>CAJXKC010000001.1 GCA_913055685.1 uncultured Flavobacteriales bacterium
AAAAGGAATAAAAAACAAGTGTTAACTTTAATCAGTAATTAAATGTAAAACCTGACAACCAAAAGCAGGAAAGGACAGGCGTTGAGGTAATACGCTCCTCCTCTCCTCCTCTCATCTTCTCTTCCCCTCTTCTCCTCTCCCTCCTACGCTACTCTCCCTGCACCCCTGCACCCCCTGCCCCTCCGAGCCCCTGAACTTCTGAGCTTCTGAGCTTCTCTTCCTTCATTTTCGCTATCTTCCAAATCCAAAAAACCTCAATGAAGACAAAACAAGAAATCGTAAACAACTGGCTTCCGCGCTACACCGGCGTACCACTCGAAGAATTTGGCGACTACATTTTACTCACCAATTTTGATCACTATGTAAAACTCTTTAGCGAACTCACCGGAACCGAGGTAAAGGGTTTGGATAAGAGTATGCCCAGCGCCACCAGCGGCGATATTAGCATCATCAACTTTGGCATGGGCTCTCCCAATGCCGCGACCATCATGGATCTCTTAGGCGCCATCAAACCCAAGGCAGTATTGTTTTTAGGGAAATGCGGCGGACTCAAAAAACGCAATAAGATTGGCGACATGATATTACCCATTGGTGCCATTCGTGGCGAAGGAACTTCCAATGATTACTTCCCCCCCGAAGTACCGGCCATGCCCTCTTTTGCCCTGCAAAAAGCCATTAGTACCACCATTCGCGACCACGACATCAATTACTGGACCGGCACGGTATACACCACCAACCGCCGGGTATGGGAATTCGATAAAAACTTTAAGAAATACCTCCGCAAGGTGCGCGCCTATGCCATTGATATGGAAACCGCCACCCTATTTTCGGTAGGCTTTTTCAATAAAATCCCTACCGGAGCCCTCTTACTGGTCACCGACCAACCCATGGTCCCCGATGGAGTTAAAACCCTTGAGAAGGATCAGGTCAATTCCCGCAAATTCGACGAAAGCCACGTCCAAGTAGGTATTGACTCCTTGAAGCAATTGATTAATAAGGGGGAGACGATAAGACACTTGAAGTTTTGAACTCGCTAGACGAGACCAAAGGATGAGAAGATGAGAAGAATAGAGGATGAGGATCCTATTCCTCTTTTCTTCTCCTCTTCTCTTCTTCTCTTCCTCTATTCTTCTCCTCTAATTCCCTACCTTCGTCCTAACCTAATTTGCTTACATGCGCTACCTACTCATTCTTTGCTTTCTAAGCACTAGCTTATTGGCCCAGTCGCCCTGGTCGGCTAGTTTACATGTGAACCTGGGCTATGGAGAAATCAGCTCCATTCAAATTTTTGAAACCAATGTCTCCTATTTCGGGACCTATACCTACGGACTCAATTGTGGAGTACACTACTCCCTTAACGACCGTTGGGAATTCAGTACTGGCCTGGCCTTCCAAGACCGTGGCGAAAAAGCTTATTTCCATATACCGGATCAATGGATTGGTTCAGGTGGCAATGTGATAAAGGACCCAGCAATCCCCACCGACGATTTCTACTATAGAGATGGTTACCTATTCTTGGAGTTACCCTTAGGCATCAACTATTACTTCCAGGATAAGATAGCGGGTTGGCTCTTGAGGGCTCAGATATTGAATAGCTTTTACCTTAGCACTGCCCGGCATACCCGTTCTATCAACCCTAACGTCGACGATGAATTCGACACCTTTAGGGATCAAAGTATAAAAGTCTATCAGATCAATCTTATGATGGGCGGCGCCTACCGCTGGAAACTCAGTAATAACTGGTCTACCAATCTGGGTTTAATGCTTCAACAATCCATCACCCCCTTAAATGCCGGTAGCAGCATTTATCTGCATCATATGATCGCAGTAGAAATGGGTCTTATTAAACGGTTCTAAGAAAAGAGACATTACCTTTCTATCTGCAAATTGACCACAAGGCAAAGACGCAAAGGACCCGGCATTTCGCTGAGCTAATTCATCTTCTCTTCCCATCCCCCTATACACCTTAAAAAAGCGGTACCTTTAGATTTATTAATTCAAATTAACCCCTTAATCTATTAACCATGAAAAAAGGATTAATCGCTTTTGCCTTAGTCTTTGTAAGTCATTTTACTTACGGCCAATTTAGTTTCGGTGTTTCACCAGGCCTAAGCCTCAATGGCGCCTATTTTGGCTACCAAATCAAAGAGAACTTTGTACCCTTTGTGAGCTTCCAGTTTCTCCGTGGAAATATTGCCCTTGAATCCACCGGTCGAGAATTTGACTGGGATCTTATGCAAATGGTTGATTACAGCTATACTGCCAATAGTTCCGCCGGGATTTACCTACCCTCAGTCGGACTCAAGTACTTCTTCAAGAATCATAATAAGCTAAAAGCCTACGGGAGTTTGGCCATCACCAAACCCATCCTTAGTGTTTCCCAGGAAATTGATGGCGATGAAGACGAAGCCCTAAAAGAATACGTAGATGGAATCAGCCTCTGGGGCGGTGAAATCGGCTTTGGCATCGAGTATTTCTTTGATGAAAACTTTAGCCTGGGCGGCGAGTTCGGCATCCGCTATTTAAACCTCAGCATCGAGGAAACTTACAAAAGCACGGTTTACAATCCCAACACCGGATTGGATGAAAGTGCCAATTTTGAAGATAGCTTTAGTTACAGCCTCAACCCAAGCTACACTAAAATTAGCCTAAACTATTATTTTTAAGAGGAGGGCAATTGCTTTGCACGCCTTCGCTCCACGCAGAACGTGGAGCGAAGGCAGGGGTGCAGGGCGTGCAGGGAGCGCAGGCTTGCCTGCCGAAGCTTCAGCGAAGGCAGAAGCTCAGCATGACAGTAATTTTAGCTCCGCGCTCGCCGTGTTCGCCCTTGGAACTGCCTGCCTGCCGAAGCATTGCGAAGGCATGGTTTTACGTTCGTGTGAGACTCTAGCCACAAGGTCTCTTCCTTTCGCCCTTCGCGCCCTTCCCGTCCCCTCTTCGACTGAACTTCTATGCTCCTCCTCTTCTGAGCTTCTCTTCCCCTCTTCCTCTCTTCTCCTTATCTTCCCCTCATGAAAAACCACCCCGCCATCCTCCCTGCGACCTTTTTCGTCCTACTCAACCTCTTCGTCCAAAGGAGCCCAGCTCAAAGTCAAATCATCGCAAGCTGGGATCAAAGCACTATTCCCTATTCGGAGCTTTACGCAAAGGTCGATAGCCTGCGCGCAGCCCTGCAAGTCCCGGCGCTTTCCATGGCTATTATCAACCACGATAAGATCGTCTTCAGTGAAAACTTCGGCTACAGCGATGCGGAGAATCAGCATCCGGTCGACTCCCTCAGCATCTTCGAAGCCGCCTCCCTCTCCAAGCCGCTCTTTGCCTTTTGGGTGATGCAAAAAGCAGAACAAGGTCTTATTGATTTAGATAAACCCTTAGTCGATTACTTGGAGCATCCCCATATAGACTCCGCCTACCGTGACTTATACCGACCCCTTACCGCCCGAATGGTTCTCTGCCACCGCAGTGGTTTCCCCAACCATGCTTTTGGCAAACCCATCAGCCTCAGCTTTCCGCCCGACAGTGGCTTTGCTTATTCTGGAGAAGCCTATCAATATCTAGCGCGGGTGCTGGCTCATCAAATGAATCTAGACTTCGACGCTAATTTCAATGCCCGCATGCGCAACGAGCTTCTAAAGCCTATGGGCTTGGCGCATTCCAGCTACACCTTTAGCGATTATTTTTATGATCATAAAGTATTCGGCCATGGCGATACTATCGAAGACCGTAATCCCAAGCTTGGAGTTTGGGGCGCCAATGAATACCTCGCTTACGCCAGTTTGCACAGCAATGCCGTAGAATACGCCCATTTTCTTTTATGGATGCTTAAAGGTAAAGGCTTACAGCCCGAAAGCCACACCGAAATGCTTAAAGAGCATACACACTTCAAGGACGACAATCCTCTAAAAAAACAGATTGGTCAGACCGGTTGGGGCCTCGGCTTCGCCCAAAAACAAAAGGAAAATTTCACCCTTCATTTCCACACCGGCAACAACCATGTCTTTCAGTCCTACGCCATGTTCATCCCAAGTAAAAACTACGGCATTGTCCTCTTTACCAATTGCGGTAAGATGATATCCATCATCGAGGGCCTTGGCTCCATCCTCGGACCTCAGATTTAGGAAGGGACACGGGGGCGCAGAGAGGAAAAGAGGAAGAGGATCCTCATCCTCTTTTCCCCTCTTCCCCTCCTCCTCTTTCCCCTTTCCCACTCAAAATAATATCTTCGTACTATGTTTCGAAAAGAGCATTTTATCAAGCCTTGGGTAATTGTATTGGTTTCGGTGTCTTCCTCCGTAATTATTTACAGTTTTCTAATTGTACTTCTGGATTTGAAGGAACCTATGGTAGGGATGGCCATTGCCATTGGGGCGCCATTTGTGGTTTCGCTACCCATTGCTCTTATTATCAGCAGTTACATTAAAAGGATTCAAGAAAAGAATGAGAAACTAGCCAAGCTCGACGATATTAATAAGCGATTGTTTTCCCTCCTATCCCACGACCTTCGTAGTCCGCTCGCAAGTCAGAAGCAAGCCTTGGATCTTTTACTAAAGGAAGACCTCGATAGCCAATCGGGTAAAGAAATATTAGCCGAGGTCTCCGACCGCACCGACAAGCTTATCCACTTTTTAAATAATGTTCTGGAATGGGCGCATAAGCAACGGACTGGCGAAAAGGTAGAACGTAGCCTTTTCCTTGCCCAAGACATTATCTTACCTCTACTCGACCTTTACCAAGCGCCTTTAAAGAGTAAAAACTTGAAGTTACGCTTAGGAGACATTGCCTATGAGGTCTATGCCGACCCCGAGAGCTACTCCTTCGTATTCCGCAATCTACTGCACAATGCGATAAAGTTCACCCCTAAGGGTGGCGAAATAGAAATTCACGCCCAGCGAAGTAATAATGAAGTGCACACGATTATCAAGGACAATGGTGTAGGCATGAGCCCCAGTCAGCTTGAATCGATCAAAAGCGCTAAATGGATCAGTACTCAAGGCACCGAAAATGAAATGGGCACGGGCTTTGGCATCAACTCTTGTCTTAATTACCTTGAGCTCAACCAGGGAGAATTGCGTATCGACAGCGAAAGCGGTAAGGGCTCTCGCTTTGAAATTATTCTCCCCGCCGCCTCCCCCCCAAAATAAACACCCCTCATCCTCTCCTCCTCTTTCCTAACATTTCTCATTTTCCAGCTCAGCCCTAGCCCCGACCTTTAGCCAAAATAAAGGCATGGAATTTTTTAGGATCCTCACCCTAGAGACCAGCGAGACCGAACTGCAAGAGAAACTGGTACTCAGTCAGCTCGAAGCATACAGCACCCTATTTTTCCCCATTGGGGAGCTTCATTCGAATCAGGTGGAAATTGGTGGATTATGGGGTGAATTCACTTTGGTACGCAGCGAAATCAAAGGAGGCCTGCGCTTTGCCCTAAAGGAATGTCCCAATGCCCTCTGTTGGACCCTCACCACCGGCTACCCGCCAAAACGCGATGCCCTTATCATTCACCTTACTATTAACCGGCAGCAAAAAAAACCTGACTTCCTTGAGGAAATCGAAGACTTCCTCGACGATCACCAAGCTTGCCTCGAAGAATTTCTGAAAAAGGAATCGGTTAAAATCTCCTAAAGTGCGCAAAGCACCCTTTGTGACCTTTTAGGCTCAGCATGATATAATGAAATAGCTTCAAAGAAAAACCCTTGTCATCCTGTTTACCTCGTTTTACAAGGAGCGTTCGACCAAAGGGAGAACTGGTCGAAGGACTTCTTGATTTTTATAGACATAGTGCTTCTATACCGTGCTTCGACAAGGCTCCACGTAAAACGTGGCAGGCAGCATGACAGTAATTTTAGCTCCACGCTTGCCATGTTCGCCCTTGGAACTGCCTGCCTGCCGAAGCATAGCGACGGCATGGTTTTACGTTCGTGTGAGACCCTATACCCAAAGTCTCTTCAAAGAAAGGTTTTCTTCCTCCCCTCGCCCCACCGACAAATCCCCTCCCCTTTTGGCCAAAAGGGGCAATCTCGCTGGCGAGATGGGTAATCGTCTGCCTAGCCTAAGCTCTATATTCTATATTCTATATTCTAAGTTCTTAAAGCTTTCGGCCTTTTTAAAAGCTAAGCTTTAAGTTATTATCTTTGATAAGCGCCCCTAGTTTATATGGAGCGAACATTAATCAAACAAGACCGGCATGAAAATTAGCAGTTCCTCCTTAAGTATCCTTGCTGCAATCGCTTTTGCAACCGCATGTAATTCCAGTAATACCGACCAAAACGCGGCCGACAGCGCCCTAGAAAATACAGTAGCCAGTGAAGCAGAGGCCGCCGCAGAAGCGACCGAAGCCGAAACATTGGATGTCGACGCCCTTGTTAGCAGCATCAATGAACGTAAAGAAACCATTGAGAAAAGCATCGGCCAAGGCGAATCCATCAGCACGGAAAATCTACGCGCTAAACTGCGTCAGAAGTGGTCGAAAATCGACTATTACACCGATGAGCTTGGCGCCGTAATCCGGATTAAAACCTATCCTCACGAAGGCATCTCCCAACGTACCGAAGAATTTTACTTCGACGGCGTTGAATTGGTTCTGGCAGTAATCGAAGACAATGGCTCCGCTCCCCGCAGCGAAGAAGGCGAGGCCGACAAGATGTATTATTTCCACAATTGGGAGCCTATCAAGGAAGTACGCACCAATAACGAAGACGAAAACGGCTACAAAGAAAGCGACGCCGAAGAGCTTCTGGCCGAAGCCCGTGAATATTTGAGGATTTATACCGAACGGAAGGGCTAGGCCTTGCTAAGTGAGATGTGAGATGTGGGATGTGGGACTGTTTATTAGGCTTTGCTTCACTATAGAGATGCAGAGTTTAGAATAACACAGAGCCCAATGCATTATAAGGACATACATGCCTAATAGACAAATCTCTTCCCCTTTTGGCCAAAAGGGGAGGAATTCTAACACAACCGGTAGCTTGGATAAGCAAGCAGTATTTCTTTGGCAAAGTCTCTTCAAAGAAAGGTTTTCTTCGCGTCCTTCGTGTGCTTCGTGTGAGACCCTCTCCACCAAGCATTTCCCTGCGCCCCTGCACCCCTGCGCTCAATTCTCGCCTCGCGAGCGGGCGCTGATGTAATACGCACCTCTTCCTCTCTTCTCCTCTTCCTCTCTTCCTCCTTGGGACGTTTTACGTCCTCTCCCTACTTCGAACAAACATAAAGAACCTCACCCTCCATCAAAGCATAGCGCTTTAATTCATCCGCACTAAGCATCTCGGTCGTATTGTAGGGCTTCACCTCAAAGCCTGCTTCTTTCAAGCGCTCGGGATAGTCACGGCCATATTGACGCACGTGATCGTACTGCCCAAAACGACGAATGCGCTCTTCGGGGTCGGTAATACTCGGATCTTCATCGGTTATCTCCTGACCCGCCTTAAAGGGCACCTGCATAATTGCCAGACCGCCAGGCTTAAGCACGCGCTGTAACTCGCGCATGCATTGTTTATCATCATTCACATGCTCGAGTACGTGATTGCAGAAGATTACGTCGAAGTGATTATCGGGATACTGAATATCATGGATATCCATTTTCACATCCGCTATAGGCGAGTCTAAATCCGCCGTAAGGTAATCGAGGTTCTTCATCTTGCGGAAGCGCCCGTAAAAACATTGCTCGGGTGCCACGTGCAACATCGACTGCTGCTTGCTAAAGAAATCGGTTTCCTGCTTTAAATACAACCACAGCAAACGATGACGTTCCAGAGACATACTGGCCGGCGCCAAAGCGTTTTCGCGCTGCCGACCTTTATAGCCATAAGGCAGTAATTTGCGGTATTTCCGACCGTCAATCGGGTCCTCAAAACGATCGCCTTTATAGAAAAAGGCCAAGACCGGAGCCGCCAAATAACTCAGGCGAATTAACCACTGACGGGGAATGGTATTGAGGGCGAACTTGAATAGTGATTTAATCATCGGGATTGATTCCTAAAGCCTCGTAAATATAATCGTAGGTAGACAAAATTTGGGGCTCGCCGTCAACCAAAGCAACATCGTGTTCGAAGTGAGCAGCGGGTTTGCCATCGACGGTATTAATGGTCCAACCGTCCGACAATTGCTTAACGCGATAAGTACCCATGGTAATCATCGGCTCAATGGCCAATACCAAACCATTCTTCAACATCTTGCCCTTACCGGGTTTGCCGTAATTGGGAACCTGCGGGTCTTCGTGGAGCTTGGTACCGATACCGTGACCCACCAATTCGCGTACTACGCCGTAACCGTGACTCTCAGCATGCTTCTGAATAGCAAAACCAATATCTCCCAGACGATTACCGGCTCTAAAAGCTTCGATTCCGAGGTATAAACTCTCTTTGGTGACTTCCAATAACTTCTTAACTGCCGGATCTACTTCACCCACCTCAAAGGTATAGGCATGATCACCGTAATAACCATTGAGAATTGATCCACAGTCGATGCTCACTACATCCCCTTCTTGCAATGGAATATCGGTAGGTAAACCATGTACCACCGTTTCGTTCTTGGAGATCAGTAAGGTGCTTGGGCAACCGTATAGGCCCTTAAAACCAGGCTCGGCTCCTTGTTGACGAATATAGTCTTCCGCCATGCGGTCGAGGTCCACCGGCTTTACCCCCGGCTTTATTTCTTTCGCCAGCATCCCTAAAGTTCTACTCACTACCAAAGCTGCTTCGCGCAACTTCTCGATCTCGCTGGCCGATTTTAATTTGATCATCTAAAATTTAAAAAAGCGTTTCTTGGATTTCTTCTTTTGCTCCGGCCCGGTGACTGCCTCCCCACCGGCAATTTGATGGTATATCTCTCCCCATCCTGGGAAGCCGCCAAAGTTACGGTCGTCGATAAACATATCGGCATGTAGCTTTCTACTGGCCTTACGTTCATCGAACTTTTCTTCGGGATAGCTGGCATTCACGGCATAAAACTCAATGCCATGTTCTTTGCAAAAGGCTACGGCCTCATCCAGTTTACGGCCATAGCGATAGGTCCACAGAATTAATCGGTGTCCATCCCGCTGCAACATCTTTAAAGTGTCGAAAGCAAAAGGCATGGGCTTCCCGATTTTCGGATAAGCGTCTTCTACAATGGTGCCGTCAAAATCAACGGCGATTAGTTTCGAATCTAGATTCATGCTAAGAGCGTTTTACCGGTCATCGCCGCCGGTTGTTCTACCTCCATTAAATCTAAAATGGTAGGCGCTACATCGCCCAGTACTCCCTCGTGCATGGGCGTCCCGTCCACATTATTTCCTACTAAGAAACAGGGAACAGGCTGAGTAGTATGGGCGGTATTTACCGTACCATCATCATTAAGCATGCAATCGGCATTACCGTGGTCGGCTAAGATGATAAAGCGGTAATCGTGTTTTAAACCTTCTTCGACCACCGCCTGTAGACATTGATCTACCGTTTCACAAGCTTTAATCGCTGCTTCCATTACGCCCGTATGCCCCACCATATCGGGATTAGCAAAATTGAGGCAGATGAAATCGGGACTTTGCTTTTGCATGTCCTCAATTATGGCATCACGCACCTCAAAAGCCGACATCTCCGGCTGTAAATCGTAGGTAGCCACCTTGGGCGAATTGATCAATAAACGATGCTCGCCGGGGAATTCCGTTTCGCGACCGCCACTAAAGAAGAAAGTTACGTGGGGATACTTTTCGGTTTCCGCAATTCGTACTTGGCTGCGATTGGCATTAGAAAGCACCTCACCCAAAGTATCGCTAAGATTGTCTTTTTCATAAACCACCTTTACCCCTTGGAAAGTATCGTCGTAACGGGTTAGGGTTACATAGTACAAGTCCAACTTCTTCATTTCCTGTTCGGGGAAATCCTGCTGCGTAAGGGCCATACTTATCTGACGACCACGATCAGTCCGGAAGTTGAAATTCACCACTAAATCGCCCGCTTCGATAAGACCTTCGCTATCGATAAGTCCAGGTTCGATAAATTCATCGGTAGTGCCTGCGGCGTAGTTCTTTTCCAAACAAGCTGCAGCTGATGGGAAGGCTTCTCCTTTTCCATGGGTCAGCAAGTCATAGGCCTTGCGCACCCGCTCCCAACGCTTATCGCGATCCATGGCAAAATAGCGACCAATTACCGAAGCTATCTTCCCACTAGTCTGAGCCATATGTTTTTCCAAATCAGCAACATAGCCCAAACCACCTTTGGGGTCGGTATCGCGACCATCGGTAAAGGCGTGTACATACACTTTTTCCAAGCCCTCATTATGGGCCGCGGTACATAAACCTTTAAGGTGATTGATATGGGAATGCACCCCACCATCCGACAATAGTCCGATGAAATGCACTTTTACTTGTTTTTCCTTCGCGTAGGCAAAGGCTTCCTGCAAGACCTTTTCTTGGGCCAGACTACCGTCTTCAACCGCGAGGTTAATCTTCACCAGGTCTTGGTAGACCACCCGGCCGGCGCCCAAATTCATATGGCCCACTTCCGAATTACCCATTTGGCCTTCCGGTAAACCTACCGCCATGCCCGAGGCTTGTAGACGGGTATTAGGATAATCGTGGTACAAAGAATCTACAAAGGGAGTCTTTGCTTTGTCGATGGCCGATACGGCGATATTCTTCGCAATACCCCAGCCATCCAATATGATTAAAGCCGCTTTTTTACTGCTGCTCATGCTACAAAATTTAGGGGGCAAAATTAGGCATTAAATGCCGAAGACCCTGATATTTAGAGGGAATTATGCCTGAAGCTTGGTGAGGGCGGTAACCGCTTGTTTGATATTATCGCGCACCTCCAGAATATTAGCCTCCATCATGTAACAGGGAGCCGATATTATTTTAAGCTCGGTGTCGATACTGATCTCCTCGATGGTAGCCGCGGTAGCTTGAGCGCCGGCTGCTTCCATCCCGCCGGAAATAGCCTCGATATCATAGGGCGATGCTTCCGCGGATGAGCCTACCGATAAGCGGGCCGAGAAGGAAGTGCCCTCGAGGGCTTTAGCTACGGTAGTCGGACTCATACACAAAGCCACGATCGGCTTCTTATTTTGCAGCATGCCCACAATGAGTTGCTTTACTTCTGGCAGTATTTTTCCCTCCGGACCACTAAAGGCCCACTTAGTAATATTCTTGGCGGTGCCAAAACCACCAGGCATAAAAAGAGCATCCATATCGCTGGGCTTCACCTCTGCCAAATCTTTGATTTCGCCGCGGGCAATGCGCGCCGATTCCACCAAAACATTACGCGTTTCGGCCATCTCTGAACCATCGAGGTGGTTCACCACATGATGTTGATCTACATTGGGCGCGAAACAAAAATACTCGTGCCCCGCTTCGGCCAAAGCCAATAAACTCAGTACTGCTTCGTGAATTTCCGTACCATCAAACACTCCGGATCCGTGGAGTAATACGCCTACTTTCATTGTTTTGCTTTTGCCTCTAAATTAAAGACATCTTGCGCAACAGGCAACCTTTCTTATCTTCATCGTCTTAAAACCAGAAAAACCCGTTTATTGATTCGCTTTTACCTCACGCTATACAGCTTGCTTTTAGGGCTTTGCTCCTTGTCGGGACAGGTGATAGAACATTGGAACCCTAATTTCGAATTAGACCAGCCCCTTTTCCTCGAATGGCGTAGCGGTTTTCACGCTCAGGATAGCCTGGCCTTCATCGAACAGGATTCCGGTTGGGTCTTATACAATCCGCTTAGCAATGAAGCGGAGTTCATCACCACTAAAGACCCTATAACAGGCAATAAACTCGCACCTATTTGGAGCCTCTGGCTCAACAATCGTGTATGGTTTTTGGCTAATCATCAGATCTATTTTTACCAAGAGGGCAAGACGTATCGTGGTGACAGCCTTTGGCCCGGCCAAAACTTCACCGAAGTTAACTACCTCTTTAGCGACGATCAGCGTCTATTATTTGTGGCAGATTCTAAACTCTGGATCTGGGACCAGGATAGTTTAGGGTCGATACACATTCCCTGGGATGTAGGTCAAGAAAAAACTTACAAAGCATTCCATGCCGCTCATGCTTCGGTATACGCTCTGTCCCGTGGTAACCTTTATCTTTTAGAAAAGGATCAGTGGAAAAGCTTCTCCTTACCACAAGGGACTAGTGTTGGTAATACCTACACAAATCTCTTCATCAGCCACTCAGAAGCACTGTACTTAAGCCTTGGCTTTGTGGGAAGCTATCGCTTTTCTCCCCAGGCGGGCTTCGTAAAACTCACTGATGCTATTTTCCAAGACTTCAAAGAAGACCGTAGCCAAAACTTATACGGTTTAAATCGAGAAGAAGAATTGGTCCGCATCGAAGCCGGAAAATTAGACACCCTTGAGGGCTACAAGCTCTACAGCATGCGCCAGTATTTTCGCGGCGCCAGCAACCTATTTTACGGACTTAAGGATTACAACGGACTAATAACGCTGCGCTTAGATGCCCTTCATAATCCGCGCAGCACAGCAATCTTAAACAATGGCATTTGGCAGGCGGGCCTGAGTTCAAGCGGGGGGCTATTCGATCAAAGTTATGGCCCTTACGGGGAGGAGCAAAGGGCCGAAGACCCCTTAAATTTCCAGAGTGTAGCTGAAGGAAATCACCTGGTTACCGATGCCGGTCTATGGCTAAGTTACCGGATTGAAGTCGATTCAGGGACCAAAACCTATTTCGACGGCACCGCCCTTAAGTCCAGGGTTTTTAATGATGCTGGGGATATCAACTTTGGACCGATCAGCTTTAAGCGGGATGAGCATTTTCGGCAGCGCTACAATCGTGTATGGAAAGTAGACCAAGCCATGATCCGTGATTTCCGGCGCAATTACGAGGACCCTTTTTATCCCATTCCGGAAGTTATACAAAACTGGCCGGCGCATGGCGATACCACCAAGGGCGAAGCCTGGCTACTGGCTCCCTTTGTGGATCTCAATTACAATGACATCTATGAACCCCATAAGGGCGACTATCCCTCTATTAAAGGAGAGGCGGCTCTTTTAGCCATCTTCAACAATGCGCGCCGTAGCAATGAAAGTGAAATCTCTGGTATTCTGGGCCTACCCGACTCCTTGCTTATAGAAGGCCTAATCATGCTTTACCATTTACCTAAAAATGGTATTGCCAGCGACAGCGCAGTGTTTGTGGAATACAAAATTACCAACCGCGGCCGGCGACTTGAAGAACTCCATATAGGCATGGAAGCTAGATTACACAACAAATCTTCTGGGGATCGCTTAAGGGCCTGTGATAGCATAAATAACAATGCCTTCATTTATCCGATGAACCCTTATAATGGGGCCTGGCAAAGTGCTTTTGTAAGCGTACCCGACCAACAAATGATAAGCCATACGGTGGTACATTCACCGGAAGAGACTAGTTCCATCGCCTACCAACCCCGAAATCATTTCCCGATGGGCGCCGATCATTTTTACAATTACCTCAACTCCTATTTTTGCTGGGGAAAAAAGCAAGTGAGAAGACCAACGGAGATTCAAAACGATAGTCTTAGTGGTGTGCCGACAGCCTCTAAATATCCCTTAAGCAAGTTTCAATTCAACGCCTACTATAATTGGAAAGCCCTACAGGGTAGGTACCCATTTGGTCAAAATCGCAGCAGTCTACTGCGTCATCCTAATGTAAACCTAGAAACAAATGAAAGCCTCTGCCTAACTTATGCCTTTCACTTTAGCTCTTCCACCAAGAGCTGGCAGCAATCCGTCTTAGGTGGTCAGGCGCAAAGCCAAGAAATTGGTGATTATTTGGATGCGCAAGATTCTTGTTGGACTCAGATTCTAAGGGGCAATCAATTGGAGCCACAAAGCTTTTTAATAAGCCTTTGGCCTAATCCTAGCGCCTCGGTTCTGCAAATTCAATTAGACCCCGAAAATAAACTGCTAAGCTCTAGGATCTATAGCATCAATGGCAGTCTGGTCGCAAGCTATGGGGCGCTAAAAAGTCTAGATATACACCAACTCAAAGCGGGCCTCTACCTCATCGAATGCGAAACGGAAGAAGGCAGCGCCCTCCTTAAATTCATTAAGCTTTAAGATTATCGCGCGGCTTTTTCCTTTAAGCGCGCTATTTGAATGGGGTCACACAACTCCCGATAAGCATCGCCTGCAGCCCAGTAGGCAAAGCGTCCGTTCTCCTCTTGCCAGTGCTTTTGGATATAGGTCACCACCTGCTCATTAAGCCAAAGACTGCGCTTGCCTAAAGTGCGCAATGCCCAAGAATGGGCCTTCTTCACAAAATTGCGGTCGTCCTCGATATATTCCTTAATCAGATCCAGATAAGGCAGGAAATCGGCATCGGGCATTTTCTTTTGCTTCATCGATAAACAGGCTATCATCACTATGCCTGCGCGCCGATTAAACTCACCGGGCAAGGGACTCCACAAATAAGGCAGCTCTTTAGCAAAGCTGGTTTTGGCAAATAGATTGGAACAATATTGATCGACTAAATCCCAAGAGTATAAAGGAGTCATTAGGTAATCGGCCTTTTCGGGACTAAGCTCCTTATAGGGGTAGATTAAACCCGCCGCCATCTTTGCCTCGTGGATATCACTTTCAAAAAGGGCTTCGGCTAAGGCTTTATCGTTCTTAAAAGGTTTTAGATAATTGCGCAAATCGGGCATCCGCACCCCTATGGCATGCTCGGCCGGAATACCAAAGCCAAAAAGTTTCTGACGGTAATTCTCATCCGCCAAAGCGTAGAGGCCCTCGATAAAGCTGGCCGCCTCCATTAGCCCAATAAAAAGCTAATATCTCCGGGTTCTATTTCACGAGCCGCCTTAGCCGCTTCGAATAAACGGGCGCTATGCGGACCTTTCAATTCCAGACGATTGTTTTCCAAGCGCAACCAACTGCCTTCCCGAATACCGATAACCGGCTGTGAGTTTTGGCAGTGGAATTCATTGATGCGGGTTTCGCGAGTTTCCCCTTGATGCTTAGAATCAGGTACCGGATCCAAATAATGGGGATTAATATTAAAGGGCACTAAAGTAAGGGCATGGAAGCTGGGTGGATATACAATGGGCATATCATTGGTGGTGCCAATGCTTAAACCGGTGATATTGCTACCGGCGCTGCTTCCCATATAAGGGGTTCCGGCTACCACCGCTGCGCGCAAAGGCTCAATCAGCTCCAGCTCATATAAAGTCTTGGTGAGTAAAAAAGTGTTTCCTCCGCCTACAAAAATCGCCTCTGCTTCGGCTATCGCCTTCATCGGATCGGCGTATTCGTGAATACCCTTTACCTCAATACCAATCGGCGCCAAGGCCTTTTGGGGATAGCTGGTGTATTCATCATAAGAAATTCCGCCGGGCTGGGCGTAGGGAATAAATAAAAGGCTTTTGCGCTCCCCCATAAAATCCTGCAGCTCGTCCAAGAGATATTCCATGTACTCCGAACCGTAAATCTTAGAGGTGGAGATCATCAATATCTTGGAGCGTTCGCTGTGGTATGCTTTCATGGGAGGGTTTTTGGGCTCACAAAGATATTTAAAGCAAATCGATTTTGGAGCTATTTAGTCTCTTGATAGAGATGGGTCCAGATCCCCATCACCAAACCATCGATGCGGGTCCAGATCGGTCGAACCATCCCCTTTACCGCCGAAATATGATTGTAATCGCCGAAGAAGACCATGGGATTTGACTCAAATGGCTTTTCGGAAATCTTAATATTTTCCCAGCTATCCCCGCTATCTCTACTCACCGCCATATACACATCGGTGTAAAAGCCTTCCAGATCACGGCGATCGTAAAAGACGGTGTAGAGATAGCCACTACTTTGATCAACGGTCATCCAAGTAAAAAACTGATCGGCTTCGCCTCCATCATCGTTAATCTTTTGGGGCTCCGACCAGGTAGCTCCGCCATCGTCACTCTTGATGAACCACACATCGTAATTCCCCAAGCGATCGTCTACCCAATTTACGTAGATATGTCCGCGGTAAGGCCCCTCACTTAGATCGCAAACCGTAACCGGCATGCCATTGGCGCGTTGAATCCCTTCCACATCAATATCCCAACCGCCGGGCTGCTCGGCAATCACCAAATCTTCTTCCATCCAAGTCTTTCCGCCGTCGGTCGACTTATCGAAAAACAATTTATTCTGATTGGCCCAGGTGACATAAAGCGCCCCATTCGGTCCTACTGCCGGTACCGCTCCCTCTGTGGTACTATCGCCATCTAGGCAATTACCGGCCACTTCATTAATGCGAATGGCCTCCGACCAAGTTTCGCCGCCGTCCAGCGATTTGGAGAACAGAATATTGCTTTCATAAGCCGGATCATTAGTGCCGTATTTGTCGAATTGGGTCCAGGTAACATACAAAGCATTGGTTCGTGGATCTACCACTGCCCAATGCTTATCCTGATCTTTGGGATGAAACATTCCCGTGTAGGAACCATTGTTCCAAGACTTTCCGCCGTCGACTGACTTCTGAATCACAATACGATCGAGTATTTGATCGCCGGACCAATTATCGCCATTGGGGTCGGATAAGTGCAGAAAATAATGGGCGCCCGCGGTATCACTTACGATTACGGGATCACCCCACACGCCATAGGAGGACACCAGGGTATCGCCCTGCCAGGTCTTCCCCGAATCGGTCGAATAAAAAAACTGGTCTAATACCGCTCCCGCCACTACATTGGCCGGGTCTACCGGGTTTATACTTATACTCGGTTCACATAAACCACGGCCTCGCAAGAGACTACCCTCGCCAATCTTTACATTTTGGGCCATTAGGCTGTAGCCTGATGCGACTCCTACAATAATTGCTATAAACTTCTTTGTCATTTCTTCCGAATACACATTAATCCATCGCGTAGGGGCAAGAGTAAATTCTCGACCCGCTCATCTTCTTGCACGAAGGTATTGAATTCCAAGAGGGCTTTAGTGCTTTCGTCATTGGGGTCCAATTCTTCCAAAACCTTGCCACTCCACAGTACATTATCGGCTAAGATTAGGGCTCCGCCTGGCAAGCCGTCAATAAGCTTTTTGTAGTAATCCAGGTATCGGGGTTTATCGGCATCAATAAAGACCAGATCCCAGGGTTTTTGCAAATGATCTAAAGTTTCCAGTGCATCACCAATATGCATGTGAATTTGCCCGGCGTAGGGCGAACGATCAAAAAAACTGCGACTAAAAGTCTCCAGTTCATCGTTGATCTCGAGGGTATGCAATTCGCCATCCCCCGCCAAACCTTCGGCCAAGCAAAGGGCCGAATAACCGGTATAGGTGCCAATCTCTAAAATGTACTGGGGCCGGATAAGTTTCGAAATCATGGCCAGGTATCGGCCTTGTATGGGGCCACTTAGCATGCGCGGCTGCAAGACCTTTAAATGGGTTTCACGGTTTAATTGGGCCAATAATTCGGGCTCTGCATCATGATGCTGGGCCAGATAATCTTCGAGTTCCTCACTAATAAAATGCATAAGCACAAAAGTAGGGAATAAGCAAGGCGAATGTTTAATTTAGCCCCATGATCAAGATTCGTCCTTTTAAAGCTATTCGTCCCCCGCGCGACAAGGCCTATTTGGTGGCCACTCGTTCTTATATGACCTATACCGAGGCCGAAATGGACGATAAGCTCAAGAACAATCCCTACACCTTCATGCATGTAATCGACCCTAAAGAAGGGCGCGATTTACCCTATGGTAGCGCGAAGTACGATTTGGTAAAAAAGACCTTTAAGCAATGGTGTGAGGAAGAAATCTTCCATCAAGATCAGCAAGCGGCTTTTTACCTTTACTCCCAACTTAAAGACGGTAATGAGTACATTGGTATTATTGCCGCGGTAAGCGTAGAGGACTATGTAGAAGGGCGTATCAAAAAGCATGAAAACACCCTTAGTGCGCGCGAAGAGATGTTCACCAATTACCTCGAGCACACCGGCTTTAATGCCGAACCAGTACTCTTGATCTATCACGACGATTTTCAATTAAATAAGCTCTACGCTCGATACATTGAAAGTCGAGCGGAGTACGAATTCACGAGCACCGATAAGGTCTTTCATCAACTCTGGCCCATCCACAATGCTGAAGATGTTGCCCTCATCCAGGCGGCCTTCGAAAAGCAAGAAGCGCTCTATATTGCCGATGGTCACCATCGCAGTGCCAGCTCGGCCTTATTGGCGGAACGCGCCAAAGAACAAGGGCGTAGCGGCGATCTGCACCAATACTTCATGGCCTTCCTAATTGGCGAGGAGCAAATGAAGATTTACGATTACAATCGCTTAGTAAAAAACGACAGTGGCAAGAGTAAGGAGCAGATTTTAGAGGAATTACATCAGAGTTTCCAAATAGAACCCAAGTATCAAGAAACTTTCCACCCCCAAAAGCTCCACGAAATGGGGATGTATATGGAGGGTGAGTGGTTTAAGCTGAGTCCTAAAATGGGGAGCTTCGACCCGAGTGATGCGGTAGCCCACCTCGATGCTGAAATCTTAAGTCGTAATATCCTTGACCCGGTCTTTCACATCAAGGATTTGAAATCCGACAACCGTGTAGGCTTTGTACCGGGCACTCACGGCCTGGAAGAACTCGAGCAAATTGTGAATAAGGGTAAGTACGATATCGCCTTTAGCCTACACCCCGTAAGCATCGAACAGATAAAAGCGGTAAGTGATGAGGGTAAAATTATGCCTCCGAAAAGCACCTATATCGAACCCAAGCTGCGCAGTGGCCTAGTGATCTACAAGATTCTGGAAGACTAGAAAGGCCAGGTTTCCAGGCACATAATCAGCGCCAAACCAAAGGCAGCTCCCGAAACAAAGAGGTTCCAATCGCGAATCTTGCGATTAAAGATCAAGGTGTAAATCCCCATAATCACCAGCATGATTAGCACCACTAATAATTGAGCCAACTCAACCCCCAAATTAAAGGGTAAAAGGGCCTGCCAATAATTACCGTCGCCCATAACCAACATGCCATAATAATTAGAAAAGCCCAAACCGTGTATCAATCCGAATACTCCGGCTATCCAGTATTTCGACTTAGAATTAACATTCTGTCCGGCCTTGGTCATATTAAACAAGGCGGTGAGCACAATGGTAAGAGGAATTAAAAACTCAATCAGGCTCTTGTCGATTTTTACCATATCAAAGGCCCCCAGACTAAGGGTGAGGGAATGCCCAAGGGTAAAGCAGCTTACTGCAATC
This sequence comes from uncultured Flavobacteriales bacterium, assembly GCA_913055685.1. Classification (GTDB taxonomy): domain Bacteria; phylum Bacteroidota; class Bacteroidia; order Flavobacteriales; family Schleiferiaceae; genus Croceimicrobium. The sequence goes on from CAJXKC010000001.1 coordinate 19,151, forward strand.
ACCACCTTTAACCAATGCTTGGTTTGGTAAACCGCCATTAAAGCGACAATAAAAAGGATGTGATCCAAAGCATCTAGACTCAGAATGTGTTCGTAACCTAAACGCAGGTAATTGCTAAATCCCGACATTTTAAAATTCTAAAATCGTTTCCCCTTCTCCCGGGCTCAGAAATGCCGAACGCAGTTCTTCCCCCACTTTAACATTGACAATGTTACTCTGATCCTCAAAACTATCGAAAAATATTTGATTCCGAACCAACAGCTCCTTAGGCGGCTCTACACAAGGGAATTCTAGGTACAAATAGCTTAGCTCATATTCTACCTCCAAGCCGATATAGCGCATGGGCAGCTCCATTCCATCCGCCTCAAAGGCCAATACTTCGCGCAGATATTCCGCAATTAATTCGGGGGCTTTTTCGTGCTCGGTAGGCGTTCCTAAATCTAAATCCAATCCCGATTGCTCCTCAAGACGATCCTCTAGATCTTCGGTAAAGACCCGCAAGGTCATCTGTAAACTCTGCTGTTTATAGTCAACCTGGGCGATGCTCACGTGGAAATCGTGCCGAGGCATAAAGATTGTCAATAAGAGAAGGCTCCAAATCGATGGCATATTCGTCTTGCTTTTGCTTTTGCTAATGTACCTTTAAAAGCAAAATTTGTTCGATGTCCAATCAAGATTTAATCATCCCCGAACGCAGTCGCGATATTGGCGACTTCCTGGTAGGCCGTCTCTTACCCTTCCGCAAAAAGCGCATGGTAGGCCCCTTTATCTTTATTGATCATATGGGTCCGGTTGACCTAAAAGCGGGGCATTATATGGATGTCGACCAACATCCGCATATCGGCCTGGCCACCCTTACTTTTCTTTTGGAAGGGGAAATAGAACATCAGGATTCCTTGGGTACACGTCAAGTAATTCGACCCGGCTCGGTAAATTGGATGGTAGCGGGTTCGGGTGTAGCCCATACCGAGCGCACGCCTGCCTATATTAGGGATAAGCAGGAAAGTTACCGCATGCATGGCTACCAGATTTGGGTGGCTTTACCCAAAGACCTGGAAGACAGCGAGCCTTCTTTCCATCACTTTGATGCCCAAGACTTACCAAGCTTTACTTTAGGGGAAAATAAAATGACCCTAGTTGCCGGCGAGGCATTTGGACGCCAGTCTCCGGTGCCGGTTCACTCACCCTTATTTATGGTCGAACTCAAAGCAGAAGCAGATAATGAAATTGACCTTAGCGGACAAATGAAGGGCGAAATTGGCATTTGCGTAGTAGAGGGTGCGGTCTATGCCTGTGATCAAAAAGTGGAAGCCGGCAATCTACTGGTAGCCAAGGAAGAAGATGTCTGCAAACTGGGGATTGAAAAAGGATCCCACCTATTATTCTTTGGGGGTGAAGCCTTTCCTGAAGGCCGACACATCTATTGGAACTTTGTTTCCAGCGATGCCGAGAAAATTGAAGCCGCCAAAGAAAAGTGGAAAAATTGGGACTGGCCCAAAGTTGAGGGCGACGATAGCTATGTCCCTTTGCCGGGAACTAAATAAAATTGACCCTTACATAATTAGCCCGGGCCTACAATACAATAAATTACCGCCTTTTGTCGCTAGTATAGAAATACTCCCACTATGCGACTATCAATTTTCCTTAGCTTACTGCTCTTTGGCAGTCAGCTTGCCGCCCAATACCACAGTTTTGGCTTTGGCGCAGGCAGCTCCGCCTTCCGCGGCGAGACCACCAAAAATCAAAGCATTTTCGAAGAAGCCGGCCTCAACCTTTATGGCTACTATTCCTACTGGTTGGCCGATGACGAACGCTGGCAATTAGTGGCGCAAGCCCGCCTTGATTACATAAACGGACGCCGTGAAGGTCAAGCCAGTGATGCCGATTATTCCTACCGGGCTAACTCCTTCCTTTTAAGCCCCTTGGCGGGGATTCGCTTTTATGCTGACCGCGATATTATGGAATATGTGCCCGAAAAATGGCAAGGCGGTTTATTCCTTGGGCTCTATGCCGGAGCGGCGGTAGCCTACAGTGACTACAGCATCCCACAAGTCATCGACCCGGCTAGCCCGCACTTTAAAACTAGTCCGACCATCACCTTTAACAGCATGTTCGAAGTCGGTTACCGGATGTTTTGGAATCAGTTTTGGGCCTACGAAATATCGCTGGGCTTACAACATGGATTCAACGATCGTTGGGATGGTTTTAAAGGCAATACCACTACCAATGATTTTGTGACGCATATTTCGGTCGGGGCCACCTATTCCTTTTACGCCTTCCGCTAATTAAGCCAAGCAGAACTAAAGAGGCCTATGGCCAATAAAAGCAGAATCGTAATTTGAAACCAGCGACTAAAAGTTTGAAAGGCTGGGCTGTTTAAATACGCCGCTAATCGTCCCGCTAAAAAGGCAATGGTTGAAAAGATGAGAAAGGCTTGTAGCATGAAACTTAAGCCCATACTAAACATCTGAGCAAAAGCCGACCAGTCTGCTTGCTGATCGACAAACTGCGGCAAAAGAGCCAGGAAAAAGACCGTGACCTTAGGGTTAAGGACATTCATGAGAAAGCCCTTACGATAACTGCGCCAGAAACTGGGCTGCGGACCAAGACTCTTACTACCCTCAATGGTAATTTCCTTGGCTTTTTCGCGATAGGTGCCATAGGCGATGTAAAGAAGATAGAGTCCACCGATGATCATAAGTCCGTTAAAAGCCCAAGCTCTTGCCTGCAAGAGAAGCGCCAAGCCACTGGCCGCCAAACTAGTATGCACCAGCACCCCCGAAGCCAAACCCGCGGAGAGACTAACTCCCCTTTTGCTGCCTCTTAATATAGATTCACTGAGCACAAAAAGATTATCTGGCCCCGGCATGAGGGTCAGACCAATTGCGGCAATGAGGAAGGTTAAATAGAGTTCGCTGTTCACAAATTGAAATTGGCCCTTAAATTAATCACACTTGCAAAATAGAGCCACATAAAGCACCTTTGTTTTATGCAAAATACCGCTGAGAAATACTGGTTTGCCCTCTACACCAAGCCCCGTGCGGAAAAAAAACTAGCCGAACGCCTGCTAGCCAAAGGCTTTGAAGTTTATGCCCCTACCCAAACCCTGCATAAGCAGTGGAGCGACCGCATAAAAAAGGTGGAAGAACCTTTTTTTAAGAGCTATGTCTTTGTGCGCTTTAGCGAAGAGGAAAAGCTCAGCGTTTTACAGACCCAAGGGGCGGTAGCCCTAGTAACTTGGTTGGGAAAGCCGGCTAAAATCCGCGACTCCGAAATTGAGGCCATCCGCGACTTTTTAGCCCGCTATGAAGGGGTGAAAATTGAAAACATCGACATTAAACCGGGTCAGGCGGTGCGCATTAAGCATGGCTCGCTTGAGGACCAGTTTGGCACCGTCCTGCGCCAAACGAAAAATAAAGTTACCTTAGAAATTGAGCAATTGGGTATGCGGCTTTTGGCCGAAGTTCCTAAGAGCCAAATTGAAATTGAATCATGAAAATAGCTGCTACTCTACTCATTATCCTTTCCGCCTTTAGTTTAGAACTGCAAGCCCAGGAAAAAATAAACTGGATTAGCATTGAAGAGTTGGAAGCGGCTCAGGCGAAAGAACCACGCAAGGTCTTTATCGACATGTACACCAATTGGTGTTCTTGGTGTCATAAAATGGACAAAGCCACCTTTCAACACCCCGGCATCGTAAAGTACATCAACGAAAACTACTATGCCGTGCGCTTTAATGCGGAAAGAAAAGATACCGTGGTTTACCGCGGACAAGCCTATAGCTTTATCAAAAATGGTCGTCGCGGCTACCATCAACTGGCAGCGATTTTAATGAATGGCCGCCTTTCTTATCCTACCATCGTTTACCTCGATGAGGAATTACAAATGATTCAGCCGGTACCCGGCTATATGGGACCCCAGGATTTTGAGCGCACCATCACCTACCTCGCAGGGGACTTCTATAAAAGTGAAGCTTTCGAAGATTACAAAAAGCGTTACACAATCGTTCATACAGCGAAAGAAAAGGAAGCGAATTAATTCTGCTTTTGAATTTAGAATCTTAAGGCTAAACGAGCATTTCCATTAACTTTGCCGCTTTCAAATTATCGGCATGAAAATCTCCTATAACTGGCTTAAGCAGTATTTAGATATTGACCTTCCCGCAGATCGGGTTTCCGAAATTTTAACCGACACCGGCTTAGAAGTAGAGGGCCTCGAAATGGTAGACACCATTAAGGGCGGTTTACGCGGAGTGCTTATCGGTGAAGTTTTAGACACTAAGCCACACCCAAATGCCGATCGTTTAAAGCTTTGCACTGTAAATATTGGCGCCGAAGCACCGGTGCAAATTGTTTGTGGTGCTAAAAATGTGGCCGCCAATCAGAAAGTACCGGTGGCTACCGTTGGTGCCGAACTTTATACCGAAGAAGGGTCTTTCACCATCAAAAAGAGCAAATTGCGCGGCGAAGTTTCGGAGGGCATGATTTGCGCCGAAGACGAATTGGGCCTTGGTGATGATCACGATGGCATTATGGTGCTCGACCCGCAAGCCGAAGTGGGTTCACCCGCCGCCGATTATTTCAATATCGAATCCGATTACTTAATCGAAATTGGCCTAACCCCCAACCGCACCGATGCCATGTCGCATTATGGAGTGGCCCGCGACCTTAGAGCAGCCCTACTGCGCTTTGGAGAAGACAACATTGACTTACACTTACCTTCTACCGCCAACTTTGTAGTTAAAAGCAAGGATCTTCCGGTAGATGTAGATATTCAGTGCCCCGATTCTTGCTACCGCTACATGGGCGTAAGCCTGAAAGGCGTAAAAGTGGGGGCCTCGCCAGAGTGGATCCAGAACCGCTTGCGAAGCATTGGCTTAAAGCCTATAAACCTAGCGGTAGACGTAACCAATTTCGTATTACACGAATGTGGACATCCCCTGCACGCCTTTGATGCCGATAAAATCAAGGATCATAAAATTATAATCCGTAAAGCTCAAGAAGGGGAGGCTTTCACCACTCTAGATGAAACTGAGCTTAAACTGAGCGCAGAAGACATGGTTATTGCCGATTCCGAAAAAGCCTTGGTCTTAGCTGGGGTTTACGGTGGTTTAAACTCGGGAGTTAGCGAAGAAAGCCAAAACATTTTCTTAGAAGCCGCTTATTTCAATCCGGTTAGCATCCGCAAGAGCGCCAAGCGTCATGCCCTTAATACCGACTCCTCCTTCCGTTACGAAAGAGGCGTCGATCCGGAGATGACCGAATACGCCTTAAAGCGCGCCGCTAGCCTTATCCTTGAATATGGTGGTGGAGAAATCGCCATGGATATTCGCGATGAACATCCGGTAAAACTGGAGCCATTCCAGGTGAGCCTAGATTTAGACTATATGGATACCCTTATTGGTGAATCCATCCCCATGGAAATGGTACGTACCATTTTAGCAGGCCTCGATATTCGTATCATGGCCGAGGTTAGTCGCACCCTACAATTGGAAATTCCTCAATACCGCCAAGATGTGCAGCGTCCGGCCGATGTTGTGGAAGAGGTATTACGTATTTACGGTTTTAATGCCGTGCCTTACGAAGGCGCGATGCAGCTTTCGGTGGCTAAAATTGATCCACGTGACGACGCTCGACAAAGAGAGGCAATCAGCAGCCTGCTTAGTGGCATGGGCTTCCATGAAATGCTTAACAACTCCCTAACCAAAGCGAGCCATTACGAGAAATACGGCTTTAAGCCTGAAGCGAGTGTAGCGATGATTAATCCCCTTAGTCAGGATTTAGGCGTAATGCGTCAATCTATGCTCTTCGGCGGATTGGAAGTAATCGACTATAACCGTAAACGCCAGCGACCCGACCTTAAGCTTTATGAGTTTGGCCGCACTTACCGCATGGAAGAAGACGGTTCTTACAAAGAAGCGGAACGTTTAGGTATTTGGATTAGTGGCCAGGAGCGCCCCGAAAACTGGAAGTTCCCAAACCAGGACTCCGATTTCTTTAGCCTTAAGAATGCCGTCCTAAATGTTTTAGACCGCCTCGGAATAAAAGGCTATCAAGAAGAAGGCTTCCAGGACGAATTGTTTGGCGAAGGACTTCGCCTGGCCCGCGGGAAAAGCAGCTTAGTCGACTTAGGCTTGGTGCATCCTAAAGTTTTAAAGGACTTCGATATTAAGGCGCCGGTGTATTATGCCGACTTAAACTGGGATATGATCCGCAAGGCGGCCAAGAAGGTGCAGATTGTAATGGAGGACTTGCCTAAATATCCTGAAGTACGACGCGATTTAGCCTTATTGGTAAACAAGGAAGTGACTTATAACGAGCTTGCCTTAAGTGCAGCCAAAGCGGGAGGCAAATTACTGCGAGCCATCAACCTATTTGATGTCTACGAAGGCAAGAATCTACCGGAAGGTAAGAAGTCTTATGCCCTAAGCTTTGTATTCCGCCACGACGAGAAAACCCTCAATGACAAGGCAGTAGAGCAGTTTATGGATAAGATTTTGAAAAGCCTCGAAAAGAACCACCAGGCCAGCTTGCGCTAGTGAACATTTTTGGGGCATCACGCTTTGTATAGCTTGTGCTAAAGATAGCTTACGATCCTATTTACCACCATCCACTGCCTAAGGGACACCGTTTTCCGATGGCGAAATACAGCCTCTTACCCGAGCAATTGATGTACGAGGGTACTTGCACTGAGGACAATTTCTTTAGTCCGGGCTTACTTACCGAAGCACAAATATTGCGCAGTCATAGCGCTGATTATTGGCAAAAGCTAAAAAGCCTTAGTCTTAGTCGAGCCGAAGAGCGCAAAACCGGCTTCCCCCTATCCGCGAAGCTAGTAGAACGAGAAAGACGCATTAACCAAGGCAGTATCGAATGTGCGCTACATGCCTTAAATGATGGCGTAGCTCTTAATATTGCTGGTGGCACGCACCACGCTTACAGTAATCGAGGTGAAGGCTTTTGTCTGCTAAACGACATCGCCATTGCCGCGCATTACCTCCTCGACGAGGGCTTGGCGAAAAGAATTTTGGTTATCGACTTAGACGTACACCAAGGCAATGGTACCGCCGAAATTATGGCGGAGGAAGAACGGGTCTTTACCCTTTCTATGCACGGCGCCAAGAACTACCCTTTAAAGAAGGAGCAAAGTGATTTGGATATTGAACTCCCCGATGGCTGTGATGACCATTATTACCACCAGCAGATGGAGCGCTTTATTCCGGCCACCATTGATAGCTTTGAACCCGATTTCCTCTTTTTCCAAAGTGGCGTAGACGTTTTAAAAACCGATAAACTCGGGCGTTTAGGATTAAGCATGCAAGGTTGCAAAGAAAGGGACCGTAAGGTCTTTCAATGGGCTAAAGATTATCAAATTCCGATCGCGGTGAGTATGGGCGGCGGTTACAGTGAGCGCCTCGCCGATATTGTAGAAGCGCATGCCCAAACCTTTCGCTTAGCGCAGGAGTTTTGGTTTTAGCTTAGGGGTAAGTAAATCGAGAAGCTAGTGCCCTTATCCACTTTACTTTTTACTTCCACTTTTCCACCCATGGCTTCAACCTGACTTTTTAGGATATATAAGCCCAAACCCCGGGCAGCGGGATTATTATGGAAAGTTTGGTACAATTCGAAGAGTTGCTTTCCGTGCTTTTTAAGGTCAATGCCCAAACCATTGTCTTTCACCTTAATCCGACTAAAACCTCCCTCCTCCTGTAAACTTATTTTTAAGCTAAGCTCGCGGCTGGGATCCCGATAGCGGATTGCATTGGTCACCAAATTGAGAATAATACTTTCTAGATAAGAAGGAACCGCCAGAACCTTATCCGCTTCCTCCACTTCAATACTTAACTGAGCATTTATCGATACCAGTTCATGCTGTAACATGGAAGTGATATGATTAATCGACTCGAGCAGCTTAATACTTTGTTTCTGCTGATTTAAATTGGTGTTCACGGAAATAACCTCATTGAGATTGCGAATAGTTTCATCCAGGCCCTTGGAAACATCACGCAGGTATTGCCAAAGCTTTTGCTTTTCATCATCCCGATCGGAATACTCATATGCATCAAGCAAGCCCGCGAAGTTAGCCGAGTAAGAGCGAATATTATGCGAAACGATAAAGGTAAAGCTCTGTAGCCTTTTGTTCTGATCGGCAGTAAGATCCAATAATTGCTGCATCTCGACCTGCTTGCTGCGCATCTCATTAATATCCCGCACAATTAGCAATCCGTAGAGGTACTCTCCATTGTCATTCCAAATTGGCTTGTGCTCAATATCTACCCAGAGACTGCCCTCAGCCGCAGATTGTAAGCGAATCTGCTTCTCGGCTCCCCTGTAAAAGCGCATCTCTTCCAATAAGTCTTGATAATCCCTTAGGCTTTCCTCCTCTACCTTTATTAGATCTTCAAATAGGGAGTTTTTAGGCTTGCTTTGATCGTGGATAAATCGCAAGGCGGCTTCATTTTGCCACTGCAAACGAATGTCTTTATCAAGGATAAAAATACCGTCCGTTACATTACCCGTGGCATGAGCCAATTGCTTTTGCTGCTCCTCTACCCTTTTGTAATCACTTAAATCACTCAGCACCCCATACCAGGTAGCATGATTCCCCTCGCCTTTACTAAGACTAGCATCGGCCCTAAGCCAACGTAGCTCTCCCTTTGCATCCCGTATTCGGAACTCGAGGTTTAAGGGCTTAGACTTTCGATAGGCGTATAGGATCGATCCCAATACCATGGAATAGTCGGCATTGTAAATCCGATCAACAATTCCTTTGGGCTTAGCCAGCATTTGTTCCCGACTAAGACCAAGATCTAGCTCACTGTAAGAAGGGCTAAGAAAACTGAAATCCAGTTGATCGCCATGCTGCTCCAGCTGAAAGACTACCCCTGGGATGCGAGCGGTTAAATTCTTGAGTCGCTCCCGACTCTCCACTAAGGCCTGCCGGGCCTTTTCACTGGCCGTTACATCTTGTTGAACACCGAAGTTTCCCAGGATTCGACCTTGCTCATCCTTCAACAAAATATAATCCCCTTCAATAATTAGTTCGCTACCATCTTGTTTACGCTCATTGGATTTCACGCGCCAATGGCCACGATCGAATAGGTCCTTCCACAATTGACGACCGTGCGCCATATCGTGTTGGTAAAAATCTTTAGGTCGTCTACCGATCATATCATTCTCGGTCTCGTAACCGTACTGATCAAGAATCGCTCGATTGACCCGCGTAATCATTTGATTCTCAAACACCCAATCCAGTGCCTCCTCCTTATCTACTCCATCATGCCATTCTAAAGGCTCAGGCAGCATCATAAAAAAGGCACCAAGTAGGGTATTATCAAAAAAGAGGGCCAATTCTTCCTCCTTCTTTTTCACCTCCTGACGCATGCGTTCCTCTTCAGTAATATCGCGGGAATTGGCTACTATATACTCCTCCCCTTTGAGCTCTACCAATTTAGCTACCACCTCTACGATAGCCTCCTGACCATTACTGAGGTTAAGATTTACCGCCTTAACCTTTTGCACCTGATTATCCTTCAGGTTTTTAACGTGCTCCGCCCAAGCTTGTGGGTTTTCCAGAAAGGCTTTATCAAATTGTTGTACTCGGTATTTCTGCAGCTCCGCCATGGGTATCCCCAAGCGATTAGAAGCCTCAGCATTGAGGTAAATCAGATTACCCTCCAAATCGGAAACTTGCAAAGCATCGTAGGTATTCTCGAAAAAAGCATGGTATAGCTTAAGCTCGCGCAATTGCTCTTCCAATTGATGCGAAGCTTTTTCCAGGGCCGACACATCGTAACCCCTGGCAAAAACGCCATGAAAACTCCCATCATAATTGGGCCAAGCAACAAACTGCCAAACTGTACTTAGCACCTCACCATTGGTTAATTGCTTTTCCAAAATCACATCTACTGCATTGCCGGGCTCAGCGATACATTCTTCCACTGCCTGATAGGCTTCGGCATGCGAGGATTCTAAAATATCGCGCATCGCATCCTCACCAATTCGTGAAGCCTCATTCGGATCCAAAAAGACCGCTTGGTAATTGTCGTTATAATAAATGTAACGCCCTTCTAAATCAGTTTTTAGGCAATAGTTGTAGGCAATTTGCGGATTCTTAGGCCAAGGAAAGTCCAGCTTATCTTCATGGCTTAACAAAAGGTAAGCCCTTGTATCAAGTTCAATCTTAAGAACTCGGACTCTGAAAAACAAAGGTTTTTCCGCTAAATAGTATTCCAGTCGTAATCCCTGTGCTAAAACATCTTCGCTAGTCCACAATTGCTGCCATTGCTGCTCGCCAAGGAGACTACGTATTTTTTTGCTCTGAATACTTTGATCCGGGTCAAGGCCCATTGCAATGGCCCATTTTGACTCATAGAAACACTCGGCCGCATCGTCTTTAGCCACTAAGCAAAAGCCAAATTTGGCCTTTAGGGGAGGTTCAAAGTCGTTTCGCCTTTGAGCAAGGAGATCATGGGCCATTTTAAAGACCTGATCTTTTTTCATCTGGACCGAATTACAATTCTAAATCTTGACGATGAATATACATAAATCCATCTAATGAATTGTTAAACAGCGGGTCTACATTAAAACAAACCATTAAGGCATTTTGCTGCAGATATTTTTTGATGAGCGGCGGCATGCGTAAATCACCAGGCTCAATTTCATCTATTTTACGGTCAAATTTCACTAGGTCCTCGGCGCTAGAGTGCATCACTATTTCTCGACCTTCCTTATTGAGCTTCGGTTTAAAAGTCTTGCGTGCTTTAATCTCCATGGCTAAATGTGCATCCCCAAAATTCTTCAGCAAATAGGCCACCATCAAGGCCTTACTAAAGGGAGAGAAATTATTGCTGATACTCGCGCAACCCATGATGTATTTTAGGTCGGTTCGCTCGCGCATCAAAGCGCGAATCCCTTCCCACATAACAAATAGTGGCATGGGCTTATTCTGATGGGCCGGCACTACAAAGGCCCGCCCCATTTCCAAAGCTTCACCCAAGAGGGGCTTAACCCGATTGCTAAACTTGAAAAGAGTATTTAGGTAAAAACCTTTGTGGCCGTAGGCTGAGAAAATTTCGGGTCCAATCGCTAATCGATAAGCACCGGCAATCGTTTCCTCTTCTTCACACCATAAAACCAAGTGGTGGTAATGCTGATCAAAACTATCTAGATCTAGAGATAAGTTAGACCCTTCCCCAATGGCGCGAAAAGTTAGCTCTCGTAAGCGACCAATTTCCCGCAGGATATTAGGGATCTCATCCGCCTCAGCGAGATAACATTTATAATTTCTACGCTCACTCACCTCTGCACCCGATAAATGCAGCGCGCGAATCTCCGCTTTAATCAGCTGAGCATCAACCGGCTCAATTATAGGCTCTTCCTTTTCGGGTCGGTTTTGCTGGAAGAGTTTAAAGCTGGGCTTAAGGGCATTACTCAGTATATACACCTTCGACTTTAGGAACTTCGCTAAGTCTTCAGGCTCTGGGTACGCCCCTATTTCTTTAGGATAGATCGATTTACCAAAGCGTACAATTACCGGCTTTGATTTTACCCTTCTTAATTCTGAAGGCATGCGAATCTCATCTACCGCCGGTATTAGTCGGCGAAAAATCTGATAAGCTATATTGCGATGGGCCTTAAAATAAACCGGGATAACCGGCACCCCCGCTTTGGCCACCTCGCTAATTAATCCAAGGTCCCAATTTCCATCGCGCATCTGACGACGCGATAAATCAAAATGCGAACTCACTTTTAAAGATGGGAAAAGTGCAACCAGCTTATCCTTAGCTAAAACATCGCTAAGGGCAGACTCACTTAGCGCTTCCTGCGGTAACTCAAAATCCCAGTACTCGCTTATTGCTTCTACATTTTGCTTTAATCGAGAACCAACAATCTTTAAGTCGGGACGCTTCTCTTTTAACAGCTTTATAAGAATAAGGGCGTCTAAGCCCGAAAGAGGGTGATTGCAAATAAGGATTGCCGGACCCTTTTCGGGCACCCTTCTTAATTCTTCTTCAAAGAACTCAAAGCTGAGTTCCAGCTCCTCTAAAAACTTGCTGATAATATCTTCTTCCCCCGAAGCGGCTAATTTGGCTAACAAAGACTTTCGTCCTTCTAATCCGGTTAAGGTTCTTAGGGTTTCTTGCCAGGCTTGGCGCTTGGATGCGGTGAGCCTAACCTTGCGTAGCACAGCTTTGGGGTTAATCTTGGCCATTTATTCTCTCAGTACAATTTGATAAGTGTCGGCACTTATCTGTTCCAATATTTTACGACCGCGACTTTGGATATAGGCTAAGGCCGAGTCGTTGTAATGACGAACTGTGTACAAGCTTAGCTCACTCACCATACTCACATCGAAACTCTGCTTTAACTGCTCAATAAGCTGCGGCGTGGCAATAGGATCGTCATTTACACAAAAGTAAGAACTTGTAGCTGAATGCTGCGAAAGGTTAACGCGCAAGCCAAATTGATGAAACAATTTGTAAATCTTCGCCTGATGATCCTCAGCAATAAAGGCGAGGTCACGCGTGGCCAAACCAATTAGCTGTTGTTTTTCTTTACGAATGAAACAAGATAGATGGGGCTCAAGCGGAGCCCCTTCAGTAATGGTAGTTCCCGTGGCGTCAGGCGCCTCAAAGGATTTTACCCTAAGCGGAATATTGCGCTCTTGCAGAGGCTGTATCGTCTTGGGGTGTATAACCGAAGCGCCATAATAAGCCAGCTCAATCGCCTCCCGATAAGAAATCTGATTCAGCAATTTGGTATCTTCAAATACCTTGGGATCGCCATTTAATACTCCGGGTACATCCTTCCAAATCACTACTTCTTCGGCCTGCAATACATAGGCTAAAACCGAAGCGGTATAATCCGAACCTTCTCGTCCTAGGGTAGTGGGATTTAAGTCGTCATCCGAACCAATGAATCCTTGTACCACATAGCGCATACCTTCCTGTACCGTTTCCGTAACCATCCGGCGGGTAAAATTCCAGTCTACCCGTGCGGCTCGGTAATTCTGATCGGTTCGTATTAAGCGACGTGAATCCAACCAACGGTTTTCATAGCCAATACTATTGAGGTAAGCAGACACTATCTTGGTTGAAAGCAATTCGCCAAATGACACAATTTGATCGTAAACCCGATTGAATGAGCCTACCGGAGAGGCCGATAGAATAGACTCTAATTGGGTAAAGAGCTGTTCAATATCTTGAAAGACCTTATGCTCTCTTTGTCCTTCGAAGAGACCATCTGCAATGTCTAGATGAAAGGTCTTTAGTTTAGCTAGCTTTTCCTTGGAAGCAAGCTCATCTCCCTTAAGGAAAGAAGCTACCAGCTCTTCCAAGGCATTGGTTGTCTTACCCATGGCAGAGACTACTACCAAGATATTTTCTTCCGGAAAATGGTTGAGAACAGAGGCTACGCGCTGCACCCCGGGCACATCTTTCACACTGGCGCCACCAAACTTAAATACTTTCATACAAGACTATTGGCAGCAAAATTAGCAAATGTGCTGTATCGCTCCCTTGGCGAAGGGAAAACCTATGTTAAATTTTAATGCTTAACCCAATTAGCATCCGATACGGCACAAATACCGCCGGAGTCTTCTAAGAGGTCGCGAATCGCTTCCTTGAGTTTCTCGAATTTGGCTGGCGCGCAATACCACACAATCATCGAGTTGGTAAAGGCATCGGTTAGCCCCATACCATCCTGAATTCCTCGGTGTCCCATGCCAATTACCTTATCGATTAAGGTATAGCCCTCTACTTTCTCACGGGAGAACAAGCTGAGTACATTTTCAACCTCAGCCCGAGGAACGATAATTTCAACGCGTTTAATATTTTCCATAATCAGGCGTATAAATGCTGGAGAATAAGATAGTAAATGGGAATCCCCACAATAATGTTTATCGGAAAGGTAATACCTAAAGACATAGGCACATAAATACCCGGATTAGCTTGCGGCACTGCCATACGCATGGCCGCTGGTACTGCGATATAACTAGCACTGGCCGCCAGAATGGTTAGCAAAAAGGCATTACCTAAACTGATGCCAAAAATCGGACAAAGCACCATGGTAACGCCTGCATTAATTAGGGGCACTAGGATACCGAAGAGCAGTAAAAATCCCCCTTTGGTACGCAAGCCCGAAATACGTTTTCCGGCCAAAAGCCCCATATCTAACATAAACAGACTAAGAATACCCTTAAATAAGCTGTCGCTGAAGGGGGCTACCCCGGCATATTGCTTGTCTGAGATTACCATGCCAATGATTAAGCTAAGCAGAATAATAAAAACCGAGCCATTGGTAAAAGCCTCGTGTAACACATGCTTTAATTTATTCTTGCCCTTTTTCTGGCTCGCAAAGCGGCCGATGAGGATCACGCCTACGATAATTGCGGGTGACTCCATAATCGCTAAAGCCGCAATCATATGACCACCGAAATCGACCCCCGCTTCCTGTAAAAAGCTCACCGCTGTCACAAAGGTTACCGCACTTACCGAACCATAAGTAGCGGCAATAGCCCCGGCATTGTAAACATCAATTTTCTTCTTGAGAATAAAGAAGGTGTAGAGGGGCACCACCACCGCCAGCAAAACCGCAAAGACCAAAGGCTTTAACATCATCGCCAAGTCTTCACCGTGCGCTAACTCCATCCCACCTTTTAAGCCAATGGAAAAAAGCAGGAAAAGAGATAAAAATTTCGCCACGTCCCGAGGAATCTCCAGGTCGGAGCGCACCGCAACTGCCAATAGTCCGCCCAAAAAGAATAAGATGGGCGGACTAAGGAAGTTGTCTATTATTAAACTAGTGTTCATATTATTCACCCTGACCTAAAGAGAAGGCCAGTTTACCGTCGAAGTAATACAAGTTTTCCGTCTTAATTACGTCTACACCATTGCTTACTAAGTTAGCAATAAGCGCGGGAACGCTTTCGCGTGAAACGCTCTTCATCTGATTAACGTCTTTGGGATTGTCTTTATGCACGAAGCGACAACGCCAGTGATCGGTGCAGAATGTTTCTGGTAATCCATCAGGGAAAACCTTAACACCGCGGTTGGTGATCATTTTTAACTTCATGGTATCACCGGCTAAAGCTTGCAGCTTAGCCCCTAGATCGTCGGCACTAATAGTAGCATCATCTACAAAGACATCAACCCCTACCAGGTCTTTCTGCTGCACTGGGCGCTCGTATTCTTCGATTTCGATTGGCTTAAAGCCATCTTGATCTAATTTATGTGCTTCGATGTTTTGAGGCATCTGACCTAAGCGCTCAATCACCGCATCGGCAAACTCTTTAGTGCCTACCTTTTGCTTAGAACTACCTTCGCGGAAGATATCGCCAGTGTGGATACCATCTTCAATAGTCTTGTACCATGCATTGGCTACTTTTTCCGCAACTTCTAACTGCCCCACATGCTCGAGCATAAGCACCGCCGCTGAAAGTAAGCCACTAGGGTTAGCCATGTTTTTCCCAGAAATATCCGGTGCCGAACCATGAACCGCTTCAAACATAGCAAAGCCTTTTCCAATATTTGATGAGCCTCCTAAACCAACGGAGCCAGTAATTTGCGCCGCAATGTCGCTGATGATATCACCGTAAAGGTTTAAGGTTACTACCACGTCAAAATCCTCGGGGCGATCCGCCAATAAAGCCGCACCGATATCTATAATCTTTAATTCAGACTCAATATCAGGGTACTCGGCCGAGATTTCGCGGAATACTTGCGAGAACAAACCATCGGTAACCTTCATGATGTTATCCTTCACCATACAAGTCACCTTCTTACGGTTAAAGTTACGCGCGTACTCGAAAGCGTGACGAATGATTTTACGGGTACCAGGGATAGTAATCAGCTTCAAACACTGAAATACGTCAGTGGTCTGACGGTGCTCGATACCAGCGTAAAGATCCTCTTCGTTCTCGCGAACGATAATCACATCCATATTAGGGTGCTTACTTTCGATGTAAGGCGATAGCGACTTACAAGGACGAATATTAGCGTACAAGCCCAGAGATTTGCGGATGGTCACATTTAAGCTCTTGTAACCACCACCTTGCGGAGTGGTAATAGGAGCCTTTAAGAAAACTTTGTTTCTGCGTAAGGTATCCCAGGATTCATTGGTAATGCCTGCCGTGTTACCCGATAGATATACTTTTTCACCGATATCAATGAAATCGTAGTCTAGTTCCGCGCCGGCTGCTTCGATAATTCGCAGAGTAGCGTCCATGATTTCGGGTCCGATACCGTCCCCTTTTGCAACCGTGATTCTTGTTTTGCTCATTGTGCTTTTTTTGAGATTACTTTAGTGAATTGAACAAGATTTGGATTAAGAATTCTGTTAGTTTCTGATTTTGTTGATCCTTTGGAAAATCAGTGAGCGATGGCAAATGCTCTTGGTAAAACTCAAGGCTATGCGCCATCTCTATAAGGGTGGTAGCCAAAGCAAAAGGAAAAGGATGCTTGGGACTCACCGTTACTATCATATCTGCCAATAGCTTAACCACACTCTTAAAGGGGGCAAATAACTTTTTGGCATTGTCTTCATCTACCTGAATGTGGTGATACGCTTTGGAGCCTTCTAAAATTACTAGGTTTCGTAAATCCTCCTTACTCACTAAGCCAGGGTCGGCAGCTACCGCAGGGATTTGCCCCACCACTCTTACCGCCTTGCGCAACTTTTCCTCCGGATCAGTTTCAATAGCCGTAAAAACCTTAATCTGTTGCTCCAACCAAGTCCAGTACAACTGAAAATAGTATTGCAACAAGCGCTGTTTATTGGGGAAATACTTATAGACCGTGGCCTCGGTGGTAGAGGCAGCAATAGCAAGCTTCTTGGCGGTAAAGGACTCCAAGCCCATATCGAGTATAAGCTTAGCACCAACACTTAATATCTTCTTACCGACTTCCGAACTAAGCGGGTCTTTTAAATAAAGATCACTGCTAAGAGTAAATGAATACTTGCTAATAGCCATGCTTCAGTTA
Organism: uncultured Flavobacteriales bacterium; assembly: GCA_913055685.1. GTDB lineage: Bacteria > Bacteroidota > Bacteroidia > Flavobacteriales > Schleiferiaceae > Croceimicrobium. The sequence continues at coordinate 36,132 of CAJXKC010000001.1, forward strand.
AGTATAGTTTTACTTTACCTGGCAAAAGTAAAACCCCTCGCTTAATTGACAAACACTTTTTTTTAAAAAAATTACTGAGCGCTAGCCCGTCCAGCTAAAAAGCCGCTAGTCCACGCGTGTTGGAAATTAAAACCGCCGGTTATTCCATCTACATCGATAAGCTCTCCGACGGCGTAGAGGCCAGGAAACTTTTTAAGCGAATAATCCTTAAAATCGAGCTCTGACAGGGCGATACCCCCGGCAGTTACAAACTCTTCTTTGAATGTAGTTTTACCAGAAACCTTGAACTCCGCTCTTAGAATTTGCTCCCGAATTCGATTTAGCTCCTTTTTACTAAGATCGACCCAGCGCTTATCGAGTGAGACCTGAGCCCTTAGCACTAAACGTTCCCATAAGCGACGCGGTAGTTCGGAAATACGGGCATTAGCCAATTTCTTTTTAGCAAACAGTTTTAGCTGCTCCCCTACAAATGCTTCATAATCGGTATCGGTCCAATTAAGCCAATTAATTAGAATGGGGAACTTATAATTGCGCTCTGCCAAATCGCGCGCCTGCCAGGCCGAAAGTTTTAAGACCGCCGGACCCGAGAAGCCCCAATGGGTAATTAGCAGAGGACCATCTTGCTGCCACTTTGTACCAGGAATTTGCACCTTAGCCATTGGCACGGAAAGCCCCTGTAAATCCTTTAAATCTGAATCCGGTACATTAAAAGTGAATAATGAAGGTAATGGTGACACAATATCCAAGCCTAGCGGATCCAAGGGGCCAAAGCCTCTTATCTGAGCTTGTCCTCCCATGGCTAAAATCACCCGATCAAAGCTTTCCTTTACTGAACCGAAGTCCAATTCGAATTGTGCCCCCTTAGCAACAACTGCTTTAAGACGTTTACTAAAATGAATGGGGATATCAGCCGCTTTCAGCTCACCTAAAAGAATATCGATTACCGATTGCGAATCATCGCTAGACGGGAAAACCCGGCCATCGGACTCCACTTTTAAGGCTAAGCCTCTCGACTCGAACCAAGCCCGAGTCTCGGGATAGGCAAACTGACCAAAAGCCTTGCGCATTGCCTTAGAAGAACGCGGAAATGCTTTTAAAAGCGCACCATTATTCTGGACATCATGGCAAACATTACAGCGTCCGCCACCGCTAATTTTAACCTTAGCTAATGCCTTATTAGAGGCTTCAAATATTTGTACCTGACTATTGCCCTGGGCGGCATGAATGGCCGCAAAAACTCCGGCTGCCCCCGCCCCAATTACGGCAATATTTAAGCCTTGATCCGCCAAGGATCAGAGCCACCATTTACAGTTCCACCACTCCTTTTCGATATCCGCCCCCAAGCTTTCATAAAACTTTACCGCGGACTCATTCCAATCCAATACCTGCCAATCGAGGCGCTTCGCCCCCTTTGCCCGAGCCGCATCCGCTGTAGCCAGCAACAATTGCTTACCATAGCCCTTACCGCGATAGTCCTGCTTTATGTAAAGATCTTCCAGATAATAGCAAAAGCCTTTCCAGGTAGAATAACGGGGATAATAGAGACTAATACCGATTAACTCTTCACCCAGGTGCATTACCAAAAACTCGTAGGCACCGGCTTGCCAATCTTTTAGCAATTCCTCCTCGGTAGTAATAACCTCCTGAGGCGCTTTTTCAAAAAGGGCCAATTCTTTAATGAGAGCCAATAGCCCCGCCATATCCTTTTCCTTTCCAGCCCGAATGATCACCTCCATTACCAGTCGATTTCTACTTGGTTAGCGGTTAAATCTTCGAGATTTTGCCTGCGAGTAATAAGCTGAGCCTTTCCCTTATGTACCAGAACCTCCGCCGGCTTAAAGCGGCTATTGTAATTATTGGCCATGGTAAAGCAGTAGGCACCAGCATTGCGGAAGCCAAGCACATCGCCTTCTTTCACTTCGGTTATCTGACGGTCATTCGCGAAGGTATCGGTCTCGCAGATATAGCCCACCACCGAGTACACCCGCTTGTGACCCTCAGGATTGCTCACATTTTCGATGTGATGGTAGGCATCGTAAAACATCGGACGAATTAAATGATTCATCCCGGTATCCACCTGAGCAAATACGGTAGCAGTAGTTTGCTTTAAGCCATTCACTTTGCAGAAAAAGGTGCCGGACTCAGACACCAGGAACTTACCCGGCTCAAATTCAATTTCCAATTCGCGACCATATTCAGCGCAAAAGTCATTGAACATCTTGGTCATTTTGGAACCTAATTCCTCAATATCAGTGGCAATATCTCCTGGCTTATAAGGCACCTTGAAACCCGAACCAAAGTCGATGTATTGCAGATCCTTAAAATCGTGAGCCACATCAAACAAGAGCTCTGCCCCTTTTAAAAAGGTGTCTACATCTAAAATATCACTACCGGTATGCATATGCACCCCTTCAACTTTAATATCCAGACTCTTCACGAGGCGCTCGAGGTGACGTCTTTGGTGGATGGAGATACCAAATTTTGAATCAATATGCCCCACCGATATCTTACTATTTCCACCCGCCATAATATGGGGGTTCATGCGAACACAAACTGGATAGCTATTACCGTATCGCGCTCCAAAGCGCTCTAAAATACTGAGGTTATCAATATTAATTCGCACACCAAGGTCTACCGCCTTTACGATTTCATCGAAGGAAACTCCATTGGGGGTATAGATGATATCTCCAGCCTCAAAACCTGCCTTTAGGCCCAATTGCACCTCCTGGATAGAGACGGTATCCAAACCTGCCCCTAGGGACTTAAAAAAGCGGAGGACGTTGATATTGGTAAGGGCCTTACAGGCATAATTAATCTTCAACTTAGAACCCTTAAAAGCCTTTGTAATCCGTTTATACTGCGCCTCCATTTTGGCGGTATCGTAAACATAAAGTGGGGTGTCGAATTCCTGACAAATATCCAAGGCCGGAATGCCACCAATTTCAAAGTGCTTATTTCTAAGTTCTAACATATATTTGAATATTGCCCGCAAAGGTAAACCTTCAAACCTAAATTAAACCATGAACCAAAGCTTTCAAGAAAGTCAGAATTTGCGCAGTATTTTGATGTGGATAGTCTTGATTGGCCTCCTCTTCTTTAGCATATTCCTAAGTTTAAGTCAGCTTTTATTTAAGATTCCCGTTGGCAACAACCCGATGCCAAACTGGGCGGTAGTTTGCCTGCTGCTCTTTAGCATTCTGCTCTTACTAATGACCGCTTTAACCAGGCTTGATCTGAGCATAAACAACGAGGGAATCAAAATTGACTTTCGCCCCTTAGGCAAAGAAGAAATTCTTTGGCGCGAGGTTAAGCAGGTTAGCATTAAGCCTTTAAACATGATTAGCATTGGTCGACGCTACAGTCCCAAAACCGGACATATTTACAATGCCGGCGCCGATCATTCGCTAAACATCGAATTAAAAAATGGTCGCAAAGTGATGGTCTCTACCCGCCAGGTAGATTCTCTTAAGGTTTATTTAAAGCGAATAAAGAAGCTTTAAAGGCTGATAATTAAAACGGGAGCTTAACTTTGCCCCATACCTCTCAAAAGACATGAAAAGACATATTACGCTCGGTGAATTCATCATCGAAAATCAAAAAGATTTCCCCTACGCCAAGGGTGAGCTAAGTGCCCTCCTCAGTTCGATTCGCCTCGCTGGTAAAATGGTGAATCAAGAAATTAATAAAGCCGGTCTCGCCAATATTATTGGTGCGGTGGGTGAAGAAAATGTGCAGGGCGAAGACCAACAAAAGCTCGATGTCTTAGCGAACGACCTTTTCATTAGCACCCTGCAACGTCGCGGTGAGATTTGTGGCTTGGCTTCGGAAGAGATGGAGGACTTCATTGCCTTCAATCAAGAAATCCACAGCGATGCGAGATACGTGGTTTTAATCGACCCATTGGATGGTAGCAGTAATATTGATGTGAACGTTTCCGTAGGAACCATTTTCAGTATTTACCGACGCGTAAGTAAAGTTGGAGGTCCGGTACAATTAGAGGACTTTCTACAACCTGGCAACAAGCAGGTAGCGGCGGGCTATTTGGTTTACGGCACCTCTACCATGTTGGTTTACACCACGGGAAAGGGCGTGCACGGTTTCACTTATGATCCCGGCATTGGCTCCTTCTTCCTTTCCAATCCGAATATGCGGGTATCGGAAAACGGAAAAATTTACTCCATCAATGAAGGAAACTATGTACACATGCCTGAGGGGGTGAAGAAATACATCAAATGGTGCCAGGAATTAGACCCTGCCACCAATAGACCGCTCACTTCGCGTTACATTGGTTCATTGGTAGCCGACTTCCACCGCAATCTCCTCAAAGGCGGGATTTACATTTACCCTCGCGGAACCACTGCTCCCAATGGCAAATTACGTTTGCTCTACGAATGTAACCCAATGGCTTTCTTAATTGAGCAAGCCGGCGGTAAGGCCAGCGATGGACATACCCGTATTATGGACATCGATCCCAAAGAACTTCATCAAAGAGTTCCCTTCTTCTGTGGAAGTCCAAAAATGGTAGAGAAGGCCGAAGAGTTTATGGCTAATCACCCCGACTAATACCCATCTTAAAATAAAAAACGGCCCCGCTATGCTGGGCCGTTTTCTTAAAGGGGAAGGAATTAAGGTTTTTTCAAACCTGAGGTAAAGAAAGTCGAATTGCCCACCCACACCAAGAAATTGGCATAAACGACGGATTAATTAGCATTAAATACAGACTCAAGCTTCCCTTTTCTCCTTAAACCGGGCTTGCAGCTCCTCCTTATAAGTACGTGATACGGGTAATTCTGTCCCATCGGCAAGAAGCACCTTGGTCGCATATACTGCTTTTAGATGTTTACAGTTCACCAAATAAGAGCGATGGATGCGCTGAAAATCCTGACCTTCTAATTCTTCTTGCAAAGCCTTTAGTGAAGTTCGGTCCACCTCAGGCTTATCTTTTTCCTTTAAAAAGAGGTTTACATAGTGCCCCTCAGATTGGGCATAAATAATTTCCGCAACAGGTATTACCGCCTTCGATTTTAGCTTCAAGTGGGCATTTCCCGAACCAGACTCAGATGCTCCGGGTCTAATTTCATGTACTTGACTCTTATCCTCAAATTGAAAAGTGGCTCCATCACTTCCGAGGAAAATTTCGGAACGCTTATGCTTTTTAAGCTTAGTGTTCCAGTAAATCCAGAGACCAATTAAACTAAGTCCGAATAGGATTAAGCCATAAGTAAGCGTTTTCCGATATCGACCCTCAAGACGACCTTTCTCCGATTTAAGCCCAATTAATTCTACCGCATTTGCAGCCTTTTTTATTGCTTCTGCATCGCGCTCACGCTGTATTTTTTCTTCCAACTCATTGGCTGCCTTCAGGTAGGCTAGGGCCGAATCTTGCTCACCGATTAACTCATAATATTGAGCAAACCTTTCCATGAGCTGATAATCATTTTTAATCCGCTTATAACCTAAAGTCTCTATTAATTTTTGCTGCCAGGATTTAGCCACATCCGCCTGCTTCTCAATAATCGCTAAGTCCAAGCTTAAAACCCAAATATTACGCAAAATGAGACTTGCACGAGGGTTTCTTTCATCTAAGGCCTGCAAGGCAGCATCAAGATTTTCGTGAGCCAAGGATAAATCGCCCATTTCTATAGCATTGCGGGCCAAGTTGCCCCTTATTTCAACCTGATCGAAGACCGACCCCAGCTCTTCTTGAATAGCCAATGCTTTGCTCAAATAATACTGAGCGGAATCGAGGCGCTCCATTTCCCGGTAGGCCACTGCCATATTATTGTAAATACGACCTTCCAACCTTCGATCGGGCGTATTCTCAATGCGCGCCAAAGCCATTCTAAACCACGACATCGCTTCTTGAGGCTGAGCCATACGACCAAAAATGGAACCCATACTCATATATGCCAAGGGAATACCCTGGTAGTCTATAGCCTCGTAAATCGCAATGGCATCCTTCATTAATAAGACTGCCGAATCGTACTCTTCGCGTACCATTTTCGCATTGGCGCGATTTTTTTGGGCAAGAGCAAAACCCAGACTATCCCCCTTTTTTAGACAATAATCCCGCAGGACCCTAAAGGCTGAGTCGCCCTGGGCATATTCCTGAGCCCGATAATTGGCGATACCTAAATTTTTTAGCACTACTGCATAGGTAAAGCGCTGATCATAAACCGTATCGGGATGCATGTAGGAAAGGGCCTTTTTATAGGCTTGCGCAGACTGAGCCGCTTTGGCACCGTAATTTAAAGCTAGCCCCCTCACAAAATAAGCTCGTGCCTGCATTTCGGCATCATCATATTCGAGCATAGCTTCCGAAAGCGGCATTAAGACCCTTGGATCGCGGGTATTTTTTAAGGACTCCGAAATTAGGGAGTCCCTGGAACTAGAGGCAAAAGCAATAAAATCAATACAGCATAAAAGACCTATAAGGCCTATTTTTCGGATCCCCATTCTGGTTTGTTTAAATTCTTCCCTTGGCTAAAGATAATAGAATCTGTGAATTGGAAAATTGTTTGAAACACTTGGAACAAAATCGAGTGAAGAGCTACCTTTAGCCCCTCATAACCACCCCCTCAAGAGAGCCGGGTGGATTAGGCATTTAGAGGCATGGCTCAAGCAGGAAAACTTTTTTTCGACCTATATCAGGACGACCAACGGATACAAACTATTACTGAAGCATGGAACGGTGCTGCTAACACAAAAATTTTAGCCAAGGGCTTTAGTGGTTCCCTGCCGAGCATTGCCATTGCGCAAAGCTTTCTAAATAGTGAAAAGCCACACCTAGTAATTCTAAACGATAAGGAGGAAGCGGCCTACTTTTTAAACGATCTGGAAAGTCTAATCGGCGAAAAAGACGTTTTATTCTACCCGGCTTCCTACCGCCGACCTTACGACACCGAGGAAACCGATAATGCCAATGTCTTGCTTAGGGCGGAAGTACTAAACCGACTTAATAGCCGTAAAAAACCAGCTCTACTGGTCAGTTATGCCGATTCACTCTTCGAGCAGGTGGTAACTCGCAAAACGCTCAATGCCCATACTTTTACGGTCCGAGTTGGCGACGAATTAAGTATCGATTTCTTAAACGAAACTCTCTTTGAATACCAATTTGAAAGAGTAGACTTTGTGGTTGAACCCGGGCAGTTTTCGGTACGTGGAGGTATTGTAGATGTCTATTCTTTTAGTCACGACCAACCTTATCGAATTGAATTTTTTGACGACGAGATTGAAAGCATTCGCCTCTTCGACATTGAAAGCCAGCTGAGTATCGACCAACTCAAGAAAATACAATTGGTGCCAAATGTGGAGAATAAGGTATTAATGGAGAAGCGGGAAAGCTTCCTCCATTATATAAACGACAATACCATCATTTGGACGCGTAATCAAGAGTTGAGCGCCAAGAAACTAGACGACCTTTACGACAAAGCGCTTCAAGCCTTTAAGGAGGTGTCGGGCGAATTAAACCGCAGCGAGCCGGCCGAACTTTACCTCAATGGCTCTCGCTTCTTGGAGGGACTCAAAGACTTCTCCCAAGTGGAAATGTCGGGTGGGAATTCCTTTCAGCCCCAGCTGCAAATAAATTGGGAAAGCCTACCTCAACCGAGTTTTAACAAAAAGTTTGAACTTCTAGCTGAAGACCTTCATCTCAAGGAGTCAGAAGGTTACCAAAACATCCTCCTGTGCTTGAATGAAAAACAGGTGGATCGTTTTCATGCGATTTTCGAAGACCTCGATAAGGAGTCAAAGTTTCAGCCCTTGGTCCACTCCCTACACGAAGGGTTTATTGATAAGCAAGCAAAAGTCTTGGTCTACACCGATCACCAAATCTTTGAGCGCTACCAAAAGTTTCGTTTACGGAATGGCTATGAAAAACGTCAAGCGGTTAGCCTAAAGGAACTCACCTCCTTACAAGTGGGCGATTACATTACGCATATCGACCATGGTATTGGCGAGTTTGGCGGGCTTCAAAAGATTGAAGTAAACGGCAAGCAGCAAGAGGCCATCAAACTGATCTACTCTGGAGGCGATGTGCTTTATGTAAGCATCCATTCTCTGCACAAAATAACCCGCTTTAACGGTAAGGAAGGCAGTGTACCTACTATACATAAATTAGGTTCGGGCGTTTGGCAGAAAACTAAAGCCAAAGCCAAAACGCGGGTTAAGAAAGTGGCCTTTGACCTCATTAAGCTGTACGCCAAACGAAAGTCGGCCCAAGGCTTCAGCTACTCTCCCGATAATTACCTCCAACACGAATTAGAGGCTTCTTTTATTTATGAGGACACACCCGACCAAGAAAGTGCCACCGCGGCGATAAAACAAGATATGGAAGCTAGTATGCCTATGGACCGACTAATATGTGGGGACGTAGGCTTTGGAAAAACCGAATTAGCCATACGAGCCGCCTTTAAAGCGGTAAACGACAATAAACAAGTCGCGGTTTTAGTGCCCACAACCATCTTGGCTTTCCAACACTTTAAGACTTTTAGTAAAAGATTAGGCGACTTCCCCGTTAATATCGAATACCTGAATCGCTTTCGCAGCAGAAAACAACAAACTGAAATCCTTAAAAAACTTGAAGAAGGCAAGGTGGATATCATTATTGGTACCCACCGACTAGTTGGGAAGGATGTGAAGTTTAAGGACCTTGGCCTATTGGTAATTGATGAAGAACAGAAATTTGGGGTAAGCGTAAAGGATAAGTTGAAAAATATGAAGGTGAATGTAGACACCTTAACCCTTACCGCCACTCCGATCCCTCGTACCTTGCAGTTTTCACTGATGCAGGCGCGCGACCTCAGCGTAATGACTACGCCTCCCCCAAATCGGCACCCGATTGAGACCCAATTAATTCCCTTTAATGAGGAAATCATTCGTGATAGCGTGCGCTATGAATTAAGCCGTGGTGGTCAAATCTTCTTCATCCACAATCGGGTAGAGAACATTAAGGAAGTGGCGGGTATGCTGCAGCGCTTGGTGCCGGATGCCAAAATTGGTATTGGTCATGGTCAGATGGAAGGCAAAAAACTCGAAGAGGTAATGCTCAACTTCATTAATGGTGAGTTTGACATTCTGGTGGCGACTTCCATCATCGAAAATGGTTTAGACGTTCCCAATGCCAATACCATTATCATTAATAACGCCCACAATATTGGGCTAAGCGATTTGCACCAAATGCGTGGTCGGGTGGGCCGAAGTAATAAAAAGGCATTTTGTAAACTCATCACCCCGCCCTTATCGGCCATGAGCGATGAAGCACGTAAGCGCATGCAGGCCATTGAGAAGTTCAGCGACTTGGGCAGTGGCTTCCATATCGCCATGCGGGATTTGGAAATTCGAGGCGCAGGCGACTTATTAGGAGCCGAGCAGAGCGGCTTTATTAATGACATTGGCTTTGACACTTTCCAGAAAATATTAGCCGAAGCCATTGAAGAGCTCAAGGAAAGTGAGTTTAAGGAGCTTTACGCTGATGAGATTAAAAATAAAGAGCAAATAAGTGACACCTTGCTCGATACTGATCTCGAAATTCTGATTCCGGACAACTATGTAAACAAGGTCGATGAGCGTTTAAAACTCTACCAAGAACTGGATCAGGTTAAAGACGAAAAGGAATTGGAGCACTATGCCGAGGCCCTAAAAGATCGTTTTGGCCCCTTGCCTTCCGAAGTTGAGGAACTGTTCGACTCTCTGCGCTTACGCCGTTTGGGCCGAAAGATTGGCTTCGAGAAAATTGTGCTGAAACAAGAACGCTTACTCTGTTATTTTACCTCCGATCAAGACTCACCCTATTTCCAAAGTGAGCGCTTCCAAAAAGTTTTGCTCCATTTACAAGCTTACAAAGAAGCCCAATTAAAGGAGCGCAATAATAAACTTTACCTTAGTTACCAGAAAGTAAGCTCGGTGCACCAAGCCTACTCTATACTCCAATCTATTTTGCAATGATCTTGAAAAGCTATATCGAATCGGAGCCCAATGGCTATGCGCCGCAGATCTTCTGCACCTATGATCAAGCCAAGGATTTCATCGAGAATCATAGTAGCCGAGTAATAATTATTGGTCCGGATGGCAAAAAGCTGCACCGCGCCTTGCAATTGCGCAAAGACGGCTACGCTTTAATTATGCTTAGTCGTGCTGTTCTAAAATCTTGGCGCTGCGAGATTGGTGATTTTGTAGAAGTAGAAATGCTGCCCGACACCAGCGAGTTCGGCATGGCCTTTCCCGAGGAATTTCAGGTGGTATTGGACCAAGACCCCGAAGCCGACAAAGCTTTCCGCGCCCGCAAACCGGGCAAGCAAAGGGGAGTTCTGCATTATATTGATTCAGGCAAAACCGAAGCAACCCGTATCAAGCGGTCCCTAGAAATGGCCGAGCGCTTGAAAAATAATGCGCTGTACGGAGAGGAGAATCATCAATGAGTATCTAGTAAAATTAAATTACTCGCAATGGCTAGCAAATCGAGCTTTAAAATAGTTTAAGGCTAAAAAAAAGGGGACCCATAAAAGCACGGTCCCCTTCTAAATACTAGCTACTACGAATCACTACACCTTCGCCAAGGCTTGCTCTAAATCGGCAATTAAATCATCGGGATGTTCTACCCCAACTGATAATCGAACCAGCTTTTCAGAGATTGCTAATTGATCGCGTAATTCTTTATCCACGCCAGCGTGGGTCATTGTTGCAGGATGTTCGGCCAGAGATTCCGTTGAACCGAGACTCACGGCTAATTTCACCAATTGCAAGGCATTTAAGAAGCGGAAAGCTTCTGCTTCACCACCTTTCACATCGAATGACAGCATTGCACCAGCAGAGCTGCATTGTCGCTTATAAATATCCGCATGACGTTGGTCTTTTTCATCCAGCATTCCAAGGTAGTAGACCTTCTCCACTTTAGGATGTTGCACCAACCATTCGGCCACCGCTTTGGCGTTTATAGCTTGTCGTTCCATACGCACCTTAAGAGTTTCGAGGCTTCGCATTAATAACCAACCAGTATGTGGCCCGGCCATATTACCTAGGAAGGTACGAAGTTCTTTCACCCGCTTCATCACCTCGAAGCTGCCCAAAACTGCACCAGCAATCACATCGCTATGTCCACCTATATATTTGGTCGCTGAGTAAAGAACGAAATCCGCTCCATGCTTTAAAGGATGCTGCCACAAAGGCCCCATATAAGTATTATCTACCGCCACATAAACGCGATCCTCTTCACTACGTGAATAATGCTTGGCAAGGGCTACGCACTCCTCGATATCAAATAAATCTAAAGTTGGGTTGGCTGGTGTTTCTACATAAATCATCGCCAAACGATCCTTAGCCGGATGCGCCTCAATCATCGCTTCGATATCTGCACGGCTATCGGCCGGACTAAACCCTAAGACCTCGATGCCAAATTTGGTAAGAACATGCTTTATAAAATGATCGGTACCTCCATAGACAGGATTTGAGTAAAGGAGCAAGTCCCCAGGTTTCAAGAATTCCATTAAAACTGTAGAGATTGCCGACATACCACTCTCAAAGACGGCTGCATCATCGGCTCCATCCCAAAGAGTTAATCGATTTTCTAAAATTTCAAGATCCGGGTTGTTTAGGCGACTGTATATAAGTCCCAGTTCTTCATCCGCTCCTTTCTCGCGCATACCATAGGCTACTTCAAAAAAGGCCTTGCCTTCTTCAGCGGTTTTAAAAACGAAAGTAGAAGTTTGAAATATTGGGCATTTTACTGCGCCTTCAGAGAGGTGTGGTTTGTACCCGTAAGACATCATTAGACTTTCGGGGTGCATCTTTGATTTATCCATTTTTTGCTTTTTGAGAGACCACAAATGAAGTCAAAATCCTAGAACTAGACAGCGACTTTTATCAGTTTCAAAAAAAATCCCCGGTTCACACCCTTTTTTCCCCGGCTCACTCCCTTTCAATTTCATAAGAGTGGTCAGCATCGCACCTTTGACTCACTAAAACATGCAAAATGAAAACACTTCGAATCGCTCTTATTGCTTTAAGCAGTATTTTAAGCATTAGCCTTTCGGCTGATGTGGAGCCCGCGGAAATCACCCAAACCATTAAAGGCAGGGTTTTAGACCAGCAATCCCAAACACCTTTACCAGGTGTTAACGTAGTCGTGCTAAGTGCAGGCCAACAATTTGGCGCTAGCACCGATTTTGACGGTTATTATAAAGTTGAAAGCGTACCCACTGGCAGGGTCGACATCAGCATAAGCTTTATAGGTTATGAAACTCGAGTATTCCCGAAAATGGAACTGCTTGGGTCCAAAGAGTTGGTGCTTAACATTAGTCTCATCGAGAAAACTGAAAAACTCGAAGAGGTGGTGGTAAAAGCGCGGGTCAATAAAACGCGGACGGCCAATGAAAGGGTTAATGTTTCGGGGCGGACCTTTAGCATTGAGGAGACCCAACGCTTTGCCGGCGCCAATAATGATGTTTCCCGGATGGCCTCGAACTTCGCCGGTGTTCAGCGCAGTAATGATGCCTCCAACGACATTGTTATTCGAGGAAACTCGCCTTTCGGCCTAATATGGCGTTTGGAAGGGATGGATATCCCGAATCCCAACCACTTTGGTGGCATTGGTGCAACCGGAGGACCAGTAAGTATGCTAAACAATAATGTTTTGGCCAATAGCGACTTTCTTACTTCGGCCTTCCCTTCCGATTATGGAGATGGAGTATCCGGAGTATTTGACCTACAGATGCGTAATGGCAATTATGAAAAGCATGAGTTTTTAGGGCAAATTGGCTTTAATGGACTCGAGTTTGGTGCGGAAGGACCATTAAACAAAGACTCCAAGGCCTCTTACCTTATTAATTACCGTTACTCAACTTTAGGAGTAATGTCGGCTTTGGGAGTAGATTTTGGCACCGGCACTGCCGTTCCAGAGTACCAAGACTTAAACCTTAAGCTTAACTTCCCCAGCCGCAAATACGGTAGTTTTCAAGTATTTGCATTAGGCGGAATTTCATCGATTGAATTTCTAGACAGCGAGAATGAAGAAAATGAAGACGGTGGTTTTTACAGCGATGATCAAGATTTACGTAATCAAGTAGGCTCTGGTGTTATTGGCGCAAGTCATCAATATTTCTTCAATCCTAAAACCTATTCTAAAATAAGTCTAGCCTTTAGTGGCATTCAAAACAAGACCACGGTAGACACCATTAATAACGATGGCAGTATTATTAGTCCGGTTTACGGGCAACGTTTTATGCGCACTAACTTCCAAGTAAATGCCCTACTCAACCATAAGTTTAATGTAAACCACGTGTTGAGAGCAGGAAGCTATATTACCTATCGAAATTTTAATCTTTTAGATTCTGCCTATTCCAACAATTGGAATGGCTTTCGTCGCATTCGTGATATTCAAGGGGCCAATATGCTTTACCAGCCTTATGTTAACTGGCAGTACCGTATTAACGATCAATGGGAAATGAATACCGGAGTTCATACCATGATCCTTGAAAACGATTACAACATTGAGCCTCGTTGGGGATTATCCTATCGCCCCAACCGAAAAAGCAGCCTTAATATTGGTTATGGTCTCCACAGCCAGCAAGCCCATGAATTACTCATCTACAACCAAGAGGTATTAGCTGACGGTAGTATTTTCCGTCCCAATGAAAAACTTGGCTTAATGAAGAGTCATCATTTTGTACTCGGTTACCAAACTGGCTTTGGGCAGAACTGGAATTTTAAAGCAGAGACTTATTACCAATACATATACGATGCAATTGTAGATGTAAATCCCAATTCCTTTTCTACCATCAATAATGGAACCTTCGACATTGTATTACCCGACACGGCACAAAATGGGGGTATTGGCTACAATTACGGAATTGACTTTACGGTCGAGAAGTATATGGACAAAGGTTTCTATATGTTAAACACCCTCTCGATATTTCAGTCAAAATACCAAGGAAGCGATAAGGTTTGGCGTAATACCGCCTTTAATGGAAACTACGTATTCAATGTAGTTGGAGGTAAAGAGTTTTTACTGAGTAAAAAAGACAGCGAAAGCCGAAAGACCCTAACGGTAGACGCCAAAGTGACTCTAGCTGGAGGTCAGAGGTACACCCCAATCGACCTAGCAAAATCCAGAGCAGAGGGCGAAGCGGTATACGACTTCGACAATGCCTATGGCTCGCAGTTCGACCCCTATTTTAGAGCTGATATCCGAGTGGGTTACAAAATTGCCGGATCAAGATTCACCCAAGAATGGGCATTGGATATCCAGAACGTCAGCAATCAGCAAAACCCCTTTGCGCAAGATTTTGACCCTGCCACCGGTGAAGTGGAGACCACTTATCAATTAGGTTTATTCCCCATGTTCCTTTACCGCATAACTTTTTAGCTATGTACATTAGTGTAACCGCTTTCAAGCCGGTGGGACTTTGGCCCAAAATTCTCTTCCAGATGCATGCGCTAACTTCTTTTTTACAAGTGAATAAGGCTCCTGGTTTAATTAAGGCGCAGACCTTTAAGCCGGAACCGGGTATACACAGCACCCTTAGCTATTGGGAGTCCAAAGAAGCCATGCTCGCTTATCGAAACTCAGGTTCTCATTTAAAAGCAATGAAGGCCAGTGGGAAATTAGGCAAAGGCATAAGTGCTGGTTGGGAAAGCAGTGCTGCGGAAAGCACAGAATTTGCCTACCAAAGGCTAGTATCTCTAAAAGGTAATTTACATTTAAGCGATGAATTCGAAAATCAACTGGTCGGCAGTTAAAGATTACACCTTTACCAAGGGTAATTTATGGGTAATTCTCGGCATCGGTATTTTCCCTCCAGTTTTTGGCACTTTGCAGTTTTTAAGTGGAATCGGCAATGATGAGCACACAAGCCTGCACTGGACCGCCTTCGATGGTTTCTTAAATGTAATTTACTCCTATATCGTCACCTCTGTAATGGTATTGGGTGCCTCTGCGATTATTGCCATTTTAAACCAGCTTATTCCCTGGAAAGGAAATATTACTAAGCGCATTTTTGTAGAAGCATTTTTGGTAATTCTACTGGCAACCGCTTTTCAGAGTCTTTTACTGTATCTATTGGAAGGCACACGTATGATTTATATCCGTCGTGAACTCACCTTTCAGGATTATTGGCAAAACATCATTTTCACCAATACGGTAACCATCATTGCCACCGCCATTTTTGAAGGAGCTTTTTTCTTTCGGAATTGGCGTGATTCTCTAATCGCCACAGAACGACTACAAAAGGAGCAAGCGATGAGTCAGGTTGCAAGCCTGCGTTCCCAAATGGACCCGCACTTTTTATTTAACAGCCTCAATGTTTTAAGCGGCCTCATAAAGCAAGACCCCAATCGGGCTGAAGCTTTTGTCAATGACTTCGCCAAAGTATACCGCTATTTACTGGAGGTTAAAGACGAAATGGTGGTCCCTTTGCGTAAAGAATTAGCTTTTGCCGAGCAGTATTTGCATTTACAGCAAACGCGTTTCCAGGAAGGCTTAGAAGTTAGCATTCAACTTGAGCCCAGTAGTTTAGATAAATACCTACCACCACTCAGTTTACAAGAAGCAATAAGCAATGCTATTAAGCACAATAGTCTTACCAAAGAGTACCCCTTAAAAATTGACCTTAAAGCCGATGAGCAGAAAATAAGCATTTGCAACAACTTCCAGCTGCGATCTCAAAAAGCAGACAGCACGGGTACCGGCTTGCAAAATATCAAGGAACGCTACCGCTTGTTAGAAGCTAATGCGCCACGCTTTGAAAGGCATGGCGAAATTTTCTTAGTTGAACTTCCTTTGCTTAGCTTAGAAGAATGAAATTCTGGATATTAGAGGATGAGGCTTTTGCCGCCCAAGCTTTAATGGACAAGGTGAATAAGCTAAAGCCCGATTGGCTTTGTTTAGGAATATTACCTAGCCTTAAGTCGGCTCGAGCGCAATTAATTAATAGTCAGGCCGACTTTCTGTTTGTCGATATCCACCTTGGCGATGGTCATTCCTTCGAATTATTGGAGGAGCTTGATATCCAGCTTCCTTTAATTTTCACTACTGCTTACGACCAATATGCCCTAAAAGCCTTTCAGCTAAATAGCTTAGACTATTTATTAAAACCAATTCAAGAGGATGAATTGCAAAGAGCGCTTCATAAAGTAGAGCTAAGAGAGAAAGAGCAGAATAAAGATTGGTCGCAGCTTTTGGCCGATTTGAAACCCAATTATAAGGAGCGTTTTCTAGTAAGCAGCGGTGAGCGCTTACGCAGCATCAATAGCGAGTCGATTGCCTTTTTTTACGCCAGTGGAAAGCATTGCTTTCTGTGCGATGAATTGGGGCGCCAATATTTAGTGGATTTCAAATTAAAGGACTTGATCGAAAAGTTAGACCCAAAGATTTTCTTCCAAATCAATCGGCAGTTTATAGTCAATCTCAATTTTATTGAAGAGCTCCAGCCTTATAGCAAATCGAGGGTAAAAATAATCTGCAAGCCCGCCCTACCCGAAGAGGGTGTTGTGAGTGTGGAACGCTCTGGAAAATTTAAAGCTTGGCTCGAGGGCGAACTTTAATCCAAGGCCTCTATTCTTTTGGCTACCGCATCGGCTAGAGCGGCAACTTTATCGCTCTCCGCCCGGTTGATAGTTGAAAGGCGATGCGATTCACGCATTAATTTTTCGTATTCCGCCTGCAGCTTTTCCTTCTCCGTTTTCTTCTTAAATAAACCAAACATGGGTAATCCTTTTAGAATTAAACCCATGCACCGGGTATTAGTTCGTTATAAACCCAAAACTTCGCGCAGTTCTGAAAACCCATTTCTGCTAACCGGTACTCGCGAACCATCCTTCAGAAGGGCCACATGATCATTCTTCCCGTAAGGATCTAAACGATCGATATGATCTACATTTACCAAGAAGGACCGGTGCACCCTAATAAATAAGGGTTGAGGAAGGAGTTTCTCATAATAGGACAGGGTCTTTTTCTTAGCGTAAGTTCCCTTCTCAGAGACGATCTTCACATAATCGCCATCAGCTTCAATACGAATTAGTTCGGGAAAAGGAATTATCCGGATCCGCGCTCCATCCTTAACCACTAAGCGATCTTTAGGTCCGTGATCCTGGTTTTTCTGCAAGGCCGATATGGCCTCCTTCATAAACTTTGGCTGCGCCAAGAATTTGGCAATCGCCTGCCCAAAGCGTTCTTCTGAAAAAGGTTTTAGGAGATAATCCACCGCCGATGCTTCAAAGGCCTTTATGGCATATTCATCAAAGGCGGTAGTAAATATAATTGCTGGCGGATCTTCCAGTAATTCCAAAAAATCGAAACCCGTAAGCTTTGGCATTTGCACGTCCAAAAAAATAAGGTCGGGCTTTTCTTGCTGCACGCTTTTCAAGGCCGCAAAACCGTCTAAACAACGATCAATCACCTCAAAATCGGGATGCGTCTCAAGATACTCTTGTACCAAATCGGCCGCTAAGGGCTCATCATCAACTATCAGAACTTTGTACATCGGCTTGGGGTATGGTTAGTTTGGCGCTAAAAACCTGATTTTTTATTTCAGTTTTCAACAAATCGGTTCTCCCGAAGATAAGGTATAAACGCCTTTGAATGGAAGGAATGCCAAAGCCGGTACCTCCCGGAGCACTGCTACCATCTTCAAAAGGATTTTTTAATTCAATTTCTAAGTTTCGCCCTTGCATCTTCACCTTCATGCTAATCTCCAAGTCTCCTACCGTACCATAAAGGCCATATTTAATGGCATTCTCCAATAAAGGCTGAATAAGCAATGGGGGTAATTTCGCTGCTAAAGCCAACTCATCAATATCTCGTTTAACCTGTAAACGGTGACCAAAACGCAAGGTTTCCAAATCGAGGTATAGATTGAGGTGATTTAGCTCCTCTTCCAAGCTCATTAAAATACCCTCCTCCCGATTGAGGGTCCCCCGCAAGAACTCCGAAAGCTTTTGGGTCATTTGCCGCGCTTCTTTTGGTCGACTGCCAATTAAGCTATTGATGGAATTAAGGGCATTAAATAAAAAGTGAGGCTGAATTTGTTGGCGTAATTTAAAAAGCTCTGCTTCTTTAGCCATGCGTTCGGTCTCCTGCTTCCGTTGCTCCTGAGCGCTACGCTCATCCAAGCGATACCAGAGCATGCTAAAACCAATAACTCCTACCTGAATTAAATAGGCCACATTAGCTCTAAACTCACCGGTAACTTCCATCCAGTGCATGGCTGTTTCACCCTGGTGTATTCCCGCTACCAACATATGCGAAACCTGATACCATACATAGGTAAGGCCAACCGGCAAGATTAAAGCAATTAAAACCTTAAACTTAGGGGGATTAAAGAAGGAGAAAGAATTGACCAAGCCATAGCAAATGGCACCAAGTAGGCCCCAGTGTACCAAGGCATGAATCACTGAAAACTGCAGATCCAGTGAATCTCTATAATGCATCGAAACCACCTGTAAAGCACTGAGCAGCAATACTGCACCAATGTAATACAGGTAGTTTCGATCTTTCAGCAAAGGGTTGCGCGCCATTTGCCTAAGTTACGCTTTCTAGTAATTTACGATATCTAAACCGCCAAAGACTACCGTACCAGTAATGGTAAGGATTTTATCGTCTTCGGTTACAATTTCCACTGCCGATAAGCGCTTGTCATCTACACCGCCAAAAATGGTGGTTACCTCTGGTCTTACCTCCCAATTTCTTGGGATGATCAATTTAGCGCCACCGAATAAAACGGTAACTTCTAAATGCGAATGACCACTAATATCGGCTTGCATAAGGTTAAGCTCGGTACCGCCAAAAATGGTTACAACCTCGCCGCCTTGAAAAGACTTACTGGTAATATTTCGTTTCACTCCGTTGAATACCGAAACCGAATCCAGCTTATCTCCAGAACCACCAGCATTAATATTGATCCGTTTGGCACGAATTCGCGATTGGAAAATAATTATCAGACCTACTGTAATTACCAAGAGCGGCCAGAAGTAATCCATCACCCGAAAGGGTATTCCAAAAACATCATCGATTAAGAACACCCCTCCAATAATCATTAAAATATAGGAGGTAGGGTTTTTAAATTTAGTATCAATACCAATTACCGCACCGATCGCGATAAGCAACATTTCCCAGCTGAAGAGCCAATAAGGCAGCTCCAAACCAGCTCGACGCAATAACCAGACTACTCCAATGAGGAGAATTACCACCCCGGTGTAAATCGACTTATTTCTCTTTTGCGCTGTCATATTCTTTCCTTTTTAAGTTTCGTTTTTTTTCGTTCTTATGTTTTAGTGAGGCTAAAGTAGTTCACCTCAAGGCTTCGGCTATCATCGATATCGCTCTATGGCGTATACTTCGTCGGTGAATGGTGGAGAAAGGGTGATTGGATAATTATGAAATTCTATTTCCTACCTTTTTAGCCTAATTAAGCCTTACAAGCATGATAATTTACGGTCATCGTTTAGCCCATATCGGAACAGACTCATCGGATGCCAATTGTCCAAATTGCGGAGAGCAAGGAGGGTTAAAGATTCACACTTTTAGACGTCACGTACATATTTTCTGGATCCCCCTGTTCCCCATTGGAAAGAAATCGGTGACAGAGTGCACCGCTTGTAATACTGAGATTAAAAAGAAAATGATGGCCGAACCCTTGCGTTTGGAAGTCCAGTATTACCGTAAAAACGCCAAAGGACCCCTTTGGCAATTCTCGGGCCTAGCTCTAATCTTCATCTTAGTAATTGTTGGAATTGTGGCCGTAAAGAATCAGGAAAGCAATGAACAGGAATACCTCGACGCTCCGCTAAGCGGCGACGTTTATGAGCAAAAATTAGGCTCAAATAGTTATACCAGTCTTAAAGTTACTGCTGTAGATGAGGACAGCGTTTACGTGGCACCCAATGAATACGAAATAAATCGTGCGGGCAATCTTTCGGAACTAGATAAAGAGGAAAACTACATGCCCTTTAGTTACGGTATTCATCGCGATGATTTAAAAGCCATGTATGAGGCCGATGAGATTTTACAAATTCGAAGGAGATAAGCTTTCTTTAAATTCAAACAGCGCATTCAATTACGATGAGCTATCTTAGAGCTATGCATTCATTGCCAAATTGCTATGCCATGTTTAGACGGAGCGTTTTTTTAGCCCTTATCCTATTTCTCTTCTCGGAGTTTCAGATAATTTACGCTCAGAGCGATAGCACAACCATTCAAGACAGCATCCTTTCAGTTCAGCAAGATCTAAGCAAAAGCTTGCAAAACGAAAGTGACTCGATACATCAAGCCGATTCGCTGGCGCAATTGGCTTTGTTGCAGCAAATTTCCCAGCTTAGAGCTCAAGATGCCCAGAAAAAGCTAGAGCTGCAAAACCGTCTCGACTCCTTACAAAAGGCGCAAGAAATGGCGCGGCTTAAAATTAAAGCGGAAGTAGACTCTCTGCGATCCACCACCAAAGGAATTCCAGTCATTGTCTTTGAAGACACCCTCTTTAACATCCATTCAAAATTAGGCGCTTTTACCCCCAGTGAACGGGCAAAAAGTTTAGCTAGTAAAATTGAGGGCTTAGTAGATAACCAACTCTTCGACCCGGCCCTGCTGGTGGTGGCCGAAAGTGAAGAAAGTGCGGATCTGGTCCACGGTGAAGTAATTCTACTTAGCCTCAACGACCGCGATGCCTTTTGGCTGGACCTACCCAAATTGAGGCTAGCAGAGATGTACCGCGATAAGATCATCGAAAGCATTCGCGATTATGAAGAAAAGACCGGTTGGTGGTCTATCTTAAAAAGGAGCGCCGCTTTAGTGCTGGTGATCATCATTTTCTACTTTATTCTGCGCTACCTCAACAAGGCGTTTTACACCTTCAATCAATGGATGTTGCGAAAAGGAGCTCCTTACCTCGAAGGGATAAAAATCAAAAATTACGAGATCCTTTCGAAGGAACGCGAGGAACAAGTTGTTGCGGGCTTCTTTAGGGTTTTGCGATGGTTTACCTTGCTTTTGGTTGTCTACCTCTCCCTTCCCGTGGTCTTCAGCATTTTTCCGGCCACGCAGGGAATTGCCACCACCTTAATTTCCCTCATCCTCAATCCCTTTAAAAGCTTTTTTGGCGGAATCATTTCCTACATCCCCGAACTTATAACGATCATCGTAATTGTATTTATTGCTCGCTACTTTATTCGATTCCTGGCCTTTTTAAGCAGTGAGGTAGAAGAAGGAAAATTAGAGATTCCTGGTTTTTACCCCGATTGGGCGGCACCGACCTTTAACCTGCTCAAGATTATTGTTTACGCCTTCACCTTCGTGATTATCTTCCCCTATTTACCGGGTAGCGAATCGGAAGTTTTTAAAGGGGTGAGCGTATTCTTTGGACTACTGATATCCTTAGGCTCCTCTTCGGCGATTAGCAACATCATTGCTGGTTTAGTGATTACTTATATGCGGGCCTTCCGCATAGGTGACCGAGTTAAAATTGGGGAAACCAGTGGCGAGGTATTGGAAAAAACCATGCTGGTAACCAGAGTGCGCACCATCAAGAATGAGGATGTAACCATTCCTAACTCCGCCATTTTAAATGGCAGCACCATCAATTACAGCTCCAGCGCCCAAAGCTTAGGCTTAATTCTTAATACTTCGGTTACCATCGGCTACGATGTGCCTTGGCGGGAGGTTCACAAACAGCTTATTGGAGCTGCCTTAAAGACCGAACATATTAAGGATGAGCCCACACCCTTTGTGCTCCAAACTGGACTGGAAGACTTTTATGTAAGCTACCAGATTAACGCCTATACCGATAAGGTAGATAGAGCCGCGGCAATTTATTCTCAGCTGCATGCTAATATCCAAGACGCCTTTAATGAAGCCGGTATTGAAATCTTATCACCGCATTACCGCGCCGCTAGAGATGGAAATAATACCACCATTCCGGCCCAGTATTTAGGACCAAATTACCAAGCGCCGGGCTTCAATGTTAACCTGAATAAAGATTCGGAATAATGCCTTTTGACCCCTATTTAGGCGAACGTATTAGTGGGAGTCTTAAGCTCCATAAGGTAGAATTCGAGGCTAAGAAAATGATGGGCGGTCTGGTCTTTATGGTCCAGGGAAAAATGGCCTGTGGTATTCACATCGATAAGAAATTAGGGCATAGCCTATTAATGGCGCGGATTGGCGAAAAAGCTTACGCTGAAGAGATAAAAAAACAGCATTGTCTCCCCATGGATTTCACCGGTAGACCCATGAAGGGTTACCTTTTTGTGATGCCCGAAGGCTTTGACCTGGACGATGATTTAGATTATTGGATTTCCAAGGTTCTGGAATTTAACCGTAGCCTGGTAGCCTAAAAAAAGGCCCCATCTAGAAGACAAGGCCTTTTGCTATTAATGTTTGATTACAAATCGTCGCTGATCTATCGCTTCGGCTCCCTTACTTATTTTAAGGATATACACCCCTGCTCTTAAGGATAGATTAAACTCCTGTTGACTAAGCTTTTCACCTTTAATCCTCAAGAGCTCCCGGCCTTGCACATCCAATATTTGGAAGTTATAATCCTCCCAGTCACCTTCCTTAATTTTTAGGCTAAAGCGACCTTTATTGGGGTTAGGGTATAAATCCCAAGACTGCGTAAAGCTATAATCCACTAATCCGATCTGATTCTCCACTCTAATTTGTTTGGTTAGAGTATTACTGCAAGAGCGATTATCTATAACCGTAAGTTTTACATTATAAAGGCCTTGCGCGCTATATTGGTGACTAGGGTTTTGCTGGGTGGAGGTAGTTCCATCGCCAAAGTCCCAAATCCAGGTTACAGCATTGGGTGTACTATCGGTAAAATAGGCGGTATCACTCAGCTGAATAGTATCATTGCTAATCCCAAAATTAACCACCAAAGGATTCACGGTAACGAACTTACTGATCGTATCAAAGCCAATTGAGTTAGTCGTACGCAAGGTCACCTTGTAAGTTCCTGGATTACCGAAAACATGATTAGGATTGCTCTGGTTTGAAGTGATTCCATCACCAAAGTCCCAGAATAAGGTATTATAGTATTGCGAATTTGAATTATCGAAGGACACTTCCCCAATACAAATATTCTCATCGCTAAAGCTAAAGTCGGCTACCGGCATTGCCCCTGACTGACCATTTAAGCAAATGGTGCGATTCGAGTCATTGCTAATAATAAAGATCGAGGCGGAGAAATTGCTAACCGATGTTGGAATGAAGTCGATATCTAAAACCAGGCTATCCCCCACAAGAATGGTTGCTGTACTCTGATAAATCTTAAATTGATTAGAGGTAGAAGTCATACTGCTAATCACTAAATCTTGGCAACCATTATTGTAAATAGTTACCGACCGCGCAGTAGTATCACCAAGTGGGGTTAGGGTAAAGTAGGCACAGGTATCACTTAATGCTATTTCGGGCTCAGCGATAACATTAAACTTAACTGGTTTGCGGTAATTAGGCTGACTCGGACTATTATTAGCCACAACCATAGTGGTGTAATGCGTTCCTACCGGCAGCAAAGCGGCATTAAACAACAAGTTTCGATTCACAGAATCATTTGCGGGAATAGTTCCTGCATTGGCACCTAGTACCGAAACCCAGTTAACTGTTTGCACCACTTCCAACTCAACTCGGTGGAAAGAACCTGGACCACCATCAACACTGCTGGTATTGTACAAAGCAACGTCCAAAATACCATCCGCCAATAGGCTCGACACCTGAGTCCCTACAATGAAAATATCCAAGGTATCACGCTGATAAAAACGGTTATTATCGTACAAAATCTGCCAGTAATTACCGTCCAAATACAAGGTCGCCCTCTCGGAGAAGGCATCGTAATCACCGTTAATAATAATCTTCAGCTTAATACTGTCGGCGGTATTCGGTAGACTATTAAAAGTATGCGTGGTAGTGGCACCAACGACATTATAAGCAATTTGTGAGCTATCGCTATAACGACCAAACTGAATATCAAAGTTCATCGAGCCCATACCAATGTTCTTAACCTTCACTTGTTTGGTACCAATAACCTTACACTTTTGCAGGGTAAAGCTCAGAGTATCTCCTTCAATTTGTGGCAAGGCGGCTCCAATTCCGCTACCCGAAACACAAATACTAAAGGTGGTATCATTGGTAGATACCAATAAGGTATCGGTGCTTAGCCCTACACCGAAGGGTGAGAAATGAACCGAAAGTTTAGCGGTGTCTCCAGGAGCAACACTAAGCGGTAAATTATCAATTGTAAAATCTGCATTAGCAGCGGTATAAGAGCTAATCTCAAGAGTATCACATCCTCTATTATAAACCTCAAAGGTGTCTCTGGCACTTGCGCCTTGCAGAGTAGGTGCAAAACTTAAACAAGAACTATCCACCACTTCAAGATTTGCGGTCCCATTTACAACTAAATGCAAAGGCAGGCGCAAAGGATTATTCAGAGGATCATTGGTTTCAAAGTTTAAATCGTAATTGTAGGTACCATTAGTAATCCCCGCGGTATTAATGCTAATATTTATAAGAACCGAATCATTGACCGCTACCAGACCCGAGTCTGGGCTGGCCTGGATAAAGGCAGGCGCTCCGGTTTGAGAGGCTCCCCAATTGATACTATTCTGAAGCAAGCGCTCGATATCAATATTGGTTTGCCAATAATCGTAACCAATATGAATTGCTACACCGTCGCCATAAGGCTTAGTGGCTACCACTGCCTGATTACTTCCTTGGGCTCCAATTACCCTGGTTAAATTGGCAGTATTAGTAAAGGTTACCAGCTGGGTGGCGCTCAAATAGGATAAGCCAGTGCTGGGCAATCCTGCCGCAATTGGATGTCCCGGAATGCTAACCGGAATGGGAGAACTTGCCGTATTAGACATGCTTATAGGCATGATATTGTAGGCAGTGGACATGCTAACCGACATCCATGCGGTAATCACCACGCCGCCATTATTTAAAAAGTCTTGGTAGGCTGGGGCAAACAAGCTACTGGTAAAGGTAGAACTACCTTCAGGCAATACAAGCACATCCATCGTATCCAGGTCTAAATAAACCTGAGCTAAAGTAGTTGGGGATATATATGCCAGGTTTACATTAGGCATCTGACTAATGGCACTGTACATATTATTCCTTTCGGTAAAATATACACTGGTAGACATCACCGCCACATTAATTTTAGCCCCTGAACGACCTTGAATGTACTTGTAGTCCAAATCGCTTAAACCAGTATTTCTTAAATAAACGGGGATGCTAATCGAATCCCCACAATTGGTAACGGTAACTGAAAGCGAATCGGGGTTAAAGGAAGCTTGAGGCGCCCCCAGAGCATATCCCTCCAAGCACAATTTCCAGAGGCTATCATTATTAGTTACCATTAAGGTATCGTAAACCCAGCCCAATTGGCTAGAATTAGGATTGAATGAAACCGGCAACCAAGCGGTATCATTTGGAGATATGCTTATTGGGCTTAAGCTGTGACTGAAATAAGCAGTTCCTAAGCTATAGGCACTTAGAGTAAGATCGTCACAACCAGTATTAACAATCATTACCGAATCGATTGCTGTAGAACCGGTATAAAGCGTATCGTAATTTAGACAAGCCTGTGTGGCCATAAGATTAGGCTCGCCGATGATATTTAGATTAATGCTTATTAGGGTATCCGGAAATGCTGGATCATTACTTTGCACTCTTAAGTTTCTAGTGTAGCTTCCTGAACTTAAACCACTGGTTTGAATATAGCCAGAAACCAAAACAGAATCTCCCGCCGCGGTGGTACCGCTCGACGGACTAAAGGAGCTAGTTGCCGCGCTACTTACAATACGAAAATCATCTACTCGGTAGTGGTCATAACTGGAGCCAGTATAGCTCTGTTGATATAAACGAAGCTCCATTTGCCCACTTACAGGAATAGGGAAGGAATAATAGGCGGCCGCTGTATTGTAATTATAAACGGTTCCGATGGTAGTCCAAAAGGTGCTTCCTACTAGTCTATACTGAACTAAAAGATCCTCTCCACCATCTGGGTTTTCACAACCTAAACCACCACTATTTCCAGGGAATGCCCAAAAACCAACCGAGTCTCCTTGATACAAATTAAGGGCAACAGTCTGTGCGGTACGCAGGGTACCCATCATCGACATCGCATTCTGACCCGAACGCTGGTAACAACCATTGAAAATTTGATTCGATCCTTGGGTAGACCAAATGGCAGAGTTAAAGCCATTTTCAAAATCATCAAAAATACCGCTACCGCCAAGTAAGGTCCAATTTAGG
The DNA here is from genome assembly GCA_913055685.1 of uncultured Flavobacteriales bacterium. GTDB lineage: Bacteria > Bacteroidota > Bacteroidia > Flavobacteriales > Schleiferiaceae > Croceimicrobium. The sequence goes on from CAJXKC010000001.1 coordinate 62,371, forward strand.
CTTGCGCCTGAACCTTGGTTGTAGAGGTAGAATTGCATTGGAATGCTATCATTACAACCATAAGAATTTAGCGTATAACTAGCACTGTCGAAAGCAATGGCCGGAGCGGTAAAGGCCTGAGCGCTTAGGCATAATATAGTATCCAGGTTACCCGTAAACTGTAGGGTATCGTTGAAAATACCGGTGGTGCTTGGAGTGTATCGCACAAAAATGAAAGCAGAATCACCCGGAGCTAAAGCTAGATTGGATTGCAAGCTTACAAAGTCGGGGTTACTCGTACTTAAACTACTTATAGTCAAACTGTCGCAACCATTATTATGGATAAGCATCGAGTCCAACTGTGCAATACCGATATAGCTTGTATCAAAATTAAAACAAGCGCTTGTAGCATCGAAAACCGGGGCGCCGGTCACATCAACAATCAATGGTACTTCCACCAGACTATCTGGACCTATGGTATTGGTGCGCACTTCTAGAATATAATGCTGTATTCCCGCCAAAGAATTACTGAAGTCTACGCTAATCGGAATCTGCACGGTGGCATTGGTAGTGCCAAGACTATCCGCAATACTAACTCTAGAAACATCCCCGCGTTTCTGCAATTGGATCGCGTCATAAGCTACTGTGGCCGAACTATTGTAATTAGCGATATCAATACGATCTATTTCTGTAGTGCTAGCATAATTGAAACTCATACCAGTAACTATGGCTGTCCCATTCAAATAGACGTCAAAAGTTCCGGCGGTATAATCAATATTGCGTACCTCAACCAGGTTCCAATTACCACTAGACAATATCGTAGACCAAGTGTAGGAACCATGAATCCTCAAGCTTCCATAGTACACCTCTAATCCGATTGCGGTATAATTAAAATTATTCTCCGTATCGGCTAAACGCATATAGGAGCGCGAACTACTATTGCTGTATACCAAAAAACTAAGGTAATTGGGATCAGCGCCATTAAAGGTGGCGTAAACTCCATCTTCCAGAGCTGCATAGCCACTTAATTGTAGATACGCATTACCCTGACCAGCATTACCTAAAACTATATTCGAATTAAAGGTCGTTGGAGCGGTAGCCGAGCGAAGCAAGGGACTTAAACTTGACTCGAAATTGGCGTTTAGGAAGTTTTGGTCATTTAAGGACCGAACATCTAGGTCGTAAAATGCCGCTCCACCGCTAAGGTGCTGAAACTGTAGGGTGTCGCGGTATATTCCACCACATGGCACGGTGCCAAGAAGAGAATCTGGACTCACCGCAACCGAAGCGGCCTGCTGAACAGTAAGGCTACCGCTTATAGTATCCACACCAAAACAGTTGGACTGAATCAAGGTAAAGGTATAAACACCCGGTGCTGAATAAGCATGACTAGGATTGGCCAAAGTAGAGCTATCACCATCTCCAAAATACCAAGTGCTAATTCCACCCCCGGTAGAAGTATTAGTAAACTGAACCGGTTGCAAAAGGGCGGGATTGGTAGTACTAATAGTGTAAGCAGCAGTTGGCGCCGTAGTTCCGCCAGCCGACCAGCTTAAGGCAAATCCTCCACGGGTAATGGAATAGTCTGAGCTAAATTGAACTCTTGCCTCACCGCTGGGAATATTTATCGCCGCACCACCATTGGGCAACGATGTACCAGCATAAGTACCTATCAAGGCACCACTAACATTATCATAAATGCGAACTCTATCGCAACAAGACTCGGTGCTAAAGTAGCTGAAGGTAATATCTAAATTACTGGAACCACTCGGTAAAATATAGAAGTTATCTAGGGAGGAGTTGTAATAATTAGAACTCGGGCCACCGTGATCGTAAAGAGTGCCATTACAATCTGTGGCGGTATCACTGCTATTACGTATCATGTTATACGTTTGCGCAGATAAGCCCGCCGAAAACAAGATAGCGAGCAGGGTAGTAAATCTTTTCATCTTCAGGATTCTTCGCGTCAAAAATACGAATAGAAGGAATTGAATCTGAAGGCTTTAAAATATTTAACGATTTATAAAAAGCCCAATAGGGGCAAGGGCTGCCTAAAACCTATGTCGAATGCAGTCCTTTGCTGAACATAGATGGTAAGCAGAATTAAGCCCAATCATAGGTCCAATGCTTACCTTTGAATACCTAAAAAAAATGCTGGGCCTTTGGCTTCTTTAGTTCGAAATACTTGCTTTTTGTTTTTGCTCTTACTGTTGCCGCAATGCCGCAAAGACAGGACGCCAGACTTGGAAGAGAAGCAATTCAACTTTCGGGTAGATCACAATTATTTTTATAAAAACAATCAACGCTTTGACCTCAAAGGGGTGGTTTATGTACCAGGCTATCCCGGCTACCTCCCTTGGGTCATTGAACCTTCTACCAGTCTTCCCGACAAACTGCAAACGAGCATAAAAAACGACCTCCTCAACATAAAGGAAATGGGGGCAAATACCGTACGCTTTTGGGGTGCTCCCCAATACTGCTATGAGGCCCTTAAAGAAATCGGGGGCCTTCATTTCATTCAGACTATTTGGCTAGACGGGGCAGTGCAAGATTTCCAAGACCTCAATTTTAAAGAACAATCCAAGAAATACATTAAAGAAGTCATTGATCGTATTTACACCGTTTATCATGACCAAGAACCGCCGCTGGTAGCATTTATAATTGGGAATGAGCTAAGCAAGGAAAGCATTCTAAGTACTAATTCGGCGCATCCCGATATTACTAGCTATCAAGGCAATTACATCCAAACCGATTCCAGCATAAATGCCTCCGAAGCCTTTTTAGCAGAAATGGCAGATTACTGCCGAGGCTACGAATTGGAAAACTACCAGCGCAGCAGCTTATTGGCTTATGCTAATGACATTCGCACCTTCGATGAAATCGAGGCCGACTTTCTAGATTTCATCGCTCACAATGCGTACTCTTATGCAGTTCCCTATTATCGTCCTAATACTGCCACTGGCAGCAGCAGTGGCCGCCTTTTCCAAGGTTGGATTGAAGAGCTAAAGGCCAAAAGTCCAGACAAAGCCTTACTAATCAGCGAAACCGGATTAAGTGTTTCTCCCAATCAAACTCGTATTGGTCCGCCCAATTTTGGTTACGGAGGAAACACAGAACAGGATCAAGCTAATGGCATAATGGCCAACATTTCCGATATCCATTCCGCCGAAGAACCTATTGCCGGTTATTGCATTCATGAATACCTAGATGCTTGGTGGAAGTTTGGATACGACGATTCTTTTAGTCAGGATTCGAACGACATCGAAGAATGGTTCGGAATAGTCAAGTTGAAAGATTCGGCCAATTGGTATAGCACCGAGTTTAGGCCGGTCTATTATAGCTTAAAAAATAATTAAGCAGATGGATTTAGAGATTAGGGAGATTCGCCATGAGGACAATGCCGCAGCTGCAAGTATGATAAGAGCGGTGTTTGTAGAGCATAATGCCAAACGTGAAGGAACGGTATTTTCTGACCCTACTACCGATGCGCTTTATGAACTATTCCAAACTGAAGATCGCTCGGTTTTTTACGTGGCTCTTTTAGATGGGCAGTTAGTAGGCACCTGCGGAATCTACCCTACACCAGGTTTACCAAGCGGCTGCGCAGAACTAGTAAAGTTCTATCTGATGGCTGAAGCTCGTGGCAAAGGCATCGGCCGAGCCTTGATGGAAAAGAGCATTAAGGCCGCTCAATCCATGAACTTCAAACAGTTATACATCGAAAGCCTACCCGAATTCGATAAAGCAGTAAACATCTACCAGAAGCAAGGATTTAAATCTTTGGAAAAACCGCTGAGCCAAGCTCACCCAGGCTGTAACCTTTGGTTTATCAAAGACTTATAGATTTTGTGAGGCTGAGAAAAATCAGTTTCAAGCTGAATTCTTTGGCGTAAATTAGTAGTAGATTACAAAATACTCCCTATTGATCAATTACTATTCTCATGAAAAATTCAAGCAAAGTAATCCTGGCTATCGTTTTAGCCGGATTATGGATTAGTTTCTCCGAGTTTCTTCGCAATGAATTCGTCCTTAAACACTATTGGATAAACCATTACCAAACCATGGGTTTAACTTTTCCCTCCGAAACTATTAATGGAGTACTTTGGGCGATATGGTCTTATATCCTTGCTATTAGTATCTACTTAATAAGCAGGAAATTTAATTGGTTAGAAAGCGCCCTTATAAGCTGGTTAATGTCCTTCGTACTGATGTGGGTGGTAATTGGCAATATGGGAGTCTTACCCAGTCAAATTTTATACTCCGCCATTCCCCTTAGTTTAATTGAAGTATTCTTCGCGAGTTTTATAATCGATCAAATCACCCGCGAAAAGGTCTCGAAAATCAGCTGATTATTGCATCGCTTAGAGAGGCAATACAATTTGAATGATTAGTTTCGTCGGCTCTAGAGAAGTGCATGCGTCTCCTAAAGGATATTAAATACAATTGGCTATTACCCTTAGTTTTTAAATTAAGGAGAAAACGGATTTTTAATCGGGCTCCAAAGGATTTAACCGAACCTGAATTACTATTTATAATGGGCTCGGGCCGAAATGGAAGCACTTTATTAGCCCGTTTACTAAATCAGCATTCCGAAGTATTCCTTCCCCCAGAGCAATATGCCCTACCCTACACCATCGCTAAAAGCTTTTTCAACTACAGTGGGGATTGGAATAGCTATTTGCAAAGTCAAATAAATTTATACCAGAAGCACAATCAACATTGGCAGTGGGATATTTCGGATCTAAGCAGGCTAAAAGAAGAAGCCTCTAGCCTGGAAGCCCAGTATCAAAACCCCGCTAACTTGTTTCGGCTAGTCCTTAAAAATTACGCCAAGAAATTTAAGAACGGCTTTCGTTTTTCTGGAGATCATAGTCCCATTAGCACTGAATTTTACCCCTACATCAGCGCAAGCTTCCCACAGGCACATTACATTTTTTTGGTTCGACACCCATTCGATGTTATCCTTTCCTACGCCAAGCTAAAGGACAATAAGAGTCAGGCTTGGCAAAAAGCCGCCCGTAAATGGCGCAACAGCATTAAAGCCTATGAGCGTTTAGAGGCTGAAAATCGCAAGGTTCTTTTAGTACGCTATGAAGATTTAGTTAGTGATATAGAGCCTCAGTTAAGGCGCATTTTTGAATTTTTAGAACTGGATCCTTTGCGCTGGTCTGCCGAGGCCCCGAAGCAAAAAGAGCAGGATAATTTAGGGGCGCGTGATTATGACTATCACCAAAACTTATATAAACCTGTAAACGCCTCTGCTATAGATCAGTGGAAAGAAAAGCTGGACCCCGAGATTGTGGAAAGGCTCAAACCCACACTAGCAAACCAGGCCCAAAAGTTTAATTATTCCCTTGATGCTTAAGTCCTGAATAAGGCCAAAAGTTTTTGGCTTCTAATAGAGACCGGGTATAAATTTTCTATCCTTGACCTTATGCCCTTTTGATCGAAGGAAGCAGGTGAACCCAAATTAGCCAATAAATCTTCAAAGTCTTTAACCCCATGTTTCTCGAGGATATAACCATGCTCCCCAATTATTTCAGGAATAGCATTTACCGAGGAACCGATGGCAATACAACCACAAAGCATGGCTTCACATAATGCCAAACCGAAACCCTCAAAGCGAGAAAGCTGTAAATGATAGCTTGCTTGATAGTATTCCTTTTTAAGCTCATCAGCTTTTAGCTTACCTAAAAAATTCACATTGTGCGGAATTTCAAGACCCTTAGGTCCGCTGCTACCCGCTATCCTAAATTCGAATTGCGGGAAGGATTTGGCAGCAGCCAAAATTAAATCTCCACCTTTCAATTGAAATTGCGCATCATTAAATACTGCAATAAAACGATTAGCAATGCGCTCAGGCGGATTAGTCATTTGCCATTGCTCGGCATCCAAGCCATTGGGAATAACCTCGGCCTCAAACTTTAATTTTGGAAAGTGCACTTTCACTCCCTGTGCTTGATCGTGTTCATTATAATCATTTCGCACTTCCAACAAGGAGGCACTAACCGGCACTAATTTGCTTGCCTTCCGATAGAGAAAAGCACAAGACCACTTCACCAAAGGCTTCCGTAAACTACCATATTGATAATGAGGCAGACTCGCGGCATCAGTACCATGAAGCACTACATAAATGGGCTTACCAAGTAATGATGCTAAAAAGGCCGGCACTACTCCCCACATACCACCAAACTGGATTAGCACCGCTTTCGCTGAAGATACCTGAACGAGCATAAAAACAAATTGCCGCAATAAGTGAATTGGTATTTGCCCTTTCTGTTTCCAATTTAATACTTGGGCTTTCACCGTAAATTCGGATTTAAGAATCTCAAGATCCTTCCGAATAAACCCATTGTAAAAAGGGGCGATAAATAAGAGCTTAGGCCTCATGTGACAAAACTACACCTTCTGTAAATAATAAAGGGATATGTTTAAGACTGACTAATTAAGGAAGAGCCGTCTAAGACAGAGGCCGAAGATACTCACAATTTATAGCTATTCAGCTGACTATCATTTATTTAAATCCTTTGATAAAAGTTATCGCTCATTTTAGCAAGTAGTTGTCAAAAGCTTATCTTCCCCTTTAAATACACCTATAAAATGAAAAGAATACTACCCTTAATTTTGGGCTTAATAAGCCTCAGCTTCGCCAGCCAGGCTGGTATTGTTTACCAAAATTTTATTCCGAATAAAGTTCTTAAGCTAAATGATCCTACACTTTCATTTGACTTAGATGGAGACGCTACCGATGATATCAACTTTAACCTTACTGGCAGCAGCTCAAATTACAATTTAACAGTAGACGGACCAGCCCTAGAGTTCGCCCGCGGCAGTGGCAGTCATAGCGGCTACCCCGAATTACTTTTTATCGCCAAGATAATTGATGGAAATAAAAATTGGGGAAACCTAGGGGCAACCGAAACAATCGCTTCCACAAACGGTAGAGATCTAGCCGGTGCCAAAGAGTTCTTTATAGGAGTTCGCTTTAAATCGGGGAGCAATTACTTTTATGGCTGGATTCTAATGGAGTTTAAGAGCAATTACGAATTGAACATAAAAAGTGTGGCCTTCGAAACTATTTTTAATAGCTACATCTTAGTGGGTAACACTGGCAGTAGTTTAATTGGTCAGGCTGAATACAAAGCCCACAACAACTGGGAACTTTACCCAAGACTAGTTAAGGATCAATTAAATATTGACTCAGAGGAACTAATCAAATCAATTAGCATTTACAATATCCAAGGACAAGCCCTTAAGCATTATGAATTGCATTCTAAATCTGCCCAGCTTTTAGACCTTGCAGATTTAAGAAGCGGCACCTACCTATTGGAGGCACGAGACCACAAAGGCGGTATCTTCCGAGATCGCTTCATAAAGCCCTAAAGCATTAAACAAAAAAATCCCGAGCTTTTCAGTTCGGGATTTTTTATTCTATTGCTACGATGCTACCAGCCTTTGGCAGCTTCTATAATATGATCGGCCATTTCGGTACCGATGCGATCTTGCGCTTCCAAAGTCGCCGCTCCAATGTGGGGACTTAAAGAAGTATAAGGACTCATCAAAACTTTCATTGCAGGCGTGGGTTCATTTTCGAATACATCCAGACCAGCATACTTTAATTTTCCACTGTCCAAGGCTTCCATAAGTGCTACCTCATCAATTACACCTCCGCGAGCGGTATTTACGATCCCTGCGTTATCTTTCATTTTTTCAATTTCCTCTTTACCAATGAGGGCCTTCTGGGCACCTGCAATGTGAACAGAAATAAAATCAGAATTAGCTAAAACCTCATCCATACTTTGAGGCTTTACCTTAAAGGATACCGATTGACCGTCGAAAAAGCTCAGCTTTACCTCTGCTTCTTCAACATAGGGATCTACAGCCATAACCTTCATACCGTAACCAAAGGCAATTTTAGCCACCTCCTGACCAATACGTCCGAAACCGATAATACCAATGGTTTTACCCATTAATTCGGTTCCTGCCGAATAATTCTTTTTAAGTGCTTTAAACTGGGTCTCTCCCTCTAATGGCATTTGCTGGTTTGAATCAAAAAGGAAACGTACCATGCCGCTTAAATGGGCAAATACAAGTTCGGCCACCGAGCGCGTACTCGCAGCTGGAGTGTTTTGAACAATCATCCCTTGCTCACGGGCGTATTCGACGTCGATATTATCCATACCAACTCCACCGCGACCAATAAACTTGAGATTACCTTTTGTGGCATCGATTAGGTCTTTGCGCACCTTAGTTGCAGATCGTACCAAAAGTACATCCACCTTATTTTCATTAATATGCTCGGCCAAGCGTTCTTGGGCTACCGTAGTAGTATCTACCTCGTAACCTGCAGCTTCAAGAGCAGCCTGACCACTTTTTGAAATTCCGTCGTTTGCTAAAATCTTTACCATCATTATAATTTTTCAAAGGCTTGCATTACATCTACTAGGGCTTGTACACTTTCGAGTGGCAAGGCATTGTACATACTGGCACGGTAACCACCAACCGAGCGGTGACCATTAATGCCGCTAATACCAGCCGCCTTCCACATTTCATCGAATTGGGCAGTATCCACTCCTTCATGCGCTAAGAAACAAGCGTTCATATTGGAGCGGTCTTCCTTAGCAGCAGTTCCGTAGAATTTTGAATTGCGGTCGATTTCACCGTAAAGTAAATCGGCTTTCGCCTGATTGATTTTTTCCATTTCTGCAACTCCACCAATGCTTTTTAGCCATCTTAAGGTGAGCATAGAAACGTATACTGAAAATACGGGAGGCGTATTAAACATCGACTCTTTATCGATGTGGGTAGCATAGTCCAAATAGGCAGGAATATCGCGACCCGACTTCCCTAAAATTTCATCTTTCACAATTACTAGGGTAGCTCCGGCCGGACCCATATTCTTCTGAGCGCCAGCATAGATTAAATCGAAGTCGGCAACATTTACCTTACGGCTTAAAATATCCGAAGACATATCACAAACCTTTAAAGCATCAGTCTGTGGAAAGGACTTCATTTGTGTGCCGTAAATGGTATTATTTGAAGTACAGTGGAAATAATCTATATCAACAGGAATGCTATATCCCTTTGGAATGTAACTAAAGTTCTTATCCTTCGAAGAGGCTACTTCTACTACCTCACCCAAACGTTTGGCTTCTTTAATAGCTTTAGAGCTCCAAGTACCGGTGTTTAAGTAAGCGGCTTTACCACCCTCATTCTTCATTAGGTTAAAAGGAACCATCACAAATTCTAAAGAAGCGCCACCTTGTAAGAACAATACCGAATAGCCTTCAGGTACTTCCATCAGTTCTTTTACTAGCGCCACCGCTTCGTCCATTACCGCCACAAAGTTTTTAGAACGGTGTGAAATCTCAAGTAAGGACAAATCCAAACCATCGAAATTTAGAACGGAAGCAGAAGCTTCTTTTAATACCTCTTGGGGAAGGATACAAGGTCCCGCGGAATAATTGTGCTTCTTCATGAATCTTGATTTTGTTTACAAAAGCGCTGCAAAATTAAGATTATTAAAACGGCCTTATTTAAGGATGGGTTAATTTTTGAAAAAGACTTCAAGGCAGCTGTTACGAATTAAAGCTTCTCTCCTTAATTAGGATCCGGCTTAGGCCTTGAGCGCTTGGGTAAATCTAGCGGCTGACTCGGCGGTTTTATTTCAATCTTCTGACCAGTATTGAAGTCAACCCCCACTTTTAAATGATACCAATCGTCTTCCCAGTACAAGCCATCGTATGAAAAGTCGGGGCCATACATTTGATAGAGACCCTTCATCTTTGGTTCGGGCGGGGCTAAATGATCCATTATCACCATTTCTGCATCCTCATTCCAGCGCATAGTTGCCGAGTATTTGGCATTGTACTTCAAGATTAGACGCATTGGGGGCTTGCGAAATACTTGATCGCGGAAGCTTTCTATTTTAAAGCGCTTGGCCCCGAAGCGCACCTTCCCGTGTTTATCTACCGATAAGACTTCAATAACCTTTTGATTAATCGTCTCACCAAGGTTTAAGCCTAGCAGCAAATATTCATACTTTTCGCCTTCTACCGGCAGAATCGTGTAATAAATGGCGCCCGGCCATTCTTGAGGTCGGAAGGTTTTAAAATCTAAATCGCCTAGCCCATCCCACTGATCCTTTAATTCAATCACTTTGGTTTCTCCCTTAAAATTACCAGCAATTAAGCCGAATTGCTGATAACGGTATTTTTCGTCTGGGCGCTGCCATGTATAAATTGCAAAGCGCTCATCGGGACTTTCCAGGCGCAGCATATTGGTGCAGGTCGTTAAGGGATCGAGATAATTCAAATCCGCCGAAAGGTATAGCTTTAGTCCCTTTAAAAACTTCTGATTACTACTGTCTCTAATTGCAAAGACGGGGGATTCTAGACTCTGCCGGCCCCAATAAACTAAAGAATCAAGCGAAGGAATTTCTTGTCCTCGCAGGAAGCTGACGAAGAAAAAAAGCCCTATCAGAAGTTTCCATCTCATAAGGCTTAAACGTGTATGATTAAATTTCGGTATCAATCTTCGAGGTGAAGGAAGGCCTTTTTTGAAAGTAATTCATCTTCCGATTCTACATGCTCTTCATCGGGTACGCAGCAATCGACCGGACAAACCTCTGCACACTGCGGTTCTTCATGAAAGCCCACGCACTCGGTACATTTATCGGTAACGATATAGAATACATCATAATCTACCGGTTCTTGAGGCTCATCAGCATCATATTCTCCGCCGCTTTTCGGCTTCACCTTGCCGCTTAGACCAGTCCCATCGGAGAATCGCCACTCTTGGGCACCCTCATAAATTGCATTATTCGGACACTCGGGCTCGCAGGCTCCACAATTTATACACTCATCGGTTATCTTAATCGCCATATTCTGTTCTACTTTTGCCACAAAGTTAAAATTAAAACAGCTCCATGCTTTCATTAAAACAAAGGATTGACGCCTTTGAAAAATTAGGCCGTTTTTTAAGTCAGTTTAAAGAAGAACGAAAAGATGAGGACTTGCAAAAACTCAATCAATTCTTCCTTAAAGAGTACCACACCATAATAAAAGACGCCGAGCTTTTTAATCATTGGTTCAGTGAAGACAACTTGCACTTTGCACTAGAAGAGTGGTCGCAAGCATTGAGTCGCGAGCAACTAGAAGCTTGGACCATCGACTATGATAGCGATTACTTCGAACACGACCGAGGCACAAAAACGGTTGCTATCATTATGGCTGGCAATATACCCTTGGTGGGTTTACACGACCTTATTTCAGTCTTAATAAGCGGACACAAGGCATTAGTGAAACCAAGTTCGGATGACGCCAAGCTTATTCCCTTCCTTGCGCAAATGTTAGTGGCTATCGATCGTGACTTCGCCGAGCTTATTCAATTAGCCGATGGCAGCCTAAAAGATTTCGACGCAGTTATTGCCACTGGAAGCAATAATTCGTCGCGCTACTTCGAATCCTATTTTGGAAAGTACCCACATATTATTCGTAAAAATCGCAGTTCGGTTGCGGTTTTAGAAGGGGCAGAAAGCAAAGAGCAGCTTGAAGCCTTGGGAGAGGATATCTTCCGCTATTTCGGTCTTGGCTGCAGAAATGTATCTAAAGCTTATTTACCCGCCGACTTTGATGTTCAACGCCTTTTTGACGCCTTCTTTAAATTTCAGCCAGTAAGTGAAAACGCCAAATACGGTAATAACTACGATTACAACCGTGCGATTTACTTAATGGAGCACCATGACTTTTTGGAGAACGGCTTTTTCATCATTAAAGAAGATGAACGATTACATGCCCCGGTTTCCGTTTTACATATCGAGCGCTATCAAGATATCCAGTCGCTGAAAAAAAACCTGGATAATTTAGCGGAGGAAATTCAAGTTATTGTTAGCGAAAGTGAGGTATTTGAAAATGCAGTGGCATTTGGACAAAGTCAGAAGCCCCGCCTCTGGGATTACGCAGACAATGTTGATACCTTAGCCTTTTTACGCAGCCTTTAGAATCCAAGAGAAAGGTTTAATTTGGAAAAAAATTACTTATGAAGCTCCTGAGCTTTTTTAAAAGCAAAACATTCTTCGCCAATTTGGTGATTGCCATTTTGGTTGCGATCCTAGGCTTTTGGGGAGTGAATGCTTTTTTACGTCATTATACTCATCACGGTGAAAATATTGAGGTGCCTAATTTAAATAGCTTAGCTTTAAGTGAAGTAGACACTCTGCTGAAGGTCCAAGCTTTGCGTTATGAAGTAATAGACTCCTCGGAATATGATCCCAGTTTCCCTCGTGGAGCGGTAGTAGCCCAATACCCTTCTGCTGGATCCCAAGTTAAAACCGGGAGAGTTTTAAAGTTAACCATAAACCCTTTTTACCCACGTAAAATTGAATTCCCCAATTTAATTGAGAAAACCAAACGGCGGGCCATCTATGATTTGGAATCCAAGGGCTTTGTAGTGGGTGAATTAAAGTATGTACCCTATATCGGTAAGGATGTGGTAATAGGTGCTAAAATTGAGGACCGCGAATTAGAAGTAGGTGAAAAGCTGAGCAAGGGAACAGTCATTGACCTTATTCTTGGTCAGGGTCTAAGCGATGAATTAATCATTTCTCCCTATTTACGTTGGAAGTCATTGGAAGAGGCACGCGAATTTCTACTGGAAAGATCACTCAACTTAGGCTCCATTATCTACGACGAAGAGATTAGTGATACAGCCACCGCTTTGGTATACCGTCAAAATCCCGCTCCTTCAAAAGTACCAATGATTCGCATGGGTAGAGAGGTCGATATCTGGCTCACCAATGACTACACTAAAATTGTGAACGATTCGTTAGAGTTCCAGCTTAATGCCCCTCTGGACTCCCTAATGAATGACTCCCTATTGAATGATAGCACGCTATAAAATATTTTTTGCCTTAATTTTTATCAGCAGCAGCTTAGCCGCCCAGCGAACCGAGCGGTTAGCAAGCTTAAAAGCGCGACCCTATCAATCGGAAATGAGCTCTAAAAAAGCCAAGAGTCAGCTGCTCGTAAACCTACCCTTTAAGGACGACTTTGCTTACAGCTCGGCTATTCCAAATCCCAATTTATGGGCCGCGGAATCGGATGTATACATCAACCAAAGCTGGGCCAAGAGCCCCATTACCTTAGGCGTAGCGACTTTTGACGGCTTAAACCGATATGGCAGACCGCATGCCCCTAATGGCGGCGATAGTATTTGCGATGTACTTACGTCCTTAAGTATCGACTTAAGTAATCCTCAAGACTCAGTATACCTTAGTTTCTTCTATCAAGTCGGAGGTTGGGGAGAAAGACCTGCGTATGGCGACGATTCACTGGTTCTGGAATTTTGGAACGCCAACGACACCGCTTGGCGCTCGGTTTGGCGCGGCGAGGCTTTGGCCGGCGATGATGAATGGACCAGAGTGATGCAACCCATTGCCAGCGAATACCACCAAAGCGACTTCCGTTTTCGCTTCATTAGCTGGGGAAACCGCCGGGGCGCTTTAGACCTTTGGCATCTCGACTATGTTCTTTTAGACGATCAACGCAATCGGAATGATACCATAATTCAGGACATTGCCTTTACAAGACCCCACCCTTCTTTATTGGTAAATTATGAAGCGGTACCTTGGTGGCATTTAAACCAAGCGGGCAATCCGGCTGCAGTGGTTAAGAAAGACCTGCGCTTACATTACCGTCGTAATGTCGACCCCAATTTACCGCGACCACCACGTCAGCTAGGCGAGTTTAGGGTTACTTACAATGGAAATGTTATTGATCAAAATGGTCAGCCTGATGGCGACCTCGATGATAATCATCCGCCCTTCGAGGAAGTACGTTTCCCGGTTCCGGATACCGCAGATGTAGGACGACCGCGCTTAAATCTCTTAAACTTGCCCTACCCAGATGAGTTCGAGTGGATTTCGGAACATTATTATTCCGGTGGGTCGGAAGTATACACCGCTAATGATACTGTGCATCGCCGACAAGTATTTAAAAATTTCTACGCCTACGACGATGGCAGTGCCGAGCGCGCTTATGAAATCCGTAATAATAGAGGGGGCTTCATCGTGCAGCGTTACGATATGCTCTTGGATGATACACTGAAAGGATTACAAGTGTATTTCCAGCCAGTTGGAAATAGCTTTGCCCAGCAAGAATTCCGAATAATTGTTTTAAGTAATCAAGGAGGACTGCCCAATTCTATTCTTTTCGAAAGCGACAGCGTTTACACTGCGCAATTAAGTGACGGGAATTTTTATCAAAGCTATATGCTCGATACGCTGGAAAACCTCATCAAAACGAATGGGGATGTTTTTATTGGGATTCGGCAAATAAATAGCAGTGAATTAAGCTTGGGCTATGATCAAAACTCCCGGAACCGAACCACGGCCTTTTACGGCGAGCTAAATGATCTATACCAGAGCTTTTTAGGAGGCACCATTATGATGCGCCCAATTTTCGGATATGCCCCCCGAGATTTGAGTCAGCCTGAAATAAAAACCGCCATACGCACCCTTAAAGTATTCCCCAATCCCAGCTCTGGAGACCTCCAAATCGAGCTTCCGCTGGACAGAAGGAATTTAGAGGGCTACCAATTAATTGTCCGAAATCTACAGGGACAGATAATGCATAATAGCGAAGTTGTGGAAAGCTTAAGCCTGTCGCATTTAGCCTCCGGACTATATCTAATTAGCTTAGAAAAGCTAGGCAGCCAGCGTATTTGGCAAGAAAAAATTAACATCATCCGATGAGGGAGGAAGAAGATTACACCGAAGAAGAAAACGAAGAGCTTTACGAGCATCATCGGATCGAGGCAGACGCGGGACAAAAACCCTTAAGGGTAGATAAGTTTTTGCAAAACCTTTTAAAGAATACTTCTCGAAACAAAATACAACAGTCGGCTGCTGCAGGCAACATTCGTGTAAACGAGCAAATTGTAAAAAGCAATTACAAGGTTAAAGCTGGTGATATCGTACAGGTGGTACTTAGTTACCCCCCAAGGGAAGTAGAATTAGTGCCTCAGAATATCCCACTTAACATCCTTTACCAAGACCAGGATGTAATAGTGGTCCACAAAGAGCCGGGCATGGTCGTTCATCCTGGATACGGCAACCACGACGGCACCATGGTAAATGCCCTACTGTATCATTTCCAAAACTTACCAGGTCTTAATAAAGAAAGGCCAGGCTTAGTGCATCGGCTCGACCGAGATACCAGCGGGATTATGGTGATTGCCGCCAATGAGAGGTCCATGGCCCATTTGGCCAATCAATTTTTTGAGCGCAGCACCGAAAGAACCTATCACGCTCTTGTTTGGGGCAATGTTGAAGAAGAGGAAGGTACAATTACGGGTAATATCGGCCGTAGCCCTAAGAATCGTAAAATCTATCAAGTATACGAGGGTGATGAGTTCGGTAAACATGCCGTAACTCACTACAAGGTGGTAGAACGTTTGGGTTATGTTACCTTGGTAGAGTGTAAGCTAGAAACGGGCCGAACACATCAAATTAGGGTACACATGAAGCACATTGGGCATACCCTTTTTAATGATAAAGAATACGGTGGTGATAAAATCCTGAAAGGCACCACCTTCACCAAATACAAGCAGTTTGTAGAAAATTGCTTTTCCATTTGTCCACGTCAAGCGCTGCACGCCAAGACTTTAGGTTTTGAACACCCAACTACTGGTGAGCGTTTATCGTTTAATTCACAGTTACCCGAAGACATGCAGTCTTTAGTAGATAAGTGGCGTAATTATAGTCACTATCAATCGAAAGATTAATTTGTAACTTCGATTAGTAAAGCGCTTTTTATGAACCGTAAACTTGGCATTCTCGCACTGTTGGGCATTGGAGTATTGAGCTTGAGCCAATGTCGGAAAGATGCACCCTCAAATCAAACTTCGAGTGTGGGCACTCCTTATAACTTACAGGTTCCGACTGGTTTCCCTAGTCCGAATATTCCTGCAGACAATCCGATGACGGTGGAGGGAATTCGTTTAGGCCGCCATCTTTTTTATGAAAAGGCTTTATCTGGAGATAATACCATGTCTTGTGCCAGTTGCCATTTACAAGAACGCGCTTTTACTGATGCTACCGGCACTAGTGTTGGGATTCGAGGCAAGTTTGGCCGCCGTAAAGCCATGCCTATCTTTAACCTAGCCTTTCACGAAAATTTCTTTTGGGATGGGCGGTCTTTAACTTTAGAAGAGCAGGCTTTAATCCCTATTCAAGATACCATAGAGCTAGACGCTGATTTGCAAACGGTGGTCGACCGCCTAAGTGCCGATCCCCTATATCCACCTATGTTCAAAGCTGCCTTTGGCTCAGAGGAGGTAACTCCCGAACGCATTGGCAAAGCTATCGCACAATTCGAACGCACAATTATTTCTGCTAACTCCAAGTTCGACCGGGTAATTCGCATGCAATCGGGCGAGCAATTTACCGCTTTAGAGCAGCGCGGCTACGAACTTTTCACCTCCGATTACGACCCCAATGGTGGTTCGGGAGGCGATTGTTTCCATTGCCATGGTGAAAGAGAAACCAGATATCTTTTTGGTGCCTTTGGACGTGATTTACAGTTCGTAAACAATGGTCTCAAAGCCGTTTACACGGATGAAGGTCGGGCGGAAGTAACTGGCAACCAAACCGATGTTGGCAAGTTTAAAGTTCCCAGTGTACGAAATGTAGAGTTTTCCTTCCCCTATATGCACGATGGCAGTATTCCAAACTTGGATAGCCTGATTGGCTTTTACAATTTTGGTGGACACCTTCATCCAAATATAGATCCGAACATGAAAGCGGCCGGCATTGGGCGAAATTGGAGCGATGGACAAAAGCAGGCACTAGCAGCTTTCTTGCGTACGCTTACGGACTATGAGTTCTTACAGGATACTGCTTTTAGTAATCCTTTTGAGAATTAAGCCTTGAGGTAAACGACCTTTTTGGTCTCAAAGAATTCCTCTTCAAAATACTTATTCAAGGGATAAACCTTAGCCTTTGGAAAGGGAGCTAATTCCTCTTTAAGGTCTCCACCTTTCAAGTATAATATTCCATTGGCCATAGATCCGGCGCTGTTTCCCTTCCGAATGCGGTTGCGGGTCCAAGCCATGAATTTAGGCATTTGGGTAACCGCTCGGGATACGATAAAATCGAAGCTACGATTTAGCTTTTCTGCTCTTATTTGTTCTGCGCTTACATTCTTCAGACCCAAAGCCTTAGCCACCTCCTCTACAACTAATATCTTTTTACCGATGCTGTCCACCAAGTGGAAATCGGCCTTGGGAAAAAGTATCGCCAGAGGTATACCAGGAAAACCACCGCCAGTACCAATATCCAATACTTGAGCACCCGGCTCAAAGCGGCAGAGTTTAGCAATACCTAATGAATGCAAAACGTGCCTTTCGTAAAACTGCTCCTGGTCTTTGCGGGAAATCACATTAATCTTGGCATTCCACTCTTCATAAAGCGGACTTAAGGCCTTAAACTGTTCCTTTTGCTTTACCGTAAGGGCAGGAAAATATTTTTCAATTAAATCATTCATATCACCACTTTTTGCCGGCACCTAGGATAAGGGTTTTTACTTGTAGCACAAAGGTACTTAGCACCCATACCAGCTCCCAAATTGGCCAAAGGTTTTGGAGTCCGGGTTTATCGAATAAACTAAACTGAACTCGAACTGGGTAAAAACTCATAAAAAATCGGGTGGCAATCAAAACCATTGCTTCTAGGGGTAAATAATATAAACCAAGGGGCATCAAGACCCAAAAAAGCAAGGCCAAGATACCCTCTAAACCTAGACTTAACTGATGACTAAGTTTATAGCGCCAAGCAGCACTATAATGTCTACGCTTTTGTTTCCACCATGCCCTAAAATTAACCGGGGCTTTAGAAAGTGTATAGGCTTCCGGCCAGCGTAATACCGCAACTTTGGCCCCTTGACCTGCCGAGTTTACGAATAGATCGTCGTCTCCCGAAAGCAAATCGCGGTGCTTCTTATGGTCTGGATTATTGTAATACAAGGATTTGGTATAAGCCAAATTACGCCCCACCCCCATGTACGGGTTTTTGACACTGGCATAATGCCAAAACTGCAAGGCGGTACGTCCCGTTTCGAAATCAACTAGGGCTTGAATGCGGGAAGGGCCTACAATCTTTCCATAACCCAATACCATATCATTACCCTCTGAAAAAGAAACTGCTACTGCTTTAAGCCACAAGGCACTTGCCGGGTAACAATCGGCATCACAAAATACCAGGTGTTCATTTTTAGCTAAGCCTATCCCTGCCTCAATCGCCCATTTTTTACCTCTATTCTCGGCGCTATCCAAACGGATAAATTTTATGTTAGGATCCGATTTTGATGCGTGCTCACAGAATTCTGGGGTAGCATCTTCACTATGGTCGTCCACTAAAATTATTTCGAAGTTGACCTCCTCCTGCGCCATCCAAAGCGGTAAGTTTCGAGCTAGATTTTGCTCCTCATTTCTGCAGGCAACGATTAGACTCAATGAAGGCAAACTACCTTTTACAATGCTAATATCCTGCGATTCTGATAGCATATGGTTCATCCGCGTGAAGCGCCATGCTTGCCAAAGCCATAAAATCACACTTATTAAAAGCCAGCAATAAGCCAGGAAAATCAGGGTTTCCTCCATGGGTCCAAAGGTAAAGTATTCGACTGCGAGAATTACACTAAAAGCTTTATGCTTCTCCGATTAAACGTATTTTTGCCCGATGCAATTTAAGCTGGAACATAAAGACCCCGGAAGCAAGGCGCGTAGCGGAGTTTTAAAAACCGCCCATGGCGACATTAAAACTCCTATTTTCATGCCCGTAGGCACAGTGGGTTCAGTAAAGGCCGTTCATCAAAGGGAACTTGCGGATGATATTAAGGCCCAAATAATATTAGGGAACACCTATCACCTCTACTTACGCCCTGGTACGGATATCCTTAATCGTGCAGGCGGACTTCACCAGTTTATGAATTGGCAAAAACCCATTCTAACCGATTCGGGAGGCTACCAAGTTTATAGCTTAGCTAATAACCGTAAAATTACTGAAGAGGGCGTAGCCTTTAAATCGCATATCGACGGTTCTAAACACTTCTTTAGTCCAGAAAAGTCCATGGAAATTCAGCGTCATATTGGCGCGGATATCATTATGGCTTTTGATGAATGTCCGCCTTATCCCAGCAGCTATCAATATGCCAGAGAATCGATGGACATGACCCATCGCTGGCTGAAGCGCTGTGGCACCTGGCTAGAAGAAAACGACCCTTACTATGGCTACGAACAAAGTTTGTTTCCCATTGTGCAAGGCAGCACTTACAATGATTTAAGAATAAAAAGTGCTGAAACCATTGCCGAGTTTGGGGCCGATGGCAATGCCATTGGTGGATTATCGGTAGGTGAGCCCGCCGAGGAGATGTATGCGATGAGCGAAATCGTTTGCAATGTACTTCCAGAAGACAAACCACGTTACTTAATGGGAGTGGGTACTCCTGCGAATATTCTTGAGAATATCGCTTTGGGTGTAGACATGTTCGATTGTGTTATGCCCACGCGTAATGGCCGTAACGGAATGATATTTACTAGCGAAGGCATCATAAATATTAAAAATAAGAAGTGGGAAGATGATTTTGGCCCTTTAGATCCGAATGGACCAACCTTTGTGGATCGTGAATATTCCCGCGCCTATCTCCGCCACTTATTTGCAGCAAATGAATATTTAGGCCGCCAAATTGCGAGCGTGCATAACCTCGGCTTTTACCTTTGGCTGGTAGGCGAAGCGCGACAGCAAATTGAGGCCGGCACCTTTGCCTCCTGGAAAAATATAATGGTCGAAAAATTACAAAGGCGCCTGTGAAGATCTTCAAGATCATAGACCGTTATATAATTGGGAAGTTCCTGGGAACCTTTTTCCTCACCATCGCACTTATCTTATCGATTGCCATCGTTTTCGACATTTCAGAGAAGATAGATGACTTTATCACTCGCGGGGCCTCCTATCGGGAAATCATATTTGATTATTACCTTAACTTTTTGGTCTTCTACGGCAATCTATTCTCCTCGA
The DNA here is from genome assembly GCA_913055685.1 of uncultured Flavobacteriales bacterium. Taxonomy (GTDB): domain Bacteria; phylum Bacteroidota; class Bacteroidia; order Flavobacteriales; family Schleiferiaceae; genus Croceimicrobium. Next base: position 82,424 of record CAJXKC010000001.1, read on the forward strand.
TGATTGTCTTTATCGCCACGATTTTCTTTAGTTCTCGAATGACTGCTAATACCGAAATTGTTGCCATTTTAACCGGTGGCGTAAGCTTTCGGCGAATGATGTACCCCTATTTTATATCGGCCTCGATTATTGCGGGAATTAGTCTCCTCTTATCCCATTTCGTAATTCCATACACCAATATTAGTCGATTGGAATTCGAGCAAGCCTACATCAACAAAAAAGAAACCGAACGCTTTCAACATATTCATCGCCAGATAAAACCCGGTCATTTCATCTACTTCGAAAACTTTAATACCAAACGAAATACGGGCTATCACTTTACTTATGAAATTATCGAAGAGGGACGATTAAGCTATAAGCTTAAGGCTAACTTTATCAAGTATGATTCGGCCGAAACCAAATGGACTTTAGACCAATACGACCTCCGAATAATCGACGAGGCTGGTAATGAAAGCATCGAGCAAGGCAAACAGATGGAAAGGGAATTTGAGTTTAATCCCGAGGATGTAGTGCCGCGCCTGTATTCGGTTAAAATGATGAACACCCCAGAACTCAACGACTTTATTGAAGCAGAGACAATTCGGGGCTCCGAAAACCTGAATAGTTACCTTATTGAAAAGTACCAGCGCAGCTCTTGGCCCTTTGCCACTTATATCTTAGTCCTCATCGGCGTAAGCATTTCCTCAAAAAAAACCCGTGGGGGCCTAGGCTTAAATATTGCGATAGGACTAGTCCTTTGCGTAAGCTATATTTTCTTTATGCAGGTCTCCACTACCTTCGCTACCGTAGGCAGCATGAGTCCTTTACTAGCCGTATGGACCCCCAATATAATTTTCACATTAATTGGTGCCTACCTCTACTATATCGCACCAAAGTAGAGGCGGCAAAGCATATTTTTACATCTTTGCACTATAAAGAGGGATATTTATGGATTATCTAGATTTCGAGGAACCCATTAAGGAGATCCTAGACCAAATCGAAAAAGCCAAAGAACTTGAGGGTGAATCTCAAGTGAATATGGCCAAGACCATCAAAGAATTAGAGAAAAAACTCGAGTCAACTCGCAAGAATATTTACAAGAACCTTAATGCTTGGCAAAGGGTTCAATTATCTCGTCATCCGCAAAGACCCTATACCTTGGCCTATATAGAGGCCATGACCGATGGGCAGTTTATTGAATTGCATGGCGACCGCAATGTAAAAGACGACAAGGCCATGGTTGGTGGCTGGGGCATGCTTGGTGACGAGCCGGTTATGTTCATTGGTCAGCAAAAAGGGGTAAACACCAAAATGCGCCAGTATCGCAATTTTGGGATGGCTAATCCCGAGGGCTACCGTAAGGCTTTACGCCTGATGAAAATGGCGGAAAAGTTTAATCGTCCCGTTGTTACCTTAATTGATACTCCCGGAGCCTTCCCAGGCTTAGAAGCAGAAGAACGTGGACAAGGTGAAGCAATTGCCCGCAATATCTACGAAATGTCCAAGCTTAAAACTCCTATTATTTGTGTGATCATTGGCGAAGGTGCCTCTGGTGGCGCGCTTGGTATTGGCGTTGGAGACAAAGTATTGATGCTCGAAAACACCTGGTATTCGGTGATTTCTCCGGAAAGCTGCTCCTCTATCTTATGGCGTTCTTGGGATTATAAAGAACAAGCAGCCGAAGCCTTGAAACTTACCGCTGAAGACATGTTAAAGAACAAACTCATCGACGGAATTATCAAAGAACCATTGGGCGGCGCTCATACCGACCCTAAAGGCATGTTTGAAATTCTTAAGAATGAATTACTTAAAAATATCGAGCAATTGAAAAAAGTAGAAACGGATAAACTCATCCCCAAAAGGATGGGTAAATTCGAAAAAATGGGCGTTACGAATTAATATCGCCCTAAGCCTATTTTCAACCCTGACCCGAAAGCGTCAGGGTTTTTTTATGGCTTCAAGAATAACTTTTCCTGATAATGCATTCCATTTTTCAGGTGAAACTGAATAAGGTAAAGGCCCCTAGGCAAATGACCAAGCTTAAGCCATCCACGAGGTTCCATGTCGTAGCTTCTCCCCAATTGATCGATAATTAGTAGACGCTCAAGCTGCTCAGCATTTTCAATGCTAATTCCATCCCAAGCGGGATTGGGGAAAAAATGCGGGACACTTGCACTAAAACTATCTTCAAGCGACAGCTGAGGGCCCGATATTATTGGAATACTCACGGCCTGTCCCATTGCATTAAAGGTAAGGCTGGTATTGTAGGCATTACCCGTTTCAAACTCTATCTCAAGGCGGTAATACTCACCTCCCTGGACATTAACCGTGCCCGGACTACCATTCACAAAGTTTAAGTTGGGATCGTTCAGGCTAAAGTTACTGAGACTTCCACCCAAGGATCCTTCGCCATAAATTAAAAAGGAATACCTGCGTAAACCTGAGTTTCCTTGAGCTAGGAAAATAGTGTCATCCGAAAAGTAAAGTCCAGCGGTATCATTGGCTTGAGCCGTACCATCTATATCACTAATGCGCTCAATAAACTGAGGATAATCTACAAAAGGGTTGCGGTTGTTCTGCAAAGAATAAATCGCCGAATTTCTTGACTTCTCATCCGCAGTAGGAGGAAATTGATCATGCCACTGCCTTAAAATGGCCTCTTGTCCCGAAAAGTGACCGCTGTAATCTTGATATCGAATCACAAAATACATCATGGCCCGAGCCACCGCACCCTTATGTACATCACGAGGTTCAAAGGTGCTGCTGTTCGATTTGGAACCGCCATTTTGCCACGTGGGGTTAGCGACTATTCCGAATGGTTTATTCCCACGAGTACTATTGGCGCTTACATCGGTAGGAAATAAATGATGAATATCGCTACGCATGGGTTCATTGGAATTGAAAAAACCCTGAGGAAAAGTATGCTCACAGTTAAAGCTATTGTTATTTGCACCAGCCCGGGTATTAAAGCTTGCCGTGCGACCGGTGTACACACATTCTACTTGACCACCCGAATTATCGATGCTACTGTACATATTATCTCGAGCTGGAGTATAGCCCAAGCTCGAATAACCTAAAGCAATTCGTGAGGCCAAAGCATTTTTCAAAGGCTCTTGCTCTTTGTTTCGGGTAACATTGTAATAGGAATTGGAATAAATCCCCTGCCCTTGTACGGAAACAGCCGTATGTCCGAAGCCAGAATTGGACTTAAAAATAAGGGCCTGCTTATGCATAAGATTATGCTCCGGCGCAAAGCTTAGGCTTAAACTAAAGGTATCGCCAGGTAAAACCAAAAAAGCTGAGTCGCTCACCGAAAAGACTTTATTGCCATAAAAGTCAAATCGATCTACCGCATTAATTTCTATTGGATAAGAATTGGGATTGTAAAGCCGCAGACTTTCGCTACTAGCCTGAAGTTCATCGGTGCTAGCGAACTGAACTAGGGTATCTAATGGAACTAGGGCCTGAGCTCCTATTTCAAAAGAAGACAGCATTAGAACAAGGGATAAGAAGAAACTGCGCATATTATTTATTGTAAAGTATATCAAAGTCCTTTAGGCTTCCCGAAAAGCTGGTGGCAAAACTCAGATTTCCAGGAGAAACATAAACCTGAACAAAGTTGCCATTTTGCAGGAATAAAACCTCGGCCAATCGATCAAATCGAAAATTTTTAGGGGCAATATTCTGATCCAATGAAGGAGGATTCAGCGAGGCTAATTGATAGGAATAAAAATTTGTATCAGTAGCAAAAAGTAGTAAATCTACATCTGGCGAAGTATTGGCATAGCAAGCCTCGCGTACCGGTCCAATCGCAGCACTAAACTCAAGGTCAAAAATTCCGGTACTAATTGTATAAGTCGAGAACCGCAACTGTCCGTTGATGGTTTCAAAAACCCCGACTACATCTTCTTCTAACTTCACCAAATCAGCATTGGGATCATTGAGTGGGTAGCTCGATAAAATTCCATTAAGATCAGAGTTAAACACTACTAATTCTGGATTAGCTCCACTAGGCGTGCTCAATACTGCTGCCAATCGATTTCCAAGCCACGCCCCGGTGCGCGCTTGTATGCCAAGGCCATTATCCACCGAAATGGCATTAAGGACCGTCCCCCCTTGGTAATATTTGATATCTCCGTCTGTTTGCAAGGCAAAGAGGCCTCGATCGGTTTTAATAAAGTCATGATAAGATTTGGAACCAACCGGCGCAGGCAAAGGAAAGTCACTTAAAAAGCTCAAGTCCTTTAGATCATAAACCGCCAAGTTTTCATCCCTATAGGCCGCTAAATAAACTAAAGAATCACGAGAAGAAACCATCACCTGATCATAAGCCTTATTCAAGGGATAATCGGTCTTCACACCATTGTCATCCTCGATACTCAGTTTGGTAGCACCCAAAAGGGCGTAGCCTCGATACCCTAAAGCCAACTCTTGATAGGAAAACTCAAAGAAGGTAGAAACCCCATTTTCACCATTAAAAGCTTGAATACGCAAATCATAATTTCCGGTAGGAAAATAGGGATCATTGAAATAGAGCTCCACTTCAAAATCGCTTCCGTCCTGGTAAATCAATCGTTGAGCCACCGGAAATACCCGGGCACCCTGCAAGACTCTAATTTGGTAGGAACTGGCATTGCTAGCCCTAAAATTTAAGCGCAAGGTATCTTTATAACGATAGGAGGAACTAAGCCCTTGCCGGTCTAAATTGAGACTTGGATAAACCGGTTCCTCCTTCCTACAAGCCAGCATCATTAAGGCTAGCAAGAAGTATGTAAAAGAAGCTTTAATTGATTGCTCTAAACTCAATACAATCTTTATTTTTACAGGCTCTGCCAATTTATTACTTGTAGCAAAATATGGATAGCAACAAAAGTCCGCAAAATTCTTATACCCCTAGTAAAAAGCAATCAGTAGTTGCTTTAGATCAGGGCCGAGTACCACCTCAGGTAATTGGTTTTGAAGAGGCGGTATTAGGCGCGGTGCTAATTGATAACGCGGCTATTAATGCCGTTATTGATATCCTAAGTCCGGAAAGTTTTTACAAACCCCAACACGGTTTGATTTTTAAAACTGTCAAGGAACTTTTTGGTAGAAGTGAACCGGTAGATATCCTTACCGTTGCCAATGAGCTAAGAAAAAATGCTGAGCTCGATGCTGCCGGAGGCGAACATTACCTTATCGAGTTAAGTAATAAAGTTTCCTCATCCGCGCACTCCGAATACCACGCCCGAGTAATCGTGCAAAAGCACATTCAGCGTGAAATGATTCGGGTGGCCAGCAATATCATCGATAAGAGTTTTGATGAAACCACCGATGTCTTTGATTTATTAGACGAGGCCGAACAAGACCTTTTTGAGGTAGCCCACAGCAATGTGGTTAAGAACTACGAAAGTGCCAAGGACTTAATTAAAGAGGCGATTGAACGTATCGAAGAAATCTCGAAAAAAGAAGGCCTTAGTGGGGTGCCTAGTGGTTTTACCGAACTGGACCGTATTACCGCTGGCTGGCAACCTTCCGATTTAATTATTCTGGCCGCACGACCTGGTATGGGTAAAACGGCTTTTGTATTATCCATGGCCCGTAATATGGCCATTGACCATAAAACTCCTGTGGCGGTGTTCTCTCTGGAAATGGCCGCAGTACAGCTTATTACCCGTTTAATATCAAGTGAAACGGGACTTAGTTCAGAGAAACTAAGGAAAGGCACCTTAGACGATGTGGAGTGGCAGCAATTATTAACTAAAGTACGTGCTTTAGAAAATGCCCCCCTCTTTATTGATGACACCCCTGCCCTTTCGGTATTCGATTTAAGAGCGAAATGCCGTCGATTAGTAGCACAGCACAAGGTAGGAATGATCATTATCGACTACTTGCAATTAATGACTGTCGGCGGGCAAAAAGGTCAGGGTAACCGCGAACAAGAAATCTCCACTATCTCCCGTTCATTAAAGAGTATTGCCAAGGAATTGAATGTTCCGGTTATTGCTCTTTCCCAGTTGAGCCGTGCGGTGGAATCAAGAGCAGGTGACAAGCGTCCCCAACTCTCCGACCTTCGTGAATCGGGAGCAATTGAGCAAGATGCAGATATCGTTTGCTTCATTTACCGTCCGGAGTACTACGATATTGAAACTTTCCGCGATGGAGACCCAGCCGAGGGCAAAGCAGAACTTATTATCGCTAAACACCGTAATGGTAGCTTGGCAGATGTACGACTTCGCTTTGAAGGCTCGATGGCCCGTTTCTCCGATTTGGAAGATGTGAGCGACGGCCCTATGATTCTCGAATCCCGCATTAATAGCGATTCCTTCCTTGGCGGAGGCGGTAGTGAAAATGATGATTATGGTTCAGGATCCTACAATGAAGATGACATACCTTTCTAGATATTTCCTAAGTCTATTTTTAATTTTAAGTGCTTTTAGCGCTCAAGCCATTACTATGCTCATCCCCATGGATAGCGAGGGGCAGAAGGAACACCTAAAGGCTTATGGGATTGCCTATTACGCCCTTGAACGGGGCGTGGAAGTGGAATGGCTTTTAAATTACCGTGGCGGTAGTTTCATGTTAACATTCGTAGAGGAAATTAAACTGGAATGCCGGATTCGCAATGTTAGCTTCGAGCTTATTAGCGATGGCCAAGCCCAAGCCATCCGAAAAGAAATTAGTAGTCCGGCGCTAAACCAATCAATCGTTAAACTAGAAAACGCACCCAAAATCGCGGTCTACTCCCCAAAAGGCAAACAACCCTGGGACGATGCCGTAACCTTGGTGCTTAGCTATGCCGAAATTCCTTACGACATTGTTTACGATGAAGAGGTGCTGAATGATCTCTTGCCACGTTACGATTGGCTGCACCTACATCATGAAGATTTTACTGGGCAGTACGGTCGCTTTTATGCCGCCTTTCGCAATGCACCTTGGTATATCGAGCAAAAAAGGGACCTAGAGTCCTTAGCGAAAAAATTGGGCTACGCTAAAGTTAGTCAGTTGAAAAGTGCTGTCGCGGAGAAAATAAGGGAGTACACCATTGGGGGGGGCTTTTTATTTGCGATGTGCTCGGCCACCGATAGCTATGATATTGCCTTAGCTTCGGTAGGAGTAGACATTTGCGAACCTATGTTTGATGGAGACCCTTCCGAACCTAATTATCAAAATAAGCTTGATTACTCCCGTAGCTTTGCCTTTAAAGATTTTCGCTTGGTGCAAAATCCGAATGTATATGAGTTTAGCGATATCGATGTAACCAACATTCGAAAGGTTAAACCCGAAAATGACTTTTTTAGCCTTTTTGAATTTTCTGCTAAATGGGATATTGTTCCCACCATGTTAACTCAAAACCACGTAAGAGTGGTAAAGGGCTTCATGGGGCAGACCACCGCTTTTAGAAGAGACCTTATTAAGAGTGATGTGCTTATTCTTGGCGAGTTTAAAGCCGCCGGAGAAGCGCGTTATATCCATGGTGAAATGGGACAGGGCACCTGGACCTTCTACGGAGGACATGACCCTGAAGATTATCAGCATCGTGTAGGCGATCCTAAAACCGAATTAGAGCTTTACCCTCAATCTCCGGGCTATCGCTTAATCTTAAATAATATCCTTTTTCCTGCGGCTAGGAAAAAGCCGCAGAAGACCTAGTTAAAGAATCGCCAGTTAATCCCAAAACGGAAAACCCGGTCATTAAGAGGATAATGCGGTGCTGCCCAATAATTATAAGGGCTAATGCCCTCAGTTATGTTCTCCGTCTTTAGAAAGAATATAGCCTTGGCCACTTTAAAGTGCACAAAGGCATCAACAATCCAATAATCGCCTATGGGATATTCCTCGGCCAAATAAAAACGACCGGTCGCCGGCAGATAAGAGGGACTATTAAAGCTAGAGAAATAACGCCCTTCGACTCCAGTTAAAACCTTCAGCGCGCCCTTAAATAAATCAAATTCAAAATACAGAGAGTGTCGGTTCACTAATTCTGGCAAGGGCAAGTACTCGCTACCTCCAAGGGCCACTTGATAGGATAATTGATTGTCGAAGTGCAGCCATGACCAAAAGTCGAAGTTCTGAACCAAATCAATGCTCTGATAAGCCACAATCTCTGGTGCTACTGCAAGCGTAGCCGTGCTATCGAAATAGGTATAGTTAGAAGCAGTAAAAGTACGAAGGCGCAAGAAATTCTCCTTTTGCCAGCGCAGACCAAAACGAAGTTCATTGCTCAGAATTGGATCCAATTGTGAATTCCAACGCACATTATTCCCCAAATATGCCTGCTCATAAAAGTCAGGTAATTTGTTTTTGATTCGGTACTCTGCAAAGCCTCGAAAGCTTTTGTAGAGTTTCCCTTCAGCATAAGCCTGCAGCTCGAGATTATTGGCGAAAGGCCCATTTAAAATATAAGAGGCCTGCGCCTGCAACTCGAAGTAGTCTTTATAATTACCTTTCAAACTAGCTTCAACTCCCAAGTGCTGACCATTCACTTCAAAACGATCGGCATTACTATGTTCAAAAAGCTGATGAACTGCCGCTGCATGTAAGTTAAACTTGGATGTGTCGCCAAATTCGGTTTCTAGATAGACTTTATTGGTGTAAGTGGCCACCGCCATAGAATCGCGGTAATTTGCATCCTGCTGGTAATAATAGTTCTGATAGACATTATTAGTAAAGCCCTGGTAGACCTGAGCATGTCTGTTGTAACGAAATTGGTGACCCAGTAAAATCTGTGGTCGAACCCTTGGCTCAGGAAGCGCGGCAAGCGAGTCTAAAGTGTCCTTTACAACCGGCTTCCTACTAAATAGCTTGTAGAAATCAATTTTCTGATCCAGCCAAATATCACGATGATAAAGTATCCTTTGATCCGAACTTAAGCGCGTTGTAAATAAAACACGCGTGCTTTGCAAGTTATCGGTAAAGAGCGAATCTTCGCTAATTCCGCCATTTTCTTGCAGGTCCAGTTTCTCACTTAAAACATATGCTTTAGCTTGATATATACCATTCTTAGACTGATAAGCGGTGCTAAAGGTGAAATTGGCCTGTTTATTTTGCTGATGATCATAAAATCCCAGGCTATTCAATCGCTTGTACTGTAAGGCGAAGTTCCAGCGTTTATTGATGTTTTGACTATGGAGAATACTAAAGAGCTGTCCCCTTTCATATCCACTCAAATAATGCGCTTCCGTTAATGGCGAACGCACGTGATAAAAAGGAATTTGGCTTTGCCTCAAAAAATAAGCTTGATAGGGTCCCATCGATTGATGAGTCCAGAAATCCTCTGCATTAGGAAGGAGTAGATTATTTCGAGCGGCACCTAAATTACTAAGGCTAAGCTGACCAAAATCGTCGCGCTGAGCATTGTTTAATTGATGGTACCAATTGAGCCTGGAAAGGCTGGTATCTATAAAGTAGTAGTCATTTTGCCCCAAGTACTTATACTGGTGGCTAAAGCTAATTCGATCTGCATCGCCTATGGGCTTTTGCGCCAGGAGACTTCCTCCAAGGATAAGTAAGAAAATTAGCTTTTTCAACATTTCGCGAAGGTAGCTTAAAAGCCTTAAAGATTGCAGGATGGATTTCCCCAAAAGGCTAGGAATAGAACGATCGTAGACTTTTGAAATTGCCGTCTTAGAGGTATAGAAACAAAAAAGCCTCTCCGCTAAACGGAGAGGCTTGGATAAAGATTGGCGACGACATACTCTCCCAGGTGTTACCCTAGTACCATCTGCGCTAGTGGGCTTAACTACTCTGTTCGGGATGGGAAGAGGTGATCCCCACTGCCATAGTCACCATAAATCGTTAATACGATCGACATATAGAGAGTGGATGAATACATGAGACCTGCATTTAAAAGCTTACGGGTAATTAGTACTACTCGGCTATGACATTACTGCCTTTACACCTGTAGCCTATCAACGTCCTGATCTCGAACGACCCTTAAAAGAAATCTCATCTTAGGGCGAGTTTCGCGCTTATATGCTTTCAGCGCTTATCTCATCCGAACATAGCTACCCTGCGATGCAGCTGGCGCCACAACAGGTACACTAGAGGTTCGTCCGACTCGGTCCTCTCGTACTAAAGTCAGCTCCCTTCAAATTTCTAACGCCCGCAATAGATAGAGACCGAACTGTCTCGCGACGTTCTGAACCCAGCTCGCGTGCCACTTTAATGGGCGAACAGCCCAACCCTTGGGACCTTCTCCAGCCCCAGGATGTGACGAGCCGACATCGAGGTGCCAAACCCCCCCGTCGATGTGAGCTCTTGGGGGAGATCAGCCTGTTATCCCCGGAGTACCTTTTATCCTTTGAGCGATGGCCCTTCCATACGGAACCACCGGATCACTATGCTCTGCTTTCGCACCTGATCGACTTGTAGGTCTCACAGTTAAGCACCCTTATGCCATTGCACTCTACGCACGGTTACCAAGCGTGCTGAGGGTACCTTTAGAAGCCTCCGTTACTCTTTTGGAGGCGACCACCCCAGTCAAACTACCCACCAAGCACTGTCCCTCTTGCGAGGTTAGGCTTCAAATAAACAAAGGGTGGTATTTCAAGGACGACTCCACAACACCTGGCGATGCTGCTTCAACGTCTCCCACCTATCCTACACATTGTTTATCCGAAGTCAATACTAAGCTGTAGTGAAGGTTCACGGGGTCTTTTCGTCCCATTGCGGGTACTCGGCATCTTCACCGAGACTACAATTTCACCGAGCTCATGGCTGAGACAGTGCCCAGATCGTTGCACCATTCGTGCAGGTCGGAACTTACCCGACAAGGAATTTCGCTACCTTAGGACCGTTATAGTTACGGCCGCCGTTTACCGGGGCTTCAATTCAATGCTTCTCCGAAGATAACATCTCCTCTTAACCTTCCGGCACCGGGCAGGTGTCAGACCCTATACATCATCTTTCGATTTAGCAGAGTCCTGTGTTTTTGATAAACAGTCGCCTGGGCCTTTTCACTGCGGCCTCTGTTGCCAGAGGCGCCTCTTCTCCCGAAGTTACGAGGCTATTTTGCCTAGTTCCTTAGCCATGAATCACTCGAGCACCTTAGGATTCTCTCCTTGACTACCTGTGTCGGTTTACGGTACGAGTCGTGTATACCTGAAGCTTAGAGGTTTTTCTTGGAAGTCTGATTAGGTCCATATCTCTTCATCCGAAGACTCCGAGTACTATCACCTTCGACAAGCTCTGCGGATTTACCTACAGTGCCTATATCTACTGGCTTCAACGTACTATTCCGTCAGTACGCAGGACTTTCACTACTCCGTCACCCCATCGCAGTATACACAAGTACGGGAATATTAACCCGTTTTCCATCGACTACCCCATTCGGGTTCGCCTTAGGTCCCGACTAACCCTGAACCGATTAGCGTTGTTCAGGAAACCTTAGTCTATCGGTGAGCAGGTTTCTCGCCTGCTTTATCGTTACTTATTCCTACATTTTCTTTTCTAGCCGCTCCAGCAAACCTCACAGTTCACCTTCAGCGCAACTAGAATGCTCCCCTACCCATCTTTCGATGCTATTGCTTCGGCAGTATGCTTAATGCCCGATTATTATCCACGCCCGATCGCTCGACTAGTGAGCTGTTACGCACTCTTTAAATGAATGGCTGCTTCCAAGCCAACATCCTAGCTGTCAAAGCAATCAGACCACGTTTGATCAACTTAGCATACATTTGGGGGCCTTAGCAGATAGTCTGGGTTGTTTCCCTCTCGGACAAGGACCTTAGCACCCATGCCCTCACTCCCAAGTATATTTAGTAGCATTCGGAGTTTGACAGGATTTGGTAGGCGGTGAAGCCCCCGCATCCAACCAGTCGCTCTACCTCTACTAAACTAAACTTGAGGCTGCACCTAAATGCATTTCGGGGAGAACGAGCTATTTCCCAGTTTGATTAGCCTTTCACCCCTACCCACAGCTCATCCAAAGACTTTTCAACGTCAACTGGTTCGGTCCTCCACTCTGTGTTACCAGAGCTTCAACCTGGCCATGGGTAGATCACCGGGTTTCGCGTCTACCCCCACTAACTAAGCGCCCTATTCAGACTCGCTTTCGCTTCGGCTGCTCCGCTCAACGGATTAACCTCGCTAGTGAGGAGTAACTCGTAGGATCATTATGCAAAAGGCACGCCGTCACAGAACAAGTCTGCTCCGACCGCTTGTAGGCGTACGGTTTCAGGTACTATTTCACTCCCTTATTCAGGGTACTTTTCACCTTTCCCTCACGGTACTAGTGCACTATCGGTCTTCTAGGAGTATTTAGCCTTATCAGATGGTTCTGACAGATTCACACAGGATTTCACGTGTCCCGCGCTACTCAGGATACCACTACCATTAACTCGAACTTACCTATACGGGACTATCACCCTCTATGGTTGAACTTTCCAATTCATTCTAATTCGTTGAGCAATCGATGTCGTGGTCCTACAACCCCAATATTGCCGAAACAACATTGGTTTGGGCTCTTCCCATTTCGCTCGCCACTACTTTGGGAATCATTATTATTTTCTCTTCCTCCAGGTACTTAGATGTTTCAGTTCCCTGGGTTCGCCCCCTTTCGGGTAACATGTCTTCAACATGCTGGGTTGTCCCATTCGGAAATCTCCGGATCAAAGGTTATGTGCACCTCCCCGAAGCTTATCGCAGCTTGTCACGTCCTTCATCGCCTCTAGAAGCCTAGGCATCCGCCGTACGCCCTTATTCGCTTTTTAAATGTCTATTACGTAGTAAACTATCTCTAGTTTACCCTCGATCTCATGTATTCACTCTCAATATGTCAAAGAACTTTCTTCGTCTTCCACGAAGATCAAAACCTTCTAACCAACAAACCGTAGTTTGATGATTGTCCCAGTTTTGAATAGTGAAAATCTCGGACTTGAACCGAAACCTCTTGGTGTCCCCAACGGACGGATTTTCTATTTGGTAGTCCCGCGCAGACTTGAACTGCGGACCTCTACATTATCAGTGTAGCGCTCTAACCAGCTGAGCTACGGGACTGGTTAAATTCTGAACGGAACTCCAGAAAAAAAAAGTTTAATAAGAAAAAGCGGTAAAATGAAGTCATCTATTTATGACATCACTCTTTTTTACTCTAAAAGGAGGTGTTCCAGCCGCACCTTCCGGTACGGCTACCTTGTTACGACTTAGCCCCAGTTACTGGTTTTACCCTAGGCAGCTCCTTGCGGTGACCGACTTCAGGCACCCCCAGCTTCCATGGCTTGACGGGCGGTGTGTACAAGGCCCGGGAACGTATTCACCGCGCCATGGCTGATGCGCGATTACTAGCGATTCCAGCTTCATGGAGTCGAGTTGCAGACTCCAATCCGAACTGAGATGTTGTTTTGGGATTAGCATTACTTCGCAGTATAGCTGCCCTCTGTCAACACCATTGTAGCACGTGTGTGGCCCTGGACGTAAGGGCCGTGATGATTTGACGTCATCCCCACCTTCCTCACCGCTTGCGCGGGCAGTTTTCTTAGAGTCCCCGGCCGAACCGCTGGCAACTAAGAATAGGGGTTGCGCTCGTTATGGGACTTAACCCGACACCTCACGGCACGAGCTGACGACAACCATGCAGCACCTTGCAAAACGTCCGAAGAAAAACCGGTTTCCCAGTCTGTCGTTCTGCATTTAAGCCCAGGTAAGGTTCCTCGCGTATCATCGAATTAAACCACATGCTCCACCGCTTGTGCGGGCCCCCGTCAATTCCTTTGAGTTTCACTCTTGCGAGCGTACTCCCCAGGTGGATCACTTAATGCTTTCGCTTGGCCGCTGACTGTATATTGCCAACAGCGAGTGATCATCGTTTACGGCGTGGACTACCAGGGTATCTAATCCTGTTCGCTCCCCACGCTTTCGTCCATGAGCGTCAGTAATAGCTTAGTAAGCTGCCTTCGCAATCGGTGTTCTAAGTCATATCTATGCATTTCACCGCTACATGACTTATTCCGCCTACTTCAACTACACTCAAGAATACCAGTATCAATGGCAGTTCGACAGTTAAGCTGCCGGCTTTCACCACTGACTTAATATCCCGCCTGCGGACCCTTTAAACCCAATGAATCCGGATAACGCTTGGATCCTCCGTATTACCGCGGCTGCTGGCACGGAGTTAGCCGATCCTTATTCTTACAGTACCTTCAGCACCGAACACGTTCGGTGGTTTATTCCTGTATAAAAGCAGTTTACAACCCATAGGGCCGTCATCCTGCACGCGGCATGGCTGGTTCAGACTTTCGTCCATTGACCAATATTCCTCACTGCTGCCTCCCGTAGGAGTCTGGTCCGTATCTCAGTACCAGTGTGGGGGATCACCCTCTCAGGCCCCCTACCTATCGCTGTCTTGGTGAGCCGTTACCTCACCAACTAACTAATAGGACGCATGCCCATCTTTATCCGCCGAAGCTTTAATTACTAATAGATGCCAATCAGTAATACTATGGGGCATTAATCCGAATTTCTCCGGGCTATTCCCCTGATAAAGGTAGGTTGCATACGCGTTACGCACCCGTGCGCCACTCGTCAGCTTCCCGAAGGAACTGTTACCGTTCGACTTGCATGTGTTAGGCCTGCCGCTAGCGTTCATCCTGAGCCAGGATCAAACTCTCCGTTGTAAGATCATTTGTATCCATAATGCCCAAATTGACGAGCTTCATTTTACCTTGTTTTGCTTTCTCTTATCAATATTTTAAAGAACTTCTCTCGCGTTTTTTGCGGCTGCAAATGTATATACATTTTCTTTACCACAAAACAATTTTGAAAAAAATTATTGAAGTTTGTAATTAGCTCAAAAACAGTGTTTTAAACTCTTTTATTCACTAAACCAAACTATTTACAAGAACTTTTCTCAAAACCCCATTTCGCTCGAAACGGGTCGGCAAATATACGGTGAGTTTTTTTACTCACAATAAACCTTTCGTAATTTTTTCCAACCGTTTTAAGAACATTGTTTCCTTGTGCGGAAACGGGCGGCAAATATACTACGCCTTTACATTTCAACAAACGGTAGTGAACATTTTTCTTATACAAGAGCGCAAGTGACTGATATTGCGCTAGAATAATTTAAGCTAGGGGTTCTGAGAACTCACAGAATATACCTTTCCATTTACCAAACCTGGCGCATTGGTAGCAAAATTGAGGATAAAACGGGCCATATCCGCCGGTTCACTTGCTGCTTCCAAGTCGGGAAAGGCGGCTTTAAACATTTCCGTAGCACTCGAGCCGAGGGCCAAACCATTAACAATTATCCCTTCTTCCTTTAACTCTTCGGCTAAACATTCTACTATAATGTTTAATGCACCCTTAGAACTACTGTAAACCGAAAGTCCGGGAAACTTTAAAGAGCCCCCTACTCCGCCAACACTTGAAATGGCCAAAACTTGAGAACCCGGTTTTAATTTATCAAGAAGACCTTGAGTTATAAAGTAGGGCACATAAACATTGGTGTGATACACGGAGTGCATATCCTCATAAGCCATCTGCCGGAAAGGCTTATTAATAAATGCGGCTGCATTATGGATTAGAAGGTCGATCTCGGGAAGCTTTTCTACCAAGGTATCAATCGCTACAGAAAGATCATTAATATCAATAGGAAGTGCTTTTATCTTAGCCTCCTCTTGCTCGAGCTCCGTCAAGGCTTCCTTATTACGAGCCAGAGCCCAAACGGAATGACCTAATTGTGCAAACTGCAAAGCCATTTCGCGACCAATACCCCTGCTCGCGCCTGTAATTACTATTTCCATACTATATTAAATAAAAAAGCCCCGGTAAAACCGAGGCCTTAAATATACTGGTATCTATTACAATAACATATTAAGCGGATTCTCTAGAATCCCTTTGAAGGTCTGTAAGAAAGCCGCCCCGCTAGCGCCATCCACCACACGGTGATCGCAACTTAAGGTTACCTTCATAACATTTCCAGGTACCACTGCGCCTTCTTTAACTACTGGCACTTGCTTAATACCGCCAACGGCCATAATGCATGCATCAGGGGCATTAATAATCGCCGTAAATTCCTCGATACCAAACATGCCTAAATTAGAAATGGTAAAGGTATTACCTTCCCACTCCTGGGGCTGCAACTTCTTATCGCGAGCCTTCCCGGCAAATTCTTTGGCCTCTTTATTAATAGTAGACAGACCTTTTTGATCAGCATGTCGGATTACCGGTACTAATAGACCTTCGTCTACCGCCACGGCCATACCAATATTGATATCATGATTACGACGGATCGTATCACCCGCCCAACTCGAATTAATTACGGGGTGCTGCTTAAGCGCAACTGCCGCGGCTTTAATTACGAAATCATTGAAAGATATCTTTTGCTCCGCAATTGCATTAATCTTCTTCCGTGCCTCAATGGCATTGTCCATATCAATATCCAAAGTAAGGTAGAAGTGTGGAGCCGAATTCTTAGACTCACTTAAGCGGCGCGCAATGGTTTTACGCATTTGGCTAACCGGAACTTCGTCATAAGACAATCCACTTGGCGCTGCTCCAGCTGAAGCCAAACTGGCTTGAGAGCTTGGTGCCGGTGCTGCTGCTTCTGACTTATAATTGTCAATGTCGCGTTTCACGATACGTCCACCTTCGCCACTACCGGATATTTTTGCAATATCAATTCCTTTCTCCTCCGCCAGTTTTTTGGCTAATGGGGAAGCCTTGATACGATCACCATTTGAGGTGCTAGTGCTTTCCGGTGTTGATGCAGTTTCCTTTTCTTCTGGAGCCGCTTCATCTTTCTTTTCTTCCTCCTTAGGACTTGCGTCTGAAGAAGAATCACTGCCGCCTTCTAATAAGCTGCTAATGTCTTCTCCTTTTTCACCTAAAATAGCCAGAATCGAATCAACCGGTGCAGTATTGCCTTCTTCAACTCCAATATGTAATAAAACCCCCTCCTGAAAAGCTTCAAACTCCATGGTGGCTTTATCGGTTTCGATCTCGGCTAAAAGATCTCCTTCTTCAACTTTATCTCCAATCTGCTTATGCCACTTTGCAACGGTACCTTCTTCCATGGTGTCGCTCAGGCGCGGCATTGTAACTACTTCAGCCATTTGATAGCTCTTTTAGAATGTTTTAATGAATGGATAGTCGTCTTGGATGTAGACATTCTTATATAAATTGTCTGCCGTCGGGAATTCAGACTCATCCGCGTATTTCACACAATCGTTTACTAAATCCTTAACCCTGGACTCTATTGCTTCCAGCTCCTTCGCGGAAGCATATTTCTTATCCTTAATGATTTTTTCAACTATACCTATCGGATCCTTTTTCTGATACTCGGCCACCTCATCCTTAGTACGGTAATGTTGGGCATCCGACATCGAGTGTCCTTTATAACGATAAGTACGCATTTCCAATAAAGTAGGTCCGCCACCCGAACGTGCTCGGTCTGCGGCCTCTTGAACTGCATTGTATACGGCTACCGGGTCCATTCCGTCTACTGGCTCACAAGGCATTTCATAACCCAAGCCCAATTTGTAAATATCAGTATGGTTAGCGGTACGCTCTACTGAAGTACCCATTGCATAACCATTATTCTCAATAATAAAAACTACTGGCAGGTTCCATAGCATCGCTAGGTTTAAGGTTTCGTGGAAAGAACCTTGACGAACCGCACCATCTCCCATATAAGTTAGGGTTACTGCACCTGTTTCTAAATATTTATCAGCGAAAGCTAAACCAGCTCCTAGAGGAATCTGTCCCCCTACAATACCATGGCCACCAAAGAAGTTATGTTCCTTTGAGAACATGTGCATCGATCCACCATTTCCCTGGGAAGTACCCCCCACCTTACCGCAAAGTTCGGCCATGATTTTCTTGGGATCTACACCCAAAGCAATCGGTTGTACGTGGTTACGATAAGCTGTTATCATGCGATCATTTTCCTCCATGGCAAACACCGAACCAGCTAAGACTGCTTCCTGACCATTATATAGGTGTAAAAAACCGCGAATCTTCTGCTGGATATAGAGCGCTGCAGCTTTATCCTCAAACTTTCTCCAGAATAACATATCCTCATACCATTTGAGGTATACGCTTTTGGTGATCTTTTTCTTTGGCATGTTTCTAATCTCTATGAACTGGCAAATTTATATAAAAAGCTTCCAGCCTCTTACTTCTTTGGCAAATGACTTTGATTAAATGCAAAAGGCAACATTTGCTGAAGCTTATCAGCCACGTATACAATATCTTCTCGGGGATGAATCAAGAGAATTTTTAATGGTGACTCTTGTTTAAATTGATACTCAGCCATCACTTGTAAGCAGGCTCCACATGGAGAAGGTAAATTTTCGGCTGTATCGGGGATGGCCACTGCCAGTACTTCAAAATTGACACCCGGATACAAAGCTCCGGCCGCAAACATAGTGGTTCGCTCGGCACATAGTCCGCTGGGATAGGCAGCATTTTCTTGATTGGAGCCACTTACGATTTCACCATTACCTAATAATAAGGCTGCCCCAACACTGTAATTACTGTAGGGCGAATGACTGGTAACTCTGGCCTGCTTGGCCTTTAAAACCAGGGCTAGCTCACGGCTTTTAAGCTCATCAAAGGATTGAGGTACAAGAGAACAGGTAACCTCGATTTTGGAATAATCTTCTTTCAATTAATCTTGCGCTTGTTCAAAATTAAACAACAGGGTAAAGCGCAGAGTGTTTTCTAAAGGACTTCGCACTAGACTAGAAGCGGGTATTAAATAAGCAAAATCTAGCCCGAATACGTTGTACTGGATTCCTAAACCAATCGTGTAGTATTGACGATAACCTTTTTCTGGATCCTCAAACTGATATCCACCTCTAAAGGCAAATTTGTTGTCGTACCAGTATTCGGCTCCGATGTTAAAGTTTATTTCTTCAAACTCCTCACTCAAACCACCAGGTGCGTCGCTGAAAGATTGGAAAACCCCAGCAAATGCCGAAACATTATCATCCACACCCGCAATTACCTCACCATTATTATCGCGAATAGGTGGAGTTGGAACTAGTAATTTATTAGCATCGGCGTAAAAGGAAACCTTATTGTAGCGATCAATCTCGTAGTGATAAGCACCTCCCAATCGCATATTTGCTGGTAAAAAGTCGGCCGATTCTTGAGAGCTACCATAAGAAATCTTGCCACCAACATTAGAAATATTTAATCCCGCACTAAAGCTTTGGTATTGACCACCACCCATGGGAAATCTTCTGCTTTGATAGTAAAAGCCTAAGTCGGCAGCCAGTGAAGAACCGGGGGTGGTTTCAATCCCTGCCGTTTGCAGTCCATTAGTTAGGTCGCTGTAAATAAAACGCAATCCTACGCCCATACTAAAGTACTCACTAAGCTTTAGTCCATAGCCGGCATTAAGGGTGAGCTCATAAGGCTGACCCGTACCTTGAGGGGTATTTTGTTCATCACGAAAATTAATCTCACCTAAAGAAAAATAGCGCATAGCCAAAGCTAAACCCTGACGATCATCGAACTTAAATGCATAGGATAAATGCGCTAAATTGATATCATTTACCAGTTTATTCAGCCAAGGAGTATAACTCATTGACAAGGTACGTGCTCCATCTTCAAGAAAAGCCAGCTTGGCCGTATTCCAATACACCGCATTAGCATCAGGTAGTGTCGCGGCTCCTACATCTCCCATTCCTCCCGCTCTAGCATCTGGGGACACTGCAATAATTGGCACTGCCACCGAAATGGTCCGAAGCGAATTAAAATAATCACCATCGCCTTCAAGGCCACCAAACTGGGCCTTCATCCCTAAGGAACTAAAAATCAAGATTAAAAGCGGCAGAAAGTACTTCATCATGTCGTATTTGGTGGGCAAAAATAGTCTTTAAATATAAACGGAGCTCTAACGAAGCACCACTAGCTTTTCGTATACATCATCGGTAGAGTTATCGGCCAAGGAGCGAACCTTAACTCGATATACATAAACGCCTTTACCAATTTTATCCCCAAAGTCGTCTAAACCGTCCCAGGCAATTCCGGTAACGCGATTCCCAAAACTCTGTACACTTTGATTAATCGTTTTAACTAAGGTCCCCGAAACCGTAAAAATCTGCACCTGCACCTCTAGAGCTTGGTTAGCCCGATTATGCTCGAATTGAAACTCAGTATAAGTAGTAAAAGGATTAGGGTAATTTAAAACCCTGCTCAAGGCTAGTTCAGCTGATTCGGAAACTATAAATTCGGTAGTGGCCTGTGATGGATTGTTGTAAATATCAAAGGCTCGCAGATTAAGCTGATAGGCACCAGGCTCTAAATCAAAGAGCTGATAACGCAAACTGCCACTTTTATAGCTATTTAAATCCGCCTCGTAAAACTCATTGAGGATATAAGGCTTATCACTCTGATTGTTTAACACAGCTCTTAAATCCTGTCCCACCCCATTACCTACGGTGTTTATTCCGCTCGAGTCAATTAATTCGGCATAAATAAAGGGGTCTTCACCAGTTACTCCGCCATTCACAAAGGAGGCATCGTTCATGTATAGGCGAATTTCCGGCCCTTGCTTATCATCGGGGGCATTTTCATTAAAGCCTCCTACCAAAATGGTGTCGTGATAACCTGCTGCATCTCGATTACCGGCAGCATCGAAAGCATAGTAGGAAAGTTTACCATTACCAAACTGGTAATTGATACCCAAAGGAACTCTAAACTCTACGGTAAAATCGCCATTTACCACTTGAACTTTACCGCGGTAGAGTAAGCTTGACCTCTCCGTAAAGTTAACGGGCGCGCCAATTCCATCATTTACTAAGGTTCTCCTTTGCAGCTCTTTGTCGTAAACACTCACGTTTAAGGTACCGTTAAAATCGGTAAGCTTAAGGCCATTCAAATCTCTCAATTCACCGGCGAGCTCAACTTTAGACAAGGCCTTTATGGTATCGTTAGCCGCTTGCGCAATTGGTTTTCCGTTTAACTCGGTAGTATGTACTTCATAATAGGGAATCGCTAATCTTAATGCCGGATCACCAATTAAGGAGAACTTAGTTTTGGTGGACCGAGAGCGTACAAAGTTGTCATTCTTTGCGGCGCGAATTATCTCACCTAAGGTTTGCGGTTGTCCGCTCGGTCGGGCCAAAATTGTATCAAAAACCGCATCATTAAGGTCAACTGCACCCTGCACGCCCACCACACGAGTAGTAGACAACAAAGCAATTGCGCCCCCATTAGGATTAAGTAATAATTGTTCTCCTGCAGAAACTCGCTTAGGATCATCAAAACGCGTAAACTCACAGGTAATGGTTACAAACAGGGATAGGGCATCGATATTGGTCCAGCTGTTTACATCCTGCAATTGCAATAATCGCTCGGAGGCTAAGCCAATTTCACCGCCATGTCCGATGTAATTAGTCACCAAGCAACCCCGTTGGACTTTCCGGAACATATCCAATCTTGCTTCGGGATACGATTGACTTCCCGTGCTGGTCTCCTGCTGGTAAGCATCTAGGTAAATTTTCTCTACGTTAAATGCTGGAGACTTATCCCGAATGGTACGAGCCAGTCCTTCCGAGCGAGGCACAAAATACTCCCGCTCCCAGATGTAATCATCAGGATCATCAGCCATCAATAAAATGCGATTTCGCCAATCACCAAAACGGGCATTACCCTCACCATAGCGCTTCACTTTTGCCACGTAGCTTTGCGCCTGACTCAAGTTATCACAGGGTATACGTCCTACGCCCAAATCCATAAAGGCACCTGTGAAATTAGTAGCCTCTCCCGGATCCATATAAGCGAAGAAATCATCCGTAATACTGGATAAGCCTAAGGAAAAACTATAGGAGGTTTGCCAAGTAGGAATAAAATTATTGTTGCCATTGAGACGATCTTTATAATCGTAGGATGCATCGCCAAACAACAAGACATACTTAAATTGACCAGGCGTGGACCGGTCGTATAAGTCTTTAATAAAATCTCTTATTGCGGTTAAGTCTTGTCCGCCCGAACCGTATTCATTATAAATGTCTCTAACGTCAACCACGGCACTTTCTACATTGCCACTCTGACTATGATAATCGGCCAAATCATTGGCCGCTGACCTAAAGTCGGGATGACTTATTACCACCATTTCTGGCACTGGCATACTGCGTAAATCGATCGGCGTTAATGTCTCTATATAAGTGGGTTCCGAAAAATTACTTCCTCTAAAAGCTACGTACTCATTTAAGGACGAAGCATCAGCCACAAACTCAAAAACCCCATTATTTAAGCTTCCCTGCATCGCCTCGGCTTGACCAATGCGTTGAATTTTCCAAACCCTTATATCATTAGGTGCATTTGCAATTTGAAAGCGCACTCTTTCGTTTGGACCTACCGATCTACTATCTCTAAATTGAATTTGATTACCGGCCCCTGCAAAATCGAGCTTGCGTCGAGCGTTCAATACAATTTTATCCAGCCAAGCTACCCCGCTGGGATTAGAACTATTATCGAAGGTCAAGTTTAGGGTGATATTATCTCCCAAAGGATTAAAAGTGGTTCGTCGCGAACTTCTTTCCACATAAGGGGGATAGTTTCCAAAGGTCGAATAAGCAGTTATCGGATTACTTAAAACCTGGCTAGCACCATAAGTCGTATTTACCGCAGTTCCATTGGAGGACACCCGGCCAACCAGGTCCACTAAAAGCTTAACCGGTTCACTAAGCTCAATATTAGCAAAACTGAAGTTGTAGTTGTAACTAAGGGTAAATTCAAATACGTCTCCAAACCACTCGCGACCAGTACCTACAAGGTTAATTAGGTCCTCTTCTTCCGAAGCAAAGTCGTCAAAGGCAGTTACCGTCTGACTAGGATTTGACAAGGAAGGATTCACCGGCATCGTAGGGGCGGTTCCCGCATCAGTACTTAAGAAGCAATAATTGTAATCGCGGTAAATATTATGGGAATAATTATAGCGATCGTTATTAGCGTCATACTTCCATTCATGCGGACCAAACAGATAGACTAAGAGGTAGTCATTATTATTAAAAAGTCCATCATTATTTAAATCATAGACCTCAATAGCTTGTTCCTGTAATGAAAGGGGGCGATCTGCATTAAAAGATTCTGGCAGCATAGCCTGCTGATTGGCCAAAACCCGAATTTCATTTACGGAAACTGCTGATTCATATAAACCTTCATCACTTAAAAAGCTCGCGCTAATCCTATAAATACCGCTTTCGCTGATTCTGAACTTATGCCAAGTTCCTGAGGCTAGAGGACTAGGAGTCTGACTTTTAAAACGCTTTGCCAGTGATGGCTTGGAATAAGTGTTGGAGATGCGCTTTATACTAAATGATTTTACGCGGTATACCTGGCCTTGACTTTGATAAAAAGGGAAAAGGCAGAAGCTTAAAGAAGAAGCGCCATCTTGACGCCAGCCGCGACTAATTTTAAAATCCAACTCCGAGCGACTTGGAAGGCTTAAACCCGCAAAGGCCCTACGTTCATTGCTTGGCACTAATTCCGCTTTTAAATCTTCCATTACTAAAGAGTCCGCCGCAGTGTGAGCCGCTGACAAGGTCCTACAAAATTGGGGTAGACCACGCCATTGCGGAGCTATATCCGCCGACTTGAAATGAGGTAATAAGTCTTGGCCTTCCACCCCTACTTTAAGAGGCTCTTGCCACTCCAGACGAAATTCGGCTCCATTTTGAGCGCTTAAAAAACCAAAGGAAAAAATGAAAAAGAAAAGCTTAATAAGGTATGTCTGCATAATATCCAGCTTTGACCGGCAAGTGAAAAACGCAAGTCACTCTCTCTTATTGTTAGGGCCTGCAAAGTATACTTTATTGCAATAAAATGAGTTTCTAAGGATACAATGTTGAAAAATTCGCTTTTTTTGCCTCTTAGCTGTGCTCGAATTGAGCAATTGTTATTAAGAATTTGTATCATTGTAGCCCGAAACTCTCTTGAGAGGATGAATAAAAGACTACTAACCTTATTGGCCATTTTCACTATGGCGGGCAGCCAATTCCTTCAGGGACAGGATGCTCACTTTAGTCAATTTTACGCCAACCCGATGTACTTGAACCCAGCCTTTGCTGGTGTTTCAAAATGCCCGCGTTTAAACCTAAATTACCGCAATCAGTATCCGGTTCTAAATGTTTACCAAACTTATAGTGCCAGTTACGATCAATATGTGGAAAGCTTAAGTGGCGGTTTAGGCCTCATGCTTATGCGTGACGAAGCTGGTGATGGTGCCTATTCAACTACCGACGCGAGCTTGATTTATTCATATCACTTAAAGGCAAGCCGCTCATTTAGTATTCTCGCAGGCTTCCAAGGAACTTACCGTCAAATTGCGATTGACTGGGAGAGCTTTACTTTCCCCGATCAAATTGATCCCTACTATGGTTTCGTGCGTGAAACCTCCGAAGTTGCGCCAGGAAACAATACTGTGGGAGTTTTTGATTTAAGTGCAGGATTAATCGGTTATACCGAGCGCTTTTACATTGGTGTAGCGGTTGCTCACATGACCCAGCCTGACATCTCTTTCTTTGTTCAGGATCGTTTACCAATGAAATTTACTGCGCACATGGGATTCACTATTCCATTGGGGCGTAAAAGATTATATACAGATTTACAGAATTATATTATTCCTAATGTGGTGTACCAACGTCAAGGAGAATTTGATCAATTAACCATTAGCACTTCTTTCTCAAGAGGTGACTTTAAAGGTGGTTTAGGTTTCCGTAGTAGTACTGTTAACCCAGATGCATTGGTGATTCTAGTGGGCTATGCACCACTTGAAGGTCGCTGGGGCGTTGGTTACAGTTATGATTATACGGTATCTAGTATTGCCAACAATTTGGGAGGTGCGCACGAAATTTCACTTTCGTATCAATTCCCATGTCGTCAATCAAGAAAACGTACTAAGGCAATAAGTTGCCCTAAATTCTAGTTATTAGGTTCTAAAGATTCGCATTTATGAGTCGTTTAAGCATTTTTAAATCTATTAGCCCTGCCATTATTGGAGCCCTTATTTTAAGTGCTTGTGGTGGTGAGTCAAGTAACACGACCGGTTGGTCTTACAATGACCCCGATAACGGTGGTTTCTCCGTGAATACAGATTACGAAGGACAAATTACAGGTCCGGGTCTTGTATTCGTAGAGGGTGGTACTTTCACCATGGGTCGTGTTGAGCAGGATGTGTACCAAGACTGGGATAATATCCCTCGTAAGGTTTCGGTGCAGTCTTTCTATCTCGACGAAAATGAAATTACTAATACCGATTACCGCGAATATCTATACTGGATTCGTCGTGTATTTGATATTGACTACTATCCAGAAATTCTTACCAGCGCCTTACCAGACACCCTTGTATGGCGTGATGAGCTCTCTTATAATGAGATGTACGTAGAGAATTATTTCCGTCACCCTGCTTACAACTTCTACCCTGTTGTGGGGGTAAGCTGGATTCAAGCGATGAAATATTGTGCTTGGCGTACCGACCGTGTAAACGAGTCCATTCTTATTGAACAAGGAATTTTCAACGAATTCCCAGACCAAAGAGATGCCGACCACTTCAACACTCAAGTTTATCTTTACAAGAGTGGTGAATACACCCAACAAAACAAAAAAGGATTAGAAGATAACAATCCAAATAGCCCTTACGGTGAAGAAGGACGTCCCGTTCGTATCGAGGATGGTATTCTTTTACCTAAGTATCGTCTCCCAACCGAAGCTGAGTGGGAATACGCGGCCTACGGCAACCAAGGGAACCGTATTTACAACCGTGTGGTTGATGCTAATAAATTTACTTGGAATGGTGGTTCTGCCAGAAATCCAGAGTCCGCTCAACGTGGTGATATGCTTGCTAACTTCAAGCGTGGCCGTGGCGACTTCATGGGAACCGGTGGTTGGTTAAATGACCAAGCTGCGACAACAATGCAAGTGAAGTTTTACCCTCCAAATGACTATGGTTTATACGATATGGCTGGAAACGTGGCCGAATGGGTAATGGATGTTTACCGTCCTCTTTCTCTTGAAGACATGCGTGGCTTAAACCCTTACCGTGGAAATGAATTCCAAACCTGGGACAAAGACTACCAAGGTTTAGGTGCTCTAGAGGTATTGCAAGAGCCACAATATGGAACTGATTCAAGCATTGTTGCTTTACCCGGTGAATTACCCAAGCGTGCGGTTACCGAAGAGGAAAACTTAAATCGTCGTAACTACAAGAAATCTGATTACCGCGACCATATTGACGGTGATAAGCAGTCTTCGATCTACTACGATCAAGAAACGGAAGAAGGCACTCCAATGATGTATGATTACGCAACCACTACCCTAGTAGGTAATACTACTCGCGTTTACAAAGGTGGTAGCTGGAAAGACAACGCCTATTGGTTAAGTCCTGGAACCCGTCGATTCTTGGAAGAGGATCAGTCTACTGACTTTATCGGGTTCCGCTGCGCTATGGATCGCGTAGGATTCCAAAACCTCGAAGAAGATCGTGACAAATACGGTAAAAAACCGAAGCACGACAAGTTTGAACGATATCGTTATAATTAAGATATTTAACCCTGACCAAAGAGTCAGGGTTTTTTTATGACTATTCAGGAAATCTATCAAGTCTATCAGCCGGCCGCAGGGGTAAGTACAGACACCCGCAACATTAAGGCCGGCCAGCTTTTCTTCGCCTTAAAAGGAGAAAACTTTAACGGTAACAAGTTTGCCCAACAAGCCATAGAATCCGGAGCTACTTATGCTATAATCGACGAAGCCGAATTCAATGGCCCCAATTGCATTCTAGTTGATGATGCTTTGGACACCTTACAGAAATTGGCTCGACATCATCGCCAGCAACTCAAAATTCCTTTCATCGGTTTAACCGGAAGTAATGGTAAAACTACCAGTAAGGAATTGGTTGCCGCCGCCCTTTCACCACGCTACCACGTAGGCTTTACCCAAGGAAACCTCAACAACCATATTGGCGTTCCCCTCACGATTTTAAACTTAGCCCCGCAATCCGAAATTGCGATAATTGAGATGGGGGCAAATGCCCAGAAAGAAATAGAGTTTCTCAGCTCTATTTCAATTCCCGATATTGGTTTTATCACCAACTATGGCAAAGCGCATTTAGAAGGCTTTGGTGGACCTGAAGGAGTTATTAAAGGGAAAAGTGAATTATTCGAAAACCTACGTAAACACGGCAATATGGCTTGGGTAAATATTCAAGACCCCATCCAGTTAGAAAAAAGCCTGGGTATTGATCAAAAAACCTATGGTGCTAGTGAGGATGCAGATTTCCCAGTTTATCCCTTAGACAGTAAGGATTCCTTTGTGCAGGTAAGCTATCAAGGCTTTGCTATACATTCGAAGCTCACCGGCGCTTACAACTTTAGTAACCTCGCTATAGCGGTAAGCCTTGCCGCCCACTTTGGCCTTAGTGCTGAAGAGATAAAAGCTGGCATAGAATCCTATCAGCCTACGAACAACCGTTCACAACTCGAAAGAGGAAAGCTTAACCTAATGGTGAAGGACTTTTACAATGCCAATCCTTCCAGTATGGAGGCTGCCCTTTTGAACTTCGTAGCTTTGAAAGATAAGGAGCAAAACGAAAAATGGGTGATCTTGGGAGACATGTTCGAATTAGGCGAATATGAAGCCGAAGAACATCAAAAAATTGCTGATTTAGCGATTAGTCAGGCTTATGAAAAAGTAATCTTAGTGGGAGAAGCATTCTTCCAAACCAAAGGTGATGCCCAAAAATTCCCTAGTACAGATGATCTATTGAATTGGTTAAAGAGCAAGGTTCCTAGTGAAAAACTAATTCTGGTTAAAGGGAGTCGCGGCATGCGGCTTGAACGAGCGGCCGAGATATTATAAATAAAAAAGGCTTCCATTTATGGAAGCCTTTTTTATATCGAGCTTATTTAGCTTAGTCTTTCAAAATAGCGCGTGAAACTACGATGCGCTGAATCTCAGAAGTACCTTCATAAATCTGAGTAATCTTAGCGTCACGCATTAAGCGCTCTACGTGATATTCTTTTACATAACCATAACCACCGTGCACTTGCACTGCTTCTACTGTGGTTTTCATTGCCACTTCAGAAGCGAATAATTTAGCCATGGCACTTTCCTTATCAAATGGTAAGCCTTGATCTTTTAACCAAGCTGCACGTAATACCATTAAACGAGCCGCGTCAATCTCGGTAGCCATATCGGCCAATTTGAAACCAACTCCTTGGTGCATACCAATTTCCTTACCGAAAGTCTTACGCTCCTTAGCGTATTTCACGGCTAACTCATAAGCACCGCTCGCGATCCCTAGAGCCTGAGCCGCAATACCAATACGACCACCGTTGAGTACCATCATGGCAAATTTAAAGCCGAAGCCCTCCTCACCAATACGATTGGCTTTTGGCACCTTTACGTCTTGGAACATCAAGGAATGGGTATCCGAACCACGGATTCCCATTTTATCTTCTTTCTTACCTACTACGAAACCTTCCATTTCGCGCTCCACGATAAGGCAATTGATACCGCGGTGACCTTTTTCAATATCGGTCTGAGCCATTACCAAATAAACGGATGCCGAATTACCGTTGGTAATCCAGTTCTTATTTCCGTTTAATAGGTAGTAATCACCCTTATCCTCAGCAGTGGTTTTTTGAGAAGTAGCATCCGAACCTGCTTCTGGCTCAGAAAGGCAGAAGGCACCGATGATTTCACCAGCAGCTAATGGCTTTAAGTACTTTTCTTTTTGCTCTTCAGTACCAAACTTCTCCAATCCCCAACATACCAAGCTGTTGTTTACCGACATGGCCACAGAAGCCGAAGCATCGATCTTCGAGATTTCCTCCATTGCTAATACATAGGAAATGGTATCCATACCTGCTCCATTGTATTTAGGATCCACCATCATGCCCATAAAACCGAGCTCACCCATCTTCTTCACTTGTTCGGCAGGAAACTGTTGCTTATCATCACGTTCGATAACGCCTGGTAACAACTCGGTCTGCGCAAATTCGCGCGCCGCCTGCTGAATCATCAAATGCTCCTCAGTTAATTCAAAATTCATATCAATTCTTTTTATTCTTGTAGGGTCCGTTTTAACGGATTGCAAAGTTAAACTTTATGCCTCAAAATCTTACTAAACAACAACAATTCCGAGTCCTAGGTTTAATGTCTGGCACCTCTTTAGACGGATTAGACCTCTGCTTAGTCGACTTTCGTCGGATGGATACCTGGCAATTTGAGATTAAAGCGGCAAAAACTATGGCCTACAGCGATGCTTGGGAGGCTGACCTGAAGTTTAAACCTCTTTCCGATTCAGAACTTAAGAATCTAGATCATCGCTATGGAAAATTACTAGCTCACTATGTATTAGATTTTCTAGGCAAGGAGAATATTGATCCAAAGAGTATTGATTTCATCGCTTCACACGGACACACCTGGTATCATCAACCCGAAAAAGGGCTAGGTTTACAGATTGGCAACGGCCCTGAGCTTTGGGAAACAAGTCAAATACCGGTGATCTGTGATTTTAGAAAAGCAGACATTGCCTTAGGTGGACAAGGAGCACCTCTGGTCCCTATTGGCGACCGCGATCTTTTTTCCGAATACGATGCCTGTTTAAACCTAGGAGGATTTGCCAATATCAGCTTTAGCGAAAACGGCCAACGCATTGCTTTTGATATTGTGGCCTGCAATCTAATCCTCAATCATTACAGCCGAAAATTAGGATTGCCTTATGATGATGGAGGATATATTGCCGCTACACATAAATGCAATAGCCAATTATTACAGGAACTAAACCAGCTTGCATATTACCAGCAGAGACCACCTAAAAGCTTAGGCATCGAGTGGCTGCGGGAAATTGTCTTTCCAATTTTGGAGAAAGCTAGACTAAGTCCGGAAGAAATTATAGCTACCGCAACCGAACATAGTGCCTATCAAATTGCCCGGTGCTTAAATGATTTTGGATTAAATAAAGTGCTATTAAGCGGTGGAGGCTCTTACAATCAAACTTTAATTGATACCATAGGGCTTTACAGCCAAAGCAAACTACTAATCGCAGCAGAACCCATCAATAGCTTTAAAGAGGCTTTAATTTTTGCTTATTTAGGACTTTTAAAACATTTAGGAGAAGACAATATTCTAGCATCGGTCACCGGAGCACCGCATAATCATTGCAGTGGTACGGTATATCCCAAATGATAAGCTTAAATTAATAGAGAAGAGCTTGCGGTTTTCTTACTTTTGTGACCGCTCAAAAAAGCTCAATGAAAGACTTACTTAAATTATACGAAAACAAGGCAGCGGAAATTGTCTTCCACTGGCACGATAGTGAAACCACCGCCGAGGGATGGGTGGTTATTAATTCTTTACGTGGTGGCGCTGCAGGTGGCGGTACCCGCATGCGCGAAGGTCTTAATGAACATGAGGTATTAAGCCTTGCCAAGACCATGGAGATTAAATTTACGGTAGCTGGTCCAGCGATCGGTGGCGCTAAAAGCGGCATTAATTTTAATCCCGCCGACCCCCGTAAACAAGGGGTTTTAGAACGCTGGTACAAAGCAGTAAAACCACTACTTAAAAATTATTACGGAACCGGTGGCGACCTAAATGTGGACGAAATTCACGAAGTAATTCCGATTACTTCCGATTTAGGCATCGAGCATCCACAAGAAGGGGTATTAGTAGGACACTTTGCGCCAAACTCGGAATCGAAAAAGACCAAAATCAAGCAATTGCAAGACGGGGTATTATTACCCGTGCATGCTCCAGATTTAACTCCGGGTGAAGCCGGTAAGTATACCGTGGCTGACCTTATTACCGGTTATGGTACCGCAGAAAGTGTACGTCACTTTTACAATATCTACGGCGGAGAGCTTAAAGGCAAACGCGTTATCATTCAGGGTTGGGGTAATGTTGCTTCGGCAGCTGCCTTTTACCTAGCCAAAGAAGGCGCGAAAATCGTGGGGATTATCGACCGGGTTGGTGGTTTAGTAAAGGAAGAAGGCTTCAGCTATGAGGAAATAATTGACCTCTACAATGCCCGTAAAGGGAATTACTTGATTGCCGAAAACCTCATTCCTTTTGAAGAAGTAAATGGTACTATTTGGAGTGTAGGTGCAGAAATCTTTATTCCTGCGGCAGCCTCACGCTTAATTAGTAAAGACCACCTCGATCAAATGATTGCCAATGGTCTTGAGGTTATTTCCTCCGGCGCCAACGTTCCCTTCGCGGATAATGAAATTTTCTACGGCCCTATTGCCGAGTATGCTGATCAAAAAGTTTCGTGCATCCCCGACTTTATTTCGAACTGTGGCATGGCCCGCGTGTTTGGTTATTTGATGCAAGATAACATCGACCTCAGTGATACTGGTATTTTTGAAGATACCTCTAAGGTAATAGGCGAAGCCTTGGTAAACACCCATGCATTAAGCAGCTCAAAGTTAGAGTTAACCAAAACGGCTTACGAAATAGCCTTGAAACAACTAATCTAATTACGCGTCTATGTACACCTTAATGATAGTCGTTTTTGTGCTAGGTTACCTAGCGATTGCTCTTGAACATAACATCCATATCGATAAGGCCGCTTCTGCCCTAATTACCGGAACCCTTTGTTGGGCTCTATACGTTATTGGCGCAGAAGGTATCGTCGACTTTAATACGATACCACACTTCTTGCTCGACATGTTTGGAGAGGAGAAAAATATCACTGAGCACGCCGAAGTGGTAACCCATTATGTAACCCATTTTCAAATATTAGAACACCTAGGTGAAATTGCCTCGATTCTGTTCTTCTTAATGGGTGCCATGACTATCGTGGAATTAGTGGATGCGCACGAAGGTTTTTCGGTTATCACCGATCGCATTAAAACTACCAGCCGATTAAAATTGCTCTGGATTATTTGTATTCTAACCTTCTTCTTTTCTGCTGCCCTAGATAACCTTACTACTTCCATCGTAATGGTTTCCTTACTAAGGAAACTGATTGATGACAAACAAGACCGTTGGCTTTTTGCCGGGATGGTAGTAATTGCAGCAAATGCTGGAGGAGCTTGGTCCCCAATTGGTGATGTAACGACCACCATGCTATGGATTGGCGGACAAATTACCGCGGGAGCAGTAATCACCAAATTGATAATGCCGAGCTTGGTGGCTATCATAGTACCTTTATTAGTGCTAAGTCCGCGAATGAAAGGTAATGTGAAGCGCCCCCTTAAATCGGAAGGCAAGGAGCATTACATCAACCCCACTACCGAAAGAGAACGGAATATTGTTTTCACCGTGGGTGTCTTAGGTCTGCTATTTGTACCCATCTTTAAAACCTACACCCACCTCCCTCCTTTTATGGGGATGATGATGAGTTTGGGGATTTTGTGGATGGTTACCGAAGTTATGCACCGCACCAAAAACCGTGAAACCAAATCAAAACTTTCGGTAATTGGCGTTTTACGGAAAATTGATACCGCAAGTGTACTCTTCTTTTTAGGAATTTTATTGGCGGTTGCTAGTTTACAATCGGCCGGGCAATTAGCAGAATTGGCTAATGGTTTGGACCAATCTATTGGCACCTCCGATGAAACTGGAGTTTATTCGGTGGGATTAATCATCGGGATTCTTAGTGCCATTGTAGATAATGTTCCCCTTGTAGCAGCTTCTATGGGTATGTATGATATCAATCCGATAGTGGGAGAATTATTTTCTACAGATGGTCTATTCTGGGAGTTTCTAGCCTATTGTGCCGGTACCGGTGGTAGCGCTCTAATTATTGGCTCTGCAGCCGGTGTTGCGGTAATGGGACTCGAGAATATTTCCTTTGGCTGGTATCTCAAGAAAATTAGTTTATTGGCCATAATTGGCTACCTAGCTGGCGCAGGAGTTTACATTCTGCAATCGACCCTAATACACTAGTAAAACTAGAATTACTTTTAAAGCAGGCTTCGGCCTGCTTTTTTTTGCCATTAACCTCGCTTTGTTAATTTCTATTCTCTGGTATATACTGTTGCGGGACGAGAGCCCGTTATATTTACGTCAATTAAAGATTGTACATGAAACTACCGATTCTACAAATCGAAATGTCCGGCGCGGCAGCCGATAGCTTAGCGCAAGAACCTACTGAGAAAACCCTTAGTATTATAGACCTCATCTTTAGTGGTGGTCCTGGTGGAATTCTAATTATGACCGTGCTCTTTATCTTATCGATTATCGCGGTTTACATTTTCATTGAACGCTGGGGCGCCATTAAAAAGGCCAATCAGATGGATGAAAACTTCATGTATGGTATTAAGTCTAATGTAGTAAGCGGCAACCTGGCAGAAGCCCAAAACCTATGCGCTCAAGAGGATACCCCTGCCGCACATATGATTGCCAAGGGCATTTCTAGGATTGGTAAACCCCTTAAGGATATTAGTGCTGCTATTGAAAACACTGGGAAACTGGAAGTTTCTCAACTAGAGAAAAACCTGCCAACCCTTGCAACCATTTCCGGAGCAGCACCCATGATTGGGTTCTTAGGCACGGTTATCGGTATGATCTTGGCCTTTCACGAAATGGCAGCAGCAGGAGGACAAATTGATATTGAAATGTTAGCCGAAGGAATTTACACGGCAATGACTACCACCGTAGCCGGCTTGGCAGTTGGTATTATCGCTTACCTCGGTTACAATATCCTGGTAAGTAAAGTGGAGAAAACCGTTTACAATATGGAGGTTCGTGCCACTGAGTTCCTCGACCTTTTAAACGAACCCGCTTAATATGGATTTAAAAAGACGTAGTAAGGTAAGCGCTGAGTTTAGCATGAGTAGTATGACAGACATTGTCTTTCTACTGCTTATCTTTTTCATGATTGCCTCTACCCTAGTAACCACTAGCGCCCTAGATTTGGTGCTGCCCAAAAGCAAGGCTCAGACGGTTAAACGTAAAGATGTAACCGTAAATATTTCTCCAGAGCAGCAGATTTCTGTCGGTACAGTAATTGTAGGTATGAATGAGCTGGAAAGGGAGATAATGAAACAGACCGGCGGTAAAGAAGAAGCGGTAGTGATCCTAAGAGCCGATAAAAGCGTACCTTATGAAATGGTGGTAAAGGTGATGGACATCTCTTACCGCAATAAATTAAAAATGGTTGCTGCAACCGACCCTAGTTAAATGGCCTTAAACGAAAAAAAGAATCGGCGTAAAGCCCTAGTAAGCACCCTAGTCTTTCACTTTGGGCTGCTGCTGCTATTCTTATTCGTTGGTCTCACCTATTATGACCCCAAGCCAGAAGATGGTATTCTTATAAATTTTGGAACTAGTGAAAATGGTGTAGGCGAAGAGTTTGTAACGCCGAGCAATAGTAGTCCGCAGCCCCAAGAAACCACCGTAGAAACTCAGCAGACCGATGTTTTAACTCAGGATGTAGAAGACGCTCCCACCATTCAGGCGGAGGAAAAACCTACGCCGGTAGAAAAGAAGGAGAACAAAAAGCCTAGCGAGCAGAAAAGTAAGGAGGAAGTAAAACAACCCGAAGATATTAAGGATCCTGAACCACAACCTTCTGATGAACTTCGAAAGCTACTCGAAAAAACCAAAAGCTCTAAGTCAGGCGGAGAAGGAGTAACGGAAGGCAGCGGTGACAAAGGTCGAGAGGATGGTGACCCCAATAGCACAAGTCGCAATGGAGATGGAGGGGGAGGTGATGGAGACGGAAACTTCAAACTTGATGGAAGAACTGCGTTGTCCAAACCAAAACCTGATTACCCTTGTACCGACGAGGGAAGAGTTGTTGTGAAAATTTATGTTGATCAAAATGGTAAGGTTACAAGAGCTATTTCAGGGGAAAGAACTAACAACGGAATAGCCTCAACAACAACAAGCTCTTGCTTATATGATCAAGCTCGCAAAGCCGCAATGCGCACCACATGGAGTCCTCACCCTACTGGGGAGGCAATTCAGGTGGGTTACATCATCTATAATTTCCGCAAGCGTTGAGCCGCTATCAAGAAACTTTGGACTGGCTGTTTCAGCAGCTTCCCATGTACCAGCGAATTGGTAAAGCAGCCTACAAATCGGATTTGGGAAATACTTGGGCATTGATGGAAATCCTAAACCATCCCCAGGAATCATTTAAAAGTGTACATGTTGCCGGCACCAATGGCAAGGGTTCTAGCTCTCATATGCTGGCGGCGATTTTTCAAGAAGCGGGCTATAAAACTGGCTTATATACTTCGCCACACTTGGTAGATTTCAGAGAACGGATCCGCATTAATGGTGACATGATTCCTGAAGATGCAGTGGTGGAATTCGTAGATCAATACCAAGCCCAATTTTCCGATATAGGTCTTTCCTTTTTTGAAATGACAGTGGGGATGGCTTTCGACTATTTCCGTAAAGAAAAAGTGGACATTGCTATTATCGAGGTAGGCATGGGCGGCCGTTTAGACAGTACCAATGTCATTCAGCCTGAGCTTAGCCTTATTACTCATATAGGTCTAGATCATACTCAGTTCCTAGGTGATACGCTCCCAAAAATTGCGGGTGAAAAGGCCGGTATAATTAAATCTGGAGTTCCGGTTGTTATTAGCGAAAGACAAGAAGAATGCGATGCCGTATTTCGGGCGAAGGCCAAAGAAATGAAGGCACCTATATATTTTGCGATTGATAGTATTTCCAGCGCAAGGCTTTATTTGAACCTGGACTTAAAAGGGGATTATCAGGAAAATAATTTACGGGGAGTCCTTTGCGCGGTGGATCAATTGGAAACTTTGGGCTGGCAAGTCAAGAATTATGTTGAACCAGCCTTAGCTAAAGTCACCAAACTTACTGGACTGAGAGGCCGCTGGGAGATTACCCAGGAAAAGCCGCTTACCATATGTGACACTGGCCATAACCTCACCGGGGTAAAGGCCATCATGGACCAATTAAAAAAACACAGTTACCGACAGTTACACATTGTTTGGGGCATGGTTAATGACAAAGCTATCAAAGACATACTGCGCATTATGCCACAAAGTGCCTTCTACTACTTTACTCAGGCCAGTATTCCCCGAGCATTGGATGCCGAAGAGCTTAAAAGAGAAGCCTTAAAGTTTGGTTTAGCAGGTAAAGCTTACGCTGATGTCGAATCAGCCCTTATGGCCGCCCAAGCTAATACCCTTAGCGATGACTTACTTTTTATCGGAGGCAGTACTTTTGTGGTAGCAGATTACCTCAGCTTTCTAGAAGCTTAGACTTTCTGCAGGGCATTTGAAAGCTCATACAAGGCTAAGAAAACTTGATCCTGGCCAGGCTTTATATGCACTTTCTCACCATGTCTAAAATCTCGAATAAGCATGGACTTCCCTTCTTCGCTACTCGTGCCAAAATAGAACTTCGCGCCATCCCATAGCAGCATACTTCTTCCCATAAATGCTTTAAAGTCGGAGGCTTCTATCTTTCTACAGATCAACATCTCCAGCGATTCACCACGAGCATTTAGCCAGGGACTACCCGCTTGAGATTCAAAGGCAATATAATCCGAGTTTAAACTGGGAATAGGTAAGTTCAATTTAATAAATGAGCTAAGCTCTTTACCCTCAAAATATTCGCTGCGCTTATCCTGACTAATGTAATAGACTGCCGATAGGCTTACCGGTAATTTACTCGGCTTTAATTGATTGCCCTTATTCTTAATGTAGTCCTTTTGAAAGATGTCGAAATGATAAAGATCGTTCACCGATAGCTCCTTATTTAGCAAATCATCCACCGATATGCCAAAATAATTAGCAATTTGACTCAGGGTTGCTATTTTAGGCTCTGCCCTTCCCTCTTCATAAGCCCCGATACTGGCTCGCTTTAAATCAAACAACTCCGCAAACTGAGTCTGATTAAGGTTTTTGACCGATCTTATTTTCCTAATATTCTTTCCAATGTTCGACATTTCCTAAAAATATTTTGCTAAAATTATTGGCTAAACTAAAAATATTAGTAATTTAGCCTTGTAAAACTAAAAATAATATCAATGAAAAACGTGCTCTTTCTTTTTCAAAGCTTTTTAAGGCCTAGGAAAAAGACTAATTTGGTACCTGTTTTAATTCCTCTTAACTCTTCAAAAACAAAAACCAATCATGGCAGAATATTATAACCGTGTAAAGAATTACCTCCTCGATTTGGATTACAATATCACTTATGAAAGTGAAGCCGAAGAGGTTTTTGTAGTCGAAAAGTCCGAAGCTGGTATCCAGAACCTAGTACTTGCTATTGCTGACCCCATTCTTATTATGGAGCAATATCTATTTGAGATTCAGGAAGGAAAGCCAGAGGTGTATCGCGAGTTACTAATAAAAAATCGCGATATCGTTCACGGTGCCTTTGCCCTTGATGAAAGTGGTAAAAAAGTAGTTTTCCGTGACACTTTACAGCTAGAGAACCTCGACCAGAATGAAATCGAGGGCTCAGTAAACTCCCTCGAATTATTACTAAGTGAGTATTCAGACGAATTAATTCAATTTTCAAAAAACTAAGACATGAGTATTTTTAAACGCATCTTCAATATCGGTAAAGCCGAGACCAATGCAGCCCTCAACAAATTAGAGGACCCCATTAAAATGACCGAGCAAGGCATTCGTGACCTTAAATCGGATTTAGACAAAGCCTTGCAATCACTGGCAGAAATAAAGGCCCTGGCAATTAGAGCCCGCAATGACCATAATTCGTACAGCCAAAAAGCAAAGGACTACGAGAAGAAGGCCATCTTACTATTGCAGAGAGCCGAGAAAGGTGAACTCGAAAGTACCGAGGCCGATCGTTTAGCTCAGGAAGCGCTTAGCAAGAAAAAAGACAATGAAGGCATGGCTCAGCAGGCCGCTACCGACAAGTCCAAATTCGACGAGAACATCTCTACCATGGAAAGTAAAATTAAGCGCCTGCGTCAGCAGATTTCTCAATACGAGAATGAGCTTAAAACCTTAAAGGCAAGAGTAAAGGTGAGCACTGCTACCAAAAACATCAATAAGCAAATGGCCCAAATCGACTCTTCGTCTACCGTGAGTATGCTAGAGCGCATGAAAGACAAAGTTGCCGAAGAAG
Source organism: uncultured Flavobacteriales bacterium (assembly GCA_913055685.1). GTDB lineage: Bacteria > Bacteroidota > Bacteroidia > Flavobacteriales > Schleiferiaceae > Croceimicrobium. The sequence goes on from CAJXKC010000001.1 coordinate 120,368, forward strand.
AGGCTCTAGCCGAAAGCTATGGTGAAATTGCAAATGAGAGCCGCAGTTTAGATGAAGAAATAGATCGCGCATTAGAGGATGAGAGTCCAGCCAGCGATGATCTTGCCGCTCTTAAGGCAAAACTAAATCAGAGTAAATCAGAATAATAAGTGGGGTCAATTGACCCCGCTTTTAATTTCTAATATGAGTTTCTTCAAAAATATATTTGGCAAAAAAGAGGAGCCCAAACCTTTTAGCCGCACTCCGCTAGACCTAGATCTAGGTTATATCTTCGAATACGACCTGCGCTCTTGGGAAGTCCAAGCGGTATATGAATACGATTGGGGAGACGAAGATTTCTCCAAAGAGTTTAAAGTTAGTGATGGCATAGACACTTATTTCCTCGCAGTGGAGGAGGACGATGAAGTAGAATTAGTATGGTCTCAAAAAATTCCACTTGCAAAAATTGAAGGCGACATCGCCGAAGAGATCATCCAAAAAGAGCGTCCGCCCGAAACCATCATTTACGAATCAAAGACTTATTATCTAGACGAAGAATGCCCGGGCTATTTCCATGAAAAAGGAGAACCGGAAGACCAATGGACCGAGTTCATTGCCTGGGAGTACTACGACGAAAGCGAGCATTATAATCTTAGCATCGAACAATGGGGCGAGCGCTCATTCGAAGCAAGCTTAGGCCGAGTTTTGGCTCCCCATGAAATATCCGATATATTACCTCGAAAACTATAGAACCATGCGCCTTAAACACCTTCTTGGACTAGGTCTTGTTTTAAGCCTGCTGCAAGCATGCAGTGGAGGCGGGCCGCGTTTTGTGAAAAACCCGGTAGACGACCTCGTTAAAAACATGACTGAAGTCCCCGATTTCTCCATCATCCTTTACGACATGAACTATGATGAAGAAAAGGACCAATATCTTCATCAATACCGCATTCTAAAAGAGCCTGTTGGTGCCGATACTTTGGAAACGGAAACCACCGACTGGCTGCCTGTAAGTGCAAGCTATTTCAACGAGCACATCGACAATATGGGAATGACCATCGTATCTAAAAGCAATGGTACGGTCGACAAGAAAGTTAGCCCTCCGGGATACAACCAATACGTTGGCAACGAGAAATACGGTCAATGGCGTCAAAAATCCGACGGCACCAGTTTTTGGGAGTTTTATGGAAAATATGCCCTTCTGCGAAGCTTTTTAGGTTACGGCTACTCCCCTATTTATTACGGAGGCTGGTACGATTATCGTCGTAATTATTACCCCTATGGCCGCACTTATTACGGTCGCGGCTCAAATGGAGGTACACGCTTTGGCACCAGGGGTAGTCATGTTACGGGACGCAGCACCCGCTCTACCTGGAACACTAAAGGTAGCAGCTTTAAAAGCCGGGTACGATCCAAAGTACAGCGCAGTAGTAGTCGCACCCGTTCAGGATCGCGTTTCCGCTCAGGTTCAAGTTCTAGAGGCCGAGGATTCGGTGGTGGTAAATAAAAAATTGGCGTACGATGACAACAGAACTATTTACAAATGAATGGCTTAACAGCCTTAGCCTATTTAGCATATATCTGGCCAGCGCCTTGGTATTAATGTACATCGGCAAGCTAGCCTTTAAATGGAGCAAGTCTTCCATAGCGATTGAAGATGAGCTCATTGAAAAGGACAACCTCGCCTTTTCTTTTGCCTATGTCGGTTATTTTGCCGGCCTCCTTACAGTGGTGGGCAGTGTGCTTTACGGCGACAGTTTAGGCTTAATTACCGACCTAGAAGACATGGCTATTTTCGGTCTTTTAGGCATCATTCTACTCAACCTTTCTTCCATTATAATTGACAAGATCAATCTGAAGAAATTTTCTATTTGGAAGGAAATAACGGAGGACCGTAATGCTGGAATGGGCATTATTGAAGGGGCTAATTACCTTGCCTCTGGCCTTATCATTTTTGGAGCCATTACTGGTGAAAGCGGTAATTTATTGTTCGGTATCTACACTGCCATTGCCTATTGGATTATTGGTCAGCTTTTAATCGTTATAGCCACTTGGATTTTTGATAAGCTCACCCCCTACTCCCTGCACGAGCAAATTGAAAAAGACAATAATGCTGCCGGACTGGCTTTCGCCGGATTAATTATTGCTGTGGGAAATTTAATCCGCAATGGTCTAATGGGTGACTTCGAAACCTGGACTGAAACCTTAAGCGAGGTTGCTTATGAAGTAGGTATCGGCTTAGTGGTATTACCGTTGATCCGCACATTAGTAGATCGTATCCTCCTGCCTGGTCGGAAGATTAGTGATGAAATTGCTAATCAGGATAAACCAAATGTAGGCGCCGGACTTATCGAAGCATTGTCCTATATCGGTGGCTCTATATTAATCGTCTGGTGCATTTAATTTGTGAAACGCTCGCCTGCCCTTAAACTAGCGCTTTTTGCTACGGGACTATCCGGAATTGTAGCCGAATACATCCTCTCTACCCTAGCCACCTATTTCATTGGCGACTCTGCGGTACAGTGGTCACTAATTGTTTCGGTTATGCTTTTTAGCATGGGTTTAGGCTCGCGATTCTCCAAGTTTATAGAAGGCAACTTACTGCTCAAGTTTATTGGCGTTGAGTTCCTCTTAAGTTTATTAGTTTCCTTTTCCTCTTTAGTTGCCTACAGTGCAGCGGGATTAACCGAATACGTGGGCTTCATCATTTATGGGATGAGTATTTTAATTGGCTTACTCATTGGATTAGAAATCCCCTTAGTTATTCGTCTTAATGAGGAGTTCGAGAGCCTTAAAATAAATGTAGCCTCGGTAATGGAAAAAGACTACCTAGGCTCTTTGGTTGGAGGTTTATTCTTCGCATTTGTAGGCTTACCCATTTTAGGTTTAACCTACACTCCCTTCATCTTAGGATTTATAAACCTCGGCGTTGCCTTATTACTATTCTTCACCGTAAGGAAAGAGATTGGACTAAAACGCAGCAGTCAAATAAGCATTACCGCTTTTATTTTAGCGATAACCATGACAGGCGGCATCCTTAAAGGTGAAGACATCATCTTATTTGGCGAACAGACACGCTACAAAGACAAGGTTGTCTTTTCGCAGCAGAGTAAGTACCAGAAAATAGTTATCACTCAGTGGAAGAATGATTACTGGCTCTTTATTAATGGCAACCAACAACTTAGCAGCCTAGACGAAGACAAGTATCATGAAGCTTTGGTCCATCCTGCGATGAAATTGAGTGACCAAGTTAAGGATGTACTCATTTTAGGAGGCGGTGATGGATGTGCGGTACGTGAGGTACTCAAATATCCCCAAGTTGAAAACATCATTTTGGTTGACCTGGACTCTATGATGACAGGTTTAGCACAAAGGCATCCTATCCTCACCGAGTTAAACGACTCATCGATGCGTCATGAAAAATTGAACATCATCAATACGGATGCTTTCAATTACCTAGAAGCGGGCGGCCATTTTTTTGATGTAATCATTGTAGACCTACCCGATCCTAGATCGGTGGAACTCAATCGAATGTACACCCAAGAGTTTTACCAGCTATGTAAACTCAACTTAAGGCCTCATGGAACCCTAATCACTCAGGCTGGAAGCCCCTACTTTGCCACCAAAGCATTTAGATGTATTGATCAAACGATGGCCTCTGCTGGTTTCGAAACCCTTCCCTTACATAACCATGTACTCACTTTAGGTGAATGGGGTTGGATTTTAGGTCAAAAGCAAGAATGGGTTCGAGGAAAGCTCAAGGAAAGGGCACAAAGCCTAGACTTCCCTGAAATAGAAACAAATTGGCTCAATAATGAAGCTATGTTACTGATGACCTCTTTTGGGAAGGACATCTACTTTGAAGTGAAAGACAGCATTAAGAATAACCACATTCAAGACCCTGTTTTGTATCGCTATTATTTAGAAGGAAATTGGGACCTCTATTAAAATGGAAGAAAGTAAAATCTATAATTACCGTTTTTGGATTAAGCTTACCGATGAAAAAGAAATCGTTTCTGAGGTCGATCGCCTGCTACGAGAAGCGGACTATGGAATAATGAACTTTAGCGAGCATCACTTTCAGCCGCAAGGCTACACCTCCATGTGGCTCTTAAGCGAAAGCCATTGCGCCTTACACACCTTCCCAGAAGAAGGCCGGTCTTACATAGAATTAAGTGGCTGTGGAAAAAGTAAAAGTGAACACTTTATTAAGGAGGCAAAAAAGCTCTGGAAAAACTATCTTGCAGGAGAACAAGAATCCATTTCTTAAATGCGTAAGATTTTAACACTTCTAGCAATTTTTATTGCCGGGGTAAGTCAGGCTCAATACCAAATAATTATTCACGGTGGAGCCGGTAATGGCCTAAGATCCGATCGGCTCAGTAAAGAACAAATTGATGAATTTCACCTAAGCCTAGAGCAGGCTTTACGCATTGGCGATAGCGCCCAGCAAGCAGGTTTAAGCGCTCTAGAAACAGTAAGCCTAGTTATCCAAAGCATGGAAAACAACCCTGTTTTTAATGCGGGAAAAGGAGCGGTACTTACATATGAGGGGCAAGCCTCTTTAGACGCCTCCATTATGGATGGTAGCAATTTAGCCGCTGGCGCTGTAGCAGGTTTAAGCTGCATTAAAAACCCAATCACCGCCGCTTTAGCGGTATTAGAAAGCTCACCGCACGTGCTTTTATCCGGACCTGGAGCTGATTCATTTGCGGTAGCCATGGAGCTCACCAAGGTAGACCCAAGTTACTTCATTACAGAAAGTAAAATAAAAGGCTGGAAGCGCTGGTTAAAGAGTCATAGCTACGCCGACACCCTGCGTGACTTTAAAATGGGCACGGTAGGCTGCGTGGTGCGCGATCGCGAAGGCAATATTGCTGCCGGCACCTCCACGGGCGGAATGATGGGCAAGCGTCATGGGCGCATTGGCGACTCTCCAGTTATCGGCGCGGGAACCTACGCCAATAGTAAAACCGTAGGAATTAGCTGTACTGGCCATGGAGAGTTCTTTATCCGTAATGCTGTAGCCTATCAAATTAGCGCGCGTTACGAACTGCAGGAACAGAACGGACAAAAAATGGCCGATTGGGTAGTCCAAAAAATCCTCAAAGAACAAGGTGGTGATGGCGGCGTAATCGGAATAGATGCCCAGGGAGGCCTTATTGTTTCCTTTAACACCGCAGGTATGCTTCGCGGCAGTATTAAAGAAGGTGAAGCGCCCCAAACCCGCATCTTCAAAGATTAATTTCTTTGAAATACAAGCACTTGCATTTTTTTCTAAATTTTTAGGCCCAAAGCTGCTAACTAAATAAAAAAAGCCTTTTATATTTGCCGTCCCAAAACGGAAGGGCGATTAGCTCAGCTGGTTCAGAGCACCTGCCTTACAAGCAGGGGGTCACTGGTTCGAATCCAGTATCGCCCACCAAGAACAAAACCCACGCAATAGCGTGGGTTTTTTCATTTCAGCCCAGCCGAGCCAAGCTCGCTTGAGTGAGCGATGGGCTGAAATGAAAAAGACCGATCGACTGCAAGGAGAGCGGTTTTGTTCTTAGAGTTCAAAGGCCCCCAGTTTGGGTTATAAAATAATCTGGCCAACCAAATTCCCCCAGTTCCCGTAACTTAGCTTCATCAATCAAACCCATGCACAAAGCCGAAAAAACAATACTCCTCCTCTGCCTCTTAGCTTTAATACTAAAAGTGTTTAATGTTGTGCTAAGTGACTTAATTTGGGTAGTAAGTTTAAGCGCCTTAGCAACCTTCTACTACATTTTTGGGCTGGCTGTATTCAATCAATTCCCACTTCGTAAAATTTTAAGGAAGGAGAGTTATACGGGCATTTCCAAACGTCGCATTGCTGCCAGCTTAGCCTTTGGCTGGGTCCTTGCCATTCTTAGCATTGGAATCCTCTTCAAACTACTATTCTTACCTGGCGCAATGACCCAAATGTTCATCGGCTTTAGCATAGCCTTATCGGGATTGCTGATTACCGCCTTTTTCTACCATGAGAGTAAAAGAGACTTTTTCAAAGGTATTTGGATTAGATTAATTCCAGCTATTCTAATTACCTATGCATTTGTCAACATTCCAGATCTTACTTTGGCGGAGGCCTTAGATCCCGAAAACCTAGAACTACATGAGCAAATAAAAGCTCGAAATCATCACTAAGATGCCAAAACTAATTCCATCGAAGCTATATTCTGAAGATACCGGCATGGCCCATGCGCAATGCAAGATTTGCCAAAAGGATTTTGGCGAGCATGAAATTTACGGCGTCCAAAAAGTCTATAAGAACTACCCTAATCAAGAAGCACAGGTCCTATTCGATTTTGCTTTATGCCAAACATGTATGGAGGAGGCCCGTGCAGAATTGAGTGTAGAATCAAGACTGCGGATCGATCAATTTATAATGGGTAAACTGCAAGTTTTAGAAGCAAAAGGAGTAGACATCAGTGAAAGCTTTCAAGAAGAGACCTGTTCTCTTAGCGGAAAGCTACTTTCTGAAAGTAAAGAATATCAAGTGGTGGCTGTTTGCAGAGGAGACGAGCTTCTAGATAGTCCCATGGTTATGAGCGATGACATTTTAGAGCAAATTCAAGAACTACTTTCGGAAGAAAGCAAGGACGAACTCAATCGCTTTAACGAGAACAATTTTGGCTGGCCTCCTGAATTAAAGAAGATCTGGCAAGATGGCGATTATGTCTTGCTCTAAAATTTGACCTGAATTCCGTTGGTAATCTTATAGGTAAAGTTGGGAATACTTGGGTCTATCACCGGATTGGTATCATAAGAAACCTTCGACTCAAATGTAAAGGCCCAGTGCTCATTAAACTTAACTGCTAGTTGGCTATTCCAATTAAATCGAAAGTCCTCGAACTTCTCAAATCTAGGCTGGTAATAAACTACACTGGTAAGACTAACGCTAGTACCAATATCCCAATCCAAACTTAAATAAGAACTCAATCGCCAGTCATAGTGCTCGATCTCCGTGCTTTGCTCTCGATCGTACTCATACATAAATAAATGCCCGGTGTAGAGTGAAAATTTATCCGTCTTCCCTAATCGGAAACGAGGACCAAAGCCTTGAAGTTGCCTGGCTTCAATTTTCAAAGGTCGATCGGTTTGAAACTGCACAAAGCCCTCTGTCCAAAACCATTCATTAAAACGCCTAACCCTCCGCAAATGGAAAAAACCCGATTGAGCGAAGTTTTCCTCGGCCGAAGAATTAAAATGGAGTGAGCTCAGAAAGATATAGGTACTCTTTCCGCTCAAATAGCGAATTGCCATATCATTCTCTAATTCCAACACCGAAGTGGTATTTTTATAGAGACTTAAGTCAAAGTTATTTTGAAAACGCCAGCGACTAGTATCATCTGCCATACGGAGGGATTCCACATTAACAATTTGACCGCTTAAGGAAAGGGAAAACAAACTAATGAAAAGTACTTTCCGTAATATTGATACTTTATTCATGTCCCAAAAATAAATAGTCCCAGGCTCCCCCGGGACTATTTAGACCAAAAAGGTCATGTCATGAAACATTTGAAAACTCTACTCAGTTCAAATATAGTAGCATTTTTTATAAATACAAACATTTTAAACACCTCAATATCTGTATGTTAGCAAATATAAATCTAGAAAAAGTGCTTTTTTTGAGAAATAGAGCGCTTTTCAGTCTTCTATTAATCATTTTTAGCACACCTAAGTATGCTTATTCTCAGGGTGAAGACTCTGGAGAAAAGCTTAAAAGTGCTATTGAGAGTTTCATCCAAAATCACCAAAAAAATTACGACAAAAAGTATCTCAATATCCGCAAACGTGAAATAGGCGACCTGGAAGAAGAACCCTATGCCTGGAAGGACTTCTTTATGCTGGAAAGTAAAGAAGAATATGAGAACACTTTAGGCTATACCACGGAAAGGGAAATCTATTTCATGTTTTACCATTACGAAACTGAGTTAGACCGGAAGTATGCTCTTAAATATTGGATGAAAAACTTCATTGAAGGAGAAACGATTAGGCCTAGTCGACCAGTTCGCACCTATGATTACGCCGTTCCTACCATAATCCTAATTAATCCGCAGAGCATTATTATATGCAATTATGAGTGCAAGTATTATGATGAAGATAATTACGATTATTGGAAAAAAACCTTGCTAGAACAATTTGGCGACAAAAGTGAAACCATGGTTATTGAAATCGAGTGCGACGGCCCCTTGAAATGGACCAATAACGCACCCGACCCTAAAATTAGAGAGCTTTTTTAGGCCTGCTCAAGCTCCGCAATTCGCTGGTCTAACTTCTGCAACAGTTTATTGAAAGTCTTTCGATTCATCCAACGGGCCAAGAGATGAGCTAGAGGAGTTATGACTACTATTGTCACTAGTAGAATAATCCAAATAATCTTCTCATTTAAAGCCTCCTGCCAAGTCATTTTTTCCATTAAACTGAAAAAGAATCCTGCGGCCGCTGAAATAGGATAGAGGAATAAGCCAGATAATTCTTCGAGTCTTATGGTAGAGCGCACATTATCCACGTAGGATTTTAAGGTTTGCACCACCGACCCTTTAGCCATATGCAAAGCCTTAGCGCGCTTGTAGCGTTTAATAAAAAAAACTAAACCCACTATATGCGCCAGGGCAATCAGACTAAAAAGCATTTGCGGAAACCAATCGTTCAAATAGAATATCACCCCTACGTAGACTGGGGTAAATAGTAGTGTGAAGACGATTTTCCACCAAAGTCGTCGATTAATTTTACGCAGGACGTCCACATTTTTTGCATGGATACCGCTTTTAATCTCCGCTTCAGTTAGGCGCTTATCTTGATCTATACTTCGCCAAATATTTTCAATTTCCATCTTCCTCCGCTTTAATAGCCTGTGCTAATTTCTCCTTAACCCGATGAAGCTTCACCGCCAAGTGGTTTTTCGACAAGCCCGATATATCGGCAAGCTCCTCATTGCTATAACCATCTAAATGCAACATGATGATTAATTTCTCTGCATCGTTTAAAGCTCGAATATGGCGCATTAGCATTGCGCGCTCATCACCTTTAGGCTCCACTATCCAATCTCCATCAAAGCCTTCGCTTTTCGTTAATTCCTTCTTTCGCTGGTGAGTAAGGGCAGTGTTTAAAGCCACCCGATACAACCAGGTTGAGAACTGCGACTCCCCTTTAAAGCTATCGAAAGAACGCCAGGCTTGATATATCACCTCCTGGCGCAAATCTTGCTCATCATCACGATTTGCTGCGTAGATTCGCGTAACCTTATAAATGATTCCGCCAAAATCTTCAATTAGCTGCACAAATTGCTTTTCCTTAGACTCTTTCAAGCTTGAGTGTTATTAAAGAGCTTCTAATTTAAACCCTTCTTTACGTAGCAAACTTACCAATCCCTGCTCACCACTTAAATGCAAGGCACCAACTGCAACAAATGCCCCACCCTGCTCAAGTTGAGCACTCAAGGTGGGTATCCAGTTTAAGTTACGCTTTACTACGAGTTCGTCCATACCTCCATTTTCTTCTTCATACTGCTCGCCTAAACCCTGGATATCCTCTAAATCATCGGAGAGATAAGCCGATATAAGCGATTGCGCATCGAGCAATGTTCCCTCTTCTTCCTTAAGAAGTTTCAAAAGTTCATCCACCTGCTCCTTGGGACTCTGAGTGTTCATTAAAATCTTCACTTGCTCCTCCATGGACTCAAGAGCTAAAACCTTTTTGGAAGTCTTCGCTCCTTCTTCGGCGAAGAAAAGATCCATTGGTTTTCCATCGCGTTGGGCTGAATCTGGCATTGCTTCCTGCATCACACTTAAGCTGTAAGTCATAGACAATACCGCCGGTTTTAAATGATCCAAAGCAGCCAATGGAGCACCCATTAATGGCTCCAACTTCTGTTTAAGCAAAAAATAATCTTCCTCATTCACTAAGGCCTTCAAGGAATGCTCAGGCATCATGTAATAGGGCATTAAACCCGGAAGCTTAGCGCTATCCAAAACCATTTCCACGATCACTTGATCGGCCTTTTGAAAAGCATCTAAAACTTCGGGGCGATCCTCCTTAAGGAAATCGGATCCCATTAGATGATAGGTACCAAAAAGGTAAGATTGCTTGCCTTCAGGAGAGGTTACTTTCCAGAAAAGTCCATTATCCTGCGCACTAAGCGCCCCGGAGACCAGGAGCAATAAAGCAAAAATTAGTTTTTTCATTTTTATGTTTTTTTGATTTCTACAAGGTTAGTTGCAAACCAAAGCTAACTATTACAACAGGTATCTCACATTTAAAGTGAAGCCATCTAAAGAGTTGATAATCAATAGAAATTTTTTTACCAATTAGTCTCATCGATAGCATCTGACTTCGAAAATAAGGCACTCATAGCAACATCTTACTGCACTCCCCAAAAATCTCGATCCAAGCTCCGGTATTGGACAGCTTCGGCCAAATGATTTGATTTAATATGATCGGCATGATCTAAATCGGCAATAGTCCGCGCAACCTTTAAAATACGATCATAAGCCCGGCCACTGAGATTTAGACGCTCCATCGCCTTTTTCAAAAGGGCACGACTATCCTCGTCCAAGGCGCAAACCTTACGCAAGAGGGCACTATCCATTTGCGCATTAAAAAAGATCTGCTGGCTACCCTGAAACCTTAGGTCTTGTTTTTCCCGCGCTTTCAGGACTCTTCCTTGTATCAGCTGACTGCTCTCCCCCTTTTCTCGGGAAGCAATGGCATCAAAACTAACCGGCGTTACTTCTACCTGAATATCTATACGATCTAATAAGGGTCCGGATATTTTATTTAAATATTTCTGCACTAAGCCGGGGGAACATACACATTCCTTCTCAGGATGGTTAAAGTAACCGCAAGGACAAGGGTTCATGGAGGCAATAAGCATAAATGATGCTGGAAAATCGACCGACAACCTTGCTCTACTAATGGTTACTTTTCGCTCCTCCATTGGCTGCCTCAAGACCTCCAAAACTGTACGTTTAAATTCGGGCAGCTCGTCTAAAAACAAGATGCCATTATGGGCCAAGCTAATCTCACCTGGCTGAGGAAAACCTCCGCCGCCAACTAAAGCCACATCAGAAATGCTATGATGAGGGGAGCGAAAAGGACGATAAACCACCAGGCTTTCGCCACTCTTTAGTTTTCCGGCTACCGAATGAATTTTAGTGGTCTCAATAGATTCATAGCGATTCATAGGTGGCAATATGCCCGACATCCTTTTAGCTAACATGGTCTTCCCCGCTCCAGGTGGACCAATTAATAAGACATTATGCCCCCCTGCTGCCGCAATTTCTAATGCTCTTTTAACCCCTAACTGCCCTCTCACCTCAGCAAAGTCTGGAAAACTGCGTCTTAGCTCAGTTTTAAGCTCTTCGGAACTTTTTGGCTCAGAAACCTTAATTAGACCCTCTCCTTTAAAATGCAGTATAACTTCCTTTAAAGAACTCGCACCGTAAATCTCTAGACCCTCTACTACCGATGCCTCTTTAACATTCTTATCTGGAATAACAACTGCTTTAAAGCCATCTTTCTTTGCTTGGATTACAATAGGTAAAATACCTCTTACCGAAACTAAACTTCCATCCAATGATAATTCACCCACCAATAAACACTCCGATAGGCCTGGCAATTCCTCTTGCTTAGATGCTGCTAAAATTGCTAGAGCTATGGGTAAGTCATAAGCCGATCCTTCTTTACGAATATCGGCGGGTGAGAGATTTATGGTAATTCGGAAACCGGGCCATTTGTAATTATTATTTAAAAGTGCCGCGTGAATACGATGTTGACTTTCCTTTATGGCCGAATCAGGTAGGCCCACTAAATGAAAATTTACACCAGGATTCACATTAGCTTCAACCGTAATGGTACTTGCATCCACACCAACCACGGCACTACTATAGGTTTTTGAAAGCATTTTTTAATCAGGTTTTAAAGTATCTAATCCGTAGATAATGATTTTACAACGGAGAAAAAACATCTTCTTTATTTATGAAATCGAAATTATTTATTTTTGTACTTTCCATTAAAGGAAGGAGTTAATTAGAAGCATTTAAAAATTTATTTAATGTCACGAGTACCTAAATCAGCGCATACCCCAAAACAGGTAGCAGAATATTTAAAAAGCCAAATTGCGGTTAGAGGCGAAAAAGGATTGAAGTCAGCTTTTGCTAATCAGTTCTTCACTCACTTTAATACCGAAGAAATTGAAGATTTGCAAGCATCTTTTCAACGAGAGTTGCAAAACCGTTCTGAAGCAGAAATTCAACGTTTAAGAGAAATGCTTGAAGCAAAAAGCGGGAAAACAGTTGAATTAAAAGACTGATTCCGCTTCGAACAAACGTGTACAAACACTTAAGGCTCAACATTAAAATGATTGAGCCTTTTTTCGTTATGTAAGGAAGCTAAAGCACCTTATATTTGTGTTCCATAATTGAAGAAAAATGAGTGACGACAAGAATGCCAAATTAAAAGCCCTAAAGCTTACCCTAGATAAAATGGACAAAACTTACGGTAAAGGCGCCGTAATGAGAATGGGCGATAGTCCCATGGAAAAAATCGAAACCATTCCTTCGGGTTCTTTAGGTTTAGATATAGCCCTCGGAGTAGAAGGCTACCCTAAAGGCCGTGTCGTTGAAATATATGGACCTGAAAGTTCGGGTAAAACCACTCTTACCCTACATGCTATTGCAGAGGTTCAAAAGCAAGGAGGTATTGCTGCCTTTATTGATGCTGAACATGCCTTCGACCGGGTATATGCGGAAAATCTTGGGATAGACACCGAAGAACTAATTATATCTCAGCCAGACAACGGAGAGCAAGCCTTAGAGATTGCCGACAACTTAATCCGTTCGGGCGCAATCGACCTACTGATCATTGATTCGGTAGCGGCTCTTACTCCAAAAAGTGAAATTGAAGGAGAAATGGGCGATAGTAAAATGGGCTTACAAGCGCGTTTAATGTCTCAGGCGCTTAGAAAACTTACAGGAACCATAAGCAAGACCAATTGCTGCTGTATCTTCATTAACCAATTACGGGAAAAAATTGGGGTAATGTTTGGCAATCCTGAGACTACCACCGGTGGTAATGCGCTCAAGTTTTACGCCTCGGTGCGACTTGATATTCGTCGTATTTCTCAGATCAAAGATGCGGATGGTGTATCTGGTAACCGTGCCCGAGTTAAAGTGGTTAAAAACAAAGTTGCTCCCCCCTTCCGTCAGACTGAATTTGACATTATCTACGGCCAGGGGATTTCTAAAGTGGGAGAAATTATCGATCTAGGGGTTGAACATGAAATCGTGAAAAAATCAGGCTCCTGGTTTAGCTACGGAGACACCAAGCTTGGTCAGGGTAGAGATGCAGTGCGTCAATTACTAGAAGACAATCCAGAATTAGCCGATGAAATAGAGGTTAAAATTAAGGATGCCCTAAACGGAAAATAATTTTTCAATAAAGCCGGTCCAAAGCCGGCTTTTCAATTTTTAAGCATGAGAGTTTTTAGCGGTTTTATAGTTTTCATTATTGCCATTAGCTTATCCGCTTGTAATTCAGCAAGCCAGGATAGTGAGGCTGATCAAAAAGGTTCCGAAAATTCACAACCGGATAGCACAGCACCACAAGGGCAAATTGCGCCTTCCGATCGCCTAGATTCCCTTGATGCTGTCCTTAAATCAGACCCGAATAATTTAGAAGCCTTGACCCTAAGAGGTAAGAAGAGAATGAAGCGTGGTGACCTACAGAACGCCTTATTCGATTTTCAAAGAGTTCAGGAAATTGACTCTACCTATCAAGACATGCTTTTAGCTTTAGGTGAACTTTATATGCGCCGAAATCAAAGCCGTCAAGCACGAGATGCGTGGTTAAGCTGCGCGAACAATAGTCCACAAGCTTTGGATTGTCGTATTAATTTAGGCCGCCTGTATGCTAGCGTTCAAGATTACAAACCGGCCTTAAACTTCCTCAATGAGGCGATAGAAATTGACCCTTACAATGCCGAAGCACATCTACTAAAAGGGGTGGTGATTCGCGATGGAGTTAGGGATACTAATTTAGCTTTAACCTTTATTCAGAGAGCTACTGAACTAGACCAAGAGTATGTAGAAGCATTGGACCTAATGGGCGTGATGCTTGCCGACAAAGAAGATACCCTAGCTCCCTACTACTATAAGCGCATTCTTAATATTGATCCGGAGCGATGGGACATTTATTATAAACTAGGGGTTTATTACATGAATCAGGATGAAATAAACCGAGCCTTAGAAGCTTACACCAAAGCTACCCAGATAAACCCTTATGACGCCGATAGCTATTACAATATGGGCTACCTTTTCACCACTCAGGTAAAGGATTATCGAGAGGCAAAAAAATACTTTAGTCAATCGATTCAAGCCAAGCCTAACAATAATTACAAGGCCTATTATGGACGCGCCTATGCCTATGAAATGCTTGGAGATGTTATTAATGCCGAAAAAGATTATCTAAAATCTCTTGAATTACTTCCATTGTATCAACCTGCTCGAGAAGGCTTAGCGCGCGTGCGAAAGAGCAAGCAATAATGAATTGGTTTCAAAATAAAAATTGGAGCGACGAGAGTCACCTTGAATTCTATCAAAACTATCGTTTAGCAGATTCTGAAACCCAGGCTAAGGCACTGATTACTCAGGCTGAATTACTCTGCAAGCATCTAGACGGAAATACGCTAAAAGCTGCCGAATCGCTACTGATACTATGGATGAAAGATCACTTCGACAAAGAAACTGCGCCCAAGGTATATGAGCTTATGGCTAATATTTGTCATCGGATAGGCGACCATAAAAGGGCACATGACTTTGAACGAAAGATTAAGCGCTAATATCTCCCTAGAGCGCTTATCATTCGCGCGGGATAGTCGGTAATAATTCCATCTACCCCCATCTCTTTGAGGCGTTGTGCTTCCTCAATTTCATTTACAGTCCAAGGTACCACCTGCACCTTCAAGGCTTTTAAGTTTTGTAAAAAGCCTTGGTTGACTAACTGGTAATGAGGACTAATCACATCTGGAATAAAACCAAGCCTATTAAGATGATCCTTTAAATCCTCCTTTCCATTATCAATGAGAAAGGAAAGCTTCAATTCTGGTCTTTTATCATGAAGATATTGAAGGACTCTGGGGTCAAAACTTTGCAGAACAAGTCGCTGCTTTAAATCGGCTTTATCCAACACTTCCAAGACCAAATCGGCATAGGACTTATAATCAGGACTATAAACCCCATCCCATTCGGGCTTTGACTTAATTTCAATATTGTAATTCGGCATTTCCCGCCCCATCATTAAAGCCGTCTCTTCACAGGCACTTAGCAAATCGATGAGAAGAGGCTTTGCTATTCTTTCATTAGCCTGACTAGGAAATTTTGGATTTGTCTTAGATCCACAATCATAAGCCTGAATTTCTTGGTAACTCAGTTTAAACAAGTTTACCAGTGGACTATCCCTTAAAGATGCTCCATCTGGACCTATACAAATTTGAGGATTAAAAAAAGGCTCATGAGAAACCACAACCTGAGAGTCGGCACTAATAACTACATCCAATTCTAGGGTCAGAACTCCTTCTTGCAGGGCCCGCATCATAGCTGGAATAGTGTTCTCTGGTGCTTCTCCCCGGGCTCCGCGATGCCCTTGCCAGTCGAAAGGTTTTTCTACTGTGCCTGTTTTACACGTTGCCAATAAGATTATCAGTAAAAAATACTGAACTATTCTCATTTCCCTTTACGAGTTGCTTCACCAATCCAGTCCCACATTTCGTCCGGAACCGCCTCCAAAAAGTTAAGTTCACCGGCACCTAAAAGCCATTCACCTCCATCGATAGTTACTATTTCCCCATTCATATAGGCGGCGAAATCACTCACTAAAAAGGCAGCCAAATTGGCCAGCTCCTGGCGTTCACCGGCTCTTTTAAGTGGCACTTGATTTTCAATTTTGAGCATATCTGGAATATCTCCAGGCAATAAACGACTCCAAGCTCCTTCGGTAGGGAATGGACCTGGCGCAATAGCATTAAAGCGGATGCCATGACGCGCCCATTCAACCGCTAAAGACCTTGTCATGGCAGAAACCCCTGCCTTAGCCATAGCAGATGGAACGACGAAAGCCGATCCAGTGGCAGCATAAGTTGTAGTGATATTAAGCACCACTTTACCTTTCTCTTCATTCTTAATCCAATGCTTACCGAAAGCTAAAGTGCAGTTCTTAGTTCCCTTTAAAACAATATCGATGACTGCGTCAAAAGCACCGGGAGAAAGGCGTTCGGTAGGACTAATAAAATTACCTGCAGCATTGTTTAAAAGTACATCGACCTTCCCATAATGCGCTATTACCGCATCCTTCATCTTATCGACCTCCTCGAAGCTTCGAACATCACATGGGTGAAAGAAAACCTCCCCACCTTTTGCCGCCATCATTTCTCCTGCGGCTTTCTCAAGGACTTCTACTCTCCTTCCACAGATGGCCAATTTAGCACCAAGTTCAAGAAAATACTCTCCCATGGAGCGACCCAAACCTGTACCACCTCCGGTAATCATTATTACTTTGCCCTCAAGAGCACCATCACGTAGCATTCCGCTCGTATTCATTATCCTCGCTTTTGTTTATGCGCAAGATAAGTATTATCCAAAGGTGGCCACATTAATTAATGATTAAGCCTGAAAATTCAGACCTTTATCCCCAAAGCAATCAAAGAGAATGCCCGAAAATATTATCAGTCCAAAGGCACAGGAAATTCCGCATGAGCTCCAAATGCATGGCCACAAGCGCATTGACCCTTACTTCTGGCTTCGGGAGCGAGAAAACCCAGATACCATTGCATATTTAGAGGCAGAGAATACCTACCGCGAACAGCATATGCAGCACCTTCAAGGCTTTGAACAAGACCTCTTTAAAGAAATGAAAGCGCGCATTAAGGAGGACGATAGTTCGGTACCCTATTTCCGAAATGCTTATTGGTATTACGTTCGTTATGATCAGGGCAAAGAACACCCTATATATTGTCGCAAAAAGGACTCCCTTAAAGCGGCAGAAGAAATTATCCTAGATGCTAACCTAGGGGCCAAGGACCACGAATATTATCAAGTAGCTGGCATGAGCGTTTCCCCCGATAATAAATGGCTAGCCTTTGGATTAGATACTCAGGGTCGAAGAATCCATGACATCTATTTTAAGAATCTGGAAAGTGGAGAAACCCTGCCTTCTAAACTAGAAAATAATACCGGCTCATGTTCATGGAGTAAAAAGGGTGATTATATTTTTTACACCCAAAAGGATGAAACCCTTAGAGCCAATAAAATTTACCGGCATCAATTCGGCACCAATCCAAACGAAGATGTTGAAATTTACCATGAAGAGGACCCTACTTTTGTATGCTCTTGTTATAAAAGTAAAAGCGAGGCTTATTTGATAATTGGCTCTCATAGTACCCTTTCGAATGAATACCGGTATTTAGCCGCCGATTGGCCCGAAGGAAATTTCGCAATTATCCAGCCTCGAGAAAGAGAGCTTGAGTATTCTGTTGCTCATTTTGGTGAGCACTGGTATATCCGCACCAATTTTAATGGAGCAAGAAACTTCTGCCTAATGCGGACCCCTATTGAAAAGGGCTTGAAAGAAAACTGGCAGCCGGTGCTAAAACATCGACCTGAAGTTTATTTAGAGGGCATCGAGATCTTTGAAGATTACCTAGTTATTGAAGAACGGTCCCAAGGTATAACGCGGATTCGGATCAAAAGGTGGGATGGTAAAGACGACCATTACCTTGAGTTTAATAGTGAAACCTATACTGCGGGAACAGGCCTGAACCTCGATTTTCAATCGAAAAAACTACGCTACTATTATTCCAGTCTGATTGAACCTTATTCGGTTGTGGAATATGATATGGAAAGTCGAGAGAAAAAGATTCTGAAACAACAGCCCGTTCTTGGTGATTTTCAAAGCTCCAATTACCGAGAAAAGCGTCTTTGGGTGAAAGCTAAAGATGGCAAAGAAGTGCCCGTATCATTAGTTTACCATAAGGACCATGATCCAAATCAAAATTCGCAAAACACCCTTCTATACGCTTATGGTTCCTACGGTTACACCATAGAACCCTCCTTCTCCACCACGCGACTTAGTCTTTTAAATAGGGGTTTCACCTTCGCCATTGCTCATGTTCGAGGGGGCCAATATCTGGGTCGAGAATGGTATGAAGAAGGTAAATTACTAGAAAAGAAAAACACCTTCAGTGACTTTATTGCGGCGGCAGGCGGACTCATTGACTTAGAGTACACCAATCCTAATAAGCTCTTTGCCATGGGTGGTAGTGCTGGCGGCCTGTTAATAGGGGCTGTAATAAATGAAGCACCAGAATTGTTTAAGGCGGTTATAGCTGCGGTGCCATTTGTTGATGTGGTGAGTACCATGCTTGATGAAAGTATTCCGCTCACTACCGGTGAGTACGATGAATGGGGAAACCCAAATAATGAGGAATATTACCATTACATGCTCTCATACAGTCCTTACGACCAGGTAAAACACCAATCGTATCCCAACCTACTCATAACAACTGGTCTACATGACTCTCAGGTTCAATATTGGGAACCAGCTAAATGGTGTGCGAAGCTTAGAAAGTATAAGCAAGGAGACTCCTTAGTTTTAATGTATACCAATATGAGTAGTGGGCACGGTGGGGCTAGCGGTCGCTTTGAAGCCTTAAAAGAAACAGCAATGGAATATAGTTTTATCCTTTGGCAAGCAGGTCTAGTAAAATAAAAGCAGCACTCCAACACTGGGAGTTCGGGCTAATCTTTTTGCTAGCCTCAATTTTGCGATTTTGGAATCTTCATGAAGCCGACTTCGTCCATGACGAACTAAGCGCTCTGCTTAGAACCAAGTACCATTCTTTTGCGGATTTGATAAATCTTGCAGTGCGACCAGATGGACATCCCGCACTTACCCAAGTTTTCCTTTACTACTGGGCGCCATTGGTTAAATACCATGAATTTTGGGTTAAACTGCCCTTCGTTCTTGCTGGCCTAGGCAGTATCCTACTCATATACCTAGCCTTGCTTAAGGTTTACCCCAAAACCAAAACTCCATTGGTAGCTCCAGCAATAATGGCTGCTTCCGAGCTATTTGTCTATCATCATCAAATCGCGAGACCCTATGCCCTTGGAGCCCTCTTTGTTAGTTGGGCTATTTATGCCTACCTCGCTTGGTTTTATCAGGAGAAATCTAAATATCACCTTGTCCAATTCGGTGTGGCCGCTAGTTTAGCTGCCTACACCCATTACTTAGCCTTACTTTCGGTATTAATAATTGGCTCTAGTGCTTTAATCCGGGAAAGAGAACAAGTAAAACTATGGTGGCTAACCGGACTCGCCGTTCTATTAGTTTTTAGCCCACACTTAGGAATATTCTTTGATCAGTTAAGCTTAGGTGGAGTTGGTCAATGGCTCGCTAAACCAGGGCCTTTGTGGCTACTTGACTTTTTCCGCTATACCTTTAATTTCAGTTTTGGCTATTGGAGCACAGCCTTCCTCCTTATTGGTCTATTAATTTATGGGATTAAAAGTCCCTTCAAAGAGGCATGGGCCTGGTTTTTAATTTGCTTTGGCATTGCTTTTTTCTATTCACTCTTAAGAAACCCAGTTCTACAATATTCCAGTTTACTTTTCTTAAGCCCAGTCGTTTTCATTTTTCCTTTTAGCAAAAGGGCCAAACCTATCCTTGTTTCAGCTACAAGTTTCACCATCCTTAGTCTACTTAGCCTTTCACTCATTCTAAATCGCGATTATTTTGAAGAAGCTCAGCTAAGTCCTGCCAAAGAAGTTAAACGCTTTAGGCCAAAGCAATCCAATTTGAAAGTCTATTATCATTGGAGTAAGGAAAAGTGGGATTTTTACCGTGAGATTAACCAGGAGGTTTTGCCCGGGGAATATCTTGAAACCCTGGCTCCGGAGAACTTAGCTCAAGAAGGCTTTATCCTTCTAATGGATCATGAAAGTCCTGCGCACTGGCCCTTAGCCCTTTGTGATTATGGCTTTGAAATATTAAAGTCCGCAGAGCACTTTGGATTTAGCATCTACCAATTCGGCGGCTTACATAAACGGGAGTCAGATGAATATTGCGGCTTTCGCCTGATGGAGAAAAAGAGCCTAAGTCAAGAAACGAATCAATATCAAAACTTAGGCAGCCTTGAGTCTAGCACCTACCTAGCTGATTTAAGTCAAAGTAGTGTTGTAGTGCAGTTTCAAAACCTAAAAACTGGACCCAATTGCCATTTGGTATTTCAAATTTTGGATGGAGATGAACAAGTAAATTGGTTTGCTCACCCAATTGACTCGAATAGTAATTACCTAAGTCGGCCTATAGGAAAATACGGCATCAACCAATACCAATGGCGCATTCTAATCGATCAAGGGCAGAAGCCAATTGCCATGGAAGGGGAAGTTTCGGTGCGACTAGTATCCGGTAATGAAAAGATCTATGGCCTAGTCCAAGATTTCAAGTAGGTTTTCGCTGGGTCTTCCAATTGCCGCCTTTTGGCCATGCTCCAAAATTGGACGCTCCATTAATTGAGGATACTCAATCATGGCTAAGACTATTTCTTCCTCGTCCAGTTCTTTATCTTGAAACTCTTCCTTCCAAACACTTTCCTTCTTTCGCACGAGGTCAATGGCCGCCATATCAAGCTTATCCAATAAGTCCATTAATTCATTCGGACTAAGCGGTTCCTTCATGTACTCCACCACTTCTGGACTTAAACCTTTCTCTTCTAATAATGCCAAGCCCTCACGACTCTTACGGCAACGGGAATTATGGTAATACTTCATGCTTTAGCGCTGTAAATGAACAAATCCTTTATCACTTGATTTCTGACCACAAATATCTTCATAATTGAAGACATAGAAGTATACCCCCGGCGGGAGATCTTGCCCTTGCGATTTGCCATCCCAAGCATCCTTTAAAAAGTTACCTTTAAATAGTAGGAGACCATTGCGGTTGTATATTTCAAACTCCGCTTTTTCCAAGATCGGCTCCAAGCGCTCTGCATCCAAGACCCTAAATTCATCATTAAGCTGATCACCATTGGGACTAAACACATTTGGGAAGTTTATGCTAAAATCTTCATCATAGAAATACAATTCCTCCTCATAGGTCTTAGTGCGACCACAGACGGTATCTACGATCTCCAATTGTATGGTGTGGAAACCACCATCATTGAGTTGTAAGCTTAAGGTGTCGCTACCTTCCGGCAAGGTATTTCCATCTAAAGTCCAGTTGAATTGATGAAAGCCTTTTTGAAAAACTTGTAGTCTTAAGTTACGCTCTGGATCGCATGGGTCCCAATAAGTCTCGAAGCGTGTGAAATCTTCCAGCTCTCTAATATTAATCTTCTTAACTACCGTATCGAAACCACTGCATATCCGATCTTCTGCTATTAATTGAACCTCATATTCATCGGGCGAAAAATTCCGTTGCGGATTTTTCACTACACTCGTATCACCAGCTTGAAAATACCAGCGGAAGTGACTCGCTCCGCTGCTCAAATTTCTAAATTTAACCAAGCCTGTTGCATCGCAAGAATCGTATTCGATTTCGAAATCAGCGTCTAGAACATCGTTCTTCGCATAAATAGACAAAGACATAGAATCTACCAGCAAGCAGTTTGTATCGAGGGCGATAAAGTGAAAGGTAGTAGTTCCACTATCCAAAATTTGAAAATAGCGATCGTCCAAAGTGTCTACTAGTCCATCTCCGATTCTAAACAGCACTAGGTCTGCATTAAAACTAAAGTCCTGAAAACTCACACTATCTGGCAAACAAAGGGTATCACTTAAACCCGCACCAAGTCGCACATCTGCACGCACTGTATCGGCTTCCATATCGATACGAAAGACCGCCATATTGCAATTACTACTTCCCTTAGTATCGGCAAAGGCATTAGGTGTAGTTGGAAAGCCCTGGTTATTGCTACCACAGGAGCAGACCGCCTGAAAAATATTCCCATCCTTACGGAAGCGCGAACTACCACCGTCTACATGATCGGGACCAAAACCTACCTGTCCAAAATAAGTAGCGTATTCGAGGCGCTGCCATGAAGCATCGAGTCGTAAAAAGTAAAAGTCTCCGAAGTCAACAGTACTCCTTAAAGCATCGTGAGTGAGCGGCATATTTCTGGGCACGGTCATTAATCCTCTTGCTGAAGGATAAGCCGCACCCCAACCCGAAATAAAGATATCACCACAATCGGAAACCAGCAGAGCAGTTGGACTTAATTGCACTAAACCAACTTGGCCATCGCCGAAGGTGGTAGAATGGTTTATCGCATTGAGGCCAGGGTTAATCTCTTGTAGAAACTGCGCACTACCATACTGACCCCAAACGCTATCACCTACTATTGGCCAAGCACCATAGGTTTGACCAAAAAGCACTAAATCACCCTCAGGATCAAGGTCCAGAAAATAGGCTAGATCGTCTTCTTGCGTTCCATTATAAGTAAAGCGCATAATTTGCCCATTGGCTGGGTCTAGCTCAGCTACAAATGCATCCACTTTTCCGGCCCTAAAAGGCTGCAATACCCCGACGGTATCGGTACTAATAGAATCACTCTCGGTGGCTCCGGTTATAAATAAGCGGTTATTGGCGGTGTAGCGCAAGGAAAAAACCGCATCATTGGATTCGCCACCGACATAGCTAAGCCAGTTAAGCTGACTAAGATCGGAGTTGAAAGAAACCACCAAGCCATCTTGTAAACCACCATAACTCGTGTTACTTCCGCCGGAAGGCAAATTAGGTGACTCGGTAAAAGAGGAAACTATAATATTTCCATTCTGATCGATGGTGATATCCCCGCGCGCGCCATCGCCATAATTGAAATCCATTCGATTATTGACCGCATCCTTAAGGGAGTCTCCCAAATAGGTTGAGCCTAACAAATTACCCCCAGTACTATCTAAAATACTTAGAAACATATCACTGGCATAGGTGAGTTGAAAGCCCGAAGCTACTCGGTGAAAGCCACCAGGACCAAAGGCGAATGTAGTATCGTAGGCAGTGGTACTAACCGGAAAATCTGGTGAACCGGTCATCCCAAGAATAATCAATGATTTATTGGGTCCTTCCAAGAGACTAAAGGGAACATCCTCCTCTTTACCCCCCAAATAGGTCGCGTAGACCTGAGCGCTACCATCGGCCGTATACTTGGCAATGGAAATATCTACTGAGCCAATGGAAGAATCTTGAAAAGCGCCTAAAGTGGTAGGGAAGCCCTGTTTGGAACCAGAGAAAAAATTAACCCCTGCACCATAGGCCATATCTTCTTCACCAAAGGTGGCCGATAAGCCAAAATTATCATCGGTTGAACCGCTGTAGGTACTAAAGATAAGAGTTGGATCAATTATCAAAACTTTTTCCTGATCGTATTCTCCCAGGGAAAAACTGTATTCTCCGTTACCTGCTTTCTGGAAGTAGCAGTCAATTTCCTGCTCACCTTGGAAGGCCTCTGGCTTAGTATAAACCAATGAGCCCACCGAACTCAAAAGCGCAATATTTGATCCGGCCAGACCTTGTTCCTCGACCCCCTCAATCTGCCATTTGATTTGGCTTGGGTCGGCTCCCGGATGAACGATAAAATCGTATTTCAAGAAATTTTCATCACTAAGGTAATAGCGTAAATCGACTCCAGGATAAATATTAGGGTAGATAAACTCTTGATATTGCTTAACCCCAGACTGCCAAGCGCGGGACTCTTTGCCTTGTAAAAAGTTCAAATAGGGGACCCCAGCTAGCATTTTGGCATTTTTCGGCCGAGAAGCTGGATTGGCTCCGATCCACCTCAATCGATACACATGTCCTTTATTGGGAATTGAAGCTTGCGGATGTTGGTGTGGATTGTGATCAGTTCCGGGCGGTGTCAGTAAAAGGACCCTCTGCTCCCCTGCTTTCACAAATACGAAATTAGAGCCCTGCCTAAGCCGAAAATCGAAGTCGCCCTCCCATTGTCCTTGATTTGGGATAAAGCCAAACTCCTGCGCACTTAGCAGAGTACTCGCAAATAAGAAAAGGAGGGTAAGGGCTCTCAATACTCCATTTTTCAGCAAAGTAGCAAGTAAATGGCAGACTTCAAAGGCTTGAAAAAGCAAGGACTCCCTTAAATGAGTGAAAGGAAGCCTTAGGAATCGACCGCTTCTTGATCCTGACCCGTACTCATGAGATAGGCTTTAATGAAGGCATCTAAATCGCCATCCAAAACTTGGTCTACATTGGAGGTTTCATGACTAGTACGCACGTCCTTAATGAGCTTATAAGGATGCAAGACATAATTACGAATTTGAGATCCCCATTCGATTTTCTTCTTACCGGCTTCAATCTCGGCTCGCTTGGCATTTTTAGCCTCTAGCTCAATTTCGAAAAGTTGAGATTTCAGCAATTGCATGGCCTTCTCTTTATTTTGAAGTTGGGAACGACTTTCAGTATTTTCTATAATAATTCCAGAAGGACCATGTTTTAACCGCACCCCGGTTTCCACCTTGTTCACATTCTGTCCGCCTGCACCACCTGAGCGAAAAGTATCCCATTCGATATCCGATGGGTTGATATCAATTTCAATAGAATCGTCTACCAGGGGATACACATACACAGAAGCGAAGCTTGTGTGTCGTTTCGCATTACTATCAAAGGGCGAAATGCGCACAAGACGGTGTACCCCATTTTCCCCCTTTAAATACCCGAAGGCGAAATCCCCTTCTATTTCCAAGGTCACCGTCTTAACTCCTGCCACATCGCCCTCTTGGTAATTGAGTTCCCTAACCTTGTAGGCCTGACGCTCTGCATAACGGATATACATACGCATAAGCATGGAAGCCCAATCGCAGCTTTCCGTACCCCCGGCTCCGGCCGTGATTTGTAAAATAGCGCTAAGCTGATCCTCTTCTCCCGATAGCATATTGCGGAATTCAAGGTCCACTAATTGCTGCAATGCTTTTTCGTACATCTGATCCAACTCAGCCTCTTCAAGCTCCCCCAAGTCGTGAAACTCTAAACCGAGCACTACCTCATCCACCGCTGCTTTTAGTTCTTGGTAAGCCTCCACCCAAAATTTCAGACCCCGAATTTTCTTCATCACCTTCTGGGCTTCTTTTTGATCTTCCCAAAAATCGGCCACGGCAGTTTTCTCCTCCTCATTAACGACTTGAATTTCCTTCTGCTCAATTTGGAGGTACTGATATAACTCGCCTAAACGAGCTTCCAGAGTTTGAACTTGTTCCTTGCTTACCATAGCGCAAATTTAGAAATTGATTAATGCAATAGCACCACTAGAGCTTTTAAGGATATTTCTTTGATTTCGCTACGCCCCGCCAAAAGAATAGCTAATTTTGTAAACCTAAAATTTCAAAAGATCCATGGATAATTTTGACGTAGCCGTAATTGGCTCAGGCCCCGGAGGATATGTTGCCGCCATTCGTTGTGCTCAATTAGGCATGAAAACGGCCATCATTGAAAAATACAGCACCTTAGGTGGAACTTGCCTTAACGTAGGATGTATCCCATCTAAAGCCTTATTAGATAGCAGTGAGCATTTTCACAATGCCGCTCACAATTTCGCTGAACACGGAATTGAGATTAATGCGCCTCAAGTAGACCTCAACAAAATGATCGAGCGCAAGCAAAAGGTCGTTGATCAAACTTGCGACGGGGTTAAGTTTTTGATGGATAAGAATAAAATCACTGTTTTTGAAGGTTTAGGCTCTTTTGTGGACGACCACACCCTTGCTATTCAAAAGAAAGACGGTGAAGAAAAGATAAGCGCGAAGAATATCATTATCGCGACTGGCTCAAAACCAACCGAATTACCCTTTGCGAAATTCGACAAAGAGCGAATCATCAGCTCTACTGAGGCTCTTAAATTGCCAGAAGTTCCAAAGCACCTGGTGGTAATTGGCGCTGGTATCATTGGACTCGAACTAGGTAGTGTTTACGCCCGCTTAGGAGCAGAAGTAACGGTTGTAGAATATCTAGACCGTGCGATTCCTACCTTCGACGGTGCGATGAGTAAAGAAATCACCAAATCGCTCAAGAAATTAGGATTGAAATTTAATTTCAGTCATAAGGTGAGTGATGTAAGTCGGGATGGTGAAAAAGTAATTATTACCGCTACCAACAAGAAAGACGAGGAAGTTAAAATCGAAGGTGATTATTGCCTAGTAGCGGTTGGCCGAAGCGCCTACACCGAAGGACTCGGCTTAGATAAAGTAGCTTTAAAAACAGATGAGCGCGGTAAAATAGCGGTGAATGATCAGCTCCAAACCGAAAAAAGCCACATCTATGCGATTGGTGACGTTATTAAAGGTGCGATGCTTGCGCACAAAGCTGAGGAAGAAGGCGTCTTTGTAGCCGAAAGCCTTGCCGGGCAAAAACCACATATCGACTATGATCTAATTCCAGGGGTTGTATATACTTGGCCAGAAGTTGCCAGTGTTGGTAAAACTGAGGAGCAATTAAAAGAAGCCAAAGTGGCCTATAAGAGTGGTAGCTTTCCTTTCCGTGCCTTGGGTCGCGCTAGAGCAAGCGGCGACATCGATGGACTGGTAAAGATTCTTGCCGATAAAGAAACAGATGAAATTCTAGGTTTTCATGTTATTGGTCCTCGTGCAGCTGACTTAGTTGCGGAAGGGGTTGTAGCTATGGAATACCGAGCTTCTGCCGAAGATATCGCCCGTATGAGTCATGCTCATCCAACTTTTGCCGAGGCAATTAAAGAAGCGGCTTTAGCGGCCACCGAAAATCGTGCCTTACACGTATAATTATTTTACTGAAAAAAAGGCCGTTCCTCTTTTGAACGGCCTTTTTTTTGTGAATTAATGCTTAGCTTGGCTTTTGATAGTCCGTCATGCGTAACATAAAATGGGCATATTTTAGCTATATCTTACTGATAATCTTTATCAGTGGTTTGCTTTATATCTTCTTACGGGAAAGTCACCGACATAAAGATTTCGACTCGGAGCGCCTAGATATCGCCGGAAGGCAACGCATGTTATCCCAGAGAATAAGCAAAGAGGCGCTTCAAATTACAGAATTTGCCCAAGCCTCTCAATTGCAGAAAAGCTGTGAAGACTTAAGCGAAGCTATTGATCGCTTTATTCTTCAAGAGAAAATGCTTCAAGAGGGCGATCTCTACGAATTGGTGAATTTGAAATATCGAATTAAAATTGATTCGATTCACCAGGAAAAAAGGGCCTTACGTGATAAATACCTTACTCTCGCTGTCGAAATTCAAAAGTATTGCAAAGGCCAATTTGCTTTGGATGAGGCTAAAAAAACGGCCTTAGAAATTTTAAGGTTAAGCGATCCTGTATTGACCTACTTCGAAAGTGTAGTAGATGTTTACAAGGCGGACTCAGAATTTAAAAGTCGGCGCGAACTGCGATTGAATAACCTCGCCTTTGCATTAGTAGCTTTTACTTTTATCCTCTTATCAGTACTTTTCTTCCTCCCTATTTTCCAGGCTCATAAAAAAGAACGAGAGGCGCGGGTAAAGTCTTTAGAGGAGAGTCAGGATGCCCGCGACCAGCTAAAAAAGCTCCTCGACGCAGAAATCGACTACACGAATGAATTACAGCGGCAACGAAATGCTTTAGCTGCTAGCCAGGAAGAACTGAAAAGCACGATAAAAGAGCTGGAACTTGGCCGCGAAAAATTAGCGGAAAGCGAAAAAGAATTATTAGGTGTAATCGATAATTTACCGGTAGGTGCCATTCTTGTGCAAGGTGACCAGTTAATGGTAAACACCAAGGCAGCTGCCATTATCGGTTATGGCGCAGAGCGCCTAAATACAGTTGAAAAATTCTTTAGCAAGGTTTTCCGGGAAAACTGGCGGGAAATCTTAGACCAGTACAATGAACTCTTACAAAGTGGTCCCATTGAAGGATTCCTTTTCCCGATTTACCGACCCGATGGCGAGAGGAGAATTGCTGAGTTCGGGGGCTATGCCTTTAAAAGAGGAGTGGTTTGGACCATTAATGATGTAACCGATAAAAGACGTGCCGAAAAGGCCCTTAAGGTTAATGAAGAGGCCATTCGTAAGCTTTATGAAATATCGGCCGACCCCGAGGCAAGCTTTGAAGAAAAGATTGAACGCTTCCTGCAACTGGGTACAGATCGCTTCCAAATGCCAAATGGTATACTTACTCAATTTAATCTTGATGAATACGAATACCAAGCAGTTCAAGCCTACAGTGAGCACAACCAAGTCGAAATAAATAGGGTCTTACCCCTTAATAACACCCTTAGTGAATTAGTTTTTAAAGAAGGTTCGGCAGTAGGCTTCCATAACCGTAGCTCGGCTCCAGACTTTACTAATCACATGGACAATTTCCCGATTGAATCGTACATCGGAGCCATGGTACGCACAGAAGATGGTGTCTTTGGCACCCTTAACTTCAATAGTCCCGAAGGTCGTTATCGCGCTTTCAGTGAAAATGATTTGGACCTATTGCGCTTAATGGCTCGTTGGGTTGGCGCTGAAATATCGGCCGAAAACAGTAAGAAACGTTTAATTGAGGCAAAAGAACGGGCGGAAATTGCAGCCAAGGCCAAAAGTGAGTTTTTGGCTACCATGAGTCACGAAATCCGCACGCCAATGAATGGGGTGATTGGAATGACCTCCCTCCTTTTGCAAACCGAATTAGACCGCGAGCAACTAGATTATGTAAACACCATTCGACTAAGTGGGGATACGCTCCTAAGCATTATCAATGACATCCTTGACTTCAGTAAAATTGAAGCGGGGAATATGAATCTGGAGGAATACCCCTTCTCCCTACGTCAATGTGTGGAGGAGTCTATCGAATTAATGGGTAATCGAATTACGGATAAAGGCTTAGAACTCATTTATCACATCGACCCCAAAATCCCCAAATACATCATTGGGGACATCACCCGTTTGCGCCAAATATTAATCAATTTACTCAGCAATGCGGTGAAATTCACTGAGGCTGGAGAGATAGAAATTAAAGCAGAGTTAAGGAAATATGAAGATGGTCAGTTAAACATTGACTTTTCGGTACGGGACACCGGCATTGGCATGACCAAAGCACAGCAGCAAAAACTCTTTAAAGCTTTTAGTCAGGCCGACTCTTCCACCACCAGAAAATATGGCGGCACCGGTTTAGGCCTAGCTATTTCGCAAAGACTTAGCCGAATGATGGGCGGCGATATAAATGTGGAGAGTAAGGCTGGTCAAGGCTCCACTTTCACATTTAGCATTGTAGCTAACCCAGCGGAAGATCAAGAAGATCGGAATGAGAAAAAGGTCCTCCAATTATTACGCAACAAGAAGGTACTCTTAGTGGATGACAACCACACCAATCTAAGGGTGCTATTAAAGCAGTTTAGCACCTGGGGCTTCCAGGCCTTCTCTGAGTCAGAACCGCGTATTGCCTTAGAGACTTTGCAAAAGCAAGACTTTGACCTATTGGTGACAGATTTTGAGATGCCCAATTTAGATGGCTTAGAGCTTAGTCGAAAAGTAAAGGCGAAAAAACCGGATTTACCGATAGTCATGTTAAGCAGCGCCTATCCCGAAATAGAGGCTGAGGAAAAGGCAAAGCTTTTTTCATATTACGTGCATAAACCGGTAAAATACTCACAGCTATTTAATGCCGTAGCAGAGATCTTTAAAGACAGCTCTAAAAGCATGGAGCAAGACTTAAAGTCTGAAGCACGAGAAAAACTCGCTTCCGATTTAGGAACAGATTTCCCCTTGCGCATTTTACTAGCAGAGGACAATGCCGTAAACCAAAAATTAGCAGCCTTAACCTTGGAGAAAATGGGCTATCAATGTGATATCGCTGCCAATGGCCTTGAAGTATTACAAGCACTAGATCGCCAGGATTACGACCTTATCTTTATGGATATTCAAATGCCCGAAATGGATGGTATTGAAGCTACTCATAAGGTTATCGAGAAGTATGGTGGTGATAAAAGACCTACTATTATCGCGATGACCGCCAATGCCATGGAAGGTGATCGAGAAAAATTCTTGGAAGCGGGTATGGACGACTATGTTACAAAGCCCATAAATTTGCGCATTATCCAAAACATGCTTCGCAAGGTTTATTTGAAAGAGTACCTGCATGAATAAGCGCCGGTCTAGCGTATTAGAACTTACGAAATCACAAGTAGAGAATATTCTTCGTTGGGCCAGCGAAGATCCCTTCTGCATTTATTTAGACTCGCATGGTCACAGCGACCACTATGGTAGATTCGAACAGCTTTTGGCTTGGGGAATGAAAAGCCATTTTGAGCTTAGCAAGGAAACCGATTTACAAAGCCTCTTCAGCTGGCATCAAAATAATGGCGACTGGGCCTTTGGTCATTTCAACTATGAATTAAAGTCGATTAGTGAAGGAATCCATAATCCGCATCCAGATCCCTTAAACTGGAGCTTAGCCTCATTCTTTAATCCGAGGCATTTACTCTATAAAGAAAGAGGAAAAGAGAAATGGATATTGGAAAGTGAAAACCTTGAACCCGAAACACTACTTTCCTTAAAAAACCCATCAGCGAAAGCTAAAAGCCAAATACAATTTAAGAGCCTAATTAGCAGGGACCAATATTTAAGGGATGTCCAGTCTTTAAAGGCCGAAATACAATTCGGAAATATCTACGAAGTAAATTACTGCCAGTCTTTTGAAGCCCAAGGCTCATTAGATCCTCTGGCCTATTTCCTAACTAAGAACGAAGAACATCAGGCTCCCTTTAGCGCTTTTTATCGTCATCAAGATCAATATGCACTTAGCTTTTCGCCCGAGCGATACCTTCGCAAAGAAGGGCAAAAAGTTATTTCTCAACCTATTAAAGGAACTGCCCCACGTTATGCCGATTCTTCGAAAGACAGTTCGGCTAAAACCGACTTATTGGCCTCTGAAAAAGAGCGAGCCGAAAATGTAATGATTGTAGATTTGGTTAGAAATGACCTATCGCGAACTGCCCAAAATAATAGTGTAAAGGTCGACGAGCTCTTTGGCCTTTACAGTTTTAATGCCGTGCATCAGATGATTAGCACGGTAAGTAGTATACTAGATGAGGAGAACCACAGCTGGATAGACCTCATTGAGAAGTCCTTTCCAATGGGAAGCATGACCGGTGCTCCTAAATATTCGGCCATGCAGTTAATAGATCGTCATGAGCATTTTAACCGCGGTCTATACTCGGGTGCCATTGGTTACATCGACCCCAAAGCCAACTTTGATTTTAATGTTGTCATCCGCAGTCTGCTTTACCACGCCGGTAAAAAGTTAGCGCGTGTTGGAGTGGGATCGGCCATTACTATTCACTGCCAGCCGGAAGCAGAATACGAGGAGTGCTTGCTTAAAGCAGAAAAGCTGGTCGGCTAAAGTTATCTTTGCAAAATGCACGCTCAGCTAATTGAAGCATTTAAACATTGGAAAATTGATTCTCGTGACCGGTTACTTATCGCCTTTAGCGGCGGAGTAGATAGTAGGGTGCTATTGGAATTAATGCTCGAATTAGGCTTTAAGCCTGATTTGGCACACTGTAATTTCATGCTGCGTACTGAAGCCTCGGAGGAGGACGAACAGTTTTGTCGAGATTTAGCCAGTTCCAGGAATTTGGTCTTACATGTAAAGCGTTTTGATACTAAAGCATTTGCAGAAAAGCATAACCTTTCAACTCAAATGGCCGCTCGAGAATTGCGCTACCAATACTTCGAAGCACTAAGTGAAAAATATGACTATCGGGCGGTCTTAACTGCACATCACGCCGACGATCAAATAGAAACAGTACTATTTAAACTAGCACGAGGAACCGGTTTAAAAGCAATTGCGGGCATAAACCCTCAACGTGGAATATTCTTGAGGCCCCTTTTAAATATTTTCAAATCAGATATTCTCGCTTTTGCCGAAAAAAAGGGATTAAGCTGGCGTGAAGATTTATCTAACCAAGAAGACAAGTACTTACGCAATTCCTACCGCCTTAAGCTCATTCCGAAATGGCAGGAAATTCAGCCCAACTTCAAAGAGAAAGTACTCCACAGCAGTCGCTTATTACAGGAGCAAAACCTAAGTTTAAACAGCTTATTAGATGAAAAGTTAAACTTGAATTTGACGCGAGTGGGCGTGGAGGAACAGCTCCATTACTCGACGTTGAAGGACCGCGATTACTGGCATCAACTGCTTTTTCGCTGGCTGGACATGAAAGGCATTTGGGACTGGGCCGCGGTGAAAAAACTAGCAGAAGCTAAAAAAGGACGGTACACCTTTAATGACGACTGGGTTCTAAGTCAGGATAATGGATTCCTCCGACTGAGTCCAAAACAAGAAACAAAGTCGGTAGACGATGCTATTACAGCGGATAGCGAATATTATCAAGGCCCGGGATTTAATCTTCTGATAGAAAAAATTACGACTGAAGACCTTAACATCAGCGGTTCGGCCCATGACCATTACCTTGATCTAGCCAAACTAAAATTCCCTTTAAGGATCAGGAATTGGAAGGAAGGGGACAGGTTTCAACCTTTAGGCATGAAGGGGCATAAAAAGATCTCGGATTACCTGATTGATCAAAAAACTCCGCTCCATCAAAAAGCAAAAAAAATGGTTTTAGAAAGTGATGGCAAGATTGTTGCCCTTATAGGCGAGCGCATTGATCATCGTTTCAGGGTCAATAATTCCACGAAAACCATTTACTTTGTGCGGCTTAGATTTTCAAATATCACCTCATGAGATTACTTACCACCATATTCACTCTGCTCCTAAGTTTTTCTTTTGTTTCGGGTCAAATTCTTGATCCGGTTGACGTGGAATTTTCCACTAAAAAACTAGGCATGGGCGAGTATGAGCTCATCGCTAAAGTTACTATGGAGCCAGGTTGGCACGTTTATTCGGTAACCACGCCTGATACCTCATTTATAATCGGCTCCGATTTCACCTTTGAGAAAAACAAACATTTCGAATTAATTGGTGGCATCAAAGAACCCAAGCCACACTGCGAATACGACGAAAATTTCATGGAAAACTTATGCTACCATGAAAAGATGGTAGAATTTCGTCAGCATATCCGCATTCTAACAGAACATGAATTTAAAATAAGGGCCGAGTTCACTTATCAGACCTGTAATGACGCTACTTGCCTTCCTCCCGAATACATTGAACATGTTTTTGTAATCAATCCGGGAGTAGCTAAAAAAGCGAGCGCTAAGCCAGGTTCTAACTCTAGTGAAACCACAAGCAGTGAGGGCGCAACAAGTAATGCCTCATCCGAATCTGCAAGTGCTGATTTAGCGCAGCAAGATGAGGAAGCAAAAAGCGCAAGCGAAGATGAAGCTAGTAGCAGCGAAGAAACATCGGTTCCAGGTGAAAAACTAGAAATCGACTACAGCAATACTGAATCTCAAGCTAGTACCGAAGCAAGTAGCGGCAGTAATGAAACTACAAATGGTAAGGAAAATGAAGGTAGTGAGGGAAGTCGGTCTATGTGGGGCATCTTTATTTTAAGCTTCCTAGGTGGCTTAGCGGCCTTACTTACTCCCTGCGTATTCCCAATGATCCCCCTTACGGTAAGCTTCTTCACCAAACAGTCGAAAAACCGCGCCAAGGGTATTGCTAATGCCATTACCTATGGTATCGCAATTATTGTGCTTTACACCTTGTTGGGATTATTAATTACGGTTGTTTTTGGAAGTGATGCGCTCAACGCCTTTTCTACCAACCCCTACGTAAACCTTGCATTCTTTGTCTTATTAGTGGTTTTTGCCATTAGCTTTTTTGGAGCTTTTGAAATAACCTTACCCAGCTCTTGGGTTAATAAGAGCGACGCCAATGCCGACAAGGGAGGTATCGTGGGTATCTTCTTTATGGCCTTCACTTTAGCCCTGGTTTCTTTCTCATGTACCGGTCCTATCATTGGTACCTTACTTGTAGAAGCAGCAAGTGGAGGTTTCCAAGGACCTTTAATTGGGATGTTTGGCTTTAGTCTTGCCCTGGCCTTACCTTTTGCCTTATTCGCAGCTTTCCCAGGTTGGCTAAACTCCTTACCTAAAAGTGGTGGCTGGTTAAATTCGGTTAAAGTGGTTTTGGGCTTTATTGAATTGGCCTTCGCCTTTAAGTTTTTGAGCACCGCCGACCTAGTATGGCAGGCAGGTTTATTGAAGCGTGAATGGTTTATTGCCATTTGGATTGGCATCGGCTTTTTAATGACCTTATACCTCTTAGGTAAATTCCGTATGCCCCATGATAGTCCGACCGATAAGGTTTCAGTATTCCGCTTAATGATGGCTATCATTACTCTAAGTTTCACTATTTACTTGGTACCAGGATTATGGGGAGCTCCCTTAAAATTAATTAGTGGATTCCCACCACCTATGTTCTACAGCGAATCTCCTAACGGAGTGGGTGGCTCGGCAGCTGTAATCACCCCTAGTGGAAGAGATATTCCAGACGGGGCCGACCCAGAGCATTGTCCGCATAATTTAAATTGCTTCCACGACTTTGAAGTAGGTAAGGCCTATGCGAAGAAGGTAAACAAACCTATTCTGCTTGACTTTACCGGTTGGGGCTGTGTGAACTGCCGTAAAATGGAAGAGCAAGTGTGGAGCGATCCTCGAGTTTTAGAGATATTACGGGAGGACGTAGTACTTATCTCTCTTTATGTAGATGAAAGGGAGGAATTAGCCGAGGAGGAAAAATACGTGAGTGATATTACTGGAAAAAAGATTCGCACCATTGGTAATAAGTGGTCCGATTTCCAGATTCGTCACTATAAGAGCAATTCGCAACCACAGTACATCATCATTGGCCACGACAGCATGGAACCTCTTAACGGCACTACCGCCTATGACCCTGACATCCAATTATACATCGATTGGTTAAATGAGGGCATTGAAAAGTTTAAAGGTTAGGGCTAAACCATGACCAAAGCCGAGAAGGTTTCTTTTGTTATTGCTTCCCTGGAGGAGCTCTATCCAGAAACCCCTATTCCGCTCGACCATAAGGATCCCTTTACGCTATTAGTGGCCGTACTCCTCTCAGCGCAGTGCACCGATGAGAGGGTCAATAAAATAAGTCCACTTCTGTTTGCTAAGGCAGACAACCCTTATGACATGATGAAATTGAGTCGCGAAGAGATTCAGGACATCATTCGTCCTTGTGGTTTAAGTCCGATGAAGTCTAAAGGTATTTACGGTCTTTCGCGCATTCTAGTAGAAGATTACCAAGGTAAGGTGCCTGCCGATTTTAAAGCTTTAGAGGCTTTGCCGGCAGTGGGACATAAAACCGCTTCGGTAGTAATGAGTCAAGGTTTTGGCCATCCCGCCTTTCCGGTAGACACCCACATTCACAGACTAATGTACCGCTGGAACCTCAGCAATGGGAAGTCGGTAGAACAAACGGAGAAAGACGCAAAAAGACTTTTTCCGAAGGAACTCTGGAACAAATTACATCTGCAAATAATATTCTACGGAAGGGAATACAGTCCGGCTCGATCTTGGAGTTTAGAAAAAGATTTTATCTCCAGACGCATCGGCCGTAAGAGCCTTATTCGGAAAACTTTTGGTGAAAAGGCAATAGCCTTAATGGCATCCTAGAAGTCGGTGCTCAAAGACACGTAAAAGATTCCCGGTAAAACAATACCGTCTTCTACTCCCCAAGCCCAATCGGCTCTGATATAGTAACCAAACAGACGACTGCGTAAGCCTACTCCGGTACCTAAGATTACCGGTTCTTTCTGGGAGTCTAATACAATCTGACCGCCCGAACCTAAAGGAATAGTGCGGGTATTAATCGCATTTTCTCTCGACCAAGGATGGGGTCCGTTCCAAGCCGTACCCACATCTGCAAAACCAATTAGCATCAGGTTATTTAAGAAGTCGTTTCGGATCGGTCGATTGGCTAGGTAGGAAATAAATGGCCAACGGATTTCGGAGTTCAAGACGGCAAACTGATTACCATTGCGGACATTTTGGAAAAAGCCACGCATATTGGTCACCAGAGTTTGGAAGATGTAGTTGTTTTCTCTCGCGATGGGGGTGCTGGGATCCAGTCTTGGAGAAAACTCATTGTCTACCCCACCCATGATGTGGATCAATTTTTCGGGACCAAAAGAAGTACCTACCGCAAGACGATTGGCCCAAATCATATTGCGGTGAATGATAAGGTAATGGCGCGCATCTAAACCAGCGGTATACATTCCCGAATTAGACTTAGTAAGGTTTCGGTAGTACTCAGCAAAAAGCTTATAACGTAAACCGGCGTAGAGATTAAGTCCGATTTTACGGGTGTTGTCATATACATAGGCACTGCGTGCAATGGCATAATCGGTGTAGCGGATAGGATCATCTACCCGGTTAAAGTCCGTAGCCAAACGAATGTTCTCATCCATCCGGTAGCCTGCACTAAGATGCAAGCCCGCTACAGGGTTAAAAGGATAGACCACCTTAAAGTTCACTTCATTGTTTATGAGTCTACGGAAGTTATTTAAAGCCGCAAATTGCACCTGAGATCTACGGGTGAAGGTGTAGTACTTATCCCATCTATTCTTATAATCGGCTACTCCTACAACAAACTCGGCATTGGGAGTTAGGGAAGTCCCAGGCAAAGGCTGAAAGGTCGTGCGCACGCCTGCTACAATGCGGTAATCGTGCATTAGATCCATTACCCCAACCTTAAAGTTCATGTTAAAACCCTGATTGAGAATATCGCTACTCACGAAACCCGTAAAGGGCTGGTATTGCGGGTTATCGAACATATTATCGAAGCGTACGGTAAAATTGTCTTGGTAGAAAGACAAGAAATAGTTTCGCACTGGTGGCACTTCCAACTTATCCGAGCTCTCGGCCACCACTTCTGAAAGCACATTAGGTAAAAGGGGGATTTTCTTAGCTAGGCTATCCTTCTTAGGTAACTTTTTCTCGGCCGGCTTAGCTTCGCGGTAAAATCGGTAGTTATAAATATCAATGGGTAAATTGTCCCTTTGAATGCCGGGATAGTAAAGCGGCCGGTAATCCAAAGCATAAGTGGGCTCTTCCTCCGACTCCTCGTCCTCAGGCATAGCCATCACATTACTCTCGACCTTCATGGGCTTTAAACCTAATTCTTCTAGACTAGGATACTCGTCGATGTACAAGCGGTATCGGCCATCTTGAAGAAAAACGGTGGCCCGTAAATTCTCTCGGGGAGCTAGGTCTTGATTCACAATTGAAAAATCCTTGGACTCCAATTGATACTCCGAGAAATAATAGTCGTAATGCGTAATGGTATCCACATAGGCGATAGTGGAGTCGATTTTCAATAAATGCTGCCTGCGACTGCCATCTCTTTCACTAAAAAAAGATAGTACTCCGGGGGCCATTTCCTGCAAATCAGACTCGCGAATCTGAGGTGAATTGGTCATCCGCCAAATCAGTAAGCTATCTTTATCCAAAGCCCTATTCTCGGTGGCAAACAAATCCAATTCGCCCGTGCTTATATGCCTTTGATCATTGGGCAGCAGGCTATCCACCGGCCGGTTAGAGGCCCAGGCGATTCTTTTCCCATTATTAAAAAAAACTGGATCTACATCATCGTAAATATCATTGGTTACCGCCTTAATCTTAGTATTCAGAATGGTGAAGACATAAATATCTGACTGCCCATTTTTCACCGCCGAGAAAAGGAATTGTTTACCGTCGGGCGAATATTGCAGGGACACTATTTTATCGAAGCGGTAAAAAGGTTTAGTGGTAAGTTCATCTTCCTCTAGATCGTAAATACTAAACTGGGTGGCCCCTTTTTCTTCAGTAAAGATAGCTAGGCTTTCGCCTGAAGGATGCCAAGCCAAGAGTGGGTAGGAATAGTCGGTGTTTTGTGCAATGCGATAGCCCCCCGTATAAATTCGCTTTTTCTTGTCTTCAAGGCGATCATATAAATACACCTTATAACGTGAAAACCTCCGATCTACATAAGCGAGGTATCTACCATCTTTACTCAGTTTTACGTCGGTAATCTCATGATGCTTGCGCCCTTTAATTACGGCCGATTTGTCTTTAAATTTTTCTTGACCAGTATAGCCGTAGTGCTCACGGTAAAATGCTTGCCAATCGGCCGTCATCTGATCCATATCCTTACCAAGGATATAAACAAAGCCGCTTTCAATATCTCGGTTTACGACCGACATGTAAATAATATTGCGGATTACCTTATCCCCATAGGTTTGCTTCACATAGTTCCAAAAAGAATGACCTGCGTAGCGCGCATCGAGTTGGGTGAGACTATTAATATGATTGTATTTCCCGCTAAAGAATCCATCCCTAACCTGCACATCTATATCGGCATCCCATTCTTTTCCGATAAAAGAAACTAATCCCTCTACATACCAAGCGGGTAAATTTAATAAGGCCGAATTAGCGAGCGATTGAGTGAAACTGCCGTAAATAAGGTTACTGAGCACTACTTCCGCCAAGCCCATGCGCAAGGTCCGCTCTAGGTTCGCATAATTACCATCGAAATACACAAACAAGCGACGACCACTTATACGCGTAACCCCGCCCGTATTGTAATCTTCCTCGGTGGAAGAGTTTACATTACTCTGTTTTAAATCCGATAAGTTATTGAAGACTAAAATTTGTACCCTTTCATCCAAAGGAGCATCCAAATAATTTTCGATGCGCGGTAAATTCTTGTGTGTAAGTCGGGCCACATTTTCGGCTAAGTACTCATTGCCGCGGTAGAAATAAACATCGAAAGCTTCGAAGCGGTAAAAGACCCAATCGAAATCGTCGAACTGCACGCGATTCTTACCATATTCTTGGCGAATACCATAGTAAAACTGCGCCTTTCCTTCCGAAAAAAGAAAGATTAAAATAAATAGCCAGAAGCTTTTTAATAATGCAGAGTAGTCTTGCTTCACCTCTATTCGATTAGACTCAATATCTTTAACGTATAATTGTGCTAATTATTAATAGCCCTATGACGAATATACTTACTCTACCCCGAATCACCGCTTTTTGTTTAGCATTCCTACTAAATCTTGGCCTGGTAGCTCAGTCGAGCTATCAGAAAATAGTGCTAAAAAACATCCAACCAGTGGGCTCTTTTGAACCAGGAGGTATAGAGCAAAAGTATGCCCCCAGTTTGCAGCCTCAAGAAATGCCGCATCCCGACGGTGAGCTGGATCGCAACAAAGCCAGTCGCTTGCCGCTGATAAAGGACTTCTCCAAAATGAGTAATGACGTCCAGTTAAACGCCAACACTCCGCGACCAGAAGTTTTGGACTCTTTAGGTGGTAATAATTACAGCGGTTCTGTGCCAAATGATGATGATTTTGCGATTGGCAGAAACGGGCAAATTCTTCGCGTTCGAAATTCAACTATTGGGGCTTACGATTACACCAAAGACAGTTTATTGTACGAGTCTACCTTATTTCGTTTTTACCGTCCGCAGCAATTTTTACCTGGTAGCAAGTACGATCCTCGTGCGCTTTACGATCCTTTTGAAGATCGCTTTATCGTCTTATACCTAAGCGGTAATACCTGGGAAAACTCCAAGATTATCCTGGGCTTTTCGAAATCATCCGATCTAGCAGATGGCTTTAATATTTATCAATTAGATGGCAACCCACTTAATGATAGTACCTGGAGTGATTATCCTCACATCAGCATCAACGAAAAGGATTTGTTCATTACCATGAATACCTTTTACAATGGCTCCTCGAATAACAGCGGCTATGTTCAATCCACCATCCGCCAGGTGAGTAAAAACCCAGGATATGATAGTTTGGCATTAACAGAGCACTATTATTATAATATCAAATCCGGAAATCGTAACCTTTTCAATTTCTCGGGTATTGATTTAGGAGATACGAGTCGACTTCAAAACCGCCCCCAATACTTGATTTCTAATCGTAACCTTGATTCCATAAACGACAGTATATTCGTGGCCGAAATTCTTGGCGATGCTTTGGGGAACCCTCAATTCCGTATCCGCACTTTTACCACCGAAACCCCTTATGGTTTACCTCCAGAGGCCCGACAAGCAAATGATCATAAATTCGACTGCAATGATAGTCGCATCCAAGGGGCAGTGTTGCACAATGGCCTTATTCAGTTTGTAGGTAATACGATAACCTCCACCGGTAATTCTGGGATTTATCATGGCATCATCGATCGCTACGGGGACTCCACCAATATTTACTTTAAGATCATTAATATGGATCCTATCGATATCGGTTACCCTCAAGTTACCTATACGGGTAAGTCCCGCAGTGAGGTCGAAAGCATTATTAGTTTTAACCACACCGGTGATAGTCTTAACGCTGGCTTCTCTTGCCTCTTTTTCGACAATGATTACACCTACAGTTACCGCAAACAAATTGTGGAAGGCGGCGACTACATCGATATCATTTCCAGCAATGGCAATCGCAAATACGAGCGCTGGGGAGATTATACCGGGAACCAGCAGGATTACAATGAGTCGAGTGTGGCCTGGGCCTCAGGTTATCAAGCCACCAGCAATGGACAACCGCTAACGGTTATCGCCAAACTTCGCAGTCCGAATTGGAGCAACTCCCCCATTGTTGGCCTTAAAGAAGAGGACAAACCAAAAGTTGAGCTAAGTCCGAATCCTGCCCAGCATTGGTTTCAATTAAGCATTGAACGCCAGAAAGAAGAACTCCTCTATTTTGAGCTCATTGGCATGGACGCAAAACAAAGCGTTTTTAAGGTAGAGGAACAAGCCTTTGCTGGCAGCAATACCTTTAGGTTTAAAACTGATTTTTTAAGTCCTGGTCTTTACTTACTTCAAGTCAAAGACAGCAAGGGTGCGGCGATTAGCACCAAAAGAATTGTAATTCAATAAAAAAAGGGGACCAATGAGGTCCCCTTTTTATTTTATTAAAGCTTTTCAGCCAGCTGAAGCATGCGTTGCTCCACTTCTTCCGAATCCCAAATCTCATGGATATTCGGCATATTCATAATTTCGGCCATTAACTGGTCTTGGCGCTGACCCAGGGCCATTGCCTCAGAGTAGCGCACATTAGGAGAGAAAGTTACCAGACCATAAAGTGGGGTCCACTTTTCAGGATACTTTTTAGAAAACTTAGTCTCAATCTTTTTCTGCAATAAGAAATCGGGATCACCGGTAAGGTCTCGCATCTCCACAAAATTGCGCATCGCTAAATCAGCAATTGCATCTCCATCTGGCTTACGCTCAATTTCATAGGCCTTAAACAAAGCCTCCCAATCATCGCCGTATTCATCTATCAGTCGATCCAAGACAAAACAATCTTCGAATCCAGCATTCATCCCCTGCCCGTAGAAAGGCACAATAGCATGACTAGCATCCCCTATCAGGGCCACCTTCCCATTTCTTGTCCAAGGGAAACAACGAATTATCACTAAGGAAGAATCAGGGTTTTCTTCCCAGTCCTTATCGAAGTTGGGCATTAAAGCCAGAGCATCTCCAAATTTCTCAGCGAAGAAGGCCCGTGCTTTAGCTACCGTATCCAAGCTTTCAAAAGAAGGTTCCCCTTCATTGGGGAAGAAAAGGGTACAAGTAAAGCTCCCATCGGGGTTCGGTAATGCAATGAGCATATAGTTACCTCTGGGCCAAATATGTAAAGCATTCTTTTCAAGTAGAAACTCGCCATTTGGTCCGGGTGGAATCTCTAGTTCTTTATAGCCATGTTCGATATACTGTTGAGAGTAGGAAAAGCGATCGGTTTTCATCATGGCACCACGAACCGCACTAAAGGCCCCATCGGCGCCAAAAAGCAAATCGGCTTCTACCCTTTCTGGTTTTTCTTCACTACCAAAAGTAGCGGCGGCATTTTTTAAATCCACTTCCAGGCAGGCTTGCTCAAACTTAATTTCTACCCCCTGCTTTTCCGCTTCAGACATCAATAGCATATTAAGCCCCGCTCTGGAAACCGAATTAATAGCCTGACCTTCCTGTCCATAAGGTTGGTAGCTAAGGTTCCCTTCCACATCGTGCATAACACGACGATGCATGGGTATAGCCATTTCCTTTAAAACCTTTTCTTCTAGTCCGACCTTAGCGAGAGCCTGCAAACCCCGGTCACTAAGGGCCAGGTTTATGGAGCGGCCCCCGTCTAATAAATTTACCCGAGCATCTGGACGACGCTCATAAATTTTCACTGAATGACCACGTTTTGCAAGGTAAACACCCAACAGAGAGCCTACTAAACCAGCTCCGGCAATGGTAATCTTCTTCTTTTGCATCTTAGGCTTTTAGAAATTTTTCGAGCAATTGCCCAAATTCGTAAACATCTTCAAAGGAGTTATACATTGGAACTGGTGCCAAGCGAATCACATCAGGCTCGCGCCAGTCGGCTATAACTCCTGCTTCACTCAGACTCTCAAAGACTGCGCGACCTTTACCGGGCACTGCAATGGAAATCTGACATCCACGACGTTTTTCATCTTTAGGAGTAATAATGCGTACAGACTGTCCACTGTTCACCGCGGCATCTTCAATAACTTTTTGCAAGTAAGCCGTTAACTTTAGGCTTTTGCTCCGCAAGGCCGTCATTCCTACTTGGTCAAACAATTCCAGGGAAGCCAATAAGGGAGCCATCGCAAATACGGGCGCATTACTAAGTTGCCATGCTTCTGCGGTAGGGATTGGGTCAAAACGATCGCCCATCTTAAAGCGCTCTTCTTTATTATGGCCCCACCAGCCTTCAAAGCGGGGAATATCCTTCTTTCCATGGTGACGCTCGTGAATAAAAACTCCCGATACCCCACCTGGCCCGCTATTCAAATACTTATATCCGCACCAAGCGGCGAAGTCGGCGCCCCATTTATGTAAGTCTAGCGCAATATTTCCAGCCCCATGAGCCAAATCCCAGCCCACTATGGCGCCGGC
This sequence comes from uncultured Flavobacteriales bacterium, assembly GCA_913055685.1. Lineage (GTDB taxonomy): Bacteria > Bacteroidota > Bacteroidia > Flavobacteriales > Schleiferiaceae > Croceimicrobium. The sequence goes on from CAJXKC010000001.1 coordinate 163,237, forward strand.
TCTTTTCCCAGCATCGGTAATTCTTTCCATGTCGAAAACCTGGCCGGTGTAATAGTTCACACCCCCTAGCATCACCAAGGCCAGTTCGTCCTTATGCTGGTCAATGGCGGCGATTACTCTTTCATCGTCAATAAGCTCTGTCTCGGGATCGGGTGCCAACTCAATTAAGCATGTTTCCGGATCTAAGCCATGAAAACGCAACTGACTACGCAAGGCATATTGATCGCTAGGAAAGGCTTTCCCCTCGCATAATATTTTACAACGCTTGCCTTTCGGCTGAAAGAAACTTACCATTAGCAGGTGTAAATTGGTAGTAAGGCCATTCATAGCCACTACCTCGCTTTCTTTCGCTCCTACAATTTTAGCTAGGGAAGCGGTAAAAAACTCATGGTAAGCCACCCAAGGACGATGTGCCTCTAAGTGACCATCCACGCCCCAGCGGGCCCAGTCATCTAATTCCTCGTTTATTATTTCCCGTGCCTTTCTTGGCTGCAGGCCAAGGGAATTCCCGGTAAAATAAAGCACCTTCCGATCCTTGTTTTTAGGAAACAAAAACTCGTCTCGGTAAGTAGCTAAAGTATCTTCTTGATCGGCCAATCGAGCCCCTTCAAGTGTATTCGGATAAGACATATTCAATTAAATAGGCTTCAAATTTAAAAATTGCCAATGGCAAGCTCGCTTAGAAAAAGAATAAACAATACAATTATTGGTATGGACTCTACCCAAAAGCTTATGTAGAAATCGCTCTGATTCTTGGCTACCCCTTTAATTATCCACTGACCAAGCTCCAAGCCCAAGAGCCACGCCAAGACATAAGTAAGATTTATTCCATAATAGAAATAGGAGAAAATCACCCAAACCTGATAGAGCATTATTAGGAATCGGGATAAGTCGAGAGAGGCCTCTAGCCCCAGCAATTGAGGTATGGTTTTTAGTTGTGCGGCATCCAAATCTAAATCACGCACGTCAAAAGGAATGGTAAGGGCAGCTACCAAAATAATGCGCATTAATAATTCTAGGTAGGTATGGAAAGTCCATAATCCCTCACTAATTAGATGCGGCACACCGAAACTTAACCAAGACCAGGCAAAAGCAATTAAAAATAACTTCAACATGGGAATGCTGCGCAAGGAGGAGAAAAAACGGTGCGGATTCGGAAAGGCCAAAGGATAGAGAAAGGCAATAAGAAAGCCAGGTGCTAGTGCATATAGTAAACCAAGACTAATAATTTGCTTTAGAAAAGCCAAACTAATAATACCCATTCCCAGGGTACTAATAAAAGCTATGGTTAGATTATTTGACCAGCCTAATTTAGGACTTGAAGGCAAGGCTTCACCCTGAATTAATTTGACCCATCGCATATAACTATAAGCCGAGGCAGTACCGAATAATAAGAAGGCTGAGTAAAAGATAGCGACCGCTGATATCGGCTCGCTAAAACTAAGCATAGACAAGGCGCAAACCGCAAGGCCCACCCAAAGATTACTGGCTATAAGAATCCGTGACAGCATTGGCTTAATTGGCGCTATCTATAATGTTAAGAATAAGTGAATAATATCATATAAAAAAGCAATGCCTATGCTTACTTTTGCTGCGAATATTGACAATTATTTTCACATAGGATATGAAGACTGATTCTTTTGCCTACCGCCACATTGGGCCACGTGAGCACGATTTGGAAGAAATGTTGAAAGTGGTAGGGGCAAGCTCCATTGATGAATTAATCGAGCAGACGATTCCCGCTGGCATTCGCCTAAAGGAAGAAATGGACCTCAGTGAACCCATGACCGAAAATGAGTTCCTGAATCATATTCGCGACTTAGCGCGAAAGAATAAGGTATTTAAGTCTTATATCGGCTTAGGTTACCACCCATCTATTATGCCAGGGGTTGTTCAACGAAATATCCTTGAAAACCCAGGTTGGTATACGGCTTACACGCCTTATCAAGCAGAAATCGCGCAAGGTCGACTGGAAGCTTTATTGAACTACCAAACTATGGTAAGTGATCTTACCGGCCTACCGATTGCCAACGCGAGTCTCTTAGACGAAGCCACTGCAGCAGCAGAAGCCATGAGCATGTTCTATGGTGGACGTAGTCGCGATAAGAAAAAAGCCGGCGCTAATAAATTCTTTGTCTCTTGGCATTGTTTGCACCAGAATATCGAGTTAATCAAGACCCGCAGCGAGCCTTTAGGAATTGAATTGGTAATTGGTGACCATCGAGAAATTAATCTAAGTGAAGATTATTTCGGTGCCCTACTTCAGTACCCTGCAGCCGACGGTGAGATTTTCGAGTACACCGAATTTATGGAGGAAGCCAATAAGCATGATGTGCAAGTAGCTGTTGCGGCTGATATCATGAGCTTATTGCTTTTATCTCCTCCCGGAGAATGGGGCGCAAAAGCAGTGGTAGGTACTACCCAGCGCTTTGGTATTCCATTGGGCTTCGGCGGACCACACGCGGCTTATTTTGCCACTACCGAAGATTACAAGCGTCATATCCCTGGTCGTATTATTGGTCAGACTATCGACCGCGATGGAAAGCCAGCTCTACGTATGGCCCTCCAAACCAGGGAGCAGCACATTAAACGGGATAAAGCCACTTCCAATATTTGTACCGCCCAAGTATTGTTAGCAGTAATGGCAGGCGCCTATGGTGCTTACCACGGACCAAAAGGTCTGCGCAATATTGCCAAGAAGATTCATCATCACACGGTTACCCTTAGTGAAGGCTTAAACCGCCTTGGCTACACCCAGGTAAATCAATTCTTTTTCGACACCTTACGAATTGAGTTAGGTCAGGTTGATAAGGAAGAAATTCGCAGCCGTGCCATTGAACGTGAAATAAACCTCCGTTACATAAGCGCCCATGAGGTAGGCATCAGTTTAAATGAAACTACCAATTTAGAAGCGGTTCACGAATTATTAGAAATTTTTGCGGAAGCTAAAGGCGCGGAAGTACCTAACTTGAAATTATTAGAAGTAAATGTACTCCCCGAAAAGCTAAAAAGAAGCAGTACCTATTTAGAGCATCCAGTATTTAACCGCTACCATAGCGAGACCGAAATGATGCGCTATTTAAAATATTTGGAGCGTAAAGATCTGTCCCTAAACCACTCAATGATTTCGCTTGGAAGCTGCACCATGAAGCTTAATGCCGCTACTGAGATGATTCCACTTAGTTGGCCATTGTGGGCGAATATTCACCCTTTTGCTCCGACCGATCAAGTTTTAGGTTACCGCGAATTAATTGCAAACCTCGAGCGCGACTTAGCCGAGATCACTGGCTTCCACTCGATGTCTATGCAGCCTAACTCAGGTGCACAGGGCGAATATGCCGGACTAATGGTAATTCGCGCTTATCACCATTCTCGTGGCGAGGATCATCGTAATGTTACTCTCATTCCGAGTTCAGCTCACGGTACGAACCCAGCATCGGCGGTAATGGCCGGAATGAAAGTAGTAGTGGTGAAATGTGACGACAACGGAAACATTGATGTAGAAGACCTTAAAGCAAAAGCAGAGCAACATAAAGACAATCTTTCTGCTTTAATGATTACCTACCCCTCTACTCATGGAGTATTTGAGGAACGAGTGAAAGAAATCACCCAGATTATCCACGATAATGGTGGTCAGGTTTATATGGATGGAGCCAATATGAACGCCCAGGTAGGCTTAACTAGTCCGGGTGAAATTGGTGCCGATGTTTGCCACTTAAATCTCCACAAAACCTTCGCCATTCCTCATGGTGGTGGTGGCCCTGGCATGGGACCCATTGGCGTAGCCGAGCATTTAGCGCAATTTTTACCGGGTCACCCTTTGGTGAAAACCGGTGGTAAACATCCGATTTCACCGATTTCAGCCGCTCCCTTTGGCTCGGGATTAATCTTAATTATCAGCTACGGATACATTAAAATGCTCGGCGCGAAGGGTCTAACCGACGCTACTCGCTACGCCATTTTAAATGCCAATTACTTGAAGGAACGCTTACACGGATCTTTTGAGGTATTGTATGCCAATCAGAATAACCGTGCGGCCCACGAGATGATTATCGACTGTCGTCCCTTTAAAAAGGACGCCGGCATAGAGGTTACGGATATTGCCAAGCGCCTGATGGATTATGGCTACCACGCCCCCACGGTAAGCTTCCCTGTAGCCGGTACGGTAATGATTGAGCCTACCGAAAGCGAAAGCCGCGAGGAGCTTGACCGCTTTGTAGACGCGATGCTTAGCATCCGTCAGGAAATTAAATCCATTGAGGAAGGAAAGTCAGATAAGGAGAATAACCCTTTGAAGAACTCCCCTCATACCATGGAACAGCTAACGGCTAATGAATGGTCTTTCCCATACGACCGTAAAACCGCCGCTTTCCCGCTGGACTACTTATACAGCAATAAGTTTTGGCCAAGTGTACGCCGAGTAGACGACGCTTATGGCGACCGTAATCTGGTTTGTACCTGTGAACCAATTGAATCCTATATGGAGACTGAAGAAGTGTAACATTTTACACCAATCTTCAAAAAACTAAAGAAGGAAGCCCAATACGGCTTCCTTTTTTATTGCACTAAACTAAATGTTTCCTATTTTTGTTAACCTAGTGTTAAAATCGAATAACCCTTAATTAAAGAACATGAAGAAAACAGCTATCCTATTTCTTAGCTTAGCTTCAGCAGTAGCGGTTAACGCTCAGGGTCTTCCACAAATTGACCCAGTACTTGAGCCACAAGACGCACCTGCGAAGCACGCAATTAAAAAAGCCACCCCAGAGTCGGGTACTGCGAACGTAGTTTGGAGTGAAGACTTTGCCAATGGCATTCCTACTGGTTGGAGCCAAACTGGTACCCCTGCAACCGCACAATGGGAATACCGTGGCCCTAACACCACTCCTAGTAACTCTACTGGATCTCGTGGTAATTTCTCAGGAATCAACAACACCCCTCCTACCAATGATCCTTTGGCATCAACTACTGGTAGCAATGGTTTCATGATTTTTGACTCTGATTACCTAGACAATGGTGGTACTAGCGTTTTCGGTTCAGGATCAGCTCCTGCTCCACACATTGGTCGTCTTACTACTGATATGATCGACCTTTCTCAACACCCATCAGTAGAATTGAAATTCGAGACTTATGCTCGTCGTTTCTTCTCTAACTGGTTTGTTGCTTTCTCTACTGACGGTGGTGCAACTTTCACCGACACCGTAGAATTCTTTGACCCTAGCACTGTTGCAGTAAACGCTTCTACCTTAAATGGTGAAGTAGCACTTGCTAACGTTTCTGCTTTTGTAGGTGGTCAGGATTCTGTAGTAATGCAATTCATTTTTGACGGTACCGATGGTAACGTTAACGGTAATGGTTACTACTACTGGATGATTGACGATATCGAATTACGTACGCCTCCAGCTAACCAAATGTTGTTCACTACTTGGAACGGTGCTCCTGCCCAAGATATGATCTACAATGGTAATGGTGCTGCTTATCCTAAGTACGGTATCATGAATACCAATCAGATTGTACCAGTTGAGTTCGACGCGAACTTCTTCAACTACGGTACAAACGCTCAGTCTAACGCAACTTTAGATGTAGAAATTTGGGACGTTACTTCTGGTACTCCTAGTTTAGTAACTACTGTATCTGCTCCTGGTTGTGCTAACTTAGCTCCTGGTGATACTTGTGATTACAATGACTTAACTACTACTCAGTGGACTCCTCCTGCACAACAAGCTTCTTACTTATTAGTATGGAAAGCGGTTTCTGATTCTATCAGCAGTGCAAGTACTACTACCACTGACACTTTCTCATTCTTTGTACACGACGAATTATACTCTACCGATCGTAACAACGTAGACAACTACGTGGGTACTAACTCTGCTAACCCAGAGATTATCGCCATGGGTGTTATGTACGACCTAAGCAATGAGGACGCTAACAACACTGGTTCTGGATTAGTATACTTAGAAGGTTTAACTATCGAGCTTTCAGCGCTTACCGATAGTACTGCCGACATCGAAGTTGCTTTCTACGACACCACCGGTTTTGCTTTCAATGCTGGTTTCCCAGCTAGTGCAACTGCTGCTTTCCGTAGATCTTTCACCTTAAACGGTTCATTAGTAGGCACCAACGCTTACTTCGATCTACAGACTAATGGTAACCCATTGGCTCTACCAGCACAGCCTTACCTTATGATCTTGAACTTCTTCCCGAACGCTACTGACGGTGTTATCCGTATTGCGAACGACCAGTCTTTCGATCAGCCAGGTATTTCCACTGTAATGCAATTAGCAGACGGTAACTGGTACGGCGGATTTACTTCTCGTGCGCACGAAGGTACTTTCATCCGCTTAGTAGTTCAAGAAAACTTCAGCGTTGCTGACCAAGACCTAATTAACTTTAGCGTTTATCCTAACCCAACTTCTGGTGAAGCAAACATTATGTTCGCTGAAGGTGGTGCTTACACAATTGACGTTCTTGACATGGTGGGTAACCGCGTAATGTCTCAAGAAGCTACTGTAAACACTAACGAAAAAGTTCAGTTAGATCTTAGCAGCTTACCTAAAGGCGTTTACTTAGTAAATGTTAAAGGTGAAAACACTGACAAGACTGTAAAACTTACTGTGAAGTAAGAAACAATAGCTCTTAAGAAAAGTCCCGACCTCGGTTCGCCGAGTTTCGGGATTTTTTTTTGATTTTTCCTTAACACTTATTCTGCAAGTAATGACAAGCGCTCCTCCTTAGCTGCCGCTAATATTGCTGTTTGAATCCTATTATTTATAAAATGAGAAAAACAGCTATCCTTATCGCTACGGTTCTTTTTACCTGCCCGGGACTAAACGCCCAAGTAAAGAGTAACCGCATTCCTAGTAACCTGAAACCCGAGCCTTTTCAGGCCGATGTTCATTCCCAAAAAACCCGTAACCATAATCAAGTACAAAAAGGAGAAAGTTCCTCAAGCACATCTTTCTGGAGCGAGGACTTCGCCAATGGTATTCCTTCTGGCTGGACCCAAAATGGCTCAACTCCCACCGCCGTATGGGAATACCGTGGACCAAGCACCACGCCCAGCAATAGTACTGGCTCTAGAGGAGCCTTTGCTCAGGGTACCGGTCCCATTCTTAGTAATAGCGCCAGTAATGGTTTTGTGATCTTCGATTCAGACTACCTCGACAATGGCGGCTCGGCCACAAATATGGGTAATGGTAATGCGCCTACTCCGCATGTAGGAAGATTAATGACAGACACCATCGACTTAAGTGGGCAAACAGCAGTAGAACTAGCCTTTACCTCCTATGCTCGACAGTTTTTCACCAATTATTTCGTGTGCTTCTCCTCCGACGGAGGTGCTAGCTGGCCCGATACCATTGAGCTTTTTACCGAAGTTGCGGTTAATGACGGAACTCCAGAAAATTTAGAATTAAGCTTTAATGTATCAAACTACATTGGTGGCTCTGCTAATGCAATGATCCAGTTCATTTTTGCGGGCAATAAACCTGGTAACACTAATGGAACCGGTTACTATTTCTGGCAATTGGACGATATTGAACTTCGTTCTCTTCCAGTAAACGAATTGCGCTTTACCGCCATCGATGGTGCCCCCGCTCAAGACGTGAGTTTTAATAGCGACCCCGCCTACGGCAAATACGGTATCCTTAATGACGACCAAATTGTACCGATGGTCTTTGATGCGAATATTTACAATTATGGCTCCGCTACCCAAACCAATGTGCGACTTGAAGTAGAGGTTTTAGACGGAAATGGCACTTTGCTTACTACCCTAGTTTCACCTGCCGCAGCCAGTCTATTGATGCTAGACTCCCTCGACTTTAACACCCTCACTACTAATGCTTGGACCCCAGCAGGCCCGGATGATTACACCTTGGTGTATAAAATAACCTCGGACAGCTTAAGTGCAAGCACCACTCAAGTTACCGACTCGGTGCCTTTCTTTGTAAATGAAAACGTTTACGGTTTAGATTGGAATCAGAGCGATAATTTCTTTGGCACCACCAGTGCTGTGGGTGAAATGGTTGCCGCCGGTGTACGCTATTCTTTAGAGAATGAAGACTCTGATAGCAGCAACTCCGGTCTGGTATTCTTAGACGGGGTCGATGTATTCTTAAGTCTACGATGCGACTCAACCGCCGATCTCGAGTTCCAATTATTTGACACTGCCGGTTTCCAATTCAATGCAGGCTTCCCCGCCTCGGCAAATCCGATTTATACGACTACTTATAGTCTAAGTGGCGTAAATCTCGGTCAGATTGTACGATTCCCCTTTACCACTCCCGATAGCATCTATGATAATGGTAGTCAAACCTGGACCCCAGTTGAACGTCCAGTAGCGGTCCCCACGGGAACTTACTTTATAGTGATCAATTTCTTCCCTAATGCGACCGACGGAGTAATCCGGATTGCAAATTCGGCTCGATTCTTCCAGCCAGGAGAAGCAAGTATTTTCCAAACTGGCGACGGGGACTGGTTCGGCGGTTTCCTCGATAGTGAAACTTTTGAAGCCCCTTTCATTCGTTTAGTTGTTGCCGATGCTCCGGCCTATAATATTAGTCTAGGAGAGGCAGACGATAAGCAATTCGCCCTTTATCCTAACCCTACTAATGGCTTAGGCAACATTGAATTCCCTGCGGGTGGCGAATACACTATTAGGGTCCTTGACATGGTAGGTCTTAGCCACTATAAGAAGACCCTAAGAGTTAACCAAAAGGAAAAACATAGCTTCGACTTCAGCTCCTTTAAACCAGGCATTTATTTAGTGCAAATTGAAGGTGAAGGGCTAAGCAAGACCGTGAAGTTAAGAATCCAGTAAGCTTTTGCTTTAGATTTCGTGGGGTCATTCGCTTTCGAGCGGATGGCCCTTTTTATTTATTACGGATACGACGAAATATCTCAGAGCTGTAAATGAAGTCTTTGATATCCTCATTATCAGTGGATAAAATCTCCTCTCCGCTACCCTGCCAAGCTTTAAAGCCGTCTTTAATAAAGATGATATTATCCCCAATCTCAATAACAGAGTTCATGTCATGGGTGTTAATCACCGTGGTCATATTAAACTCCTCGGTTAGCTCACTAAGCAGTTTATCAATAACCACTGCCGTTTTAGGATCGAGACCAGAATTGGGCTCATCACAAAACAAATACTGCGGATTCATGCTAATGGCGCGAGCAATAGCAACCCGCTTCTGCATACCACCCGAAAGCTCTGCCGGATATTGCTGATTAACGTTCTTCAAGTTTACACGTTCCAAACAGAAATTCGCTCTATCGCGTTTCTCTGACTCAGACATATCCGAGAACATGTTTAAAGCGAAGGTCACATTTTCTTCAATGGTTAGAGAGTCGAATAAAGCATTTCCCTGAAAAACCATCCCCATTCTGGTACGCAAATCCTTGCGCTCTTTGCGGTTTAAACTACCCAGCGCAACACCATCATAGGATATTTCGCCTTCGTCAATATCGTGTAAACCCACTAAAGATTTTAGGAAAACCGTTTTACCGCCTCCACTCTGTCCAATAATTAAATTGGTTCTTCCTTTATGGAAATCGGCGTCGATCCCTTTTAAGATTACTCGATCTCCAAAACCTTTCTTTAAGCCATTAACCTCTATCATTAAACTAGAAGTATTTGGGTTAAGAAATAATTGGAAACGATTACCGCTACCGAGCTAGCCACCACAGCTTTGGTCGCGTTTATTCCTACTTCAATAGCACCACCCTTTACGTAAAATCCGAAATAGGCAGAGATACTCACAATTAGGAATCCAAAAACGAATGATTTTATCAAAGCGTAGGTAATATGATAGGCGTCGAAATCCAGCTGCAATCCGTAGATATAATCATCTACACCCATAACCCCTCCAACAGAGGCTAAATAGCCACCCACCAAACCTAAAAACATACTGATAGTTATGAGGATAGGATTGAAAATTACCATGGAGACCACTTTTGGAGCAATCAGGTAGGCCGCTGGGTTTACACCCATCACTTCCAGAGCATCAATTTGCTCCGAAACCCGCATGCTACCAAGAGTAGAGGCAATATTTGAACCTACTTTACCCGCTAAAATTAAGCTCACCATGGTGGGAGAAAACTCCAAAATAATACTCTCCCGGGTGGCAATAGCAATATAATACTGAGGGATAAATGGATCATCCAAATTAAAGGCAGTCTGGATAGTAACTACTGCCCCCACAAAAATGGAAATCACCGAAACTATCGCTAAACTATTGTATCCCAACAGATCCAAGTCTCTCATAAAAGCCTGGTAATACATCCGGAGATTTTCTGGCTTTCTGAAAGTACGACCCAATAGCACCATATAACGGCCTAAGGACTCTAACTGTCTCTTGAAATACATATCGCGAAAATAAAAGTAATTTTGCTCTAAGCGACGATTATGAAAAAAGCATTCACATTTAAAGGCTTAGCCTTTTTACTTCTGCTTGGTTCCCTCCTTTCCATGGGCGCCTGTAAAATGGTGGAAGACTGTAATTGTCCGGGGAAATCAATGGCTAAAATTGAATGGCAACCTTAAAGGATTCGTATCAGGCATTAAACCGGTATTTACCAGAAGGTAGCATTGATTTGTTAAGACCCTTACTGAGTCAATATCCCCTGCAATTAACCATCAGTAAACCGCGCAAAACCAAATTTGGTGACTATCGCTTCCCACAAGGCGAAAAACCGCACCGCATTAGTATTAATGGGAACTTAAATCCCTATTCCTTCCTAATCACCTTACTTCACGAATACGCTCATTTAGTGGCCTTTGATAAGTTTGGAAGGAAGATAAAACCGCATGGGGAAGAGTGGCAGTTTTGCTTTAAAGACATTAGCCATCCCTTTATTGAAGCCAATGTTTTTCCGCAAAAACTAAAGCTAGCATTTAGGCAGAGTTTGGCTAGAGGACATGCCAGCAGTGCTACGGATTTACAATTATTACGAGTTCTTAAAGATTATGATGCGGAAGTCCCAAGTGATGCTCTTACCTTTGTCGAAAATTTAAAATTAGGCGAACTTTTCTTGCTCAACGACCGCGTTTTTAAACGCGGGGTAAAAAGCCGCAAGCGCTTCCGTTGCATGGAAATAGAAAGTCGAAAAGAATATATGGTGCACCCCTTAGCGGAGGTAAACCGACTTGAAGAATAGCATGAGCACAGCTAAAAATTACTTTTCAACCGATTTTAGATTGGGCATCGTTGGTGGTGGCCAGTTAGGCAAGATGATTTTACAGGAAACGCGTCGGCTAGATATAGGCACTCGCGTTTTGGACCCTAGTACGGATGCGCCTTGTCGCATAGGCTGCAACGAGTTCACAGTTGGCTCCCTTCAAGATTATGATACGGTTTATCAGTTTGGCCAGAATTGCGATGTAATCACTATTGAGATCGAAAATGTAAATACGGAGGCTCTTAAACAGTTGCAAAGCGAAGGCAAAAAAGTTTATCCTCAGCCAGAGATTATCGAGCTTATTAAAAATAAGATTAATCAGAAGGACTTTTACCGTAAGAACCTAATTCCGACTGCCGAGTACATCGCCTTTGAAAACTTAAGCGAACTAAAGGGAGCTATGGGCGAAGAGCGCCTGCATTTTCCCTTTGTTTGGAAGCAAGCCACTGGCGGCTTTGATGGTCGCGGGGTAGCCGTTATTCGGAGCGCTGAAGATTTAAATAAACTTCCTCAAGAGGCACCTTGCTTAGCCGAAAGCCTCGTTCCTTTCGAAAAGGAAATCGCAGTAGTAGTAGCGCGTTCTGCTAGTGGAGAAACCCGCTCTTTCCCAACCGTGGAAATGGACTTTCACCCTGAGGCCAATTTGGTAGAGTTTGTATTTAGTCCGGGTAAGTTAAGCCAAGAAGTGAGTGATGCTGCCCAGAAGTTGGCTCGTGATGTGGCGGAAAAGCTGGGTGTAGTCGGCATCTTAGCCGTTGAAATGTTCTTAACAAAGGAGGGGGTACTCCTAATTAATGAAGTAGCACCACGGGTTCATAATAGCGGACATTTAAGTATCGAGGGAAACCTTAGCTCTCAATTTGAGCAGCATGTTAGGGCAGTTTTAGACTTACCCCTAGGACACACCGACACCATTCAAGCTGCGGTTATGGTTAACCTTGTGGGTGAAGAAGGCTATACCGGTCCGGTTCACTATCAAGGGATCGAAGAAATTATGGCCCTCTCTGGAGTCTATGTGCACCTCTACGGCAAAGCGGAGACCAGACCATTCCGAAAAATGGGTCATGTAACCATCATTGACCCCGATCTAGAAAAAGCCCGCTCTAAAGCAAAGGTGGTAAAAGAAACAATTAAAGTTATCAGTTTATGAGTGCAGCAGTTAGCGTAATTATGGGTAGTAAATCAGACCTACCGGTAATGCAAGAAGCAGTCGAGGTCCTGAAAGAATTAGGTGTTTCGGTAGAAGTTAATATAGTTTCTGCCCATCGTACGCCCGAAATTATGTTTGACTTTGCCAAAACTGCTCATTTAAACGGAACCAAGGTTATTATCGCCGGAGCAGGCGGAGCTGCGCATTTGCCAGGTATGGTGGCTTCTATGAGTCCACTACCGGTAATTGGCGTTCCGGTAAAAAGTCGGAATTCTATAGACGGCTGGGATTCGGTATTATCGATCCTTCAGATGCCTGGTGGGGTTCCCGTAGCCACTGTTGCCCTAGACGGAGCAAAAAATGCGGGCATTTTAGCTGCCCAGATTATAGGAAGTCAGGATTCTAAGATCTTGGATAATATCATCGCTTATAAAGAAAACCTGAAAGAAAAGGTCATCGCTTCCCGCGAAGAGTTAGGAAACTAGAGACTTTTTAAAAGGCTCATTAATTGTTCCTTCTTACGATTGGCCACCGGAATTCGGCTCCCATCTTCGAGTACCAAATAGCCCCCATCGGTTTGAACGTACTTCTTCAGGAAGTTTACATTCACCAGATGTGATTTATGGATGCGCAAAAAGGAATACCCCTCTAACATCATGTCAAATTCCTTTAGGGTTTTGGAAGCCAGGAGGTTCTTCTCGTTGTTTAAGTAAAAAGTGGTGTAATTAGAACTACTTTCAAGGCGAATGATGTCGCTGAGGCGGATTACATGCATCCCATCCGAAGTAGGCACGACAATCTTTTTAGGAGAATCGGAAGCCTGACGAATATTTTCTACCAGGACATTAAGGCTGGCCACTTTTTTAGGAATACCTTTTTCACTCTCGAGTCTACGTACCGCCTTCACCAACTCCTCTGGGTCTACCGGTTTAAGCAGATAATCTAAAGCGGAGAATTTAATCGCTTGAATCGCAAATTCATCGTGGGCGGTAATAAAAATAATGGCCAGGGCCTCTTTTCGCTCCTCGCTCAGACTCTTCAATAAATCAAAGCCACTCTCTCCCGCCAGGTCGATGTCCAAGAATAACAAATCGACCTCTGGGTTCTCTAAAAGCTTGAGCCCTTCCTCAACCGAGCCACCTTGCCCCAATAATTCTAATTCAGGACAAAATAAGTCGAGTTTACCAGCCAAAGCCTCGCGCGAATTGGCTTCATCATCAATGATTACCGCTTTTAACATTCTTATAATTCTTGTGCCGGTAGGCGTATAATTACTGTGGTACCAGTGGCCTTCCCTGCTTGGTTGTATTTATCTATAACTTCTAAATCGATAAGCTCATCACTCGATCGGCGTAAAAGGTCAATTCTATCCTTATTGATCTGAGTAGCCATGCTACGGTGGGCTTTCTTACCGGGTAAGTCCTTCGCCTTTACCCTTCCAATTCCATCATCATCCACAATACAGCAAAGCTGGTTCCCCTCTCTACTGAAACTGATTTTCACAAATCCGGACCCCTCTTTAGGTTTTATCCCATGTAAAATTGCGTTCTCTACATGAGGCTGGATAAGCATCGGCGGTAAGCCTACATCGTAATCAATCTCTTCATCTACTTCGATTTGATAATCGAATTTATCGCTAAATCTCAGCTTCTCAAGTTCAAGATAATTCTTCAAAATGGAAACTTCTGTCTCCACCGGATGAATATGCTCCATAGATGATTCAAGGGTGAGCCTCATTAATTTTGCGAAATTATTGAGATAGCGAACCGCTTGTTTAGGATCCTTTTTAAAGATAAAGCTGCTGATACTATCCAAGGCATTAAAAATGAAATGGGGATTCATTTGCAAGCGAAGAGCCTTACGCTCCATTTCCATTAATTCGTTTTCAAGCTTTAAGCGTTCTGCCGCCCTACGGTAACGGTCGCTTAACCACAAATAAGCCAGGCTTCCAAAGCTCAAAACGACAATTGTCCAGAACCACCAAGTACGCCAAAAGGCAGTGCGAATTCTAAAATGGTAAGTCGCTTTTTCCATTTGCCACTCTTGCCAAGGGTAACGCGCCTGCACTTCGAAATAATAATCCCCTGCTTTTAAATCCGTAAACAGAGCTTCTCTTCGACTACCGGCGTAAGTCCAGCTAGTAGACTGCCCCTTTAAGCGGTATCGGTATTGCACCCACTGGGGATAAAAAAGGCTGCGTAGGCTGTAATTAAAGCGCAGGTAATTTTGTTGATAGCCAAGGTCTAAGCTCAGGGGAATATTGCTAAAAGCTTCGCGTCCGGGGGCTAAATCTTGAATGCTGTCTCCTTCTTTTCCAAGGAGATCTATGGCTATGATCCCCAATTTAGCAGCAAGCGCTTGCTTTGCCATGGCCTTAATATTCCAAATATAAACCCCTTGATCCCCTGCTGAAATAAGGCTATCGCCCTTTATAACAATCCCTTGAGAACTTACTGGTCCGCCAAAGAAATGCAAGTTCACCCGTTCCTTCCCTTCCACCTTCTGTTGCACGTCATTAAAGGCAAGCAATCCTTTATTGGTTCCTAACCACAACTGCTCTTTGGAGATTACTAAGTCCCGGATTTCAGCGAATTCTAAGCTTTTTAAATCGTAATGAATCCGGGTACCACTGGTGGTATTAAGAAGGAAAAGACCCTGATTTAAAGTAGCAAATGCCAAATGCTCCTCATCTATCTTTTCAAAGGCACTTACGCTAATGCTATCCAATGGGAAGTCTCCAATAAAGTCCACTTTTTCCAATTTTCCCCCGCTTCTTCGCCATATCCCTCCGGTATAGGAAGCGAACCATAAATCGCTTTGACCGGTGCCCCGGATACGGAAAATACTAGCTCCTTCTAAACGCTCAGAACTGTATTGCAATTGAGCTTTGGAGGCTCCAGCCTGATAAGTCCATATGCCTTCCGAGCTTCCCACCCAAAGCGTATCACCATCAGCCTTCAAGGAAAAGATAAACCCCCTAAGCCCTAAATTTCTTTGTCGACCAAGCTCCGGGTTATAAGCCACCAAGCCCCTTTCGGTTCCTAAGATCAATTCTCCATTAAAGGAGCACATGCTTAAGATAAGGCCTAAGCCCTCTACCTTTTCCTTGCGAAAACCTTGACCTAAAGATTCGAGTCCTAAGGCAGTAGAGAAATAAAGTCTTCCATTAGCATGCCCGGCACTGAGCAGAGGTAATTGTCTAGGAAAATAGTGTTCCCAAGGGCTATGCAAACGGAATAAAGCGTCTTGCCCGATTAAGAGAATGGTTCCCGTCGATGAAATGAAAAAATCCTTGGGTTGCTTCTCGCTGATTGGCAAAGGAAGCTTCATCAAAAACTTCCGATCTTTATACAAGCGCAGGCCACTTCGATAAACCGCCGCAGTATACCCTTTCTCCCATTTGCAGAGAATTGGCTCACTTGAATCGGAAGCAATTTCCGGAAATAATTGGTGGTAAATTATACTATCTGCGAATGTTTCTCTTTGCCATGAGTCGTTCTGCCGCCTTAATCGCTCCAGTTTCTCCTGGATCAAAAACAGCCCGATAGAGCTTCTAATAAGTTTTGAATTGGGTGCTATTAAACTACCTAGCTTTATTAGGCTATCCCCTTGAATTGACCACAAAGTCTGATCCGCTATCACCAGTGGGCCATATTGACTAGCTAAAATTTGCTCGACCGCGGAATTCGCTTGCCAGAGCATTTTAAAACTTAAACCATCGTAATGCCAAATGCTTTTGCCGTCATGCCATAAAAGTTGCTGTGAAATGGAGTCGAAAATAAGCTCCTCTACTACCGGAAAGTCTTCCAAACCGTAGTTTTCGAAGCTGTAGCCATCATAACGTAAGAGTCCGGCTCCTTCTGAGGCTAACCAGGTAAAACCAGCAGGTCCCTCGCAAATGGCATTAATACCCGCGGTAGGTAAACCCTCCTCTAATCCAATTTTATCAAAGGTGTACTGTTGGGCCCTAAGTAGGCATCCGCTTATTAAAGCGCTTAGAAATATTAAAAAACGACTTAAGCTCAGTGTGTTAGGTAGTTTCGTTAGCTGCTTCTAAAATTAAGCCGAAATGCGGAAATTCATAGGGTTTTTACTATTTCCCTGCCTATTAAATAGTCAGAGTCCCATCCAAGACATATCCTTAGCTGGCTTGGGGCGGACTCTCAGCCAGCATACCGCCACTTTAAATAATCCCAGCTCCTTCGCACATCCTCCCGGATTTTTGCTGGGGATTTCCCACCAGAGGCGCGGAGCTCTAAAGGACCTAGATCTGCATAGCTTTCAAATTAGTTATCGGCGGCAGCAAGCCATTTTTGCCGCATCCTACCAACATTTCGGAAACGACTATTACCAAGAAAACCATATTTCCCTGGCCTATGGCATGCGATTATCCCCTAAAATTAGATTGGCTGCACGAGGAGAGTTGGTCCATCTAATGCAGATCGAAAGACCAAGTACTTGGTTTTATTCGGCATCTATAATCGCTCAATTTCGACTAAACTCAAAGCTCGCTAGCTGTATTAAGCACCAAGCTCATTGGAAAGAAGGGGACTTGAAACATGCCCTTAGTATGGAATGGCAAATGCAAGCCAATTCAGGGTTTAATTTACTACTTGGGGGCTTTTTCGATTTTGCAGAACGACTAGAAATTAAGGGCGCCTGGCAGTACAGAATAATAGAGGGTCTTTTCTTCCAACAAGGCCTCTCCCATAAATTTGAGAATACTTGGCACTTTGGACTCAATTGGGAATCATCATCAATTGGTCTATTGATAGCCTGCGCCTATGGTGATTTAAGTGCCTGGACGCTCGGCTTGGGCTGCAATTACCGTTTACCATGAGACTGCCAAAGATCTTAGGTTTTTGCTGCCTCGTCCTTAATCTCACAGGGCAGAGTCCCAATTTCTTGGAAAACCAAGCTAACCGCTTTATCCCCAATGACCCTAGTATTCTTTTGGAAAGAGAGGAAGAGCTGTTCAGGGAAAAAATTTTCGTCAATTTTTGCAGCCTGGAAGACTTGGTAAGCAGTGGTGTTTTTGATCTATATCAAATAAACAATCTATTGCAATATCGAGAAAGAGGTGGTAAAATTTACAGCTTAGTAGAGTTGGCCCAGATAAAGGGTTTCAGCCCAAGCTTTTTAAAAGAAATTAGCCCCCTACTCGACTTTAGTACTCAGCCTCCCCGACCTAAACTTTATGCCCCTTGGCTTAAAAAATATAACCAGCATGAAATTTACTGGCGCTGGAGTCGGGACCTACAAGAAAGACGGGGCTATAAAGAACAGAAATACTTGGGTGACCCTTGGGAAAGTAGCTTGCGGTATCGTTATCAGAATGGTCGTCATTTACGGGCTGGCCTCCAATTGCAAAAGGACCCAGGAGAAGCCTGGACTGGTGAAGGCCGATTTCTAAGTCATGATCATTCCTCCTTTTTTATAGAAGGGCAAGCCAATGCTATTATTCGAAAGGTAATTCTAGGAGATTTCAAATACGACTTTGGTCAGGGTTTATGTTTAAGCTCGGGAGGCATGGCGATGGTAAATGCGCAAGAAGCCAACCTTAAGCTATACCCCAAAGGTCCGCGTGCTTATGCCGGTGCTGATGAAAACCAGTTTTTTCGAGGCTTGGCAATTAACAGCGCCTATAAATCCTGGCAACTAAAGGCATTCTATTCTGTGAAAAATCAAGATGCACGTATTGATAGTCTGGAGGAGCAAGCTATCGTCCTAAACCCTAATCGGACCGGTTTACATCGCACCGAAGCTGAATCAGCGCTTATTAATCAAGAAAGGCGGCATGCTTGGGCTTTGGACATTTCCTTTGAAAATCAGCTTTGGCAGATGGGAGTGCTTGCCTTCCAGGAAAAACGTCGCGCTAATGTCCCTAACACCACATTCCAAACAAATGATTTTAAATGGTCTGGCCATTGGAATTACCTAAAGAAAGGTTTCAATTTTTACGGAGAAATTGTGGCCAATCAAAAACTGGAATTAAACAGCATTGCCTTGATTAGTGGAATTCAGACCAGCCTTAGCAGCAAGAGCAGCATTGCCTTTTCTTATTACCTAATGGGGCATCAGGCTCAATCCAATTGGCAGGCTAATCCCAACTTATTGAAAGGCGTTCCTGGTGAAAAAGGCTTTAAGCTGCAGTTTAATCAGCGTTGGCAAGGAAATCAAATGAGTGTCCTCGGACTGCAGGAGAGTCGCTATTCTTTACCAAGCTATTTGAACGAAGGCCCAGGTCGGCAATTGGAACTATTTGGCCAGCACCTTATTTCTTATGGCGAAGGTCAATTTCAAATTAGAGCCTTTCATCAAAATAGCTCCTTCTACCAAAACCAACCTGACTTAAAAGAATTAAGTAAACAAAAGAAACAGAGGACCCTTATTCGACTTAGTAATAGTGGGGCAATCAGCGCCAAGCTAAAACTTAAATTGAACCTTAGTTTTTCGCAGAGCTCCGGCTCCAATGGCATTCGCAAGGGTCTATTAATGGGAATGGCCCTTGTCTTTAGAAGTCAAAAGTGGGATCTAAAAGGAGGTATTGCCTATTCCAACATCAATCACTGGGATAGTCGAATTTACCTTTATGAATACGACTTGCCCTATAGTTTTTCTATTCCGGCCTTTGGCGGAAAAGCTCTACGTCATCACTTATTGATTAGCTGTAAAGTTTTCCCCTGGATGAAATTATCCATTAAACATGAGGCTTGGCTTTATTTTGATCGTATTAACATTAGCAGTGCCTGGCAGCAAATAGAAGGCAATAGACAGAACCGATTAAAAATGGCATTCCTGATTAAATTATAATTTTAAGCTTTGAAAGGAAAGGTGGTTTTTGTACCCCATTTCATTATTAATTTGCAGAAAAATTAGACCATGCTCTCAGACAAACTTAGCGCAGCACTAAACAAACAAATTCAGGTTGAAGCAGAATCTTCACAGGTATACTTAGCGATGGCTTCTTGGGCCGAAGTGCAAGGACTAGAAGGCGTTGCCTCATTTATGTATGAGCAATCGGACGAAGAGCGTCAGCACATGCTTAAATTAGTGAAATTCGTAAATGAAAGGGGCGGGCATGCCATTGTCTCTACCTTGAAATCACCTAAAGCTGAATTTGGTACATTTAGAGATATGTTCCAGGAGCTCTATAATCATGAAATCATGGTATCCAAGAGCATTAATGAATTGGTACACATCACCCTTGAGGAAAAAGATTATGCCACTCATAATTTCTTGCAATGGTATGTAGCCGAACAAATAGAGGAAGAAGCAGTGGCGCGCACCATCCTCGACAAGATTAATTTGATCGGAAATGATAAAGGGGGCCTTTATTTATTTGATCGCGACATTCAACAACTAACGGTTGAAAGTGCTGCGTCAAACAATCCCCAGTAAGTAGCTTAAAATGAAAAACACCTATTTTGATCTCATCGATCAAAGCTATTATTTCCCGCAGGAAGGCTTTGACCTGAGAGATGAGTACCTAACCTTTCACGGTATCTCATTAAAGCACCTTATTGATAAATACGGTACTCCTTTTAGGTTTATTTACCTTCCTAAAATCGGGGATCAAATAAAAAAAGCCCGCAATCTTTTTAATCGAGCTATAAAACGCAGCAGCTTCAAAGGGAGCTATGAGTTTTGCTACTGCACCAAATGCAATCACTTTTCCCATGTGGTAAGTGAGGCTTTAAAGCATAATGTAAATCTCGAAACCTCATCTTCTTTCGATATCGACCTAATCCTCAATTTATACAAAGAGGGCAAGTTTACAAAGGACCGCTACATTGTAAATAATGGCTACAAGACCGACGACTACTTGCAGAAGATTGTAAAGATGCATGAGCTCGGTTTTGAAAACATTATTGTAGTGCTAGATAGCATGAGCGAATTACAAAGGCTGATGCAGTTTGCGGGTGATAATAAAATTAAAATTGGCCTAAGGATGGCCATTAATGAAGAGCCGCAGTCTAGCTACTACACCTCTCGTTTAGGCATACGCCATAATGAGATGCTAGACTTCTACGAAAACCACATCAAGGAAAATCCTCAGGTTGAATTAAAAATGCTCCACTTCTTTGTAGATAGTGGCATTAAAGACAGCTTGTACTACTGGGGTGAGTTTCAGAGGGCAATGAAGCTTTACATTGAGCTTAAAAAACGTGCAGCCGGACTAACGCACTTTAACTTAGGCGGCGGCTTCCCGATTCGAAATAATTTGGGTTTTGAATACGATTACGAATACATGATTCGTGAAATCGTACAAAACATAAGTGATGCCTGCGATGCCGAAGAAATTCCCCATCCCAATATTTTCACCGAATTTGGAAAATACACTGTAGGTGAATCGGGGGCAATCATTTTTAAGGTGCTGGAACAAAAGAAGCAAAACGACACGGAGAATTGGTACATCATTAACAACAGCTTAATGAATACTATTCCCGATGCTTGGAGTATCCACGAAAAATTCATTCTCCTACCTATCAATAAATGGGACCGTGAATACCAAAGGGTAAACATTGGTGGTATTAGTTGCGATCATTCCGACTACTATAATTCGGATGAACTAAACCAAGAAGTAATGCTCCCGCAATATGATGGTGAAAAAGATGATGAACCCTTGTACTTAGGCTTCTTCCACACGGGAGCATATCAAGATGCCATTAGTGGCTATGGAGGAATTAAACACTGCTTAATCCCCTCACCAAAACACGTTATTATTGATCGCGATGAAAAAGGTAACATCGTAGATTATGTGTACCGCAACGAGCAATCGGCCGAAGAAATGTTTAAACTTTTAGGTTATAAATGAGAATTTACGCTGGCGTAGAAGAACACTGGGGAGACTACGAAAAGGCCAAAGTGCTTTTACAGTCCATTCCTTACGATGGCACTAGCACCTGGGGCAAAGGAGCCGATAAAGGTTTTGAGGCTTTTCTGGATGCCACCGACAATATGGAGGTTTACGACATCGAAACCGATTCGGAAGTCTACCAGCAAGGCGTACACATCTTAGAGCCTATAAAGGAAGACTCTAGTCCGGAAGCGGTCTTTGAATCCGTTTATGCAAAAACTACCGAATTACTTAAAACCGGCAAATACCTCACCTTTTTTGGCGGGGAGCACAGCATTAGCATTGGCGTTATCAAGGCTTTTTACGAGAAGTACGATAAGCTCAGTGTTTTGCAGTTAGATGCTCATGCCGACCTTCGCCCCGAGTACCATGGTAGCCCATACAACCACGCTTGTGCGGTATACGATGCTAGTCAAAATTGCAATTTGGTGCAAGTGGGTATTCGCAGCATGGACGGGGAAGAAAAGCAGTTTGTACAAGAAGGCAATTGCTTTTATGCACATCAAATGTGGGACAATGATAAATGGATGGACGACTCCATTGCACGCCTGGGAGATCAGGTATATCTAACAATTGACCTAGATGCCTTCGACCCTTCAATTATGCCCGCTACTGGAACTCCGGAACCAGGAGGCATGGGCTGGTACGAAACCTTAAAATACCTACGCCGCGTATTTAAGGAAAGAGAAGTAGTAGGATTTGACATCGTGGAATTAGCGCCTGAACCTGCTCACAAAGGCTCTAATTTCTTGGCGGCTAAGCTGTATTACAAACTTTTAAGCTACAAATTCGAAAATGGAAAATAAGGGACCAATTGGCCAGTTCATGCTGGAACACTATAAGCACTTCAATGCCGCTGCCCTCGTAGATGCTGCGAAAGGCTATGAAAAACATTTGGCAGAAGGTAAAAAGATGATGATCACCTTGGCTGGTGCGATGAGTACCGCCGAGCTCGGCAAAAGCTTAGCCGAAATGATTCGTCAAGATAAGGTGCAAATAATCTCTTGCACCGGCGCCAATTTGGAGGAAGACCTTATGAACCTAGTAGCGCATAGTCACTACGAGAGAGTTCCACATTACCGTGATTTAACTCCTAAAGAAGAATGGGATTTATTGGAGCGAGGATTAAACCGTGTTACAGACACCTGTATTCCTGAGGAAGAAGCCTTCCGACGCCTACAATCACACATCTACGAAATTTGGAAAGAGGCTGAGGCCAATGGTGAACGTTATTTCCCCCACGAATTCATGTATAAAATGCTGAATTCTGGAGTGCTGGAGCAGTACTATGAAATAGACCCCAAAAACTCCTGGATGTTGGCTGCCGCAGAGAAGAACTTACCTATTGTAGTTCCTGGATGGGAAGACTCAACCATGGGTAACATTTTCGCTTCCTACTGTTTAAAAGGAGACTTAAAGCCCAGCACAATGAAGTCAGGTATCGAATACATGACTTTCTTGGCCGATTGGTATACCGACAATGCCGGCAGTGAGGGCATCGGATTTTTCCAAATAGGCGGGGGTATTGCTGGTGACTTCCCAATTTGTGTAGTGCCAATGTTGTACCAAGACATGGAGCGCACCGACACTCCGTTCTGGTCTTACTTCTGCCAGATTAGTGACAGCACTACCAGCTATGGCTCTTATTCTGGGGCAGTACCCAACGAAAAAATCACCTGGGGGAAATTAGACATAAACACCCCTAAGTTTATTGTGGAGTCGGATGCCACCATTGTGGCTCCTCTTTTATTTGGCTACCTTTTAGGCTGGTAAGCCATTTTATGGAAGAGCAAAAAATTGAAAATATTGAATTAGCCTATTTAAGCAGCGATGATTATCAAAGCTTAAAGGAGCTCATGGAACAAGCCTATCCGGATATGGATAGCCTTCACTGGTCGAAGCACGAGATCAAGAAGCTAATTAGCCTTTTCCCTGAAGGGCAAGTGGTTCTGAAGGTTAATGGCGACCTAGCCGGTTGCGCCCTTTCCCTATTGCAGGATTACAGCATCACAGACCGTACTCATACCTATAATGAGATTACAGGAAACGATAGCTTTAAAACGCATAAAAAAGATGGGGATTTGCTTTACGGCATTGATGTTTTTATCAATCCTAGATATCGCGGTTTACGCTTAGGTCGTCGTTTATACGACTTCCGTAAAGAGCTTTGCGAAAGCATGAATTTAAGGGGTATCGCCTTTGGCGGTAGGATGCCACTTTATCACCAATACGCAGAGCAGCTCAGTCCCCTCGAGTATTTGGAAAAAGTACGCACCCATGAAATTGAGGACCCGGTTCTTAATTTTCAGTTTAGCAATGATTTTCACGTAAAAAAGATTTTAAAGAATTACCTCGAAGGGGATGAGGAATCCTTGGACCATGCGGTTTTAATGGAGTGGAACAATGTGTACTACGAAAAGCCTAGTGAGAGTCCGGGTGGCGCCACTCGGGTAATCCGAGTTGGTCTAGTTCAGTGGCAGATGCGTCGCTATAAAGACCTCGACGAATTAATGAGTCAGGCGGAATACTTCCTTGACTCCATCTCTGGCTATCACGCCGATTTCGCCTTATTCCCCGAGTTTTTCAATGCTCCCTTATTAGCCCCATACAATGAGCTTAACGAAGCAGAGGCGATTCGAAAACTAGCCCAGCATACCGACGAAATCGTGGAGCGCTTTGCGCGCCTCGCGCTCAAATACAATATCAATATCATTACGGGTAGCATGCCCTACATAAAAGAAAACCGGCTCTTTAATACCGGTTTCTTATGCCACCGTGATGGACGACTAGACAGTTACGACAAACTCCATGTAACCCCCGACGAAGAAAGGGTCTGGGGTATGGAAGGCGGTAATGATTTGCGAACCTTCGATACGGATTGCGGGAAAATTGGGGTCCTCATTTGCTACGATGTAGAATTCCCTGAGCTTAGTCGACTTTTAGCAGAAGAAGGCATGGACATTCTTTTTGTCCCCTTCCTAACCGATACCCAAAATGGGTATTCGCGGGTCCGCAATACGGCTCAGGCTAGAGCCATCGAAAACGAGTGCTACGTAGTAATTGCTGGTAGTGTTGGCAACCTTCCGAAGGTGAGCAATATGGACATCCAATACGCCCAATCGATGGTATTTACTCCTTGTGATTTCGCCTTTCCGAGCACGGGAATTAAGGCCGAAGCGACACCAAATACTGAGATGATCTTGATGGTTGACCTGGATATTCACCTCCTGAGAGAGTTAAATGAGTTTGGCAGTGTACGCAATCTTAAAGATAGAAGACTGGACTTATACTCAGTAAAGAAGAACCGCCTTTAGAAAGCATTTAAAAAGGATGAAAAAGTTTGCCCTATTACTTATTGGCATAATGCCCTTATTCGCTCAATCGCAAAGCGCATTAATGGACAGCCTTATTTGGCTAAACTACCAGTATAGAATCAGCGAAAACGCCGAGTTTGCCGATAGCAGCCATTCACCTTTAACCGAGGAGGACCGTCAGCATTTTTACAGTCTTAACTGGTTCCCCATCGACACCAACTTTATAGTATGGGCCAGCTTAGAGCTAACACCCGAAGCTAAGCCATTTGAAATGCCAACTACCACCGACCGAATGGCAAAATACCGGCAGTATGCCTTCCTTACCTTTAGCCTCAGTGATAGTATTTTTAAAATCCCCGTTTATCAAAATTTAAGACTACTTGGTAAAAAAGGATATGAGGATTACCTCTTTTTACCATTCACCGATTTAAGCAATGGCTTTGGAACCTATGGCGGTGGTCGGTACTTAGACTTTAGGATGCCGCCAGGTGATTCCCTTTTAATCGACTTTAATCGAGCGTATAATCCTTATTGTGCCTATAATGGTCGATACTCCTGCCCAATCCCTCCCCCTAAAAACCACATAAACTTTAAAATTAAGGCGGGGGTTCGCTACGAAGTAACACACTGATAATCGAAATAAAGAATTGCGATTCAAATATTTAGTCGACCTTTGCAACCAATTTAAAAAGTACTTTTTTGTCAGATTTTCATTCTCTGGGTTTATCCCCAGAAGTTCTTCGCGCCCTCGATGATTTAGGATTCGAGAGTCCAAGCCCTATCCAAGCCCAAGCCATTCCTTCCCTACTTAGTGACGCCCATGACCTTATCGGATTGGCCCAAACTGGAACCGGTAAAACGGCCGCCTTTGGATTACCCCTTCTGGAACGTATTGATCCAGAATTCCCTCATACCCAAGCATTAATCTTAGCACCAACCCGTGAATTAGGTCAGCAAATTGCCGAGCAAATTGACCTGTTCAGCAAATACCTGCCAAAACTAAATGTCTTGGCCGTTTATGGCGGTGCCGCTATTAGCAACCAAATTAAGGCCCTACATAAGCCTCAACATATTATCATTGCTACCCCAGGTCGATTAATTGACCTAATTGGTCGTCGTGCTGTTAAACTGGATCATCTCGAGATTCTAGTCCTTGACGAGGCCGATGAAATGCTAAATATGGGCTTCAAAGAAGCCTTAGATGAAATCCTTACCTATACTCCCAAGGATAAGATGACCTGGCTTTTTTCGGCTACCATGCCGAGAGAAATTCGTCGTATCGTCGATGAATATATGCACAAACCTATCGAGGTAAAGGTAAACCAGGAGCAAACACTCAATAAGAATATTGAGCACCAGTTTGTGAGTTTAAATCACAATCAAAAATCGGCCGCTTTAAAGCGCTTTATCGATTTAGATCCAGATATCCGTGCCGTAGTATTTTGCCGCACCAAACTCGACACCCAAAACTTGGCCGAAGAGCTTATGCATGAAGGCTATCAAGCTGATGCTTTGCATGGTGACCTTTCCCAAGCGCAACGCGATCGGGTGATGAAGCGATTTAAGGAACATAAGCTTCCCATTCTAATTGCGACTGATGTGGCGGCCCGTGGGATTGATGTGAACGATTTAAGTCACGTTTTCCATTTTGCTTTGCCCGATGACGCTGCCTATTACACCCACCGATCGGGACGTACCGCGAGAGCAGGTAAAAAAGGAATCTCTCTTGTTTTTGTAGGACAAAGAGATTTTTCCAAATTAAAATACCTCCAATCCAGATTAGGTATCGAATTCGAAAGAGTGCGCATTCCAGACGCCAAAGACATTGCATTTACGCGCATGGATCAATGGGGTCAGAAAGTGGTAGATCAAAAAGTGATGGGCGTAATTCCCGATCATATTATCGATCATTTGGAAGGGCTTTTTGCCCAGCTTAGTCAGGAAGAACTCCTCGGCAAAATCGTGGCCATGGAAATGGAAAAAATCCAGGTCGAAAACCAAGAGGATCTTAATGTAAGTAAGTCCCAAAAATCGAAAAAAGGCAAAGGCGGAAAAGGAGGCTATAATAAGAGTGGCAACAATGGAGGTCCCTCTTTTAAAGCTAAGCGCAAACCCGGCTCCTTTAAACATGGACATAAGCGTAAGCCTGCTAAACGTAAGCGTCGCGACTAAACTTCTTCTAGCACAAACCCCAGTTCGCGGCAATGGTCCCAGAACTGGGGATAGCTTTTTTGCACCACTTCTATGTCCTTTATGATTATTGGACCAAGCAGGGCTAATGGTAAAAAGCCCATGGCCATCCGATGGTCACTGTAAGTGTCAATTTCCTGCTCCCCGTTTAAGAAGGGCCCGGAAATGTCTAATCGATCTTCTTGACTTGTAAGGTTTAAACCGAATTTCGATAGCTCTTTTTCCAATGCCATTATTCGGTCCGTTTCCTTTAGTCTCAAGGTTTGTAAGCCTTTAAGGCTTATGGACACCCCCTTTGCAGCATAAGCTGGCGCAATACTTTGCGCTAGATCGGGATTGGCAAGTAGATTAATCTGAGTTGGACTCGGTGTAGGCTCCGCCTTGCGCAGGCGAATACCGCTGCCAATGTAAAACTGCTCAACTCCCAAGGGCGCAAAGAAGCTTGCTGCTACCGAATCCCCCTGCAGGCTGTGCTCCTTAAAACCTGGTAGGTATAACTCCCCTTCATCAGCCAAAGCTAAAGCAGCAAACCAATAAGAGGCCGCTGACCAGTCGGGTTCAATCTTATAAACTTTGCTAGTTTCAGTCGGACTTTGCTGCGGCACCCTAAGCTCATCCCCCAAAACATAAACCTCCATTCCAAGGCTGCGCATGATATTGGAGGTTAAATAAATGTAGGGAGCCGATACCGAAGCGCCCTTAAATTTGATGCTTAAACCCTTTTCTAAACGGGGCGCTATCATCATTAAGGCACTTATAAATTGTGAACTCTCAACCGCACTAACTTCTATTTCGCCACCCCTAAGTTTTGCTCCTTTAATTCGCAAGGGCGGATAGCCATCTTGCTGTAGATACTCGATATTAGCGCCAATACTTTGTAAAGCTTTAACCAAGGTTCCTATCGGTCTTTGGTGCATACGATCGGTCCCTGATAAGATCCATTCACCCTTTTCTTGTGCAGCTAAAAAGGCACAAGTAAAGCGCATGGCGGTTCCGGCATCTTTAACATCCAACTGATCCTGAACCTGGAAATTTTCTAGGATTTCCCTTAGGATAAAACTATCTCGACTTTCTGAAAAGCCTGCAATTTCCAGATTTGGAAAGTATAAGGCTCGTAAAATTAATAGCCGATTGGTTTCCGATTTGGAACCAGGCAAGGGCAAACGGCCGCGCAAGACCTTTGTGGGATGACTAATTCGATAATTAGCCATCTACCACCTTAGTTAATGCATCCCACACTAAAGCGGGTGCTATTTCCTGATCTATTTCTGGGCTGCCTATCCCCCTTAGCAATACTAAGCGGATTTTGGAAGCCTGGTTTTTCTTATCTCCAGCTAGAAGTCGTAAAAAAGCCTCCTGATCTACAGGAAGCTCTGGCCAATTATAATATTGTCTTAAATATTCTTGTACAGAATCATAAACTACCTGATCCCAAGGAAACTTCTGAGCCGAAATAAAAAGTTCTACTTGCATTCCTAAAGCAACTGCATGGCCGTGACTAATTGGCGACTGAATTGAAGCATAATATGATTCGAGCGCATGACCTACAGAATGACCAAAGTTTAAGACCTTGCGGAGACCCCCTTCCTTTTTATCTGCTTCAACGATCTTCGCTTTTATAGCAATACTTTCTTGCAGCAATCGCTTGCTTGGGATCTTTTCTTCTAAGTCAAATTGATATAAAGCATTCCAATGCTGGAGATCGGAAATAAGCCCATGTTTTAACATCTCTGCCCATCCGCTGTAAAGCTCTTGCTCTGTTAAGCTTTTCAGAAAATCGGGAATAATGCCCACCATTAAAGGATCGGAAAAGCTGCCAATGCGATTTTTATAAGCTCCGAAATTGATGCCGGTCTTACTTCCTACCGCCGCATCGGCCATGGCTAATAAGCTAGTAGGGAAGTTAATGAAGTCGATTCCTCGCATGTAGGTGGCCGCCATAAATCCGCCCAAATCAGAAACTACTCCCCCTCCTAGATTTATAATTAGTGAATTACGATCAAATTGCAATTCGCCCAAGCTTTCCCATAAACTCGCTAGAATCTCTAAGCTCTTTGACTCTTCTCCGGGTTCAATTTCTATCAGCTCCAGCTGAGGGACTTCCATCGCCAGGGCCTCCATGAAATTAGGATAACAACATTCAAAAGTGTTGCTATCTACCAACAAGCCAACCTTGGTATAATCCCCACTACGTAGAACTTCACGTAATTGATTAAAGGCCTCTTCACCAAAAAAAATAGACGCTAATGCCATATAAGTCAAAGGTAAGATAGTCCGCTTAAATCCGCTTGTTTTAAGGCCTTGGAATTGGTGACTACATTCTTATATTTTCGATCAATTTGTTAGTACATTCGAAAAAGATTTCAAGGCTAGATAGTTTTTTTACAATGATTTGATTTCATGATGATTGCCTTGAAATAAACCTCTCAAAATAATTGTCATGGTAGATTTCAATGATACAAAAACGGCTTTCATCCTAAAGACCGACACCCAATTAAAAAAGGCCTATTGGTTATTTCGCTTGGTAGCGAGCAAAAGTTTAGTTGGGCTTGGTAAGAAAGCCTCCAATATGGCCATTAAGCTTGGCCTTCCCATCCGCACCGTAGTAAAGCAAACGGTATACGACCAGTTTGTAGGCGGAGAAACCATCGAAGAATGTGAGTCAATTATCGATAAGTTGCATGAGCAAAATGTGCATTCTTTACTCGATTTTGCGGTGGAAGGAAAAGAAACGGAAGCCGATTTCGACGCTTGTAAAGATGAAATTATCCAAACCATAAAATACGGAGCAGAACACCAAGCCGTTCCGTTTGCCGTATTTAAGGCCACCGGAGTGGCAAAATTCTCCCTTTTGGAAAAATACAGTGCCGGTGAACCCTTTAATGAGATTGAGAGCCGAGCTTGGACCCGCGCCAAAAATAGAATCGAGGAGATTTGCTATACCGCTAACAAGTATGGCCTGCGCATTATGATTGATGCGGAAGAATCCTGGATTCAAAAAGCCATCGATGAAATTACGGTGCAAATGATGGAGCGCTTTAATAAGGAAAAGGTGATGGTTATAAACACCTTGCAGATGTACCGAAACGACCGCATCGACTACATGAAAGAGTCTCTGGAAACTGCCGAGCGCAAAGGTTTTAAATTCGGGGCTAAGCTAGTTCGCGGCGCATATATGGAAAAGGAAAGAGAAAGAGCAGAAAAAATGGGCTACCCCGACCCTATCCATAAAACCAAGGCTGATAGCGATAAATCGTACGACGACGGGGTGCGCTTAATGATTGAAAATATCGACGATGGACTATTGGTTGCCGGTAGTCACAATGAAGAAAGTGCTCGCCTACTAAGTGAGCTCATCGACCAGAAAGGCCTAGAACGAAGCGACAAACGCATTTGGTTTAGCCAATTGTACGGAATGAGCGACAACCTATCCTTTAACCTTGCCAAAGAAGGTTATAATGTGGTAAAATATTTACCCTTCGGGCCGGTTAATGAGACTTTACCTTACCTCATCCGTAGAGCCGAAGAAAACTCAAGCGCTAGCGGACAGAGTGGTCGAGAGCTGAGCCTAATTCAGGCCGAATTAAAGCGGCGTGGGATTAATTAACCCGTAAAAGAGTGGCGATAGAATCGCAGTTTTCGATTTCAAAGGCTTTTTCCATCTCCTTTAATTTGAGGAAGTATACATTACAGCCTTGGTCGTCTATACGCGACTTTTCAAAATCGACCCTTGCTCGCTCTAAGGAAGCAGACAAACCACCAGTATCTGCAATTACCACCCCTTGCTCGTCGATTAGATCAGCCGCAAGGCGCATCTCCTTTTTACGCAAATCGTAAAGTACCCGGTCGTTGGGGAAATAATTGCACTGGATATCACGATCGCCAAACATGAAATAAACCATGAAGACACCGAGGCCTACCCCGAGCATATAATAGAGCAATTTTCTTCCTAAGCGCATAAATGTTATTCAAAGGCGACAAAGGTAGAAGGGTTGCCTTATTTTTTTGGACATTTGAAGATATAATTATGACGGACAAAAATTTACAAGACCTCAAGGCGGGCGATCCTCATTACAAAGCCTTTGTGGGGCCACCTTTAAAGTATGACCTTTTAGGAGCCCTTCAATTTAGTCTTTTGAGCGCCGCCGGACTTAGGGCCGATCACAAGCTTTGCGATATAGGCTGCGGTTCATTGCGGGTCGGTAAACTTTTGATTCCTTATTTGAATGCCGACAATTACTTCGGTCTAGAGCCAGAAAAATGGCTGATTGAAGTAGCAATAGACAAAGAAATTGGCCAGGACCTGATTAATTTAAAGCGCCCTCGCTTCGACCATTGGACCAACTTTGAAATCAGCAAGTTTGAAACAAAGTTCAAATTCATTCTTGCCCAAAGTATTTTTTCGCACGCCAACCTTAATCAGATCATTCAATGTCTGAAGGAGGCAAGACAATGCTTAGATAGCGACGGCCTTTTCCTGGCCACCTTTATTTGGGGAAAAGAGGATTACGAAGGCGATGATTGGGTTTACCCCGGCTGTGTAGCCTATCGACCGAGCTCCATCAAGAAAAAAGCTTGGGATGAAGCGGGGCTAAAAATGCTCACTACCGATTGGCCCCACCCC
This sequence comes from uncultured Flavobacteriales bacterium, assembly GCA_913055685.1. GTDB lineage: Bacteria > Bacteroidota > Bacteroidia > Flavobacteriales > Schleiferiaceae > Croceimicrobium. Next base: position 194,553 of record CAJXKC010000001.1, read on the forward strand.
AATGGACAAAATTGGGTCATCTTCCATTTACCCGGCCATGAACTAGAAGCGGAAAAGGTAAGTCGTTTTAGCCTAGATAAGTTTGAGGCCGACGTAGTAGCGATTCCGGAGAAGAAAGTCCGAAGCCTAAAGCGCTATACCAATAAGGTTATTGATTTATTCAAAAAGTAGATCACCTTCCGCATAAGGGAGGTCAAACCACTCTCCGATAGATTTACTAGTTAAACTACCCTGGTACATGTAGAGTCCGCGACGGACGTGCTTTTTTCGGTGCAGCACTTCTTCTATTCCTCCAATATCGCCCATTTCCAACAATAACGGACTGAGGATATTACTGAGGGAGAAAGAGGCCGTTCTGCTCACCCGAGAAGCAATGTTAGGGACGCAGTAGTGAATGATGTCGTATTTCTTAAAGACCGGTTTATCATGACTAGTAAGTTCGCTGGTTTCAAAGCAACCACCCTGGTCAATGCTCACATCAATAATAACCGAGCCCGCCTTCATATTGCGCACCATTTCATCGGTAACCACACAGGGAGTGCGCCCGCCTTCTGCCCGAATAGCCCCAATGGCAACATCCGAGCGCATCAAGGCCTTTTCCAATATTTTCGGCTGGATTACACAGGTATAAATCGGAGCATTATTGAGCATACTCTGGAGGCGTCGCAATTTGGAAATTGAGCGATCAAAAACCTTAACACTGGCACCAAGGCCCAATGCGGTTCGAGCCGCAAAAGTACCCACCGTACCTGCGCCAATAATTACTACTTCCGTGGGCGGTACACCCGAAACACCCCCGAGCATAAAACCCTTTCCATCATTGGCATTACTAAGGTATTCTGCTGCAATTAAAATTGAGGTATTTCCCGCAATCTCACTCATGCTGCGTACCACTGGCACAATACCTTCTTCATCTTCGATATTCTCAAAACTTAAAGCAGTAACCCCTTTCTTCATAAGGGCTTTGAAATAGTCCTTCGTTTGAGTTTTTAATTGCAGAGCCGAAATAAGCGTCTGTTTATGCTTCATATAGCCAATCTCGGTCTCGCTCGGCGGCTCAATCTTGAGAATGATATCCGCTTCAAAAGCTTCTTTGGCCGAATAAACAATCTTTGCTCCCGCCTCAGAATAATCTTGATCCGAGTAATTAGCGCTAAGGCCCGCCCCGGTTTCAATGATTATCTCATGACCGTTCTCAACTAGTAAATGAACCGCATCCGGACTCAAGGCAATACGTTTTTCCTGCAAGCAAGTTTCATTGGGGATCCCAATCTGCAAATGTTGACGCTTGCGCTTTACTTCCAAAACTTCCTCCTGAGGCATGAGCTCGGAAGAGGAAAAACTAAGGTATTCAGGTTTACTCATGGACCGTCCTTAAGCTGATTTGGCGCACACCATCGGCGTCCGCAGTTAAGCTAATTAGCTGATAATCGAGGGGCAGTAAGTTACTAATTTTTTCGGGCCACTCCATAAATAACCAGTCACCATCGGCTAGGTATTCATCCAAACCAATTGCTAAGGCTTCCTCCTCATCTTCAATCCGGTACCAATCAAAATGATAGATTTTTTCACCGGCAGCACCTTGGTATTCATTTACGATAGAAAAAGTTGGACTAGATACCGTCTCTTCCACCCCCAATGCCTCGCAAAGGGCTTTAATGAGGGTAGTCTTACCCAGACCCATTTCCCCCACTAAAAGGACTAGGCCGGGTTTTAATACCCTAATAACTTTTTCAGCAACAACTGAAACTTCCTCTACATTTGAGGCTTTAAAGGAGCTTTCTGCCATAAAGCAAAAATATGCTTTAAGCCTTTAAAAGCCATTAGCCTTTCGGCTGAAGAGTCACAAAGGGAATTATCATCTCCTCAAGAGAAATCCCGCCGTGCTGGTAAGTATTTCGGTAATACTTTACGTAGTGATTAAAATTATTAGGATAAGCAAAAAACAGATCCTCCTTAGCAAATAGATAGGTGGAATTAATATTTTGCTTAGGTAAGTGCACTGCTTCTGGATTTTTAATTTCCATCACATCGCGGGGCTGGAAAGTCATTCCCCGGCCACTTTTATAGCGCAAATTGGTATTTAAACTCCGGTCCCCTACCACCTTGGTTGGATCCACCACATTTATGGTGCCATGGTCGGTGGTAAGCATTACCGGGATCCCGCGCTGACTAAGCTGACGCAGCATATCCAAAAGGGGAGAGTTGCGGAACCAACTTTGAGTTAATGAGCGATAAGCCCTGTCATTATCGGCTAGCTCGCGAATAACCTTCATATCGGTTTTGGCATGTGAAAGCATGTCTACAAAATTATAGACCACTACGTTCACATCATTGTGCATCAAGTTACTCAGGTTTTCCGACAGCCTTTTCCCGTAATTATGATTAGTCACCTTTTCGTAGCCCATCGACTTAGAGCTAAACCCTAACCTTTGAAGCTGATCGCGGAAAAAGTCTTCCTCAAAATTATTCTTACCCTCTTCGTCGTCATTATCTTCTACCCATTTATCAGGAAAACGTTGCTTAATTCCATCGGGCATTAATCCTGCAAAAAGCGCATTTCGGGCAAACTGGGTTGCTGAGGGAAGAATGCTGCAGTAGGTTTTCTCGTTAGCTACGGTAAAGTACTTTTCTATCTCTGGCTGGATAACCTTCCATTGATCGTAACGCAAATTATCGATAACCACTAAAAAGAAGGGCTTATCCGCCTCCAGCTGAGGACGCACCCATTCCTTAACTAAGGTGTGACTCATTACCGGCGCTTCGTCCGAATACTTAAACCAATCTTCGTAGTTCTTTTCTATAAAGCGGAAAAACTGGGCATTGGCCTCTTTCTTTTGAGAAGCTAGTATTTCATTTAAGCTCTCGTCTTCCAATTTATCGAGTTCCAGCTCCCAATAAGTTAAGCGCTTAAAAAGCGACTCCCAGCCCTCGAAGTCACGCACCATGGCCAAGTCCATACCTATTTGTCTAAACTCCTGCTGGTAATTGCTTTGCGTTTTTTCCGACACCAAACGTCGGTTATCCAAATGCTTTTTAAGGGTTAGCAGAATTTGGTTCGGGTTTACCGGCTTTATTAAGTAGTCGGAAATTTGCGAGCCAATCGCATCCTCCATAATACTCTCCTCCTCGCTTTTAGTAATCATCACCACAGGTAAGGTGCTGTACTTTTCCTTCATCTTTTGTAAGGTCTCCAGACCGTCGATACCCGGCATGTTTTCATCTAAGAAAACCATTTGATAATGCTTTTCGTCGATCATATCCAGGGCATCAGCACCATTATTTGCAGTATCCACTTGGTAGCCCTTCGCTTCCAAGAAAAGAATATGCGGTTTTAAGAGATCTATTTCGTCATCAACCCAGAGGATTTGAATATTGTCCATATTTTCGTTTTCGGATTATGCCTTGCGCAGCAAAATAAAATAATTTGAGCCGCACCAATAAGCTTAAGATACTAAACGACCCGATTTACGGCTTCATTACAATTCCGAATGAATTAATTTTCGACTTACTGGAACATCCTTATTTCCAGCGTCTCCGAAGAATTACACAATTAGGTCTTACCTATCTAGTTTATCCTGGTGCTTATCATACTCGCTTTCATCATGCCCTAGGGGCGATGCATTTAATGCGCAAAGCGGTGGATGTACTTCGGCAGAAAGGTAATGAAATAAGTCAGGCCGAAGAGGAAGCAGTATACATCGCCATTCTATTGCACGACATTGGCCACGGCCCTTTCTCTCATGCCTTAGAAAACTCCATCATTCCTGGCATTGATCATGAAAGCCTTTCCCTCGCTTTTATGGAAGAGTTAAACCAGGAGTTCGACGGTAAATTAAGTTTGGGAATACAGGTGTTTAAAGGTGAGTATCCCAAAAAATTCTTGCATCAACTCATTAGTAGTCAGCTAGACATGGATCGTTTAGACTACCTCCGTCGCGATTGCTATTTCACTGGGGTTTCTGAAGGAAAGATCAATACCGAACGACTCATAACCATGCTTAATGTCGCCGAAGATCAAATTGTAGTCGACGCCAAAGGCATTTACTCGGTAGAAAAATTTATTGTTGCTCGGAGGCTGATGTATTGGCAGGTATACCTGCATAAAACCGTTTTAGGTGCCGAGTACCTACTCATTCAAATCTTAAAAAGAGCACGGCTTATCTATCACGAGGATATGCCTATGCCTTCGGTATTGCGCCCATTTTTAAGCGGGCAACTACCTGATAGTCAGAAAGATCTAGTTTTACTCTACGCCCGTTTAGATGATGCCGATATTATGGCGGCGATCAAAGAGTGGCAATACCACTCAGATCCCGCGCTTAGTCAGCTAAGCATCCGCTTAATTGACCGCGACTTGCTAGGTGTGCAGATGCGTGAAAAAGCTTGGACTAATTCCGAAATGGACAGTCTCCGCCAGGCGGCAGTTTCAAAATACGGCTTAAGTGAAGAGTCGGTGAAATTCCTCATCTTCCAACAAGAGATAAGTAATAATGCCTATAATCCTGAGAAGGATCGCATCCAATTATTGTATAAAGACGGAAGCTTGGTAGACATCGCTGAGGCGGCCGATCAGCTCAATATTTCGGCTTTAGCCCAACCGGTAATCAAACATTTTTTGTTTTGCCCCAAATCCATCCTCAGAGCCTAGGTCCTAATTTGTAATTTTGTCACAATGGAATTTAGTGCTCAACAAATTGCGGAGATGCTCCAAGGGAGTATCGAAGGAAATCCAGAAGCCAAGGTAAACAACCTAAGCAGGATCGAAGAAGGTAAACCTGGAACCCTTAGTTTTCTCGCCAACCCTCAATACACCAAGTATATTTACAGTACCGAAGCCTCGGTAGTTATAGTTGGAAATGATTTTAAGGCCGAATCCGAAATTAAAGCTACCCTAATTCGGGTGGAAGATGCTTACGGTGCCTTTGCCAAGCTATTGGAAGCCTATGATTCCATGCAAAATCAAGAAGTTGGCACGCACGAATCGGCGGTAATTGACTCAAGTGCAAGCATTGGTGATAATTGTTTTATTGGCCCCGGGGTGGTTATTGGCAGCGGTGTGAGCATTGGAAAAGGCACTAAAATTTACGCAAATGTGAACATTGGGAACAATGTAAACATTGGTGAAAATTGCATCATACACAGCGGAGCTCAAATTTACCGTGAATCACAAATTGGCAATGAAGTGAGCATCCACAGCGGAGTAATTATTGGTGCCGATGGCTTTGGCTTCGCTCCCAAGGGATCTTCCTATGCTAAGGTGCCTCAAATAGGCAATGTGATTTTAGAAGACGGCGTTGAAATTGGCTCCAATACCACCATCGACCGCGCGACTTTAGGCTCAACCATCATCCGAAAGGGGGTTAAGCTAGACAATCTGATACAAATAGGGCATAATGTTGAGATCGGCGAAAACACCGTAATTGCCGCTCAGGCTGGAGTTGCCGGCTCCACCAAAATCGGCGCCAACTGTATGATTGGCGGACAAGTAGGTATAAGTGGTCATTTAAAAATTGGCGATCGGGTGAAGATAGCTGCTCAGAGTGGTATCATGAATAATATTGAAGATGACAGTACCATTATGGGCTATCCCGCCTTCAAGGCATCGGACTATCAAAAGTCCTATGTTTATTTCCGTAAATTGCCCCAATTAATTAGGGACTTGCAGAAAAGCCTAAAAAATTAATGAGCCTTAATCAACATACCATTGCCCAGAGTGGTAAAATTTCTGGAAGCGGACTGCATACCGGAGCGGAAGTAAGCCTTCATTTTAAAGCAGCGCCTGTTAATTCGGGGGTAGTTTTTAAGCGTATCGACTTAGACGGTCAACCAGAGATTCCTGCTCACGTGGCCTATGTCACCACTACCGACCGTGGCACTACTCTTCAAAATGGTCCAGCAGCGGTTAGCACGGTAGAACATGTATTAGCCGCCCTTACCGGTTTAGAAATAGACAATTGCTTAATTGAGGTAGATGGTCCTGAAATGCCCATCATGGACGGAAGCTCCTTACCCTTTGTAGAGGTGCTTGAAAGCTGTGGCCACCAGGAACAAGAAGCCCCCAGAAAGTATCTCGAATTAAAGCAAAGCCTTCGTTTTAAAGATGAAGATGGCATTGAATTAATCGCTATTCCTTCCGATCATTACGAAGTTTCGGTAATGGTTGATTACGGCACGCAGGTCCTCGGTACCCAAAGTGCTCAATTGGAAAAACTAGCCGATTTTAAAACTGAAATAGCCGCTTGTAGGACTTTCAGCTTCTTACATGAACTAGAGTTTCTATTGGACAATGGCTTAATCAAAGGTGGCGATTTAAACAATGCTATTGTATATGTAGATCAAGAGGTTTCGGAAGAGAAACTTGATAAACTTAAAGCGGCTTTCAACAAAGAAAAGGTGTCGGTTAAGTCGAATGGAATCCTCGATAACCTAGATTTACACTACCCCAACGAGGCCGCAAGACACAAATTACTTGATGTTATTGGTGACCTACGCCTGGTAGGTCTCCCCATTAAAGCAAAAATAATTGCCACTAAACCTGGGCATAAAGCCAACACTTCCTTCGCTAAATTATTAGTACAAAAAATGAAAGAGCAAATGCAAAGCGCTGACATTCCACAATACGACCCCAACGCTAAGCCGGTTCATAATGTGACCGAAATTATGGGGATTTTACCGCACCGTCCTCCCTTCTTATTAGTAGACAAGGTGATGGAGATTAGCACAGAGCATGTCGTAGCGGTAAAAAGTGTTACCATGAATGAGCCCTTTTTTGAAGGACATTTTCCTGGAGCACCGGTAATGCCGGGCGTACTTCAAGTTGAAGCCATGGCCCAAGCAGGAGGAATCTTAGCCTTAAGCACCGTCCCTGATCCTGAAAACTACCTAACCTATTTTCTGAAAATCGACAATGTTCGATTTAAAAAACAAGTAGTTCCTGGAGATACCTTGATCTTCAAATTGGTTATGAATGAACCTATTCGCCGTGGCATTGTAAAAATGACTGGTAAAGCCTATGTAGGAACTTCCTTGGTTTGTGAGGCTGATATGATGGCCCAAATTGTAAAAGAGAGAAAGTAATGAATCAGCCCCTAGCATACGTCCATCCCAGCGCCAAAATCGCCCCAACGGTAGTGATTGAACCTTTTACCACCATTCATAAAAATGTGGTAATTGAAGAAGGTACTTGGATTGGATCTAACGTAACCATTATGGAGGGTGCGCGCATTGGTAAAAATTGCCGCATTTTTCCTGGCGCGGTAATCTCAGCCATTCCTCAAGATTTGAAATTCGAAGGAGAGGACAGTACGGTTGAAATTGGCAATAATGTAACCATCCGCGAATTTGTAACCATTAACCGCGGGACCAAAGCCTTGGGTAAAACTGTAATCGGCGAAAACAGTCTAATTATGGCTACGGCTCACGTGGCGCATGACTGTGTAATCGGTAAGAACTGTATTGTCGTTAACGGCGTATTATTAGCCGGTCACGTAGAAGTTGCAGATTGGGCCATTATTGGCGGTCTCTGCGCGGTTCAGCAGTTTGCTAAAATTGGCACCCACGCTTTTGTTGGTGGCGGATCTTTGGTGCGTAAAGATGTTCCCCCCTTTGTTAAAGCAGCCAAAGAGCCCATTTCTTACGCTGGTATCAATTCTATTGGCTTACGCCGAAGAGGATACAGCAATGAAATGATTAATGAGATTCAAAACATTTACCGAATCTTATTCCAAAAGAATTACAATGTGAGTCAGGCTATCGAAATCATCGAAACTGAGTTTGAAGCCACCCAAGATCGCGATGAGATTCTAACCTTCATTCGCAACTCACAGACCGGTATCATGAAAGGATTCCGATTGGAGTAATGAAGATAAGCTTCCAGCAGGCCAGTCGCACCTTCGGACCACAAGTGGTCTTTAAAAATCTAAATCTCGAAATAGAAGCCGGGAGTAGATGGGCGATTTTAGGTGCTAATGGAAGTGGCAAATCAACCTTTCTTAAATGTCTTTATGGTGCCTTAGGCTTAAGTAGTGGTAAGCTTACTTATTCCTTAGACAATAAAAAATTAAATCCTACTGAAGCGGCACGGCACATGGGCTACGCCGCCCCCTATTTTGAGCATATTGAGGAACTACCCGCTCAAGAGTTTTTGGAAACGGTCGCGAAATTCAGACCCTTTAGAAAAGAATGGACCGCCAGCTCAATTCTGGAGGTCTGCTTGCTTAAGGATGCCAGAAACAAGCGCATTACCGACTTTAGCTCTGGGATGAAACAAAGACTAAGGCTGGGTTTAGCCCTACTTAGCGATGTTGAGTTGGTGATTTTGGATGAACCAAGCTCCAACCTCGACCCCGCGGGATTACAGTGGTACCAAGATTTTCTAAAAGATCATCTAGATGACCGTAGTCTTCTCGTTGGCACTAATTATAGCGCAGAAGAAGCCTTTCTATGCGATCATCAATTACTTATTACCGATTATCAATAAGCCTTTAATACTTTTGCTTTAAATATTTCTACAATGGCAGATACTTCAGATATCCGTAATGGACTTTGCATCACTTTCAATGGTGCTCCCCATCAAATCATAGAATTCCTTCACGTTAAACCAGGAAAAGGGCCAGCATTTGTACGTACTAAACTACGTAACTTAGATACGGGTCGGGTAATCGATAACACTTTTCCTTCAGGAACAAAACTGGACGTTATTCGCATTGAAAACCGTAACTACCAGTTCCTTTATGAAGATCCAAGTGGTTGGCATTTCATGAATATGGATGATTTCAATCAAATCACCATTCCCAAAGAATTAATCAATGCGCCTCAATTCCTTAAAGAGGGAATGGAATGCCAAGTACTATTCCATGCCGATGAGGAGCGCCCACTAGTATGCGAGCTTCCCCAAAAGGTAAGCTTGGAAATTACCTATACCGAGCCAGGAATTAAAGGGGATACGGCTACTAACTCTCTTAAACCAGCAACCGTAGAAACTGGTGCTGAAGTACGCGTTCCTTTGTTTATTGAAAACGGTGAAAAGATTGTAATCGACACCGCTTCTGGCTCTTACAAGGAACGTCACAAAGACTAATGGATTTCCCAAAAGCATTAAAGTTGGCCGAATTGGCCGAAATGCTAAACTGCGAGTTTCGTGGCGATGCAGAGCATTTAACCTATGGTTTTAATGAGATTCACCGGGTAAGGCCCGGTGATCTTGTATTTGTAGATCATCCCAAATACTACGCTACTGCCCTGCAGTCTAACGCCACCACGGTGATTATCAACCAAGAGGTGGAGGTTCCCGCAGGCAAAGGCTTATTAATAAGCTCTGATCCTTTTCGCGATTTTAACCTGCTTACGCGCAAGTTCTTCCCCTTTAGCGCTTCGAATAACATGATAGACCCCAGTGCGGAAATTGGGGAGAATACTATTATTCAACCGGGGGTATTTATTGGTCCGGGGGTGAAAATTGGCAAAAACTGCCTAATCCACAGCAATGTTAGCATTTACCATAATTGTGAAATTGGCGATAATGTGATTATTCATGCCAACACGGTAATTGGCTCCGATGCTTTCTATTACAAGAAAAGACCTGAGACCTTTGAAGCGCTTTTAAGTGGAGGCATCGTTAAAATAGAAGATGACGTGCAAATTGGTGCTTCCTGCACCTTGGACCGCGGTGTAAGTGCGGTGACTCACATTGGTAAAGGCACTCGAATTGACAACTCTGTTCATATTGGCCACGATACCATAATCGGTAAAAAGTGCCTCTTCGCCTCACAGGTGGGTATTGCTGGATGCAGTACTATAGAAGATGAAGTTACCCTATGGGGTCAGGTTGGGGTTAGTTCCAACATAACTATTGGCACCAAGGCCGTTGTTCTCGCTCAAAGCGGCGTTTCTAAATCCTTGGCGGGTGGTAAAACCTATTTTGGCTACCCTGCAGAAGAAGCGCGGAAGAAATATCGGGAAATGGCCTCTATACGCCTCCTACCGCAAATTATTGAGCGGATTGAACTCAATGAGGATTAAGCACTTTAAATATTAGAGCTCCTAAATAAAAAAGGCCCCGCAATGCGGGGCCTTTCTTATTGGATGACCAAATATTAATGGAAAGGACAAACGTAATCGCTAGCCTTATTAGCTACGATAATCGCAGTCACATCATTATCAATTGTACAAGTGCGAGCAACGGGATCATAAGTAATCGCGTCTACGTCAATACCACTGTAGAATGGAGGCACATCAGCCTCAACATCAGCAGCATTAACGTTTTCGTTGATCAACAACTCGTTTTCAGACATCACGAAAGTGATTCCCATATCCATACAACGGATACCTTCTGCGATGAAGACTTCCTGACGGATACGATAAATCATTTCTAATAAAGCGTCTCCGGTTAAACCTGCTAAGTCAGCAGGAGTATAAGAGGTACCCGAAATGATAGGCACATCTACGGTACCACCACCACGGTAAAGCACTAAACCAGGACGACCATCTACAGTGATATCTACACTGTCTGGACGAGAACCAGGATTACGCTGAGTACGGTCCTCTACATTATCATTAACCGCTTTGGTAGGACGTGAAGCCACAAGGTTTAGCACGTCGGTAAGGGTTAGGATTGCAGCCGGATCGGCACCATTAGACTGCTGCGCCTCTGCTTTAATTAAATGCGCTTCTTCAATCTTAAACAATGGAATCTTAGAATCTTCATTCGCCGAAACAAATGAGAATTTAGGATCTAAGAAGTCTAAGCTTGGAAGAGGCTGCAAGTCATCAAAGCTACCGCGATCGTACAATGCATCCTGAATCTCATTGAAGGGACCATTCTGGCCATCAAATACAATGTAGCTCACGAAATCGCCATCAGTATCAGCAGCAATAGCAGCGTCTGCAGCAGCGATTGCGGCAGTTGCATCACCTTTAATGTACTGGCAACGAGCGATACCAATAAGAGCACCTACATTAGCCTGCGCGTTATTGGAAGCCGTAAAGGCTGCAATAGCGGCATTTAGGTGTTGATCTCTACTTAATACTGGACCTGCAGGTTCAGCTGGTAAAGCTCTGTAATACATAGCACTGTATAAGTGAGCTACACCCAGGTAAAATTGGAAAGTTGACTCATTTTCCGCATCACCATTAGGGTCAGCAGGCAATACTTCGGTTAGACCGTAATTTGCCATCTCACGTAAACGGGCGATATCAAAATGCTGTGCATTTAAGTCGGCATCCTGATAATCTACTGTCAAACCATCTAAAAACTGGTTAAAGAAAGTCTGAGTATTTACATAGTTGTCCGAAGCAATCTCAGCGATGTTATGTGTTTCCTGAGAAACTAAAGCCATCTGACGCTCTAAACCTCTACCCCATGCATCGGCGGAGTTAGGCTGACCAATAAGGGCTGCTTCAGATAAGTTTGGGTTTACTACTTCGGATGGATCCACTGCTTCACAGCCTACAATAACCAAGGCAGAAGCGGCTAGTAATGATATTTTAGAAACTATCTTTTTCATCTTGCTTCAAATTATAGGTTAACACGTAGGGTGGTCAAGTAGATACGTGGAGCTGACTCGGTTCCGAAAGCGAAACCACCACCAGCGAAACCATTCTGAGTACTGAAACCAGAACCAGAAGCATCGGGATCGAAGCTAGCATTGGTCCAGTTGAATGGGTTCTGTACGGTAAAGCCTAGACGTAAGTTCTTGATACGAGAATCTAGTAAGCTTCCGAAGTTATACTCGGCACCGATGGTACGAACTTTAATGTAGTTCGCGTCCTCTACCCAGTATCCAGCTAAGTCAAAGAATGAAGTAATACCTGCATCCAATACTTCTTGAGGGAAACGACCTTCGTCATTTACACCACCGAAGTAACGTAATACGTCATCAACGTTAACCGCCTGACCACCGAATTGGTAATCACCGTTTAAGAAGAAGCTTAACTTGTTATTCCATACGTAGTCGATACCGAAAGTACCGAAGGTTGGAGCGAAGGTTGTACCTAAGTAAGCATTACGCTCAACTTCGTAACCACCGTTTCCATCTTCAACAACTTTAGCACCACGTAAGTAACCTAAAGGCTGACCTTCTTTTACGAAAGAACCTAAGAAGGTAAATCCACCTATGCAAATTCAGGAGCACCACCAGAGCTTACTACGGTGTTATCGTTTAAGTTGTAAGAAGCGCGAGCGCTTAAACGGTGTTTCTCGTTAGAAATAAGAATCGCATTTAAGGCGATTTCCATACCAGTGTTTTCAATCTCACCTACGTTTTTCTCTTGCGCAAGCTGACCAGAAGATGGTGCTTGAGGAGGAGTAAACAAGGCTCCTTCAGTAGTAGTCTTGTAGTAAGTGAAGCTAGCAGTTAAACGCTTGAATAAACCAAGGTCTACACCAAACTCAGTGGTTTTGGCGATTTCAGACTGTAAGTCTGGGTTACCTGGGTTATTGAAGGTAAAGGTACTTAGACCATTGTATGCGTTAGCTGCAAAAGTACGATCGTTAGCAAATGGAGTTGGGAAGATAGTAGCTTCACCATAGTTTGCACGAATCTTAAATAGGTTTACGATATCGCTAGACACCATATCCTTGAAGAACTTCTCGTCTGACAATACGTAAGAACCACCCACTTTGATAAGTGGAATTAAACCGATTTCCTCACCAAAGGCTGAGTTACCGTCGAAACGAAGACCGAAGTCTAAGAACAACTTGTCTTTCCAACCGATGTTTTCAGCAAGGAAAATACCGTAAGAAGTAATGGTATTGTAGAAATCTTCTGCACTCTGGTCGGCTGAGTTGTTTACAGACTGAGATCCATCAGGCACGTTAGTAGCGTTGATGTAAGTCTGATAATCGTTAGAACGGAACACCTGACCACCAACAGTAGTAAGGAAACTGAAGTCACCTACATTGTCTTCACGGGTCATGTTTAAGTTCGAACTTAACACTAAGAAGTTACGGTTCATTACTTCGATATAACCTTGGTCGGTAGTACCGTCGGCAACCGCTCCTTTAGAGATTAACATTGCATTAGTTCCTAATTCTTGCTGCTTAGAAACACGGCTATCTAAACCGAAGTCTAAAGATAACTTCATGTTATCACTCATGTCGTAAGTAAAGTTGTTCGCAACATTGAAACGGTTAACCTTTTCAGTAATGTCAGTTACTTCACCTTGAGCTTCTAAATCGTCGGTAAGGTCTTGGATTTCTTGATCTGTTAATGAATCAAGGTTACCATACTGACCACCTTCTAAGTTACCGTAACGAGCGAAACTGGTGTTCGCGTTATAGTCACGAGTATACTCTGAATTAGAGTAAGCTAAAGAGGCAGAATAGCGTAAACGGTTAGAAACACGCGCCGCTACTGTAGTACGGAAGTTACGACGTACTTGCTCGTTAACTGAGTTAAAGCCGTCGTCCTGGTACAATGATCCAGAGAAGCTGTAGTTAAAGGCATCTGTACCACCAGAGAATCCTAAACGGTAGTTTTGAACCCAACCTGGTTGGAAGATGATATCTGCAGTTTTCTTCCAACGCAAGAAGTCGGCAGTACCTACCATCTGACCTACTTGACTTTCGAAGAATACAGCAGCTTTACCAGCTTTTCCCCTTTTGGTAAAGATTTGAAGCACGCCATTCGCAGCGTCAGCACCATACAAAGTAGTTGCTGCACCACCTGGAATGTACTCGATACGATCGATATCCTCCATAGGAATATCCGCGATCGCAGAAGATTGAGCACCACCAGTGGCGATAGAAAGCTCAGCGTTTGAGTTAAGGTTATCCACACGAACACCGTCGATCATAATAACCGGAGTGGTGTTAGTGTTAGCGGAAACAGGACCACGAGAACGGATAATAGAAGCAGTACCAGGCTGACCAGAGCTCAATTTAATCTGAGCGTTTGGCAGCTTCGACTGAATCAATTGGTCGATCTGCATGGCAGGAGATTGTTTCAACTCCTTGGCATCAATAGACGATACCGTGGTGGAGATCCGCTTACGGCTTACTCCAGTACCCTGTCCAGTTACTACAACCTCGCTTAATTGCTCTGAAGACTCATTCATGTAAACGTCGATGGAAGAGTTGCTTCCAACTTTACGTTCTTGAGTCTCAAAGCCGAGAGATGAGAAAACTAAAACAGCGTCGCTGCCCGATACGGTAATGGTGTAAGCACCAGTTGCATCTGCAGCAGTACCATTCTTGGTACCTTTTTCAATTACAGAAGCGCCAGGAATTGGCTCTCCCCCAGGTCCCTTAACGGTCCCCTTCACAGTGCGAGATTGGGCAAAACCCACCTGCACGCATAATGCTAACAGTAAAGTTAGCAATGCTTTGGTTGTTCGCATAGCTTTAATTTATTGGTTATCCGGAACCAAATTTGTTAAAAAAATATTAATTAACAATGGCCTTTCCCTTAACACTGGCTTAATCTCAATGTTAAATTTTTAAAAGTTAGAAGTTATTTCTTGCTTAAAAAGCAGAAAATCAAGTAACTGCTATTTTTTCCGGGAATCGAGAAAAACTAGGAAAGCAGTGAAGCCCCAAACGGGTAAAGTAGCCTTATCCATGTCCAAAAAGTTGTTTAGGAAGCCATGGGTCCAATAAGTAATGAGCCCAATTAAGGCGGCAAGGGCCATCGATTTTAGATTCGGGTCCTCAGTTTTGTAATAAGCAGAGATACCCGTTGTTACGGTGAAATACACCAGTAGCAGGACCAAGACTAATCCCATAACCCCCTGTTCGGCAAGAGGACCTATGTACTCGCTGTGGGCGTTACCCATATCGCCAGCGTTAGTACTGATTATGGTCTTTTCGTAAGGCTTTTGATAGGGAGCGTAGAGAAACATGTAAGTTCCGGGGCCGTGACCAAAGACTGGTCTCTCAGCAAACATCCGGAAAGCCGACTTCCAACGGTTAATCCGTTCCATGTTAGAAGGGTCGGTAGAGATATTACTGATAGATTCTACGTGCTCACTAAGGTCGTCGCTACTAGTAACATCATTTTTTTCAAAACGCTTCATTATATCGTCTTGAAAATAGAAGAGCGTGCCAATCCCAGCAGCAATAATTAAATAGAGGATTTCACGTCTTAATTTAATCCAGATCATAAATCCAGCTATACCGGCCGCTACCAGACTAACCCATGCTGCCCGGGTGTAAGACAAAATAACTCCTGCCACTAAAATAAGGAGAACAGTGCCCGCCAGTACTTTCCTGTTTACATCCCATTTAATGGAAAAGGTAAAAGCCACTGCTATGGGGATGTACAATGCCAAAACCGCCCCATATGAGGTATGCTCCTTAAAAAAGGGGAACATCACCCACACCGAAGCGTCTTTGGTAAAGCCCCATTGCGCGTGAATTACAATGGTGTAAACCACAACGGCGGCCAAAGGCAATAGGTAAAGCCAGAAAAATAAGTAGGTACGCTTAAGGGTGTAGAAAAGCTGGCTCATTACATAGAAAAAGACGGTCACAAACCAAATCCGTGCGATGAGATACTTAGCACTAATGAGCGGCATCGCGGAAGTAAGAGTGGTAACAAACATCCATAATACCGAGGCCATTATTACTAGAGAAAGCGGGTGCCGGACAATACTTAAGTCGAAATTTCCCTTGTAAATAAGCTTCGCAAAGAAGATGAGCATAATCCCAAAAAGGAGCGGCTCAGTCGGCAAGGTAAAGCCGATATGCAGCGTAGGGTCTAAATAGAAGATGCTTAGCGGCGTACTAAAAATAACAAAATAGAGGACCTTATCTAAGGCTAGGAAGGTCATGGTTACAATTAAAAGTGCAACCGGTATCAATAATGCCCAGTATTGCTCAGCAATTATTACCCCAACATTGAAAACTGCCGCCGCGAGGCCAGCGATATAAATGGGTCTTTGATCCTTATTTATTTTCCACCAAGACATCTAGGCTTTTTGACGAGAACTGCGAATCGTATCCCAGATGAGAATCGCAATCAGCGTAAGCGTAAAAGCGCCCAGCAT
Organism: uncultured Flavobacteriales bacterium; assembly: GCA_913055685.1. Lineage (GTDB taxonomy): Bacteria > Bacteroidota > Bacteroidia > Flavobacteriales > Schleiferiaceae > Croceimicrobium. Next base: position 210,540 of record CAJXKC010000001.1, read on the forward strand.
ACTTAGAGCCACCACTAACCAACGAATAGGATAAGTTTTCTTTTCGGCCGGATAAGCATTATTCACTTTAAAGGTGGCTGGTAAACTCTGCTCCACGTCTACTTTAGCCTGATCGTAAGCTGTTTTTAATTTAACCACTTCCTCCTTGAGGTATACTAATTCATCACGAATGGAAACATAGGTGCCACCATATTTAGCTAAAGTGTCTAGCTTGGCCTCAATCTTACGGATATTGGTAGGTGAAGCGTTCTCAATAATAGCCGTAGCTAATTGCTCATTAAGCACCGAAGACTGAGCTTCATAATCGTGCACTCCCTTGTAACGTAAAATAGTAAGAGAGTCCTCTAACAATTCTAATTCTTTTTTGAGGGCAAAGAACTCCCCTTCAATAATTTTTAAACCCTGCATGGCGCGTTCGCGCTGAATACGGTTTTTAACCTTATCCAATAAACGAACGATGTCATTTGCAATATCAGCTGCCATTTGAGGGTCGGTATCCAAGACATTAACCTCGACCGACATATACTCGGTACGGCGGAAGGATATATTGCTAGCAAAGGTCTTGTAAAGCTCAGTCATCACGTATTTACCATCTTCGTCGATTTCGTAATGCTCAAGCAGTTTAAATTTATTTATGATGCTATCGCGGATTTCATCGCTATTCAAAATCTGCAATAATTGCTCTGCTTCTTCTTCCTTACCAAATTCTAAGATATCCTGACCACGCGAAGCAAATTTTTGCGGCAACAAAGCTTTCGACAAACTATTGGTGGTAGAAGGAAATACCGTTACCGTGGATTCGAACTTTGGTTTTATAAAAGTGGGACCACTAAAAATAGCGGCTAAAACACCTGCTACAATAGAAACCACCAATAATGGCTTGCGCCAATTATATAGGTATACAATCAAATTTGTAGAATCAAAAACCCGGTCTTGGTTGGTATTTGGTGCATCCATGTTTAAAGGTACTTAGGCCGGCAAAAATAGAAATAATCACCTGCTATTCACCAAAAAACGCTTTCGGAGCAAATCTATTCCCATTTGCCATGCCAAAAGCTTCCAAAAGAATACCGAAAGCACGGAGAACAAGGCAATGCTTATCATTTTTAACCACCAAATCCAATCGAGATAATAATGGATTAAAAAACCCAATAATATTGCCTGTACACTAAAACCTAAAAATCGCCAGAAAAAGCCCCATCCCCAATGAATAGAGGCTTGCCTGAAACTATAGAATGCTTGCGCAATAGCGCTAAGACCCTGGGTAACCAGGGTAGCGAAGGCTGCTCCCTGTGCACCATAGGTGGGAATTAAAACTGCATTGAGAATTATATTAAGAACAAAGCCACTAAAGGCAATTCCATTAAGCAATGCTAAGCTTCCTTTCGCCGTGAGCATAGTTCCAAAGACATATGTGGCACCAAAGGCTAGGGAAGAAAAAATTAACCAGCGGAGCAGTATACTGCTTTGTTCACCATGGGCAACGTAAAGCTTGGCCATTAGCGACTCCGACTCAAAGAAAGCGGCTAAGGCTATGCTTAAACTCATTACATAAATCATCACAAATGCAAGCTTTGCCAAGTCACTCACCGATTCTTTTTTGGCAAAAAGGGTCGCAAACATCGGTAGTAAGATCACTGAGAACAGATAAGCTGGCTGATTTAAGGCGTCCAACAATCGAAAGGCCTGGGCATAAATTCCTGTTTCCTGCTCCCCCACTATTTGCTGAAGCATCACGCTGTCTACCCTGGTATAAAGGGCCATCAAGAAAATTAATAAAGCATAAGGCAAACTAGAGTTTAAACGCGATTTAAACTTGGCCAGCTTAAAATGCGGTTTAAAATAAGGCACCTTCCAAAGGATTAAAGCGGTGGCCAATAATGCCGAAAATCCGAAGCTGCCTGCCTGTAGGATAGCGAAGATTTCAATATTTATGCCTCCACTGGATAAATAAATAAAATAACCTGCCAGAAGAATCATTAAAGATTTATCTAAAACACTAAAGAAGGCATCCCATTTGAATAAGTGGAGTCCTGCTAAATGTGATCGCAAAAAGAAAAGTGCAGAGCTGAAGACTTGGGCAAGGCTCAGCCAGATAAGAATGCTGGAAGCCTTTTGCCAATAGTCCATGAAGTAACCCAATACCAGAGCCAGCAAAAAGTAGAATAAGCCCAGCGATAGTTTAAGTAGAAACAATTCCGAAAAATGGCGAGCCAAGGTATCTGGATCTTGGGCAATTTCCCGATTGCTATAATGCGCCAAACCTAAGTCTAGGACGATGTTAAATATCATCACAAAACTAAGCATCGCGGCATACAAACCGTAAGCCTCGGCTCCAACCTGGTTCTGCACTTCCAAGTCGATGCCGAAAATCCAAACCGGTTTTACCAGCAAATTCACAAATAAGAGTAAGGCTAAACTGCCTACAAATTTCTTTTGCATAGGAATTCTGCTAAGCGAAGGTAATGAATAAGAGAGGCTCTATCTTTGTCCTGTGAAGATAGCAATCAACACTCGTTTATTACTTGCCGGAAAGTTAGAGGGAATTGGTCAGTTTACCGCGGAAATTTTCCAGCGCCTAAGCCAGCAACACCCTGAAATTGAATGGATATTCGTTTTCGACCGTCCTTACGATGAGGAGTTTCGATTTAGTAAAGGGGTGAAAATGGTATCCCTTTTCCCCCCGACCCGACACGCGCTACTCTGGCATATTTGGTTTCAGTTTAGCTTAAAAAGGTATCTAAAAAAGGAACAGGTAGACCTTTACATCTCACCCGATGGCTTTATTCCTTTAGGCTTAAAAATTCCAAGTTTAGCGGTGATACATGACCTTAACTTTGTGCATCAGCCCAAAAACTTACCTGCTTTGGCGGGTGCCTATATGCGGCACTTCTTCCCCATGTTCGCAAAAGAGGCCAAGCGCATTGCTACGGTATCTGAATATTGCCGCCAGGACATTGCAGACAGCTATCAAATTGATAAGGCCAAAATAGATCTGGTTTACAATGGCGTGAACCCCAATTTGAAAATAAGTCCCAGCGAAGAGCAAGAAAAAGCACGGGCAAAATACACTAATAATGAGCCTTACTTCATCTTTGTTGGCGCACTAAATCCGCGTAAAAACATCGAAGGAATGCTGGCTGGATACCAGGAATACCGCGAGTCGGGCGGCAAGGCCCACTTTATTTTCGTTGGTGAAGAAATGCTCCTTCGCCCTGCGATGAAAAAAGCTTTTGAGCTTCACCCTTACCAGGCAGACATTCATTTTGTAGGCCGCATACCTTTCGAAGATTTAGGCCCCTTAATTTCCGCCGCTCAGGCTTTATGCCTGGTTTCTCATTTTGAAGGTTTCGGAATTCCAATCTTGGAAGCCTTTCAATGCGAAACCTGCTTAATCACGGCAAAAAATACCGCCATGCCGGAAATTGCCGGTTCGGCCGCACTTTATTGCGAAGCTAAAGACCATCATAGCATTGCTGCCGCGATGTTACGAAGTGAAGACCCCGAGGCCCGGGCAGAGCTCATTCGCCTAGGCAAGGAACGGTTAAGAAATTTCTCTTGGGATAAAAGTGCGGATATGATGTGGGAGAGCATTACTAAATGCCTTGCAACATGAGCCGATTGCGAAACTTTAAACTAAAGGGAAAGATTGAAGCAGGCTGTGATGAAGCGGGCAGAGGTTGCTTAGCTGGACCGGTTTATGCCGCAGCAGTTATTCTGCCTCAAAACTTTAAACATCCGCTCCTAGATGATTCCAAAAAGCTAAGTGAAAAGCAGCGGAATATACTGCGAGTTCTAATTGAAGAAAAGTCATTGGCATGGGCGGTAGCCTCGGTAAAACCAGAGGAGATTGATGAGATCAATATTCTGAAAGCAAGTTTCTTAGCTATGCACCGGGCCTTAGACCAATTGAGCTTGCGACCCGAGCACTTGCTTATCGATGGCAATCGATTTGAGCCTTATCAGCAAATTCCCTTTTCGTGCGAAATAAAGGGTGACGGCCGATTTAAAAACATTGCAGCAGCCTCTATTCTTGCCAAGACCCATCGCGATGAATACATGGAAAAAATAGCGACCGATTACCCCATGTACGACTGGACCAAGAACAAAGGCTATCCTACCAAAAAGCATCGCGAGGCCATTAAGGAATATGGTAGTAGTCCGCACCACCGAAAAAGTTTTCGTTTACTACCCGATCAACTAAGTTTAAGCTTTGATAAATAATCTTAGCTACTTTTGTCTAAACTCTTCTCCATGAAACTCAAATTCGGAATTTCTTTAGCCTTGGCATTTCTTACCATCGCTTGCAAGGAAGTTTCTAAACCTCAATTCCAAATAGAAAAAGCCATCCCTTCAAATGTGGTTTGGCTAGCCGAAATTAACGACTGGAAAGAGCTTGCTACCAAAACAAAAAGCAATCGCCCGTATCAACAATTACATAATCTAGAAAGCTTCACAGATTTTGAGTCACATCTAAAAGAGATTCAGAATTTGTTTGAAAGCGAAAAAAGCCAAAACTTCCTTCAGCAAAGTGAGCTCTTTTTGGTGAATATGCTGAGTGGGGCCGAGCGCTACGATTGGCTCTTAATCGCTAAAGGCCCGCCTAGCCTAAGCGAAGAAATAAAAGGAATGATCGCCGCAAAACCGGGCTTGGAAAAACAGGAATACGCCAATCAAAGCATTTATTACTTAAAACTTGGTGAGCAGCACGAGCTTTACTTTTATCAAGAAGGGGAATTAACTTTAATTAGTGGGACTCGACTTTGTCTGGAGGCTTCGCTCCGGCAATTAAATTCCGATAATACCGTGGCCGAATTAGAGGCCTTAAGCAGTGTTAGGCAAACCCGTAACCAAGATGCGCCCCTAAATTTTTACCTTAACTTGGGACAAAGCGATGAATTCCTCAAGCACTTTTTAAAGCAAAATCCAGGGGCTTTTTATAAAGATCAAGGTAATTGGCTGAGCTTGGATGTCGACTTCGAAAGACAGGATTTAATTGCCACCGGATTGTTAAACCATCCTCATCAAGAAGCCTATTACCCCAGTATATTTAAGGATCTACGCGCAGAGAACATTCAGGCTCAAAGCTTAATCCCACAGAATGTCGCGCAGTGGACTCATTTAAGCATCGGCAATATTGGTCAGTATCAAAGGGCCTATGAAAGCTATTTAAAAAGTAAGGGGACTTACAAGCAGTATCAAAGTTTAATTGAAAAGTTACCCTCAACCATTCAGGGCGACCTACAAGGAATAATCGACAATGAAATGGGCAGCTTTGAAGCAGGGCGTACCAATGACAACAGTTTTCACTTCGCCTATTTCAACTTCCGAGACCAAGAGCTTAGCGAGCAGAGTCTAGAAAGCTACTCCGACAGCAGTTTTATCGAGGGTTACCGCGGGCACATCATTCGCAAACTTCAGGTTCAAAACTTAATGGCCCGCCTTTACGGGGATCTTTTTGAGGACATTCATCATCCCTATTATTTTCTACATGAAAATTATGCCCTCTTCTGTGATAACCTAGCGGCACTAAAAGTGGCTTTAAACGATATTTTAGATAATAAGACCCTTGATCGATTAGACTCCTATCAAAACTTGCAAGCGCAGCTTCCTGGCAAAGCCCATATCCAAGTATTGTACGGCATTCCCGAATGGCTCCCTAACCGTAAAACCGAATTAAAGAAAGAATTAGAAAAAGAGCTGAACGAAAAACTAGACAGCTTAAGTTCTATTCGCTGGGCCATGATACAGCTTAGGGCTAATCAAGATCGGAGCTTTGTGTCTGCCATACTGAGGGAGGAAAAACCCATTCAAGAAAAAATAGTACGGCAATGGAGTACTCAGCTTCCGGCAAAATTACAAGGTGAGCCACAGTTCTTACGCAATCACCTTAGCAACAAATTAGATATTGCCGTATGTGATGAAAACCACAAGTTATACCTCCTCTCACGCAAAGGCGAAATTTATTGGGAAAAGCAATTGGATGGCCCCATTATTGGCAATATTAAGCAACTCGACATCTATAAAAATAATAAGCTTCAAATGGCCTTTAATACCGCTGGAACCTTGTATGTGGTAGACCGCCTAGGAAGAGATGTTGAGGGTTTTCCGATAAAATTACCAGCAAAGGCCAGTGCTCCCATGGGCTTGTTTAACTACGATTTAGCGCGGAATTATCGCTTGGTTGTGCCTTGTGGTCCGCAGCTCTACAATTACAGCGTCGAGGGTAAATTGGTTAAAGGCTGGAATTTCAAAAAAGCTAATGCCGATATTATCTCCGAGCCACAACACTTTAGTGTAGCGGGTAAGGATATTATTGTTTGCCTTACGGCGGATGGGAAATTATTCCAGCTCAATCGAAGAGGTGAAGAACGTTTCCAAGTTTCTGAAAAAATTGAGGAACTAAAAACGAGCTTCTACCTAAAAGAAGGAAAGACTTTGAAAGAAAGTGAATTAATCGCCGGCAGTAATTCAGGCAAGATGTACGTCATTAAGCCGGAAGGTCAGGTAGATGCCATTTACCTCGATCAAGCACATCCAGCGGATCATCTCATTTACTTTGAAGACCGCTATATCTTTAGCGATGACGAAGGACTTTTTGTAAAGGACGACCGTCAGCCTTTCAGCGCAAGCTTGGAGGACGACATTAGCGTGAAGCCCAAAGCCATGATCTTGAATAACCGCTTTTATGTCGCCGCCTTTTCGGCTAAGGCTGAAGAAATTCGACTCTTTAATGAAGAGGGGCAGTTAGTGGATGGCTTCCCTGTGTTTGCTCAGGGTCCTTTTGACATGGGCTCATTGAACCGCGATAAAAACCTAAACATTGTTACTTATAGCGGAGACGGCACTTTAATCTGCTACCGCCTACGTTAACGCAAGCGTAGCTTAGTACCAGCGGGAACTTGTTCCCCTGCTTTCAGGTCATTTTTCTTGTAGATTTTTTCCAAACGCACCGCGAATTTTTGGGAAACATCATAGAGGCTTTCACCTTCACGCACCACGTAATAGCGATTTTCGCGACTCGCTCGGCGTCGTTTTGGTTGCAGGTAAACAATTTTTCCTGGCTCTAATTTGTGGTCGAAACGGAGCTCATTATACTCTAAAAGATCTTCCACATGTTTATCGAGGAGCTCGGCTAAAATCTCCCAGGTATCTCCTTCCCTGCTTATCACATAATCAACACGATTGTCCGATTCACGCACCGTTAATTGATCCTCCGGGAATAGTTCTGCCGCATCCAACTCAAGGTCGAAGCGATGTAAGTCATATTTTTCAATCAGATCGATGAGCAAGGTGGCATATTTAGGATTGGTGGCATAGCCTGCCTTTTTTAAACCCTTAGCCCAAGCTTTATAGTCGGTTGGATGCTCCTCAAAAAGAGATGCATAACGACTTCGGTTCTTCAGAAATAAGGAATGATCGCGAAAGCTATCTTCGGCATCATCATACTTGCGAAAGCACTCATTATCCTCATCATCATCGTGATAAACGCGATCCCCCTCCCAATCTTCATGGCATTTAATCCCAAAGTGATTACGCGATTTTTTTGCAAGTTCGCTTTGCCCATTTCCCGATTCTAAAATACCCTGAGCTAAAGTGATACTTGCAGGTATACCAAACTCCTTCATTTCCGCTACGGCAACTTCATGCCATTCCTCGATGTACTTTAAGGTGGCTTCTTGGGCGCACATGCTATAAGCACTCGATAAAATTAGAATTGAAAAAAGGTATTTAGTCATAGTCAATTTGTGGCATTCCTTTTTTAGCTAGACGGCGGTTCATTCCAGCAATTCCTTGCAAGCCTCCGGTATGTAAAACTAGGATCTTGCTGCCCGGCTTAAACAAGCCTTGGTCAATATCTTTCAACAAACCAAATAACATCTTCGCGGTGTATACTGGATCAAGCTTTAATTGGCGTTTATGGTATTGCTTATTCATAAACTCAACTAAGTCGGCCTTTATTTTTGCGTATCCCCCAAAATGATATTGGTTTCGAAGGATTAAGTGCTTTTTCAAGTGATCCGACTTAAAGCTCGGCAGACCATAATAAGTACTATACTCCATTAACTGATTAGCAATTGCTCCGAGTATAAAGCTCTCCGCTTTTAAAGCTGGATACACTAAAATCTTTTCAGATTGAACAGCCGCTAAAACTCCTGCCGACGTGGCCCCGGTTCCGGCCGAAAGCGCTATGTAATCGTATTTAACTTTCAGCTCAGACATAAGCTCGGCACAACCTTTTAAGGCCTGGGGCCCTTTTCCTCCTTCAGGAATTATGTAAAGCTCGGGGCGAAGTTCCAATAAGGATTCTAAAAACTCTGGACTTTCTTTAAGTCGGTATTTACTTCTACTAATACCTTCTATCTCCATGCCTTGCGCTGCGCAATAAGCGAGGGTGGGACTGTCCATTTCTTCTTCTCCTCGAATTAAGGCGTAAGTAGAAATACCGCTAAGCTTTCCGAAAGCAGCCGTAGCGGCAAGGTGATTGGAAAAAGCGCCGCCGAAGGTTAAAATCGATTGGTAGGCCCCACGGTAGAATTCATCGACATGGTATTTAAGCTTTCGCCATTTATTACCGCTAATTTCAGGATGAATTAAATCATCGCGTTTTAGCCAAAGTGCAACTCCTTTATAATCGAAAAGAAATTCCTCTATGCTAGCATCGGTATTAATACCTATTTCCAAAACTTAGCGATCGGGGCTTATTAATTGACTTGGACTCACATTATAGCGCTTCCGGAAATTGGATGAAAAAGTCTGACTACTATGATAGCCCACCTCAAGGCAAATATCGCGAATAGACACTTTTCCCTCGGCTGCGCTTAGCAGGTCATAGGCCCGCTGGAGACGTAGATCTTTAAGATAATCACTAAAGCTTGTTTGCAATTCCTCCTTAAAATGTCGCTGTAGCCAGCGCGAACTAACTTCAAAGCGGTCGGCTACCTTAGTAAGACTTATGTTCTTATGCAGGTTATCTTTTATGTAAGAAAGAATCTCGTACATGCGGTAAGACCCCTCGAACTGTCGCTCGCCATCTTTATTCAAGGGTGCAGGCTGACTCCTATTACTCAAAACCAACATTGACTTATTCAGGATTTTGAGCACTATGCTCTCTGCTAGAAATAGATTGTGCACGTCTTTATCCAAGGGAATCAGCTTCAGCTTGTCAAAAAATGATCCCAAGAATTGGTCCTCCGGACTTAGGGCAATCATTTCCTCATCTTGCAGTTTTTGTGTAATAAAGTGACTGTCTTCGTACTTTTTCAAGATACGTTGAAGCACCTGGTCGTTAAATGAAATATTAAGGGTTTCATAGGGTCGGTCGGAGTGAATATACTGATAGCTCAGCTCCTTATTCTGCCTGTACACCACCACTGAGGGCGCCTCAACTTTAACTCCCTCATCGCGATCGCCATAATGGAAGATAAATGAACCGGTAAAAAGGAAGCCTACTGTAAACAGAGGCTCATCCAAATTCATCTCCAACTCCACATCATCCTTGAGATTGGCCTTGGTAGTTTTTATAGTGTAATTCCCAATACCCTTAACCGAGCCCACGTTAATACGACCCAAACTAGGCTCCTCGAAAAAACCTTGGTATTCGGAAAGGAATAAATCATTGGCCGATTCAAATTCCTCATGATAAAGTGTGTTCTCACGTAGTACTTTGGAGTACTCTGTCCACTTTAACTTTCGCATAGCGCAAATAGCAAATTAACTTGACGGATAAAAGTATGAAAATGCCTTGAGCCTGTGGACTAAGCCTTGTATTTTTGCGGGAAAATTGTCATGCCCAATTTAGAGCCCGGGGATTATTATTATTCTGATGAAGGCTTTATTGTTTTCACTAAACAGTATCACCTTAAGCGAGGTTACTGTTGCCAAAGCGGATGCAAGCATTGCCCCTATGGCTTCGACAAAAAAACGGGGCGCTTTAAAAAGTAATTATGACCGAGTCTACGAATTCTTTCCAAACTGCAATTTTAGAAGGTATCCCTAATGATTTACCTCCAAAACGCCCCTTAAACCCAAACCTTAGTCACGCCCCCAAGCGTAAAGACATCTTAAGTAAAGAGGAGAAGGTTTTGGCCCTGCAAAATGCCTTGCGCTATTTCCCCAAGAAATGGCATGCCGAATTAGCGGAAGAGTTTGCGGAAGAATTAAAAGAGTTCGGCCGGATTTATATGTACCGTTTCCGCCCAGCCTACGAAATGTACGCTAGGCCAATAGAAGAATATCCCGCTAAAAGCCCACAAGCGGCGGCGATAATGTTAATGATTCAGAACAATCTGGATCCGGCGGTAGCCCAACACCCTGAAGAGCTTATTACCTATGGCGGTAATGGAGCCGTTTTCCAAAACTGGGCTCAGTATCTGCTTACCATGAAGTACTTAGCAGAGATGACCGAGCAACAAAGCTTACACATGTATAGTGGTCACCCTATGGGGCTCTTCCCCTCTCATCCCGATGCACCTAGAGTTGTGGTGACCAATGGTATGGTAATCCCTAACTACTCAAAGCCCGATGATTGGGAAAAGTTTAATGCACTAGGAGTTAGTCAGTACGGACAAATGACCGCTGGTAGCTATATGTACATCGGACCACAAGGAATTGTACATGGAACTACCATTACCGTGCTTAACGCGATGCGTAAAGTGGGCGCTAAACCTAACAATGGGGCGATTTTCCTTACTGCAGGCTTGGGAGGAATGAGCGGCGCTCAGCCCAAAGCAGGTAATATCGCGGGTTGTATTAGCATTACTGCTGAAGTTAACCCCGCAGCCTCTCGTAAGCGTCACGCCCAAGGATGGGTAGATGAAATCATTGACAATCTCGACGAATTAGTAGCCCGCACCAAAGAAGCGAGAGCCAACAAAGAAACCGTATCTATTGCCTATGAAGGCAATGTAGTAGAAGTTTGGGAGCGCTTCGACCAGGAAGACATTTTCATTGAATTAGGATCAGACCAAACTTCTTTACACAATCCATGGGCTGGCGGTTATTATCCCGTTCAGCTTAGTTTCGAAGCTGCCAATAAAATGATGGCCGAAGACCCTGACCAATTCCATGATTTGGTTCAAGAATCGCTGCGCCGCCATGCCGCTGCCGTGAATAAACACACCGAGAAAGGCACCTATTTCTTCGACTACGGAAACGCTTTTTTACTGGAAGCCAGTCGCGCTGGAGGAAATGTAATGAGCGACCATCCTACTATTGGTCGCGAGTTTAAATACCCTAGCTATGTGCAAGATATAATGGGTCCGATGTGTTTCGATTATGGCTTTGGTCCATTCCGCTGGGTTTGTGCCTCCGGCAAGCCAGAAGACCTAGCTTATACCGACCAATTAGCAGCCGAGGTTCTTAGCGAACTGGCCGCAGAGGCTCCAGCCGAAATTCAACAGCAAATGGAAGACAACATTCGTTGGATTAAGGCGGCTGGAGAAAATCAAATGGTAGTAGGCTCCCAAGCAAGAATCCTTTATGCAGATAGCGAAGGGCGAATTAAAATTGCGCAAGCCTTTAATAAGGCCATCAAAGAAGGTAAAATAGGCCCGGTCGTTTTAGGGCGGGATCACCATGATGTTAGCGGCACCGATTCACCTTATCGTGAAACTTCGAATATCTATGACGGCTCACGCTTTACTGCAGACATGGCCATTCAAAATGTAATTGGTGATGGTTTTAGAGGAGCCACCTGGGTAAGTATCCACAATGGCGGTGGCGTAGGCTGGGGAGAAGTAATTAATGGTGGTTTCGGAATGCTACTAGATGGAAGCTCCGAGGCTGACCGTCGATTGGAAATGATGCTCTTTTACGACGTAAATAATGGTATTGCCCGCCGCAGCTGGGCCCGCAATAAGGAAGCACAATTTGCGATCCGAAGAGAAATGGAACGCAGTCCGGGATTAAAAATCACCCTAGCCGAAGAATGCGACGAAAAGTTAGATTTAAACAAACTAGTATAAAAAAAGGCCCCGGTTACGGGGCCTTTCTTTTTTAATCTATCGTTTCCCAGATTGACTCTGATTGCCATTTAACAAAATCGGCCCAGTCGTCTAGGGCGGTGCGCCAAGCGCCCTCGCCATACTTCTCATCATACTTCTCCATCATATTGTAACCTGGAGTATCAAAATCCGTCCAATTCTCAGAAGGGAAAGTAAGTGCCACAGTAGCTTTATTGCTGGCGTAGAGGGCATTGTTGTACATATACATCTCTCCACCATTTTCCTTTTGAACCGCATTGACCTTTTCCATGAAATCCTTCATGCGATGCCATTGACCGCGTTTTACGTGCACCCACATAATGGTTTCCACGGCCACCTTTGACTCTTGAGGGGAAGACAAGTCCTTGTTATAAGTCCAAATCTCAACGTCTCCATAGTCGGCAATGTATTTCGCTACGTTCTTATTCCAGTCTGCCGCATGATCACCCATTCCTGGAGCATCATCTAAATCGGCATAAGTGAATCCTCCCATGGCCCATACATACATACCCGCATCCTTTCCTGCTCTAATGTAATATAGCCCGGCACTATAAGGACTACCCTCTTTATGGTATTTCTCATTGTGCTTTTTAACCCCTTCGGCAAAGTTCTTTTCTTGGCCAATTTTCACTTTGATGTAGGTTAGCTCAACCCGATTCCGTTTCGGAGCTTCTTCGTCCTGAGCTTGAGAAAATGCCGGCATGAAAAATGCCAGAAGCAATAATTTGTAAATCGCTTTCATTTGATTGTTTGGTTTAGTTAATAGCTGAAGAAGGTAGGCATAAAAACCAACTATAGCCCGCTAACTATCAAGTATTTACAAATACTACCTCCTATTTTAAAGCAGTGTGAGCTCCACGAGGTAAGCACAGCAAGGCATCAGGCTTCTTAGTATCCCGGAAAAATATAAACCGATCAAAGCCTGACTTAAATTCTTAACAAGAGGAAAGGCAGAAAATCTAACTCCACTTTTTCCCACCACAACAAAATTTTCCTAAAACCACTATTTTTCAGCACTCTAAGGCAATACACTTAAAGTAAATTTCGTTTATTGCGGGAAAACTTATCCACATTGTGTGACTTAGTGGGAAATTGTGGGGCAATATTTCTATTTTTGGTTTCATAAGTGGTAGAAAGCTAAAATGCTGAATCTGATAGGAGTACATGAGTGTAAAATGGATGCAAAGGGCCGGGTAAGCATACCCAGTGGGCTCAAGAAGCAACTATTAGCCCTATTAGACCAAGGCTTTGTTTTGAAGCGTAGTGTTTTTCAAAACTGCCTGGAACTTTATCCCATGCAAGAATGGGAGCAAACCATGTCCAAGGTTAACAAGCTCAACCGCTTTGTAAAAAAGAATAATGATTTCATCCGCATGTTCACGGCTGGAGTGAAGCTGGTAGAAGTCGACGGAAGCGGTAGAATCAATGTCCCCAAAGACTTGATGACCTTCGCCGGACTTCAAAGTGAACTCGTGCTTTCAGCCTCTGTGGGCACCATAGAAATATGGGACAAAGCTCGCTATGAAGAAACCATTAACAATCCGTCGGTCGACTTTAGTCAGCTTGCCGAGGACGTTATGGGCGGCTTAAAGGACGATGAGGATGGACTATCATAAGCCCGTTCTTTTACATGAGAGTATCGAATTACTTGCCCTAAAACCAGATGGGATCTACGTTGACCTCACCTTTGGTGGGGGCGGTCACAGTCGAGAAATCCTAAACCTATTGAAGGGTGGGAAGCTATTTGGCTTTGACCAAGACCCTGATGCTATTGCCAACAAACCCGACGATGAACGCTTCACCCTAATTGAAGCCAATTTTAGGCACATAAGCAGAATGCTCCGTTTACATGGCGTTCGCAAGGTGGATGGCATTTTAGGAGACTTTGGCATCTCGTCGCATCAGATTGATGCTGCTGAAAGGGGCTTTAGTCTACGATTTGACGCAGAGCTCGACATGCGTATGAATCCCAGCAAAAGCCTGAGTGCCAAAACCGTTTGCAATGAATACAGCGAAAGAGGATTAATTGATATCCTAAAACGATACGGCGAATTGAATCGCCCCCACCTAGTTAGCAAAGCCATTATTGAGGCGCGCCCCTTGGAAAGCACATTCGACCTGGTAAAGGCTGTAGAGCGATTTGCACCTCGAAATAAGCATGGTCAGTTTTTAGCGCAGGTATTCCAAGCAATCCGAATTGAAGTTAACGAAGAATTAAAGGTGATTGAAGAAATGTTGACTCAGGCTCCAGACCTATTAAGCCCAGGTGGTCGCCTAGTTTGCATCAGCTACCATTCCTTGGAAGATCGTATCGTTAAAAATTTCTTTCGTGCCGGCAACTTCGACGGCAAAGCAGAAAAGGATTTCTACGGCAATTTAATTCGGCCTCTCGAACCTGTAACCCGAAAACCGATCGCTCCTAGCGATGACGAAATAATTGAAAACCCACGCGCCCGCAGTGCAAAACTGCGAGCAGCGGTAAAGCCCAGCGAAGAATGAAAGAAAACCAAAACAGAGCTGCTGCCATAGGCAATCTGCTTACGGGACGCTTTCTGGTGCACCCAAAAGTGCTTCAGCATTGGCGATTCATTCTATTTCTCTGCGTTTTGGCCTTAATCATGACCGCTAGTAGTCATACTGCCGAACAAAAGGTGCATCAGATCTCCCAGCTACGTTCCGAAATGAAAGAGCTTCACTCTCAATTTATTGATACCCGCTCGCGACTCATGAATGAGAGCATGGAAAGTAAGGTTTTAGATAGGGTGGAAGAAGCAGGCTTAGCGCTTCACAAAAGCGAAGAACCACCATTGGTACTTCAAGTAAATCAAGGAAAAAAAGAATAATTGCAAACTCAAAAATCCATATTATCCAGAGCTTTTGTGGTTTACATACCGCTTGGAGTCCTTGCCTTTCTTATTCTAAGCAAACTATTTAGCATTCAGTTTATCGAGGGTCCTGAGCTACGTGCTCGTGCGCAAGAAGAGGTGGTTAAGGAAATGAGCATTAAAGCCGAGCGAGGTAACATTTACAGTGCCGATGGTAAGTTACTGGCCACCTCCATGCCAGTATACGATTTACACTTCGACCCCGTGACCGTAGACGAGGAGCTATTTTTTAACGAAGTAGAGGCCCTTGGCCAATCTCTAGCGCAAATCCCCGGAAAATTAAGTGCCGCCGAATGGAAGAATCAGTTAATAAAGGCCCGCAATCAAGGGAATCGCTATTTCTCATTGGCCTCAGACCTCAGCTATAATGAGTTGCAGGACATAAAGGACTATCCCATTTTTAATGCGGGACGCTATAAAGGCGGACTCATAATTGAACAAGAGAACTTCCGGAAAATGCCATTGGGCAAGATTGCTGAACGCACCATTGGCCGTGAGAGAAATTCCTTTGCCACTGGACTTGAAGGGGCCTACTCTTCCTATTTATCTGGCCGCGATGGCAAAAGACTGAAGCAAAAAATTAGCAAGGGTAATTGGAAACCCCTCAATGACCTAAATGAAATTGAACCGGTAAATGGCTATGATCTGGTTAGCACCATTGATAGCCGGATGCAGGACATCACCCACCATGCCCTTTTGGAAATGCTTGAAAGGCAAGAGGCTGATCACGGATGCGCGGTGGTAATGGACGTCAAAACCGGCGCCATTCGCGCTATTGCCAATCTAGGGCGTACCGATAAAGGAACCTATTTCGAAAAACGCAATTATGCCGTTTGGGAAAGCACCGAACCCGGCTCCACCTTTAAGCTTGCCTCAGTCCTCGCTCTGTTTGAAGACGGCTATGCCGATACCAACACTCCGGTTGATACTGAGAACGGTATTTACGAGTACCGCGGTTCAAAGATCCGGGACAGTAATGGTAAAGGCTATGGCAAAACCAGTCTGCAAGTCGCCTTTGAAAAGTCGAGCAATGTTGGAATTGCCAAAACTGTAATCGACCATTATGAGCAGCAGCCCGAACGATTCATAGATCGTCTTTATAGCATCGGATTGCACAATAGATTAAACATCGATATTAAAGGTGAGGGTAAACCTAAAATCCCTAAACCAGCCGACCCCGACTGGAGTGGTATCTCACTACCGTGGATTAGCTTTGGATATCAAGTAAGCTTTACTCCATTACAGATATTAAGCTTCTACAATGCTATAGCAAATGACGGCGTCTTGATTAAGCCACGCTTTTTGGAAAGTATTCAGGAGCACGGGCAAGCGGTAGAAACCATAGAGCCAGAAGTTCTAAACCCGGCAATATGCTCACCGAACACCCTAAAAAAACTACAAAATCTCTTAGAAGGAGTAGTAAGCGACGGTACTGCATGGCGAGGCGCCGATGCAGTCTGTCAGCTTGCCGGCAAAACAGGCACCTGTCAACTTAATTATTGGAAGCAAGGCACCAAAGAATACCAGGCATCATTTGCGGGCTATTTCCCCGCTGATAAGCCACAGTATTCCTGTATCGTGGTAATCAATAAGCCCCAAAAGGCCTATTACGGCTCAACCGTTGCCTTCCCCGTATTCGAAAAAATCGCCGAAAGCATTTACCGCAACACTCCTCAATCTGCTCCAACACCAGAGAAAAAGCTTTATGCCCTTTTAGATGATAAAGCCGAGGGGCTCAATTGGAACCCTAGCCAAAAAGTGATGCCAAAGCTTATCGGCCTTAATGGTTCCGAAGCGATAAGCATTCTTGAGAATGCTGGGTATACCGTTAAAGCAAAAGGCTTAGGAAAAGTGGTGTGGCAGTTTCCTAGTGCCGAGACTAAACTCAATGACAACCCTTTAATAGAACTACAACTGCAATGAAGCTATTGAAAGACCTATTATATGGAGTATCCATTACCGAACGCGTAGGAGCTACTCAAATTGCAGTTAGCAAGGTTTGCTTTGACTCCCGCACCGTGAGTAAAGGCGCACTTTTCGTGGCAGTACGTGGCACCCAGGTAGATGGTCATGAATACATCGAAAAAGCGATCCAATTGGGAGCATGCTCAATAATTTGTGAGCAATTACCCGAAAAGCTGGAAGAGAAACTGAGCTACATTGTGGTTAAGGACAGCGCCGAGGCTCTGGCATTGGTGGCCGCTAACTTCTTCGACAATCCATCTTCCAAATTAAAGCTAGTTGGGATAACCGGAACCAATGGGAAAACTACCACCACCACCCTTCTGTACAAGCTATTCATGCAACTTGGTCATAAAGCCGGACTACTCTCTACGGTTAAAGTTTGTGTAGGTAAAGAAGAGTTTCCTGCGACACATACCACCCCCGATCCAGTGCAAATAAACTTCTACCTGGACAAGATGGTAAAAGCCGGCTGTAAATACTGCTTTATGGAAGCGAGTAGTCATGGTATTCACCAAAGGCGAACCGCTGGCTTAAGTTTCACCGGCGCCGTATTTACGAATATTAGTCACGATCATCTCGACTACCACGGAAACTTTGAAGACTATATAAAAGCTAAAAAGCGCCTCTTCGATGAGCTACCCAAGGGGGCTTTTATGCTTACCAATGCCGACGAGAGACACGGTATGACCATGGCTTTAAACACCAAAGCCAAAGTGCACAGCTTCGGACTTAAAAGTGATGCCGATTTTAAGGGTCGAATTCTCGAGCATCAGCTTAATGGCATGCTTCTACGTTTAGATAAGCACGAGGTTTGGACCAAATTAATTGGTCGCTTCAACGCCTCCAACCTAATCGCCATTTACGGAGTTGCGGCCTTATTGGATCAGGACCCATTGCAAATAGCCACCGCAATAAGCAGTCTAAAATCGGTTGCCGGTCGCTTCCAATACATCCAAAAAAATGAACTCACCGCAATAGTTGATTACGCTCACACTCCGGATGCGCTAGAAAATGTTTTAAAAACCATTGAAAGCATCCGCACCAATAATGAAAAGGTGATTACTGTAGTCGGTTGTGGCGGAAACCGCGATAAAACTAAGCGTCCAGAAATGGCCCGCATTGCGGTGGAGCTAAGCGATCAGGTTATTCTTACCTCCGACAACCCTCGCTTCGAAGATCCGGAAACCATAATTAAAGATATGGAAGCCGGAGTGGAGATGCACCAAAGCCATAAAACCTTAAAAATTGTTGACCGAAAAGAAGCGATTCGCACTGCATTGAGCCTAGGCCAAGCCAAAGACATCATCCTTATCGCTGGCAAAGGCCATGAGACCTATCAAGAAATAAAGGGAGAGCGCTTTCCCTTCGACGATCTGGCAATAGCCAAAGAAACTCTAGACCAAAAATATCCTAGCTAATGCTGTACTACCTTTTTAATTATCTAGACCAAGCCTACAACCTACCAGGAGCCGGGGTATTTCAATACATCACCTTTAGAGCGGCAATGGCCCTAATCATCTCCTTGGTGATCTGCCTACTCTTCGGTAAAAGTCTCATTGGCATGCTTCAGCGTAAGCAAGTTGGTGAATCAATCCGCGACCTTGGGCTAGAAGGTCAAGCCGAAAAAGCAGGCACCCCTACCATGGGCGGACTCATAATTCTAATGGGTATTCTGATACCCACGCTCTTGTTTGCCAAATTAGACAATGTATACATCATTATGCTGCTTATCACCACGGTATGGATGGGCGCAGTGGGTTTCCTAGACGATTACATTAAAGTCTTCCGTAAAAATAAAAAGGGCCTACCCGGTAAATTCAAAGTGGTAGGGCAAGTGGGCCTAGGAATTATCATTGGTGGACTCTTATACTTTAATGAAAATGTTACTATAAAGCCACGTATCTCTGGACCTCAAGTAATGGAGGTAGAGGGTGTAAGGGCCCAGAGCCTCCCCCAATACGGAGAAGCGGTTAAGTCTTTAAAAACGACTATCCCCTTTGTAAAGAACAATGAATTCGATTACCAAAGTCTAATCGAATGGATGGGGCCCATGGCCGAAAAATACGCCTGGCTACTTTTTATCCCCATTGTGATATTCATCATTACTGCCGTTTCAAATGGCGCCAACCTCACCGATGGCATCGATGGTTTAGCCACCGGCACCTCGGCCATCATTGGAATTGCCTTGGGCATCTTCGCCTATGTATCGGGTAGTATAATTTTTGCTGATTACCTCAACATCATGTACATCCCAAACACGGGAGAGCTAGTAGTCTTTATCGCTGCTTTTGTTGGAGCCTGTATTGGTTTCCTTTGGTACAACACCCACCCCGCTCAAGTATTTATGGGGGATACCGGCAGCTTAACCTTGGGCGGCATTATAGCCGTCTTTGCCATTGCAATTCGAAAGGAACTTCTTATCCCCGTAATCTGTGGCATTTTCCTCGCTGAAAACCTCTCTGTGGTTATGCAGGTGAGCTATTTTAAATACACGAAAAAGAAATTCGGCGAAGGCAAACGTATTTTCTTAATGTCGCCCCTTCACCATCATTACCAAAAGAAGGGCTTTCACGAATCAAAGATCGTGACTCGCTTTTGGATTGTCGGAATTTTCCTGGCCGTATTGGCCTTCGTAACCTTAAAGCTGCGCTAAACCTTGAATGGTAAATTGAACATATCAATTCTTGGTGGAGGCGAAAGTGGCTATGGCGCTGCCCTACTTGCTCATGTGCAGGGCCACAATGTTTGGCTTAGCGATGGAGGTAGTTTAAAAAGCAAATACCGCCAAGCCTTACAAAAAGAAGGCATTCCTTATGAGGAAGGCGGACACGATGAGGCCAAAATATTGGCTAGTGACCTGGTAATCAAATCACCAGGCATTCCTGAGAAAGCTCTCATTATTAAAAAGCTCCGCGCAGCAGAAATAAGCATTATATCTGAAATCGAATTTGCCTACCGCTATTGCGAAGGGAAGATAATCGCTATTACCGGTACCAATGGCAAAACCACCGTTACTAAGCTCATTCATTACCTACTGGTAAATGCGGGCTTAGATTGCGCCTTAGTAGGTAATATCGGTGACAGCTTTGCGAAGAGCCTAGCTCTAGAAAAGCATGATTATTATGCCTTAGAAGTAAGCAGCTTTCAGCTGGATGACATTGTAGACTTCAAACCCTACATCTCTATTCTTACCAATATTACTGAAGACCACCTAGACCGCTATGACTATTCAATAGACAATTACGCAGCGGCCAAACTAAGGATCTTCGAAAATCAGAGCCCCGAAGATCACTTCATCTATTGTGCGGATGACGCACTTAGCCTAAGCTATTTAAAAAAGGCCAAGGTTGACGCCCAGCAATGGGCTATTTCACTCGAAAGTGAAGTGGAAAACGGAGCCTTCCAAGCATCAGAAAACAATTATAAAATCATAATCAACAAGCAAGAGGACATGGATATTAATGAACTAGCCTTACAAGGCAAACACAATCGCTACAACAGTCTAGCTTCTGGAGTAGCAGGCCGATTACTAAACATACGTAAAGAGAGCATCCGCGAAAGCCTTTCTTCTTTCGAAAGCGTAGAGCACCGTCTTGAGCCAGTATTGGAAATTTATGGCATCAATTTTATTAACGACTCAAAAGCCACCAATGTAAATTCTACTTGGTACGCCCTCGAAAGCATGCAAAACCCCACCATTTGGATTGCAGGTGGTGTAGACAAGGGAAATGACTATTCACAACTTATACCCTTGGTAAAAAACAATGTAAAAGCATTGATCTGCCTTGGCGTCGACAATGAAAAATTACACAAAGAATTCGACCCAGTTATCCCAATGGTTATAGACGCCGCCAACATGGACGAAGCAGTTCGAATGGCCTATAAAATGGGAGAAAAAGGAGACAATGTTCTATTGAGTCCAGCTTGTGCCAGCTTCGATTTGTTTGAAAACTACGAAGATCGTGGCCGTCAATTTAAAGCAGCGGTAAGAAAGTTATAATTGAAGCTCTTTAATCTAAATATCAAAGTTGAAGGAGACCGTAGCCTCTGGGTATTGAGCATTCTTCTGGCGATTATAGGCACACTTACAGTCTATAGCGCTAGTAGCAACCTTGCCTTTAATCAGGGGGGCAGCACCTTTGGCGACTTGTTTAAACACAGCGCCTTTCTCCTAATTGGCTTTGGTTTGGCGATTGCTATTCACCGTGTAGATTACAAAATCTTTGGTGCACTAGCCAAGCTTTTGATAATCCCCATCATCCTCTTGCTTTTATACACCTTGTTCAATGGGGTTAATATTTCAAATGCATCACGCTGGATTAGACTTCCTTTTGGTCAGACTTTTCAAACTTCAGCCCTAGCAAGCGTAGTGCTAATTAGTTATATCGCTCGCTACCTAGCTCTTCACGAAAAGGAAGAAATGCAAAGTTTTAGAAAGCATTTCCTAGGGCTTATTGCGCCCATTCTTTTAACGGTAGGCCTTATTTTACCTGCCAACTTTAGCACCGCCGCCCTTATCTTCGGGGTCTCCTACCTAATGCTTTACATCGGAGGCTACCCGATTCGAAACTTGTTAATTTTAGCTGGTAGTGGTATTGCCGCCCTGGCTCTATTCATTTTACTGGTATTCGCTTTCCCCAATATCAGTAACCGAGTTGAAACCTGGAAAACCCGGATTGAAAGCTATTCTAGCGGAGAATCGGAAGAAAACTATCAAGTTACCAAAGCTAAAATGGCCATTGCCGAAGGAAATGTCTTGGGCAAGGGTCCGGGTAAATCGGTACTTAAAAACTTCCTTCCTCAATCCAATTCCGATTTCATTTTCGCGGTTATTGTTGAAGAACTTGGAACGATTGGTGGCTTCTTAGTCATCATCAGCTACATCTGGATACTTTTCCGAGTCTTGACCATCGCTAATAAGGCTAAAACCAATTTTGGCTCCTTGCTAAGCTTGGGCCTCGGACTAATTATTATTTCCCAAGCTCTGGTTAATTTATCGGTGGCGGTAAATCTTATCCCGGTAACGGGCCAAACCCTCCCCTTGGTAAGTAAAGGAGGAACTTCGGTCTGGATGACCTGTCTCGCATTGGGTATAATTCAAAGTGTTAGTCGTAGTCAGAATGTAGAAGAAAGTAAACCAGAACCTGAATCCGAAGCCGATAATACCGAACCTTTAAATACCATGACTCATGCCTAAACTTCGTTTTATGATAAGTGGTGGAGGAACGGGAGGACACATTTTCCCAGCGGTGGCCATTGCGGATGAACTTAAGAAAAGACATCCCGATGCCGAATTTCTATTTGTTGGCGCCAAGGATAAGATGGAAATGGAAAAAGTTCCGCAGGCCGGCTATGAAATTGAAGGGCTTTGGATTAGTGGTATTCAAAGAAGTTTAAGCGCTAAGAATCTAAGCTTCCCTTTTAAGCTTATTAGCAGCTTATGGAAGTCCTATTTCCTTATACGTGACTTTAAGCCTGATGCAGTTATTGGCACCGGTGGCTTTGCTAGTGGTCCCCTTTTATACATGGCCACGCGCGCCAAAATTCCAAGTTTAATTCAGGAGCAAAATTCCTATCCCGGCATCACCAATAAACTATTGGCCAATAGGGTCGATAAAATCTGCGTGGCTTACGATCGCATGAAACGATTCTTCCCGAAAGACAAAATCGTATTAAGTGGTAACCCTCTGCGCGCGGGTCTGGAAAAAAGCCTTTCGGCGGATGCGAAAGTGAAAGAAAATTTAGGCCTAAAGGGCGATAAGCCCACCCTACTTATATTGGGAGGAAGCCTAGGCGCCCGTCGCATTAATGAGCTCATCAGCGAAAGTATTGATAGCCTCGAGGACTTAGATATTAATGTTATTTGGCAATGCGGAAAGCTTTATTATGAAGCCTTGCGGGAAAAGCATCAAAAGCTGCCAGACAACTTTAAACTTCAGGCCTTTATTGCCGACATGCCACAGGCCTACAGCGCCTCAGATATTGTAGTTAGTAGAGCCGGAGCCAATACGCTAAGCGAATTAGCCGCAGTTGGAAAAGCCGCCATTCTTATACCATCACCTAATGTAGCTGAGGATCATCAAACCAAAAATGCCCAAGCACTTAGTAGTCATGATGCAGCCATCCTTTTCCAAGAAAAGCAAAGTGCCGAGGATTTAATGGCGACCCTCCGCAATTTGGTGAGCGATCCAAGCAAAACCGAAAGTTTAATGCGCAATATTTCCAAGCTCGCTCTTCCTAACGCCGCAGAGGTTATTGCTAACGAAATAGATGAATTAATTAGCCATGCTTAATCAAGCAAACATATACTTACTTGGCATCGGCGGCATCGGAATGAGCGCCTTAGCTCGTTATTTTCATAGTTCGGGTCGTAAAGTTTATGGCTATGATCGCTATCGCTCTGCGCTTTGCAAAAAACTCGAGGAAGAAGGAATGAAGATTCATTACGAGGATGAACCTAAGTCGATTCCGAAAAGCTTTACCAAAGACAGTACTTTAGTTATATACACACCCGCTATCCCAAGCGATCATTTAGAGTTAAATTTCTTTAAAGACCAAGGATACACGCTGCGCAAAAGAGCACAGATTCTTGGTGAAATTGCTCAAATGCATCAATGCTTAGCAGTTGCTGGCACCCACGGGAAGACCACCACCTCCTCCCTATTAGCGCATTTGTTTCGGCATAACCAAAAGGATATTAGTGCCTTTTTAGGTGGCATTAGCACCAATTACAACACTAATTTCTGGGGTCATGACGATACCGAGCTTTTAGTAACAGAGGCGGATGAATACGATCGGAGCTTTTTAAGCTTAAAACCCAGTGCAGCGGTAATTACCTCGACCGATGCCGACCACCTCGACATTTACGGGGATGGTGAAGAATTAGAGCGAACTTTTGAAGAGTTTGGCGACTCAGTTAGTGATTTACTATTGGTGAACGAGAAAACTCATCTTGCCAAAGGCTTGAAATATGGGCTCGATTCAAATAGCTCCTATTTTGCCGATCAAATTAGGGTCCACGAGCACCAATTCGTATTCGACCTAGTATATCCACAAGGAAGAATTAATCAGATTCACTTCCCTTTACCTGGCCGGCATAATATTGAAAATGCAGTAGCCGCTTCAGCCCTTGCGCTTAAATACGGTCTTAATGAAGAAGAACTAAAAGCTGGCCTCGAAAGTTTTTCCGGGGTTAAGCGTCGCTTCGAATACCATATAAAAAGTGACAAGCTGGTATATATAGATGACTACGCGCATCATCCTAGTGAAATATCGGCTTTAGCTCATGCAGTAAAGGAACTCTACCCACAGAAAAAAATTACTGCGATATTTCAGCCCCATTTATACAGTCGGACCCGAGATTTCCTAGAAGGCTTTGCCGAAAGCTTAGCCGCCTTCGATGAAATAATTCTATTGGAACTCTACCCAGCCCGTGAAAGACCCATTGCCGGTATTAATTCACGCGCCTTATTAGATAAAATCGAGCACTCGCAAAAATCAATATTGGGTAGGCAAGAAATAATCGACCGTTTTAGCGTAGACAAACCAGAAGTGATATTAAGCATTGGAGCAGGAGACATTGATCAGTTAATCGGACCCCTAAAAGTAGCCCTCCTGAAATGAAAAAGTGGCACTACATAAGTCTCTGGTCTATCGGGCTAATCACCTTTCTAGCACTAATCTCATGGTCACAGGGACGTTACCATGATATTCGAATTAACTCTATTGAATTAGAGTTTAAAAACCGCTTTGAGAAATCATTTTTGGACCCTTCAGAAATCCATGAAATAATCACTAGTAATTATGGAAAAATAGAAGGTTTACTAATGCTAGAAATTAACAAGGCATTGTTAGAAGAAAGCATTGAGAATCACCCCACTATCGCAAAAGCAGAAGTATATTCGGACTTAGATGGTAAATTGAGGATAATGCTATGGCAGCATGAACCATTGGCCAGAGTAATGAAGCCAAATGGCAGTCATTATTTACTGAAGAATGGTTTAAAAATGCCTTTAAGCCCGCATTATTCGGAGTCCGTTCCTTTGGTAAGCGGTGCTTTAAATGCAGAGAGAACCAAGAAGATAGCCGACTTTTTAGAAAGTCTAAAGGATGAGGAGTACTTCGCGAATGCCTTTGGTGCTTTGGCCTGCGATGAAAATGAAAACTGGACGCTCTACCCGCAAAAAGGAGCTTTCAAAATTCGTTTAGGGAAGCCGGAAGAAATAGAAAAAAAGCTGCGGAAACTGCGCGTGTTTTACGAGCAAGCTCCGTTAAATGAAGACATAAACACAATACGGGAAATTGACCTTCGCTACGAAGGGCAACTAATCTGTCGCAAAAGATAGTTATGAATCCGGGAGAAATTGCAGTAGGCTTAGACATAGGAACCACCAAAATTGTGGCCATGATTGGTCGCAAAAATGAATTTGGCAAGCTCGAAATTGTCGGGATCGGCAAAGCGCGCTCCCTGGGGGTTCAGCGCGGGGTGGTAACCAATATCGTTAAAACCATTGAATCTATAAAAGAAGCCGTTGAGGAAGCTGAGGCACAAAGCGGGCTCGATGTTGCTTCGGTAGTTGTTGGAATCGCGGGTCAGCATATCCGCAGCACCCAACACAGCGATTACATCAATCGCGCTAATCCGGATGCCGTAATTGAAGATCAAGACCTACAAGAACTGATCGACAATGTGCACAACCTAGTAATGTTGCCAGGGGAGGAAATTATTCATGTCTTACCCCAGGAATATAAAATTGATGGTCAGGCCGACATCCGCGAGCCCAAAGGAATGTACGGTAGTCGACTCGAAGCTAACTTTCACATCGTAGTAGGACAGATTTCCTCCATTAAGAATATTGGACGTTGCGTGCGCTCTAGCGAACTCGAGATTTCGGATATCACCCTCGAGCCTTTAGCCTCGGCTGAAGCAGTTCTTTCCCAAGAGGAAAAAGAAGCAGGGGTAGTGCTAGTAGATATCGGTGGTGGGACCACCGATGTGGCAATCTTTAAAGATGGCATTATCAGACATACCGCGGTAATCCCATTTGGCGGTAATGTAATTACGGAAGATATCAAAGAAGGTTGCTCCATTATTGAAAAGCAGGCCGAATTACTGAAAATCAAATTTGGCTCAGCCTGGCCCGGAGAAAATAAAGAGAATGAAATTGTTAGCATTCCTGGTCTCCGCGGAAGAGAGCCGAAAGAGATCTCCATGAAAATGCTGTCCAAGATTATCAACGCTCGGGTGGTGGAAATCATTGAACAGGTATACCTGGAGATTAAAAATTACGGCTACACCGAAAACAAGAAAAAACTTATCGCTGGCATTGTACTCACTGGTGGTGGAGCACAATTAAAGCACATCAAGCAATTAGTGGAATTCGTAACCGGAATGGACACCCGTATCGGTTACCCTAATGAACACTTAGCAAGCACCAGCAACGACGATCTTTCCTCTCCTATCTATGCCACAGCCGTTGGTTTAGTACTAAAAGGTCTAGAAGGACAAAGCCGCAGAGCTGCTTTAAGGGAAGAGGAAGAAGAATTAATAAATAAGGAGACTACTGCAGAGAATTCGGAAATAGAAGATCCAGAACTTGAAAATCAAAGTTCAGAAAATGCGGATGAATCAAGTGAGCAAGAGCAAGCTTCTAAAGAAAAGAAGAAAGGCCGCTCTCCTTCCGTATTTGAAAACTGGGCTGCAAAATTCAGAAACTTTCTAAACGAGGACTTGTAGAAATGAGCGACGCAAATAATCAGGATATGATGCCTTTTGACCTTCCCAAAAACAAATCTTCCGTCATCAAAGTACTTGGTGTAGGAGGAGGAGGTAGTAATGCGGTAAATCACATGTACGCAGCCGGAATCAACGGTGTAGACTTTGTGATTTGTAATACCGATGCCCAAGCGCTAGAAAATAGCCCGGTACCGAATAAAATTCAATTGGGCGTGAGTCTTACCGAAGGACTAGGTGCCGGCGCCAACCCAGAGGTGGGTGAAAAAGCCGCACAAGAGAGCTTAGGGGAAATTTCTAAACTACTGGAAACCAATACAAAAATGCTTTTCATCACCGCTGGTATGGGAGGTGGCACCGGGACCGGAGCCGCACCCGTTATCGCTAAAGCGGCGAAAGACCTTGGCATTTTAACTGTAGGCATTGTAACCAGTCCCTTCCTTTTTGAGGGTCGCATGCGACAGGACCAAGCCGAAAAAGGTATTGAGTCTTTACGATCAAATGTCGATTCCCTGGTAGTCATCAACAATAATAAACTGCGGGAAGTATATGGCAACTTAGGCTTTAAAGCAGGTTTCGCTAAGGCGGATGAAGTCCTATCTACCGCCGCTCGAGGTATTGCAGAGGTTATTACTCATCACTATACCACCAACATCGACTTACGTGATGCAAAGACGGTTTTAGCAAATTCTGGAACTGCCATTATGGGCGCTGCCACCGCGCGTGGTGAAAACCGGGCCAAAGAGGCGATTAGCTCCGCACTAGACTCCCCTTTACTCAACGATAATCATATTCGCGGGGCCAAAAACGTCCTCCTTTTAATTGTTTCGGGCCACGAAGAAATCACTATTGATGAAATCGGCGAGGTGAACGACTTTATTCAGACCGAAGCCGGTGGCGCTGCTAACATCATTATGGGTATTGGTGAGGACGAAAGTCTTGGCGATGAAGTGGCCATCACCATTATTGCGACCGGTTTTAACCCGGATCAGCAAAAACAAGTGATTGGTAAAGCGCCCGAAAAAATCGTTCATCCCTTGGAAGACGATCAGGCAATAAGCACCTCACTCTATGACAAACCCATCCAAATGGATGAAGAGGACAATGATTCTCTTCTTGATGCTGAATTAGACCGAGCACTGAGTCAAGAGCAAGAGGAAAAGCAAGAAGTGCAAGCCTCATTATTTGAAGAAGAAGCTTACCCTACTTCCCAACCTATACCAGAACTTCATCCGGAGCCTGAGGCAAAAGCTCCTTCGGTACATCATTTAGAGGAAGACATAGAAGAGTCTCCAATTGAAGATCAACATGAAGAGGAGGCAATTCCAGAAGCTCAAGCGGAAGAGGAGGAATTCAGGTTTGAAATTCGTGAGGAAGCAAGCCTAGAAGAACCCAATGAAATAGAGGCCACAAAGCCTGAAGCCCCTGAACAACCAGAGACTGAAGAGGAAGATCATATTCGTTTCGACCTAGAAGAGTCCTTACCTTCCGAAGATGAACAACCGCAGGAAGTCTTTCAGGGCCTATCCCTTAGTGATGAAATAAATCAGCTAAATGCTGCTGAAGCAGAGAAAAACCCAGTTGCATCAAGCAAAGATGAGGAAGCTGATGAGATGAATTTCGACTTCTTCACTATTGGTCAGGACGATGAATCCCCATCAATCGAAAGCGAAGTTGAAGACGCTTCCCCAAACACAGAAATAGCCGAAACTCCACAGGAAGAAGCTCCACAGCGTAAAGTTTACAGTCTTTCCGATTACGAAGCCCTAGAAGCTAAGCTAAAGGGAGAGGTAGAGCCTGAGAAAGCCAAGGTAAGCCCTCAGGTTGAGGCCGAGTTGGAGGATGAAGCCCTACATTTTGAGGTAAAAACGAAGGAAGAAAAGCCTAGTCAGCCTCAAGAAAGCAAGGTGGTAGACCCCATGAACTCGAGCATTGAGGAAAGCATGCGACTTAGGGCAGAAGAGCGACGTGCTAAACTTAAAGCCTTTAATTACCGCTTTAAGAACAATCCGCATAGCTTAGATGAAACCGATAAAGAGCCCGCCTATAAGCGCCATGGCATCGATATCGAACAAGGATCTATCTCCAAGCAGGAGACCCAGAGCAGAATGACCTTAAATAATTCGGATGGAGGTAACGATTTGAAATCGAACAACAGTTTCCTCCACGATAATGTAGATTAGAACCCGGGAGGCGGCCACTTGGCCGCCTTTTTTTTGCTGTAATTCTCGCTACCTTTGCGGCCTTAAAAACAAGAAATATGAGCCTAAGTAAAAATATTGTTGAGGAAATTAAAAATGCCATGCGTGCCAAAGATAAAGTGCGCTTAGAGGCTTTACGTGGCATTAAATCAGCGCTTATGCTCGCACAGACCGAAAAGAGCGCGGGCAGTGAGCTTAGTGATGAGGAAGAATTAAAAATCCTAACCCGCCTGCAAAAACAGCGCAAAGACTCCATTCAGATTTATGAGGAGCAAGATCGTAGTGATTTGGCAGAAGAGGAAAAAGCGCAGTTAGCGGTAATTGAAGGATTTTTACCGAAGGCCTTAACTGAAACTGAGTTAACCGAATACCTGAAAAACTTGATCGCACAAGTAGGTGCTTCTGGCCCTCAAGACATGGGTAAAGTGATGGGACGTGCCAGCAAAGAACTGACCGGCAAGGCAGATGGCAAAACAATTTCGGCCAAGGTTAAAGAATTACTTTCGGCCTAAATCAGCTATTTGAGCTAAGTTTTCTTGCCTAATGGCTAAAAGCCTTTAGCAAAGGTCACCTAGCTGTCCTTGCCCTGAAGCGAACTTGCCAAAATTGCTTTTAACTACTTACCTAACAGCTTTAATCTAAGCCCTAGTAAAACCAAATCTAGATGAACTCAAACAGCTATAGCCGGGAGGAAATCGTTGAATATTACGACAAAACCCAGGTACATTATGAGCGCAGTTGGAATCTAAAAAAGAGCTTCTCCCTGCATTATGGTATTTGGGATCAAAGCACCCAGAATTTCCATGAGGCTTTGGAGAACACCAACAAGACCCTTTTTGAAGCTGCGGAAATTAAAGCTGGCGATGCTGTTTTGGACGCAGGCTGTGGTGTAGGTGGTGCAGCCTTTTACATTAATAGCCGTTGCCCCGAGTCTAAGGTTACGGGAATCAGCTTAAGCTCCAATCAGATTAAGCAGGCGAATGAACGCCTTCAGTCATCTGGACTGGAAAACCGACTTAATTTCCAGGTTGCCGACTTTACCGACACTCCATTTGAGGACGAAAGCTTTGATGTGGTATGGGCCTGCGAAAGCGTATGTCATGCCGACAATAAAGCCGACTTTTTAAAAGAAGCCTACCGGCTACTTAAGCCAGGAGGCCGATTGGTAATGTTTGACTTCTATCTTACTCCGGAAGGGCAAAAAGACCCCAAAGGCTACATTAACAAGTGGAAGCAAACTTGGGCTATTTCTAACTATGCTGCGATTGATGAGTTTAGCAATCAATTAAATGAGCTTAATTACAGCGATATCCAGCGCATCAATTATACCCCTAAGGTGGTAAAGAGTGCCAAAAGGATGTATCGCTTGTATTTCTTGGGCGTATTTTTCTCCAACCTCTACCGTTTATACAATCCCAAGGTTTCGCGATTTGCAGACTCCCACTACCTGTGTGGAAAATACCAATACCTTGCTTTGAAGGATAACTTATGGGAATACAATCTATTTACGGCGCGGAAGAAGTAAAACTCAAGTCAATTGGAAGCAATTAGACTTCCTTCTTTTGTCCTATTAGATAGAGAATCTTGGCTGGCCCAGATTGCTTTTTACCTATTTGCCAATCATATTCATCTCCACCAGGAACAAGTGCCACCAGCTCCTTTAACTCTTTGATGGAATAGGTGCGCAAGGAGGAAACGACTCCATCCCAAAGCACCATAAGGGGTAAAACCGGAATTAAATAAGTGAAGAGTAAACGCGACCATTTAAAGGGTCTAATAAAAGGGGTGCTAAACCAGAGGCTTATCGGTGAAAACAACATAGCCATAATGCTTGGCAGGCTGCGTTCCTGTCCCTCAAAAATCGCGATTGGTTCTCCTTCTTGTACGGCGTTGCTCAAAATTTTCACCGCCTCCTCAGGTCTAAAGTGATG
Source organism: uncultured Flavobacteriales bacterium (assembly GCA_913055685.1). GTDB lineage: Bacteria > Bacteroidota > Bacteroidia > Flavobacteriales > Schleiferiaceae > Croceimicrobium. Next base: position 241,239 of record CAJXKC010000001.1, read on the forward strand.
AAAGGATAGAAAAAGCGTTCTCAAACCTTTTAAGCTTTCTGGCACTTGTCGAGCATCGACCGGTTGAGGATGGTAGGACAAACCTTTTAGTGGGCCCAAACGTGACGCCATTTCAGGATGCGGATAATAATCGCTAAAGGTAATCTTAAGGTCTGGAATTTTAGCCTGCAGCCGTTCTGCCATGGTTAATAAGGCACCACCGGCACCCGAAGCTAGATCTACTATATGGGGCTCCTTACTGTTCTTAAGGATTGCTACTAAATCCGCCTCAATGGGCTCAAACATTTTAGTTCGAGCGGCTAGAAATTCTAGAAAATCGGTTGCAAATGACCGTAGGTTTTTGGGAAACCAAGCCTGGTCCTCCCACTCCATTAGATGTATTCTGGCCATAGCGCACTCTTTCGACTAAGTTACGAAATTAGCCCTCAGACTAAGCGATGCCGAAGGGCTACTTGTACTGCCTCTACCTTATTATGAACTTGCAATTTTTGATAAATATTCTCAATGTGCTTTCGCACGGTTGATGGACTAATAAATAGGTTCTCCGCAATTTCCTGGTAATTCCTCCCCGCTGCTAATTGCTCTAAAATCTCGGTTTCTCTTTTGGTTAAACCATAATCTATCTGGGTATCCACTTGTTGTGCACCATAGCGAATCAAGCCTAAGGCTTTACTTGCTATTGCCGCTGACATGGGTGCACCCCCTTCTAAAACCTCAGCAATACTCGCATGAATTTTATCCGGCCGTTCATCTTTTAAGAGGTAACCATTAGCCCCCGCCATTATTGCCTTCAATATATAGTCTTCCTCATCGAAGACCGTACTCATTATCACTTTAAGCTGTGGATAACGTTTTTTAAGCTCCTCGGTGGCGCTAATTCCATCCATCTCAGGCATATTAATATCCATGAGCACCACATCCAAATTATGATCTTCTTCTAGCTTATTCAAAAGACGGGCACCCGTAGGCACTTGCCACTTCACTTTTATATTATCGGCAAGCTCCAGCTTCTCTTGGAGACTTTTGGCCAAACGGCTATTATCTTCTGCTATGGCAATGTGTATCATAATCAAATGCTGTATTCAAAAGTGAAGAAATCGAAGCTTAATTGCTATACGACAGATGTCGTATTCTTTTTAAGCTTTAATCTTATTTGCGTGCCCTTACCGCGTTCCGAGCTCATTTCGAACTGTCCGTTGATTTGCTGCATGCGCTCCTTCATATTAAGCAGGCCATAACCATTTCCATGTTCCGATAAGTCCATTCCCCGACCATCATCTTGGATTTCAAATACCAAACTTCCTTCTTCTTCCATTATGCGAATTTTAAAAGTATTGAAGTCTGCGTGCTTAATGGCATTTACCAAGGCCTCCTGGCAGATGCGATAAATATTGATGGTCTGTGCTGGACCCAGCTCTACTTCTGATTCGAGGTGATTCTCTATTTCAAAACCAGGACGTCCTCTTAATGCCTTTGCGCCAAACTCTTGCAGTTTGGCCACTAGCATTTGCAGCTTAATACTGTCGTTATTCATGGCCCAAATGGTTTCTCTGAGCTGAGCCATAGTATCCCTTACTTGATCACTTATATGTTCGTATTCCTCCTTACGCTTACCGTCCTGCTCCACATAGGCCAGGTTATCAACTTCCGAGCTAATAATGGTAAGCTGAGTTCCAATATGATCGTGTAAATCTCGAGATATTCTCACTCTTTGCGCTTCCATATTTTGCTTCAATTCAGCTTTAGCTAATTCCTCTTTAAGCAAGGCCTCTTTCTCCAGTTGTTTCCGCTTCAGCTGCTGCTGACGGTAAATAATAACTGTTATAAAAATCAAAATAAATACACCGGCAGAAAGCAAAGCCAAATACCAGCGTTGCTCCTGGACCTTCAAATCTTGTTGGGCCAAGGCCGCTTTATTTTCGGCCAGTTCTCTCTCCTTCTTCTCCGTTTCATAGAGGGCCTCGGTTTCGGCTATCGCTTTGGCCTTCGATTCATTAAAGATGGAATCTTTTAAGCTTTGATATTTTTGCGAATAGGCATAGGCCTTGGGATACCTCTCGCTTAAAGCATAGTAATCAGCGATTTTACCATATAAATCGTAGGCCAAGTTTTTAAAGTCGTAATCGGCAATCAATTTTTCGGCCTCTAGAAAAAAAGCTTCCGCTGATGAGCTTTTACCGGCAGCAATGTATAAACTGGCCAGGTTCATATAATTTAAGGCCAGAGAGTGATTGTCGCCATTTTCACGATTAGTAGCCATCGCTAGGCGGTAAAATTTCTCCGATTCTTGCCACTGCTTGAGCCCAGAATAAGCCCCTGCCACATTGTTGTAAGCAATGCCCATTTCGGCACGATCGCCTAGGTCCTCCGAAATTTTCATGGCCCGCTTATAATAAACTAAGGCCGAATCGTATTGCTGTAAAGCCTCATTTATAGCGCCAATATTATTGTAGCCCTGCTTTGCACTAAGCATATTGCCCATGGCTTCGTGGACCTTAACCGACTCCACAAAATATTCTAATGATTTATCGTAGTCGCCCTGATAATAGAAGACTACCCCAATATTATTTAAACCCTGCGCAATTCCTTCTTGATTATCCAGGTCTTCCTCAATTTGAGTAGCCTTAGTAAATTCTTCTAAAGCCTCAGGGAAATCTCCTTTCTCCGTATAAATTAGAGCGACATTATTATAAAGCTTAGCCAAGCCAGGCTTATAATCTATTTTTTCGGCGCGCTCAATGGCCCGAGCATAGGTCTGCAAGGCCTCATCCTGCTGATACCGACGTTGCTGAAGGTTTCCGTATTGATTTAAGGCCTCGATATAGTACTCCTCTTCCTCAAAGCGTTCACTAAGACTAAGTGATTTTTTGATAAAGACTTCCGCACTGTCATGGTTAAGAATCAACCATTCTCTACTAATATTAAGATAGGTTTCAATTGAGCTTCGTGCGTTTGGAGCCGTCTCAATTATAGCATTCAAGCTGTCTACCTTAGTCTGGCCATAAAGCATGCAGCCCGACCAAAAGGTCAGGCTGACATGTAAAATTATAGTACTTAGTTTTTTCATTCTCAGGCTTTCGGAGAATGAAAAATACTAATTTTTAATATTCTGCTTCTTCTAGGTAATCGGCAATTAGCTCCGCCTGAGTTTCAAAGTACTCAGCCCGACTAGACTTTTGCCACTCTTTCATATCTGCAAGAATAGCTTGCGCCTCTTCCAAATCGCCCGAATCTTGATACTTAAACTGGAAGGACTCAGCCATCGGACGCAAGTCCTCATCAATTGAGCCATCAATCTCATCCATATAATATTCCAATTGATCCTCTAGGGCATCATCATATTCAAAAGGCTCAATATCCTTTAGCTCCCCCTGGGCAGTACGAATCGCTTTGCGCAAATTGGTAATAATAATCGCTAAGGTGTCTCCCTTGTTGGCGTCAATGGCATTAAATAGGGCCGTAAGCTCGCCATCAATGCGAAAGTATATGGAGGTTAGCTCCCTTGTATAGACCGTAACCTCATCTAGTAGAATCTGCTTATTTCGCAAAATAGTATCACGGCGAAGATCTACTTGATAGGTCTTTCCAAAATAATCCTCTGCCTTTTCAATTTTAAAAGCAGCATCGAGCATTTTTAGCTCCGCCTTATTGGCCGCTTCAAAATACTTCTGCAAATCTTCATAGGAGTTATAGCGGTTTGCAGTAAGTTCCTCTGCTGCTCCAAAATCCTTTTCAAAAGCCTCTAGATAAAGGTCTAAGGCGGCCATGTACTCGCGGTGCAAAACATCATCGCCATTGTAGGCACCTACTCTACTTAAAGAGCGCTGACTATCCTTCATTTGCTCCACGACCATTTCGCGGTATTTATTAATTCGACGAGCATCATCACCTTTAACTACCGCTTCCAAATAGCGCATATTTTTAATTCCAATCTTACGGGTTTGGGCTTGAAACTCGCGGTAATAGGAGCGCGCATCTTTATAACGCCGTTGCGCATCTGCAACCGGAATTAAAACAAAAAGGGCTAAAATAATGCCGAGTACTTTTTTCATAATCTACTAAGTCTTACAACAAAGATAAACTTGCTAAGCGAGCCGCAAAGCAGGAGCAAAAAAAATCCCGACTGCCCCTAAAGTAGAAGTAGTCGGGATTAAATTATTATTGAATGAATCTTACATCATTCCGGGCATTCCACCACCCATTCCAGCTGCGGCTGCGGCGTCATTTTCATTAGGAATTTCAGTAATAGTAGCTTCAGTAATTAATAGCATACCAGCTACCGATGAAGCATTCTCTAAGGCAACACGAGTAACCTTAGTAGGATCGATAATACCTTGCTCGTACATATTGCCAAAAGCTTCTGTTTTAGCATTGTAACCGAAGTCATCGCTTCCTTCTTTCACCTTATTGATAATTACTGATGCTTCTTGACCAGCGTTAAAGGCAATTTGACGAAGTGGTTCCTCGATAGCACGGTGTACGATGCGAATACCAGTTGTCTCGTCTTCATTGTCACCACTTAAACTTTCCAACACCTTGGAAGCGCGCACAAGAGCAACTCCACCACCAGGAACAATACCTTCTTCGATGGCCGCACGAGTAGCCGCTAAAGCATCATCTACGCGGTCTTTCTTTTCTTTCATCTCTACTTCTGAAGCAGCGCCAACATAAAGTACCGCAACTCCGCCAGCTAGTTTAGCTAAACGCTCTTGTAGCTTTTCTTTATCGTAATCTGAAGTAGTGCTTTCGATTTGCGCTTTAATTTGGTTTACACGACCCTCGATAGCCGAAGCTTCACCAGCACCATTTACAATAGTTGTATTGTCTTTATCGATGCTCACCTTCTCTGCCGTACCTAGCATATCCATGGTAGCGTTTTCCAATTTGAAACCGCGCTCCTCAGAAATAACGGTACCACCAGTTAGGATGGCGATGTCTTCCAACATTGCCTTACGACGATCTCCGAATCCAGGGGCTTTAACCGCAGCAATTTTTAGGCTGCCGCGAATTTTATTAACTACCAAAGTAGCTAAGGCCTCGCTTTCAACATCCTCAGCAATAATTAATAAAGGGCGTCCACTCTGAGCCGCTGGCTCAAGAATAGGAAGCAACTCCTTCATATTGCTAATTTTCTTATCGTAAATAAGAATTAAAGGACTTTCTAAATCGGCAATCATCTTTTCGCTGTCGGTAACGAAATAAGGTGAAAGGTATCCGCGGTCGAACTGCATACCTTCTACCACATCAACGTAAGTTTCGGTACCCTTTGCCTCTTCTACGGTAATCACCCCTTCTTTCTTAACCTTGCTCATCGCCTCAGCAATTAGTTTACCAATAGCGGAGTCGTTGTTCGCAGAAATTGAGGCTACTTGCTCAATTTTATCATAACTATCGCCTACTTCCTGACTTTGACTGCGAAGGTTTTCGATAATAGCGCTAACCGCCTTATCCATTCCACGCTTAAGGTCCATAGGAGCAGCACCGGCTGCTACATTCTTTAAACCTTGGTTAAAAATAGCCTGCGCTAAAACAGTGGCGGTAGTAGTACCGTCACCAGCAACATCAGCGGTTTTGCTGGCTACTTCCTTCACCATCTGGGCACCGATGTTCTCTACTTTATCTTCTAATTCAATCTCCTTTGCTACGGTTACCCCGTCCTTAGTTACATGAGGAGCACCAAAAGACTTTTCAATGATCACATTACGACCTTTAGGACCTAATGTTACTTTAACCGCATTCGCTAATGCATCAACACCACGCTTTAAACCGTCGCGTGCTTCTAAATTGAATTTAATTTCCTTTGCCATTTCTCTTTCGATTTTAGCTTAATTAGATTAACCTACAATTGCATAAATGTCCGACTCACGCATGATCAAGTAGTCTTTACCTTCATGCTTGATTTCGGTACCACCGTACTTTCCATAAAGTACCACGTCACCAACTTTAACCGTCATTGGCTCATCAGCTTTACCATTGCCTACCGCAACAACAACACCTTGTTGGGGTTTCTCTTGGGCAGTATCAGGAATGATAATACCGGATGCCGTAGTAGTTTCGGCAGCACTTGCCTCAACTAGAACACGGTCTGCTAGGGGTTTTAAATTGATATCAGCCATTGTTGACTATGCTTTTAAGTTAATATTTGTTGCTTGTAAATTTGCTTGTGCAATAGTCAGAAAATATGCCAAGGCAGATTCACCGGTTTTTTTCTGTCATTCTGCCATAGGAGGCTGACAAAGTCCTGACAAGCATTAAATAGAAGTGTCAATAATTCTCACCCAATATTCAACCTTTGGAAATTAAATCGGTTATAAAAGAAAAATATAGTAGATGACACACCTTAAACCCGGGGACCAAGCCCCCGACATCAATAGTCAAGACCAGAACGGCAATCCCTTAAAATTAAGTGATTTTAAGGGTCAAAAAGTAATCCTATACTTCTACCCAAAAGACGACACCCCTGGCTGTACAGCCGAGGCTTGTAACTTTAGGGACAACTACAGTCTTTTAAAAGAAAAGGGCTTTGCGATAATTGGGGTTAGCGCCGACAATGAAGCTAAACATCAAAAGTTTGCCGCTAAATATGATCTCCCCTTCCCGCTAATTCCCGACACTGAAAAAGAAGTCATCAAGGCTTACGGCGTATGGGGACTAAAGAAATTCATGGGACGAGAATACGATGGTATTCACCGGGAAACCTTTGTAATTGACGAGCAGGGACTAATCGAAAAGGTATACCACAAGGTTAAAACCAAAGAAGCTACAGAGCAGATTCTGGCGGACTTTAGTTAATCGTAGTCAAGGAAAATTAAGGCCTGGTTACCAAAGGTAGCCAGGCTTTTTTTATTACCGCTCGCGGTGAAAATCGAGTGAGCCTTGGTAACTAAATTGAATATCTAAATCGTTTTCATCCTTAGCTACCCCCACTATCGTGTAGGTTTCCCCATCGCGAATTACTTCGAACTCAGCCGACTGTAGGATAAACCAGAGATCGCTATTGTTAAATACCACCGGGTTTAAAGACGATAAACCCAAACTAAAAGGGGAACGAGCCGTATCCAAACGATAAACCCCTTCTGCCAAGCCTAAACTATCACTACTCCAAGCTTCAAAAGCTAAGAAGTAACCATGGCCTTTTACACCACTGGGAAAACCAGTGGAATCGTAATCAATGCTGATCCCTTCTGTATACAAGACCATTTCCTGGCTGTAAGGTGAAGCATTGGCATCAGGGAAATGCATTATAAAGCCAGCCTCCATAGGAAAGCGTTCGCCGTCGATAATTAATTCTTGTGGGAAGCGTGGTTCGGGCTTCTCTTCTTCCTTAGAGCAAGCCGCTGAAATTAGCAGCACACTAAGACTTGCTATCAGTATTCTAGTTCTCATGCCACGAAGAAAATAAAAAAAGCGCCCTTAGTTTAGAAAACAAAACCTAAGAAACAGCTAAAAAAAAAGCCGCTCCCTTGGGAACGGCCTTCTTAAACAAATAACAATATTTTAATTCTGCTCTTCCTCGTCTACGCTTTGTGGCATGTCTGAGTTCTGATCGGCAGCTCCACTTGGCAATTGGAAGTTCTGACCCGCTGGGGCAGAAGGAGTAGCAATATCTACGCTCTCTACCGCAGAAGTAGGTACCTCACCACTAGTAGTATTGGGGCTAATTACAATATTAGCAGCCATTACCAGCACTACTAAAGCGATAGCCAAGGCCCAAGTTCCGCGGTCTAAGAAATCCGTAGTTTTCTTAACCCCTCCAAATAGCTGGGTGCCACCGCCGCCAAAAGAAGAACTTAAACCTCCTCCTTTAGGGTTTTGTACTAACACGATTAAAATAAGTAGTACACAAACGATGATAATCAATGATGTAAGTAAAAGGGCCATAATCTTATCTATTAGTTGCTCTTAGCCAGTTTTTTAATCTCCAAAATTTGGCTGGCAAAGAAAGTACTTTTTTCGGGATATTTCAACTTAAGAATTTCATAGGCTTGAATTGCCTTTTTATAATGCTTCTGGCGGATATAAACTTTGGCTAAGGTTTCAGTCACCATCCCCAAGCCTTCGCTTTCTTCGCGACTCGGACTAGGATTGTTTACACTAGGACTAGCCTCACTTCCGCCTAAGCGACTTTTCATTTTGAGCTCGGGAAGTTTATCGACAAATGAGTCCAATAAATCTACCTTCGCCTTTATTTCGTGACGCGGACCCTGCTCGGCGTCTACTTCTCCATCACGCAATTTGCGCAGCCAATCACTAAAGGAAAGCTCTTCTTCCAAGACCGGAGCTTGACTATCATCTGCCTCAGGCAGCACTTCGAGGTCGGCATTAAGTTCCTCTGCATTTACTGGCTCCTCTTCAATGCTTTGCTCTGCTTCTGCCGACTCGGAAGACTCGGGTTCACCTTCTAATGCTTCAGGTATTGTCTCTTCGTGCTCCGTTTTCGCTTCCTCCGGCGCTTCCTGCCTTAACTGAGCCGCTAATCCCTCTATGCGCTCAATTTCCGCATCTAAATTATCCGCTGCAGGCTCAGTAGCTTCCTCAGTTTCATTTTCAAGTTCATCAATCTCAAACTCCATTGAAGCCTCATCAGCCTCACTTGATTCGGCCTCGAGTTCCACATCAAACACATGCTCCTCATCAATAGGTAAATCAGACATTAGAGATTCCAAGCGGCTATGCTCTTCCATCAAAGTCTGCATTTCCTCCTCGCTAAGGGCATTGCTGGCCTTTAAAGCCTCTAGGCGGTCACGAATTATACGGATCCGTGCACTTAAAGCTAAGTCACCCTGATCTTCCTTATCCACAAGCTCATTCTCCTCAACCGCCTCGACTTTTTCTTCAAACTCTTCTTGGTTGCTTGCTTCAGTTTCGGTTTGCTCAGTAGCTTCTACCTCCGGCTCCTCAGCTTCAGTACTTGGATCTTCAGCTTCTACCTCAGAGCTCCCTTGCATTTGGGCTTCCCTTCTTTCTACAAGAGCAGCGATATCTATAGGACTATCCGCTGTTTCCGAATCGGTATTTGATTCATCCGAATCGGCTGCTCCTTCGCCCTTGGCGAAAAGCTTCTCCCCCATCCCTTTACGCTCTTGCTCAAACTGCTCACGTATCGCCTTATTTCGAGCCAATATTGCCTTTACTCGCTCCTGCGGACTCAGATCACTTAAGTCCTCAGGAACCGCTCCCAATTTTTCCTCCGCAGGGACTTCGCTCTCTTCCGGTTTATCTATTTGGGGACTAATTGTTTCTTCAACTACGGTATCCTCCTTATGACTTAATTCGGGACTAGGAGCTTCCTCCTCGGGGACAGCAATGCTCTCTTTATCTTTAGAATCGTCGGCCTCAAGATTAGGCTCCGAATCGGTGGCAATTAGCTCCTCCGCTTCGCTTTTAACACTTTTTTCCTCCTTCTTAACTTCCTCAGGCTCGCTTACCACACTCAGAGGTGCAGGTCTAGAAACGGCTTTCTGCTTGCCTTCAAAAAGTTCAAATAGTACCGATCGATCATTGGAGAGCGCTGCAGCCCGACCAAGTTGTTGATTAAAAAGATGGGCTGATGAATAACGCAAACGCAATCCATAGAGCAACTGAATGACCTGGGAATAAGGGTATTGAGCAGCCAACTCTCTTAAGTCATCTACCTCAAAATCCTCAACGGTATAGGGTTCCGCAAGTAACTTTATGAATTCTTCAGTTCTCAATTACCAATTGCCGATGGACTGATTTAAAATGTTTTCAGCTAGCTCCTGCGCGACTTGATCATGCAGTTCTGCTTCAATTGCGTTAATATCCTGATTTGCATCGAAATCCACAAATCGAGAAAAACTACGTTCAAATCCCTTATCCGGTTCCTTTTCGTTGATGTAAATCACGTTTACCTCAACGGTTAAACGGTTTTGCGCCACAGATCCTAAATTAGAAGCCTGAGCATTAATTGGATCTATTGAATAACGACGAATTTCTCCGCTAAACTGAAGGTCGCCGCCACGGCTCACTAATTCTAAGGGAGTCTGTTGAACGAAAATATCACGGAGCTTCTCACTAAAAACCTGAGACAACTCTGGTTTAACTAATTCCGCATTATTAGGAAAATTCTGAATACTTACCGTTTTAGCATCACCCACATCTCCGCCGGTAAAAGAATAACCTCCGGTACAAGCATTAAACAGCAAGGTTATCGACACGAAAATTAGCGCTCTCATAAATTATACTGTTTAATCTTACGGTACAAGGTGCGCTCAGAAATACCTAGCTCTTTCGCCGCATCCTTGCGCTTATTATTATTCCGGTCTAAAGCTTTTCTAATCATTTCCAATTCCTTCTCCTGCAAGGTTAAAGGCTCATCCTCAACAATATCGTGACCCGCATCATAAACACGCTCGGAAAGCTCTGCTTCTTCATCGGTATAAACAGGAAGGTAAGAAGTAGGGAGCTCCTTTTCAGGATTTAGCTTTTCGACCGCCGCTTCCTCCTCGTAAATCCTACGAATTAAAGAACGATTATCATCCTTCCATTCATCACTAATTTCTTGATTCTGCATTAACTCGCCGGTAAGCTTCTTTAGGTCCGATATATCTTTACGCATATCGAATAAAATCTTGTAAAGAATCTCCCGTTCATTGGAAAAATCGGTTTCACTCACCGGCTTATCCTCCTTATAAAGTGCCGGTAAGCCTCCTCGACCTGAATCAGGCAGATACTGCATTAAGGTATTCGCCCCAATAGCTTTCTCGTGCTCAATCACCGAGATTTGCTCAGCCAAATTCCTAAGCTGACGTATGTTTCCTGGCCAATGGTAATTTCGCAAAACATTTACCGCTTCCTCGTCTAAACGAACCGGTGGAATATGGTATTTATCGGCGAAGTCGGCCGCAAACTTTCTAAAAATTAGATGGATATCATCCTTTCTTTCACGTAAGGCCGGTAAATGAATTTCAACCGTGTTTAGACGGTAGTATAAATCTTCGCGGAAACGTCCTTTTTGGATGGCGGTCATCATATCCACATTGGTTGCCGCGACGATGCGCACATCGGTCTTTTGAATTTGAGAGGAACCCACTTTAATAAATTCCCCGGTTTCTAAGACCCTAAGCAAACGCACCTGAGTGGCAAGAGGGAGTTCCCCAACCTCATCTAAAAAGATGGTACCGCCATTAGCTTCTTCAAAATAGCCCTTGCGCGTCCCTGTGGCACCGGTAAAGGCACCCTTTTCATGTCCAAAAAGCTCGCTATCAATAGTTCCCTCTGGAATAGCACCGCAGTTTACCGCGATGTATTTATTGTGTTTACGATGACTTTGAGAATGGATAATTCTCGGAATAGACTCTTTACCTACTCCACTTTCACCCGAAACCAGCACTGAAATATCGGTACCCGCAACTTGAAGCGCTTTATTAAGAGCACGTTCTAAGCCTGGGCTATTACCAATTATTCCAAAACGTTGTTTTACTTCTTGAATGGAGTTCACTTTACCTTGTATTTTACTTCAATTGCCTTGTCTTGGTGAATTTTAACGGCATTGCTCTTATTAATCACCCAAGGTTTGAAAGCCTTTAATTCTACTTCTCGCGCCTGCGGATAAGCTTTAGGTAGCTTTACCCCACGACGTCTGCCACTAGCAAAGCCCTCGTAAATTAGTTTGCCTTGGGCATCATATAGCTTTAACTCAAAGCCACTGCTTAAGTTTTGAATACAGGTACCGCGACTAGTATCTGCAATACAATAGTACAATTCACCTTTCGTGCGGATCTGATCGTTTTCAATCCAAATGGTCAAATTATTATCCAACCACCTTCCGTTTACTTTCTCTTGGGCCTGTAGGGCACCAACACCCAAGAATAGCGCAATTAAGCAGTGTTTCAGTTTCATTCTTAGTCCTTCACCAGCTCACCTAAAAGGGTAGCTGCAGTGCAATCAATAATCTTTACTCTAACGAAGTCTCCCGGTTTTTCATCTCCTTGCTTGGGGAAAACTACCATGGTATTTTGGGTATTTCTTCCTTTCCAATCGGAGGCACTACGCTTAGAGTCGCCTTCAATTAATATTTCTTCGATCTTACCAAGATGCTCTTGATTACGCTCTAGGCTGTGCTTTTGCTGCAAATCGATGATTTCATTGAGGCGGCGTTTCTTGGTTTCAATATCAACATCGTCCTCCATTTTACGCGCCGCAAAGGTGTTGGGGCGTTCGCTGTAATAGAACATATAACCGAAATCGTATCGCACATATTCCATTAAAGAGAGCGTTTCCTTATGATCCTCTTCGGTTTCGGTAGGGAAGCCGGCAATCATATCATGGGAAATACCACAATCAGGGATAATTTTACGAATACGATCAATTAAATCGAAATATTCCTCTCGGTTATGACCACGATTCATTTCCTTAAGAATGCGACTACTACCTGACTGCACCGGTAAGTGAATGTATTTACAGATATTATCGTACTTGGCAATAGCATGTAGCACATCATCGGTCATATCTTGAGGATTTGAAGTGCTAAAGCGAATACGCATACCAGGCACTGCCTCTGCCACTAAAGCCAACAAATCAGCAAAATTCACCGCCGAAGCCTTCGCTGCGTCGGAAGCTTTATCAAAATCTTTCTTGAGTCCGCCTCCATACCAGAGATAAGAGTCCACGTTCTGCCCCAAAAGGGTTATTTCCTTAAAGCCCCTAGCCTCCAGCTCGCGTGCCTCGGCTAAAATGGTTTCTGGATTGCGGCTTCTTTCACGACCACGGGTAAAGGGTACCACACAAAAGGTACACATATTATCACAACCTCTGGTAATGGAAATAAAGGCCGAAACTCCATTGGTATCAATTCGAACCGGGTTTACATCAGCATAAGTTTCCTCTTTGGAGAGAATTACATTTACGGCCTTTCTTCCCCCTTCAACTTTTTCTATCAGATTGGGAAGATCGCGATATGCATCGGGACCGACCACCAGGTCGACCAGTTTTTCCTCATCTAAAAACTTATCCTTTAAACGCTCGGCCATACAGCCCAGCACGCCAATTTTCATTTCTGGACGTTCCTCTTTAAGCTTATTGAAGCTATTTAAACGCTTACGCACGGTTTGCTCCGCTTTATCGCGAATAGAGCAAGTATTTAATAAAATTAAATCGGCTTCCTCCACATTACGGGTAGTCCCAAATCCTTCTTTAGCTAAAATCGACGCAACGATTTCACTATCCGAGAAATTCATCTGGCACCCGTAGCTTTCTATGTATAGCTTACGATCGCCACGCTCACCTTCTTGAACTAGCGCTGAACCTTGTGCGCTTTCATCCATTATCTTTTCCTGCACGCCTAATCTTTGTTTAGGTATTTTTATGGATTGCAAAGGTACAAATCTGGGTCCATTGCCAATTTGGCAGACCAAATAAAAGCTTAATAAATACCGAAAAAGCTAAATCAAAAAAACATTGATTTATTTTGCCAATCGGTCGAAAGCAAAAAATTAGCAGAAGAAGATGTCAAAAAACCTCGTAATAGTAGAGTCACCCGCCAAGGCTAAAACGATTGAAAAGATCTTAGGAAAGGACTTTCAAGTGGAAAGCTCCTTTGGCCATATTAGAGATTTGGTGCAAAAGGATATGGGGGTTGATGTGAAAGATAATTTCCGTCCCAAATACGCAATTAGTAGTGACAAGAAAGAGGTCGTTAAAAAACTTAAAAAGCTAAGTAAAGAAGCAGAGATTGTTTGGTTAGCTTCGGATGAGGACCGCGAAGGAGAGGCCATTGCTTGGCATCTATATGAAGCTTTAGACCTGAAACCGACCAATACCAACCGCATCACCTTTAGTGAAATTACCGAGAAGGCCATTAAACGTTCGATCGAAAACCCACGTCGCATTAATACCGATCTGGTAAATGCTCAACAGGCTCGCAGAATTTTAGACCGCATTGTAGGATTTGAGCTTTCGCCGGTTTTATGGAAAAAAGTTAAAGCCGGCTTATCCGCTGGTAGAGTTCAATCGGTGGCGGTGCGATTGATTGTGGAACGTGAAATGGAAATCCGTGATTTTAAAGCGGAGGCCTTTTATAAGGTAGTAGCCGAATTTAAAAATGAAGACGGTAAAAGCTTTCGGGCTGATCTAAATAAGCGCTTTGATAATGAGCAAGAAGCGCGTGACTTCTTAGAGCGCTGTAGTCAACATAATTTCAGTATTCGTGATATTGAAACCAAGCCCGCAAAGAAAAGTCCTGCTCCTCCATTTACCACCTCGACTTTACAGCAAGAGGCTTCTCGAAAGCTAAATTTTTCAGTGGGCCGCACCATGTCCGTTGCCCAAAAGCTTTACGAAGCAGGCCTTATCACCTACATGCGTACCGACTCGGTAAACCTGTCTGACGACGCTTTAGCTGCAGCAGGAGCCGAAGTGCGAAAAGCCTACGGAGAAGCTTATGCGAAAACCCGAAAATACAGTTCTAAGAGTAAGGGCGCGCAAGAGGCTCACGAAGCTATTCGACCCACCTCCTTTGATCGCCAAAGCGCAGGAACCCTGGACGAGCAACGCCGCCTTTATCAACTGATATGGCGCCGGTCCATTGCATCCCAAATGAGTGACGCCCAACTAGAACGAACGGTGTTTCGTATTGGCACCCCAGTAGAATCTTATGAGTTCGTGGCTAGAGGAGAGGTAATTAAATTTGAGGGTTTCTTAAAAGTATATTTAGAGGGTCGTGATGAAGAGGATGAAGAGGAATCAGGCCTACTTCCTACCTGTAAAAAGGGAGAGAAATTAGTTTATCGCGATATCACTGCAACTCAACGATTCACCAAACACCCAGCTCGTTATACTGAGGCTAGTTTAGTGAAGAAATTAGAGGAACTTGGCATCGGAAGACCTTCGACTTATGCGCCGACCATTAGCACCATTATCAAAAGGGAGTACGTCGAAAAATCAAACCTTGAAGGCTTCAAGAGGCAATACCTCCAAATGAGTTTAAGCGGGGGAGAAATCAAGGACACTTCGCTTAGCGAAACTACCGGAGCAGATAAGAATAAACTTATTCCTACAGATATAGGTAACGTAGTAAACGGATTTCTAACCGAGCATTTTGACAACGTTTTGGCGTATAACTTCACCGCTCAGGTGGAAGAACAGTTCGACAACATTGCCCAGGGCGAAGAAGAGTGGACCGAGATGCTACATCGTTTTTATGATGAATTCCATCCACACCTAAAAGAAGTTGAAGAAGAAGCTGACCGCGCTACCGGTGAGCGAATTTTAGGGGAAGACCCAAAGACCGGAAAAACTGTCTTGGTTCGATTAGGACGCTTCGGACCCATGGCGCAAATTGGCGATATCGATGATGAAGAAAAGCAATTTGCCAGCCTCAATAAGGATCAGAGTTTAGATTCGGTAACGCTACAGGAAGCCTTAGATCTCTTTTTATTGCCGAAAACACTTGGGGACTTTGATGGGGAAACGGTAGTAGTGTCGAATGGACCCTACGGACCCTATATCAAACATGGGAAAAAATCGATTTCTCTAGATAAGGGAGAAGACCCCTTAGAAGTAGATATGGCTCGGGCCCAAGAATTAATAGAAGCCAAGCGAAAGGCAGATGAGCCGATTGCACATTATGAAGATATGCCCGTTCAGAAAGGGGTGGGAAGATTCGGCCCTTTCATTAAGTGGAATTCCATGTTCATTAACGTGAACAAGAAATATGATTTCGACAACCTCAGCTACGATGATGTGGTGACCTTAATTGAGGAGAAAAAGCAAAAAGAAAAGGACAAACTTATCCACCACTGGGAAGATGAAGGCATTCGAGTTGAAAAAGCCCGCTGGGGCCGTTTCAGTGTTATCAAAGGCAGAGTGAAAGTGGAGTTGCCCAAAACCACCAAGATTGAAAAGCTGACCAAAGAGGAAGCTGTAAAATTGATCGCCGAAAAAGCACCTGCCAAAAAGAAAGGCACTCGTAAGAAAAGCACCAAGAAATGATTTTGGAAGACTTTCTTTCGCCGGTTGGAAATAGCATTATTGAATCGGTAGCTGAGGCCAATGAGCAAGTCTTTGGTCAGCAGATAGCTATTCACACCGAAATAGAAGGACTGCCCGAATTAGAGGGTGTAAAAATCGCCTTAATTGGCGTGATGGAGGATCGCGGGAGCGATAATCCTGGAGCCGCGCATAGTCCGGATCAAGTTCGAAAATACCTCTACAGTTTATACTGGGGCAACTGGTCGAGTCGAGTGGCTGACCTCGGCAATATTTACGCCGGCGAAAAGCTTGCCGACACCATGGTCGCAGTAAAGGAAGTTTGCTACCAGCTACTTAAAAAGCAGATTGTACCCATCATCATTGGCGGTAGTCAAGATATCTGCTACGGAAATTACCGCGCTTACGACGGATTAGAGCAAACGGTGAATCTTGTGAGCATTGACGCTCAGTTTGACCTAGGTAAAGAGAATGAAAAGCTAAGCCACCGCTCCTACCTCAGTCATATTGTGCTCCAGAAACCTTACATACTTTACAATTTCAGCAATATTGGTTACCAAAGTTATTTTGTTAACCAGCAGGAAATTGACCTGATGGAACGCATGTTTTTCGATGTGCACCGACTGGGAAATTTACGGCAGAAAATAAGCGAGAGCGAACCCATACTTAGGGACGCGGATATTGTAAGTTTCGACATATCAGCCGTAAGGCAAAGTGACGCTCCAGGCAACACCTTCCACAGCCCCAACGGTTTTTCAGGAGAAGAAGCCTGCGCCCTAGCCCGTTACAGCGGAATTAGTGATAAGGTAAGCTCCTTTGGCATCTACGAATGCAATGCTTTGGCCGACAAGGAAGGTAGAACTGCGCACCTAGTAGCTCAGATGATCTGGTACTTTTTAGAGGGCTTTAACCTCCGAAAAGGCGATTACCCCTTTGCTTCCAAGAGCGATTATCAACGATTTACGGTGCTTATTAACGATGGAGAGTACGAATTGGTCTTTTATAAGAGTCCTTTAAGTGGACGTTGGTGGATTGAAGTTCCGGTGCGAGAAGAAAGTGGCTTAAGCTCCGAAAGACATAAGCTAATCCCCTGTAGCTATGTGGATTACGAAGAGGCCATGCAGAACGAAATTCCCGATCGTTGGTGGCGTGCTTTGCAGAAGGCCCTCTGATTTTTTAGGTCTTTTCAACAAAATTTCGCTAAAAATTAACTTCCGAATAATGCGTTTTTGTGCAAAGCTTTATATTTGGGATTTCAACAACATGTTGTCAACAATTATTAACTAACCCGTTTGGATGAAGAAAATTTACCTCATCATTGCCTTGGCTTTGCCATTTCTAGCTGTTTCTCAGCAGGATGTGCAGTTCTCGCAATACATGTTCAATCGCATATATTACAACCCAGGGGTAGCCGGTGCAGGAGGTGCAATTTGCATCAATGGCTTGCATCGTAGTCAGTGGGTAGGATTCCAAGGCGCTCCAACCACTCAAAATATTAACGCTAATATCCCCATTCGCTTTTTACGCGGAGGTGTTGGTGTTAGTGTGGTTAATGATCAGATCGGTTTCTTTAATAATATTACCGCACGCATCATGTATGCCTATCAAATCCAATTACCGGATGGGACCTTGGGCATTGGTGCAGGCGCAAGTTTTTTGAATAAATCTCTAAGCGATGCCGCTTGGATTCCTTCCGATTACAATACTTCTTTCGGTCTTTCGGACCCAACTTTACCTGCTTTGGACGCGAATGGCTTCCAAGTAGATGCAGAATTCGGTATTTATTATGAGAGTCAGAATATCTGGGGTGGTGTCTCAACTACTCGGGTAATCGAAACGACTACTGGTGTGAACAGCTACAGTACTTTACCTGGAGCCCAAACATTCTTCCGTAACGCTCGTCACTATTATATTATGGGCGGTTACAATTGGGCAATCCCTGCAAGTAACTGGGAATTAAGACCTAGCACCTTAGTTAAATTAACTTCTGGAAGCACCACCTTTGACCTAAATGTTATGGGTGTATATAATAATAAGTTCTGGGGTGGCGTTACTTACAGGCTACAGGACGCAGTTGCGGCTATCTTAGGATGGCAAGTAACTCCAGATTTAAAACTAGGGTACTCTTATGACGTGGCTACATCGCCATTGTCTGGACAAGGTGGTGGTAGTCATGAAGTAATGGCTCAGTACTGCTTTAAAATTGAAATTCCCCCCCGACAAAAAGGAAGTTATAAGAACCCAAGATTTTTGTAATATAGCAGCCCCTGTGAATAACAAGCTGTTGTTCAAAGGAAAACAACGTCAAGAGACATGAAAAAACTGATTTCCATAGCCTTAAGCTCCGTGCTTTTCATCGGGTGTAGTTCAAACGACTACGGTGAATTAGTGGGAGTACAGGATCGTCCGAGCTGGTATCCGGCTCAACCTTATGGTATGGTATACATTCCACAAGGCTCTTACAACATGGGAAATGCTGATCAGGATGTACCTTACAGCTTAATTTCTCCGACTAAGACGGTATCAGTTCCTTCCTTCTGGATGGATCAAACTGAAATCACTAACAACGAATACCGCCAATTCGTGCAATGGGTACGCGATTCTATCGCGCGATTCCGACTGGCTGAAGACGGTTTAGTTGAAGGTTACGAATTTATTGATGTGGCCAACATGGAGGATCCTACCTTCTATGATGAGTACGTTTCACTAAACTACCCTGACTCAATGCAGCGTCGTTTAGATTGGGAGCCTTTCATCGAGTGGGACCGCAACAACTATTTCAGTGCCGAGTACACTGAAATTATGGAGAGCATGTATTTACCCCCAGAGGAGCAATTCATGGGTGGTCGCATGATCGATGCTCGTCAGTTAAACTATGCCTTCTTCTGGATTAACAAGCAGAAAGCAGCGCGTAAGTCTAACCGAGTTATGTTCGATCATAACGATGCTGACCAAGATGGGGAGTACTTCTCTTACCGCGACTATATCAAGGATAGTAAGGAGTTCTCTGACCGTAGTTCATTCTTTGAAGGTGGTGTAATTAATATTTACCCTGACACCCTTTGCTGGATCCATGACTTTACTTACAGTTACAATGATCCAATGCACGATAAGTATTTCTGGCACCCTGCCTTTGATGATTATCCTGTAGTAGGGGTAAATTGGAACCAAGCCCGTGCATTCTGCAATTGGAGAACCAAATACAGAAACGAGTACCTTAAAAAAGCAGGCTATTTCTCTGAGCAGGAGTTCCGTCTTCCTACCGAATCGGAGTGGGAATATGCTGCCCGCGGTGGAAAAGAACTTACCACTTACCCTTGGGGTGGACCTTATGCACTTAACAGTTCTGGGTGTTATCTAGGTAACTTTAAGCCCTTACGTGGTAATTTAGTTGCAGACGGTGGTTTCTATCCTGTAAAGGTTACCGCCTACGCACCTAACGAATACGATCTTTATAATATGGCAGGTAATGTGTCGGAATGGACCAACACTGCCTTTGACGCGGCAAGTTATTACTATGTTTCCGACATCAGTCCTAACTTCGAGTACAATGCTAACCCTGACGACGATCCAACTCTTACCCGTAAAGTAGTGCGTGGTGGTAGCTGGAAGGATGTCGCCTATTACATGCAAGTAAGCACCCGTGACTATGAATACGCGGATACCTCCAAATCTTATGTTGGTTTCCGTACCGTTCAAAGCTTTATGGGCCGCGATCTTGCCGATTTTTAATCTCTCTCAAACAACTACTAATTAATTATTTACAATGGCGTTAATTGATGTAAACAGCAAGCGTTTTAAGAACTTCATGGCAAAACTTTACGGATGGGGAGCCGCCGTAGTAATCCTTGGAGCGATGTTTAAGATTCTTCACCTTCCTGGTGCAGACTACATGCTTGTAATCGGTCTAACTACCGAAGCCGTGATTTTCTTCTTCTCTGCATTCGAAAAACCACACGAAGAATACGATTGGACTTTAGTTTACCCTGAGTTGGCTGGAATGACCGACGAAGAGGAAGAGTACGGTTCACAAAAAGGCTTGAGTGCGACTCAAGAATTAGATCGTATGCTTGAAGATGCTAAAATTGACTCCGAGCTTATCGAAAGCTTAGGAAGCGGTTTACGTCGATTCGGTGATGCAGCTAGCAAATTATCTGAAACTAGTGAAGCTGCTGCAGCCACTGGTGCTTATAATGAGCAATTAGCTCTAGCTTCTAAAAATATGGAGTCTTTGAACGCACTTTATGCTGTTCAATTGGAAAGCTCTGCTAACCACATGGAAGCTCAAAACAATCTAATGGAAAAACTAAGTGCCTCAATCAACGACTCAGAGCGTTTAGGTACTGAAGTTAGCTCCTTGGTAAATAACATGTCTCAGCTTAACAACGTTTACGGCGGTATGTTATCTGCGATGAACGTTAACAACAAGTAATTAACCGAGATTAGCTAACCTATAAAAACAAATTCATGGCTGGAGGAAAATTATCGCCACGGCAGAAAATGATCAACATGATGTATCTCGTGTTGACCGCTATGTTGGCACTGAACGTTTCCAAAGACATTTTGAAGGCGCTCACTAAACTGAACGACAGTTTAACCGAGACCATATCTACTGTTGAAGCTAAGAACCAAGATGCTTACAGCGCTTTCGTTAAAGCTGCTGCCGAGAATCCGGAAAAAGCCCTTGAATGGAAGAATAAAGCAGATCAGGTACAAGATATCTCAAATCAGCTCTTTACTTATATCGCCAATATGAAAGATACCCTAGTTGCGGTATCCGGTGGTGTAGATGAAGAAACTGGAGCTCCTAAAGCTTTAGATGCTAAGTCTGATCCTTTAAATTATTTAGTTGCGGAACAAGGCCCTAAGAAAGCCTCGGAGCTTAAGGCAAAAATCGAAGCTTACCGCAGTCAAATGATTCAGTTAGCAGGAAACGACGCGGATATCAAAGCAAATATCGAGTCGGTTTTCGATACGCAAGATCAAAAAGAAGGTGATAAAGATGTAAGCTGGGAACAAGCTTCCTTTGGAGAATATCCTTTAGGAGCTATTATTCCTTTCCTTACCGATATCCAAGCGCGAGTGCGTAACTCAGAATCTGAAGTGCTTAGCTACTTAAGCGCTAAGATTGGTGAAGGTGACGTAACCTTTACCACGGTAGAGCCAATGGTAATGGCTAAAACCAATTACATTACTCAGGGTGATGTTTACGAAGCAGAAGTATTCCTTGCTGCATACGACGACACCCAGGAGCCAACCATCGTTATTAATGGTGAAGAGCTTCCTGTTGAGAACATTAAGAATGGAAAAGGTTTAGTACGCATCCCTGCCAACAGCGTTGGTGAGCAAAAATGGGGTGGTCAAATTACCATTAAGCAAATTGGTAAAGGCGACATGAACTTTACCATTCCTGAGCAAAGCTTTACGGTAGCCCCTCCAAGTGTAGTTATTTCTCCTACCAAGATGAATGTACTTTATCGTGGTGTAGATAACCCTATCGAAATTGGGGTTCCGGGTGTTGACCCATCTAAAATCCGTGTATCTGGTCCTGGTATCAGTGGATCTAATGGATCTTACATGGCCAATGTTACTGGCTTAAAGGGTAAAGAAGTTACTATCTCTGTATCGGTAGAAGAAACCGATAAAGATGGAAAAGTAAGTACCCGTCCTGCCGGTTCTAAGCAATTCCGTATCAAAGGTCTTCCACCTGCAGTGGGAACTATTTACAAGCGTAGTGAAGGTCTTCTTTCTAAGAGCGCTGTTGCCAACGCAACTGTTGAAGCGGGCTTCGAAGACTTTGCCTTCGACCTTCCCCTACGCGTTACTTCTTTTGAAGTTGCTATTCCAGGATCGCCACCCGAGCGTATCAATGGAAATAAAATGAATTCATCTGCAAAGACTAAAATCGAAAGATTGAAGCCAGGCTCTACTGTATCAATCCGTAATATTAAAGCGGTAGGTCCAAAAGGAGTTAAGGTAAGTCGTGTAGGTAATATTTCGATCGACGTTAACTAATAAAGACCCCGGTCTATGAAACGTATTCTTTTTTGTCTAGGACTTGTAGCGCTTTACTTTGTGCCCAGCACAAGTAGTGCTCAGATTATTAGTCCATCTGACGATGGCATTATCCCAGATTCGCCCAAGCACTACCACAATAACCAAGTATTTCCTTACCCTTATTTACGTGAGGCGGATATGTTGTGGAGCACGCGTCACTGGGAACGAATTGACCTACGTCAAAAAATGAATCTTCACTTGTACTACCCCGTACAAGCGATTCCAGACCGTAAGAGTCTTTACGACGTAGTAGTTGATGGAATTTTGGATGAAGGAACAATTATCGAGGTATTTGCGGATGACCGCTTTGAAATTCCTCTGACTCCTGAACAAGTGCGTAACTATGTTCAGCAGGTAGATACCCTTCGTGATCCTGATGATCCATCAATCATCCTATTAATTGACACCATTAAGATTACCTCTAAGGACGTTAACTTTTGGGAAGTTAAATCGGATTGGTACTTTGATAAGCAAAGAGGCGAAATGAAGAATCGTATCTTGGGTATTTCCCCTAAGGTAACGAACCCTAAAACAGGTGACTCTTATAACTTGTTTTGGGTATGGTTCCCAGATGCTCGTTATGCTTTAGCCACGCACACTGCGTTTAATGGTCATAACAATAGCTCTCGCCTTACTTACGATCAGGTATTCCATTTACGTTACTTTGATTCAGTAATCTTTAAGGAAGACAATGTTTACGATCGTCAAATTGAAGAATATAAACGAAGTTCAACTTTAGATCAGCTTTTAGAAGCGGAGCGCATTAAAAACAATTTGCGCAATCTTGAGGCCGAACTTTGGGAGTATTAATCTCCAATAAGATTTTTAAAACCCTGACCTTTGTGTCAGGGTTTTTTGTTTTTAATGAATTCTAAAATCTATATACTTGGTGCGGGTATCGCGGGTACCACTTTAAGCATCTTTCTCGATAAGGCCGGGGTAGATCACTGGGTTTATGATGAGCCTAAATTTTCACGCTCATCTCGCATTGCAGCTGGCTTGGCTAATCCAGTGGTTTTAAAAAGGCAAAAATGGGTGAATGCTGCCGAACTCTTTATGCCCGCTTCCCGCCAGTTTTTCACTAGTCTTGAGAAAGAATTGAAGACTAAGTTCATTCATCATGCGGAGATAGAACATGTCTTTCATAAAGCCGGTGAAGTGAACGATTGGTTAGTTAACAGCAACAAGCCACATCTTAACCAGCACCTTGGTTCGGTAAAAAAGGAAACACTACCTTTTGTAGAAAGTCCCTTGGGTAGAGGGGTATTGCAAAATATTTTCTGGCTCGACACCCACCATTATATCGAGCAGCATAAAGCCAAACTTCGCCGAAGAGACCGCCTTATTGAAGGAGAATGGTCTGGAACAAATACCTTGAAAGCAGAAGATAAAGTAATCTATTGCCATGGTCACTTACTGCGTGAGAGCCACCCAAGCCTAGCCAAAGCCTTTAGTCCTACCAAAGGGGAGCTTATGCTAATTAAAGGCAGCCAACTACCGGAGGATCGAATTCTGCATGCGGGAGTCTTTACCTTACCCTTAGGTAATGGCCTTTTTAAAGTTGGCGCTAGTTATGCCCATCAAAACCTAAATGATGAAACTTCTGCTAAGGGATTAAGCTTCTTGGAAGAAAAACTAAATATCTTTTACAAGGGGCCCTATGAAATAGAAGAGCAGTTAGCGGGGGTTAGACCCAATATTAAAGACCGTAAACCTCTCTTAGGACGCCTTAATGAGCAAGAGTATGTATTTAATGGCATGGGCTCTAGAGGGGTACTAATGGCTCCCTACCTAGCTCAGCATTTTATCGAGTTTTTCCTTCAGGCGAAAGCCTTAAAAAAAGAATGGGATCTCCAGCGGTTTATTTAAGGCTGGGGCCTTTCTTATCTGGATTGTACTTCACGAATAAGTTTAGCCAAGTGATTCGCGATAAGCGTAAAACCAAGGGTGATAATAAGAAAACCACTACTCCGAGAGCAATTACGATATGGCTAATCGGTGGATCATAAACCAGATTCATGATTATGTAGGTGGCCACAAACAAAGCCACCGAGTAACCATAGCTTACGTACATAGCGCCGTAAAAAAAGCTAGGTTCTACTTCATAACGCAATTCGCAATGCGGGCAATTTTCGTGCATTTTAAATAATTTCCCCAGCTTATAAGGGTTCTTTTCTTCAAAAACCTCTCCCTCCTGACAACGTGGACAGCGAAAATTTAAAATACTGTACAACTTGGTACCCTTAGAAAATAGTGGCATGCGCTATTAATTTATTTTTGCCCCATGCTTGGGATCAACAAACTTGTTTTACAACTTAATGACCGAATGCTATTCAACGAGATTTCCTTTCTGGTAAATCCCGGAGAAAAACTCGGTTTAGTAGGAAGCAACGGCGCAGGGAAATCTACCTTATTAAAGACTATTGCTGGAGAAGCCACGGTAGACCGGGGTGATATTTCCAAACCAAAGGACTTTAATATTGGCTACCTGCCCCAGGAATTACCACTTCACGATGGTAATAGCGTTTGGGAAGAAGCCGAATCTTCACTTAGCGAAATTAAGCAACTTCAGCAGGCTATCGATGACATAAATCACCAACTAGCCTCAGGAGAAGATTACGAAAGTGAAAGCTATCTAAAGCTTATTGAAGATTTGAACCACTATACCGATCGCTTTAATCTGGTAGGGGGATATACTTATCATGCCGATTTGGAAAAAATCCTCATGGGTTTAGGTTTCAAAGCCGAGGACTTTAATCGCCAGACCCAAGAGTTTAGTGGAGGCTGGAGAATGCGCATTGAGCTAGCCAAACTCCTTTTAGCTAAGCATGATGTACTTTTACTTGACGAACCGACTAACCATTTGGATATAACCTCCATTATCTGGCTCGAATCCTTTTTACAAGGCTTTGAAGGGGCGATAATAATGGTTTCGCACGATAGAACTTTCCTCGACAATATCACCAAGCGAACGGTCGAAATTGTGAATGGAAAGGTTTACGATTACCCGGTCCCTTATTCCAAATTTGTGGCGCTAAGAGAAGAGCGACGCACCTTGCAAATGCAAGAGCAGAAAAACCAGGAAAAGGAAATCAAGCATACCGAAGAACTTATCGAGAAGTTTCGCTATAAAGCTTCTAAGGCGGCTTTTGCTCAGACCTTAATTAAGAAGTTGGAGAAAATGGAACGCATCGAGATTGACGATGACGACAGCCGGAAAATTAATTTCCGCTTCCCTCCTGCCCCGCGATCCGGTAAAGTAGTGGTGAAGGCCGAAAACCTGGCCAAGTTTTACGGGGAGAAAAAAATCTTTAAAGCGGTAAACCTTGAGGTAAATCGGGGAGAACGAATTGCCTTTGTTGGGCAGAATGGTCAGGGTAAATCTACCCTAGTTAAAATTATTGCCGAAGCATTAACACATGACGGTAAGATAGAATTAGGCCACAATGTAGAATTAGGCTATTATGCCCAGGAGCAGGCTAAAACCTTAGATGGGGACAAAACCCTATTGAGCACGATCGAGGATGCCGCGCCCGAAGACCTGCGTAAAAAAGCGCGTGATTATTTAGGGGCCTTCCTTTTTAGTGGCGAAGACGTAGATAAAAAGGTTAAAGTACTTAGCGGTGGTGAAAAGGGACGCTTGGCGCTCTGTAAATTATTACTCTTCCCCCATAACCTATTGGTGATGGATGAGCCAACCAATCACCTCGATCTGAAAAGTAAAGACATGCTTAAACAGGCCTTGCTAAACTACGATGGTACCCTTATTGTAGTTTCGCATGATCGTCACTTCCTGCAAGATCTAGCCGACAAAATATTTGAGTTTAAGGATGGAAAGGTTAGTGAGTTCTTAGGTAATATCGACGAGTATTTGGAAGCTCGAAAATTGGAGGATTTTAGAGAACTTGAGAAAGGTAATTCCGAAGCTAAGAAGAAGGAAGAGCAAAAAGCAGAAGATAAATCCGACTCGGGCTTAAACTATAAGGAACGAAAGCAGCTCGACAAAGACCTTCGTAAAGCCGAAAAAGAAGTAAAAAGACTAGAGTCTGAAATTGAGTCACTAGAGTTAAAGCTCGAAGAATGGGATCAAAAGCTGCAGGACCCCGCTCAATTTCAAGAACTTTCGAAAGAAGCTAACTTTTACGAACGTTACGAATCGGAAAAAGACAAACTAGAGTCACTTATGCAAAGCTGGGAAACAGCCCAGCAGCAGTTTAGTGCTTTGGAAAAGAAAAGGGAAGGCAAAAAATAAAAAAAACCTGACTAACAAGCTTAGCCAGGGTTTACTATTGCATTTTTTATCGCACTATCGAATAAGCAGTTTCTCACGTAGACTACCGCGCTCGGTTTGCATTTCAAGAATATAAACACCAGGGCGAATATGGGCCACCGAAATACCTTGAGAACTCCTAATTGCACCAGCCATTTGCACTCGACCGTTTAAATCTATAATACGCCATTGCACTTCATCCCTAGAATTAGTCTCTAGTGTAATGGTATGGTCGGCAGGATTAGGGTAAAAGTCCAAGGTATAAGCTAGCTCTTCAAGACCAACGAAAGACTTACATCCACTCGCCAAGCTATCAAACAATGCTACCGCTCCAGCAATACTAGGCGCTACGCATCCACCATGATTTAAATTGCCTCCATTAATAGCAATCACATCGGAAGCTCCTAAGGCATTCATGGCTGCCTCGGCATCTAAACTATTCTCATAAGCTACCTGCTCATCATTGGTGCAATAAAACAGGCGCATCGTTGCATCGGGGCGCCAGTTAAAATTGCTATTATCATTTAAAACTTGCCATAACCAGTGGTTCTGGGCCACCGTATCGGCCACAAAAGCTTGCAATACACTATCCTCTAAATAACCACTTACGCGGGATGGCAACTTTGGGTTAACTGAATCCATAGGGTAGTTACCATTAAAATAAGGCGGAATTAAGGTGTCGTAAGGAGATTTTAATATTTCGGAAGGACTATTAAAAAGGCTGCCATTATACGCTGCATTCATGCCCAACAATAAGTATACAACGTAACCCGGATTGCTATAGGGTTGATCTTGAATAAACACCTCCGATTGGGAGCCTGCCAAATTATAGGGTCCGCTAGCTGGAGCTGCTGCTACTACATTAAACTCACTGTCTAAATTATTATCCTGAATGTATTTTGCGGTAGCCATTGCAGCATGACCTCCCTGTGAGTAACCGGTTAAGAATACTTCGCCATTTAAGGGATAACCGGGAATGCTATCAGCAAGTGCTTGTCTGGCAGCACGCATCATATCTACCGAGGCGGTAGCCTGAGTTTGCGCGTGCACATAAGGGTGTGTACCCGGACTATCACCCAGACCTAGGTAGTCGGGCATGGTAGTAACGTAGCCACGACTGGCAAAAACTTTACCGATGATCGATTCAAAGTTATTCCGAGACGGCACATCGTTTTTTCGTAATACCGTGCCATGATTGTAATTGACCAAACTGAAGTCGGTGCAGTTCTTTAGCGGAATACTTAGCATACCACTTGCAATACTGCTATTACCAGCCGAATCGGGCGTGGTATAGAGGAGCTTATAGTTAGCTACATTGTATTTAGCCTGACCATTAGCCACAAAGTTGATGGTAAAGGTGAAGGTCGTATCCAAAGGGATTACCTGCACAAGGTTCTGAGATTTAAGTGGCATTGTAAAAGCCATAAGGGCGAATAGTAGTAATCTTTTCATACCTAATGTATTGGTGAATTCTTGTAAATATAAGCTACCTAATTGGTAAATTTTAATCTAAGGCGGCAAGAGCCAAATTATCGATTCGCTTACCTTCGCGGAAAGGAATAAAAATGAAGAAACTGCTATCGCTGCTATTGCTTCTAAACCTACTCGCCTGCAAAGAAGAAGTAGAGCCCGCCAATGAAGCGCCCTTTTTAGGTAATTTCAGAATTAACAATTCGCTTGGTATTAACATTATCGAGACCTACCAAGCCTATATTCTGTCCTTCGTCTCAGAAGACGAAAGCAATTTAGATCGCTACACCCTCAGTATTTCCAATCCTGATGCCGGTGAATCTTATCAGATTTTAGACCAAGAAATTCGGGGTAAAAACATCTCCATAATGGACACCTTCGAAATAACAGGTAAGAGTATTGCTGGGGGATTAAATTGTAGTATAGAACTCACCGTCTACGACCGACAAGGTTTAAGTCGCTCTCTTAGTCAGGAGGTCACTCTTCTAAAAAAGGGACCTACCATTCAAGCCCTAACCAATAAAGGCACCTATAATCCTGGGGATGACCTCAACTTTGTAGGGCAATTACGCGATAATATCGACCTAGTTGGAATGCACTTTTTCCTTTATAGAGAAGGCGCAAATAATAGCTTAGACACTATCGCCTCTTTACAAAGGTCTTTTCCTGATAGCAATGACCGAGTTTATAACCTCACGGCTCAGGACTACCTTCAAATCGATGGTCAGCTTCCTAACGATTCTTACCGCTTGCGCTATTTAGTTTGGGATGGCGATAATAACCTCAGTCTTAAGGACGAAGAATTGGTTATCAATTTCTAAGTATCGGCTTGGATAATTGATAAGCTAGCAATACACCTTTTTAGGTGACTATTCAAAAAGATAGTAGGATAGGCCTAACATTAAATCATAACCAAAATAACCCTCCGATATTTTTGGGCTGCGGCTAGGCTCGCTAGGTCTTGGGGTCCAATCGTATTCGTAGTTATCTACGTATTCGACCTGCAGCTGCCGCGTCTCGAATTGATTGGTTACATCTTCACCATCCAACTCGACTCTAACATATTCCGAAATTTTGGGAACCAGATATGCCGCTCGAAATTGCAAGCTTGCGCTCAAAAATAGTTTTGGGGCAATTTGCCGTTCAAAGCCAATACTCACTCGCCCACCAAAGCTTAAGTCCATGCGAGTATGCTCCTCCAATACATAGTCGTATTGAAGTCCAGGAGTTGGGTCATAGCCTTCAGTAATAACCCGCTTCCTACCTTGAACCATTAAACTCGGCCCGAGACTTATAAAGGGTTGCCACTTCGAATTTTCAAGTTTTACTTGGTAATGAATTAAGGGACTAATAGCTAAGGTTTGATAGTCTATTTTACTAGGGATTTCATCCAAAACGTTTACTCCTCCTTCAGTATAGGAAATATATTGGGTGGTAGTCTGACCTAAGCTCTGCTGATAATGAGCCTGCACTAAAAACCTAAAACCATTTTTTAGACCAATGCCCACGGCCGCAGAAACCTGGATACCTTCGGCAGTGCGAATCGGCACACTTTTATCCGACCTTGGATCCCTAAAGGTTTCATCGTAAGCAATATAACCGGGCAAACCCAGTCCGTAACCCGCTGCTAAATGAAATGAAATTGGAGGTGGCTTCAGTTTCCCCTGAGCGAAGGAATTACTAGTGATGAATAAAAAAGTAAGAAGCGAAAAGATTAATTTTTTCATGTTAAGAATTTGGCTTAAAAATACAGCCTTGCCAATAATTTAGGGCAGAGTCGAATAAGCTTTTTTGAATAGAACAGGAGTTTCTCTAAAGCTAAAGCACCAAGGAAAGAAGCTCGTGCTCGAGAAAAATATTTCAAATCGGGGATAGGAAAAGAGTTTCTGAAAAAAATGATTCCGCCTTCCAAGCTTCATTAACAGAAGGCTTGTTACTTTTGCCCAATCAATTGGCTCCGTAGTACAATGGATAGTATGCAAGTTTCCGGAGCTTGAGATGCAGGTTCGATTCCTGCCGGGGCTACCAATTGATTTTCTAAAAGATGGCAAAAGCTATCTCGGCCCCATAGTTCAATGGATAGAATACGAGTTTCCTAAACTTTAGATGTAGGTTCGATTCCTACTGGGGCTACTTATTCCAATTTGTAAAAGCGCTTTGCTCTGCCCAATGGATGCTTTATTAAATAAAGTCCTTCCTGCAAATTGCTTAAATCAATTTGATATTCGGGATGTGGACTACTATATACCCGTTGCCCAGTCAAAGTAAAGACCTCAACTGCCGCCGGAGGTTGTATTCGCAATAGGCCTTTACTGGGATTAGGATAAAAATTCCAGCGTGAGTCTGGCTCTAAAGGATCGTCGTATTCATACAAAGTTTGTCGATAAAAACCACCTTCCCCTCCGATATACATATCATTTCCAATGAACTGGATGAAACGGTAATTTTCATAACGGGGCATGGGGTCTGGTCTTCTGCCCACATAACGAAGGCTATCCCCTCTAAATTCATACATGAATAGCCAATGTCCTACCCCAATAAAAACAAAGTCATCGGAAGAGCTAATGGAGCTTGGGAATGAATAACATCCGTAGCAATGTTCTACGGATTCCCCAGGGACGGTTTCCCAAGTATAATCGGCTTTCTGATAAGCTACGGTAAAGCCTAGACCCATATCGGTTAAGGCCACCACCCTGTCGGTATTGGAAAGTAGATCAAACTGAATTAGGATATCATAATCATCTCCGAAGCCTGGAATGGTGTCCGTTCTTAACTCTCCAGCCGAATCCTTTTCAAAATGGTAATAAAAGAATTGATGGACATAAGGATAGTTAGGGTCTCTTTGACTAAAATAAAGTCGCGATTCGGAGTCTCCCACTGGTAACCATTTCAAATGTTCAAGGATCACGTAATCCATTGGGGCAAAAAGAGAGTCCCAAGTTTCACCACCATCGCGAGTCTCTAGAAAAACATAATCGAGATTATACTTTTCGACAAAAAGAATCAGATGTTTGGCATCATGTGGATCAATTGCAATGTCATGTATTTCGTCGCTCCAGCTCATGAAAAAACCGAACTCTTCTTGTGGGTCCAAAAGAAGTTCCCAGTATTCGGAATTGATAAACCGGCGGTAGAGCTTTTTCTCTGCAGCCGAATAAATGATGCCATTTTCCGCATCATAAGCTACTTGCTGCGAGTTTGGAACTTTTACCGGCGGCCTAAAGCTCATTAAAGTTTCGTAGGGTGTTCCTGCTTCCTGTAAGAGGACTATCTCTTGCATTGAGGCTGCGGCAATGGCCCCTGCGCGTCTTTCATAATACAAGTCCGACATATGACCCGCTTGCTTTAGACCTTTATTGACAAGGAATAGTGAGTCACCATAATGCGTGCTCATCGCGGGTCCATAATTTGTGGCGTGGAAAGCAACCGAAGCATTACCGGGGTAAAACATAGAGGTCCCATCGTATACATACATACCGGGTACCGATTTATACAATCGACCTACCTTCTGCCAACCTTTATGAGCGGAACGATATAAAGAGCCCGCGGAAATATGTGTTCCTAACTTATCTCTGGCACTACTTATTACGGGCGGCATAGCATACTTAATAGGCCAATCTTTCTTTAACACTTCGGGTTCACTCCAGGTCATTCCTTGGTCATAGCTTCTAAACCATAGCCTAGGTTTGGTCTCATAATAGGGGCCAGTGGTATCAGGTGGTCCAATCCAGCTTCGATAATTCTGAGCTACCAAGGCATGCCACACCCCTTCTTCATCGATATGAAAAGCTGGGTCTTGATACTTTAATACCGCCGTATCAATTCGCAATGGACTAGGATGGTAAGTTAGCTGAGATTTTGAGCTGTAATAGGGCTGCGCCGAATGCAAAAGCGTATCTCCCCAATAGACGATTTTTCCAGTTTTGGGGTCTGCACTTAGCCTATAATAAGAATTATAATAATTATGATTGGGAGGACCATACTCGCGATTTATCTCTTGGATTACACCCTCATCGGTAACTGCTGCACGCAAGTATTGCCTTCCGCCTCGAGAAGAAGTAGTACTTATTAAAGTGTCACCCAATAAAAGAAAGTCATTACAGAAATATTGAAAACGAGCCTCCTCTTCCAATTTGGTCGTATAGAGGTCTAAGTCATTGATAAAAAAGAGCGTCTCACTTTTAGAATGCCAAGCCAGTTTTGAGGTAGCAGGAAAGAAAAAAGGTCCGCCAAGACGAGTGGCAAAAAGACGTTTCCAATTAAAAATCTTGGGCGTTTTTCCTTTGGGGAAGGTGGCGTAATAAATCCCGTGGCCTCCACTCATTGACACAAAAAGGATATTATCCCCTTTATAGGTACCCATAGCAAAGTCCCAAACAAATCCGCCGTACATCGGCAGGGATTCAACTTCACTGAGGTAACCAATCTTTTGAGCCGATAGCGAAGCGGACAAAAAAAGCAGCAGTAACAGGTTTTTCATATTAGCAATTTCGGGATAGCAAATGAAAGGCCCAAAGGATTTAGACCAAAGGTCAAATATTAAAGCTTATCATTCATTTGTCTTCTATCCTACAATTGAAGACTTTATCTAAAGGAGAAGTTTTACCTTAGTATAAAATTCTCAATCTATGCGCAAAGCAATTGTTTGGATCTCAATTATTGTTGTTTTAGGCCTTTTAGGAGGTATGACTTTCCTTTACTACGGCGTATACTCCGAAGGAGTACGGGCCGGGACGGTAATAAAGCTATCCAAAAAAGGAGTGCTTTTCAAAACCTGGGAAGGCCAGCTCAATATTAGATCCTTTGGAGCAGTGCGCAGTGAAAACAACCTCTCGGAAGTTTTTGAATTTTCGATTGAAAGGGACGCAAGTGAAGTTATCCATGACCTAGAAGAGGTATCTTTAAGCGGTGAGCGGGTAAACCTTCATTACGTTGAACGATATCGAGCCCTACCCTGGCGCGGCAGCACTCGATACTTTGTAACCAAAGTGGTCCGATCCGATAAACCAAAAACGGAAGAGGCTCCGGTGGAGCGAGCCCCTTTCGACTAAATTATGCTCAACTCATTTTTAAAGAGTGCCATTGGCGTTGATGAAGATTTTGATCTCTACAGTCAAATCTTTCACCGCATTATGCTTCTTAGTGGCTTAGCCCTACTAACCGCGCTGTTACTCTCTTTTTTCATTGACATTCCAGAAGTAAGCATCATGCTTTTTGCTACTCTAATTGTCTTATCGATTAGCTTTTGGCTTTCAAGAGTGCTTAATAAATTTCGGCTTGCCCTAGTTGTTTTTTATACTACAGCCCATGCTCTGCTTCTGGCCAACTTCTTTTATAACAACGGTATAAATGGCTCCACAACTATTATAGGCCTTTTGGTTCTAAGCGTGGTCTTTTCCATATCAAACAAAAGGGAGAAATGGTTTTGGGCTATCTTCCAGATGCTTTTATTGAGTGGTTTGATTCTGTATCAATACCAATATGGAGATGAACACATCATTGGTTACCCAGATAAGCTAAGTGCTTATGTGGATGAAATCTTTACCTATTTTATTGCGGTGGGCTTTTTAAGTCTAATCTTTCAAGTAATCATTAGAAAAAACCGTCTGCAAAGAAAGGATCTCATTTTAAGAGAACGTGAGATTCGTGATCAACGCGATCAATTGGCTAAGTCTAATGAAAATCTTTACAAATTGATGAGCCTTATTGCCCATGATGTGCGCAATCCCTTAGCTTCGATCGAAAGTTATCTAGACCCCGAAACTCAGGCTTTAATTAATGATGAAGACCGAGTAGAATTTAATCGTGAACTCCTTGCCTTGGTAAGAAATACCAGTCATATGTTGGACGAGACTTTACATTGGTCGAGGAGCCAGTTTTTAGAACATGACAATTCCATCGTGCACCTTAAAAATGCGGCCATCGGAACATGGGTAAATAACACCATCGTCCATTTAAAGAGCATGGCCAAATCCAAGCAAATTGTGATAATTGATGACTACGATGGCTCTATACATCTAAATTGTGATTCCAATCTCCTAACGGTAGTACTGCGAAATATCTTACAAAACGCCATCAAGTTTTCTGAACCAAAAAGCAGCATCATTTTTAAAGCTTGGGAAGATCAAGAAAAAGTCCATTTTGAAATAAAGGATTCGGGAGTAGGCATGAAACAAAGTACCATTGATAAAATCATCAGTGGTAAAGCAGAAACCACTCCAGGAACTGCACAGGAGAAAGGCACCGGCCTGGGCTTACAGGTTAGCCTGGAATACATTAAACTACATAAAGGGGAGCTAAAAATAAACAGTAAACCTCAAGTGGGCAGCCGTTTTCAAATTAGTATTCCTAAAGGGCTTTCTTAATGGGCTCAACTGCGAGCCGACTCAATGGCCAGATCCACAAATTCCATGAAAGGTAATGCGGCGGCAAAAGCCTCCTTAGCGATCTCTAGGCCTCCGTCGGAGCAAATGGTCTTCTCATCCAAATGCTTAAAAACGATCAGATCCTTATGCCTTAATAAATCGATGTAGGGATGATCTTGGTCGAAGCCTTTAGGACTGGTTTTAAGTTTATCCCCTTGCAGATAGCCATACACTTTTTTAAAAGCTGGGGCTGATGTGATTTCCTGCAATTTTTCGCCTTGATAGTCGATAAGATCTCGCATCGCCTGCAGCAATTCACGCGGGGGGTGGTAAATGCCGGTAGCTAGCATTACATTCTCTGGCTCGAGATGTATGTAAAAGTCGCCATAACCCGGTCCACGATGCTTCACCATTAAAGCAAAGTGCGTTTTATAGGGTGGCTTATCGGGATGGAAGCGGCGGTTATTATTGATACGCGCCAAATACTTCTTAGGATCCATCATAGTCATCGGATAGAACTCTGCAAAACTGGCTTGAATTACCGTAGCGTATTCAATTAGATTCTTGCGCATTTCCTGATACCACGACCGATTAGCATCCATCCACTCCTTCGAGTTATTGGCAGCTAGGGCCTTGAGGAAATCAAATATTTCGGGACTAAGGGGATTCTTCATTAGCGTACAATCGAACCATTCGGCATATCGGCCGGTGGTGAAGTAAAGCTAAGCTTTCCATTCGAATCTTCCGCCATTAAGATCATACCCGCACTTAGTACCCCTCTCAATTTACGGGGAGCTAAGTTTGCCACTACCGTTACCTTAGTTCCCGCTAGTTCCTCAGGCTTAAAGTGCTCGGCAATCCCACTTACTATACTACGCTTTTCAAAACCTAAATCCACCTCAAGATGCAGCAGCTTATCGGCCTTCTTCACTTTTTCAGCCTTTATGATTTCACCCACTCTTAAATCTAACTTGCTGAAGTCTTCAAATTGAATTTCCTCTTTCAAGGCTTCGTATTTAGGACTTGTATCGGTTTTACTGTCTTCAAGCTTTTGGATTTGAGCCTCGATCACCACATCTTCTATTTTTTGGAAAAGGTGGCCAGCAGTTTGAATCTCTGAACCACTAGCTAAGAATATTTCCTTAGCACATTCGGCCCATGGTAGTGACTTTAAACCTAAGGCATTTCTCAACTTTTCGGCGGTAAAGGGCATAAAGGGCTCCATTAGTTGGGCCAATTGCGCACTAATCTGACTGGCGACAAATAAAATCTGAGCGGTGCGCTCAGGATCGGTTTTCACCTTCTTCCATGGCTCTTCGTCGGCGAGGTATTTGTTACCCAAACGAGCAAGGGCCATTAACTTTCCTAAAGCCTCTCTAAAGCGATACTTCTCTAGGGACTGGGCAATATCGGCTGGAGCCGTTTTTAAGGCGCCCAAGATTTCCAAATCACTGCTTGGTAAGACCCCGTATTCGGGTAATTTCCCCTCGTAATACTTTTGAACCAGGACTAATACCCGGTTTATAAAGTTTCCTAAAATAGCGACTAACTCGCTGTTATTTCGAGTTTGGAAATCCTTCCAAGTAAAATCATTATCCTTGCTCTCGGGAGCAGTTGCAGTAAGCACATAGCGCAGTACATCCTCCTGCCCCTGGAAGTCTTCCAAGTATTCATGTAGCCAAACCGCCCAATTACGGCTGGTCGATATTTTCTTTCCTTCTAAGTTTAAAAACTCATTGGCAGGAACATCATCGGCCAAATGAAAGCCTCCGTGCTCCATAAGCATCGCCGGGAAAATAATGCAGTGGAATACAATATTATCCTTACCGATAAAGTGCACTAGTTTAGTATCCTCTTTGCACCAATAATCCTCCCATTTATCACCTAGTAATTCCTTGGTAGCTGAGATATAGCCAATCGGTGCATCAAACCAAACATATAAAACCTTTCCTTCTGCATCGGGCAAGGGAACTGGCACTCCCCAATCCAAATCACGCGTCATGGAACGCGCCTGCAAGCCATCCCCAGCGTCTAACCAAGACATACACTGACCGTATACATTGGGCTTCCAATCTTTATGCGATTCGATATAAGATTTTATTTTTCCGGATAAGTGATCCAAGGGTAAAAACCAATGCTTCGTTTCTTTTAAAACCGGGGTGCTACCACTAAGCTTTGACTTAGGGTTTATCAAATCGGTGGGACTTAGTGATCGTCCGCAGTTTTCACATTGATCGCCATAGGCCTCTTCATAATGGCAATTTGGGCATTCGCCAATAATGTATCGATCGGCAATAAACTGCTGCGCCTCAGGGTCAAAATATTGCTCCGTAACTTTTTCTTCGAGTGAGCCCTTGTCATAAAGTTCCTTAAAAAAGGCCTGGGCGGTTTCGTGATGGGTCTTATTAGAAGTGCGTGAAAAAATGTCGAAACTCACTCCAATTTTATCGAATGAATCTTTGATAATCCCATGGTAACGATCCACTATCTCGCGGGGACTAGTGCCTTCGGCCTGAGCCTTCATGTTAATGGCTGCACCATGCTCATCCGTTCCACAAACAAACAGAACATCCTCTCCCTTTTTTCTTAGATAGCGCGCATAAATATCGGAGGGAATAAAACAGCCTGCTAAGTGGCCAATATGGACCGGTCCATTGGCGTAAGGTAAAGCAGCAGTAACTGTATATCGAGAGGGTTTAGTGGACATAATTCACGTTTAAGCCACAAAAGTAATAATTGCGGAGCCGCAGCCCACAATATTATTCTTTGTGAGCGATATCTCTTTAAATAAACATCCGATTGCGACCTTTGTTAAAATTTTATTGATGAAGTTGTTTTCGCAAATACATGGAGAAGGAGAAGTGCTCATTATCATGCATGGCCTATTTGGGATGAGTGATAATTGGCAGAGTTTAGGAAAGAAATGGGCGGAAAAATTTGAAGTCCATCTTCTAGACCTTCGCAACCATGGTCGAAGTCCGCATAGCGAGGACTTCTCCTATGAACTAATGGCCGATGACCTTCTCGAGTATTTAGACGATCACGGTATCGATCAAGCAACTATCCTTGGTCACAGTATGGGCGGAAAAGTAGCCATGCTCTTTGCAGTATTAAACCCCGAGCGCACCAAGCGTTTGTTAGTAGCAGACATTGCTCCCAAGCCCTATAAACCGCATCATCAAGAAATAATTGCCGCCTTAGAAGGCTTAGACCTTAGCAAGGTAGAAAAGCGCAGTGATGCTAATGAACTATTCGAGCCATCGCTCCCCACTGGTGTACGCCAATTCCTTTTAAAAAACCTGCACTGGGCGGATAAAAACCGAATGGACTGGCGCTTTAATTTACCGGTGATTGCACGGGAAATAAAAAAAGTAGGAGAAGCTTTGGCGCCTAATGCCTATTACGACGGACCCACCTTATTTCTTAGGGGAGGTGAGTCATGGTATATCCAAGATGAAGACCTCGACCTAATTCTCGAACATTACCCTCAAGCCAAATTGGTAACAATTAAAAATGCGGGACACTGGTTGCATGCCGAACAACCCAAAGCCTTCTTTGATGAGGTTAATACCTTTCTAGGCGCTTAAGAAGCGTTCTTTGAGATTAATTTCCTCGCCAAAAAATAAACGCGCAACTTTAGTGAAAGCAGCGGTTTTTTCAGAAACATAGAAAGATTGTCGCCCTGCCTTTTTATTGCTATTAAGTAGCTCCCTAGAGGCCAGCATTTTCTCTAAGGCTAAGGCTACCAGGTGTGCCGAGTCCAACACTTCTACCTTGGGACCAAAAAAATCCTCCACCTCATTTTTTAATAGCGGGTAATGCGTACAGCCCAATACCAAGTGACTTAGGCCATTTAGGCTACCGTGCTTTAAGTAATAAGCCAAGGCTCCTTTCGATACTTCAGTACCAGCAAAACCCTCCTCCACCAAAGGTGCTAATAAGGGTGTCGCTTTTTGAACGACTTCTAAATCGGGAACCTGTGCCTTTAACTTTTTAGTATACACGGATGAACGCACCGTGGCCCTAGTCGCGATAATCCCCACCTTGTCTGCCTTGGTTTTGGCTAAAAAATCGACAGTAGGATCAACAACATTTAAAATTGGGATATGGGGAAAGTCCTTTTGCAAGGCCTCAAAGGCAGAGGCAGAAGCACTGTTACAAGCGATTACTATTGCCTTGCAATCTTGACTGGCCAAAAAACGAGTTATCCGGCTAGAGTATTCAATAATTGTGGCCTTTGACTTATCACCATAAGGGGCATGTCTACTATCCCCAAAGTAAATGAAGTCTTCGTTGGGAAGATGCTTGTGGATAGCCGATGCTACCGTTAAGCCCCCTACACCTGAATCAAATATTCCTATCGGTCGTTGGTCTGACATAAAAAAACCCTGACTCCGATTAGGAAGTCAGGGTACTAAAATACGTTTATTAAAGCGCTTATTGGATACCCAATTTCGCTTTTACTAAGGGCATAATGTCTTCACCCTTTTCATTGAAGATAACTACCGCCTTAGAAGGAGAGCTATCTAAGATGTAAGTAAAACCTTTCTCACGTGCTACCTCTTGAACCGCTTTGGTTGCTTTTTCAATAACTGGAGTAAGTAATTCTACTTGCTTGTTTTGTAAATCTTGCTGGGCGCTAGAGTTGAACTCTTGAATACGACGCTGTAACTCCTGCAATTCTTTGGTCTTTGCTTCACGAGTTGGAGTGGTCATCATTTTCTCATTAGCCTGGAAAGCCTGAATCTTAGTCATTAATTCGGTTTCCATATCCGATAAGTCTTTTTCCAACTGCTTACCGTATTTCTCTAACTCAGCCTGGGCGGTTTTGGTCTCTGGCATCATAGCCAATAATTCATCCGCGTTGATGTGTCCGATTTTCTGTTGGGCTACAGCAGAAAAGCTTAGACCTAAAAATAATGCGGCTAATGTTAAGATCTTTTTCATCATTCTTGATTTAATCTGTTTAGTCTTCTAATTTTTCAATTACTTCATCGCTGATATCAACTTTTTCACTCACATAAAGGGTTATCAGCTCTGACCCTTTATCGAATACCACATCGAGATTACGTCGACGGGCCACATCTTGTACGGCATTGTAAATCTTATCCTGTATAGGTTTGATTAACTCTTGCCTTTTGGTGTACAATTTTCCTTCTACTCCGAAGTACAATTGCTGTTTTGTTTTGGCCTCCTCATACTTTGCTTTAATCTCTGCTTGTCTTTGCTCCTTCATTTCTTCTGTGAGCAAGACTTTTTCGGCATCAAAAGCTTTCTGTAAGGCATCTGCTTCACTAATGAGACTTTCTATCTCACTTTCCCAGGTTCGGCTAAGTTGATCTAACTGCTGCTGAGCCTTTCCGTAGTCGGAAATCTGACTCATTATATAGTCCGAATCTACAATACCAAAACGCTGTCCGGAAAGTCCTAGCCCAAAAACCAGACCAAAAATTAAGAAGACGAATTTTTTATTCATAAGTACTAGCCTTCTGCTTTTCGCCAAGCCTTGTGCTTCAGAGCTTTAATGAAGCGCGGCGAAAATAGCTTATTTAAAATTGCTGTCCAATAATAAAGTGGGTATTCCAACCACTCGCACCGGTCCGGCCAGGAATGTTGTCGAAACCATATCCAAAGTCAACTCCTAAGAGACCGAACATGGGCATGAAAATACGCACCCCAAATCCGGCCGAACGCTTCATATTAAACGGCTCGTAGTTCTTAAAAGTATCGTAGTTGTTACCCGCTTCCAAAAAGGATAAAGCAAATATCTGCGCACTGGGGTTTTCAGTAATCAAATACCTTAATTCCAAAGTGAATTTATTGTAGAGGGCTCCACCCTGACTACTAACGGTAACCGGTACAATACTGTTATTTGGGTAACCCCTTAAACCAATAATTTCACGGCCGTCCAAAACAAAGTTTTGCAATCCATCACCACCAACGAAAAAACGCTCAAATGGAGGCAGTCCTACATCGCGATTGTAGGTTCCCAAGAACCCAAATTCTCCCGCGGCCTTAATTACCGTCTTTGGTAATATTTCAGTGAACCAAGAACTGTTTAGTTTAATCTTATAGTATTCCAATAGCTCGTAACGCTGAGCCGCACTTAAGCTTGAGTAATCTCTACCATTAATCAAGGAATAAGGAGGTGTAAACTCACCACTTAAGTTAAAGAGATTACCCTTACGGGGATAAATTGGATAATCAACCGAGTTACGTCCTAACGTGACTTTATAGTTGATATTATTCACCCTACCATCATTAAAGTTAATACCACCTAGGGGGTATTGAATTAAGCTGTAGCGCTGAAAATCAACCGCTTGATATAAGGTGAAGTAATCATCAGGCCATTTTAGTCGTCGGCCTAAGCCAACGGTAACACCAGTAATAGACAAACCACTGTAGCTCGGATCGTCACGAGGAACACCGCGTAGGTTTTGAATATTATGGTAGAAGGAAACCGTGAGAGCATTGGGTCTTTTCCCCCCTAGCCAAGGCTCGGTAAAAGAAGCACTGTAGGACTGAAAGAATAATCCATTACTCTGTGCACGTAAATTAATAGTTTGACCATCACCAGCAGGTAAAGGTTGCCAAGCTCCCTTTTTAAAGATATTGCGGGCCGAGAAGTTATTGAAATTTAAACCTAAGGTTCCCACGATTCGGCCAGCACCCCAACCACCTTGCAGCTCGAGCTGACTAGTAGATTGCTCCTTAACTATATACTTAATGTCTACTGTTCCGGTTTCGGCATTAGGACTAGGTTGCACATCCATGCTCTGGGGGTCAAAGAAGCCCAACTGTTGCAATTCCCGCATCGAACGCTGGATATCACTTCTACGGAAAAGCTCCCCTGGCTTGGTACGCAATTCTCGTAAAATCACATGATCATTAGTACGGTCATTGCCTTCTACAGTCACCTTGTTGATAGTGGCTTGTCTACCTTCCTGAATACGAATTTCTAAATCAATGGTATCGTTTAGTACACTAACCTCAACTGGGTTCATGTAAAAGAAAAGATAACCATTATCTAAGTAAAGTGACGAAACATCACCGCCCGAAGGATCGGCAAAAAGCCTTTCGTTTAAAAAAGAAGCATCGTAAACGTCACCTTTTTTAATGGCTAAAACCTGACTAAGGGTTTCGTTGGTGTACTTAGAGTTACCAAGCCAAGTAATGTCTCCGAAGTAATATTTCGGGCCCTCCTGTACGT
Organism: uncultured Flavobacteriales bacterium; assembly: GCA_913055685.1. Classification (GTDB taxonomy): domain Bacteria; phylum Bacteroidota; class Bacteroidia; order Flavobacteriales; family Schleiferiaceae; genus Croceimicrobium. The sequence goes on from CAJXKC010000001.1 coordinate 282,559, forward strand.
AAATGTCGATATTGATGCGGTCACCATCAACTGCATAGATGCTATCCTTGATTATACGTGCATCACGGTAGCCTTCAGCATTGTATTTTTCAATGATAAGCTTCTTATCTTCCTTATACATTTCTGCGATATATTTGGAAGACTTGAAAATGTTCCACCAACGGCTCCGCACCGTTTCATCCATCGCCTTGCGCAACTTACTATCCTTGATATTATCGTTGCCGATAAAATTGATGTTACGGATTTTAACCCTTTCACCGCGATCTACAATGATATCGAGGATTACCGCATTACTGCGAGTAGTATCCGGACGCTTTAGAACTTTAACCTCAGCGTTTAAATAACCGTCCTCCACGAAAAAGTCGCGGGCCTTATTACGGGTATTTACAATTAAGTTTTCAGTAACAATTACTCCGGAACTAAGATCAAGCTCATCGCGAAGATTATCGCGTTTAGATTTTTTAAGCCCTTTAATCCCGTATTTGCTAAGCTTGGGAAGCTCTTTTAAGCGAATTTCCAAGAAGACAAGGTTCCCCTTTACCTCGGTAATGAAAATACCAATATCATCGAAGAGCTTTTGACGCCAAAGGTTTTCAATGGCCCGGGTGGTTTCATCTCCAGGGAGCGTAATTTTTTGCCCTACCTCTAATCCTGAAATTAGGGTAATCACCTGTTTGTCTAAATTGTCTGAACCCGAAATCCGAATTCCTCCAATTTCATACTCCATCCCAGGAACAATGTCGGTTCCTCCTATTCCCTGGGCAAAACTACTTATGGGGCTAAACAACAATAAGAATAGCCCAAAGCGAATCCAATTTCGCATTACGATACTTCCGTATTTAATTGCTCACTTGTTTTTCCAAAACGCCTTTCCCTCCCTAAATAATCGGCAATCGCTTCATACAAATCATCCGCACCAAAATCTGGCCACAGCTTTGGGGTAAAGTAGAGCTCAGAGTAAGCTATTTGCCACAACAAATAATTGCTTATTCTAAATTCATTGCTTGTGCGAATTAACAGGTCTGGGTCTGGCATAAAGTTCGTGTACAAGGCATCTTCAAAAACCTTTTCATCGATGCTCTCTACACTCCGCTTCCCTTCAGCTACTTCACGTGCCAAATTTCGCGCCGCTCTAGCAAGTTCCTCACGGGAACCATAGCTAAGCGCAAGGGTAAGCGTCATATGTTTATGGTCTTTAGTTAAATCAATCACCTCCGCTAGCTCCTTTTGGGCGCTCTTTGGTAAGGAAGAGGCGTCTCCAATCGCTCGCAGGCGGATGTCGTTTTTCTTCAAGGTTTTTAATTCTTTGCGAAGATGGGTGACCAAAAGTCCCATCAATGCTTTTACCTCTTTGGGTGGTCGATTCCAGTTTTCGCTGCTAAAGGCGTAAACGGTAAGATATTTAATATTTACCTCGGCGGCGGCAGTAGCAACATTCCGCAAGGCATCGACCCCATTCTCATGGCCAATGGCACGTAAAAACCCTTTTTTCTTTGCCCAGCGGCCGTTGCCATCCATAATTATGGCCACGTGCTGTGGTAAGTTTTTAGCGGATTTTATTTGTTCCTTAAGCCCTGACATCACTAATTTTTATCCACGAAACTGGCGCATTTCTCGTAGAGTTCGCCAAATTTAAACTGAATGGTAATACCGGTGAAGATGTACCAATCACGATTCGCAGGATTACCGCGCAAGGTATTCTCTTTATCGCTAGCACTCAAACTTCTATCCGCTAAAGTTGCCGACAAAGGCGAAACTTCCTCGCTGAGCACTTGGGGGTCAGCGTAGTATCCGCTTACATCATCAAGGTAGTCGGTATACGTGGTTCGGAAAGAAGATTCAAGCGCAATTGAGGACCAACGCGCCAAGGACCACTTGTAGCCCAAAGAAAAAACAAAAAAGCTTGAGGCGGTGGCATAAGGTGCTCCCCTGTTTAAAGAAGTACCCTGACCCTCGGTGCGCAAAGAACGCAGGTCATGCCATTGTCCATTGTAATAAGTCTCCGGACTAAAGGAAAAAACACCAAAGCCCCCATTAATGTAAGGGGTGTGAGATTTAGTTTTTTTACCCGGTTCAAAGGGAAAGAAATTGAATTCTGCTGCTAAATAAAACTCCCTTATTTGTGAGCGAAATGATAGGTTTCGTTCTTGGCGCTCCGGTAAATAAGACCAAGAGTCTCGGGCCTCAATTTGTCCGTAGTTTCCTTGCAGACGAACCGACCAATGCTCGTTGAAGTTATAACGCAATAATCCTCCCGCGTGGAAGCCACGAGGTAAATCAACGCCGTAGTTCCCAACATCACCTAAGAAATTAGAACCACCACCATTGACACCAATCTCTAAATATTGCCCTTGCATAAAAAGCGGCATACTTAGGACCAGAATATTGATTATGAAACGTTTATACTCCATTTTGGGGGCGCAAATATAAATAAATCAGGAGGATAGAAATGTTTTTAATTCCTTTTATCCATTCCCCACATCAACTTATTACGCAAGGTTTTTGCGAAAGTATGATCGGGGGTTTCTACTAAAGCAATGGTAAAGTTCGCTAGACGTACTTTTAAACCTTCTCCATTGGCAATGGAATAGATGCGTGAATCTAAAGAGACTAAATTTTGCTCCTCCCTACTACGCACCACTAATTCTACCTCACAAGTGTTGGGAATAACGAATGGTCGGGCGGTTAGATTGTGCGGAGCAATGGGAGTAAGTACAAAGGTTTCTGAGCCTGGCATCATTATCGGTCCATTACAGCTTAATGAATAGCCAGTACTACCAGTTGGAGTGGCTATTATTAATCCGTCTGCCCAATAATTATTGAAAAATTCTCCGTCGATTTTAACTTCTACCGTAACCATGGCAGTGGTATCCTTACGTGATACGGTAATTTCGTTAAGAGCAAAAGGCATCTCTAGCTGCAAACTTGGAGCCTCCATGCTTAAGAGTCGCCTTTGGTTTAGACTAAAATCGCCTTCCACCAAAGCCTGAATACTTTCCTTAATGTTTTTGCGATTTACGTTCGATAGAAATCCCAGCCTACCAGTGTTTATACCCAGGATTGGAATTCCACTATCTCGAATTAAAGTGGTAGCATCCAGAATGGTTCCATCGCCGCCAATTGTAATGAGATAATCGGGAGCATACTCCAATAAATCTTCATGACTGCGAAATTCCTCCAACTCTAAACCTAAGTCGCAGTGCTCTTTGATAAAGGTATTGAGGCGGTGAAAAACCTTAAATTCGATTTTTTGCTCCACCAAGGTTTGGTGCAAGTTTTCAATATCATGACGTGCCTCGGCACTGATCTTTTTTCCGAAAACTGCTATCCTCATAATTAGATATTCAGATACTTCATTAGACCTTCATAACGATCTCTGCCGGTATCATCGAATAAACTTTGATGATACACCTCCAAAATCTCGTAGGAGTAACGCTCAAAAGATTTAATTATTCGACTTAAGTCGAGTTGGTTAATCTTTAAGGCAACACGGATAAAATCGCCACCGTCACTGCGCAGTTGCAAGCCTAGAATTAAGGCATCTTCCGACTCTACGATTTGAGCAATTTGTGAAATGTGGTAATCCCGAATAGCAATGCGTAAAACCACTACCGAACCGGTTTCTACAAATCCTAATTGCTGGCCCAAGTCCCACATCAATTCATTCGGCGCGATATAACCTAAATACTTAGCTTCCGCATTAACTACCGGCAAAACAGTAAGGTTTCCAGATCCAAAGATTCGAATGGCCTCATAAATATGCTGCTCTGGATCAATCTGATAAGGCTTAATAACCTTTATATGATTATTTAAACGATCTTCTTCATTTTCAATATCCAACAAATCATCCTCCGATATAAGCCCCAGGTATTTACCTTCGTGGAGCACGGGTAAATGACTGCACTTTAACTCCTCCATTAAAGGCAGTAAATCACCCACGCGTTCCTCTAAATTGAGGGCTTTAAAATCATTTAAAATGTGATCTCCTACTCGCATATAATAAGCAAACTTAAGGCTTTATCTTTGCGTCGATGACAAAGCTATCTGTTAATATTAATAAAATTGCTACCCTTCGAAATGCTCGTGGTGGCAATGTGCCTGATGTAATCGAGGCGGCTCTAAATTGTGAACGTTTCGGCGCTCAAGGTATTACTGTTCACCCCCGTCCGGATGAAAGACATATCCGTTATAATGACGTGCGAGAACTCACAAAAGTTGTCTCGACCGAATTTAATATCGAAGGCTACCCCTCCCCCGACTTTATCGAATTGGTGCTTGAGGCTAATCCCGCGCAAGTAACTTTAGTGCCCGACCCGCCAGGAGTACTTACCTCCAATGCCGGATGGAATGCTATTGAAAACGAAAAATTTCTGCGCGATACGATAGAACACTTCAAAAAGGCAGGCATAAGAGTTTCCATATTTATGGAATGTGATCTGCAGCAGATTGAGGCGGCCCAGCAGACCGGTACCGATCGTATTGAACTGTACACGGAAGATTTTGCCACCCAATTCCCTAAGGACCAAGCCAAAGCAATTGCCCCCTACAAATTAGCGGCAGAAAAGGCAGATCAATTAAAATTGGGCCTAAACGCCGGACATGATTTAAGCCTAGAAAATTTGCGTTTTTTCTGTGCTGAGATTCCTAGCCTTCTAGAAGTTTCTATTGGTCACGCGCTTATAAGCGACGCCTTGTATTTGGGCTTGGAGAACACCATCCAGCGTTATTTACGCGAAATAGAAATGGCCCAATGAAGAGTCCCGAGCCCCTAAAAAAAGGAGATCGAATTCGCATTGTAGCGCCAGCTCGAAAAATTAGCCGAGAAGAAATGGAGCCCGCCCTTGAAAAAATTAAAGCTTGGGGCTTTGAGCCTTATTGCAGCGAAGACCTGTGGGCAGAGCATCATCAATTTGCGGGGAAGGATGAGCTGCGAATTCGGGATTTTCAAGCAGCACTCGACGATCCAGAATGCAAAGCAATCCTTTGCGCTCGCGGCGGATATGGATCGGTCCGATTGATTGACGCCCTCAATTTCGAAGCTTTTAAGCATCAGCCTAAATGGCTGATTGGCTTCAGTGATATTACTGTTTTTCACTTAGCCTTGCATAATCTGCAGTTCTGCACGCTACACGCTTCAATGCCCATTAACTTCAAAACAAATACTTCTAAAAGTTTAGTGAGCATTAAACAAGCTTTAGTGGGGGAAGACTATGAAATAATAGCCGAAGCCCACCCCTACAACCGACCTGGCTTGATGGAAGGCCAAATTATCGGTGGTAATTTAAGTATGCTGTATTCCCTACTTGGCTCGCCAACTTCGATAGAAACCGAAGGTAAAATTCTCTTTTTCGAAGACCTCGACGAATACCTCTATCACGTCGATCGCATGATGTGGAACCTCAAGCGCAACGGCTATTTCAATCAAATTAAAGGGGTCCTAATTGGCACCTTATGCGACATGAATGACAACACCATTCCCTTTGGTGAAACAGCCGAAGAAATTGTCCATCGTCATTTTATGGAATATGACTTTCCAGTGGCCTTCAATATCCCTGCTGGCCACCAAGCAGACAACCAGTGCCTTATCTTTGGTAAGCAAGTTCGAGTGCAAATTGACTCGGATCAAACCTTAATCAGCTTCCAGAATGAGTCACAACCAAAAACGAGGACAGAAGGGTGAAGACCTTGCTCTGGCCTTCCTTCTAAAAAAGGGCTTTCGCCTGAAGGCACGCAATTGGCAATTCAGACACAAAGAAATAGACCTAATTCTGGAAAAGGATGGAACTTTAGTAATTACGGAGGTAAAAGCTAGAGAGTCCGATTTTTACGGACGTCCCGAAGAATTCGTTAATCGCATGAAGCAGAAGTTCCTTATTCTGGCCGCCAATGCCTATGCCGAAAAACACCAATGGCTAGGCGAAATTCGTTTCGACATTATTGCTATCACCTTCCAACCGCAATATCAATTAAGGCATTTGGAATCGGCCTTCTACGCATAAAAAAAGGCCGCAAAATGCGGCCTTTAATAGTTTTAATTCTGTTACCACTTACCGGTAAGAATATTCAAAATATCCACTACCCACCAGATGCCAAAACCAGCAAAGGTTATAATGTAGAGAATGTTCCAACCCAAAGGTCTTCCTTTATACCAGCGGTGAGCAGCCCATGGCCATCCTAAAAAGAACCACAATAAGGCCGTGATTAATAAATCCTTATCACCTGAAGACATATCATCATCTGCTGCAGCAAGTTCAGAAAGCTCTTGATTGCTCATAAAGTCTTCCAAGTCTAAGGACTGTGCATATTGATGCATATCGACGCTTGCGTTTTCTGCCTTTGGTGCCTTTTCTTTTGCAATTGGAATTGATGCGAAGCTAGGGCTTGCCAAAAGACCGAGGCAAAGCACCATAAAGAATAAATTTCTTTTCATGTTGATGATTGTTTTGTGTTTCTCAAATCTAAAAAAAACAATCTTTGTGCCATGTTAAATAAACCGGCACTCGTTTTATTTCTTTTTCTTTCTAGCTTCTTTAGCTTTTCTCAGGTTAGAGAACTTCAATTCTACGGAACAATCCATGCCGATGGAATTGGAGCCATTAGCCTGCAATTAATTATCGAACTAAAGCCCGACGGCGTTTTCGAAGGTCAGTCAATTACAGACTATGATGGCGATAGCAAAACCATCTCAAAAATCTCAGGAAATCTCGATTCAAAAAAGAAAATCTTTAGCTTCAAGGAGGCCTATAATATCCGCAGTAAGTCAGACCCAGAGGAGCATGATTTCTGCTATTTAAGTGCCCAAAACCTTAAAGTAGAGGAAGCCAATGAGCAAAGTGTAATTTCCGGAAACTTTAAAGGATTTTTTAGCGATAGCACGGTTTGCACCGAGGGAAGAATAGAACTGGTAGGATCAAGGCTTTTTCCAAAAGCCAAAAAACCCGCCCCAAAAGAAGAAGCCCCTCAAGTTGACACTCCACAAGTCGAGAAAGTTACTTTTAAACCGGTTGACTTAGACAAGCCGCTTGGCCATGGCGACAAGGTGCAATTTGACTGGGATCGAGATACTGTTCGTTTAGATGTTTGGGATAGTTTTGAAGAAGACAATGACCGGATTAATATCTATTGCAATGGCGAATTAATTTCTAATTCCTTTCCCATTAAACTGCATCGACAAAGCTTTTATTTACCCCTAATTGACGGAAAGTGCCAGGTACGTATCGAGGCCTTTAATGAAGGCACCAATCCTCCCAACACCGTACAGGTATTATTAATTGGCAAATCAAAGAGACAAGCCTTGGTTAGTAAACTTAAAAAAGGTGAGTCCGTGGAATTGTATTTCGTTTTGGAAGAAACAGAGGATTAATCCTCTTCGAAAGGAAAAGAGTATTAGCGAGGTTGCTCTAAGGCATTACCATAATTGATCCCGAACGTTTGCCTTCAATTTTTTGACCCTCAGACTGACCTTTGAAACTCACTTTGTAGAGATAAACCCCTCCCTGCACTGGAGCTCCATTGAAGTTTCCATCCCAAGGCCGGGAACTTTCATCTTGCTCATAAATCAACTGGCCCCATCGATTAAAAATTTGAAGCTTGAACTCTAAGGTCTGGCAAGCACTTGAGATATCAAAAAAGTCATTCTTATCATCTCCATTAGGAGTAAATGCATTGGGAATAAATAATTCACAAGTGCAGGAAACTTTTGACAGGTGGAAGGACTCTCGAATTGTATCGCAACTACTTCCCCAAACTACGGAATAAGTACCTGTATCTTGTAAACTAACCGAAGCCTCATTAGCTCCATGGCTCCAATGATAGAATAGACTCGGGTAATCGGGCAAGTTCACCTCTACCGCAGAATCTTCTGCACATATCGTGAGGTCCTTCAAACTTTCCCTAAGCTCCGGTACTTCAAAGACTAAAACACTATCTACAAGCATCCCGCAGCGGTTTTCTACTTTCAAGCGATACCAACCTGGTTTTTTCACGCTTATTGCAGCACTTGTATCCCCTGTTGACCATTGATAAATTGCCGGAAAACCTTGATCAAAGTTCAGCTCAATGCTGTCGCCCTTGCAAAGAATTGTATCTCTAGGCATGTCCAACTGCACCAAAGGATGTACCTCAATACTATCCGCAAGACCATGCAAACGCCTTCCCTTCCACCAAAGATTTAAGCGCACTAAGTACTTACCGGGTGATGGATATACTACTGATGGATCCCTTAAGGTTGAGCGATTCGCCGGACCAAGTCTTGGATCGCCAAAGTTCCACACCACACTATCTAATTCTCGTCCAAAATTTAGTCGGAAACTGACACTGTCCGCGCAAGCATAATGCAGCTCAAAGCCATCTTTAAAGAACTGGTCAGCAGAAAAGTCAGGGAACATGGAAAAAGCCGCCCATGGACTGGTCCTTCCAAATTCAGGCCTACTAGTAATTAAACTCGAGTCAAGTGCCAAGGGATTAGCGATTCTGCCGATGTTCCTATTGTTGATGTGGGTACCTCGCCACTCATAGCCCCAGCTATTCATTATATATGGCTGTTTATTCCACAAATAGTAAAGATTGCTATCGGGACCAAACTGCATGTCTTTAAAGTGTCCATTCGCACTTGGCAGCTGAATAACGCTGTCTCGATAACCTAAGGTATCCCTTCCGAAGAGGTCGATGCGAAGCAGCCGAAAATCACGACCATTGTAAGCTGCCCTATCTTGATCCTCATAAACCTGCATAAAGAGAAAACGCCCTTGGGGACCAAGTTCCATCGACTCCATATAAAACGTCGCGCTCTTTCTACCTAGCAAAGCATAGGGTGAAATTGCGAATGAATCTACTTTGGTAAAACGTAAGCCATTATTACCAAAAACCATTCGGTACTGCTGGATAATAGTGTCGGGTGAAAGCGCTATTAAGGTATTAGTAAGGGGATTAAAAATAGAGTTGCTCGGCAAGCGGTTTTGAAAAAGGTAATCTGCAATAATTGGTATCGACTCAAAGCGACCATTATTCACGTAGATGGCATTGGAATTGAACTGAGCATCTGGACTATAAGATGAAGGACTACGGTGCTCTAAAACAAGACCAAGCGGCAAACTATCTATAGGTACAACTTTGAAATTACGACCGAAATTTCCGGTTACTGTGTCCGACACCCTGGGAAAACTATCCACGATGGCCACTTGGTACCCTCCGGTATCCTGAGTTATACGACTTAAATAAAAGCGCCTGAAGTCGAAGCGTCTTATGGGCACCGCATTTAAGTTTTCATAAAGGCTTCCGGCAGTAAAAACATGGTATAAAGTATCTTGACTTCTCAGAAATAAAGTCTGATTCTTGCCAATCATGCCCGACCAATCGTTATGCTCGTTACGCTGGTAATTAGGAACCCGAAAAATTTCGCGCTGCAGTGAATCATAATAGCTTCCATTGAGAAAATAGAGCTTCAGATTTTCATCCTCGGCGTAAACAGTGCTATGGTTTAATTGCGCGGGATTATTGGGTATAACCGATTGCCAAGGTATAGTTCCTAGTCGGGGCGGACTAACATTAAACTCCAAGGAATAACCCCTTCCAAAAGGCCAGAAGTCAACTTGACCAAAAAGGAATCCATAGGGAAATAGGAGAAACACAAATAATAGTTTTCTCATAGGAAGCAGCAAATTTAGGCTAAAGGTAAAAAATTAAATATCCTAAAAGGACTAATAAGTTGATTTTCAATCTAACTAGTATTGCGAATCCACAAATTCGCCGTAATTTTGCCGCCCAAAATAAGCCTGAAGCGTTCCCGGTGCGAACCGGCAGAGGCGATAAGGGCTGTGCAAAAATTAAAAGCATGAGCCGTAAAGATTCCAGAAAGCCCAATTCTAGGGTTAAAGCAAGTAATGCAGGTGGTGATAAAAAACCATTTCGCAAGGCCGGAGGTAAAGGTCCGAAGCGACCGATAAAACCTCAAAATGAAAAAAACTTTAACGTAAAAGCCAATACCGAAGGGCAAAAAGGACCGATTCGACTCAACCGCTTCTTGGCCAATGCCGGTATTTGTAGTCGCCGTGAAGCGGATAAATTGATTGCTGCCGGATTGGTGGAAATCAATGGTAAGGTCGTACAAGAGATGGGACATAAAGTGGGCCCTCGTGATACCGTAAAGTTTAACGGCAGCTTGGTAAGACGCGAAAAGAAAGTGTATTACGTACTAAACAAGCCCAAAGGTTTTATCACTACCACCGACGATCCCAAAGCTCGGAAAACCGTGATGGAATTAGTAGCCAACACCGGACAGGAACGTATTTATCCGGTTGGTCGCCTCGACCGGCAAACCACTGGCGTACTGTTATTTACTAATGATGGTGATTTCGCTAAAAAACTTACCCATCCTTCACACGGTGCGCGAAAGGTTTATGATGTTACCCTCGATAAAAAATTAAGCATGCCCGACTTCCACGCCATTGCGGAGGGCTTAGAGCTTAACGATGGCCCTATTAAGGTTGACGAGATTAGCTTTGTGGAAGGAAAAGACAAAAACCAGGTTGGGGTAGTGCTTCACTCAGGTCGCAACCGCATTGTGCGTCGCATCTTCCAACACCTAGGTTACGAAGTGGTAAAATTAGACCGCACCGTTTTTGCGGGCGTAACAAAAAAGAACCTTCGCAGAGGACAATGGCGTAGCTTAAGTCCAAAAGAAGTGGATCTTTTAATGATGCATTAATCAGAAAAATCACTTCTTTCGCGTTTAGGATTTGAGGATGGGAAAACGAATTATCAAAACATTCGCCTGGATCCTAGGCATTCTAGTACTGTTGCTTGGTTTAAGCATCGGCTTTCTCTTTTGGAAGCAGGATAAGATTAAAGCAATGGTAATTGATTCGCTGAATGAAAATCTGAATGGCGAAATTTCGGTGGCGCAGGCAGAAATTAGCCTGCGTAAATTCCCTTTGGCGGCCATTGAATTAGAGCAAGTTCTCGCTAAGGGTTCAAATGATTTAAACGACACATTATTTCAAGTAGAATCCCTGTTCCTAGAGTTTAGGTTGTGGGATGTTTTTGGCGATCAAATTCCTCTTCAGGCTTTAAGCCTCGAAAACGGCGATCTACATTTAATCCAAAGGGGAACAGTCAATAATTGGTCCATTTTTAAATCAAGCGAAGACCAAGATGGCGAATTTTCGCTGAGCATTGCCGCCCTAAAATTCGTAGATATTCGCTTCGACTTTCGTAAAGACGATGACCTATACATAAAGGCTTATGCGGCAAGCGCGAGCGCTCAGGGAACTTTTAGCTCCAAAAATTGGGGCTTAAACTTAGCCATTGACGCCTATGCCGATGCGGTTGAAATGGAGGGCACTTCATACTTAAACTTCCCTCTTAACTTTATTGCCTCAGCCGAATTAAAAGGAGCGGAAAACATTGTTTTGCAACTTTTAAGTCTCCAGATCGATGAGCAGTCTGGCTTTAGTGGCTACTATTCCAGTGAAGGGGAAGGATTGTTTGAATTGAATCACCCCAAATTAGACCTCCAACCCAGCATTGCTCTATACAGGGAGCTGTCTTACCCCTGGCCAGAGGACTTAGATATTCGGGCCTTGGCCAAAACAACCTTACGAGTACTACCAAAAAATAATGGCGACACCCGTATCGAGGTTTATGCAGAAAGTACTTCCCTTAAAATAAAGTATGCCGATTGGCCACAAGAGGATTTAAAAGCACGGCTCGAATACTTTAAGCAGGGCAAATTCGATCGGCTCGAAATTCGTGAGTTAAAAGAAGCGGATAATAGCTTACAATTGGTAGGAACTATCCGACAATTACAAAAACCCAATCTCAGTTTAGACTTATCCTTTAGAAAAGACGCTGCTTTCTGGCAGTCTTTTTTAAAGCGAGACTTCTCCATTGAGAAAGGCCAATTAAGTGGTCAAATGAAATTGCAGGGCCAGTTCAACCAATGGGAGGACATCCTAAGCGAGCGTCTTAATGCTAGCAATATTAATGGGGCCTTGCGCTTATCTGAGGTAGATTTGAAACTTCCGGATGGAACATTATTCGAAAGCATTAATGGCAAACTGCGCTTTAAAAACCGTTCCATTTATGTAGACAGCCTTAGCCTGGAGCGAAATAAAAGCGATCTAGCCTTAAACGGGGAGCTGCGGGATTTGTGGTCCTATTTATTCCAGGCCAACGGAGTGTTAGCCTTAAAGGCTGATTTGAAAGCCCAGCAAATTATTTTAGAGGACTTTATTTCGGAAAACGAGAGTGAAGCCGATAGTTCCGGTTTGCTGAGTTGGAAAGATCGCTTGCAGTTTGGACTTAATATCAAAGTGGCCTCCTTTAGTTTCCGAAACTTCCAAGCAAAACAACTGAGTGGTGCCCTTGCCATTAATAAAGACCGGATTCGGGGAGACGGGATTAAACTTAGTGCCGACCAGGGTGCTTACGAAGGTAAATTCCAGATTGCGCAATTGTCTAATGGACTGGCATTCACCGGCACCTTACGAGCCGATAAGGTAGATGTACACTCTGTATTTAAAAGCTTTGACAACTTTAATCAGACTACCCTCACTGCAGATAATCTTGCCGGGCGACTAAGTGTTTTTACCAATATTGAAGCCCCCTTAAGCAAAGATTTGCGTTTGGATAGCAAAGGATTAAAACTGCAAAGCGAAATGACCATTGAAGCGGGTCACCTAAAAAACTATGAACCGATGCAGGCCCTTTCGCGCTTTGCAGAAGTGGAAGAGTTAAAGGATGTGAGCTTTAAAACCTTAAAAAATACCATAAGCATCGAAAATGGTATTATCCAGATTCCCGAAATGGCCATTGCTTCGAATGTTATAGATATGGACCTAAGCGGCACCCATAGTTTCGAGAATGAAATCAATTATTTGGTAAAACTGCGCTTAGGTGACGTGCTCTTTGCTAAGAATGATCGAGAACCTAGCAATGATGAATTCGAAGAGCATCTTACCATCGCCAAACGCGATGATGATCACCGTATTCCCATCTCCATAAAAGGTACGGTAGATAATCCAGAGATCTCAATAAATGCTGGCGCCCTAGGCGATGCCTTGGAGAAAGATCTCAAACAGCAAAAAGAAGAATTAAAAGATATTTTTAAGAAGGAAGAGCCTAAAAAACAGAAGGGTACTGGCATGACCTTCGAATGGGACGACGGCGCACCCTAGTCTTAATTTAGACTTAACATGCATGCATAGTAAATTCGTATCTTCGCGCCCCAATTAATTAGCATGCTGCGAATTAGAATAGCGGTTCTTCTTTTCATCTCCTTTGGTCTTTTTGGCCAAACAGAAGACATTAAGGTGGTTTCTTACAACCTAATGTATTACAAGACTTCAAGTGCGCCTTGTACCCATAGTCGCACCACTACTCAGCGTGACAACGATCTAAAGAATATCATCTCCTACTTAGCCCCAGATATTTTTGTGGCTCAAGAATTAGGCACGGCGGCGGTAAACCCTTTGGTTATAATGGCCGATATCTTAAATGTTGACGGGGTTAACCATTTCCAAAGAGCGGCCAGCAGCAATAACAGTTCGAGCTCCTTGGTTAATATGCTTTGGTACAATCGCGACAAGCTTGCGCTGATCGGCCAGGATAAAATTGAATTGGACCTCAACAATGTACCCATCATACGGGTAATCGATTTCTATCATCTATATGTTAAAGATCAAGGTTTAGGTAATCCAGGTATCGACACCGTTTTTCTTAGCATAGGAGTAGCGCATTTAAAGGCAGGAAATAGTAGTGCCGATGCTAGTCAGCGAGACCGTGCTACCGAAGCGGTGATGGAATACATCGAAAACTTAGGTCATGATAATGTCCTTTTTGCCGGCGACTTTAACGTTTACAGCGCCAGTGAAGCGGCCTTTCAAAACCTGGTCAATTACAATGCCAACCCCAGCATTAGTTTAAACGACCCTGTTAATCAATTGGGCTCGTGGAATAACAATAGTAATTTCGCTACCGTGCATACACAGAGTACTCACTCCTCTTCAGGTGGTTGTTTTTCGGGCGGAGGTATGGACGATCGTTTCGACTTTATTCTGGCCTCGGATGCCATCATCAATAACACCGCTGGTTTGGCATACACCAATTACCGCACCGTGGGCCAGGATGGTGGCAGCTATAACAATAGTTTATCGACCAATAACAATACCGATGTACCTTCTTCGGTGGCCTCTTCACTTTATTTCTTCAGTGATCACCTTCCAGTATCCATGGAGCTGGAAGCCAGTGTTTCGGGGATTGGCATCAGCGAAAGCGAATTAAAGCAGTCTTCATGGAGTTTTAATAATCCTGTAAAAGGAGATTTAGAAATTAGTCTGGAGGATATCCTGAGCCGAGAAGTGCTGGAAATCAATATCTTCGACCTGCAAGGAAGAAGGGTATATCAGGCAATGAATAAAAATAAAAATGAGCACAGAATAGCTTGCGAGACATGGGATTCTGGCTTATATATGATACAAGTTCGTGCGGGTAACTGGGCGGAAACTCGGAAAGTAATTGTACTATGAGAAAGATCCTAAGCTTAGCCATTATTTTAGGATTAGCAAGCACCGGGCTTTTTGCCCAAGCTAGCTTTCAGGAAAAAACCACCAATGCTAGTAATGTTCGTTTAAACGTTACTAACCTAGGTACTTTTGGAAATGCTTTTCGCGGTTACCGCGATGGAACCGGTAATCCCAGTGCCGAATATCCTGCGGGCTCAGGGGTAGAACACCTTTTTGAAGGTGGTATTTGGATTGGCGGTAAGGAAAATGGTGGTCAGCTTGTGGTTTCCACTTCCGCCTATGACGCTCCCCAAGGTTATGCGCCGGGTCGTGGCGGATTCGAATTTCACGTCGATACCAGTATTACTGGCGTAGATCGCAGCTTACAAGAACGTTCGTCTTTATTCGACAGTCGTTACTTCGACCCCAATGCCGTTTCGCATCAAGACTATGTAGCTACTTTCAGCGACAAAAGCATCGTTGTTCCTGGCACGCAGATTCCCATTTCTGACCATACGCGCCCAATGAATGTGCGGGTGGAAATGGAAACCTATAACTGGAACTACAATTTCACCGATTTTATGGTAATTGTAAACCTGCGTTTTTACAATGAGGGTCAGAATACCTACGATGATGTTTACACCGCACTCTGGAATAACACCGTGGTGCGTAACGTAAACATTACCCCTGCCGGTGCCGGAGGCTCCGCCTTTTACAACCGCGGTGGCAATGGTTTTATGGACTCCCTTCACCTGGCCTATTGTTACGATGCGGCCGGAGACCTGGGCTTTACTGAATCTTATGTGGGTCAGAAATTCCTCGGGGCTACCGATAAGGAAGGTTTCCATCACCCCGACCTCGACTCCAATTACAATCCCATCAGCGGAAGCTGGGAGCTTGATGAGTTCGACTTAAATTACAACGCCTGGGTTTTTAACGATTTTAGCGCCGATTTTGCCTTCCCGGTATCGGAAAACGACCGTTACCAGAAAATGAGTCAGGGTTTAAACCAAAATCCCTGTTGGACCAATCCCAATGACCCTAATTGTGGCGGGCGCGATTTTCAAGCAGAATTAAACCAGGCGGGAAACCGATCGGACCTAATTTCGGCGGGACCCTTCAATAGTTTTGGTCCGGGTGACGTAATCGAAGTTTCCTTCGCCTACGTATTCGCGAAGAAAAATGAAGACGGTAATCCCAATCAAGATAACAATCTAGTACAACGTCAAAACCTAATTACCAATGCCGGCTGGGCACAGCAAGCCTATAACGGCGAAGACCGCAATTTTAACGGTCTTCTGGATGCAGGAGAAGATAATGATGGCAACGGTGAGATCACCCGCTTTATCCTTCCTTCACCGCCAAATATTCCTCGCACCCGTATTGAACCGGGCGATGGTCAGATTGAAGTGTTTTGGGCCGATAATGCGGAAGCCAGCATTGACCCAATATCCAACCGCCAAGATTTTGAAGGCTACCGTCTTTACCTATCAAAAACTGGTTTTGATGTAACTGGCGTACCCGACCTTGCACGCGATTTCACCATGATTGCTCAGTACGATAAGGCCGGAAACAATCTTTTTAATGAGACCGGTTTTACTTCGATAAAATTAGCCGAGCCGCTTTACTTTGAGGACGACACTACTGCTTATCATTATCGCTATGTAATTGACAATGTGCCTAATGGATGGCAGTTTGCCGTGGCCGTTACCGCCTTTGACGAAGGAAACCCTGAGAGTAATTTGGAATCCTTAGAGTCTAGTTTCTTAGCCAATAACTACCGTGCCTTTGCCGGAACCGGACCGAATGAAAACATGGATGCGAATGCACCCTTCGTTTACCCAAACCCTTATTACTATGGCGCTGCTTGGGAAGGAAAGTCCAATTTTCAAGAAGAGAGTCGTAAAATCATATTTGCCAATCTACCCGCCCGCTGCGTAATCCGCATTTATACTGCGGGAGGCGACTTCATCGATGAAATTCGTCACGATGAAAACTACGATGGTAGCGATACCCGTTGGTTCCGAACTTTTGGGGCCGAAGATGCAGGTGAAAACCGCTTTAGTGGTGGCGAACATGCCTGGGACCTTTTATCTATAGAAAGTCAAATTATTAGTCGGGGTCTTTATATGTTCTCGGTCGAGGACCTCGATACTGGTGAAAAGAAGACCGGAAAATTTGTGATAATCAAGTAAACTAAAAATGACAATGAGAAGAATCCTTACTCTTTGTGTAGCGCTGATTAGTTCAGCAGTGATGTATGGCCAAAGCTACCCTTTGGTTAGCATCAAACAAATTAACACGCCGATTGACCTAGCGGCCTGTAATGATACCTCCACCTATTTAGGTGATACCGTTCGCTTTCGTGCGCACGTGGTAACCGATGGTGGTCTATCTGAAGTAGCCTCTGGTTCTGTTCAAGGTGGCAACCGTCCTTTCATTTACATGATTGACACCGCAAGCAACGGAGTTGTTGACTCCCTTAGCGGTATCGAGGTAATGGGTGTATACACCGATGGAAGTGGAAACTTACAGCCTATCCCAGGTTTCACGGCTCTATTACAAGGTGATAAAGTAGAGGTAACCGGTGTTGTAGAGCAGTTTGATGGTAACACGCAATTTACCACCATTGATGTAAACTCGGTAACTCTTTTAGCTTCGGGCGACTTATTGCCTTCTGCTTTTGTACCTAAAGCCCTAAGTGCAGGTGACCTTAACGACAACCAACGCGTAAACAATGTACAAACCGGTGAATGGTGGCAAAACAGCTTTATTGAGCTTACCAATGTAACCGTAGTACAGGTAATTCCTTTTAGCGGTAACCGTGTGAGCTTTAACGTAGCCGACGCAAATGGTAATGTGGTTAACGTATCCGACCGTTTCTTAGCGCAACGTACCTCATCTCACACCGTGGTTAACCCTAACTCACCTTCTACTACTGGTACTGGATCTTTCGTAGCGCCTTCAGTAGGTACTTTCTACTCAAGCCTAAAAGGTATTATGCGTCACTCTGCCAACGGTTGTACTGGTGGTACTGGACGCGGTTACGAAATAAACCCATTCGATACATCTCACTATGCAGTAGGTGCTACAGCGCCAAGCATTACTAATGTATTGAGCTTCCCGGTTGTACCAAGCAGCAGTGATTCTGTATTGATTAGTGCAGACATTACTGATGCCGACGGAACTATTGACACCGTTCAATTATTCTGGAGCGCTAATGCCAGCACTCCAAGCGGATCATTTACCTCTGTAAACATGGTAAACACTAGCGGTAATACTTATGAGTACTACGTTCCCGCTCAGGCTGATGGTTCTTTAGTGCGTTATTACATTCGTGCAGTAGACAATGACGGTTCGGCGGTATTATTCCCTTCTAGCCCATCTAGTCAAGTAGATCCTTATGTTAATCACTACAGTGTTCGTGATAATGGTTTACGCATCTTCGATATTCAGTATAGCGGAAATGGCACCGGCGAAAGTGTATTCGAAGGCCAGACCGTAACTGTACGTGGATTCATCACTGCCGCTCGTCGCGACTGTGACTTAGAATATGTGTACCTACAGGATCCTAACGACACTATTTTCGCAGGTATTGCTTTAATTCCTAACCAGGATTTAGATAATGTATACCGCGATCAAGAGATTCAGGTTACTGGTCAGGTGCAAGAAACTTTTGGGGTTACTTATTTAAACGTAGACAGTTATATCGGTCTTAACAATACCCAGACTATCATGCCTACTCCAGTAGATCCTTCCGATCCTAATTTGGACATGGAAATGTACGAGGGTATGTTAATCTCTTATCAGAACCCTAATGGTGGTCAGGTTTACGTTAGCGATGAAAACGCCGGTTTCGGTGAATACCGCATTGCAACCGACCCAAGCTTCGGCTCAAGCCAATCTTCTCGTGTATTAGCTGGTCGTCAATCAGGAACAAGTGCTACTTCTAGCCTTTACGTTTCCTTAATTTCTGACTCAAGCTACGTAACCAGCGGTGGTAACCTTATGGTTCCTGCCGTAATTACCCAGAATGGCATGTCTATGGACGCTATGCACGGTGTGCTTTGGTACAGCTTCGGTAACTACAAATTATTACCACGTAACAACTTCGACATTGTGAACTTGAGCACTCCTCTTGACACAACGAACTGTAACGTACCTACTAACGTAAGCATCAACGAAAATCTAATTGGTGAATTGGCAGTTTATCCTAATCCTGCTAAAACCACAGTTAACGTGGTCAACACCAATGGTGAACCGGTAAACGTTCAAATCATTGATCTTAACGGACGTGTTATCCTTGAGACTCAAAAGTCTCAGTCTATTCAAGTATTAGACGTAAATAACTTGGTTCCTGGTGTATACATTTTAAAAGCCAGCAGCCAAAACGGTGAATTTGTGAAAACTCACAAAGTAGTTATCGGAAACTAATTTTTTGAGGAGTCCCCACTCTTGGTGGGGACTCCTTATTTTAATTTTAGCCATGCAGCGATATTTATTTCTATTCTTAGCGGGTCTACTAATTGTAAGTCTTAGTAGTCAGTGTCGCAAAGGAGATATAGACCGAAGCGGTTTACCGGATACCTTCATTAGTTATGAAGCCATAAACCTCAGTGGTCAAAATCGTTTAAATTCGTCGGTACGCCTTTCGTGGTATGGAACCGATGCCGATGGCTATGTGGAGGCCTATGAGCTTTCGCTTGATAATCAAAATTGGACTTACACCGAGTTGCAAGACTCCGTATTTTTATTCGACATTCCGGCAGGCCAAGATTCGGCCGACATCAGTTTCTTTGTTAGAGCGATAGATAACGACGGAAATATTGATCCCGTACCGGCCTTTTTAAATGTCCCTTTAATTAACACCCCTCCCGATGCAGCTTTTCTAGATGATAGAGGTCCATCGGATACTGCTTTTATTGCGGCTACTTTTTTCTGGAACGCTTCAGATCCAGATGGAAACAGCACCTTGAAATCAGTAGAAATGAAAATCAATGATGGCGATTGGGTGGAGATTGATCGCAGTCAGAACCTTATCACCTTCCTACCCGACACCAGCGTGCAAAGTGGAGAAGCCACTAGCGCTATTTATTACGGGAATTCAAACGCCCCAGCCAGCTTAAGCATTAATGGCATGCGGGTTAATGACAGTAACCGCGTTTACATTCGTTCCTTCGACATTGCCGATGCAGTGAGTGATGTAGACACTTCAGAAGTATTTTATTTCCGTGCTAAGCAAAGCGGAATAAGCACCCTTTGGATCTCTGGCCACAATAGCGCTACCACCGCAGAGTACCGCGCTTATTTGCAGAGCAATTCCATTAATTACGACTTTCTCAATTTTGGCTATAATCAAGGAGCCAATTTGCCTAAATACTTTGACCCTACCGTTCGATTAATATTCGATCAGTACAACAAGAGCTTTATAAATATCCCCGCCACTAATTTTAGAAATGCCGTTACCGGTGAGGAGAAACCTTTACTGGATTACCTTGCTCCCATTGTACAGCGTTTCACCGATAATGGTGGAAAGTACTTCCTTACAACTCAATTAACCACCACCCAGGACCTGAGTGAGTCGCGCTCGGTTTACCCCATCGACGATATAGTAGTTACCACCGTGCCGGGTTCACAGGTGCGCATTGTTAGCGACTCGGCCTTGGTCTCCTTGGTAGACACCACCTTGTACCCTAGCCTTCAGCCCACCAATGTTGAATTTGGAGTGGTACCCATGGTAAGTTCGGCAGACGCC
Organism: uncultured Flavobacteriales bacterium; assembly: GCA_913055685.1. Classification (GTDB taxonomy): domain Bacteria; phylum Bacteroidota; class Bacteroidia; order Flavobacteriales; family Schleiferiaceae; genus Croceimicrobium. Next base: position 302,815 of record CAJXKC010000001.1, read on the forward strand.
CAGGACTTTTACCGCGCACAATTAACCAAGATTCGCGGATGGAATGGCAGTTCCGATGTAGTTGCGGCCGTTCGACGACGAAATAATAAGATCTCTCAGGTATTCTTCTGTATGGAATTGCATCGCTTCGATCGCAATGCGGGAGATGTTGAACAATTAATCGGTGAAATCTTTAGCAATGAATTTTAAAGTACTCTTCACCTTATTTGCCTTTTGCTTAGGCTTTCAAATGTCTGCTCAAGACGAGCAAACCGCTAGTCTAAGTGGCAGTATAAAAGATGCCATTACCGGCGAGCCCTTAATTGGTGCCAATATAGTTCTCGTAGGTACCTATAAAGGAGCTGCCGCCGACTTCAATGGCAATTATGTCATCAATGAAATTAAGCCCAAAGACTACACTATAAAAGTGGGCTTCATCGGCTACGAAACAAAGCTCTTTACCGGTATTAGCTTTGAGCCTGGAGAGGCTAAGGTATTAGAAATCAAATTGAAGGAGCAGTCCGAATCCCTTAATGAAGTAACCGTTGTAGGTAAAAAAGGACAAATAAACTTAGAAGCCGCTTCCAGTGAGATTACCATCGCCCAAGAGCAAATAGCTCAGATGAATGTGCGTGATGTACAGGAAGTGTTGGAAATGCAAGCTGGGGTTGTTAAAACTCAGGATGGCTTGCAAATACGGGGAGCACGGGTTTATGAAACCGAATACATTGTAGATGGTATTTCCGCTCAGGATCCTTTAGCCGGAACCGGTTTTGGAGTAGATGTAAGCTCATCTTCCGTAGCAAGCATCGATCTGGTAACCGGTGGCGTAGGCGCCGAATTTGGTGGCGGTAGTTCCGGAGTAGTAAATACCAAAATTCGCGAGGGAGGTGAAAAATTTGAAATCAGCGGAAGCTACCAGCGCGACAACCTTGGTAATAGTGACATTGCCAGTAGCTTTAATACCGACCGAATTGAGTTAAATATGGGACTGCCCATTCCGGGTACTAAGAAGAAAATGACCCTTTTTGTAAGTGGTAGCGCCTACTTTACTGATGAGTATTTTGGTACCACCGCCAATCAGTTAAAGAGCTCGCTGTTTACTCAGAATCCCGAGTTCTGGGCACCGCGTTACACCAACTCCTACACCAATACTGTAAAACTGGCCTATCGTTTAGCTTCGGGTACCAAGCTTACTTTAACCAATCAGCATTCTTTAAACATAAACCAGAATACGCGAACCTTACAAATCGTTGGATTCGACGCTATCCTTACCCCTGGTTTTCAGTATACTCGTAGCAATAATTTAGACAATGCTACCACTTATACTCATCATTCCAATCTTACTGCACTAAACCTAAACCACTTAATTAATAAACGTTGGGGTATAAATTTCTCGGCCGGGCGCCTGTTTACCAATCTTAGAGCAGATGCTAATGGAAGGCCCTTCCGCACCGAAACGGTCGATCAAATTTTGGATGAGGAACATATCATTTCCTACCCTATCGCCATTTTTAATCCGGGCGACCCCAGAGGAACTTATTACGTTTCGGTAGGCAATGGATTGGTGAATAATGGCGGTATAACTCCGACTTGGCACGACCACTATGTCGAGGAATATACCTTCAATGCCAAAGCCACCTGGATCCCAAATCAAAGTAATGAAGTCAGCTTTGGTATTCAAAATACCTTTACCGAATATCAGTGGGTTGACGTTACCCGCCCTTGGGTGGGAGCGCCCATCAAAATAAACGACAGCACCTTTACCCAATCGGTAAGCATTGGCTCTAGCAATGATATCTGGCGCGTAAATCCGGTAGAAAGTGGTTTATTTCTGCAAGATAAAATCAGTTATAAGGGTATTATCGCGACCCTAGGACTGCGGATGAATTTTTGGGCCCCAGGTAAGTTTGCCGATGACGCGGTAAACGACCCCAGCGCCCCGGTAATAAATCAGGTACGTGAAGATTACCTCGACAAGACCACCCAAATCTTTGGTTTACGTTGGAAAGCTCGCTTATTACCTAAAATCAATGTGAGCTTCCCGGTTACTGAGAACAATGTATTGTACTTCAACTACGGACACAGCATGCGCCTACCGCATCCTCGATTCGTTTACGCAGGCCTAGACCCTACTTACCAAGACCGTTCATTCTTAGCTTCTCTGGGTAACCCCGATTTAGATCCCGAGGTTAATGTGAGTTATGAAATTGGCTTAAAGTCAAAGCTCAGTAAGGACCTGGCCATGAGCTTTACCGCCTACAATAATAATCGCTTCGACTACATCGTATCGCGCCGTGTTATTGTTCTGGACCAAACCGGAAGGCCTACCACCAAAAACTTTTACATCAACCAAGATTACGCCAATATCTACGGGGTAGAATTGGGATTAAACTACCGCATCGGGCAGTACTTTACCAGTTTTGCGAATGTGGCCTATCAAGTAGCGAGAGGTAAATCAAATTCGGCCCGGGAATCCTCTCTGCAAATTGAACAAAATGGTGAGGTAGCCTTAAGTCGAGAACAATTTCTAGCCTTTGATCGCCCCTGGAACATCAACACTGGAATCATCTTCGCGCCGGATAGTACCCTGCCTATTTTCGGACTTGACCTAAGCGGATTTAGCGCCTTTTTAAGCTATCAGTTTACCTCAGGTTTTAGGTATACCCCCCAAAGACAAACCCAGGTAAATGAATTGGGCCGCCCTGTTTACGAGCCTATTATCGACCAATTTTTGGCGAACCAGGCTGCACCCTGGCATAATATAGACTTGAAATTACGCTACAATATTCCGCTCGGATTAAAAGGAGGCCGCGGTATGTCGGTAAGCATGGAAATACGGAACCTTAGCAATGCGAAGAACTCCCAGATTATTAATCCCGTTACTGGTCGGGCTTACGAATACGGCGATGACGTTCCGCTTACTTGGCGGGATCCGCGCTATAATGGTCCGCAGGAAAGTGGGGTAGACCCACGCAACCCAGCACGTTACCTAGCTCCTCGTCAAATTTTATATGGTATTGAATTCCGCTTTTAGTGATGAAGAAGTTAATATATAGCCTATTATTCTTGCTCCTAATGGTGGATTTAGGAGCACAAATTCTGCCCAATTACGGAGGTGAGCGAGCAGGTCTATCCGCTTTAAGCTTCCTAAAAAATGATATGAGTCCGCGTTCCCTCGGACTAGGAGGAGCAAGCCTTGCCTTAGAAGGTGATGCTTACAGCGTCTACAATAATCCAGCTGCCCTAACCGACTTAAAAGAAAATAGCTACGCCCTTAGCCATTTGTTCTTGGGAGGCGGCGTGAACCAATCTTTCTTGGCTACCAATTTTGCCTTAGACGATAAGGTAAGTACCCTCAGCTTTTCCATTAATGCCCTTAATAGTGGTGAGATGGAAGAGCGCACCGAATTTCAACCCATGGGCACGGGCCGAGTAGTAACGGTGGCCAATATTGCGCTTGGAGTGACTTACGCTCGTCAGCTTTCAAAATTATTTAGCTCGGCGGTGACTGTGAAGTACATCTATGAAGGTATTGCCGGTTTCCATAATAGTAACGCCACTGTAGACGTGGCTTTCCTATACAAAACCGATTACAAGGACCTGAAATTTGCCGCTATGGTTCAAAATTTTGGTGGAAACTCGAGCCTGGGTAGTGATGACGACATTCCTACTACCTTTAATCGCAATACGGGCATTGGCCTTGAAGCAAATGTGGTTCCCACCATTTTTAAATTGGGAATAAGCATGGTACCCTATAAAAGTGGAGATCATAGCTTATTAACTGCGGTGCAGCTGAATCACCCTAACGACAATGCGGAGAACTATGCCCTGGGCCTTGAATACCGTTTTAGAGATATTTTTTACACCCGGGCTGGCTATCGCTTAAGCGTGCGCCATCGGCATATTCCCACTTTTGGTATTGGTTTGAAAATGCGCCTGGGCAATCACCCCTTATTTTTAGATTACGCAGCTAACCCTACTAATTTTATTGGGCTACAGCACAGCATCGGCTTGCGTTTTAATATTAATAATGTAGCAGAGCGATGAAAAAGCAGATATTAATCCTAAGCCTCCTCAGCCTTTTTGGCTTAAGCGCCTGTGAAGATTATTTAGGCAAGAAAACTGATTTGGATTTCATCGACATTCCACCCGATAATTCCATCCGCGATATCGCCTATGTACCCATACTCCCTATTCTGGATGACTTTAGCAAACCAGTAGACGTTTGTGCGGGTTTTGACGAATTAATCTACATCGTAGACGAAGGCAGTGAAGAGGTTATTGCCATGGACGAATCGGGTCGTATACTGGGCAAAAAGAGTATTCCGGGAGCTCGTTCGGTGGCCCAAGATCGTCGCTTTGACTTACTAGTAGTGGGCACAAAAGACAGTTTGTACAGTTCCAGTAATGGCGATACCCTCCTCACCTTCTCATGCATTTACCGATTACGGATGAACCCCGGGGATTATAATATTGGTAATGCTTCGATTGTAAATACTATCGTTCATCCCTTTTATTACACTCAGAGCAATCCCATTCGAAGAACGGTTGATTTTGTGCGCTTAAACAAGATTGGGGTTATTGGTAATAGTCAGGACCCCAGCCGAAACAACCAATATTATGTGACCCGGCAATACGTGCGCAACCCTGACCCCGATCCAAATAATCCTGAAGTGAGCTCAGGCCCCTTAGGTCCGAATGATGCGGTATTGTACTTCAATAACCTAGATCAATTAATCTCTCCAATTTCTGTACAAACCAGCTCTGGCTTTTTCAATGACTTTTTTGAGCAGCCAGTGGGCATCACCACCCTTACTCAGCCTCCTCAGTTTTCCGCTACCACGAGTAGTGATTTTTTGTTCACCTCTTTGGAGTCTGATAATGCCTTAAAAGTTCAATACATAGAATTTGTAGAAGGCGAATTCGGAGCCGAGTATCAACCGCGAATTTTAGCCTCTGGAGATACCTCCCAGGCCGATGGCTTCATTAATTCACCCAATAAGTTTAGGGCTCCTCAGGACATTACCCTTGCTGGAGACGGAACGCAGTTCATTTTTGTAGTCGATAGTGAGACGGATAGTCTTTACCAGTTCTCCTTTACCGGTTTTGAGGGAGTGCGCCCTCCCGCAGCCGCAGGAATCGATCGCTATGTTAAGGCAAGCTTTGGTGGAACCGGAAGCGACTTAATGCAATTTCGTGACCCCATGGCGGTGGCTTATTTCAATCAGATTGTGTACGTGGCCGATGCTGGCAATGGCAGAATAATGCGTTATAAACTCACCCTTGATTTCGATTAATCGACTCGAGGCACCTTAACTAGGTGAAAAGCGCATTAAACTCAAGTTATTTTCCCCTTTATTTGGAAAAACTTACTTTTGGAAGAAGCATGAAAAAGGCACTTTACATAATTGGACTATTCTTGGGTTTAAGTTTTGGGCTTTCAGCACAGGCTCCCCAGAGTCCAAATGCACCGCAAATTTGTCCGGTGTATATCCCCAATGCCTTTACGCCCAATGGCGATAATATCAATGACCGCTTTACACTCCAGGTAAGTGAAGACTGTGAAATTCTTAAGTTTAACTTACAGATTTTTGACCGTTGGGGTCGTTTAGTTTACGAAAGTCAGTCAATAGATTCCGAATCCGCTTGGGACGGTCGTGTGGACAACAATCAGCTAAAAGGTGGAGTTTACCTTTACAAGTTGAACATCGACATGGTAAATTACAACAACCGGAACGGTCGTTCGGTTAAAGTGGAAAAACAAGGTTCGGTAATCTTGATCCGATAGTTTTGCGACTAAGTCTCCTTCTTTTATTTCTCTTAAGCTTTTCTATTCAGGCCCAAGATATTCCTCTGGTCATCAATTTCTCTGGCATTGAGTCGGTAGAAGGAAAGTTAATGATTCGCGTAAGCAATAAGGAGGGTAAGGTGATTCTGCAAAAGGTAGCCAAAGTTAAAAGTGCCGAAAGACAAAGAGTAGTTCTTTACTTGCCCGAAGGCTCCTATGCGATAGCCTGCTTTCACGATGCCAATAATAATGACGAATTAGATCGGACCTTCACCGGTATCCCAAGCGAAGCTTACGGCTTCAGCAATGATGCTCGCGGTGTATTTGGCCCGCCCGATTTGAGCGATCAATTATTCGTTCACCGCGAAAGACAAAGTATCCGAATTCGCTTAAAGTAAATGCAGCGGTTCTTCCTCATAGTGCTCCTACTATCAAGTTTAAGGGTAAGTGCTCAAGAAAAGCTTCAGGGTAATTATATCCTCTATGCCTTAGGAGGTAGTAGTATCAGTCAAATTGATGAGTTCCAGAGTCCCATTCCCTATCGTGGCTACGGTCTAAACGCCATGCTCGGATGGCATAGTTTCGAAGGTAATTGGATGAGCAATCTAGATCTCGGTGGAGGAGCAGCTTTAAGCAATCCCTACCAATTCGGCGATAATCGTAATAGCAGCTTGGACCTTTCGGCTCGCCTGCATTATAGCCTTCGATACTTGGCTTTTAAAAGTGGTAAGCATCAAGTATTCGGCGGACTTTACAGTCAGAACTTTTTCAATTACCGCCAGCTACAAAACTTTGCCAATAGCAGTGAAAGCTTTGCTACCTTTTTCGGAGTTGGACCAAGCGTGGCCTATACTTACACCCGAAGGGATCGTATTTTTGGAAAAGACTTTAACTGGTCTTACCAAGCGGAGTTAAACATTCCCGCTTCCACCGTTTATCTAAGGCCTAGTTTTACACGACAACTTGTGGCAGGAACGCCGGGTTTCGTCGACCATCAGCTATGGGGAGATGCTTGGCAGATGGATTTCCGACATAGTTTTATTTGGCATCGAGCCAATGGCAATCAAATCCGAATTTCTTACCACTGGGAATATTTAAAGGCCAGCCGGCCTAATCCCTACTATTTCGCGCAGCATCAAATAAACCTTCAACTATTTTTCAAATTATGAGAAGGCGGCTAATTATCATCTTGACTACAATTCTTGGTCTTCAAGCTTGCGAAAAAGCATTAATGCCAGAAGATCCTCAGCAGACTCCGCTGGCGAATTTCAATAGCCTGCATAAAACCATAGGCGAACGATACAGTTTTTTCGAATACAAGAATATCGACTGGGAACAACTGGGCAAGCAATACCGGTCTATGGTCTACCCAGATTTGAGCGACCGCGAGCTTTTTAGCCTAATGGACAGCCTACTTTATCAATTGCGTGACGGTCACGTTAATCTAATTAGTCCTTTTAACCTAAATCGTAATTGGGAGTGGTATCTAAACTCGCCCGATAACTATAATGAAGATATAGTAGAGCGCTTTTACCTGGGTGATAACTACCAAATTACCGGAGGCTTTAAATATGCCATTCTAGCCGACAGTATTGCTTATATCCATTATGCCAGCTTTAGCAGTAGCTTTAGTGGTGAACAAATCGATGAGGTCTTTAAGTACTTAAAAGACACTAAAGGGCTAATCCTAGATTTGCGTCATAATGGTGGTGGTAGTCTTAATAACACCTTCCGACTTGCCGGTCGATTTGCGACCAGTAAGGAAGTAGCTTTAATCCAGGATGAGAAAATAGGTCCGGGTGCCAATGAGTTCGGTAACAGCCTCCAGTATAGCATTCAGCCCCAAGGTAATTTTCGCTACCATAAACCCGTGGTTTTACTCACCAATGCCCGTTGTTACTCGGCTACAAATACCTTTACCGCCCTATCCAAAAGCTTAGACAATTTTACCCACGTAGGAGATACTACGGGCGGGGGAGGCGGAATTCCTGCCGATTATGAATTACCTAATGGCTGGCGCTATCGTTTCTCGGTAAGTCGCAGTTTCTTACCCAATGGTTTTAATATAGAAAATGGGCTTCCGCCTGATACGGCATTCGATTTAGATCCCGCAGTCTTGGCGGGGGGTACAGATGCTTATATAGATTATGCTATTTCAATTTTACAATAGCCAGTACTTGCTTATTCGGGGTCTTCTATCCAAGAACTGTACATCACATAATTATTGGCAATTCGATCTATTTCACCTGAAATTAATTCGGGCGTAATGTCCTTTACCTTTTTTGCAGGCACACCGGCGAAAATCGATCCCGAGGGCACTCTAGTGCCTTCTAAAAGCACTGCTCCGGCGGCTACAATACTGTTAGACTCAACTACGCATGCATCCATTACAATGGCTCCCATGCCAATGAGAACATTATCGTGAATGGTACAGCCATGTACAATAGCATTGTGACCAATCGAAACATTATTGCCTATGTTTAAGGGGTGCTTTTCGTAGGTGCAGTGTAAGGTGGCATTGTCCTGTACATTTACCTTATTGCCCATCTTTATATAGTGCACATCGCCTCTAGCGACACTATTAAACCAGAAACTGCATTGGTCCCCGGCGCTAATGTCACCCACTAAAGTGGCGTTATCTGCCACAAAACAATCCTTGCCCAACTGGGGAGTTTTCCCTTTTACCGCTTTAATAAGAGCCATATCAATAATGTTTATGGCTTCAAATTAAAAACAAATGAATGAGTAAGAAGGTGAGCGGCTCTTTTATCTTTGCAAAAAATTTAGCCATGGAAACTAATAAGATTCCCGTGAGTATTTACGCCGAGATGACCCCCAATCCGGCGGTATTGAAATTTGTAGCTAATAAGAGATTAATCGAGCTGGACTCGGTTGAATTCCGCAATATTGAAGAAGCAAAGCCTTCTCCCCTAGCCACTCGCTTATTTCATTTTCCTTTCGTTAAGGAGATCTTTATAAGCGCCAATTACATTGCCATCTCCAAATTTGACATTGTCGAATGGGAAGAGGTAACTCTAGAATTACGTGAGTTAATTCGTGACTTCTTGCAAGAAGGAAATCAAGTGTTGGATGAATCTGCACTTATCCAAAAAGAGGAAAGCACAGAAGCCAAAGAAAGTATTGGCGCTATCCATCCCGAGGAAAAACCGCAAGAAAACTGGGAGGAAATCGACAAGAAAATCGTGGAGCTTCTCGATGAGTATGTAAAACCGGCTGTTGCCAATGATGGTGGTAACATTAAGTTCTTGGATCATCAAGAAGGCGTGGTGAGCGTGCTTTTACAAGGTGCTTGCTCTGGCTGCCCAAGTAGCACTGCAACCTTAAAAGGTGGCATAGAAAGCATGCTAAAGCAAATGCTCCCAGGCCAAATTAAGGAAGTAGTAGCGGTAAACGGTTAGGCCATACTAGGCTGACCGTAAATCTTAAGACTACGCAAGTGGGCTTTTACCGCTTGCCATAAGGTTTTATGCTCATAATAAGGTAATCCAAACTCCTCAGCCGTTTTGCGAACGATTTCGCTAATTGCCGGATAGTGGATATGGCAAATATGAGGGAACAAGTGATGCTCTACCTGGAAGTTTAAGCCTCCTACAAACCAGCCAATTATTTTGCTTCTGCGAGCAAAGTCAGAAGTGGTCTGTAATTGATGCTCTAGGAAGGCATCTTGCATCGGACTCTCATCCGCCGGAAGGCTATGGGTTTGTACATGGTCAACAACATGAGCCAACTGGAACACAAAGCTTAAGATGAAACCGGCAATAGCGTGCATAATTACAAAGGCCAATACCGGTACCCACCAAGAAACTGATAATAGGGCAATGGGTAATACTAAGAATAGACCGAAGTACAACAGCTTAGTAGCTACTAATTTGATCCATTCGGCGCGTAAATCCTTAGCACTTAATTTCGCAACCCCTTCATTCTGATAGCGAATTAACTGTGAAAAATCTTTCATCACCACCCAGTTCAAGGTAAGTAGACTATACAACAAGGGTGCATACCATACTTGGAAGCGATGTATTTTTTTATGCACCTGATCGGGATGTAAACGCAATAAACCGCGGGTATCTAGATCATCATCCAATCCCTCGATATTTGTATAAGTATGATGCAATACATTGTGCTGTAATCGCCAAGTAGTGAGGTTCCCGCTAATTAGGTAGATACTCGAAGCTATGAGGTCGTTAATACGCGGACTCTTATGGTAAGCTCCATGAGCCGCATCGTGCATTACCGACATCCCTACCGCTGCCATACCAAATCCCATAACCGCAAATAGAAGCAATACCAACCATGCAGAAGGATCGAAAATGAGCATTAAAATAAAGGGCACAAAATAAATAGCCAGCATGTTCACCGTTTTAAGCTTCATCAAGGCATTAGCCTTATAGCTTAAATGGTTTTCCTTAAAATACTGATTTACACGCTGACGTAAGGTTTTTGAAAAGGAATTGGCTTCCGCTCTGGGGAAACGCACTTTTGAGAGAGGATAGTTATTCAAAGGGTCTGATTTTTCATGGCTAAAATAATAAGGAAGATTAATTTCGCTAACAGAATTACTAGATATGTTATCTAAGAAAAATCCAACCAATAGTCCAGCTTGGGCTAAACTCAAGGAGCATCAGCAAAACACTGTGAAGGACCGCCTTCAGGACCTTTTTAATAGAGAAGGCAATCGCTTCGAAAAATATACGCGCAAGCACCAAGATTTATTATTTGACTTTTCCAAAAATCGTATTACCGAGGAGACTTTAACACTTTTAGAAGCGCTTTTTACCGATTGTGAAGTCGATGCGGCAATCAAATCGATGTTTAGCGGTGAAGCGATAAATGAAACTGAAAACCGGGCGGTTTTGCACACCGCCCTGCGCAATAGCAAGGGAAAAGAAATTAGGGTAAACGAAAAAGCGGTTAACCCTGAAATAGAAAAGGTTCTTAGTCAGATGCAAGGTTTTTCCGAAAGAATTATTTCGGGAAGCTGGAAGGGTTTTTCGGGGAGAAGCATTAAGAACATTGTTAACATTGGTATAGGTGGTAGTGATTTAGGGCCTTTGATGGTTTACGAAGCCCTTAAACCCTATCAAAACCATCTAAACTGTTATTTCGTTAGCAATGTAGACGGAGCTCATATCGCGGAGACCTTAAAAGAGTTAAATCCCGAAGAAACCCTCTTTATTGTAGCTTCCAAAACCTTTACTACTCAAGAAACCATGACCAATGCCCATTCAGCAAGGGAATGGTTTTTAGCTTCCTCCGCTTCTGAGTCCGATATTGCCAAGCACTTTGTAGCAGTGTCCACCAATGCAGAGAAGGTTTCGGCCTTTGGCATTGACTTGGACAACATGTTTGTTTTCTGGGACTGGGTAGGCGGACGTTATTCGGTATGGTCGGCAATTGGCTTAAGTCTCGCTTGCGGTTTAGGTTTTGAAAACTTTGCCGCTTTCTTGAAAGGAGCAAGCTTAATGGACCAACATTTTCAGGAACAGCCTTTTAAAGAAAATATTCCCATGCTAATGGCGGCAATAGGAATTTGGAATGTGAATTTCTTGGGAGCCGAGTCAGAGGCAATTATCCCCTACGACCAAAATATGCATCGCTTTGCGGCCTATTTCCAACAGGGAAATATGGAAAGTAATGGAAAGTATATTGATCGCAATGGCAATAAAGTTAATTACCAGACGGGTCCTATAATCTGGGGAGAGCCTGGCACTAATGGACAGCATGCATTTTTTCAATTAATGCACCAAGGCACCCGATTAATTCCGGCCGATTTTATTGCTTTTGCCGAGAGTCACTATAAAATGGGGGACCATCACCTCAAACTGCTTTCAAACTTCTTAGCCCAAACCGAAGCCCTTATGATGGGTAAAAGTTTAACAGAAGTGAAAGCAGAGATGCAAGCCAAAGGAGCGAGTGCTGCAGAAATCGAAAAGGTAGCCCCATTCCGAGTTTTTGAAGGCAACCGCCCAAGCACGAGTATTATTGGCCAAAAATTGGATCCCGAAAGTTTAGGAGCATTAATTGCGGCCTACGAGCATAAGATTTTTGTGCAAGGTGTCGTTTGGAATATTTACTCCTTTGATCAATGGGGAGTAGAATTAGGAAAACAGTTAGCCAACACTATTCTGCCCCTACTCAGCAACGAAGAAAAGGTGGAAAAAGACGCTAGCACTAAAGGATTAATTGAGTACCTTAGACTCGCAAGGAATAAATAGATTACTGAATATGAAGAACTTACCAAGCCTAATTTTAGTGGCAATTTTTGCCCTTAGTGCATGTAATCAGGATATAAAAGACGAAAATATTCGCCTAAAAGATGAGCTGGCGAAAGTTAAGACCGAGAGTGCTGAACAAGACTCTACCATCACCAATTTCATTGAAACCTTTGATTTGGTGCAAAGTAATTTAGACTCTATCCGGAGCCGTGAAGAAGCGATTCGCGAAGTAAGTTCAGGGAATTTAGAGACAACCACCGATGCTCGAGAAAAAGTGCTTCAAGATGTAGACGCAATAAATCAACTTCTTATTGATAACAAGTCTGCCTTAGCTCAGTTAAAAAAAGAATTGAGCAATAGCAAAGCAGAAGGTCGTAAATACTTGCGCATGGTGGAGAATTTAAATCGCCAAATCCAAGCCAAAGACCAGGAGATCACCCTGCTTAAAGAGGACCTGGCTAATATGAACTTTAAAATGGACCAACTTAACTCAAGGGTTGGCATGCTTACCGAAGCAACCATGGCTCAGAAAAAGATTATCGAAGACAAAGAGAATGAGCTTAATACCGTCTACTACACCTTTGGCAGCTACAAAGAGTTGGAAGAAGCTGGAGTGGTAGATAAAGAAGGGGGCTTTATCGGTATCGGACGCACAAAAACATTAGCAGAAGACTTTAACAAAGAATACTTTACCAAAATAGATATTAGAAAAACCTCGCAAATTCCTTTTGGAAACAATTATAAAAAAGTTGAATTGGTAACAAACCATTCTAGCGATTCGTACGTATTTGAAAAAAATGGCGAATTGATAAATGCCATTAACATTACTAATAGCGAGGAATTCTGGAAAAATTCAAAATATCTAGTAATTTTGCTGGATTAGATTTTCAGAAGGCATATCTACAATATTTAGCCCTTTTAATCTTCGCCTATTTATTTGATTAATGAAAGTTAGCAATAAAGGTTTTTTTGTTGCCATGCGTTGGGTATTGGTGATTCTTTTAGGCTTAATGGCCTTTGACATTGCCTTATCATTCTTACCTGGCAGTTTAAGCGATTTATTCCCCAATCACGAATTGGCGATAGGAGCCGGACTAGTTATTTTAGTCTTGGCTATCTTTCGTTTTAGTTTCTTTTCCTACGAAGATGAATATGAGATTATTCATATCGACACGAAAAGTCTCGTGCTTTCATTTTTAGAAAGCCCGCGTCATAAGCATTATGAGTTTGCTAAAATCATACTTTCAGATTTTCAGGTAGAAAAAGGACTTTTTCGCTATAAACTTACTCTAACCGTAAACTCTAGCACCGGCGATAAAAAACTACGGCATTTCGACTTATACTTCCTAAGTAAAGCGAAACGTGAATACGTAGAGAACTCCCTTGCAGGAGTGCTGCAAAAAAACCAGAGCGAAGCGGTTTAAGGCTTTCTTGAGCAAGCTGATAAACTTTACCTTTGCGGGAAAGTTTATTAAATATGATTACCGGACTTCAGCACTTACACTCCTTTCTCCCCTATATATTACTAACCGCATTATTGGTGGCCAGTATTCGCTTCTTAGCCAAAGCTAAAAACGCCCCCTTTACTGCCACCGACAAACGGGTCGCACTTATTACTCTAATCCTTACCCACATCCAATTATTGGTAGGCTTGGCACTTTACTTTGTTGGACCTAGAGGCTTTGTCTACACTTCGGTAGAGGGTTTTATGAAAGACTCGGTAATGCGCTTATATGCAGTGGAGCATATTTTGGTAATGCTTATTGCTGTTACCCTTATTACTATTGGCTATTCTCGCGCTAAACGCGCCGCAAATGATCAAAAGAAATTTCGAAGCCTCGGTATTTTTTACGGTCTAGGACTAATCCTGGCCCTTAGCCGTATCCCATGGGACGCCTGGCTAGCTTAATATATGCTTGAAAAAAAGACTAAAGTTGAAAACCGTCGCGAAAAGGCGGTCCTCATCGGAGTGGTAACCCAATTCCAAACCGAAGAAAAACTCGATGAATATTTAGACGAATTAGCTTTCTTGACTGATACGGCTGGGGCCGACGTGCAAAATCGTTTTACCCAAAAGTTGGATCGCCCTAACCCTAAAACCTTCCTTGGCACGGGTAAAATGGAGGAAATCGCAGCTTACATTAAGGCTAATGAAACCGATATTGCCATTTTCGACGATGAGCTGTCTCCCTCTCAAATTAAGAATGTTGAGAAGCTTTTCGATATAAAGGTCCTAGACCGCACCAATTTAATTCTCGACATTTTTGCTGCCCGGGCACAAACATCCTATGCGCGTACCCAGGTGGAGTTGGCTCAATACCAATACCTTTTACCCCGACTCACCAATATGTGGACCCACCTTAGCAAACAAAAAGGGGGTATTGGTATGAAGGGCCCAGGGGAGCGAGAAATTGAAACCGACCGACGTATTATCCGTGATAAGATTAGCCTTTTGAAAAAACAATTGGTGAAAATCGATAAGCAAATGGCTATTCAGCGTTCCAATCGGGGTAGCATGGTACGGGTAGCACTGGTGGGCTATACCAATGTTGGTAAATCGACCCTGATGAACCTTTTGAGTAAATCCAAAGTATTTGCCGAAAACAAGCTTTTTGCTACCCTCGATACCACCGTGCGGAAGGTTGTAATCCACAACCTCCCTTTCTTGCTGAGTGACACCGTAGGTTTTATTCGCAAATTGCCCACCCAATTAGTAGAGTCCTTTAAATCTACATTGGATGAAGTGCGTGAAGCGGATGTTTTGTTACACGTGGTGGACATTTCGCACCCTAACTTTGAGGAACATTTAGAAACGGTAGACCGTACCATTGCCGAAATCGATGGGCAGGAAAAACCAACCATTATGATCTTCAACAAAATAGACGCCTACGTCCCCGAAAATAGAGATCCGGATGATCTTAGTGAACCCGAAAACAATCGGCACTTTAGCTTAGAGGACTGGAAATCTACTTGGTTTGCTAGAACCGATCGACAAGCAGTTTTCATTTCGGCCACCGAAAAAGAAAATGTTGAAGATCTGAGAAACCGACTTTATGAAACGGTAGCAGAGATACACGCTCGCCGCTACCCCAACAATAACTTTTTATTTTAAAATATGGCCACAAAGATTCGTAAGAAAGACACCCTGGCCTATCACCAGGAAGGTAGACCAGGGAAAATCGAGGTGGTACCAACCAAGCCAAGTAATTCGCAAAGGGACCTCTCTATTGCCTATTCTCCTGGCGTTGCTGACCCTTGTTTGGAGATCAAAGACGATGTTGAAAATGTATACAAATACACCGCCAAAGGTAATTTGGTAGGGGTTATTTCCAATGGCACTGCCGTGCTAGGCTTAGGGGATATTGGACCCGAAGCCAGTAAACCGGTGATGGAAGGAAAAGGGGTGCTCTTCAAAATCTTCGCCGATATTGATGTTTTTGATATCGAAATCGACCAAAAGGATCCCGAGAAATTTGTAGAAACGGTGAAGGCCCTTGCGCCTACTTTCGGAGGTATTAACCTGGAGGACATAAAAGCTCCGGATTGCTTCTACATTGAGGAACGCCTTAAAGAAGAGCTGGATATTCCTGTAATGCACGATGACCAGCACGGAACGGCAATAATTACCGCGGCCGCACTATACAATGCCGCCGAATGTGTGGGTAAAAACTTAGAAGACCTGAAAGTAGTCTTCAATGGGGCCGGTGCCAGTGCAAGCTCCTGCGCTAAGCTCTTTATCTCATCCGGCGTTAAAGCCGAAAACCTTTTAATGGCCGACAGCAAAGGGATTATAAACACCCGGCGTAGCGACCTTAACGAAGAGAAGAAATACTTCCAGCGTGAAACAGAGCATGACACCCTGGAACAAGCCTTGGTAGATGCCGATGTATTTGTTGGTCTATCTGTAGGCGGCATCTTAAGCCCTAAAATGATTCGTTCCATGGCCAAAGACCCGATTGTGTTTGCCCTAGCGAATCCAACTCCCGAAATTAATTACCACGAGGCTAAAAAGGCCCGTAAGGATATCATTATGGCTACAGGTCGTTCCGATAATCCTAATCAGGTAAATAATGTCCTTGGCTTCCCATTTATTTTCCGTGGTGCACTCGACGTTAGAGCACGGAAAATTAATGAAGAAATGAAATTAGCGGCCGCGCAGGCTATTGCTGATTTGGCTAAAGAAACCGTACCTGAAATTGTAAACTTAGCTTACAATGAAAGCAATTTACAGTTCGGACCCGAATACATTATCCCTAAACCATTCGACCCCAGACTAATTGTGCAGGTGGCGACCGCCGTAGCTAAGGCGGCGATGGACAGTGGCGTTGCTCGGAAACCAATTACCGATTGGGATGCCTACCGCGAATCGCTGCTAAGCAGGTTGGGAAGAGACGATAAATTCATCCGTCTGGCGCAAGAAAAGGCCAGCAAAAACCCACAAAGGGTTGTCCTTGCCGAAGGAGATGAATTAAAAACCTTGAAGGCCGCTCAAATTGTAGTAGACGAAGGCTTAGCTCGTCCAATATTACTGGGTCGTCGTAAAAAAATTGAACAGCTCATTACCGAAAATGGACTCGAGGATATTTCGCATTTACCGGTAATTGACCCGCATGAAGAAAATGAGCGCAGCGAGATTTACGCTAAAATGCTTTTTGAAAAAAGACAGCGCAAGGGCATCACTTTATACGAGGCCCGAAAATACATGCGTGATCGCAATTATTACGGGGTGGCTATGACCCAAATGGGTGATGCCGATTGCTTTGTTTCGGGAACCACTCGACGCTATTCCGAGGTGATTAAACCAATCTTTAAGATTTTAGGTACTGCTCCCGAAGTCGAGCGCATCGCAGGTATGTATATCATGCTAACTAAGAAAGGCCCGATGTTCTTTGCCGATACCACGGTAATTAAAGAACCCGGTGTGGAAGACGTTGTGCAGATTACGCGTCTTTTGGCTCAAGCTATTAAACGTATCAACCTCACGCCGCGAATTGCCTTATTAGGCTACAGCAACTTCGGTTCCAACCATGGGGATAAAACGGCCGATATTATGGCCAAAGCAACCGATATTTTACATCATGAAAACCCTGAGTTAATCGTAGATGGTGAAATTCAGGCCAACTTTGCTTTAACCCCAGAATTGCTCAAGGAGAATTTCCCTTTTAGCACCCTGGTGGATAAAAAAGTAAATGGCTTTGTTTTCCCAAATCTTGCTGCGGGTAATATTGCTTATAAGATGCTGCAATCTTTTGATGCCGCCGAAGCTTTAGGACCGCTATTATTAGGCGCAAATAAATCGGCCCACATACTTCAGATGGGTGCCTCGGTACGAGAAATTGTAAATATGATTACCTTAGCTAGTGTGGACGCACAAACCAGATAATTTAACCTAATTTTCTAAAAATGAACATCTTACTCCCTACCGACTTTTCAGAAAATGCCGACAAGGCAACTGAAATCGCCTTTCGCTTAGCAAAACAAACTGAGGGTAAGGTGACTATTTTACACGCCTACGATCTTCCTTATTCCGACCGCTCAATGACTACTTCCCTATTGGAAGTGATGAAGGAGAATGCGGAAAGCAATATGGAAGAATTCGAGAAAAAGGTTAAAGCCAGTTTTGGTGATAACTATGACACGCAAGTTCGCCTCGGTAATCCTATCCGCCTCATTCATGAAGTATCCGATCAGGATAATATTGATATGGTAATTATGGGAACCAAAGGTGCCAGTGGCCTGGAGGAAATTTTAATTGGTTCCAATGCCGCATCAGTAATTCAAAACACCAATAAACCGGTACTGGTAATTCCACCCAAAGCGGAGTTGAACGCCATCCAGAAAATTGTTTTTGCAAGCGATCTTGATCCTAATGTAAAGTCTCAACCTTTGCAGCGTCTGCGAGCCTTCGCTCTTGCCAATAAGGCTAAAATAGACATCGTTCACGTACAAGGTGATAAAGCGCCGGTAGATGGAAGCCGTGATTTTTATCGTTCAGAGCTAGACGGAGTGGACATTGAATTCACCATTTTGCGCAATGAAAATGTGGAAAAAGCCATTACCGATGAGGCGGTTAAAGAGAAAGCGGATATTGTCGCTGCAATTACCCGACGTTATGGTTTCTTTGAAGGGCTGTTTCACCGCAGCATGACCAGCCGCCTAGCCTACCACAGCACCTTACCCCTTCTCGTTTTACATGAACCAAAATAGGTCGAATCGACTTATATTATTGGTAGGAAAAGAGATTAATGGATATTGAAAAAATTGAGACTTGGCTCAAGCTGAAGTCGGATCCCTTACTTATTGCTGGACCTTGCAGTGTGGAAAGCGAGGAACAAATGATGGCGACCGCGGCTGGCTTAGCCGAAAGTGGACTAGTTAGCGCTTTTAGAGGTGGAGTCTGGAAACCTCGTACCAAGCCTGGTTCTTTCGAAGGTATTGGGAGTCCGGCTTTAAAATGGCTAAAGCAGGCAGGCATAGAACACGATATTCCGGTTATCACTGAAGTGGCCAATGCCCAGCACGTTGAAGAGGCGCTTAACGCTGAAATTGACATGCTTTGGATTGGAGCACGGACCACCGTTAATCCATTTTATGTACAAGAAATCGCGGATGCCCTCAAAGGAGTGGACATACCCGTTTTTGTTAAAAATCCAATTCATCCTGAGGTAGGCCTATGGCTTGGTGCCCTGGAACGATTAAACCAAGCAGGAGTTAAGAAACTCGCTGCTATACATCGCGGCTTTTACGCCTATCAAAGTCAGCCTTTCCGCAATGAGCCAAAGTGGGAGGTTTTTTTTGAACTCCGCCGTATTGCCCCCGAATTGCCGGTTTTATGCGATCCTAGTCATATCGCAGGTAAGAGTGAACTAATCGGTGAAGTCTGCCAAAGTGCTCTCGACTTAGGTATGGACGGACTAATTGTAGAAAGTCATATCCAACCCGAAAAAGCACTCAGTGATGCACGTCAGCAATTGAGGCCTACAGACCTAAACGCAGTTTACCAAGCCTTGGAACATCGTGATGAGGCCATTGATGACCGTCGTTTTATTGCTAAACTGGAAGAGCTGCGCTCCGAAATTGATCAAATTGATTTGGAGATTCTGCGATGGATTGGCAAAAGGTTAGAAATCGCGAAAGCAATTGGGCCAGTCAAATATGAAAACCAAGCCACAATCTTTCAAATGAAGCGCTGGTTTAAGGTCCTTGAAAACCGCAAAGACCAAGCGAAAGAAATGAAGCTCGATGATGAAATGGTGCACGAAATTTTCCAGCTTTTACACAAGTATTCTATTGATGCCCAGATAAAAAATCACGGGGAAGCCTAAAGCTTATTAGGTTTAATTAAACCTTTATCTCTTACTTGTTAATTCAATTCCCTTGCAGCATCCTAGCCACTAGTTTACCTTCGCTTTTGTGAGGTCCAATCTAAAATATCGCTGGCTCGCGCCGCAAGCACCTGCCGCCAATAGCATCGAAAAATTAAAGGCCGAGCTCGATCTTCCTGCTCCCATCTTGCAATTGCTAGCGCAAAGAAAAATCAGCGATTTTGAGAGCGCCAAGAAGTTCTTTAAGCCTAGCCTAGATGACCTTTATGATCCTTGGCTTTTAAAAGATATGGATAAAGCCGTTGCTCGGATTAATGCTGCTCGTGAGCGACAAGAAAAAATCATGGTCTACGGCGACTACGATGTAGATGGTACAACTGCAGTTGCACTCTTAAGCTCTTTTCTGAATCATTACCACTCCGCACTAATTACTTACATCCCCGATCGCTATAAGGAAGGCTATGGTGTATCCTACGCGGGAATAGATGAAGCTGAACGAAACGGGGTTACCCTAATTATTGCCTTGGACTGCGGGATTAAAGCAGTTGATAAAGTACAGTATGCTGCGAAAAAAGGCATCGACTTCATTATTTGTGACCACCATACTCCTGGTCCGACCTTACCTGCAGCGGTAGCGGTCCTCGATCCAAAACGAGAGGATTGCTCCTACCCTTACAAAGGCTTAAGTGGTTGTGGCGTTGGCTTTAAATTAGCTCAAGCTCTCTGTGAAGCATGGCAAGGAAAACCAGAGCATTATTGGGATTTATTGGATTTATTAGCCCTTAGCATTGGCGCGGATATTGTTCCCATGACCGGTGAAAATCGCATCCTCGCCTTTTATGGTCTAAAGAAAATTAATGAAGCTCCAAGTCCGGGTTTGGCAGCCCTCTTAGAAATAGCAGAAGCGGCTAATCGTCAGCTTACGATCAGCGATTTAGTCTTTATTCTTGCTCCTCGTATTAATGCTGCTGGACGGCTTGATCATGGTCGCAAAGCAGTAGACCTGTTAAGTGGTTCCGATCTTAGTAGTCTAAACACCATCGCAGCTGAAATCGACCAAAGGAACCAGGAGCGCCGGAGCCTAGATCAAGAAATAGCGGCCGAAGCCCTAGCCCTCATTGAAGAAAAAGCAGCAGAGTCTTATAGTACGGTAGTCTATAAACCACATTGGCATAAAGGAGTAATAGGCATTGTTGCCTCTCGCCTTATCGAAAGTTATTACCGACCCACCATTGTCCTTACTAAATCGGGAGAAAAATGGGCCGGCTCAGCGCGCTCGGTATCGGGTTTTAATGTCTATGAGGCGCTCTTGGATTGCGAAGAGCATCTAGAGCAATTTGGCGGTCACCCTGCTGCGGCAGGCATGACCCTAAAAGAAGAAAAGTTAGAAGACTTTGCGGCGGCCTTCGAAAAGGCGGTCAAAAAGCGGATTAAAGAGGAACAACGACAACCAAGCTTAGACATTGACTTATTGCTTGAGCCATCCGATATAGAACCAAAGCTATACCGGCTCATCCAGAGATGTGGGCCCTTTGGACCCGAAAATATGTCGCCAGTATTGGTTATGCATAACCTGGTTGACGCCGGTTCTCGAAAAGTGGGTAAAGATGGAAGCCACCTAAAGCTAAGTATCTGCGATCCCGAAAGCGGATTAAGTTTCGATGGAATTGGCTTTGGAATGGCGGCTCATTTAGATTGGATACCCCAATCTGAAGCCATATCAGTAGCATTTCACTTAGATTTAAACGAATTTAGAGGTAATGTTTCTTTACAATTGCGGGTACTTGATATCAAACCAAGTGAAGAAGCTATTTCTGAACTTAAGTTAAATAGATCATGAAAACTGTTTTAATTAGTGGCGCTACCAGCGGAATTGGAAAAGCCTGCGCCGAACGATTGGCTAATGAAGGTGCCTACCGATTAATCTTGTGCGGGAGACGCCAGGAGCGATTAGACGAGTTGGTGGCCGAACTCTCAATTAGTTGCGAAGTCACTAGTTTAAACTTCGATGTGCGTGAGCGTGATAAAGTGCAAGAAGCCATAGACGGTTTAGAAGGCAAGTTTCAGGATATCGATATTCTCATAAATAATGCGGGAAATGCCCATGGTTTAGACCCTATTGAAAAGGGCAGTCTCGACGATTGGGACGCCATGCTCGATATAAATGTTAAGGGCCTGCTTTACCTCACCAAAGCGGTCCTTCCCAAACTAACCGCAAAAAAATCGGGCCACATTATTAATATCGGCTCCACCGCCGCAAAGGAGGTTTACCCTAATGGTAATGTTTATTGTGCCTCGAAGCATGCTGTAGATGCATTAAATCAAGGTATGCGCATAGACCTGAACCAATACGGAATTCGGGTTGGGGCAGTTCACCCTGGTATGGTGGAAACTGAGTTTAGTGAAGTACGGTTTAAAGGGGATTCGGAGCGAGCGGCCAAAGTATATCAAGGCTTTAGACCCTTACAGGCGGAAGATATTGCCGATATTATTGCTTTTGTAATAAGTCGACCTTATCACGTAAACATTGCCGATTTGGTAGTCATGAGCACCGACCAAGCAAGCAGCACAATTGTAAATAAAAGCTAATTTTTAAGAGCCCATACTCGCCAATTGCACATCAGGCTGCTCGGGACTATCCAGCTGCAGCTCCAATGAATCAAGTTTGGCCTTTAGGGGATTCATAAAGGACTGGAAGCTACCCATGTATTCTTCTAGAATGGGCTCAGCTTCTGGTAAATCCTGACGATAGGGATCTACCTGCTGACCATTCACCCAAAAGCGGTAGCATACGTGCGGACCAGTAGCTAGTCCGGTACTGCCCACATAACCAATCACATCTCCTTGGCGAACGCGAACCCCTTTCTTTATGCCCTTGGCGAACTTGCTCATGTGTAAATACTGCGTGGTATAGGTACTATTATGCTTCACTTTCACATAATTCCCATTTCCACGAGTATAGGCGGCAGCGATAACAACACCATCGGCTGTAGACATAATGGGTGTTCCATGAGGGGCGGCATAATCGGTACCCAAATGGGGCTTCATGCGTTTCAATACTGGGTGAAAACGTCGTGGGTTAAAGCGTGAAGAAATACGGAAATAATCTAAGGGTGCTTTTAAAAATGCTTTGCACAGGGATCTACCGTTTTCATCGAAATAGTCACGGTACTTCTCCTCATCGTCGTAATAGAAAGAGTAGAAAGAACGACCCTCATGCCCAAAGTCAGCGGCCAAAATTCTGCCCATTCCCACATATACACTATCGCGGATAAAACGCTCCTCATAGATTACTTTGAAGTAATCATTAGGTTGAATTCGGAAGAAGTCGATGGTCCAAGCGTACACTTTACTAAGCTCCACCGCCACTGCAGGTGTGCCCCCATTAGCCAAAAGAGCTTCATAAAGCGATGAGTTTATAACACCACTAATTGCCTTTTGGCGCACCTGTACCTCTTCTTCGCCCTTGTATACTTTTAAACTATCGCTTAGGTCGAATACCACATAGTTAATAGGAGTAGACTCATAAACCATGTACCGCGCAACCTTAACACTGTCGCGGTTCTCCGCAAAAATAGCATAGGGCTTACCACTCCTAAGATGGCGCACGTCAAAAACTTCGGTCCATTCTGTGGCAATGGCATGGATGGTCCCATAATCGATCCCAAAGTCCAATAAAATATTGCTGAAGCTTTCGCCTTGATCAACTACATCTTCAATAAGCTCGAAGGAATCTACTGGCAAGCCATAGCGCAGCTCCACCTGGGCTAACTCCTGTGCTTCGGCAATTTCACCAAGGCTTTCAGATTCGTCTACACTGGTGAAATTATCGAACAGACCTAGGTTATTGAGAATAACCAAAGGAATGGCCAAAACCAGTACGGCGATTAATAGCTTAAATTTATTCTGCATCTTAGCGGGTAATAGGGCCTGCAAATATACACAAGCTCAGACGCTTAACGATCAAATGCCTCAATTATTGTCGGCTTGCCATATTTTTACGCACCTCTTCTAAAACCTCGTTTACCCAAGATTTACCCCATTCCTCTTTTTCTTGAGTGGTCCATAACTGGGGATAAAAGATGCGCTTTTGAAAGCGTGGAGGCAAATATTTTTGCCAGTTCGTACCGCCCGTGGCGCGCACATCCATTGGACGACGAGCTAAGTATACTACCGATGTTTTATAGTGCTGAAGCGGCCAATAAACATTTACATTGAGGTCTAAGAGACGCATTTGATCTATTAAGGCTTGATCGTTCTGCTCTTCCTCACTTAATAATAAATACTTCTGCCAAAGGTTTAAACTTCGGAACCGCTTCGCGTGACGCACAATCATGTCGGCGTATTTCTTTTCGAATTGCTTTAGGGTTAAAGTCTTGTGACCTGAATCGGCAATCGTGGCGCCTTTTTTCCAGTAAATATATTCGAACATCGCCTCTTCTGAGGGCTCCTGACCTCTCATCGAATCGCGCATATCCTTATCCACCAAATTGATCATGTCGGTGGCGCATAGCTCTATTAATCGATACTGCACCGATTGAAAACCGGAAGCAGGAATCAAAGACATCCTAAATTTTAAAAACTGTTGACGGTCCATTCCTTGCTCCATCACGCCAAAAGAATGGGTAAGGGCTTCGAAATACCGGTTTACTCGTTCGAGCTTTGTGGTTAAAGAAGCGGCACTTGGCTTGTCATCAGCCGCCAACTGCTCAAACTCATGCAAGGAAAGTTTAAAGTAAAGCTCCGTGATCTGATGATACATAATGAAGATTTCCTCATCAGGTATATCCGTAACCGGAGTTTGGAGACTTAAGAGGGTGTCGAGGTGGATATAGTCCCAGTAGGTATTATAATCCTGATAAAGTAAGCCGTCTAAAAAATCTAAAAGCTCTTGCCCACTCGCTTGGTATTTCTCTGCAAGCTTATTGAGTCGGTCTTGGATTTCAGGGCCTACTTGAACGTCCTTTGGCATGGTTAAAATATTTACCTTCCAAAGGTATCATATATAGATTTATTGGAACTGAATTGGAGCTATCAAAGATTCATAAGCGCTCAATTCCACCTTAACAGAACCTACTAACAAATCTGACTTTATAAGGATGGGGATTT
The DNA here is from genome assembly GCA_913055685.1 of uncultured Flavobacteriales bacterium. Classification (GTDB taxonomy): domain Bacteria; phylum Bacteroidota; class Bacteroidia; order Flavobacteriales; family Schleiferiaceae; genus Croceimicrobium. Next base: position 327,255 of record CAJXKC010000001.1, read on the forward strand.
TATTGACGTCATCACTAACGTAGATAGTCATGTCTTCCGACTCCTTGAAAATACGCCCCTCCTGCAATTTTGGACGCAATTCCAAGCAACGCACTTTCCCCATATCCGTATCTACCCACTTGCGACCCAAGATCACTAGTTTAAATGGGAATGGTTCGTGATCTAGGAACATATTAAAGTCGATTTCATCTCCTGCCGCTAAACTCGGAGCGTCATAAGTGCGAGCATAATAAAAGGCACTAATCATATCCTGAGCATATTCGTCAATCCGGAAACTTCCCTTTTTGGGGGCCTTTAAATCCTTTACACTTTGATTGTAATGATCAAAAATCAAATGACGATTAATGGTGTAACCTCCCTCATTTACATCGCGAATAAACTCCCAAGGCACCATGGCCTGGGTGTCGATATAACTTTCATAGCGATCGCGGGTTTTAAAAAACCACTCTGCCATACCTACCGTACGACCAGTTCCTACTACATGGTATACAGGACGACCGGAACGCTCCGTTATTTCCGAAACCTTTAACTCCGCTTCCCCTGCATTAATTAGACCGTAGCGTATCTTATACTTTAATACCTCTCCTGGTTTAAAGGCAGATTGACCCAATTCCCGCAGAGAATCAACCTGTTCGATTTCATCGGTGGGTGACCATAAGGTGGGGGCCAAGATTAATAGTATTGCAAAAAGTCCCTTCATACTTATCTATAAGCAAAGGCAGTGCCAAATATTGTGTTTAATCGCCAAAAAATTCGGAGAGGCTACCACGGATCCAACCATAGACATCGTCTACTGAACTGTCGTATCCGGGAATCAAATCGATATTATAATAACGCTTAATTTCCAGTAGCGCTAAAAGGAAAATAAAGAACCAGATTATCAGGCCAGCCGACTTAAATAGGAAAGAAAAGGAGTCCTTCAAGAACATGCGTCGTTCTCGAAATCTGGAAGACTTCTTTTCATTCCTAGGTAGTATGGAGGGTGGCTCCGGCTTCACGCTTTAAAGGTACAAAAATGGCCAGCCCTTAATCTCCACGAAGGACTACAAAACAATGTTCACAATCCTGCCTGGCACTACAATTACCTTCTTAGGTGTATTGCCGTCTAGGTATTGTTGGGTACGTTCCTCGGCCATTACAATTTTCTCCACCTCATCTTTAGCCAAGTCTGCGGCGAGCTCTAAAGTAAAACGCACTTTACCGTTAAATGAAATCGGATACTTGTGCTTGCTTTCAACCAAGTACTTTTCTTCATGTACCGGATAGGCCACCTCAGTAATGGAATTGGTATTTCCTAAAATGCTCCATAATTCCTCTGCGATATGCGGTGCAAAAGGGGAAATCAAAACTGGTAAGACTTCCAACACCCCTCTTTTAGTACACTTTAAATCTTGTAATTCATTAACCGCAATCATAAAGGCACTAACCGAAGTGTTAAAGCTGAAATTAGTAATATCCTCATTCAACTTTTTAATGAGGGTATGGAGCGTCTTAAGTTCCTTCTCATTTGGAGCTTCTTCCACAACATTAAAGGAGCCGCCTTGATGATACAAGCGCCATAGCTTTTTCAGGAAATTGTGAACCCCGCTAATTCCCGCGGTATTCCAAGGCTTGCTTTGTTCTAGAGGGCCCAAGAACATTTCATAGAGGCGTAAAGTGTCTGCTCCGTAATTGGCAATAATGTCGTCTGGGTTTACCACATTAAACTTCGACTTCGACATTTTCTCTACTTCTCTGCTTACCTTAAAACTTCCTTCGTATTCGAATTCAGCGTCTTTAAGATCATCGCGCCAAGCTTTAAATGCTTCAAGATCCAATTCATCCGAAGCATTAACCAAGTTTACATCAACATGAACCAGAGTAGTTTTATGCTCCTTTGCCTTTTCGGCGGATATAAACTTATTGCTACCTTCAATACGATGGGCAAAAGCCGAATAACCCAGAATCATTCCTTGGTTAATCAATTTTTTAAAGGGCTCTTCGCTTTGCAAAAAGCCTTTATCCTTAAGGAATTTATGCCAGAAACGGGTGTATAAAAGGTGGCCAGTAGCATGCTCAGAGCCGCCGATATATAAATCTACATCTTGCCAATAGTCCAAAGACTCCTGAGCAGCGAAATTTTCACGATTATGCGCATCCATATAACGTAAATCGTACCAGCTACTGCCCGCCCAACCTGGCATCGTAGTAGTTTCTAAAGGATAGCCTTCACCTGCGGGAACTACTCCCATATCGGGATGATAATTCCATTGCGAAGCCCGCGCTAGAGGTGGCTCCCCATCTTCAGTTGGTAAAAAGGCATCTACTGCCGGTAGCTCTAGAGGTAAATGCTCCTCTTTAACCCGACGAGGCATGCCATCCACAAAATAAATAGGAATAGGCTCACCCCAATAACGTTGACGACCAAATACCGCATCCCGCAAACGGAAGTTAACCTGGGCGCTTCCCAATTCTCTTTTTTCAATTTCTTGAATAGCCTTAGATATAGCCTCCTGCACGGGCAGACCATTCAAGAAGTCGCTGTTCACTATATTACCTTCTTTCGCATCATAACTTTCTTCCTGCACATTGCCGCCAGCCACTACTTCTTTAATCGGCAATTCAAAATGCTTGGCAAAGGCCCAGTCGCGGCTATCATGACCAGGAACGGCCATTACTGCTCCGGTTCCATAACCCGCCAAAACGTAATCAGCAATCCATACTGGCACCAAATCGCCACTAAATGGATGTTTCACATAAGCACCAGTAAATACCCCGCTAATGCTTTTCACCTCCGTCATACGATCGCGCTCACTCTTACGTGCTGCCGCTTCTTTGTAGGCTTCTACAGCTTCTTTTTGCTCAGGGGTGCATATTTCGTCAACTAAATAATGCTCGGGCGCCAACACCATAAAGCTTACACCGAAAATAGTATCGGGGCGAGTAGTAAATACTTCAATTTTATCCTCGTGACCGTGTAAATCGAAATACACTGAAGCGCCTTTGGATTTGCCGATCCAGTTACGCTGACTCTCTTTTAAGGAGTCGGACCAGTCGATATTATCTAATCCTGCCAATAAGCGATCTGCGTAAGCAGTTATACGCATGCTCCACTGCATCATTTTCTTTTGGACCACAGGATGACCACCACGTTCACTAAGTCCGTCTTTAACCTCATCATTAGCCAAAACAGTTCCTAAAGCTGGACACCAGTTAACGGTACTTTCTGATCGGTATGCCAAACGGAAATTCTGTAATACCTGCTCACGGAGCTTCTCATCATAACCCTCCCATTCTTCTGGAGTAATGTGTAAGTCCTCTTCACAAGCCGCATTTAAACCATTGGTACCATTCTCATGCAGGTACCAAACCAACTCTTCAATTGGACGTGCTTTTTCCTGATCATAATCGTACCAAGAGTCAAATAGCTGTAAAAAGATCCACTGTGTCCATTTGTAGAAAGAAGGATCTGAAGTACGCACTTCACGTGACCAGTCAAAGGAAAAACCAATGCGGTCCAATTGCTCGCGGTAGCGTTTAATGTTCTTTTCGGTGGTGATGGCTGGGTGTTGCCCAGTTTGGATGGCGTATTGCTCGGCGGGAAGACCAAAAGAGTCGTATCCCATAGGATGCAAGACATTAAAGCCCTTATGTCTTTTGTAACGCGCAACAATATCGGAAGCGATATAACCTAATGGGTGCCCTACATGAAGCCCCGCTCCCGATGGGTAGGGGAACATGTCGAGGACATAAAATTTAGGTTTCTCACTTTGCTCTTTGGCGGCAAAACTCTTTTGGCTCGACCAATAGGCCTGCCATTTCTTTTCAATGCTTTGAAAATTATAGTCCATCCTTATTCAATTGAAGGTGTACAAAATTACATTGCCTATTTGGGCAAATCCTAATTTAGGGCCAAGGAATTGACAATTATCATGTTCCGCCCACGCGCCTTTGCTATTTTTGCAAAAAATTTACGCTATGGATCCTAATGCAGGCAAGAAGGACTTAATCAATCGCTATAGTCGCGAAGAGTTAGAAGCTCGGCTAATGGCGGAAGACTTTAAACGGGTTACCGTTTCCTTTTACCGCTATGTGATTTTGGATGACCCACAGGCCTTCCGTGATCAGCTGTATAAAGAATGGACCGAACTCAATTGTTTAGGCCGTATTTATGTAGCCCGCGAAGGAATTAATGCTCAGATGAACGTGCCAGAGCATAACTGGGAAACCTTCGTAAAGCAAGTACATGCCAAAGCCGAGCTAAAAGATATCCCCTTTAAAATTGCCGTTGAAGATGATGGTAAATCATTTCTAAAATTGGTGATTAAGGTAAGAGAGCGGGTATTAGCCGATGGCCTTCCCGACGATGCTTATGATGTTACCGATGTAGGTCATCATATGGATGCCGAAGAGTGGAACAAGGCCATCGAAGAAGGCGCGGTGGTTGTAGACATGCGCAATCACTACGAGAGTGAAATTGGCCATTTCGAGAACGCCATTTTACCCGACTCTGAAACATTTAGAGAAGAACTGCCCGAGGTATTGGATAAATTAAAAGGCAAGGAGGATCAAAAAATTCTTTTATACTGTACCGGCGGTATTCGATGCGAGAAAACTTCTGCCTTTTTAAAACACCATGGCTTTAAAGATGTGAATCAGCTGCATGGTGGTATCATCGACTATGCCCGTCAGATAAAAACCAAAGAGCTTCCCAATAAATTCCACGGTAAGAACTTTGTATTTGATGAGCGTCTAGGCGAAAGCATATCCAATGAGGTTATTTCGCACTGCCATCAATGCGGTGAACCTTGCGACAGCCATGTAAATTGCGCTAATGTTGCCTGTAACTTATTATTTATACAGTGCTCAAGTTGCGCCGAGAAATATGAAAAATGTTGTTCCGAAGATTGCCAAGAAGTGGTGCACTTAAGTCCGGAAGAACAAAAGAAACTTCGTGCTGGCAAAGAAGTGCGCAAGCGCTTCCACAGTCACCGACGTTGGGAAGAAATACATCCCGAAACCAAAAACTGACAAATGTTCTTTTCCGGCTACTAGCCAAAAAGGATATTTGAAAACTCTCAAAAAAACGAGCTATGCCCTTTTATCAAAAACTAGGAAAGATTCCACACAAACGCCACACGACCTTTAAGAAGGCCGATGGCAGTCTTCATTACGAACAGCTGTTCGGAACTGAAGGCTTTAGTGGAATGTCCTCTCTACTTTATCACCTGCACCGCCCCACCCAAGTTATTTCTGTTAAAGGCGGAGTAGATGTAAACCCCAAGGCGGCCCTTGATCACAACATTACCAGCCGCATGTTACAAGGCTTTCAAGTACCGGCCAAGGACGATTATTTGGAAAGTCGCACTCCCGTTTTATTTAATAACGACGTACACATTAGCCTTGCCGCTCCCCGTAAAAGTTTAACCGAGTATTTCTACAAGAATGCCGATGCCGATGAAATGATTTTTATTCATCGCGGTACCGGAGTACTTAAAACTTTATTGGGAAACATCACCTTTGGCTACGGCGATTACTTGGTAATCCCACGCGGAATGATTTATCAAATTCATTTCGACAGCGAAGACAACCGTCTTTTCATTTTAGACTCTTACCAGCCTATTTACACGCCAAAGCGCTACCGTAATTATTTTGGTCAACTGCTAGAGCACAGTCCATTCTGTGAGCGCGACATGCGTACGCCCGAGGCTTTAGAAGTACATGATGAAAAAGGGGAGTTTATCATTAAAACGAAAAAAGAAGGCATTTTACACGATGTTGTTTACGCCACTCACCCCTTCGATGTAGTCGGCTGGGACGGCTATAATTATCCCTATGCCTTTAACATCAAAGATTTTGAACCAATTACGGGTCGCGTTCACCAACCACCACCCGTGCACCAAACCTTCGAAAGTGCCCAGTATGTGGTTTGTTCTTTTGTACCTCGCTTATACGATTATCACCCCGAGGCTATTCCTGCCCCCTACAACCACAGCAATATCGATAGCGATGAAGTGCTGTATTATGTAGACGGTGACTTTATGAGCCGTAATCATGTAGATCAAGGGTTCATAAGCTTACACCCTGCCGGAATTCCGCATGGACCCCATCCAGGAGCCTACGAGCGCAGTGTTGGCCAGAAAGACACCCACGAATGGGCGGTAATGGTAGACACCTTCAGACCCTTAAAGGTAACCCAAGCTGCTCTGGATATTCAGTTAGCAGGCTACGAACGTTCCTGGTTAGAGGAATAGCCCTTTAGGATTGTTTAACTTTGCCAAAAATTTTAGAAATGGATACCATTTACGATAACACCTCTCTCAAATTAAAAAAAGAATTTCCCGATGCCGAGGACTTCTTACCTCTTAATGGTACCGACTACGTTGAACTGTACGTTGGAAACGCCAAGCAAGCGGCACACTTTTACAAAACTGCCTTTGGCTTTCAATCGGTGGCTTACGCCGGATTGGAAACTGGCTTAAAGGATCGTGTATCTTATGTGCTTCAGCAAAATAAAATTCGTTTGGTTTTAACTTCTCCATTAGGAGAGGGCGGACCTATTAACGAACACATCAACAAACATGGTGATGGCGTTAAAAATGTAGCCTTATGGGTAGATGACGCTACCAAAAGCTACCAGGAGACTACCGCGCGCGGTGCAGAATCGGCCTTTGAGCCCTACACCATCGAAGATGATCATGGAAAAGTTACCCTAAGTGGTATTAAAACTTACGGGGAAACTATTCACATTTTTGTGGAGCGTAATGAGTATAAAGGCCCTTTCATGCCTGGCTTCCGCGAATGGAAAAGCGATTATAATCCCAAAAGTGCCGGTTTAAATTACATCGACCATATGGTAGGTAATGTAGGCTGGGGCGAAATGAACAAATGGGTAGATTTCTACGCTCGCGTAATGGGCTTTGCCCAATTGGTTTCTTTTGATGACAAGGATATTTCTACCGAGTACACCGCTTTGATGTCGAAAGTAATGACCAATGGTAATGGCCGCATCAAATTCCCAATTAATGAGCCTGCCGAAGGCAAGAAAAAATCTCAAATTGAGGAGTACATCGATTTCTACAATGGCGCCGGTGTTCAACACATTGCCGTAGCTACCGACAATATCATTGAAACCATCGACCACCTCAAAGCGCATGGCGTAGAGTTCTTATACGTTCCAGATACCTATTACGATGACTTATTAGACCGCGTCGGAGATATCGAAGAGGAGGTAGAAGAATTGCGCAAACGCGGAATTTTAGTAGACCGCGATGATGAAGGCTATTTATTACAGCTTTTCACCAAGCCAGTAGCCGATCGCCCTACTCTATTCTTTGAAATCATTCAGCGTAAAGGAGCAAAGAGTTTCGGTAAAGGAAACTTTAAAGCTCTATTTGAATCGATTGAACGCGAACAAGAAAGTCGCGGTACCTTATAGTAGCTGACCCTATTATTCTTTTTGAACCCTGACATTGTCTCGCAATCGTCAGGGTTTTTTTTCAATTAAAGCAACCAGAAGGACTATCTTAGTGTCAGAAATATGATGACACGATTACTAGCCTTCCTCTGCTTCTTAAATTTTACGCTGCCCACCTATGGCCAAGAGCTTTTAAAAGGTCGGGTAACCGATGAAAACGGATCGGGTTTACCCTTCGTAAACATCACCATAAATGGAGGCCGTCAAGGCTTGAGCAGCGATTTAGATGGTTACTTCGAAATACCATCAGCCGAAAGGCTCCAAAGTTTACATTTTAGTTATATCGGATTTGAGTCAAAGGTGATCGAAGGTCAAGACCTGCGAAAAAACCCCTTGCAGGTAGTATTAATAGAAAAGGCCACCTCGCTCGAAGAAGTGACGGTTTTACCAGGAGAAAATCCGGCTCACCGTATGATTGAAAACGCGGTGCGCAACAAAAAGCTGAATGACCCCAATAAACTGGAAAGCTTTAGTTATTTCAGCTATAGCAAGTTTATGATCACCTTCGATTTGGACAGTATCGATCCTAAAATTGACACCTTAATGCTCTCGGATCGACTGGACAGTCTACAACGCGACACCCTACAAACCGATAGCATCTGGCGCATTGACAGCTCTGGCTACAATATGCACGAGTTTTTTAGTCAGCGTCACCTTTTTTTCATGGAAACCCTCACCGAAAGAAAGGTCCGAAAGCCCAGAGATAATGAGAAAGTTTTGGCCCAAAGAACCTCCGGATTTAAAAACCCCATGTTTGCCCTTTTGGTCACGCAGCTGCAGTCCTTTAGCTTTTACGAAGACTTTATTGGTATTAGTGGTGATGAATACTTAAACCCTATTAGTAAGGGCAGTACCAACCGATATTTCTTTTTAATTGAAGACTCGGTCTTTACCGAAGAGGGCGACACTATATTTACCATAAGTTTCCGACCCAAGCCCAACAAGGTATTTAAGGCCTTGCAAGGAGTAATATCTATTGATTCACGCGATTGGGCAATTCGCAATGTGCGCGCTAAACCTGCCCTAAAAGAAGGGACCCAAATTGAAATTCGTCAGGAGTATAAAAAATATGGTCCGCATACTTGGTTCCCTATTTCCTTTGAAGCCGATATTGAGCCCAAATTTATCTCCGTTAATGGATCTGCGCCCCAAGCTCTGATGCGCCGAAAATTGATGCGCATTAACCTTAAGCCCGACTTGGAGGATGAATCTATTCCTCGAGTTGAGCTAAGTATTGAAGAAAAAGATCAAGAAGAAGTAGACTCACTATTGGCGATATTCCGCACCGAAGCCCTCGATAGCCTGGAAACAAGCACTTACCAATTTATTGATAGTCTTTCCGAGGCAGAAGACATAGAGCGCAATCTCCAACTATTAGTAACCCTTAGCCGGGGCTATATTCCAATAGGAATCTTTAACCTAGACATTGGGGAAGTTCTAAAATACAATGTTTACGAGGGTACCCGTTTGGGCCTAGACCTAGAGACCAACGACAAACTAGTAGATTGGTTTTCCGTGGGTGCCTATGGTGCTTATGGCTTTAAGGACAAAGCCTGGAAGTATGGGGGGCGCTTTCAATTAGATCTCCATAAAAACAGTCGATGGGAACTATATGGCGAATATCAGCACGAAATTTTCGAAACCTCGGCCTTTGGCATACCCTTCAGTAATTCGCGCAGTTTGGTACAAGACAATTACCATCGATTGTATATCGAGCAATGGGATATGGTCGACCGTTTACGCGGAGGAATGCGTTTAGACCCCTTTCCGAATCTGAGGGTAGATTTTGGAATTAATGAAGAGCGTCTTCGTACCCTTGGGGATTACCAATTTGAAGGTGAAGCGCCACAGTCCTTTCGTTTTACCGAAATGTACTTTGGTTTACGATACGCCCCTGATGAACAGTATGCCGAAACCCCATTCGGTAAGATTCGTATCAAGGAGGCCTCACCTGTTTTCCGAGCCCATTATAGCAGAGGAAGCGACCAAATAGCTTCCGGCAATTTTAATTACCACCGGCTGGTAGTAGACGCTGAATACAAACGTTTAAGCAGAGGTTACGGACAAACCACCATTGGTTTACGTATGGGAAAAACTTGGGGCGAAGTACCCGCAACCAAGTTATTTACCCCGGTGGCTAATTTCCGTAATGTAAATTCTTTCTGGGCGGCAAACTTCGGTAGCATCAGCGACCGCAATGCTTTTGAAACCATGCGCTTCAACGAATTCCTAAATGATGAATTGCTCACTTTAATGTGGCGACAAGACTTTCGTAGCACCCTCTTTAAAATCGGAAAACTGCAACCCCATTTTGAAATGGTGCACCGCCTCGCTCTTGGCCGTTTGACAAGGCCTGAGCTGCACCAAAACATCGGCACCAAATCTTTGACTAAGCCTTATTTCGAAAGTGGCTTTGAGCTCAACAAGCTATATAATTTTGGTTTTGTCGGATTGGGACTAGGAGTTTATTACCGCTATGGAGCCAACCGCTTTAGCAATGAGTTAGACAACTTTGCCTTTAAGCTCACTTCGAAGTTTAGCTTCTAAAAGGGTAATTCTTCATTTTCTTAGCTTTGCGCTAAATTTCTGCCCTAGAGGGAAGGCATGTTTACCACCATAGCGAGAATCATTTTACGGAACCGATTAAGGGCCTTGAGCCTTCTTTTGCTGGCTAGCTTTTTCATGGCTTACCAAGGGCAATTCGTAAAAATCAGCTATAAGTTCTCGCGCTTACTTCCGGTAGATGATCCCGCTCAAATAGACTATGAAGATTTCCGCGAACGCTTCAACCAAGTAGGGAATACCCTTATTCTAGCAATCGACAGTTTTGATGTTTTTGGCCGCGAAAACTACATGTCTTGGCAGCATTTACAAGATCAATTAAAAAATGTCGAGGGGGTCATTGGTACGCTATCTCCGATTAATGCCCTCAATCTAAAGCGCAATGATAGCCTCCAGGAGCTGTACTACGAATCGATCAACTTCGACTTACGCAATCGCAAATTAGACAGCATTCGGAATCTTTTTGAGCGCCTGCCCTTTTATGAAGGATTGCTACGGAGCGAGGATAAAGAGGTACCGATTATGCTGGTGCAGTTGGACCCCGATCAGCTCTACAATGAAAACATCATTCGCATTGTAGAAAAGGTGAAAAATATTGTCGCAGCAGCCGAAGAAAGCATTGGCAGAGATATTAAAATTAGCGGCCTACCCCACATTCGTATGGCCAACACCAAAAAGGTAAGTGCCGAAATATTCTTATTGGTGGGTTTGGCACTTTTAGTAACCGCCATCATCCTGTATTTCTTCCTGCGCAGTTTTAGAGCGATGCTTATTTCTATTGCAGTGGTGGTACTGGGGGTATTTTGGTCCTTCGGACTCATCTCCATTTTCGACTATGAGATTTCGATGCTCTCCTCCCTTATTCCTTCCTTGGTAATTGTGATTGGGGTCCCGAATTGCATCTTTCTTATCAATAAATACCACAGCGAATACAAAGAGCACGGCAACCGTATAAAGGCCTTGCAAAGGGTAATCCGAAAAATTGGCGCGGCTACCCTTATGACCAATGCTACCACTGCTATGGGCTTCGCCTCCTTGATACTAACTAATAGTATTATTCTGAAGCAATTTGGTGTGGTGGCAGCGATTAATATCATGATGGTATTTGTAATCTCCATCATCCTTATTCCGGTCTTTTACAGCTTTGCCAAGCCTCCTAAAACCCGTCATTACAAACACCTCGATAAAAATTGGATTCAAGGCTTTATCGATTGGTTAATCGAAACCGCCATGTACCGTCGTCCTTATGTATATGGTGTTTTAATCTTGCTAAGCGCTATTGCCTTTTTTGGTATCCGGAAAATGGAAACCACCGGCAATCTTAGTGAAGAATTTAAGAAAAGTGACCCCGTGTATAAGGATTTACAATTCTTGGAAAATCGCTTTGGCGGAGTAGTGCCCTTGGAGGTGGTAATAGACACTAAAAGACCGAAGGGCGCCTATAAAAGTAGTACCCTAAAGCGGATGAATCGTTGGCAGGAATCAATGGCTGAAGTACCAGGTTTAAGTCGCTCGGTTTCTGTAGTTGACGGTTTAAAATTTGCCAAGCAGGCTTATTATCGCGGTGAACCCGATTTTTATTCGCTTCCAAACAGTCAGGAACGCAACTTTATCTATTCCTTTATTCCTCGGGGCCAAGACCGTCAAAACTCCGTGCTCAGCACCCTAGTTGATAGTAGTGGCCAGTATGCCCGCATTACTATGCATGTTCGGGATATGGGCAAGGAGGAAAGTGCCTATTTAAAAAAGGCCATTGCCGAAAATGTAGCAAAAGAGTTTCCCGAAGAAAAATACGATGTAACCGTTACCGGTGCCTGGGTGGTCTTCCAAAAAGGAACCACGTATCTTATAAAAAACCTCTTGCTGAGTTTAGGCTTAGCGATAGCGGTTATTGCTATTGTAATGGCCTTCATATTCCGCTCATTCGCTATGGTTTTGGTAAGCCTAATACCAAATTTGTTCCCACTTATTATGACCGCAGGAATAATGGGCTATTTCGGGATACCCCTTAAACCGTCGACCATTTTGGTCTTTAGCGTGGCCTTTGGTATAAGTATCGACGACACCATTCACTTCTTAGCCAAATACCGCCAAGAGTTGAAACTTACTAATTACAATATTGGTCAGTCTGTCGTATTAGCCATCCGCGAAATAGGGGTAAGTATGTTCTACACCTCCATTGTACTTTTCTTTGGCTTTACCGTTTTTACCGCATCTAGCTTCGGCGGAATTGTGGCCTTAGGTATATTGGTGAGCATTACGCTAATCATTGCTATGATTGGGAATTTGCTGATATTACCCACATTATTGCTTAGCTTTGAGAAACTTATCATTAGTAAGTCATTTACCGAACCCTATATCACCATTTATGATGAGGATTTGGGAGATGACGACGATGACTAAGCCTTATATTTTCGCCTCTTAAAAGAAATCTCATGAAAGGTATTATTCTCGCTGGTGGCTCTGGCACACGCTTACACCCACTTACTCTGGCCGTAAGTAAACAGCTTATGCCCGTTTACGATAAACCCATGATTTACTACCCGCTTAGCACTTTACTGCAAGCTGGTATTCGTGATATTCTTATTATTTCTACCCCGCATGATATGCCCATGTTCCAAAAGCTATTGGGCGATGGCAGCAGAATAGGTTGTAATTTTTCCTACACCGTTCAACATGAGCCTAATGGCTTAGCCCAAGCCTTTGTATTGGGCGCCGATTTTATTGGCAATGACAGCGCGGCCTTAGTTTTAGGGGACAATATTTTCTACGGCCTAAAAATGGCCGACTTACTGCAAGACAGCAAAGACCCCGATGGAGGCATAGTTTTCGCCTACCAGGTTTCGGACCCAGAGCGTTATGGAGTAGTTGAGTTTGATGAAAATTTAAAGGCAATTTCTATAGAGGAAAAACCTACGAAGCCCAAATCGCGTTATGCTGTACCGGGTTTATATTTCTACGATAATAATGTGGTAGAAATTGCAAAAAACTTGCAACCCTCGGCGCGCGGTGAGTATGAGATTACTGATGTAAATAAAGCCTATCTATCCGAAGGGAATTTACATGTTGGCATTCTTGATCGAGGCACCGCTTGGCTGGATACCGGTACCTTCCCTAGTTTAATGCAAGCAGGGCAGTTTGTACAGGTAATTGAAGAGCGTCAAGGTTTAAAGGTTGGTTGTATTGAGGAGATTGCTTTCCAGCAGGGCTTTATCGATAAAGCGCAGTTGGAAGAAATCGCACAGCCTCTATTAAAATCCGGATATGGCAAGTACTTATTGGATTTAATTAAAGAAGAAGAACTTTAATGGATCGTTTCGATCACTACGTAAAAATGGTTGAAAACACCTTGGCCCGCCAAGACTTCGACCTGGACCCTATCGAATTATATCAACCTATCTCCTATATTTTAGGTTTAGGCGGCAAACGTTTAAGGCCGGCTATGGTCTTAGCCGGTTGTGAGCTTTTTGGAGGCAATCTTGAAAACGCCCTTTTGCCTAGCTTGGGGATTGAGGTTTTTCATAATTTCTCACTGGTGCATGATGACATCATGGATGATGCCTCTTTGCGTCGGGGCAAAAAAACGGTTCATGAAAAGTGGAACACTAATATTGCCATCCTTTCCGGGGATGCCATGTTGGTGAAAGCATACCAATACATTGCAGAAGTCGACCGTGCTAAATTACCTGCCATTCTAAAGGTCTTCTCCAAAACAGCTTTAGAAATTTGCGAAGGCCAGCAAATGGATATGAATTTCGAGAGTAGAGCTGATGTACACGAAGACGAGTACCTCGAAATGATACGTTTAAAAACCGCAGTACTGCTAGGAGCAGCTCTAGAAATTGGTGCCCTTATTGGCGGTGCCAGTGCTCATTCGGCCGAATCGCTGTACGACTTTGGCGTAAATGCCGGTCTTGCTTTTCAGGTTCAAGACGACCTATTAGATGCCTACGGAGACCCCCAAAAGGTGGGAAAAAAGGCGGGTGGCGATATTTTACAAGACAAGAAAACCTTGTTGATGATCTACGCCCAAGACTTGGATGAAAGTGGTTATGAGGCCCTACAAAAACAGACCTTAAGCGGTGAGGAAAAGGTAAAGGCCTACTGCCAGTTTTTCGAGACTTGTGGAGCTAAAGCTAAAGCTGAAGCCAAACGCGAATCACTACTAAAAGCCTCCTTAGAAGCTTTGGAAGAAGCTCATGGTAAAGATTTGGTTTTAAAAGAGCAATTGGCTCAGTTTGCGCAGTGGCTTAGTCACCGCGACCGATGAATTCCCTGCAAAAAATAGAGGCTAGTCCCCAGCGAATATCCCTGCTCGAAGAACTTCGACAGCAGGTCGCCAAAGATTTAAATCTAGAAACTAAAGAAATCCCCAAGGTTCAGCTACTGCCTTGGTTAGAAACCTGGTTGGATAAAAATTTAGGGAAGCTGGACTTAGCTAGTCTGCTTTATCGAATCGACTTGCAAGAGAAGGCACATCCAGATAGTCATTCGCTGGCGAAAGCCATCTTAGAACGCGAAGCCCAAAAAGTAATATTCCGGGCTCAATACAGCGGGAAATTCTAGAAATAGAATTGAAATATCGGCGTCCAGGAAGTGGCGTAAGGAGAAAACTCATCGTGCAAGAGGTTCAAACGCAAACCAATTTGAGTCATTCCCTTTTTACCAATAGGAGTATAAAAACCACCTTGAATCCATAACACTGGGGTCCATCGATTTTCTACATCAAAACTACCTTGAAAAGGCTGGTATATGTAGGCATCGTGATTGAGTATCTCAAACTGCGAGCCCAGAAAAAGTTGATCGAATAAGGTTACCGTGGTAAATAAATTAGGACCATGTACCTGGTTTTCAAAATCCACATCCACTGGGCCTTGTAAAGTTAAAATCTGATCCCACTTACTGTAATTGTACATATAGCCCAAGCCAGCAATCCAATTATCGGTAATCTTATAGCCCATCTGAGGGGCTAGGAAAATATTGGTATTGACGCCAAAACTTAATCCGGCTCCCCCTCCAAATACCACCCGATCCCAAAAGTTTGGGGGCAGTTCTGCTTTAGGAGCCTCTGTGGGCTTAGCTTTCTCCTCCTGTTTTGGCGGCTCATTGGTCGATGATTTCCTTTTAAATCGGTCGCTCTGCGCACTTATGTCCGCAGCAAAAGTTAGTAGGCAAACTAAAATGAGGTATCTGAGCTTCATAGTTCAAAAGTAAACGTAAAATATAAATGAATATGATAAACGATTTTAAAGCTCTATAGTTAAGCAGGTCACATTATATTTATCTTAATTTTGTAGCCAATTTCGCGTAAGCAAATACCATGGACAGATTTTCCTTTCTCGGAGGAGTACACAGCGCATTCATCGACGAGCTTTATCAGCAATATTTAAGCAGTCCCGATAGTATTGAACCCTCATGGCGAGCCTTTTTCCAAGGCTACGACTTTGCCAGAGAAGAATACAGCGAGGACGAGGCGGCAGATTATGCCTTAGGCATGAACCACGCCGAAATTGTCGAAGAAATTCGAAAAGAGTTTCAAGTCCTTTCTTTAATTGATGCTTACCGCAATCGTGGGCATCTCTTTACCGCTACCAACCCGGTGCGTAGCCGTCGCGAATATTCTCCCAAACTCACTTTGGAAAACTTCGGTTTAAGTGAGAAGGATCTCGATGCACCCTTCCAAGCCGCTAAGGAAATCGGCTATGAGGAAAGTAAAACGCTTCGTCAAATAATAGAACGCCTCGAGAAAGTCTACTGCCAGAGCATTGGCTTAGAGTATATGCACTTGGGGGATCCCGAAAGAATTAAATGGGTTCAAAAAAGACTTCAGGTCGATGAGAACCACCCCAATTATACTAGTGATGAGCAAAAACTCATCATCACCAAACTGAATGAGGCTGTAGCCTTCGAAAACTTCATCAACCGCAAATTTGTCGGTCAAAAACGGTTCTCAATTGAAGGAGCCGAAAGCTTAATTCCCGCTTTGGAGTTTGGAATTCGCAAAGCAGCCCGATTAGGAGTTAAGGAATTTGTAATGGGTATGGCCCACCGTGGGCGTTTGAACGTTCTATCCAATATTTTCGGAAAAACGCAACGGGATATCTTCAGTGAATTTGAAGGCAAGAAGTTTAGCGAGGACGAATTTGATGGGGATGTAAAGTACCACCTGGGCTATACCACCACCAAGACTTTGGATAATGGTGAGCAAATTAAATTAAACCTATCCCCTAACCCATCCCACCTGGAAGCGGTAGATGCGGTAGTAAGTGGCATTGCTCGGGCGAAAATCAATCAGGTTTACGAGGCCGACCACAAAAAGGTAATGCCCATCCTCATCCATGGTGATGCAGCAGTAGCTGCTCAGGGCATTGTTTATGAGGTATTGCAAATGGAAACCTTAGACGGTTACAAAACTGGAGGTACCATTCATATTGTAATTAATAACCAGGTTGGTTTTACCACCAACTATTTGGATGCCCGTTCGAGCATCTATTGTACCGACATTGCAAAGACCGTACAAGCGCCGGTTCTTCACGTTAATGGCGATGATGTTGAGGCCGTGATTCACGCTACCCTCTTCGCCATGGAGTACCGTCAGCAGTACAACCGCGATATTTTCATCGACCTCCTATGTTACCGTAAGTACGGACACAATGAAGGGGATGAGCCACGCTTTACCCAGCCCCTTTTATATAAGGCCATTAGCAAGCACCCTAATCCGAAAGAAATTTACCGTAAGAAACTCGAGGAGCAAGGGGTGATAGATAAAGCCTTCATGAAGGAGCTGGAGCAGAACTTTAAAGACGTCTTGGAAATGCGTTTCGATGAATCTAAAAAGATTGAACGCAACACCATCACCCAGTTTATGGAAGACGAGTGGGAAGGCTTCCGAACCGCGAATATCGAAGACTGCCTCAGCGATGTAGACACCAGCTTCGACGCTAAAAAGCTGCGCGAGATTGCCAAGACCATTACCACCTTGCCCGAGGACAAGAAGTTCTTTGTGAAAATCAAGAAACTCTTGGATGAGCGCTGGAAAATGGTGGACGAAAAGAACAGCCTCGATTGGGGTATGGCCGAATTATTGGCCTATGGCACTTTAATTGTAGATGGGTATAATGTACGTATCTCAGGTGAGGATGCCGAGCGGGGAACCTTCTCCCACCGACATGCGGTAATTAAGGTAGAAGACTCTGAAGAAGAGTTCACCTTACTCAATGAAATTCCTGGTCGCGAAGGCCGTTTTGCCATTTACAACTCCCTGCTTTCTGAGTATGGCGTAATGGGCTTCGATTACGGTTATGCAATGACCTCCCCGGAAACCTTAGTGGTTTGGGAAGCACAATTTGGGGACTTCTTTAATGGTGCTCAAATTATCGTCGACCAGTTTATCAGTGCTGCCGAAGACAAGTGGAAGGTTCAAAATGGCTTGGTACTCTATTTACCACACGGATATGAGGGTCAGGGTGCCGAGCACTCCAGTGCCCGCCTAGAACGTTGGTTACAGCAATGTGCGCAGTTAAATATGCAGGTGGTAAACATTACTACCCCAGCTAACTTCTTCCATCTACTGCGTCGCCAGATGCTACGTGAATTCCGTAAGCCTTTGGTTATTATGACACCAAAGAGTTTATTGCGTCATCCTAAAGTGGTAAGTACCGTAGAGGAACTGGCCGAAGGTAAATTCCAAACCTTATTAGACGATCCACGCATAGAGGACAAATCAAAAGTGAAGAAGCTCTTCTTTATGAGCGGTAAGTTCTATTATGATTTGGATAAAGTGCGCGACGAGAAGATGGCCGAAGACAGAGCCTTTATCCGCCTCGAGCAGATTTACCCGCTCAATAAAGCGAAGATTGAAGAAATCGCCGCTTCTTACCCCAATGCCGAAGAAGTGTATTGGGCCCAAGAAGAGCCAAATAATATGGGAGCCAGCTGGTACATCCAGATCAATTTCCCGCTAAGCATTAAAAAAGTAATTTCGCCTTCGGCCAGTGCTAGTACTGCAGCCGGTTCATCCCAGTTAGCGGCAGCACGCCAGGAGGCAATCATTAACGAAGTATTCAACGCCTAGATCAATAAAACCCATGAGCTTAGAAGTAAAAGTTCCATCGCCCGGAGAATCGGTATCAGAAGTAGAAATTGCCAGTTGGTTAGTTTCGGATGGAGATTATGTTGAGAAAGATCAAGAAATCGCCGAGATTGATTCCGACAAAGCCACCTTGGCCCTTCCTGCCGAAGAAGCAGGTGTAATCACTTTAAAAGTGGATGAAGGCGAAGCCGTGGAAGTAGGTCAGGTTATTGCCCTTATCGACACCGATGCGGCAGCCCCAGAAGGTGGCGGTGCCGCTCCCAAAGAAGAGAAGGAAGAAGCTCCCAAGGAAGAAGCTAAAGCTGAAGAAAAACCTGCTGCTAAGCAAGAGACTTACGCCAGTGGAAGTGCTTCTCCAGCCGCCAAGAAGATTATTAATGAGAAAGGCCTAGATGCTAGTCAGATTACCGGTACTGGTCGCGATGGTCGCATTACTAAAGAAGATGCGATTAAAGCAGAAGCCAGCATGGGTACTCCGGGTAATGCTGCCCGCGAATCGAGCACCAGCCGCATGAGTAGTCTTCGCCGTAAGTTAGCTAAGCGTTTGGTTAGTGTGAAAAACGAAACCGCTATGCTTACTACCTTTAATGAGGTAGATATGAAGCCTATTTTCGATTTAAGAGCGGAGTACAAAGAAGACTTTAAAGCTAAACATGGTGTAGGCCTTGGCTTTATGAGCTTCTTTACCCTTGCCGTTACCCGGGCGCTTAAGGAGTTCCCACAGGTAAATAGCATGATTGATGGCGATAATTTAGTAAGCTTCGATTATGCGGATATTAGCATCGCTGTAAGCGGCCCTAAAGGATTAATGGTACCCGTGGTACGCAATGCCGAAACCATGAGTTTCGCTGGGGTAGAAAAGGAAATAAAACGCCTTGCTACACGAGTGCGCGACGGACAAATTACGGTAGATGAGATGACCGGTGGTACCTTCACTATTACCAATGGCGGAGTATTCGGATCTATGTTATCTACTCCTATTATCAATCCGCCGCAGAGCGCCATTTTAGGTATGCACAATATCGTTGAGCGCCCGGTAGCTATTGACGGAGCCGTTACCATTCGTCCAATTATGTATGTAGCACTTAGCTACGATCACCGTATCATCGACGGACGTGAGTCAGTTGGTTTCTTAGTTGCCGTTAAGGAAGCCTTGGAAAATCCAACTGAGTTACTGATGAATAATGATCCTAAGAAAGCCTTAGGATTGTAATCTAGATTTTAGGGTTAGGGCTTAGCTAGTGGAAACTAGACCAATCTAAGCACTCGATATATAGCCCCAAGGCCTTTTGGTTTTGGGGCTTTTTTGTGTTTGGGGAAGAGAGGAGGAGAAGATGAGGGGAAGAGCAAAACTATGAATCTAGACTCTAAACAAAAAACCCCGACGAAAGCTTGCGCTTGGTCGGGGCTTCAACTTATACTGTATAATTACTTAGTCCTCAAAGACCTCCCCTTTACGGGTCGAGTAATTGATTTTAAGTGAATTTGCTTTACGCAATTCTTGCTTGATATCGGTTATTAAACCCATCTTCACGTCTTCATCCGCTTTAATAGAAACGGTCATTAGAGGACGTTCGGCTTCGTTAATCGCCTCACGTTCGGTGATAACAAAGTTTTGAAGTTCGTTTAACCTTGCAAAGGAGTCATTCAACTGAACGCGAGGTTCAGCTCCAACTTGAGGAATGTAAGCAGCCTTAGGTTTACCTACGTAAACATAGGTTACTAGTGACTTACGCTCAAGCTTTTTAATTTCAGTTGCGAAGGGCTTGGTGTTCTCCACCTTCAAAGTCACCTCACGCATTACGGTGGTAACCATGAAGAAGAAAAGCAACATGAACACGATATCTGGCAATGAAGCCGTAGAAATCGCCGGCGTTCCGCCCCCTGTTTTCTTTTTAAACTTTGACATATTATCCTAAGCTTACTGGTTCTGCTTCTGAAATCTTCTGTGGATAGGCGTTTTGAATTTCATCTTTCTCCTCACCTTCCAGCTCATCATAGGATTTACCGTACTTACGCTGAGCAAGCTCTTCACGTAATTCGTTGTAGGCAGCAGCTAATTCGTTCTGCACCGAGATGTACATCTTGTAAGAGGTACCGCGGTCATTTTGCAATGAAATAATGGCTTTTCCAGGATTATCGGAAGAGTTAGGGTCTCTAAGACCACCCTGACAATAGTCACAAGAACCATCACCATTATTATTCAAGAATCGCTTTGCTGCGTCTCGTAAATCCTTAAGATCCAAATAATCGTCTTCCACCAAAAGTTGGTTTCTGGAGTTCACCAGTACCGTGAAGATATTCTTCTTCTTAATCGGAGGTGGAGTATCGAATTGTTCGGGTTCCCATGGCGGCAACTTACGGTTGATCCCTGAATCCACATCCATAGTAGTGGTAACCAGGAAGAAGATCAACAGCAAGAAGGCGATATCGGCCATCGAGCCGGCATTAATTTCGGGTAATGCACGCTTTGCCATAATACTTATTTACTAAATAAACGAGAAACTTCTACGTAAAGTATAGCTACAATCGCTGCTGCGGTTAGTACGTAAAAGGTGCCAAGACCCATACCTACACGCTTAGAGGTAGTTTCAGTTATACCTTCATCAGCGAATACGGTAGTAGCGTCTGATCCATCGCTAAATACATAGCTGAGTACGAATACTACAACCAAGCCAGCGATACCGATCAGGGCACTTTTAGCTCCACCAGGATTCTTGAGGATGTTAGCCACGGAAAAACCGAGGATACCAGCCACACAGATTCCCACTAGAACATAAGTTAAATATAATCCAGTATCTACCATGCTATTATTGGTTTTTAGCTTCGTTACGCACCAATAGGTCAACTAAAGAGATAGAAGCATCTTCCATGGTGTTAACGATAGAGTCGATTTTTGCAATGATATAGTTGTAGAAAATCTGAAGGATAATCGCAACAATAAGACCAAATACAGTAGTAAGAAGTGCTACTTTAATACCACCTGCTACTAATGATGGAGAAATATCACCAGCTGCCTCAATCGCGTCAAATGCTTCAATCATACCGATTACAGTACCCATGAAACCAAGCATCGGAGCTAGGGCGATAAATAAAGAGATCCAAGAAACGTTACGCTCCAAAAGACCCATTTGCACTGATCCGTAAGAAACGATGGTTTTCTCTACCATGTCAATTCCTTCGTGGCTGCGCTCTAAACCTTGATAGAAGATGCTCGCTACTGGACCACGGGTATTACGACAAACTTCTTTCGCCGCTTCTATACCACCGTTTTGAAGGGCAGCCTCAATATCTTCTAATAATTTTTTAGCATTAGGAGTAGCCAAGTTTAAGTAAATGATACGCTCAATAGAGATAGCAAGACCAAGAATTAAGGTAATTAATACAATACCCATAAACTCGGCACCACCTTCGATGAACTTCTCCTTTAATACTTGGTGGAAGCTTTTGTCTTCTTCCATTACTTCTTCTTCTGCAGGAGCTTCTTCAGCAGGAGCTTCTTCAGCGGCCGTCATAGCAGCAGAATCAGTAGCAGCAGAATCGCTAGCGGCAGAATCAGCAACCGCTTCAGTCGCAGTAGTATCTGCAGATCCTTCTTCCTGAGCCATCAGGTCAAAATTTCCGAAAGCCACCAATCCAATGATAGCCAAAATAGAGAGTGCTCTTTTCATTACAGTGTTCGTTGATTAAATTTTCGGTGAAAATAAAAAACTTGCTCGAAAGCTAGACCCCCTTTCGCAATTTTTAAGGGCCTTTACACTTACGAACGGCCAAATCTACAAGGTATTTTGGCTTCTTGTCAATTTTAAGCGAATAAATCCATCCCTTTTCCTAATTTTGCCGCCCCTCATTTAGGGCAATTTTCTGGTGAGGTGCATGAGTGGCTGAAATGGCACGCCTGGAAAGCGTGTGTACGGGAGACCGTACCGAGGGTTCGAATCCCTCTCTCACCGCAAGAATCCCGCACAGCGTTAGCTGTGACGGGATTTTTTATGCGCCAAATTATCCAAGCGGCGCAGCAAGCTTGAGGAATTTGAAGCATAAAAAAGACCGGGAAACGAGCAAAGCGAGGTTCGGGATTCTTGGTGACCAATTAAAGGTGCTAAGGGGATCAGCGACCATAGGGAGCTAATCCTTTCTTGAGATGGGAGATGGGAGATGTGAGACTCGAATCGCTTTCCTAGAGGGATGTGACTTATGTAAATGGGGATCAAACCTCCTAGCTTACGGTCATAATGAAAGATTATGCCTCTCTATTTACAGAAGATTTACTAGCGTAAAAAAGAAAAAAAGTAAACCTTACTTGACATTTGTAAAATTTACTTTACATTTGTCAAGCAAACTTTACAAAAACATAAAAATGAAACGAACTTCAACATTAGATCAAAAGCGTCAGGCCAATGTAAAACGCCTGGCAGCCTGGACAATCAGCTGGACGCTCTCTCAGGCCTTGGTAACTTTCGGCGGGCAATTATTATGGCCACATTCGAAACCGGCCATTATTATTACCCTTATTATCAATGTATTACTGGGTATAGGTGTGATTTCGGCCAATCGCCGTTATTTGATGGAAGGGGATGAATTGGACAAAAAGGTCCAACTAGAGTCGATGTCGCTCGCCCTCGGCTTAAGCATTGTAATGGGCTTGGCCTATGCCTCTATGGACCACACCAACCTCATTGCCTTTGATGCCGACATCTCTCATTTGGTGATTTTTACCGCCTTGAGTTATATAACAGCACTCTTCATAAACCGTAAGCGATACCTATGAAAAATCGAATTCGGGATCTACGCAGCGAAAAAGGCCTGCGACAAGAAGACTTGGGGGAACTCATCGGCGTAAGCCGGCAAACCATCAATGCCATCGAAAAAGGAAAATACGACCCTAGTTTACCCACCGCCTTTCGGCTAGCTAAGATTTTAGGTCGACCTATAGAAGAGCTCTTCGAATATGAGGAAGATTAAGAAAGCTCCCCTTTGAGGTTAGTGGTAAATTGAACTTTAAACTCTTCACCCTGGTAGCCCTGGCCAAGCAAGTACATTGCTTTGGTGAGGGCTGCCTCAAAGGTCATGTCCCCAGCGCCAATTACCCCAATCTCCAAATAATTACGACCGGCTTGGTATTTAATCATGTCTACTTCGCCGGCTAAACACTGACTCACATTAAGCACGGGGATACCACGATCAATTAAAGCCTTTAAACCCTCGAGTAGCCAGGGTAAATCGGGGGCATTTCCGGCGCCAAAGCTTCGCATTATCAGCGCCTTCATAGCGGGATTAGTTAAATATCCCCCAATTAGATCTTCGGTCATGCCGGGAAAACAGGTTAAAACCCCCACCCCGGTGTCTAATTCAGTATTCACTTGAAACTCGCCAATCGAGGATTTAGCTAAGGCCGTGCGATTGTATTTTATGTGTACACCTGCCTCCGCTAATTTGGGATAATTGGGAGAATGGAAAGCTTCAAAATCTTGAGAGCTTACCTTTTGCAGGCGATTACCTCGATACAAGTCGTATTCAAAATAAACGGCTACTTCGGGGACCAATGCACCGCCTTCTTCATTGCGAGCCAAAGCAATTTCTAGACTACTAAGAATATTCTCCCGAGCATCACTGCGGGGTATACCTATAGGCAGCTGGCTCCCCGTTAAGATCACCGGCTTGGATAAGTTGTGCAGCATAAAGCTCAAGGCCGAAGAAGTATAGGCCATGGTATCACTGCCGTGCAGTATTAAAAAGGCATCGTAGCTATCGTAATCCCTCTTAATACGCTTAGCGATGCGCTGCCAATGTTCCAAACGCATGTTGGAAGAGTCAATTGGCTCGTCAAAGCTATCCGTGTGTATCTCACAATCGAAACTCGCTAATTCCGGAATATGCTTAAGGAGGTTTTCGAGGGCAAATGGCATATAAGGACCACTAGGGTCTTTGCGAATCATACCAATAGTACCACCGGTATAGAGCATCAAAACTTTCGGCTGGCGGTTCATAAGCCAAATATTTTTAGGGCATTGTCGGTAGTAATGCGATCCAAGTCTTCCAAGGGCATTTGGTAAATATCGGCCAATTTCTGCGCTACATATTTCACATAAGACGGCTCATTTCGCTTACCGCGAAAGGGCACCGGGGCTAAATAAGGTGCATCGGTTTCGAGCACTAAGTCTTGTGGTTTTAACTCAGACACCACCTTATCTAAACCACCATTCTTAAAGGTGACCACACCCCCAATTCCTAGTTTTAAATTTAGGCTTAAAGCCTGATGGGCCTGTTCTAAATTTCCGGTAAAGCAGTGAAAAATGCCCTTTAGCTTATCATCACGATGCGATTCTAAAACTTCAAATGTTTCATTGAAAGCATCTCGACAATGAATCACAATAGGCAGATCCATAGCCTTGGCCTTCGCGATCTGGCGATCAAAGGCATCTTGCTGCTCTTTTATAAAGGTCTTGTCCCAATAGAGGTCAATACCAATTTCACCTACCGCCACATAGGGGTAGTCCGAATCTAGTTCGGACCAAACCACCGCCAACTCTTCTTCATAATCGGCCTTAACGTGACTCGGGTGCAGACCCATCATTGGATAAATATGGTTATGGGCATCGGCTAGGTTCTTGAGCGGCTCCACACTTTCTTTATCAATGTTTGGTAAAAACAACTTATCCACGCCAACTTCGGCAGCTCTATTGAGCATTGCTTCCCGGTCGTCGGTAAAGTGATTGAGGTAGATATGAGTATGCGTATCGATCATTGCCTGCGAAAGTACTAAAAGCAGAGGGCTAGAAACAAAAAAGCGGCCCCAAAGAGGCCGCTTTTCTGGCGGATAACCAATAGCTCTGCGAATACTTTATTAGAAACTAATTACCGCTTCTAGTACAGCACCGTTAAAACGGCCCTCGTATAAAAGATCGGTATTTGGGTAATCACTATAAGTTTGATTAACGTATTCAGCTTTGAGCATAACGTTAGGGGTCATGTACCAACCAGCAGCTACAGCAAAGCGAGCAATGCTAACGTCGGTAGGACTAGCAGCTGGGTTAAAGTTTGGCAATTGACCAGATACAGTATTGTAACGACCACCTACGTAGTATTTTTCATTTTCACCGAAACGATAAACTGCTTCTGCGTAAATCTGAGTATAGCTGCGAGTTTCGGGCTCGGCACTAATTTTACCACTAGCCATTTCAAAGGCACCAAATACTTCTAAGCCTTTAAACTTAACAAATGGGTTAATCATGATGGCAGTCACTTCATTAATGAAGCTTGGGTTGATACGACCAGAACGGAAAGAGCTAACTGGAGAAGAACCTTGTTGCTCCATTACTAAGTAGTAACGACTTCCACCGCGATCTGAGAAATACAAGTAATTAGTATTACCGTCAGCAGTTCCATAGTAAGAAGCAGTTAAGCGAACCCGAAGGTCATCGTTCATTTGCTTATCCCAACCTACTTTGGCTAAAATGGCTGGAGTGTTATTACCATTAGTAGCAACGCTCTGGTTTAGCTTACCATTGGTAGCACCTACCATTACTAAGAAGTCACCAGGGGTAAAATATACCTCAGCACCTGCTTCGGTTGTAAAAGCATCCATTAATAGGTTACCAACAAATGGGTTGTAAATGGCACGGGCATTATCACTTCTGCGGAAGTGGGCATCACCATAGTTCATTTCCATTAAACCCACTTTTACAGTAGTAAACTCCATGATGTTTTCTAACAGACCTTCGCTAATCCAGTTTAAGTTGCTTACCTGCATATAGCCACCTTTTACCCAGCTTTCGGGGTGGTGACGAGAAGATAGGTAAGTACGCATGTGCATACGAAGACCATCGGCTAGAGCAACGTCTACGTCTAAGTTAGCCGTAGGTAAGTTGAAGTTGTTACCAATTTCAATTAAGGTATCGGCAGTGGTTCCAGTCTCGTGAGATAAAGCTTGCATTTGTACCGCAAAGGCTCCGCCTAAACGTACTTTAAAGCCATCCCATTTGATGTCGTTACCAAGAGCTTCGAACTGATTGATGCCTCGAGAGTCGC
This sequence comes from uncultured Flavobacteriales bacterium, assembly GCA_913055685.1. GTDB lineage: Bacteria > Bacteroidota > Bacteroidia > Flavobacteriales > Schleiferiaceae > Croceimicrobium. The sequence goes on from CAJXKC010000001.1 coordinate 353,396, forward strand.
GATAACGGAATTGTTGAATGTCGCGGTCGTCCCACTGGGCAGAAACAAGGTTGGAGGCTAGAAATAAAACTCCAAGGATTACAGATTTAACTAACGCTTTCATGAGCTTATAGATTTAGTTGTAGTTAATTGAAAAGTTAATTGTGATCTCATCTCCGGTGGTAACCGCTCCCATCATAAAACTGGGGGCTTCCACATCAAAACTGCTCATTTTAAAGGTAGTAGAACCGCTAAGCTCCATACCTCCACTATTAAGCACCTTTACGGTGATGGGAATGTTTAAGATTCTTTCTTTGCCGGCAACATTTAATTTTCCGCGTGATACCGCGTGAAATGTATTGGCACCGGTTTTGTTTACTTTTTGAATAGAAATTAATTGATAGTAGATATTGGGGTTCTTCTTGTACTTCAATGCTTTGTAAGCATTTTTGTCCATAGGCCCTTTTCCACTTTTTAAGGCTTTCACCGGAACGGTAAGCTTTAGGTTTTTGATGTCAAGTGAATCTGCATAAAGATCCACATTCATACTTCCTTTCAAGTCTACCGCCTTCATTTCCCAGTCGTGTAAGGTCGAAGTTCCGAGAATGGTCATCTCAGATGCGGCGGCATTAGTTTGATAGGTTTTGATTACTCCTTCTTTTGGAGTTCCGAGGACTAAAAGCCCGATTACGAGCAAGACTGATTTCATGGCTTAGTGATTTACATCACAAATGTCCTGCACGGATTTTAGTAGAACTATGATTTAAATCATACTTATAACTGAGTTTTATTAGCTTTCCTAAGCTACTGTAAATAAGCCATATAAGCGGGAGCCACCTTGTCTCTCAGTTGTTTAAGGTATAAGAATCCATTGGCCCGGAAGTGCTCACGGCCCTCTACCCAGAAAATTATACCGGGAACACTTAGCATGCGGTTTTGCCCGGCTAGCTCCAAATGCTCTTCAATATTGAGATAAGACAATTTAATGGCTGGAAAATCTTCTTCCATCATGGCTTTAAGCTTCGGCCATAGGTCGTGACAAATGGCGCAGCTATTGCCGTAAAAATACCAGAGTTCCAGCGGTGAATTTTCCATCTTTGTAGTATGCATCCAGAGCTCACAAAGTTAATTCTTCAGCGCAAGCCTAAGTCCGATTTACTCGCCTACCTAAAAAAAACCAATGGCTGGAAAGACTTAACAGAGCTACTTTATGCTGAAGACCACGATTTAGCCTGGCGTTCAACTTGGCTTTTAAATCAGCTTTCACCTTACGACTTAAAGAAGTTCCATCTAAATGTAGAAGCCTTAATCCATCAGGCGCAAGACCGAGGACATTCTCAACAAAGGGAGTGTTTTAAATTATTGGAAAAATTGGTGATCCCAGAAGACTGCTTAAGCCTATATTTCGATTGGGCCGAACAAGTTTGGATGGATATAAGCCTGCAGTCCTCGGTGCGCATTAGCGCCCTTCGTGCCCTAGAAAGAGTAACCATTATTTATCCAGACCTAAAGGGAGAGTTGGAAGCACTATCTAGCCAAGAGTTGCTGGAGCCTCTTAGTCCGGGAATCCGCAAACAGGCGCAGAAAATTTTTCAATCTTTAGCCAAGCTCTGACGCGCAACATATGCACTGCGTAAAGTAGTGAAGAGCACTACTGTTACTGAAGATATCGGCATTAATATAGCCGCCATCACCGGCGATAAGTAGCCCATCAGAGCAATAAGAACACCGATAATATTGTAGAAGAAAGAAATAGCGAAAGCCAGGTACACAATTTTTCGTGAGGCTTTAGCAAGGGCAATAAAACGGGCTAATTTTGGAAATGAATCTGCCATTAAAAGCGCATCACTAGCCGGGAAAAAGCTAATGTCCTTTTCACAGAGACTTATGCCCACTTCACTTTGCTGAAGGGCACCCGCATCATTTAGTCCATCGCCTAGCATTAAGACCTTTTGTTCTTGGTCTTGCAACTTTTGTAAATACTCCAACTTTTGGTGCGGACTGCAATTAAAAACCATATCAGCCTGACCTTTAAACAAGGTCTTAAAACGTTTGGCTTCAGCATCATTATCACCACTTAGTACGCTTAGATGGTAGGTCTTAGAAAGACTTGCGGCAATCTGATCCAGATTTTCGCGCGTTTCTTGATAAAAGCTGAAATAACCTAAAACCTTGGCATCTTTCTCTACATATACAGAAGTGGTGCTGGCCTTATCGCTTAAATTTAAAAAGGAAGCTTTACCTAGTCTAAAGTAGGAAGCTCTTACTCGGGCCCCAACCCCCTCACCGGAGGCTTCTTCAAACTGCAAAGCTGCCTGAGCATCAGCTTTAGCTATGTCTAAATGCGCTAATAGCACCTTGGCTAATGGGTGTTGTGCATTTAAAGCAATAGTGGCAATTGCCCATCGGTCCTCGAAACTAAGGGCATCGCCATGCCATTTTACTTGAATGTCGTTGTTCTTGGTTAGGGTTCCGGTTTTATCAAAAACGATATGATCTATTTGCACCAACTTACTGAGCACGGTGCTACTTTTTAAAAACAAACCATAACGTCCCATCCAGCGCATCATGCTACCGCCAGTGAAAGGCTCGGCCAAAGCAAGGGCACAAGGACATGCTACTATAAGTACCGAAGTAAAAACCAAAATTGCCTGTGCCGGACCGGCCGACCACCAAAAAGCGGCTCCCGCCAAGGCTAAGAGAATGATAATGGGGGTGAAATACTGACTCACGCTATCACTGAAACTGCGAGCTTCTTTCTTCTCGGAACTAAAGGCCTCCTGAGCCCATAAAGAGGATAAATATGAATGATCAACCGAAGCAGTGACTTTGAAGCGCGCTGAGCTATCTATAAGTCGAGCACCGGCAAAAACCTTTTCCCCTTTCTGCTTGCTTACAGGTAGGCTTTCGCCAGATAAATAACTGTAATCGAGCTGCACCTGTCCACCTACCAAAATACTATCTGCCGTAAGGACCTCGCCCGCCTTAACTAATATTTGATCCCCCTCTTGGAGCTCATCGATGCTAATGGGTAAAGTGCTTCCATCGCTTTGGAACTTGCTCGCCGCAAGGGGTAAAAAGGAACGTAAATCGCGATCGAAAGAAAAATTACGATAGGTTTTGGCCTGGTACCACTTACCCACTAAAAGGAAGAATACTAAGGCGGTTAGGCTATCGAAATAACCAGAACCTATTTGAGCAATAACCTCATAAGCACTGCGTAAAAAGAGCACGCTTATTCCCAGAGCAATGGGTAAATCAATACTAAGCGCCCCCGCCCTTAAAGATTTAAACGCGGTACTAAAATAATCGCGCGCTGAGTAGAGCACTACAGGCACACTAAAGGCCATCATTAAATAGCGGAAGAAGTTTTGCAGATCTACATCGTAAGACAAACTCTCATCTAAATACTCGGGCAAGGCCAAAAGCATGGTATTACCAAAAAAGAATCCCGCTACCCCCAATTGCAACAACAAGGTATTACGAGGCTTCCGATTTGGGTCGAGGTGCGTCTTAAAGTCAGGGCGGTAGCCAATATAATCCAGGATGGCGGCTATTTGCGACAAACTGATCTTAGCATTATTAAACTGTATGTCTGCTTCCTTTTTAGAGAAATAAACCTGCACCTTAGTAATTCCTTCCTCTACCGCGGCTAGATTTTCTAATAAATAAATGCAGGAAGAGCAATGAATAGCCGGAAGGTGAATGGAAATTCTACTGTAATCGCCGTCTTCAAAACGACAAAGTTTTTCACGAATCTTAGGCTCGTCCAAATAAAGGTATGGCTCAATCTTTAGCTGAGAGTGATCTATAATGGATTGATCCGAGTCCATGAGCTCATCCACCACTTTACAGCCATAGCAGCAATATTGCTTGGCTGGGTCTTCACCAAGAACCGGATCAACAATAGCTTGATGGCAATGGCTGCACTCTAAAAGGGTTTCTTTGGACATGATCACAAAAGTGTGGAAGCTACCTTTGCTTCAAAATGACTTTTATCATATATTTGATAGACCAAACACACCTTAAAAAATCCTTTTGGAAACACCAATTCGCTGTCAATTCTGCTCTCATTTACCCGGAAGTGCCTTTCACGGACTCAATAATGACGCTCTTGAGGAGATAAGTCATATGAAGACTTGTGTCTCTTTTCGCAAGGGTCAAGTGATCATGCATGAAGGAGCAAGACCGCAAGGAGTTTATTGTGTACACAGAGGTAAAATAAAACTCTACACCCTAGGCACTGAGGGCAAAGAGCAAATCATCCGTTTTGTTACCAAAGGAGACTTAATTGGTTATCGAAGTATATTAAGTGATGAACCAATTAGTGCATCAGCCACCGCTTTAGAAGACACCCACGCATGTTATATACCCAAGTCCTCTTTCTTTAAGGTGATTGAGGACAATCCCAAATTTTCCCTAAACCTTCTACAGCTCTCCTGTCACGAATTAGGAGAAGCGGGTAAAATGATTACTAGTTTGGCTCAGAAAAGCGTAAAAGAACGTTTGGCCGAAATTCTCTTAATTCTGCGCACCACTTTCGGGGAAGACGAGGAAGGGTACCTGGATATTAGTCTCACTCGTGAAGAGATTGCCAATATGGTAGGTACCGCTACCGAATCGGTAATTCGACTTATTTCAGAGTTAAGAAAAGACGGCTTTATAGACAGCAAAGGCAAGCGCATTAAGGTAAATGACGGTTCTGCCTTGAGAGAAATTGCTTCTGTTTTCGAATAACTGATAAAAATCATTTGCCCCTTTTTTAGCGCAGCCTACCTTCGTTTTCAATAAATAGAAGGTGAATCTCAACACAATAAAAAATCGGCTCCAGCAAATTTTGCCCTTTGAGGCGAGCGCGCTCATCTTGGAAGAAATTGCCTTGCAAAGCAGTTACATTCCGTTTAATGGAGTGGGTGAACATCTTTTTAGAAAAGGTGATTCGGCCTTGGGTTTTTATTGGATACTCTCGGGGGAAGCCGAGATTATTATTCCTGGTAAGCGCTCTATTCGTTTAAAGGCGGGAGAAATGGCCGGTTTAGACTCCTTCATCGAAGACGATCCTATTTCCTTTGATATAATTAGCTCCTCCGCTATATTAGATTGCCTATTTATTGACCGTCGGTGTTACAATCGTATGCGGGAACACAGTGAGTTTAACCGCCAGATGAACCATATGGTGATGTCTTGTTTGCGCAATTATCGAGGCTTATTAATTCCCGAAGAAAAGGTTTATTCCTAAAACCTAGATTTCTATCTTGGCCCCTTATTATATCCTATGCAAGATATCGACGTCCTTATTGTTGGCGCCGGTCCGGCCGGAAGTACTCTTTCCCACTTTTTACTTAAAGAAGGCATTGATCACCTCCTAATTGACAAAGCCAGCTTCCCGCGTGATAAGATTTGTGGAGATGGTATTACCGTTGATGTAATAAATGTATTAAAGCGTATCGACCCGGAACTTCCTCTAAAATTTGCTAAAACCTCCGACATTTTGCCTTCTTGGGGCCTAAGTTTAAATGGTCCCAAAGGACAAAATTTACGAGTCGACCTGAAAGGAGAACTGCCCATTGCTCCTTTTTTCACTGCGCGACGGATTGATTTAGACCAATTCTTATTGAATGAATTAAGCACGCAAGAGCACTTTTTCACTGAATGCAGCTTGACCCGGCTAGAGCGAAATGAAAAAGGAATTCGAGCAAGCTTAAGCCACAAAGGTGAATCTAAATCTGTTCAATGTAAAATCGTTATTGGTGCTGAAGGTGAAAAGCCCATAGTAACTAAGCTTCTGGGGTTGGATCATTATCGAGAAAGAGAACATCTAATGGCTGCCATTCGCATTTATCATGAAAATGTAAAAGGCTTTCATCCCAATAATCACTTGGAGTTTTTCTTTGATAAGAACTTACTACCTGGCTATTTCTGGGCCTTCCCATTATCTAATAATCAAGCTAATGTAGGCCTTGGAATGGTGAGCGCCCACATTTCAAAGAATAAAATAAACCTAAAAAAGGTATTTGAGGAAGTAAAAGTGAGCAATCCATGGATTAAACCAATGTTTGAAGAGGCGATAACCTTAGAAACAACAAAAGGATGGGGACTTCCTAACATGACTAAAAAACGCTTAATAGCGGGGGATAATTATGCTTTAATTGGCGACGCAGGTGGCTTTATAGAACCTTTAACCGGAAAAGGAATTGGCCCAGGCATGATGAGTGCTCGTATCGTATCTGAACACATTTTGGAAGCACTCACTAAAAAGGAATACAATCTCATTAGATATCACGATCATATGTATCGCTACTACAATAGAGAAATTAAAATTGGCTACACGCTGCAGAAAAGTTTTAATTATAATTGGATCCTGAATCCTTTTATAAACGTGCTCAATTGGGCTCCGATATTAAAATATGGCAAAGACAAAATGGTGCGTGATTTCAGCAACTGGATATAATTCGTTTCCAGCACTCTAGGCAACGGCATACGGCTTAATATTTTCTTAACTTTGAGGCTCAACAGCCAAGGAAACGAATGAATAAAATAACCGTCTTTAACCTAGATGCGGTAATTCGCTATTCGCAAGAAGATAGCCTTTCGCTCCTGGCTGCTGCTATTCATCAAGAAGTAAAGGTGGCGGTCGACCTGAGCCCCTATGATACCCTTTACAGCTACCGTGCTAAAGTTAAAGCCTGGTTTAAAGATCAAAGCGGCTTAAGCTATACAGATGATCTGGAAAAAGCGATTTGCAAACACTTTCACAAAAGCATTAAGAAGCTCTTTTTAAAGGATGAAGAAGCCTTCGAAATTAGACCGGGGGTGCAGAGTGTTTTTAGCAAACTAGAGAGCGAGAAAAAATGGAAGTTCGGAATCACTTCTCCGCTTTGGCGCGAAAACACCAAATTTATTCTCGAATCTTGTGGGGTCTTTAGTAAAACCAAGCTCACTGTTTCCATAGACGATGCCGAAGAGGTTTTGGCTCAAATCGATCTCCTTAGTGAACGCAGTCAGAAAAAAGACCAAAGCCCCGAGATTGAAATTGTATGCATTGGTAAAGCGGGAAAGTTTAAAAAAGAAGGCTATAAAGTCTTAAAGCCCAAGTCTTCTAAAAAAGAGCATAACTTTTATTATTATCCCAAATTTCAAGAGTTCTTTGGCAAAAAGGAAAAGAAGAAATCCAAGTCGAAGAACAAAGAAGCAGAATAGCCGTTTCCCTTTAAGCCACGCGAACATGCGCTTATGACAGCTCCATCTAACCACTCTTCAATCTTTAAACCTTACGAGGATAAAAGCTTAATTGACCTTTGTCAATCCCAGCGCGATTTTTTCGCAATGGGAAAAAGCAAGGAAGTAGATTTCAGGATTCAAACTTTAAAAAAACTAAAACGAGTCGTAAAAGACTACGAAGAGGCAATTATTGAAGCGGTCCAAAAAGATCTTAATAAGCCTCGTTTTGAAGCCTATGCCTCAGAAATTGGGGTGGTTTATGATGAGATAAACTTAGCCCTAAAGAATTTAAAGTCTTGGTCCAAGCCACGGCGCACCTCTTCACCTTTAACCGCTTTTCCTTCTCGCAGTTACATTATCCCTGAACCAAAAGGAGTATGCCTCATTATTGGACCTTGGAATTACCCCTTTCAATTGGTAATTGGTCCCTTAATAGCAGCCCTTAGCGCGGGCAACACCGCCTTCGTAAAACCCCCAGAGCAATGCCCGCATACGGCCCAACTAATTGGCGATATGCTTGGAGCAAACTTTGATAAAGAACTTATTTGCGTAGTTCAAGGTGAGGGACACCAAGTGGTACCTCAATTAATGAATTTATTCCGCTTCGATCATATTTTCTTTACCGGCAGTATTCCAGTGGGTAAAAGCATCGCTCAGAAGGCTGCCGAAGACTTAATACCGGTAACCCTAGAGCTTGGAGGTAAGAGTCCCTGTATTATTGACGAAAGTGCTAACCTTAAAGTTGCCGCGCGTCGCATTGCATTTGGAAAATGGTTAAATGCTGGTCAGACTTGCATTGCACCCGATTACCTCCTAGTAAAACGGGAGGTTTGGGATCTTTTTCGTGAGGAATTAATCGCCACCATTAAGAGCTTCTATCCCCAAGGGGCTATTGATAGCGATAGCTATACCTCGATTGTAAACGAAAAACGCTATCAAACTTTAAAGTCCTATCTAAATCAAGGCGAACTGCTATTAGGGGGAGAATTCGATGATCATCGCCTGCGCATTGCGCCGACTTTACTGCTCTTCCCCGACCTTAAGAGTCCGGTTATGCAGGAAGAAATATTTGGGCCCATTTTAGCCATCCACCTTTACGATTTTGACGAAGACGCCAAGGAAATTATCGCTCAGAACCCCAATCCCCTCGCCTTTTACATTTTTAGTGAAAACAAAAAGGCTCAGGAAAAATGGTTGGGAGAACTCAGTTTTGGTAATGGAATGGTGAACAATACTGTCTTGCAATTCGCGAATCCTAGTCTGCCTTTCGGTGGTATAGGCGATAGTGGTATGGGTAATGCCCACGGTAAGTTTGGCTTCGATACCTTCTCGCATCACAAGGCCATAATGAAATCGGGCACTTGGCTGGATCCACAGCAAAAATACCCGCCTTATTCCAAGCTTCTTTATAAGCTTATTCGCTGGCTAATGTCTTAATTAAGGCATGGAGCTTCTGCACAAGTATAGGTATCATTTTATTCCCCTTATTTTCTTAGGGGCTATTGGCTTATGGCCCAGTTTTAAACAAGCCTTAGAGGTAGACAATAGCCTGCAGGCCTGGTTTATTAAGGAAGATCCTGCCCTCGAAGCTTATTTCGACTTTCAAGAGAACTTTGGTAATGACGAGCTGGTCTTTCTAGTTTACGAAAGTCCGCAATCGGCTTTAAGCCTGGAGGACTTCCAATCCCTAAAAAATTTGGAAAAGGCCTTGGAAAGCCATCCAGATGTAGCAGATGTTATTTCACCCTTTGACCTTCGTCTGGCACCGCAGTCCATTTTTCAAAACCAAGGGCCCATTTGGTTAAAAATGGACGGACAGGAACGAGAAGAGATCCAAAAAAATATTGATGCCGAACCCTTTTACAAAGACCAATTTTTTGACTCGAATACCAAAGCCTTAAAATTCTTGATTCGTTTAGCGCTGCCGCCCGATTTCGAGGAACGGCGAGCCGAAATTTTACAGGACATTTACGCTATTAGCGATGATTATATAGATGCCGACCAAGCTTATTTTGGAGGTTTGGCAGTTATCTACGAAGCAATGAATAGTCTTAGTAAAAAAGACTTTTCGCGCTTTCTGGGTATAGGATACTTATTAATGTTTGTGCTAATCGGCCTTATATATCGATCTTGGCAGTACATAGTATACGCCTTGGCCACCATAGGTCTGGCTACTTATTTCACTTTAGGAATTTATGGTAGCATGGGGCATCGGCTCAATTTATTGAGCACCCTTATTCCGGCCATAATCATTTTGCTATCGGTTATGGATGTAATGCACATCTTAAATGAACGCAGTAAGGAGAAGCGGGGAACTGACTTAAAAACCGCGGCGATAGCAAGTTTAAAAAGTATCTGGAAGCCTTGCCTCTTTACTAGTTTAAGCACTATGGCTGGTTTTTTATCTCTGAGTATAAGTCCGGTTTTAATCTTAGCCAATTTTGGCATTTATGCAGCCATTGGTATCGGCTTCGGTTTAATTTTTTCATTTTGGTTAGGACTCATAATTCTCCCCAGATTACATCCCAAAAAGAGTGCTTTTGTAGCGTCCCAAACCTTGGTAAAGCTGCAGGATTGGGTAATTAAAAAGCAAGCTTTAGTGTTAAGTTTATTCGCCCTAATCCTAATTTGGGCAGCATGGCAAATCCCAAGTTTAGTAGTAGACACCAATAGCATTGCCTATTTGCCTGAAGAGCATCCAGTGCGAAGCGATTCAAAAAAGATCGAACAGTTAATGGGCCCTTATATGCCTCTCGACTTTAGCTTGGAATGTGCAGATGGCTATACCACTCAAAGTCCTGAAATCTTGAAAGCACTTTTTCGCATTGATTCTGCAGCAGAGCAAATGCCTAGAGTAGGAAAAATGCAAGGCTACCATGAGCTTTTTAGAGCCGCATTACAAGATCGTTACGGCAAAAACTGGCGGAGAGGACTAGAGAAAGAATCCCTCCTGGCTAAAATTGCTAGCACAGCAGAACGCAGTGCTCCAGAGTGGGTACGCAATTTCAATCGCCCCGACTACCAAATGGGTCGATTCGTCTTAAGCGGGGAATTAGTTTCAGCGGCAAAACTCAATGCAATAATTGCAGAAATGGACAGCTTAGCCAGTCATCATCTTGGTGACATGGCTAAGGTTAAAGTTAGCGGCTACCAAAGTCTCTACGGCAAAATTGTAAATTATGTAACTCGTAGTCAGGTTAGAAGCTTAGGTTTAGCCACCCTATTGGTTTTTCTGCTTTTGTGGTTATTCTTAAAGGACTTGCGTTTAAGCCTAATTTCCCTTTTACCTAATTTCTTTCCGGTGATTATTCTCTTGGCTAGCATGTCCGCTTTAGGAATTGAGCTCGATACTGCAACCGCTAGTATCGCTAGCATTGTTTTAAGTTTCTCGATAGACGATACCATGCATTTTATTTGGCGCTACCGTAGTTTAAAGCATAGGGGACTAAGTTTAAATGAAGCGCGCCGCGAGACTATTGGTCACGTTGGAAAGGCCATCCTTTTTACCTCCTTGGTACTTTTTGTAGGCTATAGCCTTATGTTGTTCGGTGAATTAAAAACCGTGATCTACTTCGGTTCACTTACGGCGCTGTCGATTGTGGCGGCTCTGCTTAGTCAGTTTTTCCTTTTTCCCATCCTTTTGAAAAACTATGACCGCCCAATAAAGGAAGTACGAAACGACTGATCGTCATAAGCATTAGTGATCGCAGTAAGCTGTATAAGCCGTGACCACCTTTTAGCTTTTTGCCTTTGGTGAAGAACTTGCTAAATACCGATAGGGCGTGACCACCCAGCCAGGAAACTCCGTCAATCCCGAAAGGTAATTTCCCCCTTAATGGATCTAAACTTTTGGCCAGAACCTCCTTTTTAACTTCCAGAAGTTCAATATCCTTATTTAGTTTCTCCCTCTGGTTCATGCTCCTTATTTGGTTCTAAACTTTCGCGTAGCGCTTTAATCATTAAATTTTGGAAAGGCCCTATTAACAATGCTCGACGGAAGCGAACAAAGATTCCGAACAAGAGAATAAAGGATAAAAAGGCCAAGCCAAATCCATAGACGGTCGAGTTGAGCAAGTCGGAAATAAAGAAGCCTAACCACAATCCGCCTAGAATGAGGGTTATATTAAAAAAGACTAAGAAAAAAATAAGCGCGTAGGCCCTCGCCACGATTGACGAAACCGCTCGAACTGATTTTAATTTCACCAGCTCCAGTTCGGTGTGGAAATAGGCCTTTACTTGCTCTATCCAAGCTTTAAACTCATCCCAAATTTTCATCTTGTGGCTTATTTACCCGTTCCAGCTCTGATTTTAGGCTGTGTAAAAACTCATCCTTTAGGTCGTCTAAAATTCGACCAATACCCTCTCCAAGGTCTTTCAGATCATCCTTTACATCGTCTGCCTTATCACCGATCTGTTCGCGTGTTTCTTCACCACTTTGGGGTGCCAAAAGTAGTCCGGCGGCAAAACCGAGGGCGGCCCCGATTAAGGTACCTACAATCACTTTTTGATTGGAATCACTCATCGCTAATTTTATATGAAGGTACGCTTTACTATTGAAACATTTGCTGATGTTCATCAGCTTGATCCACATTGGCTACGAAGTCCATTACCGCCTCTTGATAAGGCGATTTGAAGAAATACTCCAAAAGAAACTTCTCACCATCATCGGATCTAAGTCCTAATAAAACTTTGGGCACAAACTCTCCTTCATTTGGACTTAAATAGGAGTCTTGTGAAAAGAACCGATGTACTTCTGCAATTTCCAATTCCTGTGGACGGTAAGCTTGTCCATTGTAAACGGCACGGTTAGGACCTAAAACAGTGATGGCTTCTTGGAAGCCATCACTTTTCATTTTATCCTTTGCCTTAGTCCATTTAGAATAAGGGTCAGTATTTGGGTTAGTACGTTTCATTACGAGGCATTAAAGCTACGTAACATCCAAGCGGCTTTTTCGTGCACGTTTAGACGTTCGGTTAGCAAGTCGACACTCACTTCATCTCCAGCTTCATCGGCCATGTCTAATGCTTTTCGCATGTTGCGAATTAAATTTTCGTGCGAATTTGTTAAGTCAGCTGCCATCTCCAAGGCTGAGATGTCCATCTTAGCTTCCTCGATATTACTTAATTGCGAGTATGCTCTAAAAGTACCTGGCGCATCATAACCTAAAGCGCGAATGCGTTCCGCGATTTCATCAATAGCTTCGAACATATCATCGTACTGCGATTCGGTTAAATCATGCATGCTTTTAAATAGCTGCCCTTTCACATTCCAATGATAGTTGTGAGTCTTTAACATCAATAGATAATGGTCCGCCAAGATTACATTTAGATGCTCAACCACCGAGGCGCGAGCATCCTCGCTTAGACCGGTATTTAAACTATTAGTACTTTGAGTTGAAAGATCTAAATCTTGTGTGGACATATTGTATTTTTAAATTTTGAGTTCATTATGTTAACGCCACCAAAGCGGTTTTGTTTACGTAATTATTTGATTTTCTGATATATAGTATTTATACCTCTCATAGAAACTTTATATATGCCCACAAAAAGGTTTAAGATAAATGGCCGTGTTCAAGGCGTCTTTTTCCGAAAATTCACCCAAGCCAAGGCCCAAGACTTAGGCTTAAGAGGAGCCGTTCGAAATCTTAGCGATGGTAGTGTGGAAGCTTGGGCTGAAGGAGATCTAGATAGTTTAAAAGCCTTTGAGGAGTGGCTTTGGCAAGGATCTCCCCAGAGCCAAGTGAGCGAAGTTGATGTTTATACCAGCGAATCACAAGACTGGACCGACTTTAAAATTATCGCAAGTGCTTAATTCGTAATTTTGACCCATGGAATCGAATAGACTAGAGCGACTGGAGAGTCAGATGCAAAAAGACCTAGCGGAAATTTTTCGTGAATTGGCCCAAAATCAATTCAGAGGGGTACTCTTTACTATTACTCGCGTGCGGGTGAGTGCCGATTTATCAATTGCTCGGGTAAACCTTAGCCTTTTTCCGGTTAAGGATAAGGATACTATCCTAGAGTGGATAAAAGAGCACAGCAAGAGCATTAAAGATTTATTGGTTAAAAAGATGAAAGGCAGTTTGCGCAAAATGCCCGAACTGTATTTCTATCTCGACGAATCTTTAGACGCTGAGGCAGAAATAGACCGCATCTTAAAGCAAGGGGGAGATAGCCCTATCAAATAATTGAAGATCAGCAGCCACATAGCTAAACGCTATTTCTTTTCGAAGAGTAGTAGCAATGCGGTGAATATCATTACCGGAATATCGGTGGCAGGCATCCTGGTTGGAAGTGCGGCTTTAATTATTGTTTTAAGTGCCTTCAATGGTCTAGAAAACCTAGTGCGTGGTTTTTACGAGGACTTCGACCCCGACTTGAAAATTGTACCCCACAGTGGGAAATTCTTTCAAGAGTCGGCGGTGGACTCTGTCTTAGAGTCCCAAGCGGGCATTATTAGCTATGCCAAGGTTCTGGAAGAAAAAGCCCTTTTCAGCTTTAGAGACAAAGAGTTTATTGCCAGCCTAAAGGGAGTAGACCAGCAATACAGCTCGGTTACTAATATTCGTTCAAAGATTCCTTACGGCGAGTATCGTCTCAATGAAAACTTGGCGGTAAACTCAGCGGTTATTGGTGCTGGGGTAGCCTATTATTTAGGCTTTAGCCGCTCCGATTTTCAGGAACCCATTAACATATTTATCCCCAAAGAAAGCAGTGGCTTGGGCGATCAAAGTTTTCGCAGTGATCGGCTTTTCCCTTTAGGCTTTTTCTCCGTTCAACCCGAGTTTGACGAGCAATATGTCTTAAGCAGCTTAGATTTTAGTCGGGAAGTCCTAAACAGACCCCAGGCTTGCAGTGCAGTAGAATTAGCCATCGACTCCTCCTACAATATTGAATCCGTTCAAGAGAACTTAAAGCGACGTTTGCCAGGCTTTGAAGTATTAAACCGTGAAGAACAACAAGCTAGTTTTCTCAAGGTAATGCGTACCGAAGGCTTATTCACCTTTCTCATATTTGCCTTAATCTTATCAATCGCCACCTTTACCATTGCCGGGAGCTTAACCATGCTTATGTTCGAAAAGCGCGGCAATTTGCATACGCTTTGGTCAATGGGCACTTCCATCTCGGAATTACGCAAAGTGATTTTAAAACTGGGTATGATAATAAGTCTAAGTGGTGGAATCGGTGGATTACTAATCGGAGCGCTGGTAGTAATTGCCCAAGAGCACTTTCAACTAATCTCAGTTGGAGAAGGCTATATTGTAGACGCTTACCCGGTAGCATTGCGCTGGACCGATTTAATGATTGTGGCGGTAACCGTACTCGGTTTGGGTTATTTAAGTGCCTGGTTAAGCGCCCGTCGTTTAAACCTTAAACTCTTAAAGTCTTAGAAGTCTTAATAAGGCAGAAGCATTTCTGTTTCCGCAAATTGGCTTTCAATTTCTTTCAGGGTGGCGTATACCTCCTTGGGGTCATCGGCCGTAACTAAGCGGGTGCGGTATTCTTTAAAATTAGGAATGCCCTTAAAATAATTGGTATAATGCCTGCGGGTTTCATTAATCCCTAGGCGTTCTCCTTTCCAGTCGAGAGCCATTTCGAAATGACGGCGACAAGCCTCTACTCGTTCCACCAAACTTGGAGCCTCCAACAATTCACCAGTTTTGAAGTAATGCTTTATTTCTCGGAAAATCCAAGGGTAACCAATCGAGGCCCGGCCAATCATTAGACCATCTACTCCATATTTATTGCGATAGTCCAAAGCCCTTTGTGGGCTATCGATGTCACCGTTACCAAAAACCGGAATTTTCATGCGAGGATTGTTTTTTACCTCAGCAATGAGCGACCAGTCGGCCTCGCCCTTATACATCTGTTTTCGAGTACGGCCATGAATCGAAATAGCTTGTATGCCCACGTCTTGTAGTCGCTCGGCCACTTCTACAATATACTTGGTGTTATCATCCCAGCCCAAGCGGGTTTTAACGGTAACCGGCTTATCTACCGCCTCCACAATTTCCTTGGTCATGGCCACCATTTTAGGTATATCCAGCAAAATTCCTGCGCCGGCACCTTTACAGGCCACTTTCTTTACCGGGCAACCGTAGTTGATATCGACTATATCGGGATTGGCCTCGGCGGTAATTGCTGCTGCTTCTCGCATGGAGCTAATTTCATCGCCAAATATTTGAATACCTAAGGGCCTTTCGTACTCAAAGAAGTCCAGTTTCTGCACACTTTTAGCGGCATCGCGAATTAATCCCTCCGAAGAAATAAACTCCGTATACATCACATCCGCCCCATTTTCCTTGCATAATGCACGGAAGGGAGGGTCACTCACATCTTCCATGGGCGCAAGCAATAGGGGGAATTCTCCAACTTCTACATCTCCAATTTTTACCACCTTCGAGGAATTTATCAATTTTGCAAAATTACAAAAAGCACAATTGCTATGATTAAAGGCCTTTTTGCCGATAAGAGTTTATTCCAACAACTCCTCTTACTGTTCTTCCTGGCCTTTATGGGTACCTTGTTCTTTACCGCTATTGGTTTGGCGATTGCGGCAGGCATTTATGATATTTCCACCGAGGAGGCCTTTTCCATTATCAGCAATTTAAACAGCTCTGCTGGTCGTGAGTCTTTTAAAATAATCCAAGGCTTTTCTACTATCGGTACTTTTTTGGTGCCCGCAATTTTAGGCGCCCATCTACTCAGTCATCAGCCTGAGCGCTTTATGGGCCTAGACCGGTTTCCACAGCCTGCCTATTTATTTATTATCCTGCTTATTCTAGCCGGTTATGGTTTAGGTGCTGCCAGTGATGTATTGTATCGCATCAGCGAAAGCTTTCCCTGGCCCGATGATTTAATTGCCAGCTTTGAAAGTAGTCAGCAGATTATGACCGAGCAATATCAGGCCCTCTTGCAAATGGCCAATCCTGTAGAATTTATGCAAGTCTTTTTATTGATGGCCATTTTACCGGCCGTTGGAGAAGAAGCCCTTTTTCGGGGAACTTTACAGCCCCTCTTGCAACGCTATATGTCGCCTCACCTGGCAATATGGCTAACTGCCTTTATGTTCGCACTTCTACATTTACAATACCTTTCCTTCCTGTCTATCTTCGTTTTAGGAGCGGTTTTGGGCTATTTGCGCTACTGGACCAATAGTATTTGGCTGCCCACTTTATTGCATCTGGTTAATAATGGCGCCATAGTAATTGCGGTGTACTTTTTAGACATGGATTATGCCGAAAACCTCAGTGGTACCGAGAGTTTAAGCTGGATCGAAAGTACGGTGCTTATAGCCATTAGTGCGGTTTGCCTACTTATTATGGAGCGCATCAGCCGCAAGGCTCGATTGGATTAGTTCTAAATAATGCTCTAATTGCCAAGCTTTAGGCTCATTTCCAATTAGCTGACAAATATCATTTTCTAGGCCTAGGGCTCCCGATATTTTTGGTTTACCAATTATAAAGGGATTTTATGTCGGCAATTTATATTCTTATCTCCATTAGTTTCCTTGTTGCTATTGGCTTTTTGGTTGCTTTTATCTGGAGCATCAAAAATGGCCAATACGAGGACGACTATTCTCCGAGTGTTCGAATGTTAAAGGACGGCACCAAATCAAAGCACAGACCTAAATTTTAACTATGCAAGCAGAGACTTTCTTTTACGACAATAAGATCGTAAGAAACTTTACGGTGGCCACCATTATATGGGGCGTTATTGGCCTCTTGGTAGGCATCTGGGTAGCTTTTTCGCTGGTATTTCCAGAAATGAATTTAGCTTCCTGGTTAACCTTTGGTAGATTAAGAGCTTTACACACCAATGGTGCGATTTTCGCATTTGTGGGTAATGCAATTTTTGCGGGGGTTTACTATTCCCTCCAGAGGTTATTAAAGGCTAGGATGGCCAGTGACCTATTAAGTAAGATTCACTTCTGGGGATGGCAATTAATTATTGTATCCGCGGTTATCACCATTCCGCTGGGCATCACTTCCTCTAAAGAATACGCAGAATTGGAATGGCCGATTGATATCGCCATTGCTTTGGTTTGGGTAATCTTTGGGGTTAACATGTTCTGGACCATCTTAAAACGTCGCGAGCGCCACTTGTACGTAGCGATCTGGTTCTACATCGCCACCTTTGTAACTGTAGCTGTACTGCATATTGTAAATAACCTTGAATTACCAATCTCCCTTACCAAGTCTTACTCGATTTTCGCTGGAGTACAAGACGCCTTGGTACAGTGGTGGTATGGTCACAATGCGGTAGCATTCTTCCTAACAACTCCGGTTTTAGGTTTGATGTATTATTTTGTTCCTAAAGCGGCTAATCGACCCGTTTACTCCTATCGTTTATCGATTGTACACTTCTGGGCCTTGATCTTTATTTACATCTGGGCTGGACCTCACCACTTACTCTACACCAGCTTACCCGATTGGGCCCAAAGTTTAGGTACCGTATTTTCTATCATGCTTATTTTCCCTTCTTGGGGTGGTATGATTAATGGTTTGCTTACCCTAAGAGGAGCTTGGGATAAGGTACGGGACTCTGCGGTGCTCAAGTTCTTTGTGATTGCAATTACTGCATACGGTATGAGTACCCTAGAAGGACCCCTGCTAAGTTTAAAAGGTCTAAATGCTATTGCACACTATACTGACTGGATTCCTGCTCACGTGCACATTGGTACTTTAGGTTGGAATGGCTTTATGATTTTCGGTATCATTTACTGGTTAATGCCAAAAATGTACCGCACCAGTTTATTCTCTGAAAAATTAGCCAATGCCCACTTCTGGATTGGTACTACCGGTATCTTGTTCTGGGCCCTACCCATGTATGTTTCTGGCTTTACCCAGAGCTTAATGTGGAAAGAGTTTAACCCAGACGGAACCTTAGTTTATGGTAACTTCTTGGAAACTGTAACTCAGTTAATTCCATTATATGCCACCCGTGCCATTGGCGGTAGCTTATACGTAATTGGTATGCTAATTATGGTGTACAACGTAATTAAGACCGTGTCTAGCGGTAGCTTCCTAGCCCAAGAAGAGGCCAGTGCTCCTGCTTTAGCGAAAGACTACAAAGCACCAAAAGGCGATTACTGGCACCGTTGGATCGAGCGCAAGCCTGTTCAATTAATGGTATGGGCAACGGTAGTTATCCTAATAGGAGGTATTATAGAGATCGTACCGACCATAATGGTGAAAAGCAATATCCCTACCATTGAAAGTGTAAAACCTTACACCGCACTGGAACTAGAAGGCCGTGACCTTTATATCCGTGAGGGCTGTAATGCTTGTCACTCGCAAATGATTAGACCCTTCCGCTCAGAAGTGGCCCGTTACGGAGAGTATTCCAAAGCAGGTGAATTCGTATACGATCACCCCTTCCTTTGGGGATCTAAGCGTACTGGACCCGATTTACACCGGGTAGGAGGAAAGTATCCACACAGCTGGCATTACAACCACATGCTAGATCCAACTAGTATGAGTCCAGGATCTATTATGCCAACTTACGAATGGCTATTCACCAAAGACCTAGACGCCAGCGATATCAGCGCCAAGCTAGAAGCGATGAAGAGCCTTGGAGTGCCTTATAGCGACGAGTATATCGCTAATGCGGAAAGCCATTTAATGGCTCAGGCCGAAGAAATCGCCACCGATTTAGAATCTCAGTTAGACGGTGTGGAGGTGAGTCCGAATGAAGAGATCGTAGCCCTTATCGCTTATTTACAGCGTTTAGGCATCGACATCAAAGGAGAGCACAGCGAGCATGTGAAAGCCACTACTGCCGAAACCTTAACCGCTGCAAACTAAGATCATGCTGAAGTTCATCAAACACAATATGGAGACCATAGATGGGGTATCAATTTACCCCATCATCTCCTTCCTTATTTTCTTCACCATCTTTATGCTGGCGATTGTCTATGTGATTCGCAAGGACAGAAAAAGCGTCGAAGAAATCAGCCTATTACCACTTAACGATAATGCCAAACCTCATGAAAAGACTGAATAAAACCCTTATACTATTTGTGGTATTACTCATGGTTGGAGCCGGGAGTATCACCACTTTAAACCCTGAAAGCTCTCAGGACATTATTGGCAATCCTACTTATTGGATTATCGCCATTGCCCTATTCTTCTTAATCATAGGCTTTATGGCAACCTTCGAAGCCTTAGAGGCGATGAAGAAGATGATAAAAGGCCAAGACGAAACCGTTGAGGAAGAAGTAGAAGAAGACGATTGGGTAGATAATATCCTACATAAATTAACTGATGCCGCTCCTTTGGACCGTGAAGACGAGGTAGCTACAGATCATGAATATGATGGCATCCGTGAATTGGACAATAACCTCCCTCCTTGGTGGCTGGCTGGATTTTACATTTCGATTGCTTTTGCGGTAATCTATTTACTGCGCTACCACGTATTCCAGACTGCTCCATTGAGTGCCGAAGAATTAAAAATTGAATTGGCAGAGGCCGAAGCAGCTACCCAAGAATACTTGAAAAATGCTGCTAATTTGGTTGATGAAAGCAGCGTGGAAATGCTAAACGATGAATCACGACTGCTAGCAGGTGGCCAAATCTTTACTAAAAACTGTGCAGTTTGTCATGCCAATGACGGCGGTGGCGGTGTAGGGCCCAACCTTACCGATGCCTACTGGATTCATGGTAATGATATCAAAGATGTCTTTAAAACCGTAAAATATGGGGTGCCAGCGAAAGGGATGATTCCTTGGAAGGATCAACTTAGTGCTGCAGAAATGCAGGAAGTGGCTTCCTATGTTTTAAGTTTACAAGGAACCACACCGGCCAATCCTAAAGAACCTCAAGGTGACTTAATCGAAGCTAAGGCTGAAGAAGATATGGCACCCAGTGACAGTAGTGCCAGCGAGGTAATCACGGAAGAAGAAAATATTAGCAGCCTATAAGATGAATCAAAAAGACACGGAAGCGGTACTGAAGGAGACCCTGGAGATGGATCAATCCTTCCGTGATTCAGTAGCCACCATAAGCGAAAAAGGATCAAGAAATTTCTTATTTCCCAAAAAGCCAAAAGGAACCTACACCTCTAGGCGTCAGGTGGTGAGCTATTTCTTATTGGCTATATTCTTTTCCATTCCATTTATTAAGATAGGAGACCAACCTTTCTTAATGCTTAATGTCTTGGAACGCAAATTTGTAATCTTCGGGCAGATTTTCTGGCCCGAAGATTTCTTCATTTTTGTGATTGCCATGATCATCGGTGTCCTTTTTGTAGCGGTCTTTACCGTGGCCTTTGGTCGTTTATTCTGCGGTTGGGTTTGTCCCCAAACTATTTTCATGGAGCATGTATTTCGACGCATTGAATACTGGATTGATGGTGATCGCAACCAACAATTACGCCTTGCGCGTATGCCATGGAACGGTGAAAAAATTCGCAAGCGAATATTAAAAAATGGCATTTTCTTCGCTATCGCCTTCATTATCTCCAACTTCTTTTTGATGTATATCATCGGCAAAGATGCTTGGTGGGAAATTGTTAGCGACGACCCTTCTAAGCACCTGAGTGGTCTTAGCGGTATGTTCATTTTTGCGGGCGTATTCTTCTTTGTTTTTGCCTGGTTTAGGGAGCAAGCCTGTATCATTGTTTGCCCTTACGGCCGATTACAAGGAGCCCTTTTAGATCGCAACTCGGTTGTTATTGCCTACGATTATTTAAGAGGAGAAAAGAGAGGTAAGTTTCGCAAGAGTGAAGACCGAGCGGCAGTTGGCAAAGGCGATTGTATAGATTGCAACCAATGTGTAGATGTTTGTCCAACCGGTATCGATATACGTAATGGCACCCAGCTGGAGTGTACCAATTGCACGGCCTGTATTGATGCTTGCGACAATATCATGGAAAAAACCAATAAGCCGAAAGGACTTATTCGATACGACTCCGAAAACAATATTGCCAATGGCAGCGGTAAAATTTTTACCGGTCGGGTAAAAGCCTATATGGCAATCTTAGTGGTATTAATGAGCATTTTCACCTACCTCTTGATGAGTCGCGCTGATGTAGAGGCCATATTCTTGCGGATGCCTGGACAGCGTTACCAAAAAGTTGACGAGAATACCTACATGAACGCTTACAACTGGAAATTGCTTAACAAAACTGCTGAGGATAAAACCTATCAGTTTAAAGCGATAAGTCCAAGTGAAGGATTAAAATTAAAGACCGCAGGGGAATCGGAGCAAATTACTGTAAATGCCTCCGGCCTTGCAGAAGGAGCGGTTATCTTGTACCTTGATAAAGGCCAACTGACTGGCACCAGCACCGATATTGAAATCGGCGTTTATGAAGGTGACCTCTTAATAGAGACCATTGAGACCGCCTTTACCGGTCCCTTGGTTAAACCAAAAAAGTAGATTGAGGATGAAATTGAATTGGGGCACAGGCATAGTAATTACCTTAAGCTTATTTGCTATTGGTATGGGTTATGCCGTTTATAAAGCAGTGAACACCAAACATGATTTGGTGACTACCGACTATTATCAAAAGGAATTAGCCTACCAGAGTACTATAGACGCCAAGAAAAATGCCGAATCTTTGGGGGAAAATATTCAATTTGACATCAATGGTGATCAGGTAAGCCTAATTTTTCCCTCTTCCTTGGAAGGTAAAATAGGGGAACTTGAATTGGAGCTTTACTATCCTACCATGGCTAAGCGCGATTTTAATATTAGTAAGCGCGATTGGAGCATTGGTACTATAGAATTACCACAGGAACAATTAGCCAGTGGTAAGTGGATTGCCAAGGCGCATTTAGAATCGGCCGAAATCAACTATTATTTCGAAACCGAAACTGTACTTCACTAATGTACGCCTTGGCCTTTACCTTCGGCCTTATCTCCTCCTTGCACTGCCTGGGGATGTGCGGACCTTTGCAGGCCGTGGTCATGGGCTCTTGGCTAAAAAGCAAACGACGCGGTAATTGGTTTATCTACCATTCAGGAAGGCTTAGCACCTATATGGCTCTGGCCTTAATTGCCACTCTATTAGGTGCAAGTATGGGAATTCCTGATATGCAAGGAAGTTTTACAATAATTGCCGGGCTCATATTAATTCTGGGCTATTTCGGTCTTAAAGTACTTAGCTGGGACCGAAAAATTCTGGCTGTATTTCAACCCTTACTGCGACAGGTGCAAAGCAAGGCTCAAGGAAAAAGTGCAGGAACCTGGTACTTTGTAAGTGGTGCACTTAATGGCTTATTACCCTGCGGTATGGTATACGCGGCTTTGGTTCCAGCCATGGCCCTGTCCAATCCAGCTGAAGGAGCATTGTATATGTTGCTTTTTGGTGCAGGTACCCTACCCCTTTTATTGGGTTTCAACCTTTTTAGCAATCAGCTCCTCTTACGTTTTGCACCTCAACTGCAAAAGCTCATTCCTATTAGCATCGTAGTAATTGGGGCTCTACTTATATTAAGAGGAATGGAATTGGACATTCCCTATTTATCGCCGGCTGCCCCTAAGCCTAATGCCTCCTTAGAGTCCTGTTCCTAAACCAATTAAGTCCCTGGGTGTTAAAATGAAAAACACCCTATGAAATTTAGCATTCTATTTTCCTTTGTATTCCTTATTGCCTATGCTCTCAGCGCATTCTTTCACATAGAGCCATTGGTAATGCTGCTTTTTTCTTTAAGTCCCCTACTAGTGTTATACGTAGTTTATAAGGTACTTAAAGACCCGCATGAAGTTAAGGAGAGCTTTGAGGAGCACTTTTACCAAGACGGCAGTCACCCCCGCAGCACTAGCAATGGTTAAACAGCCTGACTAAAGGTGGGCTTCGATAATTCTTGAGCACTTAAGCGCCGGTCCAGAACCGAACAAACGTTGCGAATAAAAGCCTGACCCTTACGAGTCACTTTCACCTGGTATGGGAAAATTCGCAGTAGACCGTCTGCCTGCAAGAGCTCGAATCGCGGCTTTAAAAAAGCATCGAAATAAGCTCGATCATTAAGCCAATCGGCTTCAAAATGGCAAATTAAGTCAAGTAGCTTAGCACGTACTCCAAGATCCTCATCACTGTGATAATGCGACTTTATTAAGGGCGGATAGTCTTCCGAATTCACCCTTTGTAGGTAGTCTTTTAATTTCTTTTCATTTTGGGCAAAGCCAGACCAGGCGTCGCTAATGGAACTTGCCCCTAGGGCGATGGCTAAATGGGTATGATGGGGAGTGTAGCCCATGAAATTTCGATGCAGCTTATGCTTACGCGCAGATATGGCTAAATCATCTTCCGCTAAAGCAAAGTGATCCATACCAATTTCTTGGTATCCCATGGCTAAGAAACCATCCGCTCCCAAGCGATACAAATCCCATTTATCCTTTCCTTTAGGCAAATCGTTTTCGTCATATGCCCTCTGACTAGGCGCTACGCCAGGCACGTGTGCGTAAGAATAAAAGGCGATACGATCTGGCTTCAATTGCTTCACCCACTCTAGATTAGCCTCAATGTGCCTTTCGTTTTGTTTTGGCAGGCCGTATATTAAATCGAAGTTTATGGAGTCGTAGCCAATTTCACGAGCTTTAGCGACGATATGCTCAATTTGAGCCGCGCTTTGAAAACGATTGATAAGACGTAAAATGTCCTCATCAAAGTCTTGAATACCTAAGCTGAGTCGATTAAAGCCTAATTCAAACAAGGTCTCCAAATGAGCGTCTGTGGTACTAAATGGGTGTGCTTCGAAGCTAAAAGAGTGAAATTTTTGCACCTCAGCCTCCCCGAGAATTCCTTCAATTAATGTTTTAAGATTATCCGGACTAAAAAAAGTAGGTGTACCGCCCCCCAGGTGTATTTCCCTAATCTTTGCTTTGCGAGGAAAGCGACTGGTATACATGCGCCATTCCTTTAAAACTGCCTTTACATAGGGCTCTTCTACCAGATGGTTCTTGGTGATGTGTTTATTACATCCGCAATAGGTACATAAACTTTCACAATAAGGAAGGTGAATGTAGAGACTAATCTCATCGTCCTGTTCAAAGGTTTCCAAAACCTTATCCATCCAACGTTTTCCACTCAAATCTTTATTCTCCCACAAGGGGACAGTAGGGTAAGAAGTATAGCGAGGAACGGCTACATTGTATTTCTCTACTAATCTGTAATCCATTATCTTCAATTTCCAGTCAAAACTACATGCTCAAAAAAGCATTGGAAATGACAATTATCAGACCCTAAGCCTATTTTTGTTCTATGGATTATCAATTCTTCAAAGCCTTACATATTATTGGCTTCGTAGCCTGGTTTGCCGGCATATTTTATATCGTTCGCCTTTTTGTCTACCACCGCGAGGCCTGGGACTTGGGAACCGAGGACCCCAGAGGCCAAATTTTGCGGGAGCAATACCAAATAATGGAAGAGCGCCTTTACAAAATCATCCAAAGCCCTGCTATGTACCTTACCCTCATTGGCGGCATCGGGATGCTGCTAATAAATAGTGCTTGGCTGAAAAGCCCTTGGATGCATCTTAAGCTTTCGCTGATATTTATTTTAATCATCTACCATTTTAGTTGTGGTAAACAAATTAAAGCTTTGGCTAATTCTGCTACTGGAATAAGCAGTTTTGGCTATCGACTTTATAACGAGGTGCCTACTTTAATTCTCATCGCGGTGGTAATGCTAGCGGTATGGAAAAACCTCGATGGTCTGTGGCTAGGGTTGGCCGTACTTCTTGGCTTGGGACTTTTGTTTTTTATTGCCGCCAAACTTTATCGCCGAAAGAGAGAGTCTTAAAATTTTTTAGTGCCTCATTTTCATGATCTTACAGACAGCTTTTGCGTTTTTTGCAAATAATGGATTTAGCTATTTGCATTTTTCGATAATAGCGTCTTATATTTGTACCAGCGAAGCAGATTAATCAGGTTAAGGTTTTACCTCGGCATCCTTCTGGATGCCGGGGTTTTTCCATTTTATAGACCTAAGCAAGTCAAACAAAACAAGATACAAATCGCTGTTTTACAGCAATTTACCCAATAACACCAAAGAAAGTATCGCAATCTAGAGTTCTTCCCAATTGGAAAGTGTACCTTTATAGTTCTGCGTAAGCAGATTAATCAGGTTAAGGTTTACCCCGTTAGTTTACTAGCGGGGTTTTTCTTTTTTTAGAAGGGCCCATTATGAATTTTTCATTTTTTCACATTATTGGATATGAAAAATTGCCAATTAAAAAAATTATTCTACTTTAGCAGTAGCGAAGCAGATTAATCAGGTTAAGGTTTTACCCCGTCGTCCTTCTGGATGACGGGGTTTTCCATTTTTAGACCCTTTTGCTTTTGTAAAAAATAGGCCGGGAAGGAACGGCATCACTATGTAGGGGCGCAGATTGAAGGTTAAGGTAATAATAGCCCGCCTCCATTTCACTTGGGAAAACTGCCAGCTCTGTTATAGTTGAATATTGGCGAGTATTTTCTGGGTATTGCCAAAAGGCTTTATGCGCTGCCAAAGCGCCCCCATCTTCCTCTCGATCAACGGAAGGTAAATTGCATATTAGATGCTTCACCCCCTTCTCTGCTAGGAAGGCACATAAGGCGGGGTCAAAATAAGGCGGATTGGTACCGCTAAAATCTTGAGGGAAACTTATTCCCTTCGCCTCAATCGCAAATACCTCTATCTCTTGCCAATCAATATCCGGTAAGTCTTCCAGGCTTAGGATTCGATTTCCTAGTTGCTCCTTTAAACCTTGACGATGGAAATAAGCGATGAAATGATGCTCCAGTAAATGGGCGTTCAACTTTTGATGACCCTTATCAATATGACCGTAACATTCGGTATGAGTGCCATTTCCGTGGGGAACCAACTGTACTTGAAAAAAGTTAACACTGGCCCCTTCCTTTACTGCGCCTACCCAATCTCCCATTACTATGGGTTCTATTTTTACCGGCTCTGCATACCAGGCTCTTGGCTCCCTTTCAGGCTCGCCAAAAGTGCTGGAACAATCAAAAGCTTGGTCCAAATTGGCCTGCCACTTTTGGCCTCTTCTTTCAAATTCAATAATCATTTTCTAGGTATAAAATAAATCTGCGGCGATGCCATCACTAAAAAAACGCCATTCCGATGGAATACGATAACCCTCGGAAAACTGCACCAATTTACCTGTAGCCAACAATTTCCTTGATTCTTTAAGCCAATGCCTTTGAAACACGGGGCTAAAGGAATTTATTTCCCGCTCACTAATGCCTTCGAGAAGCCTTAAACGGGTCATTAGCATTTCATTAAAGCGGTCCTTTTCTTCCAGAATTTCCTTCTCAAGCGCCAAGCCGTCCTGCTCCAATGCTTTTAAATAAAGGGCATTATTAGCTACATTCCAGCTTCGCTCCTTGCCATTGTAAGAATGTGCGGATGGGCCCAGGCCCAAATAGGCCGTGCCTTCCCAATAACTACCATTGTGTACTGCTCGCTTACCCGGTCTCGCAAAATTGGAAAGCTCATAATGTTCATAGCCTTCCTTTTTTGCAAAGTCCTGCAAAAGCTCAAAATGCTTTGCGGCATTCTCATCTTTTAACTCAACCGCTCCTTTGGCTTGGAGATAGGCCAGTTTAGTTTTAGACTCCACGGTTAAAGCATAAGCCGAAAAATGGGGTATATCGAAGGTCTTTAAATGCTCCATTTGCCACAGCCAATCCTCTGGGCTTTGGTTTGGTAAACCATAAATGAGATCGATACTATAATTATCAAATCCATACTTGGCTAAAGATTCTAAACAACCTATTGCCTCCTTAGCCGAATGCGCACGATTCATAAAGCTTAAGTCGGCCTCTTTAAAACTCTGAATTCCTATTGAAAGTCGATTTACAGGGCTTCGCGAAAGCTCAGTCAGATAAGCCTCATTAAGATCATCAGGATTCGCCTCGAGGGTGATTTCGGCACTAGCATCAATACCGTATAAATTATCCAATGCTTCGATAATTTTCTCGATATCTGCTATTGGCACCACACTAGGTGTTCCTCCCCCAAAGTATATAGATTTCAATGCTTGCTGTGGCAGAAAGTCTTTGCGCAATTGGGCTTCTTTGATAATAGCCATTGTCATTGCACCTCGGTCTTTCTCTAGGGTACTAAAATGAAAATCGCAGTAAATGCAGGCCTGTTTGCAAAAGGGAATATGAATATAGGCTCCAGCCAAACTATGGAAGCTTTGGTAAAAGAATTCTGAAAGTGGTTCCTTCATTGAGGCTAGAACTGGCCACAAAGATTTTACCTTGATGGTATTGTTCGATAATGCGTTTGGCCAAGCTTAAGCCTAAACCCCAGCCGCGCTTTTTAGTGGAAAAGCCCGGTCTAAAAACGGTTTTTAGCTTGGCCGCACTAATCCCTTTACCACTGTCTTGCACATCTATCTGCAACCATTTGGCATCTTTAACCTCCATGCTTACCCTTATTGTTCCTGGACCCTCGATGGCGTCAATCGCATTGCGAATCAAATTTTCAATCACCCATTCAAATAATGGCTTGTTGAGAAAGGTATACAATGGTTCTCGGGGTAAATCGCAGTTTACCTCAATTTTCTTGGGGCTGCGGTTACGGAGGTAGTCGACTGCCATTTTAGTGGCAAAAACTAAATCGGTTTCCTTTAAGGCAGGCTGAGAGCCAATCTTAGAAAAACGATTGGTAATGGTCTCCAGTCTTTTTATGTCCTTCTCCATTTCCATCGGAATAGAAGGATCTATCTCTTGCATTTTTAAGAGCTCCAGCCAGCCCATCAAGGACGATAATGGGGTGCCAATTTGGTGGGCTGTTTCCTTGGCTAAGCCATTCCATACCTGGTTTTGCTCGGCTTTTCTGGCGCCACTAAAGGCAAAGTAGGCAATTAAAATAAAGAGGCTTATTACCACTAAGAGCACAATCGGATAAATCCTTAGCTTGGTTAGAATGGTACTATCCTCATAGTATACTATATAAGGCTGATTTTGCTGAAAGTCGGCTTCGATAAAACTTCCCCCATCCTTCATCTCTTCCAAACGATTGCGCAAAAACTGATCTTGCTTGGTCTTGGGGAGTTCAATGTTTCGGGTAACAATTATGCTATCCCTATCATTGGTTATAATTACCGGAATGGTGGTGTTATTTCGAAGAATTTCGGTAACGAGCGTCAGGTCGGTATTTTCTGTTGCCTGCTGCACCTTAGCCATGGCATTGGCCCAAAGGTTAACCTTTTTAAGCTCTTCATTACGAAGGTCTTTCAAAAAACTCTCGGTATACAAGAGGGTAATTACCCCAATGAGTATCGCAAAGAGGAATAAGAAAAACTTCCAAAGGTTTTTGCGGCTGTAAAAATCCATAGGCTAAAAACAAATGTAGCCTTTATTTATTGCCTTAAGCCGGTTATTTGCTAGTCCTCCAAGAGGTCATTTAATTCGCTTAGGTCGGGCTCAATAATTATCTCGGTTCTTCGGTTCTTGGCCTTTCCTTCCGGACTATCATTATCGGCGATGGGCATGTACTCACTTCTACCGGCAGCGGTAATATTGGCTTTATTGACCCCCTCGTTTGCAACAATAATTTTAACGATACTAGTAGCGCGCATTACCGATAAATCCCAATTGTCTTTCACTGCGGTCCGTCCATTAAAGGCATCGGCGTCGGTATGACCCTCAACTGTTACTTGGAGGTCTGGGTTTTCGGCCAAGACTATCGCTAATTCATCCAGCGCTTTCTTTCCTTCGGATTGTACCTCCCAGCTGGCGGAAGGGAACAACAATTTGTTTGACAAAGACACGTATACCTTACCATTACGATCCTCCACGGTTAGTCCTTTGCCATCAAAATTTAACAAGGCATCTTTAAGGCGTTGACGTACCATTTTAACCGTGCTGTCTTTGCGAGCGATTGCCGATTCCAATTCACTAATACGGGCTTCACGCGACTGCATTGCCGCGCTTAGCTTTTCTAGACGCTCATTTTCGATGCGCAAAGAATCTTCCTTGCGGTTTAACTCCTCTTGCAGCTTATTCAGTTTCTCAACCAATTTTTGGTTTTCCTTCTGATTGCTCGCTAGAAGGTTGTTATTGTTCTCTAATAAATATTCGTAAGAACGGTTTAGGTCTTGGTATCGGCTTTGTAAAGAAGATAAGGCTGCTGCAGACTCGGCCGACTTTTCCCTCAAAGTACCTAGCTCCTGTTCTAGATTGGCCAGTTTCCCTTCGGCCAACTTTAAAGCCGATTGGGCCTCATCTCTTTCTTTTCTCAAATCTACGTTCTCTGCTTCGAGATCCGCAAACTTAGATTGTAACTCTTTGTAAACCTTAGAGCTCACACAAGAGCTAAGGCTGAAAACTACAATGGAAAACAGGGCAAGTTTCTTCATAATAGGTATTTGTAGGTCAAAAATACGCGGCTCTGCTTCGCTTAAAGCAAAAGCCAGCAATACTTAACAACGATGAATTGTTGATTTCTAATGCCTATTTAGGCAGATAAGTCCACTCAATAGTGAGCTCCCAATTAGCTCTAATCTCTAGCCCTTCTTGGTAGGGAATACGCCGTTCGGGCACCCGGTTTTCTTGGAAGTTACCCGGACTAAACTTACCGTTGCCATCGCGGTCCTGGATCAGGAAAACCTTAAACTTGCGCGGTATCTCGTTCTTGAGTGAAACCAAGGTGCTGTCTGAAAATGATTTCAGCAAATAGACTTGACCCTTTTCTTCCTGAATTTCTAAGACGTAAGCCGAGCTAGAATCGGCCACTTTCACCTTAAAATCGATACTTCCCAACTCCTCGCCAGCAAAGAGTTTATAGTTGAAACTTTGAGCCGATGTGGAAATCAAAGATCCCGCCTCCATAGCACCTGCTTTTAATTCCAATTTGATATCCGATTTATGAGGAGGATAATAATACCACTGGAAAGGATCACTTGAATCGGCCACTGGTAATTGCCTTAAACTATCGTTTCCCACGACCAAAAGCAAAGAGTCTTGCACCCATTTAGTAATAGGACGGTTAGAACGCAATTTTATAGTGTCGTTCCTGCGCAAATCCTTTTTTGAGCTTTTCAGCTTTAAGCTGATGGGCGACATTTGCCTTAAGCGAACCGTAATTATAGAATCCACGAAAAGACTGTCGTAATTGAGTTTAAACAAAAGGCTATCTGCGGCAAAGTCGAAGTAATAATTAAGCGTATCCTTCTGCTTACTATAGTAAAAGAACCCTGAATCTATCGGAGCATTAAGCACCTCTACCTTAAAGGAGTCTGCAGGTAGGTTCCAAGCCAATTGCACATGTCCCGGTGCCTCTTGTCGGGCATTGTAAAAGCGTAAACTTTGCTCAGGTTCATAAGTGAAGAGCCTTAGGTCGAAAACGGTATCGGGACTAATTAAAATCGTATCAGGCCAAAAAGCCATTTCGTCTTTGGGATTGTTACGCTTAAAGTCACCATCCTTATCCTCGAAGGCCGCCAAAAGGTATTTCCCACCCTTGATATTGGTCATCTCAAAGCCCCCTTCCTCATCGCTAAAGGCATAATAATCGGGACGCTCCTTTAATAAGAAGGAATCCCTTCCACTTTTACGGTCGGCCGAATAAAGGGCTACCAAGAACTCTTTCTCTGCTTCCCCGGAATAGGCATTGTTTAAGTGTCCGCGCAGCACCAGCGAGTCGATATAACTACCGGTAGAAAAGACATATTTAAAGTTCTTATTGACATTACCCTCGGTTAGGTCGGCCAAAGAAGAACCGAAAGAAATGATATAGGTGGTATTGTCTTTTAAACTATCTGGGAGGCTTATACTAACTTTTTTTCCTCGCCCCTTAACCTCCAGATCTTCTTTTAGAAGTGGACTAATATTAATTTGATCGAAAGGGTTTTTCAGTTCCACGTATTCTTCAAAGCGTAATTCGATTTCCTTCGCTTTAAAAAAGATACTCTGATTGGGAGGAAAGGCGGTGTCGAGCTTGGGTGCTAGAGTGTCCTTTGGTCCACCATTCGGACTCGATTTGCTGGCGCAAGAGCTAATAAACACTTCAAAAAGAGCAATGAGCATAAAGCTGATTGCAAAAAAGTGCATCAATGACCTAAGTTGAGTATTTCCTTTCATCTAATATTAGAGGAGCTGCTGCTATTGCCCCGCAAAGATGGCAAATAATGGATGATCTAAGCATGGGCCAAACAAAATACCGAAATCCTAAGCTCCGGTTCCTTTAAGAGAACTTGTGCGCAGGCTTCTAGTGTAGCTCCGGTGGTAATAACGTCGTCTACCAATAGAATATGACAGCTCTGAAGGCTAATTTTTGACTGAAGGCGAAAATTTTGAGAAACATTTTGCCAGCGCTCAAAACGATGTTCTTTGGTCTGAGATTTTTGAAAGAGACTGCGTTCCAGAAGGTCACTACGCACTGGAATACCCAAAGCAGCAGACATTCCCTTGGCAATGCAAGCCGCTTGATTGTAACCCCTTTGCCTTAATCGGCGGGGGTGTAAAGGCACTGCTACTATAAAATCTAAGGTCTTGAAAAAACCAGAGTCTACCCATTCTTCGGCCGCCCTCCTACCTAAATAAAAGGCCAAGTCAGGACGATTCTTGTACTTAAACTGATGCATTAAACTTTGCACCCGGCCTTCCTTGTTAAAGTGCAACCAAGCGCCTGCCTTTTCCAGAGCAGCTCTACCCAAAAATTTTCGCATTACCGGGTTTTCGGAATGCTCTTGAAAATAAGTGCGGGGCAAGTCTAAATCACAGGCAATGCAGATACAGCACTCCCCTTCTACCAATGTCGTTCCACAAGCACAACAGAATTCGGGGAATATAAAATCCCATAGACTTTTAAAATAGCGTTCAATAATCACCGGCAGAAGTTGCCGAATTCTATTTATTCTAGGCTTTTCTAAACGTTTAGAAAAAGGCCTTTACCTGCACATTTCCGGTGTGAATTGCCGACAATGATTCACTAAATCTTCCGCTATAGCTAAGGCTGATAACGATATTCTTTAAGAGCGTTCTTTGAATGCTTAATTGGGCACCTAAATTTCGACCCGGTCTAAAGGCTTGCAGCATTTCGAAGGCGGCCGGACTATTTACTTCACCGCTAAAATCATTGTAAATCAAATCCACTTCCGAGCGCAAAGCGATATTCTGCGCGACATTGTAATTGAGTTCCAATCCAGCTACTTGTCCGGCTAGTTGATTGGCCACATCGCCAAAACTTTCTTCCTGTCTTAGCAAATAAGACAAACTTAAGGTCAGCTTATCGCTACTTTGATAGCTAAGCGCCCATTCATGCTGAATCGCCTCTAAATCGTAATTACGTTGCAAGAAATTACCGGAGCGATTGCCCTTGTTTTGATAACGACCGCCATACCGCAAGACCCAAGACTCCCAAAAGCCGTAACGGAGGTTTAAGCGATGCTCTTCCAGCTGTCTTTCTTCAATTCCGAAGCTTAACAAATTGCGGTTTTCATTGCGACTGTAGGTATAATCACCCCCAAAAACCAGACTACTGCGATTGAAAAATAGACTTTGTCGGAAGGAATTATTCTGGGCCACCAATAGACTATCGTTAGCCAATTCCTGAAAGGGGTTAAGTTGATTGAAGCCGCCTTGAAGCAAACTGCGCCTTTCCTGCTGAAAGGCAGTAATTAAAGAAAAACGTCGTAAGAACTTCTTCCAATTTAAGTCGGTGCTCTGCCAAGAACGGGGAGCTTGAATATTTAGATTCTGACCAAACTTGAGTGCAGAAGTGCGCACGAACTCGAGGTTAGGACTAAAGACTCGAATAAATGTCGCTAAATCGGGAGTAGGTGCTAATTCAAATTCGTCTAGCTCGCGAATCCCATTACCATTGTAATCGACGTGGGTATGGGTACCAGTACCCGCCGGAACTTCAATAAATGTAAAGCTGCGCCTCGGCTCGGTTCCCGAACCACTTTCATAAAAAGTCTGGCTAAGGATTGCGCGGTCAAGAAAAGGCTGACTATAATTAAGGCGACTGGTTAAAGTGCGTTGCAAAGCCAAGTCTTCGGGTGCATTAATCTTAAGACTTCGATAATATACTTTGTAATTGAGACGCCCCCTGTATTGATTTAACCAGGCTCCGCGAATAAAGCTGGTATAGGCATAGGCGAATCGCTCAAGGGCACTGGTTCGCACCGAATCGTCGTAGCGCTGTAAGAAGCCAAATTCGGTAAAGGTCTTATTGGTATCTCCGAAACCTTGAAAAACCTGATACTCGAAAAAAGAATAACTCGCCGCCGAAAGACTATCCGCCGCCAGGCGCTTTTGATTCCATTCCCCAACGCTTGCTAGACCAATCCAAGCCTCTGGCAGCCAATAATATCGCGTACTTACCTGCTCGCGCCAAAAGGACTCTTCCAGCCCTAAGCCCTTGGTTTCGGTTAAACTGGCTTTGGCGCTACCTAACCATCGCTGAGCTTGCCAATCTGACTTTAAACTCTGACGCCAACCTTGCTTTAGCGGACTATTTAAAAACTCTGCTCCATAAGCAACCTGCAGTGAGTCGCGGCGATAACTTAATCCCACTTCACCCGTTTGCAAGGCCCCTTGATAACTAAAAGGTAAATTCCAATCCCGGGCAAATTCAACCGGCCGAATTCGCTCCAAAGTGATAAATCCCGGATTATTAAACTCATAAGCGGTCTTAAGTTCCAATTCGCCTTTAGCAAAATTGCGACGCAGACGGTAATCAAATTTTGCCGCTGCCCCATCGTCATTACTGCGATCGCGATCCGAAAACAAATTGAGCTGATTATTACTAAAAGCGCCTTCTACCGCCAAGCTCTGTCTATTTTTAGTCCCCCAAGTCCCTCTACTGCTATAGGCCAGCACCTGCAAGCGATTAGGTGCTATTAAGCTCTTTAATGGAGCATATGATCCTTGGGGAACCCCGTTTAGCGGCGCCACCCATTTAAAAACCCGTCCATTGGCATTACTCTGCGCCAATTGATAATCGCCTTGATTGGAACCCAAATAACTAAAGCTGGCATTGTAAAGCGCCACATTACTGTCGGTCGAAAACACTAAAACCGAATCAAATCCCAAACTATCCACCAGACGATATTGCACTAAGGAGGGATCGAAGGCTGCCGACCGAATAGTATTGCTACGGGCAGCATCCAGAT
This sequence comes from uncultured Flavobacteriales bacterium, assembly GCA_913055685.1. Classification (GTDB taxonomy): domain Bacteria; phylum Bacteroidota; class Bacteroidia; order Flavobacteriales; family Schleiferiaceae; genus Croceimicrobium. The sequence continues at coordinate 387,675 of CAJXKC010000001.1, forward strand.
TATCGCCCACCGATGCCAAAAGCGCTTTTTCTTGATCAGAGTAATCAGTGCTTATAGGCTGATCTTTGGAATCTTGTTCGCTGTAATAGCGCACTTCGCTCTGCCAGTTCGCCTTTTCCCAGGCCAAGGAACCTTGCACCACCGAACGCAAAAAGTTTTGCTCGGTGTATTGAAATTCAACCACAATCCGCTTATCCCTCGTAATAGGCTGCAAGGCTGTAAAGGTTATTTCACCGGCATTGTAGTCAATAATGTAATCAAATTGCTCACCGCGCTTCTGTAAAACTCCATCGATATAAACCCGCTCCGATCCGGAAATGATAATTATAAACTGCTCACCGTTGGCACCACGTAATTTGTAAGGGCCTTGGTTTCCCTCCTGACCCTGAAAACGGTTTCGGGCAAAACGACCTCGAGCTAAACCTCCTTCGACATTAAGCTCGTATTGGCTTTCGCCTGATGCGAACCCGGTAGAGACCCCCGCTCCCGAAATACGCTTTTCGAGACTTAAGAAATGGGCTCGCGAAACAATATTGTAATCTCCGGCTCTTAGCTTTCCGAAATCGGGGTTTTCCAATTCAAGGTAAACTCGGTCAAAGTCCCGTAATTGCTGAGTATAGCCTTGTGCTTGAATGGGCACGGTATTATCACTAATACTGGCCCTAATCACCGTTTGATTTCCCAAATTACCGCTCAGCTGTAAATTCAGCGCCGAGTTTAAAACGGCATCCTGATTATTGCCTACGGCCACACTACGGCTAATACTACCTTGGCTATTGAGTTGCTGAAAAGGACTAAAGCCAATTGCTTCGGCTTGGTATAATTCTTCCTCCTTTAATTGGCTACCCCGCCTACTTTCGGGTAAAATTAAGCTCGGCTCTCGAAGCGAAAATCGCTGGGGGAGTGGCAAGCTTAATTTTTGGTAATGCAAAAGCACCGTGTCCGATAAGGGCGGATCAAATACCAAGTAAGGTAGGGCTTCACCCCTAATTAGAAATTTTGGCGATATCGTATCCGCCGAAAGGCGCGTAAAAAAAAGTCTTTCCCGCCACAAACCACCTTCCGGTAAAAGCAGGGAGTCACCCGGTGCAATTGTTACTTGCTCCCACTGCTGTCCTCGCAGCGAATGACTACTTAGCAATAGAACTAAGTAAAAGAGGCCATATTTCCAGATGCTTTGCCGGATATCCTATTAATTTGCATGCTATAACGGCAAAATTGCACATTTAAGCTATAGCTGATGAAGATCTTCTCTTATAACGTAAACGGAATACGCGCGGCAGAACGCAAAGGTTTAAGTGAATGGCTCGCTGAAGCCGGCGCCGATGTCCTTTTAATTCAGGAAACCAAGGCCCAACCCGAACAAATTGACACCGCAGTTTATGAGAGTTTGGGCTACCAGTGTTATTGGCACAGCGCCGAAAAAAAAGGCTACAGCGGGGTGGGTATTTTAAGTAAAATTGCTCCCAATCATGTGGAAATTGGTTGTGGTATTGATTACATAGATCAGGAAGGTCGAATTATACGAGCCGACTACGGAGATCTAAGTATCATGAGTGTTTATGTGCCCAGTGGCAGCAGCGGAGATGCGCGACAAGAGCTTAAAATGAAGTTCCTGAGCGACTTTCAAAGCTATATTGCCGATTTGCTAAAAGAACGTCCTAAACTAATTATTGGCGGCGACTTCAATATTTGTCATACCGAAATCGACATCCACAATCCTAAATCGAATAAAGACACCTCCGGTTTTTTACCAGAAGAGCGTCAATGGGTAAGCGACTTTCTTGAGGTTGGCTTGATTGATTCCTTCCGTCATTTCTACCCAGACCAAGTCGATCAATACTCTTGGTGGTCTTACCGCGCTAATGCCCGTGGAAACAATAAAGGCTGGCGCATAGATTACAATATGGCCAGTGAAGCACTAAAGAATGACTTGCAGGATGCAGCTATTTGGCCCGAGGCAAAGCACAGCGACCATTGCCCGGTAAGTGTTGTTCTTAAAGGCTAATTAGTCCACCGAAAACGAATCGCGATCCTTTAAAAAGGCGAATCGCTCCCTAATTTTTTGCAAGTGACCGTATTCAAGTGAAATAATTTCTACTTGCTCCTCTCCAGCAGCAATGGTCGATATTTTTTCCCCTAGGGGATCGTAAACTGCCGAATCACCCGAATGATAAATCCCATTACCATCTTCACCGATTCGATTGAGTCCTGCTAAGTAAACCTGGTTCTCAATTGCTCTAGCTTGCAAGAGTGTTTGCCAAGCCGCCGAGCGCCGCTCCGGCCAATTAGCCACAAAGTACTGAAGATCGAATTCCTCCGCGTTTCGGCACCATACCGGGAAACGTAAATCATAACAGATCTGTGGATTTATTCGCCAACCTAGGTATTCCAGCACCAGTTTTTTATCTCCAGCGGTATATACCTTTTCTTCTCCGGCATAGGAAAACAAGTGACGTTTATCGTATTGGCGATACGAGCCATTAGGATAAACAAAATAGAGACGGTTGTAATAATGTCCCTTTTCCTCCACAATAAGAGAACCACTAAGGGCTGCATTAAGGGCTTGTGCTTTCTCTTGCATCCATTTAAATGCCGGCCCCTCACTCTCTTCGGCAAGCGTGGCTGGCTTCATGGAGAAGCCCGTGCTAAACATCTCGGGCAGCAAAATTAAATCGGCCCCCAGGCAAGCCTCCATTTTGCCCTCAAAATAACGCAGGTTTTGCGCCTTATTTTCCCAGGCGAGTGGCGCTTGAATTAGTGCCAGTTTGAGAATTTCTTTTCTAGCCATAATACTTATGTGTTCAAAGCTACAGAATTCGACAAAAGGGCCTTCAATTAAGTTTTCTGGTTTGTGAGCTGCGGAAAAATGCTTACTTTTGACTGGAAGAGCACACGAAGTTTTTTCATTTTTATGTTTTAGTTTTCGTTGAAAGCCATCGGTTTCCGGTGGCTTTTTTCATTTTTTAGACCGCAGACTAGGAAATGTTAAAAAAAATTGTAGCTTAGTGTCAACTTAACAGGGTTCTTCATTTTATAGGGAAATAGGGTTAGTAATCTACAGATTCCAAACACTGTTAAGGTATTTTAAAGCGGGAGTTGCAGAGTCTCCCGCTTTTTTTTTGCCCAAAAGTCTTTTCGATTTTCAAATTTGTCGTTCCGACACTGCTTTTAAATTGCGGTAAATTTCTCGTACCACCCCCTTTTCCTCAGGATTGTAAGACCATACATTGTCAAAGGCGGAAATAACTTCTTCATTAGCCTGGTCGGTTATAACAAGACTATGGAACTGAGTGCCATTATTGTGCTGATGCTTTTCCATTGCTTGCTGCAAGTCATCACTAATGCGATACATGATAAAATCTGAAATCACCAAAACATCCGCATCCCGGTAACGGTGGGTCTCTAACTGCTTTAAAGCCTCGCTAAGAGCCAGCGAGATGTCGGTTCCCCCGTGAAAGGACTTTTGCAGAAAGGCGGCTACCTCATCAATGGAATCGACCAAATTGTATAAATCGACCGTATGAATGCCGGAGCTAAAATTAATTAAGAATGCCTGACGATGATCGGCGGCCGCCATCTTCAAAATCCCAAAACAAAGCACCTTGGCAATACGCTCAGGCTCGCCTTCCATACTGCCGCTGGTGTCGACACAAACGATAAATGGCCCCTTTTCCTTCTTTTTAATTTTTTGATAGGTCTCACTAAAAACCTTGCTGCTATTAATGAGCTTGCGGTCTTCGAAACGGTTCATTTGCAATTGTTCTTCTGCAAAGCGCTTTAAAAACTGCCATTCCGTTTCCCCGCCCAAAAGCGCTACTTCCGAAGGTAAGATCTGATTAAGGTCATTTCCGCTCTCTACGCCCACTATTTCGCTACGCATATAGGGGTCTTTTACCCACTCTTTGTAGCTCACCACCTTTTCATAGGTTTCTTCGTCGGTTTCAATTTCGGCCTTCCGCAAGCGACCGAGCAGTTCGGCCAACCGCTTTAACTCCTCTTCATCTTGGAGTAAGGCATCATAGCGTTCTACAAGGTCCAGGGTGCTGTCTTCCCACAAAGCCCTGCTCATATCCCAGTATTTAGAAATATGATCGGTAAAAGGTTTCACCAATGAGGTAAGTTTTTGAAACTCCTGAACTTTGGCCTCCAACTTTTCCTTAAAATCCTCTTTCTCTTGGCGCAGTTTCTTCATCTGGAAATCGAGAATTTTAGCTTGTAGCCGAGCATCCCACTGAGCTAAGAGATCTTTTAAAATTCGCTCTATCTCCTCCTTTTGCTTTGCCTCCAGCTCTTCGTAGCTCGAAGCACCAATAAGGGATTTAAATTTAGATTGATGAAAAGAGGGATCAATCTCTTCCCGTGGGTAAAAACTACTCACCTTCTGAATGAGGAAAGTCCAGGAGCGCGTAAATTGCCGTAAATGCCTTACTCCCCACGACTCCAATTCTTGTTGCTCCTCAGCAAAAGGATGTTTTTGGGCCAGCTTGCCGTAGGTTTTACGAAACCATTGCAGGGTATCGGCAATAATTTGGGCCCCTAAAAAATCGTGCTTAGCGGCAATCTTTCGCAAGTCTTCATCCTCAAAAAGATCGTCTAAAGCCGATTTAAAATATTCGAAGTAATCGCTGTGAAGGTCTTCCTCCGGCTCTTTGCCCAAAAGCAAATACCGCAAGTAAGCAACAAAATAGCGTCGACTCGCCTTATCAAGCACTTGTCCAAATTGGATAAAGCGCTCGTATTCTTCTTCAATTTTTTGCAGCGCTTCTTCCATTAGTGGCTACGCTCGTAAAGATGTTTGGTCTTCTCCAACTTAAGCTCCAGTTCAGATAATGCATCACTAACTTCTTGATGATTAGCTTCCACAATGGGCACCAGGCTTTCGTCGATAAATAGATTATGCCTTCCTTTCACCAGTTCCTCGGGCTTTTCACTTTCAATCCGTTCCTTCTGTTCGGTCAAATACGTATTGAGGCGATCATAACGTTCGTCCCAAAACTTCTTCACCAGGGGGTGAGGAGCTTTATATTGATACTGCAGTTTTTCTTTTTGATAAGTCTTAAGCTGCAGATGATGACTGGTAGAATTATGGTTTAACTTTATTTGAAATTCGGCTTCTGAGCGATCAGCTCGTAAACGATTTACCAATTTAAAGTCTTCATCGTAGACGTTCATTACCGGCACCTCCGATGACTGTAGCTTATTGTAGTCCTTTACCTGGATATACTTTCCGGCAAAGCCCTCACCATTTTTAAGGAGCTCGTAGTACTCTTCTTCTACCGGCCTTAAAACCTCTTCCGTTTGGGTAATCTTAATTCGCACCTCTTCCAAAACCTCCTGCTCAAACTCCCTTAACTCTCGGCGCAGCATGGGAAGTCCAATGGCGACACTGTAACCATGCTTCCGGATGGTTTCACTCACAATTTCTTGCACCACTTCCAATTGTGAGGGCTGGTTCCAAAGGGCATGGACCATCAAAAAGCAGTCGAGTAGATCTACTTTATCCCGGCCATTTAAAAAGGCTGAGGTGCGGAGCAAGCGAATTAACTTTTTCCAGCGGCGATCATAGACCTTTATTTGAAGGGCTGGGTCCTCTTGCTTGGCATTATAGTCTTCGATCTTTTCCCGCACAATCTGAATCACCGAAAGAACTTCATCCTCTACCTTAATAGCATTGATGCCTGCTTGCCATTCCTGTAAATCGGAAGCCGAAATTTTAAGCTCGGCAGGCACCGGGTCTTCATAGAGTTCCTCGGTACCAGTAATCATTTCTAAAAAATGCTTGGTGGACTTTATTTCTTTTAAATGGTAACGCAGCAAGAGGCGATCGTATAATGGTCCGAAATTCTCTCCTAAGGGTGGCAATTCATTAGAAGCGGTTATAAGCCCTTTTAGGTCGACTTTAATTTCTTGTTCCCCATTGCGGTAAAGCTTCTCATTTATGATCGTTAGTAGCGCATTCTGAATAGAAGAACTAGCCTTCCAGATTTCATCTAAAAAGACAATGTTGGCCCCAGGCATATATTCTTCGGTTTTACGCTCGTACTTGTCCTCGTTTTTTAGCTTTTGAATAGATATGGGTCCAAATACCTCCTCGGGGGTCGAAAAGCGAGTCATTAAGTATTCAAAAGACTTGGCATCGGCAAAGGCGTACTTTAGCCGACGAGCAATCATACTCTTGCCTACTCCAGGGGGGCCCAATAAAAATATAGATTCACCAGCTAGGGCAGTCAATAAGGAGAGTTTCACCACCTCATCGCGCTCGTATAATCCCGCACAGAGTTTTTCCAAAAGACCCTGTAATTTCTCTTTACGCTCCATGTAGGTAAAACCTTAGAAACACAAAGGTGTTCATGGCTTAATCCAGAATTACCGGTTTTCTCAACCGAGCTTAGTACTTTAGGGATTCCAAAAACCCCTTTTTTAGCATGAAAGTATGCGTTTATTGTGCCTCCAGCTCAAACATAGATGCTCAGTATTTTGAAGCCACTACTAAGCTCGCTAAGGCCTTGGTAAAAGCGAATATTGAAGTGGTATATGGTGGCGGTGCCAAAGGGCTCATGGGTAAATTGGCAGATACTATTATTGAAGAAGGAGGCAGCATTAAGGGCATTATGCCCAAGTTCATGAATGAAGTCGAATGGGCGCATAAAAAAGTGGCCGAATTCGAATTTACCGAAACCATGCACGAGCGCAAAGCCAAGTTCTTAGAAGGGGTAGACGGGGTAATTGCCTTACCGGGAGGAACCGGAACCTTAGAGGAACTTTTAGAGGCGGTGACTTTAAAACGCCTAGGTCTGATTGACCTACCCATCCTAATTTTAAATACCAACGGCTTTTATCAAGACCTACAAGCTCTAATGGATCGGATTGTTAAGGAAGGTTTCATGGAGGATAAGCATCATCGCATGTGGACTTTCACACAAGAGCCCGAGGAAATCATTGGGCAATTGAAAAGCTATCAAACATGGGGCGAGGGCTCAATAAAACTAAGCGATAAGGGCTAATGATTCGTAAACTGTTTAGTTATCTATGGCCCTTAAGCAAAGGCTATGCTTCCGAGCACAGCAGGCGCTTAGAAGTTAATTGGATTAATGGCAAAAAGGTATTAGACAGTCCAAATGCGAATTATTCCTACGGTAAGCTGCAGGAAGTTTTAAACTTCGGCCTCGACTTTTTGGAGCCGGAACGTGCCCGTTCAATCTTAATTCTAGGTCTGGGTGCAGGCAGTATACTAGAGAGCTTAAGCCAAAGAGGAGTAAAGGCAAAAATTAAAGCGGTAGAAATTGACCCCGCGGTAATAGCCATTGCAAGGTCAGAGTTCGGCTTAGACCGTTTCGTCCTAGATTTAGAAGAGGGTGATGCAGCGGTGGTTCTGGCCAATGAGCGCAAAAACTACGATCTAATTATTGTCGATTTGTTTATCGATGATCAAGTACCGGTAAAGTTCCGCCAAGTTCACTTCTGGGAATTACTCTGTAATCGCCTTACGGCGGATGGACAATTACTCTTTAACCTGGGAATGTGGGAGAAAGTGTGGGCCCGAGAACAAGAACTGAAACAGGTTTTCGAGCATTATGGCGGACTTAAAGTGAAAGTTCTACATCGCGTAATGGGGCAAAATCAATTGCTTATCGCCAAACGCTAAAAAAATATGCCGACCTTGGCGGCCTTCTAAACCCTAGTCAAAATGAGCGATAGCCAAAGCTGCCCCGAATGCAAATCACCCTATGGATATTCTAGCGGTGGAAACTTATGGATGTGTCCCGAATGCGGGCACGAGTGGGATCCCGAAGCCCAAGAAAAAGGAAACCAAGTCCTTGACTCAAATGGCAATCCCCTGCAAGATGGCGACTCGGTGGTAGTCATTAAAAACCTCCCCGTGAAAGGTGCCCCAAAACCAATTAAGGCCGGTACGAAGGTTAAAAATATACGCTTGGTGGATGGCGATCATAATATTGACTGCAAAATTGAGGGCTTTGGATCGATGGCCTTAAAATCGGAGTTCGTGAAAAAGGCTTAATTTTCCTACATGAAGCCAATTCACTTATTTATATACCCCTTGCTATTTCTAGCCGGCTCCTTGCTTAATGCCCAGCAAGCCAAATTGGAAAAAGAGATTAGCACCAAGCGTAATTTCATTTTAGAGAATTCGGAAGGTGCCTTTGAATGTACCTTAGAATATCATGACCGCTCGGATGTGAGTTTCACGCTATATACGGCCCGTGGGGAAATGCGCAAAATGGCCAATCAAGAAAGCTTTCCGGTAGTCGCATTTGTCTCACGGTCTAGGATTACAGCCTATCACTTTAAAGACGAAGATCTGGCCGAAGATGTCCTAGACTTCAAAGGGGATTATTATAATCCCGTGGAGTGTGAAGAAGTGATGAATAACAAGGAAGGCTATGTCCGCAAAATAACCTTTGAAAAGGGTAATGCTCTTTGGATTGAAAAGGGCGACACTACCAACTATATTACCAACACGGTTAATCTGGACGTATACCGCGAAGAAGAGTATCTATGGTGGGGATCTAAACGCATCAGTTTAAGGAATTACTTGCCCATGCGCAATTTTCAAATAGAGGCTGAGTCAGAGAACCGCGTAGTTTTAAGCTATGCTTTCAGCTCCAATCCCTACAATCCGATGGGCCGCTGTGGTGCCGGCGAAGAAAGGGGCTTAATCAAGTTTGAAATTGATGAACGCGGTAATATTGTCTCCGACGAAAGTTTTCCATTGGAAAGCTGTTACCGCGATGTTTACTTTAGTAGAGAGACCCGAAACTTCGGCAGTACCGAGTACTACTATTACGAAGTTGAATTCCCCGAAAAAATTAAAACCTATTACTTCCGGCCCGACAAAGCCCTTATCTCCGAAGTAGTAGACGATATACTTGACAACTAATGAAAAGGGTCATCTATTTATGCAGCATAATGCTAATATCTGCAGGCCTTTGGTCGCAGAAGTCTGAGGAAAACATTATCAAAACCTGGAACGACAGTACCGCATCACCAGCTGCAAAAATTGAAGATCTAGCCTGGATTGCTGGTCATTGGAGGGGTAAAGCCTTCGGAGGCATTTTAGATGAAGTTTGGCTTCCACCGATGGGTGAGTCTATGCTCGGTGCTTTTAAATTAGTGGTTAAGGGCAAAGATGATTTCAAGGAAATCCTCAGTATTAGTGAAACAGAATCGGGTAGTTTAGAATTGAGTCTGCGTCATTTCGATGCCCAGCTCGTAGCTTGGGAGGAAAAGGAAGAAGTACTGCGTTTTCCTCTAATCGCCATTGAGGGGGAAACTGCCTATTTTAAGAGTTTTACCTTTCAAAGAGTAGATGCAGAACACCTAAACATCTACGTCTTATTTAAGGAGGGCGGCAAAGAGGAGGTAATGAAATTTGCCTACACCCTGCAACCCTAAAAAAAAAGCCCCTCAAATAGAGGGGCCTTCAGCGTAAGAGTAATCAGGCTGTCATTAAACCTTCTTATGCCGGATAATCAATAAATTAAGCTAACGACATTTTGCTGGCTTACTCCTTACTTGCGACTTCTTGCAATGTTAAAACCGAGCATAAATCCGACCACGTGAGAGTCGAAAGTGGGAACATGCGAGTAATAGAAATTTACAGGGAGGTTTATGTGACCACTTCTAAAGGTCTTACCCACGGCTACAATTAAACCGGTGCTCAAGTTTAAGTCACCACGCTTATCAATATTGCGCTCTACCACGTAGCTACCTTCTATTTCTGGCTCACCTAAATTCCAGTTTCCTTCGGCATCATAATAACCTTCGGCAATTCTAGAAAAACGGAATACTGGTCCGAAGCCAATTTCCCAGCCTTTATAGCGGAAGCCATTTAATAGGGCCAAACTGGGCGACACATAATTAGTCTCTATACCATTAATTGAAAGTATACACTCCAATAAAACTTGAAACTCACCCGAGCTCACATATTGAAACTCTTGTTGGTAGGCAAATACCGTGGAGTAAGGATTAGATCCATAACCCCCTTGATCGGTTGAAGCTTGCAGGCGTTCAGCAATTTTTCCACTAAAGAACTGCATTCCAAAACGCGGTCCACTAAGCTTTAAGGTCTGGCCATCGGTAATAATTGGCTTATCTACATTGGTAAGCTTGGCTTCTACTTCTGGATCTACTTCTAAGTCGAGTAAGCTCGATACCGATACCCGCGCCATTAATTGCAAATAGTCTTCGTCGTATACGTATTCCTTCACATCCGACTTGATGATTTTCTCGGCGCGTACATCAATCATTCGCAAGGTTACAATGGTCTTAGAGCCAAACTTTTCAACGGTACCCGTGAGCATATAATCGGCCTTTATCTGTTTTCCAATATCGACCAGCTGCGATTTTCCAAAAGCATTAATGGGGTCGATTCCCTTGCCTTTTAAGGTAGCCTCTACGTCGTACTTATCTAATACTTCGTATTTCTGAAGCTTTTCGAGCTCAAGGCGGATAAGACTTGCCATGGCTACATTGTCTAAACTAATCCCTCTAGAGTCTACACTAATAATGGCGATACTCTTGTGGTTTTCCATGTTTACTTGTGCATTGGTAAATGGCATTAAAGCAATCATACTAAACAGTGCACTTAATACTAACTTTTTCATGGTTCAATGATTTTAGATTATGAAGCAAAGCTATGCACGCATAAGACCTCGGGAAAACGGCTTTGCGCTTGGCTTTAGGCCCGAACCGCATAAATCGCCGTGAAGTCTAGAATCTAAATCACACCTTTATCGAGCGATGCATATTATCCAAAATGAATTAAAAGATTTGCGGTATTTCGGAATCCTTTTGTGTCTATTTGCGATATATGCGTATTTTTAAACAATGAAGTACCAAGAGCTCTTTATTGAAAGGCTTCAAAATAGTCTGCCCGCTGGCCAGAGCCTCGCGCCCATCCTGGCCGATTTGCTCGATATAAGTATGGACTCGGCTTACCGCCGTATTAATTGCAAAACCATTTTTAGTTTAGACGAAACTATAAAGGTGGCCCAGGAATTTGATTTGAGCATCGACAGTTTACTGGATCCGAATCAAATAAAAGCCAGTTTTATCTTCCAAGATTTGCAAGCCAGTTTTGAAAGCTTCGCTCAGTATTTAGATATACTTCATCAAAACTTAAAGCACTTAAAAGCCACGCCTAATAGTCATCTCTATTATTCCTGTTTAGATATTCCTATCTTTTTAAACCTGAGCAATCCTACCGTAGGCGCTTTTAAGATTTTTTATTGGATGCACTCTATTATGGAGGTACCCGAATTGCAGGGTCAGGTTTTTAAACCCGAGATAATACCGGTTGACTTCATTCAAAAGGGTTTAGAAATCTTTAAAACCTACAGTGAAATACCCAGTACCGAATTATGGACGGTAAATACCTTTAAAAGCACCTTACGCCAAATAGAGTATTACCATCAAGCAGGTTATATCCGGGATAGAGAAGTTAGTGAAGCCATTTACGATGGGATGAATGATTTGATTCAGCGTCTTAATGCCATGGCCGAAAAAGGCAGTAAGGTAATTGACCGGGTGGCCGAAAGTGATGAAATGAATAATTTCAAGTTGTACGAAAGCGACATTGAACTTACGGGTAATGGAGCCATCGCCGTGGTTGGTGAACGCAAGCGATCCTTTATCGGTCATTTAACCTTCCACACTTTAATTAGCGATCACCCCGCCTTAAATGACAAGACCATGGCTTGGTACGAAGGCTTGGTTCGCAAGGCCAATCTTATCAGTTCCGTTTCAGCGAAATTTAGGTATCAATTTATTAGTCACCTGCAAAGTGAGGTTGATGCTTCTCGTTCTAGGATCTTGGCTAATTCATAAATACCTTCCTATTAACAATACAAACTCCCTCTCCTTTCCATAGTTATTGATGCGCATAAAAGCGCTATTCACGACAATTATTTGGTAGAGACAAGACTTTGTAGGATATTACCTTTCACTAAACCAATTTTATATGATACGAATTCTGCGTTTTTGCTTTCTTTCCTTCTGGATTAGTTTTACTCTAGTTGCATTTTCCTGTGAAGATGAACTAGACCCACCAGTATTGGAACAGGACGGCTCGGCCAGTGGTGGCGGAGTAGACTGCACAAGGCTAACCTACAACGGTCCTACCAACGACGCACAAGTAGAAAGTCAATGTCGTTTGGCTCAGGTTTACAAATGCCAAGGAAACGACAATGGTGTAGCCATTTGCTGTAAAAACATCAAAGACATGGGCGGTACTTGTCCTTATTGCTAAGCCTATGAAAAAGTTAATTTATACAGTTTTAGGTTTAGGCCTATGCATTGGTCTTAGCGCCCAAAAGCAGGCGGTAGGCTATTCTGGCGGCACCAGCTCCTACGTTGGCCTGGGCTACATCTATTATGGTAATAGCTTTGGCATAGGCGTAGACCTTGCCGGTAATACTGGTACCATCGAAACATTTCCGCAGGGCGATCGCTATGAAATGAATTCCAATGAAATTTTGGATGGAGGTGAGCATGATTGGAGCTATGACGACGAGCATGCTTATGATCGTGGATTTCTAACTTTACGCTTGTATGGACGCCTAAGTGGAGATGAGTGGTCGGGTGAATGGCTTTACGCCGGAATCGGACCAGGCTGGTCTCGAAATTATTATGGTTACGATTGGTCCGGTGGAACCAATACCGAATATGTTATGAATCGGGAAAACTCCTTTTTTGGCACCGAGATTCAGGCAGGCTACATGTATGAGATGCAAGAGCTATTCCTATTAGTCGGTTACAGTGGCATTAATTTTATAGAAAAGCCACAGGTTACTTTCGGATTTATGGTTGGGTTTTAAGTATACCCTTAATGCCGCAATTTGTCCTTTATATTGCTCAGAGTCTGGACGGTTATATCGCCGATATCCAGGGCTCTACCAATTGGTTGCACGAGCTGCCCAATCCCGATCAAAGCGACTATGGTTTTCATGAATTCCTAGCTGGAGTGGGTCAGGTGCTAATGGGCCGTAAAACCTATGAAAGCATTTTAGGCTTTGATATACACTGGCCTTACCATCAACAGCTTTCCTATATTCTTAGCCGTAAAAATTTAGGTGACCTTCCCGAAGGGATTGAGCAACTCCATCAATTGGACACTAAGACAGTGCAGCAGTTAAAATCAAAAAGCGAAAAAGATATTTGGTTAATTGGTGGTGGCGAACTAGTTAAACAAAGCATAGAGGCAAAGCTTTTGGATAAAATCATTCTTTTTACCATGCCCATCAGTTTGGGGAAAGGCATCAGCTTATTTCCAGAAAGTGAAGTTCAAAGTCATTGGAAACTGAGTCGTTGTGAGGTCTATTCAAGTGGAGTTATCGAACATGAATACCTCCCTCAAAGCTAGGGCATCTGGAAAATAATGCCTTGCTTTGAATATGCCTTTTGAAGATCTCATTTACCTTTTTGACATTGTAGGAACCCTCGTTTTTGCCATATCGGGGGTAGTTGCGGCGGTTGAGCGAAAATTCGATTTAGTAGGCGCCTTCATCATTGGACTAGTAACGGCCTTGGGAGGGGGCACTACTCGCGATCTTTTAATTGGCTCCACGCCTGTAGGCTGGATGCTTTCATTGGATTACCTCTGGGTGGTAATCTCGGCCATGGTACTTTGCTTTTTCTTTTATCGCCAATTAGCCCGTATCCGCAAAGGCCTCTTTATTTTTGACTCGATTGGACTTGGGCTTTTCACCATATTAGGATTACAAAAGGCGCTAAACGCAGGCTTAAGTATCCCGATTGCCTTAATGTTGGGTATCGTGAGTGCCGTATTCGGTGGCGTTATCCGTGATGTTCTAACCAACCAAGTTCCCCTAATATTTAGAAAAGAAATATATGCCTTAGCCTCTCTTTTTGGAGGTGTGTTCTATCTGATTGGTATCGAAATGAATTTTAGCAGTGCATTAAATGCCTTTATCTCCATCGGTATCGTGATTCTTATTCGCAGTTTAGCGGTAAAGTACGGTTGGCAAAGTCCTTTTTTACCGCTTAGTGAAGTCGAAAAAATCAAGAAGGGGTGAAATTGACCAATGTTCATTTAAGACGCATGCTCTGGGCCTTAGAGTCGCCTTCCTTTTTGGCATTAGACCACACCGCAAACTATTTTTATAAAGCTGGGCACCGTGAAGTAATTCACGATATTCTTCTGGAATTGGACGAAAAGCCTGAAGCGGTAAATCACTTTTTTGAAGGATTGGGCTATATGCCTTTAGGTCGCTACTTCGAACAGCTCCTTTTTTACATTATGGCGCGCGACCCCTATTACAAGGTGCGGTGGCAGAATCAGCAAATAATAAACGATGAAGGCATTACCGAAGGTGAAATTGACCTAATTGTCGAAAAGGACACCGGCGAAATTGAACATTGGGAGATCGCGTTAAAATATTACCTACAAGTAAAGCCGAGTACTGACCACCAATATTACCTAGGCCCATCTCGCCGCGATTTTCTCGCTAAAAAGATGGAAAAGCTGAACCGCCATCAGCTAAAATTAGGCGCACATCCGCAAACCCTTGCGGAATTTGGAGAAATTCCCTCCAAACTATTCCTAAAAGGAGAGTTGTATTTCCCCCGCGAAAGAGACTTAGTTTTTCCAGAGGCCCATCAGGCGAAAGCCCCTCTATATTACTACCTACCTTTTTCCCAATTAGATAGTTTGGCCGAGGAAAGTCCACATTTTAAAATCCTATTTAAACCAGACTGGCTAAGCCCTTTTGAAAGCTCCGGCCCCAGTTTAATGCGCAGTTTCCACCAGGTAAAAATGGAGTTAGGGGAGCAGTTTTCCAATTTGTACCGTCCTCAGCTTTTAGCCCTTCTCGATTTTCATGAGGGTAGCTTTGTGGAAAGGCAACGCTTTTTCATTTTACCTGATAATTGGCCCCAAGAAAGCATTTATTAAAATTGTATTTTCGGGAAAATTCAATCTTTGAAAGACCTACGCTCCTTTCTGGTTAGCTTGTTTATTTTCTTCCTACTCAGCATCCTTGGCGAGTATTTAGTGGGGCCATTGATGGGCGACGATATCCCACTTTGGAAAATTCTGGCGGTAAGTTTAATTACCGCTTTAATGTCTGTGATACCGCTACAAAAAAGAGGCTTAAAACCTGGGGATATTCTTAAGTATTTTAAACGCACCTATTTCGCTCCCGAAATTCGCTTATACTCATTATACACGGCCCTCCTAGAACGTTTCCCCGATAGTCAATTTCAGTTAAAATTAGATGAAGAGGCGCAGAAAATCAGCATCCGTCGCAAGGCTAACTGGCGAAGTTTTGGAGAGGTAATAGGGATAAGCCTAAAGGACTCTGAAGTGCGCGTTTCGGTACGGCCCAAATATTACTTAGATCTATTTGATCAGGGTCAGGCGCTTGAATCGCTGCAGACCATTGAGAAGACCATTAAAATGAAAACGCAAAATGCATCTTAGGCCAGCTCTATTCCTCCTTCTTTTGTTGAACATTCCCCTAGGGGCACAACAAGTTATGGTACTAGGCATTGCTCAGGATGCAGGCAAGCCACAACTAGCATGCAGCAAGGAATGCTGTGCGGAACTTCCTCCAAATTTTGACGGTAGTCCCGTCTCCCTGGCTATTCTTGACTCAAACAGCAAAAAATGGTACTTAATAGAAGCTAGCCCGGCAATTAAAAAACAGCTTCTGAAGATTCCGTCCGACTACCCTGCCCTTCCTGAGGCGATTTTTCTGACTCATGCCCATATCGGCCACTATTCGGGTCTGGTTCACTTTGGTCGAGAAGCGGCCAATAGCCAAAGAATAAGTACCTACAGCGGACCTCGTTTCTGTGAGTTCTTGCGAAATAACGGACCCTGGTCGCAATTGGTCAGCTTGAAGAACATCATTCCGAAAGCCATTAGCAGTGGGGATTCCGTTAAAATTGCTTCCGGAGCAATTAGCATAAAGGCAATTGCCGTTCCTCATCGAGATGAATACTCTGAGACTTTTGGCTACTTAATTTCCGGGCCCAAAAAGCGATTACTTTTTATTCCTGATATCGATAAATGGGAGCGATGGGAGCTGGACATCGATAGTATTATTAAAAAGGTGGATTACGCCCTTTTGGACGCTACTTTCTTTGATAGTAAGGAGCTGCATGGAAGAGATATGGCAGAAATACCCCATCCCTTTGTAAAGGAAAGTATGCAGCGCTGGCAAAGCCTTGGAGCGAACGAAAAAAGAAAGATTCATTTCATTCACCTCAATCACAGCAATCCTTTGTGGGATAAAAATTCTAGCGCCTATCGGGCGGCAATTGAGGCCGGCTTTAGGGTTGCCGAAGTGAATCAGGTCTTTAGCCTTTGAACCTTTCGCTGACTTTCGCTTTATTTTAAAAAAAATCAATCATGCTAAAATTACGTCTACTCCTAGCCTTTAGCCTCTTTAGCACATTTGCTTTCGCCCAAGACCGTGTCACCGGCGCAACCTTTGCTACGCGCTCTGAAGTAATTGCCACCGAAGGAATGGCCGCAACTAGTCACCCTTTAGCCTCGCAAATTGCCATTGACATTCTTAAAAAGGGCGGAAATGCTATTGATGCGGCAATTGCCGCCAATGCCGCACTAGGACTAATGGAACCTACGGGCTGCGGAGTTGGTGGTGATTTATTTGCTATTGTCTGGAGTGCTAAGGATGAAAAACTATACGGCTTAAACGGCAGTGGTCGGTCTCCCCAAAACTTAAGCTTGGCTTACTTTAAGGAAAATGGCTATGAGCAGATTCCCGCCTTTGGTCCTTTGCCTGTTAGTGTGCCAGGAGCGGTGGATGGCTGGTTTAGCCTGCACAAAAAGTTTGGAAGCCTAGACATGGAGGATATTTTAGCCCCCGCTATCGATTATGCAGAAAAAGGCTTTCCGCTTACTGAGCTTATTGCCTATTACCTGCAATTGTCGGCTCGAAGGTTTAAGGATTATCCAAATTTCAGCGAAACTTATCAGCCGCAAGGCCAAAGTCTATCTAAGGGTGAACTATTCAAAAACCGCTTTCTGGCTAATACCTACCGAAAAATAGCTAAGGAAGGACGTGATGGTTTTTACAAAGGAGAAATAGCCAAAACCATTGCCACTTTTATTCAGGAGCAAGGTGGTTTTCTTAGTGAAGAAGACTTGGCGGCCCATAAAAGTGAATGGGTGGAGCCATTATCCATCAATTACCGTGGTTATGATATTTGGGAGCTGCCCCCTAATGGTCAGGGAATAGCTGCCCTACAGATTCTTAAAATTTTGGAAGCCTATGATCTTGCCAGCATGGGCTTTGGTTCGGCCGATTACGTTCATCACTTCATCGAAGCCAAGAAATTGGCCTTTGAAGACCGAGCTAAATACTATGCCGACCCCGATTTTAATAAACTAGACTACCGAGAGCTAATTAGCGAGGAGTATGCAGCGCAACGTCGGGCCTTAATTAAGCAGAGAGCCGCGCGGAGCTACGATGCGGGTAAATTAGAGCAAGGCAATACGATTTACATGACTGTGGCCGATGCCGAAGGGAATATGGTCTCTCTTATCCAAAGTAATTACCGAGGCATGGGATCGGGCATGGTTCCGCCCAAGCTCGGATTTATGCTCCAAGATCGAGGAGAGCTTTTTAGTTTAGAAGAAGGCCATTACAATGTTTATGCCCCAGGCAAAAGACCCTTTCACACTATAATACCTGCCTTTATAACTAAGGATGGAAAGCCTTTCGTTAGCTTTGGCTTGATGGGCGGCGCGATGCAGCCGCAAGGACATGCTCAGATTGTAATTAACCTCATCGACTTTGGTATGAATTTACAAGAAGCTGGTGATGCACCCCGCATTCAGCATGAGGGAAGCAGTGAGCCAACCGGAGGGGCCATGACTGATGGGGGTCGGGTTTTATTAGAAAGCGGATTTGACTATGACGTAATTCGCTCCCTTATGAAGAGAGGCCATAAAGTCGGTTTCGACTTAGGCTCTTATGGCGGTTATCAGGCCATTAAAAGAGATACAGAAAGTGGTGTTTACTACGGTGCCAGCGAATCCCGTAAAGACGGCATGGCTATTGGCTATTAAGATTATTTAGATTGGCTCTGAGAGAAATTATTGCTTAATTTAGGTGGTTTAGGCTTAACCAAACACCTATACATGTTTACACGCGAGGAACTCGCAAGGCTCAAGAACCGAAAGCAATTCATTAGCCTAGCGGAGAAAAACGGCACTGATTTAAAAAAAGCCATACGCAATCAGCGTTACGAAGAAGAGTTAAAATTATTACAGGCAGAACTAGTTAATCTACAGCGCTGGGTCGCAGAAAAGAAACTGCGAGTAGCAGTACTTTTTGAAGGTCGGGATGCTGCTGGCAAAGGAGGATCCATCAAGCGCTTTGCCGAACATTTAAACCCTCGCTCCATGCGAGTGGTTGCCTTATCCAAGCCGACTGAAGTAGAAAAAGGTCAGTGGTACTTCAGACGTTATATCAAAGAGCTTCCAAACCCAGGAGAAATTGTTTTCTTCGACCGTTCCTGGTACAACCGAGCCGTTGTAGAACCCGTGATGGGCTTTTGTAGTGATGCAGAATACGATCAATTTATGGTGCAGGTTCCTGGCTTCGAACATATGCTTTACGAAGACGGGGTTATTCTTATCAAATTTTGGTTTTCCATCACCAAGAAAGAACAAAAGAAACGCTTTGCCTCGCGTATGGAAAATCCGCTTAAACAATGGAAGTTCTCGCCCGTGGATATGAAAGGTCAAGAGCTCTGGGATCGCTATACCCATTTTAAGGAACAGATGTTTTCGAAAACCCATACCACTTTTAGTCCCTGGATTATCGTAAAAACCAATAATAAACGCGAAGCTCGCCTAGAGAGTATCCGCTATGTTTTATCCCGGTTTAACTATCGCGAAGGCCGACGTAAACCCGCTACCACCTTATTACCCGACCCCAATGTAGTTACGCGTTATTACCGTCACATCGAACAAATAGACATCTAGCCATGAGCAAACAAAATGATATTGAGAACTTAAGTGATGCTCAAATTGAGCTATTAAATTCACCTTTAGGTTTAAAGCACCTTATGGCGGATAAGAAAATTGATGTCCTGAAAGCCTTGCGTAATGCCGAGTACGAAGAAGAGCTTAGAGGACTACAAGCCGAATTAATCAAAATGCAGAATTGGGTAATCGACAATGGTAAAAAAGTGGTGATTCTTTTTGAAGGCAGGGATGCCGCAGGAAAAGGTGGCGCTATTCGCCGGATAACTGCCCATATTAACCCTCGACACTACCGCATCGTTGCACTTCCCAAACCAAGCGAAGAAGAAGCTGGTCAGTGGTATTTTCAGCGCTATGTAAATCGCTTACCCAAGCCGGGAGAAATTGTCTTTTTCGACCGTTCCTGGTACAACCGAGCGGTGGTAGAACCGGTCAATAAGTTCTGTACGCAGGAGCAATATGAAAACTTCATGACTCAGGTTAATGACTTTGAGCGCATGATTATGTCGGCCGACACCTACCTTATTAAATTCTACTTCTCCATCTCAAAAGATGAACAAGCACGGCGTTTTGCAGATATAAAATCGAGTCCGCTGAAACGCTGGAAAATGACCAAAGTTGACGAAGACGCTCAGGGTCTTTGGGACGAATACACGAAGTATAAAGAAAGAATGTTTGAGGTCAGCGATACACCCCAATCACCTTGGGTAATTATTCAGGCCAACCGTAAAACTGAGGCAAGATTAGAAGCACTTAAACATGTATTGGCAACCCTGCCCTACGAGACCAAAGGCGATTAGCCATTAAATTGATTCATAGTAATGGCCGCACCCGCAAGGGCAAAAGATTTAATTGCTTCCCCGGCTTTTAAGACTTTTGGCTGAATGAGCGTTTGTTCTTCTGTGCTCCACTTTCCTAAAACATAATCGACCTGATGGCCACGGGGAAAGTCATTCCCAATACCAAAACGCAGGCGCGCATAATCTTGTCGCCCTAGAACTTGATTAATGTTCTTAAGGCCATTCTGACCTCCATCGCTACCTTTAAGTTTAAGACGCAGGGTACCGTGGGGAAGGGCAAGGTCATCTACTACTACCAAGAGGTTTCGCAAGGGAATTTTTTCCTGCTGCAACCAGTAGTTTACCGCTTTACCGCTCAGGTTCATGTAGGTAGTAGGCTTAATAAGAATGAGCTGTTTGTTCTTCACTTTTAGCTCGGCGCGAAAGGCATAGCGATCGCTAGAAAAAGAAATGCCAGACTCCTTAGCTAAGGAGTCTAGCACTTCAAATCCAATATTATGACGTGTACCTTCGTAGTCGGGCCCAATGTTTCCTAAGCCAGCTATGAGGTATTTAGTCACGACTTATAAGCTTATGCTTCAGCAGGAGCTTCTTCGCTAGAAGCTTCAGCACCTTCTTCAGTACCTTCTTCTTCGTCTTCTTCCTCGTCAACAGCGTTACGAGAAGTCTTAATAGCTACTACCGAACGTCCTGGCTCACCTAAGATTTCATATCCCTCAGTAGCAATATCACTTACGCGAAGTGATTGGCCAATACGAAGGTCTTCGATGTTTAGGTCGATCATACCTGGAAGATTATCCTCAGTAGCACGAACGGTAACACGACGCAGGTTAAACTTCAATTTACCACCATTACGAACACCACGTGCATTACCTACTAAGTTGATAGGAACTACAACATTTACTGGCTTACCATCGCTAAGTTGGAAGAAGTCAACGTGCTCAATTTCATCAGAAACAGGGTGGAACTGGCTATCGCGAACCACACACTTGTACTCATTACCGTCTAGGTTTACAACCACTAGTAATGCTTCGGCAGTGTAAAGGATGTCCTTGAAATTACGGTGATCGGTGTAAAAGTGTACGTTTTCACCGGCACCATAGATAACGCAAGGTACCATTCCCTCGCGGCGCAATTGCTTGGCACTTTTTGTACCTAGCTCTTCTCTTAATTTACCCTCGATGCTTACTGATCTCATTGTATCTGGGAATTTAATTTTCTAAAAAGTGTGAACTAATTGATTCGTGGTGGTGAACTTTCTGCATAACACTAGCAAAAAGCTCGGCGATCGATAATACTTCGATCTTATCCGACTTCCGCTCCTGAGGAATGGTGTCGGTAATCACTAAGCGATCAAGCTTAGAGTTTTCAATTCTTTCTAAGGCCTTACCGGATAATACGCCATGGGTACAATAAGCTTGTACACTCAATGCGCCTTTTTCCATAAGCATATCGGCTGCTTTCGTTAAGGTGCCTGCTGTATCAACCATATCGTCGATTAATACCACATTACGTCCTTCAACATCACCGATAACTGTCATCTTATCAATAACATTGGCCTTTTTACGCTGCTTGTAACAAATAACCACCTCGCTCTGCAACCACTTGGCGTAGTTGTTTGCGCGCTTGGAACCACCCATATCTGGAGAAGCGATGGTTAAGTTTTCAAGGTTTTGTGCCTTTAGGTGAGGAACGAAAATGCTTGAAGCAAAAACGTGGTCCACAGGCACCTCAAAAAATCCTTGAATTTGATCGGCGTGAAGGTCCATGGTCATGATGCGGGTTGCACCAGCCGCCATTAGTAAGTTTGCTACCATTTTAGCCCCTATAGGCACCCGTGGTTTGCTCTTACGATCTTGACGCGCCCAACCGAAATAGGGCATTACTACGGTAATATGCTTTGCAGAAGCACGCTTAGCCGCGTCAATCATCAATAGTAATTCCATTAAGTTGTCGGTAGGTTGATGTGTAGACCCTACCAGAAACACCCGTCCTCCGCGAACCGTTTCTTCAAAAGAAGGCTCGAATTCACCATCGCTAAATTCATTAATCTCAACCTTACCCAAAGAGATACCGTATGCGGCGGCCATTCTTTCGGCGATTGCTTGTGATGCGCGGGTTGCAAATATTTTTGCCTGTGGTGTCAAGTGTCTAATACTTTGGAATTGACTATTTTATGCTCCCTTAAAAAAGGGCTGCAAATGTAACTAAATCTCTTAGAAGTTATCAACAACTTTTGTGAAATATCTTCGATAAATTGAGGAAGCTTCCATAGAAAGCCGAAAATTTTAAATTTGTGCCATGCTGAAAATCGATATGCACACCCATATTCTCCCCGAAAAACTACCCAATTTTGCGGAGAAGTTTGGTTACGGAGACTTTATATACTTAATGAATAATCAGGATGGCTCGGCCAACATGATGCAGGGAGATAAATTTTTCCGTCGCATCCAGGCCAATTGTTGGGATCCCGATATCCGCATTCGTGATTATGCAAAGTACAACACCCAAGTTCAGGTGGTGTGCACGATTCCGGTAATGTTTTCTTACTGGGCCAAAGCCAAGGACACCAAAGCCTTGGCCGAATTCTTGAACGATGACATTGCTGAGCTTTGTGAAAAGTACCCGCAAAACTATTTGGGTCTAGGTACCCTGCCCATGCAAGATGCCGAGGAAGCCATTAAAGAATTGGAGCGCTGTAAGAAAATCGGTTTACTAGGTGTTCAGATTGGCTCCAACATTAATGATATCAATTTAGGAGAACCCGAGTTCTTCCCCATATTCGAGGCTGCCCAGGAATTAGACATGGCCATTATGATTCACCCCTGGAACATGATGGGTATGGAAAGCATGCGTAAATATTGGTTGCCATGGTTAGTTGGTATGCCTGCCGAAACAGCTCGTGCTGCAGCTTCTTTAATTTTTGGTGGGGTACTCGAAAAACTACCCAAACTTCGGGTTTGCTTTTCTCATGCCGGAGGCTCTTTTTTACCGACTATTGGTCGGATTGAACACGGCTTTAATTGTCGCCCCGACCTAGTAGCCATTCATAATAATGTAAATCCACGTCGTTACATCGGCGAATTTTGGGTAGACAGTATTACCCATGATCCTAAATTATTGGAATACATTCTCGATATGCAAGGCTCGAAGCGCGTAATGCTTGGCTCAGATTATCCTTTCCCACTGGGCGATTTAGAGATCGGCCAATTTATCCAAGACATGAATTTGGAGCAATCGGTGGTCGAAGACATCTATGCCAATGCGGCCCTTGAATGGCTAAATATTGATAAAAGCAGATTTATTATAGATGGCGATAATGGTAAGCAGGTAGAGCTCTCAGAAAAGGGCTAACTTTGCATTCCATTTTGAAGATCTATTGTCATGAGTGACGCTATCACCCACGAATGTGGTATTGCCCTAGTTCGACTTAAGAAACCGCTCTCCTATTACCATGAGAAATACGGTTCGGCTCTCTACGGGATAAATAAGATGTACATTTTAATGGAGAAACAGCATAACCGTGGCCAAGACGGCGCGGGTTTAGCTTCCATTAAACTAGATATGCCTCCTGGGAAACGCTACATTAGTCGCTATCGCTCAATGGACAAAACCCCTATTCAAGATCTATTTGAACGTATTAATCAACGTGTTTTTAATGGTTTAAATGGGGACGAATCAAAAATAAATGATCCCGAATGGTTAAAGCACAATGTTCCTTTTATGGGAGAGCTTTACCTGGGACATCTCCGATATGGAACTTATGGCGGACAATCCATTGAAAACATCCACCCTTTCTTGCGTCAAAACAACTGGCTAACACGTAACCTTATCCTAGCCGGTAACTTTAATATGACCAATGTCGACCAACTTTTCAATAATCTGGTAGACTTAGGGCAGCATCCCAAAGAAAAGGCAGACACCGTTACCATTCTGGAAAAAATTGGTCATTTCCTGGATGAACAAAACGAGAAGCTTTACCGCAAATACAAGAAGGAAGGTCTTTCAAAAACCGATATTAGTCCGCGTATTGCCGAAGAACTCGACATTCAGAAAATCCTTAAAAAAAGTGCCAAATACTGGGATGGTGGTTATGCCATGGCCGGTCTTTTTGGTCACGGCGATGCCTTTGTTCTTCGCGACCCCAATGGCATCCGCCCTGCCTTCTTTTATGACGACGATGAAGTTTGTGTGGTGGCCAGTGAAAGGCCGGTAATCCAAACTGCCTTCAATGTTCCTTTTGAAGAAATTAAAGAGATTAGTCCGGGTCACGCTCTAATCATCAAAAAAGGCGGTGAAGCGAGCCTAAAACAAATTCGTAAGCCCGGCAAACGCACCGCTTGTTCCTTCGAACGCATTTATTTCTCCCGTGGCAATGATGCGGATATTTACCGCGAACGGATCGAGTTAGGACGTCGGGTTTGCCCCGCTATTCTTGATGAAGTTAACCATGACCTTCGTAATACCGTCTTCTCTTTCATTCCCAATACTGCCGAAATCAGTTTCTACGGTATGGTTAAAGGCATGGAAGACTACCTAAATGAGGTAAAGCGAAATAAGATTTTAAAGTTTGAGGGTGACCTCAATTCCGAAAAATTAGAGAGCCTCTTATCGATCCGACCACGAGTAGAAAAATCGCTTTGGAAGGATGTGAAAATGCGCACCTTCATTACTCAGGATAGTAGTAGAGACGAATTGGTAAGCCACGTTTACGACATTACCTATGAAACGGTTAAGAAAACCGATACCCTAGTAGTTATCGACGATAGTATTGTGCGCGGTACGACTTTAAAACAATCTATCCTAAGCATATTGGATCGTCTCGGTCCTAAAAAGGTGATCGTAGTAAGCTCCGCGCCGCAGATTCGCTACCCCGACTGCTACGGAATTAACATGTCCCTACTCGAAGATTTTGCTGCTTTTAGAGCCGCCATTGCTTTATTAAAAGAGCGTGGTATGCAGAATGTTATCGACGACACCTATGCTAAATGTGCGGCTCAAAAAGACCTACCCGATAGCGAAGTACAGAACTTTGTGAAACAGATTTATGCGCCTTTCACACCCCAGGAAATTTCGGATAAAATGGCCGAAATGCTTACTCCAAAAGGTATGAAAGCGGAAGTGAGAATCATGTTCCAAAGCATTGAAAACCTTCATGCCTCGGCTCCGGATCATACCGGCGATTGGTATTTCACTGGAAACTTCCCTACGCCAGGAGGACAGCGGGTAGTAAACAAAGCCTTCCTAAATTACTATGAGGGTAAACGCGAACGCGCCTATTAGAACAATTCGGTAAAGCTTGGCCTTATTTGCTCATGCAGGCTTTCACCGATTTATTCTTAGCCATCGATCAAAGCACCAAAACCACTAAAAAGTTAGAGGCTTTAGTGCGCTTTTTTGAAAAAGCTTCAGATGAAGATAAGGTTTGGGCCATTGCTTTATTGAGCGGTAAAAGGCCTAAGCGAGCAGTGCGCAGTGGAAACCTCCGGAATTGGACCGCCGAAATTAGCGGTCTTCCTGCCTGGCTCTTCGAAGAAACCTATCACATTGTTGGCGATCTGGCCGAAACAATCGCCAAAATTTTACCTCCTGCAGAGCACCAAGTCGAATACAGCTTATCGGATTGGATGTCTTTTATTCAGTCCCTATCTAAACTCGACCCTCAAGAAAAGAAGGCCAAAGTGCTTTGGGCATGGAATCACCTCGACCCTTGGTCTTGTTTTGTTTTTAATAAAATGATGATGGGGGGATTTCGAATTGGTGTTTCCCAAAAACTTACCGTCAAAGCCCTAGCCCAATATACCGGTAAAGAGGAGTCGGATTTGGCGCATAGGCTGATGGGAAATTGGCAAGCTGATGCGGTTGACTTCAAAACCTTGATTATCGATAAAAAAGCGGCCGATGATTTAAGTAAGCCCTATCCTTTTTATTTAGCATACCAAATAGATAGTGAAGTGGAAGAGTTGGGTAAGCCAGAGCTTTGGCAGGCCGAACCTAAATGGGATGGAATCAGGGGTCAGCTTATCATTAGAGGCGGAAAACACTATTTATGGAGCCGTGGTGAGGAGTTGATTAGTGATAAATTTCCTGAATTCGACCCTAGCCCCTCTTTAATTCCGGATGGAACCGTATTCGATGGAGAGTTATTGGCCTATCGCAATGATCAGACCCTTGGTTTTCAAGAACTACAACCACGCATAAGCCGGAAGAACCTCAGTAAAAAGATACTGCAGGAAGCACCAGTGATTATGCGCGTGTACGACTTATTGGAATGGAAAGGCAAAGACCTCCGAGAAAGGCCACAGGCTGAAAGGCGAGAATTGCTGGAACAAGTCTTTGCTGAATTGCCCGATAACCAAATATTTCAACTGAGTCCTAAAATTAGCTTTTCCGGCTGGGATGAGCTACGCGAAATTCGTAGCCGTTCAAGAGAAGAAGGACATGAAGGTATAATGCTTAAACGCAAAGAAGGCATCTATCAGGTAGGCAGAAAAAAAGGCGATTGGTGGAAGTGGAAAGTTGAGCCTCTTAGCATTGACGCGGTATTAATTTACGGGATGCGGGGCCATGGCCGACGGGCAAACCTTTACACCGATTATACTTTTGCCGTTTGGGATGGCGACAAATTGGTGCCGTTTACAAAAGCCTACTCCGGTTTAACCGATGCCGAATTTCGAGAGGTAGATCGCTTCATTAAACAAAATACCATCGAACGCTTTGGACCAGTACGTAGCGTAAAGCCCGAGCTAGTCTTCGAAATCGCCTTTGAAGGTATTCAAGCATCCAAACGCCATAAAAGTGGAATTGCTCTGCGTTTCCCCAGAATGAAGCGGTGGAGAAAAGACAAAAAAGCTAATGAGGCCAATCGTTTATCCGATTTAAAAGATCTATTGAAGCTATACCCATCCGCATCTCAATAAAATTTCGACCTTTAAGCGATGCTAAAAAGGTTTCTATTTGTCCTGCTTTTAGGCTCTTTTGCCTGTCAACAAGAGGCAAAGCCAGTAGTTAATTCCGTATCTGAGGATACCGATAGTTTACAAGTTGTCATTAATACTAATCCGACCGATAGCCTGAGCGCAACTTCGCATCAACCAATAAAACCCATAGACACTTTGGCTCCTTTTGATGGAAAGTTTGAAGTGCGTGAAACAGATAAATGGACCACTATCACTTACCCCGAGTTTAACTTGGAATTAAATGGGGAGTTTTGGCTATCCGAAGAAAAAAGAGGCGACACGCTCTTTCTGCAAGAAGAGGTGGGCGAATACATTTATGGTCGCGAATTGCGAATTTTAAAATTGGTTTCAACTTATAGTTTAAAGGCCTATCTCAGTTTAAACGAAATTATTTGGCAAACCTATGCCTATAGACCAGAAGATAGTTTAAACCAACCTGATTATGAAACCTTCAGGGATGGAAGGCATAGCTATAAAAATTGGACCGATGATCAATTTATCCCCTTTGATGAAAAGGGTAGTTTTATTATTCCAATGCTCACCGAAGCATCTTACGGTAGACCGCGGCGAGAACTTCTAGAAGCTTTAAACCTGGACACTACCAATTACCACATACCGGGTGAAATGGGCGGAACTCATATTTATTTCTACTACCAAAACAAGCCCGCTATTTACACTATTGCCTCCTGTCTTTTCCGTTTCGAATTACATGAGTCCAATAAGGAGGAGCCTATTATTCGTTACTTACAGGTTCACTTTAGCTATGGTTGTTAAACGGATTCTTATTCTCGTCTTGCTCAGCTCCTGCTCTTGGGAATACCATCGGACACATTTTGAAACCGATTTCTACAATCCCCAACCGGGAGAATTCTATAGCCAACAAGATTCTATCCTGGATCACAATCACGGGCCATGCTTACGCACGAACTACTTTATCCACCGGGGGAATTGGCGACATATGAGTGCTTGTAAGTGTCCAGAAAATTGGCAGGTAGATAGTGCATTTGACAAAAAAGGGCGTCTTTATCTTAGCCGGAAGTACCACACCAATCGCACTGAAAGCTATTTATACGACAGCACCTTGGTAATTTATTACGACCGAAGGGAAAGACCCATTAAGCAGTTTATAAACATTAACAAGCCCGGTCGCTCGGAAGAATACTGGCAGTACTTTAATGAAGACGGAACAGTAGAAGAACTTAAGCGACCGGTAATCTATCAATTGCTAGATGAATAGACCCATCGCCGATCGCAGCATCCTAATAGACCTAGTGCAAAAGAAAATGCCCTTTGGCAAATACGAAGGACGATACCTCTGCGACCTGCCAAGCTATTACCTTGAATGGTTTGCTAGCAAGGGTTTCCCCAAAGGCAGAATCGGTATTTGTCTCGAAACTTTATTCGTAATTCGCACCGAAGGTTTGCATGAAATTTTGGATGAATTAAGGGCGCGTTATGGCAAACCATAAGCTGATTGATTTAAACAATTGGCTTGAAAATTAATCCTTGTCACAAGCTTAAATAGTCGAATTTTGCTCCTTCAATGGAAGACAAAGAGAAATTAAAGGCCCATTTAGCCCTTGTGGCGGTTGCCCTTATCTATGGCTTAAATTACAGTATTGCCAAGGATGTAATGCCTGAGTTTTTACAGCCTCGCGCTTTTATATTTATTCGCGTGGCTGGTGCCGTGTTCCTATTCTTTCTCCTATATGCTTTCGGAAGCAAAGAAAAGATTGCTAAAAAGCATTGGCTGCGACTAATTGCTGCTGGGTTTTTTGGCGTGGCCGCCAACCAATTGTTGTTTTTTGAAGGACTTAATATAACTACTCCAATAAGCGCCGCGGTAATTATGACCACCAATCCCATTATGGTTTTGAGTTTATCCGCTATCTTCTTAAAAGTACCTTTAAAATTAGCCCGCATTCTAGGAATTATTCTAGGTATTAGTGGCGCCTTGGTGCTTATCTCTCAGGGTAAATCGATAGAGGCCATTTTTCAGGAAGGAGAGTCATTAGGTAATTTATTGGTAATGCTCAATGCCCTTTCCTATGCATCTTACTTGGTAGTAGTTAAGCCACTAATGCGCGATTACAAACCCCTTACGGTGATAAGCTGGGTTTTTCTGGCCGGTTTCGCCTTTGTAATCCCCTTTGGAGCGCCCCAACTTTCCGCTATCGAGTGGGTAAACATGCCGCTTAAGATTTATGCCGAAATCGGCTTTGTGGTTTTGGGTACTACTTTTTTTGCTTACCTCTTAAATATCTACGCGCTAAAGACGGTAAGCTCTACTACCGTAAGTTTTTACATCTATTTACAACCCTTAATCGCCACCTTAGCCGCCATCTCTTTAGGAACAGATAGCCTCAGGCCAAGTATGTTAATATCTGCCTTACTGATATTTACTGGGGTATATCTCGTCTCATTCTATCGCGCTAAGAAATAGCAATCATTAACTTTGCGGCCTATGAAGCCATTGTATTCCATGACCGGTTTTGGTAAAGCGATTTTGCAAATTCCGGGTAAGAAGGTCAATATTGAAATAAAAAGCCTGAATAGTAAGCAGGCTGATATTAATCTTCGCCTTTCCTCCTTATACCGACCAAAGGAGAATGAGATTCGCCAAATTATTGCGCAACGTCTCCTGCGCGGTAAAATCGATTGTAGCATTTACGCCGAGTTAACAGGATTGGAAAATGCTCCTAAAATAAACGAGGAGCTGGCCGGAGGATATATGCGTCAATTGCGCGATTTGGCGGCAGACAATGGGGTTCAGGGCGACATTATTGGAGCGGTAATGCGGATGCCCGACGTGATGCAAAGCAGCGAAGACGAGCTTAGCTCAGAAGAGTGGAAAGCCTTGGAAAACACCCTAGCCGAATGTCTTACTAATATCGAAGGCTTTCGATCCGATGAAGGGGCAAAGCTTAAAGCAGACATCGAACTTAGACTTAATAATATTGAAGCTGGCCTAGAAGCAGTAAAGCCTTTAGAGGGTGAGCGGATTGAACGGGTTAAAGAACGAATGCAAAAAGCTCTAGACCAGCTAAAGCTTGAAAATAACCAAGACCGCTTTGAACAAGAACTCATCTACTACCTCGAGAAATTTGATATTACCGAGGAGAAAGTCCGTCTAAAAGCCCATTTAGATTATTTCCGTGAACTGATGGATCAAGGTGGAATGATTGGGAAGAAACTTGGCTTCGTGAGTCAGGAGATTGGTCGTGAGATTAATACCATGGGCTCCAAAGCTAATCATGCTGATATCCAAAAGCAGGTGGTAGGCATGAAAGACGAGTTGGAAAAAATTAAAGAGCAAGTCCTCAATATCCTCTAATGGCCGATCGAAATAAGAAATTAATCATTTTTTCTGCCCCTTCTGGAGCCGGTAAAACTACCTTAGTTCGCCATCTACTGAGCCAAGAAGAACTGAGCTTAGCTTTTAGCATATCCGCTACCAGCAGAGCGCCAAGAGGAGAAGAAAAAGACGGTAAGGATTATTACTTCCTGAGCAATGAAGACTTCAACAAGAAGGTTGAAGAAGGAGCCTTTTTGGAGTGGGAGGAAGTCTATTCTGGCACGAAGTACGGGACTTTAATAAGCGAGGTTGACCGTATTTGGAATGAAGGAAAATCGGTGATTTTTGACATTGATGTGGTCGGTGGCTTAAATCTCAAAAGCCTCTATGGCGATAGAGCCTTAGCCGTTTTCGTGATGCCTCCCGACGAAGAAGAATTAGAAAGACGCTTGCGTGGTCGCCAAACCGATTCCGATGATAAAATTCGTCAGCGATTGGCTAAAGCCCGCAAAGAAATTGGACGCTCCGACCGTTTCGATTATGTTTTATGGAACCGAGATTTAGAAACCGCCAAAAAGGAGGCTTATAATCTGGTAAAAGTATTTCTGGGGAATGACTAAAGTTGGATTGTATTTCGGAACTTTTAATCCTATCCATGTTGGTCATTGTATTATTGCCCAATATATGCTGGAGTTCACCGATTTAGATGAAGTATGGTTTGTGGTAACTCCCCACAACCCACACAAAAAGAAAAGCACCTTACTAGACGATCGGCAACGATTACATATGGTCAATTTGGCCATTGGTGAACACTACAAGCTAAGGGTAAGCGACGTAGAGTTTGGTTTACCTCAGCCTAGCTACACTGCTACCACTTTAGCCTATTTAGAAGAATCTCACCCCGACCATAGTTTTCACCTCATTATGGGTGAAGATAATTTGGAAAGCTTTCCGCGTTGGCTCAACCATGAAGCAATTTTAGAGGAACATGACCTTTATGTTTACCCCCGCATTAATAGTGATGGTGGACAACTAAAGGATCATCCTAAAGTGCATATCACCGGCGCTCCTATAATTGAAATTGCTTCCACCGATATTCGACAAGCGATTAAAGAAGGAAAAGACGTGAGCTTTATGCTTCCGGAAGCAGTTTGGACCTATATCGATCAAGAGCTTTTCTACCGATAAAAAACCCCGCCGAAGCGGGGTTTAATTTTATAGTGATAAGAAAGGGCTTGTATTCCTCCCCGCCTAATCAACTATCCTATTTCAGGTGCAAAATAGTCTGAGACTACTGGCTTTGCTTGTCAGCCATTGCTTAAATTCGGTAAGTAACGTTCTTTAACAATTCTTTGATGGTGTAAATCGTGACCAGGAATCACATAGACCATAGCCGCCATATTTATAGGTCCCGCATCTGTACTGCCTTTTGCTCGCCATTGCTTTTCGGAAAGACTAGCAAAAAAATCTAAACTAGCTTGCTTCACACTTTGATACTCCTGTAGTAATGAAGCCCAGCTGCGGCGATCAGCTTCCGAGAAGCGAACGTATTCATTATGGTCAAATCCGGCCAAATTCTTTTGCTCTCCGCGCGCTAGACATAAGGCCCTGTAACTAAAGATGCGTTCGGTATCGGTAATATGGAGAAGCATTTCTCGGATAGACCACTTTCCAGCTTCATAACGATGCAGTGAGTGCTCTTCAGAAATACTGTTCCAAAATGCTAAAGAATCTTGGAGGACATTATAGCAATTCTCCAAAATTGGTAAGTCCTCCTTCAGATACTGGAAGTAGTTTTGATAATATTCTGGGTAATTCCCCGGACTAGGCTTAGATACTCTTAAGGAATCCATTTGATATCCTTGAAATTAGGTTTACGCTTTTCTAAGAATGCATTACGCCCTTCTTTGGCTTCCTCAGTCATGTAGGCCAGCCTAGTAGCCTCACCGGCAAAAACTTGCTGCCCCACCATACCATCATCGGTAAGGTTAAAGGCAAATTTTAGCATTTTAATAGACGTAGGTGATTTCTCCAATATTTCTTGAGCCCACTGGTATGCGGTATCTTCTAATTCGGCATGAGGAATACTAGCATTTGCCATTCCCATATCCACCGCCTCGTCCGCGGAATAATTACGTCCTAAGAAGAAAATTTCCCGGGCCTTCTTCTGACCAACCATTTTAGCTAAATAAGCTGAGCCATACCCACCATCAAAGCTGGTAACATCAGCATCAGTTTGTTTGAAAATCGCGTGTTCCTTACTGGCCAATGTTAAATCGCAAACCACATGAAGGCTATGTCCTCCTCCCACTGCCCAACCTGGCACCACGGCAATTACCACCTTAGGCATAAAGCGTATTAGCCTTTGCACTTCTAAGATGTTTAAGCGTGGCATGCCGTCATCATCGACATAACCTTGGTGGCCACGGGCATTTTGATCGCCGCCGCTACAAAATGAATACACCCCATCTTTAGGTGAAGGGCCTTCTGCACTTAGCAGCACCACTCCGATAGAAGTGTCTTCCCTAGCGTCTAAAAAAGCCTCGTAAAGCTCACCCACGGTTTTGGGTCGGAAGGCATTTCGCACCGCCGGGCGATTGAAAGCAATGCGGGCTACGCCATCGCCAGATTTCTTATACGTAATATCCTCATACTCCTTTACGGTAGTCCAGTTTACAGCCATTGCAATGTATTTTGGACAAAGATAAGCTTTGGAGTCTCGAAAAAAAGCCCTGTCTCATTTAGAAACAGGGCTTTCTCCCTAGTTTGGTTTGGCCCCTAAAAAATTTAGGTCATTGGCAACAATCTCGGTGATGTAACGCTTTTTACCTTCCTTATCTTCATAAGATCGATTTACTAACTTTCCTTCCAATACCAAATAAGACCCTTTCTTGACGTAATTCTCTATGAGTCCGGCCAAACCATTCCAGGCCACTACATTATGCCATTGGGTTTCGGTAATTCGTTCGCCCTTGGCATTTTTATAGGATTCATTGGTGGCTAAGGAGAACTTGGCCAACTTTCCATTGGCATCAAAAGACTTCACTTCGGGGTCGGCCCCAACGTGTCCAATTAAGGATACACGGTTTTTTAAATCAGACATGCTAAATACATTTTACATTAGACTGCTAAAATCCAGCATCTTAGCTGCTTTGCCTGAATAAAAACATTTG
Organism: uncultured Flavobacteriales bacterium; assembly: GCA_913055685.1. Classification (GTDB taxonomy): domain Bacteria; phylum Bacteroidota; class Bacteroidia; order Flavobacteriales; family Schleiferiaceae; genus Croceimicrobium. The sequence goes on from CAJXKC010000001.1 coordinate 420,905, forward strand.
GGAAACGATTGATTAATGTTGTGATTCTCTAATGGCCTTACTAGAGCCGCCAGTTCCTACTAGAATAATAGCGAAGCCGGTAGCAAACATGATAAGGCTGTATATAGCAGCAGGAATCGCCATGGAGGCAGCACTTAAGGCTATAGTCGCGATACCAATGGCCATCGTGCCGTTCTGGATACCCGACTCAATGCTTATGGTTAAAGTTTGCGCATTGCTTAACTTAAATAGCTTGGCACTTAAAAAGCCTACAAACATAGTCGCCAAATTAAGGGCTAGGCTAGCTAAGCCTGCTTGTTCGAAATAAGATAAGACATTTGCCTTTTCCTTGATCAAGATTCCAACTATCACCAAGGCTAAAACTAATGCCGAAGCAATTTTAACTGGCCGCTCCATTTTATCAGCGAAAGCTTCACGCTTCGAACGAATCCACATACCCAAGGAAACGGGAATAACAATTATTACCAATAGCTGACCAAAGACTTTAGCCACGTCGAGCTGCACGCTCTGATCGGAGGCCATAAAATAATTTAGGGAGAAGGAAATAATAATGGGTATGGTGAATATGGTGAGAATACTCGCTATGGCGGTTAAGCTTACACTAAGGGCAGTATCCCCTTTGGCCAAATGGGTTATTAGGTTAGAGGTGGCTCCACCTGGACAAGCGGCAAGAATCATCAAGCCTACCGCTAAACTAGGTTCCAAATGCATGAAATAGGCTAGAGAAAAGCCAATGAGCGGTAATAAAATTAATTGGTTTACTAAGCCTAGAATTATTGCCTTGGGATATTTCACTACTCGGGCGAAATCGGCCGGACTTAAGGTTAGACCCATCCCAAACATGATGATAAATAAGGCTCCAATTAATACGATTGCTCCCGTAGAATCCATATTCTAATTTTTTGAGAATTTAGGGAAAAATTGTTTGTTGTCGCTTAGTGTGCCACTCGCCTAAGCAAGATATAATACCTTTGAAGGGTGAAAAAATGGATTGTCCTCATAGCATTTTTTAGCAGCATTATTGAGCTCTCGGCTCAAGTAGACAGCAATTGGATACGGATCGAGCATCATTGGTATGGTGCCCGCTTTTTCCACAATGAGCAGCCTATTGCCATGAGTGATTTAATCGAAATTAGTGAGGGGCGTTTAAGCAGTAATGCCTTGTTTCGTAAGGCTAATAATCGACACGACTTCGCCCGGTTTAGTCAGGCTGCGGGTGCTTTCCTCATCCTTTACCCCATCGTAAATCAAGCGATCGGCAGAGAGCCAAATTGGAATATGGTTTACATCGGAGCCGGACTTTGGGGCCTTTCCATTCCCATTGAATTAAGCTCAAGACATTTGGCCACTCAGGCGGTGATGCTTTACAATAAGCAATCAAAGCAAGAAGGAATAAAACTGGATATTGATCCACTGCGGTTTCGAATAGCATTGCGATTTTAAATGGAGAAAGTAGCACTGATTGAATTCGGCAATTCGCATGATGAGGTGGTTTATCCACAATATCTATTTCTAAAAGAGAGTAGTGATTTCGAACCCGTCCTCTTTTTTTCAGAAGCTTTAAAAAATCGCTTGTTTGGATACCCAGAGGAAGAACTGCACTTTATAAGTGCTGAACCCCGTGCACGCGATTTTCGAAATCTCCATCGAACTCTTCGGAAGCTTGGAATAAAAAAGGTAGTTATAAACACCGCCAGTGGGAAAAAGGTACGCAACTTCCTCTGGTCAAGCGCAAGCCTAAACTTCGAGTGCTATGGGGTGCTTCACAACCTGCGAAAATTGGAAAAAAGCACTACGCAGTCACTCATAAGCCTTAGGCTAAAGAACTATTTTCTATTGGCCGATTACCTCAAAGAAAAAGCCCAGCTCCTTAAACCCAAATTAGCCTTTGAAAGCTTCAAAGCCCTTTGCCTTCCAGCACCGAGTATTAGCGCTAATTTGCAAAAGCCCGCTGATGAAACTTGGATCGTAGTGCCAGGTCAAGTCGAATATAAACGGCGCGATTACCTAAGCCTCTTGGAAAGTCTGGAAGACATGGAACTGGACCCCGGATTGCGTTTTATCCTTTTAGGTAAATCCAAACATTCGCACGGCAATGGACCTGAATTAAAGCGGGAAATCCATCAGCGAAAGCTGGAAAAACATTTTATCATGTGGGACGACTTTGTTCCTAACGATGAATTCCAAACTTATTTGGCTCAGGCCGATTTTGTTCTGCCCTTAATTCACCAAGGGCATGAGAGTGCAGCACTGTACAGCAAGCAAATTTCTGGCGCATGGAATATGGCCTTTGCTTATCGGGTTCCTTTGCTGATGGATGCTTATTGGTCTGCCTTTCCCGAATTTAAAGGAGCTGCCCAATTTTACCAGGCGCATGAATTGAAAGAAATCTGGTCGATACTGGAAAAATATAAGTCGGGTCAGTATTACCAATCAACTCTTTGGGAAAAAAGCCATCAGGCGAAAGCTTACCTCAACTTCCTAAAAAAATAAAGCCCCTTGCTAAGCAAGAGGCTTCGAGGATGAAACAAGTATAAACTTATTTGCGAATGCTGAGTTTGACGGTTTTGCTGTTTTGCTCCGCGTCGGTAATATTGATTAGGTATATCCCATTAGGAAGGTGTGTAAGGTTAAGCTCAATCTTCTCTTTGGCATTTAAATTATGTGTCTGACTCATTAATAGCTCACCACGTATTGATTGCACTTTTAAGCTATACTGCCCTGGTCTATCAAACTCAATAAAACCTTTCCCTGAGGTCGGATTGGGGTAGACACTAAAGGTTTCTAAGTCTGATTCCCGAAGATTGATCGTGGGGTTAGCCACAATTAAGCGGTAATGGGGCGCTTCAAAGGTGGTGCTATTGGAGAAACCACTAAACCAGCTGCCATTGGAGTTTTGGAAAACCGAGGCATAACTAGGCTGATTCCAGTTGGCGCTATTTGCAAATCGTATTACTCCATCGGTGGCATTTGGAAACAAACTGGCAATCACATAATAGGTACCCGCGTCCAATTCTAATGGCTCACCCTGACCATCCTCAAAGGAGAAATTAACCAAATTACAAGGTACGGATCCATCGAAAGAGAAAACCCGCGTAAACTTTGGAAGTGTTCCGCCTGGGAAGCCAGCGTTAAAAGCAAAGCCGGCTGAGTCGTAGATAGCTATTTCCATATCGGCGGTACTATCCGTTAAACAGCTCATTTGAATCTCAATTCCCTGTAAGTATACTTTACCTTGGTTTCCGGCGGTATCGGGATCTTCAAGGTTAAAAAGCGTACCAATAGCAATCATACCATTGGTGCCGGTATTGGTGCCAAAGTAATTATCTGCTACCCCATCATCAATACTATATTTCGGTCCTACAAATAGGTTAAAAGTATCGGCTGTAGGAGTCGCAGCCTGACTAATACTGTCGGAAATAGCTTTGTAAACTATCCTGTAGTCTCCATCAATTGCTGGAGTCCAGGGGGCGGTGGTAAGGGTTGTGTAATAGGCCGTGTCGTAAGCGTTTAAACTTGCTACCGGCGGAGACAATACCGTAGTAACCAAATTGTTATTAGCATCGATTACCTCCACTGCTAACTGCACATTTGTTTGGGCATTGGTGCCGTAGTTGTAGATATTACTATCGAAGGTGATAGGCACTTTTTGTTTGCCGGCCAAATGCATGTATTTGGGGTAGGATCCATCCCCATCAAAAATTACGTCGTGGGCAGGGGCTTCGCCCGTGGTGCCTGGTGCGGTGGCACGCACGAAAGTGAGCAAATTGGCAGGTGGCGTTAGCAGCTCAATATCATCAATCATCCAGTAATAGCGACCCGAGCCATTGCTGTTACTCACGGTGCCATCAAAAATAAATTCGAGTACCACCTCACTTTGATTAGCGACTATACTAGAAATATTGGTACGGTAATAAGCATTACTAGGGGTAGAAGAGTTCACCGGCACTTCATTGGCAGGAAAAGCCTCTACTGTGTCTGAAAAAGTGGCGCCTCCATCCGTGCTAATGGCGACATACCAAGCCGATTGAAAGCGGCGGGCGTACATGTAAAAGCCTAGCTCAGCGCCATTATGTGCGCTTAAATCGATGGTATCTGTACGCAGCCTACCGATATGCGGAGCCGGTACTGTACCCTGTCCATTTGTTGCACGATCTCCATCGGAATGAAGGTAGTCGGAGTCAAAAATCATAAAACCGTTGGAACGTGTCGGAGAGCTAATGGGAGAACCTAGGTTTCCAGATTGATTAGGACCAGCCCAACAACCGCGTGAGCCTACCGAATCGGGAGGCGTAGTATTGGGTCCACGGTATTCCCATAGGGCCAAGGCCGGCGTGCCATTCTGAGTCCAATCTTGAGGAATGCCATTGGCAAAATCTTCAGACCATATTACCGTGCTAACGCCAGATTCTGGTCGGTCTTGATATTTCACCAATTTCGGCTTAATCTCCTGATAATCTTCGGAAGCCTCAAGTTTTGGTAAATTTTGTGCGTTTAGGCTCAGGCTTAAGCCTAGCCCTAGAATGAAGAGGTAGTTTTTGGTCATACGTTTTAATTTAACCTCAGGAAATTAGAAAATATTCCTTTCCAATTAACAGAAGCTTAGATATTTAACATACAATACCCAGCTTTAGCCATCGACCAAATAGAGCATTTGGATCGCTTCGAGTCCAAGTTAAAGGAAAGCCTAAAACTTATTATGTCCAAAATCGGCCTACCCGAGGCGGAGGCTTTGGTTTAACTAAAGCATACCACCTAGTTAGTCAGTTGGGCGGAAAAATGTACATCGATTCACCTACCCAAGATAAGGGAGGCACGAAAATTAAACTAGTAATCCCCTTGCCTAAGAAAGACGGATAAATACTTTCAATGCAAAGTAAAAAGGTCTAGATCAAAGTGATTATAAGTGCTATTTTTACGCTTAATCGCTAGAAAGAAAGCTTTGCAAAAATTCCTAAAATCAGCCGCCCAATTTGTCTTACGTTCCCCCAGGCCACTGCACGAAATCAGTGTTGTGGTGCCGAGTCGTAGAGCGGGCCTGTTTTTTCAAAAAGCCCTTAGCGAAGAATTAAAGCAGGTGGCAATTGCGCCTAGGGTTTTAAGCATAGAGGACTTAATCCTCGAAATAAGTGGCTTGCAATTAGATTCCCAAGCGGCACTTTTCTTTAAACTTTTTGAAGCCTACCAAAGCAGCATTCCTGAAGCTGAAGCTTTTGAGGAGTTTAACAAGTGGGGAAGGATGCTCCTGCAGGATTTCAACGAAATTGACCGACATCTGGTAGAAGCAAATGATATTTTCGCCTATCTGGGAGATGTCAAAAGGATTGAAAATTGGAATCTAGAACCTGGTGAAAGTGATGCCTTGCTCGATAGGTATTTGGCCTTATGGCCTAAACTGGCTCTCGTGCATAAGCACTTTACTCAGGCTTTATTAAAGGAAAAGCTAGCCTATCAAGGCTTAGCCTATCGAATTTTCTACCAGGAACTTGAGCAACAGCAAGGACAATTAGAAAAACAGTTTGGGCATTTTTACTTTTTCGGCTTTAATGCGCTCAATAAGGCGGAAGAAAAGGGATTTGAATTCTTATTTGACATCGGTCTAGCCGACTTCTTTTGGGATGTCGATGAATATTATCTAAAAAACCCCAAGCATGAAGCGGGTTTATTTTTGAGACAATCCAAACTTTTCAAGAAGCTCGAAAAAAGCGGTAAGCTTCATGGCATTCATCAAAAACTAAAGGAAAAGGAACGAAATATTAACATTATCGCGGTTTCCGGTAAAAACCTTCAAGCCTATATCGCCAATCAGGAAATGGGGGAAATTGCGGTGGAAGAACAGTCGAACACCGCTTTGGTAATGGCCGATGAAGAATTGCTGAAAGGGATTCTCAACAACTTACACCCTGGAGTTAAGAGCTTTAATCTTAGCATGGGCTTAAGCCTTAAAAACTCGCCTCTAGCGGGCTTCTTTGAACTGCTACTGGATTTCGCTCTTGAAGCGGAGAGAAGTAATCGAAAAGACAGTAAGGGACAGCCGCGCTTTAGCCATAAAAAGTGGAATGCGCTTTTATCTCACTTTGTTTTACGGCGTTTTTCAGCCCAACAAATTCGGCTTTTCGAAGCTTGCCGGTCTCAGCTCATCCAAGAAAATGCCCTATACCGCTCCTTGGGAGAATTGGAAATTGAAAATGCTTTAGCCCCCTTGCCGAAAGAGCTTTTCGTAAAGCATCATGAACCTCATGATTATTTTGGCTTGCTAGCTCGCTTCTGTTTAAAGTTTCATGAAAATAGTCCGCAGGATAAGTATTTAAACGAAGCGCTTTTTGGCTTTTATCAAGTTTTTAATCAGCTCGAAGCCCTATTAAAGCAATATCCTTACATCCAGAACTTTGAGCAAAGCCTGCCTTTTTTCCGCGATCTATTAGGCGATTTAAGCATGGACCTCAGGGGGGAACCGCTGTCTGGACTGCAAGTGATGGGCATGCTTGAAACGCGCCTCCTGGATTTTAAACGGCTTATTATTACCAGCCTAAATGAAGGTGTGCTTCCGAAAGGAAAAACTGAAAACAGCCTTTTGCCTTTCGATGTAAAGCGAAAGTTTGGCTTACCCACTTATTTAGAAAAAGACGCCGTTTATGCCTATCACTTTTATCGCCTGCTACACCAGGCCGAGGACATAAGTCTACTCTATTCGACTAGTGATGGCTCCCTGGGTCTGGCGGAAGCTTCACGCTTTATCAAGCAATTAGAATTGGAATGGCCCAAATACAATCGCAGACTTAAAATCCGCACTTTTAATGCTACTGGCAACTCGAATACTTTAGCACGCCGTGAGGATAGCGTGGATAAGACACCAAGCTTAATGAAGCGACTGGAGGAGATGGCGGCCAAAGGATTTTCGCCCACTGCCTTAATTCAATATTTAAAAGATCCGGTAGACTTCTATTACGAAAGGGTTTTAGGCTTAAAGCCTGAAGAGCAAATTCAAGAAGATTTAGAGCTGCCCCTACAAGGAACGGCCTTACACCAATGTCTCGAAAAGTATTATTCCGAACCTAATCCAGAAGACCCCGAGCAAAGACAACCGCGCACTCCAGCTGCGGAGGACCCTATTTATCACAAATCGAAGCAGGAGTATAAAGAAGATTTGAAATTGGAACTAAAGACCTTAGTACCAGGAGCCGATTTAGACCAGGGGCCAAACTACCTAATACTAGAGACCATGAGCCAGATGCTCTACTCTTTTATGTGGCAAGAGTCCACCCTAAATGCGAAAAAGCAAGATTGGAAAGTTCTGGCAACCGAAGCTAACTTAGAGGGTGCAATCGCTTTAAAAAGTGGCCTAGAAATAAAGCTGAAAGGTCAGGCAGATCGGATTGATCAACAAGGCGATCTCTTTCACATCATCGATTATAAAAGCGGTGCCAAAGGAAGTAATGACTATAACTTAAGTAGCCGAACTTTTGACTCTATGTCACTAGAGGCTTTTGTAAAAAAACCATATGCTTTCCAATTACCGCTCTATACCTATTTGTTCTATAAAGCTCAGCCACAAGACGCGAAGGTAAAGGCCTCCATTCTTTCTTTGCGCAAAGCCAAATCAAACCCCATTAGCATGAATTTGGTGGATATACGGCATTTCGATAGCTCGAATGTGGAGTACTTTGAAGCCATCCTAAAAGAGCTAATGGAGGAAATTTTTAATCCCGATATTCCCTTCAAAAGGAGAGACAATGAAAATTAAGCTTAAGGACATAGAAGCGGCCCGCACTAGAATCAATCCCTTCATTCATCGTAGCCCGGTGCTCAGTAGCCGACTCTTAAATGAAATAAGTGGTGCAGAGCTGTATTTTAAATGCGAAGGTTTTCAAAAAACGGGTTCTTTCAAAGCACGGGGTGCTACTAATGCTGTCCTAAAGTTGGATGAAAAATTGGCCCAGAAAGGAGTAGCCACCCATAGCTCTGGAAACCACGGGCAAGCTCTTGCTTGGGCCGCAAAAAAGAGGGGAATTCCAGCCTACATTGTAATGCCCGAAGATGCACCGGCGGTGAAAGTAGCCGCGGTTCGAGGCTATGGTGCCGAGCTTATTTTTTGCGAGGCTAGTCTGGCAGCTCGGGAAGATGGTCTAGAAGCAGTTATCGCTCGCACCGGAGCCACATTTATCCCGCCATATAATCATTACGATATTATTGAGGGGCAGGCCAGCGCTGCGGCGGAACTTATTGAAGATGTTTCCAATTTAGAAACTATAATTAGCCCTGTAGGTGGAGGTGGCCTCCTTGCTGGAACGGCCTTGAGCGCCTATTACTTGAAGGAAGATATAAAGGTGTATGCCGCTGAGCCAGCTGGAGCTGATGATGCCTTTCGTTCTTTTCATAGTGGTGAACTAGTACGCTCCCACCAACCAAACACCATTGCCGATGGCCTTAGAACTACTCTTGGCCCCTTGAACTTCGAGATAATCAAAGACCTCGTAAGTGATATATTCCTGGTAAACGACGATGAAATAATCGACGCTATGAAGCTCATTTATCAGCACTTAAAAATTGTAATCGAACCTAGCTGCGCGGTACCCTTCGCGGCTATTCTAAAAGAAAAAGACCGATTCAAAGGTCAAAGAATCGGTCTCATTTTAAGTGGTGCTAATGTCGACTTACAAAAACTTCCTTTTTAAAGGTCGTAACGTACTCCCAGCATAACATAGCGTGGTAAAACGTTGTAGGCCGTAGTGCTAATTAAGTTTGCACTCAGGGCGTCTTCACGTATAAAGCTAGTATTCAATAGGTTTAAAGCTTCAATGCTAAAAATCCAAGGACTATCTTGACTCTGATACTCCAAGCTAGCATTTAAGAAGTCGAAAGAAGTTCTTTGTCCGCCCGGATTACCATAGTTATTATAACGGTAATCGGCTCTAAAGACATAGTGCTTTAAGAAATACCAACTAAGCTCAATACTGGGGACGTGGTTGGTAAAAGTGCTGGCACTTCTCGCTCCGCTGTAGTCGTTTTGCGTGTAGGTATAGCGCAGGTCGATATTAGGATATTTCTCAAAATTTGTTCCTATGCCGGCACGATAAGACTGACTAAAAGTATTGTTGGTATTCTCACGTCCGTTCACCAAGTTATTTACGGTGCTATAACTCAGGTTAGCGCGACTGTCTACTTTAAACCACTCGAACTTACGAGAATAAGATGCAAAGCCAGTGAGGTTCTCGTTAAAGCCATTGGCGTTAATTGGACTAAAGACCTGCTGTAGGCCGAAGTATTGTACTTGATTATTGATTGGGTCTAGACTCTTGCTGTAATTTAAACCTGCAAAAATGGTAGTGAAGTTAAAGAGGTTAAAATCGCGGTAGATAAAGCTAAGGTTGTGAATGCGCGCAAAGTTAAGGCTGTCATTACCCGTTAATAATGAGTTATAGGAGCGTACGATTAGTCCATCCATGATCTGATTAACATCGTTAAACTGTGCAGACATATTGTAGCGCAGGTCAATACCGCGACTAGAACTAAACTCATAGCGTAGCAATGCGTCGGGCAATAACACCTGATAATCTCTCCGCTCATCCATTCCCGCTTGCTGGTCACGTACCTGATAGTAATGGGCATTTAAGCCCGGACGAAAAGTGAATTTGCCAAATTTGGTTTTATAGTGCACCCCGGCAAAACCATCTAAAAGACTAAACAAAACCTCATTTTGTAAGCGGGCATCATTAAACTCTTGACCTCCATCATCGATATTGCCCTCGGCCAAACGATTGCTGTAATCTTGCGTATTGTATACACTACCAAGGTTAAACTCGATGTGATTAAATTTATTTAAGACCCAGTAATAGCTAGCTCTGCCTTCAATACTCTCACTGTTCACTAAACGCGTTTGTAATAACTTGTAGAGCGAGGAATCCTGGAAAGCAAAAACGTTTAAAAAGGGAATTTGCGCAGATTGCATCGCAAACAAGGGATCTTGCTGCTTTCTTAAATGTTGCAACTCTACCGCAAATACATCCGAACCTAAATTTTGAAAGAATTCCAGGCTCTGTTGCATAGACCAGGGCTTTTGCTGCTCCTGAGTAGCAAGGTCATTACTAAAATTGAAATCACTAAAACTACTGAAGAGTCTAGAGGTGTTAAGCTGATCGGAGTACTTTACGAAAACATCGTAATTTAAATAGGTTTGATCGCTCGGCTCATAGGTAGCCGAAAACTTTGATAAAATGGCTGTAGAATGTTGGTGGTTTTCTGTGTTCAACTGCTCCTGGGCATCGTTTAAGCTATCGAGCCCAATATAGGTTCGGGTAGTAGCATAGGCACTCGAAACTACATTATCACTTGCAATCACAAAGCCCGATAAACTTAAGTCCTTGCGCGGGTTATAGCTAAAATTAGCCGCTCCAAATCGACCGATTACCTCATTAGCGCGATTATTCTGCCCCAAGGGAATACCTAGGTCATCCTGAGCAAAGTTGAAATTAAAACCCGAACGGCTACTTAACTGGCGAAAGCCACCGCTAAAACGGAAGTAATCGCGCATCGTAAAGGCAGCCTGACCAATATTATTTACATCACCAATAAAGTTAAAGCTTGCTTTAGGCGTGTAATAAAAGGAATTACCGTGGGCATAATACCGTTCTGGATCGCCACCTTTCACTTCGGCATCACCAAACCAAAGGTTTTTCTTGCCTTCCTTCAACTTAATATTCAAGGCAATTCTATCCTCAGAACTAAGACCTTGTAAAGGCGAAATTTCCTCGTAATTGCGCAGCACTTGCACCTTGTCTATGGCATCGGCAGGGAGGTTTTTCGTTGCCACTTTCGTGTCGCCGTCGAAGAATTCCTTGCCTTCAACCAAAACCTTTTCCACCGTTTTGCCTTCTACTTTTACCTGACCATCTTCATCGATTTCGAAGCCTGGTAATTTCTCCAAAACATCTTCGAGCTTACGTTCTTGCCCATTGGTAAAAGCATCTGCCTTATAACTAATGGTATCGCCACTAACTACAATGGGCATTTCCTCCACTACTTCCACTTGATCGAGAAGAGCTTGGTCTTCTATTAAACTTACTGCCTTGAGGCGCATGGGCTCTGACTGGGCATCTACATTTAAAGACTGGCTAAGGCCCTTGTAACCTAAATAAGAATACTTAATGAGGTATTGCCCCGGCTCTAACTGAAACCTAAACTGACCCTCACTATTGGTAAAGCCATAAGTAACCATAGCGGAGTCTTGTGCCGAAAGCACCAAAACATTGGCCATTTCTAAAGGCACATTTTCGCTGCCTAAAACCTGACCATAAACATCTCTCTTTTGTGCAAAGGCTGAAATGGAAACTAAAGCCAGGGTCCAGCTCAAAAGCAGTTTTATCATGACTAGCGCTTAATGGTTATTTCGAATCCCCCGCGGCCATGCCCATTGTTGCGGCCCTTCATCATACGCTGCATTTCCTGCATCTTTTTCTCGGCCATTTCTTCAAATTCGGCACGAGTCATTTCATCCCCTTCACTAGGTTCTTCTATTTCCTTTTCCTCTTTGGTATTAATGGCCACCTTAGTGCATAAAATGGTAGTCCCATCATCATTAACTTCAAGGATTAAACCTGGCAAACCCTGGTACTTTCCCGGACCATGGTTTATTGGTACTTGCATCGTGTACCAAGCGGTGATGTAAGAGGTGTCTACTCCGGCACTATCTTCCATTCCACCGCCATCCTTGGTTTTTATAGTCATGGTTTTACGAACCTGCATAGCGGTAGCTTTATTGCAGATATAATTTCCAATGGTCTTGGTCTCTGAGCCCAGTTTCCAATCAAATTGCTCCAGACTATCTTTTACTAAAAACTTTTTGCCAAAGAACTCCGTGGCATCGGTATAACGTTGCTCTTGGTTATTCTTATAAAAAGTACCGTTTGTACCGCCTGTGAACATGGTCATCATGCGCATTCCCCGAGCATTTCCCGATTCTTTATCCAACTCAATCACTTCCTTATAAAGGGATTCGTTGCGGTTAAACTCTAGGCTAAACTCTTTTTGCATGGCTTTGGCCATCCGTGCCTCAATGGCTTTTTTACGTTCCGGTGGAATATCGTCGGGAAGCTTAATATCCATTTTCGAGGCCGTTTTATAGGTAGCGCTGCCACTAATTTTTTGGGCATTTAAGCTTAAGCTGAAAACGACAGTGGCAAAGGCAAGTACTAGTTTGTTCATATTCTTGATATCGCTAATTGGAAAAGCCAAATATCACGCAATGCGCGCACAGGCCTTGTTAGAAGCTTGTTAAAATGAAAGGTTTAAAGGCTTGGTGCATTTTTTAAATAATCCGCCAACAAGGTACTAAGCTTTTGATCACCCTCCGCTTGGAGTGCACTTTGTTTATGGTGTCGAATTACAGAAATGGCTAGTACTTCTATTTGCATATGGGCGGCAGCAATTGCCTCCATGCTAGTGCTCATCCCATATACATCAGCTCCAGCTATTCGATAGAAATTTCGCTCCGCCGGACTCGGACAACTTGGTCCCGCGTGGGCGAGGTAGACTAATTCCGGTAAAACATTAAGTCCCTTATCCTTAATTAAGTTTTGAGTAAACCTACGTAGGCGTGGACTGTATAAATCCTCCAGGTCGGGAAATCGGGGCCCCAAGTTTTCGAAGTTATAGCCCCGCAAAGGATTATCAGGAATTAAGTTTATATGGTCCTTTATTAAGCCCAGCGAACCCTCTGCCAATTCGGGCCTCAAGCTCATCGCCGAATTACTAATTATTAATTCCTTTAAGCCTAAAAGCTTTAATACCCTTAGTGGGTGTATAATTTCGGAAGCTTGATAACCTTCATAATGGTGGTAGCGACCTTTCATCGCTAATATAGACTGGGCATTCAATTTGGCCTTTATTAGGAAGCCTGGCTCATCCATGGTGGCAGAAGGGAAGTGGGGAATTTCGCTATAGGAGATTTTCTGTACCTGTTCTAAATGGGCAATAAAATTGTGAAAGCCGGTTCCAAGAATTACCAAGCGAGGAGCCGAATTAATTCCTTTCCGCTGCAAGAAGGCAGCGGTTTCTTCGATTTGATGTAGATCAATCTGTACCACCTATCAAAGGTGGCACAATTTTGAATCAAAAATTATGATTTAAATCACCAGCTTACTTAACTCTTTGAGCCAAGATGTCATTCAAGCGATTGATGTCGATCGGCTTGGTGATGTAATCGACCATACCTGCTTCCAGAAAGCGTTCGCGGTCGCCGTCCATCGAATGAGCAGTAAGAGCAATAATAGGTGGAGCCTGATCTCCCATATCCGCTACAATGGATTTAGTTGCCGATATGCCATCCATAATTGGCATCTCGATATCCATGAATACCAAATCGTACTTAGTTGCCTTCACCGCTGCCACTGCTTCTTCTCCATTAGAGGCAAAGTCTAAAGTGAGGTTATTTCTCTTAAAAAGAAGGTCAGCTAATTTGCGGTTGATCTCATTATCCTCCGCCATTAACAATTTCGGTTGACTGCTCATACTTCAAATTGGAGCTCAAATCTACTACAATTGCTAAAATTGCGGAGGTTTTCAAATCAAAAGTCGATATCGACTACCAGACAAAGGCTTAACTAGGCCTTCCAACTCTAGGGCCACTAAACGGCTTAAAACTTCTGAGGGCCCTAATTTACTTGCATGGCAGAGCCAGTCGAAATCTTTAACGGTATTGTTTTGCCCTAGTAAATCTACCAGATCCTGATCTTGCGCCGACAGTTGCATCTGCCTTGTTGCCGCTTTGGGTCCCTTCCCCTGCTCCCAACGAAGCACATATTCCAAATCCTTAACCGACTCGAGCAGGTTAGCTCGGTGACTTTTAATAAGCAAATTACAACCAGCCTTACTTTCCTGACCCGGCATGCCAGGAACAGCAAAAACATCTCGATTGTAATCATTCGCATATTGGGCCGTAATGAGGGCCCCGCCCTTGCGCGCTGCCTCCACCACCAGTACTGCATCACTCAAGCCCGCAATTATTCGGTTGCGCTTCGGGAAATTTTCCCGCTCAGGCTCAGTCCCACTGAGAAACTCACTAACTATCGCGCCCCCTGCTTCTACCACATCTTGAGCCAGCTTTTTGTGCAGGAAAGGATATACTCGATCCAATCCATGCGCAACCACCGCTACATTATTTATCCCATTTTTTAAAGAGGAGCGATGCACAGTTCCGTCTACGCCATAAGCCAGACCGCTTATTGTTAAGACTCCATAAGAAGTAAGATCCCCACAAAAAGACTCGATAAATGCCCTTCCCTCATCCGTCATTTTGCGGGAACCCACTATCGCCAAAGCGCGACTGACATTTAAATCGGCCTCTCCTTTTTGAAAAATTACAATAGGCGCATCATTGGCATTGCGCAGTCTGCGCGGATAAGCGGGGTCTTTTATATAATGTGCTATCCAGGCCCGCTTTTCCAAAACTTTAAGTTCTGCCTCGGCTCGATGTAGGGAAAACGAACTATTTATGGCCTTTATCCTTTCTCTTCCTAAACCTTCGATGGCCAGTAAGGCCTCCTTCTTTTCCCTAAAAACTGCGCTGGGTGAGCCACATTGCTGAATTAACTTTCGCGCTAAAATGGGCCCGATACCATCGATCTGACTTAAAGCAATTGCGTGTAATAGAGTTTCTTGACTTGTTTCCATGCTAATTAATCGAGCCGAAAATAGCTTCCCTAGCGGCTTTAAAAGGAATTTTAGTATTTTCGTAATTGCTTAAAAAGCGTATAGTCTTGCAACACACCTTAGATCATTACATAGGAAATCTGCTTTACGCACACGAATGTGTGGTGGTACCGGGCTTTGGAGCCTTCCTTACCCGTAACTATTCCGCCGAGATAAATGCGGCTACGCATATGTTACGCCCTCCATCTAAAAGAGTGGTGTTCAATGCGCGTATTCAAGATAATGATGGTCTTCTTGCGCAGCATATTGCTAAAGTTGAAGGGAAGAGCTACCGCGCCGCTAATGAAGGAATTGAAATCGCCGCTAGAGGCTGGAAAAAATCCTTGAGAGCCGGCAGAAAAGTGAACCTTTCTGGCATCGGTCGCTTGTATATCGATGACAAAGGCAAGCTGCAATTTAACCCTGCCCATGATGTTAATTATGACATCTACTCCTATGGTCTAAATATCTTTAGAGCAAATGCTATGGAAAGAGAGCAAGAGATTAAGCGAAATGTAAATAAGGCCATTGAAAAGCATCAGAACGATACCGCTAAAAAAGGGGTAAAAGTAAGTTCAAGTGCTCCAAAAGCCACAAAAATAAATTGGGTTCGCTGGACGGCCACTTTAGGACCGGTAGCTGCGCTATTGGTAGTGGGGGCCTATTTCTATCAGCAGAATCCGGAAAGTTTAGATGACCTAGGAGCTAAAATCACTACAGTTTTTACAAATGAGGATCAGCCTAGCGACCCTAGTCAGCTTTCAGAGACCAATGAATCGAGTATTGGCTTTAGTACTGCCAATCGTCTTAACAAGAACTACGGTCCGGAAGACGATGTAATTTCCGAGCAACAAGAAGAAAGCAAAGCGGAAAAACCTTCAGAAGCAGCGAAGGAAGAGAAGGTATCCACTGAAGAAAATAAAGACCTTAGCCCGGCGCAAGAAAACCTAGAGAATGCAGAGGAGGAGACGCCTAATATGCCTAATCTTTCTGAGCTAGCTAAAGATGAAAACTTTGAAATTCGTCAGAAGCCACTCTACAATGTAAAGCAGCGCCCAGGAAGTGAGGGAATGAATATGGATACCGAGCAAAGTCCGGACCCATGGTCGCCCAAAACTTCTACCAAAGAAATCGAAGCGCAAGTCCTCCCGAAAACGGCTACCGCTCTACCCCTTAAAGAAACAAAGCAGGAAGAGGCGGTGAAACCAATACCAGTGGAAGCGGCGAAAAAGCCAGCGGTGAAAATGGCCAATAGCCAAGAAATGGGTAGCATTCAAATTATTGTGGGCGCCTTTTCTAAACTTAGTAATGCCGAGCGTTATACCGAAGATTTACAAGCCAAAGGTTGGGACGCCTACATTTATAAAAGTGGTCGCTTAAACCGTGTAGCCATTGGTAAGCTTAGCAACCGTGAAAAAGCCCAAACGCTCTTAACCAAGGTTAAACAAGAAGTTAACTACCAAGCCTGGATAAACATCCAGTAATAATGTAGCTTTGCCAAAAATTTGGCATGAAAGCTAAGACGCCTGCAGATTCATTAACGGTAATGACCGAGATCGTTCTTCCGAACGATACCAATAATCTAAAAAATCTTTTTGGAGGCCAGCTATTAAGTTGGATGGACCGCTGTGCGGCAATTGCAGCGCATCGTCATTGCCGTCGAATTGTTGTTACCGCCTCGGTAAATAATGTTTCTTTCAATAAGGCCATCCCCCAAGGGGCAATTGTAACTCTTGAAGCGAAGGTATCGAGAGCCTTTAGCTCCAGTATGGAAGTCTTTGTAGACGTATACATCGAGGACCAAACGATTTCTGGAAAGAAGAGCAAAGCCAATGAGGCTATCTATACTTTTGTGGCCGTAGATCAATTGGGGAATCCTATCAATATTCCGCAAATTGAACCCCAAACTGAAATTGAAAAAGATCGCTTCGAAGGCGCACTACGTCGTCGTCAATTGGCCTTAATTCTCTCGGGTAAAATGAAGCCCTCCGAGGCTAGCGAACTCAAAGCTCTCTTTTTAGAGGAAGACGGCGAGTAAATAGATAGCAATAGGGCCCAAAGCCAGACTTTCCTTTAACCAGCGATTTTCGATACTCTGCACCGCACGCGAGGCAAAAAAAGCGTAGGGAAAAATACCTAAGCTTAGCCAGAGGCCTTTATTGCCCAGACTTAGGAAAGCGACAAAAGCAAAAACAAGAATCAATAGCCAAAAGGCTAATATGCGCTTCTGTTCATTGTTATAGCGAGCAATCCCCGAAAAAGACACAATCACTGAAAGGAGTAAATGGACTCCTATAGCCGGCACACTGTACAGTGCTACTCCTTTTAAACTAGGCCAATGCAGCTCTAAATTAAGCCAAGACTGGCCCAAATTGGCCATTATATTGGTTTCAAAAAAGAAGTCAATGCTAATGGTGAAATAAAGCACCGCCCCATAGCCCAAAAGGAGGGATAAAAAACTCCGCAGATCTAATCCTCCGAAAAAGAGACCAAGTAAAAAGGGCAAAAAGAGAAAATACAAACCCTCCTTTTCAAAGAATGAAAATAGGGCGATAAGCAGGGCCAGTAGAAAGTTTAAACGCACCAAATCTTGTTTGGGTAGGATGGCGCGATAAGCACTATGCAGCACTAAAAATAAAAAGGGTAAGGCTAATATATAATGCGCATAGGGCCATAAGTAATAAACAAAAAGGAGCGCCACAAAGAAGTAAATCCAATAATAATAAGCGGACTTAAAGAGGTGTAGATTATTTTGCCATTCGCTAAAGCTGAAGCTAAAAACCATGGCCAATATAAAAAGGCAGCTAAAGTAAAAGCCTCCGCTCATTAAGGGCCAAGACCAGGCTGAATTGGGGTACCACTGCACGGCACTAAGAGGCGTCCACCAATAAAGTGCAAGCAGGAGTGCCGACAGAAGAGCGGCATTTACCAAACTACGTGGTCCGATATTATCAAAGAGTCTTGCGAACATCCCGGCTTTTTAGCTACTTTTGGAGCCTCAAATATTTTGCTATGCAATTTAAGGATCTAGTTTACGCTTTAGGAGATTTTTTCACTTGGACTTTCGGCCTTTTAACTGCCGCGGAAAACATCCCTAATATTTTCTTCTCCTTGGTGATCGCCGGTTTATTCCTTTACTGGATGAAAGAAATGGCGGGCCACGCTAAGAAGGGCGAAAAATAAAAAGCCCTTTTTTAGAGGTCAAAGCCAATATCCTTGCGGTATTGGATTCCCTCATAACAAATTGTTTTAGCTGCTGCATAGCTTTTGCTTAGAGCAGCTTCTTTTGTTTCACCCCTTCCGCTCATAGCTATTACACGACCACCATTGGTGAGTACCTTCCCGTTCTCCTGTTTGGTACCTGCATGAAAAACCAGGGCATCATTCACATTTTCGAGACCGGTAATTTCCTTACCCTTTGGATAGGATCCTGGATATCCTTCCGAAACTACCATTACCGTAGTACAAAAGTCCGTTGACTGCTCCATTTTCTCAGAGGCTAAATTCCCATCGGCTGCAGCCCTTAGATGCTGTAATAAATCGCTTGCCAATCGAGGCATTACCACCTCCGTTTCGGGATCACCCATACGTACATTGTATTCGATGACCTTAGGCTCCTCACCTACTTTGATAAGACCGAAGAAAACAAAACCCGTATAGTCATATTCTTCGCCCGCCAGGCCTTTAATGGTGGGAGCTACAATTTGCTCCTCTACCTTTTTCATTAGAGCTTCGTCCACAAAACTCACCGGTGAAACAGCCCCCATACCACCTGTATTGGGACCAGTATCTCCTTCGCCAATACGCTTATAGTCTTTGGCCACTGGCAAAATATGGTAAGACTTACCATCGGTTAGGGCAAAAACCGAAAACTCAATTCCGTCTAAAAACTCTTCGATCACTAAAGTTCTGCTGGCATCACCGAATTTACCCCCAAGCATTTCCGCCACTTGCTGCTTGGCTTCCTCTATATCATCGATAATTAACACACCCTTACCCGCAGCTAAACCGTCCGCCTTCAGCACATAGGGTGCCTTTAAACCCTCTAAAAAGGCCTGCGCTTCGGCAACTTCGCTGGCCGAAAAGCTCTGGTAAGCGGCGGTTGGAATATTGTATTTCGCCATAAACTCCTTGGCGAATTTTTTACTGCCTTCTAATTGAGCGGCATTTTGATCGGGTCCAATAATGGCCACTTTCTTCAATGCATCATCCCCTTTAAAGAAATCTACGATCCCGGCAACCAAAGGCGCCTCGGGGCCCACCACCACAAGGTCAATTCCCTTGTCTAAAACTAATTGCTTTACCGCAGGAAAATCTTCGGGGGATAGGGCAACATTCTCAGCAATGGCATTGGTTCCGGCATTCCCTGGTGCTACATAGAGGGCTTCACAATGGGGACTCTGACTTAATTTCCAGGCGATTGCGTGTTCACGGCCACCGCCACCTAATACCAATACTTTCATTGCTCTTGAATTTGGCGACAAAATTAAAATTTAATCGCGGCTAGTCGGCTTATTTTGAAGCCGATTCAAAGGAATTAGACAAATATTCTTTTGTGGCTTAGGGATTAAAATAAAAACTACTTTTGCCTCATAATTAATTGCATAATCTATGTCTGCAAAGTACACCTCTCAAATCAACGCTTTCATGGATATGGTGAAGGCCAAGAATGGTCACGAACCAGAGTTTTTGCAAGCGGTAGAAGAAGTTGCCGAAGCAATCATCCCTTTCGTTGAGGAGCACCCCAAGTACAACCAAGCTAAAATCTTGGAACGCATCGTTGAACCAGAACGCGTAATTATGTTCCGCGTGCCATGGATGGACGATAATGGAAACCCTCAAATTAACCGTGGTTACCGAGTTGAGTTTAACTCCGCTATTGGACCTTACAAAGGAGGTCTTCGTTTCCACCCATCTGTAAACCTTTCGATTTTGAAATTCCTAGGTTTCGAGCAAATCTTTAAGAACTCACTTACCACTCTTCCTATCGGTGGTGGTAAAGGTGGTTCCGATTTCGATCCCAAAGGAAAATCAGATAACGAAGTAATGCGTTTCTGCCAATCCTTTATGACCGAATTACAGCGTCATATTGGTCCGGATACCGACGTACCTGCCGGTGATATCGGTGTAGGTGGTCGTGAAATCGGTTACATGTTTGGCCAGTACAAGCGCCTACGTAATGAATTTACCGGAGTATTAACCGGTAAGGGCATTAACTGGGGCGGTTCTTTAATTCGCCCTGAAGCAACCGGTTACGGTGCGGTTTACTTTACCGTTGAAATGCTAAAAACTAAAGGCGAATCAATCAAAGGTAAGCGCGTAGCTATTTCAGGTTCTGGAAACGTGGCCCAATTCGCTAGTCAAAAAGTACAGCAATTAGGCGGTACCGTGGTAAGTTTATCTGACTCTTCAGGTCACATTTACGCCGAAAACGGTATTAACGAAGAAATGCTTGACTTTGTAATGGAGTTGAAAAACGTTCGTCGCGGCCGTATCCATGAGGTTGCGGATAAATTCGACGGCGTTGAGTTCCACGCTGGTGAGCGCCCTTGGGGCCATAAAGTAGATATTGCCCTTCCTTGTGCTACCCAAAACGAATTGGATGGCGAAGACGCTAAAAAGCTTTTAGCTAATGGCTGTATGGCTGTATCTGAAGGCGCTAACATGCCTAGTACTCCTGAGGCTATCGCTGCATTCCACGAGGCTAAAATTCTTTTTGCCCCAGGAAAAGCAAGTAATGCTGGTGGTGTTGCTACTTCGGCTTTGGAAATGGCACAGAATAGTCAGCGTTTAAACTGGACTGCCGAGCAGGTAGATTCTAAATTACGTGAGATCATGACCAATATCCACGAAAATGCTCGTAAATACGGCACCGATGCGGAGGGTTATGTAGACTATGTGAAAGGCGCCAACATTGCCGGTTTCGTAAAAGTAGCCGACGCTATGTTAGACCAAGGTTTGGTTTAAAGCCAATCTTCATAAAACAAGCCCTGTATTCTTCTTTGAATGCAGGGCTTTCTTTTTTTGGGGCATTTACGGGCTATTCATTACAAATCCGGTCGCCCTCGCCACTGTTCCCTAATCGCTTGGCCGGGCTTCCTTTGGTCGCCAGCCCGCGAAAGTACACAGGGCTTGGCCGCTCCGGGTTTTCCATTCCTATCCCTAATGCAAAATTTTGCACCTTAGTACTGTGAATGCCCTCCGGAATATCATCTATCTGCTATTGGCTTTGGTGGCCCTATCCGCTTGTAAAAGCAAAGCCTACCTCCATCAAGGTGAAAAACGCATCACTTTCGCGGATAGAGAATGGCAAGTTAAAAGCGGGGACTTTAAGCGCGGACCTGGTAATAATTACTTTGGGACCAGCAGCAAAAACCTTTATGTAGACCACCGTGGCTTCTTGCACTTAAAATTGGCTCCAGAGAAAGATCGTATCTATTGCGTTGAAGTTAACACCGTGGATACGCTTGGATACGGTCGCTATACCTATTCAATTAAAGGAAACTTTCAGCATTTTGATCCCAAAGTAGTTTTGGGCTTATTTACTTGGGATCATTCCAGCTTCGATACCCAGGCCAACAGCGAAATCGATATCGAGTTTTCGCAATGGGGCTTCCCCTTAGCAGAAAGTATCCTTCATTATTCCGTCCACCCGGTTGCTTTGGAAAGACTGCATTTAGAACGAACTTTTTCATCGGCTTTAAGCCCTAGTACCCTAAGTGGTATAACTACCCATATAATGGAATGGCGCGATACCTCAATTAGTTTTTACGCCTACAAGGGTGAAGAAGTAAGAGAGGAGGCTCTTATTGAGAGATTTCATTACAGCTTTCGCAATCCCGCACGGGTGAAATCGGCCGAAGGAAAGCGCTCGGACCCTATCCGCGTACCTAAGCCGGGCGGTGGCGTACAGGCTCATATCAACCTTTGGCTGCTAGGCCCACAAAAAGAATTGGAGCAAGAGGCTCCTGAAATAATAATTAGAGATTTTAGCTACGAAGCTTTCTAGTCTTCTTCGCGCTTCAAGACTTTGGGAACGCGGAAATAATCCGTGTCTTTATCCGGTGCATTTTTAAGCGCTTCATCTTTACTGATCACCTGCTCTACTTCGTCTTTGCGTAATACATTACGCTCATCACTCATGTAAATTAGAGGTTCTACTCCTTCGAGGTCGAGCTCACTAATTTTGTCGACAAAACCAAGAATTTTGTCCATGTCATTCTGCATGTCCTCAATTTCCTGAGCACTAAACTCCAAACGCGCTAAATGGGCCAACTTCTCTACCTCTTCTTTGGAAATTTTCATAGTGATTTATTTCTGTTGCAAAGATTGCAAAATAATCCGGTAACATTCCTTTTGCAGGCGCACCGCTTCCTCCTGACTATCATCTTTGGGCTCCATAAAGGGCATTACATCCACCCTTAAAGTGCCGGGCTTACCTCTAAAGTTATCATAAGGTAAGAGGCGCTTGCAGTCGTGAAAAGCAGCTGGGATTATTGTTACGCCTTTGCTGGCTGAGAGCCTAAATGCCCCGCTTTTAAAAGGGGCCAATAAGATATCTCCGCGTGGCGCCATCCCTTCCGGGTAAATGCAAACGCCTAGGCCTTCTTCCAATTTCTCGGCCGCCAATTGATAGGTTAGTTTACGGCTACTAAGACTGGAGCGATCTACTAAGATGTTGGTGCGTTTGTAGAAGTAGCCAAAGATGGGCAGCTTCGAAAGCTCCTTTTTACCGATAAATAAAAAGGGAAAAGGAAATACCACCAAGGTGAGCATAATATCGAGCATGCTGGTATGGTTGGCACAGATAATATATTGCCCGTGAGGATCTGGCCTTTGGGCCCAATTTACCTTAACTCGGTAGCCCATTAAAAATAAGACGATCCGCGCCCAAATACGTTCGTAATAGAAAAACTTCAAGTAATGTTTCGGCGAACTAGAGGCCCAAAGTATAAAGGGTAATACCGCCATTATGGCGATAAAAACCGCTATATAAAACCATACTCGGTATAAAGGTGCTAGAATATATCTCATCGTGAACCCGGCAAAAATAAAATAATGCACGCTCTTGCCGACGGGCTTCTTACATTTGTGCCTCAAAATTGAA
Organism: uncultured Flavobacteriales bacterium; assembly: GCA_913055685.1. GTDB lineage: Bacteria > Bacteroidota > Bacteroidia > Flavobacteriales > Schleiferiaceae > Croceimicrobium. The sequence goes on from CAJXKC010000001.1 coordinate 443,697, forward strand.
AATTAACATGGCGCGCGTCTTAACTGGAATTCAAAGTAGTGGTATCCCACACCTCGGAAATGCCCTCGGAGCAATTGAACCAGGCATCGAGTTATCTGCAAACCCAAAGAATGAGTCGTTTTTCTTTATCGCCGACCTACATTCGCTGACCTCAGTGAAAGATGCTGCCAAGCGTAAAGAAAGTGTTTATGCCGTTGCCGCAGCATGGCTAGCCTTGGGCTTCGACGCCGAGCGCAATTTCTTTTACCGCCAGAGCGATATTCCAGAAGTCACCGAACTCAGTTGGTATTTGTCCTGCTTTACTCCTTACCCCATGTTGGCCAATGCCCACAGTTTTAAGGATAAAAGTGATCGCCTAAGCGATGTGAACGCCGGACTATTTACCTACCCAGTACTTATGGCGGCCGATATTTTATTGTACGACGCGGACCAAGTGCCGGTGGGTAAAGACCAAATACAGCACCTAGAGATGACTCGTGACATGGCCGGGGCTTTAAATCATGCGGTGGGCAGCGAAATTTTGAAATTACCGGAAGCAGTAGTGCGCGATTCGGTTAAGACCGTACCCGGGACCGATGGTCAAAAGATGAGTAAGAGCTATGGCAATACCATCGACATTTTTGCCTCGGCAAAGGCTTTAAAAAAGCAGGTAATGGGTATTCTCACCGATAGTACTCCCCTAGAGGAGCCCAAGGACCCAGACACCTGTAATGTATTTGCTTTGTACTCTTTGCTAGCCAACGAAGAGCAAATTGCTGAAATGCGCGCAAACTACCTTGGTGGTAATTATGGCTACGGTCATGCGAAAAAAGCTTTATTAGAACTTATCCTAGATATATATGAGCCTGCGCGTGAACGCTACGATGCCCTCATCAATAATCCTCAAGAAATTGAAGCACAGCTATTAGCAGGAGCCGAAAAAGTTCGCCCTATCGCGCAAAGCGTACTAAAAAGGGTAAAAGACAGCTTGGGCTTTTAGTCATTAAGCTTTAATACCGCCAAGAAAGCTTGCTGCGGAATCTCAACGTTTCCAACCTGACGCATGCGCTTCTTACCCGCTTTTTGCTTTTCAAGTAATTTACGTTTTCGCGAGATATCGCCACCGTAACATTTGGCAGTTACATCCTTACGTAAGGCACTTAGCGTTTCACGCGCTATAATTTTTGCCCCAATAGCAGCTTGAATGGCAATCATAAACTGTTGACGCGGAATTAATTCCTTCAACTTCTCGCAGATCTTCTTACCAATATCGTATGAATTGCTGCGGTGAATTAGCGCTGATAAGGCATCAACGGGCTCGCCATTTAGCATTACATCTACTTTAACCATATCGCTTTCGCGATAACCCACGGGGTGATAATCGAAGGATGCATAGCCGCGGGAAATCGATTTAAGTCGATCGTAGAAGTCAAATACAATTTCTGCCAAAGGCATATCAAAGGTCATTTCTACCCGTTCAGAAGTTAGGTAAACCTGATTTTTTAGCTGACCTCTTTTTTCAATCGCTAAGTTCATTACCGCGCCCACATAATCGGCTTTTGTAATAATCTGCGCCTTAATATAAGGCTCTTCCATGCGCTCCATTTTTGTAGGATCGGGAAATTCGGAAGGGTTATTTACGATTACCTTACTATCTGGCTCCTTCTTCATGTAAGCATAATAACTTACGTTAGGTACCGTGGTAATAACGGTCATATTGAACTCGCGATCCAAGCGTTCTTGGATAATCTCCATATGAAGCATACCTAAAAAGCCACAACGGAAACCAAAACCTAAGGCCGCTGAAGACTCGGGCTCAAAGGTTAAAGACGCATCATTGAGCTGTAGCTTTTCCAGGGAAGCGCGTAATTCTTCAAACTCCTCTGTATCTACGGGGTAAATCCCTGCAAACACCATAGGTTTCACATTCTCAAAACCTTCAATAGCGGCCGAGGCGGGACGCTCGAAGCTGGTAATGGTATCACCCACCTTCACCTCTTTGGCCTCTTTGATTCCGGAAATGATATAGCCCACATTACCGGTTCCGATTTCTTTGCGAGACTCTTGACCAAGTTTTAAAACCCCGATCTCATCGGCGTAATATTTACTACCGGTGTTCATGAACTTTACCTGCTCACCCTTGCGGATTTTCCCGTTTACCACTTTAAAAAAGGCCTCAATGCCTCGATAGGGATTATAAACGGAATCAAAAATTAAGGCTTGTAAGGGCGCATCTGGGTCTCCCTCAGGAGCAGGAATGCGCTCCACTACCGCTTCCAAAATGTCGTTAATGCCTAAACCAGTTTTGGCGGATGCCATCAAAATATCCTCTTCCTCGCAACCGATAAGGTCGATGATCTGATCTTTAACCTCGTCGGGATTAGCACTCGGAAGGTCAACTTTATTCAAAACTGGAATGATTTCCAGATCATGTTCAAGCGCTAAGTATAAATTTGAAATAGTTTGGGCTTGAATACCTTGGGCCGCATCAACTACCAAAAGGGCGCCTTCACAAGCGGCAATGGCTCGTGAAACCTCATAGGAGAAGTCAACGTGTCCGGGGGTGTCAATTAAGTTTAGCGTGTATACCTCGCCATTGGAGAGGTAATTCATCTGAATAGCGTGACTTTTAATGGTAATCCCTCTTTCGCGCTCTAGATCCATGTCATCGAGCAACTGATCCTTCTTTTCCCGGTCGGAAATAGTCTGCGTGTGCTCTAAGAGTCGATCCGCCAAGGTACTCTTGCCGTGGTCGATGTGAGCAATGATGCAGAAATTACGGATCTCCTTCATCTTCATGGTGGCCAATTTCAAATTTTTGCGAAAGTACGTAAAAGCTTAATGCAGACTATATTATTCTCAAGTCCTCTCTTAAACACATTGAAACCATCCTTTTACTTATTAGGGGGCCCTAAGCTTTTGGATACTTGGTTCTAAGCCTTACTTTTACTTTTCAAAGTTCTAATCTATGAATATGAAAAGATTATTAGGCCTTTTAGTTTTTGTGCTTTTGGCGAGTTTTTCGTCGGAGGTAAAGGCTTCTCACTTTTCGAGTGGTGAGATTTATTACCGCTGGGCACCGATACCCACCGACTCTAGTCGCTACGAGGTATTTGTGAACTGGTACCGTAATAATGGCGGTATTCCTATTACTCAAACTACGCAAACAGTTTGTATTACCAGTAGCTGTTTTGGTAACGTAAACGGAACGCTTAACCGCTTGATGCCTCCGGCAGGTCAAGCTTCCCCCAACGATAACAATGGTGGCTGGATTGTACCAGGGCTAGACGAATGTGCTAATGCCTCTGACCCTTCCTATAAAGACTTATCCGTACACAAGTTCTCGGGTTTTGTTTCTTTACCTGGTCAGTGTGGTGATTTCAAGTTTACGGCTAGTGCGGTGTGCTGTCGTGACGTTTCCACTAACCTATCCACCTCGCCCAATATGTATTTGGAGGCCAAGTTGAACAATACTCTCGGGGAAAGCTCTTCTCCTGAGATTCAGGCACCTGCAGGTAAAGCCTTCTGTTTGACCCAGCCTGGCGCGAAGCCATTTGAGTTTATTCAGGCGGCTATTGACCTCGATAACGATAGTATCCGCTACCGTTTTGGTCATCCTCAGTCAGGTAACAACTGTGGCCCTGGTGCGAATATTCCTTTCTCAATGGGCTTTACCGTGAACTCTCCATTCCCTAGTTCTACTGGTATCGTGATTGATCAACAAACCGGTATCTTCCGCTTTAGCCCTTCACAGCAAGGTTCCTATGTGGTAAAGATTGTAGTAGAAGACTGGCGTTTTGATCCGGTAACCCTGCAGTGGTTAAACATCGGTGAAACCGTACGTGAGATTCAGGTTCCCGTTACCGCTAACTGTAACCCTACTTCATCCTCTGGTCCTCGGGTATCGATAACTGCCGCTAGCAACAATGCCCAGCTTCAGAACTTTACTCAGGCCGACATCGACTCGATGAAGACGCAGTACAATATGGCCTACTTCTTCGGTGAAGACTCCATTACCAATGGCGTAGCCACCGTGCACCAAATTCCTGTATTCCAAGGTTACAACTGCTTCGACTCTTTAGTTTCTATCGAGTTTAACAATAATGTTCGTTGTGCTTCTGCCACGCCAACCGACTTCCGTCTGATTGGTCCTGATGGGGTAGCTCGTCCGATTGTAGAAGTAGAGACCAACTGTCAGTTCCTGGTTTCTCGTAACCTCGACTTAGTATTAAACCAACCGCTTGATGTGGATGGTAACTATATCCTTCAGATTCGTAGAGGTAATGACGGTACTACCCTCCTTAATGAGTGTGGTATTGAGCTTCCCGAGTTCTACACCTTCATTATCCCTGTAAGTGGTTGTCCGGCGCCCACCTATCAACTCGATGGGCTTACCGTAGAGCGCGATTTGGATGTGCGTCTCGATTGGTCGGGTAATGCCGCCCTTAGTGATCCTTCTATCATTGCTACTTTCAACTCTTGGAATATCTATCGTGCCGACTCAGGTGTTCGACCTATGAGTCTGGTTAAAGTTATTGATGACCCTAATGCCCGTTTCTTTGTAGACAGCTTTGCCCCCAATGGTTTTTATGTAGACAACTATGTATACGACTACCAAGTAATGTTGGTGTACAATGGCAAGGGACGTGAGCTTACGCGCTTCTGCTCTAACATGCGCCTGCGTATGGATAGTGCTAAGTCTACCAATGAAGCCAACCAGGCTAATACCCTAGCGCTTTACTGGAACCATTACAACTGTATGCCTCCCGCTTCACGTACTTACGATGTATACCGCGGTAAGCTGGATACCTCCAACCTGCGGGTAAACTGGAGCTTCCTTAGCAATACTTCCGATACTTCTATTACCGTGAATGTGCCTAAGGCCGATAGTCTTAATGAAGGTTCTTACGCCATACGCGTAGTAGCTCGTAACCCCAATGGTAGCGGTGCCCGTACCGACTCTTCCGAGTCGAACTGGTTCTACTACGGTATCTCCTACTTCCCACCGCCACCACCCCCACCAGATCTAGGGCCAGTATTGGTACCTAACATCATCACCCCCAACGGAGATATGATTAATGATCGTTTCTACATCGAAAAACCGCTTAACAGCGACAAGCAATACGAAAAAATCGTGCTTAGTATCTTTAACCGTAATGGTCAGCGCGTTTTCCACGACGAAAACTTCCAAGACCGTAACACCCAAGCCGATGGCTGGGATGGTACTAGCAACAGCGGACAAAAGCTAACCGATGGTGTATACTTCTACATCCTCGAACTCGCTAACCCCGCTACTGGACAAAATGAAAGCATGCAAGGTAACCTTACCATTAATGCCGGCATTAACTAAGCCTACCCTTGCGATAAATACCCAAAAGGCTCGTCGATAGACGGGCCTTTTTCTTTTACTAATTAAAAGTGGGCTTTATTTTTTTTTCCCATTGTTTACCTGAATAGCCTTCTTACTTTTAGCCTCTAAAGATTAAGGCATGAAAATTTTTAAATCACTAGGTTTTTTAGCAATCGCTCTGCTAGGTCTTCTTCCTGGCTCCGACCTAAAAGCCTCTCACTTCTCTAGCGGTGAGATTTATTACCGCTGGGCACCGATTCCTACCGACTCTAGTCGCTACGAGGTATTTGTGAACTGGTACCGTAATAATGGCGGTGCGAATATTACCCAGACCACGCAAAATGTATGTATTACCAGTAGCTGTTTTGGCAATGTGAACGGAGTCCTAAACCGCTTGATGCCTCCTGCAGGGCAGGCCTCTCCTGGCGATAACAATGGTGGCTGGATTGTTCCAGGGCTAGACGAATGTGCTAATGCCTCTGACCCTTCCTATAAAGACTTATCCGTACACAAGTTCTCGGGCTTTGTTTCTTTACCTGGTCAGTGTGGTGATTTCAAGTTTACCGCGAATGCGGTTTGTTGTCGTGACGGGTCAACCAACCTTGCGGCTTCTCCCAATATGTATCTAGAGGCCAAGTTGAACAATACCCTAGGGGAAAGCTCTTCTCCTGAGATTCAGGCACCTGCAGGTAAAGCCTTCTGTTTGACCCAGCCTGGCGCCAAGCCATTTGAGTTTATTCAGGCGGCCATTGACCTCGATAATGACAGTATTCGCTACCGTTTTGGTCATCCCCAACAGGGGGTAAACTGTGGTCCTGGTACCAACATTCCCTTCTCGGCAGGTTTTACAGTAAACTCTCCATTCCCTAGTTCTACTGGTATCGTAATCGACCAACAAACCGGTATCTTCCGCTTTAGCCCTTCACAGCAAGGTTCCTATGTGGTAAAGATTGTAGTAGAAGACTGGCGTTTTGATCCGGTAACCCTGCAGTGGTTAAACATCGGTGAAACCGTACGTGAGATTCAGGTTCCCGTTACCGCTAACTGTAACCCTACTTCATCCTCTGGTCCTCGGGTATCGATAACTGCCGCTAGCAACAATGCCCAGCTTCAGAACTTTACTCAGGCCGACATCGACTCGATGAAGACGCAGTACAATATGGCCTACTTCTTCGGTGAAGACTCCATTACCAATGGCGTAGCCACCGTGCACCAAATTCCTGTATTCCAAGGTTACAACTGCTTCGACTCTTTAGTTTCTATCGAGTTTAACAATAATGTTCGTTGTGCTTCTGCCACGCCAACCGACTTCCGTCTGATTGGTCCTGATGGGGTAGCTCGTCCGATTGTAGAAGTAGAGACCAACTGTCAGTTCCTGGTTTCTCGTAACCTCGACTTAGTATTAAACCAACCGCTTGATGTGGATGGTAACTATATCCTTCAGATTCGTAGAGGTAATGACGGTACTACCCTCCTTAATGAGTGTGGTATTGAGCTTCCCGAGTTCTACACCTTCATTATCCCTGTAAGTGGTTGTCCGGCGCCCACCTATCAACTCGATGGGCTTACCGTAGAGCGCGATTTGGATGTGCGTCTCGATTGGTCGGGTAATGCCGCCCTTAGTGATCCTTCTATCATTGCTACTTTCAACTCTTGGAATATCTATCGTGCCGACTCAGGTGTTCGACCTATGAGTCTGGTTAAAGTTATTGATGACCCTAATGCCCGTTTCTTTGTAGACAGCTTTGCCCCCAATGGTTTTTATGTAGACAACTATGTATACGACTACCAAGTAATGTTGGTGTACAATGGCAAGGGACGTGAGCTTACGCGCTTCTGCTCTAACATGCGCCTGCGTATGGATAGTGCTAAGTCTACCAATGAAGCCAACCAGGCTAATACCCTAGCGCTTTACTGGAACCATTACAACTGTATGCCTCCCGCTTCACGTACTTACGATGTATACCGCGGTAAGCTGGATACCTCCAACCTGCGGGTAAACTGGAGCTTCCTTAGCAATACTTCCGATACTTCTATTACCGTGAATGTGCCTAAGGCCGATAGTCTTAATGAAGGTTCTTACGCCATACGCGTAGTAGCTCGTAACCCCAATGGTAGCGGTGCCCGTACCGACTCTTCCGAGTCGAACTGGTTCTACTACGGTATCTCCTACTTCCCACCGCCACCACCCCCACCAGATCTAGGGCCAGTATTGGTACCTAACATCATCACCCCCAACGGAGATATGATTAATGATCGTTTCTACATCGAAAAACCGCTTAACAGCGACAAGCAATACGAAAAAATCGTGCTTAGTATCTTTAACCGTAATGGTCAGCGCGTTTTCCACGACGAAAACTTCCAAGACCGTAACACCCAAGCCGATGGCTGGGATGGTACTAGCAACAGCGGACAAAAGCTAACCGATGGTGTATACTTCTACATCCTCGAACTCGCTAACCCCGCTACTGGACAAAATGAAAGCATGCAAGGTAACCTTACCATTAATGCCGGCATTAACTAAGCCTACCCTTGCGATAAATACCCAAAAGGCTCGTCGATAGACGGGCCTTTTTCTTTTATGGCTTTTGGCCTTTGCCTTTATTCTAATACTAAAAAAGCCCCTCACAAGGAGGGGCTTTTGTTATTTTGGACTTTCGCTTAGTCTTCGTACTTAAAGCTTTCCATAAACTTAGTGGTATAATTCCCGGCGATATAGTCGGGGTCATCCATTAAAGCACGGTGGAAAGGAATGGTAGTTTTTACACCTTCAATTACGAACTCATCCAAAGCGCGGCGCATTTTATCAATAGCCTCTTCGCGCGTTTGAGCGGTAGTAATCAATTTAGCAATCATTGAATCGTAATATGGAGGGATTGCATAACCAGCGTATACGTGCGTATCTAAACGTACCCCATGGCCTCCCGGTGCATGGAAGGTGGTAATCTTTCCAGGACTAGGACGGAAGTCGTTGGCTGGATCTTCTGCATTAATACGGCATTCGATAGAATGCAATTTGGGCTCGTAATTCTTACCTGAGATTTTTACCCCTGCCGCTACTTTAATCTGCTCACGAATTAGATCATAGTCGATTACCTGCTCGGTAATAGGATGCTCTACCTGAATACGGGTATTCATCTCCATGAAGTAGAAGTTGCGGTGTTTATCCACCAAGAACTCAATGGTTCCAGCACCTTCGTATTTGATGTATTCACAAGCTTTCACCGCGGCTTCTCCCATTTTCTTACGCAAGGCGTCAGTCATGAAAGGAGAAGGAGTTTCTTCAGTAAGCTTTTGGTGACGACGTTGAATAGAGCAGTCACGCTCAGATAGGTGACATGCCTTTCCGGTTTGGTCACCCACCACCTGAATTTCAATATGGCGAGGCTCCTCGATTAATTTTTCCATGTACATGCCATCGTTACCGAAGGCCGCACCAGCTTCTTGACGGGCACTTTCCCAGGCCTTTTGGAGCTCTTCTTCCTTCCAAACAGCACGCATACCTTTACCACCACCACCGGCGGTAGCTTTAAGCATCACGGGGAAGCCCATTTCCTTTGCCAGCTTTTGCGCCTGTTCAAAAGACTCTAAAAGCCCGTCCGAACCAGGAATGGTAGGCACACCGGCTGCTTTCATAGTAGCCTTAGCGCTAGCCTTATCACCCATACGGTCGATCATCTCTGGGCTAGGCCCGATGAACTTAATACCGTGTTCGGAACAAATCTTTGAGAATTTTGCATTCTCAGAAAGGAAGCCATATCCGGGATGGATAGCATCGGCATTGGTAATTTCCGCTGCCGCAATAATGTTGGGGATATTCAAATAGCTTTCGCTACTTGCCGCCGGACCAATACAAACCGCTTCGTCGGCAAAACGCACGTGCAAGCTGTCTTTATCGGCCTTTGAATAAACCGCTACCGTAGAGATTCCCATTTCCCTGCAGGTACGAATAACCCGTAAGGCAATTTCTCCGCGGTTAGCGATGAGTACTTTCTTAAACATAGGCTATGTTTTGGTTAACTAGGAAGGGTCTACCAAGAACAAAGGCTGGTCGTATTCTACTGGAGACTGATCATCTACCAATACTTTTACGATTTTACCAGACACTTCGCTTTCGATCTCGTTGAATAATTTCATCGCTTCGATGATACAAACAACGGTACCTTCGCTTACCTCATCACCAACGTTTACAAACAAGTCTTTATCTGGACTCGGACGACGGTAGAAAGTACCGATCATAGGTGATTTAATAGTAACATATTTTGAGTCATCCTCCGCAGCAGCAGGAGCAGCTGGGCTTGCCGGAGCTTCTGGCGCTGCCGCAGCAGGAGCTGCAGCTGGAGCTGGAGCAGCCGCAGGAGCGGCAGCCATTTGAGGCATGCTGATAACCTGAGTGGTGTTCTCGCTGTTTACAGCTGACTCAGTTTTAATATTGATTTTAAAATCTTCGGTTTCGAGGTTAACCTCAGCGGCACCAGAACGGGCCACAAACTTTATAAGATTCTGAATTTCTTTTAAGTCCATGGATGGTGTGTATTAAATAATTAAGGGTGCAAACAAAGCTAAAAAATTTTACTTGGGGTCAAGTGCCCACTTTAAGTAGATGGCTCCCCAGGTAAATCCTCCGCCAAAAGCGGCAAAAACAAGATTATCGCCTTTTTTCAATTGCTGCTCATAATCCCATAAGCACAAAGGCAAAGTTCCATTTGTTGTATTTCCGTATCGATCTATATTAAGCATTACTTTATCAGAATCAAGTCCCATCCTTTTTGCGGTAGCGTCGATAATACGCTTATTCGCTTGGTGCGGAACTAACCAATTTACATCGTCGGAAGATAAATTATTTCTTTCCATGATCTGAGCACTTACCTCAGCCATGTTCGTAACGGCAAATTTAAATACCTGCTGACCTTCTTGGTGCACGAAGTGCTGACCAAGCTCAACGGTTTCTTTAGTAGGAGGATACATAGAGCCCCCTGCCTTGATGTTCAAGAATTGACGTCCGATACCATCGGAGCGTAAAATACTATCCTGTACCCCTAAGCCCTCTTCATTTGGTTCTAGGAGCACCGCGCCACAGCCATCGCCAAAGATTACGCATGTGGTACGATCACTGTAGTCGATAATAGAGGACATTTTATCGCCCGCTACAATTAAAACCTTTTTATAACGGCCCGATTCAATGAACTGTGCGCCGGTAGTAAGACCAAAAAGGAAGCCCGAACAAGCTGCCTGTAGATCCATACCAAAGGCCTTATTCATGCCCATTTCACTAATTACAAAGGAAGCCGAGTTGGCCACTGGCATATCCGGAGTAACCGTACAGAAAATCACTACGTCAATTTCGTCGGGACCAATACCGCGTTTTTCTAAAGCCTCGGTAGCGGCTTTTATGCCCATGTGTGAAACACCTTTACCTTTTTCTCTAAGGATACGACGTTCTTTGATACCGGTGCGAGTGGTAATCCATTCGTCGGAGGTATCCACCATGGTTTCAAGCACCGCATTGGTTAATCTATATTCGGGAAGATAGCCCCCTACTGCGGTTATTGCTGCTGAAATTGCCATATTAAATGGTGCTAAATGCTGGTTATTTGCTGAACAAAATTAGCAAGAGCAAATGACTCGGCGCTTAATATCATGCTTTTTATTGCCTCAGGGCCACTTGCACCATGGGCTAAAATAACATTTCCATTGATGCCTAAAATCGGTGAACCTCCATATTCCTCATAGTTCAAACGATCAATAAATGGATCGGAAATTCCCCTCTTAGTTGCTAAATTGTAGAAGGCCTCAGTTTGTTTTAAAACCATATTTCCAGTAAACCCGTCGCAAAGAATAACATCAAAGTCATTATCATATAAATAACGGGCTTCGAGATTACCGCCAAAGTTGGACTCTCCTTCTCGCAATAAACTATGTGCTTTCTGGTAAAGCAGATTGCCTTTGCTAGACTCCTCACCGGTGTTTAAAAGCGCCAATCTGGGCTCGGCAATATTTAATACCGATTGGGCATAAGCCTTACCGAGTTTAGCAAACTCCAGGAATTGCTCGGGCTTGGCGTCTACATTTATCCCTACGTCGAGCACCACCATTTTACCGCCGTTTAACTTTGGAAACACCGATACAACGGCTGGGCGACTAATACCAGGAATAGGTCCCAATACTTGCATCGACGCCACCATCATTGCACCAGAGTGGCCCGCTGAGGCTAAAACATCAATAGCGCCCATTTTGAGGGCTTTAAATGCGCGTAATAAGGTGCTGTCCCCCTTTAACTGAAGCGCCTTCACGGGATGCTCATGCATACCAATCACTTCGGAGCATCGGTGACTTTGCCAGTTACCTGAAGGGAGGTTCTGAAAATCCTCTTCTAGACCGAAGAGGTGGACTTGGGTTTGGTTCTGAAGTAGGGGTAATGCTTTTTCAAGCCCCTCTAAAACAGCGGTGGGAGCATAATCGCCCCCCCGTAAATCGATTCCGACTTTCGTCATCATAAAAAAAGGCAGCTTTTAAACTGCCTTATATTGTAAAAAAGCTATTGCTTAGGCAGCAGCCTCTTCTTTTTCCATTACCACTTTACCCTTGTAGTAAAGTTTTCCCTCATGCCAGTAGGCACGGTGATACAAGTGAGCTTCACCAGTTACTGAACATACCGCTACAGTTGGCACCTCAGCCTTGTAGTGAGTTCTTCTTTTATCACGGCGAGTTGAACTTTGTCTGCGTTTAGGATGTGCCATTTTTCAAATATTTAGTTCAATAAATCTTTTAATTTATCCCAACGAGGATCCGTATCCTCATCTTTTGGTTCTTCTTGATTTTGGGGACTTAAGCTTTCCAAACGTTCCAATACCTCTTGACCCTTCTTTCCGGCTTCCACATCGGGGTGAACTACTTTTAAAGGTTTGGCCAAAACGGCCATCTCATAGAAATACTGGGCTAAATTAAAACGGTGCTCACCATGCGGTAAAACCAAAAGGTCTTCTTCCGTATCGTCATAGTCTTCCCCGAACTTCACTCTTAAATCACTTTCAGCGCTAACTGGTAGCCAAAACTTCTCATCAGTGATATCACAGGGTAACCAAAGCTTACCGTTTAATTGTAAAACTAAGTCAAATTGCGTTTCGCGCTTCTGCATCTTCGCAATTCCTTGCAGTTTTACTTTTTCAAACTCATCAAACCCAAATTCTTCAAAGAACTTCTCATCAATTTGAAACTCAAACTGATGTTCCCCTAATTTGAGCCCTGAAAATTGAATTTCAAATTGTTTTAAACCCTTCTTCATGGCCGTTTTTTTGGGGAGCGCAAATGTATAAAAAAATTAATCTCCACAAGCCTATCCTACTTTTTTTTGGCTTTGATTTTTAGTGGGTTGGCATTCAATTCTGCGCTTTCTGCTCGCTTACGACTAATATCTATAGCCGCATAGATCGCCTGTCTAAAGCTCGAGGGGTCGGCAAGCCCTTGTCCCGCAATGTCGAAGGCCGTGCCGTGATCCGGGCTGGTGCGCACAATTGGTAAGCCAGCCGAATAATTAACTCCTTGACCAAAAGACAAAGATTTAAAAGCCACCAAACCTTGGTCGTGATACATCGCCAAGACCGCATCAAACTTTTTATGGAGTCCTGCGCCAAAGAAGCTATCGGCCGGATAAGGCCCAAAAGCCATAATGCCATTTTCCTTGGCCTTTTCAATTGCCGGCAGCACAATCTCTTGATCTTCCTTACCCATTACGCCATTGTCACCGGCATGGGGGTTAAGAGCCAATACGGCTATTTTGCCTTTCGGCTGATGGAAGTCCCCTTTAAGACTAACGTGAATCGTCTTTAACTTATGTTCAATTAAATCAGCATTTATACGCTCGCTAACTTTATTAAGCGGAATATGCACCGTGGCCAATGCCATTCGCATTTCATCCGAAATCAGCATCATGGTGGCCTTGGCCTTAAAACGCGCTTCTAAATAGTCGGTATGTCCAGAGAATTGAAACTCCTCACTCTGAATACTCTCCTTATTCAAGGGGGCCGTAACCAAAGCGTCTATTTCTCCATTTTCCAAGGCCTCGCAGGCTGCGTCTAAGCTTTTTAAAGCGAAGCTGCCTACCACAGGATCCACTTTACCAAACTCGATGTTCACCTCATCTTTCCAAACATTCACCAAGTTGGGCTTGGACTCCAGCGCGTCTTCCGTTTTGGATATTATATGAAAATTGAAACTCTTATAGTCTATGGCATTGCGGTGATAGGAGGCTACCTTGGAAGAAGCATACACGATTGGAGTGCATAGGTCTAGCATATCTTTATCGCTAAAAGCCTTAATGATAAGCTCCATGCCTATGCCATTAAGATCTCCTACCGAAATTCCAATGCGCGGTTTTCTTAATTCTTCGCTCATTGTTGTCCCTTTAAGAAATTATACATCAGACGCACCCCTACTCCGGTGCCACCAATGCTACGATAATGGTGAGCTGCATTCAAAAATGCTGGCCCTGCAATATCTAAGTGTACCCACGGGTAGTCGGTAAATTTCTGTAAAAACTTCCCGGCCGTAATCGCTCCCGCTTCACGGCCACCAATATTTTTTTGATCGGCAATTGTTGACTTTAGCAACTCATCATATTCCTCCCAGAAAGGGAATTGGGCAATGCGCTCATAAGCCTTGTCACCGGCCGCTTTTAAATCTGCAAATACGGAGTCCTCTGCCGTACCCATCGCTACCACACCATATTTACCGATGGCAATCGCTGCCGCTCCTGTTAAAGTGGCTAAATCGAAAACCAATTTTGGTTGGTAATTCTTCGCATAGGCCAATGCATCGGCCAACAACATTCTGCCTTCGGCATCCGTATTTAAAACCTCCACGGTTGAACCGTCGAACATGGTTACGACGTCGCCTGGAACATAAGCATTGTAGCCAGGACGGTTATCGGTAGCTGGAATTAAACCCACCACATGCAGGTCGAGTTCGGCCTGAGCTACTGCGCTTAAGGTTCCAATTACTGCCGCAGCCCCGGCCATATCACTCTTCATCGAATCCATGGAGCCGGGAGTTGGCTTTAAACTTAAACCACCGGTATCATAAACCACGCCTTTGCCCACTAATACGATAGGCTGACTATTCTTGGCTTTAGCCGATTTATATTCAAGAATGCTAAAAGTAGGGGGGTCTTGACTACCGCGGTTTACCGCTAATAAGCCGCCCATTTTTAGGCTTTCAATTTTCTTTTTGGTGAGTACCTCAACTTTAAATCCAAATTGCTTCCCGGCAGCCTCTGCCTCTTCACCCAATTTGGTAGCAGTCAAATAACTTAAAGGCTCATTAACTAAATCGCGGGCCAACATAGTACCCTGCACCATGGCTTGAAGTTCTTTAAGCTCGCCTTCTCCAACCTCATCAAGGGCAATTTCTGCTAAGGCCTTTTCGTCCTCCTTCTTAGTGAAATACTTGGTGAACTTATAAGAGGCTAATGCCAATCCTTCTGCAAAAGCTAATCGTAGAGAAAGTTCTCCACCACTAAGGAAAACCGCTTCGGTTTTGATAGACTTGGCTAATTTACTCGCTAATACTCTTGCCTTTTCCAGCTTTTGGGCCTCGCGTTTATCCTCCTCTAAAAAGGCAATACTAAGCTTTGGATCTTGGGGAAAACTAAGACTCGATCCGGCCTTAAGGTTCTGATTTAAATAGGATTTCTGCTCCTCACTTAAGCCTAAGGAGGCAACTTCTTCCAAAGATTGAATCAAATATATCTGGTGTTTAAAGTCACTAGGTGACTTACCTGAACTAAAAATCAACATAAGAATCTTTAAATTTGAGCAAAGTTACCAATTCAAGAACGGGAAACATAGTCTGATTAACCCAACACAATTCCCTACTTTTTGCGTTATAAAGGTACACGGAAAAAACACCCTGCGATGAAAAAACTCCTATGGCTCTTATTAGTACTAGGCACAAGCTTTTCGGCTTGGGCTACGCACAATAGGGCGGGAGAAATCACTTATCGCTGGATTAATGGTCTTACCTACGAGGTAACCATTACCACTTATACCAGGGCTTGTGATTTATGTGCCGATCGATGTGAACTGGAAATCCGTTGGGGAGACTCTACCTCCTCCATACTTCCGCGTACCAATGGTAACAGTTTGCGTTGTGCTAACGCTAAGGATGGCGAAATAATCGACCAAGTAAATCGCATTCGAAAAAATATCTACATCGGGGTTCACACCTACGATGCTCCCGGAATCTATACCTTGGTGATGGAAGACCGCAACCGTAATGCAGGGATTAGCAATATTCTAAACTCAGACCAGGTTCCCTTTTACATTGAATCGGAGCTCTTTATTTCTCCGAGTTTAGGAGCCAATAGTTCACCAGTTTTGACCAATCCGCCGGTAGAGCGCGGTTGTATTAATAAGCGGTTTGAACACAATCCGGGGGCTTATGATCCTGATGGGGATAGCCTTGCCTATCGCTTGGTATTATCGCGAGCCGAAAACGGTGATCCTATCCAAACTATTTATGATCCTACTTACGTGCAAGACTCGGTGAAAATCGACGGGAATTCGGGTATGCTCTATTGGGACGTTCCTAAAAATGTGGGACAGTATAACTTTGCCTTCGAAATCATTGAGTATCGGAAAAATCAACAGGGACGCTACGTGCGGATAGGCCATGTTACCCGCGACTTGCAAGTCGATATCGAGGACTGTGGTAATAATCCGCCGGTAGTAAACCCGGTCGGGCCATTCTGTGTAGAAGCAGGCACCTCCTTAAATTTCGCGGTGAGCGCCACCGACCCCGATGGGGATGATATCACCTTAAGCAGTTTCGGCGGACCCTATGTGGCTTTGCCAAGAGCTAGTTTTCCGGATGTAACGGGTCCGACACCCGTTACTGGCTTCTTTAACTGGAATACTTCCTGTGCCTTAGTGCGCAAGCAGCCTTATCAGGTAAGCTTTAAGGCCACCGATATTCCCCCCGACCCCTTTGAAGTGCCCTTGTCTGATATTTACGATACCGAAATTCTAATAGTTGCACCGGCTCCCAAAAACCCAATGGCCGAGGCCGAGGGAAGAGCCTTGCGCCTTAACTGGAACCCTAGTATCTGTAGCCAGGCTGAAGGCTATTTAGTTTACCGCCGCGAAAGCCCCTATGGTTTTATCCCCAGCCAATGTGAAGTAGGGGTTCCCGCCTACACGGGCTACGAGTTTTTAGACTCCCTTGATGGAGGGTTAAACGATACCACCTACTTAGACACCAATGGCATTGAGATCGGTAAGCAATACTGTTACATGGTAGTAGCTTATTTTAGAGATGAAGCCCTTAGTTATGCCAGCGAAGAATTCTGTGCGGCTTTGCCGCTTAATCTACCCCTCCTTACCAAAGTGGATGTCAGTGCTACCGATCCCGGTGCGGGCCGCATGGAAATTGAATGGATTGCCCCACCAGAATTCGACAGCACCCTATTTCCGCCTCCTTACCGTATGGACCTAATGCGCAGAGTACAGGATGGTGGCGCTTTTACCTTGCTAAATAGCTTTAATGGTTTACTAGACGGTGCCTTTAGTGACGCCAACCTTAATACCAGCAATGAAGCGTACGAGTACCGAATTGATTTATACTCGGGTCCGAATGCCGATTTTGTGGGCTCTTCGGCCGATGCGAGTTCGGTTTTCACTAAGGCTAAAGGTGTGGACCAAGCTGTAGAACTCGACTTTGAGTTTGACACCCCATGGAACAATGAACGCTATGTGATCTATCGCGAGAACCCTACTGGTTCTGGTAGTTTTGATAGTATCGGAGAAAGCTTTGTTCCCGAATACAAAGACATGGGCTTGGTGAACGGCGAAACCTATTGTTACTATGCAGAGGCCTTTGGACGTTACACTGCCAGCGACTCTTTGCCTCGTCCTCTTATAAATCGTAGTCAGATTACCTGTGCCTCGGCTCGCGACACCATCGCCCCTTGTACCCCTATTTTAAGCGTGCGCAATGTTTGTCCGGATACCATCTACTTTAGTTGGATTTTAAACCAAAGCCCGGAATGTGGCAATGATGTATATCGAGTAAACATCTATTTCCGCTCGGGAGAAAATGGATTTGGCTCTCAGCCAATTTTAAGCATCCGCACCAGTAGCGACTCTACCATAAAATTTGTGAGTGATGCCTCCATTTTTGGATGCTATGCTATAAGCGCGGTGGATGATGCCGACCAAGACCCTAATGGTCAGGCCAATGAGAGTCCCCTTAGCGCTGAAGTGTGCATTGAGTCCTGTTTTACCATTGGTTTCCCCAATGTCTTTACTCCAAATGGAGATAATTTCTCCGAGACCTTCCTCCCCACTGACATTGAGCAGGTTCAAGATCTGGAAATCGAGATTTACAATCGCTGGGGAACCTTGGTATATGATGCCCGCAGTTTGAGTGAGTTTATGGCCCAAGGTTGGGATGGAAATGTCAAAAGTACCGGTATGCCGGCTCCCGACGGAGTTTACTACTACATTTGCCGTTATTATGTCGAAAGTTTAGGTCCGGCGCGCGAACAAATTGCCACTGGATTCGTCCACTTATTTAGATAAGCTTATTAGATGTTTACTGGAATTATTGAAAGCCTTGGCACTTTAGAAAAAACTAAAGCCGAAGGCAGCAATTTACACCTCAGCTTTAGTTGCGACTTTAGTTCAGAATTAAAGATAGATCAGAGCTTAGCCCATAATGGGGTATGCCTTACCGTAGTCGCTATTAATGGCAATCAGTATACAGTTACCGCCATTGAAGAAACTTTGAACCGCAGTAATTTGGGGGCTATCCAAATTGGCGAACGGGTAAATTTGGAACGCTGTATGGCAGCCAATGGCAGGTTCGACGGACATATTGTGCAGGGTCATGTCGATACTGTAGGGATATGCGATGAAATCATCGAGCGTGATGGTAGCTGGGAGTATTTTTTCAACTACCCCAAAAACAGCGAGCACCTAACCGTTTCAAAAGGTTCAATCACCGTGAACGGCGTTAGTTTAACCGTGGTTCATTCGGAGGCAAATCGATTCTCGGTAGCTATTATTCCTTACACCCATGAACACACAAATTTTCACCAATTTAAAGTAGGCTCCAAGGTTAACCTAGAGTTTGATATCGTGGGCAAGTATGTAGCGCGAATGATGGCTGCTCAGAACTCCTGACTTAGGGCAAGAATACCTTCTTTTGATAAAGACCTTTCTTCCAAAAGGGTCTTCCGATCAGCATGAGCGATAAATTCATCCGGAAGGTGAATACTTCGCACTACGGCATGAATAATTCCCCGTGCTTTCATCGCCTTCATACGAGCACCAACGGAAGCTTCGAACGGATTCTCATCCACGCAAATTAAGGCCTCACAATCCTTGAGTTGCTCGGCTAAGTCACCCTCGGGAAAAGGCTTATAAATCGGTATGTGTAAGTGCGACCAATCGCTTTCTTCAGCTGCCGCCTGAGCAGGATGTGCCATTGCTCCGTAAGATAGGATCACCTTTTTTCGCCCTTGGTTTAGCCACCAATGGGGTCGGTAAGAGCGCCATTTGCTTTCTTCCGGAACCGCTTCTTTGGCATAGCGAATCCAAACCGAATCCTCATTTTGGTTTACCGCCCAATCTAACATTTCGGCCAGGGCATGGCCATCGGCAGCCATGCCAATTCGCAAATTAGGAATAGAGCTCAACATCGCCTGGTCAAAATTCCCATGATGAGTTGGACCATCTGCACCCACCAATCCAGCGCGATCAATAAGAAAGGTAACCGCCAACTTTTGAAGGGCCACATCATGGATGATTTGATCTAAGGCTCTTTGAGCAAAGGTGCTATACAAATGCACTATTGGTTTGAAGCCTGCCGCTGCTAAAGCCGCTGCCATGGTAACCGCATGTTGTTCGGCGATACCAACATCCAAAACCCGGTCTGGAAACTTTCGCTGGACATCATGTAAACCGGCTCCGGCTAACATCGCTGGACTAAGTACCACTAAGTTTGGGTCGGCTTGCATAATTGAAATAAGCTTATCCCTCAAGGCGCTTTGAAAAGGAGAAGAACTGCTGGCCTCCGAAACCTGCATTTCAAAACCCAAGGCCTTTTGGGTACGCACAATCAAAAACTTTGGACCTTTATTTTTCCCAAGAGATTTAAAGCCATCCGCCAAAGCAGAGATAGAATTTCCCTGCTCTACTACTCCTACGCTAAAGCCCATTGATTTTGCCCAGTCTTGGTAGGAGTTAAAGGCCTGTAAAGCACCAATATTTGCGTCGATGCTGGATTGGTTATCATTTAAAATCACCCAGCAATCATAAGCCTGCTCCCCGATGTAATTGAGGCCTTCAAAAGCCATCCCACCGGTGAGGGCCCCATCGCCAATTACCGCAATGTTTTGTCTTTGCTTGCCGCTTAATTGATCCGCCTGACAAAAGCCAGCCAAGGCCGATATAGAGGTTGAAGAATGACCAGCACCAAAAGGATCGTATTCACTTTCGGACCGGCGAGTAAAGCCGGCTATTCCGCCTTTTTTGCGGTTGGTGCTAAAGCTTTCCCTTCTGCCAGTGAGCACCTTGTGAGCGTAGGCTTGATGTCCCACATCCCAAATTAAAATATCCTCGGGCGTATTAAAATAATAGTGAAGGGCAATACTTAACTCGACCACCCCCAAGCTGGATTTTATATGCCCCGCTTTGGTCTGCGTCTCATTCTGAATGAAGAAACGAACTTCTTCCGCCAATGTAGGCAGTTGCGCTGGCGCAAGTCTTTTTAAATCCTTCGGGCCATCGATATTTGAGAGGAGTGGATACTTCACGACACAAAAGTAAGCTTTGATAAAGGATCGCAAACAAAAAGACCTCGGTAGAATATACCGAGGTCTTTTGTCAACCAATTAACCAAACCTTAATAGACTAACCGCGTACAAGGGATCTCAGCCAGCGGCTGAAACGTTCCAGCAGTAAGTATAAAACTGGAACTACGATTAGTGTTAAGAAAGTTGCAAATACCAGACCAAATATTACGGTCCAAGCCATCGGGCTCCAGAATATTGCATTATCGCCGCCAAAGTAGATGTTGGCTCCTCGACCATCGAGCAATCCGATAAAGTCGATGTTGAGTCCCACCGCCAAGGGCAATAGTCCCAATACCGTAGTTATGGCAGTTAGCAATACCGGACGTAAACGTGTTTTACCGCCAATTTCAATGGCCTCAACCAACTTTGCGTCTTCTAATTCATCTTCGCGCTTCATGCCAAGTTCCTCTTTCATTCGCTCCCGACTCAATTCAATAAAGTCGATCAGTACAATGCCATTGTTTACTACAATACCCGCTAATGAAACGATCCCAATTCCCGTCATAATAACAACGAACTCCATTTGGAAAATGCCCAAGCCAAGGAAAACTCCGATGGTACTAAATAATACGGTTAGGATAATAATGAAAGGCTTAAGCGCCGAGTTAAACTGGGATACTAGGATAATAGCTATCAGGGAAACCGCAATTAAAAGTGCCGTACTTAAGAAGGCAAAACTCTCGTCTTGCTCTTGTTGAGAACCAGTAAATTTGAGACTGTAGGCATCGGGCAATTTATAGCCCTTCAATGATTCTTTAATAGCATTATTCACTTCGGTTTTATTGAAGCCTTCCACCACATTAGAATAGATGGTGATTAAGCGCTCAGAATCCTTACGTTTAATCGCATTATAAGAACTTACAAATTCGTAGCTAGCTACCGCCGAGATGGGTACTTGCACAATTTGACCAGTCGCCTGTGAGCGGAAGGTTACCAATTGATTCATTAAGCTGGCTACATCATAACGATACTCCTTTTTAAGGCGCACTTCCATAGGGTATTCATCTTCACCCTCTTTGTACTTACTGGCTTCCGAACCGTAAAGCGCGGTACGTAATACCAAAGCAATTTGCTGGGTGCTCACCCCAAGACGACGCGCACGCTCGCGATCGATGCGCACCAACATCTCGGGTTTGTTTGTCTCCAAGTCAATTTGCAAACCTTCAATACCTTTAATATTGGCCGCTTCAATGGTCTTTTTTACCTCATTGGCCGTTGCGATTAGGGTATTAAACTCATCGCCGGTTATTTCAATATTAATATCCCGACCAGTAGGAGGACCATTCTGTTCCTTCTCTACGCTTACCGTAAGGCCCGGCATCCAGTTAACCAGACGCTCAGTTACTTCTCTTTGGATATCGGTAGTACGCACCTCGTTTCGCAGTTCGTACTCTACAAACGAAACGGTGATCCGCGCCTTATTAGGGGTATTCTGACCCCCAGCAGCAAAATCATTCTGACTAGAAGTTTCGGCACCCACGTTGGTAACTACACTTTCTACCAAATCTTGGTAAGGCTCTAAAATAGATTTTAGCTCCTCTTCCACTTCTCTCGCTACCTCATCAGTAGCCATTACATCGGTTCCAAGTGGCAGCTCCACAAATACATTGATGTAATTGGGTTCATTCACTGGGAAGTCTACCATCTTAGGGTTGGAGCCGAAATAGAAAGCAACGCTGAAGATCATCAAGAAAATTGTTCCTACGACAATTGCCGCTGGACGCCATTTACGCAGGGAGTAAGCCAACGACACTTCGTAAATGCGCTCTAAGCGTGGCAATAATACCTTTTGGAACCATTCCGATAGAGGGTTTAAAAGGTAGGTAAAAGCTAAGACTCCAACCGCTGCGGTTAAACTTAAATTAGCCAAGATGGTGGAATCGGCAAAGTGCAATAAAAGTCCCACAATGGCTAAAGCAATAAACCAAGTAAGGGCCTTGCGGTGATCCTTATCGGCATTAAAGTTTTGCTTTTTAATAAAGCTCGCCGCCACCACGGGATTAATTACCAAGGCTACGAATAAGGAGGAACCCAAAACGATAATAAGTGTACGCGGCAAGTAGCCCATAAACTCACCGATAAGACTGTCCCAGAACAATAAGGGGAAAAAGGCAGCCAAGGTGGTAGCGGTAGAGCTAATAATTGGTACCGCTACCTCTCCTACTCCTTGTCGGGAGGCCTCAAAAGCACTTAGGCCTTCCTCTGCATATAGCCGGTATATATTTTCAATAGTAACAATGGCATTGTCTACCAACATACCTAAGGCTAGGATAAGGGAGAACAGCACTATAAAGTTTAAGGTTACTCCTAAGGCACTTAAGGTTAAGAAGCTCAAGAACATGGAGAAGGGCACCGATAATCCTACGAAGGTGGCATTGCGCAGACCTAAGAAGAATAGTAGGGTGAGCGTTACCAGAATAAAGCCAAAAATGATACTGTTTTCAAGGTTGGCAATCTGGTTACGGGTTTGCTTACTCTGATCATTAGTGATGGTAATTCGTAAACCTTCGGGCAAGTCGTATTTCTTAGCCTTTTTGATGATTTCTCGAATCTTATCGGTAGCGTCGAGTAGGTTTTCTCCGCCTTTTTTAATCACGTTAAGTGAAACCACCGACTCACCATCTAGGCGGGCAAAGCTTTCCACCTCCTTGTAGGTAAATAAAACATCCGCCACATCTTTGAGGTAGACGATATTCCCTTTCTCATGTTTAACAATAACATTCCGGATTTCATCCATAGAGCTAAACTGGGCATCGGTACGAATACTACGCCTCGTCTTACCCAGTAAAATGTCGCCGGCACCAATGTTCACGTTCTCCGATGCTAAGGCATTTTGAACATCATTAAAGCTCAGCTCATTGGCCTGCAGTCTAGGAAGGTCAATATTAATCTGAACTTCTTTCTCCTTGTCTCCGGTAATAGTTGCTTCCGAAATTTCGCTAAGCTCTTCGATTTCATCTTGCAGTACTTCGGCATAATCCACTAAATCATCAATGGAGTATTCACCCGAAAGGTTGATGTTTAGAATGGGCACTCGACTTAAGTCAATGTCCAAGACCACCGGATCTTGGTCTAGGTCACTCGGTAAATCGCTCTTCGCTCGGTCTACCGCATCTTTTACATCCTGAAGCGC
Organism: uncultured Flavobacteriales bacterium; assembly: GCA_913055685.1. GTDB lineage: Bacteria > Bacteroidota > Bacteroidia > Flavobacteriales > Schleiferiaceae > Croceimicrobium. Next base: position 467,010 of record CAJXKC010000001.1, read on the forward strand.
CTTTTCGGTGTCGACATCAATATTAAATTCTACATTGATAATACTCGCATCCTGTACCGACTGCGAGTTTAACTTCTTAATCCCGTCAACCGACTTTATTTCCTTCTCGAGCGGACGAGTAATTAGGTTTTCGATATCCCCCGGCGTATTGCCCGGATATGGGGTCTGCACGTAAATAAGGGGGAAAACGATCTCGGGAAAAGACTCCTTAGGCATGGTGAGGTAGGAATACACTCCAAAGAGCACCAAAAGAGCCGAGAGTATAAATACACTAATGCTATTATTAAGCGCTAGTGTGCTCAGTTTAAAATTACGATCCGTTTTTGTCGCCATGTATAATGCTTATTTGAGGTCTACAGTCTGACCATCATTAATCTCGTTATAGCCCGCGGTTACCACCTGGTCTCCAACTGCCAAACCCGAAAGAATCTCGGTTTCTTCACCAAAAGATTTTCCAAGTTGAACATAGGCTTTCTGCACTTTAGTAACTTCGCCTTCAGCCTTAGCTAAATACACATAATCACCTTTAAGATCCTTTTGTACGGCTAGTGAAGGAAGCACCAAGGCATTCTTCTTGGCGTAATCTTTCAACTTAATTTCCGCTAAAAGATTTGGCTTAATTAGGGCGTTTTTATTGTTTAAACTCACCTTAACGGTAAAGCTGCGGTTGGCCGGATTAATGTATTGACTGGTGAAGATTACCGTTTCCATCTGATTTAAATCCAAAGCAGGGATATTCACTTCTACGGAGTCTCCAACCTTAATTGCTTTCAAATAACTTTCCGAAACCTCAGTTTCCAGTTCTAGATTAGCTAAATCTACCACCCTTGCTACCGGTGTACCCGGGGCCACAAACTCTCCTTCATTTACGGTAATGGCATCTAAGGTGCCGCTTACGGGCGCTTTAACAAAGGTATTCTCGTACTGAGCGCGCACTTGTCGTAAACGATTCTCGGAGGCCTTGTAATTGGTTTCCGAACTTAAAAATTCGATTTCCGATCCGATGCTATCTTTCCACAAGCGTGCTCTACGTTCGTAAGTGGTCTTGGCCAATTTATAGGCCGCTTCTGCCTCTTGCAATTGGCCCTCAATAAAGTCGCTTTCGAGACGAAGAATAACATCCCCCTTGCGCACGCGGTCGCCTTCCTTCGCATTAACGCTAACTACGCGGCCATTGGACTCAGCGCTTAACAGCACGTTTTCCTTACTGGTAATGGTTGCCGATAAGCGTAAAAAGTGCTCGAAGGGCCGCTCGGCCATGCTTAGCGTATTTACCGGCACCAGCTTTTCCTGCTTAGGCGCGGACGTGTCCATTCGTGCAATTTTAGCTTCAAGACTATCAATTTCAAGCTTTAGGGCACTTAGCTCATCCTGCTTTTCACTTAAGTTCTTCTTTAAACTACCTAAGTCTTCTGGGTTTTGGTTGCAGGCCACAATTAGACCTAGAGATAATAGTGCAATTAGTTTTTTCATGATTCGTCGATTAGTATTTGCCCAAAGCATATTCCAATGCTTCACGTGCATTTAATAGGTTTAATAAGGCGTTGATGTAGTTTCTTTCGGATTCGAGGTATTGGTTTTCCGCCTGAGTAAGCTCGAGGCTGGAGCTGATACCCTCTTGGTATTTACGTAAGGTCTTTACCAAGATTCGCTCACTTAAACCGCGATTTCGCATTTGGTTATTGAGATTGTCCATGGCAAAGTTGTAGTCACTTAGAGCTTGTTGGTACTGTAGTTGCAGCTGACTCTCCGTAGCTTGCTTGGCAATCTGAATACGATCTAAGTCGATTTTAGCTTTCTGAACCTTAGCTTGGCGACCTAAACCGGTAAAGATGTTCCAGTTTAAACTCGCGCCAATGGTAGTACCCGGAATCCAATAAGTATTAAAGCTAAAAGCATCCGCGAAATCATTAGCAAAATTGCTTTGGGAGTGATTTACAAATCCTCCTAAAGTGGGAAAGTATTTTGCTCTTTCATTAGCAAGCTGCAAGCGAGCACCTTTTTCCTGAGTCAATAAAGTTTTATAGGTAATATGCTGATCTAAAGTGAAGTCTTCCGCCACCAAAGTCGCGTCTAATTTTATCGGCGCTAAAATTTCTTCTAAGCCAGAGCTCAGAATGATTTCCTCTTGCAAATCGATACCCATATTAAACTTGAGCAGTTGCAAGGCTAGACTTACCTGACGATTAGCTTGATTTAGATTATTGCGTAGGTTGTTCACCAAAAGCTCCAGCTGAGAGACATCTTGATCTTCTACGAAGCCATTTTCAAAAAGTTTCGAAGTTTCTTCGAAATTCTCTTCCAAAATCTGCAGGTTGTTCTCCAGGATTTCTTTGGTGCGCATGCTTACCAATGCGCCGTAATAAGCCTGAGCCACATTCTTGCGAGCCTCAATCTCCGCTTCTTCCTTTTCGAGTCGTTTAGTTTCCTTTACCACCCGCGTAGCTTGCAAAGCGACAAAATAGGATCCATCTAATAAAAGTTGACTCACTTGTATTTGTCCTTGATTCTGATGGGCAACCCCAAAAGCTACGGTAGTAAAGGACCCCTCTGGAGCGCTGGGGTCAAAGAACTGAGCAGGAATAGGTTGTTCGGGAATTTGTGCATTGTAGCTGTAACCAAAAGAGGCCGAAATTTGGGGTAAACCTAATGCGGCCGTCTCCTTAATGGTTTTGCGGGCCTTTTCATAATCCAAGACCTTATCCAAAACGGTATAAGAATTTTGTGAGGCATATTCCTGGGCCTCCTGGATGGTAAAGGCCCTTGCTTCCTTTTGGGCTTGCAGCACAAGGCTGGCGCCAAAAGTGAGCCAAAGGCCGATAAGCACTCGTATTACTTTCATGTATTTGGTGTTTTCAGTTTTTGTTCTAAATATTCGATGCCTTTAGGACTGGCCACGCCGCGCACGTGATAAATAAGAATCTCACGCATAACTTCGTCAATGGGGCGGTCTTTAAAGGGGCCCATATCCTCTTCCATCATTAGTTGGGCTCGACTGTAATATAAAAAGGTAACTACCTCTGCGTCTAGCTCAGGTCGGTATAAGCCTTCGGCCTTACCCTTTTTTATATTGTTGTACATCATTTTAAAGACCTGCTCCTTTTTAAGGCTCTCTAGCATGGCACTTACCTCCGGGTAGTAACGGTCCAGCTGAAATTGCATACTCGGGTCGTGACGCTCAATGGTCGTACACACCACATTATCCATTGCAAAAAGCATATCGATAGCATTACCGCTATGCTCTAACAATTGATCCATATTGCCGCGAATTTCTTCAAACATCGCCATAACCGCTTTTCGCACTAAATCCTCTTTATTGGAGAAGTACTTATAAAGGGTCTTTTTGGAAATACTCATTTCGCGAGCAATGTCATCCATCGTTACTGGCCTTAAACCGTAACGATTAAACATCTCGGTTGCTTTGCGCAATATTTCTAACTCCATTTCTTCCATAGCGCGGCAAAAATAACACAGAAAAGCAACTAGGAAACTTTTTCGGTTTAAAAGTTTCTCAGTTTTAATGTTTCCTTAACATTCTGACTATTCGGACCGGAAAAATTGTGAACTTTGCCGCTTCAAAATGGATGACCTATGTTATTGATAAAGGATATTCTTCAACAGCAACCGATTGGCACCACCCTTAGCCTGCGTGGTTGGGTGCGTACTTTTCGCAGCAATCGCTTTATTGCCTTAAGCGATGGTAGTACCATTAAAACTTTGCAAGCGGTAGTTGACTTTGAGAATTTTGATGAAGCAGAGTTAAAACGCATAACTACCGGCGCCGCCATTTCGGTTACTGGTGACCTCGTAAAATCACAAGGCCGCGGTCAGGAGGTAGAGCTTTTGGTGCGCAGCTTTGAAGTATTAGGTGATTCTAATCCAGAAGAATACCCCTTACAACCAAAGAAACACTCACTGGAGTTTTTGCGAGATATTGCACACCTGCGCATGCGCACCAACACTTTTGGAGCGGTGATGCGTTTACGTCATAGTCTTGCTTTTGCGGTTCACCAGTATTTCCACAAACAGAATTTCTTTTGGTTACACACTCCTATTATCACCGGTAGCGATGCCGAGGGAGCAGGAGAGATGTTTAACGTTTCGATACTCGATAAAAAGAATCCCCCTTTAACTGAAGATGGGGCAATCGACTACAAGCAAGATTTTTTTGAAAAGGAAACCAATCTTACGGTATCAGGCCAGCTTGAAGCTGAGCTAGGCGCCACTGCCCTTTCAAAAGTCTACACCTTCGGACCTACCTTCCGGGCCGAAAACTCAAATACCAGCCGCCACCTAGCGGAGTTCTGGATGATTGAACCCGAGGTTGCCTTCGCAGACCTTAATGATAATATGGACTTAGCGGAAGACTTTTTAAAGTATGTTATCCGCTTCGCCCTAGAGAACTGTCAGGACGATCTTGAATTTTTAGAAAAGCGCCTTTTAGATGAGGAAAAATCCAAACCTCAAAACGAAAGAAGTGCTATGCCTCTGCGGGAAAAACTTCAATTTGTAATCGACAATAATTTCCGTCGGGTTAGTTATACCGAGGCCATCGATATTCTCCGCAACTCAAAGCCCAACAAGAAGAAGAAATTCAAATATCTAATCGAAGAATGGGGAGCCGATTTGCAATCGGAACACGAAAAGTTCTTAGTGCAACATTTTAATGCCCCAGTGATATTATTTGATTACCCTGCAAAAATTAAGGCCTTCTATATGCGCCTTAACGACGACGAAAAAACCGTTCGGGCCATGGACATCCTCTTCCCGGGCATTGGAGAAATTGTTGGCGGTTCACAGCGGGAAGAACGTTACGATGTTTTAAAAGGTAAAATGAATGACTTCGGTATCGACGAAGAAGAATTATCCTGGTACCTCGATACCCGTAAGTTCGGAACATGTGTACACAGTGGTTTCGGCTTAGGCTTCGAAAGACTGGTTCTATTCGTAAGCGGAATGACCAACATTAGAGACGTTATTCCCTTTCCCCGAACTCCGGGAAATGCAGAATTTTAAAGAAAGCGGCTTCGGCCGCTTTTTTTGTTTTTTATGCATTACGGCACGAGCTTTGTTAAAATGATGCAAAAGCGGCAAAATTTTTGATAGAAGGCCGCGAAAATCATACCTTCACCCTAGTGATTTTAGCCCATGCTCAAACAACAACTTAGTCAGAAGTTACTGCAAAAATTAAGTCCGCAGCAAATTCAGCTCATGAAGCTGATTCAGCTGCCTACTTTGGCATTTGAGCAAAGAATCAAAGAAGAGTTGGAAAGCAATCCGGCCCTCGATGAGGGACCTGAGCCACAAGAAAGTCAGGATAGCGAGGACGACTACCTTAATGACGATAGTTTTGAAAAAGAAAATGAAAGCATCGAAGCCGATGACATTAATGTCGACGACTATCTAAGTGATGATGAAATTCCAGAGTATCGCTTACAAGCCAATAATTATTCTGCCGATGACGAAGAGTCCAAGGTTCCCATCACGGGCGGAAAGAGTTTCCATGAATATTTAAGCGAGCAATTAGGCACCTTCCCTTTAGAAGAACAGGACCGGCAAATTGCCGAGTACTTGGTGGGCAATATCGATGATGATGGATATATCCGCCGCGACTTATTGGCGATTGTGGACGACCTAGCCTTTACACAAAATATATTCGTAGAAGAAGATCATTTAGAAAAGATTCTAAAACTCATTCAAAGTTTAGACCCAGCTGGAGTTGGGGCGCGAAACCTTCAAGAGTGTCTACTCATCCAATTGCGTCGAGAAAAATCGGACTACCATTTACGTCTAGCTATCGAAATCCTGGAAGATCACTTTGAGGAATTTACCAAAAAGCATTACGACAAACTAATTCAAAAACTAGATTTAGACCAAGAGGACTTAAGACTAGCAATTGAAGAAATTACCCGCCTCAACCCTAAGCCGGGAAACAGCTCGAGTAATACCAATAGCGATGTTCAAGTAGTGGTGCCCGACTTTAATATAAAAGTGCAAGAGGGGCAGTTAGAGCTTACCCTTAATGGCCGCAACGCACCCGAACTAAACGTAAGTCGAGAATACCGCACCCTTCTGGAAAACTACAAGCAGGACAAAAAAAGCAAGGCGCAAAAAGACGCCGCCCTATTCGTAAAGCAAAAGTTAGATAGCGCTAAATGGTTTATTGAGGCCATCCGTCAAAGGCAGCAAACCCTCTTATTAACTATGGGGGCTATTATGAAATACCAAGAAGACTATTTCCTGAGTGGCGATGAGCGTAAGTTAAAGCCTATGATTCTTAAGGATATTGCTGATGAGATTGGAATGGACATATCCACCGTTTCTAGGGTAGCCAGTAATAAATACGTGGCCACGCCCTATGGTACTTTTCTAATCAAAGAGTTTTTCAGCGAAAGCATGAAAAACGATGCGGGCGAAGATGTAAGTACACGTGAAATCAAAAAAATCCTCGAAGATTCGGTGGCCGAAGAAGACAAACGTAAGCCATTGACCGACGATAAATTGGCGGCTTTACTCAAGGACAAGGGCTATCCCATTGCCCGTCGAACCGTGGCTAAGTATAGAGAGCAACTCGACATACCCGTGGCGCGCCTGCGCAAACAGTTATAAAATGAATAGCAAGCTGGCCAAAGCCATTTCCATTCTCTTTCATCCCGCCATTTACCCTTTGGTAGGGCTCTTCTTTGTTTTAAAGTATTTGCCTTACCATTACGATCGAAAGGTTGTAGTCCTCTCCATGATCATGGTCTTTTGTGGAACCTACTTAATACCGGTAGTGGTTAGTGTTTTACTCTACCGCTTTAAAGTTATCGGTAGCCTTATGATGGAAAAAGCAGAGGATCGCAAATGGCCCTATGCGGTAGGAGCGCTCTGCTTCTATTTTACCGCCAGCTTGGTGAATAGCGCCGGCTTGGCCAAAGAAGCATATCTCTTTTTGCTGGGCAGTGCTTCTACGATCTTATTGCATCTACCCTTATTGAGATATTTGAAACCTAGTGCTCACATGGCCGGATTTGGGGGATTTTTAGGCCTCCTCTTGGCCGTGTCTGCCAAATATGCTTTAAACCTACTTCCCTTCATCGCTGCCTTTTTGGTTTTAGGCGGACTCATTGCCAGCGCCAGATTAGCGCTTAAGGCTCATACCGGCAAAGAGCTTTTACTTGGCTTTCTTAGTGGCTTGGTGCTCATTTTTTGCAGCGTCTACTTTCTATAATGCACCCCTTTTTAGGCATCCAAATTGTCTGATACAGTCGCTTTGGCTCGCCTAAAAGATTGAGCTGCCCTTTAAACAGATAGATGGCGGTGATAGAAGCTGCTCATCCTGTTAATTTTAGGTATTTTTGCGCGAAATTTAAGACGGTCATGAGTCAGAATTTATCGGAGCAAGAAGTACAGAGACGCGAATCTTTAGAAGCCTTACGGCAGATGGGGGTAGAACCATATCCTGCCGCCGAATATAAGTCTAGCCACTTTTCTACTGCTATTCTAGAAGGTTTTGCTGAGGATGAGAAAGCCAGCACCTGGGAGAAGGTAAGTATAAGTGGGCGAATCATGACCAAACGTATAATGGGCAAGGCCTCCTTCCTTGATATTATGGACAGTCAGGGGCGCATTCAGGTTTACCTTAATCGCGACGTACTTTGCCCCGGCGAGGACAAAGGCCTCTACAATGTAGTCTTCAAACGTCACTTAGATATCGGTGATTTCATCGGAATCGAAGGGAAAGTATTTCGCACCCAATTAGGGGAAATCACCATTGAAGCTAGCCAATTGACAGTTTTAAGCAAATCGCTTCGTCCCCTACCCATTGTAAAGAAAGATGAAGAAGGTAATGTTTACGATGCCTTTACCGATCCGGAGCAACGTTATCGCATGCGCTATGTAGACTTGGTGGTAAATGATCATGTAAAACAAACCTTTATTACCCGCACCCGGATAATGAATGCCATGCGTGAGTTTTTCAATTCCTACGATTACCTGGAAGTTGAAACCCCTATTCTGCAACCCATTCCTGGCGGGGCTGCAGCGCGACCCTTTATCACCCATCACAATGCGCTAAACATTCCGCTTTATTTGCGTATCGCTAATGAGCTTTACCTAAAGCGATTAATCGTGGGCGGCTTTGAAGGCGTTTATGAATTCGCGAAAGATTTCCGAAATGAAGGAATGGACCGTACCCATAATCCTGAGTTTACGGTGATGGAGATTTATGTCGCCTACAAAGACTATTTCTGGATGATGGACTTTACCGAACGCATGTTAGAACACGTGGTGAAATCGGTTCATCAAGGCAAAACAGAAGTTCAATTGGGCGATAAGAAATTAAATTTCCAAGCGCCCTTTGCCCGAGTAACGATGCGTGACGCCATTTTAGAACATACCGGCCACGATATCGATGGGAAGTCAGAAGAGGAGCTTCGAGCAATTTGCCAAGATCTCGGTATAGAGGTTGAAAAGAGCATGGGCAAAGGCAAGCTTATCGATGAAATTTTCGGTGAAAAATGCGAGCCTAATTACATCCAGCCGACCTTTATAATCGACTATCCGGTTGAAATGTCGCCGCTTTGTAAAAAGCATCGCGATAATCCAGAATATACCGAACGATTCGAATTAATGATTAACGGAAAGGAAGTGGCTAATGCCTATTCCGAGCTTAATGATCCTATTGATCAACGGGAGCGCTTCGAAGAGCAATTGCGTCTAAGCGAAAAAGGTGATGACGAAGCAATGTTCATTGACCAAGACTTTATTCGCGCCCTTGAATACGGTATGCCCCCTACTTCCGGGATGGGAATTGGCATCGACCGCTTAACGATGATGCTTACTAACAATGCCAGCATCCAAGAAGTGCTTTTCTTCCCGCAAATGAAACCAGAGAAGAAAGCAGAGAAAAAAGTTGAATTAAACGACAATGAAAAGCTCGTTTATGAAATCCTTAAGCCAGAAGGCCAAATGGACCTAACGGCCTTGAAAGAAAAAGCCGGTTTATCGAATAAACAATGGGATAAAACCGTGAAAAGCTTAACGAAAAGCGGATGGATTTTAGTCGAAAAGGACCAGCAAGGTCTTTTGGTTAAGTTAACTTAATTCCTTAAACCCAAAAAAGGGTTCGGAAATCAAGTTTACTGTCTTCCTTGGGCTCCTTGTATATCCTTGGCGCTTTTTTCCTCACTTTCGATGCGAAATAAGATAATACGAAAAGCAAGAAGGACGGACCATACAATGCAGTAAGCATAACTTTGAATTTTCAATAAAAATCCCCAATCTGAACAGGTGTTTTTATTTAATTCGTTGGAGAAGGGTCAGAACCGGTTGAAATGGTCATTTTATCCGACGAATGGAAAATTAGATTAAATCTTTTATCGTTTTAAACCTTGATAATTGGTCTTTCTAATTGACCAATTTTATTGTCAGATTAGTTTATTAATAGACGGTAAGGGGTCCTTTTGAGTTCCGCTCGAAGTTCTTCGACATTCTCAACAAAATCTTCGAGAGCTTCCGAAGTGATTTTTCGCAAGGAGGTGCTAGGCTCAAAGTGCTCAATCCCGAGGTATTCACATACCCGATGAATAGTTTCCTCTTGCGCTTCTACCGTTTTTAAATCCTCTTCATAGGTAATCGTTAGATAGTCTAATCCCTCTAATGCATCTTCTTCATAACAGTCGAGGATTCTTCCTTCTTGTAAATGATTCATAAGGGTGGGCACATGCACCTTCATCTTAGGGCGATGCGCACTGTTCCCTTTATCATGCCAAGCATTTCTATGTTCTGCATAGTGCTTGCTTAAGGTCTGACGCAATAAATTGTCGCGTCGAAGGAAAATAATCTTATAACCAAGCTCTTCGCTTAAAAAGCGCATAAAAGCATTGGGGTCACTCGGGTTTAGGTAATTGCGTAACTGATAAGACAAAAGTTTAAATCCGTACACCGGCTTGCTAAACAAATTCTCTCTAGAAGCTAAAAAAGACTGTGGAGATCGTACCGGACGGTTAAAGATTTCTTTATCACAATCTACCTCATTACTGGAATTTAGTAAATCGGTGAGCAGTGTACTCCCAGTCCTTCCTCTACCAAACAAAACAAACTTATTTTGGTGTTCCTGCTCTTCATAAATAGAAGCCATCAGCTGAGTAGCTAGCTCACGGGCGTAGCCTCCGTAGTTTTGATTGATATGCTGGAGTAACTTCATAGCCTCTTGCTATTATACCGCAATGATACAAGGAAGCTTTTTCTTAAAATTTAGTTCTCGCTAAACTGGTCGGAATAAGAGTCGAACAGGCAAAAATCCTCGATGAATAAATAGACCATGAATAGAAAAAACTAACTCCTATAAAGGCACAAAAAGGCTTAATAAAAATTTGATTTTCAGTCACTTGGTTTTCCAATATCGATTCTAAATAACCACAAAACGATACGTATATTCGATAAGCAGTTGTATGTTTTTAACAAAATTCTTGCGCGAGCCATAACACATTAGCTAATTTTGCATCGCAGACAATGAAACAACTCGCTTTAAATTCGCTTTTTAGACGCTCTTGGCAAATAGTCTTGCTAATTGGCATTAGTCTCTTTAATGTTTCATTGGTTCAAGCTGCTGTAGAAGGCCCTACAGAAAATCAAGTTTTCGAGCTTTCTAAACAGGATATTAGTCAGCGTTTATACCTGGCGCATAATCCTACTACCGCCGAATTTGAAGCAGAGGAAGAAATTCTGGAATTTGATTTTGATGCTTCCGACTTTTCCGAGGTTCAAAACTCAGACCAGCACCTTCAAGGAAATGGCAGATCATCCTTAGTCCATCTACTAGCCCATAAAGCCTCAAAGCTTTACCTTCTCTTTAGTCAGTTAATTTAGACTGCTAGGTCCCTTTCATTGGTTTACACCGATTTAAAAAATCAGTGATTTTCAATCTTGAAGCATAGGCTTCAGGAGATTCTTTATTCCTTAAAAAAATACAAATGAAAGGACCAAAAATGCTTTGGCTTGCCCTGCTAGCTGGTACATTAAGTACGGCTTGTAATCCCGAAAACCATCACGAGGCCAGTCACGATAATTCTTTCAGCGTTTGTCCAACGCTTAAATTGGACACCACCCTTCAAAAAGAATACGTTTGTCAAATTCAATCGGTTCGTCATATCGAGCTGCGCGCCCTGGAACGAGGCTATTTGGAGCATATTTTCATCGATGAGGGTCAGATGGTGCACAAAGGGCAGTTGCTCTTTAAATTAATGCCGAACTTTTTCAAAGCAGAATTGGAAAAAGCCCAGGCCGAAGCTAAGATTCGTGAAATTGAATACCAGAACACCAAATCACTGGCCGAACGCAATGTTGTCTCTGCTGCAGAATTAGCCATGGCTAAAGCCGGTTATGACCGCGCTAAAGCTGAAGTGTCCTTAGCGGAGGCACACTATTCCTTTACCGAAATTAAAGCTCCCTTCGATGGGATCATCGATCGTTTTCACGTAAGAGAAGGAAGTTTAGTAGACGAAGGAGATCTCCTTAGTACCCTCTCCGATAATCATGAGGTGTGGGTCTACTTTAACGTTCCTGAAGCGGAATACCTAGAGTTTCAAGGCGAAATAAAGCCCGGTGAAACTACCAAGCTTGAACTACGCATGGCCAATAACCAAATCTTTGCGCATTCTGGAATTCTAAACACCATCGAGGCGGAGTTTGATAACGAAACCGGCAACATTCCTTTTAGAGCCACCTTCCCGAACCCAGAGGGTTTACTGCGACATGGAGAAACCGGTAATATTATTATGAAGCAAAAGCTTCGTGATGCGCTTATTATTCCACAAAAGGCCAGCTTCGAAATTTTGGATAAAAAATTTGTTTTTGTGGTAAATCAAGAGGGATTGGTTTCGCAAAAAGAAATCCAAATAGCACATGAACTTGAAGACCTTTATGTCGTATCTGCCGGTCTCGCTGAGGGTGAATGGGTTCTACTCGAAGGATTACGCAAAGTACGCGATGGCAAAAGCATAGACCCAAAGGTGGAAAACCCGAGGTCGGTGATTGAAGAACTGAAACTTTACGCAGAATAAGCTATTGTCATGTTTAAAAAGTTCATTCATCGACCCGTATTGTCGATCAGTATTTCCTTGGTTATCATCTTCCTGGGAATCCTCGCAATCAATTCACTTCCTGTATCCCAGTTTCCCTCCATTGCTCCTCCAAGGGTTAACATATTTATCGCCTATCCTGGGGCCAGCGCAGATGTACTTGTAAAGTCAGTTTTAGTGCCAATGGAGAAGGCTATTAACGGTACACCTGGCATGAAATATATGACTTCCGATGCTACCAGTGCGGGCGAAGCCACTATACAGGTAGTATTTGAATTAGGAACCGATCCAAACCAAGCGGTAGTTAGTGTCAAAAACCGCATCGAACAGGTTACAAACCGGCTTCCGCCTCTAGTACAAAGAGAAGGGATTATTGTTAGTAGATCTCAGCCCAATATGCTGATGTACGTTAACCTCTTCAGTGAAGCAAAAGGCGCCGATCAAAAGTTCTTATACAACTATGCGAGCGTTAATATCCTTCCAGAGTTAAAGCGACTTCACGGAGTTGGTCAGGCTAAGGTTTTAGGTAGCCGACAATATGCTATGCGCATATGGCTTAAGCCCGATCGGATGCGCGCCTACAATGTGTCAACCGAGGAGATTATGGAGGCTCTAGCCGAACAAAGCATAATTGGCTCCCCGGGCCGGATTGGTCGGAGCTCGGGTAAAACCTCTCAAGCCCTAGAATACGTGCTCACTTACCCCGGTCGCTATAATAAGCCCGAGGAATATGAAAATGTTATTATTCGGGCAAGTTCAGAGGGCGAGGTCCTTCATTTAAAGGATATCGCGAGAGTGGAGTTTGGTAGTGAATTTTACGATATCTATTCCAATTTGGATAATCGTCCTTCAGCGGCAATCACCTTAAAGCAAACTTATGGCAGTAATGCTAGTGAGGTTATTGAGGAGGTAAAAGAGAAGCTTGAAGAAATTAAAACCGAGCGCTTTCCGCCGGGAATGGATTTTGAAATCAGCTATGATGTTTCAGGCTTTTTAGATGCCTCTATCGATAAAGTAATCCACACCCTGGGAGAGGCATTTATTCTGGTTGCCTTAGTGGTATTCTTGTTCTTAGGCGATTGGCGATCTACCCTTATTCCGACTCTGGCGGTGCCGGTTTCTCTTATCGGCACCTTCATTTTTATGCAGGCTTTTGGGCTAACTATTAATCTTATTACCCTTTTTGCCTTGGTACTTGCCATTGGCATTGTAGTGGATGATGCGATTGTAGTAGTAGAGGCAGTGCATGCTAAAATGCATGAGCTTCCCAATATTAGTCCCTATCAAGCGGTAAAGCTTGTTTTGCATGAAATAAGTGGGGCGGTAATAGCCATAACTTTATTAATGGCTGCTGTTTTTGTCCCGGTAGCATTTATGTCGGGTCCCGTAGGTATTTTCTATCGGCAGTTTTCGATAACCATGGCCACGGCAATCATTCTTTCTGGCTTAGTGGCCCTCACCCTCACCCCGGTTCTCTCGGCTATGATTCTAAAGAACAAGCATGGTAAGGAGCGCAAACAAAACCCGCTAGAAAAAGCCTTAAGCGCTTTTGACCGTGGTTTTGAAAAACTGACCGGAAAATATAGCCAAGTCCTTAAGCGCATTGTCCATAGGCGGGTATTGACCTTTGGAATCTTAGTTCTATTTGGTCTGGGCATTTTTGGAATTTCCAGCAATTTACCTTCGGGCTTTATTCCTAGTGAGGATCAAGGTATGATCTATGCCATAATCCAAACTCCACCCGGATCTACCCTGGAGCGCACCAACGAAATTTCCAGACAATTGCAGGAGATTGCCGAGGAAGTAGAGGGTATTCAGTCCGTTTCCGCCCTTGCCGGTTATGAGGTTTTAACCGAAGGTCGTGGTTCAAATGCAGGAACTTGTTTAATAAACCTTGAGCCCTGGTCGAAGCGCGATAAAACCGTTTGGGAGATCATGGAAGAATTGGAGGAAGAATCGCATCAGCTTAAAGGTGCGACTATCGAATTTTTCCAGCCTCCGGCAGTTCCTGGCTATGGTGCCGCGGGTGGCTTTGCCTTACGGCTATTGGATAAAACCAACAGCGATGATTACAAAGCCTTTGAAAAAGTGAACGAAGAGTTTATGGCGGCCTTGGCGGAAAGACCAGAGCTTAAAGGGCTATTTACCTTTTTTGCGGCTAATTACCCTCAGTACAAGATCGAGATCGATAACCAGGCCGCCATGCAAAAAGGAGTTTCAATTGGAAAGGCTATGGATAATCTAGGCATCCTAATTGGCTCTACTTACGAACAAGGCTTTATCCGTTTCGGTAGTTTTTATAAGGTCTACGTCCAAGCGGCTCCCGAGTACCGCCGCTTACCGGAGGATATCATGAAGCTCTACGTGAAAAACAATCGCGACGAAATGGTCCCCTACTCTTCCTTTATGAAAATTGTTAAAACGCAGGGACTAAACGAAATTACCCGCTACAATATGTACACCTCGGCAGCCATTAATGGCTCTCCCGCCGATGGCTATAGCTCTGGCGAAGCCATCGCTGCGATCCAAGATGTAGCAGAAAAGGTACTGCCTCGAGGCTATGACATCGATTGGCTCGGCTTATCTAAAGATGAGGTTGAAAGGGGTAATGAGGCCTTGTATATCTTCTTTATTGTTTTGGGTTTTGTTTACTTGGTTCTAGCCGCTCAATACGAAAGTTTCATTCTGCCATTGGCGGTGATTTTCTCCTTACCAGCAGGTGTTTTTGGGTCTTTCCTATTGCTAAAGTTCATGGGACTTGCCAATGACATTTACGCACAGGTAGGTTTGGTAATGTTGGTTGGCTTGCTTGGAAAAAATGCTGTGCTTATTGTGGAGTTCGCCGTACAAAAAAACCAGCAAGGCATGTCGGTTCTTAAGTCCGCAATTGAGGGGGCAAGAGTACGATTTCGTCCCATATTAATGACTTCATTCGCTTTTATTGCAGGACTAATACCCCTAGTTATAGCCCATGGCCCCGGAGCAATAGGCAACCGCACTATTGGCGCCTCTGCTTTAGGAGGAATGCTCTTTGGTACCCTTTTCGGGGTAATTATTGTACCCGGTCTCTACTACATTTTTGGGGGTCTAGCCGAAGGAAAAAGTCTTATTAAGGACGAAGATAATAGCCCCTACACCGAGTCCTATGCACCTGAATTAGAAAGCGATAATGATCAAAGCAATTAAAGGATGAAATCAACCTCAATTAGAACCATAGGGCTATTGGTAATAGCCATTACTTTCCTGACTTCATGCGTGCCCCAAATTCAAACGAAAGTAGCTAAAACCCCTATTCCCGAAACATTTCAAGAATGTTCGGATACGCTCAATCAAGCCCAAATCAATTGGCGGGATTATTTTAAGGACAGCGCCTTGGTTGCCCTTATAGACACAGCCCTTGGCCATAATCAAGAATTGAGCATTCGGCTTCAGGAAATGTTGATTTATAAGAATGAGATTGAAGCCCGAAAGGGTGAATACTTACCAAGTGTGAATCTCAAAGCCGGGGCAGGTTTGGATAAAAAAGCGCGCTATACCCCGCTGGGTGCAAGCGAAGCAAATACAGAAATAGAACCGGGCAAGGCAATGCCGGATCCAGTTCCAGATTTTACCCTCGGAGCTGTTGCTAGTTGGGAGATCGATATTTGGAACAAACTTCATCAAGCCAATGATGCTGCCGCAGCAGAATACTTAGCTTCAGTTGAAGGTCGTAATTTCATGATTACCCAGCTTATTACCGAAATCGCTAGTACCTATTACGAGCTTTTAGCCCTCGATAATCAAAAGGAGATTTTACAACGCAATATTCAAATTCAGAGTAATGCCCTGGAAATCGTAAGGCTTCAAAAGCAAGCTTCAAAAGTGAATGAATTAGCCGTAAAGCGATTTGAAGCTCAAGTTTTTCGCAGTAAATCGATGCTTTTCCAGCTTAATCAAGCCATTGTTGCCAATGAGAATAAGCTCAATCTAATGATTGGTAAATACCAAAACGGAATTAAGCGTCATAAAGGTAGTATTCTGGATATAGAAGAGGGCCAGCTCCAATGCGGCGAACCACTTGACCTTCTGGAAAACCGCCCCGACATTAGAGCTGCAGCACAAGAATTACAAGCTGCTAATCTAAAGGTTAAGGTGGCCAAAGCCGACTTTTACCCCTCCCTCGGGCTAAACAGCGGCCTCGGTTTGCAGGCCTTTAACCCTTCCTACCTTTTGATAGGACCAGAATCACTACTCTTTGGACTGGCCGGCGATATCAGCTCCCCTTTAGTTAATCGAAGGGCTCTAAAGGCAAACTATAAAAATGCAGGAGCACTGCAAGTAAAAGCCGCCTTTGAATATGAGCAAAAAGTGCTCTCGGCTTATCTGGAAGTAAGTACCCAGGTGGCTAAACTCCAGAACTTAAAAGAAGGCTTAGCACTGCGAAGGCAAGAGGTAGATGCCTTAAACCAATCTGTAAGTATTGTAAACGACCTGTTTAAGTCGGCTCGAGCCGATTATATGGAAGTATTAATGACCCAAAGAGATGCTTTAGAGTCGAAGTTCGAACTAATCGAAACCAAAAAGGAGCAGCTCATTAGTGAAATCAGATTATACCAAACACTTGGAGGTGGTTGGAGGTGATTCCTATCTGCAGGAATCACCTAAAGCCCGGCGTCGAATGATGCCGGGCTTTTTATTTCCAGCTCTAGGTAAATAAGTCTTCTTTCTTTTTGCATGCAAAGTAGACCTTTGCTTCCCGAATAGCTATAACCTGCTTATTCGAGTGGGTATAGAAGCTGAAGTCCCATTAAATGACCGCTAGGAGTGGACACCCACATTATACCTCGATCAAAGAATCTACGGCCATAGGGTATGGACCATCGCCGTAGGAATAGCGCATTATCTTTAGCCAGCGCGAACAATATCCTCTCTAAGTCTTTATTTTGTGAAAAATTACACTTTTTGCAACTCTATCCCCCTGACTTAGCACAGGCGCTCGACTTTGAATTCATCCGCAAGGAGCTGGCTCGCTTTTGCTCTAACCTCAGAACAAAAGAACAAGCCTTAAGGCTATTGCCTATAAGCAATGCCTCAGAATTGGCAGAAAGCATTGCTCAAAGTGATCAAATTTTAGCCCTTCTCCTTTCCGAGGAAAGTTTTCCCACCGCAGAGTTCCCTAGCTTGGATAGCTTTCTATCGAAGCTAAGTGTTAAAGGCCATGCCTTAAGGGAGGAACAGTTCGTCGATATTCGTACCACGGTGCTTAACTATAAACACTTGGAGCGATTTATCAGCACCAAAAAAGAGCGCCTACCGGCTCTTTGGGAAAGGGTTCAGTTTTTACCCTCTGAAAAGTTTATCACTGAAGAGATTGATCGCGTTTTGGATGAAAGAGGAATCGTGCGCTCCAATGCCTCACCGGAACTCAACCGAATACGGCGCGATCTGGTTCGGAAACGAGCCTCGGCCGACCGCATCTTTAATCGGGTATTAAAGAAGTGGCGGGATAAAGGCTATGTCGCAGACTTTGATGAAACTGTTTCCGAAGACCGGCGGGTCTTAGCTATTCAATCGAGTTTTAAAGGCCAAGTGCAGGGGATTTTACACGGTAGCTCCAATCGACACAGTATTGCCTTCATAGAACCGGGGGAGACAGTCGAAATAAACAATGAAATTGCCGAGTTACTGGAAGGGGAAAAAGAAGAAATCAAGCGCATCATGCGAGAGCTCACTACCCTGCTCTCGCCCTATCGAGAGCACTTAGAGGCAGTAAGCGAAACCCTTATTTGGCTTGACTTCTGTCGGGCTAAAGCCTTATTCGCCCAGCGAGAAGAAGCCTGTTACCCCGAAATTCTTAGTGAGAAAAAACTCTACCTGAAAGAAGCCTTTAACCCGGTACTAAGGCATTTCAATAAGGAAAAGAACAAAGAAACCGTCGCGCTTAATTTAGAGCTAAATGCCCGGCAACGCCTTTTGGTAATTAGTGGTCCAAATGCGGGGGGTAAATCTCTTTCTCTTAAAACGGTAGGACTCCTTCAAATTATGTTGCAATGCGGTTTAGCGGTGCCAGTTCACCCTGAGTCCAAGTTTTGCTTATTTGAACAACTTCTTGGCGATATCGGCGATGCGCAAAGCATCGAAAACGAATTGAGTACTTATAGCTCCAAACTGCAGAAAATGGAGCACTTTTTAACCTATACCGACTCCAGCACGCTTTTACTTATTGATGAATTTGGATCGGGTTCTGATCCCGAATTGGGCTCTGCTCTAGCTCAAGTATTTCTAGAGCGCCTTAATGCCTATGGTGCCTATGGGATTATGACCACCCACTTCAATGCCATTAAAGCTCTGGCCGCCGAAACAGCAGGAGTTATAAATGGTGCCATGCTCTTCGAGCAAAAGACTTTTAACCCACGTTATGAACTACAGATTGGTCAGCCAGGGAGCTCCTACACTTTCGAAGTAGCGCAAAGGAGCGGAATACCCAAGCATATTATCGAAGACGCTAGAGGCCGAGTACAACAAAACACCCTTGAGGTAGATAAACTTTTGGTTCAGATTCAACAGGATAAGGTAGCCATAGAAAAGGTAAGGGCTGCGCAGGAAGAGGAGCTTCAAAAATTAAGAAAGCTCGAAAAGCAACAAGAGGAACGCATTGCGAAACTGGAGGAAAAAGTACAGAAGCATAGTAGGCTTAATGAGGAACAAGACCGACTAATGTATTGGGGTCAGCGTTTCAATAAACTGATTGAGTCTTGGATGGACCAAAAAGGTCAAAAAGACAAAAAGGAAATTGTGGCGCGCTTTATTGCTATGCTCAATCAACGCTCAGGCGAAGTTCAAAAGGAAGAAGGCAAAAGCCATCGTAAAGAGGTGAAGCAGCATCACCAGAAATTGGATAAATACCTCAAAGAGGAGGTGGCAATTGGCATGGAAATCCGAATGGTCGACTCTGGAATCAAAGGTCAGATTCTCGAAAAACGCGGCGATAAGTTTTTGGTCGCTCTCGGTGGAAATATGACCAGTTTAATGGAAAGGGAAAAATTCGTGCGCGCCGATGCGGATTTAGGCGCTAAGCCAAAACGAAAAAAGCGAAACAAAAACTTTAGTAAAAAAGCCGGAAACTCCGAAAAGCAAGGGCCAAAAGCAAAGCAAGAAGAAAAGAAAAAAGCACGGTCTGAGGAGAGCGAACAAACTAAAGAGCAGAATCCCCATCCGCCGAAAGGCCAAAAAACCAAAGGTAGGAAAGGGCATAGACCAGTAAATCAATAGCCCAAAGCCCAGCAAGGCTCCAGCAAAAAAGAGGACGATACCAAGACAAAGTCTTAGATCGCGGGGCAATCCTTACATTTGGGCTTCAAAGCAAAAAACACCTATGGAAGAAGTAGTATCCGACATTCCTTTAATCACCAACGATGCTGTGGTCTTTGGTATTTTAATGGCCTTACTCTTGGCCATTTTTCGCACCAGCGAAATGCCTGCCTTTAAAAAGTTTTATACCATTATTCCTACCCTGCTGCTCTGCTATTTCTTACCCTCCCTTTTTAGCACCCTAGGAATAATCTCTCCGCATTGGATTGATGTGGCCGCGGCCAAGCAATTCTTAATGGAGCAAGGCTATGCTATGGGAGACATCAACAGCTTTAAAGCTTTTAAAAACTTTGTGATTAATGAGGAAATCGACCGTCATCTGATCGAACCCTTTATGGGAAAATCGCAGCTGTACTTCGTTGCCTCTCGTTATCTATTACCGGCGAGTTTAATCTTACTTACCCTGAGTATAAACCTCAAAGAAGTCTTTCAGCTAGGGCCCAAAGCCTTAATCATGTTCTTTACCGGTACAGTAGGGGTTGTTTTAGGCGGACCATTGGCCATTCTTCTATTTAGCGCTATTGCACCAGATGTAGTTGGCGTGGGAACCGATGAAATTTGGCGCGGTATGACCACCATTGCTGGTTCTTGGATTGGTGGAGGAGCAAATCAGGCTGCAATGTTCGAAATCTTTGGAGAGAATGGTCAGATTTCAGGTAAGATTTACTCGGTGATGATTACCGTAGACATTATTGTCGCCGAAATTTGGATGGCCTTTCTATTATTAGGAGTTGGTAAGTCGGATAGTATCGACAAGTTCTTTAAGGCGGATGCCCGTGCCGTAACCAGCCTTAAAGATCATATGCAAGAGTTTTCACAAAAAATTGCCCGTATTGCCAGCTTTGTGGATCTCACCGTAATTTTAGGTATCGCCTTTGGCGCAACCGGTTTGGCCCATTTACTAGCCGATACCATTGCCCCAGCGATTAGTGAGCATGCTCCCTATTTAGCAGAGCGTTTTAGTTTAGGCTCTGGTTTCTTCTGGCTTATCGTAATTGCCACCACGGTTGGTATAATCTTATCCTTCACTAAGGTTCGGAATTATGAAGGAGCGGGTGCCTCCAAAATAGGCAGCGTGTTTATTTACATTCTAGTAGTAACCATTGGCATGAAGATGAATATCCTGGGCATCTTTGAAAACCCGGGTCTCTTCTTGGTGGGTTTAACCTGGATGGCCTTCCACGTGGGTTTACTCTTTGTGATTGGGAAAATAATTAAAGCCCCATTCTTCTTCTTAGCGGTAGGCTCAAAGGCCAATATTGGTGGTGCTGCGTCAGCACCGGTAGTAGCCGCAGCCTTCCACCCAAGCTTGGCTCCGGTTGGTGTATTACTGGCTGTACTAGGTTATGCCTTGGGAACTTATGGCGCTTATATATGTGGAATTTTAATGCAAATGGCAGCCGGATGATAAAATACTTTAGTGCGCTTCTAATTGGATTTGGAAGCATTGGCCTCGTAAAGGCCCAAAACGACAGCACCGCCGAAAGTATCCGTGAGATTTACAATCTAGCCCTTAATGAACAACAAGGCTACAAATGGCTGGGAGAGCTCTGTGGCTTAGGTCCTCGCTTTGCAGGGAGTGAACAAGCTACTTCTTCCCTTCTTTACTTTAAAGCTAAGCTTGATTCGATGGGCTTTAAAACCAGTTTGCAAGCGGTAAAAGTGCCCCATTGGGTGCGCGGATCGCAAGAAAAAGCCTGGATAGTTGAAGGAATTGATGAAACCGAAATGGCCATCACGGCCTTAGGTGGGTCCATAGCCACTCCTGCCGGAGGACTTCAGGCTCAAGTGGTGGAAATCCCCAGTTTTGAAGCCCTTGACACGCTAGATCTAGAGGGGAAAATCGCCTTTTACAATATTCCCATGGACCCCACCTATATTAACACCGGCTTTGCCTATGGTTCGGCGGTGAAACAACGCTGGGGTGGAACTATTGAAGCGGCCAAGAAAGGAGCGATTGGTGTGGTTATACGCAGTTTATCGAGCAGCATTAATAAATACCCGCATACCGGTAGTATGCGCTATGCACCCGATGTTAAAAAAATCCCTTCGGGCGCTTTGAGCACTTATGATGCCGAGCTTTTGCATCGTAGCTTGAAAGAAAACCCAGACCTATTAGTGAAATTTCAAATTAATAGTGAATGGCTGGACTCTAATTACAGCTACAATCTAATCGCGGACTTGCCCGGCAGCGAAAGACCTGAGGAAATCATCTTGGTCTCCGGACATATCGACTCTTGGGAGCTGGGTACCGGTGCTCATGATGATGGCGCTGGTAGCATGCATGCCTTGGAGTCCCTTCATCTATTAAAAAAACTAAATTACCCGATTAAGCGAACCTTGCGCTTAGTGTGGTATATGAACGAAGAGTTTGGTTTAAGCGGAGCTAAAGTATATGCCCGTAATGCTAAGAACATGGAAATGCGCCACGTGATTGCGATGGAAAGCGATGGGGGTGGCTTTACCCCCAAAGGGATTAGCATGCAAACTAGTCCAGAGATGGTGGAACGCATTAAGGGCTACCGAAAACTTCTAGAACCTTATGGCATCTATCAGTTCTCCAGTGGCGGCTCAGGGGCCGATATTGGTCAGCTGCAAAGTGACGACATTGTACTTATTGGGCTAAGACCAGATAGCCATCGCTATTTTGAGGTGCATCATTCTGCTCTAGATACCTTTGAATCGGTAAACCCACGTGAGTTCACCATGGGATCGGCCACTTTAGCCAGCCTAATTTGGCTCTTAGACCGTGATAATGTGTGCTTTAACTGCGGTGGTTAGAAATTATTCTCCTTGATTATCAGGAACTTATAAAATATTTGCGGTTTTTTTTAAATCAGCGTGAACCAAGGCCTTCATCTCTAGTTATTTATGTCAGGTTAAGGTTTGGTTAATTGTTTTGATTTAGTTTGAAACAAGAGGGGAAGTATCTAAAGCTTCCCCTTTCTTTTTGACTAAAACTTTCTTTTTAAGCAAAATCACCTACAAAACCGGCATCACATTGCACCCAATGCTCATTCATTAAAAATTCCAAGCTTTCTTTGGTAAATCCCTGAGACAGCGACGGCTAGTAAAAACTAATTATTCGCAGGCAATAATTCGCCTGTTTATAAGTTGTTAATAAGTGTGTCGCTTTTTCTTAGGTCTGGCGCG
Source organism: uncultured Flavobacteriales bacterium (assembly GCA_913055685.1). Lineage (GTDB taxonomy): Bacteria > Bacteroidota > Bacteroidia > Flavobacteriales > Schleiferiaceae > Croceimicrobium. The sequence continues at coordinate 489,578 of CAJXKC010000001.1, forward strand.
GAATACAGGCTAATTGACTGTAAAATAGCTCTTTGCCCTTGTTTTATTGAATCACACTTTTTACCTTGGGTTCATCAAAATGAGGGGAAAATGGGAATACTAAACAAAATCTTTCTTTCGAGTGGGGACTCGAAATGTGAGGGCCGAATTCGACTAATTAATAATCGACATTCAGCACCAGCGATTACTTATAATCGCCGCACTTTATTCAAAGAGTTTAATTATCGCTTCCGAGTTTTAGAACTCAATTCAGTAGCGAGCTAAATGCTCTAATTTTTCTTGGACTTTTTTCGCATTTGGAATCATGGTTGCTTCCAAGGTGCTATTTAATGGTATAGCCGGCATGTTTTCGGCACCAATTACCATTACAGGGGCATCTAGGCTTTCGAAAGCTTCTTGCTGAATCCAGCCGGCGAGACCCTGGGAGAAACCGTTACGGCTAGGCTCTTCGGTTACAATAAGCACCTTGTGGTGTTTGCGTACCCGCTCTAAAATCAATTCCTCGTCTAGGGGATAAAGGGTACGAAGATCTACTACCTCTACTTTATGATCTAAAGCCTTGCGCGCTTCTTTGGCCCAGTAAACCCCCATTCCATAAGTGATTACCAGCAAACTTTCATTATTGCTAATGCTTTCTTCACTGGCCTCATAAGCAATGCGACCTTTACCAAAGGGAATTACATAATCTTCGGAAGGCTCTACGGTTTTTGCGTCCTCAGTACCTTTAATTTTAGACCAATATAGACCCTTATGCTCCAGCATTACCACCGGATTGGGATCGTGATAGGCTGCTTTCATTAGGCCTTTAAGATCTGCCCCCGTACTCGGATAGGCGATTTTAATACCGCGGATATTAGTAAGCACACTTTCTACACTGGAAGAGTGATAAGGTCCACCGCTGCCATAAGCACCGATAGGCACGCGAATAACTGCACTCACTGGCCATTTACCATTTGATAAATAGTTACTACGACTCACTTCTGTAAAGAGCTGATTAAGGCCTGGCCAGATATAATCGGCAAACTGAACCTCAACAAAGGGCTTAAGTCCAACGGCGCTCATCCCAACGGTTGAACCAATAATAAAGGCTTCTTGAATGGGGGTGTTAAATACCCGTTCGTCACCAAACTTTTGGGCAAGAGTCGCCGCTTCACGGAAAACACCGCCTAAGCGGCCGCCAACATCCTGACCATAAAGCAGGGCTTCTTTATGCTCGGCCATTAACTCTTGGATCGCAAATAATGCCGCGTCTACCATTACCGTTTTATCCTTGCCAGACGGACTGCGCTCTCCTTTTTCTTCGGTAATTGGGCTTGGCTCAAAGTCATGCGTAAAGAGGTCTTCCGGGCGCGGATCCTCCTGCTTTAAAGCCTCTTCATAATCAGCCTTTACGGTTGCTCCAGCCTCCTCATAAATTTTATTCAACTCCTCTTCGGAAAGACCCTGATCCAACAAATACTGATGTAGTTTTGGATGTGGGTCGCGTTGAGCATGTTCTTCTAAATCATCGCGGTACCACTCTTTGCGCACTCCTGATGTATGGTGACCTAATAAGGGCACCTTAGCGTGAATCAAGAAGGGGCGGCGCTCTTCGCGCATAATTGCCAATACTTCCTGAACGGTATTATAAGACTCCTCGAAATTGGAGCCGTCTATGCTTCTTGTTTCAATACCATGAAATCCCCTGGCAAACTCCGCTGCATTTTGAGCGCGAGTTTCTTTGGCATTAGCGGAAATATCCCATTCATTATCCTGTACCAAAAAGAGCAAAGGGAATTGCTTTAGGGCGGCCATTTGCAAAGCTTCGGAGACCTCTCCCTCGGTCATTGCCGCATCACCAATGGAACAAACGGCAATTGCCTTCTCCGCCTCCTCAGCTAAACCCATTTTTTCACGGTACTGAATCCCCATGGCCACCCCTGCAGTAGGAATAGCCTGCATTCCGGTGGCGGAAGATTGGTGAGGAATCTTAGGTTTATCCGCATCTTTCAAACTAGGATGCGAGTAATAGCTTCGGCCACCACTGAAAGGGTCATCGCGTTTTGCTAGCAATTGCAACATGCAGTCGTAGGGCCTCATCCCTATCGAAAGCAAAATTGAGTCATCGCGATAATAGGGCGACACATAATCATAATGCTTCAACTGTAAGCCCAGGGCTAATTGGATAGCCTCATGTCCGCGCGAAGAGGCATGCACATACTTAGCCGTAACTTCTTTGTTGGCTTCATATAATTCGGCCATTTGCTTGGACATACTCATTAGGCGGTAGGCCTTTAAAGCAGTCTCTTGATCCAATTTTTTCTCTGAAGTTTTCGGGCTTGAAGACATAGTAGATGTTTTGCTCTGCAAATATCGCAAATGCTCGGCGAAGAGCCTCATGGAAGTAAATCAATAAAAAAGGCCGCCCTTAGAGGCAGCCTAATTCTCATCAGCCAAAAGGCTTTTAATCTTTTTTAGCCCCGAAACTGTAGCTAAAGCCAATGCTTAAAACCTGCTTAAACTGGCCCCGCGGCACCCCCGCAGTAGCAGGATTATCGTCGAGGTCAAACTTCACGTCATGATCATAAATATAGGCCAAGGTTATATTTGCCTTTATGTAATCGTTGACTTGAAAGAAAAGCAATAATTCGCTGTTCACATCAATAAGCGTAGGGTCTTCCGCATAATTACTAAAGAGGTCTACCCGGGCCTGTAGGTCCACATTGTCCCAAAGCTTTTGCTTGTAAGTTAAATTCACATAAGCCCCCACTTCAAAACGAATATTATTGGAATCCTTTACCCCAAAAGCGCCCGCCTGAGCGAGGCGGTCGACCATCACAAAAGTTGTTTTTGAAGTTAAAGGCGAGAGGTAAGCGGTGAGGTGTTCGTCCTTATAAGTGGCACCAAAACTGTTGATCAAATAAGCCGGTGCAAGAAAGTCTGAAATCCGTAAAGCGTCGCCCGACTCCCCCGGGTTTTTAAAGCCTGGCGCAAACTGGGAACGGAAATTAAGTAAGGCGGAATAGTTCCAATGCTTACTTTTATTGTAGTCCAATCGCGACTCCAGCTCAATGCGGTCCTCGGTTTTATTGAAGATTGTGTCTTGATAGTTTAAGCCATAAGCCAGGGTGAGGCTATTATTCCAACTCCACTTCTCATTAGGGTCGTAATTGGCAAAAAGGTTAACAATCGAATTCCCAGCAATCGAATTCACTCCACCTGCCTGCCAGTTAGTGTAGGAAGCCTGGGTAAACTGCAAACCGAAATTTCCTCCGGTTGCCCAAGGACCTTTTTTATCTTCCTCCTGTGCGCTCAGCTGAGTGCCGAGGACCAAGGCTAAAATCAAGGAAAGCTTTTTCATTTTATTTCTTTTTAAATGCTTGGATAGCGTTTCTTGTAAAGTCGGAAAGTACCAATTTCCCAGACATTGCGGCGCGCTCGGCTAGCAAGTCGTCCCAATTCTCAGTGCCGCGCCAGAAAACCTTTTTCAATTCGGCCATCGCTTCTGGGTTAAAGCCCTTTAAACGCTCGATTAGGGCCTCAATTTCTTTATCCATTTCTTCCACGCTATCGTGCAAGTGGTAGTACAATCCCCGCTGGTGTGCCCATTGGGCATCGCGCCATTCCGTGGCATTAATCGCTAATTCACTCATACCGCTTAATCCAATCTTGCGCTCCACTGCCGGACCAACCACGAAGGGGCCAATGCCTACCGCCAATTCGCTTAGCTTAACACTTGCGAATTTAGTCGCAAAGCAATAATCAACCGAGGACGCTAAACCTACTGCTCCGCCTACCGCTTTGCCATGTACGCGACCCACGATAAACTTGGGGCATTTACGCATCGCATTAATCACATTGGCAAAGCCGCTAAAGAATTTTTTCCCTTGATCCATATCTTGGATAGAGATTAGCTCATCAAAAGAGGCTCCTGCACAAAAGGCCCGCTCTCCTGCCGATTTAAGTAAGATAACTTTAACCGAATCATCCTCACCCGCAGCACTTATAGCATCCGCTAATTCCCGTAACAACTTGCTTGGCAGGGAATTACTGAGGGGGTGAAAGAATTCGATGGTGGCTAAACCATCTTTAATTTCAGTTTTAATATAACCTTGTTCTAATGCGTCTGACATTTGAATTTGAATTTTTAAGCTTTTTCGTTTCTATAAATGGTCACCGCCAATAGCCTCGAGCCACTGACCATGAACTTTTGAACTCTCCACCCTAGCAATCATGCTGTGATAATAGGCATACCACTTTGAAGCCTGAGATTTAGCCTCACCGTGCTCCCTATCTGCCCGCCATTTGGCGATACTTTCTTCGTCGCGCCAATAGGAGATGAAAATTCCCCCTGCTGCCGTGCTTGCCGATGAATAACCCAAATAGCCTTCTTGCTCCTGAGCCATGGTCATCATTTTCTCATCCATTTCTGAGTAGCCTTCAAGATCCTGAGATTTTTGGGAAATGAAAATCACCGCGTAAAATGGTGCCTCGGGCGGACTATCTTGCCAATGGGTAAGCATCTTATTGGCTTTGATCAATTTTCTTAACCATCGTTAAAATGGTGGCTAGCGCTACTGTTTCTCCCTCTTCATCGTAAACATCTACATTGAACTTCACGATGCCTTTGGCGATGTCGTCCTCGCTGCGCTTTTCCTGGTCGATTTTTTCCTTCACGGTGAATTTCACCCCAATGGTCATTCCTGGATAAACCGGTTTAGTGAAACGACATTCATCAATACCATAGTTCAATAAAACTGGCCCTTTACGGGGGTCTACAAACATGCCTGCCGCCTTAGAAAGGACATAATAACCATGGGCCACCTTGCCTTCGAAAATGGTGCCTTCCAATGAGGTTGCATCCACATGAGCGTAGAAGTTATCGCCACTAACCTGAGCAAAACTGGCGATATCCGCATCGGTCACGGTGTGGCGATGCGTATAAACAGTATCCCCAACTTTCAATTCTTCAAAGTGCTGACGGAACAGGTGTTTTTCCACCTCGGGGCGAGAAGCTCCCGGCTGGTATACCTGAGTGATTTCGGTAATAGTATCAGGGTGACCCTGAATAGCCGTGCGCTGCAAATAATGTAGAATTCCTCTTTTTCCTCCCATCTCTTCACCACCACCGGCACGTCCAGGACCACCGTGAGTTAAGAGTGGCATGGGCGAACCATGACCAGTACTTTCCTTAGCCGATTTGGCATTGAGAACCAAAATACGACCGTGCATATGTGCGGCTTCTACCACAAATTCACGTCCAATTTTATCATCGGCGGTAATAATGGAGCTCACTAATGAGCCTTTACCCATATTGGCCAATTCAGCGGCCTGATCTAATCCCTTGTAGGGTATTAAAGTAGACACCGGGCCAAAGCATTCAACGTCATGCACATCAGTGTTTTTGAAAGGATCTGTGTTTAGGAATAAGGTCGGACTCACAAAGGCCCCTTTATCCTTCTGGGCCCCTAGGACATCAAAGTCGCGTAAATCGCCATAAACCACTTCCTGTGATTGCTTCAATCGCTCAATGTTTTCCTGTAGTCTTTCAACTTGTAACTGAGAGGTTAATGAGCCCATACGAGTTTTTTCATCGCGAGGGTCACCAATAGTAGTTTTCTGTAATCTTGCGGTAAGCGCCTCTTGTACCGCCTCAAGTTTATCTTCCGGAACCAAGATTCGGCGAACTGCCGTACATTTTTGACCCGCCTTAGTGGTCATTTCACGGTGTACCTCCTTTACAAAAATGTCAAACTCGGGCATCCCCGGCTCCACATCCGGACCCAATACCGAAGCATTCAAAGAGTCGGCCTCCAAGTTAAAAGTCACCGAGCGATCAATAATATGTGGCAAAGCCTGTAGCTTTTTTCCCGTTGCAGCAGAACCGGTAAAGGTTACCGTGTCTCCGGTTTGCACATGGTCAATAATACCGCGACCTAAACCCGTTACCAATTGTAAGGCACCCTCTGGTAGGATTTTAGATTTTATAATTTCTTGAACTACATGCTCGGTTAAATAGGAAGTGTGTTCCGAGGGCTTAACCACCGCTGGAACACCAGCCATTAGGTTCACCGCAATTTTCTCCAGCATTCCCCAAACCGGAAAGTTAAAGGCATTGATGTGCACCGCAACGCCCCGTTTAGGAACCATAATATGGTGACCAATAAAGGTTCCTCCTTTTGATAATGGCGCAGCCTGACCATCCACATAATAAGGAAGGTCTGGAAATTGGCGGCGTAAGGATGCATTGGCAAAAAGGTTTCCAAAGCCCCCTTCAATATCTACCCAGGAGTCAATTTTTGTAGCTCCGGTTTTGAAACTGGTTTCGTAAAACTGATTCTTGATTTTGACAAGATGTAAGGCCAGTGCCTTAAGCATGCGACCTCTTTCCTGAAAAGTCATTTTACGTAAGGCGGGGCCTCCAACTCGACGGCCATAGTCTAAAATGGCTTCATAATCTAAACCCGCGCTGGAAACAATTCCGATGGCATCGCCATGAATGGCATCATAGGCAATGAGCTCTTCGCCTTGGCCTTCGACCCACTCGCCTTGAACGTAGTTCTTTATTTTTTGCATGCTGTGCTTTTTTGAGAGCGCTAAAGGTACGGCGAGCAAAAGGGCTTTACAAGTTTTAAGATATCACTGGATTGGAATAAATAGAAGATGGTTTTATATGGTTTCCTCTATCTTTGACCCACAATATTTCCCGATGAAAAAAATCATCACTGCTTTTGCCTATTTGGTTATTATTCTATTTGGCCTCTCTGCTTTTGGCTGGATGGTAAAACACATTACCAAAGGCGACAAGGATTTTGGTACAAACCTTACTAAAGGCTTAGACTCCTTTGTTTCTTTCTTAGACCTTTTTGAGCAATCGGTTGAAGAGGTTAAAAAGCTTCCCGAGACCTTTGTGCCCACCCCTAAAGACTTTGAAGCCGTAAATAATCTTGAGGAAGACCTCATCGTGCTTACTTCCTACAGTAATGAGGCAAAAAACCGAACGGTTGAAATTCGCAACCTACGAGACGACAGCGTCCTCCATAGTTGGAATATCCCCAATCCGCATCAGGAGCACGATCGCATAATGGACCCTTTACTCCTACCCAATAAAACTTTGGTCTACTCTTACAATGGTGTAACTGGAATAAGGGCGGTGGACAGTCTGGGAAATGAAGTGTGGAAGCAAGACACTATTGCCCATCACCACAGTATGAATTTGGATAGCGCAGGCAATATCTGGGCCTGCACCTACACCAAGGAAAACGGTGGTTTTATTATTTATAAAGGCTTTTACCATTTAGACGGTCGCGAACTAGCCTATATTGACAACACTATTTCTAAGCTGGATGCCAAAACGGGTCACCTGCTTTTCCATAAGTCCATTACCGAAATCTTGGTGGAGAACGGCTTGGAAAACATTCTAATTAAGTCCAATAATTCGGATGATCCCATCCACTTAAACGACGTGCAGCCGGCTTTAAGAACAACGGAATATTACCAGGAGGGTGATTTGTTTTTAAGCTTTAGAAATATTTCAGCCATTATTCATTACCGCCCTTCAAACAATAAGGTTATTCGATTACTGGAAGGAGCTTTTTATAGTCAGCATGACGTTGACTTCCTAAACGACAGCACGATTTATTTCTTCAATAACAACTCCCAGACCTTATGGTTAGGTCGGGCTACCACTTGGCGTACCGCCGATGAGCGCATTAACGCAGGAGACTTCTACTCAAACGTTATGGCTTATGACCTTAAGAATGAGCGTTATTTTTACCTCAGTAAGGAAGCTTTTGCCGCTAATGATATCTTCACCTTTACCGAGGGCATGTCCGAGATCTTAGCTAATGGCAACCTTTGGGTCGAAGAACAAAATAGTGGTGTATTATGGGTACTGAATGGCGAGGAAGTCGTTTACAAAAACGTGATTGAAAGTCAGCACCCTGGCCATCATCACCTTAGCAACTGGACGCGAATATTAAAAGATTATGATAAGCAATAGCCTTTTTTATATAGGCCCCGGAATGGGTGCCGGCACCATGATTTTGGTTTTGGTAATTGCCGCCATAGTGGTTTTTTCCATTGGCTATATCATCTGGCTAAAAGCCAAAAAGCTATTTAAGAAAAAAGACTAATGCCCTATTATTTGCTCTTAGCTTTTGGGGGCTTATGGGCCGTTCTCTTCTTGCGCTTTAATCGCGCTTGGCTTTATAAAGTTGCCTTGAATAGTGTGGCGGTTCTCGACACCATGCTTAGCGACAAGAGCGATGACGAAAAATTGGAAATACTGCCCAAGGCTACTGCCAGTTTACTGGGCTCACTTTTACTAAGTTTACTGCTTATTGTGCTGGCAATTGGCATTGCCTATTTGCCTTACGGCGGAAGCGAATACCTCTTTGGTCCTTCACCAGAAAGGCCAGCTTGGCTGGAGATTACCGCCCTTTCCATCGGTGCTTCCATTCCTTTCTTTTTGCCATTTAGGCGCGGACTCAGCAATTACTCGGAGCTTTCAATTTTACTGCACCGCTTAGTACTGAATCACCCAGCCATTGGCCTGCGTTTGTTTAAACGGGAGTTAAAACAAAAGAAAAAAGCCGGAATTGGGGCTCGGAAAGACTTTGTAATAATAAGTGGCTTGGCCCGAGCGGGAACCACCTCTTTGATGAACCTCCTCGCGGCCCGAGACGAATTAGACAGCCTTTCCTATGCCAATATGCCTTTTCTGCTGAGTCCAAATCTGTGGGCCAAGATTTACAATCCGAAAAAGGGAACCGAAAAAGAGCGCAGTCATAAAGATGGTATTAAAATCGGGCTAAAGTCTTATGAGGCCTTAGAAGAGTACTATCATAAGGTGGCCGCTGATAATCGTTTCATTAAAGATAATCGGCTAGTTGAATACGACCTCCGCCAAGAGGAAGTTGAAAGCTACCTCGATTACCAAAGTTTAATTCGTAAAAGCGCCCGTCATCTATATTTAGCCAAAAACAATAACTTTCTACTCCGCTATAAAAGTATCCGCAAGTATAATAGCGATTTTGTTATGGTGCTTTTATTCCGGGAGCCTCTAAGCCATGCCAGCTCCTTAATGGAAAAACACCGTCAGTATTCAGAGATGCAAGCGCAGGACCCTTTTATACTGGAATACATGAATTGGCTGGGCCACCATGAGTTTGGTGAGGGTCATAAGGCTTTTCAATTCGAAGGGCAAGCTTTGGTGGAAGGAAAGCCTCAGGACTTGAATTACTGGCTAGAGCTTTGGCTTAATTATTACCAAAGGGCTCTAGCGATCGATGATTCTAAAACTTTATTCTTGGCCTATGAGGATTTTTGTGCTCAGCCAAATGAGGCACTCCATCGAATTTTTAAGGCTGTAAACCTTTCGCCCGAAAAAACCGCAATTCCAGCCTTTAAAAACTCCCGGGAAATTGAGGCTAAGGCAGACCCCGCCTTAGTGGAAAAGGCAGGGGCCCTTTATCAAAAACTAAAGGCTAAAGCTTAAACGCGGTAGGTAATGGCGTTTATACTCATCCCCGCTCCTACCGAAGCCAATAAAATTATATCTCCTTCCTTGAGGTCGTCGTGGCCCTCCAACTGACCTTTGCGGAGAAGGTCCAATAAAGTAGGAACGGTAGCCACCGAACTATTACCCAGTAAGTGAATACTCATAGGCATAATTCCCTCGGGGGCCGGAGTTTTATAAAGTCTAAAAAAGCGCTTAATAATAGCCTCATCCATCTTTTCGTTGGCTTGATGAATTAAGACTTTCTTTACCTGATTAATCGAAACTCCTGATCGATCCAAGCAAATTTTCATTGCGGCCGGTACATGGGTCAAGGCAAATTGATAAATCTTGCTACCCTGCATTTTTATATAACGGGTGTCGTGGCCTGCCTCTGGATTGTAGCTTTCGCCATAATCCAAGAAATAAGCTTCCTCCTCGGTAAAGGTCTGGGAAGCGGTGCTTAAGATTCCCTTTTTTAAATCCTTATCTATCGCTTCTACCACTGCCGCTCCGGCACCGTCCGAGAAAATCATAGAATCGCGATCATGCTTATCTACCTTACGCGATAAGGTCTCCGCTCCGATTACCAGATAACGTTTACCCTGGCCGGCCAAAATATAGTTATAGGCCAAAATCATGGCCTGCACCCATCCCGGACAACCGTAAAGTATATCGAAAGCAATACAATTCGGGTTTTTAATCTTCAGGTCGTGCTTAACCCGTGTAGCAAGACTGGGTAAAATATCGGACTGAATCTTTCCGTGGGGAATATTTCCAAAATTGTGTGCCACAATAATGCCATCTAATGCTTCGGGCTCCACCCCAGAGTCCTCAATAGCTCGTTGCGCCGCAATAGTGGCTAAATCAGAGGTCTGCTGCTCTGGTTTCGCATATCGTCGCTCGCGGATACCGGTAATTTCTTCAAACTTGCGAATAGTCTCTTCTCCAGGTTGATCTATTAAAGCGCCTTCACGAGTGTAAAACTTGTTAGCAATGAAGTCTTCATTGGGAACTCTTAATTCAGGAATGCAAGATCCGGTACCGGTAATTTCAAGGTTCATGGCTTAGTGTATTATTAACACAAAGTAATAAAATCATTTTATCAAATGTATAAGAAGCTAGAAGATGCCAAAGCCATTGCCTAAAATATTGACCAAACCTTTTGGTTTTGTTTAACGTTTATCATTATAAGTTAAACAAAAAACACCTGTAAAATGAAATCATTTTTAAAGAAAGGGCTTATCCTAGCGATGAGCAGCATGATGTTTTTAAGCTCATGTTCAGACGATGACAACAATGACCAAAACCCAGATCCAGGACCGCAAAGTTTAACCGCCACCTTAGCTGCCGACGCACGCTTTAGTGTATTGGTGGACGCCTTGCAACGCACCGGCTTAGATGCGACACTAGATGCCTCAGGAACCTATACGGTATTTGCGCCCACTGATGCAGCATTTACTACTGCCTTAGGCGATTTAGGCTACAATAGTTTAGATGAGTTAGAAGCCGCTTTAACTACTGCTGGATTACGCAATGTACTCTTGTATCACGTTTTAGGAGCCGAAGTAATGGCTGCTGATGTGAGCACAGTTTATGCCAGCCCGGCCGCCACAAACGCAGATGGTGACGCCCTGTCTTTATTCATTAATGCAGGTAGTGAAGTACTAATTAATGATGCCGCTACCGTTCGTGAAACCGACATCAACGCGAGCAATGGGGTGGCCCACGTTATTGATGCCGTAATTCTACCCTTAAGTGTTTATGGCCTCATTCAGGTTAACCCAGACTACAGCAGCTTGGAGGCGGCCCTTGGTTTAGCTGATGGGAACCTAGACGACGTTCTAAGTGGCGACGCTGCTCAGTACACTTTATTTGCTCCAAATAATGCGGCCTTTGACACCGTAGTTGCAAATACTCCGGGGGTAAACAACTTGGGCGAACTAGTTGCAGCCCTAGGTACCGATGTATTGTCTACCGTTTTATTGTATCACGTAGTAGACGGAACCGTATTAGCGGCCGACCTAAGCACCGGCAGCGTAAATACCTTGGCCAGCGACGGTATGGGAGGCCAGCTTGATATATTCATTAATATCGGAACCGAAGTAAATATCATTGACGATAATAATGATACTCAGGATGCCGTAGTGACCGGCACCGACTTTGTGGGTACGAATGGCGCGATGCATACCATTAGCAGCGTTTTATTACCACAGTAGTATAAAGCTTTGATAATATAAAGCCCGTGTAGAATAATCTACACGGGCTTTTATTTTTAGAAGTTAATTCACTCTATTTATTCAGCTGCAGCTTCTGCTGAATAGGGACTAGGTAATTTCTCATATCCCATATTATAGAGGATGAAGCTCCACTTGTCGGCTTGCTCCTCGATTATTTGCTCGGTCGATTTACCCGCACCGTGACCGGCATTGGTAGCAATACGAATAAGTACGGGGTTTTCACCTTGGTGACCGTCTTGTAGGGCGGCCGCAAACTTAAAGCTATGTGCAGGAACTACGCGGTCGTCATGATCTCCAGTAGTAACCATAGTAGCGGGATAAGCCGTTCCCTTTTTAACATTATGCACAGGCGAATAGCCTAAAAGATAGTCGAACATTTCTTTGCTATCATCGGCCGTTCCGTAATCGGTATGCCATCCCGCTCCAGCGGTAAACTTGTGGTAACGAAGCATATCTAATACTCCTACAGCCGGCAAGGCCACCGCCATAAGCTCAGGGCGCTGAGTCATGGTTGCACCCACTAATAAGCCACCATTAGAACCTCCGTGAATAGCCAGTTTTTCGGAACTAGTGTACTTCTCGGCGATGAGGTATTCAGCGGCAGCGATAAAGTCATCATATACATTTTGCTTATTCATCTTGGTGCCTGCCATATGCCATTCTTCGCCATATTCGCCTCCACCGCGTAAGTTGGCTACCGCATAAACACCACCTTGCTGAAGAAAAACAATATTGCTAGTGCTAAAGCCTGGGGTAAGGCTAATATTGAAACCTCCGTATCCATAAAGTAAGGTCGGATTGCTTCCATCTAGCTTAAGGCCTTTCTTATAGGTTAACATCATAGGCACCTTGGTACCGTCCTTCGATGTGTAGAAAACCTGCTTAGATTCGTATAAATCTGGATTAAAGTCTACTGCCGACTTACGGTATAAAGTAGACTCACCCGATGCTATATCGTACTTAAAGGTAGTTCCTGGATATACATAGGAAGTAAAGCTGTAATAGATATGGTCATCATCCCATTTGCCGCCAAATCCACCAACTGAGCCTAAGCCAGGTAGGTCAATTTCACGTTCTAATTCACCCTCAGGGCTATATTGGAATACCTTTTCAATTACATCAATCATATAGGTCGCAAAAAACTTGCCTCCAGCGGTACCAATACTCAATACATTTTCGGTTTCTGGAATTACGTCTACCCAATTTTCGGGAGCGAGCTTATCGAAAGTGGTTTTTACCACCCGACCCTTTGGCGCATTGCGATTCGTTTTTAACCATAGGGTTTCTCCTGCGGTATGAATAATACTTTGATCGCTATCAAAACCGGTAACGATAGCGCGAATAGCGGCCTCAGGTTGATCTAGCTTTTGAATGTAAAGCTCATTTCCAGTAGTTGATTCGGCTGCGGAGATCACTAGATACTGATCGTCCTCGGTTACATAGCCTCCTACATAGCGGCGCTTCATATCCGGGCCACCAAAAATCAATTTATCATCGGCCTGGCTTGTTCCTAATTTGTGGAAATACAATTTATGCATATCCGTCATTGCGGTTAACTGCGAGCCCCCTTCGGGTTTGTCGTAAGAGCTGTAATAAAAGCCCTCATTACCTTTCCAGCTTAGGCCAGAAAACTTCACATCCATAAGCGTGTCTCCCATAATTTCCTTGCTCTCGGCCTCCATCACGATTACCTTTCTCCAATCGGAGCCTCCTTCAGAAATTTGGTAGGCACAAAGCGATCCGTCGGTGCTAAAGGTTAAGCCTCCTAATGAAGTAGTGCCATCCTCGGAAAATTTGTTAGGATCCAAGAAAACTTCTGCCTCTTCCATAGAGCCACCCTCGGTTTTAAAACGATAAAGCACAGACTGCTTTTGTAAGCCATCATTCTTGGAAAAATAGGTGTAGTCTCCTCTTTCGAAGGGAGCTCCTACTTTTTCATAATTCCAGAGCTCGGTCAATTTGTTTTTTATCTCCTCCCGATAAGGGATTTGCTCTAAGTAGCCGAAAGTCACCTTGTTCTGGGCTTCTACCCAGGCTTCGGTTTCCTCGGAACGGTCATCTTCTAACCAACGGTATGGATCGGCCACTTCGGTGCCAAAGTAATTGTCGACTACCGTGCTGTCTTTTCTGGTTTCGGGATAATCTAGGCTCATGCCTGGTACCTCTTTTTTCTGTTCTTGATTACAAGCTAGCAGAAGGGCTGCAGCAGCCATACTACTAAACAATGTTACTTTTTTCATACTGTTAGGATTAAATAGCGGGGCTAGATCGGTACACAAATATAAGGGCTGTAAATCTTTCTCTGCTAGCTTGACCTGAAATAGCAAGAATAAAAAAACCCCGGTGCTCCGAAGAGACCGGGGTTCTAATTATCTAAGGGCTAAGCTTAGTTCTTCATGATGCGTTTCACATCTAAACCTTTGCTTGAGCTTACTTTAACCGTGTAAATACCTACCGCGTATTCCGAAATATCTAAGCGAATTTCTTGATGCTCGGTGTAGATTTCGCTGATTACCAGCGCTCCACTTGCCGAGTACACCTCAACTTGAATATTTCCTTCCACATTTTCGTCATCGATATTGATGATTCCTCGTGTTGGGTTAGGATAGATATTGATAAAGCCAGTGCTTAAGTCATTAAGACCTACTCCACAATCATCTACTAATAGGCTAACAACAACTGAGTCGTCGCCACAGTTAGAAGATACTTTGTATTGGAAGTCGTAAGATGCTCCGCTAGCTACTGCTGTAGCGTCAAAGATGTTTGCACTTAGAGCTCCTGTACCACTTAGATCAGTCCAAGTACCACCTGCGGTAGCGCTTGGGTCTAAGTAAGTATTTAGGTCTACCATGGTCTCATCATCACAAGCCGTGTCGCTAACCGCGATACCTGCACTTACTGGGCCATCTACGTCAACCGTTACAATTGCTGTATCAGGATCACAAACGGTACCAGCTAAGATATAAGCGGCACGGTATACACCTGGAGTAGCATTGTTGGTGTTGAATGATCCGGTAGCACCTAGGGCACCTGAGTTATCTAGGTCAACCCAAGTTCCTTGGAAGCGGTTACCCGTGATGTAGTTTCTCAAGATGAGGATTCCTCCACCCGCACAAGCGTTTGCAGTAGTATCCACACCAGCGAATGGCGCGGCCTCTACATTAACGTTTAAGTGGGCAGTATCACCTGGACAACCACTTACACCACCAACGATATAAGAGAAGTTGTAAGCAGCACCTGCAGTTACCGCGCTAGCATCGAAGATACTATCGGTAAGCGCATTGGTTCCGTCTACATCTACCCAAGTACCGCCACCATCATGAACGCCTAAGAAAGCGGCTAAATTAACGGCATTGTCGGTAGAACATACGGTAACCGTATCGGTCATACCCGCATTCGCACCAGGCACCACCGCGTAGGCAGGAATACTTGGTCCAATACAAGCTTTCGAAATGCTCATATCAAAGGTGTAATAGATACGGCTTTGATCGGCAAAGTTAGTTGAGTCAATACTCATTAAACCAGCCACGGTGTATGGGTAAGAAGCGCCTCCAGTAGCACGGAATAATGATCCCGCTCCAGAAAGGAAGTCAACGTTCATAAAGTATACGCCAGGCGTAAGAACCATATTAACTGGTACGCGGAAGTCTCCAGTAACACCCGCTGGGGTGCTAAAGGTATCACCACGCTGGATTACCGCTGTTATTGCAGCATCCCAAACCTGAACAAAGGCAGTTACATCATTGGTGTGGTTTACCGTCATACTGTCGATATGAACCGTGTCGTCTACGGTAATCCACTGACCATTAGTAAAGTTACCATAACCAGAAGTAGCAATATTGGTTAATGGACCAATCGCAACTGAGTTTGTGGTTACAAATTCAGACACATCATAAGCGGTAGTAAAGGCAACTGAGTCAGTTAAGTAAGTATCGCCAGTGTTAACTGCCTGACCACCACTTAACCATACTAGACCATTACTGGTGCTTGAAGTACCACTAAGGTTAGTAGGACCTCCATCACAGTCGGTAGTATCATTAGTAGTGCTGCTAGGCGTAGAGCTTACCGAACAAGTAGCAATGGTACAAGCGGTAACCGGTCCAACCCAGTTGGTTCCGGCAGAACAGCTATCCATTACGTAGAAGTCGTAGCAAGTAGTACCCGCTAAACCAGTAACGGTAAATCCACCAGGAGTAGCCGCCACATTGGTTCCGGTACCCAAGGCAAAGCCAGGTGCGCCGTACTGAACGGTTGAAGCCACAATATTGGTATCGCTATCCCAAGAAAGCGTTACACTGCTAGCTCCAGCAGTTACTACTGCTAAGTTCGCTGGATCCACACAAGGAGGGGTTTCACGAACAATGATATCATCAACTGCGGCATCGCCGTTAAAGCTTGCACCACGTACACTAAGGAGACGTAATTGAAGCGCTGTATCAGTGCCATAGGTAGATAGATTCACACGAGCTTCACCCCATGCGGCACTATTGCTAGTTTGCTGCTGACCAACGATATTATTTATACTTACCCAAGTAGAAGAGGTACGGTCGAAAGCTTGAAGATCCAAGTTAACGATGTCTGCTCCATACATGTGATAATAGTAAACAACCTCTGGGTTAGTTAGTGAAGTAAGGTCAAACTCAGCTGTCCACAAGAAGGCGCTATCACCTTGTGCGGCAGGAGAACTAGCCTCTACATACATATAGTAACCAGTAGCTGTTCCTGTAGTGTGATCCACTGCCGGACCGGTGGCACTTGAAGGAGTACCTCCATTGTCAATTCTCCAGGTGTATCCTGTAGCAGTAGAAGTTTCACTGTAACAAGGTGGAATTACGCCATTGTCGAAGTCTTCCATGTATGGATAGTTGGTGATAGGAGCACAAAGAGTAGCAAAAGATACACACTCGGCATCACTAGTATCACCAAGGCTAGAACAGATATCGTATACACAAGCCTCATATAAGGTTCCTGGCATTAAACCGCTAAGCGTGGTTGCGCTAGTAGCTGGATTAACGATAGTTCCTGTACCTGGAGCGAATCCGGCTGGACCGTACTCAATCCAAGAAGAAGACTGGTTTGTTCCTGATACCCAAGAAATGTCTGCACTAGTGGCGGTTACATTCGAAGCCTGAACACTATCTGGTTTACCACAAATGTTCGCAGCATCAGTAATTGCCAAGCTATCTACAACGTTGGCACGACCCCAGTTATTAACCCCCATAATGGCGATTTGGTAAGTCGAGCTTGCGTTTGGTAAGCTAACAATAGCCTGAGTCCAAGCGTTGCGGTTTTGGCTATCGCCAAATAAGAAGGTCCAAGGATCGGTCTCACTAGCACGGTAATAAACATTCGTTACGTTTTGATCACCAAACCACTCTTCCTGAGCATACCAGAAGCTCAATTGAGGAGAGATCATAGCGCTTAGGTCAATACGTGGAGACACGAATAATGTAGTATCCGGACCACCGCTAGCAGAAACGAATACTGCATTCTGGCTGCCCGCATAAGCTGAGGTAATTACCCCACCCGAAGAACCAGAACCAATGGTCCAGTCACGAGTATCGGCAACATATACATTACTCCAACAATCTACACTTGGAGAGCTAGTCTCAAAGCTTTCATAGAAAGGAGCGGTAAATGGTAAACAACGAGTACAGCTAGCATTGAAGCTAAATAAGGTATCTCCCGTTCCTACCGAACCAGATGCAATATGAACTCCAGCGGTATCACCTTTAGGATTAAGTAATACTAATCCAATTTCTGAAGGCCAAGAACCGGCTGGGTTTAAGGTAACTGTAGTTGGCAAGCCATCACAAAGAACAATAGAGTCAGTAAAGCTAGAACCGTTAGTAAAGCCAGTACCAAGCTGACCCACTAGAACACCATTTTGGTAAACGCTCACGGCGCCACCATTCCAACCGTCTCCGAAGGAGTCGCTTAGGTCGGCGCGGAATACACATTGCTCACTAGCAGGACAAGCCGCAGTAGTGAAGCTACCAGGACCTGCAGTTTGCGCGGTGCCATTAGTTCCACAGCTATCGGTTACATAGAAATCGTAAGCGGTAGATGCGGTTAAACCGGTAATGGTGTAAGGATTAGAAGTCGTATTAACCACGGTTCCTGTACCTGGAGTAAATCCAGCTGGACCGTATTCAATAATCCATGAAGATCCGGTACCGGCTGTCCACGCTACCGTTGCACTTACATCAGCAGTAGCTGTTACGCTAAGTCCGCTTGATGGGAAACATGAAGGCGCTTCTTCCACACTAAAGTCATCGATAGACATATCGGAAGTAAAGCTTGTACCTCTAACGCCTTCGAATAAGAATCGATATGTACCTGAAGGTAGAGAAAGTAGAACTAAACGCTCATTCCAAGGATCGGCCTGATTGCTTTGTTGTTGCCCAACAATACTATCGAGCACGGTACGGTTTCCTGAAGCGTCTTCTGCAACTAATTTTAAAGTACCCATGGCCGAACCATGCATATGGTAGTAGAAACGTACCATTGGCGTGGTTAAAGTCGAAATGTCAATTTGGGGTGAATACAACATATTAGTATCCCCTGTAGTACCACCAGAAGTTTCAAAGTACATGTAAGTACCGCCCACTCCAACAGTGTTATCCACTAGTGGACCGGTTCCGGTCGAATTCTCATTACTACCGGTAGTTGCATCTTCAGCCTCCCAACGAGGGTTTGAAGAAGTGTAGGTGAACCAACAGTTTTCATAAGAAGCTTGGTTTCCTAAGGAAACACCTTCGAAGTCAGTGCTGTATGGAGCGGTAAAGCTAGTAGGACAAAGAGTCGTAAAGCTTATTGGGCCTGCACTAGAAGAAATATCTCCAGCACCACAGCTATCGGTAACATAAACATCATACATCGTAGCTGGCATTAAACCAGAAAGACGAACAGAGTCCATAGTGGTAGTCATGGTAGTACCGGTACCTGGCGTAAATCCAGCCGGACCGTATTCTACGGTGCTACCTAAATTGCTAACACCAGAAGTCCAAGTAATATCTGCATCGGTAGCAGTGATATTAGAGGCGGTTAAATTGCTAGGCGTTAAACAGCTTAAACAAGATTGAACCTCCACTAAATCGATGGCAAGGTCACCATAGAATGATGTACCACGAATGTAGCGGAACTCTACATAAATAGTCTGGTTTAAGTAGGCGTCTAAATTAACTCCCACTTGTTGCCAAGGGTCTAGTTCATCAGTCTGTAATTCGCCAGGTCCATAAGTAAATACATTCGTAAACGGACCGGTAGCCGAAGTAGAAACACCCACTTTAAGTACACCAATATTGGCACCATAAGCATGCAACCAGAAGGACAACTCTACATTTTGTGAGGCGGCCGAAAGGTCGATTGCTGGTGATACCATAGAGGCCGAATCTGGTCCGCCAGTAGAAGTTTCTACATAGATATAGTGCGTACCACTCTGTGGGCCGGATGGACCGGTGCTACTTGAGCCAGTATAATTATTGTCATACAGCCAAGAACCATTACCCGCACCAATATCGCCAGTAAACGAAGTGGTGTTATCAAATTCCTCAGACAATAAGGCTCCTAAAGTTCCACTAGTACAGCTAATAGTACGGGGTCCTTGCAAGCTAGTGCGGAAAGAAGCTGGTCCAGACTGAGTTGAAGTACCTGAAGTACCACAACTGTCGGTTACGTAGAACTCATAATTGGTATTCGCCATTAAACCACTAATCGAAATGGTATCGTTAGTAGCATTAATAGAAGTACCTGTTCCTGGGGTAAATCCGGCGGGACCATACTCCACACCCCAATTAGCGCCATCACCGGCAGTCCAAGTAAGGTCGGCCGAAGTAGCGGTGATATTAAAGGCTTGTAATCCGCTAGAAGCGGCACAAGCAGGAGCAACACGTACTTGGAAATTATCTACGAAGATGTCATTATCTTCTGGATCATCTACCGAACCCTCGGTCGCCCAAATCGCAAACTTAACCACGCCGGTATAAGCCGCTAAGCTCGCTACTTCATGATTACCAGTAGCTGCGGTTACATAGGTATTATCGTAAGTGGCAAGGTTGGTCCAGGTTGCACCAAAGTCAGTCGAAATTAATAACTGTACTTGGTCATCTGAGCCCAACTGAGTTGGAGTAGTACCTGCATAAGCAAACACCCCAAAATCGAACTCAACTTGCATGGTGCCAGTAGAACCTAAGTCATAGGCTGGAGAAAGAATCCAATCCATGTCTCCGGTATTCCATAGGTTAATACGTACTGCACCGCTAGTACCATTGTTACCAAAGCCGTCGGTTCCCCATGCTCCAGTTCCCAAGGTGTTAGGGCCGGTCGTAGGATCACCTCCATCACCTTCTTCCCAACAAGCGCTAGGAGGCCAGCCTGCGCTGAAATCTTCTAAGCTTGGAGGAATAATGGCCGAACAATCGGTCGTGAAAGAAGCTGGGCCTGCTTGAGCGGCTGTACCTCCGGTACCACAATCGGCAGTAACGTAGAAGTCATAAGTAGTTTGACCACTTAAACCAGTGATGGTATAAGATGTATCGGTAATACCGGAAACGGTAGTGCCAGAACCTGGTGTAAAACCAGAAGCGCCGTACTCGATAGTAAAGCTACTAGATGGACCATTATTATCTACCCAATTTACTTTAGCACTATCCGCATAAGCGGTAACTAGGCCTAAGCCTGATGCTGGTAAACAGCTGGCTGGAGTAAATTCATCGGCACCAATATCAGGAGTAGTCGCATTACGGGTATCTCCGTCGATGTCAACAGTAATTGCTCCAATTGGGGTAGCCGCTCCATCCAAAAGTGGACCTGAAACGTGTAAATCGGCAGTAATGCTATTAAAGATTGGATCGCCTACTACCGAGTTGGTGTTATTTCCAGCACTAGCAGTTTGCCAGGCAGTAAGGTCGGCTTGAACACCGCCATCATAAGCGATATTTGCCCCACCCGAAGTGTAGTATCCATTGTAATCTACAGTAATTACACCGTTTGATGTGCCAGCGGTAACCGTATTATCGGAGAAATAAACCGCATAGTTGGAGCTTCCGTAAAAAACATTATTACGTACATCAACATTGTAAAAGTCGTTGAAGTAAGCACCATATGCTCCAGTACTAGTTCCATTGGTTACAAAAGTGTTGTAAAATACATTACAGCTTTCGAAATCATCCGCGTATAATGCTTCTTGACCTCCGGAGCTAACCACCACCATGTTATTGGTAATATTAGAGGTTCCTGAAGGAGTACCATCAGCATTAAAGTTACCGTCTGAAATATAGATTCCATAATAAGAGGAATAAATTTCATTGCGATTAACTTCAAAGTCTAAAGCATCGTAAAGGGCGATGCTGTAGTGAAAACCATAGGCAGCCTCGGTAAACTTACAGTCATTAATGGTCTGGTTACGAACATTATCGGACATGTAGCCGCGGTAGTAGTTGTTCAAGAACTCACAGTTCGTCACACTAATACCGGTATCTGCGTAAGCCAAGGTTTCGAAATGTACGCCGTATTGTCCATCGTGGAATACACTATTGCTAATAGAGATATTATCTCCAGCATCAGTTTCCGTGAATGAACTGGTTGCGCTTCCAACACCACCAATTGCTGTAACGTCAGCTGATGTTGAGGAAACAACCGCCATATCAAAATGACAAGCATCAACACTAAAGTTGTCATTGTCATTTTGCATACGGATACCCCAAGCATCTGTAGTACCCGAATGGCTAATGGTTAAATTCTTAAATGATACGTAATCCGCACCATCCATTAGAATTACTGCCTTTTGGACTACCGCCGAGCTATTGTAACTAAGACTAGTAGTAGCACTGTCTACTCCATCAAACGTGATGGTATTGGTCATGCTGGCACCAGTAATAGCCGGGAGATAAACGGTGTCGGTGTAAGAGCCTGCTGCCACCGTAAAGGTTACAGCGCCCGAGACACCATTAGTCACCAGGTCGGCAGCAGCGGCCGAAAAACTGGTGTAGTTGGTACTGGAGGCAGGCGAAGATGCATCAATAGTGTAGGCTCCTGATAGCTGAGCTTTTATGCTCGTACTACCAAAGAGAAAAATCACTAATGACGCCGCTAGCCAGCCAGAAGGTTTGGTAAACCTCGTGGGTAGAAAGTTCCTCATAATTGATTGTTTTTGATAAAGTTCCCTTGTAAATTTTGCTCCGATTAGAGTCGAGCCTTCCCTATAAGCTCGGTGGCTCCATGCAGAGATTTAGTTAAAAAACGTCACCTAATGTAAGAAAAGAGATAAAAATGAAGCGCTTAGCCGCCTAGTTTTTTTCGTCTCGGCTAGCCGTTTCCTGCCAAGTTTGAAAAAGTTTGTCCTGCTTTGGCCGATTGGGCTCCACTTCACGCAGAGGCTCACATTTTTTTAGACTGTCATACAATTCTCCTGGCAGCTCTTGATAAAGCTCGGTTCCCTTGGTTTTCCAAGCCAACATCTCCTCACTCACCTGCTTAATTACCTTAGCAGGGTTACCCACCACCAAGCTGCGTTCTGGAATTTGGCTATCTCCTTTAATAAAGCTCAAAGCACCAACTATAGAGCCTGCGCCCACTGTAGATCGGTCCATTACCACGGCATTCATCCCTACCAGGCAGTTCTGCCCAAGGTTGGCACCATGTATTATGGCACCATGACCCACATGCGCTCCCTTTTCTAATCGGATGCTTACTCCCGGAAACATATGCACCACGCAGTTCTCCTGAATATTGCAACCATCCTCGATAATGATTTGCCCCCAGTCGCCGCGAATTATGGCACCCGGACCCACATAAACGTCTTCACCAATAATGACATTGCCAATTATTACTGCCGTTTCGTGAATATAAGCCGATGCTTTTATGACTGGTTTAAAGCCCTGGAACTCGTAAATCATTAATCCTTCAGATTTTTACGGACAAGGTAATTGCTTTCATCGATAAAATAAAGATCACTTCCTCGAACTTTGGTCTCCTTGGCAAAGAGCTCCACAAAAACCCCGCGTCCTAATTGGAAGTCTTCAATGGGGTGAATAAATACCGACCCACGCATCCGCCGTAAGGCAAATAAAGACTCGGACAAATGGTCTTGGATAATAATAGGGTTAATAAACTCCTTATCGATAGCAAAGTCCCTTTCCCAAATTAGGCTTCCGTCACCTTTTAAAAAGCGAAGCTTGTCTATAAAGTGGTCAAACACTAAAAAGCCCGACTGATAAGGGAAAACCTGTACCGGCCGATACTTAGAAAAAGCTCTTTGATAGATCTTTTGCTTTTCGGCTAAGTCAATAAGCTTACGATGATCCCAAATGCCAAATTCATCGAAAAGCCTTTCCATACCGGCAGCGATATTAAAAGCTTCCATAAAAGCGTCGTGCGCATAAATCACCGACTGAGTATCTACAACATGGTAAAACTCTCGCGGCTCCTTTTCGGCTTCATAGATAAACATCTGCACCCCTTGGTTGTGGTATAAGGGAAAACTCATCGCCTTACCTCTGGTACCCGCTCGCATCTCACTAATTGGGATGGGCATTGACTCTATCTTATTATTCCGAATTATTAAACGTTCCCCATCAACCGCCATTAAGGGTTCAATAAACTGAATATACTGGCTGCGGCTTACGGCCGGATAGAAATAAAGCATTTCTCGGCTCAAATAAACTTG
Organism: uncultured Flavobacteriales bacterium; assembly: GCA_913055685.1. GTDB lineage: Bacteria > Bacteroidota > Bacteroidia > Flavobacteriales > Schleiferiaceae > Croceimicrobium. Next base: position 512,964 of record CAJXKC010000001.1, read on the forward strand.
GACCACAGAATCTTTCGCCAATAAGAAAATGTTTCCGCGGGGGTCCTTTTCCAAGGACTCGAAACCATAATTGTTGGGTAAGTAAAGTAAGACCCGCCAATCTAAGTTGGCCAATACAATGTAATCGTAGCCTAAAACTAGTAGAAGACTGTCTTGTAATTCAAAATCGCGGACCCGAAGGGTATCGGTGAAAGGCACTTTAGCGGCACTTACTTCTACGGTGAGGAGCTCAATGTCATTTTTCTCCAATTGAATATCAACCTGGCGCCCCTCGTAAAGCACATCCCAATTGAGTTCAATAAGCTTGATGAAATAACCTTCTTTAAATATTTGGAATTGGCTTCCTGCTTCGTAGGGCAGATCAATGATACCCTTAGCATTACTAGGTCCATATTCCTTACCTATAAAGTTTATAGCAAGCACTCCTTCAATGGGCTGCGAATTTTCATCCACTATTCGTAGAGTCTGGGTCTGACCATAAATATTAGCCGCCAGAAGAAGCCCTAGTAAAAGAAAAAACCTTTTCATGTTTTTAAAGACCAAAAGCAGGCCTGAGGTTGCCTAAGCGCGTTCTAAAACTACCGCATAACCTTGACCCACACCGATACACATAGTGCAAAGCGCGTATCGTTTACCGGTTTTTTGTAGCTGAATTGCCGCCGTTTGCAATAAGCGCGCCCCCGACATTCCGAGTGGGTGGCCTAAAGCAATCGCCCCGCCATTAGGATTAATTCGTGGGTCGTCGTCGGCCAAGCCCATTAGTCGCGTGCAGGCTAAAACTTGAGCGGCAAAAGCTTCGTTAAGCTCAATGATATCTATATCCGCCAAAGAAAGTCCCGCTTTCTTAAGTGCAATTTCGGAGGCGTAAACCGGACCAATTCCCATCACGCGTGGCTCCACTCCCGCTACTCCCATTGACACCATTCGGGCTAAGGGCTTTAATTGATGGTCTTTTATTCCTTGCTCTGATGCTACTAAAAGAGCGGCCGCACCATCGTTCAAGCCTGAGGCATTTCCAGCGGTAACCGAACCTCCCTCCTTCTTAAAGGCAGGACGTAGTTTGGCTAAAACCTCCATCGATGAGCTAGGCTTGATGAATTCATCCTGGTCAAAGATTAAATCCTCTTGTTTGCGTCGCGGAATAGATACCGCCACAATCTCCTCCGCCATACGGCCGTTTTCACGAGCGGCGCTGGCTTTTTGCTGCGACCAAAGGGCAAACCGATCTTGATCCTCCCTACTTATTCCATATTCGGCCACTAGGTTTTCGGCCGTTTCGCCCATCGCGTCGGTACCGTAGCGCTTGAACATTTCTGGGTTCACAAATCGCCAGCCGAAAGAACTATCGTACATCTTAGAATCGGTACCAAAAGCCTTAGAGGGCTTACTCATTACGTAAGGGGCGCGCGTCATCTGTTCTAAGCCCCCGGCGACAAAAACCTCGCCATCACCATTACGCACGGCACGCATAGCCTGGGCACCAGCACTCATTCCACTAGCACATAATCGATTTACCGTTTCACCGGGCACCGAGAAAGGAAGTCCCGCTAATAAAGCGCTCATCCGCGCTACATTGCGATTATCCTCACCCGCCTGATTGGCACAGCCCATAATTACGTCGGCAATAGATTTGGGGTCAAGCTGAGGATTGCGTTCCATCAACTCTTTTATAACTAAGGCGCCCATATCGTCTGCTCTTACAGCCGAAAGGCTTCCTCCAAAACTGCCAATAGGGGTGCGAATTCCGTCTACGATAAATGCTTCTTTCATGTGAGGTGTTTTTGGGTTCAAAACCAAATTCCTTGCGAATATCGCAAACCGGCCGCGAAGGCGCTAATTATTGATACACGAAATCGTATCCTTTGAGGGAAAGGGTGCGGTACTTTTTCTCATCAAACTTAAACAGTGCGCTGGGTCGCTTAGCCCGAGGGGAGCTGCGAACCGTCTTTCCCGTTTCCAATAGCAATTCGCTCTTCAACAACTTTCGTCGGAAGTTTCTTTTATCCAAAGATTTGCCCAAAGCTTGCTCGTAGAGACTCTGAATTTGATTTAGGGTGAACTCTTGGGGTAAAAGGCTAAAGCCAATTGGGCGCCGCTTAACCCTTCGCTTTAGACGCTCACGCGAGTATTCTACAATATCCGCATGGTCATAAGCCAAAGGCGGCAAGTCATTTACCTTTACCCAACGGTATTCGCTACGTTGCAGGTTGTAGTGGACATTATCATCTAAACGAAGGGTACCGTAATACGCGATATTTACTACTCGACCAGAGGGGTTTCGATAAGGGTCGGAAAAAGCATTTAAGATTTCAACTGGCCAATCATCTCGTCCAGTGATGCGTCGCATTAGCTCCTTGGCAACGATAAAGGTGTCCTCATCAGGGCGAACCTTAACTGAGGGTAATACATTAGCACCCGCAAATGGCTCATTACTCTTGGTGGCAATAAGGAGTTTTAAATCCTCGCCATCAAAGCCGTACAACACCACTGAGGTGGCCAAGGCAACCTTAAAATCTTCTTCTCTGAATTCGACCCGCATAATTTTACTTAGTGTAAATATAACACTAAGCTAAGGAATTTATTTTACCACTCCGTGTTTTTTCGAAAAACCGTACCCTTAAAATGAGCGATTAGATCCTCATTTTCAGCATATACGCGCACCTCGTAGATTCCAGTACTACGGGTTTTCTTTATTTCTTTTGCCTCCGCCCATATCGTTTCTCCCGCCTTTACCGGTTTAAGGTGTGAAATGGAGGTCTCAATTGACAAGGCATGGGTTCCGTGACCATTAGAGGCAAAGGCCAGGGCACTGTCCGCTAAAGAATAGGAAATCCCACCGTGCGCAATCTTAAAGCCATTGGTCATTTCATCGCGAACCTCCATGCTTAATTTGCAGTAACCGGGTTCGGTAATCAATACTTTTATGCCCAGCCACTGACTAAAAGCATCTCCATCGTACATGGTTTTTACTACTTCGGCTGCGCTTTTCATTTGTTTTCTTCGGTTTTATTCTGATCGTAATCGGCCATCCTTTCAATTAAGGATATTAAAACATCTAGTATGAGGTTAAAATTAGCCTGATCAGCTACCGGGGCTTTATCCAGCTTTGCCTTAAAGATCGCTCTATTCTTAAGATCGTCAAAGACCTTGGGGCTGTCGGTATGGACTTCATGCTTATCGGCCTCTTCGTAAGCCTCGGTTTTTTCCTTGATGATTTCTTCCACCACGGGCGCTGGAATCATACTTACTGGCAATCCGGCCGAAATAAAGGCATTGAGCAATATCATTACCGAGTCTACTAAAGCCTCGTGTTGCTCGTCATTAAAGTCATCGGCAATATTGGTTAAGAAACCCATTAAATAGGGTTGATCCTCCATTACCCGGGCAATCATCTGACCTTGCTCCTGAGCATCCATAGCGTGGTAATCGGCAATAGCCTCCGCAATGTGATCGCGTTTCTTTTTATCCATGCCGCAAAATTACATTTTTCTAGGCTGCGGCCTCGCTAATCCCCTTTCTTCTCACCCCAGAAACCGGAATGCTTGCGCAAGCTTAAATCGCCCTGTACTTCTATCTGGCAGGCCAAACGTAAGCCTTCGGTAATTTGGTGGGGCGGAAAATTAAGTCGCCAACGCTCACGCTTATTGAGAGGGGAAACTTCCCCGCTTAAAACCTCAACCGCGCAGGTGCCACAGGTACCCAAACCCTTACAATTTATTTGCTGGGCGGCGCCATTATGCGGACTCAAGCCAGCAGCCTTTAGCGCCTTGCGTAGATTTCTACCCTTAGAAACTTCAAATGAATGACCTTTGAATTCAATTTTTGGCATAATCCCTAAACGGCAGAGCCGACTAATTGTGCATAAAAGAAAGCCTCCCGGTTTTAAGCCTCTTCGGCCGACCTTATTTTATTGATGAAGAACTCCTCCAGCTCACCGAGCGTTTGTTCGCTGGTATGAATGTCTTTTACCACCTGGCCGTGATCTAGAATAACAATGCGTTCACAAAACTTGGTAACGTGACCTAAATCGTGGCTGCTAATGAGCATAGTTATATCGGTTTCCTCGTCCAGCTTTTTCAGCTCATCCAGAAGACGAAATTGGGTAGAGGGGTCTAAATTAGCGAAGGGCTCATCCAAAATAAGAATGTCTGGGTTTCCAATTAGCGCCCCTACAATTCCCACCTTCTTTTGATTGCCCTTACTTAGATCGCGGATGTATTTCTTTTTCCCTCTAATTTCATCGTTAAAGAAGTCGTCGTATTTCGACAAGACCGCTTCCAGGTCACCGGCACTCATTTTGTGCAGCTTGGCAATAAAGGCGAAGTACTCATCCGGAGTTAAATAATCAATGAGAAAGCCCTCGTCGATAAAACTTCCTGTGTATTGCTTCCACTCTTCAGATTGGGCTACGTTTTTACCCTGACTAAGAACCTCGCCAGTATCGGCGGCAATGAGGTCCAAAATTAAGCGGAACAAAGTGGTCTTTCCCGCTCCATTATTACCCACTAAGCCTAAAGACTGTCCTTTGTTAAACTCTAATTGCTCTATGTCAAGGACCTTGCTGCCATTGTAGGACTTCGAAAGGCCTTTTACTGATATTATACTCATGTGTTTTAGTCTTTTTGACGGTAGCCCGCCGCGTTAATGTATTTCTTTTCCTTAAAGTTGAGCACCGTTTGCTTGATAAAGTAATTCTGAAAGATCAAGCCTATTATTCCCAATGCCCCTAAGGCAATAAGACCGTAGTATTCGGCGTCAAAAACGGCAAAGCCCATGTATACCAGCATGGGCAGGCCAATTAAGGGCAGAACAATCACAAACTGTGCGGCCCCAGTGCCTTGGTAGTTGAAAGCCGAACCCCGACTTAAGTCAATTGGCTTCTTATTATACGTACTAGCGAAAATTAGGACTGCCGTATTAATCCCAATATTGTATAGCGCTGCCGCCAAGTTTCGGTACAAGGCGTCTATCCCAAAATATACATAGGGAATGGTTAGCACAAACATGAGCACCACACCAAATACCATTAAGTAATACTTCGATCGATAGTAATCCTCCATGGAATAGGCCCTGGTTAAAATCCCATCAAAATAGGAACTCTCCCAACTCACCAAAAACTGACCATAATTAATCATAAAAACCCCCGTCATAAATATGCTCACAAAAAGCAACATCCCGTCCCGATTAGCAAACTCTTCTTGGGTATAAAAAAACAGGCCATAAAGGGCCATAAAGGCAGCGGTGTATACCACCACTTTGGTGCGCTTGTTACGCAATATTAACTTCAGCTCATTGGCAATCATCATCCCCATAAAGCCTTTGTCCTCAAGAAAGCTAAAGCGTAAACTCGAGGCTTCCTTGGCTTTACTTCGCCAGCGGTCGAGGTGGGTCATGGACAATAAAAAACGGAAGTTCAATTGGTACATGAGCACTAAAAGGGCCAAGGCCAGTGGCGCTCCGATCAGGGTCTCGGCCAAGGGGCTGTAAATCATCGCCGAAAGCGGACCTAAGTCGATTAAGTCCATTGAATTGGCAATAAAGAGTCCGGCTACTATAAGGCCAAAGCCAATGGTGATTACCGGTTTCACCGCCACCACACGCTTTAGATAAATCGCTAGGTAATGATTACTCAGAATGAGCATGATAAAGCCTACAAACCATAAGCCCGCTTGCAGCGCCCCATACTCCATGGGCACCACTCTTAGGGCCCAGGGCACAATAAATAATAAGGGCAACAAATTGAAAAAGCTGAACACCGAGCTTTGCAGTAAAAAGTGCACCACGCGCTTCTTAGATAGCGGAGTGGTGAGGTAATGCTGTACCGAGAGCACATTTAAATCCTGCAAGAAAAAACGCATCGCTAAATCCGCTAAGAAATAGTACAATACGCCCTTGCTAAAAATGGGCGTCAGCTTATCGGCTTCTGGAAAAGTATCCCCCAGAATCTCCTTCATAAAGTAACCTAAAAGGCCGAAAGAGCCCAAAAAGTAAAGGGCAACCAGCAGCAGTAAAATCTTTATCCCCCAGCCTTGCCGAAAAAAGGTGGAGCGAAAGATCTTTTTAAACTGATGCCTAAATAATTCACTGTGCATGTAGAAGTCTTTTGCTAGTTAGTAGCAGTTTAGACTCCTAAATTACAGGCTTTGAAAAAATAATGCTGATTATTTCTTCCGCTTAATGAAATTTTAACTGAATTTTACCTTGCGACGCAAGAGAACTGAAGCCCGGTAACGGTCTTCGCGGTAATCGTCGTACAAAGCATCTAGGCGTTTTAAAACTTCGGCCGGACCAATTTCATCGGCCCAAGCCAATAAGCCTTTAGGGTAGTTTACTCCTTTGGTCATAGCCAAATCAATATCCTTTGCCGAGGCAATCCCTAGGTGAAGCGCGTCCACCGCTTCATTAATGAGCATTGCCACAATCCGGTCTAGAATCGCCTTGCCTAATTCCTCATCCCTATTCGGTTCTGGCTTTGTCGCTCCCTCGCTGTAATCGTAAAACCCAAAACCTGTTTTGCGCCCCAGTCGGCCCGCTTCTACCAAACGCTTCTGACTAAAGTTTGGCTTGTAACGAGGGTCATAGAAAAAGGCCGTCCATACGCTTTCCGTAACCGCATAATTAACATCGTGACCAATAAAATCCATTAGGGTAAAGGGCCCCATCCGAAAGCCCCCCAATTCGGTCATCGCCCAATCGATAGTGGCTGGATCGGCCATCCCTTCCTCATAAATTCGCACCGCCTCGCTATAGAAAGGACGCGCGACACGATTTACGATAAAGCCAGGAGTGTCTTTGGCCAAAACCGTCACCTTGCCCCAAGCATCGATAATGGACTTGGCTTTATCCACTGTTTCAGCTGCGGTGGTAATCGCCGGAATTATTTCCACCAAAGGCATTAGGGGAGCCGGATTAAAAAAGTGAATACCCAAAACCTTCCCAGGGTCCTTAACCGCCGAAGCGATGGAAGCAATAGACAAGGAACTAGTATTAGACGCTAATATGCAATCCTCACCACAGAGCTCATCTAAGTGACGGAAAATCTCTTTTTTAACCTCAATATTCTCGACAATAGCCTCAATCACTAAAGCACAGTTTTCCATACTAGCCATACCGGTGTCGTACTTAATCCGCTTCAAAATGGCCTTACTTTCTTCTTCCGAAAGTTTACCTTTTTCTTGCAGCCTGGCCATAATTTTCTCATGCCCTTGCCTCGACTTTTCCAAGGCCGCCCTTTGCGTATCCACGATAACCACCTCGTGACCGTTCTGAGCGGCAACTTGCGCAATTCCTGAGCCCATGGCTCCTGCTCCAACAATACCTACTTTCATTTTATTTTCTTTTAGGCTTTCGCCTGATGAGATTTCAGCAAAAGCTTTTCTATCATTAATGTCCTTTGAACTCCGGTGCTCTCTTTTCTAAAAAAGCGGCCGTACCCTCACGGTAGTCATGGGAGGCACCACATTCAGTTTGGTACTTATCTTCCAGGGCCAGCTGGGCACTAAGGTCATTGGCATAGCTGGCATTTAATAAGGCTTTGGTACGCGCCAAGGCCAAGGTGGGCATCTGACTCAATTGCTCGGCAATTTTTTGCGCCGCCGCCAAAAAACCTTCATCGGGCAAAGCTTTGTAGATCATACCCATTTTCTCAGCATCTGCAGCATTAACTTTTTCACCCAGCATCATTAGAGCGGAGGCTTTCTGCATGCCTACCAGACGTGGCAGAGTATAAGTGCCACCACTATCGGGAATTAAACCAATCTTAGAAAATGCCTGAATAAAAGACGCCGATTCGGCTGCTAGCACTATATCGCAGGCCAAAGCAATATTAGCGCCTGCCCCAGCCGCAACGCCGTTCACCGCGGCCACTACTGGCTTGTTTAAATTTCGGATTTGCTCGATAATGGGATTATAATGTTCGGTTACAATTTTGGTGAGCTCTGGTCCATTGGGATCTGTCGCCTCAGCTAAATCTTGCCCAGCACAAAAGGCTCGACCTTCTCCACTAATAAGCACCGCTCGTACCGATGAATCGACCTGAGCGTTATTGAGCTCCGACTGCAGTGCCAAAGCCATTTCACGAACAAACGAGTTGAATTTATTTGCACGATTTAAGGTGATTTTTAACACCCCACCTATACGTTCTGAAAGAATGAATTCGGACATGAAATTTCTTTTGCCGCTAAGGTAGGGAATGCTTGGCTTTTGGATTAAGCATTTAATAAACACTTAGCAGACAACACCTGCAGAGCCATTGGGTAATTTTAGCCTAAACCAAATCTTAATCTGATGAAAAAATACGCTACCCTCGTGTTGGCCCTAGCCGTTATGCTAGTCTCCGCACAAACCAAGGTAAATGTTAGCCTACCAAGTCTTAGCTTGCCACTTTTTCCCCAGGGCTCCGAAAATGGATCCCTTTCAATTGGCCTAAGTAGCGACTTTAATGGCTTTGGAACTTCTTTCGAGCTTAAACAAGCCCTAGCCTCACCGCTCTATCTAAGCCTAAGTTCCAGCGGTGTTGTGGGAAAAATAGAGGCCACAGGCATAAGGGATTATAAGGCTGACTATACCATTGCTAATTTCAACGCCGGCCTCGGCTACCACCTGCCAAAGAAAGGGCTCTGGATGAGGGAGCTTTCGTATCAAGCGCAATTATCGGTATCGTCCTATTATCTTGATGATTATGCTTTAGGAGCTTACGACCTATATACCTCAATTGCCTTAGAACATTCCGCCTTTTTATTTCTTTCTAAAGACCAAAAAAACACCCCCCTCTATGTTATTGGCCTAGCTTATTCAGAGCTTAAAGACGGTCTTAACTCACTACCTTATGGTAATTACCCCGACCTATTTATTGGCCCAGAAACAGGAAGCCAAGCCCTATTCTTAAAACCCGGTGTGGGCTTTCGGAGCTATTTTGGAAAACATTTGAATTACTCCTTCTTGCTTTGCTCCAACCTGGCCGTTTGGAAAAAAGGAACATTTCGCCACTCGATAATGGCAAAGTTTTTACTTGATATCAACTGGTATCGTGAAAGTGCTAGTTGAGCAGAATATTGACCTAAAATTTCTACTACAACTTTTGCCAACGTTTCGTCTCTCCACCGATTTGCAATAGGTAAATGCCTGGCTCTAAAAAAGCTAGGTCCAATTGACTTGAGGCCTCAAGATCTGCAGACCACACCTTTTGTCCGTCCATGGCAAAAATTTGGATTCTTGCAGGCTCTTTAAGGTCAATAGTAAGCTTACCAGTAGAAGGGTTTGGGTAGAGCTTCCACTCTTGAGCCTGCGCTTTGCTTTCCATTGGCAAGCTCATATCGCAAGGGCCGGCGATAGCTGGGGAGGGTCTATCCCAATCGTCTTTTTGATAATAAATGGAGTCACCCACACTAAAACAATCTAGACTAATGCGAAACATGGATACATTCGGAAACGGGTCCCAAAAAAGACCTTGACTATTACCTATACCATCAATCCAATAAGCATTGTCTAATCCCAATACTCTATGCATTCCTAAGCTAGTTTGAATGGTATCTACGGAACGAATAATTACCGGATTAAAAATGTCGCTGAGCTTATAAATGCTGGGGGCTTGGGCAAAATCGTAAATCACATAACAATCTTTCACTGTGTCTCCCACCTGCAAACCAAAGTCATAAATTTTATAGGCCCGACTACTATCCTTGGGCAGTACCCATACCGCATCAGCAATCTGCTTTATTCCTCCTAAATATTGATTTGGATTGTTACCAGAGAACAACTGATGGTAGGTCTCCCCCGCAATTAATGTGTCTCTATTGCCTAAGCGAAACTTTTCGGTATAACTTAGAGTTTCGTAGGGAATAGGATTGCCCCCCTGAAAGTTGTATTGATAATGACTATTTATCCATGCCGCATTTGAATCGGGAAAAGAAACAAAGTTCTGGGCGGCTAAAGAGGTGGTCAAAAGGCAGAGTAAGAGACGCAACATATCCTTCTATTTCCGCCAATTTAGCCTTTTTAAGCTGCCCGCCGATCAAAGGCACTTAAAATAATCGAAGGGCTCTTGGCAATCCTCGCATTTATAAAGCGCTTTACAGGCGGTTGAGCCAAACTGGGAAACCATAGTAGTATTGCGGGATTTACAATGGGGACAGGTCACTTTCTTTGGTTCGGCGAATAAAACCGACTTATCGGCCGAACTCCCTTCGGGCGGAGCAATACCATATTCTTGCAGTTTTTGTTTGCCCCCCTCTGTCATCCAGTCTGTGGTCCAAGGTGGGGATAAAATGGTCTCAACCTCAACATTAGTAAAGCCTTCTTCCTTTAGAGCTTCTCTAATGTTTTCTTCGATTTCGTTCATGGCTGGGCAGCCCGAATAAGTAGGTGTAATCTTTACCTTAAGTTTTTCACCTTCTTCTTCAACATCCCGCACCACACCGAGATCTACCACGGTTAAAACCGGAATCTCGGGATCCGAAACACGCTTTAAAATATCCCAGATTTTTCCTTCCATTTCCATCCTACAATGAGTCTATAAAAATAAGGCCTTTTTAGGCTTAAATGTTTGAAAGGCTAAAACCGCAATCATGATTTAAAGGATTTAGGCCGAATCTAAATACTCTTGCCTACAATTTCGTACCTTCATAGCAGCGTGCCTTAATCTCCCTAGTCATGAAAAAGTTTATCCTCTCCCTGTTACTTACCATTTTTAGCCTTGGCTTAATGGCGCAAACCGACAGCACCGCATTAAAGGACAAAACCCTTTATCGAATCATAAAAACTGATGGGGGAGAGCTAGTGGGGAAAATATTAAAGGAAGACGAACGTGAGATCTACTTCCTCACCGAAGACCAACGCCGAATTTATATCCCTCAACACGTAATCAAAGAACTCATTCCGCTCGACAGTAAAAGCTTCCGAGAACATAATGCTTCGGTTGGAGAAGATCGCTTTGCTACGCGCTACTTTTTTACCACGAATGGTCTTCCTATAAAAAAGGGAGAACATTATGTCCAGTGGAATCTCTATGGCCCCGATTTCCAGTTTGGCTTAGGAAATAACTTTGGGGTTGGGATTATCACCAGTTGGTTTGGGACCCCAGTAGTTGCCAACCTTAAAAAAACCTGGCAGCTGGAGGAAAACGTTCATTTTGGATTAGGAGCATTAGTCGGCACTTTATCTTGGGTGAATATTGAAAGCGGTGGCGCCCTACCTTTTGCCTCAATCACCTTCGGGGATCGAAGTCAGAACTTATCTTTCTCGGGAGGCTATGGTTCGGTTTGGGGTAATAATTACCGTGGTGGTGGAGCTTTGGCCAGCGTGGGCGGTATGACCAAATTATCGCAGAAGTTTAGTCTGGTCTTCGATTCCTTTATAGTTGTCGCCAACAATGGAGGAAGTAGCGGTGCTTTGGTGATCCCCGGTATTCGCTGGCATCAATCAGAGGGGAAGGCCTTTCAGTTTTGTTTCCTGGCCTATATCGGTGAGGGTGAAGCAGCCGCAATTCCCATTCCTATGGTGCAGTGGTATCGAAACCTTTAAGCATAAAAAAGGCCCCCAGGGGGCCTCTTTAATAATATCAATTTACCAGTTCGCTTCGGGATACATTCTGGGTAAGTGTTGCATTTCTGCCAGCACATAACCTAAGTACTCCGTGTGCTCCCCTTGCTTTCCTCCACTTTGCATCCAAGCATCTTCAGGACGTTTAAGGGTTGCCATTTCTAGGATTTGATCAACCTTAACGTTCCAGTCCTTTTTAAGCTGAGTCAGGTCGACACCAATTCCTTTGCTGATCATATCTTCATCTACGGCGTCCATCTCAAACAACTCGCCGGTCCACTCCCACAATTCGTTTAATGCGTTTTGGGCCTTCTGGTGACTCTCCTCGGTGCCATCACCAAGGCGGATGATCCATTCCGCACTCCATTGAGCGTGATAGCTCACTTCCTTAATCGCCTTCTGAGCAATTTCCTTCAGGCGCTCGTCGGCTGATGACAATAATGCGGTGTAGAAATAATAATTGTAGGTGTCAAATAAAAACTGACGACAGATGGTCTTAGCCCAGTCCCCATTTTCCAGCTCCACAATCAGCGCATTGCGGTACTCCCAAATATCACGGAAGAAGGCCATTTTATCCTCGGTGAAATCAGCTCCTTTTTGCTCGGCCGCATATTGCATCAACATGCGCGCCTGACCAATATGATCTAAAGCAATATTGGAAAGAGCAATGTCCTGTTCCAGGATGGGTCCATGACCACACCACTCTGATAATCGCTGACCTAAAATCAAGGCATTATCGCCAATTCGCAGGGTGTATTCTAATAAGTTTTGGTCCAAAATAATTCGTTTTTAAAGACTACATATGACCTACCTCATCCGGAATGTCGTAGAAAGTAGGATGACGATACACCTTGTCGTCTGCAGGAGCAAACAGCGGTTCGTTTTCATCCGGACTCGAAGCAGTAATCGCCTCTGACTCCACTACCCAAATGCTTATACCCTCGCTGCGACGGGTATACACATCTCTGGCGTTTTTAATGGCCATATCTGCATCGGGGGCATGAAGACTACCCACATGCTTATGACTTAGTCCGTTACGGGAGCGAATAAACACCTCCCAAATTTTCCAATTATCTTTAGTACTCATGGTTTATAGCTAAGGCCTAGTGGCGGTTAATCTTATGCAGCGCTACCCTCTTTGGCTTTGCGGGCAGCTTGTTTCGCGGCATAGGCATTGGCTGCTTCACGTACCCACTCGCCTTCGGCATGAGCCTTTTGACGAGCCTCCATACGTTGTTTATTGCATTTTCCATTGCCCTTAATTACCTCGTAAAACTCCGCCCAGTCAATTTCACCAAAGTCGTAATGACCGCGCTCTTCGTTCCATTTCAAGTCTTTATCCGGAATGCTTAAACCTAGGTATTCAGCTTGCGGAACAGTTTTGTCGATAAACTCTTGACGCAGCTCATCATTACTCTTGCGCTTAATTTTCCACTTCATGGATTGCGCAGAATTCGGGGAATTATCATCGGTAGGTCCGAACATCATAAGGGCTGGCCACCACCAACGGTTTAGGGCATCCTGAGCCATCTTCTTCTGTACGGCTGTGCCCTTGGCTAGTGTCATCACGATTTCATAACCCTGACGCTGGTGGAAACTTTCTTCCTTACAAATACGAACCATCGCACGGCTGTAGGGCCCATAAGAAGTTCGGCATAACATTACCTGATTGGCAATTGCCGCGCCGTCTACCAACCAACCAATGGTGCCGATATCGGCCCAAGTTGGGGTCGGGTAGTTAAAAATCGATGAATATTTCGCTTTGCCATCGAGCAAATCTTGCACCATATCCATACGGTCCGCGCCTAAAGTCTCCGCGGCACTGTATAAATAAAGACCGTGGCCCGCTTCATCCTGAACTTTCGCTAAAAGGGCCGCCTTTCTGCGTAATGAAGGCGCACGCGTAATCCAATTCGCCTCTGGCAACATCCCCACTACTTCGGAGTGCGCATGCTGCGAAATCTGACGAATTAAAGTCTTACGGTACTTTTCGGGCATCCAATCTTTGGGCTCGATTTTATTCTCCTCATCCACATACGCCTGAAAGCGTTCCTCTAAATTCATTTCTTTCGTCATATCACGTCTTTTTTGAGAGCGTTACAAAGATATAATCTATATAGGAAACTATTGAGGTCTCGAATTGTTCCTAAGGCCTCTAGAGCTTACTTTTGTCAAATTAGAAGAATTCTATGCTCAACTTTTTCAAAAAAGCAAAAAAGGCGGACCGCAATCTTTCCATTAATGAAAAGAAAGGCGGACGTCCACAGTTCCATACGCTTCGTGTAAGTGAAATTACACGTGAAACCGAAGATTGTGTTTCCGTAGCCTTCGAAGTACCTGATAGTTTAAGTGAAGACTATCGCTTTGTTCCTGGACAGTATTTAACCCTGGAAACCGAAATTAAAGGTGAGAAAGTACGTCGTTCCTACTCCCTTTGCTCAAGTCCCTTCGACGGTGAGCTTAGAGTGGCTATTAAGGAAGTGGAAGGCGGACAGTTTTCCACTTTTGCAAATCGCGAACTTACTGTCGGCACCGAAATGCGCGTAATGACTCCGGATGGGAACTTCATTGCTCCCATTAAAGCCGAAGTGGAAAATCACTATGTAGGTTTCGCCGCCGGCTCGGGAATAACCCCTGTGTTTAGCATTTTGAAATCGGTTTTAGAGCAAGAGCCCAAAAGCACTTTTACCTTATTTTATGGGAATAAGACGGCTAAATCCGTCATCTTTAAAGAGCAAATTGAGGCCCTTAAAAATACCCATATGAATCGCCTTGAGGTGCATCATGTACTAAGTCGCGAAGACCAAGGGACCGATTATCTTAAAGGACGCATAGACGCAATTAAATGCGGTCAGTTTGCGGACCGCTTCTTTGATCTGAAAGAAGTAAACGGCTATTTTCTTTGCGGGCCCGAGGGAATGATCAATGATGTAAGTAATCAACTAAAAGATCTAGGGGTTGCTAAGGAATTAATTCATTACGAGCTATTCACCTCCCCGGCTCAGTCTATTGCCGGAAAAACTAAAGTGAGCAGTTCCGAGAATACTGAAAAATTCGATAGCGCGCTTACTGTAATTTTAGATGGTGAAGAAACCCATTTCAGCTTAAATAGCGGAGGCGATAGCATTTTAGATGCCGCCTTAGACGCTGGAGCGGATGTGCCCTACGCTTGCAAAGGAGCAGTTTGCTGTACCTGCCGCGCGAAGGTTTTAGAAGGTGATGTTGAAATGGAAATGAACTACGCCCTCGAAGATGATGAAGTAGAAGACGGCTACGTTCTAACCTGCCAAAGTCACCCTCGTAGTGAAAAGGTGGTAGTGAGTTTTGATGACTAGCAAGTCCCATTAGCTAGCAAATCAATGCCCAGACAAGTTTATATGCAAAAGGCAGGCTATTAGATAATAGCCTGCCTTTTAATTTTATTGAGTTGGCCCAAATTTTCAATTGGCCTTGCCTCTCATTCAGATGCAAACATTCGGTGGCTAACTAATTTCCTTTTTGCTTATGACTTTAACCAGCTGCGGCAATGGGTCTTTAGTCAGGGTACTTTAGCCTTTTTACAATTTCCCCTACCTCTCGAATCAAATCGTCTGTGGGCCTACCTTATCCTTGGTGCTCTTCGGATTATTATCCTACTGAGCATTTTCCAAAGCCCGCCAGACAGATGGGGTGTATCTTTATTTAAGAAAAGCGCTGTATTTCTATTATTAGTCCAGATTGCCGGTCATCATCAAATTTTCCTTTTAGGAATTGTGGCTTTGGTGATGTGGGACCAAAAAAGCGAAAGGACTTGGCGTAAAATTCTACTAATATCATTAATAGCGCTTCTATGGCAAATACGCCTAATTCCAGCAATCGGTGCTAGTATACTAGTACTTGTTTACTTTCTTTTTGAAGGCAGAAATAAGTTTTGGGCTGTAGCTGTTCCTATTGGCTTGTTGGCAAGTGACTTACTTTTCTTGCAAGAACTTAGCTTAATCAGTAATAAGTGGAAAGGGTTGCTGCACCTCGCCCTAAACAATACTGAATTAACCGAAAGCGGAGTAGTTAGAACGCCCTTTTTACTTTTCACTCTAATAGGATGTGGTTTCCTAATAGTTCACCAATTGAGGGTTAAAAGTTTAATCTGGCTATGCTTTTTGGGCTTCATCACCTTCTATTATATAAGCAGGCCAGACGAAGGAACTGCTTTGGTTCTTACTAAGCTTGCTATCATCATTTCCTTGCTTTTAGTAGTTAACGAGCCTTCCTTTAAGGTTAAGCCGCTGCTGGTTTACGTAGGAAGCTTAGTTTTAATTGTGGCACCGTTCTACTACTGGTTTCCTTCCAGGCCTTTAATGCAAAAGTGGAGGCCTCTTAGTGCATGGAACGACACTTTTTGGCCAACATCCGCAAAACTTGAACTAAAAGAACCTCTAGAAGAGCTGAATATAAAACCTTCGCCGCTTAAAGAAAGCCTTCAGGTTTTCCCTGGTCATTATTTAGGGTTTTCAAGAATTGGAGACACAATTATAACTGGCCCCATTCCACAAGCTTATTATGTGTTAAATGGGCAGCTCGACTCACTTCAGGCAAATAGCCTTTTAACCTCCAATAAACCGAGAAAGGTTTACGTCCACCTCGATCCATTAAATAAGAGTTTAAACATTGGGGGGCAAAACCTATGGCACAAAGCTCCTCGGTACTTTGATGCACTATTCCAACATTATTTTCTAGCCTTCGCAAATGGCGATTACATGGAGTTTGAAATGCGACAGAAAGCAGTTGAGTGGGAGGAATTAGATCGCTTCATCCTTAAGAAACAGCCCATATTAATAGAACTCGAGAGTTCGAAATATGCATATCGAATTAATGGGCTCCCTCCTAATAGCAGCCATCGTCTTTTGATAAATGGAAAACGGTATAGCTTATCGCAATTAAACTCCCATGTTGGTGCTCAAATCTGGCCCTTGGGACTAGATAGCCTTAGTCATGGTCCGCTATCACTAGGGATCGATGGAAATGATACCCCGGTAATTCTTGAAAGAGTGCCATTATTCGAAGCCTCCTCTAACCCCTAGTACTAAATGCTAATCCTTCACCATATCTACATGCATCACCCCCACATCGGGATAAGATTCGGTTATGGTTTTAAAGCCAAAAGATTGGTAGAATTTCTCGAGATATTCCTGCGCCTGAATTTTAATAGTCTGGCCAGGGTAAAGGGACTCTAGTCTTTTTAAACCTCGGTTTATTAATGCTCGACCAAGGCCTTGGTTTCGAAAGCTCTCCTCCACCACAATGCGACCTAAACTGGGGTACTCATAGACCGTTCCGGGAGGGCAAATTCTTGAGTAAGCGGCCAGTCTATTCCCATCCCAAGCAAAAAGATGCTCACAAAAAGGATCGTGTTCGTCCACTTCTGGATAAGCGCAGCCTTGCTCTACTACAAAAACGTCGGTGCGCAATTTATACGCTTGATACAAATCCTCCGCACTAAGCTCTTCCCAGCTTTTTAATTCCCATTTCATGGCTGCAAGTAAATAAAAAAGTCCCGACGCAGCAGTCGGGACTTCCTTTACAGTTTTCGGCACACGAAAATCGAAAACTACAGGGTAAAGCCAAGAGTTATATTGGCCATATTATAGATTCCAGGACCTTTATTAGGTCGGAAGAACTCGTTGAGGTCGTAGCTCGCAGTAATTTTGAAAGAGCCATAACCTAATTGCGCCATCACGCCGTAGCGGAATTGATTAGTAAAGAAATCATCGTAAGCTTTCTCCTCGATGGTTTCAAAAGTTGGTGTACTGTACTCCAATTCACGTTTTGCTAATAAGCGCACGCCACCGTAGCCACCAACACCAATAGTAAATTTCTCATCACGGTCACCGGCATCGCTAAAGTCTAACTGCAACATCACAGGGATGTTGAAATAGGCGATATGGTATTTGTTCTTTTCATAAACGTTACTCACGTTTAAAGTGTCGAAGAAAGAACCATTGTTATCGGCATTTAAAACCCCTGGACCGCTCAAGCGGAAGTTATGCCAGCTAAAGTCCAGTCCGTATTTTAAATACGCCTTACTATAGGGGCTGCCAATACGGGTTTTCCAACCAAAGCCTAAGTTAAATGAGGTACTCTTCCAGAACTCTAACTCACCAGCCACGTCTTCAATTAAGTACTGGCCGTCTTCTAGCTGTTGGTTAAAGCCAAGCGCGATATCAAGATAGTCTTCGGTGCGCTTGATCTTGCGCGTTTTCTTTTCCGCCAACTCTTTAAAAAGCTCCTTGGTATTAAACTTCTCCTCTTCTATCTCGATGTCAATGTCTTCGGTTACTTCATTTCCATCCTTTATAACCACCCCTTCTTTAGAGATAATAATCTTCTTCTTTTTATCTGCGCCAGGCATATCGGGCATTGGGGGGATAGGAGGCATAGGAGGAATATTTGGTGCTGAGGCACTGTCGGCTCCTTCCATACTGGCTTCGAACTCTTCAGCCCAAGCTTCCATGCGGGTCTCTAGTTCCTCGCCCCAGGCTTCCATGCGCTCACCGTAGGCTTCGCCCCACTGCTCCATGATTTCTTCGAACTGCTCCATGTTCTCTTCCAAGTTTTCATTGGAACGTTCGCGCAGTTCCTCGGCCTCCTCAGCGGTAATTTTACCTTCTTTCTCTAGTTTATCAATAGCAGCGAGAGTTCGCTTGTGATTTGCTTGAAGTTTTGAGGCTTGAGTAGTTGCAAAACCAATCATTGCAGAAAGGTCGCCCTGACTCATGTCTTTCTCTGCGTCGAAAGAAAGAGTGTTTTCTTCGATCTGTATTTCGATCTTACGTCGCGCCGTAGAGTCCTTTTGGGCAAAGGCGCTGAATCCGAAGGCCACTAAAAGGGCCAATGCAATTTGCTTTTTCATTTTATGCTTCGTTTTAGATTTAATTGGATGCTTACTTAGTTTCTTCTTTTTGCAAGAAGCGACGGTCTACAAAATCAGGAACCGGGAGGCTCAAGCTTGCTTCATCCGTCTTGGGTAGTTCTGGGCTTTCGCCTGATACGACCCGATCAAATTGATTGCTAGCATAGGCCCATAAACGCTCGGTAAAGGGCTTAGCACTGCGATTAGTTTTATAATCTCCCTGTACTTCAGGAAGCTTCACCTTAATGCGTAAAACATCTGGGTCTTCTATAATTTCCGTTTCTTCCATAGCCCATTCGTTATCGATTGGGGCTAAGTCATTAAGCGCTAGAATAGGATCGCTATAAGCCGGCTGCATAAGCGGAATTAAGCGGGCCTTAGTGTTCTTCTTAACCTTTGCATTACCCTTTGTGTTGGGCTGCTCTTTATTAGGCTCTTGTTTTTTTACTGGCTCGCTAGGTTCGTCGGTCTTAGTGGCGGTCCTTTGAGGCTCGTCGGTCTTGTTCTTATTAGGAGTCGTGTTTACCCTAGTTTCCTCCGTATAAGGGCGAAGGTCCATTAGGTCTTTGGCGTTCCTATTAAAGTAAACAACGGCGCTTAAGCTTAATAATAAGGTTACCGTGGCGGCGCGCAATAAATAAACTGCAAAGCCTTTTTTAGAGCTCTGCTTATTCGCCGCAGCAATGCGGTCCCAGGCCTTTTCGCTGGCCTCGATCTTATGCTCCTTCAGTTCTTTTTCGAAGAGCGCGTCGATGGGATGCTTAGAACTCATTTTAATTATTTTTATACAACAACTCGTACTTACTTAATTTCTCCTGCAGCTGTTTTCTTGCTTTGCTCAGCTGACTCTTGCTGGTGTTTTCGGAGATATCCAGCATTTCACCAATTTCTTTATGGTTATACCCTTCAACCGCATATAGATTAAATACCGTGCGGTAACCTGTGGGCAGTTCATCAATCATGCGCATTAAATGCTCAGCGTCATAATGTTCGCTGGTAGCAGCATGTCCAAATTCTGCTTGGTACTCTTCCTCCACTTCCACGAATAAATTCTTTTGGTAGCGGATGAAGTTGAGTGCTTCTCGAACCATAATTCTACGAATCCAAGCTCCTAAGGCACCCTCACCTCGGTATTGATCTATCTTTTGAAAGATCTTGATAAAACCATTTGAAAGAACTTCTTCGGCGTCTTCCAGCGAATGTGTGTAACGTCTGCAAACTGCTAACATTTCTCCGCTGTACCGATCGTACACCTCACGCTGTGCATCGCCATTGCCGGCGATGCATTGCTTTACGAGTCTTTTTTCCCCGCTTGGTAAGCTGCGTAAGATGGACATGTTTTAGTTTTCAGTTATATGACACCCAAAGCTAGGCCAGGGGTTGCCTTGTTAGTGAAAAAAAATAAAAATATATCACAAGTTAATGTTTTTCAGGCATTTACAAACTCCTTCTGATTTACAAAAACAAAAAAGCCCGGTATAAACCGGGCCTCTGATTTAAGTATCTCTTATTAATGACTTACTTGGATGCGTATATGACCGTTCTTTCCCTTTAAAATATACATACCCTCGGCTAAGCCGGATAAGCTTAAGACGTCACGCCCTGCACCACTTAGTTTATAGTTCTTATGTAATTGTCCACCGCTACTGTAAAGCTTCAAGCTTTCTGTATTGCCTTCTTCGTACTCAATAAATAACTTTTCTGAAGAGTGGGCCGGATTTGGATACAGTTGATACGGTGCCGCACTGCCTAGGTCATCAATACCAATGACCCGGATGGTGGTTACTGCTTCATTGGTATGAATTGGGGCCTGAAAGTCGAAATAAATATCGGCATCGTTTTTAATTTGAGCGCCAATAGGTAAGCTTCCATCAACACCTATATTAAAGGTAATATAGCCATGAGACTGGGCTTCGTTGGTGTTGCTGTCTACCAATAATATATTGTCGAAGGTCCATACCAGGATATGCCCATCTTTTAATTCGAAACTGTAATCGTGACTGGCAGACTTTAATTCTAATTGACTGGGATTGAAATAAGACTCTAAACTGTCTACCACCACTACTTTATAAGCAGTGTCGGTTCCGGTATTTTGAAAACGAATATGGTAGTCTAGGCTGCTTAAACCCGGCTCCGACTCCCCAACATTTGGGGTTTTGTCATTCGGATCATAGGAGGCCACTACCCTCATACAAAGGCTGCTTTGATCATTACTAAGATCAGCGTCACTATTATTAAGAATTTGAGCACTTAAACATAGGGTATCATTAATGGCATTGCTTAGACTAACATTTACATTGATAATAATCTGAACTTTTTCGCAGGCATTTAAGCCGCTAAGTTGGTAGTTAAGGGTGTTTGCCGACTGTCCTGTAAAGTGGGCGCTGCTGCTAAGGTGACTTAAGCCCGAGGGTAGATTTACCGCCACGTTAATTGGCGAATTGTAATCGCTGCCTGGATTTTCTATACTTAGGTATATCCGCTCATTAAAGCCTTGCCTTAGGCGTCCCCATGAGGCGGAGTTCAGACGAAGGCCTCGGTCAGCCGTTCCATCATGCTCGAAGGCGATGTCTTGGCTAGTCACTTGCCCAGAGTTAATGTTGAGGCTTGACTGCCCCGGACAAGCGGTCGCCGGTTTAAGGTATTTATATAAAGGCTCTAAACTTTGTAATCCCGATAAGGAATAGGTGCCTGAGGGTAAAATTAAGTGGTAGTTTCCTTTCGCTCCCACAGTTTGACTACCGGAGCCGGAAGCATAGCTAAACCCCGCGCTAAAATCAATCGGCTCGCCTTGATTATAGCCGCAATTTTGGTTTTGATCCCAATAGATAGTGCCTTGTGCCACTCCCCAATTATTAATATCAAATTGATAGACGTGATTAAAAGGGTAGTTTAAAATGGAAGTGCCCGAAAAACTACCATAAATGGTCGAGCCCATTTTATCCAATAAGCGCGCTCCTTGAGGAGAATTGTTGTAATTGTTAATGGTGCTTCCGTCAAAGCTCCCTAAGCTAGAGGTATAATCTGTGAAAATGACAACATTCCCTGCGTTTACATGATCAATTATTCCGTTGGTATTTGCAATAACCGGCACTAAGGAGTCATTACGGATTTCGCATAAGTTCCCAGAAGTATTGGTGTACACTTTGCCGTTTAAACTAAATAGATTGTTAATGTAGAGGCCATGGAAATTTGTACTATACCGGTGCACCGCGGGATACTCCCACTGATTACCAGATGGATTTAACTTCATTACACTCGCCGTGTCTATAGAGCCATGGTAGAAATTTCCCCCAATCCATAATTCGTTTTGGAAGACCTCCATAACGTAAATTGAGTCGGTAGCTCGTGTAGGGTGGAAGGCACTAAAATTTGTTCCGTCAAAACTTAAAAGGTTAACCGCCCCCAGGTTTTGGTCCTGAAATTGTCCGCCTAAAATTAGATTTCCATTGTACTCGGCGGATGCACTAACCGCACCGTTTACCTGATAAGCTAAGCTTTGCCAAGCCCCATTTCGAAAGCGGTGTATGTTGCCTACTGTATTCACGTAGGTGAAGGCATAAAGCTCGCCTTGATAGGTAGTAATATGCCATGGGTAGTCGTTTAAACTTGGTAAAGGCGACCAGCTAAAGCCATTCCATTTAAATACATCGAACTCCCAATTAACATAGTCCCAAGCCCCGTAATACAAGTTTTGTCCGTCGGTGGCACTTTGTTGTGGAGTAATGGGAACGCCGGTTCCTACCGGACCAAAAACCTGAGCACTTATATGCAAGCTCAAGCAAAGAGATAAGAGTAAAAATAGGTTTTTCATAATGCAGAATTTTTATGAAGGTAGTACGCTTCATTGGTATTTAAGCGCGAGATCGGGCCTCATTTAGCCCTTGTAGTAGCTAGGCTATTTTTCGACAATCACCTCCCTAGCTCTCGATAACTCAGTGAAAATGACTCTTAAGCGCTTAGAGATTTCATCTTGAGTTAATAAACCGCTCCCTTTAAGCTTTAACTTCGCAGAATTATGAAACCTAAGAAAAGTAACAAGCGCCTTAAGCGATTGGCCAAAATTGAAAAGGCCATTCTAGGTGTCTTGCGAGAAGACCGACTTAAATCCTACAACTATAAACAGCTTTCTGCCAAACTTGGCATTAAGGATCATCACGAAAGAGATATGGTATTGCAGTCTTTGGCTGCATTACGCAAGCAAGATTTGGTGGAAGAACCCGAAAGAGGTAGGTTCCGCTATAAGCACAGCGACCATTTCATTATTGGGAAGGTTGACCTAACCAGCAAAGGCTCTGCCTATGTAATCAGTGAAGAGTTAGATCAAGATGTATACATCACCCCTCGAAACACCTTCAATGCCTTACAGGGCGATTTGGTAAAAGTTTTAATGTACGCCCAGCGCAAAAACAAAAAGCCTGAAGGGGAAATTGTCGAAATTATTGAACGCTCCCGGACGGAGTTTGTGGGTACGATAGAATTATCCAAAAACTACGGTTTTTTAGTGCCGGATAGCCGTAAAATGATTGTAGACATCTACATTCCCGAAGGAAAGCTAAATGGCGCAAAGCACGGCCAGAAAGCAGTGGCAAAAATCACCGACTGGCCCGAGAAAGCCTCCTCCCCTTTTGGCGAGATAATCGAAGTACTAGGTAACCCTGGTGATCACGAAGTGGAGATTCACTCCATTTTAGCCGAATACGGTTTACCGCGTGAGTTTCCTGCTGAAGTCGAACAAGAGGCAGAAAACATCAAGGAGTCCATCAGCGAAAGCGAAATTAAAAAGCGTCGCGACTTCCGAGAAGTTTTCACCTTTACCATTGACCCACATGATGCCAAAGACTTTGATGATGCTCTATCCTTCCAAGTACTTGATAATGGCAATTATGAAATTGGCATCCACATTGCCGATGTTAGTCATTATGTAAGAGAAGATTCCTACCTAGAAAAAGAAGCGGTAGAAAGAGCAACTTCGGTATACTTGGTAGACCGAGTGGTGCCCATGCTTCCCGAAAAGCTATCCAATAAAGTTTGCTCCCTGCGGCCCCATGAAGAAAAGTTAACCTTCTCCGCGGTATTCGAAATGAATAGCGAAGCGGAAGTGCTCAACTCTTGGTTTGGCAGAACAGTAATCTATAGCGATCACCGCTACACCTATGAAGACGCCCAGGCGGTGATTGAATCGAAGGAGGGACCTAATGCTGAGGTCATTAATACGATCAACAATTTAGCCCTAAAAATGCGTCAGGAGCGTATGCAAAATGGGGCCCTAGCTTTTGATCGGGCTGAGGTGAAATTTCACTTAGATGAAAACAATAATCCTACTGGGGTTTACTTCAAAGAAAGCAAAGAGGCCAATCACCTTATTGAAGAGTTCATGCTCTTGGCCAACCGGAGTGTAGCCGAGTTTATTGGTAGAGAGGGTAAAAAGCCCAGCGGAAAAACCTTTGTTTATCGTATTCACGATGATCCAGATCCTGATAAATTACGAGACCTTGGAACCTTCGTTAAGCAGTTTGGCTATGATTTGAATTATCAGAACAGCCGAGCCATCAGCCACAGCTTAAATAAAATGCTGAGTCAGGTGAAAGGCAAAGCGGAAGATAATATGATCTCGAAGCTAGCCATCCGTTCTATGGCCAAAGCGGTTTACAGCACCGACAATATTGGTCACTATGGTTTGGGGTTTGAATACTACACCCATTTTACCTCTCCTATTCGTCGCTATCCCGATGTAATGGTACATCGTCTGCTCCAGCATTATTTGGATGGCGGCAAATCACCTTCGCAAGAACACTACGAAGAGCTATTCGAACACAGCAGCGATCGCGAAAGGCTAGCTACCGAGGCCGAACGAGATTCGGTGAAATACATGCAGGTGAAGTTCATGGAAGACAAGGTGGGCGAAACTTTTATGGGTACAATCTCTGGTGTAACGGAGTGGGGGGTTTTCGTGGAGCTTCGCGATAATCATTGCGAGGGCATGATTCGAATTCGAGACTTCAAAGACGATTACTACAGTTTTGATGAGTCCAATTTCTGTATCGTCGGAGACCGCTATGGTAAGATCTTCCAATTGGGAGACGATATCGCCATTCAAGTAAAAAATGCCGATTTAGAGAAAAAGCAATTAGACTTTGTGCCTGTCTAAAAAAGCCTATTTTTAATCCTTCAAATACGGGGTATGAATCGAAAATCTATGGAAACATTGATCTTGGTGGTGGGCACGCTAGTCGTGGCGGCAGCACTAACCTTGATCTTAACGGGAGAAAGCAATCCTAATACCGCTTTGTATACTAATATCACTTTTGCGGTGGGCTTTCTTTTTTACATCATTTACAATATGGTCTCTACCTCGGGTCTCCAGGGTAAAATAAGGGACTTGAATGGGCAGATTAGCGGCTTAAAGGACGAGCTTTCTAAAACCCGCGAGTCTTTGGAAAAGTCGGAGGCAGAAAATAATCGCTTGCAAGGCGAACTAACTAAAAAAGAGGGTGAAATAAAGGCCTTAGAATCTGAGGTTCAAGATCTTAAGCAAACCATCACCGAATTAAAGTCGACCGCCGAAGAAGAGTAAAACCGTGGAGTTTCTTTACGCTATTCCCTTAGGTCTTAGCCTCAGTTTTGCGGCCGGACCCATTTTCTTTGTTCTTATTGAAACCAGTATATCCCGAGGAAAAGCGGCGGCCTTTACTTTGGATTTAGGAGCCGCTGCTGCCGACTTAATCTTTATTCTTATCGCCTATTATGGCTCGCAACCGATTTTAGAAAACCTCAAGCAAAACCTATGGCTAAACATTGGCTCAGGTCTTATTGTAGGAGGTTTTGGCGCTTATTATTTATTTAAATCCGAAAAGCGTGGTCAGCTTAGCCAGAGTTTAAAAATCGAGAAGAAACGCCTTTTTTTCGTCAAGGGCTTTTTACTGAACTTCCTTAATGTGGGGGTGCTTTTCTTTTGGTTGGCCACCACTGTTAGTATTGGAAACTTACTGGACAATAATCCCTCGCGAATGACCGTGTTCTATGCCTCCACCATGGCGGTTTACTTGGGCTTCGATCTTTTTAAAATCTATTTTGCCAATCGCTTTCAGGAAAAACTAGCCGGCCGAGGAATGCGTATGATTGAAAAAATCATCGGCATTATCCTCGTCCTTTTCGGACTCTTCATAATGGTCCGAGGCGTATTAAATAGCTAGTCTTGGTTTTCTTCTCTAGGGAAGCTGTTGTTTTCCCGATTTATATCTGCCATAAAACCATTGGGGTCGATAGTCATGCGCTCAATATCATCTTCCCCATAAGGTATCTCCAAGGTATATTCTGGATGCGTCCATGGCCAAGGACTACTTACCTCAATGCCTTCTTCAGGATATCCATACTGCGACTGAGTAGGGATGTAATACTTTAATTCTCGTCCGTCTCTAAGCTTCAGGCTGATGCGCAAGGGCATAGACATTTCACCGAGACGCTCTATCGTTATGCGACTTCCGTTTTTCCCTGATTCAATTTCTGAAAAACCGTAATCGATTAATTTGGTGGTATAAACCCATTGATTGTAGTACCAATCTAATTGTATCCCCGACTCTTTTTCGGCAATCCGTATTAAATCCCAAGGCTCTGGATGCTTAAACCGCCAAGCATTGAAAAAGCGGTGCATACTTCGGTTAAAGGCTTCTTCGCCAATAATGTAGCGTAGCTGTGCGAGGAAAATTTCTCCACGGGAGTAAGCGCTAATTCCATAGGTGCGGTTTAACTCAAAACGGTCTGCGGTAGTAGCTAATGGCTCCATTTGCTCTGGGCGCGAGGCTAAGTAAGCATTTGCTGCATAGGCATTTGCATGGGGGTTTGCCTTGGGTTTGCGCGACATGGCATTTAGTACTTCTTCCTCCGCAAAGGAGGTAAAGCCTTCATCCATCCACGGAAAGCGGTTTTCGTTAGACCCTAAGATTCCATAAAACCAATTATGGGCTCCTTCGTGCACGGTTACACCAACTAGACCTGATATTTTCCCCGTTCCTTTAAGCATGGTACACATAGGGTACTCCATGCCTCCGTCGCCACCTTGGATTACCGAAAACTGTGGGTAAGGGTAGCGCCCAAAGCGCTTATTCATTTCTCTAAAGAACTGCACGGCGTAGCGCGGTAAACGCGACCATAAGTCATCGTAGTCATCTAAATAAAAGAAATGTAGGGTTAAGGCTGAGTCTAAGACTTGGGCACGGTGGTAATAATCTTCATCGGCCGCCCAGGCAAAGTCATGTACATTCTCTGCTTTAAAGGTCCAAAGACGGGTTTCGGCCTCGGTATCTTTCAACTCATAGGAAATTACTTCTTCCTCCACCTTTGTTTGTTCCCAATACTGGTCGAAGTTCTGCAAGCTGCCAGTGCCGCCTACCTTATAGTCGGCGGGCAATTCGATGTTTACCTCAAACTTTCCAAAGGGAGCATAAAACTCTCTCGCCACATAGGGGTCGGGGTGCCAACCCATGGCATCATATGCCGCCATCTTTGGATACCATTGAGTCATGGTGTAATCTACCCCTTCCGCATTATCGCGGCCACTACGACGAATTTGTACCGGTACTTGTCCGGTGAACTCCATATTAAAGTAGGCGGTATCGCCTGGCAAAATAGCTTCGGAAAGCAGCACCTTTAACACCGTTCCATGTGTTTCAAAAAAAGTCTGTTTTCCATCTTTCTTAAGGGAAACAACTTTCTGTTCGCCAATTTCATCGCGATCTAATTTGGAAATGCGATCGTCTACCCTTTTATCGGGGTCTGGAATATTGAGAGAGCGAACGTCCATCATGCTGCCCGGTTGGAAAGCGTTGAAATACAAGTGGAAAAACACACGATCGAGCGTATCGGGTGAATTATTTACATAATGCAGCTCCTCCGTGCCTTGAAAGCGATGGTTTTCGGGGTTTAATTTTATGTTGATTTTATAATCAACCTCCTGCTGCCAATACTGTGGTTGGGGTTGTGCCCAAACTGAGAAGGGCAATAAGGCCCAAATCCATTTCTTCATATTCTTTACTAAAACAAGTCGTTCAATTGCAAAATCTGGTCCAAACGAACCCCTTTTTCTGTCATTTTAACCGAACACATTTCATTTTGTGCGTCGTGCTCAAAGAACAGTTTAATATTGTCCTTCACACAATGCTCCAAAATTGGGGCTTTCTCAGCCATCGTTTGCAGGGGACGAACATCATAACCCATCACATAAGGCAATGGTAAGTGACCAACACTAGCAAGAAGGTCGGCAGTGTAAAGAATCTTTTCACCCCCTGTTTCAATAAAGGGCAGCATTTGTGCCTCGGTATGACCATTTACCACATAAATTTTAAAGGGTAGATCTGGCGTTTCGTATAAACCGGTGTCTCTTGGAATATCTACAAAGGAAACTTGGTCTGCTGCCTTTAAAGGCGCAAAGTTTTCTTGGAGGAAGGAGGCTTTTTCTCGAGGGTTGGGGTTTTCGGCCCAATCCCAATGGTGTTTATTACTCCAATATTTAGCATTCTTAAAAGTGGGTACCAATTTATCTCCTTCCATCATCACACTTCCCCCAACGTGGTCGAAATGCATATGGGTAAGAAACACATCGGTAATATCATCGCGGTGAAAACCGTGTTCGGCTAAGGCTCGATCTATATCGTGATGACCTCCCCGATAATAATAACCGAAGAACTTTTCACTTTGCTTGTGCCCCATACCGGTGTCCACGAGGATTAATCGATCACCATCTTCGATAAGTAGCAGGCGCAGTGCCCAATTGCAAAGGTTGTTTTCGTCGGATGGGTTAGTACGTTGCCAAATAGATTTAGGCACCACACCAAACATGGCTCCACCATCTAATTTAAAAGTTCCCAGATTTACAGAATATAATTTCATAGCTTAGAATACGCTTTCGGTCAAAAATAAGTTTATTTATAAAGCCTGAAAATTATGAAGGTCCGCAGTTTTACATTCCTGCTATTAAGCCTTATTGTCGCTTGCAATTCGGAGCCGCCCCAAAAGCTTGGAGCGCAAGAATTAAGCTTTGCGGTGGACACGCTAATTTTAGGGAAGGCTGAAAACGGGGGAATAGACTTTTACGTAGAAGACCTGCAAATAATAGATAGTTCAGAAGTTGGAAAGGCGGTAAATATCCAGGTGCGAGAGCATTTGGTTCAGAATAATGTAAACTTTGGCCAAGAGTTCGAAACCTATCAAAGCTTGTATCGCTCCTTAAAAGAAGAACGAGAACAACTCGAAGCGGATGGATTTGAGGAAAGCGCCGCTTGGGATCTTAGTCAGGGTGTAGAGGTATACCTCAACCAAGAGGGCTTATTTGGTATTAATAGTTTTCACAGCGCATATACTGGAGGGGCACATGCCAACTCTTACCGCTCTTCCCTTTTATTTAGGCTTAGTGATGGGGCCGAATTAAAGCTCGATAGTATTTTGATTCCGGGCAGCAAAGACCAAATTGCCGCTAAGTTTGAGGCTAAGTTGAGACTTCAATACGAGGTTGGAGAAAAAGAATCCCTTAATGAGGCCGGCTTTTGGTTTGCAGAAAATCAATTTAGGCTCAGCGAGCAGTTTATTTATAAGCCTGAAGGAATAAGCATATATTACAACTCTTATGAAATTGGCCCCTATGCCATGGGGCTAATTGAAGTATTTTTACCTTATGAACAAGTGGTAGACCTGATTCGGCCTGAATACCAGTTTGAGGCGCCACTTGAGCTTGACGCTTAAAAATTAAAATAGCAAAATATGAGATACTTAGTTTTATTCTTGGCCTTTAGCCTTAGTGTATCGGCCGCCAAAATCGAATTTCGTGACTTAAGTTTTAAGGAGGGTTTAGCTGCGGCTGAAGAGGAAGGTAAGCCCGTTTTTATTGATTGTTTCACCGATTGGTGCGGACCCTGTAAGTGGATGAGTGCTAATATCTTTACCGATGAGGCCGTCTCGGAATATTTCAATGAAAACTATGTCTGCTTAAAAATTGACATGGAAAAAGGGGAAGGGGTTGAAATTGCCGAGAACTACGGCATTAGAGCCTACCCCACCCTATTGTTTTTAGACGCTGCCGGCGAACGCCTTTTGATTAAGGTAGGTGCCTCTCGCGACCCTCAATCCTATATCGATGCAGGCGAACAAGCTCAGGATCCAGAGCGAAACCTGCCTTATTTACTCGCTAATAAAGAGGCTAACTTTAATAATCCGGCTTTCATGCGTGAGTATTTCCAAACCGCTTCCAGCGCAAATATGCTAGATATGGCAGACGTTGACCGCTACTTCGAGAACATGGAGATTAGTGAGTGGGCAAAAAATGAAAACTGGGAAATTATCAGTAATACTGTAGACGACCCTCGAAGTGAAGTCTTTAAAAAAGCCCTGGCCAAGACCGAGCTCTTCATTAAAGAGCAAGGAAAAGAGGCGCAAATGTATTTTGAAACCACCGTCTACTATGCGCTAGCTAATGGACTATATCGAGCACGCACTGGAGAGCAATACCAGGCCTATCGTGAACTACGCGAGGAGCTATTAAGCACCAACTTCCCCGGTAGTGGAAAGGTGGCCCTTCATTTAGATCTCATGGAAAATGAAATGAATGAGAACTGGGAAAAGTATATGGCTGTAGCCGCCGATGGTATTGAAAAGCATTATTGGGACGATGCTAGGGCTTTGAATAGCGTAAGTTGGACCATTTATGAAAAGGTAGATAACCCTAATGCTCTTGCTCAGGCCGAGCGTTGGGCAGCGCGTGCGGTTGAGTTAGAGCCGGAGCACACTATCATCGACACTCAGGCGCACTTGCTTTACAAGCTGGGGAAAAAAGAGGAAGCTCTAAAATTGGAAAAACTTGCCCTTAAAAAAGCTGAAGAAGCTGGTGATGATACTGAAGACTACCAAGCCTTTATCGACGAGATGATGGAAGACTAGTCACAAAATTTTCGATTAAACGTCGCTTTTTATCGATTACCGGTAATAGCGGCGTTTTTTTGTGACTTTGATAAGCTCTATTGATGGTAAAAACCCTGTTTTCTTCCTGTCAATAAAATTTCGATAAACGGTATAATTTCTTCGATAAACGGTAGCCCTAATTGTATTTAACTGTTTTACAGGTGTTTAAAAGTTTCGTTTATCGGCTATACCTTAGGCTTTATATTCGTTGAATCAATATGAGTAACACTATGATTATTCCCGAGCAAAAAGTCATGGACTTAGATTATAGCCCTAAAGACTTATTGCAATTAGATCTTTCCTATCGCAACTCCAGCTTAAGTAACATTGGTAGTCAGCGCGAATTGGAACACTACATTAATTCGGAGCTAAGGGCGAAAAATAAAAGCTATGCCATTGGTGGCTATGGTGAAGACCGTCGTATATACCAACGATTTGAGCACTTTGATACCCAGGAATCCAAACGAACTATTCACCTGGGGCTAGATTTCTGGGCACCAGCAGGAAGCGGAATTAATGCTCCCATGGACGGGCGGGTACACTCTTGGGCTTTTAACAATAATCCGGGTGATTATGGAGCTACCCTCATTTTAGAGCATAACTACCAAGGAAAGACCCTTTACAGTTTATACGGGCATTTAGCTTTAGCGGAATTGGAAGGTTTGACAGAGGGAAAAAGGCTTAAGGCCGGAGAGTGCATCGCTCGGTTAGGTGATTATCCCGAAAATGGTGGTTGGCCCCCGCATTTACACTTTCAGTTAATCTATGATATGGAAGGTTTTAAGGGCGATTATCCGGGTGTGGTTGAGCCCCATCAGGCGGAAGCCTATTTAAAAAACTGCCCTAATCCAGTAAAATTCTTCTAGTTAATGATGCGCTTTTCGATGTAATACGAGTTAAACAAGGTTAAAGCACCCATATACTTTAGATGGAAGGGAATGTAGTCGCCAACCTTATATCCCTTCTTATTGTCGTGAATATCGATAACTAGCATATCGCTGCTCGCCCCTACAAATTCCATTTCCTCGTCTTTTATAGGAATCAAATAGTCGGCAGATATATCAAGAGTGCCCACGTCTAAAATCGCTCGGTTAGTCGTTTTTCCATAAAGCGTCTCATCCACCTCAAAGGTTTCTCCCTGCGGGTTAGCCTCCATTTCACCAATAGGTACCATTGGCTTTTCACTGATTTCGATAATTTGAGCATAGAGGGTAATAACGTCTTGCTCCATTTCTTGAATGTCGCAGTGATTTACGATGTCGGTGCCAAAGTATAAGGTCTCTCCTACCCTAAAATGGTTAATTCCTTGCGGTAATTGATGCGTTTGTAAAAGCGGAATAACCACCGAGGTCCCACCTGTTACCCAGGGTATTTGGCGGCCAAACTTTGCCTCAATTAGCTGTTTGTAAAGCGATAGTTGAATAAGCTTGTCTTGGCTAGGCATTACCCCGTGCAAGCAATTCAAATTTGAGCCAATGCCGGTTACCTTAATATTGGGCAGCTTAAAAATAGATCCGTAAAAATCCATTAAATCTTCACCCATTATGCCCTCGCGTAAATCACCAAGCTCAATCATGATGATGATTTTATGGGTTTTACCCTGACGGCCAGCCTCCTCACTAATTGCTTTAATGGTTTTGTACTCTGAGTTAAACGAAGCGTCGGCATATTTGACTACCTCAGGAATAATCTTCTTCGCCGGCGGCTTTATATAAACCGTTTGTACATCGTCTGGAGCTTGTTCCTTAATCGTTTTTAAATTGCTAATTCGAGCATCACAAATTTCCTTAATACCCAAATCGATTACTTCCTGCAAAAGACCCTCGTGTCCGCACAGTAGCTTGGTTACTATAGCCCATTCGATACCATGACTCTTAAATAGTCGGTTTAGGTAATCGTAATTGTGTTTTAATTTACTGCGATCGAAAGTTAAATAGGCCATATTAATCAGTTATATAACGCGGAATATCCTGGGGTAAACGCGTAAGAAGTTCATAATTCATTTGATCGGAGTACTCACTAAAGGAGCTCACAGAAATACTTTGATTGCCTTGCTCACCTATTAAAACTACCTCATCCCCTACTTCTACGCTGGGGATGTGACTAACATCGAGCATCATTACATTCATGTTTACTACCCCAATAACACCAACGCGAGTACCGCGCACTAAAGCCCTTCCAGCATTGCTTAAACTGCGGCTAAAACCGTGGGAATAACCTACCGGCACCGCTGCCACCTTAGTAGTTTGGGTAGCTAAATAAGAGGTTCCATACCCAATATACTCGCCTTTAGCGACCTCCTTAACATTCATAATTCTACTTTTCCAAGAAATAAGACGCTGCAAGGGGTCGGTGGCGTTTTCATGCATACCCTCGGTGGCGATGTACGTTTCAACCGAGGGCCAGAAGCCGTACTGTAGGATCCCCACCCGTACCAAGTCATACTGACTCTTAGGAAAACGCAGAAAAGCCGCACTGCAAGCCGCGTGAATATAATGGGGTTCTAAAGGCTTAAAGGTTTTCCGCCCTTCTTTAAATGCCTTTAATTGTTTGCTTATTCGGAGATGGTTGGCCACACTCTCTGCGCCAGCAAAATGAGTACATAAACCCTCTAAAATTAAGTGCTCGCTATTATCCTGAATCAATTTATATAAGTGTGACCACTGGTTTTTTACGAAACCGGTCCGGTTCATTCCCGTCTCTAACTCGAGATGTATTCTGGCTTTTTGACCCAAGGCCTTCGCTACAGCAATGGTTTGCTTTAGGCGATGTTCCTCAAAAACAAAAAAGCCTACCCCTTCTTCAATCGCCCAGGGAATTTGATCGTCGGTGATCATTCCCATGATCATTATTTCGGCCGGACTACTAAGGCTTCTTTTTAATTGATAGGCTTCATGTGCATCAAAAACTGAGAAATGATTTACTCCTAAAGAAGCCGCTAATGGTCCGTAAGTATCAATACCGTGACCATAGGCGTTTCCTTTAACCACTAAGGACAATTTCGTTTTTGCCTTCTTCTTTGCCCGAATATAATCTAGGTTGTTCTCCAAAGCAGAGCGGCTAATTTCAATATAGCTGGTATTATCCATTCAGGCTTTGTCTTAGTATTTCGTAAAAAAGGCTAGAGGCCTTTTCAATTAAAGCATCGGGGAAATCATAGGCGGGGTGATGTAAAACTGGGCAGTCTTCTCCTGAACCAAGCCCAAACATGGCCCCTGCTTTTTCTTTAGTGAATAATCCAAAGTCCTCCCCCCAGGAATAGGGATAGCTCAATTCTTGGTAGCTCATATTCAGGTTCTGAGCTGAACTTCTTACCAGCGCTACACTCTTTTCCGTGTTTATATTCGGCCAAAACTCCTCAAAGGATTGATAATCTAGGTGTATCCCTTCCTCCTCCGACCACCTTTTGATCTTTTCGTGAATTTCCTCACACAATTGATCCAACCGATAGCCCGACCATGTGCGAAGAGTAAAGTGTACTTCTCCCTCGGCTGGACTAATACCGTAATTCTTGGCCCCTAGACTAGAATAGACTGGGGTAAGGATAGTATAGTCTTCATCGAGCGGATTATTATTGGTGTAATACTCGGCTAAGGCTAGGGTTTTACTGATAATTTGCGCCGGGTTTCTTCCTTCATGAGGATGTGCCGCGTGAGTTTCTAAGCCCTTAAACTTAAAGGAAAGGCTGCGCACTCCTGCCGTAAAGTTCTCTGGTCTACACAATACCATTCCTAGAGGCTCACCGGGAATATTGTGAAGTGCAAAGGCCTGGTCGTAATTGAAAGCTTGAAACTTTGGATCCTTTAAAACCCTTTGCGCCCCCTGTCCGTTCTCCTCCGACGCTTGCCAAAGAAGTAATAAGGAACCTCCTTCCAGAGGCTTCTCTTTGATTTTTTGCGCCAGACGATAGAGTATCGCAGCGTGCCCGTCGTGTCCACATTTATGGGATACGCCCAGGTTTTGCGATTTATGTTGGAAGTTATTAATCTCTTCGATAGGGAGGGCATCAAAATCCGCTCTTATTAAAATACTGGGGCCCTCATTTTGATTAATAAGTGGTAACAATAAACTTGTTCCCCCTACAGCGATGCTGTCCTCAAAGCCTATTTCAGCCAGGGCCTCTTTAATAAAGGTCTGCGATTTATACTCTTGTCCAGATAATTCTGGAAAGCGATGCAAATGATGTCTAAACTCTTGCGCATCCATTATTTCTGGTATCGCATTTCCAGATACTTATTGGTAAAACCGAGTTTTTCATACAGGTGCCTAGCTGGGTTATCAGGTTCAACGTGCAGCGCTACCCCGCCTTCGGCAGCCTCCAAGGCCATAGTCATTAGGGACTTCCCTAAACCCTGACCCCGAGTACTGGCGTCTACCGCTATATAAACTAAAATGTTTTCGGGTATGTAGCCGCTCATCCCGGTGCGGTTAACCACAGTAGCTCCTTTTATTTCTCCATTATCCTCGTAAGCTAGGGCGATAAAGCCCCCTTTTTCAGGGTTAAAAACATATTCTAAACAGGCTAAAATTTGATCTTTAGGATCACCATATTGCTCGAGGTGTTTAAATAAAAAGCTAGCAATTTTATCCTGATCGAAGTCTGGGTGGGGTCCAGCCTCACCTTCTATCAATAAAAAGTTCATTTCTTCTCAAGTTTTGCAATCAATAAATAAGCAAGTAAAGAGCTGCTTATTCCAAAGAAGTTTGGGTTAATATCTAAAGGTAGGCTTATTAAATTGTTCATTTTAAGTATTTCCAAACTTAAGGTAGTAACTCCTCCAAAAAGTATCGACCACCACGCTGCTTTGGCTGAAGGGCTTTTAAAAAACAAAGCCGCGATTAAGGGGATAAACAATCCGCTTACCATAAAACTGTAGCTCAACAGCATTAAGTCTAGCACATCGGTCATTTGTGTAGCTAAGATTAATGATAAGGCTCCCACCACTAAGGTTAACCACTGCGAGTATCTTAATTCTTTCTTTTCATTTACTCGGAAATACCTTTTAATGATATCCGATAATATATTACCAGATGAAGCCATTAAGCAAGAGTCTGCAGTGCTCATGATGGCCGAGAAATATGCAGACATCATTAATCCCATAAGACCTGCGGGTAATACCGATCGCAATAAGAGGGGTAAGCCCATCTCTGGATCAATGCTTTCTACACTCTCGTAACCTAATTCAATAAACATCCCTTGTTGTAAGGCTACTCTGGCAAATAAACCTAGTAGCACTCCCATAAAAGCCATTATGGGCCACTCGAAAATACCGGCTAAGAACCAGGCTTTACGCGCTGTTTTCTCGTCCTTGCTGGCGTAAATTCGCTGATAGAGAGTCATTCCAATAAACCAAATTGGAATAATGGTAAGGCCCCAATTAAATAAGTCGACCCAGGCGATATTAAACAAGTCCAAGAAACTTGGATCTAAGTTTTGTTGCAAAGCTTCCCAGCCCCCTATCTCAAAATATGCTACTGGAATACCGATAAATATGAGTCCGGCTATTAAAATAATCCACTGCACAGTATCGGTATAGATTACCGCTTTTAGTCCACCGAAAACCGTGTAAACCACTGCGGTGATACCCATTATTAGGACTGCGGTATTCTGATTAAGTGTAGGAAAAGTAGCGGTAGCTAATTTGGCGCCGGCTAAAATCTGAGCACCGGTAAAACCCATATAACCCACCGCACTAACCAATGCTGCTAGAAACGCAACCCGGCTATTGAATAGATGGTAGAATATTTCAGGAAAGGTGAAAAGCTTGTGCTTAGCCAGTAATTTAAACACCTTAGGAATTAAGAAGTAGGCTGATAACCAAGCGCCTATAAGACCGGTAAAAAGCATCCAGGAACCGGC
Organism: uncultured Flavobacteriales bacterium; assembly: GCA_913055685.1. Classification (GTDB taxonomy): domain Bacteria; phylum Bacteroidota; class Bacteroidia; order Flavobacteriales; family Schleiferiaceae; genus Croceimicrobium. The sequence goes on from CAJXKC010000001.1 coordinate 549,200, forward strand.
TAAGCCAATGGCAAAGCCAAGACCCCCTAAGCCAATCGAAAATCCGCCTCCTACATCGGTAGCTACTACACTAAGTCCGATGTGGCCGCTACTCATTCCTCGACCGCCTACATAATAATCATCGATATCTTTGTTGCGACGCATGAAATAAAATCCCACTGCGAGCATCGCAACTAAATAAGAGACGAATATGACTAAATCTATCAGATTCGGCAAAACGCTAACAAAGATGCAAAATCTCAAGCAAAGCTTGGCTTTATTAGCCTTATTAAGCCTTTTATTACCTGGCTGTAAAACTCAAGTTCCGTACAGCAGCAAAGCATATGTTGAACCCTATTTAAGAGATAGTATTCCTTACACCTTAGCTCAGCATGAAGTTAAAAGCGATCGTCTTTTATTGTTTATTCCTCCGGTTTTAGATGAGGTTAAGTTTGAAGATACCAAGCTTTATCAAAAGCTTTTTAATTCAGGTTATGATATTCTTTGTGTTTACAAAGCCCCGGCTAAGGGAGCTTACTATTACTCTCGAAAGGCAATGGACTTTAAAAATCAAAACGTTCAAAATATCCAGAACTTAATTGAGCATTTACGAAAGGAAAAGATTTTGAAGAAAAGTGCGAAAACGCATATCCTAGCCATTGAACAAGGAGTATACATTGCCCCCGCTTTAGCGAATACTTACCAAGCGGATACTTTATTCTTAATAAATGGGAACCCTTTTAGTACCTATTTAGGTTTTCAACGCATTGCAGAAGGGAAAATTCCTTTTGCTGAAGTGCAACAAGATTTTATTAAAGAGCAATTTAATATTGACTCACTTTCCGTTTTTCAGGAAAAGGTTGCTGAAGTTGAGCAAACCACCTCCGATCACTACAGTTTAGGAGAGTATACCAATATGTATTGGCTAAGCTATCACGCCAATTATTACCTCGAAGAATATGCTAGTTTCCAGGGACACTCTTGCTGGATCTATTTTGAGAACTATCCCTTATATAAAGAAAGTGACTATCAATATCAAAAGCTACTCGACCAAACTCGCCTTAATAGCAGTGGCAAGCACCTAAAAGCAAGTGGTTTAGGAAGATTTAAAAGTGAGGAAGATTGGGAAAAAATTGAAGAGTTGTTAGAGCCCTATTTTAAAGACTAATTTTCTCTACTCTTCGCTGATGGCGTCCTCCTTCAAATTCGGCGCTTAAAAAGCTATCCACAATTTTTAAACCCTCTTCTACACTAATAAAACGAGCGGGAAGAGCAAGGATATTGGCATTGTTATGCTGCCTAGCTAAAGCGGCCAGCTCTTCATTCCAGGCAATAGCCGATCGTATTTCTGGATACTTATTAACGGTCATATTAATACCGTTTCCACTTCCACATATTACAATACCTAAATCGGCTTCCTTTGAAACAACCATCTTTGCCACCGGATGTCCAAAATCTGGGTAATCCACAGAATCACCGGAGTTCGTTCCAAAGTTCTTTATTTGATGTCCTGCGGCCTCCAATTTACTAATGATGGCTTGCTTTAATTCAACCGACGCATGGTCGCCTCCAATGGCTAATTTCATAGGTTAGTATTTTTTAGATAATTCTAAAACTTATTGTAAATCAACTATTTACTATTAACAATTTTAGCTATGAAAAAAGTAATCATTGTTGATTTCTTCTGACAAAAGTAACTTGACTTTTTCAAAAGTCTTTTGATATATAAAAAGCATTGAAAAAAGGACGCATACTTATGAGAATATACTGCTACAATTTCCACTCAAAATTTGGGTTTATTAACCTAGCGGCTAATTGATTTTTTTCAAAATTTAACAGACCTTCTAGATTACTAACAACTGTTAATAAGGAAAGCTTAATTTTAGAAAATGAAGACTTTAGCCATTTAATAAACATCTAAGTATTGTTAAGAATTACTCATAAGTGACTTTAGCTATACTTCATGGATATTTTTATCCCCTTTATGAACAGCCCATTATTACTATTATAGATTAAAGATTATTTAAAGAACTCTATTACATGTTATTAAGAACCTTCCTACTCTGCCTCTTTGTGGGAATCCCCTTACTTTCGTTTTCTCAAAGCGACGGGGATAGCTTAAAAAAGACGGTGTACTACTATGAAAATGGGAAAATTAGCAGTGAAGGATTTTTGCGAAATGGCAAGCCCGATGGTTATTGGAAGAGTTATTACCGCAATGCTAACCTTAAGGCCGAAGGTAATCGGGTCAATTTTCTATTGGACGGCCCCTGGATTTTTTACGATCGAGAAGGATTAAAAACTTCAATAATTACCTACCAAGCTGGCCAAAAAGAGGGTCCTCGAAAAGCTTTTAAAGAAGGCAAGTTATTTAAGATTGATTATTTCGAAGACGACGTTCAAGAAGGAATAACCAAAGTTTTTTACCCCGATAGTAGTCTACACAAGGAGATTCCTTATCTAAAGGGAAAACAAGAAGGAAGGGGTTTTGAATATGCCCAAGAAGATGGCCGAGTAATTACCTTAATGGAATATAAAAATGGTTCCTTATTGCGTAAGCAGGCTTTAAATCGTTTTGATGATCAAGAGCAAAAGCAAGGGCTGTGGATGAGCTTTCATAAGAATAAGCAGATTTCTGTTGAAGGACCTTACCTAAATGATTTAAAGAATGGCTATTGGAAGTACTATACCACCAGTGGTGACTTAATTAGAGTCGAAAAATGGGTGAATGGAGAACTCCAAGAAGGGGCCACAGAAGTAGCAAAGGTTGATATTAAAAGAGAAATTTATCCTGAAACTGGAACTTTAAAATTTAAAGGAGCTTTTCAAAATGGTGAAGCGACCGGCGTACACCGTGAATTTTCTAAGGAAGGAGAGGTTATTGCCAGTACTATTTATGATCAAGGAATAAAGCTTTTCGAAGGAATTGTAGATATCGAAGGGCGCAAGCAAGGTCCTTGGAAGCATTTTTATCGCAGTGGAGAGCTCAAAGCTCAAGGCTCTTATAAAGATGATTTAAAAGTGGGGAACTGGAAATATTTCTATCGCGATAGTACTTTAGAGCAAACCGGTAATTACTTAAATGGCAGAGCAGATGGCCTATGGCAATGGTTTTATGCAGATGGATCTATATTACGTGAAGAAGAATACGCCTTTGGTAGAGAAGATGGTTTATCTGTAGAGTATAGTGATACAGGATCAGTGCTCGCCAAGGGAAATTATATTGATGGTTTTAAAGAGGGAGCCTGGGAGTATATAATTAACGATCATAAAGAAGAAGGAAGTTATTTCGAAGGTTTACGGAATGGTGTATGGAAATCCTATTACCTAAGCAACAATCAATTGCGATTTGAGGGAGCTTTTGAGAATGGGCAAGCCAATGGCATCCATACCTATTATTACGATAATGGTCAGGTTAAACGCAGGGGTGAATATCGAGCCGGAATTAAAGAAGGTATTTGGGAGTTTTTTGAGCCAGATGGTGCTCGTACTGTTACTATAGAGTATGAGAATGGTATAGAGCTTAAATATAATGGTGAGAAGATAGATTACGGCCGTCGTTACCGTAGAGCAATGAAGGAGGAAAAGGCGCGTGAGGCCTTAAAAGCCGAAGAGGAAAATTAAATTTGCTTTAAATATTCCTTATGTCAGAATTTCCCCAGAAAGTTGGTGATTGGACCGAATTAGGTCGTGAAATTGTTTATGAAAATCCTTGGATTCAAGTGCAGCATAGTGCCATTTTAAATCCAAATGGAGGAGAAGGAATTTACGGTAAAGTTCATTTCAAGAATTTAGCCATTGGCATTTTAGCGATAAATGATCAAGAAGAGATTTATCTAGTAGGCCAAGATCGCTTTCCTTTTCAAGGAGAATTTAGTTGGGAAATTATTGAGGGTGGCGGGCCATTGGATGAAGATCCTTTAGAGTCCGCTAAAAGAGAATTGAAAGAAGAAACTGGTTTAGAGGCCAGATCCTGGTCTTTAGTGCAAGAAATGCATTTAAGTAATTCAGTGTCTGATGAAGTTTCCAAACTTTACATCGCTAGAGATTTGATTGCTGGTGAAGCTAATCCTGATGCCACCGAAAAGCTGCAAATAAAAAAGCTCCCCTTTCAGGAAGCTTTAAATATGGTATTGAAGGGGGAAATAAAAGATTCTATCTCCGTAGCTGCAATCCTTTTTTATGCCTTACAAAAAGAAAAACCTTAGGCTTTACTTAGCTTAAAACTAACTGCAGTTTCATCCCATTTCATTTCAACTTCGCCATTGTCTTGAATAGAAATAGTGAACTTTTCACTAGTGTCTACCTGGTAAGGTTCAAGCTCAAAACGCATTATATCTTTACTTTCATCGTAATTATAATGTCCCCATTGATTCCAAACACTATTTATAATTACCGTCCATTTATCCTCGCTTGGAATGGTAAAAAGGGCATACTTGCCAGCTTCTAGAACTTGGTCGCCAATTTTAACAGGGGCCGAAATTTCAAGAACGGTAGCTTCATTTGCACCAGTACGCCATACTTTATTGTAGGGCACTAATTCGCCAAAAATGGCTCGATCTTTTTTGGAAGGCTGACCGTAAGTAATGCTTATTGAAACACCCTCTATAGTGTTGGATGTTTCTACTTTTGGACTGGCTCTTTTTTCCTGAGCAAAAGCGGAAAGAGAGAAAATAAAGGCTAATGAGAGTGTTAGTATTCTACGCATAGTTCATTTCATTTTAGGTTTTTAAAGGTATTGAAAATTAAGAAACCCTTTTTATTTCATAATATTGAAGAGGGGAAGTCTAGGGGTATTTTATAATGTTATCAAAGTTAAAAGAGGTATTTGGGCAAAAGCCTACGGAGGCCTATGGCACTTCTCAGGTCTATAGAGACGGTTGTAAATTCAATTTTACGGCCGTTAATATGCGCTTTAATAAAGTCCAAGGTTTTTTTGCTCAGGCCGATCTAGATGTATTTTTCAATATCAAGGATCTAGATAATAGCTATATAAATATTACCTGGCCGGTTAATGGCATTCGCACAGGAATTAGTGAGAGGGATAAGCAACTTATTGAGGCAGAGCATTTTTTTAATGCTGGGGAATTTCCCAATATCACTTTTAAAAGTGGAAAGATTAGCCTAGAGGCCAAGAAGCAATTATTAGTATTGGGTAATTTAGAAATGAAAGGCGTAGAAAAGGCTATTGCTCTTTACATGGGCTATTCAATGGATAAATACGGCTATCAGCTTTTTGTAGACTATAGTTTAGACCGATTTGAATACGGGATCGGTGAGAATGGAAGTTTTTCCATTGGTAGACAAATAGAATTAGAAATAGATATTGCTTTAAAATTTTAAAGTATTTAAAGACAGTATTTTAAGTTGTAATAATTTACTTATTCATAGCTTTGCATTCTTAGGCTCAGCATATAAAATGAAAATCCTCTTTCACAATATTAGTCTCTTTATTGTTGGCTTATTTCTATCCTTTGGGCTTTCTGCCAAGGAAAAGGAGCTTGCTTATTTGGATAGCCTTTATAATGAAGCTTTTGATTTAACCGGACAGGATATCGCACAAGCGGAAGTCAAGGCTAATTTTTATTTGAAGGAGGCAGAGCGACTTAAGGATTCATTGAATATCGCTTACGCTTATGATTTAAAGGGATTAGCGGCATTTTACGCTGATAAATTAGATTCGGCTTTCTATTACGTTAATCAGTCCATTGAGCGCTTTAGACTTTATGCAAAAGATTCCTTTGGCTTATCTACGGCGATTTATAATCGTTCCCTTTATCATGATTATTTAGGAGAGTATAAAGCGGCGCTTCAGGATATTCATTTATCTAGAGAGATCGATATCCGCAGTGGAGATAAGCTTGAAAGTGATATTTTCTATTACAATAGTCTAGCGGAAATAGTCTTCAATCAAGGAAATCCAGAACTAGCGCTTCGATACCAACACCGCGCCTGGAATGCATTGAGCAAATACCAGAGTTGGCACGGTTACATGAAATCGGATATGAATATTGCTTATGCTTGGAATTACTTGGAATTAGGTATTCTGGAATTGGCTGAAATTCATGCTAAAAGGGCCTATAAAATTGGCCTGGAAGAAAACAATTTAAGTGTTAAATCTGAAGCCTTATTAGCACTTTCAGAAATTTCTCTTGCTAAAGAAAATTACGATCTAGCAATAAATTACGCGCGCAAAGCTTTAGAATACGACTTGCAATACGGTGATGAGTTTGCAGTAATCTATACGGAGGTTTCTCTAGCGGTGTCCTTAAATGCTGCCGGTAAGAAGAATGAAGCAAAAGCACTTTTTGATAAGGTAAGAGCACGGTTTATGGATTTTCCCAATCCAGTAATGCATATCGATATAGCTAAAAAGCTATATCAGTATTATAAATCTGAAGGAGATGATAAACTAGCGCTAAAGTACCTTGAAGTTATTGATCAGGCTAAGGAAAAGGTAAATAGGGTTGATGGACTGGCTACTATGAAGCAGTTCGATCAAGAACTAGAAAATCGGAAGAAGGAACTAGAGAAAACAAAATCGAGGTTACAAGAAGAAGAGCTCAATTTTAAGAATGCCCTGCTAGTTGGGCTGCTTGTATTACTAATAGGTTTACTGGTATTTGCGGGCATTATCTTCCTTGGATTTAAAAAAATTAGTCGCGCTAATGCGCAATTAGCCGAGCGCAACCTAGAGATAAAGGAGCAATCTAAATTAATCTCGCAGGCTTCTATCGAACTTAAGCAACAGAATGAATCTCTGGAGAAGCTAAATCAGTCTAAAGATCGATTATTCTCAATCCTGGCCCATGATTTAAGACAACCTTTCAATCAAATTTTAGGGGTAGTAGATTTAATGGATAATGATCTTATGGATAAGGAAGAGCAAAAGAACCTTTTATCCGCCCTTAAAGATTCGGTGAATAGCACCAGTGATTTAGTTTCAAATGTACTGTTGTGGAGTAAGGCGCAATTTGCAGGAGTAACTATTAACCCTCGCAATATTTCTTTAGCCAATGAGGTAAAGCGTTCATTATTGCATTTTAGCTTAGCTCTTGAAAAGAAGAAAATTCGTCTCGATCTAAACATTGCTGATGATCACATTATTTATTTTGATCCTGATCATTTTGCTTCCGTTTTCCGAAACATTTTAAGTAATGCTTATAAGTTTTCCCCCAAGAACTCATGTATTAGTATTTGGGCCGAAGCAGAGGACAAGTCTATTAACTTGTTTATTAAAGATCAAGGTATCGGCATGGATCAACGCCAAAGGGAGCAACTTATGTCATCTGCTAATTTAAAATCTATGCCAGGCACCCTAAATGAGGAGGGAATAGGCATAGGAATGATTATCGTTAATGATTTCATGAAGGAAAACAAGGCCAGCTATACGATCGAGTCTGAACTTGATAAGGGAAGCACCTTTATTCTTCATTTACCTAAAGGTGAAAAAAGTACAATCTCAAAAGAGGCTTTAACAGACCCGATTGAAGGTTTTGTCCCCTACCAGTAAGCTCTAGTCTTCGGACATTTATTTCTTAGTTGCAGGTATTTAACCAGCAGAAAAAGCATTGTAGCCGCTGCGGTAGTGTATACTATTGGATAAGCTTGTTCTAGCAAAAAATAATGCTTATAAAAAACACCAAATGCCGCCCAGATAATAACTAGGCTGTAGAATACATCAACATTAAAATTTAGGAAGAAATAGGCTAATAAAGCGGCCGCTATTAACATAGCTGAGGCATAAAAGGGTTCGGGTAAACCCCATCCTGTAAAATTATAATGCACTAATACGGCGGTGCTATTAGCGATGGTCGCAACACTTATCCAACCCAGATAAAGGCTAAATGGCAAGTGCATAAAAAAGCGTTCAGAATGACTCGTACTGCGCACACCAACACCTAGGTTTCTATAAATCTGAATCAGACTAAAAAGGATTCCCAACATTAAAAGTAGCGCAAGGCTTGGCAATTGATAGTGCCATGCAAAGATCCAAGCAATATTAAAGGCCGAGCTCAACCAAAACCAAGCAGCAATTAATTTTTGACCAATTAACTGGGTACTGCGGCGCTTAAAGGAATACCACCATTGGTAGAATATCCAGAGGATTAGACTGAAGTAAATAACTCCCCATATAGAAAAGGTAAAACCAGCGGGTACAAATAAATTGGGATATAGATCGGAAAGTTCACCGGTAGTTTTACCATTGATAGGCAATTTAACCGCCAGATAATTAACGATTAACACGGCTATTAAAGCTAGTGTGTTGCCAATAGTATATATCCAGGTCCTTGCTTGCATTATAGAATTAACCACTAAAAGGAATTAGTGTTTATAGAAACATACCTTCAAGTATGTCACCAACCAAATAAGCTAAGGCAGCAGCAGCGGCTCCTAAGATTAAGGTCTCTAAAATGCTGCGTATAATGGGAGTTTGATTTACCAATGCTTTCAAATAGCCAATTAGAATAAAAACCAGTCCGGTTAGAATAGAAGAATATTTAAACAAAGGTGCGTTTATTTCCATGAGGTCGAAATAGTCCAAAACGAATACCAGTAAAGGAATGAAACCGAAAAGTAGAAAGCTTAAAAAGGTAACTCCTCCCATTGCTAAAGGGGATTTTGTTTCCTCACTCATTTCCAGCTCCTCCTTCATCATAACATCAACCCAGCGGTCTTTGTCTGCGGTAATAGTGTCAACAATTTGTTCTAAAATTTCACCTTCAAAGCCTTTAGCACGGTAGATATCCCGAATTTCTTCCTTTTCTTTTTCTGGTAAGTGGTCAACTTCCCAATATTCTATTTTTTCGTGCTTTTTATAATTCTCCTTTTCACTTTTAGTGGATAAGTAACTTCCCACACTCATCGCAAAGCCATCGGCAATTAGATTTGCAAAGCCTAAAATAATTACCACTTGGCTATCCATGGCAGCTCCTGCAGCTCCTGCTACAACAGCAAAAGTAGTTACACTGCCATCGATTCCGCCATAGACAAACTCGCCCAGATATTCCTGAAAGCGATTAATTAAAGGATATTTGCTACCGTGATGTCTTTGTTCTTGTGAGCGAAGATTCATAGAATTGATTTATACTCAAAGATACTTATGTTTTTAAGCAAGATTAGAATAAGCTATTCCTTTGTCCTAGTTCTGCTCTTATTTAATCAGATTCCACAGAATGGTTTTAGTCAGGTGCACTATACTGACGGATTATACTGGCTTCGCTTTCAAACAAATATTAAATGGGACTCACCTTGGTCGGCTTCCCTGCAATTGGAAGAGCGCCGCTTTCATAGTCCAGATAGGGCCCACCAAAGGGTATTACCCGAATTGCAGCTTCATTATAATCCTAAAGCTGAACATGAATTTTATTTATCTTATTTAAACTTCACAATTGCCTTTCCTCAAACAGCCGACCTTCCTTTAATAGAAGCCGTGAATGAACAGCGATTTGGATTGGCATATGTATATACGCATAAGTTGGATTCGTATCAATTAGGTTTTAAAACATTGAATGAATACCGACTTTTTGATAGTAATCCTAATGATGGGGATTTAAACTACATCCCTTTCCGAATGCGATGGCGCAATGAAATCTCTTGCCGTGTGGCCCTAAGTGAAAAATGGGGATTGTTTTTAGCTGAAGAGCTGCACCTCAACTGGGCGGCTAATCAAAAGTATCAGGTTTTTGATCAGAACCGTATAAGTTTAGGATTCCGTTATAAGATTAATTCTGATCTATTTACGGAGCTCGATTACATCCATTGGTATCAAAAAAACCGCAGCGGTACCGAGTTTTACAATCGGCACATACTGCGGTTTACTATGATGTATTTTCTCCGGTTTACAAATCGAACTTAATACCTTGTGCTAAAGGTAATTCACGGGAATAATTAATAGTATTAGTCTGACGACGCATATAGGCTTTCCAGGCATCAGAACCTGATTCGCGGCCGCCACCGGTGTCCTTTTCGCCACCAAAGGCACCACCAATCTCTGCACCACTTGTACCTATATTCACATTTGCTATTCCACAGTCACTACCAGCCGCTGAGAGAAACTTTTCACTTTCACGCATATCAGTAGTCATTATAGCGGAAGAAAGTCCTTGAGGGACCCCATTTTGAAGGGCAATAGCTTCGTCTAAGTCGCGGTACTTCATTACATAAAGAATAGGAGCAAAAGTTTCGTGCTGTACAATCTGGTAATGATTTTCTACTTCGGCAATACAAGGCTTAACATAACAACCACTGCTGTATTTTTCTCCTTCTAAAACTCCACCTTCAACAATAAAGCTTCCTCCCTCTTTTTCGATTTCTTTCAATGCTTTTTGATATTGATCTACCGCTAAGGTATCGATAAGTGGGCCTACGTGGTTTTCGGTGTCTAAAGGACTGCCGATGCGCAACTGGCCATAAGCTTTCTTCATTTTTTCCAGAACGCTATCGTAGATACTTTCATGGATAATTAATCGTCGGGTTGAAGTACAACGTTGACCGGCGGTGCCAACCGCGCCAAATACTGCGCCCACTAAAGTGGCGTCTATATCGGCTTTTTCCGAAATAATAATAGCATTGTTCCCACCCAATTCTAGAATACTACGGCCCAGGCGTTCGGCTACTGCCTTCCCTACTAGGCGACCCATGCGAATAGATCCTGTGGCAGAGATTAAGGGTAGTCTTGTGTCGTGACTCAACCACTCTCCTACTTCTACACCACCATTCACCAAATTACTAATACCCTCGGGTAAATTATTTTCTTCGAGGACTTCGTTGAAGATGTTTTGACAAGCGATACCACATAAAGGCACCTTTTCGGATGGCTTCCAAACGCTAACATCGCCGCAAACCCAAGCAATAGCCGAATTCCAGCACCAAACGGCTACCGGGAAGTTAAAGGCTGAGATTATACCCACGCTACCAATGGGGTGCCACTGCTCATACATGCGGTGCAAAGGACGTTCCGAGTGCATGGTTAAACCATAAAGTTGACGAGATAGTCCTACTGCGAAGTCACAGATATCAATCATCTCCTGAACTTCACCCCAGCCTTCTTGCAAAGACTTACCCATTTCTAAAGAAACTAGTTTTCCTAGGGCTTCCTTTTTTTCACGTAGCTTATTACCGAATTGTCTAACAATTTCTCCCCGTTTAGGAGCCGGAACCATTCGCCATTCTTGAAAGGCTTTTTGGCTGGTTTCGATAATTTGATCGTATTCCGCTCGAGTTGTAGCCCTAACGGAGGCAATCTTCTGGCCGTCAATAGGAGTGAAAGAGTCAATGATCTCACCTTCACCAAAAAACTGCTTTCCGGTGGAAGATCCATGATTTAAATCTTTGACGCCTAATTCTTTAAGTATGTCTTGAATTTCTGAGAGGTTCATGAAAAGTATTTTATCGAACGAATTTACATTTTCATAAAGGAATTTAGGGTGAGGCTTCCGACTTTCGTAGCATGGAATTAGTAAAAATTACGCCCCTGGGTTTGATAGGTGAAAATGAAAAGGGTAGCACTTTAGAATTTAAATCTTCCTCCCCCTCTAAAGGTCGAATATTAGCCTTTAGAAAAAAAGGAAGCATTAGCGGAAACCATTGGCATAAAGGCTTATCACCAGCCAAAGATCCGGAGGAACTATTATTAATATCAGGCCAAATTAGGCTGAGTGTTAAAGCGGCGGAAACAACACAGGCTTTAGAAGAAAGAGTAGTATCAGGCCCTAGCCTAATCCATATTCCTAAAAATGTTTACCATCGAGTAGAGGCTCTAAGCGATGTGAGTTTTTTAGAGTCTAATTCCATGGAGGAACACGCCAGCGATACCTTTTATGAAGATTAACGAATCCGTTTATCCGAGGGGTAACGTAATTCGTATTTAAAGTCGATTTGCTTAGGCCCACTATTTAATAATTCCATTTCCCAGCTTAGGAAGCCGCTTTCTTCATCAAAGTTTGCTTGGTGTCCATCGATTAGTCTAACCTTAAGGTCACTGTTTTGGCTAATGGGAATTTGATCCTTGATAATTAGCTTATTACCATTGGCTTTGCTGGGTTTCACTTTAATCCGGTAATGGTATAACTCAACTTTAGAGGAACCGAAAAAGGTTCCTCTTTCTTCATTAAAAACACGTTCGTAGCTAATAGCAAAGCTTTGATCTTTACCGAGGCTTAAAGTAAAACCATCATCAAGGCTTTTAAAATCGGAGAAGAAAGAACCATTGTATGCCCCTTGATTAAAGACCGAAACTTTACCAGGAATAAGCTCCAAGGATTCATAGTCTTTAAGCCTAGCCATAAGGTAAACCGAGGGATCTAGTTTAGGAACAGACTCGTAATGGTAATCGGCTTTTATAGAGAAAGATTGAATAGCCACGATTTCTTCCTTGGCTTGAGGTAGGTTATACTTTCCTTTTAGCTTAAAATCTTGACGGGTTTCCATTAAGCCGGTTGAAGCTAATTGCCCGCTAAAAATTTTATTCTGGCTGACCTGAACACCTTCTACCACGCTCACTTCATCGAGCATTTGAGGTTCCGCATTGTTATAGGCAGCTCGCTTAAAGTTTTCGTTAGGGGTATAAAGATTAATAAAGTTAGTTTCTAATCTTGGTATCTGGTTATTATCGGATGGGCTACCGGTGCTTAGAGTTATTTCTACATTCTTTAAATCTTCACCACTATTCTGATAGATTACCGCTAATTGGTCGACCGCCAATTGGTCTTCTAAGCTTTTAAATTCCATACGGTAATTAGGGCTCCAGCTAAAATTGTTTCGGTAAGAATAGCTTAAGCCAATACTGGTATTTAAAGCCTTATCGGTTCGAACGGTAACTACAATGCCGCTTTGCAGCTGATTGTATTTTTGCTTAAGACGATTTAGTTCATTCGCCTGCTGGCGAATTTCATTCTGTAAGCTTTGTTTTTTAGTGTTTAAGCTAAACTGTTGTTTAGCGTTGGCTTGAATCTGGGTTTTAGCATACCGAATGATGGCCTCAAGTTGCCCCATGCTATAACCTTGACTACCACCGATATTTTTATTTTCATCAAGAAGAGCCTTTTCCATTTTCAACGCTTCAAGCTCCGCCTCGATATCGGCAATAGCCTCTTTTTTTTGATTTAATTTCTTTAAAAGAGAGCGGTATTCCTCGGGTGCCTCTTCTTCTGTGAAGGCCTGGTTTTTTATCTTAAAGCTAATGACCTCAAGGCCTTTATTGCCATACAATTGAATGGTATTAGGGTCTAAACCTAGCGATAAGCCCCCAAAATATAGGTCATGTTGACCGGCGGCTAATTGAAGTTTAGCCTCGCGATAAAGAGTGGCTCCAGTTTGAAAGATCTGTACTTTTTTTACCGGAGCTTGCAGTGAAATTTCCGATTCGGCCCATAGGGAACCTGCCAAGAGAAGAAGGATAAGGGTACGCATAATTTTCGTTTTAGGGAAAACGAAGATAGGCAAGCCTTATTTCCTAATGTTTAAGCGGGAGTGCTTTTTACGTTTAAACTACGGTTACCAATGTTCCAGAGCACAAACACCAATATTAAAACAAAAAGCTGCCCCAATAAGGTTTCCCAGGTGGGATATATGCCAAGGGTATCGATACGCAGGTCTATCGGTAAAACGGAAATACTGATGTTTCCAGCTTCTTGAATTGCATTTAATCCTTTCCCCGTTAAGATAACCGCTAAACCAGAGATTAGCAGCGCTGAGTACTTAAATAACTTGGCGATCGGTAGCTTTTTTGAATAGCGCATAAGTAGCACACTAATGATCCCCAATAGGGCAAAGGCAAAAAGAATACCTCCTCCAAAAGCGGCTTGTTGTGCCTCGCCAACTTCGATGCTTAAAGCAGAAAGGAATAGCACCGATTCAAAAGCTTCACGAAATACTACCAAGAAGGATAAAAAGGCTAATCCCACCATGTTTTCGGTACGGGCAAGATTTTGAATTTTACTTTTCACGTAGGCTTGCCATTTACTAGCTTCCGCTTTACTGTGCATCCAAAAACCTACATAAAGAAGGACTCCCACCGCAAACAAGGCCACCAAGCCCTCCATTAGCTCGCGTTGAGATCCGCTAAAAGTGAAGAGACTTCCGGCAGCAAGCCACATTAAAAAGCCCACCGCAATAGCGCTTATCCAACCCACGTGAATGTAGGTCTTTGCCTTCGGTAAATTAATCGCTCTAAGAATACTTAGAATTGTCACGACTACTAAAAAGGCCTCTAAACCCTCTCTGAGTATTATGGAAGCCGATAGTAAAAAGGCCAGCCAGCCGGTAAAGGTTTTATCACGAAGCTTTTCTTTGGCTTCGGTAATCATGCTAATGCTTGTGCTTACTTCGGCGTTTACTAAGGCCAAATCCTTGCCTCCTTCAATAGCGCTGCGCACTTTAGCCAGCTGACCCTCCAATTGGGCTGAAAAGCTCGCATCGTTTGCACGTAGTTGAACCTCTACTGGTTCTACTCCTTCTAAATAGGCGGTTAAAGCCAAGGTACGCGCTTTGCGTATGTCGCCATCAGCGTAAGCTACTTCTGCTTCTTTTAGAAGGGCCACTGCTTTTTGTAAATAGTCGCCTTCACTTCGTTCGGAAATTTCGCGAGGGTATTTGCGCAGAGCAGGAATAATTTCAGCATTTGAAGGGTCGATAGAATACTCTGCTTCAATTTCATTATTACTTAGGGAGGCTAAGTCTTCGAGATTAATATCAAAAGCAATTTCCTGTTTTTCTAAATCAATGTGCTTGGCAGTATGGGGTAGGCTTAAAACGTAAAATGCAAGGTCCCAGACTTCATCATCATTAAGCTCATCAAAAGCGCGCATGGCGGTATTATCAACCCCCAAACGAATGGTGTTATAGGCTTGAAAAGGAGATAATCCGTTGGCTTTATCCGGATCGTGAAAATTGGTTGGCGATGGCTCAAGACCTTGAGCTAACACCCCATTACCTTCTCCATTTTCACCATGGCAAGTCTTACAGTGTAGGGCGTATAATTCGCGGCCATTATCAAGATTGGGCCAGCGCTTTGGGGCTATCTCCATATTATAGGAGGAGATAATTTTCTGCTTGATGGAATTGGATACAGAGCTTACTTTATCGCGGCTGGCTTTATCCTCTACTAGTTTTTTGAGAAGCTTAATGTCCGATTTAACTTCTGCGGGAGCGTCTTCTCCCATACTTTCGATGGTGTTAACAAACTCCTCCATTTCACTGTACTCCGCCTCATTAATCACCGCACCGTTATCTACGGCCATGGAGTAGTCCACTGCAATATAATCTAGTAGGTGAACCATCATCCGTGCATTCTCGTCATTCGCTTTTAATCCAAGGTTAATGGATAAAAGCATTACCATCATCATTGCAATTCGCTGCACTTTTAACATCATCTTATTTAGACCAATTAAAAATAAAAGGCAAAGGTAATTATCCTGCGGAATCTAGAAACTAATATTTGTCACCCTTTCGAAAGAAGCTTTCTTTTTCCGGTGGAAGATCAGTTTGGGATGAGGTGTTTGAGGGCTACGTATAATTGTAAGTGCATGATAATCAAACAGGTAATTGAAAAGCTAAGCAGTAGGGGTGATAAGTAAATTCATAATATTGATAGATTTTTCTAAAAAAGAAACATGCTAAAAAGGCCAATGGCCCCTAAAGTGGCCCCTCAAAAACCAGAAAGCCCTAACTTTGAGAGAGTTAGGGCTTCATTTGGAGGTTCCGAGCGGATTCGAACCGCTGTACAAGGTTTTGCAGACCTCTGCCTAGCCACTCGGCCACGGAACCCGATACAGGGGCGCAAATATAAAAATTATTAAGCTGAGAAATCCTTGCGCTTACGCTTTAATTCTATACTTACTCTTTCGACATCACCATTAATTGGTGGATAGAGCTTGGAGAGCTTAATGCGTACCTTTTGCACAATGGGCATCTCCTTGAAAATATCGATGATTATCCGATTTGCTACGGTCTCTATTAATTTTGAACGTTCCCCTACATGGTCACTTACAATGCGGTTAATAGTTACGTAGTCCATGGTCTTGGACAAGTCATCACTGGCAATAGCCTCTAGAACTTCGCCCCAAACATCAACATCAACCCGATATTCGGTGCCAATCTTTCCTTCTTCATCTAAACAGCCATGGTAGCCATAAAGACGTATTCCTTCTACACTAATCTTATCCATTTAAGGAAGCTTTTCCAGGGCCTGGTCCAATCTTTTTAAGCTGGCCTCTTTTCCCAAAATGGCACAGATATCAAATAAGGATGGACCCATGCCTTTTCCAGTTAAGGCTAAACGGAATCCGGGTCCGACTTTACCGAAACCGAGTTCGTTTTCACTTAAGTAAGATTTAAAAGCCGCCTCTGTGTTGGCCGAAGTGAAGTCCTCTATATTTGAGAAAATGCTCCGTAGTTTAGCAACATGGGTCCTTGCTTCTTCATTCCATTTTTTGCGCAAGGTTTTCTCATCATACTCTTCTACACCTCCAAAGAAAAACTGACTTTCTTCCCAGAGATCTTTAATGAAATAGGCGCGTTCTTTCATAAGCGAGGCAATCGCCAATGCTTTTTCTACGCTTATTTCCTGACCTTGTTCGCTTGCATAAGAGGTGAATAATTCCGCTAGCGTTTCATCATCTAGCAGACGTAAATATTGCTGGTTAAACCAACGGGTTTTGTCGTGGTCGTATCGAGCGCCAGCTTTATTAACTTTTTTAAGGCTAAAGGCCTCCACTAATTCTGAAAGACTAAAAATCTCTTGTTCGGTGCCGGGATTCCACCCTAAAAAGGCTAGCATATTGACAAAGGCGGGAGCAAAGTATCCGTTTTCGCGATAGCCCGAAAATACTTCACCGCTTTCGGGATTATGCCATTCCAATGGAAAAACAGGAAAACCTAAACGGTCGCCATCACGCTTGCTCAGCTTCCCATTACCATCGGGTTTCAATAATAAAGGAAGGTGGGCAAATTGAGGCATGCTATCCTCCCACCCTAAGTAACGATATAATAATACGTGCAATGGGGCAGAGGGCAACCATTCTTCACCACGAATAACATGACTGATCTCCATTAAATGGTCATCCACAATATTGGCGAGGTGATAGGTGGGCATTCCGTCGGACTTAAAGAGCACCTTATCGTCCATATTATTGGTATTCACGGAAACCCAACCACGTACAATATCCTCGAACTTTACCTCTTCATTGCGATTAAGCTTAATGCGTATTACATAAGGTTCGCCGGCATCAATTCTCTTTTGCACTTCCGCCGAGGAAAGGGTTAAAGAGTTTTTCATGCTATTGCGGGTAACGTGATTGTATTGCCAGTTTGGAGAACCAGCGTCTTTAGCCATCTGTCGAACACGGTCTAAATCCTCTGCGCTATCAAAAGCATAATAGGCATGACCGTTCTCAATTAGCTGCATGGCATATTGACGATACATTTCTTTCCGCTCACTCTGGCGGTAGGGGCCATAGTTACCACCAAAACCCTGACCTTCATCGGGAACAATGCCGCACCATTTTAATGAGTCAATAATATATTGCTCTGCACCAGGTACGAATCGGGTTTGGTCGGTATCTTCGATACGTAAAATAAAATCGCCGCCTTGCTGTTTGGCAAATAGGTAATTGTATAAAGCCGTACGCACTCCACCCATGTGAAGTGGTCCGGTAGGACTAGGAGCAAAACGTACGCGAACTTTTTCGGCTGCCATGAATTTCTGCTTTTAAAGGGCGGCAAAGATAATTATATTCAAGGCTTTATACCTTTGAAGATTCAATAATAGCTATGAGCGGATTAGACTTATTAAAACAAAAGCTAAATGCATACACAAAAGCCTATTATAAGCAAAGAGCTTTAAAGGGTTTGGTATTGTGGCTGGGCGTTTTAGTAAGTGCCTTTATAGTGCTTTCCTTGGCGGAGTATTTTTTCCGTTTTGAGAGTGGTACGCGTAGCATGTTATTTTGGACCTATCTGGGTCTTTTTAGCCTCTGGTTTATTGCTCAGGTTTTGGTACCGCTTATGCGGATGAAGAGCCTTATAAAAGGGATTAGTTTAGAAGATGCGGCCAAGCAAATTGGAGAGAGGGCAGAAGGTATAGATGATAAAATTCTCAACGCACTGGGATTATCGAAACTTATTGAAGGAGACCAGAGCTTGGTTTTGGCAGCAATAAATCAGAAGGCTGAGTCTTTAAGAAATCTAGACTTTAAGTCTTTTGTCGATTTTAAAGCGGTAAGAAAGGTCTTACCCTATGCTTTGGCGCCTTTAATCCTGGTCCTAGCTTTTAGCCTTAGTGAAAAAGGCAGGGAAGTTTTAAAAAGCTCCCAACGGGTGGTTTTGTATAATGAAGACTTTCGCCCACCGGCTCCTTTTCGTTTTCTTTTGGAAGAAGAAGTTTATAAGGTTGAAGAAGGGGAAAGCCTTAGTGTTCCTGTAGAGCTTGAGGGAGACTTGATACCGAAGCGCCTTAACGCCCAGATCGGCGGTTTAAGCTTTCCTGCCATAAAGCTGGGGGAAGGAAAATGGCGAATTGATTTAGAGCAGGTGCAGGTTGACCAGTCTTTGCGCTTTGAAGCACTAGGCTATGAAAGCAAAGCGATTCGAATAGAAGTTATAGAAAGTCCAAAGCTTAGTGCTTTACAAGTTCATGTGCAGCCTCCAAGGTATACCGGACTAAAACCCTATGAAGCGGCATTAAGTCCAGAGACAAGGGTAGCGGAAGGATCTCAAGTGGAGTTAAAAGCTATCGGCCTTAAGGCAACAAAAAGTTTCGAGCTTGTGAAGGATGATGGTAGTCTGTCATTTAAAGATGCAGTTCTGAGCTTCAAGGCAAGTGAAAGTTTTAAGTATGACTTGAAGGCGGTTGGTAATGAAATTGAAAAAACAGTTTTAAAGGGAGCGAGCCTTATTTTAATAAAGGATCAGAAACCAGAAATTAATGCAAGCTATTTAGAGGATAGTCTAAAGGAAAATCACTTTTGGGTCGATTTGGAATACTCGGATGATTATGGGGTTTCTAAATTAGAAAGGGTAATCGAATTTGATCAAAAAAGAATAGTGAAGGGCATAAAGGTTGGCCAAAGGGTCGATCGACTGCTCTTAGATACAATTAAGCCAACAGAGGGCTTCTTACGCGTTTTTTATCGGGTTTGGGACAATGATGCTGTAAATGGCGCGAAATACCGAGAGAGCGAATCTGTGAGGGTCAAATTTTTGAGTGAAGAAGAGCGAGCTCAAGAAATTAAGAAGGGCTTAAGTGGTTTTGGTGAGCAGATGCTAGAACAAAAAAAGAATCGTAAAGATTTTCAAGAGAGTTTGGAAGAGGTTAATCGTGCTTTTAACGAGAAAAAGTCTTTGGCTTGGCAAGATCGTGAGGAAATAAAAAACTTGCTTGATAAGATGAAGCAGAACGAGAAAGTGCTTCAAGAGAAGAAAGAGAAGTTGGAAAAGAGCTTAGAGAAAATCGATGAGCTACCGGAGGAAAAGGAAAGTTTAAAGGAGCGACTCAATGAAATGACCGAAGCAGAAAAGGAACTCGAAAAGTTGCGCGAGGAAATTGAGAAATTGATGGACGAGCTTAAGCTGGACGAAATGCAACAAAAGCTGAAAGAGCTACAGCAGGAGAACCAGGAGCAAAACCGACGCGAACAAAGGCTGGATGATTTATTGAAGGATCTTATGTTTCAGCGCGACCTATTAAAAGAAGCTCAGAAGCTTAAAGATTTGTCGGAGCAACTAAAGGAGCTTTCGGAGCGCAAGGATGAAAGTAGTGCCGAACAACAAGACTTGAAGGATGAGCTGTCGGAAAGCCTGTCTAAGTTGAATGAGATGGCTCAGGAGAACAAGCAATTGGAGGATAAGATAAGCTCCGAAGATTTTCAAAAGGCCGCTACAGAAGCCGAGCAAAATATGCAGGAAGCGCAAGAAAACCAGGAAAGCGGGGACAGTGATGCTGCGAATGAAAACCAAGAAGATGCGTCTGAAAGCGCCCAAGAAATGTCAGAGTCGCTCCAAAGTCTTATGGCTTCTATGCAAAAACAGGCGCTAGAGCTTAATATGGAGAGCTTACGGAGAATATTAGAAAATTTGAAGCAGTACAGTAAAGATATCGAGGCCAGTGGTCTGGCGATTCAGTCTTTGGGCGATCAAGACCCTCGTTTCAGAGACCTCTTAAAAGAGCAAAGCAGACTAAGAGCGGGCTCAGAAGTTATAAAAGACAGCTTAATTGTTCTTACCGAAAAGGCGCCGCAGGTAAAAGACGATGTCTTTAAGGAGCTTAGGGATATGCAGAATGCTTTGGTTAAGGCTCAGGCTGAGCTCCAAGAACAGGGCATTGCCAAGGCTAGTACTGAGCATCAATATAGTATGATGGCCGCCAATAACTTGGCTTTAATGCTTGATGAAAGCCTTCAAAATATGATGAGCATGATGGCCCAAAAGCAGAAGGGAAATCAAAATTGCGAGAAGCCGGGTAATGGTAAACCAAAACCAGGGCAAATGTCGGAGAAGATGTCGCAGATGGGACAGAAGGTGGATAAGCTCCAAAAGGGGTCTAAAGACGGTAAAGGAAAAGAAGGTAGTCAGGGTAAACAGATAGCAGAAATATTAGCTGAGCAAGAAGCCCTGCGGCAGATGCTGCAAGGAATGGAAGAAGGAGAATCCGGTAATAAAGGCCTGAAGCCGAAGCTGCTTGAAGATTTAGATAAAATGGAGGATGCTTTATTGAATGAGAATGTTGCTGAGGTGAAGGAACGCTTTAAACGTATAGAGACGCGTCTCTTGGAAAGCGAGAAGGCGATGGAGGAGCGTAAACAAAAAGAAGAGCGTCAGGCTGAGGAAGGGAAGGGTCAGATTATGAAAGACGGAAATCCCATTCCTGGCGAGAGAAGGGATAAGAAAAATCAGCCGGATCCATATTGGCGAAAAAAGCTGAAACTTAATAATTTCTACTATGAGCTCCAGCGCAAGGATTAAATGGTTGGGAGCGGTACCTGAATGGCTGAGTTCGCGCAAAGCGGCGGTTGAAAACTGGCTAATTGATAAGAGCAAAGAGCGGGGTTATGGTATTCGTACGCTTTCCTATACCTTTTTAAATGATCAGGATATTGAGGAACTTAACACACGCCTTCTTAAGCATGCCTATCCAACTGACATTATCACCCTAGATCATAGTGAGGGTCGAAAGAACTTAAAGGTAGAACTATACCTTGGCATTGAGCAGATTCAGACCTACGCAAGTGCAAATAGGCTGCCATTTGAAGAGGAGCTTTGCCGAGTCCTGGTACACGGATTACTTCATTGTATGGGTTGGGACGATCATAGTATAGAGGATAAGAATGAAATGCGTAAGGAAGAAGATTTATGTTTACTTTCGCGGCCCAAATAATTGAAATTCAGTTTTATATACTGTTTCACGTGAAACACTATTTATGATTAATCAGGAATACGATGTTATTGTAGTTGGAGGTGGTCACGCAGGTGCGGAAGCGGCGGCAGCAGCGGCGAACCTGGGGGCAAAGACGCTATTGATTACCATGAATTTGCAGACCATCGGCCAGATGAGCTGTAATCCTGCTATGGGGGGAATTGCCAAGGGGCAGATAGTGCGTGAAATTGACGCCTTGGGTGGACTGAGTGGCATCATAAGTGATAAAACGGCCATTCAGTTTAGAATGCTTAACCGCAGTAAGGGGCCGGCTATGTGGAGTCCCCGAGTACAGAGCGACCGTTGGCGCTTTGCGGAGGAATGGCGACTGGCTCTAGAGGCGATTCCAAACCTGGACTTTTTCCAGGATATGGTGGTTGATCTAGAGGTAAGTGGCGATAAGATAGTAGCGGTACATACCGGTATGGGTGTTCGGGTAAGGGCTAAGAAAGTGGTTTTAACGAATGGTACCTTCCTGAATGGATTAATTCATATAGGCGAGAAGAATTACGGTGGTGGTCGTGCCGGTGAGAGAGCGGCAACTGGTATTACCGAACGTTTGGTAAAATTGGGTTTTGAATCGGGCCGTATGAAAACTGGTACGCCCCCCAGAGTGGATGGTCGTAGCCTGGATTATTCCAAAATGGAGGAGCAGAAAGGCGATGATAAGCCGGAAAAGTTTTCTTTCTCGAAGGAGACACGTGCTCTAGACAAGCAGCGAAGTTGCTACATAACCTATACTAGCGAGGATGTGCATGAAGCCTTAAGGGAGGGTTTTGACCGCAGTCCTATGTTTAATGGGTCTATAGAAAGTTTAGGTCCAAGATATTGCCCTTCTATTGAGGATAAGATTAATCGTTTCGCGGATAAAGATCGACATCAGATTTTTGTAGAACCTGAAGGTTGGAACACGGTAGAGATTTACGTGAATGGCTTTAGCACCAGTTTACCTCAAGAGGTTCAGGAAAAGGCCCTGCGAATGGTAAAAGGCTTTGAAAATGTGAAAATATTCCGCCCGGGTTATGCGATCGAATACGATTATTTCCCACCAACACAATTAAAGCATAGCCTAGAGACCAAGTTGGTAGATGGACTTTATTTTGCGGGTCAGATTAATGGTACCACCGGATATGAGGAAGCGGCGAGTCAGGGTTTAATGGCGGGTATCAATGCGGCACGGGCGGTCAAAGAAGAGGACGCCTTGGTTTTAAGTCGGGATAGCGCCTACATAGGCGTTTTGATAGACGATTTAATTACTAAGGGTACCGAGGAGCCTTATCGGATGTTTACTTCAAGAGCGGAGTATCGCATCCTTTTGCGGCAGGATAATGCCGACGAGCGATTAACGCCGGTAGGGCACGACATAGGTTTGGTGAGCGATGAAAGAATGAAGGAGTTTCACGTGAAACAAAGTAAAACAGAAGCCTTAAGTTCTTTTATAGGTGATTTATCAGTACGCCAGGAGGAAATAAACCCGGTCTTAGAAGAAAAGGGCCTTAGCCCAATAAAACAGACAATGAAGTTTGATAAAATTCTGAGTCGCCCTCAGCTTAGTTTTTCAGACTTCACAGGAGTAGAGGCCTTGAAATCCTTCATTTTTGACAATGATATCAAGGATGAGAATATTGAACAGGTTGAGATTGCTTTAAAATATGCAGGCTATATCACTAAGGAAAAGGAAAACGCCTCTAAGATTGATCGTTTAGAGCATTTAAGTATTCCAAAAAACTTTGATTATACAAAATTGAAGTCCCTCTCGTATGAGGCGAGGGAAAAATTAATAAAACAACAACCTGCCACCATTAAGGAGGCTAAGGGAATTAGCGGGGTCTCTCCTGCGGATATTTCGGTTCTTTTAGTTTATATGGGGCGCTAGTTTCACGTGAAACATGTTTGATTTAAAAAACTGTCCGATTTGTGACTCGGACCAGAAGCACGAGGTGCGCAAGGCACCTTATTATAGAGGAGAGAGAGAGCATTTCTCCATTGTCGAATGCGATAATTGCGGTTTTTGGTGGACCAATCCATCGCCAAGAGGGGAAGACTTGGCCGCTTATTATGAAAGCGACGATTATGTTAGTCACACCGATGGAAAGGGCGGCTTACTGGACTTTGTGTATAGAACAGTAAGGTCTCGTGCGATAAAATCCAAGATTGCCTTGCTCAATAGGGCACAGTCTAATCGGAAGCTCCTGGTAGATTATGGAGCAGGGACCGGTGCTTTTCTAGCGGAAGCAAAAAATCAAGGCTGGCAGTCTATGGGATTCGAACCTTCGGAAGTGGCGCGAAGAAATGCGAAGAAAAAAGGTCTTGACCTACGGAGCCCCGAAAGTAGAGAAGAGCTAGAAGAGAACTCTGTAAGTGCTTTTACATTATGGCACGTCTTAGAGCATATTCCGGATTTAAACGAAACGTTAGCTTATTTTAATGGTCGTCTTATTAAGGGCGGAAGCCTCATCATTGCGGTCCCGAATCATGAGTCAGCGGATGCCGAGCATTACCGAAATCATTGGGCGGCATTAGACGTGCCCTTGCATCTTTGGCACTTCGCAAAGAAAGATGTGCAAGCACTTGCGGATATGCATGGGTTTAGCTTAGATCAGATAGAAAACATGCCTTTTGACAGTTTCTATGTTTCGCTTTTAAGTGAGAAGAATTTATGGGCAAAACAACGTCCTCTTCACGCATTCTGGCAGGGCCTAAAATCAAATCTTAAGGGAGCTAAGTCAAAGAATATGAGCTCCTTAATATATGTTCTAAGGAAAAAATAGAGCTCTAGGCGGCCTTAATACGCAGGAGATTGCTGAATTTAAAAGAAGCGTCGGAAATAATAATTTTAACGTTGCCGTTCCTAGAAATATCGTAGATCGCTTTATCCAAAACCTCTAATGCCATAGAGGCATTTTTTAGATGTAAAACAGAAGCGAAGCCATCCAGCTTAAAGGCCAATTTTTGGTATATAGGGTGAAGTGCTTTTTCGGATTTTACTTTCGCGCCAAGCGCAATTTGTAAGGTCTGTAAGAAAAAGCGCAAAGCTTCTTTTTGAGACTCTTTATCTAAGGCGTTAAACTCATCAACGAAGGCAAATATTTCTTGAACCTTGGCGCTGTAACAGCCTCTCATCCAGTTTTGAAAAAGCGCGCCATACTGCAGGTATCGCTCACTATCCTCTGCTATTTTTAGGGCATGGACTAGGTTTCCCTCTGCAACACTGGCTGCATTTTGAGCGCTCTCCCGTGAAAGGCCACGTGCTTCGAGATAATCTATGAGCTCCGATTCTTTTGGTCGAGGAATATATAGCTTCTGGCAGCGGCTAGTAATGGTTTGAAGAAGCTTTTCAGGGTCTTCACTTATCAATAAAATGATACTATCACCACTTGGCTCTTCTAAGGTTTTTAGCAATTTATTTGCCGCAGAAGGGTGTAAGTACTCTGGTAAATAAATGATTAAAAACTTGGCTTTACCAGCATAAGACTTCAGGTTTAATTTCTGAATAATCCTGCTACTTTCATGTACGTTTATCTGGGCTTGTTTATTGCTAACCTCTAGGTTCGAAAGCCAATCACCCAATTCGAAAATGGGTCTTTCTGAGATAAAGTGCAACCAGTCTTTTAGAAAGAAATCACAATTTAAATTAGTGGGAGCGCCGGCTACTCGGGCAAAGGGAAAGCTGAAATGGAGGTCTGGGTAGCTAAGCTTTTCAAACTGCTTACAAGACCCACATTCGCCGCAACTATCATCTTCTCCCGGATTCTCACATGCTAAATATTGGGCATAGGCAAGGGCCAGGGCAAAGCTTGCCGTTCCCGAACGCCCGTGGAAAAGCTGCGCATGACTATTTCGTCCGCGACGAACCGAGTCGAGAAGATGTTTTTTCTCTTCATAAAGACCGGGAATATCTTTTAATAGCATGCTTACAATTCTTTAAGGTGCGCAATGTAACTTCGCAGTAAAATTAAGATAAATGGCAAGCCTAGATACATTAGACTTAAAGGGAAAGAAAGTTTTAATTCGAGTTGATTTCAATGTGCCTCTTAATGAGGCAAGAGAGATTACCGATGATAGCCGCATGCAGGCGCATGTTCCCACGATTAAAACGGTACTTAGCAAAGGTGGGAAACCGATATTAATGTCTCATTTAGGACGCCCAAAAAATGGCCCTAGCCCAGAGCTATCTTTAAAGCACTTACAAACACATTTACAAGAGCTTACCGGTGTAGACGTGCAGTTTATCAATGATTGCATTGGTGAGGAGGTAGAGCTTGTTGCTAATCAGCTTCCTGAAAACCAGATACTTCTACTCGAGAACCTGCGTTTTCATCCCGAGGAAACTAAGGGCGATGAAGCTTTTGCTGAAGCCCTTTCACGCTTAGCGGATGTATATATTAATGACGCTTTTGGAACTGCCCATAGAGCACACGCTTCCACTGCGGTTATTGCAAAATATTTTGTCGGCAATAAGGCTTTTGGCCGAGTGCTTCAGAGTGAGATTGACAACGTAAATAAGGTTTTAAAAGGAGGAGAGAAGCCCGTGACCGCCATTGTAGGTGGGGCAAAGGTATCTTCGAAAATCTCAATATTGGAGAATCTTTTAGACCGTATCGATAATTTAGTGATTGGCGGTGGAATGGCCTTCACCTTTATCAAGGCCCAAGGCGGTAATACCGGAAATAGTCTTATCGAGGACGATTACCTTGAAACAGCCCGAACAATTCTAAAGGCAGCCGCAGAAAAAAATGTGGAAATACTATTGCCGGTCGACTCGAAAATTGCCGATCAGTTTAGTAATGAGGCTGAAACTAAAATTAGCCCCTCTAATGACATTCCTGCAGGTTGGATGGGTCTGGATGCTGGCCCAGAGAGCATCAAGGCGCTAGAGGCCGTATTACTAAGCTCTAAAACAATTTTATGGAATGGTCCCCTGGGAGTATTCGAGTTTGAGAACTTTTCGGCAGCCACTAAAGCAGCGGGTGAATTAATTGTTGAGGCCACAAAAAAAGGCGCTTTTAGCCTAGTAGGTGGGGGCGACTCCGTTGCAGCTATAAAGCAGTTTAATATGTCGGATGGGGTAAGTTATGTAAGTACCGGAGGAGGTGCTATGCTTGAATTCCTTGAAGGAAAGACTTTGCCAGGGATCCAGGCAATCCTAGACTAATCGGCGTCCTTAATAAGGTATTGTTTGTCCACTGCCTCTTCAAAACCGATTGCTTCGGCTCCTTGCTTACCATAGTGTAAAAACTTCTGGTAAACTTTGCTTTCGCGAAGAGTGGATTTTTGAAAATAGGTGTGATTCTTCTGGATTTTATCCAAGAAAAAACAAAGAAGCACAAGAATTGCTAACCACTTAAACCCACCAAATAAAGCCCCTACTATGCGGTTTATACCGTTGAGTGCAATCAGCTTTAAGGTTTTGGTAAGGATGCTGGCTAAAAAGTTTATCAGCAAAATGGTGCCGAAGAAAACCACCACATAACTGATAATTCGTAATTCAAAGTCGACTTCCTTGAAGTAAGTAGTAAAGTATTGAAAGATATTGTCGGCTAACAGATAGGAAGCAAAAACACCCGCAAATAAACCAACAATGGCAGCGAGCTCACGGATAAAACCCTTCATAAAGCCTCTAACTAAGCCAAAAAGCAAAGGAGCGAGGAGGAAGATGTCAAGAGTAGTGTAGTTCAAACGGTTAGGCTTAGTTTTATCAAATTAAAGACATTTTTAGGGAAAATATGCTAGAAGAAAGCAATAGAAATAAGTGGAATAGAATTTTAACGTTTGTAAAATCGAAGTTTAGCGATGGAGAAGAACCTGACTTAGACGTAGTTCTGTTCTTAATTGGAGTGCGTGAACTGGGTCTTCCGCCTAAGCGAAAATTTAAAAAGGATCAAAAGCTAGCCCTCCTACACATTGCAATTTGTCGCCTTTTAAGCCCTTACGGGTATTACGAACTAATAGGCTCGGATGAAGAAGGCTGGCCGCACTATGAGCTCAAAAAAAAGCTCCCCTTTTTAAAACCAGGGGAGCAAAGTATTTTAATGAAAGAAGCGATTATTCGCTATTTCGATGAGGAAGTTTGGTAAAAGCTTAGCGATCGAAAGAACAGCCCACTAATAAAGTATCGAAGGGCTCAATATATACCGTCTTAACGATTTGCTCATTAGGGATTAAACGGATTTCCGTACAGCCAATCCAAGTATAGTCTGGTCTTTTACCCCGTGAAGCACGCACGCTTAAGGTAGCGGCATTATCGTATTCAAATTCCACTTCACCAGCTTCATCAGTATAGCCGCTAAGCCAAACCGTGTTGCCATTAATAGGCGCTAATACTTCCACAAAAGTATTTTGGGCTCGAGTGGAGTCCTCCTGAGTCTTTACTACAATTTTAAAAGGATACTCTGGATTAAGCGCCTCTTCATCACAGGCACCAATCAGAAAAATTCCTAAAAAGAAAGCTAGGCTTAACTTTTTCATAATTATTGATCGTCTCTACAACCACTATTCGGGTCGCCCGAAATAGTCATGTCCAAATAAACAGTAGTTACACCGCGGTCGAGTTCTGCAAAAGTGCAACTTTTATAGGGTCTTTTAGTCGCTACTATTTCTAGTACCGCCTTGTTTTTTAGGGTAACGGATACTTTTCCTTCTTCGTTGGTATACAGGTAATAGTCTACCGAGGTATTATCTACCGGGGCATAAATATGGACCAAAGCATTTTGCGCTTTTACCTTTCCGTCGTTCACGGTAACATATAAATCAAGGGCATAGTCTCTATCGTCTTTTTCACATCCAGAAAAAAGAAAGAAACTAGCGCAAGAGAGGACGAATACTCTAATAAACTTGGTCATCACTGTGCTAAATAATTACCATCTTTGCGCACCAAATATAATAATTAACGCAGGCGATAAGCTTTTTAGCATTAAGATAATGAAGGAACGTATCGAAAGTTTAAAGCTAGAACTGGAAAACTTCCGCTCCGAGAAGGCCGCAGACATTGAGGCTTTCCGTGTGGAAATGCTTGGAAAGAAAGGAAAAATTACCGCTCTATTCAACGATTTTCGTGCTTTGGACGGCGAACTTAAGCGAACTTTAGGTAAGCCTCTAAACGAGTTAAAGACATTTGCGCAACAAAAAGTAAATGAACTTAAGGATGCGGCTGAATCGAATATTGAGCTTGGTCCTAAACAAGACTTAAGTCGTCCTGCGAACTTTCAATCTCTTGGATCGCGTCATCCGGTGAATTTGGTGAAAAATGAAATTGTCGGAATTTTCAAGCGCATTGGTTTTAATGTGTCGGAAGGTCCAGAAATCGAAGATGACTGGCATAACTTTTCGGCTTTAAATTTTCCTGAGGAACATCCGGCAAGAGACATGCAGGATACTTTTTTTGTTGCCAAAGATCCCGATTGGGCCTTACGCACGCACACCTCTAGCGTGCAGGTACGGGTGATGGAAAATGAGAAACCTCCCATTCGAACCATTTCGCCGGGTCGAGTTTTTAGAAATGAAGCGATTTCAGCGCGTTCACACTGCTTTTTCCACCAAATTGAAGGATTATATATCGACAAAGGCGTAAGCTTCTCAGACCTCAAGCAAACGCTTCTTTTTTTCGCGCAAGAGTTTTTTGGTCCCGATACCAAAATTCGTTTGCGTCCTTCCTACTTTCCCTTTACAGAGCCCAGCGCCGAAATGGACGTTTATTGGGGTCTTGAAAATGAACGCGATTACCGCATGACTAAAGGTACCGGATGGCTCGAAGTATTGGGCTGTGGGATGGTGGACCCCAATGTTCTTAAGAACAATGGAATTGACCCAGAAGTGTACTCGGGCTTTGCTTTTGGAATTGGGGTAGAGCGAATTGCTTTACACCGATATCAAATCCCGGATATCCGGATGCTTTTCGAAAACGATTTACGCTTTTTGGAGCAGTTTAAAGCAGCCTATTAATAGCTTCGGCTAAATCGTAGTCTTTTTCGGTAATCTTATGGCCGGCATCATGGGTGCAAAGGCGCAGTTTAACCTGATTGTAAACATTCCAAATTTCGGGATGGTGCTGGTGATTTTCGGCTAGCTCTGCGACTTCCTTTAAAAAGGCAAAGGCCTGCAGGAAGTCTTGAAACTCAAAACTTCGCTCCAGGCCATTATTTTTTTCTTGCCAGTCTTTAATCTTCTTCAATGCTTTCAATTTTAAGCATATTGGTCATGCCTTTTTCGTGAATAGGCATACTGGCAATCTTTACAACAAGGTCTCCTTCACTAACGATACCTTCTTCGCGCACAATTTTCTTGATGTCGGCGAAAGTCTCGTCGGTACTAACCATTTTGTCGTAGTAGTAGCCGCGCACTCCCCACAGGAGGCTCATGGTGTTTAGAATACTACGATTGGCGGTAAATAGGATAATTGCAGTCTGGGGTCGGTGGGCCGAAATCTTGAAGGCGGTGTAACCACTAAAGGTCATGGTTAAAATCGCTGCCGCACCTACCTGATCAGCTACTTTACTAGCGTTGTAGCAAATGGAGTCGGTTATAAAGCGCTTGTTTCGATAACGAGGAGGGTTCTCTTCTTTTACTTGAACCTGCCCACTTTCTTCGACATGAGCAATAATCTTGCTCATTGCGGCCACCACTTCCACAGGGTTTTTTCCTACCGAAGTTTCTCCACTTAGCATTACCGCGTCGGCACCATCCAAAACGGAGTTTGCAACGTCGTTTACCTCTGCTCTTGAAGGAGTAAGGTTCTCGATCATACTTTCCATCATTTGGGTAGCAATAACCACCGGTTTGGCTGCAAGGTGACATTTATTAACGATCATTTTCTGAATGAGCGGAACGCCTTGCATAGGCACCTCTACTCCCAAATCGCCACGGGCAACCATAATACCGTCCGAGGCTTCAATAATCTCGTCAATTTCTACTACCGCTTCTGGCTTTTCAATCTTACTGATGATATGGCAAGGGGCATTGTTCTTCTGAAGAATATCCCTTAGCTCGTAAACATCATTGGGGTTTCGCACAAAAGAAAGAGCAACCCACTCTACAGCGCATTCCATGGCTACTTCCAGGTCGGCTAAGTCCTTATCGGTTAAACAAGGAAGAGAAATGCGAGTATTGGGTAAGTTTACGCCTTTGCGTGACTTTAAGGGGCCTCCTTGGATAACTTTAGCTTCTACTTCATCAATACCATTAGACTTAACCGCTTCGAGCATAATCTTGCCATCGTCAATAAGGATCCGGTCACCTACACGAACGTCGGCGGCAAATTGCTTATAGGTCATAAATACCTGCTTAGCACTTCCCTGTACATCCTTATTTGTAAATTTTAAGATGTCATCCTTTTTAAGTACAGCGCCTTCTTCTACTTCCCCCACTCTAAGCTTAGGGCCTTGTAGATCTGCCAAGACGGCGATATTGGTTTGCATCTCTTCATTGAGCTTGCGCACTTTTTCGACAATTGCCCGGGCATTATCATGATCGCTATGGGAAAAGTTAATTCGGAATACATTTACTCCCGCTTCAACCATTTTTTTCATCACCTCATAGTCGCTTGATGCGGGTCCAAGGGTTGCTAGAATTTTTGCTTTGTTATAGGCCATGGTAGTATTTTATTTGTTTGTTCAATCTGTTTAATTCGGTGTCTTCTAGTTCTTTAACGATACCAAGATTATTGGACTTACTTAATATCGATTTTACTTCGTGTAAAAAGGACACATTCTGGTTTTCGCCCTCAAACCAAAGAAAAAAATTGAAACCTTCGCGATTATTAAGCCAATTTTTTTCGGGTGTAGTCTGCCCTGTAAATAGGTCAATGCCAGGCACAGCTTGACCCTCGCCCCTATATGAGCGGTTATGAACCAGTCGCCATTCTATTTCCCTTAATGGGTCTGATACGGCAAAGACGGGATAAAAAAAGCGGTGCTGGCGAAAATCATCGTAGAGATCTTCACTGTAACGTTGAAAACGAAAGATTGGAGAAAGTTGATTTAAAGCGAAACAAAGGTTTAGAGGGCCCAGTGTGCTGCGAATGCCAAAACCCAGGATTATGGGACTTTCTAAATCTTCTAAGCTTAATTTATACTTCGCCATAGGACAAATGTAGTCCTTTGAAAGCTTCTTTTGCAGCGGCCTCTTCCGCCTTTTTCTTGGTTGCCCCAGAGCCTTGGCCAAGTTGTTGTTGTCGCACATAACATGCAACGTGGTAAACAGGATTATGGCTTTTTCCTTCCGTTTTCACTAATTCGAAGCGTACTTCTTTCTTTTGTTTCTGCCCCCATTCCAATAAGGCGCTCTTGAAAGAGGTTAGCCTTTGGTTAATCTGTTCCAGGTCAACACCTTTAAGAATACGTTTCAGTAAAAAATGTTGACAAGCCGGATAGCCGTGGTCTAAGTAAAGGGCGCCTAAAAGTGCTTCAAAGGCATCTCCATTAAGGGATTTAGCTTTGGTGCCGCGGGAGGGCAAATATTCTAACAATTCAATTAGTCCTAAGCTTTCACCAATTTCATTGAGGTGCTTGCGGCTTACCAGCTTACTGCGGAGGTTGGTAAGGTAGCCCTCCTCTTTGTCCGGGAAGTTGCGGTATAGGTAATCGGTAATAACCGCACCTAAAATAGCATCACCCAAAAACTCAAGACGTTCGTTATTCAGCTTTAGTCCCTTTTTGCTTTCTATGGATGATGAGCTATGGGTAAAGGCCAAGCGGTATAAGGGTTCATCCTTAACAGGAAAACCAGTAATGCCTTCTACCTGAGACAAAAAATTCCCGCCCTTGGGGGGGCGGGAATAGAATTTTTTTAGAAAAGAAAACATCAAGCTTTCTGTAACGATTAACTGTGCTTACGGAATAAAACAGAGGCATTATGGCCACCAAAACCGAAAGTATTGCTAATTGCTGCGCGAACTTCACGCTCTTGTGCCTGATGGAAAGTAAGGTTCAGTTTGGAGTCTATATCCGGATCGTCTGTGAAGTGGTTGATTGTCGGCGGAACAATATTGTTCTGAATAGAAAGAATGGCGGCAATCGCTTCAATGGCTCCAGCTGCACCTAATAAGTGTCCGGTCATGGACTTGGTCGAGCTGATATTGAGTTTATAAGCGTCTTCACCAAAGACTTCCTTAATCGCTTTCAGTTCAGCAACATCACCTAAAGGGGTGGATGTTCCGTGTACATTTATGTAATCTACTTCTTCTGGACGCATTTCTGCTTCTTCCAAGACTTGTTTCATCACACTAATTGCACCGGCACCTTCTGGGTGGGGAGCAGTAATGTGATGTGCATCAGCACTGATACCAGTACCAGTAATTTCTGCATAGATCTTTGCGCCACGAGCTTTTGCGTGCTCATATTCTTCCAAAACAATACATCCGGCGCCTTCTCCTAAAACAAAGCCATCGCGGTCCTTATCGAAAGGACGGCTAGCCGTTTCGGGCGATTCGTTTCGGGTACTCAAAGCATGCATGGAATTAAAACCTCCCATACCCGCTTCGTTTACCGCCGCTTCACTACCACCTGCTAGGCAAACCGAAATTTTACCCATGCGGATGTAGTTGAAAGCATCGATGATTGAGTTGGTTGAAGAAGCACAGGCCGAAACAGTGGAATAATTCGGACCACGGAAACCGTACTTGATACTAATGTGGCCAGGAGCCAAATCAGCAATCATTTTCGGAATAAAGAAGGGGTTAAAGCGAGGTGTTCCGTCTCCTTTAGCAAAGTTCATACACTCTTCCAAGAAAGTATCTAAACCACCAATTCCGGAACCCCAAATAACCCCAATTTTATCAGGGTCGGTGTCAATTCCTTCTATTCCCGCGTCTTTAACGGCTTCATCAGCAACCACTAAGGCATATTGCGTAAAGCGATCCATTCGGCGCGCCTCTTTGCGATCGATGTAATCTTTTACATCAAAATCTTTGAGCTCGCAAGCAAACTGAGTTTTGAACTTTTCAGGGTCAAAACGAGTAATTCGGGCCGCGCCGCTCTTCCCTGCTAGCAGTGACTGCCAGTAGTTATCTACGTCGTTTCCGATTGGAGTTAAGGCTCCAAGTCCGGTTACTACAACCCTTTTCAGTTCCATAGAGAATCTTACTTCTTAGCTTCTTCGATGTAAGCTACAGCTTGACCTACTGTGGTAATGTTTTCTGCTTGGTCGTCTGGAATTTGGATGTCGAATTCTTTTTCGAATTCCATAATTAATTCCACGGTGTCAAGGGAGTCTGCACCTAAATCGTTAGTGAAGCTCGCTTCGTTGGTAACTTCGTTCTCGTCTACTCCTAGCTTATCTACGATGATAGCTTTAACTTTAGAAGCAATGTCTGACATGATAATTTATTTAAAATTACAAGCTGCAAAGAAAGGAAATAATTCAAAAAGCAGCGAGCTTTGAAATTATTTTAGAGCACAGCGAGAATCTTTGTATTTTCGTTTTGATAATTAATGCCATGAAGAATATTGTAGTCCTAGCTTCTGGCTCGGGCACCAACGCGGAGAACATCGTCCGCTATTTCGAAGACAGCGACCTTGCAAGAGTAAAGGCCATTATTACCAATAGCAAAAAGGCCGGAGTCATTGACAAGGCTAGGAAACTGGGAGTTTCTTGTATGATTCTAAGCAATGCTGAAATCGAAGACGGCACCCTGCAAGGGAAACTGGAAAACCTTAAATGCGATCTAGTTGTTTTAGCGGGTTTCTTGCGAAAAATCCCATCAGAACTAATTCAAGCCTTTGAGCATCGGATTATAAATATTCATCCTGCTCTATTGCCAGATTACGGCGGCGAAGGCATGTATGGTAAGTATGTGCACCAAGCGGTGGTTGAAAATGAAGACGAAGTTACCGGCATCACAATTCACTATGTAAACGAGAATTATGATGAGGGCGAAATAATCTTTCAAGAAGAAGTGGATGTCGATTTTGAAGATAGCTGGGAAGACGTCGAGTACAAGGTTCGCGAACTAGAATACAAGCACTATCCTTCGGTAATCGAATATCTTCTGCCTAATATTTAATGGTTATTTACCTCTACACAGATGGCGCGGCTAAGGGCAACCCTGGTCCGGGTGGTTACGGTATTGTTCTTGAAGCAGGCAAGCACCGCAAGGAAATTTCAGAAGGTTTTCGGCGAACCACCAATAACCGCATGGAGCTATTAGCAGTAATTGAAGGCTTAAAAGCCCTGAAGAAAGAGGGGATGACCGTTGAAGTGGTGTCGGATTCAAAATACGTGGTAGATGCTATTAATAAAGGATGGTTGCGGTCCTGGATCAAAAAGGGCTTTAAAGGCAAGAAAAACGTAGATCTCTGGAAACAGCTTATTCCCCTACTGCAGAAACATCGAGTGGGTTTTCATTGGGTAAAGGGACACAATGATCATCCTCAAAATGAACGCTGCGATCGTTTAGCAGTAGAGGCCAGTGAGGGCCCACGCTTGTTAATTGACCATGGTTACGAGCAGTCAGAAGGCCTGGTTTAGAACAAGATATACTCTTCGGGGTCTACCGGATAGGCATTATACCAAAGCTCGAAATGCAGGTGTGGACCCGAACTAAGTTCTCCGGAGTTTCCGATGATCGCAATAGGCTCCCCAGCTGAAACTTCCTCCCCTTGTTGTTTTAGTAAAGCCGAATTGTGCTTATAAACGGAGGTGAATTTATCCGCATGCTGAATTATAAGAACGTAACCCGTTTCGGCGGTCCATTCGGCAAAGAGCACCCTTCCGTCTTGAGCCGCTTTTATCACTTCATTTTCCTTGGCTACAATATCTACCCCTAAATGTTCTTCATTGGGGTTGAAGGAATTAATCACCAATCCTTTTACAGGATTAAAGAAGTTTACACTTTCGATGCTTAAACGAGGACTGCCATCTACGGGAACATTAAAGCGCTCCTCGTCTTCAACTAATTTGCGCAGAATTGAGTCCTCTCGAGAAATGGACTCCTGAAGGCTAACCTTTTTAAGGCTATCAACTATCGTTGAATCGCTTAGGTCCATTGGGGGCTTTCCTTCTATAATACCGCGTATATTTTCTAGGTAAAGCGCATTAAAGGACATTTGCTCCGAAATGCTATCGGTTACTAAGCTCAAACGGTAAGCTTCTCTTTTTAATTCTGTGCTAGAGTAGCCGGGGATATACTCCCTTAGAGGGGTGAAGGCGATTAATAAAGTGGTACCGGCAATTAATAGTATGGCCGTTAAGCCGGTAAGCACAAAAACATTGAGCCTGCTTAATTTAAAGGAAAGCTTCTCTTCGAAGGTATCGTCATTTAAAATAACCAGACGGTACTTGTTCTTTAGCTTTGTAAGCAGCTTTTGGTTCTCTTTTTTATCAATAGCCATCGAGGCAAATATCTTAAAATTACGGCGGCTTTTACACCTTTAGCTGGGGCTGATAAGTCAAATTTCATGGAGGAAATTTCATCAAGCCATAGCTTAGTAGGTAGATTACAATATTTTTGCGCTTTATAAGTTATTCCAACCCACACCTATAATACAGACTTTTGAGACTGCTGAAGGCACTTTCTTTATTCCTTGTTCTTAGTATACTCGCGGTTTCTTGTTCACGCGAGAAGGATCTCTTCAGCTCTAGACTGTACCATCGTATGGTTAGCAAGTATAACATCTTGTTTAATGGCGAACAGGCCTTATTAAAGGCACGGACCACGCTAAAGACTCAGCATAAAGACGATTTCGATAAAATTTTACCCATATACATTGAAGGGGACGAACGCACTATTTCCAGTGTAAAACCAGACCTTGAGAAGGCGATAGAAAAGGGCACCAAGACCATCAAGGAGCATTCCATGATGATTGAGAATAAGCAGAAGAACAATTATATCGATGATGCTTATTTATTAATAGGGAAAGCGCGCTATTACAACCAAGAGTACATGCTGGCCTTGGAGACCTTCAATTATATTATCCAAGAGTTTAGAGAGCCAAAAATTAGAGCGGAAGCTGAATTATGGGCAGCTAAAACTGAAACGGCACTCGACAATCACCTGGCCGCCCAGGACCGTTTTGACAAGTTATATAGCGACAAACAACTTTCTAAGTATTTAGACGCGGATGTTTATGGGGCCTTTGCCGCATTGGAAATCAAAAAAGATCGCTATTTAAACGCTTATCAATTATTAATCCAGGGAGCTGAGAAAACCAGTAAAAAGGAAGAGGAAGTTCGCTGGCTATACATCTGTGGGCAACTGCAAGCGAGCTTAGGAAACGATTACGATGCGAGTCAGCTTTTCCTGCGGGTTATTAAGAAAGGTCCGCCTTACGAGCTATTGTTTAACGCCCAGTTAAGTCGAGCGCGCAATTACGATGTGGATTTGATGGACCCTTCCGAGGCCTATGACGAATTGGAAAAAATGTTGCGTGACGACAAGAATTACGATAACCGTGACCGCATTTATTATGTCATGGCTGAGGTTGCTCAGAAACTGGATGAACTCGAAGAACGCGACGGCTTTTTAAAGAAGTCCATTCGCGTAAGCACGCAAAATCAAAAACAAAAAGGCTTAAGCTATTTATGGTTAGCCGAAATTCGTTTCGACGATCGCAAATACGAAGATGCCCAAGCGTATTACGATAGTTGTTCCCAGTTCTTACCCAAGGACCACCCTAAGTATGCGCGAGTAGAAGTATTTAAAAAGAGCCTGGGGCGTTTGGTTGAAAACCTGAATACTATCGCTCTTCAAGATAGCCTGCAAGCCATTGCCGCCCTCTCACCCAAACAACAATTAGTAAAAGCTGAGGCGATTATTGAAGCCATTAAAGAAGCTGAGGAGGCGGCCAAAGAAGCCGAAAACCGAGCCCTAGATAATTTAGCTTTTAATGCCGCTAATGGTGGTGGAGAAATGGGAGGTTTAGCCGGAGTGGGAGCTGCAAACCAGCAGTTTTATTTTTATAATCCCGGTATTCGCTCTGCGGGAGTGTCCACTTTTGCCAATCGTTGGGGAAACCGAAAACTTGAGGACAATTGGCGTCGTTCGGACAAGAGTATCAGTGCAGCTGACCCAAGCCTGGCTAATGAAAACGCGAATTCTCCCGAGGGAGAAGGGGAAGAGGAAAAGCTCGACCCTAAATACGACCCCAAAACTTACCTAGCTAAGGTGCCAAATGACTCCAGCAGCATGTTGGAAAGTCACCGTTTAATTCAAGAGGCCCTATTAGATAATGCGCTTTTATATAAGGAGGAAATAAAGGACCTAGTTGCTGCAGCGGCGAGTGTAGATGACCTTTTAAATCGTTACCCTCAATTTAAAGGAAGGGCTAGAGCTTGGTATATACTTTACCGGGTTTACGTCTTAGTCCCCGATGAAGCACTATCGGCTAAATACAAAAACTTAATCCTGTCTACTTATCCAGAATCCGAATATGCCTATTTAATTTTAAACGAAGGTAAAGAGAAGGAGGCGGTGGACGAATCGGCGGCCAAGCAAGCTTATGCCGCGGCATTTTTAAAGTATGAAGCGAAAGATTACCGCAGGGCTTTAAGAGCAAGCGAATCGGCTATTGAGCAGTTTTCGGATAGTCACTTTGGGGCTAAACTATTGCTCTTAAAGGCTTATTGTCAAGGAGCACTGCAGCAGAAAGATGAAATAATTAAAAGCTTGCAAGGGGTCTTGCAAGCATATCCTGCAACAGAGGAGGCCGCTCAAGCAAAGGTTATTTTAGACGCCATCAATAAGAATAGCCCCGACCCCGAGAAAGGGAATAAGGCTAAGGCTTCGACTTATCGGACCGACTTTAGTGCCATGCACCGCTATATTTTAGTGGTGCCTAATGGAAAAGCTAATGGGAATCAACTAAGTATAAAACTAAGCGATTTCAACTCCAAGTATTATCCCAATGACCGCCTTAATGCCAAGAGTATATTGATGGGAAGGGATCAACAAGTTATTATGGTGAGTGGCTTAGCTAATAAGGAAAGAGCCCTTAATTACCTCAATACGCTTAATAATGAGAAGGCTTTAGAACAGCTGCTTTTGTCGGTAGATTATAAACAATTTGTAATTTCGAACGCTAATTTTACAGACTTCTATAAAAAACAGGACATAGAGGGCTATCAAATTTTCTATCAAGAGCATTACCAAAAGAAGGGGAAATGATAAAGAAAGCTAAAGAAGTAAATATAGGCACCCATAGCAGTAACCGGATTTTACAAGGAACCTCTATTGAAGGTAATGTAAACTCAGATGGAGACTTCCGTGTGGATGGCCAAATAAAAGGCAATATCACCATCAGCGGTAAGCTAGTTATTGGTGAAAAAGGCATGGTTAAGGGTGAAGTAAAATGCGGTTCAGCCACCATCTCTGGAAAGTTAGAAGGCACTTTAGTTGTCGACGAGCTGCTTAATTTAGAAGAGTCGGCGCGCGTAAACGGCGATATCTTTACCGTAAAACTTGCGATAGAGCCCGGAGCAGAATTCAGTGGTTCCTGTAAAATGGGCGCAATAGTGCGCGAAATACGCAATGATGAATCAGCCGAAGAAGGACAAAGATCAGCTGAAAAAATCTCTTAATAGCTACCTCACTTATTCGGGACTAGCCATACAAATGGGAGCGCTAATAGCCTTAGGGGCATATGGCGGCAAGTGGCTAGACGCTGAATATTCTCTAGAAAAACCATGGTTTACGATAGTGGGCACCTTAAGCGGAATGGCTTTGGGGCTCTACCTGGTGCTACGACAAGTTAATGCGGATCAATGAAAGAGTTTAGCAGCACTAAGTCACTTAGCCTTTTAATTCTTAGCTTGGGCTTTGCTTTTGCCCTTCATGCCGCCTATCTGTTTAAGCAAGATATAGCCTTAGGGCAACACCTTACCTGGCAGGCCTATCTTTTTAATTTTTTAGCCGCTTCCGCTATTCTTGTTTTTCTATTGCGTTTGGCAAAAAAGAATAAGTCTAATTTGGGCTTCATATTCATGGGGGGGAGCTTTTTAAAGTTCTTGGTTTTCTTTTTGGTCTTCTTTCCTGTATATAAGGCCGACGGCGAGATGCAGACCATTGAGTTCAGCTCATTTTTCATTCCGTATGCTATTTGCTTGAGCGTCAAATCTTTTGTGCTAATTCGTCAGCTTAATCAAGCAGATTAAAGCCTAAAAAAAATCTCGGTAAAAAATCTGTAGGTCAGAAAGCTTAAATGTTTACTTTTGCGCTGATTTTTAAACGACCTCTGAACGCCGAGTTATGCAGATTAAAAGATTCGGATTTCTTGCTTTTTTGTTTGCCTTAAGTATTTCTTGGGCTGCGAACGCAAGTGATAGCCATGATTCTCACGACGACCATGATGAACATGGTGAGAAAAGTATCAAGGAGCAAATTGCCGAAGTAAAGGAACACCACCTTAAAGATAGCCACAGTTTCCACCTCTGGGGAGACCACGCAAACGGCACTTCAGTGGAATTCCCTCTTCCAGTAATCTTGTGGGATGAAGGAACCATTCACTTCTTTATGTCCTCGGCTTTTCATCATGCCGAAAATGAAACGGTAGAGAGCAAGGGTTCCTATTTCCGCTTATACCACAGTAAGATCTACAAAACGGACGCTGAAGGTACCATCACTTATGATGAGCACCACCATCCGACTAATGCAAAGCCATTAGACCTTTCCATTACCAAAACGGTATTTAGCACGATCCTAGTAGGTTTATTAATTATTTGGTTGTTCGGTTCGGTGGCTAAAAATTACCGCAAAGACGCAGTGCCACGTGGCATTTCAAAGTTCATTGAGCCTTTAATCATTTTGGTTCGTGACGATATCGCTCGTCCTAACATTGGCGAAAAGCATTACAAGAAGTTCATGCCTTATTTATTAACGGTGTTCTTCTTTATTTGGATCGCTAACCTTATTGGTCAGACTCCACTTGGAATTAACATTACTGGTAACATCGCGGTAACTTTAGGTTTAGCTTTGATTACCTTCTTTATGACTCAATTCTCAGGCAAGAAGGATTACTGGGCTCACATTTTCTGGATGCCAGGGGTGCCTTATTTAATGCGTGTGGTATTAATGCCGATTGAGATTTTGGGAATGTTTGTTAAGCCATTTTCATTGATGATTCGTTTGTACGCGAATATCTTGGCGGGTCACGTGGTGATTATGAGTATCATCGGTTTGATCTTTATCTTTAGCGCTTGGGGTGCTAAAGGCGCTTTCTTCGGTTTAACGTTCTTCTTATCGATTATAGAATTGTTGGTGGCCTTCTTACAGGCTTATATTTTCACAATGTTGTCTGCGCTTTACTTCGGTTCAGCGGTTGAAGAGCATGACCACCACTAAGAGTTTTTATTAATGCTTAAATCACACAAACCATGGAAATTCCAGCTATTGTAGGTGCAGGTTTGATCGTAATCGGTGCCGGTATGGGTATCGGTCGTATCGGTGGTTCCGCTATGGAAGCTATCGCTCGTCAACCTGAAGCTTCAGGTAAGATTCAGACTGCGATGATTATCGCTGCTGCACTTATCGAAGGTATCGGTTTCGCTGCTCTATTTGCAGTGTAAGAACCTTATTTGCCAAAGGTCGTAGCGGTTGGCTACGACCTTTGGTCACTTAATTACACCGATAAAAAAATTAAAAAGTGGAAAAGCTAATTAACGATTTTTCAGTAGGCCTATTTTTCTGGCAACTTTTATTATTCGTTCTCTTACTTCTAGTATTACGCAAGTATGCTTGGAAGCCAATTTTGAATGCGGTTGAAGACCGTGAGCAAAGTATTGAGGACGCCTTAAATCAAGCTGAGAAAGCGCGTGAAGAAATGCAAAAATTGCAATCGGATAACGAGCGCATTTTGGCAGAAGCACGTGCCGAGCGTGATACTATCTTAAAGGAAGCACGTGAGATTAAGGACAAAATGATTAGTGACGCCAAAGGCGAAGCTAGTGCTCAGGCCGAAAATATTATCAGCTCTGCTAAAGAGCAGATTAAGAACGAAAAAATGGCGGCCATTACCGATTTAAAAAATCAGGTAGCGGAAATGTCGATCGAGATTGCGGAAATGGTATTACGCAAGGAATTGGAAGACAAAGCCAAACAAAGCGAATTGGTGAAAGGCCAATTGGATAACTTTAAAATGAACTAACATGGTCGTTACCAAGTTAGCCCGTGTTTACGCCAAAGCCCTACTGGATCTTGCTAAAGAACAAGATAAGGTAGAAGAGGTTAAAGCCGATATGGACTTGGTGGCAAACGTGATTAAAGAATCGCGCGAGCTGTCTAGTACGCTAAGTAGTCCAATCGTTAAAGCCGATAAGAAAGCCGCTATTTTAAAGGAAATCTTTAATGCGAAGGTTTCTGAAATTACCATGCGCTTCTTTGACGTAGTACTTAATCACGGTAGAGAAGGTGCATTGCAAGCAATTGCCAGTGCCTTTCATAATATGTACTTAGACCTTAAAGGAATTGAGAAAGTAGAAGTAACTACTGCATATCCTTTAAGTGCTGAGGAGGTAAAGGAAATTAGCGAGAAGACCGCAAGCTATACCGGTAAACAAGTTGAGTTAGTACAGAAAGTAGATAGCTCAATTGTTGGGGGTATGGTTTTACGTATTCGCGATCAACGCTACAACGGAAGTTTAGCGCATCAGCTGGCCACTTTACGTCGTCAGTTTAAGGACAACCATTACATTAAAGATTTTTAAGGATAAATAAGCTCAAGCAAAATGGCTGAAGTAAAATCCGCTGAAGTATCAGCAATTCTCAGAAACCAATTATCCGGTTTCAAAAGCGAAGCAGACCTAGAAGAAGTAGGAACTATTCTCCAAGTAGGTGACGGTATTGCCCGTGCTTACGGGTTGAGCAATGCTCAGGCCGGTGAATTAGTAGAATTCGATTCAGGTCTAAGAGGTATCGTATTGAACCTTGAAGAGGATAACGTGGGTATCGTACTGCTTGGTGCCGACGAAAACATTAAAGAAGGTTCTACCGTAAAACGTACCGGTAAAATTGCTTCCCTTAAAGTAGGAGAAGGAATGTTAGGTCGTGTGGTAGACACTCTAGGTAACCCTATCGACGGTAAAGGTCCGATCGAAGGCGAAACCTTTGAAATGCCATTAGAGCGTAAAGCTCCAGGGGTAATCTACCGTCAGCCTGTAAACGAGCCATTGCAAACTGGTATCAAGGCGATTGACGCAATGATTCCTGTAGGACGTGGTCAGCGTGAGCTTATTATCGGTGACCGTCAGACTGGTAAATCAACTGTAGCCTTAGATACCATCATCAACCAACGTGAGTTTTATGATGCAGGCGAGCCTGTATTCTGTATTTATGTTGCGATTGGTCAGAAAGGTTCTACTGTAGCTCAGATTGCAAAGACATTACAAGAAAAAGGAGCTTTAGACTATAC
Organism: uncultured Flavobacteriales bacterium; assembly: GCA_913055685.1. Taxonomy (GTDB): domain Bacteria; phylum Bacteroidota; class Bacteroidia; order Flavobacteriales; family Schleiferiaceae; genus Croceimicrobium. Next base: position 591,923 of record CAJXKC010000001.1, read on the forward strand.
CGTAATTGTTGCGGCTAATGCTTCTGATCCCGCTCCAATGCAGTTCTACGCTCCATTTGCTGGTGCTGCTATTGGTGAGTACTTCCGTGATACAGGTCGTCCTGCTTTGATCGTTTATGATGATCTTTCTAAGCAAGCGGTAGCCTACCGTGAGGTATCTCTACTACTTCGTCGTCCTCCCGGTCGCGAAGCTTACCCTGGAGACGTATTCTACCTTCACTCTCGTTTGTTAGAGCGTGCAGCAAAGGTTATTGCCGATGACGCGGTAGCTAAGAATATGAACGACTTGCCTGAGTCACTGAAGGATAAAGTAAAAGGTGGTGGTTCTTTAACTGCTTTACCTATTATCGAAACCCAGGCGGGTGACGTTTCTGCTTATATTCCAACCAACGTAATTTCGATTACGGATGGTCAGATCTTCTTGGAATCAGATTTATTTAACTCAGGTGTTCGTCCTGCAATTAACGTAGGTATCTCGGTATCTCGTGTAGGGGGTAATGCTCAGATTAAATCGATGAAGAAGGTTTCTGGTACCCTTAAATTAGACCAAGCCCAGTACCGTGAGCTTGAGGCTTTCGCCAAGTTTGGTTCTGACCTTGATGCAGCCACCATGGCGGTAATTAACAAGGGTAAGCGTAACGTGGAAATCTTGAAGCAAGGGGTAAACTCTCCATTGCCAGTTGAGAAACAAGCGGCGATTATCTACGTAGGTACTAAAGCTTTATTGAATAATGTACCCGTTGAGAAAGTACGTGAGTTCGAGGTAGAATTCCTCGAGTATATGGATACTAAACATCGCGATGTTCTAGATCAATTGAAGGCCGGTAAATTAACCGACGAGATTACTGGAACCATCGAGAAGGTTGCTAAAGAATTAGCGGCTAAGTATTAATATTTTACCCTGACCGAGCCTTAGCTCGCGTCAGGGGAATTACTTTTAATTATGGCTAACTTAAAAGAACTTCGCAGTCGTATTTCTTCGGTTTCCAGCACCATGCAGATTACTTCTGCCATGAAGATGGTGTCGGCAGCCAAGCTTAAGCGTGCGCAAGATGCAATTACCCAATTGCGTCCTTATGCTCAGAAGCTAGAAGAAATCTTGGTAAACGTTAGCGCTACCTTGGATTCATCCGAAGGTGTTTATAGCCGTCAGGCGGATGAGGTTAAAAAGGTACTTTTAGTAGTTATTTCTTCTAACCGTGGTCTTTGTGGGGCCTTTAATGCTAACGTGGTAAAACGCGTTGCCGCCTATAAGGAAGAATCAAATGCTGAAGTAGACACATACTTCCTAGGAAAGAAAGCGGGTGAGATTTTAGTGAAGCGTGGTGTTGCCACCCCAATTGGTGAGCGCAATGCGATATACGACGACCTAAGTTTCGAAAACGTTTCTACCGTAGCAGAAATGTTAATGGAGAAGTTTGTAGCGGGTGAATACGATCGCATTGAAGTGGTTTACAATCGCTTTGTAAACGCCGCCACCCAGCGCGTGCAATGTGAGCAGTTCTTACCAATTCGCGAAACAGAAGCAGACGCTAATCAGGCGGGCGATTATTTATACGAGCCAGATAAAGAAGAGATTTTGGAAGACCTTATTCCTAAATCTTTGAAAACCCAGCTTTTCAAATCTTTATTAGATAGTCAGGCTGCTGAGCATGGAGCGCGTATGACCGCCATGCATAAAGCGACCGATAATGCCGATGAGTTACGTCGTAGCTTGAGCTTAGAATACAACAAGGCGCGTCAAGCAGCAATTACCAATGAAATTTTGGAAATTGTTGGTGGTGCCAATGCTTTGGCAGACGGCTAAGCCGAAACATATTCTTTAAAAAGACCCTGGCTTTTAAGTCAGGGTTTTTTTTTGAAAGCTTGGCGCACAATTTGCTACATTCATAGCCAGAATGAAAGCCGCCCTACCCCATATGACGCTTAGGGGAAGAATATTCTTCTCTATGCTGCTCATTATCGCCATCTCCTTTTTACTTACTGGGGCGATCTCTTATTACCACTTTAAAAAAGAAAACGAGCAATACCACGAAGAACGTTTACGCCGAAAGGAGTATGCGGTCTTGGAATCGATAGGCTTTTTTTTGGGCGGCGAGCAATTAAGTGATAATACGGATAGTATTGTGAGCCTTTTCGATACAAAAGTCTGCGAACTGGCTCAGGTAAATGGATTAGATATTAATATCTACGGACTTAATGGGAACCTTTTAATTGCTAGTAATCCGGCTTTACATGAGGCGGAGTTAATACCCACTAAACTGCCCTACGACCTTATGGAAAGGTTGTATCAGACTTCCGATCAAATTTTAATGCGCTATAAAGCGGATACCCTTTCCTTTTTATCGACCTATGATTTTATCCGCAATTACGAGGAGAAGCCGGTTGCTATTATAAACCTACCCTATTTTGATGCCAAGGATCTTAGTAGAGAGGATCTGCGGAACTTTCTTTGGCGTTTAACAGAAATCTACTTCTTGCTCTTTTTAGCGGCGGTATTCATCGCTTATTTCCTTTCCAATTACATTACAAGCTCCCTGCAAACCATTGGTCAGCACATTAAAAGCACGCGTCTGAAAGGGGGAAACTATCAATTAGACTGGAAGTATGAAGATGAAATCGGTGAGCTAGTAAAGGAATACAACCGGATGTTACAAGAGCTTGAAGCCTCGGCCGCCAAGCTTGCACAAACCGAGCGAGAAAGCGCCTGGCGGGAAATGGCGAAGCAGGTCGCTCATGAGATCAAAAACCCGCTTACTCCGATGCGCTTGAACGTGCAGTACCTCGAGAAAAGCCTTAAAACGGATAATCCCGAAAAGCTACAGGAGTTTTCGGAAAGCATGATTCACCAAATCGACACCTTAAGCAATATTGCGGCCGCCTTCTCTCGCTTTGCTTCTATGCCCGAACTAAAGCTAAAGCATTTTCCCGTGCGCGAATTAGTGAAGCGAGTGGCTGGATTATACCCAGAGCAGAATGTTAGTTTTCACGCCGAGGATGAAGACCTTGAGATTCTGGCAGACCCCGATCAGCTCATCCGTGTAATGAACAACCTAATCAATAATGCCCTTCAATCGGTTCCCGATGGCCGGGCCGAAAAGATTGAAGTTTTCCTTTCTAAGCAGGCTCAGGAAGCCCTAATAGAAGTGCGCGATAATGGCAGCGGAATTCCCGAGTCACAGCATGAAAAAATCTTTGAGCCCAGGTTTACCACTAAGTCTAGTGGCATGGGTCTCGGCTTGGCTTTGGTGAAACGGATCATTACCGGCTTTGGAGGCCGTATTGAGTTTGAAACGGAGCTTAATGTAGGCACCACTTTCAAAGTTTACCTTCCCCTATCTTAGTCTTTAGCGGGCGGGTATTTCGGAATTCGACGCGAATTCTTTTCTTTTGCAGGGCTAGTCAAATAAAGCACTATGGAATTCAATAACTTATTGGTAGCAATCGAGGATAAGATTGCTCAAATCACCATTAATCGTCCTAAACAGCTCAACGCCTTAAATAAGGAGACTATTGCCGAGTTGCACGAGGCTCTCAAAGCCCTTTCTAGCAATGAGGAAGTGCGGGTAGTACTGCTTACTGGAAGCGGTGAGAAATCTTTTGTAGCTGGGGCGGATATCAAGGAGTTTGCCGACTTTGGAGTTAATGAAGGAACAGAGTTAGCCGCCAAAGGTCAGGAGAGCTTGTTCGACTACATTGAGAATTACTGCAAGCCAGTTATCGCTGCCGTTAATGGATTTGCCCTTGGAGGTGGTTTAGAGCTTGCCATGGCTTGCCAAGTACGCATTGCTTCAGATAATGCCAAATTGGGTTTACCAGAGGTTACATTGGGCCTAATACCCGGATATGGCGGTACCCAACGACTTGCCCAATTGGTGGGGAAAGGCCGCGCGATGGAAATGATTTTAAGTGCCCAAATGATAAAAGCTGATCGTGCTTACGAAATGGGTCTAGTAAACCATGTGGTGCCACAAGAAGAGCTATTAGCAAGCTGCCAATCATTGGCCTCTAAAATGGCCTTGAACTCTCCCAATGCGATTCATGCCGCAATAAAGTCGGTAAACGCTGGCTTTAAGGAGGGAATGGACGGTTACAAGGTAGAAATAGAGGAGTTCGGCAAATGTTTCGGCACTGCCGATTTTGTAGAAGGAACCACTGCTTTCATGGAAAAACGCAAACCTCAGTTTTGAGCATCCGAAGAGATTTAACTATACAGAGAACGGCTCGTTACTTTTTAAGTGATGAGCCGTCTTCACATAAGCCCTATTTATGCTTTGTGCTGCATGGTTATGGTCAGCTGCCAGAATTCTTCTTGCGTAAATTCAAGGACATTGGTCGCAATGATATTCTCTTTGTTGCGCCTGAAGGCCTACACCGTTATTATTTGCAAGGCTCGAAAGGAAGGGTTGGTGCAAGCTGGATGACCAAGGAGGATCGCTTGAATGATATTGCCGATTATTGCGCCTTACTCAACCAAGTGGCAGAAGAACTCATCAGCGAAAGCTCTTTTGAGAAAGTTGCCATTCTAGGCTTTTCGCAAGGAGTGGCCACCGCTTGCAGATGGGCTAATAACACCTCACTAAATTTCGAAAGTCTAATTAGTTGGGCGGGTGCATTTCCACCAGACTTGGACTTTGAGGCGGCTTTGGAAAACTTCAAACCTAAAGAGTTGTATATGGCATGTGGTGATGCCGATGAGTTTATAAGTGAAGAACGATTAAAGGAGCATATTAGCTTTTTAGATACTAAGGGGATAAAGCCCAAGCTTATTCGCTTTGAAGGAGGACACGATATAGATCAAGCCGCATTAACAAATCTTCTCGAGGAAGTATTTCCAATTAGCTAATAAAGTCGTCGAGATCGCGCCTTTCTTTTTTTGTGGGCCTTCCGGTCCCTCGGGGCCTATTAAGCTTGTGCATCATTTGAATGAAGTTCTGTTTATCGAGCTCTTCTTTAGGAGTAAGATCTTCAATGTAATCGGGGACCAACTTTGCCCCCATTCTAGATTTGGGAAGATCCAGGACCCTTAAGGAAAATTCCACCCCTTCTTTTTTATAAGAAAGCTTATCGCCTACTCGCACTTCGCGCGATGGTTTTACGATTTCATCATTGACCTTTACCTTGTCTTTCTTAACCGCATCCGCCGCAAGGCTTCTGGTCTTGTATTTTCGAACGCACCAAAGAAATTTATCTACCCGCATAGGGCACAAAAATAAAGAACCCCGACGAAGCCTAAGCTTGTCGGGGCACTTTCTATATAGAGGGGGTATTTACTTATTTGCGGTATACAACCTTCTGAGTAAAGCTCTGCTTAGCAGTGTGTACCTTCATTAGGTAAACACCTTCAAACAAGTCTACATTAGGAGTATACACGGCGGTTTGCACTCCGCTGAATTGGTAACCTAGCTCGGCGCGGTCTACCATTTTTCCGCTTAAATCGTAAAGCTCTAAGCTTACTTCACCAGACTCAACTAAGTTTAAGTCGATATGCGCCGCACCACTAAATGGGTTAGGATACACATTCATGCTTTGCTTTTGGTCGTAGTCCAATTCGGCAGTACCAATTGCTTTACCGCGGTTAGTGAAAGTTACATTGGCAATATCTAAGCTGATAGGAGCGAAGTTTTGGTAATCGCCCACTACCGAGAAGGTAATGTTCATGATTTTGCTAAGATCTAATGGAAGGTTTCCAGCAGATACTAAGTCGGCAATATCGATAGTGTAAGAACCCATCGCAGCATTGTTCACAGGAACCGTGATACGGTATTGCTCGCTCCACTTAGTGATTTCTTCACTAACTAGGGTTACAATGATTTCGTTGAAGCCACTTAAAGAAGCATCGAAGGTAATCTGATTGTAATCGCTTAAGTCGGCACTGCGGTGTCCTGGGCGAATCATACGGTAAATGCTTACGTAGTTCTTAAGGCTACCAGTGAACTGGATATCGCGCTCTAGGTGCATTTCGCCATTTTGGCTAGTAAAGCCAGTTTCTTGGCTTACGCTGAATGCGCTATTGCTAACGCCAGTGTTACGTTCAAAGTCAGCTCCCCAAGGACCATCGGCCATGTAAAGGATATCGCGACCACCACCAACATTATTTAAGATTTCGAAACCGCTATCGAAGATGTAGCCAGTATTCCAAGTAACTGTTTCTTCGCTTTTAGTAGCGTTTAGAGCAATTTGATTGCCGAAGTTAGTGCGAGTACCGTTTTCAAATAAAGTACGGTTAGCCATGATGTTGATTTCGCTAGCACCAATGGTGTTTACCATTTCCAATTGAAGGGCACCGTTTTCGTAACGACCTGTTTTAACATAAACAGTAGGAACACTTACGTTTGAGCTAGTAATTGAGTTTACCTGACCATCAACTTGCATTAAGCTTAAGATGTCACTTACTAAGTCTTTGGTTAAGCTTTCTGAAACCGACCATACTTGGAAGTTGTAAACCTTGTCTGAGTTCTGAATTTCATACTCGTTTTGGTTCCAACGTGCGTCGATAGTGAAAGAGCCATCTGCTTTTTTGTAAGCCACAAAGGTGATAGCCATATCTACTAAGCCGTTTTCTTGATCTAAACGAGCCATGATAAAGGTGTGTCCGTCGATGTTCACACGCTTGATATCATTTAGTTCAGCGCCATTTAAACGGTCACAAATTACTTTGGTGTGGTTGTAAACTTCGTTCTGAGTCTCGATCGCCAAAATACTAGCCAAACGATTGTTAGCAGTGTTTAAATAGTCTACTGCAAAAATGTCAAGGGCATTAGTAATACCGATTAGGTCGGTTGGGCTAGTTACTACCGCTGGAGCGTTTTGAGGACCAGTTACCGGTAAGTAAGCATTTAAGCCATTGGTTTTTTCCATGCTTTGGGCACGGTAAGTGCTCAAAGTTGGCTGCTCGTTGATACGATCGTAGAAGGTGTGCGCACCAGTCTTAATACGCTCGAAGTTACGTTGAGCAATAAGGCTAGCCATAGAACCTTCAGACTCGATACCCCCATTGTTACCACCAGTAGAGCCGGTAGCTACGTTCTCAGAAGCGCTGTTATTGCTGCTTACAGGGTCGGGCTGGTTTTGAGACTGTACACTCGCAGTGTTAGTACCATTACCATTTACAGTTACTGTAACCTCTAGAGTTTGAGAAGTACCACATACTACTTCAGGAATGCTCCAGATGCCAGTAGTGCTGTTGTAAGAACCGCTTGATGGAGTGTTGTGGCTAACGTAAGTAAAGTTAGCGTCCATTAAGTAAGCAATTTCAACCGCAGTAGCAGGAGTACCACAAGTAAGGTTGTCGATGGTAATGGTAAATGTTACCTGATCACCGCTGTTAGGTGTGTTATTGGAAACCGATTGTTGAACGCGTAAGTCGGCAGGACAACGAACGGTGTTAATGTCGGCAGTAACACTATTACCTTGAAGGTTCCAAGTTAAAGTGCCACTGGCAGGGAAAGTTACTTCGAACTCTCCTGTGTGGGTTCCAGGAGCGAAAGAAGTGTTTTGGCCACGATCGGCCGGAGTGGGTACGAATTGGTTGTTTGCGCCAACTAATTCGCTGATAGTAGTATTATTAGTGTTGTTGTAACCGAAACGAGCAACGATATCCCCGTTTACATCGATGTAGATACAGTTAAGCTCTGGGTTAACTCCAGCAACTGAGTTTTGAGTGTAAGTAGTGTAAGCACCGCAGAATTCAGAGGTACCCTGACTCACAACATAAGCAGTTGCAGTTAGGTCGTCGCCTGATACGATACCGGCAGGAGCAGGAACACTAAACTCGAAGCGGTTTACATTGTTACCCTGACCATGATCGATACCATTAATTAAACCAGGACCATAAGAACCAGTGCTGGCATCGGCGTCATTAGCGCTACCTTCGGTGGCGCTGAAAAGGAAAGTCTTTCCTTGTGGCATAACCGCACCAGAGTATAGGTCGGCAGTAAAGAATTCTACTAAAGCACCTGCAGGAGCAAATCCTTTTACCACGAGATTACCATTATTAAAGTAAGCGGCATCAATTACCGGGAAGTTTTGTAATTCATTACCACCTGCATCATTATCGTTATTGTCGTTGGTGGTGATGTATGGAGCGCTACCTACTTTATGGTTCTCGTTAGAAGCCAAAAGGTCAATCGCAATCTGATTCTTTACGTTTACTACCGCTGGAACTGCAGAGGGTAATACATTACCGTTATTAAACATGCTGTTCTCAGTGATGAAGTGTTTTTTCGCGCCACTGGTTACTAGGATACCAGCGCCAACATTATCCTTAATAATGTTTTTGCGGATAGTGTCTCCATAAGCACCATAGATGCGCATTCCGTTGGTTTCAACGTTTTTAAGACCGTTGTTTACAGAAGTATTATTCTCTACTAAGTAGGCGCCAGTTCCATTGTAAGAATCGAATCCATTACCGCCATTATTGCGGAAAATGTTTTCACGGATAATGTTGTCCTCACAGAAATCAGCCACGTCTAGTCCGTCACAAATAGCATCGTCTAAAGCGTTAAAGGCAAAATCGTTTTGGTAGATGTCCCAGTCGGTACATCCAGTGCGAAGGAATCCGCCCATAGTCTCACCATAGGCTACGAAGTTGTGGTGGAATTTACCGTTGTCTACGCTTAAAGCCTGGAAGTTTGGACCACCATTTACACCATTTGTAGGCGCTTGGGCGGCGTGAGCTTCACTACCTAAAACACAGTTATAAGCTTCGAAGTTATGCGCATTACCGCGAGCAGCAAGGTTTGCATTGTCCCAGATAAACCAATCGTTACCAAAACTGTGGATTGCTACATCGTGAATGATAAAGTCACGCTCGGTAGCCATGATCCCCCATTTAAGAGTACCTGCGGAAGAAGCATCAACGATTTCAATTTCGGGACCATCTACTTGCGCTAAAGCGATTGCATCGGTACCTACAGTTCCACCAATACCGAAAATGGTAGTATTGGTGTTTCCGGTAAAAGCAGTTTGCGAAGAACCGTCAACTACCATTACACGGTTACTAATCGCTGGTAATTCGCTAGAAGTAATATTAATGGTAAATACCCCCGTTCCGCTGTTGTAACCAGCGTCGGTGGTAGGAATGTTAAACTTGATAGTGTCGATGCTCCAATTTGCATTGGCGTCGACGATAGCTTGGCGTAAAGAACCGGCACCAGCATCATTGGTGTTGGTTACGATAACCGCTTGAGCCGAAAGACTTAAGCTAAATACGGTTGATAATATAATACCCCAGGTTTTCATAAGCATAAACTTAATTACACAACAAACCTAGCGCCTTATTAACAGCTGTTGAAAAATATTAGATTAACGGTAGATTGCTTCGATAAATGGTAAGATGATTCAATTTTGAAGCCTCTGGAAGCCTTTACAGGACTGCGATTCGTCAAATATAGGCCTATTCTTGTATTCTAAGCATATAAAACGCAATTTTGTAGAAATTCTCATTTTAACCATGAAGTGCATAGTTGTAGACGATGATCCTGTACAACGTGAAGCAATCAAATCCTGCATCGCTCAAGTTTCCGATTTAGATCTCGTAGGGGTTTATCCAAATGCTATAGAAGCACGAATGGCTTTACAAAAGCGTGAAGTGGATTTAATCTTCTTGGATGTAGAGATGCCTGAGATGAGTGGCATTGAGTTTTTAGCCAGCTTTAAAGAAGTTCCTCAGGTAATTATGGTAACCGCTAAAAAGCACTATGCCTTTGAGGCTTTTGAATATGATGTTACCGATTACATCTCTAAGCCAATTGATATGGACCGTTTCTCTTCTGCCGTGCAAAGAGCGCGTTATTATGAGGAGAACCTTAAAAAACCAGCCGAAGACAACCATATATTTATAAAGTCAGACGGAGTACTGGTTAAACTTAATTTAGATGAGGTGGCTTATGTTGAAGCCCTAGGGGACTATATTAAGGTAGTTACCGCCGAAAAACGCCATATTGTGCATAGTACCATGAAGGCTTTTGTAGCTAAGTTGCCAGACAATTTCTTACGTGTACATAAATCACACATCATAAATCTCAACAAGATTCAGAAATTGGAGGAAAACACCGTTTTAGTGGCAAACACTGAAATACCGGTAAGTAGAACCAATAAAAAAATATTAGTAGAACGGCTCTCTCAAAAATAGAGCTTGATTTAAGAGAATAAAAAAGGCTGCAATTTGCAGCCTTTTTTTTGCGCTCCCTCTTGGGCTCGAACCAAGGACCCTCTGATTAACAGTCAGATGCTCTAACCAACTGAGCTAAGGAAGCTTTTATGTTTCCCTCAAAAAGGGGCTGCAATATTAGCGCCTTTCTCCAAAATACACAATATTTGCCGAAAAATTTTTAAGCCTCCAATTATGAGTTTATTGGTAGTGGGCACAATGGCCTTCGACGAGTTAATTACCCCCTTTGGTGAATCCGGTAAAATTATCGGAGGATCAGCTACTTACGCTGCATTATCGGCCGCTAATTTTGCAGATGATATTTCAATCGTTTCTATTATCGGTGAAGATTTTCCTCAGGCTAAACTGGATTTAATGCAATCCAGAGGAATAAATTTAGAAGGAGTTGAGCAGGTAAGTGGGGGAAAAACCTTTTTCTGGAAGGGTAAGTATCATAATGATATGAATACGCGCGACTCACTCGATACCCAGTTAAATGTTTTAGCCGACTTTGAGCCTATTGTTCCGGAAAGTGCGCGCGATGCCGAATATTTGATGCTGGGGAACCTTACACCAGCAGTTCAGATGAGTGTGCTAAAGCAAATGACTAAGCGTCCTAAATTGGTAATCATGGATACCATGAACTTTTGGATGGACGTAGCAATGCCTGAATTAAAAGAGGTATTAAAGGAAGTGGACCTTTTAACCATAAATGATGAAGAAGCGCGCCAGTTAAGCGGAGAGTTTTCATTGGTAAAGGCGGCTAAGGCGATATTTGAAATGGGTCCACAATACCTAATCATTAAAAAGGGTGAGCACGGAGCGCTGCTATTCCATAAGGAGGAAGTTTTTTATGCGCCCGCTTTGCCTTTAGAAGAAGTTTTTGATCCAACTGGGGCCGGAGACACCTTCGCGGGCGGCTTTATTGGTCACCTTGCCGATAGTGATGAAGTAAGCTTTGAAAGTATGAAGCGAGGCATTATTTACGGTTCGGCGATGGCCTCTTTTTGTGTGGAAAAGTTCGGCACCCATAGATTAGTAGAAATCGACCGCAAGGATCTTCATAATCGTGTGATGCGCTTCATTGAGCTAACCAATTTCGATATGAAGCTGAAATAATGGGTTTTAGACCCAACCAAGTCAAATTTAAAGACGTCATTCCTGCACTAATGGGAATGGCGTTTTTTATTGAAATATCTCACTGAATTTCAATAAATTCGGCATCATTCAGTAGGGCATGACCATTAATAACCAACTAATACAGGCTTGTATCCGTAAGGAACGTAGGGCTCAGTACGAGCTTTATAAAAGTTCTTATGGGATTCTTATGGCGGTTTGTTTGCGTTATGAAAGGAATAAGGAAGACGCTGAATTCTTATTGAATAAAGCCTTCCTTAAAATTTTAAATAACCTAGAGTCCTATGCCCCTGAGGTCCCATTTGAAGCATGGATTCGGAGGATTACCATTAACACGGCAATCGATGAATACCGAAAAGCACAGCGGTCGAAGGTAGATTATGTGGAGGAACCCATGCAGCTCGCGGCCCTAAGTGAAATGGACTACAATGAGGCGGAGAAGCAATTCGATGCCGAAGAATTAATTGCCCTAGTGCAGCAGTTGCCACCGGTGAGTCAGAAGGTTTTTAATCTCTACATTATCGATGGCTACAATCATAAAGAAATTGCCGAGCAGCTCGGGATGAGTGAAGGCACAAGCAAATGGCATTTAAGCAGTGCCCGCAAGAAATTGCAAGAGATGATGCGTAAGAAAATGGATAACGATAACGTAGCTTAATCATGACAGAGAAAGAGTTACGCTTATTATTTGAACAAAAAATGGCCGATTGGGAGATTCCTTTCAGCGAAGCCAATTGGGAGGCTTTTGTTCAAATGCAGGATCCATCTGAACCCCTATCGGAACAGGAATACCGCAAACTCTTTAATGATAAACTTAAAGAAGCGTCTTTCCCTTTTAACCCAGCGGCTTGGGAGGAAATGGAAGCTCAACTGGGCCCCGAAGGTGGGATGAACGATGAGGAAATGCGTCGACTCTTTGACGCGAAAGTGACTCAAGGTTCATTTGCTTTTAATGAAGACAATTGGAACCGCATGGAGCATTTGCTCGACGAGCAAGAGCAACGACCATTAGCCTATTACTGGCGATCGGTAGCGGCAATTTTACTATTGGCCTTGTCTTCTAGCCTATTATGGTCACCAAGCTCAACTCCTCAACCTGGTATAGCGCCTGTTTATGAGTCACGTACCGGATTAGAGTCACCTCTTGATAAGAAGGCAGAACCTAAAGCAGCGGAGGGCAGTCCTGCTTCGCTTGACGCCGAAATGCCTCAGTCGAGTGAGGTAGCAACAAACAACCTTGTGAAAGGGAGTACCGCTCCCCAAGCTCAGCAGGCCCCGTCAAGCAATCAAAATAGGCTTGCACAAGAGCCCAGCTCAATTGCCGACCTTAATACCAAAGAAGTGGAGCCCAGTGTAGTGCTTCCAAGTCTGAGCACTTTAGGAATAAAGTCTTTGAGCTTATTCACGGAACCGCGCTTGGCTTTAATGCTTAGCGAGAAGTCCGAACTACCCCCAGTAAGTAAAAAGGAGCCCTATATCCCGCTAAATTATTCGAGTTTATATGCGGTAGGCGGGCCCAATATCAGCCCTAGCTTTAATGGTCAATGGTCCTCTGGTTACAATGCCGGTTTGGTTTATGAATACAGTTTAGATGGAGTCTCATCCTTTGAAATAGGCCTTATTTACAATCAGGCGGCAATTGGAATCGAGACTATGAGTGATAGCACCTTCTTTGGTTTAGGAAGAACCAATGTGAATACCCATCGTCATTATAAGTCTATTGCCAGCCTACGTGTACCTTTTAGCTATAAACTAAAACTTGCGTCGAAACATTCTTTAAATGTAGGGATGTACAGCGACCTTAATCTTAGGGTGCGCATGGATGAGACGGTAAGTACTACTATTTTTAAACAGGACCCTAAGGTTGAAAACCGCAGTTTTAACCAGTCGATGGATAGCTTTGAAGCACTAAGCTTTGGTGCTAGCTTCTCTTATGCTTATCAGTATAATGATCGATTGTCTTTGGGCCTGACCTACACTCGGGGCCTTTCAGATATTACTAAGGATGATGCTTTTGGATTTGAGTCGGATCACCGACCCGAGCAGCTTAGCCTAGATCTGCGGTACCGAATATTTAAGCGATGATGAGAAGGACGAATGTTGTTTGGGCAGTTTTAATATTACTACTCTGGTCTTGCAGTAAAGAGGCGGGAGTAGAAGAAAACCACTATAGCGATCAACCCCTATTTTACCTCAATGCGGTAGTTGATGGGCTACCCATAAGCCTTAAAGCAGGTGAAAACCAATACCAAATGTATACGGGGTACACGCTGCAAGACTCCGTGCTGCACATGCAAGGGGTGCTAGCAAGCGATAGTCCGAACTTTAGAAATGCCTTTTATATAGATCTACGTGCGGCTGAATTAGTAGCGAATTTGAATCAGCTTACTGCTTCACGTACTTTCACCGAAGGCCCCCTTCCCCTTGCTGATCCGAGTGGCTTGGTGGTAAAACCCGATCATTACGATTACCGCTTCTTCGCAGATAATGTGAACGGCCACATTCCTACCATGTGGGCGATTGAAGATACTTCCTATTACGGCGATTCTTGTGCCCTTTTAGGTTTAGACGCTACTAGTAAAACGCACATAGAGGTAGTGATGACCAGCACCGGCCCGCTTTCCTGTACGCCGAGCGTTAAACATATTATTAAAACGCATCAAGATTGTAAAGGCGAGTTGCATATCCTGCAAAACTCGAACAGCGGACTTATCGCTGAAGCCAGAGCTCGCTTGGGTAAATTGCGTAAAGTGGATTGGTATTTAGGCGGACAAAAAGTTTCTTCGGGATTAAATTTTAATTACTCCCCCTTGGTTTACCAACCGAGCTATCTCATTCGGGCAGAATTAGAGTTTGAATCTGGCTGTACCGAAAGCATTGAAAAGCTGGTTCTTCCTGGCGGTTCTACTTGTGATATTAATATCGATTATTTAAAGACTAAACATCGCGTAGCGAACCCACATAATCTCAAAACGGTGGAAATCCGCTATTACGATGCACAGGGTAAGATGTATAGTTCTTGGTATCCAAAGGCAGAGGGAAGCTTTAGCATTGAGTCTTACAATAGCTATCACGATGCCAACTCCAGTCAGCCGCACCAAAGATTTAGCTTTAGTGGAGAAGCGATCTTAAAAAGTGCCGATGGAGCGAGCATTAAGCTCAACAGTATCTTTGGGATATTTGCTCTAGCCCACCCTTAGGCTTCGAACTCGATAAGTACCTGATTTTTTTCAACTGCCTCGCCTTCTTGGCAAGGTACAGCCTTGATTACCGCATCATTTTCGGCTTTCAGAACGTTTTCCATTTTCATCGCCTCAAGCACAATTAAGGGCTGTCCTTTTTTGATGTTGTCTCCTGCTTTTACTTTTATATCTAAAACCAAACCCGGCATGGGGGCTTTGAGGTCGTTGAGTGCCGAAGCAGCGAGGTGTTCCATGCCCAGATCTTTCAGCAATAGGTCAAATCGGTCGGCTGCCTTTACTGCGATTATCTGATCGTTAATTTCTAGGCTAAACTCTTTGCTTTCATAATCCGCTTCTAAAACGTGGATGCGGTAACTTTTTTGCTGATGAATTAGGTGAAAACCCTTCTCGGCATTGCCCTTAATATCGAGGCTCAGAGACTCGCCGTTTAAACTAAGTTTCTTGCCTTGTTCGCTTACTTCAACGGGGTAAGCTTTTTCATTAATCTCGATTTGATAAGATTGGCTAGACATGATAGCATACTTTTGCGTGAGCTAAGTTAAGCATAAGCCATGCAAAGCAAATTCTTTTTTACGCTTTTATTCTGCTGTCTTTCGGGGGCCTTTTTGAGTGCTCAGGATAAGGCGGATTTAAACTTGGAGTACAGCGAAGGAAAAGGCTTTGAGGCTCAAATGTGGCTAAGCACCAACTTTGATAAGCCTAACCTGAAGCTAATGCTTTATGGCGCTGAGGTCCTTGAGGTGCGGCTGGCTCAGGGTCGTTTAAAGCAAGCCCTACCTTTTCGCCTTTCGGCGGATACCTTGCTTATTGAACTACCGCCTAAATTAGACCCCCGCAGTCGTATTTACATCGCCTACCGCTATACTTGGGAAAGTTTAGCAGAATCACCCTTTGTGGAGTTGCTAAAGCCAGGCTTAGTATTCAATGCCTTCAATTTGGAAGAAGGAGCGCGATCGGGAACCCCCGGTTGGTTAATTCCTAGCCGCAATGGAAGCTTTGATGAACTTCGCATTGGCATGATATATCCCAAAGATTTAAATCTGGGAATTCCGCTGGAAGAAGACTATGAAATAGAACTGAAGGGCTCGAAAAACCTGCGTTATTTCCAGTCAGAAGCACCGGTAGACATGGTAGCTTTCTACCTTGTATTTGGAGACTTTAGGCGCTTTGACCCTGAAGATGTTTTAGAAGATTTAGCCGAGAATGAGGAATTGTTGGAGAAAAGCCGCTTAGCCCAGTTTGAGGCCACTTATGGTTTTATCTTAGATTATGTTAGCCGAGAATACGGCTTTATGCTTACCAACGAGGCCTTAAAGGAATTAGAAGAACTAGAGGAGCGGCCGGCACCGCAAGGTTTTTGGAGTGAAGGCTTAGAGGCGAAAATGAGCAGACCGGTTCAAAATAAGACCTATGCCATCCTCGCAAATTTTGAGAAGGATGAAGACCGTTTATTTAAGAAATGGTTTGACTATTGTCGAAACGCTATTGGTGCGCAGCGATGGTCACAGAACCTTGAAAGCCACTATGCAAATGGGGACACAAGCAACTTCTTCTGGAGCTATTTTCTTGCAGACTATTTAAAGCAACACCAATTATCATGGGCCGACACCAGCAAAGCAACAAAGTCTAAGCAGGAGCGCTTTTACCTAAGTATGGCTCAATCTTTATACCATCGCAAGAAGGCCATCGACTTTAAAGTTTCGTATCGATTAAAGAATGCACAGCAGCGCATGGAATTCTATTTGGAACAAGCCGACACTAATATTTCCATCAGCGGAAGCTTAAAGGCCCAGATTGTTTTTAAAGATAGCACGGTAGAAAGGGAGCTAGATTACCTTTTGGGAGAAAGAGATACGATTTATGTAAACATCAGCGAAAGCCCCCGAAGTCTATATTTATCAATACCAGAAGATCGCTTCTTAAGCTTTAAAGAAGAAAGGCCGCTAACTTATTGGCTTTACGATTTAAACAAAGCTCCCGAGGAGGCACAGCGCCGCCGAGCCTTATTGGAGCTCATGGAGATTGCCAACCCTAATCTTTTAGCAACCGTGGTGGGAGTAGCTCTGGATTCGGGCGAACCCGAATTGCAACTTTTAGCTCTTTCTAAGGTTAAAGATTTGCGTCCGGATGGCCTTAGGCGCCTCGAAAGCACTTTAAAGGCGATGGCTCAGGATGAGTCGAATGTTAAACTAATGCAAAAGACCAAGGCCTTGGTGCAGGAAATCTGGCCAGAATAAGCTCCTAATCATTAGTTTTGCCTAATTCAAAAAAAGGAAGAACATCCCTATGGATTTCATTATACAAGCTTCACAGTTTTTACTTTCTCTCTCTTTATTAATTATTCTTCACGAGTTTGGCCACTTTATTCCTGCCAAGCTCTTTAACACCAAGGTGGAGAAGTTTTATTTGTTTTTCGACCCCTATTTCTCGCTCTTTAAAAAGAAAATAGGGGAAACCGAATATGGTATTGGCTGGCTTCCCTTGGGAGGATATGTGAAAATCTCCGGAATGGTAGATGAAAGCATGGACACCGAGCAGCTTAAGGAAGAGCCTAAACCATGGGAGTTTCGGTCTAAGCCGGCTTGGCAACGACTAATAATTATGATTGGCGGGGTAACCGTTAATGTGATATTGGCGATTCTCATTTACATGGGGATGATGATGTATTATGGGGAGGACTATCTGCCTATCGATTCGATTAAGAATGGCCTAATGGTAGACGACAATGGCAAGGCAATCGGATTGAAAAACGGTGACCTGGTTATTGCGGTAGACGGAAATAAGATTGAGCGCTTTACCGAGATTCCCAAAGAAATTCTCCTTAGCGAAGAAAGTATTGAGATTATTCGTGATGGTAAGCAAATGAGTTTACCCGTTTTGGACGAACACAAAAAGATAATTCTAGATAATCAGACCCCAATCGTTGGGTTGCGCTTTCCCTATATAGTGGGTGGTTTTAGCGATACTTCGGTGGCTAAAGACGCAGGCATGATGGTGGGTGACTCGGTGATTAGCCTCAACGGAAAATCGCTAAACTACTTTGATCAGTACCTAGACGCAATTCCTACTTATGCTGGAGACACCATAATGTTGCAGGCTTATCGCGGACCCGATTTAATGAGCTTTACCATGGTGGTTCCTGATGCTGGTAAAATTGGAGTAGCCCCCGGTGGACCAAGTCCGGCCTACTATTACCCTATCGAAAAGAAGACCTACGGCTTTTTTGCGGCGATTCCTGCAGGAATCAATAAGGCCAATAATGTGCTTAAAGATTACATCCGTCAGTTCCGCCTTATTTTTAATCCGGAGACGGAAGCCTACAAGCAAGTAGGGGGCTTTATAGCGATTGGTTCACAGTTCGACACCAGTTGGAACTGGGAGCGGTTTTGGAGTTTCACCGCGTTCTTGAGTATTATGTTGGCCTTCCTCAATATTTTGCCCATCCCTGCTTTAGACGGTGGCCACGTAGTATTTGTATTATGGGAAATGGTTTCTGGCCGAAAGCCTTCGGATAAGGTTTTGGAGTATGCCCAAATGGTAGGCTTCTTTATTCTTTTAGCCCTAATCGTTTTGGCCAATGGAAATGATATCCTCGGCCTTTTTAAATAGAGTTTTATTTAGCCTAACGCTGCTCTTAAGCACGGGTTTCGTCTTTGCGCAAAACTCAGAAGGAACTTTGCGCTGTCACGTTATGCACGCAAATACGGCGGAAGGCCTCGAAGGCGTGCGCATTACGGTCCATGAGACTAATCAGGTTCGCTACACCAATAGTGATGGTTGGCTTTTCCTTAAGCTAAAGAATGGACACTATCACCTTCACTTCGAAAAAGAATCATTTGCCGCCCAGGATATAGACTTGGTCTTTACGGGTAAACAGGAAGTTATAGTAATGCTGAGCCCTACGCGCATTGAATTGAGCGAGCTTATCATTGAAGACGCTTATTTACGAATGGGCAGCGCCACTAGCTCCAAGGAGGTTTTGGCTTTAAACCCCGAGGGCTTTAGTCAGGCTAAAAACTTAGACCTCGGTAGTTTATTGGAATCTCTGCCTGGTGTAAATATGCTCAACACGGGAATGGGGATATCCAAGCCGGTAATCCGCGGCTTTATGGGAAACCGGGTAGCGGTAATCGATCAAGGAATAAAGCAGGAAGGACAGCAATGGGGTATGGACCACGGCTTGGAAATTGACCCTTTTCAGGCGCAGCGAATAGAAATTGTTAAAGGTCCCAGTGCTTTGCAATATGGAAGTGATGCCCTGGGGGGCGCCTTAAAAATATTAGCCGACCCATTACCGCTTTATCCTTATGAGGCAAGCTTTCAATCCGTATATCAGAGCAATAACAATGCTATCGGCTTATCAGCGGCCAGCGCTTTTAAGCGGAAAAACTTTAATGCAAGCATCCGTTTAAGTCGCCGTCAGTACCAAGACTTTAGGGTGCCCGCTGAGTCCTTCACTTATAATGGTTTTATCCTTCCCATTACGGATGGAACGCTTAAAAATACGGCGGGAACCATTAATGCTTTAAGTACCAATTTTGCTTGGCAATTCGAGGACTACCGAGCGCGCTATTTAGTGTCTTATTATGATCAAAAGCAAGGTTTGTACCCAGGTGCAACAGGGGTACCACGTGCTTATGATGTAGGCCAGATTGGCTCGCGGGCCGATATCGACTTTCCGCGTCAAGAAATACAACACTTTAAGTTTTACACTTTACAGAATATTCGATTAGGGCAACATTGGCTTGAATTGGAAGGGGGATTTCAGCGAAATGATCGCGCCGAAATGAGTCTACCCCATGCCCATGGCTTTGAGGAATTAGATAGTAGTAGCACTTTGGCTTTAGGGCTAATTCAGGATAGCTACCAGCTTAATGGGCGTTATCGTTTGCATTGGGGAAAACAAGAAATTGTAATTGGTACCGCTCAGCAGCTTAAGTCTAATTCACGCGATGGTTTTGAATACCTCATTCCGGATTTCTGGGCTTATCAATCGGGTTTATTTGCTATTAGCAAGGGTGCTTTGGGAAAAAATTGGCATTGGGATGGTGGTTTGCGCTGGGAGTTTAAGCAGCTTATGGCGAAAGCCGGAACTAGCGCTTGGTGGTCTAATATAGACTCCTTGGCCCTAAGATCGCCGGCTATTGATCGCAGTTTTTCGAATTTTGCCGCTGCAGCTGGACTCAGCTTTAAGCCGAGTCCTTTATGGTTGTTTAAAGCACATATTGCGCGCAGTTTTAGGGCGCCTAATATTGCAGAGTTGGCCAGCAATGGGGTACATCATGGAACTTTTAGACACGAGCAAGGCGACGCGAGTTTAAACCCAGAGCTGGCATGGCAAATAGACCTTCAGGCGGAAGCCCAACGTGAAACCTGGATACTGAGGCTTAGTCCCTATTTCTATTATTTCGAAAACTATATTTTCTTAAGACCTAGCGCACGCTTTAGCCCCTTGCCTGAAGCGGGTCAATTGTATCGATATGAGCAGGCACCAATTATCCAAGGCGGAGCGGAGTTCTTTTTAGATTGGCACCCGCTGGAAAATCTGCATATTTCGAATGCTATGGAAGTCTTAGTAAATCAAAATCTAGACACTAGGCTTGCTCTTCCCTTTAGTCCGCCATGGAACAACCGACTGGCCCTCAATTGGGAGTCGGGTTTTTGGAATTTTGGCCTAAACTGGCAGTGGGCTTTAGCCCAGGAGCGAGTAGATCGTAATGAACAAATGACCCCGGCTTATCATCTATTTGGGGCAGAACTAAGTTACCAAAAGGCTTGGGGTAGACATAAGCTAGGCCTCCATCTATCCGCACAAAACCTATTTAACCGAGCCTACCTCCGCCATTTGTCACGTTATCGGATTCTTAATCTGCCGGAACAGGGCAGAAATGTTGTAGTCGGACTTTCCTATAAATTTTAATTGCAACAATGTTGTGTTTAACATATGTTTGCAAAAACAAAATTGATGAAAAAGTCAGCACTATTACTTTTAGGCCTTGTATTTCTTGCCTCCTGCGGTAAGGATGATCCAGTAGATAACACTGCCCCTCTAATAGTCGAGGCACTGGTTAATTCCGAGGATCATGATATTGAGCTAAATGCTGGTGATAAAGCATTTCTTCAGGTTCAGTTAAGTGATAATGAGCAGTTATCTGAGCTTAAAATGGATATTCATGATTTATTTGATGGTCATAGTCATGGTAAATCCAGTTCTGTTTGGGAAATGACAAAAATTTATTCCCTTTCTGGAACCGAGTCAACCGTAAGCGATAGTTTGGACGTGCCTTCTCCTGTGGTTGCGGGCCCTTATCATTTTGTGTTTAGACTAGTTGACGCTTCTGGCAATGAGTCGGAGTTTAAAGAAATGGAGTTCATTGTTAAGAATGGCAGTGAGGCGCAGTTTAATGTTAGTAGTCCGGATTTTAGCTCCGAAGTACCCGCGCCAAAGGGACAGGCCTTCGATATGGAGGGAACGATAACAGACGACCAAGACCTAGCAGAGATTCTGGTACGTATTTCTGAAGACGAAGAGCATAGCCATAAGAAAAGTGGAGCACCGATTTATGAAGATGAAATTGACTTAAGTGGCACTAATGATACAAGCTTCGACTTAAGCACTTTAAATATCACCATTCCGAATACGGCAGAAACGGGGTATTATAAACTGCTTATTTCCGCCAAGGATAATGAAGGAAACTACGGGGTGTTTGAAGCAGAAATTCACGTAATGTAATGCCCGAAAAAGCCAAAGAACTATTAAAAGAACACGGCCTCCGAAAAACCTTCGGTCGTCAGCAAGTGCTAATATATTTCCGAGAACGGTCAACCGCCGTTTCTCACGGCGACTTATGCAAGGTTTTTCCAGAGATGGATAGAGCTGCCCTTTATCGCATAATTCAGGACTTTGAAGAAAAAGGTATTGTGCATAAGGTTCCCGATGATGAAGTTTCGGTAAAATATGCCTTTTGCGCTAGCAGCTGTACCGCTGAAGAGCATCACGATCATCATTTGCACTTTAAATGTGACGCCTGCCAGGAAACCTATTGTTTGCCCGAGCAGGAAACCCCTAAAATTTACTTGCCCGAAGGGTTTCGGGCTAATTCAACAGAAGTATTGGTACATGGTTTTTGTAAGGCATGCGCTTAATGGTTATCCCTAGCTAGTTTAAGTATTCCAAGAGATCTGCAATTAAGCCCGACTCCTTAAAATTGAGTCGGGCTTTTCTTTTTAAAACCTTTTAAAGGTCTATTCCCTTACTATCTTTGTGAATCTAAAATCAAAAGGCCATGTACGGTAAACTACGAGAGAACTTACAAGCAGAATTAAAACAAATTGATGCAGACGGTCTGTATAAGCGCGAACGCATCATAATGGGCGAACAGGGCGCAGAAATTACCGTTCAAGGTGGTCAGAAGGTTTTAAACTTTTGTAGTAATAATTACCTCGGCCTTTCTTCGCATCCACGCGTAATTGAAGCAGCCAAAGAGGCTTTGGATAGCCATGGTTTTGGAATGTCTTCTGTGCGCTTCATTTGCGGAACGCAGGATATTCATAAGGAATTAGAACAGAAGATTGCAAAGTTCCTAGGCACAGAAGATACCATCCTTTATGCGGCTGCCTTTGATGCCAATGGTGGGGTTTTCGAACCATTACTTACCGCAGAAGACGCTATTATTTCTGATTCCTTAAATCACGCTTCTATTATTGATGGCGTTCGTTTATGTAAGGCGCAGCGCTTCCGTTATGAGAATAACAATATGGAGGACCTGGAAGCCAAGTTGAAAGAAGCTTCTAATACGGCTCGCTTTAAAATTATTGTTACCGACGGTGTGTTTAGTATGGACGGCTATGTGGCCCAACTGGATAAAATTTGTGACCTCGCCGAAAAGTATGATGCCTTGGTTATGGTAGATGAATGTCATGCTACAGGCTTTATTGGCAAAACGGGCAGGGGCACCCATGAGCTTAACAATGTTATGGGCAGGGTGGATATCATTACCGGAACATTGGGAAAGGCCTTAGGGGGCGCCATGGGAGGTTTTACCACCGGGCGCAAGGAAATAATTGACATGCTCCGTCAACGCTCTCGTCCCTATTTATTCTCCAATTCCCTAGCACCAGCAATTGTAGGCGCCTCCATCGCTGTATTCGACTTGCTAAGCGAAACCACCGAGCTTCGCGATAAATTAGAGTCGAATGTGAACTACTTCAAAAAGGGAATTCGCGCCGCAGGGTTTGATATAAAAGATGGTGATTCGGCCATCGTACCAATCATGCTATATGAAGCTGCTTTATCGCAACAATTTGCCGACGCTTTATTGCAAGAAGGGATTTATGTAATCGGATTCTTTTACCCGGTAGTGCCTAAGGGCCAAGCCCGTATCCGGGTTCAACTAAGCGCCGCGCATGAGCAGGAGCACTTAGACCGTGCGATTGCCGCTTTTACTAAGGTGGGTAAAGACCTTGGGGTAATTAGCTAATTACCAACGCTCCACTGCGATTTCTTCTTCGTTCAGGTAAATTAAATAGCACTGGGCCACTTGATGACCAGCCTGTTCGAGGATGGCTTTGTATTCGTTTACCTGATTACGGTGTTCGGGTCGCGGCAAACCGCTTTTATAATCGGCGATATACCAATTTTTGCCCTGTCGCACTAAACGATCAGGTATCCTTTGTCTGCCGTCTTCCAATAGGAGGCTACGCTCATTGTAGACTTCTACCTCTTCACTAAAAAGGGGCTCTAAATCAGGTATGCGCAATAGTTGCTGCATTTGTTTGGTTAGGGTGTCTATCTCACCAGATTCAAACCAAGCCTCCCGGCGCGCTTGGGTGATAACTTTAGTTAGGTCTGAGGGGTAAATCAAAGCCGATAATAATTGATGCACTTGTTTGCCCCAGCGACTTTCCTCCAATACCGGTTTTTGCCAGTTTAAAGGAGCGCTACTAATGGCCTCAATTTTAGTATACCAACTAATACTATCATAGCCTACATTGCTATACTGTTGCGTGTTTTCGGCTTTCACCTCCGACATATGAAGTTCTTCACCGTAAAAATATGAACCGGGAAGCTCCGCCTCAAAAAACTGCATCAAGGCACTTTGAATATGCTTTTCGGGATTGCTTTTTGGAGGAACCGGACTAATAATATGCAATTCCGCTTCGGCCCTTGTAAAAGCAACATAGAGCATGTTTAAACGATCGAGCATGACTTTGGCTCGCTCTCTTTCTCGGAAGCGACTGTAAATTTTTTGATGTTCGGCTGCCACCGGATTGTTAAACTTCAAATAAGCATAAGGAAGACCAGCAAAGTCAATTTCCTCAACTTCCTCCAGTTTCAACCAATCATTGCTCTTACTTAGCTCACTATCCAAGCTTTGATCCACCTTAAGACAAATCACCACCGGAAATTCTAAGCCCTTAGACTTGTGAATGCTCATTACTTGCAGTGCGTCCACACTCTCGGGTAGGCTTACACTTTCTTCCTTACCATCTTCATTCCACCAATCGAGGAACTCCTGGGCAATGGGCCGCTGATTTTTAAGGTAATCCTGGGCTTGATCCAAAAAGAACTGTAGGTAGGGGTCATCTTGCCAGGGCATTTTAAAAGCCTTGGCCAATGAGTAAAGCTGCTGTATAAGGTCCTGCGATTGCCAGTGGGCCGCCTCGAACTCGGGTTGGTAAGCCTGCAACATTTCAAGTGCTTCAGCAATACTTAATTCCCGATAGCGACTCAAAAACTGATGCTCTTCTTCGTGGCCTTCGCCAAATACGGAATAGGCGTAGAGTAACCAATCCTTCCGCCATTCATAATTAGCGGGTTGTTCCATCATCTGTAGAAATGAAACCAAGGCGCGGACGGCGGGAGAAGAACCAACCACTAAACTATCGGCCGATAAGATTTGTAAGACTTTTTCCTGGGGTGTTTTAATTAAGGCTTGCGCCTGAAGGAGAAACTGGGCCGCTTCCTTGCCTTCTTTATTGGAACGAGCCAGCAGGCAAATATCCTTTTGTTCGTAGCCCCGTTTAAACAGGTTATTTAAAAGGGGTATTAAAAACTCCAGCTGCTCTTTTTTAAAATTGTCTTTGTCTAAAAGGTGGAAACCAACATAGCCTCCAGGCTTACCGGCCGGCTCTTGTCGAGCTGCTGCATAAAGTTCGCGGTGCTCCTCTAGAGCAAGCATCTGGGCGCTTTGCGCGAAGAACTTATTATTAAACTCTACGATATTCGCCAGAGAGCGAAAGTTATTGGCCAGCATAATCGTCTCCCGCTGGTACAGCTCCAAATCGCCCTGTCGATTGCTGGGGTCTCGGTTTTGAAAAAGGTCTATGAACAATTGTAGTTCCCCTCCCCTAAATCGATAAATACTTTGTTTGGCATCTCCTACGATTAAGGCCGAGGCTCCTTCGGAGGCAAGGGCATTATTAATTAAGGGAAGCATGTTTTGCCACTGTAGGGTGGAGGTGTCCTGGAATTCGTCGATAAAGAAATGCTGGTAGCGTTCTCCCATTTTTTCATAGATAAATGGGGCTGGTTGCTGACGCAGCTCTTGAGAGATAATCTTATTAAACTCTCCAATTGGCAAGCGGTTGCTCTCTTCTTTAACAACCTGAAGCTTTCGTTCTATTTCAGAAAGGACCGCCATGGCAGCCAGTCTTTGCAATACCTGGCGGTAGAGTTCTCGTCTCTCGACTTGAGATTCGAAAAAAGCCTGAATTTCTTTCAGCCAATCTTGCACAGAAGCGGTGTGTGGTGCCAATGCCTCAGCTTCGGGTCGGGTTTTTTTAGGCAACAATGCCTCTGCCTCATCATTAAGCTGGGTAATAGTTTTAGTGGTAAAGCCGATGAACTCACCCGCTTTCATTTTTAGCAGACGGCCCCAAAGGTTGGGGTCACCAAAAGAGCGCTTTTCAATATTGTGTTGCTCACAAAAATTTAGGAGTTCACTTGCTAAACGCAGATGTTCGGCTTCGATGGCCTCAAGCCGCTCGCTTAATGTGCCTTTAATTTTTACAAAATCGCTCGCCTCCATTTTGGCTAATACCTCAATAGCTTCAAGGGCTCTTTCTTTGAATAGCTCTTTACCAAGTTCTTTTAGGAGGCTTTTGGTGTCTGGCGACTTTTCCGAGGCAAGCTGTTGCTCTATGTATTCACTTAAAAGTTGCGAAAAGGGACTTCTTCCATCTAAATCATCCAGAACTTGGTCAATTGCCTCTTCTAAGATGAGGTCACTGCGCATTTCAATCTGATAATTGCTGCTCAGTTTAAGCTCCCGACTAAAACTGCGGATTAGCCGATTGGTAAAGCGGTCGATAGTAGAGACGGCGAAAGCTGAGTAATTATGCAATATACTGGCTAAGCTTTCAGCCGCGCGGTATTTTAACTCTTCAGGCTTTAAGCCCATTTCTTCGGCTAGACTGTAACAATATTCCAGCTCTTTTTCTTTTAAATTGGGGTACTCCTCTAGGATGCGAAGTTGTTTTACCAAACGGCTTTTCATTTCGTTGGCGGCCTTATTGGTAAAGGTTATAGCCAAAATGTGCATGAAGGCCATGCTATCGCGACTTTGGAGGCAGAGCTTAAGGTAATGGCGTACAAGGCGATAGGTTTTTCCAGCTCCTGCTGAAGCGTTGAAGATTAAAAAAGGCGCGGCCATTTAAAAGATTTGAGTCTAAATTAGCAATAATCCAATTCTATGGGAAACTACTATCAGGGAAAAAAGGTCTGGCTTACCGGCGCTAGCTCTGGAATAGGTGAGGCAATGGCCAAGAGCCTGGCTCGGCAAGGGGCGGAGCTAGTAATTAGCGGCCGTCGCAAGGAAAAACTGCAAGAACTTGCCAGTGAGTTAAGAACTTTAGCAGAAAATAGAGAGCCACATGTTTTAGCCTTTGATTTGGGCTCTAATGCCGATCGGGAAGAGGCAATTGAAGTGGTTAAGCAACTCTGGTGGGCACCTGATCTTTTAATTTTAAATGGTGGGCTTTCTCAGCGTTCCTTGGTAATGGAGACCAATTTGGAAGTTTATTCTAATTTGATGGAGGTCGATTATTTGGCCAATGTTCATCTCAGTAAAGCCTTTTTAGAGGAATGGGTAACTAAGGGTGAAGGTCAGGTTGCGGTGACCTCCAGCTTGGTGGGGAAGTTTGGCACCCCTTATCGCTCTGGTTATGCTGCAGCTAAGCATGCGTTGCATGGGTTTTTCGACACCTTAAGGGCGGAAAGAGCAGGAGATGGCTTGAAAGTCACAATTCTTTGTCCGGGCTTTATTCATACTCAGGTATCGGTAAACGCCTTAACTGGCGATGGCAGCGCTTTGGGCGAAATGGATCAGGCGCAGGCTAAGGGTATGTCGGCTCCACGCTTTGCCGAGAAAGCGCTTAAAGCCATAGCTAAGAACAAAGCTGAGGTTTACATTGGGGGCAAGGAAGTCCTTGGAGTATATCTAAAGCGCTTATTGCCCTCTGTCTTTCGTAAAATGATAGGCAGAGCCAAAGTAAGGTGATTGATTTTGACCATTTCAGCATAGTCCCTGTCTAATAAAAAGTAATTTTTAATAGTTAATTTTGATGCATGCTTTAACGAAAAGTAAATCTTGTTGAAGATTTATGAACTCTATTCGCTTTAGCTTTGTTAAATCAATAAACACAATCAAAAACAAGAAATATGGCTTTTGAATTACCACAATTACCTTATGCACACGATGCATTAGAACCACATATCGACGCGCAAACCATGCAAATTCACCATGGTAAGCACCATGCAGGTTATACTACTAAATTAAACGGAGCGATTGAAGGAAGTGACTTAGAAGGTCAGTCAATCGAGGCTATATTAGCCAATGTTTCCAAGCATTCCGGAGCGGTACGCAACAATGGTGGCGGTTTTTACAACCACAGCTTATTTTGGAGCGTTATGGGTCCCAATGGAGGTGGAAACCCAAGTGGAGAATTAGCCGATGCTATTAATTCAGCCTTTGGTTCATTTGAAGCCTTTAAGGACGCATTTGCCAATGCCGCCGCTACTCAGTTTGGTTCGGGTTGGGCTTGGTTAATCGTTGATGGTTCTGGCAACTTAAAAGTAACTAGCACACCTAATCAGGATAACCCATTAATGGATATTGCCGATGTTAAAGGAACTCCAATTTTAGGCTTAGATGTTTGGGAGCACGCGTATTACTTAAAATATCAAAACCGTCGCCCAGATTACATTGAGGCTTTCTTCAATGTGATTAACTGGGAAGAAGTTTCGAAGCGCTACGCAGCGGCGAAATAATAATCATTTCTTTCTTTATAGAACCCCGGTGCAAACCGGGGTTTTTTGTTTCTGCTTGTAGCGTTTGGGATAAGAAGAAAAGGACTTAATAAAATTTCCATATCTTTATAAAACCTTAACCGCTGATTATGAAACGACTAATTCTACTAATTGGTCTGACTTGTGCTATGAATGCCCATGCTCAGAGCGATTCTGTCCCAACAATTTCCGTTCAAACTGATTCCATTCGAATTGATTCGAGTCGAAGCGATTACCTTCACAAAAACAAACATGCAATTCGCCTAGCTGGAGAAGCCGGACTCTTTAGGGGGGTTCAATTAAATGGCGGCATGGAGTATGAGTATCGAGGGTTTTTCGCTGGCTTCAAGCGCAATTCCTGCTCGGAATCCGTGGCAATTTTAGTTGCACCCAGGGAGATTAGCTATACTAGCTTTGGCTTGGGTTATAACTACCGATCTTCACCAAATTTTGGGTTCATGGCCTCACTTTACATCGGAAAAGGTGAAGTGATTGATGCCAGTTTAAGACATGATTTCCTTTTCTTTTTTAGCACCGTAATCGAGAAGTACCCAACTTACACGCGCGATTTGAGTTGTTCGGTCTATTATAAATACTACTGGTTTATGCTAAAAGGAGGATTGGCTATTCACCAGAATGATTACTTTGATAACCTTACCCTTAACCTAGGAGTTGCCTTTGACATTGATTTCTAAATGACATTGGCGAGATTAGTATCTTCGCCGCATGCAATTGCCTCCGGGAAAGAAAATATACTTTGCTAGTGATCTTCATTTAGGCGCCCCTGATTATTCCATTAGTTTAATTCGGGAAAAGCATTTTGTTGCCTGGTTAGATGAAATTGCAAAGGATGCGCATTGCATTTACCTAGTAGGTGATTTATTCGATTTTTGGTTTGAGTATAAAAAAGCCGTGCCTCGAGGTTTTGTCCGCTTGCTCGGCAAATTGGCGGAGCTTAGCGATTCTGGGATAGAATTGCACCTCTTTACCGGTAATCATGATATGTGGATTTTCGACTATCTCCCACAGGAGATCGGGCTAACTTTACATCGAGAACCCATTGAAAGACAGTGGTCTGGCAAAAGCTTCTATATTGGTCATGGTGATGGCCTCGGTCCGGGTGACCACGGCTATAAGTTTATTAAAAAGGTATTTAGTAATCCATTTTTGCAGTGGTGCTTCGCGCGCCTGCATCCAAACTTTGGAATTGCTTTGGCCGACTATTTTTCTAAAAGTTCAAGGGCAAAAACGGGAGATAGTGATGCTAAGTTTTTAGGGGAGGAAAATGAGTGGCTAGTAATCTATGCAAAGGAGCAATTGCAAAAGAAGGCCTTCGATTATTTCATCTTTGGTCATCGACACCTACCCCTCGACATTCAATTAAATGAGCAGGGAGCGCGGTATGTTAACCTGGGCGATTGGATTCAATATTTTACCTATGGCGTTTTCGATGGAGAAAACTTGGCTTTAAAAGAATACCCTCTTAGCTAATCCATTTCAAGTTTTAAGGTGAGAAAATAAGTTCTCGGCTGGTTTGGCCCATAAATATAGCCGGCGTCTCGATCTTCTCCACGATCAAAATCTTTTTGGTAGGCGTTTAAAACATTACGTACTCCAGCATGTGCTTTTAGTGCCCAACCCGCAGGGTTATGCCAGATTAAGGTTTCGGCCGAAAGCGAAACATCAAAGAAATTCGGGCTTCTTTTAAGCTGAGGGTACTCTGTATTGGGATCAATGATATGGCTTAAGAGCATTGGCCCAGTGAAGTTAAGACTGGATTTTAGGTCCCAATGATCATTTAATTTATAACTGGCACTGAGGTAGCCGTATATATTTGGAGCCCGTAACATTTCACGGGTGCTAACAATGCTGTCACCACTAGACCATAAAACTTCATCTTCCGAAAATAAAGAGCGCTGCAGGGTGAAAGAGGATTGCAGTGTCCAAGCGCTCCAGTAGTGACTGTATTCCAGGTTTAGACCATAAACTCTAGCCCCTTCTCCATTTCGTTTTAGCAAGCGGGCACTACCATTAGGCAATTCCTGTTGATCGCTTAGAATAAAGTTATTCTTGAGCTCCGTATAGAAGGCATTGGCAATAAAATTCGCTTCATAAAAAGGTCGCTGGAGGTTCCAATCCACCGAAAGGTTATAGCTGTTGCTTTTCTCCAAATCGAGCTCTGGGTCTAGCTGAATAAATAGCGCTGAGCCACCAACCACGGCAATGTGTAAGTCTTCATTAAAAGCCTGGGGTGCCCTAAAGCCACGAGCGTAGGAACCGCGGAATTTTAAATTTCTATCTAGGGCGTATTTTAGACTAAAGCGAGGAGAGAGGTTTAAGTAAGTGGCTTTATCATAATAACTTAAGCCGCCAAGTATATTGCTGTTGTTGATGTGATTAGCGTCTAATCGGGCGCCCGCCTGCATGAGCCATTGGTCATTTAACTGGTATTCACTTTGGAGGTAAGTACCCCAAGTCTGTACGGTTTGCTCTATTTTTCTCTGATAGCCCGTCATAATATCGCTAAGATCATTGGCTTGGTATTCGGAGCCTAAGCTAAAATTCCAACGTTCACCAATTTTCTGATGTATCACAAAGCCTCCTACCAAGGTTAGGTCCTCCGATTCCCCGTAAGCGTTTAATGCTAATAGGTCTGCGCTGGTGAGGCTGTCACCCGGACTAAGCACTCGGCCACCGCCCCCATAATAGCTGTTGCGCCAAGTGCGCTGCGCAGAAAGGTAAGCGCTCCATTGTCGACTATTATCGGCAGATAGTTTTTCGTAGCTGAGGCCAGTGCCTAGAATGTTGTGTTTAAGCTGCTCCGCAATACGGCTTTGATGGGGCTTTAATTCAAAGTCACTCCCACCACGGCGGAACTCCCGAATGTAGAACAGATCCCAAGTCCACTTTTCCCGAGCATGGCTTTTATAGTAGGAGTTAAAACCGATGCTCTGCGACTGAAGTTTGGTAATCTCTGAAAACCCATCATCATTGGCATCCCATGCCTCTCGGGAACGGTTAAATGCAAAAAGGTTAATTCCGGCATTAGCTTCTTCATTAACTAAAGATGCTCCAAGGCTTTGATGGTGCTGAATAGCCTCACCGCCAATTAGGTCAATTTGGGATTGAAGAAAATAGCTGTTTTTCAAAGCCTCTTTGGTAATAATGTTGATGGTTCCGCCAATAGCATTACCACCGTACATCGCCGAACCACCACCTTTAAGTACCTCTACACGATCAATCATGGTAGGGGGGAACATTTCCAAGCCATAAACTCCCATCAAGGATGAAAAGATGGGCCTTGAGTTTAATAGAACTTGTGAGTAGGCACCTTCGAGCCCGTTTATACGCACTTGGGTAAAACCACAGTTCTGGCAATTGTTTTCAAGGCGCAAGCCCGGACTAAAATTGAGGCCTTCGGCTAGACTTAAGGCCGCAATGTTTTCGAAAAGCTTCGGGTTTATGGTGTTTACGATTAATGGAGCATTGTGTTTGGGCACACTTTTCCGGGAGCCACTTACCACCACCTCTTCTAAAGCTAAGTCGCTTTTCTCAAGCTTTAACTGATAAAAGCTTTGACCCGGGATTACCCGGATTTCAGCCGGTTTGTAAGCGATATGCTCTATGATAATATGAGTTACATCTGGGGGAAGATTAAGGCTCCATTTTCCTTGCTCGTCACTTATGGTTCCGCTTTTCCCTGCTATAATAGTGACGCCTTCTATTGGCTGTCCTTGCCAATTTAGGACCTCTCCATCGACTAGCTGGGCAATACTCGGGGAGCCAAGTAGTAGTAAAAGTATTAATAGCTTAAGTTTAGCCACAATAAATTTTTAGGCAAATCTAAAAATGAATTTTATAACTTCGCAAAATAAAATTAGAAATCCCTTATGCAGCTGAGTCTAGCCGAAGAGAATTATCTAAAGGCCATTTATTTTATTAGTGGTCCGGAACGAAATTTGGTGAACACCAATGCAGTGGCCGAGCGGCTTGACACAAAGGCTGCTACTGTGACGGACATGCTTAGAAAATTAAAGAAAAAGGGCTTAGTGAGCTATGAGCCTTATAAGGGCGTGCGCTTAGCGGAGACCGGCGAAAAGTTGGCGATCGGTATTTTGCGAAAGCACCGCTTGTGGGAAACCTTTTTGGTGGAAAAGCTTTCTTTTGGTTGGGAAGAAGTACATGAAATTGCCGAACAGCTGGAGCATGTACGATCATCCAAACTAACCGAGCGACTAGCGAATTTCTTAGGCAATCCTCAATTCGATCCACATGGAGACCCGATACCGAATAAAGAAGGGGTCTTCCCTAGAAGAGAAAACCTTACTCTAGATAAGGCAGAGGTTGGTGATTTCCTCTTAGTAAAAGGGGTTAAAGACAGCTCAGTTGATTTTTTAAACTATGTGGCAAAATTGGGCATCAGGTTGGGGGATAGCATTGAGGTAATGGGGGTTGAGTCTTTCGATCAAAGTATGAAGTTAAAACACGAAGGCTCAGTTTTGCACTTATCGGCTATGGCTTGTGCTAATATTTATATCAGTAGGGGATGAGAAAGTTTGTATTAGTCCTTAGCCTTCTATCACTCATCGCTTGTACTGAGGGCCCAAAAAAGGAACAGCTGCAAATTGTATGCACTACAGGAATGCTTGCCGACGCGGCAAAGCAACTTACATTGGGCATAGACTCCATCCAGCTAATAACCTTGATGGGGCCGGGTACAGACCCTCATTTATATAAGGCTAGTCAGGCGGACGTTCTAGCCCTCTCTCGGGCCGACTTAATTGTGTACAATGGATTGCACTTAGAAGGTAAGATGAACGACTTATTCAAGAAGTTACCGGCACAAAAAACCTACGCTGCTGCGGATGGCGTGGCCGAGGAAGACCTGATTAACGCTAGTGATTACCCTGGTGCTTATGATCCTCACCTCTGGTTCGATTTAAGTTTATGGGCACAGCTAGTGGACTCCTTGGGAGAACGGTTGGCAATTTTACTTCCAGAGCAGTCCGGGAAAATTCGGACCAATACAAAAAATTACCAGCAAAGGCTTTTAGAAACACATAAGTGGGCTAAAACAAAGTTATTACAAATACCTGAAAATCAAAGGGTATTAATAACTGCACATGACGCTTTTAAGTATTTTGGCCGCGCTTATTCCGTAGAGGTTCGCGGCTTACAGGGTATATCCACTACTGCAGAGTATGGTATCGCTGATATTAGCGCCTTGGCAGATTTTATTGCCCAGCGAAAAATAAAGGCTGTTTTTATTGAGAATTCTGTTGACCCTAGAGCGATACAGGCAGTTATTGAAGCGGTTGAATCTCGGGGTGAAGAGCTAAAACTTGGCGGTGAATTGTATTCTGATGCTTTAGGGGGATCAGATGGCCCTGCGGCTAATTTTTTAGGCATGTTTCGCTACAATGTGCAAACAATCTATCAGTCCTTAAAGCAATGAAAAACAAGGATATAAATAAAGTACCATCATTGGAAGTGCACAATTTAGCGGCGAGTTACAATCGTATGCCGGTGCTTTGGGATATCGATTTTCAGATTCCACAAGGAGTTTTAACCGGAATAGTGGGTCCAAATGGCAGTGGCAAAACAACCCTTCTCCGCAATATCATGGGACTGATGAAAGCGGATAGTGGTTATGTGAAGATTTTCGGGGAAGACCTAAATAAGGTTCGCGAGCGAGTTAGTTATGTGCCACAGAGGGAGTCGGTAGATTGGACTTTCCCTGCTTCAGTAAGAGAGGTGGTGGAGATGGGGCGCTACCGGAATGCTAATCTCATGCGTCGCTTATCGAAAACAGACAAGGAGAAGGTTAATATCGCTTTGGAGAAGGTGGGCATGCTGGAGTATGCAAACCGACAGATTTCGCAGCTAAGTGGTGGGCAGCAGCAAAGGGTTTTTCTGGCCCGCTCATTAGCTCAGGATGCAGATTTGTATTTGATGGATGAGCCTTTTGTTGGAGTAGATGCCGCCACAGAGGAAGCTATTTTAGAGGTGCTAAGCGAACTTCGTAATGAGGGTAAAACGGTGGTTATTGTCCACCACGATTTGCAAACGGCTTACCAATATTTTAACTGGATCATTTTATTGAATACCAGATTAGTTGCGGCCGGACCTAAAGAGGAGGTTTTTTTACAAGAGAATCTTCGTGAAGCTTATGGCGGCCGCCTAACTATTCTATCGAAATTGTCTAATCTGATTGCCAAATCCGAATTCCCAGTTCGCGAAAAGGGCTTTAAGGAAACGGAAGGATCCGGCGATGGCCAGTCTTAGTAATTATATAAGCATTTTGGACCCGAGTCTTTTAGTGGTAATGGCCGGAACGGTCCTTCTCTCTATTTCAGCCTCTTTGGTTGGGACCTTTGCCTTTCTTCAAAAACGCTCCTTAGTTGGTGATGCTGTGGCTCACGCAATTTTACCCGGTATTGCCTTAGCCTTTATTCTGAAGGGAGAGAAAGACCCACTTATTTTACTATTTGGCGCCCTAATAAGCGGTTGGATAGCAATTGCTTTGATGGACTTTATAAGTACGAAAACCAAATTGAGTAGCGATACGGCCATTGCCACCATTTTAAGTGTTTTCTTCGGCTTTGGGATTTTACTATTAACCTACATTCAAGGTCAGGCTAATGGCAATCAAGCAGGCTTAGATCAATTCCTCTTTGGTAAAGCAGCAGCGATGCGACAGAGCGATTTATGGGTTTATGGTGGTTTGGCATTAGTATTAATTCTGGCCGTCTTTCTCTTCTTTAAAGAGTTTAGTTTGCTGAGTTTTAATCCAGACTTTGCCCAGAGCTTAGGTTTACCCGTAAAAACCTTGCGCTTTATCTTAAACACCCTTATGGTCCTAGCCATTGCAGTAGGAATCCAGGCGGTGGGCGTAGTTCTCATGGCGGCCCTTTTAATTACGCCTTCTGCAGCGGCTCGCAGCTGGACAGACAGCCTTAAACCCATGATGCTTATCGCCGCCATGATGGCAGCCCTATCCTCATTTGCGGGATCTTATTTGAGTTTTATTGCTCCCTCTATGCCTACGGGTCCTTGGATTGTAATGAGCTTATCATTAATGGCCTTGGCCTCATTATTCTTTGCTCCGAAACGCGGCATGCTAGCCCGCTTACTGCAACAAAAAAAGCATCAGCGAAAAATCCGCAATGAGAATATCCTTAAAGCGATTTACCATTTTTCGGAACGCAGTGATCAACAAAAAGACTGGTTACGAATTGAGGATATACAAGGTATCCGAGCTTTTAAAAATGATAGTCTAAAGGAAGGGCTTAAGCAGTTAAATCGAAAAGGCCTTCTATTGTTAAAGTCGCATCAGCTGCAGCTTAGTAAAAGAGGTGAGCAGGAGGCGATGCGAATTGTACGGCTGCACCGACTTTGGGAAATGTACCTCACGCAAAGATTGCGCTTAAAATCGGACCATATTCACCCTAATGCGGAAACTATGGAGCATATTATTAGTCCGGAGATTGAGGCGCAATTGCTGCGCGAACTGGATTACCCAGACTTAGATCCACACCAAAGCCCAATTCCCTACGAAAATGACAATTGAAGCTTGGTATATAATAATTACGGGAGCCCTAATTGCTGCTAGCACGGCTATTTTAGGTTCTTTCCTGGTATTGCGTAAAATGGCGATGTTGGGCGATGCAATTTCACATGCGGTATTGCCCGGAATTGTGGTGGCCTTTTTACTTTCGGGAGAACGAGATAGTACTTTGCTTTTAATAGGCGCCGCATTTAGTGGCTTGCTGGCCTCGCTCTTAATTGAATTATTACATCGGAAAGCGCGTTTACAGGAAGATGCTTCAATAGGGGTTAGCTTTACTTGGCTTTTTGCGATGGGAGTGCTGTTGATTAGCGCTTATACTGGTCAGGTTGATCTCGATCAAGAATGTGTTCTTTATGGAGAAATTGCCTATGTGCCCCTCGATTTGATGGCCTTTGGGAACACCTATTTACCCAGACCTTTGCTAGTTGCTGCACTTTTATTTTTGATTGTGCTCCTTTATTTACTCTTCTCATTTAAAGGATTGAAGTTAATGTCTTTTAACCCAGACTTTGCTCAGTCTCTCGGCATTCGCACTCAAGTATGGCATTTTACTTTTATGGCAATGGTATCCCTTACTACGGTATTGGCTTTTGAAATTGTGGGCGCCATACTCATTGTTGCCTTGCTGGTGGTGCCTGCCGCTACGGCCTTTTTATGGACTAGGGCCCTAATCCCAATGATTGTTTTGGCGGTATTTATTGGTGTCCTTTCCAGTTTTGGTGGCTATGGCTTGGCTAGCGTACTCAAGGGGAGCATTGCTGGAGCGATGGTAAGTGTTGCGGGACTCTTGTTTTTTAGTTCCCTGCTGATCAAGCTTTTAACGCCTAAAAAAAATTAGCGCGAGCATTAAGTTTTAGTATAGATTTGCGGGCTTTTTTTCAAAATAATGGATTACCGCAATTTAAATTGGGAAGACCTTCTCGATCAACTAGCTGAGCGTTCATGGCTAGTACTCGACAATTTTTTATCGCTTGAGGAATTAAATGCCTTGCTAAAAGAGTTTGAACAACACCGTAAGCAAGAAGATCTCAGGAGGGCTGGGATTGGCAATGCCTTTCACTACCAGAAGGATAAAGAGGTGCGAGGTGACTACATTGTTTGGATTGATAAAGAAGAAAGTGCAAGTCACACTTGGTCATTCTATCAAAGGATGCTGTCCTTTATGGGCGACCTGAACCGAGGACTTTTATTAAGTATGAAAGAAATAGAAGCGCACTTTGCCTTATATCCACCTGGAGCCTTTTATCAGAGACATGTCGATCAATTTAAGAATAACGGTCACCGTATTCTTTCTTTCGCCTGCTATTTGAATCGAAATTGGCAAGAAGGCGACGGCGGTGAAATAGAAATTGTGGATGGAGATCAAATAGTAGTAATTCCCCCTCTAGCAGGCCGACTGGTTCTTTTTAGAAGTGACCTAGTGGAACACGCGGTGCTAAAAACCCATAAAGACCGTATAAGCATTACCGGGTGGATGCTAGACCGACCAATAGATTTACCAATCCATTATTAAGGGCCAATATATTTGCTACATTAGCTAAGAGGCTCGATTCCAAGGCAGTGATTTTTTCAAGCAAAAATTAGCGGAGAATTAATCCCACCTTGTTGTATAAAATGACTGAAAGTGCATATTTGCAGGCACAATTTGCTGAAACTATTACCCTAAACAACACAGCTAGAAAAGAAATGCCAGTCTCTAAAGGAAATGATCAGAAACGTAGAGTAATCGTTGACTACAAGAACGTTACTCAGGATATTTTATCCTTATTTACCGATCGCTATCCTTATGGATATGACGATTCGGACATCATTAAATTTCAAAATGCCAAAGGCGAATTGGTAAAGGCTGTTCCTTTCGAAACCGCAGACACCAAGTACTTGGTAAAAGTGAGTGTGGAAATGGATCGTCGTATTGAGGCCTACATGGATGATGAGGATGAAGATGACGATTTAGGAGAGGATGATTCTAACTTAGAAGCGCCGGAAGAGGATTTAGATGACTAAGCCTCGTTTCTTAGACTATTTCTTAGTTGCGCTTCAATTTAGCCTCTTTGGACTTTACCTATGGCCGGTAAGTTGGCCTTATGCTTTGCCCGATATGGTCTTATGGCCTGCTCAGCTGGCGATGATTGTAGGCCTAATCCTTCTTTTCGCGGCTCTTGGGCAAATTGGCTTTAAAATCTCACCATTTCCAAGACCTAAAGAAAATACCGTTTTAATAAGCTGGGGCGTTTTTGGCATCGTAAGACATCCAATTTACAGCGGCATTATTTTATTTGCTGTAGGGATGGGCCTTTATCAGGAAGACCTGTACAAGCTTTTTATTTCCTTTTTACTCTTTGTGCTTTTCTATTTTAAGAGCAGCTATGAAGAACGCAATATGCGGAAGTTCTTTCCGGAGTATAAAGACTATCAAAAACGAGTAGGTCGCTTTTTTCCTAAAGTTTTAAGAGGAACTAAGCCATAAAAGTGGGTTCACCGCTTTTTTGTCCTTCCAGATTTCAAAGTGAAGCTTAGTTTCACCGCTAATGGGGTTGGTGTAAGCACTTCCAATTACTTGCATTTTGGTGATTTTATCACCCTGACTAATCCGCACATCGGTGATTCCTTGGTATACAGAAAAATAAGAGCCGTGATTAATAATCACCGCTAATTGTCCATCGGGCATGCGGAATATTCGTCCCACCTCACCGTCAAATACCGCGCGAATTTCACTTTTACTCTGGGTAGCGATGTCTACTCCCTTATTGTCGATAATCACGGATTTTACTACTGGGTGCCTTTGCGGTCCGAAATTTCCGGTAACCAAGCCTCGCGCTACCGGCCATGGCAAGCGCTTCTGATTGGCCTCAAAATTGGCAGCCAGGGTGCGCGCTTCGGGCGTTAGGGCATATACCTTCGCAGGCTTTGCCACGGGCTTATTAGCCGCGGCTAACTCCGCTTCTTTGCTGGAGATTAAGCTTTCTAAACGATTATTACTGGTATTGCTAGTAAAGTCCTTACCCCGAGTTAAGCCAAGCTTTATGGCCCGGTCCTCCAATTGTTTGCGCGCTGCTAAAGCCTTAGCGCGGGCAATTTCCTCCGCAATAATTTTCTGAATCTGTTTTTCGACTTTTTGGGCTTCAGCAACTTTACTTTTTAGGTCCTTTTCCAAGTCGCTTTCCATTGCTTGAAGGGTTTTAATAGCCTCCGTTTGGTTTTGTCTTTCTTGGTTTAACCTTAGGTTTTCTTCACTAAGCTGAGAGAGCACTGCTGCTTTCCGCACTTTTTGGAGTCGAAGTTTTTCTATTTCCGCTTCAAGCTTCTTTTCTTCCGCCTCAATTTCCTTAACCTTTTGTTTTCTGTAGGCACTGTATTGCTTAAGGTATTCGATACGCCTTAGAGCTTGGTTAAAATCCTTAGAGGATAAAATAAACATGAGCCGACTTGAGTTCTTACGACTTTTATATGCCTGCTGAATCATATAGGCATAAGCCTCTTTTTGTCGTGCAACCCGTGCTTGTAAGGTGTCGATGTTTTCTTGAATATCGTCTTCGTCTTCTTCAATAAGCTTGATCTCCCGACGCATGGTACGAATTAGGCGCTCACGTAATTTTATCTTTTGTTCAACCGTGGCTATGCTGGCCAGCGAATTTTTTCGATCGCGCTGGGTTTCGCTTAGGATGCGATTGGCCAATTCAATTTCATCCATTAAACGCACCTTTTGCGCTTCCAACTCCTGTCGTTTTTTGCTTTGCCCTGAGAGGTCAGCTGCAGCAAGCAGAAAGAGTAAACTAAAGAATAGATACCTAAAGCGCATGGTAATTATCGGGTATTCGGAAAGGGGTTTTAAAATTCTGGTTGAGCTTGAGGGACTTTATATCTAGTTCAAGATGGTTTTCATCCGAACTTACCGCTCGGATATTAATTTTTTCGGGGAAGAGCAGCCCATCAAAGTCTTGGTAGTCTCCAAATTGAACCTGCATCAACTCACCTCTAGTTGGTCTTTTAAACTCGATGCTGTTTGGTCTAAAATTTTGAGGGTCAATGTTTTGCTGGATGAGGTTCTGCTCGCCTAAACTTAAATCCTCCGGGCTTTGAGGATAATTGTTGATGCGGTAAAATTGAGGAACTAAAACTTGATTCCACTTTTGATTCCACTGCAAAACATTAGCGCTTAAAATGGACATTAAGGGTTCGAACTCGAAACTGAAGCCAAGGTCCTGGGCCAGCTTTTTGCTGCTGCCCTTGAAATACGTTCGGTCTAATCGATTGTAATAGGCAATTTCTTTTTCGCTTAGTTGTGCCCGTACTAATTTTAATCCAAGAATTGGATCGGCTAGATCAATCCAAATGAGGCTATCCTTAATAACTCTAAGCGTGTAGCGAAAACTTAAACGACTACCATCTTTGTCTTCGTAAACACCACTTCCCTTTAATTCAAGCTTGTTAAAGCCGAGACTATTCTCATTAATCGCCTCCCAGAGTTTAGCATCCTTTAAATAAGTAGGCGCTCCTTCTGGCAATTTCTTTTTGGGGCCACAAGCTGCTGCTACAACCAGCAAGAGTAAAAAGCTAATGCGCTTTAGGGTCATTGATTAAGCTTTGAAATTTTCGCTTCTACTTGGGCATTTGGTTCAAGGCTTAAAGCTTCTTGATAAGCCTTAGCGGCCGCTTCATTCTCACCTAGTGCAGCGAGAATGTCGCCATAATGCTCTAATACCTCCGCTTCTTTATTAGACATTAGGGATAAGGCTTGCTCCATCACTTCCCGGGCTTCCTCTAAACGCTTCATTTCGAATAATATCCAAGCTTTGGTATCTAGGTAAACGGGATTTTGCGGACTTATTTCATTGGCCTTAGTGCTCATCGCTAAGGCTTTTCTCAAGTTTTCTCGTCGGAGTGAAAGGTAGTAGGCGTAATTATTTAGCGCAACGGCATTATTAGGACTAATAGCAAGAGCTTTCTCGAAATAGGAGTCGCTTTCGCGATGAGATTCTAATTGGTGGTAGGCCGCTGCCAATTGAACATAGAATTCAAACTGAAGTTGCGGATTATCGAAAACATAATTCACCCCAGACTCTAGCATTTCCAGCGCCTTTTGGTATTCTTCTCCTTCGTTAAAAGCAATACCGCCCAACAAATAGGGTAGCGGCTGATTGGGAAAGGAGAGGCTTGCTTCAGGCGCATCTTCCCGCAGGGCGTCAAACATGCGGTTTTGCATTTCGATAAGCAGGATTTGCTCCCAAACTGCAAATTGTTCCCCGTATTTAAGCGCTTTTTTATAGTAGGCGACTGCTTCGCGGTCTTTACCATCGCGACTCAAATAATCGCCGTACATGGCGTAAATACGAGGGTCCTCAGGTTCGAGGGCGATAATTTCATCTAAGATTTGGAAGGCCTCAATTCGTAGGAGGCTGTCGTTCTGTGAAGCCTCAAATAAACTGAGTAATACCGCAATTTTACGCTCCATGTCTAGCTCACGGCTAACCATGGCCTTTTTTAAATGATAAATACTTTGACTGTATTCCCCCTCAATGCGGTAATAGTTGGCAAGGTCAAGATGCGGACGAGGATCGGTACTATCAAGGGCAAGCATCGACTGGTACATTTCCATGGCCTTCTCGTTCTCGCCATTGGCCTGGTATAACTGACCTAAAGCCCCGCGATAGTCCAGCTTTCTTGGAAAGGCAGCAATGAGTTTTTTAAGCTCATTGGCCGCAGCCTCTAAATCGCCAAGTTCTAGATAAATACTCTTTTTTTGATTGGATATTTGCTCACTTAATCCAATTTCTTGCTCTACTAATTCTAATTGTTCCAGCGCTTTTTGCGGCTCTTCATCCTGATAATAGGCTTCTGCTAATTGAAAGCGCCATACGCTCTTTTCGTCCGAACGTTCAATGGTTTGAAGCAGGGCTTTTTGCAGGGCCTCTTGCTTATCGAATTGACGGTAAACCGCAAGCTTTAGTTTAAGATACCAACTGTTATCTGGATCTAGGGAATAGGCACGCTCTGCATGGAAAATTGACTTCTCTGGAGCTTCCTCGGCCGCGTATAATTGCGCTAGTTCATAGGAAATTGCCGCGTTTTTAGGGTCCTTCTTGTACAGGCTTTCGAAGATTACTAAGGCCTCCTCGGCATCACCTCGGTTTTTCGCATTCTGAGCCGCGAAAAACTGTTCATTAAAAAGCCGCAGCCTTTCTCCCTCAAGTTCTTTTTGAGCGGAAAGGCTGAAACTAATGATTAATAGGCCTATAAAGAGGCTTGTTTTATTCCAATACGCTGTAATCGCCAATAGAAATTTCCCTAAAGTTACCGTCAAATTTTGCCTTATTGCCAATCATGGAATTGCTTAGCTTGGCATTGCGCACCTCGCTATCTTCTTGAATGAGCACGTCCCTGAGGGTAGAATTATCCACTACGGTGTTGGCACCAACACTTACCCTTGGACCAATGGTGCTATTGCTAATTTTAGCGCCAGGGGCAATGTAACAAGGCGGGATGATTTTAGAGTTTTCGATCTGCGCCTCTGAACTAACCAAATCTTCTTCATCAGCGATAAAGCCCAAGATTTTACCATTAGTTTCTATGGTCACATTCTTATTTCCGCAATCCATCCATTCATTTACCGTACCGCTGGTAAACTTGGAGCCTTTGGCCTTCATGTTTTCTAAACCATTGGTAAGCTGGTACTCTCCTTTGTCTTTTATATCATTATCCAACAAATACTGAAGTTCCGACTTTAGGAAATCACCATCTTTAAAATAGTAGATTCCAATGATCGCTTCGTCCGAAACAAATTCTTCGGGCTTTTCTACGAAATCGGTAATTATGCCGTTGGCGTCTTTTTTTACCACCCCAAAGGCTTTAGGGTTTTCTACCCTTTTGGTCCATATAACACCATCATGCTCTACATCTAAGGTGAAATCGGCGCGAAATAGCGTATCGGCAAAAGCCACTACTACGGGTCCAGTTAAGGAGTCTTTGGCACACATTATAGCGTGTGCGGTGCCTAAGGGTTCGTCTTGGTAATAGATAGAGCCTTTGGCTCCTAAACCTTCGGCTACCTTTTTAAGGTGATCTTCAGTTTCTTTACCGAAATCGCCAATGATAAAAGCTATTTCATCAACAGCCTGACCGGCTACTTTAACAATATCTTCAACTAGACGCTGGACGATGGGTTTGCCAGCAATAGGAATTAAAGGTTTGGGAACAGTTAAGGTGTGTGGTCTGAGTCGGCTTCCCCGACCAGCCATGGGTACAATTATTTTCATGAGCGAAATGTGTATAAAACAATGTCTCTACAAATCTAAACAATGTCTGTTTTTAAACGGATTATCTAAACTTTAATTCAGTTTAATGCCTGCCGGTACTGCCAAAACCGCCTGCG
Source organism: uncultured Flavobacteriales bacterium (assembly GCA_913055685.1). GTDB lineage: Bacteria > Bacteroidota > Bacteroidia > Flavobacteriales > Schleiferiaceae > Croceimicrobium. The sequence goes on from CAJXKC010000001.1 coordinate 634,643, forward strand.
CCTCTTTCGGTCTTGTCTAAATCATCAGTTTCTTCCCATTCGACTTGCAAATAATTGGCAATTACCAATTGCGCAATGCGTTCCCCTGGCTCAACGATCGCGTCTTCATTGCTAAGGTTTACCAAAATGACCCCTATTTCGCCACGGTAATCGGCGTCTATCGTACCTGGGCTATTTAAAACACTAAGGCCTTTTTTAAGTGCTAAACCGCTGCGCGGGCGCACTTGGGCTTCGGTACCCTCGGGCAGAGCGATATACAAACCAGTTTTTACCAATGCTCTTTCCAGTGGAGCTAAGCGAAGTGGCTCGGTAAGAACCGCCTGCAGGTCCATTCCAGCAGAATGCTTGGTCTTGTATTCGGGGAGCGGATAAGGGGAACGGTTAATTACAGCAACGTTATTCATCTCTTTATGAGTCCGTTTTTTAATTCTTTAGCTTCAAATATAATTAGGAGTCCAAGATAAACTCCGAAGATTATTAAGCCCGGGATTAAGGCGGCATCAAAAACATAGAAGCTGAGGTAGGCGCCTAAAGTTGATGCGATCAGATAAGCTCCGATTCTACCCAGGGGATATGGGGTGTGGGCGTGCTTTTGATTTAAATAGTAAGAGTAGGCGGTCATTGCCCCATAACTAATTAAGGTTGCCCAGGCAGCTCCTGCATATTGGTATCGGGGTACTAGAATTAGGTTTAGAATTATCGTAAAGGCTAATCCAAAAAAGGAAATATAGGCCCCCATATGAGTCTTGTTATCAAGCTTATACCAAATGTTGAGGTTAAAGTTTATCCCCAGAAGTAAATTGGCCAATAGTAAGATTGGCACTATGTGCCACCCTTCCCAATATTTAGGGTCAATAAAATGGGTCCACTTTAGTATTTCGGTGCCCGCTACAAGGCCTAAGAATATTAAACTTTGCACCATCACGAAATAGCGCATTACTCGAGCCATTTTGGTTTTAAACTCACCCTCGCCCGAGAAGAAGAAAGGCTCTGCAGCAAAGCGGAAAGCCTGAATGAATAGGACCATGAAGGTGGCAATTTTCATCATGGCGGCAAAGATTCCGGCTGAGTACAAATTCACTTCGTCAGGTAAAAGGTATTTCATGAATTGGTACTGAGCCTTCTCATTAGCAATACCCGCTAAAAAGCCTATTACCAGTGGACTTGAGTACACTAGCAGTTTCCGCATGAGTTTTTTATCCAGCGACCAGGAAATACTCAAAAACTCGGGGAGGAAGAAGATCATCATAAGGATATTCCCTAATAAGTTGGCAAGGAAGACGTATTCGACGCCCCAGTCCTCGCGGTAAATTTGACTCCATAAGGAATTAGCCGATGAGCCTTGAGCTAAATCGGGAAGGACTAAGAAAAAGAACAGGTTTAGTAGCACCATAAAGGCAATGGTGCTTAAGCGCACTAGTAGGAATCGGTAGGGGCGGTTGTCTGCCCTAAGCTTGGCAAAGGGAACCGCGGCCATCGCATCCATCGCAACAATCGCCAAGGTCCAAATAACTAGATGCGGCCGGTTGGGGTATTCAAGCCAAAGCGCAATGCTATCTATAAATAAGTAGCTTAAAACCAGTAAGCTGAGGCTGGTGAATATGGTAAGGATACTAGTGTGACTAAATACTTTTTTGGCCTCATGCTGAGGGTCGCGGTTAAAGCGAAAGTAGGCGGTTTCCATACCAAAAGTGAGGACTACCATTAAAAATGCGATGATCGAATAAAGATCACTTAGAACCCCATACTCTATTTGCTCAATGCGTGCCGTATGCAGCGGCGTTAAGGCAAAATTGAGCAAGCGCGCCAAAATGGTAGTGAGCCCGTAGATTACGGTTTGAGATGCTAAACTTTTAAGGGAGGACATGCTATTTATCTAATTCAAAAATACTAGAATGCCTTGTCCAGAGCTCTTGTAAATAATAGAGTTCTACACGATGGTATTAACAACGAAAGCCTAGGCATTTCCTTATATTTGAGGCCCTAAATAAATGATTTGATGAAGAAGATTTGGCTTTTCCTGCTTATAGGACCAATGGCTTTTGCCCAAACTCAGCCTTGTTACAATTTACCAGCGAATCTTACTGAATATATATTTAAAGACATCAACTACCTGGCTTCGGATGCATTAGAAGGACGCAAGCCTGGAAGCGAGGGGGCTTTATTGGCACGTGATTATATAGTGGAAACCTTTACAGATTTAGGTTTAAGTCCGGCCTTTAAAGACAGTTACTTCGAAGAATTCACAGTTCCCAACCGAGTAGATCGTAGTGCCGATGGCAATTACATGTTTTACAAGTCGGATGCTTTGAAACTGGATGAGGACTTTTACCCAGTGTACCTATCCGGTAACGGCCAGATAAAAGCTGAAACCGAGTATGTCTCTTTTGGCATAGAGAGTGCAAAATTGGATCGCGACGATATTGATGATGAGGATGTGCGTGATCAGATTGCGGTGATGGAATTAAGTTCTCCCGATGGAATTCACCCTCATTCCAAGTATAAGGACTGGCATGATTTGGCTAAGCGCATAAAATTGCTAAAAAGCAAAGGCGCCAAGGCGGTAATTTTAATTCATACTGAAGGTAACGCAAACCCGCCAGACTATAAATTTAAAAGTTTAGATGCCCTGGGTATACCAGTGGTTTATGTGCGCAATGAGAAAATTGCTAAAAAATTACGCCGTTCCAGAGAAGTAGAAATTTCGGTGAGTCTCAATGAGGTAAAAGACCAAGCCTTTAATGTGGCGGCACGCATCGATAATGGAGCGCGCAATACTATTATCATTGGTGCTCATTACGATCACTTAGGGATGGGAGGCGAAGGCAGCCGCTACCTTAATTCGGAGGAGCCAATGGTGCATAATGGCGCAGATGACAATGCCAGTGGAACCAGTGGCTTATTAACCATGGCACGCTTTTTAGCTAGTTCCGAAGATAAAGACCTTCGCAAGTTTAATTATTTATTTATCGCCTTTTCGGCAGAGGAGATGGGTCTTCTAGGGTCTAAGCATTTTGTAAAAGGCATGGAGCGCTTCGATCAAAAGTGGCTCTACATGTTAAACATGGATATGATTGGCCGTATGGAGGAATCTACTTTAGCCTTAAGTGGCGTTGGTACTTCGCCAATGTGGGCCGATATCCTTGCCTCTCTAAATTGCGGCATAGAAGTAAAAATGAGTGAAAGTGGAGTAGGCCCTAGTGATCATACCAGTTTTTATTACCAGGACATTCCAGTATTACATTTCTTTACCGGTACCCATGCCGATTACCACAAGCCTAGTGACGATGTTGAGAAAATCAATTTCGATGGTATTTTCAGAACGCTATGCTATTTAACTTCCATTATTCGCAATACCCCAGCGGTAGAGGACTTCCCATTTTCAGCCACTAAGGTGGAAAGTACCAAGGCGCCTAAGTTCTCGGTAACCTTGGGGGTGATGCCCGACTACCTATACAATGGTAATGGTATGAAGTTAGACGGAGTGAGTCCCGATAAGCCGGCGTCTAAAGCCGGTTTAAAGGCCGGAGATATTATTACTCAGTTAGGTGAGGTTCAGGTGAGTAACATGCAGACTTATATGGAGGCCTTAGCTCAATTTAAGGCCGGTGATAAAGCAGACTTGCTTTATCAAAGAGACGGAAAAACCCTTCGTGCCCAAATTCAATTTTAGCATGAATATAGCTGTAATAGGAGGAGGCTCTTGGGCCACGGCAATCGTAAAAATGCTAACCGAGAGCAACGATTATGTAGGCTGGTGGATGCGCGATGAAGAAAATGTCCTTCATATAAAGCGCTATCACAATAACCGACGCTATTTAACCGGTGTGGAGCTGCAAACCGAGAAAATTGCCATTAGCACCGATTTAGACCACATAGTTTCGGAGGCCCATTGCTTAATTGTGGCAATACCCAGTGCCTTCTTAAAAGCCTCTTTAAAACACTTAAGCATTAGTCTGGAAGGCAAGTATATTTTTAGTGCCATTAAGGGAATTGTGCCCGATGAAAACCTAATTGTAGGGGAGTTCTTTCATCAGAACTACCAGGTGCCTCTCGATAAAATAGGCGTAATAACTGGACCCTGCCACGCCGAAGAGGTGGCTCTAGAGCGCTTGAGCTATTTAACGGTAGCCGCACTCGATTCCGACTTAGCCGATAAAGTGGCCAAAAGGATAAGTTGCGATTACATAAAGGTATGTACCTCCGATGATATTTACGGTACCGAGTACGCGGCGGTCTTAAAGAATATTTACGCCCTTGCCGCGGGTATTTGCCATGGTTTGGGTTACGGTGATAACTTCCAGGCGGTATTGGTAAGCAATGCTATTCGCGAGATGAAGCGCTTTATGAAGGTGGTTCATCCGATTAAACGTGATATAAATGATTCGGCGTATTTAGGTGACTTGCTGGTGACCGCCTACTCACAGTTTTCACGAAATCGAACCTTTGGCAATATGATCGGTAAAGGCTACACCATTAAAAGTGCGATGCTGGAAATGAATATGGTGGCCGAAGGTTATTATGCCGCCAAGTTGATTCGAGAAGTACGGAAGGAGAAAGAGGTGAAAATGCCCATTGCCGATGCTGTTTACAAGATACTATACAAGGATAGAAACCCTAAAAAGGTAATGGCCAAGCTCACCGGTAAATTGGATTAGAAATAAAAAGACCTGTCCGGGGAGGACAGGCCTTGGGGGAGAGAATAAAAAACCATTGTTTTTTTCGAACAACAATCTAAACTAGTAAATTATTCTCAAGAAATCAAGTTAATACTCTCGCTTAAAGGAGCTTGGGTGCTAGCCTTAATGCTTAAATACCTTAAATGACTAAGGAAAATTCATTCATCCCCTTACAAATTAAGGAGCGCTTTTCTGCCTCAGAATTAGCCCAAGAGTCCAAAGCTCTAAAAGAGAATTACCTCTTACGTAGGAGTTGTCGCCATTTTTCTGAGCAGCAAGTTGATCAAGCCGTAATAGAGAACCTTATAAGTATCGCTTCTTCCGCTCCTAGCGGCGCCAATAAGCAGCCTTGGCACTTTGTAGCCATATCAGACCCCGAGCTTAAAGCCGAAATTCGAAAAGCGGCTGAGGCCGAAGAGAAACTATTTTATGAAGAGCGTGCGCCTCAAGAGTGGCTTAATGACTTGGCTCCCTTGGGAACCGACTGGCAGAAAGAGTTTTTAAGTACCGCGCCCTGGTTGATCGTGGTTTTTAAAGAAATCTACGGAAAGGATGAAAGCGGTGAAAAGAACAAGCATTACTATGTGAATGAGTCAGTGGGTATTGCCTCTGGCTTTTTAATATCGGCTATCCATCAATTAGGATTGGTTACCCTTACCCACACCCCTAGTCCGATGAATTTTCTATCGAAGATTCTGGGGCGTCCCGAAAATGAAAAACCCTTTTTATTGTTACCGGTTGGGTACCCGGCCGAATCTGCAATGGTTCCTAATATTAGCAAAAAGGACTTATCCGAAAATTGTACCTTTTTAACCGCTAAACGCTAACCATGCAATTTCCACGCTTAACCAGGCCGGGGCTTTCCCTAAATCTAGATTATCTCTTTTTATGCCTTATTGCTGTGGCTTCATTGATTGGTATAAACCAGTATCATTATGGCATGTGGAATCAGTTTGTTTCCTTGCCATGGCTCTATGATTTATTAGATCCGAGCCTCTTTCCCAATGATATGCTAGTTGAGCAGCGGAGTGCCTCGCCCAGTTTCTTTCTAAATATAATTGCCTGGTTTAGCGCCTTCTTTGGACTTAGTATCGCCAGGGCGCATTTTATACTGTACATTCTGTTTTTAATTCCTACCATTTTTAGCTTTTACGCATTGGGGAAGAGTTTTTTCCAGAATTCAAAGGCGGGAATTATGGCGGCGGTATTGATGAGCTTTGCCTTTCCGGTTATTGGCGATGTGCAAAGTTGGGATAGCCTGCTTATGGAACGAACCATGGCTTTGCCATTCCTTCTTTTTGCTTTAAGCGCTTTTATTAGGGATCGCTATTGGATAATGACTTTGTTATTGGGAGTGGCTTTTAACTTACATCCCCTTTCGGCTATTTACCTAAGCTTTCCTTTGGCTTGCGCCCTCTTTTACAAAGAAGGCTTTAAATGGTCCTATTTGCGCTATGGGCTGGCTTTCTTAATATTAGCAGGCCCGGTGCTTTATTTAAGGTCTCAGAGTTCTTCGGGGGAGTCTTTATTTGCTTTTGGAGAAATTTGGATGGAGGCCATGAGGTTACGCAATGCGCATCATGCATTTCCCTCGGCCTATCCCTTATTCATTTGGCTTAAATCAGCCGCTATCTTAATTCTATTCTTAGTCCTAAGTCATTTCGGACCGTGGACAAAAAAGCTAAGGCGGAGTCTTTATGGTTTTGGTAGCGGCATTCTTTTGCTGTTGCTGATGGGGACCATCTTTACTGAATGGTATCCAGTGAAAATCATTATTCAATTGCAGTTTTTCCGATCCTTCCTCTTTTTAATTTTCATCAGTTTGGCGATGTGGTCGGCCGTGATTTTTGAAAAGGCGCGCCCCTGGTACTATCTGCTTTTTGCTTTCATCGTACTGCAGTTCGTGGGGGCAGACCTCGCTAAGTTAGCGGGACTCCTTCTGTGTGGGGTATTCACTTGGTTTATTCTAACTTTTAATCATCATAAAGTTTGGAGCTTGACCCTAATAGCGGGCCTTTTTCTGGCCTTGGGGGCTGGAGCCTTTTACATGAGGGGGGGGCTTAAAATTGACCGGGGCATTCAGTCACAGGAATGGTATGATCTACAAGATTGGTTTGCCGAAAAAAGCGCGAAAGACGCGATGGTTATTGTGCCTCCCACAGAGTTGGGCTTTCGAGTAAGGGCTAAAAGAAGTTCTTATGGTGATTGGTTTGATGGTACCAAGGCCTTTTTTAGTGAGGAATATGCCCGGTATTGGCTCGACCACATGTATAGTTTAGACGCTTATAAGCCTTCTAATTTGAAAGAGTCATACAATGGCCTTCTTTTAGAGCACGTCTCGCGATTGGGAGAGCAATTAGCCGCTAAACATTCGGAAGTTTACATTATTCGATATGCCGATAGCGAAGCCTATCCCTTGGCGGAGAGCTTTTGGAACGATCGCTATAGGGTGTACCGGCTTTACCCTTAATACACATTGTCGCTGTCTGGGCAGTCGATGGCTAAGGTGTAGGCAAAGCCGTAGATATTCCTAAATCGGAGTACAGCTTTATCGCAAGAAGAATGCTGTTCATTACCAAGCTCCCTGCAATAATAACGCACACTGCGACTGTTAAGGTTCTCCCAGCTTTGATCAAACTTATCCCAGGTATTTATTAGGCTATCGGCTTGATAAAACCAGACTTTCTCCAGACGTAGAGGAGAGAGGATAGGCCTTTGGTCGCGGCTATAAAGGGAAACCACCCCATAGGATTTACCATTACCACCAGGCATCTTATTGTTAATGATGTTACAACCAATTTGCCAGTTTTTACCTAAAATTTTTGCCTCCTCTGTAAGTTTGTATTGGCCTGGGCGGGGCCTACCAATACCGCATGAGCTAAGTGCTAATAATAGAACAAGAATTCTTTTCATTTCAGTTGACTTAAGGCAATGCTCATTCTTTGTCTCGAAAAGGACTCACCTTCACCACCGGGGAAAAGCACCAGGCTATCCGCCGAAAGGCAATAGGGGATTAAATCCGAGTCGCCCCAAACATAAGAGGCTTCATTGAACTGCCTATTTTGGGGGTCATTGGCAGCCCAAGTCTTTAATTTTGATTGCATTTCTTGCCACTCCGATTCACTTAAAGCCAATTCCAAGGGATAGAAATAACCCTCAGGAAACTTTATGGTAATGGGATAATAGGTGGTCCATACGCTACTAGTGCTGGTATCAAGTTTATCGCTTCGAAGTTCAATACTTAGCAGGGTGTCGAGGTGACTATGGACCCTGTAGGAGCTTTTAATAGAGCTCGGAATACTATCCTTTAAGCAAGCCGCACTAGCTTTAAACAAACCGGTAGCTTCCCTTAAATAGCGGTTAATACCTTCTTGAATAAGACTATCTTCTAGGGCACTAATTTGAGGGTAGTGATGCTCAATCTTACAATGGGGCTCATCCATTAAAAGTAAATCCTGGCCTTCGAGATTGTAATGTGGCTTTTGCTGGCAAGCCATGGCAATAAGGCCGATTAGGAAAAAGGAAATTTTCTTAGGCATGCCTAAAGGTACTAAAAGGACCACTTCAAGCGCACAAAGAAATTATTGCTAAGCCATTGTAATTCTTGATTTTCCCTAGCGTTTTCGGTTAGGAAGACTTGAGCGGCTAGCAATAAGTCGAGGTTGGTGCCTAGGCTATAACTGAGACTGGGGAAAAGAATAAGGTTTTGATTTTCCGGCGCATACATAAAGGTTAAGGAGCCATTGAAAATGGGGCTGAAGGCAAAATTGCTATTGAGGGCAATGGTGTGGGCAAAGGGAAAGGGGTTTTTCGGACTTAAAACCACCCCTTGATTGAAGCTATTAAACTCTCCGATACCGGTGAATGCCTGCTCGGCATTGAGTAAATAGGAAGCAGAGATATATAGACCATTACTAAAGACATAATCTAGGGCCGTGCTAAACACAAAATTGTTGTACTCATCAATTGCCTTTCCGGTTGCGATAATACTTGATTGCGCTTGCCCGAGGCCCCAATAATAATTAGCCTCACCTTTAAAGCCGAGCTGCCAAATATTGCCGGCCCAGCCTCCTCCTAGGCTTATATTATTCCGGTAAAAAGCGCCGATTATTTGAAAGTCGTAGCTAAACTGGGTGTTTTTATAGAGTAAGGCCGCGGTGCTTTCCTTGATTTGCTCCGCTGGAGCAATAGCCAGCTCCCAAGTACTGGTAAAACTTGGGAAATACTGTAGTCGCAGGGCATCGCTGCCCGGTCTTTCCTCGTAATCAAAATCAAAGAAATTATACTGATTTAAGATATCATTGGGGTTCCAGATGGTGTTTATCCCCCAATTAATCCGTTGCCGGCCAAGTCGGAGTCCGAACTTCTCGCCCTGGTATTGAAACCAAAGCCGGTCAATTATAGTGTGAAGTACCACTTCATCGTTGCGCCAGTATAGCATGCTAAGGTCTACCAATCCTGGATCTGCGTCTAAAATGTCTAAGAAAAGGTCGCCGCTTTTAAGTTGACTCCCATTAAAAAGGCGGTTACGCATGCCAATGCCCATTGACCAAGCACCGTGGTAGAGTTTAAAGTCGAAACGATTATGCAATTGTTGATCAAAACTTTGCAGCTCTAAGTTAGCAGAGATATTGGGGTCGAAAAAAGCATCATTCACTTTGCCATAGGCGCCAAAATACTTGAGATAGCCCTGCAGCTCGTAATCCCATTCGGACCCTTCTTGACCTTGAAGCCTCAAAGCAGCGAATATTAAAAGCACTATGAGCCTTCTAAGCCTCATTTCTTGGTATCGCTTTTTATTTTTCCGTCCTCAACATAAACCAAGCGTTGCGCTCGGTCAATCACCCGCTGATCATGGGTAGAGAATAAAAAAGTAATACCTTCTTCCTGATTGAGTTTGTGCATTATATCGAGAAGGTCCTCGGTGCTTTTCGAATCGAGGTTGGCGGTCGGCTCATCGGCCAAAACAAAGCTAGGTTTAGAAGCTAGAGCTCTTGCCACCGCGACTCTTTGCTGCTGCCCGCCACTTAATTCATTCGGCCTTTTATGTGCCTGTTGTTCGAGGCCAACGGCTTTTAAAAGCTCGAGAGCTCTCTTGCTGCGCTCCTTAGCACTCTTACCCTGCAATTGCATGATAAACTCCACATTCTCCTTGGCGCTAAGCACAGGAATCAGATTGTAAGCTTGGAATACGAATCCAATATGACGAAGTCTAAAATTGATGAGTTCGTTATCGCTTAGCTCGTGGATTTCTTTTTGGTCTACAATTACTTCGCCCTGGCTAGGATTGTCAAGTCCGCCGATAAGGTTAAGGAGCGTAGTTTTCCCCGAACCAGAAGGACCTATAATAGCGGTGAACTCCCCTTCTTCAACCGAAAGGTTTATTCCATCTACGGCACGAATGATGCTATCTCCATCCTGGTAATCGCGGTGTAAGTTTGTAGTTTCTATAATAGCCATAATAAATGCTTTAGATGGTTCTGATGGTTTCGATGGGGTTTAATTTAAGAGCATGACGGGCCGGGTATATGGAGGCCAGAAGGGTCATGATAAAGACAATGGCTGCGGTACCAAAATAGAAGCTGCTGGGTACGCTCGGATAAATTATAGTTCCTATGCCATAGCTGGCTAAGCCATCACTGAAAACCTCTAAAGATAAGCCACTAAGCTTGCCTTGCTCTACCGAAAAGTAGCCTAGAATTATTCCCAAAGGGCCGCCAATTAATGATAGGTAGAGGGTTTCAATAATGATCATGCTAAAAACTCGGCCTTTGCTCATTCCTACGCACATAAGAACTCCGAGTTCTTTGCGCCTTTCAAGAACAGCCATAAGCATAGTGTTTATGATGCCGAAGGAAAGGGCCAGCATAATAATTCCGATAATGATAAAGAGCATTTGGGTCATGATGGAGTCACTGTAAGCAAGTTCCGGCGCTAAGTCCTTCCAGCTTTCCACCAATTGATTGGGATACTGACCTTGTAACCAGGTTTTAAGACTATCGGAATCCGCTTCGTTTTCTGCAAAAGCCGCGATCTCGTGGTAGTCCTCAGCGCCAATGCCCAGTAATTCCTGAAGGTCATTTGCGCGTACATATACCTTCATTTTTTCGATGGTGGAGGATACTTCCGTATATATCCCCTTTACTTTAAAAGAAGCCGAAACAAGATCATTGTTGGCGTTGCTAAAGTTTAAGATAACCTTTGAGCCAGGCTTTACTTCCAGCTTTTCGGCCAAAGCAGCCCCAATGAGAATGGGGTTACGACCTTTTTTACTGAAGTACTTACCACTGCTGTCAATTTTTGCCGCTAAACCGGTTAGCTTGTTTTCTGCCTCTGCTTCGATGCCATAGATCTGGACGCCGCCGCTGTAGTGGGCCGTGGCCGCCATTCCGTTGGCAATCACTCTCGGAGCTACTGCTGCTATTTCAGTTTTACTGCTTAGGGAGCTTAAAATGGCTTTGGCTTCAGAAAGCAGATATTCTACTTCCATCTGGTCTTTCCACTCCGCTTTGTGCACCTGGATATGAGAGAACTGGTTCTTTAAAAGCGCGTCTTTCCGTTGATCGTTCAGTCCGAAGCTGAAGGCGCTCACAAAAATACCAGCCCAAATTCCTAGCATAATGGAAATAATTACCACGGAACTGCGGAGCTTATTGCGCCAAATATTGCGCCAAGCAATGTTAAATAGAGTTTTCATCGACGCATGGCTTTAACAGGTGATAATCGGTAAATACTAAATACAGCGTAGAGACCTAAAATCATACTTATTACTAATACCACTAGGCCATGAGTAAGCCATATAGAGGGATCTACACTGAAGGGAATGATGGGCTCCATGCCGTACTCCTCGGTCATTTTCTCCATTTCACCACTAAGCTGAATAGGGTTTAGGTGGTAATACCAAGAGATAGGTAAAGAAAGGATACTACCTAGTAAAATGCCCAATAGAGATAAGAAACTGGTTTCCATAAAGGTAGTGACCGCCAAACGGGCGCGGTTCATCCCTATCGAAATGAGGATGCCAAATTCTGGTCGGCGCTCAGCGCTTAGCATTAGGATGGTTCCGAAAATACCAAAGCCAATCACTAAATAAAGGATGAATAGGATGGCCAAGCCTCCGGCGCTATCGGCCTCCATGGCTTGTATTAGTTCGGGCATCATCTCTCGCCAGGTAAGGATTTCACTACCCTCGCTAAGCTTGGCACTCAATTCAGTCTTTAATGCAGCTAGCTTATCCGTAGATTTTGGAATTAGTACTAGGCCGGTATACTGACCAAAGGCTCCGGTTAGTTCTTGCATTTGCTCAAGGCCGATAAAAACGGTTGATTTATTGGCATCAGGATTCGGTAATTTGGCAAGGCCAATAACGGGATATTTGCCATTGGCACTCATGCCGTGGTAACCCTGACCAATAATAACGAGCGTGTCGCCTATAGAAAGACCAAGGTTTTCAGCCAACTTTTTAGCTAAGACCACTCCATTTTCTCCCTTTGCAGGTAGGTGTCCGCTTTCTATTTTATCAGCTAAGCCGAAGTATAGGCTTTCTTTATCTGCTTCAATTCCACGAATTAAGCCAGGCCTAGTATCGCTATGGTCAGAGGCCAGCAGAGCGAAGCTCTCTAAGCGCGGCACAAGATCAATTACCTCGGGGTGATTTTCAATTTTAGCAAGGTCTTCCTCATTAGGGCTAAAACTTCTCTCCAGACTTTGTTTTTCCCAATAGCCTTCACCTTGCCATTGCAGGTAACCGGTGGTGGCGTTAATTACACTGGAATAGGCTTGGTCGTAAGTGCCCAATTGCATACTCCGCATTACCAGGGCAAAGAAGAGCGCAAAGCTCACAGAAGCCATGGTAATTATACTGCGGCGCTTGTTTCTCCAAACATTGCGCCAGGCCATTTTAAATAACATTAGCGGATGCGTTTCATGTACTGGGTGGTGAAATACTCACGTGGAATATTCACTTTAAAGTCTAGGCTTTGATAGCGCATTATGGTCTTATGCCCCTCCTTATTCACTGGGGTCATAATTAGCACCGAAGCCAGCATTTTCCCGCCAAGCTCTTTGATTTCCTTGGCTTCCATTACATTGACTAAATCGAGTTCCTCATCGTAAAACTCGGTGCGTAGGTGTATAAATTCTTTCTTATCAATATGTAAAACGACTTTGCCCCAAACCACGGCGGCATTTTCCTTAGGAAGAAGTTCAATTTTATAAGCCTTACGCCCATCGATTTCCACTTCTTCGATATATTTATGGCTGTAGTCGCGCACTAATGATGATTCATTTACTAAGTCATCGTTGGTGAAATCAGAACCCATCCAGCTTTGCGACATCATGCTTGGCGGAAGCTTAATATTTCGTTCGATACTGGGGATCCAATTGTAAATTTCTTTGTCCTTTTTTAGAAATACCGTACCCTTATCTCGGGCCGGCTGGGTAATTAAGACTAATGAATTCTTGCTTCCCCTTGACCAAGATTTTAAGGCGATGGTACGTTCCCATCTAGGTCTTACAATGGTCATGGACATTTCCGCATAGCTTTGCTCACCCCTTAATTTGTCCTCGGCTTTTTGAACGATTTCCAATGCATCTTGGGCGGTAATAGTGAGGGAAATTCCCATTAGGAAGCTTAGCACCAAGCTTTTCATAATTGATATTTTTTTAGGATTTTTTGTTTCATTCTTTCCAGAGGATAGTCTGCATTCATAGCAAGGTAACCTATACCAGTCCCATCTAAAAGGGCGCCAAAGGCATAAGCTTCGGCGAGGGGATCATCATAGCCGAGCTCCTTAAAAATTTCCTCGTATTGCTTTAAGCCATGCAGTTTTTGGAATTTAACCTTTTCCTCTACAAGATGCATCACCTCCGGCTGTAAGGCTAAGGCAGTCATAAAACGCACGGTATCGGTATTTTTTTGGAAATACTCGAAGCTCATTTCCACGACATAGCGCAGCTGCTCCTTGGCGCCCATGTCTTTTACGGCTTCCTCAATACCCTGGCCCACCGCGAATAACATATCGATAATCCCCTGTAGGATTTCTTCCTTGGAATTGAAATAATGATAGCTGAGACCTTTAGAAATACCCGCCTCCTTGGCGATATAGCTCATGCTCGCAGAGCTATAACCCTTTTCAGCGAAAGCTTTGAAAGCGGCCAATAGAATTTGTTGGCGCGTTTCTTCTCGTAGGGCACGATTTTGGGCTTGCGTACGCGGACTCATAGTTTTTAATTGAACGACTGGTCAAAGGTACGGTAAAAAATTTTAATTGAACAGATGGTCAATTAAAATTAAAACCAAAACCCTAATCTGATGTATGCGTAGATATCGCGATGGTTGGTGCTGCCTGCGAGGTTAAACTCGAGCGGACCAAGGATACTGTTATAGGTGTAGCCAAGACTATAGCCATCTAATAGAATATCGGAAATAAACAATGCATTTAGGGTAGGCTCCATTTTCCCAAAGTTAGCTTTAAGCTGAAGGTAATGGTTCTTATAAACCTCGTAGTTTAGGTCGGCCCGCAACATTAAAGCATTGCGACCGATTAACTCCATAAAGCGATAACCAATAAAGGGCTGGATATAGTTGATATATGCCTGACCCATACTACCAAAGTGAATTTGATAAGGCCTGGCAAGGTTAGGCCCAATTGTGGTGGCTCCGTAAAAACGGCTTATCAAGGTCCACCTGGAGTTAAAACTAATGGCCTGCCGGTAGCTTAAATCAAAAACGGAACTAGGTTCTAAAAAGGTTTCAAAGCCCTGTCTTTCGGCAATAATGCGGTATTGAGCATTTAGCTGAAAGCCGTGCTTAGGGAAATTAGCGTCATCGAAAGAGTCGAAGTCGAGGTAAGCATAGTAGTTTATAAAGCCCTGGTGAAGTTCTTCGGTCTGACTCGTTTCAAAATCCTCGGTGATATCTACATCTTCAATTTGAATTCCCCCTCCCAGAGCATAGGCGTCCCTTATAGTGGACTGCAGAAATAAGTCAAGGGAGTAATCCTGATATATTTTTTCATTAATGGCAAAACGGTTTCTAAAGTTTTGATAGCGAAAACGATAACTACGGAGTCTTATGCCCAAGGTGGGGATAAAACCTCGATCAACGAAATAGTTTAATTCTCCACGGGGCATCTCCCCCAGGGCTAGGTCTACGCTCAAGCGCGAGTTCTTAAAGAGGAGCTTGCGGTTGGTGTAATTAAGCAATAAGGCTGCGCCAAAATCGTCGCTGTAATTCAGCCCCAGCTTAAAGCTTTGGTAATAATCCTGCTCCTTTAAGTTAATACGGAGCGTATAACCCGAATCGGCCTTGGCAATGGTATAGTCTACTGTTTCAAAATAGCGTGAGCCATAGAGTTGATCTAGACCAGCCTCCAGTTTCTCTAATTTACAGGGGCGACCTTCCTTAAGTCTAAGCTTGCCAAGTACATAGTTCCGGGTTAAACTTTTAAGACCATTTACTTCTATTTTTTGGACATAAAACTCACGTTTTGGGGTGGCTTTGTCCTTTAACTCAGCTTTAATTGGATCCGCGGCAGCGAGCTCCACTAAAGCGTCCCAATGCTTACGTGCTTCCCGCTCACCTTCTGCCACAATGCTGTCAAATAGTTCGAAGCTATTAATTCCCGCTGCCGGAATTTTCGGGGTAATCCAAATATCGGTTAATGCCTCGGAGTCGCCTTTATTTCTGGAGTTTAAGAAGGCGGTGGTTTGCTCCAAGACCCGAATTACGCTATTTAATTCTTCACGTTCGTTGAGGTAATCCTGCATGTCTACGCCAATGACTACGTCCACATCCTTCTCACGCATAATTTTCACCGGATAGTTTAACACTACTCCTCCGTCGATGTAAAGACTATCGTCTATTTCGTAAGGCGTGAATAAACTTGGAAAGGCAGAACTAGCTCTTAAAGCATCGATTAAGCGCCCTTCTTCAAAGACCTTGGCTTTACCGGTTTCTAAATTTGTCGCCAAGCAATAGAAGGGAATTGGTAATTCTTTAAAGCTTTGGTAGGGATATGACTGCTGCGTAATAGAGCTAAGCTCTTTTAAAATGTATTGGGCATAATTTATTCCTTGTGGTACTTCTATTCCGTTCTTGGTAAGGGGAAAGCTCAGGAAATAACGGTCATCCGCTTTACGATCAAAAAAGCTTAGACGGTTTCTCGGAACTTCATTCGCCATTAAGGCATCCCAGTTCACCTGGCGCAGATATCCTTCAATTTCATTAGCACTGTAGCCCAGGCTGTACATGGCGCCGATGATTGCGCCCATAGAAGTTCCCCCAATGTAGTCGAGCTTGATGCCGGCCTCTTCTATTACTTTAAGGGCACCAATTTGAGCCATACACTTTGCGCCCCCACCACTTAGTACTAAACCAAACTTGAGATCTTTTTTAGCCTGGCCAGCTAGCAGAGCGGGAATAAGGGTTACTATGAGAAGAAAGCGCTTCATTTTTCAGGTTTAGCGGCGAAGTGTTGATGCACCAATTTAGCACGATTTTTACCAATTACGGTCTCTAATTCAGTCAAGTTGGCGCCTTTAACTTTTTTAACACTCTTGAAGTGTTTAAGCAACAGCTTTATTGTTTCGTCACCGACCCCTTTAATATCATTAAGCTCGGTTTTAAAAGTGCTCTTGGAGCGTCGATTGCGATGATGCGTAATACCAAAGCGGTGAGCCTCATCCCTCAGGCGCTGAATCACCTTTAAGGTTTCTGAGCGTTTGTCGAGGTATAGAGGGTATTTGTCACCCGGGAAATACAGCTCCTCTAAACGCTTGGCAATACCTAAAATGGCAATTTTACCGCGCAGGTCAAGTTCCTCTAGTGCTTTTAGGGCGGCGCCAAGCTGACCCTTACCTCCGTCGATTACAATTAACTGCGGCAAGGCCTCGTCTTCATCTAATAAACGCCGATAACGTCTAAAAACAGCCTCGTACATACTGGCAAAATCATCGGGCCCTTCAACCGTTTTAATGTTAAAGTGACGATAGTCTTTTTTACTGGGCTTCCCCTCTTTAAAAACCACGCAGGCCGATACCGGATTGGTCCCTTGGATATTAGAATTATCGAAACACTCGATATGGCGCGGCTCTTCCTTTAGGCGCAGGTCCTGCTGCATTTGCTTCATCAAACGCTTGGTATGCCGATCGGGGTCAACAATTTGAATGTTCTTGAGTTTTTCCAGCCTAAAGTAGCGGCCATTCTTAAGCGATAATTCAATCAGTTGCTTTTTATCCCCCCTTTGGGGTACGTGAAAATGAACTTCGGGAATTTCAAGCTCTATTTCATGCGACAGATAAACCTCGGTGGAATTAGATTTAAAACGCTGTCTTATTTCTGGCAATGCCAGTTCCAGCAGTTGGGCATCACTCTCATCTAGCTTTTTCTTAAGTTCTATAGTATGAGACTGCAAAACCGCCCCGTCCATTATCTTCAGGAAGTTTACATAAGCATACTCGGCATCGCTAAAAATGCTGAAAACGTCTACATTACTAATGCTGGGGTTTACCACCGTGCTCTTTGCTTGGTAGCGATCTACAATCTCATATTTCTCCTTTAAAGCCTGCGCTTCTTCAAAGCGTAAGTCGGAAGCGGCTTTTTGCATTTGCTGCTCCAACATTTTCTTTACACTATTAAGGTGTCCCTTGATGAGGGCCCGGGCTGCCTCTACGTCTTTAAGGTAGTCTTCCTCCGCTTGCATTCCTTCGCAGGGCCCTTTGCAATTGCCGATATGGTATTCGAGGCATACCCGGTATTTTCCCGATTCAATATTAGCCGGACTTAGATTAAGCTTGCAAGTACGCAGGGTATAGAGCTGCCTAATTAGGCCAAGCACCGTTTTCATAACCTTTACCGAAGCATAGGGGCCAAAGTATTCCGAGCCATCCTTTACTGGATTGCGGGTGGGGAAAATACGCGGGAAGGGCTCTTTCTTAATACAGATCCAGGGATAGGTTTTATCGTCTTTAAGGTTGATGTTGTATCGAGGTTGATACTCCTTAATTAGGTTGTTTTCAAGCAATAGCGCATCAAACTCCGTTTCCGTGATTATGGTTTTGATATCCGCAATTTTGCTCACCATTACACGAATTCGAGCGCTATCATGACCTTTAGTGAAATAGCTGGAAACCCTTTTTTTAAGATCTTTGGCTTTGCCTATATAAAGGATCTTACCATTTTTGTCGAGATGCTGATAAATCCCCGGTTTATGGGGAAGGGTCTTAAGAATATTAGCGATCTTTTCCGCAGGCATGTAACAAAAATAGAAATCCTAAAGCCTTATTCATGCAAGTTGTTTGTGCAGTTATCACCAATTCGGAAGGAAAGATTTTCGCCGCGAGGCGCGCGGAGGGTAAAAGCTTCGAGGGTTATTGGGAGTTCCCAGGGGGTAAAGTGGAGGAAGGCGAGGAAGCTGATCAGGCTTTAGCCCGAGAGCTGGAAGAGGAATTGGGTTTAAGTCTAATGATTGGTGCTTCGATACACAAATTAGCTTGGGAGAATAAAAGCGGTGCTTTTGAACTCGAAGCTTTTCATATTAGTGATGAATTAGCGGGACTAAAACTGCAAGATCACGATAAGTACGATTGGTTTAGCATTGAAGAGCTCTTAGGTATAGAGCTAATGGTCGCCGATATCGCTTTACTTTCCCACATTGAGAAATTCCTTGGCGCTTAATCTCCGAATAAGCGGAGCCCTTCTTGCAGATAAACGTAGAAATCGCGCGGATGGTGATTTACATTTTCTAGACGCTCATGCCCCAGTCGCACTAAAACCAAATCTTGGGAAGGAATAACCATTATGTATTGGCCATTAATGCCCCGCATATAGAAACATTTTTCGCCCGTACTTTCTGTCTCAATCCAAAAAGAGCGACCGTAAAAGTCGACTAGCTTAGCGGCTGATGCGTCTTTTACATATGCACTATCCAGTATTTGTTGGCCATCCCAGTTTCCAAAGTTCAGAAGAAGTTTACCGAAACGTGCGAAATCGCGGGCATTGCTATTAAAGCAACAATAGGCTAGCTCCTTGCCCTTATCGTCATCCAGTTGCCAAAATGCCTCATGTTCTGCACCCAATGGTTTCCATAGCCACTCAGAGGCAAGCTCAGCTAAAGATTTACCCGTTGCCTCGCGTAGGCATAGGCCTAAAATTTGGGTAGCTCCACTTTGATACTCGTACTGGCTTCCAGGCTTAATGCTTACCTGTACATGCTCCAAAACAGTCTCTTCAATATCGTCTCCATAATAAGCTCTTGCCGTTATATCGAAGGGATTAGTGTAGTGTTCATTCCAATCCAGACCAGCGGTCATGTCCGAACACTGACCAATATTTAGCTCAGCCGCAAAGGGCCCTTTTAATTCGGGAAGGTAGTTTTGCACTTTGTCTTCCCAAGAGTTAAAGATTCCTTTTTGAATGGCAATTTGCGCCAGCATGCTCGTGATGCTTTTGGCCATCGAAAAACTATTGCTATGGGAACTATCGGAACCAAAGCCCCAGTAGCTTTCGCTGATGATGCTGTCTCTTTTAATGGCCAAGAAAGCGATGCTTCTGGTTTTTTCTAAATAGTGTTTAAGACTATCACTTAAGGGTATGCTATTATAGTTCTTAGCTAATGCCCAAGCTTGTCCCTCTCCGGCGGGAATAGATCGGGTATCAAAGAATTGCGCATCATCAATGGTGGCTGACTTTTCACCATGTAAATAAGTGGCATAAAGTCCTTTAAATAGATAGTCGTTTCCGCTAAGCCAAAGGCCTAAGCTGGCTAAAACAACTAAGGCTACTAGGCCTAAAAAGAAGCGGTAGATAAATTTTAGCATAACAAATCTCTAAGCAACTAAGTTAGAGATTCTGAAGCAATAAGTTCTACGGAAAAAACCTCTTGGAAATAGCGCTTTGCTTTGGCCTCTACTTCAGCAATATCAACTTCTCGGCCCAATTCTTTTGCTAAGGAAGTAACTTCCTTGTCGGCGATACCACAAGGAACGATATAATTGAAGTAATTAAGGTCGGTGTTTACATTAAAGGCCCAACCATGCATGGTAACCCAACGGCTCGCTCGTACCCCTAAAGCACATATTTTACGAGCATTAGGACTGCCAACATCTAACCAAACGCCAGTTTCCCCAGGAGATCGCTCACCTTTTAGGCCGTAATCGGACATAACTTTGATAAAAACCTCTTCTAGGAAACGCAGGTATTTATGAATATCAGGGAAAAAGTGGTCAAGGTCTAAAATAGGATAACCCACTAATTGGCCCGGACCATGGTAGGTAATATCACCGCCTCGATTAATCTTATAATAGCTGGCTTGCACCTCTTTGAGCTTTTGCTCTGAGATGAGTAGATGCTCTCTTTTACCGCTTTTTCCAAGGGTATAAACATGAGGGTGCTGGCAAAATAACAGGTAGTTTTGGGTAGGCTCTTGTTGGCCCTCAGGTAATTTGCGATTGGCGAACTTGCGCGCAACAGTTTCGTCGAAAAGCTTTTCTTGGAAGTCCCAAGCCTCCTTGTAGTCTATTAGCCCTAGGTCCTTGAAGCGGACCGGTATTTTTACATTGGAATTTTCGATAACTCGGATTTCAATAGGTCAATAGACTTAATGTCCATGATGTCCACTTGGTTCATTTCCGCTAAATAATAGCTCACCCAGTCCCCAAAATGGATTAGATATAAGGCCCGCTCAATGGCATCTTCACCCTTACTCCAATGTTCAAAAACAGAGCTAGTTTTCGAGGCAATAATCTCCTTAATGATATCCATCCGCTTTTGGTTGCGTCGATTGTCATGCTTATTGCGTAAAAATAAACAAGCGTATAGATCCGAGCCGCCTTCCCAGCCTACTAGTTGGTTATGATTCATCTCGGGCACCTCTGCCTCCCAGGCCAACATTTTAGAGTTTTCATTTAACTGTTGACGCATGCGGGCGGCAATGCCAAGGCTGCCGCTATTTACTAATATTTGAGTGGTTTTTCCTTTGAGGCCTTCCGCTAGTGCATGGGCATCATTTAGAATACTTTCCTCCTCTCTATCCAGCAACTCAATACCGCTAGCTATTGAGTCGAGAGGTTTGCCTGCAATAACGCCATAGGCCCGTAAATAGTAAAGCAAAAAGCTAAAGGGGTAAGCAAACATGGACCGAGGGGCATTACCTCCTTGCATGCTTAAACAATTATAGCCTTTAGCCTCGGCTATTTCCTTGAGCTTTCCACCAGAACTAATACATGCGATAATGGCACCTTTGGCTTCGGCCTGAGCCAAGGCATTTAGGGTTTCTTCGGTATTACCACTGTAAGAACAGGCTATAACCAAGGTATGGCGATTCACAAAGCCCGGGATATCGTAATTTTTAACTACCTGTATTGGTACAATAGCTTCTTCGGAAACGAGGTCACTTACGGTAGAGCCTCCAATTCCAGATCCCCCCAAGCCGGTGATCATCACATTGTGAATGGCACGGTCGGTAGCTTTGAAATTGAAGTTTTCAACAGTCTGAAGCGCATCGCGCAAGTGTTGACTAAAATTGGCGATGAGTGTTTTCAAGCTATAAGGGGTTTAGGGCTATTCTTCAGGTGTAGGTAGGGGAGCTTTTTCCTCCTCTTCCTCATCATCTTTGAATACCGATTTCTGATATAAAATTAATAAACCTACGCCGGTTGAGATAGCGGCATCGGCTAAATTAAATACCGGTCGGAAGAAAATGAAGTAATCTCCGCCCCAAATAGGTAGCCAATCAGGCAAATAGCCTTTTAAAATAGGGAAGTAAAACATGTCTACCACATGCCCGAATAAAAAAGGAGCATAGCCTCCTTCCTCCGGAAAAGCAGTAGCTACCGCATGATATTGTGACTCCCCGAAAATGAGCCCGTAAAAAGCAGAGTCGATGATATTGCCCAGAGCACCCGCTAAAATTAAGGCCACCGCAATGATTCCCCCTTGAGGGATATTCTTTTCAATGAGACGCTTTAGCCAGATAAAAATGAGTACTACCGTGGCAATGCGGAAAACGCTTAGCAGCAGTTTCCCCCAATTACCGCCAAATTCGACCCCAAAGGCCATACCTGGGTTTTCGGTAAAGTGGATAATAAACCAATCGGCAATCCGGATATCCTCACCTAAAGTCATATGGGTCTTCACCCAAATCTTAAGTACCTGATCCAGAATGAGTACGCCCACTATTATAAGAAGGGCCTTGCGCATTATTGACGGTTTTTAGCCTCGATACTAAGGGTAGCGTGAGGTACTAGGCGTAAGCGCTCTTTACTAATTAATTTTCCTGTTACTCTGCACACGCCGTAAGTCTTGTTCTCAATACGATTCATTGCGTTGTGAAGGTCGCGGATAAATTTCTCTTGGCGAGCGGCAAGCTGGCTATTCGCTTCCTTGCTCATGGTGTCGCTTCCTTCTTCAAACGCCTTAAAGGTGGGAGAAGTATCATCGGTACCATTGTTGCGATCGTTGGCGAAATTTTCTTTAAGCACGGCTAAATCTTGCTCGGCCTTTTCAATTTTCTTTAGGATAATTTCACGGAACTCCTGTAATTCTTCATCAGAGTAGCGCAATTTTTGCTCCGCCATAATTCCTTGATTTAGATTCTATTATTATTAATGTTTTGTCCTTAATTTTTTAAAACGGCCAAATATAGGAAAAACCGCTAATCGCGAGCTTTTAACGCAATTCGACTGTTTATGGTATCAAAGTTTAATTCTTCTCCTTCAAAACTTTCGCTACTCCATTCGATAGAATCGGCCAAAACTTCTTCTTTTACATAGTCCTCATTAGCCGCCAAGGCCTCTTTTAGTCTGGGGTCCTCTAACACGGTGAGAGCAATTCGGTCGGTTACTTCTAAACCAGAATCTTTACGTAGGTTTTGAATCCGATTTACTAATTCACGCGCGATGCCTTCATTTTTTAGGACTTCATCGATATGGATATCTAAAGCTACGGTTTGTCCGTTTTCACTAGCAACCAACCAACCCGGGATGTCTTCGGTAATAATTTCTACATCATCCATTTCAATGCGCACCTTTTCTCCCTCGAGTTCCATTTCGTAGAAACCTTGGTTTTCTAAAGTGGCAATCTGAGCTTGGTCAAATGCCTTTAAAGTGGCAGCAAGAACCTTCATCATTTTACCGTAACGAGGCCCCAACTTTTTAAAGTCTGGTTTTAAGCTCTTAACTAAAATGCCTTCAACCTCACGCAGCACTTCTAGTTCCTTGACGTTAACTTCGGCTAATAGAATGTCCTTTACACTACTTAGAAGCTCCGCTTGTGAATCACTTAAGGCAGGGACCATTATTTTCTGTAAAGGTTGACGTACCTTGATTCTTTCCTTTTTACGAAGAGAAAGTACCATCGAACTTAGGTTCCGAGCCAGTGCCATTCTTTCATTCAGACGTTGGTCAACTGCCTTAGTGATAGACTTAGGCCACATAGCAGTGTGCACCGAGTTTTTAGCTTCAACAGCAAGCTCTTGAGCGCTTAAATCTTGATACAAGCGCTCCGCAAAGAAGGGGGCAACCGGACTAATAAGTACCGCTAAATCGTGCAAACAAGTGTAAAGCGTTTCGTAGGCCATTTGCTTATCACGACTCATCTCTCCTTTCCAGAAACGGCGACGGTTTAAGCGCACATACCAGTTACTCAGTTCTTCGTCTACAAAATATTCAATCGCTCGAGCGGCCTTGGTTGGTTCATAGTCTTCATAGCTTTTCTCTACCGTAGCCTTTAATTCTTGTAAACGCGAGAGTATCCATCGGTCCAACTCAGGGCGCTCCTCCCAAGGAGTTTCCGAAGTGCTATCGAAGTGGAATTGATCGATGTTAGCGTATAAGGCAAAGAAAGAATAGGTGTTGTAAAGAGTACCAAAGAATCTTCTTTGAACTTCCGCTACTCCATCTAAGTCAAATTTCAAATTATCCCAAGGTGAAGCATTACTGATCATATACCAGCGAACCGGGTCACTACCAAACTTTTCAATGGTAGTAAAGGGGTCTACAGCATTACCCAATCGCTTGGACATCTTTGCCCCGTTTTTATCCAGAACGAGACCATTAGAGACAACATTTTTATAGGCTACTTTGCCAAATACCATGGAGGCAATAGCATGCAAGGTATAGAACCAACCTCGGGTTTGATCGACCCCTTCCGCAATAAAGTCGGCCGGATATAATTGGTCGAAGTTTTCCTTGTTTTCGAAGGGATAATGCCATTGGGCATAAGGCATTGCACCTGAATCAAACCAAACGTCGATAAGGTCTGCTTCTCGGCGCATGGGCTTGCCATTTTCCGACAGTAACACTATTTCGTCTACAATATGACGGTGTAGGTCTACTTGCGCATAGTTTTCTTCAGACATGTCGCCTGGTTTAAAGCCAGCAAAAGGATGTTTGTCCATTAAACCAGCTTCTACCGCTTGGTCACAGGCTGTTTTCAGTTCCTCTACGCTGCCAAAAATGCGGCGTTCGCTGCCGTCTTCGGTCGACCAGATCGGCAAAGGGATACCCCAGTAGCGAGAGCGACTTAAATTCCAGTCATTGGCATTTTCGAGCCAATTCCCAAAACGTCCTTCTCCCGTGCTTTTGGGCTTCCAGTTAATGGTCTTATTTAGGGATACCAATGCCTCTTTTTTTCCGGTTACCCGGATAAACCAAGAGTCTAAAGGATAGTATAATACTGGCTTGTCGGTGCGCCAACAATGAGGGTAGCTGTGCACATACTTTTCCACTTTAAAGGCTTTATTGCTTTCCTTTAAAAGGATGGAAATTTCCACGTCTACCGATTTATCTGGCGCCTGGCCCTCACCGTAATACTCATTCTTTACATAGCGACCGCCAAGTGGACCTACTTCTGGTCGGAAACGTCCTTGAAGGTCTACTAAGGGAACAGGGTTTTCGTTTTCGTCTAGCACCAGCATAGGTGGAACCGGTGGCTGTGCTTCGCGCGCAACTTTGGCATCATCGGCACCAAAAGTAGGGGCAGTATGCACGATTCCAGTGCCGTCTTCGGTCGTTACAAAATCCCCTAAAATTATCCGGAAAGCATTCTCGGCTCCTTCATATGGGCTGGCCCATGGCAGTAATTGCTCGTAGCGAAGGTCCAATAGCTGGGTACCTTTACCCTCCCAAACGACGCGCCATGGCATTAGCTTGTTCCCGTTTTCGTAGGCTTCCATATCCGCTTCAGCTCCTTCTGGCTTAAAGTACTTTGCCACTAAATTTTTAGCGAGCAATACTTTTTGACGGATGCCGGTATAGGGGTTATAGGTGTCGATTAATTGATAATCGATTTTTGGTCCAACCGTTAAGGCAGTATTCGAGGGTAAGGTCCAAGGAGTAGTGGTCCAGGCAATGTAATAGACCTTATCACCTTGAGCTACGGAGTCACCAAAAACCGATTTAAAGCGTTCGTCTTGCACGGCCACAAACTGCGCAATAGCAGAAGTGTCCTTTACATCTCGGTAGCTTCCCGGCATATTGAGCTCATGCGAACTTAGACCCGTTCCCGCCTTTGGGCTGTAGGGCTGTATAGTATATCCCTTGTAAATAAGGTCTTTATCCCACAGCTGTTTTAGGAGCCACCAAACCGACTCCATATATTTGGGCTTATAGGTAATGTAAGGGTCTTCCATATCTACCCAATAGCCCATTTCTTCGGTAAGCTTATTCCAGATGTCGGTATAACGCATCACCGCTTCCTTACAAGCGGCATTATATTCTTCTACTGAAATAGACTTTCCAATGTCTTCTTTGGTGATGCCAAGCTCTTTCTCTACTCCAAGTTCCACTGGTAGACCATGCGTGTCCCAGCCAGCTTTGCGGTTTACTTGATAGCCCTGAAGAGTTTTAAAACGACAGAAAATATCCTTGATAGTACGCCCCATAACGTGATGGATCCCTGGTTTGCCATTGGCTGAAGGGGGACCTTCGTAAAACACGAAACTTGGCTTTCCTTGACGGCTACTAATACTTTTTTCAAAGCTCTTGTTCTCCTTCCAGAATTCAAGGATTTCTTTATTGATCAGAGCTAAGTTTAAGTGCTTGTATTCAGGATATTTACCCGACATTTCTTCGTTAATTTTAAAAGACTGCGAAGGTAAGAATTAAAGCCTTTTAGCAGGCATAATATTGGAATTGCCCACTTTGGAATGCCTAATCCACTTTTTTACCTTGCCAAGCCTAATAAAACAAGATGCGAAAACTGTTCTTTTTTTTATTCATCCTTAGTTTTTTACCAGGCCGGGCGGCCGATACAACTTTGGTGATTGGCCTTAAGGAAACGCCTCCCTTTATTAAGAAAACGGCCTCAGGTCGACCAGCCGGACTCAGCTTTGAGTTCTGGGAGATGATTGATGAAACTGTGAGTGCCAAGGTACAGTACCGCTGGTTCGATAACCTTGAAGAAATGCTGAAAGCGGTGGCTGTTGAGGAGGTGGCAATGTCTATAAACCCTGTTACTGTAACGGAACAAAGGATGGATAGCCTCGATTTCTCTCAGCCTTATTTTATTTCGGGAACCACCATCGCGAGGCGCTCGGAAAGCACATGGATAATATTTTTGAAAAACTTCTTCTCTAAGCGGTTTCTATCAGCAGTAGCGATTTTGCTAGGAGTAATCTTGGTTTTTGGCTTTTTGGTCTGGTTGTTCGAGCGCAAGGCAAGTTCTGAGCAGTTTCGATCTAGCCATCATGGTATTTTTGATGGCTTTTGGTGGAGTGCGGTAACGATGACCACAGTGGGTTATGGCGATAAATCGCCCGAAACTACTGGCGGCAGAGTAGTGGCCTTTGTATGGATGTTTTTAGCGATATTATTGATATCCGGTTTAACCGCAGGTATAGCATCGGCCTTAACCGTTAGCAGCATTGAAAGTAAGATTGAAAATGTTGAAGATTTGCGACGCTTTAAAACCGCAACTATCGATGGAACAGGCACGGCAGAATATCTAGGTTTATATGGTCTGCCCGACCGTTATTATCCTACTGTAGAGGCAGGCTTAAAAGCAGTTCAGTCGCAGGAAATTGACATTTTTATTTATGATCGCCCCGTATTGCGCTATAGCCTGCAACAAGGCGAATACCCCGATATAATTATTGAGGAGCGCAATTTAAAGACTGATTATTACAGTTTTGCATACCCAAAAGGGAGTGCTTTACGAAGTCATTTCGATCCTAAAATTGTGCGCGCTTTGAAGTCGGATTCTTGGAATTATATTTTACGAAAAGCTCAAAAGATGGGTGAGGAATAAAACCATTGGCTTTCAAGCGAGTTATCTCTAAAAAATAGACTATGAAAAAAATTATCGGCGCGAGCTTAGTATTTGGTCTTCTTATAGCTTGTCAGGGTCCAAACGGGACAGAAGTAAATGGAGAAGAAAAATCAGATCAATCTTTAAAACAAGCCCCTGAGGCTCCTTCCTTGGATTTAGCATGGGAAACGGAGGCAAGTCTTATTACTAATGAATCGGTCTTGTATTACCCTCAAGGCAAGCATTTATTTGTTTCCTGCATCAATGGTCAGCCTTTGGACAAAGACACCAATGGCTATATCGCTATTGTAGATTTAGAGGGAAATATTGTGAACTCTCAATGGGCTACTGGTTTGCATGCTCCTAAAGGGATGTGTGTAAGTAATGGACGATTATTTGTTAGCGATATTGATCGTATTGTGTCATTTAGCTTAACTAATCCGGCCGATAAATATGTTGTAGAAGTTCCTGGGTCTCAGTTTCTGAATGACCTCACTCCGGGTTTAAACGGGGTGTACTTTAGCGATATGAAAACTGGGCATCTCTATTATCTAGAGGGTATGGTAGTGCATACGATCAACGAAGATTTAGCCGGACTTAATGGCCTAGCTTTTTTTAATCAGAGTATTTATGCCTTAAGCAATAATGGCCTGCAAAGACTATCGGTAGGTGGTGAAGTAATGGAAACCATCAGTGCCGAAATGAGTGGTGGCGATGGTTTAATTGTA
Organism: uncultured Flavobacteriales bacterium; assembly: GCA_913055685.1. GTDB lineage: Bacteria > Bacteroidota > Bacteroidia > Flavobacteriales > Schleiferiaceae > Croceimicrobium. The sequence goes on from CAJXKC010000001.1 coordinate 662,296, forward strand.
TTGGATGATTCACGCTTTATAATGAGTCGTTGGCAAGGGGAAGTTTGGTATGTGAAAAACGGTGAAGCCACGCAGTTACTGGACTCCAAAGCGGAGGAAATTCAAACCGCAGATATCGGCTTTGACCCTATGTCAAATACGCTGTATGTACCGCGCTTCTTTGCGAATAAGGTTTCTGCCTATAAAGTTTCGGGTTTATAAGGGAGATTTTTCAAGAATAAAAAAATTAGGGGCGAGCTTAGGCTTGCCCTTTTTTATTCTAAATGTGTCAACTCCCAATCGCGGTAGAACTGCTCTAGAAATTGGAGCATAAAACGATGTCTTTCTTCGGCTAATTCTCTGGCGCTTGTAGTGTGCATGCCATCCTTTAACTTCAAAAGCTTTTCGTAAAAGTGATTAATGGTGCTGTTTCCTTCTTTGCGATATTCTTCTAGGCTTTGATTTTCCTTAGGAGCTTGGTCGGGCAGGTAAATCGGAGCGTTTTTATAACCGCCGTAATTGAAGGTCCTTGCGATACCAATGGCCCCGATAGCATCCAGCCGATCGGCATCTTGTAAAATTTGAAGTTCTATGGTCTGAGCTGATGTACCGTGCCCTCCTTTGTAGGAGCAGTTTTCCACTAAGTAAACAATCTCTTTAATGGTATCAATGGCTAAACCTAATTGACCCAGAAAAGCTTCACTCTTTTGGGCCCCTAGCTTTTCATCGCCCCCATTAAACTTAGCATCCGAAATGTCGTGCAATAGAGCAGCCATTTCAAGGCTAAAGCGGTCACCCCCTTCCCTCGACTGTAAATAGAGAGCCAGCTTGCGAACCCGCTCAACATGAAACCAGTTATGGCCTGCTTCTGCCTTTTCGAGGGTTTCCCGAACAAAGTTTTCACAAGCCTCAATGGTGGCCTTTTTATCCATTAGTTTCGGCCACACACTTCAGTTCAATAGCAATAGGCGTCGGTAATGCGTTAATGGCAATAGTCGTTCGGCAGGGCTTGGGGTCTACTTTTTCGAAATACTCTGCATAGATTTTATTAAAGGTCTGGAAATCCCTTTTCATGTCCACTAAAAAGACCTGAATGTCTACCAATTTGTCCCAAGAGCTGCCGTGTTCTTCTAGGATTGCCTTTACATTGGCAAAGACACTGTGTACCTGGGCAGCAAAATCAAAGCTTTTAAAATTACCATTGTGGTCTACTTCTAATCCGGGTACGCCAGAGTCATTAGCATCACTGCCAGCAATGCGAGGCCCTACGCCACTTAAAAAAAGTAAACCGCCAGCCTGGCGTGCTAAAGGATAAGAACCTACGGGTTTTGGAGCCTTACTCATAATTTGCTTTTGGGCAAATTTAGTATTCCTGCCCTCAGTAAGGCAAGCTTTTCTTCCTTCTTGGAGGGAACTATCCATGAAATGAGGGGTTTTAATGTTATGTCTCAACTTTTGCTGATAGACGAGAACGGCTACTACTGTAAGCAAGCCGATATTTATATAGACCCTTGGCGGCCGGTAAAACGTGCTTTAATTACTCATGCACATTCCGATCATGCTCGATGGGGCATGAAGTATTATTTAGCGCATAAGGATAGCCTTCCCATCCTTAAACACCGTTTGGGGGCAGAGATTTCAGCACAGGGCCTAGAATATGGAGAAACTCTAGAAATAAATGGGGTTCGAATTTCCTTTCATCCAGCCGGACATATACCGGGCTCGGCACAAATTAGGCTGGAGTATAAGGGGGAGGTATGGGTACACAGTGGCGATTATAAATTGGAAGAGGATCCCCTTTCTCAGGCCTTTGAGCCCCAAAAATGCCACCATTTCATCACCGAGTCCACCTTCGGATTGCCAGTCTATAATTGGCCTGAACCCAAATTGGTTTTTGATGAAATCAACACTTGGTGGAGGACGAATAAAGAACAAGGATTAGTTTCGGTAATCGGCGCCTATTCCCTGGGAAAGGCTCAAAGGATTCTTGCAGGTGTAGATGCTTCGCTAGGGCCAATTTTTTGCCATGGGGCAGTGGAAAACACCAATCAGATTTTACGGGCAATGGCTTATAAATTTGCCAAAACAGAATTAGTTCGGTCAGAGCATAATAAGAAGGATTTTCAGGGTGCCTTGGTAATTGCTCCTCCTTCGGCCCTAAACAGTGCCTGGTCGAAAAAATTGGGAAAGCAAAGTCAGGCTTTCGCCTCAGGCTGGATGAGTCTGCGCGGACCGCGACGCCGACGGGCGGCAGACCGAGGTTTTATTTTATCTGATCATGCAGATTGGAAAGGCTTAAATCAAGCAGTTTTAGATACGGAGGCCGAGAATATTTACGTCACCCATGGCTATAAGGAGATATATGCTAAATGGTTGTGCGAAGAATATGGCCTTAACGCTCGACCGGTCGAAACCCTTTATGAAGGGGAGAACCTTGAGAGTAGTGATTAGGGGTTATAGCGCGGAATAAAGGCCAGTCGATCTCCTTTGCCAAAATTGGGAAGCTCCCTACTAATTACATCCACATCACCATCATTAAGCACAAAAAGTGGAATGATATCGGAATGATATTCCTTGCAAATATTTTCGTAGGACTTTAGGTCGGGGCAATCTTTAACAATCACTTCCTCAGCATGCCGAACCGACTGGGCAAGATTTAGATAATCTACACGGCCGCCAAAAAGGACATTCTTAGGGAAATTAATGTCTTTAATTTCCATCTCCTTTTTACTGAGTAGGCGAAAGACTTTGTTCTGACCAAACTCTTCATCGAAATACTTAAGTGCCAAGTTATTGATCTCGGCACTGGAGGTCATGGCCATTAAAACACCGATATTAGTAAGGTCAATTTCATCGTAAACATTATCGCTTAAAATGCTGCCATCGTATACCTCAAAGCCTAATTTCTGGGCCTCTTTTTGATTGGTTTTTGAGGTATCCGCCAATAGTAAATCCACTCCTTGCTCTTTCAGAAAAGCGCCGAGGAAGCGTGCGTTTTCATTGGCCCCGGCAATTAAAATACCCTTAGGTTCTTCACGCTCAACGCGCAGCAATTTAGCGAGGGGTTTAGCACTAGCACCTTGCAGAATAACCGTTCCTACAATAAGCATAAAGGTTAGAGGTAGGATAAGCTCCGCTTGTTTGATGTCGATATCTGCCGTATGTCCCGAGGTTAGCTGCAGGGCAAATAGGGATGCCACCGCTGCGGCCACAATTCCCTTCGGGCCCACCCATGACATAAATAGCTTTTCCCGCCAATTAAAGTCGGATGCAATGGTACTTAAGAATACCGCGAGGGGCCTTAAAACGAATATGATAACAATAAATAGGTAAAGGGCATTAATACCTAGTTTTTCAATCTGCCCAACCTCTATTCGGCTCGAAAGCAGGATGAAGAGCACCGATATTAGGATGATGCTCACGTCTTCTTTGAAGGATAAGATTCGCTTAAACTCTTGAACCCGCACATTAGCCATGATTATTCCCATAACCGTGGTGGACATTAGTCCGGCTTCATGCGCTAAAAACTCGGCGAAGGTGAAGGCAAAAATTACCATTCCCAGGGCCATTACGTTTCTTAGGTAGCTGGGTAGGCGGTTTTTTTCCATCAAATAGCGTAAAAAGAAGGCCGCCACACCACCTACGAAAATTCCCGCGGAAACGGTGAGCATGAACTCTTTGATAACCTCTAGGGTGCTGGCGTTTTGAAAATCGCTGGTTTGAATAAACTCATAGACTAAAACCGCAATTAGGGCGCCGAGGGGGTCGATTAAAATCCCCTCCCATTTAAGCACATTGTTTATTCGGATATTGGGCCTAACATTACGTAGGATGGGAATTACCACCGTGGGCCCCGATACGATAATTAAAGCGCCATACAGGAAGGCCAGCTTGTAGCTAAGCCCCATGAAATAAGCGGCCGCAAAGCCACCACCAATTAGAGTAATGATGGGTCCAAAAATTAGGAGGTTGCGGACCACGCCCGCTTGATGTCGGATTTCTTTCAGTTTTAGGGTAAGCCCCCCTTCAAATAAAATCACCCCAACCGATATGGATACAAAGGCAAAAAGCAAGTCGCCCGAAAAAATCTGGTCTCCATCTAGAATTTTTTCTCCACTTGAAGTAAAAAAAGTAGAGCCAGGTCCTAGTGCTAGACCAATAATGATTAGCGGTAAGATAGCTGGGATTTTAATTTTCCAAGCCAACCATTGGGCAAATACACTTAAAATGAGGATGCTTGCTAACTCCGCCATCCCTTCCATAGCAACTTTTTTGGTGTCTTTAAATATCTATAAAAAAAAGGAAAGGCTAACCTTGAATTTCTTGGGCGATTTTAAGGGCCAATTTCTTTAGCTCGTCTCGAAGTTCTCGAACGCGTTGCATGCGCTCTGGGCCACCAAATCCATTGACTTCAGAAACCTCATAGACCTGGGTTTTCTTGGCACGACAAATTCTTTCCACCGCTTCGGAGGTGGAAGGGTCAAGAATTAAGATAAGGTCAAATTGGCGATTGCTATATTCCTCAATTGCATCGGAGGTATGCCCGGCAATCACCACGCGATCTTCGGCCATTACCCGAATGGCCTGAGGGTCTACGCCACTGGGCTCAGTACCAGCGCTATATACCTTGCTTTTTGGTCCAAGGGCATTACGCAAATAAGCTTCTAGCATTTGGCTACGAATAGCGTTTTCGTGACTAATGATGAGAATTTCAGACAATGGGAATATTTTTGGGCAACAATAGGGCGCCTTTTCGCTTATATTGTTTGGAAAATTACAAAAGCAAAGCATAGAATGAAAATATATACCAAGACCGGAGATAAAGGGCAGACCTCTTTAGTGAGTGGGGAGCGAGTTGCTAAGGACCACCTTCGTATCGAGGCATATGGAACCGTTGATGAATTAAACGCAAGCTTAGGCCTGATGAAAGATAGTTCCGATTCGGTTGATCTTAATCCCGAGATTGAGGCTATTCAGAGTCTTTTATTTACCATAGGCTCACATTTGGCCGCAAGCCCAAAAAATAAAATGGCTCTTCCTGAGATTGGCGAGGAGCATATTCTAGACTTGGAGAAAGCGATGGACCGGATGGATGAAAGCTTGGAGCCCCTGAAAAATTTTATTTTGCCTGGGGGAGACCCAAGTGCTTCCTTAGCACATGTTTCTCGTACTATTTGTAGAAGAGCGGAAAGGAGGGTAGTATCTTTAATGGAGCATGAAGCGATAGACGATCGCATTTTACGCTACCTAAACCGTCTAAGCGATTACCTTTTTACCCTAGCGCGATATTATACCAAGGTGCACGGTGGGGAGGAAACGCCATGGAAGCCAGTTAAATAAGCAAGCTTTAGATTAAAATAGTTGTTGCATAGCTCCTCGAAAAAATTATTTTTGCAAAAAATTAGAGATTAATTTACTTTATATATAGCCTATGTACTGGACCTTAGAATTAGCAAGTTATTTGAGCGACGCGCCTTGGCCGGCTACCAAGGACGAGCTGATTGATTACTCAATCCGCACAGGTGCTCCATTAGAGGTTGTTGAGAACCTACAGGCTATGGAAGAGGAAGAAGAAGAAGTCTACGAGTCAATCGAAGACATCTGGCCTGATTATCCTTCGGAGGAAGATTTCCTCTGGAACGAAGACGAGTATTAAAAAAAGGCCCCCATACCGGGGCCTTTTCTTTTCTATGAAATACCAAGAATTAACCAGCAAGCGCCTGCGATTTTTGCCATGGACGGAAAATTTCGCCCAGGCTTGGACGCCCTTTTTTCAGGATAAGTCAGCTACCGCCTATTTGGGAATTGACCGAAATTTGGAGCCAGGCGAAGCGGCTAAAGCTTGGATTGGTAAACAGTTAAACCGTTATGAGGCCAAAGAATTTGGGCATTTAGCCCTATTTGACTGGCAAGAAGAGAAGCTGATTGGCTCTGCGGGAATTTTACTACGTGAAATTGAGGGTCAGCTATATCATGAAATTGCCTATTCTATCCTACCGTATTATTGGGGTCGGGGTTATGCTGGCGAAGCGGCGAAGGTTTTAATTCAATACGCAGAGAATAAAATCCCTGGAGCCAAGCTTATTTCCATCATTCACACGGACAATAAAGCCTCAGAGCAAGTAGCTAAGAAAATCGGGTTTACTAAAGTTGAAGAACGTGAGTATTTAGGCTTCCCGGTGTTTATCTATGGTAAATTATTGGGCTAATTCTTATTTCATCACCTTTTCGAGGTACGGTCAGACCAGCAACGGTTTATTTTTTTCTAAACAAGAAGATTTGCTTCCTGCCATAATGGCTTGGCTCTAGTTTAGGCGCATTTATTGAAGTTTCCCTATTCGAATTCTTCAAAATGTTGCCACTGGCTCTGGATTAAGTAATTCCTTTCTGAGCCATCTCCCAATTTAGAAGCATTCGAATAATTATGGCTAAGGCTATTTTTAAATTTACCGCCTAAGCCTTTTGTTTAACTTTGCCCCTCTTGTTTTAAAAAGAGCGAAAAACATTCAGAAAATGCTGGGAAACATTCTCACTAAAATATTCGGTAATAAGAGCGAACGTGATATGAAGGCATTAATGCCGGCCGTGGAAGCGGTAAATGCAGAGTTCCTCAAATTATCAAGCTTAAGCGATCAAGATCTGCGTAATAAAACCGCTGATTTTCAGGCCCGAATCAATGACTACATTCAAGAAGAGCAGGAAGAGGTGAATAGCCTAAGAGCAGCCCTTGACAGTGAAGAGGACATTGAAAAGAAAGAAGAACTTTATGAGCGGATCGATCAATTAGAGACTACCCTTACTGAAAAAGTTGAGGAGATTCTTAATCAGATTCGCCCCGAGGCTTTTGCGGTAGTTAAAGAAACCGCCCGTCGTTGGAAAGAGAATAAGCAAATGGTGGTTCAAGCCACCGAAATGGACCGTGAGCTAGCGAAAACTTTAGATGCGGTTGAAATTTCTGGTGATCAGGCCATTTGGAAGAATAGCTGGACCGCTGCAGGTGCAGAGATCATTTGGGATATGATGCACTATGATGTGCAGCTTATTGGAGGTTCGGTGCTGCACAAAGGATCTATAGCAGAAATGGCTACGGGTGAAGGTAAGACCTTGGTTTCTACCTTACCGGTTTATTTAAATGCCTTACCACAACGCGGGGTGCACGTGGTTACAGTGAACGATTACCTTGCACGCCGTGACTCAGAGTGGATGGGTCCTTTGTATCAATTCCATGGTTTATCGGTAGACTGTATTGACCGTCACCGACCAAATTCGGAAGAGCGCCGCAAGGCTTACCGTGCGGATATTACCTATGGAACCAATAATGAGTTTGGTTTTGACTACCTGCGCGACAATATGGCGGGCAGCCCCGAAGATTTAGTACAGCGTGTCCACAACTTTGCGATTGTGGATGAGGTCGATTCGGTCTTAATTGATGAAGCCCGTACTCCTTTAATTATTTCTGGACCGACCCCGCAAGGAGATCGTCAGGAATTTAATCAGCTGAAGCCTCATGTGGTAAAATTGGTTAGCGCTCAGAAGGCCTTAGCCACTAAGGAGCTAAAGGAGGCTAGAGAGCTAATTACTTCTGGCGACAAGGAAAAACGCGATGAAGGGGCGCAGAAATTACTGCGGGTTTATCGCGGTATGCCAAAAAACAAAACGCTCATCAAGTTTTTAAGTGAAGAGGGAATGAAAACTCTCTTGCAGAAGACCGAGAACTTCTTCATGCAAGAGCAGAGTAAGAATATGCACCTTATTGATGATGAATTGTACTTCACCATCGATGAGAAAAACAATCAGATTGACCTTACCGATAAGGGGGTTGATTTAATTTCTTCGGATACCGATAAAGATTTCTTTATCCTCGAAGATATTAGCACCGAGCTATCGGCTCTCGAAGGAGAAGAGCTTGGCGCAGAGGAGAAAGTGAAGCGCAAGGAGGAAATCATGCGTAATTTCTCAATTAAGTCAGAGCGCATTCACACCATGAATCAATTATTGAAGGCCTACACGCTTTTCGAAAAGGACATTGAGTACGTGGTGATGGATAATAAGGTGAAGATCGTAGATGAGCAAACCGGCCGTATCATGGAGGGCCGTCGTTATTCCGATGGTTTGCACCAGGCGATCGAAGCCAAGGAGAATGTGAAAATTGAGGCGGCTACTCAGACCTACGCAACGGTAACCTTACAGAACTACTTCCGGATGTACAATAAGCTTAGCGGTATGACCGGTACAGCGGAAACGGAAGCGGAGGAACTTTGGGATATCTACAAATTAGAGGTAACGGTAATTCCTACCAATAAGCCCATTGTTCGTGACGATCGCGAGGATTTGGTTTACCGTACAAAGCGCGAGAAGTTTAATGCGATTATTGAGGAGATTTCCAAATTAGTAGAGCAAGGCCGACCCGTATTGGTGGGTACTACTAATGTGGAGATTTCGGAAGTATTAAGTAGAGCCTTAAAACTGCGCAAGATTCAGCATAATGTGCTTAACGCGAAGTTACACCAAAAGGAATCTGAAATTGTTGCCGAAGCTGGTCAGCCTGGTCGTGTAACAATCGCCACCAATATGGCGGGTCGTGGTACGGATATTAAACTTAGCGCCGAGGCGAAAGCTGCCGGTGGCTTGGCCATTATTGGTTCGGAGCGACACGATTCTCGTCGGGTCGACCGCCAGTTAAGGGGTCGGGCAGGACGTCAAGGTGACCCTGGAAGCTCGCAATTCTTTGTTTCGCTAGAAGACGATTTAATGCGTCTCTTTAATAGTGAACGAGTAGCTAAGATTATGGACCGTATGGGTCTGGAAGAAGGCGAGGTTATCCAGCACAGTATGGTTACCAAGAGTATCGAACGCGCTCAGAAAAAAGTAGAAGAGAACAACTTTGGTATCCGTAAGAGACTTTTGGAATATGATGATGTGATGAATGCTCAGCGTGAGGTTATTTACAAACGTCGTCGTCATGCCTTACACGGAGAGCGGATGCAGGTGGATATCGCCAATATGTTCTACGATACGGTAGAATCATTAGTAGCCGAAACGCAGCCGGTAAAAGACTACGAAGGTTTCGATCTCGAATTATTACGGGTGTTCAGTATGGAGTCGCCTGTAGACCAAGCTACCTTCGACAAGGCTAATCCCCAGGAATTAGTGAATCAGATACACGAGGCGGTTTTACAGGCTTACAGCCGTAAAAACGAACGTATTGCTCAAATGGCCTTGCCAGTAATTAAAAATGTCTTCGAGAATCAAGGAAGCCAGTATCAGAATATTGTGATACCATTTACCGATGGCACGAAGTCGATGCAGATTGTAACCAATCTAGAAAAGGCAGTAGATACGGAAGGCCGTCAGTTAATTCGTGACTTTGAAAAGTCTATTACCTTGGGTATGATCGACGAACGTTGGAAGGAGCATTTACGCGATATGGATGACCTGCGCCAGAGTGTAGGTACGGCCCAGTACGAGCAGAAGGACCCTCTTTTGATTTATAAGTTTGAGGCCTTTGAGCTATTTAAGTCCATGGTCGATAAAATGAACCGCGTTATCGCGAGCTTCTTATTCAAAGGTCAACTGCCGAGTCAAGATAGCAACCAGGTGCAACAAGCAAAGGCGCCCAAACGTAGCGCCTACGAAGGCATGCAGGCTTCTCACCCGCAGAATGACGTAGCGCAGTCTTCATCAGGCGAAAGCCGCCCAACTCCCCCGAAACGCCAGCCAGTGGTTAGTGAAAAAACCTACGGTCGTAATGATCAGGTAACGGTTCAAAACCTGAGTACGGGCGAGAAAAAAGAGATGAAATATAAAAAGGCTCAGCCTTTAATAAACGGCGGTCAATGGATCATCATCGACTAAAGTGTTAAATATTAGCAAATTAGGAGGCCCTTCACATTGAAGGGCCTCTTTTTTTTGCTACATTAGACAACCGTCCCCTCTCTCTGCGTCTATAAATAAAGCCCTGGAACCCTTTGAGCTCAAAACCTGAACATATCATTCGCTTGGAAGATCTGGAAGGCCTTCAGCCTCCCAAAGAGATTCTTTTAAGCAACTCTGAGCAGGAGCTAGTAATAGCTTGCGCTGCCGGGGAAAAGCTTGCTCAAAAAAGGGTTTACGAGCTTTTTTCTGGGAAGATGCTGAATATCTGTAGGCGCTATGCAAAAGACTCGGAACAGGCCCGTGACTTAATGCATGATGGTTTTATCAAAGTCTTTTTAAACATTGGAAAATTCAAAGGGCAGGCTTCTTTGCAAACTTGGATTACGCGAATTATGATTAACAATAGTATTAGCGCAATTCGCAAGGAGGTACGAAGAGGTATCAAAGTGAATTTAGAAGATGTGCAACTTCCAGAGACCGACCAGGAGCAGTTTGAGCTTGGCGAAGCAGAAAAGCTTACTGCGAAAGATGTTTTCGAGAAAGTAAATGAATTACCCTTGGGTTACCGCACGGTATTTAGCATGTATGTTTTAGATGGATTTAGTCATCGTGAGATTGCCGATGAACTAGATATTAGTGAGGGAACTAGTAAGAGTCAGCTCGCAAAGGCTAAAAAGCTTTTAGTTAAAAAATTAAGGGGAGAAGTGTAGTCGTGAATCAGGATTGGAGAAATATTGAGGATTTTGTGCGCGAGAAGCTAGGGCTGCTCGATGGCGATTCACAACCCGATTGGCTGGCATTTGAAAGAAAGTTGGCCAAGGCCCTCTGGCGAAGAAGACTGCGCCGCGCTACTGGTTTAGCGGGGCTTTTGGTCCTACTAGGCTTTAGTCAGATGCTTATTAGTGGCGACTGGCGTCAACCTAGTGAAGAGCAGGATCTTCCTGCGGTTGGAGTTTTAAAGCGTGCTTATAAGGCCGAGCCTCAGAAAATGCGCACCACAGCCTACAGTCTGGCCAGTGAAGAAATGAAGTCCCTTAGTAGTGCGCGAGAGAATTCTCCTAACACGGTGGAAGTTTCCAACAAGCAGTTAGGCTCCAATACTATATCTGCTAATACACCCGTGGTTCAAGGCCAGACTAGTAATCTGTCCGCCACAAAGACTGTAAATACTCAAGAAGCCTTTGACGAAAGTACCGCTGAGCTTTTGGCCTTCGAGTTTTTTGAGCCCTTAGCGATTTCGAAGCCAAGCCTCGAAGAGGCTTTGGCGACTATAAAAAAAGCGGAGCCGGTAAGACCCTTTTTGGATAGCGATTTAAATCGACAAAGAATAAGAGCAGAAGATGTAGGATATAGTGTTGCACGCGATCAACCTTATATAAGTCCCTTGCAAGAGAAGAAACCATGGACTTATAGCCTTAATATTTATCCCAATTTTGCTTTCCGCGAGTTTAGAATCGACCGACGCAAAAGAGCCTTACTACATTCCGATTTTATCGATGCCATGCAAAATGCGGAACGTTCAGGTTTAAACATGAACGTGGGCTTTGAGGTGAGTCGCCGGGTAGGAGCCATCACCTACATCAATACGGGTATTGAATACATCAACAATAGTTACCGCGCCGAATTCGACTTCTTGAACTTCAGAAACGCCAACTTTGACGCCAATACAGGAGAAATTATCAATTATTCGATTCGTAAAGATCCACAGCAAATTGCTTTTAGCAATATCAACAGTTTCCACTTCCTGAACATTCCCTTTAGCGTGAGTTATCAGCCATGGGCCACCGACCATATTCGCATTAATCTCGAATTTGGTTTTAGCGCCTTGTATTTCTTAAAAGCACAAGGGTCTACCATCGATTACCGAACCCTTGAAACCATCGATTTAAACGATAGGCCTTATCGTAAGTTTATGGCTTCAAGTAGCTTAACGATTGGCTTACAGTACTATGTTTCAAGTAATATGAATATCGGTATCGAGCCTACTATGATGTATTTTACCAATAGTATTTATACCGAAGAATACCCCTTTGAGGTGATTCCTTACAGCATGGGGGTAAACTTTAAACTGCAAATGAAGCTGCAGTAATTTTTAGAGGCGGGCTAGTTTTTCAATCGCGGCATCCAAGGTAGATTGGTCTTTGGCAAAGCACAATCGTAAAACTTTATTGTCGGTAGCCTCTCGATAAAAGGGACTTAGCGGAATACCGGCCACCCCAATTTCTTTGCACAACCATTCGGCAAACTCTCTATCTTTTAAATCGCTTACTGCCGAGTAATCAACCAGCTGAAAGTAAGTACCTTCACTTTTTAGGGCTTTTAACTTAGTTTTTTCGGTAAGCGCCTGCGCAAGATAAGCGCGCTTCTCGGCATACATATTTCCGACCGCATCCAAGTCGTAATCCTTAAGGTAATCGGCTAAAGCCCATTGCAAGGGGTGATTTACGCTAAAAACTTGGTACTGGTGCACCTTTTGAAATTCTTTCATAAGCCTCTCGGGCGCCATACAATAACCAATTTTCCAACCGGTGACATGAATGGTTTTACCCAATGAGCCGACCACAAAACTGCGCTTTCGTAATTCTGGAAACTGACGTACGCTGCGCTTTTCGCTCGGATCAAAAACTAGATGCTCATAAACCTCGTCGGCTAGGATGAGAATATTGGAATTACTCACAATTTCTTGCAACTTCTCGTAATCTTCTTTCTGCCAGAGGCGGCCACTGGGATTATGCGGACTATTAATGATAATCATTTTTGTCCGGTGACTTAAAACCCGCTTAAGCTGATCCCAGTCGACTTGATAATTAGGGTGAAGAAGCTTAACGGTAATGGGCGTGCCCCCGTGAAGCTCAATCATAGGGATGTAAGAATCATAGGCTGGACTGAAGAGAATTACTTCATCGCCTTCTCTAATGGTAGTGGCAATAGCAGTGGCTAATGCCTGAGTGGCGCCAGCCGTGATGGTAATTTCCGTTTGGGCGTCGTAGCGATGACCAAAAGTAGCGGCGCTAATATCGTTTAGCTTCTCCCTAAACACTAAAGCCCCCGGCATAGGCGCATACTGATGATTGGCATTGTCAATATTCTCCTTTACTTTTTCAAGGAGTTTTGGGTCTACAGGAAAGTCTGGAAAACCTTGAGAAAGGTTAACGGCCCCATTTTCATTGGCCATTCGCGTCATAACGCTAAAAATGGTTTCTTGAACATGACTAAGATTGCCGCTAAAGCTGATGGGTTTATCCATATTTTCTAAGTAAAAAGGGAATTGAGGCTAAATTAAACTAAAGGAAGCTGATTTGGTTTAATAGGATATGAAAGTAATTGACAAGGACAAGATTATTGAATTAAAGTACGTGCTTCGAGAAGGAGGTGCGCAAGGATCGGTGATGGAAATTATGGACGAACATTGGCCTTTAAAATTTTACTTTGGATCAGGTCAGATGATTCCCGCCTTCGAGGAAAACTTAAGAGGTCGGGCCGAAGGAAGTGCTTTCGATTTTACCATCGCAGCGGCTGATGCCTATGGTGTTTTAGATCCCGCTCTAATTAAGGAATATGCTTATGCCGACTTGCCCGAAAGCGAGCGCTTCCCCAATAAGGAGTTTGAGAAAGGTGACCGCTTGGTTTTTGATATGGGCAGCCCAGATGAAAAGTTAGGCACGGTGAGCGAAGTCTTAGAAAACTCGGTTTTAATTGATTTCAATCATTCCTTGGCTGGAAAAGACTTGCACTTTAGTGGCCAAGTTTTATACATACGTGAGCCGCGCGAAGAAGAGCTTCTGGCTAAGCGCTATATTGAGCCAAACGGAATTCGCTCCGACAGTCGCCTAAGACCCGAGTAGAGCACAAAAGACATAATTATGGAAGGCCTGCATTGCGGGCCTTTTCTTATGCTTAATTTCGCCTTCCCGAGATGAATTACCTATCCGTCGAAAATATTGCCAAGTCTTATGGAGCGCGAAAGCTCTTTGAAGGAGTTTCATTTGGTTTAGCTGAAGGAGAAAAAGCGGCCTTAGTAGCCCGTAATGGAAGTGGTAAAACCACTATGCTTCGGATTCTGGCCGGTGTCGAGGAACCTGACCAAGGCTTAGTTACCTTTCGTAAAGGTATACGCGTAGAGTTTTTGAGTCAGGAGCCCGATTTAGTTCCAGAGCGAAGTATTTTGCAAAGTGTATTGGCGGTAGACAATCCAATGACGCAGGCCATTTTGGAGTATGAGGAAGCTTTGGAGAACCCCAATCAGGCGGAAGCCTATCAAAGAGCCTTCGAAAAAATGGACCGCCTTAAGGCCTGGGACTTTGAAGGCCAAGTGAAAACTGTGCTGGGAAAACTGGGTCTGCATCAAGTGCATCAAAAAATTGCTCCCCTTTCTGGAGGGCAGAAGAAGCGGGTGGCCCTGGCGCGAATTTTAATTTCCTCACCCGATCTATTAATTCTTGATGAGCCTACGAACCACCTCGACTTGGATATGATCGAGTGGCTAGAAGCCTACCTAGGACAAAAGGGTAAAACCTTGTTAATGGTGACCCACGACCGCTATTTCCTAGAATCGGTTTGTGATATTATTTTAGAACTGGAGGATCAAAAGCTCTACAAACATCCTGGAAATTATACCGCATTTTTGGAGCGCAAAGCTGAACGACAAGAAGCGGAGGCCTCGAAGGTGGATAAGGCTCGTAATTTGATGCGGAAGGAGCTGGAATGGATGCGCCGTCAGCCAAAAGCAAGAGGGACCAAGAGCAAGGCCCGGATAGACGCCTTTGGGGAATTAAAAAAAGTGGCACATACCGATTTAGGAGAAGATGAGTTAAAGCTGAATATTAAAATGACCCGCTTGGGCTCCAAGATTATCGAGGTTCATAAACTGCGCAAGGCTTATGGCGATAAACTCATTTTAGATTCCTTTAATTACGTCTTTAAAAAAGGGGAAAAAGCAGGCATCGTTGGTCCGAATGGCGTAGGGAAATCTACCTTAATGCGACTCATCACCAAGCAGGAGGAAGCGGATGGGGGAAAGGTTATAATTGGCGATACGGTGCAGTTTGGCTTTTATACTCAGGGCGGATTAAACCTAAAAGAAGACAAAAGGGTAATTGATGTTGTTAAGGATATTGCCGAATACATTCCCCGTGAAGGGAAAGGAGGAGACCTAAGTGCTAGTCAGCTTTTAGAGCGTTTTTTATTCGATGGTGATAAGCAATACACCTATGTGTCTAAGCTTAGCGGTGGCGAAAAAAGACGCTTGTATCTGTGTACCATTTTAATGGCTAATCCCAATTTTTTGATTTTGGATGAGCCGACCAACGACCTTGATATTCTCACTTTAAATGTACTGGAAGACTTTTTATTGGAGTTTCCAGGTTGTGTATTAGTGATTACCCACGATCGTTTCTTTATGGATAAGATCAGTGATCACTTATTTGTTTTTGAAGGCAATGGCGAGCTCCGCGATTTCCCTGGCAATTACAGCGAGTATCGAGCGGCCCTGAAAGAAGAGGCAGAAAAGAAACGCTTACGAGAGAGTTCGCAGGTTAAGGTGAAAAAAGCGGTGGCAGAAAAACCCAAGGAGAAAACCAAGCTAACCTATGCGGAAAGATTAGAGTTTGAAGCCTTGGAAGGTGAGATAGAAAGTCTCGAAGAGGAAAGGGCCAGTTTGGCCTCGGACTTAGAGAGCTCAGCCACCGATGCAGAAAAGGTTATGGAGATTTCTCAGAAATTAGAGCAAGTTCAAAGTGCCTTGGAAGAAAAAGAGCTCCGTTGGTTGGAGCTCTCAGAATTTGCGGAGTAAATTTTCCTTAGAATTTTTTAGTGTACATATGACAATAGGGAGTGCCACCTTTCTTTTGGTAATAGTCGTGGTGATATTCCTCTTGTTCACGGTAAAAGGTTGCATTACCGGTAATTTCTGTCGCTACATCGTAGCCCTTTTCCTTTAAGATTCCTACCAGCTTTTCGGCAATTACTTTTTGCTCTTCATTAAGGTAGAAAATAGCACTGCGATACTGCGTGCCGATATCTGGACCTTGGCGGTTAACCTGAGTAGGATCATGGGTTTCAAAGAATAGCTTGCAAAGGCTTTCATAATCTATCTTGGATGGATCATAAATAACCTCTACCGTTTCAGCATGTCCGGTTCTACCGGTGCAAACTTCTTTATAACTAGGATTAGCAACATGCCCCCCGGCATAGCCTACATTGGTTTCAATAACCCCTTCGGCCTGTTGAAGGTAATATTCTGTTCCCCAATAACAACCCGAAGCGAATAAAGCGCGGGCATATTCTTTAGAATCACTCATTTCTTGTGCCTTTAATCCAAATGCCGCCACTAAAGCGACTATTAATGAAACTCCTGCTCTCATTGTTTCCTTTTCAGGAATAACGAATGTAGCAAGCAATAAGTTTGAGCCAAATTCGATTTAGGCTTTTTTTAAGCTTTGGGTAAAAAACCTTTTTCAATCAGTTTTTCAGCGATTTGGACCGTGTTTGTTGCCGCGCCTTTGCGTAGGTTATCGGCCACTATCCAAAGGTTAACGCAGTTTACGCGACTCAGATCACGGCGCACTCTGCCCACAAATACGTCATCCTTATGCTCGGCATAACGGGGCATGGGGTATAAGTTAACTTCGATATTGTCTTGAAGTCTTACTCCCTCAGTATCGGCAATTAGCTTTTTAAGATCACTAATCTGGAATTCATTTTCGAATTCAATGTTTACGCTTTCGCTATGACCACCCTTTACCGGGATTCGCACTGCGGTTGCTGTAACATCAACCTTTTCATCACCAAGAATTTTCTTAGTCTCATTGGTAAGTTTCATCTCCTCCTTGGTGTATCCATTTTCAAGGAAGACATCGCAGTGCGGTAATGCGTTTTCATGAATAGGATAAGGATAGGCCATTTCCCCTTCGAGGCCATTTTTTTCGTTCTCCAATTGCTGAACGGCCTTCATTCCTGTACCGGTTATACTCTGGTAAGTGCTTATCACCACCCTATTAATTTGGTATTTCTGATGCAAGGGCGCGAGTACCATTACCAATTGAATAGTACTGCAATTAGGATTGGCAATGATGCGATCTTCCGCTTCCAATTGTTCGCCATTTATTTCGGGAACTACCAATTTTTTAGAGGGGTCCATTCGCCAGGCCGAGGAATTGTCAACGACGTAAGTTCCTTGCTCAGCAAAGCGTGGCGCCCACTCTAAGCTGGTATCTCCACCGGCCGAAAAAAGAGCCAAATCGGGTTTCGCAGCGAGGGCCATGTCTAGATCAATTACCTCTAACTCTCGTCCCGCAAAAGCAATCTTCTTGCCTACCGAACGCTTGGAAGCCACCGCCAAAATTTCGTGTTTATCGAAGCCTCTTTCTTCTAAAACTTTGAACATTACTGCTCCAACCATGCCGGTTGCCCCTACAACTGCGATTTTCATTACTTAAATTTAGGCTGCAAAAATAACCTAAAACCTGAACCTATGTTTCGTATCATTCTATTAATGGTGCCCCTTTCGCTATGGGCGCAAATCACGGTATTTGACAATTTTAAAGACGGAGACTTTAGCGCGAACCCTAGTTGGTGGGGCGATATCAGTACTTTTCAAGTCGACAATAACAGCTTGCGCTTGCAGGACAGTGTCGCTGGTCAAGCTTATTTAGCGCTGGCAAGCCCTATTTCGGAGCAGGCTGAATGGATTTGGCAGTGCCGAATGGTCTTTAACCCCAGCAGTTCTAATTATCTTGATTTAATCTTACTGAGTGACCGTGACTCATTAAATGCTAGTTTCCATGGTTATTACCTTCGCTTAGGTGGCAGCAAGGACCAGCTTTGCCTTTGGCGTAAAGATTATTCTGAGGACACTCTATTGGCTTGTAGTAAAGAGGATTTGCTAGACTTGGCCAGCCTGAATCTTAAAATCCGCATTCAGCGCGATGCTAATTTTAATTGGACAGTCGCTTTGGACTCAGCTGGACTATGGTTAAGCTTATTTAGCGTCCCAGACTCTGCCTATCGTTTGTCTCGAGCTGCCGGTTGGTTTTGCCATTACACTAAAACGCGCGCCAATTTATTTTACTTAGATAGTTTGCAAATTGTAGGTTTTCCAGCCCTCGATTCGGTCGCGCCCCGACTGCAATCTAGCAGCATTAAAAAGGGTAAACTGGAACTTCTTTTTGATGAAAGCCTCCAAGGTATAGACTCTGCATTCCTAAGCACAGAAGCTTTAGGCTGGCAATTGAATGGCGCTTCATTAAGGCTAGAAGCCAAGCAAGGCTTTCCAGTAAATGATAGCTTTACTGTTCGTTTATATGGACTAAGAGATTTGTTCGATAATCGACTTGACACAAGTCTTCGGTTAATTGACTATCAGGCTTTTTGGGGCGATGTGAAATTTAGTGAAATCATGTTCGACCCGAGTCCTCCAGTTGGCTCCACTCTTTTGGGCTTCCCTGAAGCCGAGTATCTGGAGGTTTTTAATAGCAGCGCCAAAGACTTAGATTTAGAAGATTGGCAATTGATAATTGACGACGCGAATTACCCATTAAGCAAGTTTAATCTTCAAGCTCATCAATACACGCTTTTTTGCGACCAAGATCAGGCCTCTTTTTGGCCCAGGGATTACGCCCCCATTTATCTGCCTTGGTCTATTTATGAATTGGCCAATGAAGGCAGTTTTATTGGGTTAATTTCTGCCGAAGGCCGGTGGATAGATAGTTTATATTATCGCCCAGAATGGCTTGAAAGCCATAAGCAGGATGGAGGCTGGAGCTTGGAATGCCGGGACCTTGAGGTAAGTTGCAGAGGAGCCATAAATTGGACCAGCTCTCAGTCTTCGGAGGGTGGCAGCCCTGAAGCGATCAACTCGGTTTATGGTAGCTTGAAGGATAGCTTGGGACCTGCTCTTAATTTTTGGGCACTGGCTCGAAACGATCACTTGGTGCTTAGCTTTAACGAAAACTTATTTTGCGATTCGCTCGCCTACAGCATAAACCCTCCCTGGCCGGTGGAGTCTGTTTGGTTGGAAGGAAAGCAATTACACGTATTTTTTAAAGAGCCCTTGGAGGGGGGCATGGAGTATAGGTTTAGCTGTTTAAATCCTCTTTTTGACTGTATGGCCAATAGCAGTCGAGTTGACAGCTTATACTTTAGCCTTGCGGCTCCACTTAGTCCAGGTGTGCTGCGTATAAGTGAAGTACTCTTTAATCCTGATCCAGATGGGATAGACTTTGTAGAAGTGTATAATTTAAGCCCAAATCCTATCGACTTACAGGAGCTGCGAATTGCTGCATGGGACTTGGATAATAATATGGCCGGACCGCCATTATTAATAAGCTCGCAATCGCGATATTTAGCTTCGGGAGAGGTGCTGGCTTTATGCGAAGATCTAGAACCACTGCTAAAGACCCATCAGGCGAAAGCTTCCCATTGTTTGGAAATCGGCAATTTACCTTCTATGTCTGATCAAGGCGCGGCGTTGCAATTAATGACCAGCAGTTTTGAAATAATAGATCAAGTAGCTTTTACGGACCGGGCGCATAGTCCTTTTATAGGAGATCCAGAGGGGGTGAGCCTAAAGCGACTTTATTGGCAGGGACCAGCCATACGCGATTATCATTGGGAGAGTAGTACTAAGGCAGAATCCTATGCTAGTCCGGGTGAGATTAAGCATCCCAAGCAGTCTGCTACCAATGTCTTATGGCAACCCGATTCGCCCTATTTCACCCCTAATGGTGATTACGATAAGGATGGAGTGGATTTGCTCTATAATTTTGAAAGTCCGGGAAATTGGGGGCAGGTTTATATTTTAGATCGCTGGGGCTATTTGCAGTGTGAGTTGGAGTCGGGGTTACTCTTGGATAAGCAAGGCAGGATGAGATGGAATGGCCAAAATCAGCAAGGCGAATTGTGTGAAAGCGGTATATACACAGCCGTTCTTAAGTACATTGAGTCAGGGGGCTATGAAGGCCAGGCAGCTTGCACCTTAACTTTAATACGATAAAAGATGAAATTGAATTACCTACAACAAATCCTTTTTTTGGACATCGAAACGGTGAGCTCGAAGGCTCATTTTGAAGAGCTAAATGAGGAGTGGCAAGCTTTATGGGCGGATAAAACTCGCTTTCAAAGGACCGAGGATGAGAGTCCGTCTGAGTTTTACCCCAAACGCGCTGGGATTCTCGCCGAGTTTGGAAAAATCGTTTGTGTCTCTTGCGGTTTTTTCACCAATCAAGGTGGAATCTGGGAGTTTAGGGTTAAAAGTTTTTCATCGGAAGATGAGGTAGAGCTACTCTTAAATTTCGCAAATCTTTTGGAGCGCATGCCTAATTATAGATTGTGTGCCCATAATGGTAAAGAGTTCGATTTTCCATACCTCAGTCGGAGAATGATTATCAATGAAATTAAATTGCCTGGTCAACTAAATAATGCGGGCAAGAAGCCTTGGGAAGTGCCACACTTAGACACTATGGAGTTATGGAAGTTCGGCGACTTTAAAAATTATACCAGCCTTAAACTTTTGGCCGCCAGCTTTGGAATCCCCAGCCCCAAGGATGATATCGATGGCAGTATGGTTGGCTCGGTTTATTGGGAAGAAAATGACTTAGACCGAATTCGCATTTACTGCGAGAAAGACGTGGTCACTCTGGCTAAAGTATTTCTTAAGATTAGTCAGACTGAAGTTCCACCTGATTTCGAAATCATACAGTCCTAATTTAGGGGCTTTGTTTTTTTTGCCAAATACACTGAGCTTCACTGAGAACTAGTTAAGCCCAGAAATAGTGGTGAATTGAAAGGGATAACCTGGAGGGTAATCGCAGTATTTCCCCTAAATGCTTGTTTAGTTAGTTTACCAATCAGGAAAGGGTTGTTAAAGTTTATACAGGCTAGAAATGTATCTTTGATTCGATGAGCGCTACCCCCTTATTGGAAATTAATGAGCTATGGATAAAGGCCGGTGACCAGGCCTTGGTAAAGGGCTTAAACCTTAGCCTTGAAGCCGGTAAAACTTTAGCAATTGTTGGTGAATCGGGGTCGGGTAAGTCTTTAAGTAGCTTGGCGCTGATGGGTCTCTTGCCCGCTGGTTTAGACCTGGAGGCAGAAATTAATTTTAAAGGTTCATCGCTTCTGGGTTTAGAAGAAAAGGAATGGTCTCAAATAAGAGGTGCGCAAATCGCGATGGTTTTCCAAGAGCCCATGTCTGCACTTAATCCTTCTATGACCTGTGGTAAGCAAGTAGCAGAAATGCTGGCCTTGCATCGCGATTGGTCGGCTAAGAAAATTAAAGAGGAGGTTTTAGGTCTGTTCCGAAAAGTAGAATTGCCCAGGGTAGAACAGATCTATGATTCATATCCGCATCAATTAAGTGGCGGCCAAAAGCAAAGGGTTATGATTGCCATGGCGGTAGCTTGTAAGCCCAGCTTGCTCATTGCCGATGAACCTACCACTGCACTTGATGTCTCGGTGCAGGCCGAAATTCTTAAGCTTTTAGCCGAATTGCAAAAGGAATTTAAGATGGCCATGATCTTTATTTCGCATGATTTAGCCTTGGTGCGCGATATAGCCGATGAGGTATTGGTAATGTACCAAGGAGAGCTAAAAGAATATGGGCCTAGTGAGCAAGTCTTTAATCGGCCGAAGGATCCTTACACTAAGGGTTTAATTGCCTGCAGGCCTCAAGCCGATAAACCTTTTCGCCGCCTACCCTTGGTAAAAGATTTTTTAGCGCAGAAAGCACCAGAATTGGAAGTACTTTCTCGTGCTAAACGCATAGAAAAGGCCGAGCATTATTTAAAGCAAACCCCGCTTTTTGAAGTAAAAGATCTCTCCAAAATTTACCGACAGAAGAAAGGGATATTGGGGAAAACCGAGCAAGTTATTGGCTTGAAGGATTTCAATTTAAAAATTTTCCCCGGCGAAAGCCTTGGCTTGGTGGGAGAGTCGGGCTCGGGTAAGAGTACTTTTGGTCGACTACTAGTGGGTTTGGAAAAGGCGGTACAGGGCGAAATTTTCTACCAGGGAAAAGATATTGCTCATGCGAATAGTACTATGTGGAGAAATTTGCATCGAGATATTCAAATTATCTTTCAAGATCCCTTCGCCAGTTTAAATCCGCGCATTCGAATCGGTGAGGCGGTAACCGAAGTCTTGCAACAGCGTCGCAAGCAAAGCAAGGCCCAGGCTAAACAAGAAGCCCAAGAACTTTTAGAAAAGGTAGGCTTAGAGGCCGAGTTTTATAGTCGTTATCCCCATGAGTTTAGTGGTGGACAGCGGCAAAGAATTGGCATTGCGCGAGCCCTCGCTTTAAACCCCAGTTTTATTGTTTGTGATGAATCGGTAAGCGCCCTGGACGTTTCGGTACAGGCCCAAATTTTAAATCTGCTCAACGATTTAAAAGAAGAGTTTGGCTTTACCTACCTCTTTATTTCCCACGATTTGCAAGTGGTAAACTATTTCTGCGACCGGGTAGTAGTGATGCAGAAAGGGCAATTGGTGGCAATTGGTATTTCGGATGAGTTGTATAAATACCCACAGGAAGCCTATACGAAAATGCTGATAGAAGCCTCTCCGGATTAATAAAGCTTATTCCTCCTCCCCTCTTTTCGCGGCTTCATAATCGGGGTGATCTAAATACGATTCATAGTCTTTGATGTAATGATCAACGAAGAACTGCTTCCAAAAGAGTTCCTTGCTCATGCTGTCGTAATGAATAATGCCGCTCTTGTATTGCTTATTCATAAAAATCGACCAAGTAGTAATGAATGTGAGGATCACTGCGGAGGTCACTTTAATCGCTTTGCTTTGTTGAAGCAGCCATTGCAAAGTAAAGGCTAAGGCAATAGCCATAAAGGGAAGGTAATCGATCATAGAGCGGGCACCGAAGCCGCCACCGTACCACCAGCACCACCAGGAGAAATTAACCCAGATAGCTAAGAAAAGTACCGCTAAAGCCACCACCGTTTCGCGCTGTACTTTCTTCCAAGCCCAGTAAAAGCCGGGGATACTTAACCACAGTATAGGACTGTAAACAAACCAGCCCTTTCGGTAGGAAAAGAGTCCTTTCCAAATTTCGGGATCTCCAAAAAAGAATCGTTCATCATTATAGGAATAGATTACCCAGTTTCCGGTCATATGATGCCAGTAAAAAAGTTGGGGACTGATGGCTAAAAAAATCATGGCCACCGCGATAAAGCCGTGTTGCCACCATTGTTTGGGACTGAGACTTTTATTCCAAATCAAAAGAATGAGAGGGAAGAGCAAAGCAATAACATTGGTGGGTCTAATTAGAATGAGTAGACCGCCAATCAATCCCAGTGCTATCGCTAAGCCAAGTTTGACTTGCTTTCGGTAGGCTTGAAAAAGCCATAGCATAAAGCAGATGAGGCTAAAATTGAAAGCATGACTCATCGGTTCAACGAAGGAGTAATAAGGTAGATTCGTCCCCGCGTAAATTAATACCACCGAGAGGCTAGCGATTCCTTTTGAAACATATTCACTTAGAAAAGATTTTAAAAACCATAGGCCCAATAAAGTGTAGCTCAGCACCGCCAGGAGAAGGGCAAAGGGGTAGGGGCTAGAAAAACCATTGGCTTCGTAGGTGTCGCTCATTAGAGCCACTGCATGAGCGGCAAAGAAAAAAGGACTGTAGAGAATCGCCAATCCAGAGGTCATCTTTACATACTTATTGCCCTCTGCATCGGAGCTCATGTAAAAATGCTTTTCACCCCACTCTTTAACCGGCTTTTCAAACTTAATGTCGTCGTAAATAAAAAGGGCGGGTAAGTAGGAATAATAGAGGGTCATGTCCCAGTCGATTACCCGACTATGGTTCCAGAATTTAGAAAAACTGAATACCAAGATACAGACCGCAATGAGGAGCGGATAAAAGCTCTCTAGTTTAAAATAGCGCCGCATGCTAGCCGAGCTGCATAGTAGGAATGTCGCCTTCCACGATAAGGCGTCCTTCGGTAGCGTTTTTTACTTCATCGACACTAATACCGGGAGCTAATTCTTTAAGGTGAAAGGCATTGTTCTGGATTTCGAGCACGGCTAAGTTTGTAACCACTTTCTTTACGCAGCCTACACCAGTTAAGGGCAGGGTACATTTTTGCAGCAGTTTAGACTCCCCTTTTTTATTGGTGTGCATCATAGCCACGATGATATTGTCGGCCGAGGCTACAAGATCCATTGCTCCCCCCATGCCTTTTACCATTTTACCCGGGATTTTCCAATTGGCGATATCCCCATTTTGAGCCACCTCCATGGCACCTAAAACGGTCATTTGCACATGCTGACCACGAATCATACCGAAGCTCATTGATGAGTCGAAGAAACTTGCACCGGGTAGAGAGGTAATGGTTTGCTTTCCAGCATTAATTAAGTCGGCGTCGATTTCCGCTTCGGTAGGAAAAGGTCCCATACCAAGGATGCCGTTCTCAGATTGAAATTCAACCGAAATACCTTCCGGAATGTAATTAGCCACCAAAGTAGGTATGCCAATGCCGAGGTTTACGTAGTAACCGTCTTCTAATTCCTGAGCAATACGTTGTGCGATTCCATTCTTATCGAGCATGTCCGGTAGTATTTAATTTAATTCCCAAATAGTCCAATTTCCTTTTTGCAAGCTAAAGCTTTCATTTTCTGGGTTCCAGAAAAAAATCTTTAAGTCCTGACTATCCTCGGGTAGGTCTTCCAAAACTACAAAAAGGTGCCAATCTTGCCAGTCCTTTTCGAGGCTTAAATAGGCGCGTGCCCGGTAAGCTTGCCAATATACTTGCTCGCCTAATTCATTTAAGGCCTGAACGGCGATGGCTAGTTTATGGGGTTTGTCTACCTTGATTTTTAAGTCGGCGCTTATGGCCTGATACCTTCCATCGAGGGGCCCTTCTACTAGAGGCTGACCTTCTTTGTGGTTCTCTAAAGGATCTGACTCAAAGCTTGCAATTTCTTTTTTATAGGTTCTAGGCTTACGCTGAAGTAGATATAGCCCTGCTTCATTGCTGTTTTTAACTTCATATTTCTTCAGCCAAATAGCGAGATCCTTTTCCTCGCAAAGTCGGTAGTCGAGCCAGGGACTATCACTTAGCTGAAAAACCGGTAAAGCGCCTTGCTGTTTTTGATGGAGAAAATTCCATTGTGGTGCTTGCAGGTAGCTACCGCCAAAGTTTTCGGCATTTTGCTTTTCCAGGAAATGGTAAAAGGAAGTGGGTACTTGCTCCTGACTCCAAGCAGGGAAGGAAGCGCGATTTAAAGATAAGTGACCGAAAAGGTGTAAGGGAAAAGCAAGGCTCCAGAGGCTAAAAAAGATCAGGCTTTTAAAGCCCTTTTGATAGTGCCAATCAAGCAGGGCAATGAAGGAAATAAGACCAAAAACCAGCCAATACAAAAGAGCCCTGTCAAAAGGAAATTTGAGTCCCAATAGAAGGTTTCCCAAAGGATAAAAGGCGGTAATGAGTAAAAAGGCTAAGGCCAGGCCATGAGCCAAGTTCCATTGCGAGCTCTGCCAAGGTTTAGATGCGACTAGGGCAATAAAAAACAGGGCGCCAGCGGCTAAAAATAGGTCGAGTGAAAGTTCACTTCCCAGTAGCATTGTTTTCAATGAATTAAGGCTGTCACTTAAAAATCCTTCTTCTCCCCCATAATACAATTGTTGATGCTTACGAAGCATGAAGGACCACCAAAGGGAATAGGCCAAGGGCAAGGAGCCCAGGATACTCAGACCTATTTTCTGTCCTTGACTAATTGCACTTTGCCAAACTTTGTAAAAGGATGCCAAGATCAATAGGCCAAAGAGGGGTAAGGCACTGATATTACTAGCTAAGGCCAAAAAGGAGAAAGCTACAAACCAAAGGAAAAGCCCAGGTTTAAATTGCTGGTAGAGGAGGTTTAAATACCATAATGCGCCCAACATAAAAGCTAGCAGGAGTCCGTAGCCACGCGCATAAGCAAAGAACTCAAGTGCGGCATGCACTCCAAAGAAGAGGCCTAAAGTCCACCAGCGTAGGAAGCGGCTTTGTAGGCTTCGCATCAGGCGAAAGCCAAAAAAGGCAAAGACTGGGAAAGCAAGTAAATTGGGCAGTCGGAGGGCCCATTCTTGTGGCCCAAATAGTTGAGCGGATACCCAAGCTAAAGCTGAGTTAAGGAGGTGATTATTGGCAGACCAAAAAGCAGAGCCTGGTAAAAAGCTTCCGTTTTTAATGAATAGGAAATAGCTGGTGGCCTCATCAAATACTAAGGGGGAATAAATTGCCCTTAGCAGTAGATAGCACCAAAATATTGAGCTTAGGGAAATAAAACTAAGCCGATATAGCTTATGCTCCTTCAAGATTAGGACTGACGAATCGTTCTTTGTTCGATGCGTTTCTCGTAGTTGACACCTTGGAAAATTCGCTGAACAAAGATTCCTGGTGTATGAATTTCATTTGGGTCTAATTCGCCAGCAGGAACTAACTCTTCGACCTCAGCGACGGTAATTTTCCCGGCCATGGCCATAAGTGGATTGAAGTTTCGTGCGGTTCCTTTAAAAACAAGGTTTCCGGCCTCATCACCTTTCCAAGCTTTTACAAAAGCAAAGTCGGCTTCGAAGGCATGTTCCAATATATGAGGCTTGCCCTTAAACCAACGCACTTCCTTGCCTTCGGCCACTTCGGTACCGTAACCTGCGGGGGTGTAGAAAGCTGGAATTCCAGCTCCTGCGGCCCGACAGCGCTCCGCCAAAGTACCTTGTGGAATGAGGTCAACCTCCAGCTCTCCGCTAAGCATTTGTTTCTCGAAAAGGTCGTTTTCGCCCACATAGGAGCTAATCATTTTCTTGATTTGACGAGTTTGTAGCAAAAGCCCTAAACCAAAATCATCGACCCCCGCATTGTTGGATATGCAGGTTAAACCC
This sequence comes from uncultured Flavobacteriales bacterium, assembly GCA_913055685.1. Classification (GTDB taxonomy): domain Bacteria; phylum Bacteroidota; class Bacteroidia; order Flavobacteriales; family Schleiferiaceae; genus Croceimicrobium. The sequence continues at coordinate 689,027 of CAJXKC010000001.1, forward strand.
TTAACGCCTAAGTTGCGGATGGCAGTAATGGAGTTTTCGGGAATACCACAAAGGCCAAAGCCCCCCAACATTAAAGTCATGTCGTCTTTTAGTCCTTCTACTGCTATTTCGGCATTGCTTACTACTTTACGGATCATAAGGCTTTGATTTAATAGTTAAACTGAGGATCTCCCGAATCGATATTGGTCGAATCCTGACCCAGGGCGGCTTTATAGCGCTCGCAATTTAATTCAATACTAAGTGGATCAATTGGTTTTTCAAAATCGGCTTGGGAAATTCCCAACTGAGGGTTGGCATAACATTTCTGCATGAACAAGGCCCAAACGGGTAGGGCAACGGTGGCACCCTGACCATAATAAGTAGCGCCAAAGTGAGCCGCGCGGTCTTCGCAGCCCGCCCAAACCCCGGTTATTAAATTGGGGACCATGCCCATAAACCAGCCGTCGGAGTTATTTTGGGTGGTTCCTGTTTTTCCAGCAATGGGGTTTTTGAAATCCCAAGGGAAGCCCGTTACCACATCATTAATATACTTCCCATAGGAGGCACGCAAACGAACCCCCGTACCACTGGTAGTTACCCCTTTCAATAAATCAGTAACTACATAGGCGTCTTGCTCACTCATTACTTCATTGGTGCGCGGGGCAAATTCTTGCAGGATAACCCCATTGCGATCTTCGATACGGGTCACAAAAATTGGTTCGGTATAAACCCCCTTATTGGCGAAGGTGGTGTAAGTACCTACCATATCGTAAATCGATAAGTCAACTGTTCCTAAGGCTATCGATGGCTGTGGATCTATCTCCCCTTCAACCCCCATCTCACGCAGGAGGCGAATCACCGGAACCGGTCCAATTTGTTTCATCAGATAAGTGGTAACCGTGTTCATAGAATTGGCTAGGGCCGACTTCAAGGTAAAGACGCCGCCATATTCTTTATCGGAGTTTTCGGGACACCAGTCTTTAAGGAGGTTAAATTGCCCTTTCTCGATACAAGTCCTCACATTCGGCACTTCAAAGCAGGGGGAATAACCTTTCTGACGGATGGCTGTGGCGTAGACAAAAGGTTTAAATAAAGAGCCTGCTTGGCGCTTACCCTGTTTTACGTGGTCGTATTTAAAGTGGTCGAAATCGATGCCCCCCACCCAAGCTTTAATAAAGCCTGTTTGCGGTTCTACCGAAAGTAAACCCGCCTGATAAAAGTGTTTATAATAGCGAATGGAGTCCATGGGGCTCATCACCGTGTCGATATCCCCTTGCCATGAAAAGATACTCATGGCCACCGGGGTATTAAAGACCTCATTGATGCTGTCCTTTGAGGCGCCTAATTTTTTAAGATAGCGGTAACGAGGAGTACGACGCTTTGCTTGCTCCAGAATTTGATCGATTTGATCTTGATTCACGGAGTGGAAGGGGGCACTGCGACGGTTTTTCTCCATTTTAAAGAACACCCTTTGCAGATTACTAATGTGTTCGGTCACCGCTTCTTCAGCGTAAGCTTGCATGCGTGAGTCGATGGTGGTATAAATCTTTAAGCCATCGGTATAGAGGTTGTATTCGCTACCATCGGTTTTGGGGTTCTTAGCAATCCAATCCTTCATGTACATCCGCAGGTATTCCCGGAAATAGGGGGCAATTCCATGGGTGTGACCCTGGCGACGGAAGTCTAATTCAATTGGGCGTGTTTTTAGGGTGTCGAAAGCCTCCTGACTAATCATGTCATTCCGTAACATTTGTGCGTAGACCACATTACGTCGACGGATCATCCGCTCCATATTGCGTCGGGGATTGTAATAGGCTGGGTTTTTAGCCATACCTACTAAAACCGCCGCTTGCTCCAATGTTAGGCTGTCGGTTGAAGTATTAAAGTAAATCGATGCGGCCGAACTAATACCTACGGCATTGTAGATAAAGTCGAGCTGATTGAAATACATAGCAATAATCTCTTGCTTGGTGTATTGGCGCTCTAACTGCACTGCGATTACCCATTCTTTGAATTTTTGGGGGATACGTTCCCAAATATTATCGGCGGTATTGGTAAATAGCTGCTTGGCTAGCTGCTGGGTAATAGTACTACCTCCACCTGCAGCTCCAAGGCGCACAATTGCCCGGGCTAGCGCTTCAAAGTCAATGCCCGAATGCTCGTAAAACCGCTCGTCTTCGGTAGCCACTAGGGCATTCACCAAATGAGGAGAGAGGTCTTCGTACTCTACATGGGTGCGATTATCACGGTAAAATTTTCCGAGAACCTCATTGTCGGATGAGATAATTTGAGTGGCGGTATTACTCTTGGGGTTTTCAATTTCCTCAAAGCTTGGCAAAGGGCCAAAGGCACCCACAGCAGCCAGTAAAATGATGGAAATTAAACTAATCAGGCCTAAGCTAAAGAGAATCCAAAAGGCCTTTACTAGTTTTCGAAAGTCATATTTCTTAGTGGTCTTCTTCTTCGCCATAAGTGTTCTTATAGATAGTGAGGCCAATATCTTCTATTCCTGGTAAAGGGTTTTCCCGCATAGCTTGCACAAACTCAAAGCGGTACTTCCCAGAGCGATTAAACCGCAAGGGCTCCTTTCGGTAAACGCGTTTAAAGGTTTTTAATTCTCCAATGCCTTCGCCTAACCAGCGCCCATAGGCATCCGCCATTTTAAATTCCGCCGTATCGCTATACTCAAGGCCTTCTTCCGAGTATATTTTTCGGAAAAGGTAAAGATTCGCATAGGGATAATTATCGTTGGCTCTTATGTTAACCACAATAGGGTAGCTGCTAAGCGTGTCCTCAATGTCAACTTCAAAGCTGGCTAAACTATCCGCATGCCAAGCACCTCCGTCTACCTCGAGATAGGATTCATAATAAGGGCTTTCCTCACATGCATTAAGCAAGATTAGTACAAAGGCAAAAGCTATGTAGCGAAGCTTAATCATTTTGATTCCCTTTGTTTTGATCGCCATTATTGCGCGGTTTGCGGCGACGATTCCGATTGTTATTTCGGTTGCCAGAACCCTGCTTTGCTTTAGCCTCTGGACTGTTTGTTTGACCACCACCTTGATTAGGCTTTCCGCTGCTTCGTTTAGGTTTTTGTTGACCTTTATTATTTCCGCCACCTTGGGCTTTCGCCTGAGGACGACCTTTACGTCGCTTATTACGACCGCCTTGTTTGCGTCCACCTTTATTATCAAAACGAGTTAACTCATCTTGGCCAACTACATTTTCATAGGTCGGAATATCCACATTAGGTTTATTGGCGTCAAAGTGTTTTAGATCCTCGGGCGCTTCTCCCTTTTCGTTCATGGCCATGATTTTCTTTACATCGGCCAAGTTCACCGCCACCCATTCATTACGTTCATCGGGTAAAGAGTACCAAAGCACTTCTTTAAAGATGTCCATTTTCTGGAAATATGCCTTTCCGGATTTGGTCTCTAAATGCTTATTGGTATCGGGGAAATTCTTTAAAGCGTCTAAGTAGGAGTCAAGCTCATAGTTTAAACAGCATTTCAACTTACCGCATTGTCCCGCTAATTTGGTGGGGTTTAAAGACAATTGTTGGTATCGCGCCGCCGAAGTGTTTACCGATCGGAAATCGGTGAGCCAAGTGCTGCAGCATAATTCGCGACCACAAGAGCCAATGCCTCCAATTTTCCCTGCCTCCTGACGAGTTCCAATTTGGCGCATTTCTACCCGGATCCTGAACTCGGAGGCCAAAACTTTAATTAGCTCGCGGAAGTCTACCCGCTCGTCGGCGATATAATAGAAAGTAGCCTTGGCATTATCGCCCTGGAATTCTACATCGCTAAGCTTCATGTTTAAGTTAAGCTCCTTAACGATTTCTCGGGTTCTAATTAAAGTAGACGCTTCACGATCTTGCGCTTCTTTCCACAAGTCAATGTCACGTTGATTAGCCTTTCGGTATAATTTGCGCACGTCGGGCGATTCAGGTTTTAGCCTGCGTTTATTCATTTGCAGGCGTACCAATTCACCCGTTAGTGAAACGGCTCCTATATCATGACCTGGGTTGCCCTCAACAGCAACCACATCACCCATATAGACCTTAAGGTCATTAACATTCTTATAATATTCCTTGCGGCCGTTTTTAAAACGGACTTCAATACAATCAAAGGGCAATACATTTCCTGGGAGCTCCATATCGCTCAACCAGTCGAACACCGTGTGCTTTTCGCATCCTTTTACCCCGCAAGAACCATTATTGCGACAACCTTTGGGTATCCCAGAGGTGCTACAACTTCCACATCCCATCTAAAATCTTTTTTGGTTCATTCTTTATGCGAATCCTCGCAAAGATACCATTTCACATTTTGCATTTTTCAGGGCCTTGCCATCATTTTTGGCTACTTTTAACGTTTCAATTCATCCAGGATATAAAAGCATGATAAAAAGCATCTGGATTGGCTTACTCTGCCTCCCTTTTATAGTAAAAGCTCAAGTCTCCAATAACCTTGGCGTTTGGGTGGATCATTTACCCTATGCCAAGTCGGTAGATATTCACGAAAGTAATGGGGTAGCCTTTGTTGCCACCGAGCAGGGAATGTATCGCTATGAGTTAATAGATCGAAGTATTCATAGGGTTTCCAAGGTAAATGGATTAAGTGATGTGGGATTGAGTTGCTTGGCCTATAGCGAGCGCTACGACTTATACTTAATTGGCTATCTGAATGGCAATATGGACATTTATGAGCAAGGTGAAGTTAGCAGTTTCCCAGATCTCCGCTTGTCATCTAATTACAGCGGTTTAAAATCAATAAACCACATCCATGTATTAGACTCTGTAGCCTATATCGCCACTAATTTTGGAATCTTGGCTTACGATATTGCGGCAGGCTTTGTGCGAGAGACCTACATCATTGGTGAAAATGGCAATACCCTCGCCGTATATCAAGTGGAAAATGATGAGGATACCCTTTATGCAGCAACTCCTAATGGACTGTACAGGGCACCTCTAAATAGCGCTAAGTTCTTCTTTGAAAATTGGAAACGTGATCCAGCCATGAGCCGTGAGATCGACAAACTGGCCTATTTCGATGGAAAACTATTTGTGAATCGTAATATTCCTCCTAACGGCGACTCCATTTATTACCGTGATGCGAGCGGTACTTGGCAACACTTTAGTGCTAATGAAGTAGCCGATAACCGCGATTTGCGCGAGTCCAGAGGAACATTAGTAGTAGTCAACAATTTTAGCGCAAGAGCTTATGATAGCAATTTTCAGTTTGTAAAGAACTGGAATAGCACAACGGTTGGCGACACTGCATTTAATCCGGTAGCGGCGGTAATGGGTTCTAATCCAAATAATTTTTGGATTGCCGATGCCGAAAATGGAATCTTCCATGTATTCCAGATTTTCCCCTTTTCGGTGGTTCCCAATAGTCCTCGAACCAAGAACAACCTTCGTTTGCAGCAGCAGGAAGGTTTAATTTGGGTGGCTCCAGGTGGTTTGGATGCAGTAGGTACTCCTCAGTTTAATGGAGAGGGTTTCTTTCGCTTAAATGGTTTGGACTGGACCAATTTTAACCGAGAGGCATTCGGAAATTATAATGACATCATCGACATCTTGCCTCATTCTACCGAGGCTAACCGAATCTATGCTTCTTCTTATGGTTCGGGGATTTTGGAATTGGAAGTTAGCGAAGATCAGGTGAGCCTTATCCGTATCATAAATGAAGCCAGCACGGGTGGGGCCTTGCCCTCTATCCAGGCCAGTGGCGCACATCGAAATGCAGATATGGAGATGGATGCTGATGGAAATATCTGGTTTAGTAATGCTCTTACCGATCGCCCCTTAGGCGTTATAAGGCCAGATGGAAGCGTGCAGAGTTACTCGCTTGGAGCTAGCGGTAGCGGTGCCAATGTGCTTAAGATAATGGTAACTACTACGGGGCAAATTTGGTTGCAAGAGCGCAATAATGGCGTTTTTGTAGTGCGACTGGAAAATGGGGAGCCCGCTGAAATTGCCAAGCTTGGTTCTTCCGAAGGAAACGGAAACTTACCTTCTGCCACGGTGCTTTCCTTTGCCGAGGATCAAGACGGTGAAATTTGGATTGGTACGAATGAAGGCTTAGCGGTTCTGTTTTCTCCGGAGAATATTTTCGAAGCAAATCGCAGTTATGATGCCTCTATTATTGTAATCGACGAAGACGGCGACGGCAATGGAGAAAGAGTACTTGGCTCGGAGTCTATAACCGATATTGAAGTAGATGGCAGTAATAAAAAGTGGTTCGCCACAAGCAATTCAGGTGCTTTCTATACCAATGAAAACGGACGAGTACAGCTCTTGCGTTTTTCCAGTGAAAATAGTCCCTTACCCAGTAATAATCTCTTAGATATTGAGATCGACGATATCACTGGTATGGTTTATTTTGGGAGCGATGAAGGCATCGTTTCTTATCAGGGTCAGGCTACCGCTGGTGAAGAAAGTATGAGCGATGTTTTTGCTTATCCCAATCCCGTTCCTCCCGAATATGGCGGTCCAATTTTAATACGCGGTTTGGTTACCAATGCTCAAGTAAAAATTACTGATCTAGAGGGAAATATCGTTTTCGAAACTGTTGCTGAAGGTGGTCAGGCAATCTGGTCGGGCAATAACTTCGACGGACAAAGAGTTCGATCCGGTATTTACCTAGCCCTTATCACCGATGACTTAGGGCTAAACACCGAGGTGACAAAGATTATGATTCTCAACTAATGCTGAAAAAAGGGCAGGCCTTGGTATTGCGCACTACTCCTTACGGGGATAAACGGGTGATCATCAATGTTTATAGTCCACAAGAAGGCGCTCTGGGATTAATCGCTAGCCTTTCTAAAAAGTCAGATAAGGGTCTTAAACCAGCACACTTTCAAGCTTTACAGGCATTGGAACTTGTATATCAAGAACAGTCGAAGGGAGATTTAAAAGCTTTGCGCGAGGCGCGTATACTTTATTCTTACCAAGACTTGTTTTTCGATCCAGTTAAATCATGCCTTAGCTTATTTATAGCAGAGTTTTTACAGAAAGTCTTACGAGAGGAAGAGGCTAATTCGAGCTTGTTTGACTTCATTTTTCAAGCTATGCGTTCTCTGGATAAAGCGCAGCTTGGCCTGGCCAATTTCCATTTACTTTTTCTAATGGAGCTTAGCCGTTACTTTGGGATTCAACCTCATTTGGAGGGAGAGGGAAATTATATGGATTTACTTCATGGGGAATTACTAGAGGAGGCCCCTCATCACCCTTATTTCATTAGTGGTGAAGAATTAGCGCTATGGCGAAATCTATATCAACACGATTGGCAAGAATGGCCTAGCTTTGATTTCAAAGGAGCGCAATTGAGAAGACAAGCCTTGGATAATATGGTACAGTATTATCGCCTCCAATTGCATGATTTTGGCCCCTTAAAGTCCATCAATGTGTTACGAGAGGTGCTGACTTAATCTAAGTCGAGTGTGCGTATTAAGCTTTCTAGTTCGAACAAACTTTTACGCTTCTTCTTATCAGGCGCAAGCATAAAGGTGTCGATGTAAATGAGGCGCCCATTTTTTTCATCATAAATCGTGAAGCTCACAAAGGGCCCTCCCATCAAATCCCCGACAGTACGCCATAAACCTCTTGTTTCTAAAGCGAAGCGTCCTTGGAATTCGGTGGCATTAATTTGAGGTTTAATCAGATCCTCGACCACCATATAGCTCCCTTCTCGAGAACCAGGAACATAAAGTTTAGTGAGGCTATCACGAAGTGGAATAATGTTGTTTCCAATTATAGCCTCGTCTTCTGGGAGTTCACCTACGTAAATAATAATCCCATTATCACTACGAGTGGTGCTTTTCCAATATACCACCAGGTCCTCTTCTGCTACACTGATGGTAAAATCACGAGGGATGTCTAGTTTTAAATTGTGTTTTTCAAAAAACTCAGGGTACTCCTTTAAGCTTAAAGGCTTTAATTTTTTGGTCAGCCGCTCCGCTTCGCGATTGGCAATTAAATCTTCCAAAGCAGAATTATTCTTAAGAATCATTTTCCGCAGGGCCAATTCATCTTCCGCTTGAAAGAAGGCAACTAATTGTCCGCGCGCCCAAAGGTCTTTTTGAACCTGGTAATAAGCGCTATCGTCCACTGCTAAGCTTACTACATATCGGGTGCGTTGAAGAAGTTCACTAAACTCACGAGGATTAACTTGCCGCACGGTGTAGAGTGGTTCTGGCTGAGGTAAGCCATAGGTCATGGCGGTAAAATGACTTTGGAAGGCGCGGCCTGCGGTACCATTCCAAACCTTGTCTTCGGCGACCACCAGAATGTCTAAAATTCCCCCGTTGGCCGAAGGCAAAGTAGTATTCTGAAAAAGGCGTTCTACTGCCGATTTTCCTTCCCCATCTCCTGATGACTGGCAAGCGCTGAAAGAAAAAAGACTTATCGTTAATGCCAAGAAGCGGGAAAGGATAGATTTCATTAGCCTTCGGGGTAAATTTTTAAGGTCATACCCGGTTTTAAGCTACGCGCATTGCGAATGCCATTCCAGGACATGATGTTCTGAGCGCTCACTCCAGGGTATTTTTTTGCAATACTGTAAAAAGTCTCACCATTGCGTACTCTGTAGGTTTCATACTCTCCTTTAGGGGTACTCACTTTTGCCGCAGCTGGTTTGCTTGAGCTACTTTTAGTGCTTGATGAGGCCACAGTAGTCTTAGGTAAACGTCGGGGATAAATGGTTAGTCTTTGGCCCACCCGAATAGTATTTCCGCGTAAGCCGTTCCAGCGGCGAATGCTCGAGACGCTCACTCCATATTTTTCGGCGATTGTTCCCAAGACCTCACCCCTGCGAACTTTATGTCTTAGCCGATCATTCATTTTAACCAAAGCAGGGGCAGCTTTTTTATTCTGCGCAAAGTGGGTTTCGGCAATTTTGTAGATGGAGTCTTCATTGGCGATGAAAAGGCCAATCTTATCCGAAGGTAAAATCAAATGGTATTGCTTACCCGAAATTTTGGGAATAACCTTATAGCGGTAGGCAGGGTTTAAAAACTCCAATTCCTCTTCGGTCATATCAATAAGCTCAGAAAGCTGCTCAAAGCTCACCTTTTCCTTAACCACCACCGTGTCGGTGCTAAAGTAGGATGGTTTAACCTCTGAAGGGAAAATAAGGTGATCTTCATGGAAGTTCATGATGTAATTTACGGCGATGAATGCGGGAACATAACCGGCTGTTTCACGCGGTAAAAAGGGGCGAATGGCCCAGTAATTTGTCTGACCACCAGAGCGTCGAATTGCTTTGTTCACATTTCCTGGACCAGAGTTATAAGCGGCCAGGGCCAAGTTCCAATCACCGAAAATGTCGTAGAGCTTGGTAAGGTATTTACAAGCAGCTTCGGTACTTTTTATGGGGTCGTTTCTTTCGTCGATATAGCTATTTACCGTTAAGCCATTGAGCTTTCCAGTTGAATACATAAACTGCCAGAGTCCCGCTGCGCCTACCCAAGAGCGAGCTTTTGGGTTTAAAGCAGATTCCACTACCGCTAAGTATTTCAGCTCGAGGGGCATATTGTATTTATCCAAAGCCTGCTCAAACATGGGAAAATAGTAATGAGCCAATCCTAACATGCGACTCACTTGCTCGCGGCGCTTTTTGGAGTAAAGGTCGATGAAAGACCGCACTACCGGATTGTAATCTAGGTCCATGGGACTTAAAGCATTCAGGTCGGCAATACGCGCCTCATAAATACTGTCGTGAAGGTCCGGAATTAAATTGCTGTTTAAAACGGTGCTGTCGTTTTGATTCTCAAAGCTCACTAGACTGCTGTCCTGAAAGAAATTGGTGAACAATAAGCTATCGAGGCGAGCTGCCAAAGGGTAATCCTGAAGGTCAATTTCTTCCAGGCTTAGCGCTTTTGGTTTGGGGATAGTATCGGTATCACCTTTTTGCGGACCGGTGGCTAAAACTGCCCCTGGTAGAATTAATGATGTAACCGTTGTTAGTAATAGCCTACGTTTCATGAATACTGAAGAATAATTGCCAATGGCAAAAGGTACGCAAAAATTACATACCCTATTTGAATTACGAACGAGATTTTTAACGCTTAATTGTGAACTAATGTTTGCGCAAAGGCCAAGAGCTCAGCTTCTTTGAAGCGTTGTGCGGTAAATTGCATGCCTAGGGGTAAGCCATTTTCGTGTTTGGCTAAGGGAAGGCTAATGGATGGGCAGCCCGTAATATTCGCATGTACGGTGAAGATATCTTCGAGGTACATTTGAGTGGGGTCACTTTCAACCTGATCGATGCGGAAGGCCGTGTGCGGAGTGGTTGGGGAAAAGATTAAATCGAAATCCTCAAATATTTCATTGGTTTTATCCTGCACTAGGCGGCGCGCTTTTTGAGCTTTGCCGTAGTAGGCATCGTAGTAGCCGCTGCTTAATACGAAAGTTCCTAAAAGGATTCGGCGTTTTACTTCGGGCCCAAAGCCTTCGGTACGTGAAAGCTTATAAGTGCTCTCTAAATCGTGGGCATTCTCACTACGGTAGCCAAAGTGAATACCGTCGTAGCGTGCTAAATTACTAGAAGCTTCGGCCGTGGTAAGGATGTAATATACGGGAACCATGGTGTCTAAGAAAGGGAAGTCAATTCCCTTAACCTCATGGCCCTGCTCTTCGAGTTCCTTAATGATACGCTCACTTTCTTCACGCACTTTGGGGTCTAATTTCTCACTTTCCAAAGCGTCTTTGAAGTAGGCGATTCGCAATTTCTTGGGCAATTCTGCCTCACTTGCTTTTTTTACTTCTTGCTTGCTAAGTGTGTTGTCGAAATTATCAGGGCCCGCCATTACTTCATAGAGGGTGCTGATGTCTTCTGCACTGCGGGCAAAAGGACCAATCTGATCAAAGCTAGAAGCGAAGGCAATAAGTCCGTGTCGAGAAATTCTTCCGTAGGTCGGCTTAAAGCCGTAAATACCAGTAAAACTGGCCGGTTGGCGAATTGAGCCACCGGTGTCGCTGCCCAGTGAAGCAAGACATAGTCCGGCCGAAACTGCCGCAGCAGACCCACCAGATGAGCCACCTGCTACCCGGTCCTTATCTAATGGATTCTTTACCGCTCCGTATTTGCTGAAGCGATTGGAAGACCCCATTGCAAATTCATCACAGTTTAGACGGCCAATTATTATGGCGTCTTCCTCCAACAAGCGTTCAACAACTGTTGCCGAAAAGAGCGATTGAAAGCCATCTAAAATTTTGGAGGCCGCGCTAACGGGATGATCCTTATAAACGATGTTATCCTTGATTCCGATTACCATGCCCGCTAATTTCCCCGCCGTACCGTGCTTTATTTTAGCGTCGATAACGGTGGCCCGAGCCCTAGCATCGTGGGCATAGACATCCACAAAAGCATTAAGATCCTGATTCTCGTCTATTCGCTTCAGGTAATCCTCAACTAATGATACACAATTGATAGAGCCGGCATTTAGGTCGGCCTGAATGTCGCTGAGCTTATGGTAATCCTTCAAGGTTTTTTGATTTTATTCCTTTGACTTAGGTTTCTCGTCTTCGTCTTCTTTTACGGCGTCTTTAAACTCTTTGATACCGCCGCCTAGGCCGCGCATCAACTCAGGGATTTTACGTCCGCCAAAAAGCAATAGCACCAAAGCAACGATTAAAATTATTTGCCATGGACCTACGAGACCTAATAGGATTGCTGACATTGTCATTTTTTGCAATTTTATTGAGCCGCAAAGGTATTAAATTAAAGCCTCGCTCGATTTTATCGACATCATAGATTCTTAGCCAGGCTGCATAAGGGCGGGAGAACTTAGCGCCGCTGAAGCTTTGGTCTTTTATTTCCCCTTGCGCCTGCAATATCGTATCTTCGAAGCCTCAAGCCTGAACATGGAGAACATCATAGAATTGAGCCAGATTACTCGAGATTTCCCGCTCGGCAATCAGGTGGTAAAGGTGCTTAAGGGCATCGATCTGCAGATCAAGAAGAACGAATACGTGGCACTAATGGGCCCGTCGGGGAGCGGTAAGTCTACCTTAATGAACTTATTGGGTTGTCTCGATACCCCAACATCTGGATCTTATGTCCTTAATGGAAAAGACGTAAGTAGGATGACGGATAATGACCTAGCAGAGGTCCGAAATAAGGAAATTGGTTTCGTTTTTCAGACCTTTAATCTTTTGCCCCGCAGTACGGCCTTAGAGAATGTAAGTTTACCGCTAGTGTATGCCGGAATGAGCGCTTCGGATCGCGAAGCACGCGCCACGCAGGTATTGGACCAAGTAGCTCTTAGCGACCGTATGGATCACCGCCCCAATCAGCTTTCGGGTGGTCAGCGTCAAAGAGTAGCGGTAGCCCGGGCTTTAGTTAATCACCCTTCCATTATTTTGGCGGATGAGCCAACTGGTAATTTGGACACCAAGACTTCGATAGAAATCATGAAACTCTTTGGTGATATTCATGCTCAAGGGAATACAGTAATTCTAGTAACTCACGAGGAAGACATTGCCCAACATGCTAAGCGTATAATTCGCTTGCGTGATGGTCAAATAGAATCGGATGAATTAAACGCTTAATGGATTTAAACCTCTCTCAAAAACACGCGCTAGTATGCGGTAGCAGCGACGGAATTGGTAAAGCTGCGGCCGAAGAATTGGCCCGCATGGGTGCTACCGTTTGCCTATTGGCGCGAAATGAAGAAAAACTAAAGAAAGTACTAAGTGGCTTAAGTACGGCTCACGACCAAAAGCATTATTATTTGGTAGCCGATTTTGATGATTTGGTATCATTGGAGTCGGTTCTTATTGAGGCGACTCGCAATCAAGCCCCTTTCAATATCCTAGTGAATAATACTGGGGGTCCGCCCGCGGGTCCCGCTCACAAAGCAGATTTAGAAGAATACATTAGCGCTTTCCGCCGGCATTTACTGGCCAATCAATTGATTACCAAGACCATTTTAGCGGGTATGGAAACTAGCGGTTATGGGCGTATTATCAATGTAATTAGCACATCGGTTAAAGCCCCTCTGCCCAATTTGGGCGTTAGCAATACCATTCGCGGCGCAGTAGCTAATTGGGCTAAAACCCTTTCGCGAGAATTGGGTCCTAAAGGAATAACGGTAAACAATGTATTGCCAGGTGCTACCCAAACGGGAAGGTTGACTAGTATTATTAGCAATAAAGCGCAAAAAACGGGTCGTCCTGAATCGGAAGTGGAAGCCGAAATGTGTGCAGAAATTCCATTGGCGCGCTTTGCCCACCCATCAGAAGTGGCTAATGCAATTGCTTTCTTGGCCTCCCCAGCGGCAGCCTACATTAGTGGCATAAACGTACCAGTAGACGGCGGAAGAACGCCAAACTTATAAGCATGGAAAAGATTGCAAATTATATCGGAGGGGAATTATTGGCGCCAATGGGCGGCGATTACCTCGACAATATTGAGCCTGCCACTGGTAAGGTGTATTCATTAATCCCACGTTCGGGCTCAGCGGATGTCGAACTAGCGGTAAAAGCCGCTCAAAAAGCTTTCCCAGCTTGGTCTGCCCTAAGCAATGCCGAGCGTAGTAAGCACTTAATGGCGGTGAGTAATCGCATCAGCGAAAAGCTAGATGAATTAGCTATGGCTGAAAGTAAGGATAACGGTAAACCTTTGAAACTCGCGCAATCGGTAGACATCCCTCGAGCTCGGGATAACTTTGCCTTTTTTGCAACCGCTATCCTTCACCAAGAGGACGAATTCCATAACATGGGTGAGAAGGGCTTTAATTACACTTTGCGCCAACCTTTAGGTACGGTAGCATGTATTTCTCCCTGGAATTTACCGCTCTATTTATTCACCTGGAAAATTGCTCCGGCCTTAGCTTCTGGGAATTGTGTTGTAGCTAAACCTTCTGAAGTAACCCCTTTTACGGCTTATTTGCTTTCTCAAATTTGCATGGAGGTTGGTTTCCCAGCTGGAGTCTTAAACATCGTGCATGGCTTGGGTGCAGAAACAGGTCAGGCTATGGTTGAACACGACTTGGTAAAGGCCATTTCATTTACCGGAGGTACCGTAACCGGCGCTCGTATAGCAGCATTGGCGGCACCTCGTTTCAAAAAAATGTCATTAGAGCTAGGTGGGAAAAACCCTAATATAGTTTTTGATGACTGTGATTTCGACCGAGCGGTAAAAACTAGTGTCAGAGCAGCTTTTGCTAATCAGGGTCAAATCTGTCTTTGTGGCAGCCGGATATTTGTACAGTCTGGCATTTATGAGAAGTTTAAGGAGGCCTTTGTCCAAAGGGTAAAGGGATTAAAAGTTGGACCCCCGCAAGAATCAGATTCGCGCATGGGAGCGGTGGTTTCCAAAGCTCATATGGAGAAAATTTTAAGCTACATCCAATTAGCGAAGGAAGAAGGGGGAACTATCCTTCACGGAGGAAAGCAGGTAAAGCTTGCGGCTCCTTATGATGGAGGTTATTATTTGGAGCCTACTGTTATAGAGGGACTTAGCTTTGATTGCCGAGTAAACCAAGAAGAAGTATTCGGCCCATTAGTAACCCTAACGCCCTTCGAGACCGAAGAGGAAGTGTTAATGATGGCCAATAGCACCGAATACGGATTAGCCTGTACGGTATTCACTCAGGATCTTAATAAAGCCCATCGCGTTGCTAAGGAAATTCACAGCGGAATAGTGTGGATTAACGATTGGTTGGTACGAGATTTGCGCACACCCTTTGGCGGTATGAAGAACAGCGGCGTGGGTCGCGAAGGGGGCTTCGAAGCCCTTAAGTTCTTTACCGAAGCAAAGAATGTGTGTTTTAACTTTTAAAGGGGGCCAAAGCCCCAAATGAGATGCGACTTAAAGAAGTAGACGTAGTAGAAGATATAAGTCCGGAGGAATTCTATCAGAAATACGTTAAAACCCTCACTCCGGTTAAGCTCAAGAACTATTCGAAAGAATGGGCTGCGCGAACGAAGTGGACCTACGACTTCTTAAAGGAAAAAGCGGGTCACCACCAGGTAAAATTACATGGAGCTTGGCAAGACAATGAACCCACTCGCATCGAAATGCCGGCCGTAAAGGAGGTGCCTTTTAAGGACTACCTGGACATGCTCGAAAATGATGTGCCCTCTGATTTGCGCATTTTCCTTTTTAACCTCTTTAAACTGGAGCCCGATTTACTAGAAGACTTTGATTACCCTCCTATTATGGATGGGTATCTGAAAGACTATCCTTATATGTTTTTTGGTGCCGCTGGCTCTGATGTTCGTTTGCATTACGATATCGACCTTTCCAATGTGTTCATTACGCAGTTTGGGGGTACCAAACGCATCACCTTGTTTGATCAGAGTCAGACGAAATACCTCTACAAACTTCCATTTACCACCCATAGTGCGGCCGATATAGGCAATGCCGATTACGAAAAGTTTCCGGCTTTAAAATTGGCGGAGGGCTGGCAAACCGACCTTTTACCGGGTGAAACCCTGTTTATGCCTAGTGGCATTTGGCATTATATCCAATACCTCGACGGAAGCTTTTCGCTGAGTTTAAGGACCCTCAATCCTACCCGTATGGGAAAACTGCAAGGGGCATATAATGTCTTTGTGATTCGCAAGCTGGATGAGTATTTCAATAAGTTTTATAAGAATAGCTGGAGCGATTATAAACTGAAAAAGGCCATTGAGCGCACCAATGAAATTGTAGAAGAGCGTGAAGCGGATCGCTTGCGTTAAAGGTCTTATTACAAAGTAATTATACAAGGGGTAGTCCAAAAGGCTGCCCCTTTTTTTATCTTAGTTGAAAATTAGGCTTTGCAAAGAATTCCCTCTATTCATAAGTACTGTAATCGCTGGTGCGAGCGCTGTCCCTTTCAAGGGCGCTGTGCATTTTACATAGCTAAGCAGGACGACTCGCAAGAAATAGATTGGAGTGAAGGCCTCGAAGAGCGCCTTTCTGAGGAAGCGCCACATCCCTTTCAAAGCCTCGATTTAAATCAGGCGGAAGCCTTACAAAAAAGAATGGAGGCCAGGGAAAAAGCGGGGCCCTTTGATATTCAAAAATCACCACTGACGCTTTTTTTCAATAAATGGCATAAGAAGTACCAGGCGGCCCTTATTGAATTCACTAAGAGTGCATGGGCCCAAAAGCTTGCCAAGCAAGCCTTTTTAAAGGACTTGGACGACTTAATCCTCGATAATTCTTTGCAGGTAATGCGTCATTATTCGTATTTTATTGGCCCTAAGATTACCCGTGCTCTGGGCGGTAAGCACGATGAATTGAATATGGCGAGTTCCATTCAAAGCGATTGGAACGGTAGTGCCAAAGTAGCCTGCTTAGCGCTCAAGCATTTGCGTTTGGCTTTTGAGGACTTACTAGAGAAAGAGGTGCTTAATCATGATGAATTGATAGACTTACTGGGTGATACCAATCGCCTAATTAAACTGTTGTACTTCGAATTTCCAGAATTGGATTTATTTGTTCGTCCCGGTTTTGATGCCATGGACGATAAGCGCTTAAGAGGAAGTTTTTAACTTAAAAACTTCCTTTCGTCTACTTCCTTGATAGATTGAAGTGGAATGCCTTTGCGAGTTTCTATCTTATTGCTGGCTAGATATACTAGCCGTTCAATTTCGCCTTGATAATAAATTATATAATCAAGCTCAGTAAAGGATCGCTCCTTACCTCGGCTAAGACTGAAGTCAGACTTCCCATTTATGCGATAACGAATCGCTTCACCTCGTCTTAAGTCCGCTATTTTATGATTGGACCTTTTGGGTATACCAATGTTCATAGAATGATCGTCGTAATTAAGGTGAATGGAAAAGCCCTTTTCTGAGCGCTTAATATAGAATATTTCGTAAGCCTGCGGAGCGGTTAATTGTTGGAAGGAGTGAAGTTCGCCTACTTCCTGAGTTGTAGGCTCCTGTGCTTTTAATTTTGGCTCTTCCTGTAATATAATTAGCTCTTTGTTTTCAAGGCTAATATTAGTCCGCGCCATAGCGTTTAAATAAAGAGTCCCTTCTTTCCAATAACCGGCTTTAGAAAAAAACTCATTCTCCCAAACCGCAAACTGTGAACGACTACTAGGATTGTAATTAGCTTTGGTAAACCTTCGAACAGACTTATATACCTGGATAAAACTTGACAATTTTGAAGGGTCTTTATTAAAGTCCTTTTAAATCCCTCCAGAAAGGATTATTTCATAGTTATGCTTGGGCGAATTAATAATAATCTCCTTTTCTCGGCGTCCTTCTAAACTTATCCTAGGAATACTTTTGAAAAAGCTTTCTTCAAGCACCTCTGCTTTATCTCTTTCTTCTGCTTCGCAGGCGGGATATATTACCTTTAACTTAAGCATTCCCAGCTTGCTGTCGTACTCAATCTTTTCATCTAGTTCGCAAGCATTGAAAAAACTGGATTCAAAACGGATTAAATAGAGATTATCTCCTTGAAGCCTATATTCATCTTTAATGTTCCAACTTCCACTAGTTTCCTTTCCTCTTGCTTCTAATTTTAAAATGCCGTTTTGAATAAACACCTGGGTATTTGGATCACCGAACATACCAGACATTATTGATCCATAAATAGCCTGTTTAGAGCTTAACCATTTTTGCCATACTCCCTTCTTATTCTGATAAATAATAATTTCACCAGGGACACCGTCCTCTTCGTTGGTGTGATAAATCACCGCCAACTCTTGTTTTGCGTCATTATCTAAATCCCCCTTTGCGCTACTTAAAATTTTATAGCCATTTGGAATAGGTATACTTTGTGCCGAAAGGATGATAGAGCCTAATAAGAGAAATGAAAGTAGACTGAAGTTCTTGAACATCGTTTAAATCATTAATGCTAAACCTATGGCCTAATTTACAAAGCCTAGAGAAAATATGGAATAGGTCTATTTAGGATATGAAAACTTGGCTTAGCTCGTCCTAAGAATCTTCTCCATCTTCTTCCCTTTAGCTAACTCATCCACAAGTTTATCCAAGTAACGAACTTGCTGGGTAAGGGGATACTCTATCTCCTCCACGCGGTAGCCGCAGATGACGCCGGTAATTAATTTAGCATTGGGATTGAGCTGAGCCTTGGCGAAGAACTCTTCGAAACTTGCCTTAGCGGCGACGAGTTTTTCCAAATCTGCCTCTGTATAAGCCGTTAGCCATTCAATCACCTCTAATAACTCGGCTTTGGTCCTTCCCTTTTTTTCCACTTTCGTGATGTAGTGCGGGTAAACCGAGGCAAAGCTCATCTTGGCAATACGGTCGTTCTGAGCGGCAGTAACTTTCATAATTAGCAAAACTTAGATACTCTAAGGTAAGGATTTATAAAAGGCTATTACTCTTTTGCCCTTTGCAGACTTTTTACCCAGAGTGCCCCGCGTATTGGGTCCTCTAATTTTTCCAGAATAAATCCGCCCATCGCCACTGAGGTAGAGCCGCCAGCAACATTGCTCCGAATATCGCGGTATACCCAGAGGTAATTGACCCCAGCGTTTAAGGAGATCTCCTTTTCAATGCCACCTACTTCAATTCGAATAAATTGCGCATCAGGCTTGAGCCTTATACTGGTGATCGCTTGATCCTTTAAGCTGATCTCTTTTCCACTTACCTTCAAATTGCATTTGAATGCCTTCCCTAATGGACTACCCAATTCATCTCGGAAAATGTGCAGTTTAGCCTCGGTAGGAAAGTGCTTTTTTTCCACTAATTCCGCAGGCTCAATTTGATATAACTTACCTCGCATGGAAATTCCTCGGTTACGGAAGCTTTCTACCCAGATTGCATTAGCCTGATTTTCGAGGGCCATAGCTTCAGCCTGACTTTTTATGGATGACCAGGGTAGTCCATCGAATACTTTAAAGTCGCCTACCAAAACTCGACTAGGATACAAATTGGTGTCTAAAATGAACGCTGCTTTTAGATAGTTTTTCGGCTCAATTCCTGCTTCTAAATTAGAAACCTTGTAGCTCCGGCAGGCTATTATGAGAGGAATAAAAAGTAGTAGGTAATATCTATTCATGGCGATGGAGGCTTCCATTTTCGTCAGAGTTATTTTGAAGAAAGAAACGAGCAATTCGCGAGTAATTGGTCATTAACAAATAGCCCACAAGAAGACTGATGCCCGAAATCATCCATCCCAGATAATCTATCTCGGTGTACTCTAAGCGCATCTGGCTAAGCTTAAATAGATGTATGCTGCGGCTGATGAAGTCTGGGAAGTAATTTATAAAGCTAAGACCCCCTATAATGAAAGTTCCCAGCTTCAAGATATGCGAGCTTTCTAGCTGGCCTAGTTCAATGCGATCCTCCTCAAAGCCCTTTTCCAAGCGCAAGAGTGACACAATTTTGGGAGCATAGAAGACCAGGAGAACGAACAAGGCTATTACCAGTAGAGAAGCCAAGATAATGATGACAATACTTAAAAAATCTCCGTACATCATTGCGGTGCTTAAGCTTGCAAGTAGTCCGGATGAAAGCGCTGCCAAAATGGAAGACAATCCAAAGATTTTAAGCAGCAGAATAAAGAGGTCTTTTTTAGTCATGGTTTTGATTTTATCTCACGAAAAAGCTGGTATCCCGAAGCGCCCGATTTCCATCTTCGTCTACGCAAAGTATCTCGATAAGATGCTCTCCTAACATCCTTTGGCCCAAAGGGGTATCTATTTCAAAAGCAATCTTTTTGGATTGGCCACTAAGAGAAAAGGTGTTTTCGTAATAAAGCGTGTCGCCCGGCTTTTGCAAGCGAATTTCGGTGTACAGCAAGCCATTATTATCGCTTACTAAAACTTCTACCGGAATGGGCATCTGCTGACTTAGGGTATCACTGGGTGAAACTATCGAGATCTCAGGTAGGATACTACGACTTTCGTCGGAAGTACTGCCACAAGCGCCAAGCAAGAATAAAAATACTAAGGTGCCAAAGAGTTTAATCTTCATCATCTGAATGGTCTAAGAGCTTAGAGTCTAATTGTTTGTCATTTTTAGATTTCGCCCCCAGATCTTGCAATCTTTCGGCTCTTCCAATTAAGTTACCGCGACCCGACTTAAGTTTGTTGAAGGCCAGATCATAGGCTTTCTGACTCTGGTCGATGCGTTCACCTATTTTTTGAAGGTCTTTGGTGAAGTCAATAAACTTATCGAGCATTCCTCCGGCTTGCCTAGCAATTTCATCCGCATTTTTATTCTGGGCATCCTGCCTCCAGATATAGCCAATGGTGCGCAAGGTGGCCAATAGAGTAGAAGTACTTACCAAAACAATATTCTTGCGCAGGGCTTTTTCAAATAATTGTCCGTCTTCACGGAAGGCTAAATTTAAGGCGGGTTCATTGGCCAGGAACAACAAAACGTAATCTGGACTATTCGCGCCTTTCAAATCGGGATAATTTTTCGCGCTTAACTGATCAATGTGACTTGATAAACTGGCTAAATGCGCCTTTAACTGTAAGGCTTTTTCGCTCTCATCCTCGGCCTCCACATAACGTGCGTAAGCGGTGAGTGAAACCTTAGAGTCTAAGATGAGGTGCTTCCCATCGGGTAGCTTAATTAAATAATCGGGCCTTTGGTTTTTACCGTCTTCGGTTTTAAAATTCTCTTCCTTGCTGTAGTGTAAGTCTTTTTCTAGGCCAGCGGCATTTAGAATTTTCTCTAATTGCATTTCGCCCCAGTTACCCTGAGTTTTACTCTCTCCGCGCAGCGCTTTAGTTAAGCTTCGAGCTTCGTCGCCCAGGCTCTTATTAAGTTCCTTAAGGTTTTTCAATTGCTCAATGAGGGTGGCATTGCGACGCTCGTCGGCGGTATTGCTGTCTTCAACTTTGGATTGAAATTCTTTAATTTTTTCGGACAGAGGCTTTAAAAGACCTTCAATGTTTTCTTTATTCTGAAGGGTAAATTTTTGGGACTTTTCTTCTAGAATCCCTTGAGCTAGATTTTTAAACTCTTCGCTGAAGCGTTTTTGCAATTCGGCCAGGTCCTTTTCTTGATGGGCCAATTTATCGCGTTCGGCCTGCAGCTGACTTTCCAGCTGACTTTGTAGGCGAATGGACTCTTTTTCCTTCGATTGTAGTTCCTCAACTTTTACTAGAAGTTCTTGCACTTTTGCCTGACTATCACGCTGTTTTTCTTCCGCCACCGCTAAGGCCGTTTCCAGACCTTTGAGCTCTTCTACATTCTGAGCTTGAGGTCGGTCTTTTAGCACTAGCCAGGCGAGTCCAAAACCAATTATAAAGGCTAAGATTATTGCGAAGTATAACATTAGGCCGCGAAGTTTTCATAGAGTCCAAAGACTCCGTTTAAGAACATTTGAGCCGCTAAAGACCCAACCACTAGTCCCATAATACGGTTAAAAACCTTTAGTCCATTATCGCCAAGGGCTTTCTTGATGTAGGGCATGCGTCGTAAGATTAGCAGGGCAGCTAGGGAACAGACTAATATGGCCACAATACCGCTAACATAGTCCTGCCATTTACTGGCGGCAATACTTAGGTTAATTAAAGTGGTCGCTAATCCAGCTCCCATGGTTACTGGAATAGCCAAAGGAACAATGCTAATGTCTTCACGCTCCATTGCTGCTTCTTGCTCCTTGGCACTGTGGTTTGTTTTTTTACCGTGACCCTGAACCATATTTAAGCCCATAATAAAGAGGATTGTACCCCCAAAAATGCGCAGACCATGGGGCGAAATACCAAAGAATTCAAAAATGTAATTACCCACCAGAAAGGTAATTAGCATCGCAATAAAAGCCGCTCTGCTGGTTTTGGTGGCAATTTGAGCGATCTCCTTTTTAGAGGTGTCTTGATCCAATAAGCCCATCATAATTACCCCTACCGATAAGGGGTTCATAATCGTGAAGATGGAAATTGAATCGCCTAGTATTTGCCGTAAAAGGTCTAAGATCATTAGTAGAATTTAGGGGCCAAAAATGCTAATTTCCGTAAAGATAGGAATCCCTTTTGAGCCGTTTTTAGATTCCTTAGCATTCCTTATTTTTAGGCCATGGAATTTCCTAATCTTATTCATGCCGCTATCCCTTTTTTCGTGGGCTTTGTGCTTTTAGAAGTGCTTTTAACCGCTTGGCGGCGCATACCTACTTATCAGGCAAAAGATGCTTTGTCCAGCATTGGTATGGGATTGGGAAATGTGGCAGTGGGCTTGGTGAGCAAAGGACTTATTTTTGGGGCCTACAGCTTGGTTTATCAATACCGCTTATTCGACTTGGAATTCTCATGGTGGTACTGGCTCCTTTTGTTTTTAGGTGACGATTTCAGCTATTATTGGTTTCACCGCAGTGCTCATTCCGTGCGTTACTTTTGGGCTAGCCACGTCGTTCATCACAGTTCTCAGAATTACAATTTAGCTACCGCATTACGCCAGACCTGGACTGGAGGCATTACCGGATCCTTCCTATTTTATCTTTGGCTGCCATTGTTAGGCTTTCACCCCTTAGCCATCCTTTTTATGCACAGTATAAGTTTGTTATATCAATTCTGGATCCACACCGAGTTAATTAATCGGATGCCTGCTTGGTTCGAGTTTATTTTTAATACCCCCAGTCACCATCGCGTGCACCACAGTAGCGATGTTAAGTACCTCGACCGGAATCACGCCGGTATTTTAATTATTTGGGACCGCATGTTCGGGACCTTTGTGCAAGAAGAGGAACACCCGAATTACGGTTTAACCAAGAATATTACTAGCTTTAACCCACTATATATCGCTACCCATGAGTGGCTTGATATATTCAAGGATATCCGAAAAAACCCGCGCTACACCTGGCAATACCTATTTGGTCCGCCCGGTTGGAGTCACGATGGCTCCCGTAAAACCAGTGCCCAACTTAGGGCCGAAGCAAAACAGTGAAGCGCTTTATACTTTTATTTTTAATCCTTTTTAGCTCATTCGCTTCCGCGGATGATGGGCTTTATTTTGGCCGCTATAATAAGCGCTTAATGATGCAAAGGCCCGTGCCTCACGGTGAGTTTAACCGTCTGGTTTTACCAATGAAGAACATTGGCAATCTTATTATCGTAGAGGCCGTGGTGGATGGTATTCGAGGCAATTTCATCTTTGATACGGGCGCCCCTTATTTAGTTTTAAATCAGACTTATTTCCGGGACTATGAGGAGGTTCCGGATATGATGGCAACCGATGTAAACGGTAATCAATTAAACCAAAAGGTTACTCGCGTAAACAAGCTAAAGATGCTTGGGATGTATTACGATAATGTCGAAGCCGACGTGAGCGATCTCTCCGTAATCGAGAACCGACTGGGGGTGCAGATTTTGGGTTTGTTAGGAGTAAACCTTTTTATGCGGATGGAAATTGAGATAGATTTTAAGGGAGAGCAAATTATTATTTACCGCGTGGACCGGAGCGGTAGGCGCCTAGATCAACCCTATGAGCCCAAGATCAACGAATACAGGATTCCATTCGAATTAAGCAATAATGCAATATTGGTCAAGGCCAAGATCAACGATCAAGCCCTTACATTTTGCATTGATTCAGGTGCCGAAGCGATTTTATTGAATAATGATTTACCGGCGCCAGCCTACCAGGATATCCGAATAATTCGTCGCAGCACTCTTTTAGGGGCGGGGAACTCACGCTCGGAGGTACTTTTAGGGGCCATTCGGTGCATTGATATCGGCATGAGCTTAAGTAATCGGCAGGTGCTTATTGCCGACCTTGAAGCCATAGGCCAGGCTTATGGAAAACACATCGAAGGGTTTATCGGCTATGACCTGCTCAAAGAGGGTAGTTTATGTATTAATTTTAAGACGCAGGAGCTAATTTTAAATGTCTATTAAAGCTTTTTATAAGGGGCTAATGGTCCTATTCTTTGGTCTTCTCGCGCTTGCGCTGAAAGGGCAGAAACAGGGTGGCATCGATTACCAAATTGTGGGAGTCGACCTCTATTGTTATGTCGACCGAGATTTGTCTCAAACAACCATCGATAGCCTATTGGGGACTTGTGATATTAAACCCGAGGCTTTGGCGCTTTATCATGAGAAACAAATTAGCTCAGCTAGTCACTGGCAAGTGGTTGAGGTCAATGAGCAACAAATTATTCTACGCAAACCTTTAAAGGGATTAGAAGGAAAGCCGAAGGAGCAAAAAACTTTAATGGAAGTACTGGGCCTTGGACCCAAGTCCTTTGTCGATGACTACCGTTTTGGGTATAATGTTTTTTCGAAACCGGCGGTCTGGGAGCTGGACAATAGTAAAACCCGCTTTTTCCTAAAGGTAGAGGGAGCTAAACCCGAATCGATATATCTCAGTGGTACCTTTAATCAGTGGTCAACTAGTGCTTGTCCGATGACGGCCTGTGACTCGGGTTATTACGCTGATATCAACCTAGGTGAAGGAGCACATTATTACAAATACATTGTGAATGGTCATTGGTTAATGGACCCCCGCAATAGGCTTAAAGCCAATGATTGGGAAGGGAATGAGAACTCTGTTTACTTCAAGGAAAACTACAGTTTCTTCTTACCCGGCTATAAAAAGGCCCAAAAAGTGCACTTAGCCGGATCATTTAGCAATTGGGAGCCAGATAATCAAGGCTTTATAAAGGTGAAAGGGGGTTGGGAGCGCCCTTGCTACCTTGAAGAGGGAACCCATGCCTATAAGTTTATTGTGGACGGAGAATGGATTACCGACCCTACGAACCCTGTCATCCGTAAAGATGAAGAGGGCAACGAAAATTCATTCATGGCCATCGGGGATACTTTTTATTTCTACTTGCCAGGTTATAAAAATGCCGCAGCTCCGGTGGTTGCCGGTAGTTTTAATGATTGGAATCCGATTGAGCTAAAGATGACCAAAACCGACAGTGGTT
This sequence comes from uncultured Flavobacteriales bacterium, assembly GCA_913055685.1. Taxonomy (GTDB): domain Bacteria; phylum Bacteroidota; class Bacteroidia; order Flavobacteriales; family Schleiferiaceae; genus Croceimicrobium. The sequence goes on from CAJXKC010000001.1 coordinate 713,800, forward strand.
GGATCTTGCCCTATGTTTTAGCACCCGGCAACTATGAGTATAAATTTGTTCTCGAATACGGTCATAAGTGGATTATTGACCCTAATAATCCGCATACCAATGGGGAAGGGAATACCAAGAATTCGGTCTTATCCCTAAACCCAAATAAGCACTTCTTTTATCCTCATAAAAAGGGATTAGAAAGGGTATGCCTTTCGGGTGATTTTAATGCCTGGCCAGAGAATGGTTATACTCTGGAGAAGCAGGCTGATGGCTGGCATATTGATGTACATCTGCCGCAGGGTAAAACGCGCTATAAATTTATTCTTAATGAAGATTGGGTTCGGGATCCTAATAATCCCCTCTTTGAACCCAATGAATACGATGATTACAATTCGGTGATCTGGATGAAATAAGTAAGGCCCAGAACAACATTTGTAATTGTTATCCTGGGCCCAATTATGGCTTATTCTGATTTTTTAGCCTAATGAACTCTGGCTTTCACCTCGTAACCATTAATGAGGATGGTGAATTGCTTATCCGACTTTTCGACGCTATTCATGGTAGCCGAATAATTACTGCCACTTTCCATTATATGAGCTTTTACCAAGTGCTCTGGATAAGAGAGCTTTCCGTACTGCATTGTTGCATTTAGTTGAAACGCACGCCCATCTAGGTCGATGTCGATTTTAAGGTATTTGCCATCAATTTTAATATCGCCAGATTCTTCTCCAAGACCACCGATATCTACATTACATTCGTAACCCATAAGGGAGTAGGAGCGGCCTAATTTTTCTATTCTATACTGGCAATACTTGCTTTGGCCGGCATCGAGGGCAAGAGCTTCTTTCACCATCATTTTATCTTCATAGGCCTGCCCAATTTTGATGCGTTTTACCTTGTCAATTTCATAGCGAGAATACTTAGTTTCTCCAAGTTGAAGTTCCTCTAATTCCTTCAAGTAAACCTTGGTTTCATAATTACTCATGTTTATTCTGCGCGCTTTGTCGCTCTCCAATCGACTGTATTTGAATTTCCCCTGGAGTTCTCCTAAGTCCTTAATCCGATATTCGCTTTCGTAAGCCTCACTGTTCAATCGCGCAATTTTCTTCACTTTAAGATTAGAGTATTTTGCATTGAGTTGCAGCCTTTGCCAGTCTTCACCCATAAGGTCATTTTCATAGGCATTAATCCGAGCGTCCTGAATGCGATTGATTTGAGCTTCACCATACTTTAGGTCCATTTCTGCAGTGAAGATTTCATCCGCTTTAAGTTTCCCTGAATATTGCTCTAATCGCAAAGATTCAATTCTGCCTACGAGCTCCAGTTGACGGTAAGAATGTCGTAAGTTGAGTCTTGCCTTGCTTGGAATCTTAATGGTATACCGTATTTCGACCTCATCGGGAGAGAAGGTCCAGTTGAAGAAAGCAAACTCCTCCCAGCCAATCTTAACTTTAGAGGGCAGGCTACGATAGGTGTCTATGCTAATAGCTTGCTTATCCCCCTTAACACCTTTCTTCACATTGGCTTCATACTCTTCCAAGAACTCCTTTATTTTAGGGTGCTCTTCTTTGCCACGATAAGAGAAATTAGCTTCGATATAGACCTTGTCTTGGTCCCAAACAATAATCTCGGTTTTAGTATTCTTGGCATTAATATCTAGCTCTACATTTCGGGCAGCTGGCATTTCTACTACGGCTACCTTATCCACTAAATACTGTACATCCTTCGCCCTGGCATTTATTACAAAGGCCAGCCCCAAAAGACTATAAATTAAAGTTCTCATTTCTACTAAGTTTTTGATTTCGTTCTATTTCCATTTGTAGCTTTCGGATGAGGCGCAAACGTTTTTCGTAATAATCAATTAAGACCTTTAGCAGCTCTTCCCTTGGTACGGGAGCAGCAACATCTTGGCGGTAATGTTGGTTGATGCTTTCTAGCTCTTGAAGCTCGTCAAAGACCCATTGGTACTCTGGGTCATCTCGGTAACGATCCAAGGGGATCATCGCCTCAATTTGAGCAAGGTTTTGCTGGTAATCTTTTTCAAGACTAATGAAGCTATTCGGCAGTTGAGCAGGCTCTAAAGATGGACTAGGTTCTGGCCATTGCCACCAAGCAAAGCTGGCAATTAAAATTGCCGCTGCGGCACTGTACCAAGCTAGTCGGGTTCTTTTTCCCTCTTGCTTTGCGAGCTGGGGCTCGATTTGTGTCCACAGCCCTGCGGGCACCGCCTCTTGGTCGAAGTCATCTCGATGCCTATCGATGAGTTGTTTAAGCTTCATAATGCTGATTTAATTTTTCACGCAATAAACGCTTGGCATAGTGCAGCTGACTTTTAGAAGTCGATACACTTATTTGCATTTCGGAAGCAATTTCTTGATGGCTGTATTCCTCGAGAAAATACAGTTCAAAAATGAGCTTACAGCCTGCAGGCAGAGTTCCTAGAGCGGTTTGCAGCTCGTGAAAACCTATATCTGGCCAGTTTTCTTCCTGCTCACTTAGATCTTCTGCAATCTCTTCAAGTTCAAGCCAGGGTGCAGTCCGTTTTTGCTTCCGAATTTCTTGAAGACCAAGGTTTATCGCAATTCGTTTGAGCCAAGCACCAAAGGCGGCCGCCTCTTTAAGCTCCGAAATTTGATTAAAGCCTTTTATGAAACTCTCTTGCAAAAGGTCCTGAGCCTCTTCAGGCCTAAAGCCTAAGCGCAAAATGCTGTTGTAAATAGCCTTTGCATACAATTGATATAATTGTTGCGCGGCCATTTGATTTCCTTTTCGGAATTGCTTTACGAGCGTTTCAGTCTTCAAGTTTTCCTTGTTCTACACCCTTAGGATACCGGGATGGTATAAAGGTTGGAAAAAATGAGCGTTTATTTTTAGATCTGGCTAGAAGGCCGGCAATTGAAAGATAAATCAATTGGAGTGAGGGGAAATAAAAAAGCCCCCCGTCTGCTGGAGACAGACAGGGGGCTTTCACCAAATGTAACCTACTAAAGAACTATCGGTTCAATACCATCTTTTGGCGGTAAACTTTGGCGTCTTCTTCGATAAGAACAAGGTAAACCCCATTCTCGAAGTTGCGTAAGTCAACCTCCGTTTGGTTGGCGTTGATCCGACTTTGGAACATTAATCTTCCGTTCATGTCAACCACTTTAACATTGGCATCGCTGAAGTTTCCTTCGATACGGAATAAACCATTGTTAGGGTTAGGAACAATATTGAAGGCTAGCTCATTGTTTTCAATTAAGCTAACGTTAGCAACGAATTCGATATCGTCGATATAGTAAGTCTTTTCACCAGCAGTAGATCCAGCCGTTCCGAAGTTCGGGAAGAATACTACTTTGCTGTAAGTCTGGTTTAGATCCAATGCAGGAGTACCAGCAGCGTGATTACTAAAGTCGAAAGTTAAAGTCTCCCAAGCACCAGCCTGAGTAGTAGTTGCAGAAGTTTCAACAGAGATAGTGTTGTCATTTGCATCTTCAACTTTCAATAACATAGTAGCACCGGCATCTGGAGACCATACGCGCACTGACATCTGAGTGTGAGTAGCGGTAAAAGGAATAGCATTAGCTAAACCAGCGTCACCAATAACGGTACCGGCCCAAGTTTGAGCACTAGCTAGCTTAGTCATACCCAATACCATATTGGTAGGATCGGTTGGATCTACCTGAATAGAGTCGGTGTTGTCACCGAAGCTAACGGTATTGTAATCGGTATTTGCATCCTCGAAAGTGATCGGTAAATCGATCTGATTCATTGGAATACCGAACATGATGTTGTCGAAGTAATAAGTCTTCGCACCGGCGGTTGCGCCATCTACACCGAAGTTAGGGAATACAACTACTTGGTTGTAGTCAGCGGCAGTGTCTAAGGCTGGAGTACCAGCGGCATTGTTGGCGAAGTCGAAAGTTAATAACTCCCATCCTCCAGCAACGGTAGTAGTGTCTACAGTTTCTACTGATACACTAGTGTTACCAGCAACTTCTAATTTTACGCGGATTTCCGCTCCAGCGTCTGGAGACCAAACCATCATAGACATAACGGTTTCGGTAGCTGTAAATGGTACTGGTGCAGCCATACCACCGAAGCCAACAACCGCACCCGCCCAAGTCTGAGCATTAGCAGGCTTGTCGTGTTGCCATACCATATTATTGGGATCGGTAGGATCAACAACGATAGTGTCACTTAATTCGCCAAAAGGAAGCGTAGCGTAGTTTACGGTAGTGCTTTCGAAGTCGATAGGTAGAGCAGGGGCAGCAGGAATGCTAGCACAGTCTACACAGTAATTCCAACATACTACTGGTAATACAGTATTACCGGCATAAGTTAAATAACGGTTAGTGAAACCGCCGTTAGTAACGGTACAAGGCTCGCCACCAGCGAAGTTCTCTTGATCGGTCCAACCATCAACAGTAAACTTGTACTCAATGGTGTCATTGGCAGGTAAAGGAAGGGCTACTTCCCAAACGCCGTCCATGTCTGGGTCGGCCATAGGATTACAGGCACCACACCAGCCATTAAATGTTCCGTTCACATTTACGGTGGTAAAAGAACCACTGTAAAGGTTCATATCTACTTTAAAGGTTACAGTGTCCATTTGGGCCTGTAAACCGAAGGCAGACAATAAAAAAGCAAAAAGAATAGTCTTGTTCATTGTAAGTTAATTTGTTACGAAGATATGACTTTTGGTCAAAAAAACAATAAGTAAGTAAAAAACTAGACTATTAATATGTTAAATCCTTGTAAATAAATGAATTGTAAAGAATACACTTATAGTAGATGCTACTAATAGAAATTTAGTATCTTTGGAATCCCAGACCAAAAAAATGGCAGAAATCAAGGAAAAAGAGCCTGTGCTCGAGCAAAAATCACAGTTCGCGGTACCTTATTATGCAATTTCCTACGACAAGTTTTTTCAATTTGGCTTGTCTGTGGATTGCGTGGTTTTCGGTTATCACGAAAAACGCTTAAAGGTACTCCTTATTAAAAGGGGAGCAGAGCCGTACCTCGGCTCTTGGGCCTTGCCAGGTGATTTGGTTTATCCTAATGAAAATATTGAAGTCGCTGCTAAGCGCATATTAAAAGACCTTACCGGTATTAGCGAGCTTTTTATGGAGCAAACCAAGGTATACGGTAAGGTGGATCGTCACCCTGCGGGTCGAGTAATTACTACGGCTTATTATTCTTTAATTGATATTGCCAAGCATGACCCTCACGCTTCAGCTTGGGCTGAAGGGGTGTACTGGGTAGATTTAGAAGAGGTGCCGGGACTGGCCTTTGATCATGATGAAATCTTGGAAGATGCCCTGCAGACTTTGCGTCAGCGTGTGCGTCATCAGCCAGTTGGATTTGAGCTTTTGCCGCAAAAGTTCGCTCTAGCCGATTTACAGGCGCTTTACGAAGCCTTATTAAATGAGGTCTATGATAAAGCCAATTTCCGCAAGCGCATCTTAGCGATGAACTTATTGATAAATCTCAAGGAAAGTCAGAAGGATGTTCCTCACCGTCCGGCGCGACTCTATTCTTTCGATAAGAAGCGTTACGATGAATTAATTGCGAAAGGTTTCTCTTTCGAATTGTAATTCTCAGCGAGCCGTATGGAGCAAAATTCTCTTCACTCGATAGATTACTATATCCTCGCGGCTTATTTCATTTTAATATTCGGAATCTTTATTGTCTTGTACTTGCGCGACCGAAAGCGGGGTCTAGACAATGATAGTTCTGCTTATTTTTTAGGTGGTCGAAACTTACCTTGGTTTATCGTGGGCGCTTCGCTCTTTGCCTCCAACATTGGTTCCGAACATTTGGTAGGTTTGGCGGGAGCTGGTGCAGCAGGAGATTTCCCGGTAGCACAATTTGAATTGCTCGCTTCTTTTATGCTCCTTTTATTGGCCTGGGTATTTGTGCCAATTTATCTGCGCACCGGCATATTTACCATGCCACAGTTTTTGGAAAAACGCTTCGATAATTGGTCGCGTACTTACCTTACTTGGCTTTCAATCATTGGCTATGTGCTAACCAAAATAGCGCTCACCATTATGGCTGGGGGGATCATTTTTACCGCTTTGCTGGGGATTGACTTTTGGCTTGGCGCAACAATAGTGGTTGTTGCTACCGGTATTTATACGCTGTTCGGTGGCTTGAAGGCGGTGGTTTACACCGATATGGTGCAAATGTTTATCCTCTTAGGTTCTTCCATTGCCATAACTTTTATTGGGCTAAATCATTTGGGCGGCTGGGAGACTTTGGTGCAAAGAGCAGAGCCAGGATATCTAAGTTTATGGCGCGGTTTTGATCATCCCGATTTCCCCTGGACCGGTATTTTATTTGGAGCCCCTATTTTAGGAATATGGTATTGGTGTACCGATCAATTTATTGTGCAGCGCGTGCTAGCGGCTCGAAATTTAGATCAGGCCCGCAAGGGTAGCATATTCGCGGCGGCCTTAAAAATCCTTCCTTTATTCTTATTCGTAATACCCGGCTTAATCGCCTACGAGCTGTCAAAGGGCCCGGATGCCTTGATTAGCTTTCCAATGGAAAACGGCAAACCGCTTTACGATGCGGCTTTACCTTTAATAACAATGCAACTTTTACCTGCAGGTTTAAGGGGTTTAGTGGTAGCAGGTTTGCTAGCCGCTTTAATGAGCTCCTTGAGTTCGGTATTTAATTCTTGCTCTACCCTAATAACCGTTGATGTGTATCAACGGTATTTCCCAGAGGCAAGCGAAAAGAAATTGGTGGCGGTAGGGCGCTGGTCTACCGCTGGTCTGGTAGTATTGGGAGTTGCCTGGATTCCCATGTTGCAATTCCTGGAAGGGGGGCTTTTCCAAAAACTGCAAAGTCTGCAGTCCTATATTTCTCCGCCAATAGCGGCCGTATTCTTATTGGGAATATTCTGGAAACGACTCAATGCTAAAGGGGCTAAGTATGCATTAATTAGCGGTGCGGTCTTAGGCGCAGCTCGATTAATCCTAGAGCTAACCAAGGAAAATTGGTCAGGTTTTTTATTATGGTTTGCCGAAATTAATTTCTTGCATTTCGCTTTGCTCTTGTTCCTTATTTCTTCGGGTGTTTTAATAAGCGTAAGTTATGCAAGTGAGGCGCAGCCTAATGGAATCAAGGCCAAAGACCCATCCGGCGAAAAGCCGAGTCTTCTAAATATTATAAACAGTGTAATCGTAGTTGTTTTAGTTCTGCTTCTTTGGTGGTACTTCTCATAAACCTTTTAATATGGAACATAAAAGAGCGATAATGACCATTGCCCTAATTGTAGCCCTCGGTGGTCTACTTATGGGTTTTGATGCCTCAGTAATTTCTGGGGTTCTTAAGTTTATAGAACCAGAATTTGGCCTTACTAAATTGGAATTAGGCTGGTCGGTGGCTTCCCTTACCTTAACCTCTACCTTGGCCATGATGATTGCGGGCCCAATTAGTGATCGCTATGGTCGTAGAGCGGTTTTACGATGGGCAGCAATTCTTTATGCGCTATCGGCGATTGGTTCAGCTTTAGCCACCTCCTTCCTTACTTTGGTTATCGCTCGTATGATCGGTGGCTTTGGGGTAGGAGCCTCACTAATCCTTGCCCCCATGTATATTGCTGAAATTTCTCCTAAGGAACTACGCGGTCGATTGGTATCCTTTAATCAGTTGAATATTGTAATCGGTATTTCCTTGGCCTTCTTTACCAATTATGCCATTCTGCAGTTTGCGAAGACCGATGCCTCATGGGTGCAAAGTTTGGGTATAGATAAATACCAATGGCGCTGGATGCTGGGTCTGGAAACCCTTCCCGCGATACTATACTTCTTAGGATTATTCTTTGTACCTCGCAGTCCGCGTTGGTTATTGATGAAGGAAGAAGTAGAGGAGGCGCGTGAAATTTTGGCTCGCTTTAATGGTCCTGACAAAGCCCGAAACGAAGTAGAGCGTATTAACCAAAGCATTAATGAAGACTCCGAAAAACCAAAAGGTAGCATCGGGGAGCTCTTTAAACCTGCTCTAAAATTGGTGGTCACCATCGGAGTGGTCGTGGCTGTATTACAGCAAATAACGGGCATCAACTCGGTGTTCTTTTATGCACCGATGATTTTTGAACAAAGCGGTCTAGGCACTGATGCTGCCTTTATGCAGGCAATATTGGTGGGACTAGTAAACTTGGGCTTTACCATTTTAGCCATCCTTTTTATCGATCGCTTTGGTCGCAAGCCTTTGCTTACCTATGGGGTGGCCGGAATTGTGCTTTCAATGTTCGTGCTGGCCTATGGCTTTAATTCGGCCACCTATCGTTTGGATGCAGATGATATGACTGCCTTTGAAACTTCAATTACTGAATTAGCCACCTTGGAAGGTCAGTCCTTCGATTCGGAAGCGAGCTTCCAAGAGGCGGTGGAAGGAATAAGTAGTCCCGAAATATATATCAAGCAAAAGGAGGACCTTATAAAATCAAGTATCCAATTAAATACTTTCCTAATCCTGGCTGCAATTCTCGCTTTTGTGGCCTCATTTGCTATTTCTATTGGACCGGTAATGTGGGTGCTCTTTTCAGAACTCTTTCCGAACCGCATTCGCGGTATTGCCATTTCTTTTGTTGGCCTAATAAACTCGGCGGTGAGTTTTATCGTACAATGGGTATTCCCCTGGGAGCTTGAAGTATTGGGCAGTGCTACCACCTTCTTGATATATGGATTATTTGCCCTAGCGGGATTGATATTTATTATTCGTGTAATTCCGGAAACCAAAGGGGTGTCCTTGGAAGAACTTGAGAAAAAACTGGTAAAATCGTAAGGATGAAAAAGTATATTTTAGGCTTGGCAGGCTTAGCTCTGATGGCTTGCCAAAGTCCAGCGGAATCAAAACCAGAGTCTAATGAACCTGCTCAATCAAAATTAGTGCTAAGCGCTGCAGATATTGGTGTAGAGGGGGATTCAGTTTTACAACTTGCCGCTGGTGGACACCACGACTTTACCATAAAGGTTCCCGCTGTTGGTCGTTATAAAATAAGTTTTGACGCGGCAGGAACGGATAGCACTAGCTTTTGGCTCGAAGATTATGTTACTAATACTGATGGACGCCAGTACAATATTACGGGTAGTTTAAAGCCCGGTGATTGGTCGACTTTAAGCTCGGTGGACGGTTCTCCACTAGATACGGGCTCCCATCCGGTTCGAATCCATGCCGATGGTGGTGCCCTAGAGCTTAAATCCATTAGTCTAGAAATGATGCAGCCGCGCAGGGCTAGTCCACTAACTCACCTTCAAAACATGGAAGGTGAAAACTGGGAATTGGTTTGGAGCGATGAGTTTGATGGCGAGGGTTTGCCCGATACCAGCAAGTGGTCCTACAACGTAGGTAACTGGGGTTGGGGTAATAATGAGCCGCAATATTATACCGATGCTAGGTTGAAGAATGCACGTCAAGAAAATGGGAATCTAATTATTGAGGCGCATCAAAATGATATGGGTCAGCCTTGGACCTCTGCCCGCCTTACTACTCAGGGTAAGCATGCTTTCAAATACGGGAAGATCGAATTTAGAGCCAAGGTTCCGCCTGGCCGAGGTACCTGGGCGGCAGGATGGCTACTGGGCGAAGCTTATCGCGATGAAATTTCCTGGCCTTATTGTGGGGAAATCGATGTTTTAGAATGTGTGGGTTATGAGATAAACGATACAACTGGAAAGGGTAAGAATCACTCCACTTGCCATACACGCGCCTATTACTTTAAGCAAGGAAACCAAATCGGGGCCGAGATAGAAGTGGATAGCATGTTTCAAGACTTTCACACCTATACTATCGAATGGCATCCAAAGCGAATTGATGCTTTCGTAGATGGAGCGTACTTTTTCACCTACGATAAGACCGCTAATGAATGGGAGTGGCCCTTCGACAAGCCACAGAATATTATTGTAAACCTTGCCGTTGGAGGCGGTTGGGGAGGTGCTAAAGGAATTGACAGCACCTGGCAATCGCATCAATACATTCTCGATTACGTTCGGGTATATCAAAAAGCAGATTAAATGAAAGGGGGGCTTCGTCTATTTCCAATACTGGTCTTACTGGCCTGCACCAAATCTACTCCTCTGGAGCTGGAAGTTTGGCGCAGCACGGCCTCTGGTGAGCGCCTGAAGGCTGTGGATACCCAATCCGAACAAAGAGGGCAGGCCTGGCATATTTACCCCGATTCAACTTATCAAGAGCTGCAAGGTTTTGGGGGTGCTTTTACGGAGTCTTCGGCGCATCTCTGGACTAAGTTAAAGCCGGAATTGCAGCAAGAACTTATTGCCGCCTATTTTGCCGATACCGCCGCGGCCTACAATATGGGCCGTACGCATATTAACTCTTGCGATTTTTCGCTTAACTCTTACCATTATTTGGCCGAAGGCGATACCAGTCTCAATAGCTTTAGCCTAGCGGAAGACGAAGAGGATATTATCCCAATGATTAAGGCGGCCCAAGCCCTGGAGCCCGATTTAAAATTAATCGCTTCTCCTTGGACGGCTCCCCCTTTTATGAAGGATAATCAGGCTTGGTTTGGGGGAAAGCTAAAAACGGAGTTCTACGGTTTATGGGCCGATTATTTTGTGAAATACCATCAGGCTTTAAGCCAATATGAAATTGAACCTTGGGCCTACACAGTAGAGAATGAACCGCTGGGGAATGATGCGAATTGGGAAAGCATGCATTACACGCCCCAAGAAATGGCGGCCTTTGTAAAGGAGCATCTAGGCCCTAAATTTAAAGCAGCGGGTATTGATAGTCGAATCTTGCTTTACGATCAAAACCGCGGAGAAGAATTAGAGGAATGGGTTAATGTATTATTGAGAGATTCGGCATTATTACCGATGGTTTATGGAACAGCAGTGCATTGGTACACCAGTACTTATGATTGGTTCCCGGCAAGTCTAGAGCACACCCATAATTTAGCTCCGGGCAAAGCCATCGTACAAACCGAGGGCTGTGTAGATGCCGAGGTTCCTCATTGGCAAGATGATGCTTGGTATTGGTCTAAGGAAGCAACCGATTGGGGTTACGATTGGGCTAAAGAGGAGGATAAGTACTTACATCCCAAATATGTTCCGGTATACCGCTATGCGAGAGATATTATCGGCTCGCTTAACTCCTGGGTCGAAGGCTGGGTAGATTGGAATATGTTACTTGACCCTGGCGGTGGACCTAATCATGCTAGCAATTGGTGCGTGGCTCCGGTATTAGCGGATACCCTTAAACAGGAATTGTATTATACCCCTTTATACGATGTGATGCGCCATTTTAGCGCTTACATTCCTGCTGGTTCTAAGCGCATTGGACACGGTACTTTGCCAGAAAACTGTATGGCCCTCACGGTCTTGCGTCCTGATTCTAAAATTGTTGCGGTAATTTTGAATACCGGCGAAACGGAACAGGTGCTAGAGATTAATTGTAATGATAAAGCAAGAAGCCTTCAATTGCCGGCGGCTTCCTTGCAAACCCTAATTCTGAAATAAAGCGAGATGAGCAAAGCTATTTACTTAGCTAATCAAGAGTATAGGTCTAATTCCCAAGAAATCGAAGGTAGCTTCCTGACTTTGGATGGGGATCGGTTTTACCGCATCCAAAATTACAGCGAGATGCCTCCCTTTTTTATGTCCTTAGTGAGCCCTTCCGATCATTGGCTTTTTATTGCCAGCAATGGTGGCTTAAGCGCAGGGAGAGTTAATGCAGAATCTTCGCTTTTCCCTTATTATACGGATGATAAACTCATCGATGCGGCAGAATTTACCGGCTCCAAAACTTTAGTAAAGGTAGAGCGAGATGGTGCATACAAGCTTTGGGAGCCTTTTTCGGCCTTTGGAGAGGGACTCTATCAAGTTGAGCGAAACTTGTATAAAAATACCTTGGGAAACCGCCTTCGCTTCGAAGAGCTTAATCTAGATCTTCAGTTGCGTTTCGCTTATGAATGGTCTTTTTCCGACGAGTACGGAATACTGCGTAAAGCCTGGATGGAGAATTTAGATTCGAAAAGCCAGCATATTGAGCTTTTAGACGGTATACAGAATATTTTACCCGCAGGTTTGGGCTCGGCCTTGCAAAATAACCGCAGTACCCTAGTAGATGCCTATAAAAAGAATGAATTAGTAGAAGCGGAGCACTTGGCCATTTACAGTTTAAGTGCTCGTATTATTGACCGGGCAGAGCCAAGCGAAGCCTTGGTGGCCAATACCATATGGTCTACGGGCTTAAAGCCTAAAGCAATCCTTCTATCCAATACGCAATTAAAAGATTTTAGACGAGGAACAGAGCTTAAAACGGAAAGGCTCTCCAAGGGACAGAAAGGGGCTTATTTTTTAAATGCCGACTTGAAGCTTGGGTCTAAGCAAACTGAGGACTGGATGATGGTCGCGGAGGTAAATCAATCCACGGCAGATGTGCTTAACCTTCAGTCATTCCTAGCTTCAAATGATAGCCTTGGCTTATTTCAAAAGTTGGAAGCAGCTAGAGCTGAAGACCAAGAAAAGCTGCGTGCCATTGTAGCCAAAGGAGACGGTTTACAATGCTCTCAACTAGAAATGGTGAGCACCCGCCATTATGGCAATGTCCTCTTTAATGTTATGCGGGGCGGACTCTTCGAATCGGCCTACACTATTAACCGCAATGATTTTGTTGCTTATTTAAATCAGGTTAGTCTTAATACTGCCCGCCGTTTTGATGCTGAAGTACGTGCATGGCCCGAAATGATGGACTATCAAGATTTCATGCAGCGGGTGTCTCGACTTATGGATAGCGACCTCGAAAGGGTGGCTTTGGAATACTTACCGCTTTCTTTTAGTCGACGTCATGGAGACCCTAGTCGGCCTTGGAACGTCTTTAATATCTACACCCGCGATGCCAAAGGCCGCCGCTTGGTATCTTATGAGGGCAATTGGCGCGATATCTTCCAGAACTGGGAAGCCTTGGCTTATTCTTACCCGGCCTTTATTCAGGGTATGATTACCAAGTTTTTAGATGCTTCTACCGTAGATGCCTATAACCCTTACCGTATTTCTAAAGAGGGAATAGACTGGGAGGTAATCGAAGAAAATGACCCATGGTCTTACATTGGTTATTGGGGGGATCACCAAATAATTTACCTCCAGAAGCTTTTAGAACATTGGGAAAAGCACCAGCCAAAAGCAATGTTGGCACAGTGGAATAGACCAATTTATACCTATGCCAACGTACCTTACCGCATTCGGGATTATGCGTCCATACTAAAGGATCCTAAAGACACAATAGATTTTGATCATAAGATTGACGCCGAATCGCGTAGCCAGATTTCGAAACTAGGTAGTGATGCAAAAATGATCTGGAACGAAGGGGCTCTGCTTAAAGCAAACTTAGCCGAAAAGCTATTGCTCACCGCGGCCACCAAACTCTACAACCTAGTACCAGACGGTGGCATCTGGATGAATACCCAGAGACCAGAATGGAATGATGCCAATAATGCTTTGGTGGGCAATGGTCTAAGTATGGTTACCCTTTATTACTTACGACGTTATTTAAGCTTCCTAAAGGATCAGCTTAGTGAGGTTCCTTTGGAGCTCAATACGGCATTAGCCGATTTAATCTCGGCCATTTATACCAATATGAAGCTTTATGAAGGAGCCCGAGATAAAGGCTTTAGCCCAGAGGAACGTTTTCAGTTTGTGGGCGCGCTTGGGAAAGCAGGTGAGACCTATCGCCAGCAGGCTTATGCAAAGAATTTGGGAGAGCGCCAGATACTTGATTCTAAAACCATCGATGAATTCCTGGAAATTAGCCTTGCCTATTTAGATGCTAGTATTGCTTCTAATAAAAGGGAAGATGGCCTTTACCACGCCTATAACCTCTTGCAGATTTCTGGCGAGCAAATGCGAATTCGCTATCTCTATGAAATGCTGGAAGGCCAAGTGGCCATCCTAAGTGCGGGGTATTTAAAGGCTGAAGAAGCCTTAGAGCTCACGAATAGATTGAAAGACAGCGCTCTTTATCGGGAAGATCAGTACAGCTACATGCTCTACCCTAACCGCGATTTAGCGCCTTTTATAAGCAAGAATACCATCGATTCGGAATTCGCCAAAAGCTCTCAATTACTGAAGGGCTTGGTAAGTCGAAATGACCATAAGCTAGTCGAAAAAGATGAGGCCGGGAATTATCACTTTGCTCCTGGAATTAGCAATGCCAAGGATGTGGAAGTGCAGCTGGAGCGATTGGCCAAAGGTCGCTTGGCGTCTGAGGTTGAAGCCGAAGGTGCTGCCCTTTTGGAGGAGTTTGAACGTATTTTCGACCATCAATCCTTTACCGGTCGCTCAGGAACCTTCTATGCCTATGAGGGCTTGGGATCCATTTATTGGCACATGGTATCCAAATTACTGCTGGCGGTGCAGGAGAATCTGCAATTGGCAAAACAGTCCGGTAGTGCCGCTGAGGTAATTGGAGCCCTAACCGACCATTACTACTCCATTCGCGCGGGTATTGGCTTAAACAAGGGACCCGAATTGTACGGGGCCTTTCCTTTTGATCCCTATTCGCATACTCCTTGGGGAGCGGGGGTTCAACAGCCAGGGATGACCGGGCAGGTGAAAGAGGATGTTCTAAACCGCTGGGCCGAATTGGGAATAGGAATAGAACAAGGTCAGATTGTCTTAAACCCCTTCTTCTTCGACCCACAAGAACTATTGAAAGAGGGCGTAAAATTCGCCTATTTCGATCATCAGGCGCAAGCCCAAGAAACCAAAGTAGAAGCGGGTGAACTGGCCTTTACCTATTGTGGATTACTGTTGCGTTTCCGCCAAAGTGCCAAGGCCTCCTTGTCGCTGTGGGCTGGAGGGGTAAATGTAGGCACATGGCCTGACTTAAGACTGCCCAAAATGGAAAGTCAGGATATTATTAACCGCAGTCATAAATACACCGAATTGTTACTCGAATACCCCTTTAAACAGGCGGAATGAATCACTAAAAAAAAAATTAAAATGACAAGGACCCTAGCTTTAAAAGCACTGTTTCTTGGCTGTTTGTTATCGCTAGGGAACCTTGGTTTCGCGCAGGTGGTGCAAGTAGGACAAGGATCGTATACCACCAATTTCCCGGGCGTAGATGCTGCCGGTAGAAATGGATTTCCCTCAGGAACTCCTTATGTAGTTGGTGCAGCAAGTACCAAGGCCGTGCCAACCAATGAGTGGTGGTCGCATAAGGTGAAGAATGCCCAATCTTCCAATCTTTTTAACTACCCTTTTACTTTAGAAACCAAAAGCAATGGATTAGTTGCAACCTACGTCCCTTGGGGACCTATCGATGCCTTTGATCCCGTAGAAATTGGAGTCTCGGGTTTAAATGCGACCGCTACTAATGTATCGGATCACGACGACTGGACTGTAACCCTTGATTGGCAGAGCGGGACTCATCATTTTTCGGCTAAGAGCGGTGTGGGAATGCCCTTCCTCTATTTTGAAAAGGATAGCGCTAGTGTGGCGCGCGTGGTCGTAAACCAAGGAACGGTAACCGATTCGGGTTCCTTTTTGATCGTTAAAGGAGTGAATTACGGTGCCGATTTTGCGGTCTACGGTCCCAGTGGCTCGACTTGGACCAAAACCGGGAATACCTATACCTCTACGCTTAATGGTAAAAATTACTGGTCGATGGCCTTTTTGCCTTTAGGTGGAAATGCCGATAATTTGGCGGCTTCTTTTAAGCAATATGCTTTTGTTTTTCCCAAACTATGTCGGGCCAACTGGACTTTCAACGAACAGACTTCGGTGGTGCGCACCACCTTCACTATCCAAACGGAGGTTAAGGAAGGTAGCGACACCCTTTTTCTGCAGGGCTTGTTGCCCCATCATTGGTCGAAATTGGCTTCGGGCAGTAGCTTAAATACTAATCACCAATACCCGACCGTACGTGGCGATTTAAAGTTAATGGCGGCCAATTCTTTTGCGGTTGAAAATACCTTTTACGGCATATTACCCACTTTACCGGATGTAAATTGCCGCAGCTTGAGCTATAACCCGGCTGACTTAAAAGAAAAAATCGATCTGCTTAAAGGTGATCAATTGGCCTCATGGACGGACTCCTATAATGAAGGGCAATCCATGAACCGCTTAATCCAAACGGCGCGCATTGCGGACGAAATAGGAGATACCAGTGCCCTCAATGCGATCCTAAAAACGGTGAAAGAGCGTTTGGAAGATTGGCTTACTTACAATGCGGGTGAAGTGGCTTTTCTGTTTTATTACAATAATGATTGGGACGCCTTAATTGGATATCCTGCAGGACACGGACAAGATGTAAACATCAACGATCACCATTTTCACTGGGGTTACTTTATTCACGCGGCTGCCTTTCTAGAGCAGTATCAGTCCGGTTGGGCAAGTGCCTATGGCCCCATGATTAATATGCTAGTTCGCGATGCAGCTAGTAGTAATCGCCATGATCCGCTTTTCCCTTATTTGCGCAATTTTAGTCCCTATGCGGGCCACTGCTGGGCCAATGGTTTTGCGAGCTTCCCACAGGGGAATGATCAAGAATCTACCTCTGAGAGTATGCAGTTTAATTCGGCGCTCATTCACTGGGGGGCGGTTACTGGAAATGATTCCATCCGCGATTTAGGCATTTACCTTTATACAACCGAGCAATCGGCTATTGAGGAGTATTGGTTTGATATGTACAATCGGAACTTTGGGGCCAATCAGCAATACGGATTAGTCTCACGGGTATGGGGAAATAGTTATGATAATGGCACCTTTTGGACCGCTGATATTGCGGCTTCCTACGGCATAGAGTTGTATCCTATTCACGGAGGTTCCATGTATCTCGGCCATAACCTGGCCTATGCAAGCCAGATCTGGAGTGAAATAGAACAACATACGGGCATTTTAAGTAATGCCCCTAATGTAAATCTTTGGCACGATGTGATGTGGCAATATTTAGCCTTCACGGATCCAGACAAAGCCTTAAACCTTTACGACTCCTATCCCAATCGTAATTTGAAATTTGGAGTCTCAGACGCGCAGACCTATCATTGGTTACATAGTATGAAAGTTTTAGGTGCCCCTGATGCCACCATTACCGCCGATCATCCACTAGCCGTGGCCTTTCAGGGTCAGGGTTCCCCGGTCTACGTGGCTCAGAATTATGGAAGTCAGGCTATTAATGTAAGCTTCTCCGATGGTTATGTGCTTAACGTTCCGGCGGGTAGTCTACAAAGTAGTTTAGACGCTGGTTTAGGCGGTGAGCTTAATACTCTATTCGACCAGGCCTTTACAGGAGGATCGGCCCAGCTTAGTTTTACAGTACAGCAAGGGAACCCATCCATGGTAGTCTTGTATCAGGATGAAGATAGCATCGACTTTAAGACGGCTGGCCCCTACGATTTCCTAGTCGATAGCCTAGCGGCGGGCGTACATAACTTCCATGTGCGGATGTACGATTCAGTGAATTGTGCGATCTCCAATATTGTAAGCGTAAGGGTAGGCGAGCAACTGCCTTACCACGGCTATCCGGCGGTATTGCCCGGTAGCATTTTTGCCGGAGAATACGATTATTTCGAAGGCGGAGTAGCGCAAGGCATTGCTTACAAAGACTTAGACATGGCCAACAATGGCAATTTCCGCAGCAATGAATGGGTAGATGCCACGAGTCATCCGAGCGAAGGAAATGTAGTAGGCTGGCTGGGAGCTGGCGAATGGCTAGAGTATACCGTAGATGTGCAAACGGCTGGAGTATACGACCTTAGTATTCGCTACGCATCGGGAAACCAAGCGGGAGGCGGACCCTTAAGCTTAGAGTCTGACGGACAATTAATCAAAGACAATATCACCTTTGGATATACAGGAGATTGGAATACCTGGTCGAGCAAAGCGGTAAGCAATGTGCCTTTAAAATCGGGAGAGCAAATATTGAGGATCTATGTGCAATCGGGCGAAGTGAATTTTGGGGAGATAAGTTTCAGCTACCAAAACCCGCTACCTTATAGTCAGCCTATTGCCGATGCCGGACCAACTCAGGTAATAGTATTACCTGCTAATCAGACCACTCTTGATGCTAGTGGTAGCATGGACCCTGCTGGTGGCAGCTTAAGTTATCAATGGACCCAAGTTTATGGACCAAGCCTGGCCACTCCTGCTGCTCCTAGCGCTATAAGTACTGGCATTAGTGGCTTACAAAAGGGAGTGTATAAATACCGCCTAATGGTCGATAATGGCAATTATCAGGATATTGATGAGCTCTTTGTGGTGGTTGGTAACGATTCCAATGTTGCGCCAACGGCTAGCATTCTTTTCCCCCAAAACAATAGTGTTTATTACGAAGGGGAGAGTATTGATATTAGTGCCACTGCTAGCGACTTAAACGACAGCATAAGCAAAGTGGATTTTTACCTTAATGGTAACTTTTACCAGAGCTTAAATGCTAGACCTTATGAGGTAAATTGGACCACCGCTTTAGGTCCAGCGCAATGGCAGGTGCTGGCTTACGATTATCTAGGGGATTCCACTTGGTCGGCGCCGGTCGATTTACAAATTGATCCCGCTCCATCTTGCGAGGGAACGAGTCATAATGGTGATTTCTCTTGGCGCTTTTCGGATGACGATAATAATCCAACCCTAACCTTTATCCCAAGCCAGACGGGCGTAGGGGTACCCACTTGTATTTTATACTATGGCACCGATCCTAATTTATTGCCCGGATACCCGGTAACGCCAAATGTGCCCTTTCAGCTAAATGCCCAGAAAGGCGACCTAATCTACTTTTATTACACCTATTCCTTCCCCGGGGCCGGTGAACGTAACAACGCGGCGAATAAGGATACTTATGTTGTGGGTACCTGTGTAAATCAGGTTGGTTTGGACGAAAGTGATTTAGCTAGTCTGGCCCTTTATCCTAATCCTAGTCAGGGTAAGATTCGAATTAGCCGATCGCAAAGAAGCAGCGCTAATTGGCAATTGTATTCCATCAGCGCCAAGCTATTAAAGAACGGTAAGCTGGAAGAGAAAGAGGAAAACCTTGATTTCAGTGCTTTTAAAGAAGGACTTTATTTCTTGGTGATTCAAGCAGGGGGCCAGCAGAAGACCTTTAAGATTATTTTAAAACCCTAATTATGAATTTCAGGACGATACTTTCTCTAAGTATAGGAGCTATCGTTTTAAGCGCTTGTTCTGCTCCAAAAAATAAGAGCGCGGAAGAGATCCTAGGCAATCCAGATTATAAAGCGATTGCCTACGGAGGATACCGAAATCAGGATCGTTCGCAAGCTCCTACGGTAAAGGATATCAAGGAAGATTTACAAATTTTAGAGGCGCTGGGTATTCGCATCCTGCGCACTTATCACGCGCGTTTGTATGACCATACGCCCAATTTATTGAGGGCTATCCGTGAAATGAAGGAAGTAGATCCCAATTTTGAGATGTACGTGATGCTGGGCGCTTGGATGCAATGTGAGGACGCGTGGACCGATAATCCCATGCATGAAAAAGGCGATAGCGCCGAAAATGCGGCGGAAATTGCTCAGGCCATTAAGCTTGCCCAGCAATACCCAGATATTGTAAAGGTGATTGCGGTGGGCAATGAGTCGATGGTGCATTGGGCGGCCAGCTATTATGTGCACCCCAGAATAATTTTAAAGGAGGTTAATTATTTACAATCGCTCAAGGCGGATGGCAAATTAGCGGCTGATTTATGGATTAGCAGCTCCGATAATTTTGCTTCTTGGGGTGGGGGCGACGCCGCCTATCATCTGCCAGCATTAGACTCGCTTATTGCGGCGGTAGATTATTTAAGTGTGCATTCTTATCCCTTTCACGATACCCATTACAATCCGGATTGGTGGTGGATACCCGAGGGCGAGGAGCAGCTGGCAAAACAGGCAAAAATTGATTCGGCGGTGGCTCGCGGGATAGCTCGGGTGGAGACTCAGGTGAATGCTGTTAAAGAGTATGTGGCATCCTTGGGTTTAAAGAAGCCTTTGCATATTGGTGAAACCGGTTGGGCGAGTGCCGATAATGTCTTGTATGGAGTAAAGGGTTCTGCCGCCGCCGATGAATACAAGCAGATGATCTATCATCAATGGATTCGTGAATATTGTGCGCAAGAAGGAATGGCTTGCTTTTATTTTGAAGCTTTTGATGAGCCTTGGAAGGATGGGGATAATCCGGGAGGGAGTGAGAATCACTTCGGACTGATATCAGTGGATGGTTTAGTGAAAGCCCCGCTTTGGTCGGCATTTGACCAGGGAGTACTGGATGGACTAAAAAGGGGCGGCAAACCATTACGAAAAAGCCTTGAGGGCAGTGCGGAAAAGCTATTTGCCCTATCAGCTTTACCACCGAAGCAAGCCGATCAACCTGCTTTACGTCTTAACTCAAGCGAAAAGGGTACTTCCCTTTTTGTTTGGTCTAATGAGAAGGATAAAGCCTCTTTTCCGGTGCAGCAGTATTTAAGCATGAGTCCCTGGGAAGGAAGCTGCCAAATGGAGATTAATGATAATGGCCACTTAGAACTTGCCGCAGGTGCGGGAGATTGGTGGGGCGCCTCTTTAAACCTAAAAGAACCAGTAGACTTTAGTCCTTTTGCTGAGTCCTATCTTCACATTAAAGTGAAAGGCAGTCCCGAAACTACCTTTGAAATTGGATGGCAGTCGGGTCTATACGAAGACGGTACCCAGCAAAATGCCAGTTGGGCTATTGGTGCGGGAACCGAGTATCCGCTTAAGGCCGATGAATATCAAAGCTTTCGCATTCCGGTATCCACTTTTAAGGGGAAAGTAAATCTTGCTGATGTGCGCGCTCCTTTTTATGTGCGTGGCTTGCGCAATATAAAGGGAGCTGAGTTTTCGCTGGCTCGGATGTTTTTTAGCCTATAAGGATTCATAAAAAAAGCGAAGTTGGTCTGCACCACTTCGCTTAAAAGGTTTGGATTGTTTTGGGACTCTTGGTCCTGGCCTATTGGAATACCCGCACGTAGTCTACCGCCATTTGCTGGGGGAAAACGGTGCTGCTATTGGGTGGTCCAGGCCAATTACCTCCTACGGCAATATTGAAAATAAAGAAGAAGTTTTCTCTAAACTCGCTAAGGTTAGGATTGGTAATGTCTAATTGATGGTATTGCACATCATCGAAATACCATTTAATACTATTTTGATCCCAAATAATGGAATACACGTGGAAATCCTCAGATAGGTTTCTACCCGATGGGTTGGTCTTGTGGGTTCCAAACTGGGCATGGTTTAAGGCATTATTTGCACCTGGATCTTGCCAGTGCGCAGTTCCATGAGTAACCTTGTCACCCCGGTTGGTTCCGGTGCCTCCTACCATTTCCATAATATCTATTTCGCCGCAGGCAGGCCAGCTTACGCTATTGATATTGTCGCCTAACATCCAAAGAGCCGGCCATAGACCCTGACCTTCGGGCATGGCGGCACGGATATCGATGCGGCCGTATTTAAAGCTTTTTATACCCTGAGTTTTAACTCGCGATGAAGTATAGTTACGACCCCCAAAAATTTCATTTTTAGCGGTAATGATCAGGTATCCGTCACGGACCTCCGCATTTTCTTCGCGATAGTACTGTAGTTCATTATTACCCCAGCCATTGTTCCCCACGCCAATATCGTAGACCCAATCACTGGACAAACTCGTACCATCAAATTCATCGTTCCAAACTAAGGTGTAGCCAGGGTAGCTAAGAGGAGTCGTGTAGCCCGTAGTAGGAATTCCTCCACCGGAGCCACCGCCACCGCTACTGCTCACCGTTACCGTAACCGAGTCGGTTCTTTCGGTATAGTATTCATAGCTAGCATAGGCCCGTGAAATAATGGCATAGGTGCCACTTTCGCTAAAGGTGTAGCTCGCCTCTCCATCATTGCTCTCGTAGCTTACGGTTTCGTCCTTGTCTACAAAGGAAACGCGGTAGAAGTTGGCATCGAAGGCACTCAGGCTAACGGTAACCAAGCCTTCTGTTTGAGTAGATACTTCGATATCAGCTACCAAGCTGGTGGGACGAACCACGCGGGAGAATCCATCATCTTCGGAGCCACAGGAAAGTAGTCCGGTCATCATCATAAGAGCAAAGAGTCTTTTCAGCATATTCGGTTCTTTTTAAAGGAAAAAAAAGGGAAGACCAGAGCCTTCCCTTCAAAGTTAACCAAAATGGTTTTTTATTCCTGTTTAATGTCGTCTACGTAGAATGACTGCGCAACCGAAGTGTTCCAGCCTGGGAAGATCACCACGCGATCTACACCTGCAGGGGCTGCACTAAAGTCGAAAGTCAGTTCCTGCCAAGTATTAGCAGTAGTTACGTGCATGTCTACTTCAACATTATTGTTGGTATTTGCTTGCTCTTCTAATTTTACTTTGAACACACCAGTATCGGGAGCCCAAACTTTTAGCTTAATGTTGTTTAAGCTTGAGAAGTCTAAAGGAGCATCTAAGTCAACGAATAGTCCAGCCCAAGTTTCATTACCGTGGGTAGTCTCTAATACTTTAGAGCTGGTGTTAATACCAGATTGATCTGGATTGGTAACGTAAGAGTAAGAGCTGTTTCCGAAAGTGGTCCAGGTAGGCTCAACTGACTCAAAGTCCATGGGTAGGCTCCAAGTTTGGCCACCACCGCCACCGCCAGGGTTGCTGTTATAACCTTCAGGTACTAAACGAACATACCAGTTTAAACCTGGGTTTGATGCTTTTGTATCGGTAAACATCAAGGTTAATTCATTCTCCTCAATATTTACGATGGTGTAGGTACGGGTACCTGCCCAGTAACCGATCATCGCATTTCCGCTAATAGTAAGGGTAGTGTCGGCACCTTCGGTAAGGGTCCAAGTTTCGCCTAATTGATCAGGGAAAGCAGCAATATAGTCTGCAACTGGAGAAGCAGTAGTATCATCAAAGGGGGCATCACCAGCGTGCGCAGAGTTAACGTATACGCCACCACCAGTTACTTGATCGAAGCCAAAGCCTTGTAGTCTGAAGGTGTAACGGTCGTTGTACATATCAGCTCCAGCTTTTTCATTGGCATTAGCCGCATACCATTCAGGGAAGCGACCGGCAGCACCGATTGGATCGGGACCAACACCGAAGTGACCATCACTTGCAGAGTCTACCGCCCAGGTTTTGTAACCAGGACCACTAGCACCACCAGTTAAAAGATCGAACAATGGATTGTTTACCAAGGAAGGATCATCCTGTGCAATGGTAATTTCTTGCGAACTACTGGCGCTACCACCCGAGTTTTGCACGGTTAGGGTAACGGTGTAAGTTCCAGCAAAAGGATAAGTAGCTTGTACTACCGAACCTTGCGCAGTTGAGCCATTACCAAAGTCCCAGCTAGCGTCTAAGCTAGAGTTAGCGGCAGTGAATTCGATTACGTTATCACTTTGTGCCGTTGCGGTATAGGTAAAGGCGGCATCGGCCTGTGAAGGTGGCTCACCTAAGCTAGGTTCGTCGTCCTTTTTACAAGCGCTGAAAATGAGTAAAGCACTTAAAGCTAGCGCGCTACTCCATCTAATGTTCCAAGATTTAGATTTCATTGTATTTAGCATTGATTGAATAAAAAATTAATAATTAGGGTTCTGACTCCAATTTCCACCCGCCAAGTCGATCTCTACTTGCGGGATGGGGAAAATTTCGTGTTTCCCTGGAGTGAAGTTATTGATTTCATTTACGGCATTTCCAGAACGAACCAAGTCAAAGAAACGCAAACCTTCGCCTGCGAACTCTCTTCTTCTTTCGTCGAAAATATCTTGAATAAGCTGGGCGCCGCTGCTCGCTAAGGCAGGCATGCCTACCCTTGCTCTTACTTGGTTTAAGTAATTGAGGGCGGTGGGCTCATTGCTAGTATTGGCGTGGGCCTCGGCAGCCATCAATAATACATCTGCATAACGAATTACCTTGAAGTTTAGCGGACTCGTTAAATCGTCATCGGGTAAACCCAATTCGATTTGACGCTTGATGTATTTGTTGTTGTAAAAGCCCGTATGGCCACCCGCACCAACTAAATAAGTGATTGAACCCGGATCGGGCTGAAGATTAATAAAGGAATCCAAATTAAGCACGCTTAAATCGCGGCGTGGATCATTTACATCAAAGAAATTGTATAGGTCTGCGGTAGGAAGGTTATAGCTGTTTCCATCCGCATATTTAGGGCCATTGTACTGACGAATACCGTGGAAACCTGCGGCTGCATTACCCTCAAGACAGATAAAACATTCGTAGCTACCGCCTTCGAGGCTAGAGTACTCGATGTCGAATACCGTCTCCGAATTATTTTCATTGGCAGCGTACCAAAGATCTTCGAAGTCATTTACCAAGCTGTAATTTCCTTCAGTTATAATGCGGTCTAAGGTCGTGGCAGCTTGATTGTATTTCTTTTGGTAGATATAGGCCTTACCTAGCAATCCTAGGGCAGCGCCTTTGTCGGCACGGCCTTTAACGGAGGCATTCCAATCTAAATTGCTAATCGCATATTGCAGATCGCTTTCGATTTGATTGTACACATCCGCGGCAGAGGCACGTTCAATCTGAGTTACTTCTTCGGCACCCAAACGCTTGTCTACAATTAGGGGCATACCGCCAAAGTATTTCACCAATTGGAAATAGTAATAAGCGCGAAGGAATCTTGTTTCGGCCAAGATTTGCTCTTTACCGTCAAAATTGGTTTTGTCTTTATACTCCATGATGAAGTTACAACGAGCGATTCCCGCGTAATTCCAGCGTAGGATATTGCGAAGCTCGTCGTTCACCGCATCGTGATTCATATTATCGATTTCATGCAGGCCTTCGGTGTCGTTTACGGACTCGCCACCGGCAATGGAGTTATCGGAAGCGATTTCGCCAATCCACAGGTCTAAGAAGTTACCCTGCAGTAAATCGTAGGCACCCGTAAGGGCCATTTCGTAATCACTTTTAGAGTTGAAGTAGTTTTCAGCATCTATAGCGTATGCTGGTTCAACATCTAAGTATTTCTCACAGCTCGTTACTGGAAGTAAAAAGATGGCTATCGCGATGTATTTGATATAACTTTTCATGTTGACCTAGAATTTTAAGTTGAAACCTCCCATAATCACTCGTGCCTGTGGGTAGAACCCGTAGTCTACACCCGCAGATAGTGGACCACCAAAGTTTCCAATATCGGGGTCGTAGCCCTGATAATTGGTTAAGGTAAACAAGTTGTTGGCACTAACATATAAACGCATCGACTCAACCCGAGCTTTACCTAACCATGATTTTGGTAAGGTATAACCCAATTGAAGGTTACGAATACGTAGGAAAGATCCATCCTCTACATAATAGTCAGAGAAAATGGTATTACGTGTAACACCGGTAGTTACCCGTGGAATATCATTGGTGGAACCGGGTCCGGTCCAACGATCGATTACATAGTTTAATTGGTTTGCATAGGGCTGATTACGCTCGTAGTTACGGATAATCTCCTGTCCTAATGCAGCGTATAAGTTACCAGAAAGGTCCCAGTTTTTATAAGCCACTCGGAAATTAAAACCGATGGTTAGGTCAGGGATCGGTGAACCTAGTTTCACTTTATCGGAGTCGTCGTTAAAGTTGATTACGCCATCACCATTTTGATCTACAAATTTTAAGTCACCCGGACGAGCACCAGCCTGAGTAACGGGTGAGTTGTCGATTTCCGACTGCGTTTGGAATACCCCATCGGTTTCGTAACCGATATAATATCCAATCGGTTGACCCGCTTCAAAACGAGTGGCGATAACACCACCAACGCCAAATGCGGCACCAGGGATAAAGTCAACCCCGTCTGGAACGCGCACTACTTCATTAACCAAAGTGGTCACGTTCATATTGGCGTTAAATACCCAGTCGTTCGCCGGATTGCTGTTGTAACCTAATTCGAATTCCATCCCGCGGTTAGAAACATCCCCTGCATTCACAAATGGCGGGAATCCACCCGCACCATAAGTACCTAGCAAACCAGAAACATCGGGCTGGAATAAGAGGTCATTGGTATTCTTTACGAAGTAGTTAAAAGTGAAGTTGAAGTCCTTTAAGAAGTTTAAGTCAAGACCCACATTAAACTGATGGGTAGTTTCCCATTTTAAGTCAGGGTTCGAAGCCCGACCAATGGCCACACCTTGCGCAAGAATGTCGTTAAAGACATACACACCCTCACCATTTAATAGAGCGCGGTAGGCAAAGTTTGGAATTTGGTCGTTACCAGAAATACCGTAACTCATACGCATTTTACCAAAGTCGATGAAGTCGAGGTTTAAACCTTCCCAAAAGACCTCGTCGGAGAATACCCAAGCACCCGAGAAGGCCGGGAAAATACCCCAGCGATTATTGGGTCCAAAGCGCGAAGAACCATCACGACGCACAATGGCCGAGAAGATATAGCGATTACGCAAGCTGTATTCGGCCCGCATGAATCCAGATAATAAGCGCTCCTCAAATTCAAAAGACCCTGTCTGATTTAAGAAGCCGCCCTCCGCTTGGTTGGCAGAAATATCGGCGAAATCGATAGAGTTGTTGGGGATGTTAAAGGCGGTACCGCTTAAGGCCGAACCTTTACGGGTAAATACCGACACCCCCACGGTGCTCTTTACTTTATGAATATCCTTGAAAGTATGCTCGTAGTTTACGAAACCTTCGTAGCTGAGGTCAATGTAAGAAGCACGTTGCTCATACACCGAAGCACCGCGGTCTAGGAATACACTATCTGCAATTTGTACTTGAGGAGCATCTAGGTTGGCATTAGCGGCCGTGTTCTGCGCTTTACCCGGGCCGTACCAGGCCAGTGGCGAAAATACTTTATCGTCTACCAGGGCCAAGTTGAAATTAAAGCGATTGGTAAAGCTAAAGTCTTTGTTAATGGTCCAAACCAACTCTTCCTTACCCACTAGTTTATTAACCTTAGATAGGTTGTGGGTGTTTTCCATTTGCGCCAAGGGGTTAATGATATCATTAACTAAAGGCAAATAGCTGTAGCCCCCGTCTTCGTAACGCAGCGGCTCGGTTGGGTAGGCATTAATAGTATTGTAAAGAACCGATCCGATACCGTTTTCAGGTAAGGTACGTCGAGCTTCGTTGGTATAGAGTAATACGCTATTAACACGCAAGTTCTTATCGAGGTCAAAGGATAGGTTTAAGCGCGCATTGTAACGCGTAAAGTTGGACTTATCTAAACCAACAATTCCATCTTGAGTATAGTAAGAACCCCCGATGGAATAGCGTGTAGTTTGGCTTCCGCCATTAATGCTCATATTATAAGACTGCATTGGAGCGGATGAGAAAACCGCGTCCTGCCAATCCGTTCCCTCTCCTAAACTGGTATTGGCGAATGGCGCAGTTTGCCCTCCGTTCGTAAATGCATTATTCTTTATTACCGCATATTCCGTTGCGTTTAGCAAGGGCAAACGGCGGGCAGTATTTTGCATGCCGTAAAATCCGCTAAACTCAAATTGCGGCGCTGTATTTAATTTACCTTTCTTGGTTTCGATGATAATTACCCCGTTAGCAGCTCGTACCCCATAAATACCAGCAGTACCATCTTTTAATACGTTCACCGAAGCAATATCGTCGGGGTTAAGAGCATTTAAACCCTCAGAGTCGTAAACGATACCATCCACCAGGATTAAGGGGTCATTATCGCCAAAGGTGGAAAGACCGCGAATACGAATGCTGCTCGCACCCCCAGGCGACCCTGAGTTCGTGTTAATGGTAACCCCAGAAACGGCTCCTTGCAGGGCAGCGTCTAAACGAGGAACATTTAACTTTTTAAGCTCAGCTCCCTCTACCTTGGCTGCGGCACCGGTAAGTTCTTTCTTGGTGGACGAACCGTAACCAACTACCACAATTTCACCCAATAATGCGGCTTCTTCTTCCATGGTAACATCCAGGGCCCCACCCTTTTCTACCGTTCTTTTCTGGGTTTTAAAGCCTACAAAGGAGAATACCAGGACCTGACCCTTTTCCGCCTTAATGAGGTAATTACCATCCATATCGGTCATGGTTCCATTGCTAGTACCCTCAACCTTAATGTTTACCCCAGGGATGGACATGCCATTTGCTTCGCTAACTTTTCCGGTAATGGTGAGACTTTGCGCTACCATTTGGAAGCCAAAGAGTACCATAAAGGCCGAAAGTAAGAAGCGACTTGAGCGTAAATACACTTTCATTTGGTTCTGTTAATTAGTTGATAATCAGTTTCATTTGGTTCTTAAAGCTAAAAAGAAATGTGCTAATTACATTTTTAGCAAGAACCAAATGTAAACCTTTTGGTGATATGAACCAAAAGCTAAGGCGGAGAAAAATGATGCGAAGCGGTAATCAGGGGCTTAGTCACACTTTAAATACTGAGCTAATGGTGAAAATAACCATTAGTTGTTTATGGTGCTAGAAGCAGCGAGTGGCTGGCTAAGGGCCCTTTCCAAGAATTTATGGACGTCGAGCGGTTTTAGGCCTAAGCATTCTCTGAGGGAAAAAGGAGGCTTTAGGCTTGGCCCATTTGGTCTTAGGGCTTTGGGACAGAGAGGTGCAGCGGATTAGAGGGGCTGCTTTCAGGCAGGGCGTCTTCCTTTAAGCTGCCTAGCGGGGATCTTTAGGTAAAAGGAGAAAGAGGGATTGAGGTCAAGCTAAGGGGGCTATGGTCCTGGGAAAAGGTCCCTTTCCGCCTGACTATTCGGCACGGCCCTGCCCCCTTTTCCTCCTGGTGGCATAGGGTCAAGGTGAGGGCCTTTAGGGGGGAAAGTCGAGTGCCTAGCGGGGAAAGGTGCCAGGCTTAGTGCTATAAAGGGGGCCTCATCTTGGGGCAAGGTCTAAGTCATCATGGGGCAAAGGGCTGCTGCGCTTGGGCCAAGGTCAGAGGGGCTTAGACCTAATTAGCGGGTCCTATGGGAAATGGTCTAAAGGCTAATAGGAAATGGTCGGCATGCGCATGGGGAAAGCCCCAGTCGGACATGGGGAAAGGTCGGGATGGTCATGGGGAATCCCCTAGTCGGTCATGGGGAAAGGTCTAGGCCATCATGGGGAAAGCCCCTCCGAGTCATGGGGAAAGCTGCAAAGGGTCATGGGCCAAAGCCCAAATGCTAAAAGGGGATGGTATACCAGCAAGGGGGCCAAAGGGGGAGCGCCAATGGGGTTTCCTCCCCAGGGTCATGGGAGAAAGTCAGGCCCCTCATTGGGGAAAAGCCATCAACTAACTGTATGAAATAGGCAAGCTAAAGGTATGAGCTCCATTTGGAGAGAAGCGGCCTAGCGAATGGGGAAGGGAGAAAATAGGCATGTTTTTTTGGCGCGCTAGGGCTTGTGGCTAGGGGCCTACTGTCGGTTTTCGACAGTTTGCTGGTAGTGGCTGTCGATTTTCGACAGCGCTCTTTGGGGCGAGAAGGGCAGCTTTGTAGGGTATTTATTTATTAACTAAAAATTATCGTTATGAGTAAATTTGAGCGAAACCGTTATTATATGTTGGTAGCGGTAGAAAAGGTAAGCGAGACTTACCGCAGCAAATGGGAAGAGTTTCCCGACTTCCAAGGCCCGATGGGTCAATTAAGTGCTTACCTAAGGCAATTTGAGTC
This sequence comes from uncultured Flavobacteriales bacterium, assembly GCA_913055685.1. Taxonomy (GTDB): domain Bacteria; phylum Bacteroidota; class Bacteroidia; order Flavobacteriales; family Schleiferiaceae; genus Croceimicrobium. The sequence continues at coordinate 743,303 of CAJXKC010000001.1, forward strand.
CTTGCGTAAAGAGAAAGCGGAGCTAAAAGTAAGCTTGGTGGCTTCCCGCGATTCGCAATGGGTGATCTTAGGCGAGAAATTGCATCAATTGGCAGGCTTTTTATATGCTCAGGCTAAGGCCGAAGGCAATAAGGATGCCATGGAATTGCTGAAGGTGAACCGGACCAGTTTGGAAACTCAAAGTTTTGAGAGCACCATTCTTTTAGCTAAGCGGATTTTAGGTTTGGCCGAGGGGATGGTAAATCGCGATAGTAGCGATCTGCAAAAATCCTTGTTTAAGGAAGCCAAGGCCTTGTACCAGATTTTTGAGAACAATGGCATGCGTCCGCGTGAGCGTCAGATCCGCAGTGGCCAGGTAACTAATATGCTGGCTGATCTGTACCGGGAGATTGCCATTTTCTTGAAAGAGGAGCTAGATCCTTTAATGCGTTATTTCAAGCAGAAGGAAGCCGAGTTCTACTCTGCTTATCAGCGTGCGCGCATTATTCCGAAGTTAAATGGTCAGCGTCCATTATCGAGCCAAGACGAGGGAGCCGAGAATGGAGCTTTCGCCGCAATGTCCTCTCAAGACGCTAATGGGGCCTATGGTATGAAAGATCCGCCAGGTAGCAGCGCTAATGATCCTAATTCGGGACAGGATGAAGCGGCTTAGGTCGCGCCAGAGGGGGGCTTCGGTCCCCCTTTTTTTGTATCTTAATAGTAGCCTTTTTTAAAAACCTATACTGTAAAAGGTTGATTAACAAAACCTAATTGCGCTTGTCATGTCTACTTTTCGCTTCCCCCAGGTATCATTTTTACGCTTGGTGGCCAAGGCTTTGCCCGAAGGCTATTCCCTGCACCATTATTTGATGGATCAGTTTGAGATCTCCGAATCGGCTGCTTTCAAGCGCATTCGCGGGGCAGCGGAATTAAAAAGTCATGAGATCGCCCATTTGGTGGCCGCCTATCCCACCTGTTTGGAGAAACTCTTGGCCCAGAGCGAGGATTTGGATCATTATGCGATGAGTCAGACCAGTTACTTTAGCGATGAAGACGAACTGTGGACCTACCTCAAGCGGATCCACGCTCTTTTCAGTCGCGCTAAAGAGGAAGGCGCTCATTTATACTATACCGCTTTAGATTTTCCCTTGTTTCACTTCTTGGCCGAGGCCGATATTTTGAATTATAAATATGCCTTTTGGACCAATCGGATCTTAGTGGAAGGTATTTCTCCTTTACGCGCCAATACGCTACGCTTAGCGCGTGAGATTTACGAATTGTACCGAGGCTGTGCTTCTACCGAAATTTGGTCGCCCCGCATCGTTCAGCGCCAGTCGGAGCAGCTGCGGGCCATGGTTAAGGCCGGTCATTTAGGTGAGGCGCAAGTTTTGGCTTTGGAGCAAGCCTATGCCCGGCAGCAAGCCCAGAGTTTAAAAGACCTAAGGCGAGAAGAAAAGGAAGCCGGCATTGCCTATCGGGTATACCGCGCGCCTTACAATAACTTGAGTAATGGCGGGGTCTTACTCTTTCCCGAGGGCGAGTCGATTTACATGGGATCTTTTAGCAATGCGCAATTCTTAAGGTCGAGTAGCAAGGCGGTGGTAGATAAGTTTAGGGCCGATTTTGATGCCTTAAGGGCCCTGTCGGAGCCGATGTATTAGATGTCTGTGCTCTATAGCGCTATTGGGAATGTACGGTCCCTTAAAACCAGTTTGATTATAGGGGAGCTTACAGATTAGTGTAAATTGCTTACAACTACTTTTTGTACGCTTTATTAATTTTTTCTCCTAAGGTTTAAGGTCTCTGAATCGATAAATTTAATCAAGTATGCACCATTCCATTGATTGGTCCCCGAAATTGTAACTATCCTTTCATTTGATCCATCACTAATTTCCCATTCACCTTTTGCTGAGCTTGGCGGATTTCCAGTTCCGCATCTATTCCACCAATGTTCGATAAGAACTCCTTCCTCTTGAAAAGTGATTCCGCCGTATTTCAAGTGCATAGGAAGGTTCTGTGCTTCCTGAGATTCGTAGGATATTAAATTAATTTCATCGAGTTCTGAGAATGAGCCTGGATTGCTGGGGTCATTCACAAGCCACCTGCCAAGAAGCTTAACATTCTCAATGGGCTTATCAGTAGAGGAGTTTAAGAGAGTAATTAGAGCAAATATTGATACTATGGCCTTCATTTTCTTTTAATTGAGCGCAAGGGTCTCGGCATGGCATTAAGGGAAATGCGAAGCGAGCTTGCATTGAATTTTGATTAATTAGGGATTTCAATATCGGGAACAAATGGGGAGGAGGCAAACCTTATTTGCTACAGGCATTGTTGCCAAGCGTTTTATTTGAAGATTGAATCTATTTCTTGTCTTCCGACAATCGCCATGATTTCTACAGAACCTTCATTGACTCGGTAAAAAATACTGTCGGCACCGCAAGGGCACCGCCTGTAGCCCGGCTTTATGTAATCCACGGATTCAAAGGCATCGGGATTGCTAGCTATTAGTCCAAAATGAATAAAAAGGTTCTCAAAGTACTTGTCAGCTTGTGATTCACCGAACCTAAAGGCCCCATAATTGTGTATACGAATCAAGTCTTCTTTAGCCTGTTCGGAGATTTTATAATCACCCATTTAGACCTTGTTTGGCCTGAGCAAGAATTTGCTCCTTTGAATCGGTAGTAAATCCACTTTCCTCGCTTGAATTGAGTTTCGCTCTGAGAAAGTCAACCTGTGACTGCTGTTTTCTTGCTTGTCGAATGAGATCATTAACCAATTCACTTTTGCTGGAATACTCATTCGATTCTACTTGTTTTTTCAACCATTGGTCGTTGGGTTCTGTCAGAGAAATACTTTGTCTTGCCATTTCGTAGGTTTGATGTAAATGTACATCAAAATTGCATCATTTTCAATAATGCTTGGCAAGGGACCTGGCATGGAATTAAAGGATTTGCGAAGCTAGGTTGCGATGAATTTTGATTAATTAAGGTTTTCCAATATCGAGAACAATGGGCGGAGCAGCAAGCATTTATTTGCTGTAGCCATTGTGGGCATTAGTATTTTTTAATCCACAAAGGTTTCTTTAAATACTTCTTTGCATTTGGAGATTTCCCCACTTGTAAGGCTTTCGAAAACGCGGATAATTCTTCTTTTATCCACAGTGCGGATTTGATCAATCGCTATCATTCCTTTTTTTCCGTTGTGCTTAACGGCAACCCTTGTTGGATACCTTTTTAGATTGGTGGTCATAGGGGCAAGTACAATGGTGTTTAAGTACTTGTTCATTTCGTCTGGCGAAACAATTACGCAAGGTCTGGTTTTCTTTATTTCGCTACCTACTGTGGGGTCCAGGTTTACGAGTACAATGGAGTATTGTTTTAAATCCATTCTTCAAGGCTTTCCTCGTCAAAGACATCATTCATGAGTAACTTATCGTCTCCATTTTCACTCATTTTTTTAAATTCCTTCTCCCAATTTTTTCGAGGTGAATTGATGGGCCTAATAATAATTTGACCTTTTTCAAGAATAAGCTCAACCTTGTCCTTTATGTTATATTTCTCCAAAATGGTTTTGCTTAACCGCAGCCCCTTTGAATTTCCAATTTTAATAATTGACGTTTCCATTGCACAGTGAATGTTATTACAAAGTAAATACAATTTTTGAGAAAAATCTAAGATTTCACTCTATTAACTCTAACGGACCCAGCATGGCATTAAAGGAGATGCGAAGCGAGGTTTTAAGCTCAGTTCAACCTAAGCTTGCATTAGATTAAATTTCTAACAAAATAGAAAGAACAGAAGAGCGGAATAAGGTCACTATAGCCGAAGGAGTAATAGACTCCGTCAACATTGAAGATCCCCGCCCTTCTTCTACTGCATCATGTTCAGTTCATTAGGCCTTTTAGAGCCTGTTTCAAGGTTGTTATGAGACAAGTAGAAAGTGTTCTTCCCAATTCAAATTGTTATGGATAAAATTAAGGAAAAGCTAGGGATTGATGTAAGTAAAGCGACCGTTGATTGTTACACAGAGACATTGGGTCACAGTCAATACATCAATAACGAGAAGGGCTGGAAGGAGTTAGTTTCGTCATTTTTGGCAGATAGCTATCATGTAGTGATGGAGGCTACTGGCACATATCATTATGGCTTAGCTGTTTATCTCTACGAGCAGGGTATTGCTGTATCCGTTGTTAACCCCTTAGTGATTAAGCGCTTCATTCAGATGAAGCTTCAACGCAACAAGACAGATAAGAGTGATGCGCGAATGATCTACGAGTATGCCTGCCATTCAAATCCGGATCAGTGGCAGCCTGATAGTGAATACGTAGAGACAAGCAAGAATTACCTGTCTAGCTTGGAGTTGTATGCACGCCAATCAACCATGCTCAAGAATAGATTACACAGTCTCACTGCTAAAGGCATTAAAAGAGGGCGTGTGATTACCTCCCTGAAGCGACAAATCAGACAGGTCCAACATGAGATAGATTATCTAGAAGAGGATTTGGAAGTATTAGTAAAAGCAAACGAACCAGAGTTGTATACGGCTTTAAGGAGTATACAAGGAATAGGAAAAAAGACGGCTATGCTACTGATTGCTAATACCAATGGCTTTAAGGATTTTGATAGCTCTAAACAAGTAAGTGCGTTCTTTGGATTAGCCCCCACCCACAGAGAGTCTGGAAGTAGTATCAGAGGAAGAAGTAGAATTAGTAAGAAAGGAAACCCCAGGGTGAGGAGTCACTTATTTCTTTGCAGTTTCACAGCCAGCCAGTGCAACCCACAATGCAGAGCCCTGTATCAAAGAATCATTGCTAAAGGAAAATCCAAGAAGCTTGCACTAATCGCAGTAGCTAACAAACTAATTAAACAGGCCTATGGAATCAGTAAATCAGGGCTAATCTATGATCCATACTACAGAAGCACTATGCCCAAGTCGAATTAAAAAACATCACTTTTTTCTTGGTTTTAAGCTCAGTTCAATGTTGGGCACTGGCTTTTATTTTTTTCTTTTCAGCTTTTTTGGGTTTTGTCTCGTGTCAAATACGTCTGCTATCCTAATTTGACTTAGTTCATGATCCAGACTGTAAATGATCTTGTAGCTTTTATAAAGCACATATCGATATTCAATCTTTAAGTCTATTAGCGAGAGCTCCAATTGACCTAGCTCCGGGTTTTTAATTAGACTATCCGGCGCTTTAATTATCCCGCGAGCGATTTTCTTAGCAACTTTTACAGAAGCCTCTTCCACATAGTAAGCGTAAATATTGGCAATTTGCTGTTCAGCAAAGCTAGACCATAGAATAGTCCAAGTCATTATTGAAAACGCTCAAGCAATTGTTCGGTAGTTTTATAATTGCCGTTTTTGAAATCGGCCTCCGATTGCTTAACACGCTTGATCATTTCTTCTTTTGAGAAAGGATTCTCCGGCTCTCCTTTTTGTCTTTTGAGCAGAGCTTCAAATTTAGCTACAGCTTCCTCACTGGAAATCTTAAGGAATTCCTGAATGAACTCGAGTTTTCTAGTTTGTAGATCCATCTGGGAGAGTTTTTTCAAAGATAACGATTGTTTCACTTTACCCGCAATCTTGTTTGGCTTGTGCCCAACGGACCCGGCTATGGCAAGTAAAGGAAATGCGAAGCTAGGTTGCGTTGAATTTTGATTAATTAAGGTTTTCCAATATCGGGAACAATAGGCGAGGAGGCAAGCCTTTATTTGCTATAGCCATTGTTGTGCCCTGTTATTTATTCTTTTATGAGCTTGACTCTGTAGTGTTTCTTGTCTTCTCTTACCGTTAAAAAGTATATACCTTTTCTCAATTCTGAAACATCAACTCTATTTCTCCCAATTATTTTGAATGCAACTGGATTTCCAATTGAATTTGTGATGGTAATATTTTCCCTTCGCAAATCAGTAGGAAACTCAATTTCCATATCCTTTTTCACGGGGTTTGGAAATACACTCAATTTGTAAGGGTGATATTCATTTTGGTCTAATGGGATGTAAACATTCGCGTAAACTGTGTCACGATACCCAGGCCAGAGATTCCAAGTACAATTACTTGAATTAGTATCCCCATCCTTGTAAGACAAAATTTTGACTTGTTTAATGCCCGGTGATAGGTTATTCTGTAATGTAAATGTGGTGTCAAAATGCAGCCAGGCAAAGCTAATAGCGCAAGGGAGAAAGTGTATTGTTAGTTCGAGGGTGTCTCGATATATGCTATCACTTGATGATACGATTGCATTGGCGTCCAGGACTTCAATTCTACCAAATACTCTTATTGATAACTCTTGGTTAAGACCATCAAACGAGACCCTTGCTGAATCTAGATATTGACCTTTTACTGTGACTGAAGCTAACAGAATTAAAAGCACAATTAACGGTTGGAAGTTTTTCATGTGGCTTGTCTAATAGGGCACAACGGACCAGGCTATGGCAAGTAAAAGGAGCTGCGAAGCTAGGTTGCGTTGAGTTTTGATTAATTAGGGTTGTCAATATCGGAAAGCCTGCGGTATTGGCCAAGACCTTTATTTGCTATAGCCATTGTTGCCCGTAGTTTTATTTTTTCTCTTTAACGCCCAATGATAATCCCTTTTCCACTTATAGATTAAAAGCCTTACAATAACTTTGTTGTCAACTTGATAACAATTGCCCCCTGATTATGGGCGCTAGTAAATTTATCTGCATGCTTAAATACATTGTTGCCAAAAGGGTGGCTACCACTCTACTACTGCTTATAATTTTTAGTTCTGTAAAGGGGCAGATTATACGCCCAAAACTATCATTGGGCCTTACAAATTATAGTTATTTACATGAAAATGTTCTCGGTTCGATCCACGAGAATACGTTTACCAAAAGTATTATTACGGCACCTACTATAGGACTAAAATTAGATTTTCCAAAATATCACTTTGGAATTGAGTCAAATTATTATCAAGCCGCTGCAACAACAGTCCTAACGGATAGGTATCTGCTTTATGGTAAGCATTATTTTGATGTTGGTATTTATGGTTCTTATAATGGATTTAGCGTTGCTGCATTTTACAATCACATTAACTTTAGAAACTATAAGTATTTTGGATTCGGAGACATAATGGATCTGGCTTATGAGCAAGGGGTTGGCCTAGGAATAGGGTATACTAAGGGATCGTATGATTTTTCATTAAGGCTTGAAAGAGCATGGGAGTGGAATCCAAGTAACACCAGGTTTCCACTTTCAACTCGGGTTGAGATATTTTGCCTAAGATTGTTGCGAAACTTTGATTTGATTGAATTATCTAAAGAAGAGTCAACCCAGTTGGAAGGATTGGACAATGAGTTTTTCAACCTTCAATTTGGATTAATAGGCTCAGGTAATGGTCTTCATGGGTTGGTTGGATCGATGACCTACGCCAAGTTAGCACCGTCCATTGGGGTAGAGATAAAGTATAAGGAATTTGGTGTTTACCTAAGAAGAAGTATGTGGGTGAATCTTGACCTCGAATTATCTGAAGCGGGTAAATTTAGTTCTGTAAATAATCAAATAGGACTGTCATATGACTTGGATTTGGTAGGCCTTTATGGTTTTAATATAGGTGTCCACCATGTTTGGAATTACACCCGTGGTCAGCAGCATTTAAATTTACTTGAAGATCCATTGGGAGAAGAATTGGAGTTAGAAGAATTTGTATCCTACTTCCCTCAAAATCAAGGATTAGGTCTAGCTGTTAGCTATGAGCTAAATCGTCATCTAGAGTTTCTCCTGATATCTGATTTTTATTACAAAGCAGCTGCACGGCTGGGTAAAGGCTTCAACTCTGAAAGCTTAAGGTTGGGTTTATTATACAATCTGCGTTAACCTGGCAATTAAGGAAGCTTTGAACCTCGAAGGGTTTAATTACGGGCAACGGTTTGCATATGGCTTGTGGCGGTTTCGAAGCACTTTCCTGTCCACCGAAACTAAACCTGGCTACGGAGCGAAAACCTTGCTGATAGTTGTTCACCCGCCATAAGTTATATGCTTTGTTAGCTGCTGGCTTTTTTTCTTTTTCTACCATTTGATCATATCGATGAAGTTGTCAAATTTTTCAATTCCTTTTTCTTCATCATAAGTCCTGACAAATTCCGGCTCCTGAAAAGGCATTGCGATGTATTCGAAGTGCCACTTTCTGCTCCAAAGGTCAAATGTGATATGTAATGCTTCTTTCCTATAGTCAATCGGGTCATAAATGCTTACAACAAGTTTGTCCATTGAAGTTGACCCGAAAATTCTATCTTGATAGTCAGAATTTTTAATGTGTCGAACTAATTCAAGCAGCCTTCCGTGTTTACCTTGCCAGTCTTTGATGTATCGATTTTCGATATAGTCCCACGTTTGAGCTTTGGCATTCCATGGATGATATGTTCTCTTCGTGTTCATTTTTAGCTTGCAGCTAACGGTTGCGCATAAACCAAGTGCGGCACCGCTGAAATAATATTAGGAGGTTAAAAACCTCCAAGTTACTGATTTTGCTTTGCTGGTGTGGCTGAAACACCGCATTTGGTTTATGCATTGTTGGCATTAGTTTTTATTCAATCCTCAAGTAATAGATGTAATAATGTAAAATTCCATGTTTAGTGTAAAACTGCTCTGGAGTTTCACCATCAATAAGGCAATAGGAATTAGCGGAGGAGGAAACTTTCATTGGCGGAGTAAAAGCAAGAATTGGAACCCAATGGTTAGTCGGTATGTAAAAGGCCTGTTCCTTGTCTGTTTTTTGTAAAGCCCTGAATAAATACGATTCCGATCCTGCAATTATTTCATCCGTTGATAAGCTAGGATAGTCCAGGATCAGCCTTATTGAATCTTTGATAAACTTTGTTGCGAAATGGATTTCATACTCTTGCCATTGAGACTTAAACTTAAGGCGGTCACAAATGTCAACTGTATAATTAAGGGTGTCGTTACCTCTTGTAATTTTGTATACCTTTTTCTCACATCGTAGTACAGTGTCAGTACTTGTTAACTGTCCTTCAGAAAAAGTTTGCCGATATAACATCAGCTTTTTTCCTTTAGCCAGGGTATCGGTTGTTGAGATAGTTGCGAATTGAATTTTTTGTAAAGATTGTATAATCCGAGATTTTCTGTCAGTTCCAAATTTATACTCAACTCTAATTGAGTCTTGTGCGAATGAGCATAATGCCCAGAAGGTTAATAAGGTTAATGCGGTTTTCTTCATTGTCTTCTAAATTAATGCCAACGGTTGGCATAAAGCTAGTGCGGCCCCGCTGAAACATTGTTAAGGTAAATGATTCATCCAACTTAGTGATTTTACGTTGCTGGGGACACTGAAACACCGCATTAGCTTTATGTATTGTTAGCGGCAGTTTTTTTGTCCAAACTCCATAAATATCCCAATTTCCGGGTATCCTTCGCGGATTTGCTCAATTACAGTATCCAATTGCTTTTGTTCGAAGCAGAATTTATTCGCTGAGCTTTCTAGAGATTGAAAAATACATTGTTCGCTTTGGCACGTGATTAACACTTTTGAGTAAATACCAATGATAAACGCTTCAACATTACTGCTGTCCGAGTCATACTTTATTCTTCCAAAAAAATCACTTTTGATGATAGTAGAGTCAGGAAAGAAAGAAACCGTTTTCTCAATATCAATCCAATAAAAACTTTGGTGGACCTTAGTGTATTCCCAGGTTCCAAAGGGTTTGTTAAACCTGTATTCTCCTGATATGTCCACTATATATTTAAAAGTGCCATCGGGATATCTAAATAATCTTAATTGCTCAAATTTACCCTCTATAGGCAGGTGCCTAAGGTATTTACCTTCAAGTGTGTCCCCTTGAATTACCGTAAGATGCTGATTGTTTTTCGTGGTTTCAGTCATCTTTTGCCCATAAGTGACAGAGCTTTGAAGAAATAGGCAGATTATTATTAAGAGTATGTTCTTCATTTAAATTGCCGCTAACGGTTTGCATATGGCTTGTGGCGGTTTCGAAGCACTTTCCTGTCCACCGAAACCTAAGCTGGCTGCGAAGGGAAAACCTTGCTGGTAAACGTTCACCCGCCATAAGCTATATGCTTTGTTAGCTGCTGGCTTTTTTATTTTTTTCTAAATGCTTTCTCCAACTCTTCCGACTCGATAATGTACTTCGTTATCTCTTTGTCAATCTTGTCAAGAAGTTTTAAGTCTCTTGGGTTGTTTATAAATCCAATCATGTCTTCATGGTTTATGTAATATCCTTTCAATTCATTTCCCTTAAAAAAGTACAGAATGTCAAACTCGTAATAATAGTGGTCGCTGTCAAATTCCCAATAATTTTGAGGTGGGGTCATTCCCTTCTCATGAACGGAAAAGTCGAATTTGAGTAATTTCTCTTTGCAGTCATTATTTAAGTCGAACCGACAAACGATTTCATTTTCAAATTCTACAAGTCCAAGTTCTTTTAATTCCCAATTATCAAAAAAGTCAAGGCCGTTTGGAGAAAGGTTTTTTGTCTCTAGAATTTCCGCAAATCCAAAGCTGTCTGAAATTTGAAAGAAATAGTCGGTTAGGAGAGTTCTCCAAATTTCATCTGGAATTCCGTCCCATGAGGGAAAGAATTCTCCATTTAATTTAATTGCATTTAAAAATAGCTTGTCGTTCATTTTTTAGCTTGCAGCTAACGGTCTTGCTAATGCAAGTTGGGAAGTTTTAGCAGGAACCAATTTGGGTTAGGTTACTCATCAAATTTAGCAAAAAACACCCCGCCACAGCGGGTACGGAGACGTAAAGCCCAATTTGCTTTAGCTTTTGTTGCCATGCGTTTTTTATTAATTCCTATCACTTTTTGAATTAGTTACTGATTACCAGAAAGGAGGACTGACCTGAAATTTTTATTAATCGAGTATCGAAAATTATTTTGAGCAGGCTTAAATTTTTGGCTAGCCCTTAATCACCGATTTAAACTACCTGGTAAGTTCCCTTTGGCTTTGAAGAGGGCTTTTCTTTGCCAGACTAACAACGCTCTGATGAATTTAAAAACGCCTCTGGTTCTAAATCCCTCTATGCAGAGCTTTAATAACGATCGAAGACTAGCAGGTTAGATTATGCCAATTTGGGGGAAGCTTATTTATTTTTTAAAATGCTTGGCAACGGACCTGAATAAACACAGGTGGGAGGATTCAGCAGACCGCATCAGTTGTTAGGTTGATTCTCAAATTTAGCAAAAACATCCCGCCACAGCGGGTTGGAAGGTGGATGCCCACTTGAGTTTATTTTTTGTTGGCGGTAGTTTTTTTCTTTATATGAATCGGAGGTTTACCGTAATTGTCGAACCTTGTTTCTCTAATTCATATGATCTTAGTTTGTCAAGGTCATAATGGAATTGATTATCAAGGATTAAAAAGCCATTATCAAATGACCAGGAAGAACTGACTTTGTCAAGTAGATTGTCACCATAGTAAATCAACATTCTATTCACTCCATTTTCTCTAATGAACTCTCTGAGCTCAGACTCTATTACCTCTCTGTTTGAAAGTTGCTCCTCTTCTTTTTCACAGCTAAGAAATGTTAGGCTGATTATGATGGAGATGATAGTTAAAATTCGACTTGGAATGATTTGTGCCATTTGTTTTTTTTTAATTACCGCCAACGGTTTTAATAAACGCAGGGCGGCTTCGTCCGTGGTGTTGTAAAGAAACGGAATGTTTCTCTGTCAACCGTAAAGCCCGAACCGGAGCGGGGTTAAAGCCGACTTGCGTTTATTTGTTGTTGTGGCTAGTTTTTATTTCTTTTTTCAATTTTTTTTTCAGGTTAAATATTTGTCAACACAACAGTAAATATTGCTATTAGACCAAAAAATAATGAAAGTGCAAATAAATTACCTTCCCAATTGTCGTTTACGTACTCTTTCAGCGGTTTTTTCCTGTAAACAATCCACCTCAAAAATCCGCCTATAGGAGAAATTATAATTTCTATCAGTACCTGTAAAACTAAGTCCACGTTTCTGCTTTTATTCTGTCAATCACAATGGTCAAGAATGAGTTGTCAATTTTGTCTTTTCAAATTAGCCACAACGGTTTGAATAAACGCAGGGCGGCTTCGTCCGTGGTTTTGTAAAGAAACGATAGGTTTCTCTGTCAAGCGAAAAACCGCTACTGGAGAGGGATTAAAGCCGCCTTGAGTTTATTTTTTGTTAGCCACCGTTTTTATTTTTTAAATTTTCTTCGATGATTCTCATAGTGAAAGAGGTTGTGTCGTAGTCTCCATTTTTATCCAGGTGGAACAGGACTTTGTCAGAGGTCAAGATTAATTTTCTGGTCATAAAATCGTTTCCGATGGGTCTTTCCTTGTCGAGATAAATAGTGTCTTGGTCAAGGTCGTAGTTCCCTTCGGTGAAGTCTCCTCCTAAGATGCTGTTGTTTTCAAGCTTGTAAGTTCCGTCCTCTCTTAATTTCAACGCGATTCCGTTGATGTCACCATCGTAATAAGCTTGTAGAATAACAGGGCTGTCATTTTCGGTGTCTCCTAAAGTAAGAATTCCCAAATTCACGACTGTTGCCAATCCAATAATAATGACTGGAATGTAAAAGGTTTTTGAATTGGTTCTTCGTGCGTATTTGACGGAATAGAAAATTGTCGGAGTTGCGATAAGAAATCCCAGTCCATACCAGAGCAGGGTTTCGAAGCTGTCAAAAATGAACCATTCATTACTGTTAAACTTGGATATTTCATGTCGGAGGACTACAAAAGCCGAAAGAATTGATAGGGTCGTCAGGATGATTTTTCTTGTTGTCTCCGATTTCATTTCAAATGGTGGCTAACGGTTCTGAATAAACACAGGTGGGAGAGTTTAGCAGAAACCATTGGTATTTAGATTAATCATCAAATTTGAGATTTCACTTCCCGCCTCAGCGGGTTGGTAGCGAAATGCCCACTTGAGTTTATTTGTTGTTGGCGTGTCGTGTTTTTCTTTTATTCCGCTTTAAGCTGAATAGATAGGCCTAGTGCATGAGCCAGCAAAGCAAAGTTTGATAACCTGATGTCCTCGCCATTTTCAATTCTTGAAATGTAAGGTCTTTTCTTTCCGACCATCTCAGCTAGTTTCTCCTGGCTAATATGAAGTTCCTTTCTGCGGTTTTTTATGATTTCGCCGAAATAGTAAGAAAAGGCCTCTTCTTTAAACTCTTCTCGTTCTTTACTTCCTTTTTTCCCGAAGCGCTGACTCAGTAGGTCTTCTGCTTTAACTGCTTTACTCATCTTCCTTGCTTTTTAAATACTCTTCCAGAGCTTGTTCTGCCTTTTTTAGGGCCTTTTTATAGTCTTTGGTGGACTTTTTTTGAAAACCATAAAGGCAAACAGCTTTTTTACATTCACTAAAATTGAGATGATCGATCGCGAAGATTACCACGCGGTACTCATTGCCTGCTTTGATTCTCAATTCATAAAACTGAGAGTTTTGCAACTTCTTGATGAAGCTTGAATGAACAACTTTGACTTGTGTAAGGATTTCCAATAGTTGGAAAAACTTTAAGGAAACCCTGTTATTTTGACTGTCAATGAAGTCCAAGCAGTTCTGAGTGATTTCGATTTCTCTCATGGAGCAAATGTAACTAAAAAGTTACATAATTAATAACGGCAAAGTTGGTTTGCATGCACGCCAACGGACCCGGCTATGGCAAGTAAAGGATTTGCGAAGCGAGGTTATACCGCGGTTTAGATTAATTAAGGTTTTCCAATATCGGGAACAATGGGCGGAGCAGCAAACCTTTATTTGCTATAGCCATTGTTGTGCCTTCGTGTTTTTATTTTTCCAGAACATCCATTAAGGACGGATTCAAGTATAATTTTTCTTTTCCAACTCTTACGGATTTCAAGAATCCCTTTTCTTCTAATGCAATAAGATAGTTCCCAACTGTTTTCGGAGTACCTAAATTTATATCAATCAAGTTTTGCCTCTTTGTGTAAGGAAGTTTAAAGAGGACTTCAACTAAATCTTTGGAATACACCTTCGGAAGCTTCTCTCTTATTTCCTGTCCTGTAGTTTCCATGAGCTGAATTATAGACTCCAGTCTTTCTAATCCTTTAACGGCTGTTGTTTCTACCATATCAAGCATGTAGAGTATGAACTGAGACCAGTCATTTTTCTCCGTGATTGATTTTAATCCTTCGTAGTACTTTTCCTTGTGTTTAATGATATATTCACTTAGGAAAAGGGCAGGAACATCTAATAGCTGCTCTAGTTTTAATTGAAGTAAAAGTAGGATACGACCTGTTCTTCCATTACCATCTGAAAATGGATGTATTGCTTCAAATTGGTAATGTGACACGGCCATTTTTATAAGAGGATCAATGGCATCATTTTCATTGATAAAGGTTTCGAGATTGGCCATCTTTTCGCGTATCACATGTTCTCCCGAGGGAGGGGTGTAGATTACTTCACCTTTTGTATTTGATAGCGTAGTCCCTGGTGTAGTTCTGATGCCGGCCGTATTTTGTTTAATGCACTGTACAATCTCAACACAAAGGTTTGTTGTTATGAAAGGTTGTTTCTCGAGTCGCTGAAATCCTAACCAAATAGCTTCTTTATAGCTGATGACTTCTTTGGTTGCAGTATTATCAAATTTCTTATCCGCTACTGCAGCTTGATACAAATCATCATTGGTTGTAATGATATTCTCGATTTCAGAACTAGCCTTGGCCTCTTGTAAGTGGAGTGTGTCCAGAAATAAACTTGGGTTGGGAAGATTTCTGATAGCCCCATTTAATTGAGCGAGAGCTCGGCTGGCTTTAATCGTTTTTGTTAAAATCTCCTTAGTTTCCAAATCAGCTTTAGGAGGAAGAAGGGGAAGATCATTGTATGGTTGGGATTTGTCAAAGCCTGTCATAACGAGAGTAGTCTTTACGCTTAAGTTAATAACGAGGGTAAATATATTAAAAATCTACTCCTGTTTTAATTTGAAAGGTAATCTTTACTCTTGTTTGACGACATGAGGCACAACGGCCCTGGCTATGGCAAGTGCGGGGTTTGGAACCGCTTTCTTATCCGCCTACCGTAATTATATTTAGTTTTAAAATCTTCATTTTTAAGCAGTCAGCCCGCATTTGCTATAGCCGATGTTAGCTGCTGGCTTTTTTATTTTTTTCTAAATGCTTTCTCCAACTCTTCTGACTCGATAATGTACTTGGTTATCTCTTTGTCAATCTTGTCAAGAAGTTTTAAGTCCGCTGGGTTGTTGATAAATCTAATCATGTCTTCATGGTTTATGTAATATCCTTTCAATTCATTTCCCTTAAAAAAGTACAGAATGTCAAACTCATAATAAAAGTGGTCGCTGTCAAATTCCCAATAATTTCGAGGTGGGGTCATTCCTTTCTCATGGACGGAAAAGTCGTATTTGAGTAATTTCTCTTTACAGTCATTATTTAAGTCGAACCGACAGACGATTTCATTTTCAAATTCTACAAGTCCAAGTTCTTTTAATTCCCAATTCTCAAAAAAATCAAGGCCGTTTGGAGAAAGGTCTTTAGTCTCTAGAACTTCCGCAAATCCAAAGCTGTCTGAAATTTGAAAGAAATAGTCGTTGAGGAGAGTTCTCCAAATTTCATCTGGAATTCCGTCCCATGATGGAAAGAATTCTCCATTTAATTTAATTGTATTTAGAAATAACTTGTCGTTCATTTTTTCAGCTTGCAGCTAACTAGTTTTTATTCAAAGCTAAGTTGCTTTATATCTGCCAAAAAATTGGGATAAACCCAGAAAGGGATTGGGGATAAGAAGCAGCTCAGATTTCAAAAATAGGCAATCGCGATGAATTACCTTAGTCGAGTTGCAAGTCGTCAAAGGGACTTTTCACCTTTTGCAGCGTTTTGGTGCTTACATGGGTGTAAATTTCCGTGGTTTTACTGCTGCTATGCCCTAAAAGTTCTTGCACCAAGCGTAAGTCTGTTCCGGACTCCAGCAAGTGGGTAGCGAAACTATGCCGCAGCATATGTGAGAATACCGGTCTTTCGATGCCACAGCGCTCGGCAGCGGCTTTTAATATGGCATTGATGCTACTTGCAGAATATTGTTTTCCACCCGGACCAGGAATTAGATAGTGTTTCGGTCGAAAATGGATCAAATAGGAATTGATTAAAGCCAAAATTCCATCCGAAAGGGGTAAGCGACGATCCTTGCTGCCTTTGCTTTGGATGATATGTAAAACCTTGCGTTCAAAATGAATGTCGCTAACTTTCAAACGAAGTAGTTCGCCTACCCGCAGGCCGCAGGCGTATTGTAAAGAAATGGCCAAACGGTGCTTTTCGTTGCTAATACCTCGTAACATCTGCTCAATTTCCGATTGACTAAAAACCTTGGGGAGCTTCTTTTCTTTACGCGGACTTTCGATTCGGTCTAGGTCCAGTTGTCTTTGTAAACGCTTGCTGTAGAAAAGCTTAAGCGCACTAATAAACTGCCTTTGGGTGCTTACCGTGTACTGATGGGCTACAAAGAAATTGTGGATGAATTTGTTGAGGTCATCGTTGTTTAATAGGTCCAAGTCTTCTTGCTCAAAATGGGCTAGAAAAATAGTGAGCATCGACTCATAGGTTTTAATCGTGCTCTCGGCATAATGACGCACTCGCAATAGTCGTTGGTATTCCTCAAATTCTTTGCTGTGTTTCGGGGGGACTTTTCGAACTATTGTTGGCTTTTGCTGACTGCGACGATTTAGCTCAATCTGTAAAGAAAGGTCTTCTTCGCGCTCCTGGCGGAAGGCTTCGTAATTTACATAGCCATGCGGTTTTAAGTAATTGAAAAGTTCCTGGATGACCCCAGGTCGATATTGAGTGTACCAGATCTTACGCTCTAGGTAATAGCGGCAAGGGAAGGCTTTTACGAGGTCTTTCGTGGCCATGTCGAAGGGAAAAAGTACGGCCACCTTCAATTGATCTTGAAGGTAGAGCTTCTGAAGGGTAAAGGTGATCATAGCCCAAAACTAGGGGCTAAAGGACATTGGTCGAGCGCTTCAAATATTTAAAAATTGATTAGAACTTAAAGGCGAAAACTCGCGCTAGCGCAAAGATGTTAACTGGTTTTAGGACTTTAGTCGAACCGATGACCTCCCCGAATGCTTTCGGGGCGCTCTAGTCAGTTTTAAAAATAAAAATCCCGAACCTAAGGGAGGATCGGGATTAAAGATGTGGAGCATATCGGAGTCGAACCGATGACCTCTACACTGCCAGTGTAGCGCTCTAGCCAGCTGAGCTAATGCCCCAAAATTGGGAGGGCAAATATAGATTATTTTTCGATTTTCGAATAGCCTAGGAGATTTTATTAACGATATAGTCTAGGTCCACGTTTTCCTCAATAAGGTCAATCGCACGTTTAATTTTCCAGGGGGTATCGCGGTTAATTTTCACCTCTATGCGGGATACTTTTAACACTACGCCATAGGTGTCTAATTCGGTTTGCACTAAGGGGGTTTCGTATTCGTCGATGATCTCATTGGTTTCATCCGAAATATCCCCTTCGCCACAAACTATGATGCCACTTAATGGCCAGCGTTCGATTTCGGCTTCTTCATGAATTTCCATGATCCGCTCAATGGTAGCGTCCAAGCGGGCTTTGTCTACCACCAATAATAGATTTTTCCTTTTCTCGAGCTTACTGCGATCTAAAACGGTTCCGGCTAGGACATCGGCCACCTTGTTTTTGGTAGCCTGCGGATTGGCAATTAACTTTCCTTCTACCGCCTTTATTACCGTTGACATTACCGGATAGGCCAGGGTGCGGTCATAGGGGACCATGCCCAATAAGGGAATGCCCACACTATCGAGGTATTTCTTTAAATAAGGGCGAATCTTCTCAATTTTATCCTCCCGAACTTTATTGATGATAATGCCGAGAATGGGCACTTTTTCCTCTCTAAAAAGAGAGATACACATATTAATCATGTCTATGGTAGAACCTACTCCTCCTTCGGCAATAAAAATCACCTGAGCATCGAGCATTTTTGCTACCCGGGCATTACTTAGGTTTACCACGCTTCCTACTCCGGGATGTCCAGTTCCCTCATGGATGGTAAGCTCCTTCCTGCTTTCTAGAGCCTGTTTGGCTTTTATTATTTTCTCTTCGTAGTTAAAGTCTTCTGGATGATCGATAAAATCGGTGGTCGCTCCCGAACCTAGTATTACGGGTGAGTGAATTTCGGGATGCAGATCAAACTGGATTAAGTCGGAGAATAGTATGGTGTCCTTATCCACCTTAAGGTCGTTGAGGTCCACAAATTGTTGCCCCACCGGTTTGCAATAGCCAATGTCGATACCTAGCCTTTGCAAGCAGTAGGCAAGACCAAGGGTTGAGGTAGTTTTGCCAACATGCTGTCTTGAGGCAGCTACATAGAGGGTTTGGTATTTTTTCATCTGCTAGGGCTTTATTCAAAGCTATGAAGCTTTTTTTATCTCTATTCCTTTTTTGGGAATTTTTGCAAGCCGCTTTTTTGCGCGACCTTTAGCGCATGGAAATGACATGGGAAAATTGTTTTAGTCCGGAGCGCTATGGCGATGACCGCTTGCCAAAAGATGCCCGCTCGGTTTACGAACGCGACTACGACCGTATTATCTTTTCTTCTTCTTTTCGCCGTTTGCAAAACAAGACTCAGGTTTTCCCCCTTCCCGAAAGGGTGTTTGTGCACAATCGCCTTACGCACTCTCTGGAAGTTGCCAGTGTGGGTCGGTCCTTAGGAATGATCGTGGGCGAAGCTTTGGCAGAACTGCCTGCCCTTGCAAATAATCCTTTGGCTCAAGACTTTTACCGCAATCAGCTGAAGTCGGTCATTTCAGCGGCTTGCCTAGCTCATGATTTGGGCAACCCAGCCTTCGGACATTCAGGGGAGGAAGCCATTTCCAAGTATTTCCTCGATCGTCAGAATGATCAAGGATTTAGAGCGGCATTCAGTGATGCTGAATGGGAGGATTTAATCTCTTTTGAAGGAAATGCAAATGCCTTGCGATTATTGAGCCGGCAGTTTAATGGTCGCCTAAAGGGAGGCCAGCAGGTGACCTATACCACTTTGGCCAGCATTTTAAAATATCCTTGCGAAAGCTTAGCTAGAGATAAGACCAAAGGAAAACACCGTAGCAAATACGGTTACTTTCAAAGTGATAAAGCGGTTTTTGAAACCTTGGTGGAGAAGCTTCCATTTCGAAAAGACAGCGATCAGCCCTTGGCTTATTTTCGCCATCCTTTCGTATTCTTAGTAGAAGCAGCAGATGATATTTGTTACAGCATAATCGATTACGAAGATGCCCACCGATTGGGAATCCTCACTTATGCCGAGGTTCGGGAAGATTTTATGGCTTTGCTAGAGGCCGATCCTAATACAGATATTTCCAGGGTACATCGTAATTTGGAGAACCTGCGGGAAGATAAGAATGAGTCGGTTGCCTATTTACGGGCCAAGGTTATAAACCTCCTGGTTCAAGCTTGTGCCGATGCTTTTTTGGCTCATGCCGATGATTTATTGCAGGCCAATTTCAAAAGCTCCTTGCTCTCCAGCTTAGAGCCCTTCCAAAAAGCCTTAAGTCGGATTGAAAAGAAATCGATAGGCCGAATTTACAGTCACGAATCGGTGATGAAAATTGAGCTGGCGGGCTTTAAGATTATGAGCGGCTTAATTGAAGACTTTGTAGAGGCAGCACTTATGCCCGCCAAATTGAGGCAAAAGCGACATCAGAAAATTTTGGCTTTAATCCCCTATCAGTACATCTTTAAGGAAGAAGATAGTCCTTATGAAAAGGTGATGAGTATTTTGGATTTCGTATCCGGTATGACCGATAATTATGCTTTAGAACTCTACCGTAATCTTCGGGGAATTTCGGTGCCGGGCATTTAATAAATCGCCTCTAGGCTTCCTTTGGGCAACCAGCCAATTTTCCCATCGATCAAGCGAATTTTTGTCCAGCTCTCATATTCATCAACCCGCACTACCTTGGTGCCAGCATGTAGAATAAAGAGATCTTCAGCCTCGGTACCCGGACCACTTTTTACGTAGGCCGACTCACTCATTACGATTAGGGCCGGGTGTTGCTCGAGGTGGGCCTGATGTTGGAAAGCCATCCACGCCGAAAATAAGCCCAAGACGGAAAGACTTAGGGCTAAAATGAAGCCAATCCGTTTACGACTGCTTAAGAAATAAAGGCCAATTCCGAGGCTAGCCACGAATAATAAAATAATGGCGATTATCGCCCAGGTACTAGGACTAAAGGCCAGTAATATTCCAAAGCGAAAAGCTTTAAATAAATTTGGAGGTAAGGCCTCAAAACGATCAATCCGTTTTTGTTCGGCTAGTTTTAAATTATGTAGAATTTCTTCATCCTTCGGCGCAAGGTGCAGGGCTTTTTCATAGTTCAAAATAGCCGGAGCTAAGGCTCCTAATTTATAATGTGCATTGGCCAAATTATAGTAGAGGGCCGCACTTTCATAACCGCTGTTAACAATGCTGTCGTAGCGCTGAATCGCTTCCTCGTAGGCTCCAGCCTGATAGGCACTATTGGCTTTTTGAAAAGCTTCGTTTTGGGCATTAGCCATTAGGCCTAAACCAAGGAAAAGCAGACTGTATAAAAGCTTCATCATAATTGCTTTTCAATTTCGGTTAGTACTTGGGCGGTCTCCTCGTAGTCATTTCGCGCTGCCTCGGCTTTTAAACCGGTAAAGCGAGCTAACTCCGACTGTTGCAGCAGTTTCATTACTTTCCCAATAAGGCTTGCGTCTACATTCCTAGCCTGCAGCTGAGCTTCCAGCTCATCTTTAGTAAGATTGCTCTTGCTTAGTTTAAGCTTGTCTTCAAAATATCCGAGGATTGCGGTTTCCAATTCCGAATAAAAGACCTCTGGTTGATTTTCTTTTAAAGCTTTTTGTGCCTTCGAAAGTCGTTTTCGCGCCACTTTTGCCGCTCTTTGCACTTTTAATAAATCCCCCTGCTCGCTTTCCTTGCGTTTACGATACCAGAAGAATAGGCTACCCAAGGCAATTAAGAAGGGAAGGCTAAACAGGCTCCAGAAGAGAGCTGAACCTAAAAATTGCTCACCAATTTTATGCCAGTTGGCTTTGGTTTTAATGAAGAGGATTTCCTTATTGATGAAGTCGACTTGCTCACTTTCCTTCGGACTCATGATGCCACTTTGCTTTTCTTGGGGCGCCAAGGTTCCTCCATTTACTTTTATGCTAAAGGCATCGCTCTGAAGACGAATGTATTTTTCTTGCTTCGGGTCGAAATAGGAGAACTCGATCGGGTCTATTTTATATTCCCCGCCATAACGAGGCACCAGCAGGTATTCTATCGTTTTAGAACCGCGCATGCCATAGGTCCCCACACTGCTGTTTTCTTTAATCTCCGGATCAAAAACCTCGAAAGCATTAGGGAACTCAATTTTAGGCAGTTCGGCCAGTTTTATATTTCCGGTACCTTCAATTTTAACCCGCAAACTTAAACTACCATCGGTGTCTATTTCATCTTCACTAATCTCAGCTTGCAAGCTAAACTGACCTACCGCGCCACTAAAGTTTGTGGGCCTTCCTTTACTGGGTAAGGGCAGTACCTCTATAGTTGGAAAGGTGGCACTTAAATCACGGTTTTCCGTTCTATTGACCCGAAAACCAAAAATATCGCGCTGGCGGGAGGGTACTCGCACCGGGATGGTCATTTGAATGCTGCCAATTTCCATTTTTCCCGTTTGCTGTGGAATGAGCACCATTTTACGTAAATCTGCGCTGTAATAGCGGTTGCCATTTACGTACTCCTCTTGCGTTTCAATCCGGTTTTGCTCGATAAACTCTTTATAAAAACCGGTAAAGTCGGGTTCTTCCTGAAAGCTATGTTGGAATACCTCATTGCGGAAGTAAAGCCGGTAATTGGCATAAAAAGGTTCGCCCTGATAGACTTTTCGATCGGAAACATAGGCCTTAAGGAATACGTCTTTTGGTCCTTCTTGCGCCTGACTCTTCTTTTCAACCACCTTAATGGTGATTGGCTCCGTGCGGTAGGTCCGGCCCTCGACTTTAATGAAGGCAGGGTCTATAGTGTATTCACCTAATTTGGATGCTCTGAGCATGTAAGAGTAGGTGAGGTTAAAGCGTGTGCCGGTATTATCCATAAAAGTACTTACGGAGGTATTGGGACCGCTTAAAACCTGCAGGCCATGAAATGGGGGCGCTTTAAAATCCTCGCCTTGCTGGTTTACTTTGAATTCGACCACAAAGCGCTCACCTAGGCCCACTTCCTTCTGATTAACCGAAGCCTTAAAGCTCACCTGCGCGAGGCTAGTAGAGCCTAGCAGTAAAAAGCTTACTATGGAAAGAAAGTATTTCATTACCAGTCTTTAGCGCTTTTTAAGGGTTTAGCTTTTATTTTTTTCTTCATCAATTCTTTCTGCAATTTCTCCTCATCCCGATCCAGGGCTTGCAGTAAGCGCTCCGCATTTTTGCGATTCATTTCTGCCTGCTGGTCTTTAGCCTGCTGCTCTTTCGGGTCATTTGGGTTTTGCTTAGAGTCTTGTTGATCCTGTTGATCTTGGTTTTTCTGATCCTGGTTCTCGTCTTTATTCTGGTCTTTCTGGTCTTTCTGATCTTGTTGATCCTGATCCTGATCCTGATTCTGATCCTTTTCTTGATCTTGGTCCTGATCTTTATTTTTCTGATCCTGCTTTTGCTCTTGTTGCTGTTGCTCCTCCTGCTTTTTTTGCTCCAAGGCTTTGGCTAAATTATAGCGGGTTTCTTCATCGGCAGGATTATTAATGAGGGCCTGCTTATAACTTTGAATGGCCTCTTTAAGTTTCTTTTGCTTTAAATAGCTGTTGCCGAGATTATGGTAGGCGGCGGCCTTGTCTGCTTTGCTTTCAGCGGCAGCTAAACTTTCCTCAAATGCTTTAAATGCCTCTTCAAAACGTTCTTGTTTGTAAAGGGCGTCACCTAAATTAAAGTTTATAGTGCCTTGGTGATCTTTGCCCTTTTTTAGGGCTTCTCGGTAGTTGATTTCGGCCTGATCAAAAGCTCCTTCTTGGTAATTCTTATTACCATCTTTTACTTTTTCACGAGGACTCTGGGCAAAAAGTACCTCGCCCCAAGCCAAAAGGACCAAAAGGAGGCTAGTTCTTTTCATCATCTTCGAATAAGTTTAAGCTTTTAAACCACTGGGTTTTACGTTCCAAAATAAATACATCTAGAATCAATAAAAGCAGTGCTGGGGCTAAGAGCCATTGAAACTGATCTTCGTAGTCGGCGAAAAGTGAAGTTTCAAACTGGCTTTTCTCCATTTCCATTAATTGCTCAATTAAGGCTTCAACTGCCTTCCGGGTGGAATTGCCCTCTATAAAGTTCCCATCACCCTGAGCGGCGATTTCTTCCAGTAAGCCTGAGTTTAATTTAGTGATGACCACCTCACCATTTTGGTCTTTTTTATAACCGGTGATTATCCCCCTATTTTTTATGGGGATGGGCCCACCACGTTTAGTGCCAATGCCTACTGTATATACTTTAATCTGCGCCTCTAAGGCTTTATTAATCATTTCACTGATACCTTCTTCGTGATCTTCACCATCGCTCAGGATAACTAACATACGATTATGCTGGTCCTCATCGTCGAAGTAGCGCGTGGCTAAGTCTATGGCTTCTCCAATGGCGGTGCCTTGGGAAGGAATGAGGTCGGTGTTCACGTTTTTTAGGAAAAGTCGAGCCGCCCCATAGTCAGTCGTAATCGGCAATTGCGGATAGGCTCTACCGGCATAAGTGATTATACCAATTCGGTCGCTCACCAACTCATCAATGCTTCGGGATATAATCAGTTTTGCTCGTTCTAGCCTATTGGGCTGAACATCTTCACAGAGCATACTCTTGCTAACGTCTACCGCGAATACCAAATCGATACCCTCACGCTGTACGGTCTCCAGTCTACTGCCGATTTGCGGGTTAACTAAGGCCAGACTTAAGAAGCTAATAATACCAAGAGCGACGATAAACTTTATTAAGGGCTTGGTTTTGCTGCGATCCGGACTTAAACGTTCGATGAGCTCTTTATCACCAAAGTACTTCTGCGCCTTTCTACGCCAATTAAGGTAAAGGAAGTATACCACCGCTAGGGCAGGTAGCAGCAAGAGTAAATAGAAATATGTGGGTTCTTCCAATTGGTACATTAGAGGAAGTTTTTCAATAGGGTGTAACGCAGTAAAACTTCAAAAGCAAACAAGCCTAAAGCCCAAATAGCAAATAAGTCGAAAGCTTCGTCGTAGGTGTAGAACTTAATTTCTTGCAGTTTAGTTTTTTCTAATTGGTCGATTTCTTGATAAATAGCCGAGAGCTTTTCATTGTCGGTAGCCCGGAAATACTGGCCGCCAGTTTCATTGGCAATCTTTTGCAATAGCTCTTCATCGATACTAACGGGTAAGCGCTTAAAGAAATAACCTCCGCGACCATCGTAGCCAACAGGAGTACGCGCCATGCCTTTGGTTCCAACTCCAATCGTGTAAACGCGAATTTTGAATTCTTGCGCCAACATAGCCGCGGTGAGGGGGTCAATTTCACCTGAATTGTTTTCGCCGTCGGTAAGAAGGATAACCACTTTACTCCTGGCCTTAGAATCTTTTAGGCGGTTTACAGCCGTGGCTAAGCCCATTCCAATGGCGGTTCCGTCTTCAATTAATCCATGCTCTAAATCCTTCAGGGCATTACGCAGGATTTTATGATCGCTAGTTAAGGGGGTCTGGGTGTAGCTTTCGCCGGCATATACCACCAAACCAATGCGATCGCTGGGTCGACCTTCAATGAATTCTGAGGCCACATCCTTAGTTGCCTCTAGTCGGTTAGGTCGCAAGTCTTGAGCCAACATGGTACCCGAAACATCAACCGCCATAACAATGTCTATACCTTCTGTATTGCGTGAACGGGTATTTTCTTCGGCACTACGTGGTCTTGCAATAGCCACTATAATTAGGGCGATGCTAAGAATGCGTAAAAAAGCGGGTAGACGATGCAAAAAGGCCCAGCGGTTAGCTTTTTGATGTGCGAGGAATTCGGCCTCAGGATAAATTATTTCGGCCTGCGCCTTGCGCCCCTGCCACCAATACCAAAAAATTAGAAGCGGTAGAAGGCTTAGAAGCCAAAGAAATTCGGGATTTTGAAATTCGTAATCAAACATCGTTCACTTCCTCTTTTTGGTGTTGATCTACAAATTTTCGAATCGCATTTAAGGCTTGCTCATTTTCATAAGGCAAAGCTTTCTGACGCGCATATTTAACCATCGCACTTAGACGGAGGCTGGTGTTTAACTCTGATCTCAATTCACTTTCGCCCACTTTCGCGTCTAGTTTCTGGATAAGTTCCTCGGCGGTACTTTCCATGGCTTTCATGCCGTATTCTCGTTCTAAGAAATGCCTGAGGATGTCGATGAGCTCAGAATAATAGGCCTTTTCCTTTCCTTTTTGCCAAAGCTCTTTTTCTTCCAAATCTTTCAAAGCATCCAAGGCCCATTCGCGGGGGCTACGTGGGTCGAACGGAGCTTGCTCTTCTACCAAAACAGTTTTTCGCGGCCATTTTAGGTAGATGAAATAAATTAGTAATCCAAGAGCCAAGGCGCCTAAGGCATACCATAAGATGAGCCAATAGTTAAAGGGAATTTCGCGGGGAGCCTTAATGTCGTAGTAATCTTGGTCGGCTTTAAGCTCCGGGAAGAAAACCCGGATTAAACTGGAGTCGCTTTGAAAGCTCTGCTCGCCTACTTTTAATGCTAATGCAGGCACATAAACGTCACCGCTATCAAAGGAAGTAAAGCGAATAATTTGTTTCAAAGCGATAAAGTCACCTTGTTCGGTACTATCAATTTTACCGCGCTCAATGATCTCTAATCCGCGGATACTGTCACTTAGGGTGGGCCATAAATAGGTGCTTCCCATGGGCACGGCCGCTTCTATTTGCAGTTGAATGGCCTCCCCAATTTTAATTTGATTGGTATCTAAGGAAACTTGGAATTCACTTTGGCCCGCCATTTCAAAACCCAGGGCCAAGATCACTATGAGAAGAATCTTTTTCATCGACTGCGTTTTTTGAAATAGGACAATAGGGCGG
Organism: uncultured Flavobacteriales bacterium; assembly: GCA_913055685.1. Taxonomy (GTDB): domain Bacteria; phylum Bacteroidota; class Bacteroidia; order Flavobacteriales; family Schleiferiaceae; genus Croceimicrobium. Next base: position 769,333 of record CAJXKC010000001.1, read on the forward strand.
CGGGGTAGCTTTGATCGATCCGAATTGTTAAATCGCCCGCTCCACTGCGTAAAAAGCTCTCGCGGTAGTATTTGTTGAATTCGGCAAAACGCTGACGCATTTTTGAACGAAGCTTGGAGGAACTCGTATTAACCCAAGATATTTTTCCGCTTTCGGGATCACGCATGGGCAATAAGCCTAAGTTCGGAAGATCTTCTTCACGCGGGTCGTAGATGCGAATGCCGGTAAGGTCGTGTTTACGGCTAGCAATTTTAAGGGCGTCGCGGTAGCGGTTATCCATAAAGTCGCTTAGCACAAAAACAATGGCTCGGCGTTTTTGGAAGGCACTAAAGAAACGCAAGGCTTCTCCGATATTGGTCTTGCTGCTTTGCGGTTTAAATTCGATTAATTCTCTGATTAGTCGTAGGGTATGTGATTTTCCTTTGGCCGGTGGAATAAACTTTTCGACCTTGTCACTAAAGAAGATCAAGCCTACCTTATCATTATTCTGAATTGCCGAAAAGGCCAGGGTGGCACATATTTCGGTAATCATTTCCCGCTTCAGCTGCATTTTAGACCCGAAGTTCTCAGAACCGCTCACGTCTACCATCAACATCAGCGTAAGCTCCCGCTCTTCTTCAAAAACCTTAATGTAAGGCTCGTTTAGTTTTGCAGTTACGTTCCAGTCGATAGCCCTAATGTCGTCGCCATACTCATAGCGACGTACTTCACTAAAAGCCATACCGCGACCCTTGAAGCTACTGTGGTACTCACCCGAAAAGAGGTGATTACTGAGCCTCCGCGTCTTAATTTCAATGCGGCGTACTTTTTTTAAGAGTGCTTGGGTATCCATAAAGGCGTCGTTTTCGAGCTATTATGGTACTTCGATTTGATCTACGATCTGACTAATAAGATCCTCGCTACTTACATTCTCTGCTTCCGCTTCATAGGTGATGCCAATGCGGTGGCGAAGAACGTCTTTAACCACCGCGCGCACGTCTTCGGGAATTACGTAGCCTCGGTGTTTAATAAAGGCATGAACCTTTGCCGCACTGGCCAAAGCAATACTTCCTCGAGGAGAGGCGCCGAATTCGATCAGTGGTTTTAATGAAGGCAGGCGATATTCCTCGGGCTTGCGCGTAGCAAAAATGATGTCCAAGATGTACTGCTCAATTTTTTCGTCCATGTATACTTCCTGAACTACCTCGCGGGCCTTTAAAATCTGTTCCAATTTAACCACCGGCTTGATCTCTTCGAAACCCCCTTTGAGGTTCTGACGCATAATCAGTCGCTCCTCTTCTTTTTTAGGATAAGTAATTACCGTTTTAAGCATAAAGCGATCGCTCTGCGCTTCAGGTAGTGGATAAGTTCCTTCTTGCTCTACCGGGTTTTGAGTGGCCAAAACCAAGAATGGTTTCGGTAGAATATGCGTCTCCTCGCCAATGGTAACTTGACGTTCTTGCATGGCTTCGAGTAAGGCACTCTGCACCTTGGCGGGAGCACGGTTAATTTCGTCGGCCAAAACAAAATTGGCAAAAATGGGGCCCTTCTTTATGGCAAACTCATTCTTCTGAATATTGTAAATCTGGGTGCCTATTACATCGCTAGGAAGTAAGTCGGGGGTAAACTGAACCCGACTAAAGTCGGCTTCTACCGCTTGGGCTAAAGATTTTATAGCCAGGGTTTTAGCTAGTCCGGGAACACCTTCTAAAAGAATGTGACCATTCCCTAATAAGGCGATTAAGAGGCGCTCCATCATGGTTTTCTGACCGATAATGGATTTGTTTACCTCCATCATTAAAAGGTCGATGAACGCACTTTCCTTTTCAATTTTCTCGTTTAGTGCACGGATGTCTACCGCTGTTTCACTGCTCTCCATTTCGTATTAAATCGCGTTGTTAAAAAATGCCATCTTCTCTTCTTGCGAAATTGCTAGTTTGTAGGCTAGTCCTACGTTAAAGGCTTGTTAAATTCATTTTTAGATAAATCTGTTTCTCAAGCATTTCCCGCGCTATTCGCAAGAATCGACAAATATAGTTTTCACGTTCTTCCGGCAATGAGCTTAGACAGATTTAAGCCAAGGTTAAGACCTAGGTCTAAGCTTCTATCAGAATAACAAGGATTTAGATGGGCGGGTTTAAAAATTAAAGGGTAGAAGGTTCTCTAAAACTTATGCCAGGGTTTCCCTAGTGTTAAAGACCTTGAATTTATTGATGTAGGCTTAAAGCTAGCTTAGGAGTTTGCTAAAGCTTGGCATCCACTTTTGCCCTGCAATCCAAAACAAGCATTATGAAAAAATTACTACTTAGTGCTGTAGCCCTTGCAGGAACATTCGCCGCAAGTGCACAGTCATTTTCTCCGGAGATTGATGTTACCAACTGGGAACCAACCACCATAATGGTACCTCCATCTCCCCTTATTACCCAATATCTATTTATTGGCGGACACCATAAAGTGCAAACTACCGCTACTTATGGGAATGGTGCAGGCGAAGCTTTGGCCAAGCAATGGCACGACTTTATCGGCTTTACGCCTGATAATAATGGTAGCGACTTAGGGTGGATTAGTGTAAACCACGAGATGGTAGTGGCTAATGACTCAATTGGTGATGGCGGTGGAATGACCGTTTTTAAAGTGCGTCGTGATCCGGCCACTGACTCCCTAATCATTGTTGATCAAACTCTTAGTGATGGTCGTCAAGGTAAATTCTTTGCGGTTGATTTTGCCAATACGGTAGGGGAAACAGGAATGAATTGTGGCGGAATTACTGGTCCTACCGGTCGTATTTGGACCGCCGAAGAATGGTGGCGAGGTGGTAATGGCGATTTAGCCGACCGCGACACGGGCGACTTCACTATTGGCACAGGTACTGCCAACCAATCGGCTCCTAATGGTTTCCCAGGATTTAATGGTCAGACCATCAAAAAGTACCAGAACTACAATTATATGGTGGAGATTGATCCTACCGAAGCAGTAGCAGTACGCAAGCAATACAATTGGGGACGTCAACCTTTTGAAGGGGGTGCTATTATGCCCGATAACAAAACCGTTTACCTAGGTTCGGATGCTACGCCTGGTTTCTTTAGCAAGTTTGTGGCTGATAATGCGGGTGACTTTACCTCAGGAAGTACTTATGTGTACAAGCACGATGCTCCCGGCAGCAAGTGGGTTGAAATCGATAATAGTGATTTCAGCAAAATGTTAAACTTCGATGCCGAAGCAGTAAGCGTAGGTGCTACCATGTTTAACCGTATTGAGTGGGTAGTAGAAATTGGTGGTAAAGTTTACTTTACCGAAACTGGCCGTGATAACCCTGGTAGCCGTTGGGCAGGGGAGAAGGCGGCTGGGGCTGTTTTTGCTCCTCATCACATTGCTAGAGCGGCCGATCAGAGCCTTGAGTTCAATAAAACCATTAGTCCCGATAGCGCTCAGTACTGGGATTACTACGGCCGTGTAATGGAGTATGACCCAGCCACCGGTAATACCTCAGTATTCTTAGAGGGTGGTCCTTATTTTTCGGTAGACCCTGCTATTGCTCAATATCCAAATGTACACTTATCGAACCCTGATGGATTGAATAAGATTACTATTAATGGCAAGGATTACATGCTCATTAATGAGGATTTAAACGGTTCGTCAAAAGGTCGTACTCCGGCAGGAATTAGCAACCGTACGTGTGAGCTTTATATCCTAGATATGAGCATCTCAAACCCTACTTTAAACGATTTAGTGCGTATTGCTTACGTACCCGTAGGAGCAGAAATCACCGGAGCGATTGGCACACCAGACGGAAAGACCATTCTTTTCAATAGTCAGCATCCTAGTACATCCAACCCATTCCCATTCAACAATTCACTTACCGTGGCAATTACCGGTTGGGATAATGTGACCATTGGGGTGCCGGAAAATGCCTTTGAAGGAGACCTTTTCCAAATGTATCCTAATCCTGCTACCCGTACCTTGTACTTTAACAAGTCTACTGATGTAGCAATCTACGATGTAAACGGTAAGCGCATGAATGTCTACCGTAATGTTGAGAATATCGACATTAGCCACCTTCGTCCCGGGGTATACTTTGTTCAAAATACCGAGGGTGAAACTCAAAAGCTACTCGTAAAATAATACACATCAACTTCTAAAAAGGGACTCTCACTTAGTGGGAGTCCCTTTATTCATTTGTAATTCCTCCATTATGAAACGATTGGGCATCCTTAGTCTTTTTTTACTCTTGGTCTTTAGTTTGCATTACGCCGCCCATAAGCAAGAAGTGCCGATAGAAAAGGTAAAGGGGTATTATGTTTCCGGTTTAGAGGACCTTCACTCTAGCTTAAAGCAGTTTCAAAATTCTATTCGGGAATGTCGCATGGGGCGCCAGGGTCAATCGGAATTACAGCAATCATTTGCTAATCTGCGCTTTAGCTACAAGAAGATTGAGTTTCTACTCGATTATTTACAGCCTCAAGACGTTAAGGATCACCTTAACGGCGCTCCTTTACCTAAAACCGAACGCAATGCGCCCCGCTTGGTAGTTCTGGAGCCAAAAGGTATGCAGAAGATAGAGGAGTTGCTTTACGATCCTCTTCTTCCCGAGCAATGGAAAGAGCTTCAAGACCTTACTAAGGCTATGGATTATCAATTGACACCGATAATAGCCTTTGCCAAACGAAGTCCCATTAGCGATCGCCAAGTTTTTGAAGCAGTTCGAATAGCTTTAGTGCGCATTATGTCTATGGGGATAACCGGTTTCGATACACCGGCTAGCTCCAATGCAATTAAAGAGTCGGCGGTGGCTTGGGAGTCATTATCCATCGGCCTTGAGCCCTATTGTCAAAAACTAGGAGAAGCTAATTTGGCGCAAGAAATAAAGTTGAAATGGCAGGGTGGTTTGGAGACCTTAAAAGCAGCCAAGGATTTCGATTCCTTCGATCGCTTGAATTTTATTCGCCAATACGTGGAGCCTCTTTATGGGCTGTGCCTAGACCTGCATTTAAAACTAGCTTATGAAACTGCTAGTGAGGTATATCGGGGTCAGTTGCCTTTTAATTACCGCGCTTCCTCCATTTTTAGCGAGGACTTTTTTAACCTTCAATACTATACCGGCTTAAAGCCTGATGCGCATTTAAAGGCCAAGGTGAAATTAGGTCGGATGCTCTTTTTTGAGCCTGCCCTAAGCGCCAATTTTGAGCGATCTTGCGCTTCTTGCCACGATCCTAAAAAAGCTTTCGCTGATGGTCGAGCGAAGAGTTTGGCCTTCGATCAGAAAGGCACGGTAGACCGCAATGCGCCGAGCTTGTATAATGCTCTGTACGCCGAAAAATTCTTTCACGATTTGCGGGCCGATCGAATGGAGGCACAAATGGAACACGTGATTTTCAATGAGAAAGAGTTTGCTACTAATTACCACACCATATTCGCTCGACTTGAGTCAAGTGAGGAATATCGACGCATGTTTAAGGAAGCCTTTCCAGATTTTAATGGGGCCATTAACCGACATAGTTTGTCCGAGGCAATGGTAGCTTATTTATCGGGTCTCAAAAGTTTTAATTCCCCCGTAGATCGCTATTTGAGAGGAGATGAAATTGTGCTTTCGGAAGAAGTAAAGCAGGGCTTTAATCTTTTCATGGGAAAGGCGGCCTGCGCTACCTGTCATTTTGCGCCTAGCTTTAGCGGTCTGGTGCCACCTTGGTTTGAGGAAAATGAGTCGGAGGTTCTTGGGGTCTTAAAGAAGCCCTTGGCCAATGAAATTGATGGCGATTGGGGTCGCTATAAAAACGGAGTAGTGCAAGATGAGGCGCCTTTCTACAAGCATTCATTTAAAACGCCAACCGTCCGCAATGTAGCTTACACTGCGCCCTATTTTCATAATGGTGCCTACCCGGATCTGGCTTCGGTTCTGGAATTTTACAATCACGGCGGCGCATTAGGTTTGGGCTTGGAGCTCCCTAATCAAACCCTTCCGGCAGATTCTCTAGGCTTGGATTCGGCCGAGCTAAAAGCCTTGGAAGTATTTATGGAGGCCCTTTCAGATACTACCAATCGAGGCGCTTACCCACTTAATTTACCTCAGCTCCCAGGGCGTCCCCAACACTTAATCGGGGGAAAGTACTAGTTCATCGAAAGAAAGCTTTGCGTTTTAGATATTGTTTGCAGCTTTACTTGCTTATATTGTCTGCGCTTATTCCGGAAATGGGAATATTATTCCCTTACTGGTAAAGGAGCGGGCCTAACTTATTTTTAGTATATTAAACCTCAATAACTTAGGCTATTGGGTTATTTTTTGCAACGCGCGAAGCTTTAGATGAAACTCTACCGTCATATCTTTTTTATTCTCAGCCTGGGACTGTGGTCTTTAGGGGGTGAAGCGGCCGTGACCAATGGTGAGTTAAACCTGAAGGAGAATTTCTACAATTCGGATGAGACCATTGACTTAGATGGCAAGTGGAAGTTTTTCTGGCAACATTTTATAGACCCTGTTGAAGCAACAGATTTAGACGGTCCCCCTCAGCTCTTGGACTTCATGACCTCTTGGTCGGATCTCCCCCAGCGCAGAGGCGGCTGGCATGCCAAAGGCTTTGCTTCTTACGAATTGGAAATCTTCTCGAGCCGCGATAGTGATCAGTTAGCGCTGCATATACCTGAGTTTTATTCGGCCTATGCCCTTTACCTGAACGGTGAGCTAATCGCCAAGAACGGTAGGGTGGGTGCTAGTATTTCGGACTCAGAGCCCTATTGGTTGCCTCAGGTAGTTGATATTGGCCTTAAAAAAGGTTCCAATCGGATGGTTCTGCATGTGTCCAACTTCCATCATCATAAGGGCGGACCAGTAGCGCCTATGGAAATAGGAAAATCCAAAACCATTGCTTTCTTCCGAAATTTATCGGTCAGTGTTTCCCTCTTTATCGCCGGAGCCTTACTGGCCACGGCAATTATTTCGCTAATTATCTTTTACTTCCAGCGTTCCGATTATACCTTTTTGTTTTTTGGCCTTTTCGCCCTAGCCTACATCTACCGTATTGTGGGAACCGACACTTACTTCCTGCATGAGGTGTTCCAAGGTTTGGGCTGGTTCTTAGCCATCCGACTGGAATACCTAAGTCTATTTTTGAGCGTCATTTTCTTTACCTATTTCTACAAGCATTTAATTGCGCAGCGGGCACCTACTTGGTTATTTCACACTATAGGCGGAGTGTCATTGTTTATGGCCATTGCCACTTTTTTACCAGTCGAAAATTTTAGTGCGATAATTGATTATTACCTAATTTTTATCGCCCTGGCTCTCATTGTAACTACCAGTTTCTATTTACGCACCATTCGCCTTAGCCATACCATGAGTTGGTTCACTTCCGCTGCGGTTATTTCCTTAATCGTGGTAATGGGCATTAAGATGTCCGCTTTCTTTGGAATAGGCTCGGCTCAGATCCTAATGTCTTCGGCACTGTATTTCATTTTCATCGTGGCTCAGACCATCGCTTTGAGTCAGCGTTTTGGTTACAATATTAGAGCCCACGTGGAAAAGGGTGAAGTGGCAGAGGTGAGTCAGAATAACTTCATGAATTCGGTGAGTCACGAATTGCGTACCCCCATGAATGCCATTTTGGGAATGACCGAGTTTTTAGCCAAAACCGAATTAAATACCGATCAGCAAGCCAAGCTCGAAACGATACGTAAGAACAGCGAGCAGCTTAATAATATCCTCCTCGACCTCCTTAATTTCTCAGCCATAGACTCCGGCGAGCTTAAATTGGATACCAAGAAGTTTGGCATGAAGGAAGTGCTCGATAAGGCCTTAGAAATGGCCGGTGTTCACAATTTAAAGGCGGGACTCAATTTTAAGTTAGACTACGACGAGAATATTCCGGAAGAATTAGTGGGAGACCCCGAACGTTTGGGTCAGGTTGTGTTTCACCTAGTAGGTAATGCGGTGAAGTTTACGCCCAAGGGGAATATTAATCTAGACCTTCGCATCGAAAGTATTGAAGGCAATCGGGTGAAGTTTTTAATGAAGGTTACTGATACAGGCGTAGGTATCAAGCCCGAAGAGTTGCAGAAAGTGGTTAAAGCCTTTAACCAAGGCAATGAAGGCAATACGCGATCTCACGGCGGAACTGGTTTAGGACTAACTATCGCCTCCAAGGTGGTGGAGCTCATGGATGGAGATTTATGGATCGACTCAGAGCCGGATAAAGGCACCGTGGTTACGGCGGAATTCATCCTGAAAACCCCGCGCATGGACCTTTCCAAATCAGCCCAGGAAATTAAAAACCAGCAGAACGCGAAGATTGAGAACCTGCGCATACTCTACGCGGAAGACAACCCAATTAATCAGAAATTATTGGTGATGATTATGAAAACCATGGGCTATGAGGTAGACCTAGCCAACGATGGTTTAGAGGCCTGGGAAATGGCCATTACTAAAGATTATCATATTATCTTCATGGATGTGCAAATGCCTAATATGGACGGCATAGAATCAACCAAGCGCATAATTAAAGATCAAAGCAAGCGCCCTATTATTATTGCGGTTACCGCTAATGCTGAGGTGGCCGATCAAAAGCGTTGTATTGAAGCAGGAATGAATGATTTTATTCCCAAGCCATTCAATGCCAAAATGCTTAAAGACGCCATTCAAAAGTGGAAGGGGCTAATCCATTATATGGAGGAAGGAGGTGACTCGAATGATCAACTCCGCATCATTTCATAGTTTTCTTGAAAATCAATTAGGGCTGGGCGCCTATCAAAGTCAACAGAGGCTAAGTGGTGGCGACATCAATGAGGCTTATCGGATTAATTTTAGTGAGGCTTCGGTCTTTTTAAAGACGAAGCAAAAAGTTGATTTGGATTTCTATCAGGCGGAAGCCAATGGCTTAAAGGGCTTAGCTAAAGCAGAACATTCCTTAGGCATACCTACCGTACTTGCTTGCGATAGCTTCAATGCGCAAGCGTTTTTAATTTTGGACTACCTTGAAGAGGGTATAAAAACACCTCTCTTCAACTCAAAATTTGGTCAGGGCTTGGCACAATTGCACAGCAATACCAGCGAGGCCTTTGGTTGGGAACAGAATAATTTCATTGGCTCCTTGGACCAATTAAATACGCCTGCGGCCGATTGGATCGAGTTCTATGCCATGAATAGGCTGGAGCCCCTTTTTGCAAAGGTTTACGATCTAGGAATTTTGACCAAAAGCGATCGTTCTGCGCTCTTTGGACTTATTAATGAATTAGAGTCCATAATCCCTAAGGAGGCGCCTGCTTTAATTCACGGCGATTTATGGTCGGGGAATTATTTATGTGACTCCGACTCTAATCCGGTATTAATTGACCCTGCAGTTTATTATGGGCACCGGGAGATGGACTTAGCAATGATGCATTTGTTTGGCGGTTTTTCTCCAGAGGTTTTTCGGTCCTATGAAGAGCTTAAGCCGCTTGAACCAGGCTTTGAGGATAGACTTTCCATTCACCAACTATATCCCTTATTGGTGCACTTAAATTTATTCGGCTCCAGTTATTTGGCCTCTTGTCGTGCAATTTGGTCGACTTATACTTAAGCTACCTGAATTACCCTTTCTTCTAAAATAACGAAGACCGAATCTTCCTTCTTCACCTTTAGGGTGTGACTACCCGTAAAGGTGCCAAAGGCGGGTAATATTCCTTGTTTCGCACCAAAATAAAAGCAGGTGAGACGCAGACTTTGTCGGCCATTGCCTTTTAAGCGAACCGCGGGGTGTATGTGTCCGCATAAATTATACCCATCAAAATCGTCTTCCAAGGGTTCGTGGCTTAATAAAAAAGGACCTAAACTTAAAGTCTCGGGATGTAAGATTAGGCGCGCCTTATAATAAGAGACTTCATCAAGGATATCGTGGTTACCTCCAATAAGGTGGAATTCGGTTTTTGGAAACAGGGCGATAACTTGTTTAAAACCAAGCCATTCATGGTTCATTTCCGAGTGAAATAAATCGCCTAAGAAATAGACCTTCTGCGCCTGAGTAGAATAGAGCAGTTGTTCTAAGCTTTTTAGGTTTTCTTGCGCTGCGGCGGAGGGAACTTTAATACCATGTTTACGAAAGTGGCTCACTTTTCCGAAATGGGTATCGGCAATAAAGAGGCTTCTTTCTTTGGGCCAATAGATGGCTCTTTGGGCCAGAAGCCATAGTTCTTCTCCTTCTAATTCGAAGATTTCCTTCATGCCGCAAAGTTAAGGCCTAAGCCGCGGGTGATTCCTGGATTTCTTCTTTTAATGGAATTAATCGACGGTAATGCTCATAGCGTAAGAATATATCGCGCACATAGCGATAGGGCTCATCTCCTCTTACTGGTCCGTAACGGATGAAGTTTTTACTGTAATGTTTATACTGCCCCAATTTTTTAAGCCAGGGTCCGACCGAACGGTCGTAGACCAAGGAGTCTTTTCCATCGCGAGAAGCTAGGCGCTGGGCATCCAAAAGGTGACCATAGCCGCAATTATAGGAAGCCAAGGTGAATTTTATCCGTTGGATGCTATCGGGGATATTGTCGAAACGATCCCATATTTCTTTTAGATAGCGCGTACCCGCTTTAATGTTACCGGCTGGGTCGAAGATATTATTGAGACCCAGATCCGCAGCAGTATTAGGCATTAGTTGCATTAAGCCGCCGGCTCCGGCCCAGGAAGTTGACTGCGGGTCAAATCGGGACTCTTGGTAGATTAAGGAAGCCAATAAGCGCCAATCCCAACCTAAGTCTTGGGCAGCGGATTTAATCAACTCATCGTATACGCTAATCTGACCACTATTTTTACTGTAAAAGTCGCTCTCAACGCGGCGTTTATAGCTCTTTTTATGCACATAGTATTTGTCGTAGATAAAGTGGTAGGTATCGCGCTTACGCATCGAGCTAATCCACTCGTTTATCGCCGCTTCTAATTGAGGGGAGTTTTTTCGCAGACCCCAAGCAATGCGCTGAGAAAAACTGAGGGGTGTTTCTACGTCGAGGATGGGATAAAAGGTTTGATTAATGGAGGCAATGTTGTAGTCGGCCACTGCATAGTCGATATCGCCATCAACCACCATCTTAATTACGTCCTCAATATTGTAGTCGCCCACAATGGTGTCTATATGCAATTTGGCCCCCATTTCCTCCTGAAGGTTAAGCAGGCGCTCATAATAAGAGGACTTGCGATGTACGTGTACCGTATCACCGATTAAATCTATAACATCTCTTACCAGGCGGTCTTCTATTTGATCACGTCTTAGGCGACGCCAGTTTTTAGGCTTGCGCTGCACCAAAGCTTGATGGGTGGTGTAGAGGTAGTCGGTAAATTGGATTAATCTTTTACGCTCTTCGGTGATGGTAAGTCCGTAGGCAATGATGTCGCCCTCACCGCGATTGAGCATATCAAAAACGGCATCGATATTATCGGCCAGTACCACTTCTAATTGCAAGCCAAGGTCTTTAGCCAATCGCTCCAATAGTTCGTATTCGAATCCCATAGCCTGACCACGGTATAAAAAATAGGTGGTACTGCTATAGACCATAATCGCCTTGAGCTTGCCGTCTTTTTTAATTTCGGCTAGATCTCGTTCTAGGGTAGGACCCTTTAGGTGACTACCTTCCGCAACATTTTTAGAAGAGTCTAATCCAGCGCGGTTGCATCCCCCTAGAAGCAACAGCAAAGTGAATATGAACGCTAGTGTTTTTCGCATTAGTTAATATCCAAAATAGCAAAATTAAACGAGCCCTCATAAGGATGAAGCCAGAGGTTGTTAACAGCTTTTTGAAAATCAAAGGCTTAGGCAATAAAAAAGCCGCCTCTACAAAGAGGCGGCTTTAAAGCTTGTAGCTACGGACTTAGTCCTGACCTTGAACTTCCATGGTCATGGCGTCTGAGTCTGCATTCTCATCAACTTTTGAGTCAACAGGCTCGGTTACCACTTTCATCTCTTTAATTAAGTTGGTAGCACCAGCATACTTTTCAACGATGAAAAGGGTGTAACGGATGTCTACCGAAATGGTACGCTGGATTTCGGGCTCGAAATAAATATCGCCGCTCATGGCTTCCCAGTTTCCGTCGAAGGCAGTTCCGATAAGTTCGCCACGGGCATTAATTACGGGTGAACCTGAGTTACCACCGGTAATGTCGGTATTGTGGATGAAACATACGGGTAATTCACCATCGGCATTGGCATAGCGACCATAATCCTTGTTTTTAATTAGCTCCTCTAATTTGCTAGGAACAACAAACTCGGGGTTGCTATTATCCTTCTTCTCTAAAATACCTTGGGCAGTGGTGTAATGCTTGTAATGAACTGCATCACGAGCATCGTAGCTTCCTACTGTACCGTAAGTTAAGCGCATGGTACTGTTTGCATCGGGAGAGTAATTGCGGTCGCTATTCATTTCGCGCAAACCGGCGGTGAATAGACGATAGGCTTTCTCCAATTTGTCACCATTACCGGCGTCTTCATTAGAAGCCAAATAAGCAGCGTAAAGACCTTCACCTAGAGCTATTGCTGGATCCTTTTTCAAGGTTTTTTCCTTGGGCTTTTCTAGGTATTCCATCAATTCTTCCTTACTAGCAAGCACGGTTTTCTTGAAAAGCTTCTTGGCGTACTTTTCGAAATTACCATTGTAATCGTCGGCAATTTCTTTTAAGATTTCTGGCTGTTGATCGGCCGGAATATCATTGTAGTAAAGCTCTAAAACTTTAGCGGTCATTTCCTGATCCAGAGCCGCATTATAGTCTTTGTAGAAGCCATCCGCAGAAGCTTTAACCGCAGCAAGAAGAGTCTCTGCACGGGTGGTCATCTGGGTTTTGGTTTCGCTGTCTTCCGCTTCCTCTGCCGCTTCCATAGCTTTGAAATAAGCATCCATGGTGCGACCAAAACGCAAGCCTTGAAGCGCGATTTCTGGTCCGCTGATACCTGCTTCACGAGCATATACTTTGGCGGTTACCGTTTTGTCGGTTGCTTGATAAGCATCGGCAAACATTTGTAGTACTTCGCCGTACTTGGCCTGACGGGCAGGGTCTTCGTTTACCCAAGCAGCAAATTGATCTTCAATCGCCTTTTTCTTGTCGTAAACGTGGTTGCTTTGTAATTGCTCGGTCTGACCAATGTAGTACTTCCAGTAATTCGATACGCGTGCATATTTAGAAGCATACTGAATGCGAGTAGTGGCATCGGCATCCATATACTTTTTCATGATTTTCAATTTCAAATCACGTACACGTACTACGGCAGGACCGTATTTATCGATGGCTTGTTTAACTCCGGCGCTGCTTAAATAGCGATCGGTAGAACCAGGGTAACCCATAATCATGGTATAGTCCCCGTCTTTTACGCCACTAATATTTACCGGTAAGTAATGCTTAGGACTTAAAGGTACATTGTCTTCTGAGTACTCGGCTGGCATACCATCTTTATCGGCGTAAACGCGGAACATAGAGAAGTCACCAGTATGGCGAGGCCACATCCAGTTATCGGTATCACCACCGTATTTACCAATAGAAGAAGGAGGAGCTCCTACTAAACGTACGTCATTGAAAGTCTCGTACACAAAAAGGTAAAACTCATTACCGTGGTAAAAGCTGCGAACATTAGCATCGTAGTGCGTACCATCCGTAGCTTTAGCGGAAATTTCTTTACCAATTTTGCCAATGGCCGCGCGACGCTCGTCCTCGGTCATTTCGTCATTCAATACATTAAGTACCTCATTGGTAACGTCTTCCATGCGCACTAGGAAACGTACAAACAAACCTTCGTTAGGTAATTCTTGGCTTTTCTCATAAGCCCAAAAACCGTCGCTTAGGTAATCATTTTCGGGGGTAGAGTGCGATTGAATCTGTCCGTAACCACAGTGGTGATTGGTTAAGATTAAGCCTTCATTAGAAATGATTTCACCAGTACAGAAACCGCCAAAAGAAACAATAGCATCTTTAAGGCTACCATTATTGATGTCATAAATCTGTTCGGGAGTTAATTGGAGGCCGTGTGCCTTCATGTCTTCGTAGTTGCGGCCCAAAAGGAGAGGGAGCCACATGCCTTCATTCGCTGCTGCAGGAATGGCCAAAGCCAAGACCAACAGGAAGCTCAGAAACTTTTTCATTGTTATGCTATTTAAATTACTGCGTCGCGAATTTAAGGATTAGGATTGTTAATAATATCCTAAAATGGTAGGTCCTTTCTTATATAGAATCTTTTCACCTTTAATAGCAAAGTTAAAGCTCATATTTCCCGGATCGGCTTTCTTAGCTTTGTGCCAAAGAGCAAGGTATGGCGACTAAAGATTTACGGTTTAACAGTTTGACTATTCATGGCGGACAAGCGCCGGATCCTGCTACAGGTGCGGTGATGACGCCTATTTATCAAAGCTCCACCTATGCGCAAAGTGCTCCTGGCGAACACCTGGGTTATGAATATTCCAGATCGGCTAATCCTACGCGTAAGGCCCTGGAGAATTCCATTGCTAGTTTGGAGGGAGTCGATTTTGGTTTGGCATTTGCTAGTGGCCTAGCGGCCATTGATGCGGTTTTGAAATTATTGCGTCCCGGTGATGAGGTCATCGCCACCAACGACCTTTACGGAGGGAGCTATCGCTTGTTTACCAAGCTCTTTAAGAAGTACGGAATTGTCTTTCACTTTGTTTCAATGAACGACACTGCAAACGCAGAGGATTTTATAAACGCTAAAACAAAGATGATTTGGCTTGAGACGCCTACCAACCCGATGATGAACATCATAGACATCGCGGCTTGGTCCAAAGTTGCCCAGCAGGCTCAGGCCCTTTTAGTGGTCGACAACACCTTTGCCAGTCCTTATCTCCAGCAGCCTATTAAATTGGGAGCCGATATAGTGATGCATAGTGCCACTAAGTATCTTGCTGGTCATAGTGATGTGGTGCTGGGTCTTTTGGCAATAAAGGACGCGGCGCTTGCCCAAGAATTAAAGTTTATTCAGAACTCAAGCGGAGCAATTTGTGGCCCCATGGATGCCTTTTTAACCTTACGCGGCATTAAAACCTTGCACTTAAGAATGCAAAGGCATTGTGAGAATGGCCGTTTGGTGGCCGAATATCTTCAGGCACATCCAAAAGTGGATAAGGTTTTCTGGCCCGGCTTCGAATCACATCCAAACCATTCCATCGCGCAAAAGCAAATGAAAGATTTTGGTGGCATGCTCAGCTTCCAACTGAAGGACGAACGGCAAGAAGCCGCTATTAAACTGATTCAAAAGTTAGCGGTGTTTACACTCGCGGAGAGTTTAGGGGGCGTAGAGTCCTTGGCGGGACATCCAGCCACCATGACGCACGCTGCAATTCCCAAAGAAGAGCGTTTAAAAATTGGCTTAAGCGATGGATTAATTCGCTTAAGTGTGGGGGTCGAGGATGCTCAAGATTTAATCGAAGACCTGGCTCAGGCTCTAGGGTAGAATGGGGTTTTCCTGCGCTAATCGACTCACATTTTTTATACCTTTAATAAAAAGATATTTTGAAGAAATTTTTCATCACCGGAACTAGCTCTGGTATTGGTAAAGCTCTAGCTGAAGCGGCTCTTGCCGCGGGTTATCGTGTAACCGGCTTTGCTCGACGCAACCGAATCGAACATCCAAACTACCGACATTTAACCGTAGACTTAACCGATTTAGATCATTACGCCGGTATAGGCTTCGAAGGTATATCCGATAAAACCGAAGAGGTCATTCTCATTAATAATGCAGGAACCATTGCACCCGTTAAGCCAGTAGGATCTATGGATCCGATGCAAGTAACGAGGGCCTACCGTTTAAATCTCATCGCGCCCAGTATTCTGTGTCAGCTTTTTATTGAAAATACCAGTGAGTATCATGGTAAGCGGACCATTATAAATATTTCCAGTGGCGCCGGAGCTTACCCTGTAAAGAGTTGGTCGGTTTATTGTGCCAGTAAATCTGCCCTTAATATGTTTAGCGAGGTTTTGCAATTGGACCATCCCGAAATTCGTTGCCATGCGGTTTCACCAGGCATAGTCGATACGGAGATGCAGGGAGAGATCCGCGCTACTTCGCAACGCGATTTTCCGGATCTCCAGCGCTTTATGGACTACAAGGAGAAAGGGGAGTTAGCTTCTGCTGATGAGGTTGCGGCGAAAGTTCTACATCTAATTGATAATCCTTCTGATTTTAATGAGGTAGCGGTTTCCTTGCGCAAGCTGGACTTACCAAAAAGCTAAAATTATCTTAAAGCCTCAAAGCTCATTAAACCTACGCTCATCTAAGGTCTCCAAGCATTGAATTAAAATTTAATGCTATGAAAAAACTGATTTTAGTGGCCCTAATAGGAATGGGGCTTAGTCTCAACGCTCAGTCTCAATGTGAAGGTAAAAAGCACAGAGGAGCGGAGTTTAGTCCGGAGGAACATGCCCGACGCGAATTAGTGAAAATGCGAGATCACCTTAATTTGAATGACCAACAAATTAAAGAAATAGAACCCCTCTTAATTGCGCATCATAAAGAGATGATGGCTCAAAAAGAAGCGGCAAAACTTAGGCGAACCGAGCTTAAAAGTAAGCTGCAAGATATTTTAAGCGATGAGCAAGAGCTAAAAATGAAAGAAATGCACCAAGCGCGCAAAGAGCGCAGAAAAAAGGAGCGTTTAGAGCATCGGGAGCACCGCCGAAAGATGGTCGAACCAAAACAAGATTAAAACTAGAAACCCGCAGGTAAAAGAGCGGGTTTTTTATTGTTTTTAGCGCTCTCGACTGCCCCTTCTTTAGTAATTTGCAGTGCTTTTAAAAACCAATAATCCACTCTTATGTCTAAGATGCAAGATAAGATACAGGCACTCGAAGCCAAGTTAGCTGAAGCCCAATTAGGAGGCGGTCAGAAACGAATTGATGCCCAGCACGCTAAAGGTAAATTAACTGCCCGAGAGCGCATCCATTTTCTCTTAGACGAAGGGAGTTTTGAGGAAACTGGCGCCTTGGTAATGCACCGTAGTACCGACTTCGGTTTAGATAAGCAAAAAATCTTAGGCGATGGAGTGGTAACCGGCTACGGTACTATCGAAGGAAGATTGGTTTATGTCTTTGCTCAAGATTTTACCGTTTTAGGAGGATCTTTAGCAGAAGCACATGCTGAGAAAATCTGCAAAGTGATGGACCTAGCGATGAAAAACGGGGCGCCGGTAATCGGTTTAAATGATTCTGGCGGAGCACGTATTCAAGAGGGGGTAGTATCTCTAGGGGGCTATGCCGATATCTTTTACCGAAATACCCGTGCTAGTGGAGTCATTCCTCAGCTTTCGGCAGTAATGGGTCCATGTGCTGGTGGAGCAGTATACTCTCCGGCCCTAACCGATTTTATTGGTATGGTGGAAAATACATCGTACATGTTTGTAACCGGACCCAATGTGGTAAAAACGGTAACCCATGAAGAAGTTAGCTCAGAAGACTTAGGGGGCGCATCGGCGCATAGCACTAAATCTGGGGTAACCCATTTTACTTATGGTAATGAAATGGCGCTTATTAATGGCTTCCGCCAATTGCTTAGCTACATTCCCCAAAACTGCGAGGAGGATGCACCGGCTATGCCTTATGAGCCATCCGACGAAAGTCGCCCCAGCTTAAATGAAATTATACCCGATAACCCCAATCAGCCTTATGATATTCGGGAGGTAATTGAAGGGACTGTAGATGCTGATAGCTTCTTGGAAGTGCATAAAGATTTTGCCCAAAATATTGTGGTAGGCTTTGCGCGTTTAGCGGGTAAGTCGATTGGTATCGTAGCCAATCAGCCTGCGTATTTAGCGGGGGTTTTGGACATAAACTCTTCTACCAAAGGAGCGCGCTTTGTGCGTTTCTGCGATAGCTTTAATATTCCCCTTTTGGTCTTTGAAGATGTACCAGGATTTTTACCGGGAACCGATCAGGAGTGGAATGCGATTATTACCAATGGTGCTAAGCTCTTGTATGCCTTTAGCGAAGCGACCGTTCCCCGCATTACCGTAATTACCCGTAAGGCTTATGGCGGTGCTTACGATGTGATGAATTCAAAGCATATTGGAGCCGATATGAACTTTGCCTGGCCCAGTGCGGAAATCGCCGTGATGGGTGCTAAAGGGGCCGCGGAGATTATCTTCCGCAAGGAAATTAAGGAGGCCGCCGATCCAGAGGCGAAACTTAAGGAGAAGGAGGCAGAGTATGCAGAGATTTTTGCTAACCCTTATCGTGCTGCAGCGCGCGGGTACGTAGACCAAGTCATCCGTCCTGATCAAACTCGTGAAAAGCTGATTAAGGCTTTTGCTATGCTAGAAAATAAGGTCGATAATCTTCCTAAAAAGAAACACGGCAACATCCCTCTTTAATTCTCTACTTTTGAGCAGCAAATGCAAGATTTTAGATGATGAAGAAATGGTCGCTATTTCTGCTGCTTCTTAGTTTTCAAGCGCTTCAGGCCCAGCGGGCTTCGGACCCAGGTGCCTTCAAACTCTTGGTGGATACGGCCTTGTATCAATGGCCAGAAGACCGCGTGATTTATAGAGGTGAGAAGAGTCTGGCTTTTGCTTACGATAAGCCCAACGCTATTGCTTTATTTAGGCTTGCGCCTGATACAAAGTGGCGTTTAGCGCTTAATGAGGCCTATCAAATAAAAGATAGTGTTTTAACCGAAGATTTTAAGGAGTATAAGATTCAGTTTCAAGATCTGCATGAAAATGCTTTTCCGCGCTTAGTGCTCTTTAATCCGGAGCTAAATCGCTCCAAGCTAATTCCCTTACTGGCTTATGCCGAAACTTATATCGATTTAAGTCCTAGGGAAGATGATTTGTTCTTAGGCGAGGAAAAGGTTTTTGAGCTACCGGCTAAGCATCCCGAAAAAATTGATTTAAACCTTAACTGGAATAAGCAGGGGCCAATCCACTATCGTTTTAGCTATCGTGGAAACCGAGTGTTATTGCACCTTTTACCCAAGGAAAGGGGCTTGCATAAGCTAGAGATTCCCTTAAAATTGCGCAGTCCACGGGTAGAAGGAAAACTACTAAGCTATGATATGCCTCCTCTGGAAGCAGACTTCAGAGTAAAGACTGGTCGATTGGCATTCTTAAGCTTAAACGAACAGGAGTTTACCTATGTAGAAGGGAGTACCAAAGCCATTGAAGTACAGCTCGATGATCATCCCTTTTTACAGATGAATAAAACCTACCGCATCGAGAACCAAGAAGAAGCAGGCGGACCATTAATTGCCGAAATCTTTACTAAGTCGAAGCTAAATAATGATCGGGTTTTATGCTTGCTCCGCCCTTATTCCTATCATCGCAAAACAGACGGTTACTTATATCTAAAGGATGGCGATCGCGCCCGCTTCATCACCAATTTTAATTTAAGTCCGCAGACCAAAATTCAGTCCATTTACCTCCAACGGGAGGGTAAAAACTGGGAGGCAGGAAACACTGTTTATCCCGGCGAAAGCCTTAATGTTCGTCTAGAAGGAGTGGGCTTGCACAAAGGGGATTTCAGTTTCTATGGTGCGGCCATTTTAGAGGGCGATAGCTTGGTGCGCAATGAAAATGTGGCCTATTTCCGACTGGAAATTCCCATGAACATTAGCATTCGCAGTATTGAGATTTTTAATAATGGTAATAACCTGGGTAAAAGCTTAAGGGTTAAGGAATACCAAAGACCGCGTCCCTTCGATTTTATCGATTTGGCTTTGGGCCTAAAGCGCTATCAGCTAGATAAAATTGACCGGCCCATTTATTATGAAAAGACTTTATCGGATGTGGTTATTGATTTTGACCAGAAGAAATTAGATCGACAACAGGAATTATATGGAAAGCAATACCTCAGTATAAAGGTGAAGATCAGTAATAAGAAGGGTAGTTTGGTGGAGCTTTATCAGTTTGATAATGTGCTCATTTGCCCAGATGATGCTTCACCGCGATACACTTATTACGATACCAAGACTTGTCGTTTGGAGGACATCAACCTCAATGACTTTATCAATAATAAGACCTCTAATTTACAAGAGTGGTCTACCATTGACTTGGAATTTAGTCACCTGAGAGATAAGTATAATGACGACGGTTATACCAAAAAGGTGAAGATCTACCTATCGCGGAAAATAAACTACGATATCGATGTTTCCTTCCCGGCGGGATTGTTAATTCTGAAATCGGGCGAAAACGATTTTAGCAATTTTGGGGGTATCAGCTTTGCCATGATGGCGCAAATGAGTTTTTACCATCCCAATAAAGTGGCGAAACTTCGGCCCTTTAAATTCGGTGCAGGTTTCATTGCTTTGGATGCTTTTAATTTTTCCGAAAACAGCAGTAACCGCGATCTAGGCTTGGTGGTCTTAGGTTCCTTATACCCCACTTCCAGTGAAAACCGACTCAGCTTCCCCCTCTTCGTAGGTTATGGCTATTTGCTGAAACAGAAGAAGACTTTCTTCTTGGTGGGACCAGGCATTCGCGTGCGACTCTAAAACAATCTTAGATTTTTGTAGTTTTCATTTCTAAACACCAAAAGAAATGAAGAATCTAAAAACTTTGGGCCTGGCCTTGGCCCTTTTACTATCGACCGGTGCCTTTAAGAAGGATAATCCTATGTTAGCCATCGGGGCGAAAGCACCTATGACCAATTATGAAATGGAAGACATTAGTGGATCTTCCTACACCTTGGAAGGTTTAAAAAAGGACAATGGTTTATTGGTAATTTTTTCATGCAATACCTGCCCCTTTGTCTTGGGCTGGGAAGATCAATATCCAGGATTAAAGGAATTATCCGATAAGCTTAGTGTCGGAATGGTATTAGTGAACAGCAATGAAAAGAAGCGCGAGGGCGACGACTCTATGAGTGAAATGCAAAAGCATGCCAAGGCTGCTGGATATGAGATGCCTTATGTGATTGACGCCAATAATAAACTAGCAGATGCTTTTGGCGCACGGACCACCCCTCATGTTTATTTGTTTGATAGCGACATGAAGTTGGTTTACCGGGGGAGTATTAACGATAAGTACGAGAATAAGTCCAAAGAGGCGAAAAAGGAATATTTAAGGGAAGCCTTAAAGGCATTGGCCAAAGGTGGCGAAATTCCCCAAGCCGATACCCGAGAAATTGGCTGTTCCATTAAACGTGTGTAATAGTGGTCTAGCTCTCTAGGCTTAGCTTCTACGTAATATTATTTGTGATTATCGCGTTTCTCTCCAAACAAACAGGATGAGGAACGCGATATTTTTTGCCTTTTGCTTACTATTTCATGGCTTGTTTTGGCAGCAAGAATTAGGTATAAACGCCGTGATCTTCGCTTTCCTTTTGCAGCTCTTTGCAAAGTGGGATACCGGTTTTACTTTTCATGGGCCAGTTGAGTTTCTATATCTTTTTGGTTTTCTAGCCTCTAGTTTTGGCTTAATTTATTACCACAGTATAATCGCGCATATAGCTTTGGTCTTGGTTAATTTGGTTTACCTCAGTTATCATTATGGTCCCAAGTATAGCCCTCTAGAACATGCCTTTAACGCAGCATTAAGAGCCTTTCAATTTAGACAAGCCCTTTTGGCCGAACCCGTGATGTATTCGAAGGTTACACGCCAGAAAGTTTGGTCTTATCTCAGCATTAGCTTGTTGCCGATTATTCTCTTTGGCGTTTTTACCGCACTTTTTCGGGCTGGAAATCCGGTTTTTAAAGAATGGAGTCAGGGTTTTATCGACGCCCTAGTGAACATGCTACCCGACTATGATTTAGCCTGGCTTTTCTTCATGATTTTAGGGGTACTAATCATTAAAATTCCCTTGCTTAAGAAGAAAGTCTTCTATTGGCTTTTGCCTGAAAGTAATTTTGTGATTCGGAAGCTTAAAAAGAGCTACTCTTATTTTAAGCCCCTGGCCTTGAAGCGGGAATATCGGATGGCTTGGATGATTTTCGCCTCCTTAAATATTCTCATTTTAATCGTTAACATCATTGATGTCAACTCCTTTTGGTTTGGCTTTAATATGCCAGCCCATTTTAGTTTAAAGGAGTTTCTGCACGAAGGAGTATGGGCCTTATTTGTCTCCTTATTGCTGGCCATGGTCCTGAGCTTTTACTTCTTTCGGGCTAACCTTAATTTTTACCCCAGAAATAAAATATTTTTAGGTCTGGCTAAGCTTTGGGTACTGCAAAATGGAGTATTAACCATATCGGTAGCCTTGCGCTCCTATTATTACATCGACTTTCATGGTCTCGCCAATGGACGCATTATCGTCTTAGCTATGCTTAGCCTGGTTTTAGTAGCCTTGATATTGCTTTTCATTAAATTACAAAGCGCCCGAAACGCGGCTTTTACCATTCGGTGGATGGGCTTGTATCTTGGCCTATTATTAAGCGTTTGCAGCTTAATAAATTGGGATATGATTACCCTGCGCTATAATTTGGAACATGGTCGTATTAATGAGATAGATGTGGATAATTACCTTTATCTAAATCCGCGAACCTATCCTTATTTACTGGAGAACTTAGACCGGGTAGCCTTGCAAATAGAGGCGCATAATACCAATGCCGAGCGGTGGATTTCAACCCAGAGTATGGCTGAATTTGAGGCCAACCTTGAAAAAAGAATGACGCGCTTTTTGGAGAATGAGGCAAAGCAGACTTGGCAAAGCTGGAACTTTGCCGATCAAAAAACGCGGGCTCAACTTATGGAATACCAGAAGAGGGACTAAAGCATTTTTAATGTCCTTTGAAGGGGATTCATGTCTATTATCCTTCGTACTTTTGTGCCTCAAATTTCCATTATGAAAATTGGCGTAGTAGTTTTTCCAGGTAGCAATTGTGATCAAGATATGATCTACACTTTGCGCTCAATGAATCATGAAGTTATTGAACTGTGGCATAAAGACACCGATCTACAAGGAGTAGAAATGGTGGTATTGCCAGGAGGATTTTCTTATGGCGACTATTTACGCTCTGGTGCCATTGCACGCTTCTCGCCCATTATGGAGCAGGTAATTGAATTTGCCAATAAGGGGGGCTACGTACTTGGTGTATGCAATGGTTTCCAAGTTTTATGTGAGAGTGGTCTTTTACCTGGAACGCTTCAGCATAATTTAAGTCATACCTTCATTTGTAAGAACGTTTACTTAAAGCCCAGCTCTAAGACCGCCGCTATAAGCGCCGATCTAGATGAAAATAAGGCCTACACCATTCCTGTCGCTCATGGTGAAGGGAATTACTATGCCGATGCGGAAACTTTAGCAGAGCTTAAAGCAAATGATCAAATTATTTTCCGCTACTGCGATGCAAATGCAGCAGTAACTGAGGCCGCTAATTTTAATGGCGCTTTAGATAATATCGCTGGAGTATGTAATGCCGGTAAAAACGTATTTGGCATGATGCCTCACCCCGAGCGTGCGGCTGACCCAAATTTAGGGAACACTGATGGCGCAGAGCTCTTTAAGAGCCTTTTTAATAACCTAGCCGTACAGGCTTAGGCGCAAAAATCCTTAAGAAATAGCCCCGAAAATTTCGGGGCTATTTTATGTCTAAGATCTCCTAAAGTTTATTTAAAATTGCCAAGATGGGCAGTTTGCTCGCCTCAATCCTTTTATATTTAGGCCATAAACTGCTTCGCCATGAAAAGATATTTTCTCCTTTTGGGGGTGATTTTTGGCTTTACAAATCTGCAAGGACAAGATCAGCCTGAGCTTATTGAACGCTTTAGTGACCCTACTCAATTTGTTAATAGTTTTGGCTTAAACGGAAACATTCTTTTTTCTGATCCAGACGGGACTTATTTTGAGCCCGAGGGTTTTAAGCTTAGATATGATGCTAATCTAGCCCGAGGGCCTTTACGATTAAATA
This sequence comes from uncultured Flavobacteriales bacterium, assembly GCA_913055685.1. Taxonomy (GTDB): domain Bacteria; phylum Bacteroidota; class Bacteroidia; order Flavobacteriales; family Schleiferiaceae; genus Croceimicrobium. The sequence continues at coordinate 793,098 of CAJXKC010000001.1, forward strand.
TGAGCCTTGGCCTTTCTAATTTATATTTTAATCCTTCAGTTAGTCATTCATTTACAGACTTTCGCCTGGCTTTGGGCTATTCCTTCGACTTACCTTTTAATAAATTTGACCGGCTGAACCTTGATCTACAGTATCAAATACCCTTGGTTTTAGGTGACTATATTGGTAATGATAATGGTTTAGCGATGCAGCTTAGAAGTCGGGTAAAATTGAGCAATCGCTTATCCTATTATCCCGGTCTAATGGTAAACATTGGGCACACGCGATACACCTATTTTGAACCTTATACCTATGTGGATCCTCAAACTGGTGACAGTAGTACCCATTATAGTCAGGATTATAGCGCGGTGCGAAACTATAGTTTAGGTATGAGCAATCGTTTGGTATACCGTTTCAAGCTGCCGTTTTACTTGCAGACGGATGTGAATTACCTTTGGACCAATGTTAGTGATTTGGGGGAAGCGCTCTCCCCCCAAGAGTCAGGGGCATATAGCGATTTGCGCCTATCCTTAAGTTTCCATTATGTATATCGCAAATTGGATTTTGGCCTAAGAACCGATTGGCAGACCTTACTCCTTGAGGATCAAATTTTAAACTATAGGAGGGAGCGATACACCGCGCCAAGTTTCGGCTTGAGTATTCGTTATGCCTTTGAATGATTTAAGACCCTCCAGTGGATAGTAAAGTACTTTTATTTTTAAGCGAGGTATTTCATCTCCTTTTGCGCAGGCTGGCGATAAATACCCCATTTAGAAAGTATAAAGGCCTGCACAATGCAGGCCTTTTTTTTATGGGTTCGTTTATCGTATTTGCATTTTTAGCCTGCGTTCTTCGCTTCCTTGACGAAGGTTTAAAAGGTATACGCCCGACTCTAATTTTGGTAAGTGGTATTTGCGGTCGGCATTCTTTTCGGACCAGCGGTCGCGGTATACTAATGCCCCTTGAAGATTAAATACCTGCATTTCCCAAATTCCTTCCCCGTCAAATTCGATGCTAAACTCATCTTTTACCGGGTTAGGGTAAAGGCTTGGCTGAGATTTTACATCAGCGGTAGCTTGTTCCTCTAGACCAATACCACCTTTAAATTGAGCGGTAAAGACCCCGCGACCGTGAGTAGCGGCCATAATGGTGTAATCGCTTTCGCGTAATTGCAACATATCTACCCTTACATTGGGCATACCGTTATTAGCCGGACTCCAATTAGGTAGGGAGTCCATGAAATTGCGGGTTTCCCAGATTCCCAGGTCCGTAGCCAAAATCACATTATTGTAATCTCTTGGGTTAAACAAGGCCCAACGCACCGGCATATCCGGAAGATCCCCTTCCTTATCTTCCCAAGTCTGACCACCATCCGAAGTATAGAAAACGGAGGTAACGCCGTAGTTGGATAAAGTGGTAATAAGTTCATCCTCATCTCTACCTACTTCCACACAACTAATATTACCAAGGAAGTTAGGGCCAGTTATATCAGTTATCACTTCGCTACCATCGGTGTCGGCCGAGTCAATTTGCAGCAATACTCCGGCACCACTGCCCACCCATAAGGTCGCTTCTTGGTCGATGTGTGGCGATACCCGTAAATGACTTGGCATAGCGCGCAGTCCGGTTAAGCGCACAACTTCCTCTACCACGGTGGTATTTACATTTTTATAGCGGTAGATCTGATAGGAGCTCTTGGCGGTATATAGGATGCTGAGGTTAGCGTCGTAATCCCCGGGATTAATAAACTTACCGTCATTGTTATTGATAAAGAAGTTGCCAAAACTACCCCCACTATTAAAGGAACGCCAGTAGCGGTTGTAAACGTAAGAGGTGATCCAGATATTAGGACTAAAATCATCGATCCAGCAGAAGGCTCCGTCTCCACCAGTAGCTCGGTTGGTTGGACTTAAGCCTGCCGCAAAGAAGGCTTGAGTACCATTATCCTGAGAGCCAGCGAGCATATCATTGGAGCCTGCGATCGGACTAATCGCACCGGCATAAAACTGAGTCGTATTATAGCCCGCATTGCGGTCTTCCCAAGAGGGAGTACTAGTATTAAAATCTGCCGAATAAGCTAAGCCCCCGTCGTTTCCACTTAAAACCTCACTTGAAGAACCAGGGAAGAACAAGAATTGATGTTGATCGGCATGCACATAAGGGTAGCCAAAGCCGCCGTACCAATGCGACACCTGCTGCCAGGTATTACCGGTATCATTACTCTTGAAGATGTTGATCGCTCCTACAACGACCGTATTTTCATCATTGGGGTCGACTTGGGCGATGAGGTCGTACCAAGCTTGACCACGAGAAAAATCAGTGCTAGGAATACCGGGGTCATCATCATCTGGCTCGTTAATACTCACCCAAGTATTACCACTATCGGTAGTTCTTACGATACGATCTACCAAGCCGTTTCTTTCGATTAGAGCGTATACATAAGCGGCATTTGATGGTGCTACAGCCAATTCAACGCGCTCGCCATTAGTATTATTGACGCGCGTCCAGTTAAGGCCATCGTCACTATAAAGGATGTCTCCCCCACCTTTGGAATTAGCTTGGGTAGAGCCAATAGCATTCATGGTGCCCGCCCAAATGCGATTATCGGGCCCAATTTCTAAATCGCTTACCGCCCAATGAAACTGAGTGTTAGGAACAGTGTCCATTACTTGCGTAAAAGTCTGACCCCCATCGGTTGAACGGTAAACCCCTTCGTGACTGCCGGCAGTAGGTTCAAAACCTTCGTAAGCTAGATCACGAACCGCGGCATAAACCACTCCGTTCCCATTTTCATTGCGCACTACAATGTCTTGAACATTGTCGAAAATGATGCTGCTCGATAATTGTGTCCAGGTAGTTCCGCCATCAGTGGTTTTCCAAATTCCCTGACCGCGCACATAAGAAGATGAGGCTACCGATTCGCCCGTACCCACGTAGAATACCTGGGGATTAGTGGGGTCGTCATCCATGCAATTTACCGCTAAGGTTTGCCAGGTATCGCCGACTGGAGTCCACACACTATTAGGGTCAGTTACATCCGAATTTACCCAAAGACCACCGCTAACTCCGCCGGCCCAAACTTTTTTATGGGTGGTATCATTAGGATCAAACATAATGGCGCGGGTACGACCACCCACATCAAAAGGTCCTCTCTCTTCCCAAACCAAAGTGGGTAAATTGGTGTCTAAGATTCCCGCGTTTTTCTGACGGAATAATTCTTGAGCAGCTTCAATTCTTGGTCGCGCTTCTAAAAGCTTCTCCGGTGTTGGATATCCCAATTCTGGATTCATGGTCATTAGGAAGTTTTGACGGAAAGCCAAATCGGGACGATCATTTTTGGGCATTTTTTCCCATTCGTCAAAATTTACCTTTTCATTGTATGGGTGACTAGCTAAAAACTCACCGTAGGCGGCGCGTTTATCCTTTACTTTTTCTCCTTCAGCATTTGTCCAGTTCCAGCCTATTAAACTGGCGATCGCTACCATTGTAAGGGCAACGAATCCTCTTAAAAAAGTCTTTGTCATCGGTTATCGAGTAAATTTGAAAGTGCTAATATAAGGGCGGCAATTTTAAATGCCGTGTAATATAGCTTACGCTGATAAAGCTGATATCGTTTGTTTTGTTCAGAATTTGCATGACTTTCCGCTACCTATTGATCATTTTAGCCTGCCCCTTCGTGGCTTGGGGCCAAACTGGCGATAGCCACCCGCTACTAAACCCTAATCGTTTTGTAACTAGTTTTGAAAGCAATGCGGCCCTAGCTTTTGATCCAAGTACCAATGATATTTATATCGACTACTGGGCGATTGATAATGCTTTTAGCTTGGCATGGAAGAGGGGGGCAATTAGAGTAAAAACCCATCATTCCAATCGCGATTACCACGGTTATCGCTTTTCTAGTATTCGCAATTTTGACCTGAGCTATATGCAAGCTTTTGATACAGGAATCTTTGGCGGGAAGTCAACTAAACTAGCTTTGAGCTACCGTCAGACTATATCCGATGCAAATGCCCTTTATCATCAATTCCTTGGCTTTAATGAACTGAAGTTTAATTATCAGCTCGAAATTGAAACAAAGAGAGGCTCTCTTTATCCATATGTCGATGTTCTTTATCGCTGGGCTCCTTATAAAACCGAACATCAATCTGCGTCCCCTGTCTTTTATGAAACTAAATTTAGAGGCGCCGAATTAGGCTTACAGTGGCTGTGGGCTTTTAATAGCAAACTGTATTATTCTGCTACTATCCAGTATCAGTACTTGCAGATAATGGAGTATCATTATCATGATTACCGTTTTCCCAATCCCCTAGGCTCCGGGCGAGAAGAAGTAGATGGCTTAAATGCCTATTCTTTGAAGTCCAGTCTCCATTGGCTGGCTTCAGGCTATTTTGCTTTAGGCCTAGATTTGAGTGTTTATAATGAAGTGTTATTCAATCGCTTTTTTAGCGAAAATGACTGGCAGTTAAGAGCGGCCTTAAGGCTCACTTTATTTTTACCAGATTAAGAGAACTCCATAAGCTTACGACGGTATACCGAGAAAAGCTTCGATTTACTTACGAATCCGCGGTATTCCCCTTTCTCTACTACCGGAAGGTTCCATGCACCAGTAGATTGAAATTTCTTCATCACCGAAGCCATGCTTTCATTAACCTGGATGGTAGCCGGAGGTAAGCTCATGAGCTCGGAAACAAAGGTGTCTTCATAACGCTCCTGCTCGAACATGATGCCGCGGAAATCATCAAGGGTTAGCACCCCAACTAGCTTTTTGTTTTCGTCTAGTACAGGAAACAGGTTGCGATGGGATTTGCTGACCACTTTCACCAATTCGCCCAGGTTCATTTCTGGCGAAACCTTTTTAAAGTCTTTTTCAATCACCTTATCCAGTTTGAGCAGGGTTAGGATGGCCTGATCTTTATTGTGCGTAATGAGGTCGCCTCGCTTAGCCAATTGCATATTGTAAATGGAATAGGGCATCAAGTTTTTGGTGACCAAATAGGAAATAGCAGACACAACCATGAGCGGCAAGAATAGATTGTAGCCCGCGGTAATTTCCGCAATCATAAATATCGCCGTAAGGGGGGCGTGGAGTACTCCAGCCATTAAACCAGCCATACCTACTAGGGCAAAATTGGTGGTATTAATTTCGGCTATGCCCCAAGTATTAAGAGCATAAGCAAAAACAAAACCCAATGATGAGCCTACAAAGAGGGAAGGGGCGAAAATGCCACCTACTCCCCCGGCACCCATGGTGAAAACCGCCGCCAGAATCTTAATGAAAACGAGTCCTAAAAGTAAACCGATCACAATATAAGGGCCTTCAAACCAATCCATTACCAGGCTTTGTTGAACCACAGAGAATGCTTGTCCATTAAGCAGAGCATTAATGGTTGCATAGCCTTCCCCGTATAATGGCGGTACCAACCAAATTAGGAGACCAAGGGAGACACCTCCTAAGAGAAGTTTTTTCCAGCGTGACTCTATCCCGGTGAAGAAGGCGTCGAAATAGAAATATACCTTATTGAAATACACCGATACCAAAGCGGTGAGCACCCCAAGAAGGGCATACCAAGGTAAATGACTCACTGCAAAAGCATCAATTGAGGAGTAGTGAAACAAGTGATCATTTCCTTGGATAAAGATGGACATCACCGCACCACTAACCGAGGCTATAAGTAGGGGAACTAATGAGGCTAGGGTGAGGTCTAGACTAAAGATTTCAATGGTAAAGATAATGGCCGCAATGGGGGCGTTAAAAATGGCTGCAATGGCTCCGGCTGTGGCGCAGCCAATCATTAAAATGCGTTGTCTAAAATTTAGGTGCATCATCCGCCCTAAATTGGAGCCAATGGCCGAACCGGTGCTTACCGTCGGACCCTCTAAACCTACCGAGCCTCCAAAACCTACGGTAAAGGCCGAGGTAATTACCGAGGCGTACATTTTATAGGATTTAATAAAACCGCTGCGGCGGGATATGGAAAAAAGCGCCGAGGGGATACCTTCACCAACCGGACCTTTGATCCAGCTTTTAACCAGTAGGGTAAGGCCAATACCAATAATAGGGAAGGCGAAATAATAAAGGTTAAAGTACTGGTTAAGAAAATCGGAGCGAATAAATTGCTGGATGAAGTGGGTGGTGTTCTTAAGGGTTACCGCTACCAAGCCAGATATTAAACCTACCACCAAGCTTAGGATAAGCACAAAACGATCTTGCGAGATATTACGGGCTCGCCAAAAGAGAAACTTACCTAGTAGGCTGTCCGGTTTTTTCGCCATTAAGCTTCGGGGCGTAGGTCTATGCCTAGTTCGGTTAATTGCTCTTGGTCCACCGGAGCGGGTGAGTTTATCATAAGGTCTCTGCCCGCATTGTTTTTAGGGAAAGCAATGAAATCTCGAATGGTTTCGGAACCCCCTAATAGGGCGCTGAGGCGATCGAAGCCGAAGGCAATTCCGCCGTGAGGAGGAGCGCCATATTCGAAGGCATCCATCAAGAAGCCAAACTGTGCTTTGGCTTCTTCAGGCGTAAAACCTAATAGGTCAAACATTTTGCTTTGTAAGCTGCGGTCGTGGATACGAATAGACCCGCCTCCAATTTCGTTGCCATTAAGCACCATGTCGTAGGCATTGGCGCGAACTTTTCCAGGCTCAGTTTCCAATAAGGGAATGTCCTCTGGCTTGGGCGAGGTAAAAGGGTGGTGCATCGCGTGATAACGGCCGCTTTCTTCATCCCATTCTAGTAGCGGGAAGTCTACTACCCAAAGTGGTGCATATTCATCCGGATTACGCAGTCCTAATTCTTCGGCCATATGCAGGCGCAATTCGCTCATGGCCTTGCGCGTTTTGTTAGCGTCTCCGGCAAGAATCAGAATCAAGTCGCCGGCATTACTACCCGCTGCTTTATGCCACTCTGCTTGCGCATCGGCATCAAAAAATTTATCTACCGAAGATTTATAGCTACCGTCGGCATTGAACTTGGAGTAAATTAAACCGTTCATGCCAATCTGGGGACGTTTCACCCAATTGGTAAGGGCGTCTAGTTGCTTGCGACTGTAGTCTGCACAACCCGGAACAGAGATGGCCACTACTAGTTCGGCTTCATCGAATACCTTAAAGCCTTTATTTTGAACCAGCGCGTTGAGCTCATTAAACTCCATTCCAAAACGAATGTCGGGTTTGTCATTACCAAAACGGCGCATGGCCTCGGCATAAGACATACGAGGTACGCTATCTATATCCACCCCTTTAATTTCTTTGAGCAGGTGCTTTACCAAGCCCTCGAATTTGGTGAGGATGTCTTCCTGCTCTACAAAAGCCATTTCACAATCGATTTGCGTAAATTCTGGCTGACGATCGGCGCGTAGATCTTCATCGCGGAAGCAACGTACAATTTGATAGTAACGATCGTATCCCGAAACCATCAACAATTGCTTAAAGGTTTGGGGCGATTGGGGTAGGGCGTAGAACTGACCTTGGTTCATACGTGAAGGCACAACAAAGTCTCGCGCTCCTTCGGGGGTTGATTTTATTAAGTAGGGAGTCTCTATTTCAAGAAAATCCTCCTGGTTTAAAAAGGCACGTACCGCCTGAGCTACCTTATGGCGCAGGATAATATTGTTCTTTACCGGATCACGACGTAAGTCGAGATAACGGTATTTCATGCGTAATTCTTCGCCACCGTCGGTATCGTTTTCAATGGTAAAGGGAGGTGTTTTCGAGGCATTGAGCACCTCTAAGGATTCCACCTTAATTTCAATATCACCGGTAGCCATTTGAGGGTTTTTACTCTCACGTTCGAGAACTTCACCTTCGATACTTATCACGAATTCTCGCCCTAGCTTGCGAGCTTGGTCGAGGAGATCTTCACTCCAGCCATCGTTGAAGGCAAGCTGACTAACGCCATAGCGATCGCGTAAATCAATAAAGGTCATTCCGCCAAGGTTACGCACGCGCTGCACCCAACCGCTTAGTTTTACTTTCTCCCCAAGATTCTCAATTCTTAAAGCTCCGCAAGTATGTGAACGATACATTCCTATGATTTTAGCCGGCAAAATTACAATATCGGCTATGGCTTGTCTATTTTTACCCCTAGTTTTTAGTCCTTAAACCGGAATTCTTAGCATGATAAAAGCCTACGACGACGAATACTTTATGCGCCAAGCACTCGAGGAAGCTTATCAGGCTTTAGAGGAAGATGAGATTCCGGTTGGCGCAGTGGTGGTTAGTAAAGACCGGATTATTGGTCGGGGGCATAACCAGACCGAACGCCTTAATGATGTTACGGCCCATGCCGAAATGTTGGCGATAACTGCCGCCGCCAATTATCTAGGCGGTAAATACCTGCGCGATTGTACCCTCTACGTTACGCTCGAACCCTGCAATATGTGCGCTGGAGCATTATTTTGGTCTCAGATTTCTAAGGTGGTATATGCTGCAGCCGATGAAAAAAGAGGCTTTTTAAAGGGGGGCTCGAAATTACACCCTAAAAACCAACTAGTTGGAGGAATTTTACGTGATGAAAGTAGTAGTTTATTGAAAGAATTCTTTAAGTCGAAGCGTTAAGCTAAACACTTGAGAACCATTTCTCTAAATTTTTGTATATTATGCGTACATAATTTCTCTGTTTAATGACAATTACTAATCTTCAAATTAGAAAAACTCTTCAGTTCGCACCAATCGCCTTACTTACTCTGGTTTTGGCAGATTTGATTTTACTTTTTATCCCCGAGTTTTTCGGCGGCATTAAAGTGAATGGCTATGTAACAGGTTTAATCCTTGGCTCTGTTGCCTTGTTTTATGGTTATGTGGGTTATCCCATGTTTTCTTTTGATGCGAAGAGTGATTATATCAAAATTCGTTCGCATTTAGCTTTAAGTACCGTGTTTGGCAAAACCTTAAAAGTACCCAAGATGAATATCACCGATTTGAAATTGGATTTATCCGGGGTTCGGGATAAACTGGAAATCCGCTATCTAAACCCGCAAGGGAAAGAGGTAGAGGATAAATTCTCCATTACTATTCTTAGTAAGCGTAAGAAAGAAATGCTCAAGCTTGCGGTGGAGGAATTTGCCCGTGAAAGATCACCGCAAAATTTGCATCTCTTTATTTAATTGATAAACGAAATTTATAGAGCCGGTTGTCCCTATGGTCACCGGCTTTTTTGTTTGTAATTTTGTTCTACAAAACAAATTATAGAATCATGTATCCCGAAGATATTATAGCACCCATGCGAGCCGATTTAACCGATGCCGGTATCGTAGAAACTCGCACCAAAGACGAAGTGGAGCAAGCCATTAACGGCGAAGGAACCACTTTAGTAGTTATTAACTCTGTTTGTGGTTGTGCCGCTGCTAACGCACGACCAGCAGTAAAAATGGCCGTTCAGCATAGTAAGAAGCCCAGTCGGATGATTACTGCTTTTGCAGGTAACGATATCGAGGCAGTAAATACTGCCCGTGCCATGATGGCTCCATTCCCTCCTTCTTCACCAAGCATTGCTTTGTTTAAGGATGGTCAATTGGTGCATATGATTGAGCGCCATCATATCGAAGGTCGTCCAGCGCAAATGATTGCCGATAATCTAACCCAGGCTTTCGAAGAGTACTGCTAGTTTAGCATCATTGAAAAGATTTAATCCCGATTACCATTAAGGTTTTCGGGATTTTTTTTGACCTAAGCTAAAACAAAAAACCCTGTCACTCTAGGAGCGACAGGGCTATAATTCTTGAGAAGCTTAGCTTACTTCACAATAACTTTTTCAGTAGCATTAAAGCCTTCAGCATTTCGAATATTTACTAGGTAAACACCAGCTTTAAGGCTAGAAGCATTCCATTCTACTGATTCTTCAACATCATTCATTTGCGCAACAATGCTTCCAGTAACATTGTATACGGTTAACTCAAATTTACCTTCAGGTAAATTGATGGTAGTCTGACCAGAGAATGGGTTAGGGTATACTTTGAAATCAGCTACCATTGCCTCGTCTACACCGATGGTAGAACAAAGCTCCCAAGGGGCAGAAATAGTAACTGCATTTCCAGAACTACGTTGCAAGAAACGGTTAAAGTCACCGGTACCACTAGGCTCTAAACAGCTTGTGTCTTGAGCATTAGTGAAGCTCTCTTCAACTTGGTTACCACTTCCGTCTTCAATCATGTATTTGAAGGCAATACGGCCAGGACAAAGTTGAGTTACGGTAGTTTCAAATACTCCAGGCTGAGTAGTAGATGCGGTCATCTGAATCGCACCACTTTGCCATTGAGGATCGGTGAAGTTACCGATAAGGAATACATTAGTAAAGCTAGACGGACCATTGGTCATATCCACTTGGAAGGTTACATCAGCAGGAGGAGGAAGGGGAGCACAAGCACCACTTGCATATCCGAAACAACGTACCGCAATGGTAGTGTCGCTGCTAAAGTTTACAACATTGTTATTACCTGGTTCCCAATTAGCGCCACCATTTTTAATGATACGAGCCTTGTACTGGAATTCAGGAGCTACGGCACGAACCGTGATTTCGTAAACTAAGTCACCGTCTGAGTCATCCATGAAGTCACCTCCACCCCAGCCATTGAATGGGCCAGCGATGTCTACCGAATCAGTAGCAGGGTCGAAGTCACAAAGAGCTCCACTCATATCTACTTGAAGGGTTAAATCAAAGGTGTCAGGAATAAAACAAGGACCACATTGTGCATAACAGATTGGACCGAAAACGGTATCTGCATTTACAATAAGCTGACGGTTGTTATTTACCGCACAAGCAGAAGGTACGCTCTCGTCGGTTCCCCAAGCAGCACCATTTAAGAACTTGAAGTTCATGGTGTCATTGGTAGGGATGTAAGCGATGTAACGGTACATGCTGTCGGCAAGGATATCGTGAAGCATGGTGGTTCCAGGAGACCATCCTTGGAAATCACCCGCTACGCTAACGGTATCCATATTGGTTTCTAGTCCCATGTCTAAGACCATAGAAACCGCGGAATGTCCTGCCGGAGCAGCTCCAGCAAACACTATTGCTGGTAAGGTATCGTTTCCGGTAATTTGAACCCAACGATTACTGTTTCCATTATCAAAGCCAAGACCAGCACTAACTTGGGAAGCGGCAGGCACACCTTCTTCATCACCCCAGGCATTACCATTAATAAATTTGTACTGGTACAATCCATTAGGAATGTTAACAGTTACAGCGTAAATGTTGCTCGTACCAACTTGGCTAAGAGCAGTTGCAGCGGGATCCCAGTTACCAGCTGCTCCAGCAGCTTGTTGGAAATCTCCCGCAATGTGAACGCCATTGGCGCTTACGGTTTGCCCGCTCATGTCTACCTGAAAGGTAACACTGCTTTGGGCCCACGCAACACCTCCAGACATCAACATTGCCAATGCAAGCGTGTAGATTTTTTTCATAACTAAAAATTTAAAGTTCCGATTTAGTAAGTGTAATAATTACATTTATAACACAAATTAACGAAAAATTCCCTTTAAAACTTAATATTGCCTGTAAGTTAAAATGATACTAAATATGTCTTTTCGAATCTTAGGTCCAGTAGGGGCTTTATTGCTCGCCTTTTGTTCTGGTTTTATAAATGCCCAAAGTCAAGTTTTCCCACCTCATTGGTTTAAAGGTCTAAAGGACACCAAACTGGAATTAATCATCTATCAGCCGCAAGGCATAAATGAAAGCCCAAGAATTATAAATGGCGAGGGGCTTAAAGTCCTAGAATCATCCATAGCGGCCAATTCGGATTACGCCTACCTCTACTTAGATTTAGCTCATTTCCAAGCTAATAGTTTCGAAATTCAGCTTGGAACCGAAAGAATAAGCTATCGCTTAAAAGCGCCCAGTAGCTATGCGCCGCAACCCTTAATGCCAAGTGACGCCTTGTACTTAATTACTCCAGACCGCTTTGCTAATGGTGACCCTAAGAACGATGAGCCGGATGGTATGAACGAGAAAAAATACGGGCGAAAATATCCTTTCGGTCGACATGGAGGTGATCTACAAGGGGTAATTAATCAACTCGATTACATACGAGACCTTGGCTTTACCGCCACTTGGCTTTCTCCCCTACTTACTAATAATGAGTTTAAAGAAAGCTACCATGGATATGCGATAACCGACCATTATCAGATTGATCCGCGCTTTGGCAGTAATTCTCTTTATCAAGATTATGTGGATCAGTCGCATCAAAAGGGAATGAAGGTCATTATGGATGTGGTTTACAATCATTTTGGTTCGCAACATCTTTTCCACTTAAACCCTCCCGACAGCAATTTTTTCCACTTTAAGTGGAAAGGGAATCGCAGCAATTTCCGGGCAGTAACCCTTATGGACCCCCATGCTTCGAAGTTAGATAAAGAGCAGTTTGCGCAAGGTTGGTTCGATGATCATATGCCTGATGTTAACCAAAAAGACCCGCATATGGCCCGCTTCCTTATTCAGAATTCGCTTTGGTGGATTTTGGAATATGGGATCGATGCCTTTCGGATTGATACCTACGCTTATCCCGATCAAGCTTTTATGGCTGAGCTGGCCCGACGCATAAAATTGGAACGACCTACTTTCTTCCTGTTTGGGGAAATTTGGGTGCACTTCCCAGAAATTCAGTCCTACTTCGCTGGAGGTAATCCCCTTAATCCCAATGAAAGCGGTTTAGATGCGGTTACTGATTTTCAGTTTAGATATGCTCTAAAGGAAAGTCTGGAGCACGGTACTTCCTGGACCGGTGGTGCGGCGAAACTCTATTATCGCTTGGCGGCGGATTATCTGTATAAAGATCCATCCCGACTCATTACATTTTTAGATAATCATGATGAGCCTCGTGTTTTTGGTGAGTTAGGCGAGGATCTCAACAAGTTAAAAGTGGCCCTGGGGGTTCTTTACACTATGCGGGGGATTCCTTGTACTTACTACGGAACGGAAATATTAATGAAGGAAACCGAAAATCACGGACTAATACGGGAAGATTTCCCCGGTGGTTTTAAGGGGGATAAACTGAATAAGTTTGAAGACAAAGGCCTTAGTCCGGCTGAACGAGAAATAAAAGATTACCTAAAAACTCTCCTGCACTGGCGTGCTCAAAGTGATGCTATTGCCAATGGTAATTTTCTCCACTTTATTCCCGAAGACGATGTCTATGTTTATTTCCGCCGCAGCGAGATGGAAACCGTGATGGTGGTGATTAATACCAATCCCCAAGAAAGTAAAACGGTCGATTTAAATCGCTTTAGAGAAGTTTGGTCAATAATGGATACGGGATATGATATTTTCACTGGAGCGGCCGCGCCAATGGATGATTTAAACCTGGCTCCTATGTCCATCCGAATCTTTGCGCGTTAAACTAAGCCCATAGGAATATAAAAGGCCGCTACATCAAGCGGCCTTTTTTTAAAGGTGAATTCTTCTAATCTAGAACCACTGCCTCATTAAACAAGGGCTCTTTAATCCTTAAAGTTAGCACAGCGGCCAATAGGAAAAGGGCTCCTCCGAAAGCTAAATAGTAGATGGCGTAGTCGTTAAAAAAGGCATGTACGATGGGGCCACCAATTAAAGCGTTAATAATCTGGGGAATTACAATAAAGAAGTTGAAAATTCCCATGTAAACGCCCATTTTGGATAAGGGTAGTTTATCAATGAGCAAGGCATAGGGCATGGTAAGGATACTGGCCCAGGCCATTCCTACTCCAATCATGGAGTAAAGCATATGCTCCGGATTGTGGATGAATACCAAAGACAATAATCCGATTCCCCCGGCGCTCAAGGAAAGGATGTGTACAAATTTGCGACTGGTGCGCTTGGCGATATAGGCCAACAGAAAGGCAAAAACGGTAGCAATGGCATTGTAGGTACCAAATAAAACGCCGGTCCAATCGCCTCCTTTGGCATGCTGACTATCAATAAACTTAAATACAAATGCTGCTCGAACGGACTTTTCAAATTGCAAATTCCGATTGTTGAGTAGGTATTCCAAAATCCCTCCTTCAAGCCAAATAAAGTCCCCTGGTGCTTGGGCGATGTTGGCGTATTTACCGCCTTGGTCTATAATGGCATTGCGAGCAATGGCATCCAGAGAAGCATCGTCCATAAAGGTACCGTTCGCCAGTTTTGCCGCTTGGTTAGAATTTACAAAGTACTGTCCATCCTTTGCTTCCCTGGACTCGAAGTCGGCGATCATTTGTAAATGGGCTTCGGCTTCCTTTGCTTCGCTAGGAATGGGTTCCGATTTAAGGGTTTCGAGGGCAAATTGATAAGTAGCCTCATCCACTTCCACTTGGTAAGCATTTTGAGAAACCGCTACCGTAGTGAACACCCACATGGAAAAAAGGGCGAACCAGGAAAAGAACTGCACTAAGCCAAGTCTTTTCATCCTTTTAGGCATGGCTAATGCATCGGCAAGTATTTCCTTAAAAGCGGATTTTTTTTCTTGTGGGGCTTCTTCTTCAGACGCCCCTTGATAAGCGGCAAATTCTTCCGGGGGATACTCCTTAACGGTAGCAATGGTATATAAAATGGTGGCCATTAAAATTATAGCGCCGATGTAAAAGGACCATACCACATTCGGGGTAACCGATCCCTGCGGGGCGACATTTGCCAGTCCAAACCAATTATGTAGAATCCAAGGTAAGAAGGAGCCTAAAATTGCGCCAAAGCCAATGAGGATGGTTTGAACACTGAAGCCGAGGGTACCCTGACTCTTAGGTAGCATATCGCCGACCAAGGCTCTAAAGGGCTCCATCGAAATATTGAAGGAGACATCCATTAAAGCTAAAAAACCGATGCCAATCCATAGAATGGCGGAGATGCCTAGGAAGTCTGCTGCGGCCATATTTTCTCCCGCTACGATATTGGCATTAGGAAGAAAAATGAGTCCGAGTGAGGCCAAAATCGCTCCAATTAAAAAATAGGGTTTACGACGACCCAGCTTCCCCCAAGTATTATCACCCATATGACCAATAATCGGCTGAACGATAAGTCCGGTGAGCGGTGCAACAATCCAGAACCAGCTTAATTCATGGACGTCGGCGCCGTAATTTCCTAAGATTCTACTGGCATTGCCATTTTGTAGACCGAAGCCCATCTGGATGCCCATAAAACCCATACTCAGGTTAATGATTGAACCGAGTCCGAGTTTTGGTTTAGCTGCCGTACTCCCCATTACTATTTAGTGCTAATGATTAAATAGCCATGGGCTGGAATTAGCTGCTTGCCATTGTGATCGTATTCTTTTCCTTCAGCATAAGCTGGCTCTAGTTCAAGCTCTTCGCTTCCCATATTCACATAAACTAGTAGTTCATGCTCATCTTTTGTCCTTTTAAAAGCATGCGCATTTTCATTACCAGTCTCTAAAGTTTCAAAGCTAGCTTGGCCCGCTCCGTTATTAAGGCAAGGATGATTGGCTTTAAGACTTAACATGCTTTTGTAAAATTCTTGCTCGCTAAGATCACTCCATTGAATGGTATCTTTTTCGAAAAAGGCCAAGCGATGGTTAAGACCCGCTTCTTGTCCGCTGTAAATAAGGGGCATGGATTTAGGTAAGGTAGTGCACAACACAAAATAGTTTTTTCCATTGGCGCCCATACGTTCGGCTACGGTTCCGTTCCATGAGTTTTCATCGTGATTGGTGGTGAAGAACATACGCATGGCTTCGGGCTGGTATTTTTCGTTCGACTCATTAATGTAAGTCACCAAGTCCCAGAATTTCTTTTCGCCCTTTTCCATGCCATTCATGATGTGATGCGGTTCCCAGCCATAAGTCATGTCAAAGGCCTTTTCGTGGAACTCTGGCCCCTCTGCTTCGGCGAGCATAAAGACGGGTTTAATCGAATCGAGATAATCACGGGTATTGTTCCAGAAATCCATCGGTACCATCATGGCTACATCGCACCGGAAACCGTCGATATCCGCTTCCTTCAGCCAAAAGCCCATAGCCTCGCGCATGGCTTGGCGCATCTCCTGATTATCGTAGTTTAAATCGGCTACATCACTCCAATCTTCTACCGGCGCAATAATTTCACCCGCCTCATTGCGATTGTACCAGTCGGGATGTTCGGTGGCCCAATGATGGTCGAAGGCAGTATGATTGGCAACCCAGTCTAAAATCACCTTCATGCCGCGGTCATGCGCCATGCTAACCATAGTTTTAAAATCTTCTAAGTTTCCAAAGTTGGGGTTTACGGCGGTGTAATCGCTAATGGAGTAATAGCTGCCTAAGCCTCCTTTGCGGTTCTTTTCCCCGATCGGTTGCACGGGCATTATCCATAATATTTTAACTCCCAATTCTTGCAATCGATCTAAATGCTTGCTAAATGCTGAAATAGTGCCTTCGGCCGTGTATTGGCGGATATTTACCTCGTAAATATTCGCGCCCTTTAGCCATTCATTCGGCTCTGTCATGGTAGTTTTTGTATTAGTGCTATCTGCTTGGTTAATATCGGAATCACTTTGTCCGCTTGGGCTCTGGCAGGCTAAGGCTAGGCTGCTGCCGATGAGAATGCTTAAAATCTTTTTCATAGGGCTACTCTTGGTAATTGGCAAATATTTGGTAGGAAAGGGCTTTAATTGGGGCAGGTCCGATGCGCTCCAGATTATCTTGGACTTGTCCGTTTTTCACTTTATTTAAAACGCGGTTAAAGCCCTTAGCTAAATCCGCATTAATTTCTTGATTTTCCTTAGAAAGGTTAAAAACCGTAAGGACACTTTGATCAAAATAATCCCTACGTACATATAGAAGTGCTCCTTCTACAAAGACTTCCGTGCTGCCATAGCTTAGGGCCAAATGCTTTTGGCGTAAATGGTTGAGCTCTTGTACTTGATTAAAGAGCATTTGCTCTTGTTGATCCCAATTTTCAAAATACATCATTCGGCGATTATCGGGGTCATTGGCACCAGGAAGTCCAATTTCATCGCCATAATAAAGACAGGGGATGCCAGGGATGCTGTAATTAAAGGCGTGAAGTAAGGCCAGTCGCTTATAGCCTTCCTTATTCCCTTTGGGGATTACTCTTTCCCAGCCCGCAAGTTTCGGATCCTCATCAAATGCCACATCTCCAGAGGCATAGGAGATAAAACGGGCTCGGTCTTGATTTCCCGAAATATTCCCCATTAAATGATGGTAACCATAAGTTGCTAGACCGGCTTCCAGGGTTTGCTTTAAAAAGCTTAAACCTTCGCTTTTGGCAAAAGTATTTACGGCGGCATCGTAAAGGTTAAAGTCGAATTGAGCATCTAGCATCCCGGTAGAAATGTAGCTGTTTATTAAGCCTGGGCTGCCATAGGTTTCTCCAATTTGATAAATCGGTCCTTTACCGCTTTTGCGGATGCGGTGGGTAAGAGTGCGCCAGTATAATTCATCAATATGCTTGGTGGCATCATGTCTAAATCCATCTAAAGGATAATTTTCTACCCAATAAAGGGCCGAATCGACCATGGGGTCAACCACTTCCCAGCGACGTAGGTCTAGGGTGGGTAAATGGTCATCGAACCAGGTGGTAAGTCGGTACTCATCCCACTTTTCGGTGTTTTTGGTGCCGTCGGGGAGGTAAAGAGAGGTGGCCCAATCAGGGTGCTCCTGATAAATAGGATGTTGTATATGCACGTGGTTGGCCACATAATCGAGTACTACATTCATCTCTTGATCGTGGGCATCGTCAATAAGGCCACTAAAGGTTTTTTTATCGCCGAAGCGGTAGTCAATTTTGGTATTGCTAATGGGCCAATAGCCATGGTAGCCCGAGAACTTGGACTTTACTTTGCCCTTATCCCAATAGCCCCAAGCATCTTTGGGGTTCTGGCTAATGGGAGAAACCCAAATGGTGTTTACCCCTAAACGCTTAAAATACCCTGCTTCAATTTCTTGTCGAATCCCAGCGAGGTCACCACCTTGGTAATTGGCTTGCGGCATTATACTCGTATCCTGCACCATCTCATCATTAGCCAGATTACCGTTCTTAAAGCGGTCTACCATTATGAAATACATCTGCGCTGTATGCCAATCGTGGCGATTTAATTGCGAAGCCTCCATCACTGGCCTTCCATATTGCAAGGGAATGAGCTGGTCCTTTCCTTTGTTTTCTCCTAAATAGGAATAGATTCTTAAGTAAGAACGTTCCTCTGCTGTTGCAGCATCGGGGATTCGAATGAGGCAAACTGGGGGGAAATTCTTTTTACAGAGTACTTCAAGTTCTTGGTTGTTCCATAAGGCTACTAATTTACCAGCAGGTTCATTATGGTGTACCGCGATTCGACCCTCTTCAAAGGAAACCGAGAAAGGGGCGGGCTTTAAATCGTCACCGGGGACTTCCAGCACATTGTTGAAGCTACCCAAGCCATTGGATACCCTCTGTTCTACTTTCGGATCTAAAACTTCTTCGCCATTGACGTATAGTTTGTACTGATACTGACCGGGTTCTAATTGGAGGGTTTTGCGGTAGGTGCCTTTGGAATAGGACATGGGTTCCGACTCGCGGTTCCAATTATTAAAGGTTCCAATTAGGCGCACATCTCTATTGCGACCAATGTCGTCCCGGTCGTATACAAAGTCGATGGCCTTTGCGGCTGATTTGATGAGTACTATTGCTTCATCTCCTTCGGGTGAGAATACTTTAAGCAGGCTTATTTTTTCCCGCGGACTACCCACCAAGAGTAATTCTTTCTGATTGCCGCTTACATTGCTGAGTCCGGCGGGTAGTTCAAGCTTAGAAATGCTTTTATCGCCCAGATAATCGCGCAGGATAAGCTCGGTACTGTCTACCTTTAAATAAACGGGTGTATTGAGGCCGCCTAAGGCCATTTGCCCAGAAACACTAAGGCTCCAGAGCAAGATGAATAAGATCGAAAGCTTGCGCATGGTTACATTTGGTTACACAAATATAGCAATAAGTGTAAAATGTACACCTATGACTATATTCTGATCTTATGAAAATAAAAAAACCTCGGTCATTGCCGAGGTTTTAGAGATGCAAAAATTTGCTTTAAAGCTTTATGCTTTCACCGTGGACAATTACTTCCACCGATTCGCCCGATATCTTCTGAATTTTGTGGCTTTCGCTGCTTAATTCAATTTTAAGTACGGCATTGCGGAAGTTAATTTTAAAGGAGAGCTTTTGCCACTGCTTGGGCAATTTGGGGTTGAAATATAATTTGCCATCGCGCACTCGCATGCCGCCAAAGCCTTCAACTACACTCATCCAGGTTCCGGCCATCGAGGTAATGTGCAGCCCTTCATGTACCTCCCGGTTGTAATCGTCCAAGTCGAGGCGACTAGTACGTAGGTACATTTCATAAGCTTTATCCATTTTGTCCAGATATGCGGCCTGCACAACGTGTACACAGGGAGAAAGAGAGCTTTCATGAACCGTTCGTGGCTCGTAGAAGTCGAAGTTTCGTTCCAACTCTTCTTTGCTAAAATGGTCTTCGAAGAAGTAAAAGCCCTGTAATACGTCGGCTTGTTTTATAAAGCAAGAACGCAGAATTCGGTCCCAACTCCAATGTTGATTTATTGGACGTTCTGATAGGGGTAATTCATCCGCAATTCTTTGCTCCTTATCTAAGTAACCTTCTTGTTGCAGCACAACCCCCAACTCATCACTACTTGGCAAGTAAACATTAGAACTAATGGTCTCCCATTGCTTTAATTCCTGGTCGGCTTTAAACTTAGTTTTCTTGTTTATACGCTCTAGAGCGGATGGGTCCATGGCAATAACCTTGGCATAGGCTTCGGCAGCATATTCTAAACACCACTTCGCGAGGTAATTGGTGTACCAGTTATTGTTAACATTGTTCTCGTACTCATTAGGTCCGGTTACGCCAAGCATTACATATTGTTGCTTAGCTTCACTCCAATTGAAACGCTGGGCCCAGAAGCGCGCAATTCCAATTAATACTTCGAGTCCATATTCAGCCAAATAGGCTTCGTCCCCGAAATAGCGGATGTAATTGAAAATAGCAAAGGCGATGGCGCCATTACGGTGAATTTCTTCGAAGGTAATTTCCCATTCATTATGGCACTCTTCGCCGTTCATGGTAACCATGGGGTAGAGTGCGGCACCATTTGTAAAGCCCAGCTTAGTAGCATTTTCAATAGCCTTATCTAAATGATGATAGCGGTAAATGAGCAGGTTTCGTGCTACCTCTTTTCCGGCCGATGCCATGTAAAAGGGCAGGCAATAGGCCTCGGTATCCCAATAGGTAGAGCCTCCATATTTTTCGCCAGTAAAACCCTTGGGCCCTATGTTTAGACGGGCATCCTCACCGGTGTAAGTCTGGGTTAAATGAAAAATGTTAAAGCGTATTCCTTGCTGGGCTTCGGCATCACCATCGATACTAATATCACTTTGCTCCCAGCGCGCAGCCCAATCTTCTTTTTGTTCGTTTAATAGCTGATCGAAACCATCACGACGGGCGAGCGAAGCTAGTTCATCAGCTTTCTGCATTAATTGATCCTTGGGATAATGAAAGGAGGTACAGATAGCAGCATATTTATACAAGCTATAGTTTTGGTCGGCTTCCGCTTTAAAGCTGAAGGAATTTTCTGCGTATTTATCGCGGCAAAGTTCTTCAGGATAAAGGGTTATAGGATTATTATCGCTTTGGTATAGTTCGTAGCGCATCGCTGCGGCTGCTTGGAAGTCTAGCTTTTTGGTGCGTGCTAATATCACTGCCTTTTGGGTAGCAACATTTTCCTCTAGTCCCTCCCAAAATTTCTCCTCGTAATTGGAGTCGTGGTTAATAACATCGAAGTCGAGGTATGGGGTGATTTCCACCTCTGCCGAGAAGCCAATTAGTTTGAATTGATAGCGCAAAGCGCCCACCTCTTTTCGCTTCATGCTGATAAAGCGAGTTACCTCAGCCTCGAGCTCCTTTCCTTCCGCTAGTTCTACTCGGAATTTCCGGAAAAGGAATCCTTCCTTCATGTTTAACTCCCGGTAGAAGTCAAGGACCTTTTGTTGGGCGAGATCTATTTCGACCCCATCAATCTTTAGGCGCAGGCCAATCCAGTTAACCGAATTAAGCACTTTCGCGAAGTATTCGGGGTAGCCATTTTTCCACCAGCCAACTCGGGTTTTATCGGGATAATAAACCCCGCCTAGATAGCTGCCTTGCAGACTTTGTCCGCTGTAAGTTTCTTCGAAATTGGCACGCTGACCCATAAAACCATTTCCGATGCTGAAAATAGATTCCGAACCTTGGTTTAGTTCTGGGCGCCAGCGGTCTTCGATAATCCGCCATTCGTCGGTTACCAAGTACTTGTTATGCATGTTCTTTAGATCTGGTTCAATTGGTTGATTAGTTCCGCCGGACTCATTTGAGCAAGGTTGGGAACTACGATTTCGGCATCGCGTAAAATATCGGCGCTGCCAATACCTACTCGTCGGAAGCCTCCTCTAAGGGCGGCCTCGATGCCCGCAAGGGAATCTTCGAATACCACGGTCGACTCGGGATCGAGTCCCAAGGCCTTAGCTCCCATATCAAAGACCTGAGGGTCTGGCTTTGACTTGGTGATAAGGTTTCCGTCGATAATCGTTTTGAAATAATGCTTGATGCCCAAAAGGTCAAGGATCAACACGGCGTTTTTACTGGCCGATCCTAAACCGATCGCCAAACCTTGTTTTTGGGCCTCTTCAAGAAACTCTACAGCTCCAGGTAGAGCTTCATCGCTGTTCATCTCGCGCACGAATTCTAGGTACCATTCATTTTTGAGACCCATCATTCGATCAAACTCATCCGCCGAAAGGCTTTTGCCTCCCCAATCAAGGATTTTCTGTAAAGATTCGACCCGACTTACCCCTTTAAGTTCTTCATTTTGTTCCTCGGTAAAAGGGATGTCCAATTCGCTGGCCAGGCGGTGCCAAGCTTTGAAGTGGAATTTTGCAGTGTCTACAATTACACCGTCTAGGTCGAATAAAAAACCCTTAATGGCTTTCATGGGCGGACTAGCTTTGCACTTTAATTTTATAGCGTTTATAGTAATCAATGAGACCATCCACCGGTCTACGGATGATCTTACCTTTTTGAAGGTCGAAGTAGTCGAGCACGTCATTGAGTACCGGCTCAAAGTGGTGGGCGATAGAGCCCACAAAGCTTATTGGTACTTTTTGCGCGTGTGGAAAGGGTAAAACTTGGGTTTCGATAAATTCACGAAAGCCATTAAATACCATTTGATAGAAGAAGGGTAAATGAAGATGCTTGTGCGCAAAGGGCGCAAAACTTCCTAAAAATACATTGGCACCGGTAGGCGCGTAGACCTTCTCGCGAATGATCGCTTCATTGATGCCGTAATGCTCTTCAAACTCACGGATCAGACTTGGCTCCATTAAGCGGTATAAATAGGCGCGAACTACCCTTTTCCCGATGTAGGAAGCAGAGCCTTCATCCCCTAGAATGAAGCCATAACCAGAGCGACCGGCCTGGAGGCTTTGGCCATCGTAATAAACACAATTGCTCCCAGTGCCTAGAATACAGGTTACCTGGGGTAGACCATTCCAAGTCGCATAAGCGGAGGCCCTTAAATCGTGGTCAACGGAGATTTGCGCATTGGGAAAGCCCGCTTTTAGGCCTTGCGCAATTTCTACGTTTAGATCGGGTGAAGAACAACCAGCACCGTAGAAAAATACTTGTTCTACTTGTGCTCCTAATTCTATGATTTCGGGTACCTTAATTATTTCCTTGGCCACAAATTGGCGGTCATGGAAATAGGGGTTGAAACCAATGGTACGAATACGTTTTACTTCTTCCCCCTCGTTAGTTAAAAAAACGGCATCGCATTTTGTGCTTCCGCTTTCTGCGAGGTAAATCATACTGCAAATTTAGTGCTGCTTCTACAAAGAAGCCATTTTAACTGCCATGTCAGCAAGGCGCGCAGAGTAGCCTGCTTCGTTGTCATACCAGCCCACTACTTTAACCATATTACCATTTACATTGGTAAGGTCGGCGTCAAAAATGGTGCTGTACTTGCTGCCTACAATGTCTGCGGATACGATAGGGTCTTCGGTGTACTCCAGGATACCTTTTAAATAACTATCGGCCGCTTCTTTGATAGCAGCATTTACTTCTTCTTTAGTAGGTGCACTCTCTAGTTCTACCGTTAAGTCGGTTACCGAACCGGTTGGGGTAGGAACACGTAATGCGAATCCGTCTAATTTACCCTTAAGTTCTGGAAGTACCAAACCTACAGCTTTTGCGGCACCAGTAGAGGTAGGGATAATGCTTAAAGCCGCAGCACGACTACGACGTAGGTCGCTGTGTGGAGCGTCTTGTAAGTTTTGATCAGCGGTATAAGCGTGTGTAGTGGTCATAAAACCCTTCACGATACCGAATTTATCTTGTAAGACTTTAGCCATAGGTGCAAGGCAATTGGTGGTACAAGATGCATTGCTGGCAATCACGTCATCGGCGCCTAGCTCCTCGTCGTTAACACCAAGAACTACCGTTTTAACGGGGCCACTGGCTGGAGCAGATAGCAATACTTTTTTTGCTCCTGCCTGACGGTGAAGATCCATTTTTTCGGCGGTGCGGAATACCCCTGTACATTCGAGCACAAGGTCTACTCCCATATCACCCCAAGGTAGTTGAAGAGGATCTCGCTCAGCAAATAGCTTTATTTCTTGTCCGTTCACTTTGAGGCTGTCGCCCTCGAGGCTAACCTCGTATGGAAAGCGACCGTGAATAGAATCATATTTTAATAGGTGCACCAAGGTTGCTGGTGCGGTAAGGTCATTAATTGCTACAATGCTTACCCCTTCTTTCTCTAATAAGTTGCGGAAGCTAAGGCGGCCGATACGGCCAAATCCATTAATGGCAATTTTTTTCATGTTTGTTTTAATTTTTAAGTAGAAAGGATTTTCAAAATGCGATTAAGCTCCATGTCAATTTCACTTTTGCTTGCAATCGCTTCTTTAAAATCAGTGAATTTTAATACGTCATTTACTATGCCGATGGCCTGACCACTCATTCCTTGTAATAAGGATTCTACCGAAGCTACCCCTAAGCGGCTGGCCAAAACTCGGTCGGTACAAGTGGGTGATCCCCCTCTTTGCAAGTGACCAAGAATGGTGATTTTCGACTCCCAGTGCGGATAACGTTCGCGCACGGCATTGGCGATCTCATAAGTGTCGCCTAGCTTATTGCCTTCCGAAACAATGATGATACGATTCATCTTATTGTTTGAGGCTCCTTTCTCAAGTTCATGAAAAAGATCCTCCATCGGCGCCTGCTCTTCGGGAAGAATAACATCGAGGGCTCCCGAGGCTAAACCGGCCCTTAAGGCAATAAAACCGGAATCTCTACCCATTACTTCAACGAAGAATAAGCGGTTATGAGATTCGGCCGTATCACGGATTTTATCCACGCAATCGATGACCACATTACAGGCAGTGTCGAAGCCAATGGTGAAATCGGTTCCTGCCAAATCGTTGTCAATCGTGCCGGGTAAACCCATCACGGGGATGTCGAATTCGCTGCTAAAGTGCATCGCTCCAGTAAAGGTGCCATTACCGCCAATAACCACTAGGGCATCTATCCCTAGAGCTTTGAGGTTTTGGTAAGCCTTTCGACGACCTTCTACAGTTTTGAATTCTTCAGAACGAGAGGATTTTAATACAGTTCCTCCTCTTTCTAATATGTTTTTTACGGAACGGGCATTGAGTTCAAGGATCTGATTTTCAATTAGTCCCTGGTAGCCTTCGTAAATTCCGTAAATCTTTTTATTGTAGTATTTTCCCGCACGAACTACCGCCCGAATAGCGGCATTCATTCCGGGAGCATCTCCACCGGAGGTTAATACACCAATAGAATTTATTTCCTTTGCCATCAGATTCAAGATGATATTACAAACTTAGTGTATTTTTTACACTTGCAATATTTTTTTGTAAATTGTTGAGCCAAATTTGAATCAACCTACCTAAAAATTAGACCAGTGAGTCAAGCTACACAAGATGTTAATCCCAATGTATCCGTCGATTGTGCGGTATTTGGTTTTGACAATGAAAAGCTCAATGTTCTTTTAATAGAGCAAAAGATGAGTGATAAGGAGAAGGTGCAATTTGCCCTTCCTGGAGACCTTATTTTAGATGACGAGGGCCTCGATGGTGCCGCCTCGCGTGTCTTAAAAGATTTAACCGGCTTATCGGGAATATTTCTTCGTCAATTCAAAGCTTTTGGCGACCCCAACCGGGTGAGCGATATAAAGGATTTGGAGTTTTTGAATAGCTATCGCTCCAATCCTCAGGCTCGGGTTATAACCGTGGCTTATTTGGCTTTAGTGAAGATGGATGACTTTAAACCAGAGGCTTCTTCCTTTGCTGAGAATGTTTTTTGGCAAGATGTGCACACGGTACCTAGCCTTGCTTTCGATCATAACAAGATATTGAATCAGGCGCTCGACCGATTACGCGACGACTTTGTAAACCACCGCACGGGTTTTGAGCTTTTGCCTGAGCTATTCACTTTGGGGCATATCCAAAAACTCTACGAAATCATTTTAGATAAGGAGTTAGACAAGCGAAACTTCCGCAAGAAGATTTTAAAGGAGAAATTGGTTAAGGCTACCAACCAGAAGCAAACGGGGGTATTACATAAGCCCGCAGTTTTATACACCTTAAATCACGAGGTGCTGTAGCCGACATTCGATTTAATTTTTCTGCTTATTTGTTTCACTACAATCATTTGCATCTCTGCATCGGAGTTGGTTCTTGGCTGCGGTGGGATTGCCTATTATATTTAATTGAAGACCGCTCTCTAATGGTCGCTTAACCTCCTTCAGGCATCTGGCTTCCATGGCTTTCACTTGTTCATTCTTGCGCTTTAATTCGTAAATTGTTTTGGATAAGGTTTTAGCAGTCACTAAGCAAGACTAAATCTAAAAAAGGATATTTTTAGTGTACTTTTTACACTTTATAGACTTTTTATTTACTTTTGGATGACCAAATTTTAATGTAATCTCTATGAAAAGAACTTTACAGTCTTTTTTCGTACTGGTATTTTCATTAGCCGTTTGGGGTCTGGAGGCCCAGGTTATTGAAGGAACCATTACCGATAAGGCGGGCGAGCCATTGCCCGGTGCATCGGTTGTAGTACTCGGACAATCGGGGGTAGGTGCCTCCGCCGATTTTGATGGAAAGTATACTTTAAGTGGATTCCAGGCTGGGAAACTTAGTCTGGAGTTTTCTTTTATTGGCTTCAAGTCAAAGAAAGTTGAAATCCAAATTGCTGAAGGTGCCAAGAAGACGCTCAATGTTTTCTTGGATGAAAGCAGTAGTCAGCTCGATGAAATCGTAGTAGTGGGATACGGTGTGCAGCGCCGCCGGGAAATGACCGGTAATGTGGTGAAGCTAGACGCCAAGGAGCTTAATGATATGCCAGCGCCGAGTTTCGAGACCGCTATGCAAGGTAAAGCTGCCGGGGTGCAGATTGTCACCGGTAGTGGTTTGGCAGGTTCTCCATCGGTAGTGCGCGTGCGTGGTATTGCTAGTATTGGAGCGGGCGGTGATCCTCTTTATATCGTAGACGGGGTGCAGCTAAATCAAGATTATTTTGCCCGCGGAAATAGTGGAGGTATGAATCAAAACCCTCTTGCCTTCCTAAATCCTGACGATATTGCCTCAGTGGAGATCTTGAAAGATGCTTCAGCTACAGCAATTTATGGTTCTCGGGGAGCGAATGGGGTAATCTTAATTACTACCAAGCGCGGTAATAAAGGTGGGCTTCAGTTTAATTTCTCGACTACTCAGGGTATTTCTCAGCCGACAAAATTGCCGGATATGCTCAATGCCCAACAGTATTTGCAACTCTATCGGGAGGCTTGGATTAACGATGGAAATACCGGAACGCCAGTTCTACCTAATGGTGTAATGTCTTGGGAAGATGCGCAAAAGCAGGAAACTGATTGGGTAGATGAGGTAACTCGTACTGGCTATAAAGCTTTTTATGACTTTGGAGTTTCCAAGGGTACCGATAAGTATAACTTCTATGCTGGTATCTCTTACGATCAAAACCAGTCTTACATCGTTGGTGATGAATACAATCGTTTTAGTGGTCGCTTTAATGGCGATTATCGTTTTAGCGATCGTTTAAGTTTGAGCGCTAGTACTAGTCTTACCCAAAGTATTTACAATCGAGTAGATAATGCTTGGGCGGGAGGCTTAGGGGCGGCGATGAGTACCGCACTTCCCTTTTACCCTATTAAATGGGATCGTTATCGCATAAGCGATGCTGGTGACACTTTAAGTAGACCTGGTGATTGGTTCACCGGTGGCACTAACCCTGTAATGCAAAGGGAGTTAAAGGATTGGCGTATTACCGACCTTAGAGCGGTAAATAACCTAAAACTTACCTATTCTCCCTTCAAGAACTTTACGTTATTAGCGAGTGGGTCTATGGATTATTTCCAATCTATGGAGGATATCTATGAGGTAAACATTAATGAAAACGACGCGGTATTAGGTCGTGGTCGTGCTCAGCGTTATCCCTTGCGTTCCTACAATTACAATGGCTTCCTTACTGGAAACTACGATTGGCAAATGAATGAGGATAGCAAATTTAGTTTCATGGCTGGTACCGAATACCAAACCAATTATACCCGCAGCTTTCAGATTACCACTTACGATACCCTTGGCAAGCCCAATGGAGTACGTAATGATGTTTTAGATGCACCAGGCGCTTTTTATGAGCACTCTGAGTTGCGCGACAATTACGATTTTGATTCGGTGAACACCAGTTTCATTAGCCGTTTCTTATCCTTCTTCGGAAGAGTAAACTATAATTATAAAGGAAAGTACCTTGCGCAGATCGTGCTTCGTTCTGACGGAAGTTCTCGTTTTGGTCCTAATAATCGCTTTGGGTATTTCCCCTCAGCTTCGATTGGCTGGATTATTAGCGATGAAAACTGGATGAAAGAAAATCGTGTCATTAATTATTTAAAGTTAAAGTCTAGTATTGGTTGGATTGGAAATGCCAACCTTACCAATATTGAGTTTGAGGCACGCTACCGCAGAGATGCAGCGGCTTATGATGGTCGCGATATCCTCTATCCTTTGAATGCCGCTAACCGTGACCTTCGTTGGGAAACTACTCAAGTATTTGACTTCGGATTGGAATATGGCTTATTCGAGGATCGTATTACTGGTGAACTAGCCTACTATCGAAAAAATACTTCCGACGTTCTATTAAACGTTTCTTTACCTCGTGTTACCGGATTCGGTAGTTATTACGATAATGTAGGTGGACTATTAAATGAAGGGGTGGAGTTCCAGATTAAGACCCGCAACTTGGTGGGTGACTTCCGCTGGACCACCGACTTTAATATCGCCTACAACTATAATGAGATTCTAAGTCTGGGTGGTTATTCTGCCGACGCTGTTGCTGGCGGTACCAATGATACACGTACCGTGGTAGGTCAGCCGGTAGGAACTAACTTTTTGGTGCGCTTTTCCCACGTGGATGCCGCAACTGGTCGTCCAGTTTATTTAGATATAGACGGTAATCCAACTTTTTCTTGGGATCCAGCCGATCGTGTACCAGTTGGTTCCGTGTTGCCGGATGCGGTAGGCGGTATCACCAATACCTTTAGTTATAAGCAATGGGATTTGAGCTTCTTATTGGTATTCACCATCGGAGGCGATATTTATGATTCTTCTTCTAAGCGTCAGTTAGGAAGAATGGATGATTGGAATAAAACCGCTCAAATTTTCGATCGCTGGAGAGCGCCAGGAGACGAAGCGACTTATCCCTTACTTACTTTAGATGAACGTAATCACGGCTCTACAACACCGTGGATCAACACCGACTTGTGGTTGCATGATGGTAGTTATTTACGCCTACGTAATCTTACTTTAAGCTATCGCTTAAATCGCAATCAATCTAAGAGCCTAGGTCTTAAAGGAGCCCAGATTTCATTCATCGGTACCAACCTGCTTACTTTCACCAAGTACCCTGGTTTAGATCCCGAGATTGCTCGTGATTTTGAAAATGCTACCGATCGTAATATGAGTGTGAACATCACTTATTTAACTCCTCCGCAGGAGCGTACTTATTCCGTTCGTTTAAATGTTAACTTCTAAGTCTGTAATCATGAAAAAGTCATTTAGCGCTATCGCTTTAATTAGTGGCCTTCTGCTGAGTACAGGCTGCGAAAAAATATTAGAAACTCCTTTGCAGGGGGCCGACCTAACCGAGGATGAAGCCCTACAAAGCAAGCAGGATGTTTTAGACTTGCTCCAATCTTGCTACGACGTTACGGCCAATGTTTACAATGGACGTATCCAATACTTAGGCGAATTATTATCAGATAACCTTACCGAGCCTACTATTAATGAGGATTTAACTGAGGTGTACAATCACAACACCTTATTCTTTAATGGTACCATCGGTGGAATTTACGGTGACCCCTATATCACTGCCTTCCGTGCCAATCGTATCTTAGAGGTTATCGATGATTTCGGTTTTAGTGATGCCGAGAAAGCGGAAATCATTGCCCAGGTAAAATTCTTGCGGGCTATTTCGCAGTGGGAAATCCTAAAATTATTCGCTCATCCATTTGGCTTTACCGCGAATAATAGTCACGATGGCATTATTTACCGCACCACCACCGTAGCTGAGGTAGTTCCGCGTGACCCGGTAGGAGCGAATTATTCGGATATAATAGCAGATTTAGAGTCAGCCTTACCCGACTTGCAACTTAGCTCCGACTTTTATGCATCGCAGGATGCGGCTAATGCCTTTTTAGCTAAGATCTATTTCCAAGCGGGCAACTATTCCAAAGCAGTGCAACATGCCGATGCTGTGATTAACTCAGGGCGCTACAGCTTGGGAACTAGTGTAGATCGATTTGAAAATGACACGGTGGACGTTACTGAAGCTATATTTAGTAATACTAGTCGACCCGACTTTGGAGATTTTCGTTCGGGCGGTTTCGGTAATTACCGCTCGGATGTACCAAATCCTCCGCTTTTCAGAGCAAGTATGGATTTTTACAATACTTATTCGGCAGATACTACCGATATCCGTTTCAAGAACTTTTTTGAATTAGATGAGAGCGGCGATGAACCGGTAGTTTTAATTAAGAAGTTCAACCAGGAGTGGTTTAATGTGACCATCTTGCATCTTACCGACCTTAAGTTGTTGCGTGCTGAGGCCCTGGCCGAAAGTGGGGGTGACCTTAGCGTGGCTATTCAGGATATTAATGATATCCGTGAGCGTGCCTATGGCGGTACCCAGAATAATTTAAGTGCATCGGCTTCTGCTACTGAGATTATAGATGCGGCTCGCTATGAGCGTCGCATTGAAATGTTTGGAGAAGGAGACCGCATCCAACAAATTAAGCGCCGTGGTGCCATCGAAGGAGAGGCGATGCAGGTACGTGGCAATGATTGGGATTGTAATGGTATGATCATTCAGTTTCCAATCTCCGAAAAAACTGATAAATTCCAACTGAATCCTACTGGAGGATGTTAAAAATGAAGACTATGAAAAGATTAGGAATCCTGGCCTTTTTGGGCCTAGCGGTGTGGGCTTGTCGCCCTGAGCCCTACAAGGAAATTGGTGATCCATATTCAGTTATTTCAGGTATAGATGGAAGCTGGAGCTTGGATCGGGTAGAAGTTGAAGATCGTTCCTTCCCACAGTGGGAAACACGGGAGTTCACCGACTTTTTTGTGGACAATCCGGTAGAATTGGATTTTAATTCCAGCGATAATAGCTATAGCATAACTGCCAGCTCCTTGGATGGTCTACCTTTTACCAGTACCAATGGTACTTATGCTTTTGATGATCCCGAATACCCATCTAACCTTTATCTAATTTCTACCGGCGGTGATACTACCATGGTAGAATTAGGAAATATGGTTCGTAGTGTGGACCCATTATTACTTTTCCAAGCTATGAAAAGTAAGTGCGATGCTGTTTATGCCCGTTATGTATACACCTTTAACCGCAAGTAATGATGAAGATGAATGTTTTACATAAATACGCTGCTGCAATTGCCTTACTAATACCGGCTTTATCAAGTACGGCTCAGGTTACCACCGAACCACCCGAGTATCAAGATCCAGAGGCGCAGGTTAAAATCATCGTAGACCTGAGTCAGCTTGACGCAAGTTTAGACCATACTCAGGCCTTGTTGGATGCTGCCGCTGCCGGAGAAGATATGTACATATGGACTTGGTCGCCTGCCGAGCACCCGGCTAATCACCCTTTGGTGAATGGCACCGGATCTGCTCCCTGGAAGAATAGTAATGATTCATTGGTAATGACCAAAGAAGCCGAGAATGTTTATTCTTGGACCATCATTCCCACTGAGTTTTACGAGGTAGATGCCCAAACCGTTTTTGAGAATGACATCAAGTTCTTGATAAAACCAAAAGACGGTGGCGGTTACGGTGATCCAGATATAAAATCTGAGGACCTTACCTTACTGGTAGACCCTCCGGTAACTGAGCGTAATCCGGCCTTTTTATTCCCAGGATCTTTTAATGACGATGATCTAGTAATGCTTTACTACGACAATAAATTGGAAGATAATGCGGGCATGCAAAACTTGGCCGATGATGATGTTTGGTTTTTTGCCGAAGCTACTTTAAGCGATAGCTCTACAGTGAAAATTGCTCAGAATGCGTTTAGCGTACCCAATTATCCTCAACTTCAAATGAAGGCTAAAGGTGATGGTATCTTTAAGAACTTCTTTGTTCCTAGAGACTTTTTTAATGTCCCTAGCGACAAGAGTGTTACCAAAATTGTAATCTATATCCAGCGTAGAGTTTTCGTCGGTGGAAGCTCACGTATTGCCTATGATATTGTGGCCGAGTTAGGCTGCGACTAAACAGGGTTTATATACACTAGATGCCCGGCTGCCTTAGAGCAGTCGGGTTTTTTTATGGATTGCTGTTTTGCAATAATACTCCAGCTACCCTTTGTAATTCTATTTCACTCAATTTACGACGGTATTTGAGGTCATTAAGGGCCGCTTTTGCGGATATGTAATTAAGCTGAGCTTCTCTAAACTGAACATTATTGATGCTTCCTAAAGCATAGGCCTCTTTGCTTCTCTCGAAGTTTAGAAGGGCAACCTCTAAATTCCTTTGTTCAATTTTTAAGATGCGATCCGAATGCTGAAAGTCGATCCAAGCATTAGCTAAATCAACCTTTAAATCTTGTCTGGCCTTTTCAATGGCCAATTCGGACTGAAAAATGGCAATCCGAGCTACTTCGACCTGCGTTTGACTGCGGTAAGAACTAAAAATATTCCACTGCGCGCTTAAGCCATACTGCCAACCTGTGTTTTCGGTAAAACGTAAAAAGCCACCTTCATTTTCTTGGCGACTAAAGTTATAACCGGCGTTGGCCGCAACCTGTGGCATTCTTCCGCTCCAAGCGATGTTCAGATTCTTCTTATTGATGTCACGAGCAATCCGGCTTTGTATTAAAGCTGCATTATTCGCCATGGCCTGAGTTTGCAATTGACCATAAACAAGGTCATCTCGAAACTGAACAAGTGTATCGATACTAAAGCTAGTGTCTGCAGGAAAATTAAGTACCCGATTTAGTTCGCGGTTACTGCGTTGATAGGCATTTAAAGCATTGAGGTAATTGATGCTGTCTCGTCGCAG
Organism: uncultured Flavobacteriales bacterium; assembly: GCA_913055685.1. Lineage (GTDB taxonomy): Bacteria > Bacteroidota > Bacteroidia > Flavobacteriales > Schleiferiaceae > Croceimicrobium. Next base: position 825,666 of record CAJXKC010000001.1, read on the forward strand.
ATCTACCAAGGCACTTAAGCTTTCCAACCTTCCTTGTGCACCTAGTTCTAATGCAGTAGCCGCTCTTTGGTAACGTTTAAAGGATAAATCTACCGACTCCCTGGCAATTTGCATTTGTTCACTTTGACGAGCCACTTCATAGTAGGCGCTAAAGAGGGAAAGCAGAACATTTTCTACCGTAAAGCGTAATTGCGTTTCGCTGAGGTCTTCCTGTAATTGTAGTCTTTTTAAATTATTGAGTCGCCCTAATCCGTCAAAAAGAACATAGGAGGCCGAAACACCGGCTTGGTAATTTTCCGCTACAGCATCATTAAATTCACGGATTGGAGCGGGGCCACCAGTATCACTGCCTACTGCCAATTGTTGCTGAACATCGGTTTGCGAATAAGTATAGGAGCCATTGGCACTAATATTCGGTAGAAAACCTGCATTGCCCCAGTTGTTGTTCTTTTCGGCAATGTAGAAATCTTGCTCGGCAATCTTAATGTTTAGGTTTTGCTCAAGGGCTATTTTTACCGCTTCATTAAGTTTTAATGGCTTTTGTCCCCAGGCAGTAAGGCTAAGGAGAAATAGAGCGAGGGGATAGAATAATTTACTAGTCATTTTCACTTTCCATTTCGATGATAGCCGGTTCAACTTCTTCATGGCTGGGTTTTTTACCCGACCAAAACCAAGTGCCATAAACCTTAGCGTGATTGAGATAGCTTAAAAGTACCGGTAATAAAACCAAGGTTAAGAAGGTAGCCATAAGGATTCCGTAGGCCAATGATATTGCCATTGGGATTAGGAACTGTGCTTGCACACTCTTTTCTAGAATCAGGGGCGCTAAGCCAGCCACTGTAGTTGCACTTGTTAATAGTATCGCCCGAAAGCGTGAGAGTCCGGCTTGGAAAACCGCTTCCGAGAAATCCAAACCCTCCTTCAGATAGGAATTCATTTTGCTCACCAATACCAGCGAGTCGTTTACAATTACTCCAATGAGGGCAATAATACCTAAGAATGAGAAAATACTTAAAGGAATGCCGTGTAAATAGTGGCCCCAAGCCACTCCCACCAAGCTTAAAGGGATAAGGGTGAAAATAACCACCGCTTGGTAAAAACTTCGGAAGGTGAAAGTAATGGTCATAATGATCAGGGCAAGAATAAGGGGCAGGGTCATTCGCGCCGAATTAATCGTTTTTTGCGCCTCGCGATTCTGGCCTTCAAATAGAAAAGAAACGCCATTATAATCCTTGAGGATAGGCGGTAAGAGTTCATCACGCACATAGGCAATCATATCGGGTGCCGAACCATTGGGATCAGCAAGGTCGGCCTCCACCTTAATTTCTCGTTCGCCATCAAGGTGATTTATACTTAAGGGTCCGCGCTCGATGGTATAGTCGCAAAGTTCGCGCAGGGGGTATTTACCTCCTTGGGGACTACGGATGTACATTTCTTCCAGATTATATATCGAAGAGCGCGTGGCATCGTCATAGCGCACCCAAACCTTCACTTCATCTTCTCCAATTTGCAGCCTTTGTACCTCAAGGCCAAAGAAGCCTCGGCGGACTTGTTGCATTATGGATGCTGGATTTAAGCCTAAGAGGTAGGCTTTATCTTTTAGTCGCAGTGAAACCTCCCGAACGCCTTCTAAGTCATTATCAATTACGTCCCTTAAGTCGGGCACTTCCGACATGGCCGCTTTGAGGCGCAGCTTTACTGCTTCTAAGTCTTGGTAGTTTTTTCCTAAGAGTGATACCGACACGGGCTTACCAAAGGCGCCTACGGTACCGAAGGTTAGGTTTTCGGCTTCGTAGATCGGCCCCGTTTTTTCGCGTAAGGCATTAACCACAATGGTGCTGCTAATTAACCGCTTTTCGGAGTCGAGTAGGATTACATCCAAACTCCCTTCATTGGTATTGGGCCCAGTGGTCATCTCCACCATTTGAATTACATCTTTCCCTCCCGGAATTAAAGGCCTTAAGCTGTCGTTTACGGCCAGGGCTGCTTCGCGAATACCGTCTAAGTATGAGGCAGTAATTTCCTCTCGTGTACCAGCCGGCATTTTAATGCCTACCGCGAAATTATCGCGATCGATAAAGGGAAAGTAAGAAACGCGAATTAGCTTGCCGGATAAGGCCCCGAGCGTAATCAGGAAAAGGCCCACCGCAAAGCTTAGGGTAAGGAACTTATACTTTAAAGCAAAGTCTAAAATCGGCCGGTAAAAGCCCTCTCTCATCCGCTTTAAACCACGTTCCAGCTTTCGCTCAAAGATGTTCTTTTTGTAGGCTAAACTTAGGGCTTTACTATGACCAATATGAGAGGGTAGAATGACTAGCGCTTCAATTAGAGAAACCCCTAAGGTGGCAATTACAATAAAGGACATCTCGGAGAAAAAGTCACCCGCTCGTCCATCAATGTAGAAAAAGGTGGCAAAGGCAATCATCGTGGTTAAAACCGCCGAAATAACCGCGGGTAAAACTTCCAATGTTCCGTCTATGGCAGCCTGAATGCGGTTCTTTCCTTTCTCGTAATGATGGTAAATATTTTCACTTACCACAATGCCATCATCCACCAGAATACCCACCACTACGATCATCCCAAAAAGGGAAATCACATTTATGGTAACCCCAAAATAGCTGGCCAACATAAACATACCAAAGAATGAAATTGGCAAACCGAAGGCGACCCAAAAGGCCACTCTAAAATTCAGGAACAAGGACAGTAGAATTAGCACCAATACTATTCCAATCAAGCCGTTTTCGATGAGCAAGGCCTTACGTTGTTCCAGGAGGTCGGCCCGGCTATTCACCACTTTGGCTTGGAGTATATCCTGGTTTTCATTGAACTCCTTCACATAGTCTTTAATGGCTTGTGCGGTACTTAGGATGTCCTCCTTGTCGGTATTATTGATAAGGATTTTTACCGCTGGTTCTCCGTTTAAGCTTACCGCTGATGCGACATCGGCAAAGCGACGTTTCACCGTGGCCACGTCTCCCAATACTACCTTGTTGCCGTCTGGCCGAGCTTTAATAACCACGGCTAGTAAATCATCGGGATTGTAGCTTTTGTAACGTGCCCGAATAAGAAGCTCTTCCTCGGAAGTTTTTAATTTGCCTCCAGTTATATCTAAATTATAACTGGCTACGGCGCTACCAATTTCCTCGAAGCTGAGGTCATAGGCCCGTAATTTTTTCTGGTTCACAGAAATCTCAATCTCCTCATCCGGCAAACCGTTTAACTCCACTTTGGAAATTCCTTCGAGCTTGCGCAGTTCATCCTCAATTTCGCGCGCTTGCTTTTTCAATGCACTAAGACTTATGCCTTCACCTTGCAGAGCAAAGGTGATACTTAAGGTGAGATTCTCTCTTAAAAAGACCGTCACTGGCTCTAGTCCAGCCGGAAAAGAAGAAATTTGATTTACGGCATTTTCTACATCATCCAATACCTCTTTGCTATTGGAGTTGCGCAGTACTTCGACGGTAATGGTGGCGAGGTTCTCACTAGAGCTAGAGGTAAACCGATCGATTCCCGATAGACCCTTAAGGTTTTCTTCAATTTTATTGACCACCCCTTCTTCAATTTCCTCGGGCGAAGCCCCAGGATAGATGGCATTAATTACAATAAAGCGTTCGGGGATGAGCGGAAAAAAGGTAGAGTTAAGGCTATTCCATGCCACAGCGCCAAATACCAGGGCGAAAACCATCAGTACATTAACGGTGATGGGATATTTGATAAAAAATCCTAAAAAGCGCTTCATTACTTTTTATTTAGGATTCGCACCTGCATTCCCTCAAAGGCTCCTGCTACTGGCTTAAGGGGCACTTTCATTTCGGGTAGGGGAGCTTTTATGATGACCTTTTCCGGACTACTGTGTAGCACTTCCACCCTTTGTTTTACTAAAATGGAGTCTGCTATACGGTAAAGGTGGTTCTCGTCAATCAGTAATTTTCGGTCAATGGCCATGGCATCTTTTATCTCTTGCCCAGCAATACTGCCTTTGAGGTATTCACCATCGCTAAGATACTCTCCTTCCACTTCTACGAAGATTTGAACCCTCTGCGTGCTTGGGTCCAGTTTTTCATTTTTTCTAAATAGACGTCCTCGGTAACTGCGATTATCGTCATTGGCTCTTAGCGCTACGCTGTCCCCAATTTTAATTCTCCCAATTTCGCTGCTTGCTACGGAAGCAATCATTTCAAATTTGCCTTTACCGATAAATTCTCCCAGCTTCTGACCAGGCCTAACAAGCTGACCAACTTCCACCAAGGCCTCGGTTAAACTTCCTTTATAAGGCGCTTTTATTTGGTATTTGCTCAAACGAATACGGGCGCTTTCGGCATTTTGGTAATTGGAGTAGAGACCACGACCACTTAAAAAGAGTTTTAATTGGCTGTTATTCTCTTTTGGTGGTGCGCTTAAAGCTTCATTGTTGCTGAGGCTTTGCAGGTATTTATAATAGATCGGATAGGCCTCGGGATAATCGAGTTTTAAATCAGGTAAAGCCTGACTAAGCGTATTAATTAAAACACTTCTGGCACTGAGGTAGCTGCTTTTCGCTTCCGAATCGTCTAAATCCAGCAATACATCGCCCGCGAAAAAATAATTTCCAGCTTCAAAGTTTTTGGAACTGGCTTTTACAATTCCATTTACTTCAGAGTAAATCTCAATTTTATTCTGGGCTACGAGTGGGCCATCAATTGGAATCTCAATGGCAACTGCCCCGGCTTTTAAAGTTTTGGCTTCAATTGCTTTGATGATTCTTGGTGCCTTGCGGCTTTCCTGAGGGTCTACTTCAGCTAATTTATTCTTAATCAAGAATGCAGCTACTAGAATTAGGCCACCACCTAGGATCGCCCATTGTCTCTTTTTCATGAGAGGTAATTAGAAATAGAACTAGCAAAGTAAGCTAAAATGCTGGGTCTTTGTTCGAACATTAGTCACCATTTAGTCTAAAAAAACGCTAAAGCTGCTAAACAAGAATGTCCGCTTCACAAGAACTTCTACCTTTGCCTCGATGAAAGCATTTTGGCGCATTGTTCGTTATGCCTATCCCTACAAGGGTACCGTAATTCTTAGTGTTATCTCAAATCTGTTTGCGACGGTATTTGCATTAGCCAGTATTGGTCTGGTAGTACCGGTGCTTGAGATTATTTTTGACAATACTAAATCACCCGAAAAGGCACCCATTTTTGAGGGTGACTTGATGGCCTTTGCTAAGGATTATTTAGCCTATGAGATCGGGGTTCGTATGGAAAGTACTGGTCAGCAAGAAGCACTCTTATACGTGTGTTTTTTGGTAGTTGGCGCCTTTCTACTTAAAAACCTCTTTCGCTATTTCGCTCTTTTCCTATTAGCGCCAATGCGAAACGGCATTACGCGTGATATACGTTTAGATCTTCATCGTAAGTTATTGGCCTTGCCCATTGGTTATTTTACCGAACAACGCAAGGGCGATATTATTAGTAGGATGACCGCCGACTTGAAGGAGATTGAGAACGGGGTTCTGGCGACCATCGAAATGTTCTTCCGCGAACCGTTTATCATCCTCAGTACCCTGGGAGTTTTAATATGGATGAGTCCGATGTTAACCGGATTTGTAATCCTCTTACTGCCCATTGTTTCTTTGCTGATTACCCGTATCGGTAAGAGTCTAAAGCGCGCCAGTACCAGAGCCCAGGAGTCCATGGGAGACATTTTATCGCTTACCGAGGAAACGGTTAGTGGTTTAAAGGTAATTAAGGCCTTTACTGCTGAAGCACAGAAATCCAAGCTTTTTGATCGTGCAGCCAATTCCTATTTTAATTTGATGAACAAGGTTATTCGCAGAAATGACCTCGCCTCGCCCATATCTGAATTCATGGGCTCTTTAGTAATGGCGGTAATTATTTGGTTCGGAGGAGGCTTAGTGATTGAAGAGAATAGCTTTACGGCTGAAATGTTTATCGCTTACGTGCTTCTGTTCTATCAAATAATTCCTCCTAGTAAAGCTCTTTCGCAGGCGAGTTATAAAATTCAAAGGGGTAATGCATCAGCCGAAAGGGTATTGGAACTCTTGGATGCTGAGAATCCCATTGCGGACGCGGAAGACGCCCAGGACCTACCTGAATTTAAGGAGTCAATCGAATTTAAAAAGGTAAGTTTTTCCTACGCCGAGAAAAAGGTTTTGGATGGCATAGATCTGAAGGTAGAGAAAGGTAAGACCTATGCCTTGGTTGGTCAAAGTGGAGGCGGAAAAACCACCTTAACCAATTTAGTGCCTCGTTTTTATGATATTAATGAAGGCGAATTATTGATTGACGGCCTGCCGATTAAAACCATAAAACTGAAAGATCTGCGCTCTCATTTGGGTATTGTTACCCAAGAAACCTTGCTGTTCAATGAAAGTGTAGCCTACAATATTGCTTTGGGTAAGCCCGACGCGACTAAAGAGGAGATAATAGCTGCTGCAAGAATTGCAAATGCCCACGATTTTATTGAAAAATTAGACCATGGCTACGATACCAATATTGGTGATGCCGGTGGAAAACTAAGTGGGGGTCAGAAACAGCGTTTAAGTATTGCCCGTGCAGTCTTAAAAAATCCGCCCATTCTTATTTTAGATGAAGCAACTTCTGCTTTGGATACCGAGTCCGAGAAACTGGTTCAGGACGCCTTGTACCGCTTAATGGAAAATCGTACCTCCATGGTAATTGCACACCGTTTAAGTACCATTCAGCATGCAGATGAAATTATCGTGATTAATGAAGGTAAAATCGCTGAAAGAGGAAGTCACAAGGAATTGTTAGCCAAGCAGGGGATTTACCAAAAGCTGGTAGACATGCAAAGTTTCGCTTAAATTTTTACCATGCGTAAGATTGAACATATCGGCATTGCCGTCAAGAACCTAGAGGAAGCCAATAAGACCTATGCCGCGCTTTTTGGAGCAGAAGCTTATAAGCAAGAAGGGGTGGAAAGCGAGGGAGTAATTACCTCCTTTTTCCAAGTAGGACCCAATAAGATAGAACTGCTGGAAGGAACTCATGAAGATAGCCCTATCAGTAAATTTATTGCCAAGCGCGGTGAAGGAATTCACCATATTGCTTTCGACGTGGAGGATATCGAGGCGGAAATAAAGCGTCTACAGGGTGAAGGTTTCGTTCTATTAAATGAGCAGCCCAAATTTGGAGCGGACAACAAGCTCGTGGCTTTTTTACATCCTAAAAGTAGTCACGGGGTGCTCGTTGAGCTCTGTCAGGAAAGACGAGATTAATAAAAAAAGCCCCGTTAATCTTAAGGATTAACGAGGCCTCTATCTAGGGGAGAAAAAAATTACTGAACCATAAAGCTGGTGAAGATTACATTACCTGGGAAGGGGTCATTTCCAAATATCTCCGGACCATCTACGCTAGAGTTTCCATCGAATTCATACTGACCAATAATGCCTGTATCTAGGTGTAACATTGGGAACAGCATCTGACCAGAATTAATGTTTACTCCGGCATCTAATTGTACGGTAACATTGGTGTTTACTCCTTTGGAGACCATTGTTTTACCGATGATTCCGGGAAGTACAATCCCACCCATGCCATTATCATTATGAATCACCAACCAACCATCGGCTGCAGCTACCACTTCACCAATAGTTACTACTCCGTTGGCTACGGATGCATTGCTCACATCAATCGACGCTGAGTTGATGTTAATAGGAGCCATAACCGGACTCTCATTTACAAGGAAAGGAGGGTCTAAGTCGGTATTGCCATCAAATTCATACACCATTTCTGTACCGGTGTCCTCATGTAGCATTACCCATACTTGATCGCCATCTTCGATTTGAGCGTCGCCATCAATTTGTACCATCACCGATTGGTTAGAACCAGCTTCGATAAAGGCAGGCTCCGAAATGATATCGGGTACCACCGGACCGTTGTTTCCATTGTCGGCATGAATAACTATCCAGCCATCGGCGGGAACGTCGGCGAGACTTACCTCGATCATATTTTGAGAAATCACCTGGCTTTCAACTTCTAAGCTTGCTAGTTTTGGCTCAGGCATTTGGTCCATGGTATCATCTTCATCGCTGCATGCAGATAAACTGAAAATTAATCCCAGACCTAAAGTCAATTTTAATAGATTTGATGTCTTTGAGTAGAACATAGTATTGTTTTTTTGTGTTCCTATGTATCTACGCCGAGATTTTCAAATCGGTTTTATTTAGGAGAGAATTGAGCCAAAGGAGTCCCATAGAAATTGAAATTATCAATAAGTTAAAGGCTGCAGACCAGCAGGCCATCGCGCTTATATATGATAATTATGGCGGAGCCCTATTCGGCCTTTGTCTTAAAATGATGGGTTCTAAAGAGGATGCTGAGGAAGTTTTGCAGGAGGCCCTGACTAAAATTTGGCGATTTGCTCAATCCTATGATCCGGATAAAGCACGCCTTTATACTTGGATGATTAACATCACTCGGAACACCTGTATTGATCAAATTCGAAAAAATGATCGCAGACCACAAATCCAAGATGTTGATTCTAGCGTATATGAAAGTGGAGCGAGTGTAAAAACGGAGACTCCGGTAGATCATATTGGTCTAAAAGAAGAATTAGCAAAACTGCGCGAAGAAGATCGCAAGGTTTTAGAGTTAGCTTATTTTTATGGCTATTCACAAAGTGAAATAGCCAAGAAATTGAGATTGCCGATAGGTACGGTGAAAACCCGTGCTCGAAAGGCTATAAATGAATTAAAAACGCGCCTAGCGAAAGACATTGGATCCTAAAAAGTACATAGAAAGTGGTATCCTAGACGATTATGTGATGGGCTTTGTCTCAGATCAGGAACGTCAGGAAGTGCAGTGCTTGGCCAAGATCTATCCAGAGATTAATGAGGCCCTGCGTCAGGCGGAAGACCTTATGGCTACCTGGGCGGCGGATAATGCTGTGGCACCCCCACTGGAGTTAAAAGACAAGATTTTGGCTAATCTGGGAGAGCAAGAAGCAGCAAGCGCAGAGATACCATTTAGCCCTAAGGAGGAAGCGGTGGTTAGGGAATTACCGCTGGAAACAGATCGCAATGCGAGTGCTCAAACACCTTTTGCCTGGATTGCGGCAGCAGCAGCGGTGCTTTTAGCGGCCTATCTCGCTTGGGAGTGGCAAAGTAGTCTTGCCCTACAAGACGAAATGCAAACTATTATTGTACAGCAGGAAAATAGGGTTGATAACCTTGAGTCCGATTTACAAGGTCTAGAACTAAGTAAGGAGGAAATGCAAAGAAGTTTAGCGGTTCTTAGTGATCCTAATCTGCAAAAAGTTGCTCTTAACAGTGTGAAGGAGGAACTAAGTGCAGCGGCTACTATCTACTGGAACCCCGAAGAGAAAAAGACCTATTTCTTGCGCAATGAGTTGCCTCCGGAGCCAAGCGATGCACAGTATCAGCTTTGGGCTATCGTTCGCGGCAAACCGGTAAGCATTGGTTTATTGGCCCTCAACGAGGAAACTAATCTGCAATTAATGGAAGGTATTGATAAAGCTGACGCGTTCGCAATTACCTTAGAGCCTTTAGGCGGCAGTGAAAACCCGACGCTAGAACAGATGGTGGTCTTGGGTAAGGTCTAAAGAGACTTTAGTTTTTTCTCTAAATCTAGGATTGAATCCTCTTCAACTTTAAAATGCCAAGACGCAATGCCAAATTTCTTGGCCGCTTTAATATTTTCTTTCCGGTCGTCAATGAAATAGCAGTCTTCTGCTTTAAGTTTTGCGGTTTTTAAAACCTTCTCATAGAATTCTGCTTCTGGTTTCCGGTGACCCAGCTCATGACTAAAATTAACGGAGTCAAATAGGTTAATGAACTGTTTAAATTTGAAAGGGCCGCAAAGCGCTTTAATTTTCTCTATATGCAGTTCATTGGAATTGCTAAGGAGATGCAGACCATAATTTTTCTTTAACCTTTTTAGAAGGCGGATATGCTCATCAGGAATTGGAGCATAACAGAGGGCATTCCAAGCGTCGGCCAAGTCTTTAGAAAAGATTTTTTTTCGAAAGAAATAGGGTTTTAAAGCACTTAAAAACGCTTTTTTACTGAGCTCTCCTCTTTCAAAGCGATCGAAGGTATCGCTTTGTTTCGCGAGATCTTCCTGGGCGCCAAGCTCTGCAAAAGCTTGATAGCTAAGCTCTTCGTCGATGGGGATTAATACCGCTCCAAAATCGAATAAAAGGTCTTTGGGCATAGTTTGGAATTTGTCACAAGAATACGCAATGTAGGTCTTTTCGGAAAACCAAAAAGCCTCGTCTTTGGCTTTAATAATTTGTTATTTTTGCGGCCGCTACGGTTATTAGAATCGAGCATCGGGCCCATAGCTCAGCTGGTTAGAGTAGGTGACTCATAATCACTTGGTCGCAGGTTCAAGCCCTGCTGGGCCCACAAAAAGAAAAGCCCCTTCTTTACGAAGAAGGGGCTTTTTTACTATTAAAGTATTAAGCTACCAGCCTAACTTATCACATAAGCTCGTTGGGAAGGGGAAATTGAATTTATAGTCGGTTAAATTAACATTCCAATTAGGAAATTCAAGGGGTTGATCTCCTCCGTAGTAAACGGTGAAATCATAGGTCTCATTCAATTCTAACAAGGTAGTGGTGAAGCTACCTTTATTAACAAAGCCTAGTATTTGAGGTCGACCTGAGGATCCTGTCTTCTTATAGAAGATGAAGAATGAAGGTCTAATAACGGTGTTGGGGTTATCCTGACAATAGCCATCCACTTCTAAAGTAAAAACAACTGGTTGGATCAGGTTAATATTTAGGGTATGAGAGCCAGAGCAAAGTGAAACATTAGTAAGCTCCCCTACTAAATCGGTGGTATTCGCTTTGTAAGCTTTAATATCCACATTGAAGGAGGGTACACCTCCACTCATTCTGATGTTGGAACCTGAGAGTAAAGTCAATGTTTTACTCCCATAAGTGCTGCTAATAAGTTGTTTTGTTCCAGCAATGTACATTTTAAGATCAAATACTTCGCTCTCACCAGCATTCAGCCCTTGAATATTGGTGGTGATATTAGCACTATAACAGCCTTCTTCGTAGTGATCAAGATTCCAGCTACTGAGGTGTGTAGTTTGATATTGTACTTCTAGACCATTGCTTCCTTGGCTTACAATACCAGTAGTTTCATAGGTCCAGATGCCTTCATTTTCATCATAAGACCAAATTGGAATCGAGTCTCCAGCAGCCATGGCGGCACCTGTTTCAGGGTTTAATGCACCACTTGCCAATTCCATAGTTACCGTAATGGGTTTGTTAAAGCTTTTCACTTCTGTGCCCCCTACTGAAAAGTCAAGTGAGGTGAAGCCAGCTGTTACAAAGTTTCCGCTGCCAATGCTACCGTCTTCGAGGGTAATAGAGTCAGGGCCGAATCCACCAGGAAATGCTGTTAAAGCGGCCTCTGAGCTAGGATCGAACTGTCCAATTTGCATTTCCAGATTTCCTCCTGATATCGGGTTTCCGCTGCGGTCAATAAAGCTTAGTCCAGTGGGTAAATCAATTTGCATTCCTACCGTAGAGCCCCCTCCAGGATTTACAGTAGCCGTGTAAGGGGTGGCTAAGCTATCACCTTGAAGCGTTGCATTTTCGGTTTTAAATTGAACGCCACTAGGTGGGTTTTGACGATTTACCATAGGGATGGGAACAACTTGCCTAGGCGTACTTTCATTGAACTGAATGTTGTGAAATACATCGATATAACCATCTGCGGTGATGTGAAGACGCACGTTAACTGGGTCATTAGGTAATGGATTTGCGCGGGGATGTAAGCCTATTTCAATCCGGCCATCCATAGTGGTAAGGTCTCTAATACCAGAAGCCTCGTATACATCTTCGGCATTGTTGCTGGCAATACTAATCATTAAGTTGGCGGGAGCAGTGGAATCGGCTACGTCGAAAATATCGATCATTGCCGAATACTCCATTAATTGGGGTTCAATACCAATTGAGAAATTGTCAATCGGCTTATTGACATCACAAGCGCTTATTAAAAGGCCTGCGAATATTAGGCTGAGTAATTTTTTCATGGGATGGATAGGATTAAAGTTTTATGGATAATCGGAAGTTCATTTGTGGATACCAAGCAAATTGCGCGAGGTTTTCCTGCAGTTCTGCTTCTTCCGCTTCACTAATATTGATAAGGCCATAGCTAGCTGATTCAATTTGCGGTGCGCCAGTATAGTAGGCCCCTAATTCAAGGGCAAAGCCTACGCGACCTTTGGGAACGACTCGTCCAAAACCTAAGCCTACATAAGGCGCTATTTGGTTCCAGGTCACCCCTAGGTCTATGCCTCCAATGTCATCTGGGTAGAATACGAAGTCGCCCTTATCATCTGGGTCTGGACCATCGTCACCGATGAACAGTGTATCCTGGATTCGAATACCTAGGTCGATACTATTCTGCAAGAAATAAGCAGCACCAAACATTAGTTTGAAAGAGCTATTTTTTGAAGGATAATAGTCGAAGATTAATCCAACTTGTTGGAGATCCAAGGCAATATTAATGTTTACATCCTGTCCGTCTAAAGCATACGGATAATCTTGAAACTCGAATTTGTTATACAGTCCACGAAGGCGAGCCGAGAAATGAGGGTTAATACGATATGCATAATCTAGGCCCACTCCTTGGGTCCCGAAATTAATGCCGATTGCATGGGCACTGCCTAAATCGAGTGCCCTAGTAGAGTCTGCTGTTTCTTGCGCGAATGCGGGGAAACCCGAAATCAAAAACAACAAGCCTAGAATTAGAGGTTTGGTGAATTTCATGTTTGGAAGGGATTAATTTTAACGATTAAAGATATTAAAATTCTGAATGCCTGAATTTTAGACTCTATTTTTTAAGTGATACTTGTGAGATCATTGCTTGCAGGGGACTTGAGTGGATTAGTAGAATTATAGCATAAAAAAAGCCTCCAATTTTGGAGGCTCTTTAATCTAATAAATGGCTTTATTCTACCGTAACCGACTTCGCTAAGTTACGCGGCTGATCTACATTACAACCTCTCATCACCGCAATGTGGTAGGAGAGTAGTTGCAAGGGAATCGTGGTTAATAAAGGCGAGAACACTTCTAAAGTATCGTCCACCTCAATTACGTGGTCCGCCATTTTTGCAATTTCACTATCGCCATTGTTAACAATAGCAATAACCTTTCCTTCACGAGCCTTAACCTCCTGAATATTGGAAACAATCTTTTCGTACTGACCACTCTTAGGGGCAATCACCACCACGGGCATATTCTCGTCAATAAGGGCGATAGGACCGTGCTTCATCTCTGCCGCTGGATAGCCTTCGGCATGGATATAGGATATTTCCTTCAGCTTTAAAGCTCCTTCTAAAGCTACCGGGAAATTATAACCGCGACCTAAATACAAGAAGTTAGGCGCGTCTTTATACATTTCTGCGATTTGCTTCGATTGAAGATCGCTTTTAAGCATATTGGTGATCTTGTTGGGAATCTCATTCAATTCGCTCAACAAGCGATGGTAATAGCTTTCTTTTAATAATCCTTTCTTATGTGCTAGCTTAATAGCAATAAGGCTTAAAACGGCAACCTGTGAAGTAAAGGCCTTGGTAGAAGCTACCCCGATTTCTGGTCCGGCGTGCGTGTAGGCACCAGCATCTGTTTCCCTTGCGATAGAGGAACCTACCACATTACATACTCCGAAAATGGTAGCTCCGCGCTCCTTAGCGAGTTTTATTGCCGCTAGGGTGTCGGCGGTTTCGCCAGACTGACTAATAGCAATTACTACGTCCTTTTCGGTGATAATAGGATTGCGATAGCGGAACTCTGAGGCATATTCTACCTCTACCGGGATCCGGGCTAAATCTTCAAAAATATATTCTGCAACCAGACCAGCGTGCCAAGAAGTTCCACAACCCAAGATAATAATGCGTTGGGCGTTCACTAATTTTTCTTGGAACTGGTAAACCCCATCCATCTGAATTAGGCCTTGCTCGGGCAATAAACGACCTCTTAAGGTGTCGCCAATAGACTTGGGCTGCTCGTAGATTTCTTTCAACATGAAATGGTCGTAACCTCCTTTCTCAATAGAGGCCAGATCCATTTCCAATTGATGGATATAAGGATCGATAGTTCTGTTGTCGGGAATCGACAGTACCTCTACCGTTTCGCCACGGTTAATCACCGCCATTTCATCGTCCTCTAAATAGATCGCTTTCTTGGTAAACTCCAAGAATGGAGTGGCATCACTAGCAATGAAGTGCTCGCCTTCTCCAACCCCTAACACTAAGGGGCTTCCTTTCTTAGCCACCACTATTTGATCGCGATTATCTTTATCGAAAACGGCAATGGCATACGCACCAACTACCTGGTTTAAGGCAATACGAACCGCCTTAGGTAGGGTGGTGTTTTCACTTTTACGAACATCTTCGATAAGGTTAACCAATACTTCAGTATCCGTATCGCTGTGAAATTCGTAGCCACGCTGAATTAGTGCTTCTTTGATGGAAGCGTAGTTTTCTATAATTCCGTTGTGGATCAGTACAATCTGTCCACTATTAGAGGCGTGAGGGTGAGCATTTCGGTCGCTCGGTTCACCGTGAGTGGCCCAACGGGTATGGCCAATGCCAATAGTAGATTCTTTTATCGAGCCATTAATTTTGGCTTCTAAATCATCAACTTTACCCTGGCACTTTACCAGGTTAATACCGCCATTAATTACGGCAATACCTGCACTGTCATATCCACGGTACTCTAAGCGACGCAGACCGTTAAGGATTACGGGGACAGCATTTTTGTTACCAATGTAACCTACAATTCCGCACATTCTTTTTTAAGGTTTAGTGTAATAAACAACTACGGTTGCCTTTTCTTGCAATCCGCTTCCTCCCCTCAATATTGTTCGGTTTGCCGCAGTGGTGCGGGTCGCCGGAATAATTGCTAAAGTATTGTTTTCTCCGCTATTCAAAACGGAAAAAAGATGTCTCGTTAATTCAAAGGTGTATTTATTATTGCGCAGGACACCTCGGCTTAATGTTCCGCCTCCTTCACCATTATCACCGCTGAAGTCAAGAATGCGATCTCCTAGACTAAAGCCATCTAAATGTCGTATTTCCATACGAGTACTCGGAGCAACATTTTCGCCAGTTCCCTGGGCCGTATATACCTCTAGCTGAGCCTTATTTATAATAAGCCCCTCCTTTACTAAAGAGTCAATTCGCTGTTGGTCAAATTTAAAGGCGGTACAAACTCCACCCATGGATTGAATGTAAGTTTGGTCTTCGCCATTAATCGAATCCAAAGCAAGGCTCTCTAAGCTAGAACCCGTATAATCTTGCTCGAAGGTGCTAAAGTTTATAGGTACCACCGATTTATCCTGATCAAAACTTAGGTCAGTAAAAGTGGTATCGGAATCATTGTGATAATAAATGCGCAGTAAGCTGTAAGCACTAGCGAGATTGGTATAAAGAACGGCTCCTCCCGATTCGGTACTTACTTTAATTCCCTTAAAGTATTCCGTGAAGCTGGAGAAACTTGCAAAGGGCTCGAAATTTCCATTGGCTACATCTGCGAAATTGGCTTGAAAATAAGCAGTGTCTAGCGGAATCCGAAGGTGAGCAGGAGCAAGGTCCCCTTCAAAGGTAACTTGCGTTTTAGGCTTCGGCTGATAAGCAGTAAGGCGACCCAATTCTTGGCCCAGAGCGGGTTGGTAATTTGAGTAAAAATTAGAATCCGTTCTCAGTTCTTCATCCAAAAGATTGACTACAATATCCATAGGCTGACTCGTATCGCCATAAGCAGAGGTGAGTCGGATGTAAAGGTTTACGGAGTCAATTTTTGCATTATTGCCATAATTAGCATTTACCTGCTCGGGTAAAAGCTGACTCACAATATTGGCTTTTTCAGTGCCGAAATAGCTGCTTTGGGTCTGACCTAGTAAGCGCGTGGAAGCATAACCACCGAATAATAATTGTCGGTCGTAATCCAAGGCCACAATAATGCTGTCCACCGGCGAAGTATAGGATACAACCTTAAGGTGAATCGAGTCGGCTTCGATAGTGCCGCCAATAATTTGCTGGAAGCCAAGGTTATCGGTGGGTTTTTCGCAAGCGCTAATCAAAAGCAAAGGAGCCATTACTAGAATGGCTCGCTTAAAGGTTTTAGAAAGATGTTGTTTCATAGAAATCTTAGGCCAAAGATTCTTCTACGCTAATTTGCTCGTATAGCGCAGTGATTTCTTCATGCGGATTTTCCGCCGAGCTCAAGTCAATGAACTGACTAACGTTTTCTTTAACGTAATCTTTCATTTCATCAGCTAATTTGCTTCCGGCTAGGGCTACTCCATCGCAATACTTCATGTTAGCCTGATACACAGAGCTAATATTGGCCTTTTCAAAGGCTTTTGCCTCATCTTCTTCCAAGCCATCAAAGCTTAAATAAGATGGAAGTTTTTCACTCATGCTCTCTTCGGTAGCGCCATATACAGATAAAACTGTTTTGCTGTCCGAGAACATGGGATCGTCGTGGTGGAATTTCTTTAGGTATAAAGGCAGGAAGCTAGCCATCCAACCGTGACAGTGAATGATATCTGGACTCCAGCCTAATTTCTTAACGGTCTCAATTACGCCGCGGCAGAAGAAAATCGCACGCTTGTCATTGTCGGGGTGGAACTCCTCGTCTTCCGTATAGAAAATGGACTTCCTTTTAAAGAACTCGTCATTATCAATAAAGTAAACCTGCATACGCGCTTGCGGTACCGAGGCAACTTTAATGATTAGGGGTTGATCTTCGTCGTCGATAATGATGTTGATACCGCTTAAACGGATCACTTCATGTAATTGGTGACGGCGTTCATTTATAAGGCCGTAGCGAGGCATAAATACTCTTACCTGATGACCGCTTTCATTCATCTTGCGCGGCAATTCCAAGCTGGGTTTGGAAATTTCGTTTTCAGGGAGGTATGGGTGAATCTCCTGGCTCACATACAATATTCTCTTGCTATCCATGATTCCGTTTTAATCTAGTATTCTAAAGGGCCTGCAAAAATATAGCTTTTTTATGAATAACTCAATTTATAATAATAGCTTTACCCGCTTGAATAGCCTATAAATGCGAGTGTTTCGTACCCAAAACGAGCTTCAACTTTTTAATCAGGAGCTAGCCCAGGCGGGCAAAGAATTAGGTTTCGTGGCCACCATGGGTGCCTTGCATGCTGGGCATATGAGCCTTCTACATCAGGCGCAAGCCGAAAACCAGGCGACTATCGTTAGCATTTTTGTAAACCCCACTCAGTTTAATAATTCAGAGGATTTAGAAAAATATCCCATCCGTACCGATGAGGATTTAGCACTCTTAAAAAAAGAAGGAGCAACGGCGGTTTTTTTGCCTTCGGTTTCTGAAGTCTATGGGAATAAGGTAGAGGCGGATGATCTCGATCTCATCGGTCTAGATAAAGGCATGGAAGGGGAGTTTAGACCAGGTCATTTCCCTGGAGTCGCGGCAGTGGTGCGCCGCCTTTTTGAGCTGATAAAACCCCAACGAGCCTATTTCGGGGAAAAAGACTTTCAACAATTATTAATTGTTAAACACATGGCCAAGGTTTATCAGTTGCCCGTAGAGGTTATTGGTTGTGAGACCGAACGTTATGCGAGCGGCCTCGCCATGAGTAGTCGCAATTTTAGGCTTTCGCCTGATGGCTTGGCATCGGCAGATATCATTTACAAACAGATGATTTGGGCTAGGGAAAATTATCAGGATTATAGTCCGGGTGACCTGAAAGCAGCCATAGTAGACAATTTCGAAAACAGCGATTTGGAACTAGAGTACATTGAGTTCGCAGATGCTAATAGCATGAAAATGGTAAGTGACTGGGAACAACATTCGGCTGTTCGCGTTTTCATAGCTGCCTATTGTGAAGGGGTCCGACTAATAGACAACATAGCGCTCTATTAGTTTTTCCTTTTCAGGGTAAAACAATTTAGCTTAAAACGTAATTTTGCGCCATGCAAATCGAGGTCTTAAAATCAAAGATTCACCGGGTAAAGATTACCGGTGCAGACTTAAACTATATTGGCAGTATCACCATTGATGAAGATTTAATGGATGCCGCTAATATGATCCAAGGGGAGAAGGTGGCTATTGTGAATATTAACAATGGCGAGCGCCTCGAGACCTATGTGATTAAGGGGGAGCGCGGTAGTGGTGAAATTAATATGAATGGTCCCGCCGCTCGAAAGGTGCAAGCGGGAGATATCATTATCATTATATCATACGCCCTTATGGACTTTGAAAAAGCGAAGTCCTTTAAGCCCACTATCATTTTCCCAAATGAAGAGACCAACCAATTAAACTGATTTTTTGAAAGCTCGCTTAAAGGATATTGCAAAATATTTACTCTTTCTAGGCATAGGAGGACTATTCCTTTGGTTGGCCTTTCGCAAAACAGAATGGGCCAAATTGGTCGAAGATTTCCGCTCAGCAGATTACTCTTATGTAATATATTCCATGCTAATGGGCTATGCGGCCTTTATAAGTAGGGGTCTACGCTGGAATTTACTTTTAGAACCTTTAGGTAAAAAGGCAAAACCATGGAATGCCATTCATGCGGTTTCGATTGGCTACTTCGCGAATGTGGCGGTGCCAAGGGCGGGTGAGCTAATGCGCTGCACTTCATTAAAAAGTACTGACGACATTCCTTTAGAAAGACTCTTTGGAACGGTAGTCCTAGAACGGGTTATTGATGCCGCCATTTTACTGGCGCTAATCCTCTTTACCTTTATTATTCAACTGGGTAACCTGCAGCACTTTTTTGATCAAGCCTTTGCTAATTCGGATGGCTCAGCGGCTCAGGGGCCGGATATCAAATTAATCCTTTTGGGTGCTATTGTGGTCTTCGGACTCTTGGCTTATCTCTTTAGAAGAAAGATTCAAGCGCTGCCAATCTTTATAAAAGTTCGTGAGCTGTGGCAAGGCTTTAAGGAAGGCTTTAAATCACTTTCGAAAGTAAAGAATAAGTGGGCTTTTTATGGGCACACTGCCTTTATCTGGATCATGTACTTTTTGATGATTTACGTGGTGATCTTTGCCTTACCGGCTACTTCAGAAATTAGTTTAGCCAATGGCTTGTTTGTAATGATTGCTGGTGGCATGGGAATGGTAGTGCCTGCTCCTGGAGGGATAGGTTCTTATCATTATCTGGTAATGCTGGCCCTTGGAGTTTTGGGAATTAATGAGACCGACGGTCTTAGTTTTGCTACCTTAGTCCACAGTGGGCAATTAGTGATGACCCTTATCGCCGGAGTACTGGCTTTACCAATGATTTACCGCGCTCGCGCGATTTTGAAAAAACAATAATCATGACCTTACGAGACGCCTTAAGAGCAAAGAAACACAGCCTAACGGATATGAACCTAAAGATTAATTCTTGGTCGGTTTACGGCGAAGAAACAGTGGTTCTATTTTATTCTAATTGGGAGTGTAGTTCCAAAAGCTTAATCAAACTTATCGACTATTTAGCCTTAGTAGATAAGTTGGTAGTGGCTTTACCAAAAGGAACGAGTGAAGATGTGATCTTTCAAATCGTGAACTTACAGGTAGTTGATGGGGTGGTTCTATACGAAACCGTTGATGAGGCGCTACCCTATTTTTCGGGAGCAAAATTTGCTTTTGAAGGTTCAAGTCCAGCTAATGCCGCAGAATATAAATCTCGCACCCTTGCCCTCTAATGGCCAAGGCTAAAGTAGAATATCTTTGTCAGTCTTGTGGCGCCCGCCACTCCAAGTGGATGGGGCAATGTTCGCGCTGCGGCGAGTGGAATACTATTGTTGAGGAGGTAGTGCAGGCGCCCTCTAAAACCGATTGGAAGTCGAATGCCAAATCAGGCGCAAGCCAAAAGGCCAGTATTCGATCTATCCGAGACGTACAAGCCGATCATGCTCAGCGATTTGGCAGTGGCGACTCGGAGTTAGACCGGGTATTAGGCGGCGGAGTGGTGTCGGGTTCGGTGGTTCTTATTGGTGGTGAGCCTGGCATCGGTAAAAGTACCTTGATGCTGCAAATGGCCCTGAACCTTCCTAAGAAAGTGCTATACATCTCTGGGGAAGAAAGTGAACATCAAGTGCAGATGCGGGCCCAGCGAATTGGAATAAAGAATGAGGAATGTTATCTGCTTACTTCAACTCAGAGTCAGGAGATATTTCAATTAGCCGCCGAAAATAAACCGGATATTCTGGTAATCGACTCTATTCAGACCCTACAATCGCCCTTAATCGATTCGGCACCAGGTTCGGTGTCGCAAATCCGACAGTGTTCGGCCGAATTAATTCAATATGCCAAGGAAACAGGCACGCCGGTTTTTCTAATTGGGCATATCACCAAAGAGGGACAAATTGCAGGGCCTAAGCTCTTGGAGCATATGGTAGACACGGTACTTCAATTTGAAGGCGACCGTCATCATATATACAGGCTTCTAAGGGCGCATAAAAATCGCTTCGGCTCAACCCATGAGATTGGTATTTATGAGATGCATGGGGCCGGAATGCGAATTGTCGAAAACCCTTCGCAATTGATGCTTTCCGAGCGAGGTGCAGATCTTAGTGGTAATGCAGTAGCAGCAACTTTAGAAGGGATTAGACCGATGCTTATTGAGGTTCAGGCCCTAGCAAGTACTGCCGTTTATGGGACCCCGCAAAGGAGCACCACGGGTTATGATACCAGGCGATTAAACATGCTTTTGGCGGTATTGGAAAAGCGCTGTGGTTTTCGTTTAGGTACCAAAGATGTATTCTTAAATATTACCGGCGGTATTAAAGTTGACGACCCGGCCATAGACTTGGCCGTGGTAGCCGCAATTTTAAGTTCTAATGAAGATATCGCCTTGGCGCCAAAGGTCTGCTTTGCGGCTGAGGTAGGACTAAGTGGAGAACTTCGCCCCGTTCCTCGTATCGAGCAGCGCGTGTCTGAAGCAGAAAAATTAGGCTTCGAAGAAATAGTAATTTCCGCTTCTTCTAAATTTAAATCTCAAAGCGGAATCCAAGTTATACGCTGTAAACAAGTCGAAGAGGTCTTCCAACATCTGTTTGGATAAATATAATTTACCTCTATTCTTCAAATTAGGTGATAGATATCATTATTAAAAGCTAAGCTTCTGCATTACTTTTGCTCAAATTCTAATTTGAGAATGGCGTACACCAAAAGTGATATTTTAAAAGCCCTTGAGGCTATTCAGGCAACCAAAGGGGGGACAAACTTGGTTGAGGCCGGTCACGTGAAAAACGTGCAGGTATTTGGAGATGAGGTGATTATTGATGTTATATCGGAATCACCCGCCCTACACGTAAAGAAGAAATTGGAGGTAGATATCCTGCGTGAAGTTCACGAGCAGGTCGATAAAAAACTAAAGATCACCGTTAACATCGAAGTGCCCAAGGCCGCCGAGGAACGTGCGAATATGATTCGCGGTGAAGCTTTACCGGGGGTTAAAAATATTATTGCGGTAGCCTCTGGTAAAGGAGGAGTGGGTAAATCTACGGTCGCAGCCAATTTGGCCATAAGTCTAAAGCAAATGGGCTTTTCAGTCGGATTGGTGGATGCCGATATTTACGGACCATCAATGCCCACTATGTTTGATGTGGAAACCGCTCGCCCGGGAACCATTAATGTGAACGGGAAAAGTATGATGGATCCGGTAGAGAGCTACGGTGTTAAGCTACTCTCTATTGGCTTCTTTGCTAAACCGGATCAGGCGGTAGTTTGGCGTGGCCCTATGGCTTCCAAAGCCTTAAACCAATTATTACGCGATGCCCACTGGGGAGAGCTGGACTTTATGATTTTAGACCTTCCTCCAGGTACAGGCGATATTCATCTATCTACCGTTCAGGCCGTGCCTATTACTGGAGCGGTAATTGTGAGCACGCCTCAAAATGTGGCTTTGGCCGATGCGCGTAAAGGAGTGGCGATGTTTAGGGTAGAGAATATAAATGTTCCAGTATTAGGACTCATCGAGAATATGGCTTACTTCACACCACCAGAATTACCCGACAATAAGTATTACCTTTTCGGTGAAAATGGAGTGAAGAGTTTAGCCAATCAATTGCAAATTCCTTTCTTGGGAGAATTGCCTATTGTGCAGAGTATTCGCGAGGCTGGCGATGTGGGTAGACCCGCCGCTTTACAGGAAGGCACGATTGCGCAAACCGCCTTTGAGGGCATTGCCCGACGTACTGTAGAGGAGCTTGTAAAACGTAATGAAGAATTACCTCCCACGGAAGTAACTCGCATTACGACCATGGCCGGCTGCTCGGCTGTTAAAGACTAAGAGATGAAAAACAAAGAAGAAATTCTAAATCGCATAGCGATTGCCCTTGAGGAAATCCGCCCATTTTTAAAGTCGGATGGCGGCGATATTAGTTTGGTAGATTTAGATGAAGACGGAACGGTAAAGGTTCAATTACACGGTGCCTGCAGTGGCTGTAGTGTAAACCAGATGACCTTAAAAAGTGGTGTGGAAATGACCATCAAAAAGCACGTTCCAGAAGTAAGCTCAGTGATTGAGATAGGAAGCCTCTAAGTCGTAAGGATGAAAGAAACCAAAACCCTTTCCAAAGTCACAATACATTTTGCAGGAGATTCTGGTGATGGTATTCAGTTAGCAGGTGCCCAATTTGCAAGCACTACGGCTTTAGCCGGAAACGATCTCAGTACTTTCCCGGACTTTCCCGCCGAAATTCGTGCCCCCATTGGTACTACTGCTGGTGTATCGGGTTTTCAAATAAACTTTGGTAGTGAGGAGATTCATACTCCTGGTGGAAGACCTGATGTTTTGGTGGCAATGAACGCCGCAGCTTACAAGAAAAACTTTGCCAACCTAAAACCTGCCGGGGTGGTGATTGTTGACCCAGCCGGTTTTGATAAAAAGAATTTACGTTTAGCGGGTTATGATGATGAAGAAAATCCGCTTCTTAATAAGCCCAGCGATTACCAATTTTATGAAATTGAGGTAACGCGGCTTAACCGCGATGCCATGAAGGACGTGGATATTGCGCCGCGGGATCGCGATCGCTCCCGCAATATGTTTGTATTAGGCTTTATCTACTTCCTCTACAATCGAAATTTAGAGGTTACGCTCCATTTTTTAGAAGAAAAATTTAAGCATAAGCCAGCCGTTTTAGAAGCCAATTCTAAGGCATTAAAGGCAGGATATAATTACGGAGATACCATTGAGGCGATAACCCGCTATCGTATCGAAAAAGCGAAGTTGCCGCCGGGTGAATATCGTAATGTAACGGGAAATCAGGCCCTAGCTTTGGGTCTAATTGCGGCTGCTAAAAAAAGTGGCTTAGAACTGTTTTATGGCAGTTATCCCATTACCCCAGCTTCCGACATTTTACATGAGTTAGCGGCCCGTAAAAATTATGGGGTAAAAACCTTTCAGGCAGAAGATGAGATTGCAGCCATTACTGCTGCTATCGGGGCTAGCTTCGGCGGTGCTTTAGGGGTTACTGGAACTTCGGGTCCGGGTATGGCCCTAAAAACGGAAGCCTTAGGTTTGGCGATGATGCTCGAACTTCCTTTGGTGGTGATAAATGTGCAAAGAGGCGGACCCAGCACGGGATTGCCAACTAAAACCGAACAAAGCGACTTGATGCAGGCTGTTTATGGTCGCAATGGTGAAACCCCAATTCCCGTTATTGCGGCCTCCTCACCTTCAGATTGTTTTAGAGCTGCTTACGAAGCAACTAGAATAGCACTGGAGCATATGACTCCGGTGATCCTGCTTAGCGATGGCTATATTGCGAATAGCTCGGAGCCATGGCTTTTCCCTAAAGCTGCTAGTTTAGCTGAAATTAAGCCACCAATACGGACAAAATCGGGCGACTTTTTACCCTATGAACGCGATGCTAAAGAGGTACGGGAATGGGCCTTGCCTGGGACACCGGGCTTGGAGCATCGTTTAGGCGGTTTAGAGAAGGAGGACAAAACGGGTAACGTAAGTTACGATCCCGAAAACCATGAATTAATGGTTAAGATCCGCGCTCGTAAAGTAGCTTTGGTAGCCAAAGATTACCCTAAGACAGAGCTTCTCCAAGGGGTAGAAGGAGCCAAACTTTTAATTCTAGGCTGGGGTAATACCAAAGGGGCTATTCAAGTGGCAGTTTCACAAGCTTTAGCCCAGGGCTTATCCGTAGCGCAGTTACACCTTCACCATTTAAATCCCTTGCCCGAGGATTTGGGAAGTTTATTGGAAAGCTTTGAGCGAGTATTAATTCCTGAGCTCAATAATGGTCAGTTGGTACGAATTATTAGGGATAAGTACTTGGTAAAGGCGGATGTCTTAGATAAAATTAAGGGTCAGCCTTTCCTAGCCGAAGAGATTTTAGACCGAATTAAGAAATTGCTGAAGGATGGAGATGGAAACTAAATTAACAGCGCGTGATCTCAGTAGCGACCAGGAAGTGAAGTGGTGTCCGGGTTGTGGTGATTACAGTATTTTGAAGCAAATGCAATCGGTTGTTCCCGAATTGGGAATCGCTCGTGAAGATATTGTGTTTATCTCGGGCATCGGCTGTAGCTCCCGCTTTCCCTATTATATGAATACCTATGGCATGCATAGTATTCACGGTCGTGCCCCTGCCGTTGCTACCGGTTTAAAAATTGCTAATCCCGATTTATCCATTTGGGTTATAACTGGGGATGGCGATGGTTTAAGTATCGGGGGTAATCACCTTATTCACCTGCTGCGCAGGAACGTTGATCTTAACGTGCTGCTCTTTAACAATCAGATTTACGGACTTACCAAGGGCCAGTATTCGCCTACCTCTGAAATGGGCAAGAAGACTAAAAGTAGTCCCCTAGGAAGCGTCGATCACCCTTTTAACCCTCTGGCTTTAGCCTTGGGTGCCGATGCCACTTTTGTAGCGCGCAGTATCGATCGCGATCCTAAACATATGCGTGAGATTCTCACTGCTAGCAATAAACATAAAGGGACGAGCTTTATTGAAGTGTATCAGAATTGCAATGTCTTTAATGATGGCACCTTTTTAAACTTTAGCGATAAGAAGCTTAAGGATGCCTTTGTGTTAATGCTCGAAGAAGGTCAGCCGCTAATCTTTGATCAAGGTAAAAAGGGAATTCGTTTGAATGGCCTAAAACCTGAAATCGTGAACTTAGAAGAGGGCGCCAGTGCCAATGATCTTTGGATTCACGACTCAAAGGACCCCACTAAGGCTTACATTCTAAGTCGCTTCTTTGATGAGAATTTCCCACGTGCTTTTGGGATTATTTATCAGGAAGACCGCAATACTTACGAGGATGTTTTGATGGATCAATTAGACCAGGCCAAAGGAGCTATGGGCGAGGGTGACCTCGATGATCTTATCCGCGGAAAGCGCAGTTGGACAGTGGAATAATTAGCGATTTTCGCAAAAACAAAGACTAAATACCGTTCCTTCTCCGGCTTTACTTTGCACCCGTAGATCGCCGTGATGCAATTTCATGATGTTTTTACTAAGGCTAAGACCAATGCCCGATCCATTCTTTCGGGTGGTAAAGAAGGGGATAAAGATTTGTGGCAGTAACTCTGAGTCGATGCCCTCGCCATTATCCTCTACCTCGATTATAACGCCCTCATCGCCTAATTTGGCGCGAAGCTCAATCTTGCCTTCCCCTTGTCCATCCATGGCTGCCAAGGCATTCTTAATAAGATTGATGAGCACTTGCTCTATCATTTTTTGATCGGCTTCAATGGCCAATCGACTTTGATCGACTTGGAAGCTAAGCTTTACTCCTTTTTCATCCGCTTGCTTTTGCATCAGCGCTATGCAATCTTCGAAGAGTTGTTTAATAGATACCAGAGCGTTTTGAGGAGCGGGAATCTGACTTAGCTTACGGTACTCTTCTACAAAACTGAGCATGCCTTTGCTGCGTCTGTTAATGGTGTTTAGGCCTTCACCAATGTCTTTCATTAAATCTTCATCCAGGTCGGAGGCCTTTTTTAATTGCCCTTGGTCGTAAAGCATAGTACTTAGGGTTTCACTTAAGGAAACCACCGGTGTAACGGAATTCATTACTTCATGGGCAAGAATGCGAATGAGGCGATGCCAGGCATTAATTTCCTTTTCCTCGATCACATTTCGGATGGTGCCAAGGCTTATTAAATGCAGTTCTTGATCAGAGACTTTAATATGGCGGAGGTCGAGATAAAACTCTTCGTTTTTCCCATTTTGTTCTAGATTCCAAGTCTTACGACCCGTAAAGGAGAAATCACCTATTGCTTGCGCTAAACTGGGAAGTCGATCGCGCATCTTTTGCCAGTCCTTAAATACCGGAACTCCTAATAGCTCAGTGCATTTTTCATTGCTGAAAACCACCTTACCTTCCTGGTCGATGAGAATCAAACCTAGGCTTACATTTTCTAAGACTAGCTTCAGTACCTCCTGGTGCTGATCACCAGTATTTTTAGCATTCTTTAGCTTTTGAAGCAGTTTTAAAAACTCTTGTTCCAACTTAGCGAAGGCTTGACCGGATTGAGCAAGCTCGAAACGCGTACTGTAATCCTCAAATCTCACTCCCTCTAAAAACTTACGCGTTTCTCGCAGTAAGCGCATTTGATAATGCCACAATTCATAGGCCTGGAGAAAGAATAGTAGGGCAATGATGATAAGGGTGAATAGCAGGTCGTAGGCAAAGGCCAAGTAAAAAAATAGGCCTAAGCTTATCGCCATTCCAAGAATGCGCAGTATTAATTGAATCGAAAAGTCCTTAAAAGCCATATTTTTCCATTCTTCGGTATAAAGCAGCTCTAGTTAGCCCTAGGTCTTTAGCCGCTTTTGAGATATTTCCCCGGTGTTTATCCAACGCTTCATTTACCAGGTGTTTTTCCATTTCTTCGAGGTTTAAGCCTTGGGGCTTATCCTGACCTCCACCTCTTAATTGAAGGTCCTCGGGACCTACTTCCTTTTCATTACTTAAAATTACTGCACGCTCCATGCTGTGTTCTAATTCCCGGACATTCCCGGGCCAAGAGTACTCGCAAAGCGCGTCTATAGCCTGTAAAGAAAGTCCTAGTTTCTCTTTCTGGTATTTCTTGCGAAAACGATCAAAGAAATTCCGGGCTAAGAATGGAATGTCCTCCACTCTTTCTCTCAAGGGAGGAACGGTAATTTCTACGGTATTTATGCGGTATAAAAGATCTTGCCTAAAGCGCTTTTCGTCTACCCATTGATGAATGGGACTATTGGTGGCGCAAACCAGTCGAACATCTACCGGCCTATTTTGATTTTCTCCCACTCGGCGCAGCTCTTTACTTTGAAGAACATGCAACAATTTGGATTGCAAGCTAAGGTCCAAATTTCCAATTTCGTCTAAGAATAAGGTGCCTTCCTGAGCGGTTTCAAAACGACCCACCTTGTCTTCATGAGCGTCGGTAAATGAACCCTTTTTATGACCGAATAACTCACTTTCAAATAGGCTGGGGCTTATGGCGCCAAGGTCTACCGAAACAAAAGATTCATTTTGTCTTTTGCTTAGACGATGGATACTAAGGGCCAAGGCGCTTTTTCCCGTTCCATTTTCACCAAGAAGCAAAATATTAGCGTCGGTAGCCGAAACTTTACGCAAGGTTTCCAAAACCGCTTGCATTTTGGCTGAGCGACTCTGCAAATCCTCTATTCTTAAGCCAGCAGATTCTTCCCATTGCTTATTGTTAGTCTGCAACTTGGCGACCTTTTTCTTTTGCTTCGCTAGCTGTAAGGCATTGTCTAAAGTGGCGAGTAATTTTTCGTTGGTCCAAGGCTTTAAGACAAAGTCAAAGGCGCCTTCTTTTATAGCTTTTACCGCTAGTTCGACCTCTCCGTAGGCGGTCATTAAAACCACTTGGGTATCCGGACTAAGCTCCAAAATATGCTTGAGCCAATAAAGACCCTCGGCACCATCATTACGGCCTTTACGGAAATTCATATCCAGTAATACCAAGTCAATACTATTGCGACTTAAAAGCTGGTTGAGCTTAGTGGGATCCTCGCTTGTATCTACTTTTTGGAAGTGTTGCTTGAGGAGAATGCGAGCACTGGTAAGTACATCGGCATCATCGTCGATAATTAGGATATGATGGGGCTTTTTCACTGTATCGAAAGTAGACCTATGTGCGAATCCGAACAAATTGCTGTACGAAAATGAACAGTTTTTTTTGAGCTTGGAGTTTAAAACACCTGGTAATCAAGGGTTTAAATTTATGGCATGTACTGTGCTTATAGCTTGGTACGAAAACTAAAGCATGAAAAGACCATGAATGCCGGTATATCCTTGATCTTTTCAATGGCTGCATCGGCATTCATGGTATTAAAAAAACTAAAAAACCTCGGTCCCCGCTCTTCGAAGCAACGTTCTTTTAAGCGGCATCGATTGCAAATTTGAATTTGGTTGTTTAATTAGTTCAAGTAGCAGAATTAGGGTTAAATCGGTTATCCTCCGCAATGTTGCCGTTCCCGAGGTTTTTTATTTTTATTTCTGGAAGGGTTCTAGAATTCGGCCCGCTAAGGCTCGTTCTGAGCTTTTCCGTTAATTTGTAGCAGCAGCAAATTAATGATTCGAATACACAATTTATCCAAAGTATATCGCGCCCAGGGCGTAGAAACTAGAGCGCTTAATGAAATAAACCTCCGAGTACATAAAGGAGAGTTTGTCTCGATTATGGGTCCTAGTGGCTGCGGTAAAACCACCTTGCTCAATATTTTGGGTCTTCTGGATGATTATGACGAAGGCTTATTTGTGTACCGCGATCAAGACGTACATCAACTTAGCGAAAAGCAGAAGCTGCAAATTCGGAAGGAGCAAATTGGTTTTGTCTTTCAGAATTTCAATCTCATCGACGACCTTACCGTAGCCGAAAACATCGCTTTACCGCTTCATTATTTAGGAGTCTCATCCGCCGAAAGGCAAGAAAAGGTGATGCAAATCTTAGATCGTATTTCTATGGGGCATCGGCGCGACTTCTTTCCAAATCAACTATCTGGCGGGCAGCAACAAAGGGTGGCTGTTGGTCGGGCAATTATTACCGACCCCGCCTTAATATTAGCCGATGAGCCCACCGGGAATTTAGATAGTGCTCAGGGTAAAGAAATCATGGAAATGCTGAGTGGCCTTAATGATAAGGGAACAACGGTGGTAATGGTTACACATTCTAGTCATGATGCATCTTACTCTCAACGCATTGTTCGGCTCCTAGATGGCTCAATTGTTTCGGAGAAAAAGGTATTACATGCTCCTTTCTAAGCTTCCTTATGCCTTTCGAAGCTTGTACCGTCATAAGCTCTATACGCTTTTAAACGTAAGCGGCTTAGCCATTGGCTTGGCGGTTTCTCTTTTAGTGGCTTTGTATCTGCAAGCGGAATTCACCTACGATAAACATTGGGAAGATCACGATAGGATTTACCGAGTGAATGCCGAGTTTCACTTGGGTAATAATGTGGATGTTTATGGCGGTACTGGCTATGGGGCGGCTAGTCTCTTACAAGATTATTATGCAGAAATTGAGCAAGCCACGCACTTATTACATATTGAAAACAGCATTTATTTTAAGAGCGATAGCTTAAGGGATTATGTAGAGGATGTCGTCATTGCCGATTCTAATTTCTTTAAAGTCTTTCGTTTAAATTTTTTGCAAGGAAATTCAAATCAAGCCCTTTCAGAACCGCGTAGTATTGTGCTTAGCGAGAGTTTTGCTCTCCAGTATTTTGGGTCTCTGGATATTGTAGGCAAGTATATTTCGACCTCCAATTTTGAATACAAAATTGCCGGGG
This sequence comes from uncultured Flavobacteriales bacterium, assembly GCA_913055685.1. Taxonomy (GTDB): domain Bacteria; phylum Bacteroidota; class Bacteroidia; order Flavobacteriales; family Schleiferiaceae; genus Croceimicrobium. Next base: position 855,416 of record CAJXKC010000001.1, read on the forward strand.
TAGTGGAGGATCTACCTGAAAATAGCCACCATTATTTTAAGGCTCTTATTTCGGAACCACATATTCCACGCGATTCTTCAGACTTAAGCTTAACCCTCTGGCAAGTAGGTTTTTACACCTTTGTGAAGCTGAAGGAAGGGGTAGAAGAAAGCTTTATAGAGGCGAAGTTTGATGGTTTTTTTGATCGTTATATGGAGCCTTTAGCGGATGCCGTGCAAGGTCGTTATTACATTGACTTACAGCCGATAAGTAAGCTACATTTTTACAGTAATAAGTCCTATGACCGACCTGGAGGGCGCTTGGTTTACGTATACGGCTTTGCCGGAATTGGCCTGCTCATTCTAATTTTGGCTATAATCAATTACATAAACATGGCTACCGCTCGCAGTTTGCGACGAATTCGGGAAGCGGCCATGCGAAAGGTTTTAGGGGCTGATGGCTTAGAAATCCGCCTAATGATTTTAGTGGAGTCGGTTTTAGTTTCTTTACTAGCTTTATTGCTGGCCTTTGCCATGGTGGAGGTAGCGACGCAAATTTTGCCCTTTAATAGTGCGATTGGCAAAAGCCTAAGTTTAAACCTTAGTGCCAATCCCTTTTTAGTGCTCTTTTCTTTGGGCTTAGCGATTTTAGTGGGAGTGTTGAGCGGTCTTTATCCCGCCATAAATCTGGCTAAAGTTTCACCACTAGATGCTTTTAGCAATAAAAAGGGCTTGCAAAGGGGCGACTATTTACCGCGGAAGGTATTGGTTGCTTTTCAGGTAAGCGTGTCGGTGGCGGTAGTTATTACGGCCTTCTTTATGTACCGTCAAATGGAGTTTATTAAAAACCGCAACTTGGGCTTTAATGCCGATCAGGTGGTTTTAGTAAGTATCCAGGATACCAGTTCCATTCAAAAAATTGATCAAATAACACGGGCTTTTCGGCGCAGTGCTTACGTGGAGTCGGTAAGTCTCGGGGCCAGTGTTACAGGTAGCGGCACCTACCGCTCCTTATTTGAAGTGGAGCAGGAGGGACTTTCGGAGTATCGGCGCGAAAGCCTTAATTATTTGGCGGTGGGCCCCGACTATTTGAAAACAATGGAGATTCCCCTCCTTTTAGGTAGGGCTTTTGATGAGCAGGATTTAGAAGATAGTCTCGAAGAGCGGCTAATCGTTAATCAGGCTATGGTCGATTTTATGCAGTGGAAAAACCCGTTGGGAAAGCGAATTCGCCGGGGCTTCGATGAAGAGGGACAAGCGCAAATTAGCGGCCGAGTAATAGGGGTTTGCGGTAATTTTAATGCGCAGTCACTCCATGCCCAAATGGCCCCTTTAGTACTAACCCTAAACCGAGAAACGGCTAGGGTGATTCACCTAAAAATAGACCGCCAACAGGTGTATGTGGCTTTGGATGACATTGAGCGGCGATGGACCAGTCTCGTGCCCCAAGTACCTTTCCAGTTTTCATTTTTGCGTAAAGATTTGTTGGAGATGTACCAGGAAGAGCTGCGGCAGTCCAAATTAATTCTCTACTTAACCATCGTGGCCATTATCATTTCTATTTTGGGCTTTGTGGGGTTGGCTTCATTTACCACCGGTCTGCGTACGCGTGAAATTGCCATTCGCAATGTTCTGGGCGCCGGTAGCTGGGATTTAGTAAACCTTATTTTTAAGGAGCTTTTATGGGTAATTTTAATTGGGGTGCTTATTGCCGTTCCTTTGGCCGTTGTTCTTACTCGTTGGTGGTTATTAAACTTTGCCTTCCGAACCAATATTGAGCCTTCGGTTATCGTTTTAACCGTTATAATCACTTTGATAATTGGTTATGGTATCGTAGCCTTGCACTCCTTTACTGTGGCTCGAAGAAACAGTATTCACAGCTTAGAAAATTTAAGATAGTATGCGAAATAGCCTCTTGGCCCTAGTCCTCCTTTTTAGCTCTAGTCTAATTGCGCAGGATGCTTTAATCTTTCAAGACAGCAAAAAGTACACCCTTGTCCAAGATCTTACTGCTTATGCAGATGACCGAATTCCCATTCGAATCATACCACCATTACTAGAAGACTCAACGGTAGAATTCCATATCCCTCGCATTGTACCAGGTACCTATGACGTGCATAATTACGGGCAATTCCTGAGTAATTTTGTGGCTTTAAGTGCTAAGGGAGACACTTTACCGACTAAGAAATTAGACCTAAACCGTTGGCAGGTTTCTCAAGCGCAGGACCTATATGAGATCCGCTATTTAATGGACGATTCTTACGATGACCCAGATGCACGGCATATATTCGAACCAGCTGGGACTAGTAATGAAGAAGGTGTTTTCTTGCTTAATAATTTTGGCTATTTGGGTTATATCGACGGATTAAAGGATAGACCCTTTGAACTACGCGTTATAAAACCAAAGAATTTTTACGGGGCTTCGGCGGTGGTTCCAGAGCGCCACGACAGTTTGGATATATTCCATTATCAAAACTATTTTGAACTACACGACAACCCCATCTTATACTGTGAGCCAGATACAGCCAGTAAGCTCATTGGTGGAGCAAAAATTGAATTGGCGGTTTATAGTCCCAATCGCATTGTAGATGCCAAGGCCTGTTTAAAAGCCATAAGCGATGTAATGCAAGCTAGTTCCGATTATTTGGGCGGCGAACTTCCAGTAGATAAATATGCGGTTTTGGTTTATTGTGCCCCTCGAGATCAAATGGGAACGAGTTACGGAGCCCTAGAACACCATCGCTCTACGGTGCTCTTTATGCCCGAAATGAATAATGAGTTCTTTTACAGTGGAGTTCGGGATATTACCGCCCATGAGTTCTTTCATATTGTAACCCCTTTAAGCATTCATTCGGAGTACATCCATGACTTCGATTTTATTGAGCCCGAAATGTCGGAGCATATTTGGCTTTACGAAGGAGTCACTGAGTATAACAGCCACATCGTGCAAATTCGCAATGGGATTTACTCATCCGAGCAGTTTTTGGAGGTTTTACGGGATAAGTTTATTTCGGATGATGAGTATTCATCGGAAGTACCCTTAACCGTAGCTAGTAAGCATACCCTTAGTTTTTATAAAGATCAGTATCAAAACTTTTATGAAGGGGGCGCCTTAGCGGCGATGGCTTTAGACTTACGTCTGATTGAATTGTCGGGTGGTTCGATGCGTTTAGTAGACCTCCTAGGCAATTTGGGTGCAGTTTACCATGCCGATACCTTTTTTAGAGACGATGCGCTTTTTAAAATTATCGCGGAATATAGCTATCCTGAAATGGAGGAGTTTATGGTACGTCATTTTGCCGCAAATGAACCCTTCCCATTTGAGCGATTACTTGGAAATGTTGGAATCAGCTACACCGAGGTGGGCACAGCCAGCGGTTGGAGTTTAGGAGCAGATGAGTTTAGCTATAATTTTGAAACCGATCGCATCGTAATTGCTAGTGAGGAAGGCATAGACGAGTTCGGCGAAGACTTGGGCTTAGAGGTGCTGGATGAAATAGTGAGTATCAATGGCCAGGAATTAGGCTTAGGGAATTTTCAAGAAGTCCTGGCTAGCTACCAAGAGGATTTGGATGAGGATACCAAAGTAAAAATGCGCATTGCCCGCCCGAGAGGAGATGATGGCGATTACCGCATGAAAACCTTAAAGGCCAAACCTCGTTTAGTAGAATACGAAGAAAGACATCAAATTAAATTGATGGCCGAGCCTAATGAAAGTCAGCTTCGATTGCGTAAATATTGGATGGGCTTATAATGTGATGGAAATCACGGCCAGTACTGCCGCTAAGAAGATATATTTGCCCGAAATAAATTTGAACTACTATGCAGGAATTAATTAATGACCCCAAAACCTTTTTGGTTGACGTAAGAACCGAGGCCGAAGTTGCCGAAATTAATGTACCAGGAGCGGTAAACATTCCCTTGGATCAAGTTCCCGCCAACCTAGATCAATTCCGTCAGGCCGAAGGCGCCGTGGTTGTATTTTGCCGCAGTGGTGCACGCAGCGAGAATGCTAAAAATTGGCTTTTACAGCATGGCATCGAAAACGTGCATAATGCCGGTGGTTTTCCTACAGTATTAAATTATAAGCGATAAGTTATGTACCGTATTTTAAGTTTTTTATTCATTTTTTCTACGCTTGGCGCATGTGCCCAATCGGCCGGTGGAGCCAATCAAACCAATATGAACGTACAAGAGGTTAATACCCTCTTAGACGAGAATAAAGAGGTGGTATTAATCGATGTTCGTACTCCCGATGAATTTAATCAAGGCCACTTAGAAGGTGCGGATTTGATTAATTTCTACGGTGCCAATTTCCAAGACGAAGTGGCCAAATTGGATAAGGAGAAAGAATATGTGATTTACTGTCGCAGCGGTGGCCGCAGTGGTAAAGCAGTAAACATGATGCAACAAATGGGCTTTAAAAATGTCCACAATATGAGTGGTGGTATTTTAGCCTGGAACCGCGCAAATCTAAAAACGGTAAAGTAAATGGCCAGCTTCAAGGAGTTGATTCAGTCGGATATTCCGGTATTAATCGATTTCCACGCCGAGTGGTGTCAGCCTTGCAAAGTTTTAGGTCCAATTGTTAAGGACGTAAAAGCTAAAATGGGCGACCGTATTAAAGTCCTGAAAATCGATGTTGATCGGAATCCAGCTTTAGCACAGTCTTTAGCCATTCAAGGGGTGCCTACCTTAATGATTTATCGAGGAGGCGAGCAGAAGTGGCGTCAAAGTGGTGTTTTAAGTGCGGATGCCATTATCCAGCAACTGGAGTATAACGGTGCCTAAATAGCCGCAAACTGATAGCCTAAGTTTTGGTAGTGGGCCAAGACCTCGGGGAGTACATTTTGTAAACGCGGCCAGGCTTTTAAGGAGTCATGGAAGACAATAATGGACCCTGGTTTGGTGTAACGCTTTATGGCTGTAAGGCAATCATAAGGACTCTGGTTTTGATCCCAGTCGCCGCTTAAAACATCCCACATTACAATTTTATAGCCAGCCCGGCTCAGACTCTGAGCTTGGGCTTTTTTTATGCGACCATAGGGCGGGCGAAATAAACCACTTTTAAAGTACTCTTCACAAGCAAGGGTGTTTTCCAAGTAAATCTCCTTGCTGTGATTTTTCCCATTTAAATGGTTAAAAGTATGATTGCCGATACTATGTCCGGCTGCCCTCACTTGCTCAAATATTTGCGGGTGTTTCCGCACATTATCTCCTATGCAAAAAAAGGTGGCTTTCGCCTGATAGGCTTTTAGCTGCTCTAAAACCCATGGAGTAACCTCCGGGATGGGACCATCGTCAAAGCTGAGGTAGATCTTTGGTACTTGTTCATCCGCCGGAAGGCGCCAAATGCGATTAGGATAAAACGCCTGTATCCATTTAGGTATGTGATAGAAATAAGTCATAAAAAAACCCCAACGCTAAAGGTCGGGGTTTAATTTTATTAAGCCATGCCTAGCGGTCGAAGGGCTTGAACATAGCGTTGGTACAGGTCATCCTGACTCAAAGCTTGTTGGTCGTTTTTGTATTGATACTGGTTGAGGTATCGAATAATTTGCATGTAGTACTGGGAGGCTACATTCATCTCCTGGCGAACCTTCGCGCGATCACTACCGGTAAACTGCGCATAGTAAGCTAGTTCTTCGTCTAAGCGGGTAGCAAAGGTTTCGAGCATAGCACGGGCCTTCTCATTGGCACCAGCCATATAATAGCCTTCGATAATATTAAATACGAAGTAATCGTAAGTAAACTTTTCCTCAGGCATTTTTTCCATGGCTCGATCCAATACCTGAATCGCCTCCTCATTACGATCACGACTAGCTAGGTCTTTACCTAGGCGACCGAAAATATTACGCAAGTTGAAGGTAACACGACGATTGGTTTCATCGAGGTATACACCTGGTTTCTCCATGTTTCCAAACTCGAATTTATTCATCAAGTTATCGTACATGATATCGGTGGCAACCTTGCCGAAATCGGTGTCTGGGCGACCGTTAACGCGCTTACGTTTGTTTAAAACAGGCACGTAGCGGTAGGCTAATCCTTCCAATTGGAAGTAGTCGTCGAGCCAGAAGTAGGCCTGACTACTATTACCCACAGTAACACTAAAGTAAATGGGGCGAGTCCAATCATTATGCGCAATTAGGTCAATTACCATTAGATCGCGCTTGGAAAGAACATTGGTATTAATGTTCCAGTCGATGTAAGAAACAATGCGGCTGGTGTCTTCTTCCATAACCACATCATTTTCGAGTACCGCTTCTTTATCGATGTTTACACGCAGTTTTTTAATCGGGAAGTAACCCAATTCCTTCTGACCATTAAATGCGGTGAAAGTATTGTTCTTGCTTTCACGGATCCAACGGATGAAGTCTTGAGCATCCCAGCGTCCTTTTACGCCGCGGTCTTGGTAATAAACCACATCGCGGGTGCCTTGCTTGTACTCATCGTGAGTAAAGTTAAAGGGAACCGGTTTAGCGTCGTATACCGCTCTTTTCGCTTGGTCTATGTACCAATCGGTATTTAAAAGGCTTAGGTTAATAATCCGAACGTCGGTGCGGTAACCTTCAATTTCTTGGGCGTACCATAAGGGGAAGGTGTCGTTATCCCCATTGGTAAAGAGAATAGCATCTTTTTTACAGCTGTCTAAATAAGCTTTGGCAATATCTCTAGCCACATAACGATCGCTACGGTCGTGGTCGTCCCAGTTCTGAGCGGCCATTAATCCGGGTACTGCTATTAAAGTTACCAGGCTTATACCCATAGCAACCTGCTTGCTGTCCTTTTTCAAGAGTTCATACAAGGCCATTACTCCAAGGCCAATCCATATGCTAAAGGCATAGAAGGAGCCTACATAGGCATAATCTCGTTCCCGCGGTTCAAAAGGTTTGTGGTTTAGGTAAACCGCAATTGCTAAACCGGTGAACAGGAAGAGTAGGCTAACTACCCAAGCATCTTTACCCGCTTTTTGATAGTGGAAATAAGCACCTACCAATCCCAAAATTAAGGGTAGGAAGAAGTACACATTTCTGCCGGGGTTGTTTCGGTCGTGATATGGTAAATTCGACTGTGGTCCCAGGCGCCATTCGTCGATAAAGCCAATGCCACTGATCCAATTACCCTTGGTGTGCTCGTAGCGATGTTGTTCATCGTCTTGTCTACCAGCGAAGTTCCACATAAAGTAGCGCCACCACATGTGACCTACTTGATAGTCGAGGAACCAGGATATATTCTTGCCGAGCGGAATAGGTTTGTCCATATCCGCCTTACTAATGCCTGCGTAATTCTGGTAGTTTTGGACCGAGGCCTGATCGTCATTCCACATCCTTGGGAAAAAGCCTACAAAGCGTTTGTCGAAGTTTCGGATGGTTGCTTTGCGCTCATCACTTACTACATAGGTGCCTGTTTCATCATCACGCTGGTAAACCGGATTACCGTCCGAGAAAGGGTTTTGGGCATCTAATGGTGCATTGAAAGACTGGCCGTAGAAAACGGGGAAGTCACCGTATTGCTCACGTTTGTAGTAGGCCAATAGGGACATTGCGTCTTCAGGGTTATTCTCATCGATAGGGGTATTGGCATTAGAGCGTACCGCCAGAGTTACAAAAGATGAGTAGCCCAATAGAATAAAGAGTACCGAAAGAATTAAGGTGTTCCATATCGGAGATTCTTTCTTTCGGGTAAATATTAAGCCATAGGCTGCTGCGCCACCAATAATAATGATGGTAACCAAAGTGCCACTGTTAAAGGGCATACCCAAGCTGTTTACCATAAAGATTTCCAGCTTGCCAAACATGTTGAGCACGAATGGAATAATAGCCGAGAAGATGGCCCCTAAGATTAGGATGCCCACCAAGTTATAGATGATAAACTTGTTGCGACTAATTTTTTGATCAGTTTTATAGAAGTACACCATTACAATCGCAGGGATGGTAAGGAAAACTAATATGTGTACCCCGATGGACAAGCCAATGATATAGGCGATAAAGATTAACCAACGGTGGGCACGGGGGCTATGATCGATTTCATTCTCCCATTTGAGGATGGCCCAAAAGGCGATCGCGGTGAAGAGCGATGACATGGCGTAAACCTCACCTTCAACGGCCGAGAACCAGGCGCTATCGCTAAAAGTGTAAGCCAAGGCTCCCACTACTGCTCCGCCAAAAATAGCGGTTAATCTACCTTCAGTAAGTTCTCCAAACTTCGAAATGAATTTGCGACCCAAGGCGGTAATGGTCCAAAAAAGGAATAAAACCGTAAAAGCACTGGCGCTTGCGGATAGTAAGTTTACCATCATAGCCTGACGCGTTACATCTCCAAAAGCAAATTGGGAGAAGAAATTCCCCATCAATTGGAATAGAGGAGCGCCGGGAGGGTGACCTACTTGAAGTTTCACCGAAGTGGCTATGTATTCACCACAGTCCCAAAAACTTACGGTAGGTTCAATGGTGATGTAATAGGTAATCATGGCAATGGCAAAAACGAGCCATCCCAAAAGGTTGTTTGTTTTCTTATAGTTTGCAAGCATGTGCATACGGTTTAAGTAGCTGCGGGCGAATTTATAAAATAAAGGCGCTTCATAGGTATCAAGACTTCGTTAAAGCTTGGGAGAGGGACTTGAGAACTTTTTTTCGAGTAGATTGAAATTTTATTTGCGCGAATAAAATCAGGAGCTTACTTTTGCCCTCCCAAAATAAGGATGCCCCATCGTCTAATTGGCAGGACAGCTGATTTTGGTTCAGTCAGTCGAGGTTCGAGTCCTCGTGGGGCAACTAGAGCAAAAGCTCCGATCGAAAGGTCGGAGCTTTTTTTATGTCCAAAAGCCCCAAGCTTGCTTGAGGGGCTTTTGGACATAAAAAAAGCGAGACGAGCCTGCCAAGGCTCGAGCTTTTGCACTTGGGTACAATGCCAAATGCATAAGGACCGACCGTAGGGAGAATCCTCGTGCTCAAAGCCCCAAGCTTGCTTGAGGGGCTTGCGGGCATAAAAAAAGCGAGACGAGCCTGCCAAGGCTCGAGCTTTTGTGAATTGGGTAAACTGCCAATGCAAAAGGACCGACCTTAGGGAGAATCCCCGTGTTCAAAGCCCCAAGCTTGCTTGAAGGGCTTGCGGGCATAAAAAAAGCGAGACGAGCCTGCCAAGGCTCGAGCTTTTGTACTTGGGTACAATGCCAAATGCATAAAGACCTATTTTTTGAAAATCATCATGCTCAAGCTCCATCTTTCTTATACTAGCTTGGGTTTTGGGTCATTTTAGATTGAACTATCCAAGGATAGCAGCAGAGTAATATTCTTACATGATCATTCGCGATTAAAATCACATTAGAATAATCTTAGAATGTCTAATTTAGGTAGCTTATATTTAGCCATGCCCCGCCTTCTAAAAGCCATATTACTTTTCTTGCCTTTTAGTCTTTTTGCACAGCTGCAAGTAGATACGGTTTATTTTCCGGCGGCGGTTCCTGTTCAGGATCGAAATAATTTACCAAATCTCAATAGCATTTCTAGCTGTGCGGATACCTTTCGGGTGCAAATTCCTCCTGGTAATATTGTCAGTGGGATTGACTTGCAGTATCGCTTAAATACCGTTTCCGGAACTAATGGAATGCCACCGGCGGGTATTTACTCTTACCTTGAATGTTTAAGTACTGGTTTAAAAGAAGGTCAAATTTCTCAAGGAAGCTCCTTAATTTTTGGAGCAAGCGAAACCTTAAACAGGGTAAATTTAAATTTGGCTAATGGCAAAAGCCTAAACGGCTCGGTCGAATTTAAACTGCATGCTTTCGACATTGCCTTTTTCAGCCCTAGCTGCGATACCTTAGGCGCAAAAATTGAAGCGGGGTCTTGGCGAATAATTATTAGACATTTCCCCGACACCATTAATTGTAACGGACTAGTAGCACCGTACTTCGAAGATTTTGATTTCCAATATTGGCTTAGTGGTCAAGGCGGGCTAAACAGCTACAATCAAATTCAATCTTGCTGGTCACGACCTACTAATAATCCTCCGCATTTTGGCACAAGAATCGGAACTACCGCCTCTTCACCAACCGGACCAAGCGGTGATTTTGATGGAACGGGGAACTACCTCTACACCGAGTACTCCAATAGTCCTGGTGCTCCGGGAGAGATAAGTAGTCCTTTTATTTTTCTACCTAATAGCTTAACTAATCCCCACCTGCAATTTGCTTATCATATGCATGGGGCATCCATTGATAGTTTAATTGTAGAAGTGAGTCGGGCTGCCCAAACTCAAGCGCTATATCGATTGGTAGGTGAGCAGCAAGTTTCCAGTTCAGAGGCTTGGCGAATTGCGGATGTAGATTTAAGCAATTTCAGTGGAGACTCAATTCAGATCACTTTCAAAGGTTTTAGCTCTAGCTTTACCGGCGATATTGCCATCGATAACTTCGCTATTGTATCTATAAACTGCCCTAGACCCAGTCAGTTTTACAGCAATTCTCAGGCTACTAACCGCATTGATTTACAATGGGTAAGTGCATCTAATAGCCATCAAATAGAATATGGATTAGCGGGCTTTAATCAAGGTAGTGGTAACTTAATTTCTGCCTCTGGTAATAGCGCGCAAGTAGGCGGGCTAAACGGGGGAACCACCTATGAATTTTACATCCGCAGTTTTTGCGGGAACGATACTTCACTATGGACCGGCCCCATTCAGGCTTCTACTAGCTGCTCGGTTTACAATGCCCCCTTTTATGAAAACTTTGATCAAGGCTTTTTAGAAGGATTGGGAGGAACCAATGCCGGCGCGAGTATAGGTGCCTGTTGGCAACGCAATAGCAATCAAGGATTCTTTTGGGGCGGCGGTAGAGCTTCTACTCCTAGTACCGGTACTGGTCCGCCTCGTGACAATACTAGCGGTTTGGGTTCTTATGTGTATACCGAGGCGAGTGGAGGAGCAAATGGGGATACGGCTATTCTTATTAGTCCGCTTATCGATGTAAGCGCATTAAATACGGTAGAGTTGCGGTTTTGGTTGCATATGCGCTCTCAAACTTCTAACCCTTATTTGCTTTGGGAAATTGAGCAAAATGGCCAATGGATTTCCTTAGATACTTTAAGTGGGGACCAAGGGGGTGGTTGGCAATTGCAGACTACGGATTTATCCAGTTTTACAGCCGATAGTCTACGTATTCGCTTTATTAGTATAAAACCCTCGGTGGGCTCTCCTTTTCAGAGCGATATTGCAATAGACGATTTAAGTATTGATGAAATTCCCAGCTGCGGAGTGTTAAGCATGCCTTATGCTGAGAATTTTGATAATCAAAACTGGTTGCCCGGTAACGGAAACCGTAATAATATGGATTATATCGACCCTTGTTGGTCGAGGCCCATCACTAGTTTAAACAGATGGGGTCCACGTGTGGGAAGTACACCGAGTTCAAATACAGGGCCAGCTGGGGATCGATCGGGAACGGGCAAGTACATTTATACCGAAGCCACAAGAGGTAGGGCAGTGGCTAGCATTAGTACACCTAGTATTTATATTGATCCCAATAGCTCAATGCCTCACCTGTACTACCATTACCACATGTATGGGGCAGATATTATTAACTTGAGTATTGAAGTTGAAAATAGTAGTGGACCCATATTGCTGCGCACTCATTTTGGTCAGCAGCACAACAGCAGTAGCGCTGCATGGACCCTCGACTCACTGGACTTGAGTGCCTACAAGGGAGATACCATTACTATTAACTTTTTGGGTGATGCGAGCTCGGCCTTAGGGGATATTGCGCTCGATGAAATAGAAGTGAGAGATACTAATATGAATTGTGCCGCACCCCAAGCCTTACAATTAAGCAGTACCTTAAATTCCATCAGCCTTAGCTGGACCAATGGCAATAATGTGCTGTTGGAGTATTATGATATTCAAAGCGGACCCCTATCGGCTATAAGCCTGAGTGGGGTTAATAGTCCCTTTACCCTTAGTGGTCTCAATCCCAATACGAGCTATGTTATTGGGATAAGAAATCAATGTGGGATGCTTCAAAGCGCGATGCTTTATGATACGGCGACTACCCTGGCTTGTGCACCGGTCACGTCGAGTTATAATTACAGCGCCAATTTCTTGAATGTACAGTTTATAAGCACCAGTAGTAATGCCGATAGTCTTTTTTGGGACTTTGGCGATGGCTATGTCGATACGGGTGCATCATTCCAGCATACCTATGCATTGGCCGGGACCTATACTATTAGTTTGGCTGCATATAATGCCTGTGGCTTTGCAGATACTAGTTTCCAAATAGTGCAAGTCTGTGATAGTATCTTGCCCTTGGTACAATTAGGTACTAGTGGTGATACCCTGCTCTATTCCGCCGCTTTTACTGGGGCCGTTCAGTGGCTTTGGGATTTTGGGGATGGCAGTACAGCGCTTGATAGCATGGGACAGCATGTTTATGCTGGCGACGGTAGTTATTTAGTACAGTTAAGAATGATTAATGCCTGTGGAGATACGGCAAATTATTCGCAAATGGTGCAATTATGTGCCGATCCAAATGCCGATTGGACCTACCAGATTTTAAATCCAATCAATAGCGGTTTACGGGTTCAGTTCGATGCTTCATTGTCACGCAATGCCCAAAGCTATTTTTGGGATTTCGATGATGGGTCCACCGATACAGGAATTGCACCAATCCACATTTTTAATCCACCAGGGCTTTATTATGAAGTGAGCCTGAGGGTGCGGAATGCCTGTGGAGCGGAAGATGAATATGCCTATCGACTGAGTGAAATAGGTAACGAGGAATATAGTTTACAAAATGGCTTCTCGGTTTACCCCAATCCTTTTAAAGGCTATGTGCAATTGGATAGAAAACTTCTCGATAATAGTCCTTGGCAATGGAGGCTTTATTCCAATACCGGACAACTATTAATGCAAGGATTAGTCACTAATGAGAAGAGTCTTAAAATTGCTACATCAAATTTGAAAAAGGGTATTTATTATCTCTGGATAAGCAATGAGCAAGGAAGCAGGCTAAATTGGAAACTGCTTAAATAGATTAATCCCCTACACCATCATTTTATTGATTCTCCGAGCATTGCAGACTTAATCAAAAATTAACCTGCAAATGCTTGCTAAATTTAATAGGCACAACTAGTTTTGCGGCCTTATTTAAATTTAATCTAAATAAAATGAAGACATATAAAACTCTGAAAAGCAGCCTTTTAATCGGGCTATTTATGGTCTCTCTGTCGGCCTGTGAAAAGGAAAACCAGGATAAGTTAAATGAGCCAAGCGTACTTGCTCCTGAAAGCTACAGCTTTAATCGCAATGGCGCTTCTTCGGTCAGCTACAGCGGCCAAACCACCCGATTAGCTATGGGTAAAGAGCTCAATGCAGCATTATTGGACTTTAGTAAAAGTAAGAGTGATTTATTGGCAATGTATGCCAATCAGGATGCGAGTGGTAATGATGTAGATCCCTTTAGTAACCCCGAGCTTAATGCCTCCGATAAAAGTCTTCGTTCTAAAACGGCGGCATCTTATGATTACTTTGCCATGAATGCAACCGAAAGTGCTGCCATTCGAGGTCAAATTGATCAATGGATCGAGGCGCAGGTAGATGAAATTTTCCCTTTTGTTAATCAAGCTGCCAGTCCGGGTACTGCGGGTCAAGTTGCTGATGGAAGCACCGCGCGTTATGTAAATGCGCAAGGTTTGGAATTTAACCAGGCGGTAGGTAAATCTTTAATTGGTGCATTAGCCTTAGACCAAATGCTTAATAATTATTTGAGCGCTTCAGTACTGGATGCGGGCAGCAATCGCGAAGATAATGAGGCGGGTGTCCTAGCCGAAGGTCAGAATCATACGGTAATGGAGCATAAGTGGGATGAAGCTTATGGTTACCTTTTTGGCGGTGCAGCCGATGGTGCCAAGCCCTTGGCTACCTTAGGGGGAGACGATGATTTCTTAAACAAATACTTGGGCCGCTTGGAGGGCGATTCAGATTTTACCGGCGCAGCCGATCGTGTGTTTAATGCCTTTAAATTAGGTCGAGCTGCAATTGTTGCAGGAGATTATGACTTACGTGATGCTCAGGCCGATATAATTCGTGAGGAACTTTCAGAAATGATCGGTATTCGCGCTGCCTTCTATTTGCAGGCGGCCAAAAAAGCCTTTGCCAACGGCGAGGATGGTGCGGCTCTGCATGACCTTTCTGAAGCCTATGGTTTTATCTACAGCCTTCGCTTCACCCATAATGTGGCTACAGATGCTCCCTACTTTGATGCGACTGAAGTAGAAAATATGTTGAGCGATTTAATGGGGGATGGAAACAACGGTTTATGGGATGTTAGCGACCAAACCCTGGATGCTATGTCTAATGCCATTGCCGCTCGCTTTAAGTTTGAACTCAATCAGGTTACTAATTAATTAGGACATGTTGCAAAAGCTTGGATTGGATAAATGGATAATGCTAGGGGCCTTAATGGTCCTTAGCCTATCTTGTGTAGAGGAGGATAAAGGTGATGCTGCAGTTCAGGATAATTTCGATCGCCAGGCGCTGCTTAGCTTTTGGGCCGATGAGATTATCATTCCGGCGTATGAAAACTATAGCGAGGAACTAGGGCAATTTGATAGTCTAGTTCAAAGCTACAGAGCCAAGCAATTGCAGTCCGATTTAATCGCCCTGAAGGCGCAGTTTCAAAAAGCTTATATCGCTTGGCAATGGGTGAGTATTTATGAAATTGGACCGGCTGAAAGCCGTGGTCTACGCAATTACAGTAACGTTTATCCTTGTGATACTGCGGAACTCTTAGGATTAGCTAGCTCGGCTAATTACAACCTTAGTTTACCCTCTACCTTTGATGTGCAGGGCTGGCCGGCTGTAGATTATCTCTTGTTCGGACCCAATGACTTAAGTGTGAGCCCAGAATTGCGTCAGTATCTAAGTGATTTGAGTCAGCGGCTCTTAAACCTTAGTCAGGCTACTCTTCAGGACTGGAAGAACTCCTACCGCAATAGCTTTGTCGCAAATGCTGGCTCTTCGGCCGATGCGAGCGTAAATAAGCTAATTAATGATTTCGTATATCATTATGAGAAGGAATTACGAGCAGGTAAGATTGGCATTCCTGCGGGAGTTTTCTCGGGTATGCCCCTATCCAATCGCGCGGAAGCCTACTACAATGGTGACCTATCTAAGCAACTGTTTTTGGAATCTCTGGAAGCGCATCGTCGCTTTTTCTCTGGTTTGTCTTATGACTCCTTAAATAGAGGACCTAGCCTAAAGGCTTACTTGGATTACCTGCAAATTGAGGAGAATGGCACCTTGCTAAGTACCCGCATTGAGGATCAGTTTGACTTAGTTAAGCAAGTAGCATCGAGCCTAGATTCAAATTTAGCTAAGGCCGCCACCGATCAGACCACTACTATGCTGCAAACCTTTGACGCTTTACAGCAAAATGTGATTTGGATGAAGGTCGACATGATGCAAGCTTTAAACGTTCGGGTAGACTACGTTGATGCCGATGGCGATTAGCAAGGAACCCATAAAGGCTTTTACAAACCAGCAATTGTCCATCGCACCATTGCTGGTTTTTCGTATTGTATTTGGGCTGGTGCTAGCCTATGGCATGTTTCGGTTCTGGTATTTCGATTGGATCGAGAAACTCTACCTCGAACCACAGTTTCATTTTAGCTATTTGGGTTTTGAATGGGTAAAGCCATTCGGCGATTGGACTTATCTGCTATTCATTCTCTGCGGAATTAGTGCCATTGGAGTGGCGGTCGGATTTTGGTATCGCATCAGCGCAAGCTTGCTTTTCCTCAGCTTTACCTACATCGAGCTAATGGATAAAACCACCTATCTCAATCACTACTACTTTGTGTCTATGGTGGCCTTTATCCTAATCTTCCTGCCTGCCGCTAAGGGCCTTTCGGCGGATGCGGGATGGTCCTTAAAAGGTCTTGAGCAGCGTATTTCGCGAGCTTACTACTTACCACTCTGGGCCTTGGTAAGTCTGGTTTACTTTTATGCGGGCTTGGCAAAACTCAATTCCGATTGGCTTTTGCATGCTCAGCCTTTAAAGCTGTGGTTGCCGGGAGCCTATGATTTACCTCTTTTAGGACCTTATTTGGAGAAAGAATGGGTGGCCTTCTTTTTTAGTTGGGCTGGAGCGGCTTTTGATCTTTCCGCACCTTTTTTACTGTGGTTCCGCAAAACCAGACCTTATGCCCTTTTTCTGGTGGTAGTTTTTCATTTGCTAACGCGCCTGCTATTTCCCATCGGACTATTTCCCCTTATTATGGTCTTGGGAGCATTTACCTTTTTAGATCACCGCTACCACCAAAGGCTTTTAATCTTTATCGGCAGGATTATCCCTAAGGGCCTTTTTAAAGTTCGCTTCAAGCTTCCGCTGATGGAATTTAAAGCAAAGCAGAGCTTTCAGTGGTTTTTTGGCTTATTTATAATCTTTCAGTTAGTCTGGCCTTGGCGTTACCTCGCCTATCCTGGAGAACTTTTTTGGCATGAGCAAGGATTTCGTTTTTCCTGGCGCGTAATGCTAATGGAAAAGGCGGGTTATGCTTCATTCACCATCGTTGATGCCCGCGACAAACAGAGCTTTCGCATCAATAATGCCGATTATTTAAGCAGTTTTCAGGAAAAACAAATGAGCTTTCAGCCCGACTTCATTTTGGAGTATGCACATTATTTGGCCGAACTGCATCGCCAGAAGTTTGGACACGATGATGTAGAGGTTTATGCCGATGTTCAGGTAGCTTTAAATGGCAGGTCTAGTCAGCCTTTTATCGATAAAAGCTGTAATCTTGCCGCCGAAAAAAGAGGCTATTCCCCTAAAAAATGGATACTTCCTTTCAATGACACGATCTACGGTATATAGTATCCTTCTTAGTCTAAGCTGCTTTGCCCTTAAGGCACAGCTTAACTACCAAGTGCAAATTTTTTATCCGGATAGCACTCCGGCCGAGGGAGTAGAATTATTTTTTACCGAAGAAGATAAACTAGACTATACCGACAATTATGGGCGCTTTTCCTTTTACTCTCTGGAGCCCCAGCTTAGCCTCAGTGTATTTAAAGCTAATTACCAAGCTCAAAACCTGGTATTAAAAGCTAATACCGAAAAGCTGTACAAGATTTATTTGGTGGCCAATTCTGCTCAATTGGAGGAGGTAGAGGTAAAGGGCCAGAAAAAGGATTTTCAACGCCGGACTCTGCGCGCAGTAGAAGGGACTTCAATTTATGCCGCGAAAAAATCGGAGGTCTTAAAGCTTAAGAGCCTGAACTTGGATTTGGGAGCTAATAATCCCAGGCAGATTTACGCTCAGGTAACAGGACTTAATATTTACGAAGGAAGTGCCGGTGGGATGCAACTTAACATTGGTGGTCGGGGCTTAGATCCCAACCGCAGCAGTAACTTCAATGTGCGGCAAAACGGTTACGATATTAGTGCTGATGTGCTTGGTTATCCTGAAAGTTATTATTCGCCACCTCCAGAAGCACTAGCGGAGATTAAAGTGGTTAAAGGCGCCGCTTCATTACAATATGGAACTCAATTTGGGGGTCTGCTAGAATTTCAATTAAAAGATCCGGTAAGGGACAGCGCACTGGCAATAGAATTACGCCAGAGTTACGGGAGTTTTAATCGCTTAAACAGCTTTTTAAGTCTTAGTGGAACCAAGGGTAATTGGTCTTATTATACTTATTTCAATTACAAAGAGGGCGCCGCTTGGCAGGCCAATTCCGCTTATTCTAGTCGTAATGCCTTTTTAGACTTGCGCTATCAAATTGATTCTGAGCAGCAGCTATCCTTTGAATTCTCCTATTTGAACTATCTAGCCAAGCAGCCAGGTGGGTTAACCGATAGCCAATTTGAGCAAGACCCTAGTCAGAGTCTGCGTGATCGCAATTGGTTTCAAGTAGACTGGCAATTGTACGCCTTGAAGTATAAGTGGGAGCCCAGCAGTAGGGATTTAATAGAGACACAACTTTTTGCTCTTAATGCCCAGAGAAATGCGCTTGGCTTTAGAGGTCTGCCGCAAACCTTTAACCTAAACCCGATTAGTACCATCGATCAGAAAGATGCGAAGGGGGAATATCTATATCCACGGGATTTAATAAAAGGTCGCTTTCAGAACTGGGGACTAGAAAGTCGATGGTTACACCGCTACGGGCAGGCTAATCAGCGTAGGGTTTGGCTTTTAGGTTTAAAATATTATCAAGCACAGAATAGCTCCCAACAAGGGGCTGGGTCACGTGGAATGGATGCCAATTTTAAGTTTTACAATCAGCGGTTTCCGGATTACCCTAGTCAGAGTAATTTCCAATTCCCCAATAGAAATCTAGCCCTATTTTCTGAACATATCTGGTACCTCGGCAATAAGTTTAGCATTACCCCTGGTATACGGGCGGAGTGGATTCGCACCGAAAGCCAAGGGAATTACCAAAACCTGCTTTTTGACAATGCTGGTAACCTTATTTTTAGGGATACCCTGCGTGATGATCGCGTCTTAGAGCGTAGCTTTATTTTGGCCGGTATAGGTTTGTCCTATCGATGGCAAGATAATTTGGAAAGCTATTTTAACCTATCGCAGAATTACCGTTCGATTACTTTTAGTGATATCCGTACGGTTAATCCCAGCTTTGTAATCGATCCCGACATTAGAGATGAAAAAGGCTTTACTGCCGATTTAGGAACTCGTGGTAAATGGCAGAATCTTCAATTTGATGCCAATGTTTTTGGTCTGCTCTATGGCAATCGCATTGGAATTATATTGAACGATCGAGCTCAGCGAGTACGCAAGAACATTGGAACGGCTTTTATTTATGGCCTCGAAGCCTTTCTCCAACAAGACTGGCAGCTTAGCGAAGACTGGCAGCTATCTTATTTTCTTAATGCCGCCTACACCCGCTCGGTATACCTAAGTAGTGAAGAGAATAATGTAGTGGGTAAACAAGTGGAATTTATCCCCGAAATTAATTTTAAGCTTGGGCTTGAAGCGACTTACCAATCTTATACCCTCAGTATTCAAGGTACCTATTTAAGTGAACAGTTTACCGACGTTGAGAATTCGGAAGTTCCTAGTGCTGGTGATA
Organism: uncultured Flavobacteriales bacterium; assembly: GCA_913055685.1. Classification (GTDB taxonomy): domain Bacteria; phylum Bacteroidota; class Bacteroidia; order Flavobacteriales; family Schleiferiaceae; genus Croceimicrobium. The sequence continues at coordinate 874,468 of CAJXKC010000001.1, forward strand.
TTCGAGAGGGAATTATTGGACCCATTCCTGCTTATACCGTTTGGGACTTTAATTTAAGTTACAGAACTCAGCGATTTGAACTGGGCTTTAGTTTAAACAATATGTTTAATGAGGTCTATTTTACGCGAAGGGCAACGGGATATCCTGGTCCGGGTATAATTACTTCCGATCCCCGCAACTTTAGCCTTTTCGGGGTACTGCGGTTTTAAGCAAAAAAAAAGACCGCCGGAGCGGTCTTAAATTCAGGGTATTCGGAATTATAAAAAACTCCAGAATACTTTATCTACTTTCCAATTACCATTTTCACGTACGAGGGTAATATGCTCTTTCCAACGTTGTCCATTGGCGCCAGTGATTAATTCAGCTGAAGCTACCTCACCGTTAATGGCAGTGATGGTAATTTCATTGTTCTGGGCATCAGGAGCCACAACCTCTTGTCCTACCATTAATCCTTGGATGTCATCCAATTTTTGAACGGGGGTTAGCGATCCATCGCGGTTTAATCCTTGATTGGTGAAGTTGTTGCTTAATACTTCGCGCATTTCTTCGAAATCCCCTTCATGGAAGTTTTCGATATAGGTGCGTACCGAAGTTTCAACTTCAGAGTTAGGTCCGCCTTCCTCTTCAAAGCTAATAGTGTAGATAGGAAGTTTTGTGGGGCCACCTTCATTGGGGTTTGTTCCATTGGCGGTAGCGCTAAATGAAGCCGATAAGGCTAATGCAATTACTAAAGATTTCATGTTGTTTTATGTTTTAGTTTCGTTATGCTAAAGTAGGAATACCTTGTAATACAGTCTGTTAAGGAATCCTTAAAGACTTTTAAATGTGGGTATTAGGTCGGTGAATGGGGGAGAGTTGCAGGGGGTTTGGGGCAAAAAAAAAAACCGCCCTGTAAAAGCGGTCTTTATAATCAACGAACCAAACAATTAAAAACTCCAAACGATTTTTTTAATCTTCCAAGTTCCTCGAACCTTCTCTAGAAGAATTTCTTCTGTCCAGCGTGAGTTCTCGGGTCCGGTTACTAAACGAACAGAGGCAAACTCCTCTTGTAGGGAAATGACTTCAATTTCATTGTTCTGTTCCGAAACAGGGGTACTTTCCTGTTGTTTCATTAGATTTTTAAGTCCGCGTGCGTCGAGCGGCTGACTTAAACTACCGTCGCGGTTAATACCTTGATTTTGAAAGTCATTATGCAAGACCTCCTTCATTGAGGAATAGTCATTGGAAAGGTAACTTTCGATGTAGGTTTTAACGGTTTCGCGAACTACGGTTTCGGGACCATTGGCCATAGCGGTAAAGCTAAAGCCTGCCAAGAGCATGGCTAATACTTTGATTTTCATGATAAAGATGTTTTAGTTTCGTTAAGGCTAAAGTATCCCTATCCAGAAAATGGGGCTGTTAAGGAAATGCTAAATGCTGTTTGGCAGCAATATTTTAACATTTATAAAGTTTCGCTATTCTTCTTTTCTTCCTGCTCTGGAAGCGCACAATGTTGGCCCGGACAACCAGTATTGGTAATGCCTTGGTAAAGAAAAACCAGGCCAATACTTAGAATCCACCATGCTTCATCGGCAGCGCCACTGCCAATTAATAAAGCGCCGATCAGCACCCTAAGAATGCGATCGACGCTCCAATTTTTCCAATCAAGTTTTTGCATCTAAGCGCTTAAGCCTTTTGGGACACCAAATAATTCACGTCTAACCAAGATCCGCCATTATAACATTCGAATCCTTGCTTAGATAAATATTGTTGGGCCATGCCACTTCGGTTTCCACTTGCACAAACCAAAATTAGAGGTTGGGCTAGAGTCCTTAATTCCTCCATGCGTGACATTATTTGATCGAGAGGAATGTTTTTTGAATCGGCTACATTTCCTCCCATAAATTCCATTGGTGTGCGAACGTCTACTACAGTTCCTTGCTCTGAGTTGATGATTTCTTGAAGACTCATTTTTTCTGTTTTTTTAAATAATCATCGACCATACTTAATAAAAGGCCACCCATAAGACCACCGTATAAACTTGAGTTCAGTGGGTCCCCAGTAATGGTGCAGCCATCAACACAACCCACTTGCCAGTAATATAGGTATCCGGCCAGTAGGCCTAAGCCAATACCACTGAGGGTAAAAATGTGCTTTTTAAGTAGGACTTTAATCTGTTTCATTAGTGCTGCAAAAGTGAGGGCTTCCTTCCATGTGGAAAGTGACCAAAATTACAGGCGGTCAAATCCGAATCTTCGTGACAAACGTAATTAAATGTAGTAGATTTTTGATATGGAACGGAAGAGCAGAGATTTATTGATTCTTTTAATTGCAATTAGTGCCTGTGTGATCAGCCTATTAGCCGGACAGTTGGTCCTAATGATTAGCACATTGGTCTTGGCCCTTGCTTATAGTACTTTGTCTACTCTTAAATTAGGCCTCAGCTTGGAAGCTGTTACTAAAGAAAAGGAACAGGCCCTTTCTAATAAAGCGGAAGCAGAGTCCCAGGCAGCACTTAAATCCCGTTTTTTGGCTAATATGAGTCATGAGATTCGCACCCCTCTAAATGGCATAAACGGGATGTTGTATTTATTGAGTCAGACTTCCATTAGCACAGAGCAAAAAGATTTGCTGCGCATTGCCCAAAGCTCCTCCGATCACCTTATTAATTTGGTTAACATGATTTTGGATTACTCCAAGCTTCAAGTTCATAAAATGAAGTTAAGGCTGGAGCCTACGCCCCTACGCTCTAAGCTGGAGGATTTAATAGAGATGTTTCGCTTTCAAGCCAGGGAGAAAGATTTACGCTTAAAATTAGAGCTTCCCGAGGAGCTGACGGAGGACACTTATTATGCTTTAGATGCCGTCCGTCTACAACAAGTACTTATTAATCTTTTAAATAATGCATTGAAGTATACTGATCACGGATACATCCAGCTCAAGGTTGAAATTGTAAAAGATTACAATGGACAGGATCGATTATACTTCGAAGTTCGAGATACAGGTCCGGGTATGAGTAAAGAGCAGCAAAACCATTTGTTTAAGGCTTTTGAACAAGGTCAGCATAAGCGTAACCGCAATAGTGGCACCGGCTTGGGTCTGAGTATTTCTAAGTCTTTGGTCGACTTGATGGGGGGCAAATTATATTTGGAAAGTAAGGAGTCTCTAGGTTCACGCTTTTATTTCTCTTTAGCTCTACAGCCTTTATCCCGACCCGAAGAAGAGAACTTTAAGTCAAGCGAGGCCATAGAAAGCTTAAAGGGCTTAAGGGTCTTGCTAGCAGAAGATAATGCGGTGAATTTCCAGGTGGCCATGCGGGTGCTGCATAATTTTGGGGCTGAGGTTTTTTGGGCGAAGGATGGTTTAGAAGCCTTGGAATTATTTGCAACTGGAGATTTTGATGTCATCTTAATGGACGTGGAAATGCCGCTCCTTAATGGCGTAGAAGCAAGTAAACGCATCCGAGAAAGTTCGAAGTATCGCATTAAACCAGTGCCCATTTTAGCCTTAAGTGCACGCAGTGTAGACGAAATTCAAGATCAATCGGTTTCTAATCTTTTTGATGGCCTTATTCCAAAACCTTTCAAGATTGAAAGCATACAACTAATATTGCGTCGGTTTGTTAATCAAGACTAAAATCGACGTGCTTTATGAAAAAGTTGGCCTATTTAGCTGCAGTTTGTTCGCTGCTTATGGCTTGTGATCCTCAGCCTCCCAAAGCGGCACTTGCTAATTTAGAACCTAGCCTAGATCTTCCTCAAGGCTTTGTGGCCGAAGTTTTTGCCGATTCTTTGGGTTACGGCAGACATTTAGCGAGTAGACCCAATGGCGATTTGTATTTGCGATTATCTGAGCCAAAGAAGGGTTTAAGTATTGTCGCTTTACGCGATAGTGACTCTAATGGAATACCCGAGGAAATTGAGTACTTCGAAGAGTTAGAAGGTGGAACCGGAGTCAAGTTCCATCAAGGGTACCTCTATTTTTCGACCAATTCTCAAGTCTTCCGCCGTCGTTTTATGGGCAATGAATTAGTGCCAAGCGGGGAGCGTGAACTCATCTTAAGCCTAGCCGAACAAAATCAGCATGCAGCTAAACCTCTGGCCTTTGATGGAAAGGGGAATATGTTTGTTACCATTGGCGCACCTTCCAATGCCTGTCAGGACCCCGATCGTAAACCCGGAGTTCCCGGTCAGGACCCATGTCCCTTACTCGAACAATCGGGTGGTATTTGGAAGTTTAGTGATTCAAATTTAGATCAACATTTTGAAGATGGCGAACGCTATGCTACAGGAATACGCCACGCCGTAGGGATTCACTACAATCACAAACAAGACAAACTCTACGCCATGCAACATGGGCGTGATCAATTGCATGAATTTTGGCCCGAATATTACACTCAGAAGGAGAGCGCCGAGCTTCCGGCTGAAGAGTTTCTAAGAGTGGAAGAGGGAAGTGATTTTGGTTGGCCCTATTGCTATTATGATCATAAACGCAAAGTGAAACTTCTAAACCCTGAATATGGAGGAAATGCCGATTCTACCGGCCGGTGTTCAACTAAGGATTACCCCCTGATGGGCTTTCCGGGTCACTGGGCACCCAATGCTTTAGCGTTTTACCACAGTGAGCAATTTCCAATTTCTTATCGTGATGGAGCCTTTATTGCCTTTCATGGATCATGGAACCGCGCACCTTTTCCCCAGCAAGGCTACCGGGTGGTATTTGTTCCTTTTAGTGGTGATGATCCCATAAGCGGTTATCAGAGTTTTGCCACCGGTTTTTCAGGCGCACCGGAGATTGATTATCCTGGTGATGCGGTTTATCGTCCCTGCGGCCTGGCGGTTGGTCCCAGGGGGAATTTGTTTATCAGCGATTCTAAAGTGGGGCGAATTTGGCGCATTAGCTACCAGGCTAATTAGTTAAACTGATCAAATAAATCAGGCTAAAGCCGAATAGAAAAACAAGGCCCAAATAACTAAGGCCTTGCAGTCTTTTCCCGGGTCGGAATGCCCTTGGAAGTTGTAGCACTAAATAAAAATTGGCGCTTGCGATTAATGGCGCAACTAAAAAGCTTATCGCCGTGGCTAAGTCTACTAGTGAACCGAATTTCTGACCAAAGGAATAGATTAAAGCTAAGCCTCCTAAGCCCAATAAAAGTAGCATCGAACGATAGCCTTTCCCCGTCTCGCCTAGCTTAAAGGTGCGGCTCAAATATAGGCTTGCCAGCTTCTCGCCTACACGCGCATAGCCATCAAATACCGCGATGCAGGTACCGAGCATAATGCTAAAGGCAGATGCCGCAATTATGGGTCTGCTCCAGGTCCCTATATTGGAAGTATAAAGTTCAATAATGCCACCCGCAAACTGGGAGGCAGAACCTTCGAGGCTATTTGACGTACCGTATAAAAGGTAGGCCCCTAAGATCATGAAGATGGGAGCCAGCACCGCCGATAGAATATATCCAAATCTAAACTCGCGGATAATGCTCTTAAAATCGAGCTTTTTTTCCTTGGCTTGGGCTATAGTCCATAGACTATTCCATGCCGATAGATCCACCGCGGTAGGCATCCACCCCATCAAAGCAATTAGAAAGGCAAAAGAAGGACTGCTAAACTCAAAGACCTCTGAATTAAACCAAGGGATTGGACTGCTGCTGGGGCCTTTTATTAGGGCTGCAATAAAGGCAATAATGGTTGACAAGAGTAGCACCGATCCAATGATCTTAATAAGTCTGCCTAAGCCTTGATACCGACCCCAGAATAAAACCAATACCGACAGGCTAAAAAGGATAATATTGGTTTGAAAAAGAGTGAGGTAGGACTCTAGACCGAATAATTGGTGCATGAAACCAGCAGTTACGGCGCCTACCGCTGCGGTCACAAAAAACATGGTGCCCAAGGTTATCAAAAGGAAGATAGCTAGAGCCCAGCGGCCAATTTTCGCATAACCGTCTATTAAGGACTCACCGCGCGCCGCCGCATAGCGCGAACCATATTCGAAAAATGGATATTTAAAAAGGTTTGCCAAGATAATTGCCCAAAGCAATCCGTAGCCATAATCGGCTCCCGCGCGGGTACTTTGCACTAAATGGCTTACGCCGATGGCGGTACTTGCGAAAATAAGACCAGGCCCAAGGCTGGCGATAAATTTTTGGATGGAAGTCTTTTTCATTTGGCTTGGTTTTCAAAGATAGGCTTCGAAAAGAATATATTTGCCCCTCTCAAAAAAGCGTAAAGAATGGCAGAAAAGATCTTGGTTTTAGGATCCTCTGGTCAAATTGGAACCGATTTAGTAGACCACCTTCGAGAAGCATACGGTAATGATAATGTTATTGCCTCGGACCTTAGAGCACCATCCGCCGAAAGGCTGGCACAGGGACCCTTTGAGCAATTAAATGCTATGGATGCCCAGGCTGCTTTTGAGGTGATCAAGAAACATGGCGTAACGCAGGTCTATCACTTGGTAGCCATGTTGTCTGCTACCGCAGAGAAAATGCCGATGAAAGGTTGGGATTTAAATATGACCAGTCTTTTCAACTTTCTGGAAATGGCGCGCGAAAAGCATTTTAAGAAAATGTATTGGCCAAGTTCCATTGCCGCTTTTGGGCCCCAAACGCCTAAAGAGAATACCCCACAGCTTACGGTTATGGATCCAGGAACAGTTTACGGTATTAGTAAACTAGCCGGCGAATTATGGTGCGACTATTACTTCAAGAAATACGGTGTGGATACTCGTGGTTTGCGTTATCCGGGTTTAATTTCCTACAAAACCGAACCGGGAGGTGGTACTACCGATTATGCCGTGGATATATTCCACAAAGCGGTTAAAGGCGAGGACTATTCTTGTTTCCTTTCCGAAGACCGTCGACTACCCATGATGTATATGCCGGATGCCATTAAAGCGACCGTTGGCATTATGGAAGCGCCAGCAGATCAAGTGAAAATTAGAACCTCTTATAATGTGGGGGCCTTTTCTTTCACCCCAAAAGAATTGAGCGCTATAATCGAAAAGGAAATCCCAGGTTTCAGCACCAATTACGATGCCTTAGATAGTCGCGATCAAATAGCCGCAGGTTGGCCTTCGAGTATTGACGACCGTGAAGCCCGTGAGCACTGGGGCTGGCAACCCGATTTCGATTTACCGACGATGGTCAAGGATATGATTAAGAATTTAAGCAAATAAAAAAGGCCCGTTTAAGGGCCTTTTTCTATTTCTTTTCTAAGTATACGTCTAGTAGTAAGTCAATTTCACCTCCCGCAGTGTCCGCTTCATAGCGCGTAGTAGCCCTTAATGAGGTAGCGGTCTGATTACTGACATCGTAGGTCATTAAGCCATATCGATCGTCATTAATTGTGAAACGTGTTTCACTTACATAATCAACATCACCATTGCCAGCTACTAAAACCGGAACCCTTATGGTTTGGGTTAGAATGCTAAGCTCCATGGAAGTGCTCACAGAATAGTCAACGGTTTTGGCATTAGCGTTAAAAATGTAGTACCCTTCGGTGCTATCACCGGTTCCGTTTAAGGGAATAGATTGACCAAAAGGGGTAAGGAAACTTCCGTTATAGTCGGCCTGAGTAACATCAAATTCGCCATTTAAGAAAGCAGCTAGGCCCATTAATTGAGGCTCACTGTTTTCATCGTCCCGGTCTTTTCGGCAAGACGCGAAGCCAATTAATAATGCAAGAAAAAGGGCAGAGGTTTTTAGTTTCATTGCGCTATGATTTAGGCCAAATTTAGGCAATTTGATCTTCGCTAGAACCGCGGCGAAACTCCAATACCGTAATTTCTGGCCAAATACCCACTCGGCCAGGGAAAGCTAAAAACCCGAAACCACGGTTCACGTATAAATAGCGACCGGCTTCTTCGTACAATCCCGCCCATTTTGGGTAGCGATATTTAACCGGACTCCAGCGGAAAAAGCCAGGGATCTCAATGCCGAACTGCATTCCGTGGGTATGGCCACTTAGAGTAACCGCCATTTTTTTGGGATGCTCTTTTACTTTGTGATCGAAATGGGAAGGGTCGTGGGAAAGCAGAATGTGAAAGTCTTCGGCGCTGGTGTCGGCTACTGCCTTATCTAAATCGCCGTGCTTTGCAAAGCCACCGGTGCCCCAGTTCTCAACGCCCACCAGGCGAATACTTTGACCATCCTTCTCGATTTTACGGTTCTCATTGCGCAATAAATCGAAGCCAATATCTGCATGGGTACGATACAATTTCTCCATGTTTGCTTGCTTGGCCTCTTCGCTTTCCCAGCTTACATAATCACCGTAATCGTGATTCCCCAAAATGGAATATTTACCCATCGGGGCTTCTAGTTTGGAAAAGACCTCTTTCCAAGGGTCCATCTCATCGGCTCTATTGTTAACAATATCACCGGTAAAGACGATCATATCGCTCTTTTGCTGATTGATGAGGTCGATTCCGTAGGCAATCTTTTCAGGATTGTCGAAACTGCCACTATGCACATCCGAAATCTGACTTAAGGTAAAGCCATCGAAAGCTTCGGGGAGGTCGGGGAAGAAAAGGGTCTTTTTAATTACTCGATAATTGTATTTACCCTTCCAAATGCCATGTAAGATTCCGGCAAAGGGAATGGCGGCCAGGGCGAGGGCAACTTGACTGATAAAGCGTCTTCTGGAAGGAAGAAATTGCTCCGTATTTCCATCGCCGATAAGGCGACCACTCAACCCTACGAGAACTCGAGTGATATCCTCTAATAAAAGCGGGATGCTTATGACCAATTTAGGTACAAACAGTAGCACAAAAGAGGCCATCACCAATTTGAAAATCGAGTTTTGATGCGGTCCAGCACTGCGGTCGAAGGTGATGAGTGTATAGATGAGCAAGACAATGAAGGCTATGGAAATACCCCAGTATAAATAGCGCCAATAAACTTGATCTCTACTTAAGGTTTTTACAGCTTGATAGGCATAAAAGTCGACGATAGTTAGTAAGACTACCGGAATTAAAATTCGTAAGAGCACGGTGTTGTTTTTTGGATAAACGCGCAAAGGGCGAAAAAGATTCGGCCTCTTTCATAATAATGCTAATTTAGGGCTTTCAACCCAAGAATTTCAAATGTCTGATTCTAAGCCTACCCTCTATCTTTTAGATGCCTATGCCCTTATTTATCGTGCTTATTTTGCCTTTATCAATAATCCGCGAATAAGCTCTAGTGGTTTAGATACATCGGCTATCTTCGGTTTTACTACCACTTTATTGGAGATTCTAGAAAAGAAGAATCCCTCGCATATCGCCATTGTATACGATACCGCTAAGCCAACTTTTCGTCATGAAGAATACAGCGAGTATAAAGCACAGCGCGATGAAACTCCCGAAGGAATTAAAGTGGCCTTCCCGTATATTCAAAGGGTGGCAGAAGCTTTTCGTATACCCTTTATTGGGGTAGATGGCTTTGAAGCTGATGATGTAATTGGCACCTTGGCGAAGCAGGCGGAACAAAAGGGCTATCAGGTATTTATGATGACTCCGGATAAGGATTTTGGGCAATTGGTTTCCGAAAACATTTTCATGTACCGCCCCGGTCGAAGTGGTAATCCTCCTGAGGTTTGGGGGGTGGAAGAAGTGAAGGCCAAATTTGATATCGATACCGTAGATCAGGTGGTAGATTATCTTGGAATGATGGGCGATGCGGTAGATAATATTCCTGGCATACCCGGTGTAGGTCCTAAAACTGCCAGTAAGCTGCTTAAGCAGTATGGCAGTATGGAGAGCATGTATGAAAATGCCGATGAGATTAAGGGCAAGCTAGGGGAGAAGATTCGCGATAACCAAGAGCAGGCCATCCTTTCTAAACATTTGGCTCGAATAGTAATAGATGCGCCGATTGAGTTTCATGAAACGGACTTTAAAAAGGATCCGGCAGACGAAGAAAAAATTAAAGAACTCTTTACGGAGTTAGAGTTCAGAACCCTCTCCAAGCGAGTATTGGGTCAGGCAGTTAGTGTAGCGGTAGAAAAGGTTCAATCTTCTGCGCCCAAAGCAAATGCTGGTGGACAGACCGATTTGTTTGCCCAGGTTCCAGCAGAACAACCTAGCTCGGAGGCGGAAGGCGAAGCTCGGAAAATGGCCAATACCGAACATCTCTATCAATTGGTGGAGCATCCAAAAGAGCGCAAATTACTGCTGGAAAACTTATTGAAACAAAAGGCCGTATGCTTCGATACCGAAACCACCTCCTTGGATGTGCTTAGGGCAGAATTAGTGGGTATTGCCTTTAGCTATGCACCAGGCAAGGCCTATTATGTTTCGGTGCCAGAGGGGGAAGGAGAGGCTATTGCAGCCGAGTTCAAGCCCTTTTTTGAAAACGACCAGATTGAGAAAATTGGCCAGAATTTGAAGTATGATATTTCCATTATGGCCAATTACCAAATAGAGGTCAAAGGACCTTTATTCGATACTATGTTGGCGCATTATCTTATCAACCCAGACATGCGCCATAATATGGACATATTAGCCGAAACTTATTTAGGCTATACTCCGCAATCTATCGAGGAGCTCATCGGTAAAAAAGGTAAGAACCAGAAGTCGATGCGTGAGGTTGATCCGGCCAAAGTAGCTGAATATGCTGGCGAAGATGCGGATATCACCCTGCAGTTAGCGGCTATTTTCAAGGAAAAAATTAATGAAGGTGAAACGGCTAAGGTTTTAAAAGAAATTGAAACCCCACTGGTTCCGGTTTTATCTCGAATGGAGCGCGAAGGCATTAACCTAGATCGCAATGCCCTTAAAAAGCTTTCGGATGAGTTGGCTGCAGATATTGAGCGCTTAGACCGTGAAATTCATGATTTAGCGGGTAATTCAGACTTTAATATAGCCTCCCCAAAACAATTAGGGGACGTTCTTTTTGGAGAGCTCAAGCTGATTGAGAAACCCAAGAAAACTAAGAGTGGTCAGTTCTCTACTTCAGAAGATATTCTTCAAGACTTAGCCGGTGAACATGAAATCGTTGCTAAGGTTTTGGAATACCGTCAAAGCGTAAAGCTAAAAAGCACATATGTTGATGCTTTACCTGAATTAGTGAATGCCAACACCAATCGCATTCACACTAGCTTTAACCAGGCAGTGGCAGCTACCGGACGCCTTAGTAGTAATAATCCCAATTTGCAGAATATCCCCATCCGTACCGAGAGAGGTCGGGAAGTGCGAAAGGCCTTTATACCTAGAGATGAAAGTCACGTTATTTTAGCCGCAGACTACAGTCAGATTGAGCTGCGTCTAATCGCGGAGCTCAGTAATGAGAAAACCATGATGGATGCTTTCATTAAGGGGGAAGATATCCATGCGGCCACGGCGGCAAAGGTTTTCGGAGTAGATTTATCCGACGTAAGTCGCGAAATGCGAAGTAATGCCAAGACGGTAAACTTTGGGATTATTTATGGGGTAAGCGCTTTCGGTTTGGCACAGCAAACTAGTTTAAGTAGAGGTGAAGCTTCCGATATTATCAAAAGCTATTTCCGCACTTATCCGGGGATTCGAGATTATATCGAGGCTCAGAAAGAATTGGCTCGTAAACAAGGTTTTGTGGAAACTATGCTTGGCCGACGTCGCTACTTGAAGGATATCAATAGCCGTAATGCGGTCGTGCGCGGTCACGCCGAGCGCAATGCCGTGAATGCGCCGATCCAGGGTACTGCTGCCGATATCATAAAAATTGCGATGATTAAGATAGACGAGGCCCTAAAAGAGTACAAAACTCGCATGCTTTTGCAGGTGCATGACGAATTGGTTTTTGATGCGCCTAAAGATGAATTGGAAACGGTAACTCCCATTATCGAAAACCTGATGCAAACAGCGGTGGAAACCAAAGTGCCATTGGTAGTAGAAAGTGGTTATGGCGCTAATTGGCTCGAGGCCCACTAGATTTTAATACTAAAGACTAGCTACTAAATACTTTAAAAAGAAAAAGCGACCCGGAGGTCGCTTTTCTATTTATTCAATAATCAGTTTTTCACTTAGTCGCGTTTCCTGTCCTCTGATTTCCATCAGATAAACTCCTGGCGCTAAGTTTAAGTCTAGGTCTTTTTCAAGATTTGAACCTTGAATATTTAAGGCCTCTTGATGAACCATTTTACCGCTAAGGTCTAGCACTTGGAGGCTGAGGCTGCGGTCCTGTAGGTCGCTAAGTTTTAGATGCACTCTACCCTGACTAGGATTGGGGTATACCTTAAGATCGGCAGCTTGATATTCATTTAAGCTTACGTCGGTACCTTGCCCGAAACGGATGTTATCGATATAGAAATTGTTTCCCCCTCCATTTTCGAAAGCGAATTTGATGAGAATGGGGTCGGGGCCAATATAGGCGTCGAAGCTAATGGTCTCGGTTTTCCACTGACTAGCGGTGGGCACGAAATTAGCCGTTGTCATCGGGGCTGATTGTAAGCGCCCGGAATTGTAGAAACGACGACGAATCCAACTTTGGCCACAGTCGCGAGACACAAATACTTCTAATTGGTCGGTATTATTGGCGTTTTTAGCCGCAAAGGCATAGTCGAAAAAGAGGTTTAAGCTACTCGCTCCACTAGTTTCAATCGCTGGAGAAATGAGCTCATCGATTTCGCCGTAGGAAAGAGAAGCATCTTCTAATACTAAAGAGCTGCTTTGGTGTGAGCCAGCGTTTGCAAAATGCTTAAAGGTGTTGCCGTCTCCACCATCTACGGCGGTCACCAAGTTCGGCAACTGACCATTTTCAAAACTCTCTACCCAAGTTGTTTGGAAGACTGGGGTGCTGTTATTTTTTACAGTAATGTAGGAGCTGTAGGTTTTGGTATCGGTACCTGCACTATTGCTTACGGTTAAGGTAACATCATAGGTGCCAGGGTTCGCGTAGGTAACGCTTGGATTTTGAGAAGTGCTGCTGGCAGGGTTCCCACCAGGGAAGGACCAGGTCCAAGACGTAGGGACGCCTTCTTCCGAAATATCCGAAAACTGAATTGTTTCGCCATCACAGATGATTTCACGATCGGCTTCTAAAAATGCCTCTGGTGTGCATACTGGCGGGTTTACTAAGCCGGTGAAGCTTGCATTGGTTCCGGATACTAAGGTTCCTCTTAATCCCGAAAGGGTATGACGCATTCTTGCCTTTTGGTCTGCACTAAACATATTCTGGCAAGAAGTATAATCCATATAATTTTCAATCTGATCTACTAAATCAGGCGAATCACTATTGCAAGTATTGGTACTAGGCGAGCAGCCAAAGTTTGAGGCTACTACCGGAGGAGTGTCGTCACAAAAATCTCCTTTATCGGCATTGCTGCCTCCAGGAACATCAGTAAAGGGCCAGTTATTACCAACAGTGGCGCCGGTACAGCCAGATTTGTTTGGATCCTCACCTGGGAAAAAGGTGTGGAATAAGCCTAAATAATGTCCTACTTCATGAGTAAGGGTGCGGCCGTTTGAGCTGTATAGCGAGTTAGCGGCTGTGCCAATAGTACCCAATTCATCATGGCGCACAATAATGCCGTCTGAGCTACTAGTGTTCCCTGGGAATGTGGCATAACCTAAAACATTGGAAGGGTTCGCGGGGTCTGAAGTCCTTACATTGCGAACTACCCAGATATTTAGATAGCGGCTTCTCGGAAAGTCAGTAGCGTAGCGCTTCGATCCATCATTCCCATATAATGAGGTGTTATCTTGATTGCGAGTGATACCGTCTATACAATTGCCATTGCGATCTTTTTTGGCGAGTACAAATTCAATTTCGGTGTCAACCGCTACTGGTCGAAATAGAGCCCGAGTTGAACTGGTGTCGGCATTGGTGCGACGGAAGTCTTCATTTAAGATGCGTAGGGCATCTAGAATTTGCGCTTTCGAAATATTGTCTCTTTGAGTAGCGTAAATAACGTGGAAAACCACCGGGATTTGCAGAACCGTGCCATTGGCCACCGTTTCTACTTCGCTTTGTCCTTCGGCTTTGGGGCCAAAGTATTGATTGTATATTTCAGGATTTGCTAATTGCTCTTCCAAGTACTGATCAAAGCCACAGTGCCCATGATCATCGTGTTGAGCGGAAAGATTAAAACCTATAAAGGCTAGAGATAAAATAAATAGACGCTTCATATAAAAAGGCGATAAAAAGGAATTAGGGGCCACAAATATAGACGCTTTATAAACTTATTTGGTGGGGTGCTAAAATCAGTCAGGTAATTTTCAACGATTTATGGTTAATAAGGTTTGGTAGAATGAGAAATTATGTTGTATTTTCGCAGCCCCTTTTCGGGAGAGTAGCTTTACTTTAGGTAACGATTTAAATATTAAGTAGTTGTGAATACAATGAGTTACAAAACAGTGAGTGCAAATAGCAACACTGTTGATAAAAAATGGGTAGTAGTAGACGCTGAGGGCCAAACTTTAGGTCGTTTAGCTTCTGGAATCGCCTATTTATTGCGCGGTAAGCATAAGACCAATTACACTCCTCACGTAGATTGTGGTGACAATGTTATTGTGATCAACGCTGAGAAAGTTGTTTTAACTGGTCAGAAAGCTACCGAAAAGGAATATGTTCGTCACACTGAGTATCCTGGTGGTCAGCGCTTCACTACTCCACGTGAGTTGATGATGAAGAAGCCTACCCGTGTATTGGAGAACGCTGTGAAGGGTATGTTGCCAAAGAATCGTTTAGGTGCTGAACTATACCGCAACCTACACGCTTTCGAAGGTGCTGAGCATCCACATGAAGCTCAGAAGCCTCAAACCATCGATATCAATACAATTAAATAATAAATAGCTGAGTATGTCTGTAACTCACACTATTGGTAGAAGAAAGAACGCCGTTGCGCGTGTTTTCTTGAAGGAAGGTAAAGGAGCTATCTCTGTAAACAAGAAAGATTACAAAGATTACTTCGATACTGCTACCCTTCACTACAAAGTAGAGCAGGCTTTCGCTGTTACTGAGACTACTGGTCAGTATGACGTAGTAATCAATGTAACTGGTGGAGGTATTACTGGTCAGGCTGAGGCCATTCGCCTTGGTATTAGCCGCGCTTTATGCGAGGTTAACCCTGACTTCCGCACTACTTTGAAGCCTGAAGGTTTCTTGACTCGTGATCCACGTATGGTAGAGCGCAAGAAATTCGGTCAGAAGAAAGCGCGTAAGAAGTTCCAATTCTCCAAGCGTTAAGAATCTATTTGGGTTTAGTATCCAAATTCTCCGGGTATTCCAACGGATTGGAATCCACCAGAGAGTTGTTTTTAGTGAATGTAAACTTTTAATTATCTCATGGCAGATCAATTAGTAAAAGAAATGTTAGATGCGGGGGTGCACTTTGGTCACCTTACCCGTAAGTGGAATCCCAACATGGCTCCTTACATCTTTATGGAGCGTAATGGTATTCACATCATCGACCTGTATAAGACTCAGGCGAAATTAGACCATGCTTCTGAAGCATTAGCAAAAATTGCTGCTAGTGGTCGTAAAATCCTTTATGTAGCTACTAAGAAACAGGCAAAAGAGATCATCGAGCGCAATGCAGGTGATGTAAACATGCCTTATATCACCGAGCGTTGGCCAGGTGGTATGCTTACCAACTTCGTTACCATTCGTAAAGCGATCAAAAAGATGCAGAACATCGATCGCATGAAGGAAGATGGTAGCTTTAATACGCTATCTAAGCGTGAGCGTCTTCAAGTAGACCGTCAACGTGATAAACTGGATCGTCAATTAGGTTCCATCGCAGACATGACCCGACTTCCAGGTGCATTATTCATCGTCGACATCCACAAGGAGCACATTGCCGTTAAGGAAGCTCAAAAATTAGGTATTCCAACTTTTGCAATCGTTGATACCAATAGCGATCCTCAAGAAGTCGACTTCGCTATCCCAGGTAACGATGATGCGACTAAGTCAATTGACTTCCTAGTTTCTAAAGTAACTGACGCTATCCGCGGTGGTTTAGCTGAGCGCAATGCTGAAAAATCTAAAGCTAAAGACGCTAAGATTAAGAAGGCAGCCGCTAAAGCTGGAGAGACTACTGAGGAAGAAGCTACTACTGAAGAAGCTTAATTTCATCAAAGAATAACGCAGTATTAAGATACAGGAAGGGGTGAAAAGTGATTTTTATCCCTTCTTTATTTTCAAGAATAAAAACACACAAAGACAATGGCTAAGATCACCGCAGCTGAGGTAAATAAACTCAGAAAACAAACTGGAGCCGGTATGATGGATTGCAAAAATGCCCTAGTTGAGGCAGAAGGCGATTTTGAAAAGGCTGTAGATATCCTTCGTAAAAAAGGTCAGAAAGTTGCTGCAAAGCGCGCCGACCGCGAAGCAACTGAAGGTTGTGTATTGGCAGCGAGCTCTGCTGACAACTCTTTCGGTGCTGTAATGAGCTTAAATTGTGAAACTGATTTCGTTGCTAAAAACGATAGTTTCGTAGAATTAACCAATGCTATCCTTAGCACGGCTATCGAGAATAAGGTTGCCGATAAGGATGCCCTTTTAGCCATGAGCTTAGGCGAGATGACTGTTGCCGACAAGCTTACTGAGCAAACTGGTGTTATTGGTGAGAAATTAGAAATCGGTTCTTACGAGGTAATTGAAGCGGCTTATGTAGCTAGTTATATCCACGCAGGTAACAAATTAGCTACTATCGTTGGTCTTACTGCTGAAGCAGAAGAAGCGGGTAAAAACGTAGCTATGCAAGCTGCTGCAATGAACCCAGTGGCTCTTGACCGCGACAGCGTAGAGCAAGAAATTATCGACCGCGAATTAGAGGTAGGTAAAGAATTAGCCCGTCAAGAAGGTAAGCCAGAAGCAATGTTAGACAAGATTGCCGAAGGTCGCTTAAACAAGTTCTTCAAGGAGAACACCTTAGTTGACCAAGCTTATATCCGTGATAACAAGTTGAGCATTGCTAAGTACTTACAGTCTGTGAACAAAGACCTTGCAGTAACGGCTTTCCGTCGCGTAGGCTTAGGCGTTTAATAGCGTCCGTACTTATTTATAGAAGAGCTAATGTTTCGGCATTAGCTCTTTTTTTTATGCCCAATTTAGGGTCATCCTTGTATCTTTGCTTAAACCAAGCGCAGCACATGAAATACAAACGCATTCTTCTTAAGTTAAGTGGCGAGTCTTTAATGGGTGATCAAGCCTATGGCATCAATGGTGACCGTTTAAAGGAATACGCGACAGAAATTAAAACGGTGGTAGAAATGGGCGTGGAAGTAGCCATTGTAATTGGTGGCGGAAACATCTTCCGCGGTTTAAAAGGTGCCAGCGAAGGTATGGACCGCACCCAGGCAGACCATATGGGAATGCTTGCGACCGTAATTAATGGCTTGGCTCTTCAAAGCGCGCTTGAGGCTGAAGGGGTAAAAACCCGCTTGCAATCGGCAATTGAAATGGATAAGGTGGCCGAGCCATTTATTCGTCGCAGAGCTACTCGCCACCTCGAAAAAGGTCGTGTGGTTATCTTTGGGGGAGGTACCGGAAACCCTTATTTTACTACTGATACGGCGGCAACTTTACGCGCCATAGAGGTAGATGCCGATGTGATTTTAAAAGGTACCCGTGTTGACGGTATCTACACGGCTGACCCCGAAAAAGACGCAAATGCGCAGAAATATGAGTCAATTTCTTTTAAGGAAGTATACGAGAAGGGCTTAAATGTAATGGACATGACCGCCTTTACCCTGTCCAAAGAAAACGACCTACCCATCATTGTATTTGACATGAATAAACCAGGTAACTTACAGGCCTTGCTCCAAGGCGAGAAAGTAGGTACCTTGGTAGCCAATTAATTTAGATCCTCAAATGGAAGATATCGATTTGATTATCAACGAGGCCGCGGATAGCATGACCAAAGCTATCAAACACCTCGAGAAAGAGTTGTTGAAGATTAGGGCTGGGCGTGCAAACCCAGCGAACCTCGAAGGGGTGATGGTTGAATATTATGGTTCAATGACGCCTATTTCTCAAGTAGCTAATATCGCCACTCCCGATGCGCGAACCTTATCGGTTCAGCCATGGGAAAAAGCCATGATTCCAGAATTAGAAAAGGCGATTCTAAACGCCAATCTTGGTCTGAATCCCCAGAACAATGGCGAGATGATTATTATTAATATTCCGCCCTTAACCGAGGAACGTCGTCGTGAATTGGTAAAGCGTGCTAAAGCTGAAGGAGAAGACGCAAAAATCTCTATCCGCAATTCCCGTAAGGATGCCAATGACATGCTAAAGGATTTAGACGGAATTAGCGAGGACTTAGTAAAAGATGCCGAAGACCGCGTGCAAAGCGTTACGAATAAAAATGTTGCGCGAGTAGATGAAATTATCAGTCATAAAGAGGCTGATATCATGAAGGTCTAAGCCGCAGTAAAAGAAAAGAATATTGAAGGAGTCCAGAGGGCTCCTTTTTTTATGCCTTTCCGGCGATGCAGATTACGAATTCGCCTTTCGGCTGATGCTCTTCAGCGTAAGCTTGCAGTTCCTCGAGGCTACCGCGGCGGGTTTCCTCGAATTTCTTGGAAATTTCTCGACTGTAAGAAGCTTGCCTTTCCGGGCCTAAATAGGCGGCTAAATCTTTAAAGGTGCGCGCCAATCGATGCGGAGATTCATAAACAATAATGGTGCGTTCTTCTTCAGCCAACTTCTTCAGCTTAGTTTGACGGCCCTTCTTCACCGGTAAAAAGCCTTCAAAAACGAAATTATGTGCCGCAAGGCCGCTGTTAACTAAGGCCGGTACAAATGCGGTTGCCCCGGGAAAAGTTTGTACCTCAATACCATTGTCAATCGCCGCTCGCACCATTAAATAGCCGGGGTCTGATATGGCCGGTGTGCCTGCATCGCTAATCAATGCGATATCCTGCCCCGCCTTTAAGGCTTCCACAAACTGCCCCACCACCTTATGCTCATTGTGCATATGGAAGGGACGCAGATTGGCATCTATTTCGAAGTGCTTTAAAAGTTTACCGCTGGTACGGGTGTCCTCAGCTAAAACCAAGTCCACTTCCTTTAAAGTTCGAATGGCGCGAAAACTCATGTCTTCCAAATTGCCAATAGGCGTGGCTACTATGTATAATTTACCTGCCATTTAATATTTCTCGGGATCCAAATGATCGGCCGGATTCCAAAAGTACGTTTCAAAATTTTGAACCTGGTCATTCGCCACTGGAACTCCTTCATTTTCTAAAAGTTCTTGCATGAGCGTCGAGCCACCAAAATAATGCTTACCGCTTAGCATTCCCAATCTGTTTACCACTCGGTGGGCGGGAACACCTTCTTTGCCAATGCTGGCATTCATGGCATAGCCGACCATTCGAGCACTTCGTGCTGCGCCAAGGAATTTGGCAATCGCCCCATAGGAGCTTACTCGGCCGGCGGGAATTTGACGGCAGACTTCATGCACTCTGTCGAAGAAATCACTCAAGGCGGAAGCGTAAATAGGTTATGCTTTTTCCTTTGCCTCTAAATAGCATTTCGTAATGCGTCTGTACCTCATGCAGTATGGGCTCCTGACCTTGCTTCAATTGCTTATCGATGTCGTAGAAGCACTTCTCGATAGGGTAGTTTAGGGCTTGAAGAATGCCGATGGTGTAGCCGTGTAAAAACTCGCTATCCGTTTTTAAATGCATTAGCCCGGCGGGCTGTAAAATCTCTTTGTAGCGATTTAAAAAATCGGGATGCGTAAGCCGGTGCTTTATCCGTTCATGTTTTATTTGTGGGTCGGGAAAGGTGATCCATATTTCTGAAATTTCGCCCGGCGCAAAGCACTTATCGATCAATTCAATTTGGGCACGCAAGAAGGCCACATTATTCAGTTCATTATCGCGTGCTTCGGTGGCACCATACCAAATGCGTGCCCCTTTAATATCTACGCCAATGTAATTCACCTCCGGATTGCGGCGAGCCATGGCTACCGTGTACTCACCTTTGCCGCATCCTAATTCCAAAACAATCGGATTAGAGTTGCCGAACATTTCCTGAGCCCATTTACCTGCTAAAGCTAAGCCTGCTAAGGCCTCGTCGCGACTGGGTTCCACCACGTGGCGCATTTCTGCATTTTCCTTAAACCGAATTAGTTTTTTTCTTGCCATGGGGCAAAATTAATTCATTGCATTTCAGAACTTGCGACTATGGCAAAAAGAATCCTTTTTGGGGTGTTGAATTGGGGGCTCGGGCATGCGAGTCGCAGCGGTTTACTAATCCGTAGACTGGTATCCGAAGGATTTGAACCCGTATTAGCTTCCGACGGACTAGCCTTGGAGTACTTGAGAAGAGAGTTTCCTAACTTAGAAAGTCGCGAATTACCACCCTATGAAGTGCGGTATAGTAAGGGTAGCAACCAATGGCCTAAATTATTGGCTGCCCTTCCTAGTTTGGCTAAGGCAGCGGCAAAGGAAAAAGCATTAGTAGAATATTGGTTCGAGGCCGATGGTTTTGAGGGGGTTATTTCCGATAACCGCTTAGGTTTCTATCACAAGGCGCGTCCATCAGTTTACATTAGTCACCAGTTAGCCCCGCAAGCAGGAATTTTTACAGCCGTCGCCAAAAGACTTCACGCTTCTTATTACACCAATTTTAATGAAATTTGGGTACCCGATACGCCACTATCTACCCTTAGCGGTAAGCTAAGTAAAGCAAAGGTCGGAGGACTTCGCTACATCGGTCCCTTATCGGCCTTAAAGCCTAAGGAAGGTAAGCAGAATAAGATCTTGGTAGTGCTAAGTGGACCAGAGCCGCAGCGAAGTATTTTGGAAGCAGATATTTTAAATCAGGCGGAAGCATTAAAGGAGGACTTGGTGGTAGTACGTGGCACTAATTTAGCCTGTGATTCACGCTATCAGAAGAGCTATAAAATTTATGATTTCCTCGGAGCAGAGGATTTATCAAAATTGATAAATGAGGCCAAATTGGTGATATCGCGCAGCGGCTACAGCTCCATAATGGACTATTATCATTTAGGTAAGCGGGCGCTTTTAGTTCCTACTCCGGGCCAAAGTGAACAGGAGTACTTAGCGAAGTCCCTTATGAAAAAGGGGTATTTCCATGCCGTTGCGCAGAAAGACTTGGATTTGGAAAGGGATATTGAAAAAAGCCTTGCCTATCCCGAACTTGAAGCTCAGCCAATAGTACTAGCCGACGATTTGTTTAGGCTTTTTTAAGGGTGAAGGAAAAGGTAGAGCCCTGGTCTTCACTACTACGCACATTAATAGTTTGCTTATGCGCCTCGATGATGTGCTTTACAATGGATAGTCCCAAACCAGTGCCCCCTGCATCTCTGCTGCGGCTTTTGTCTACCCGGTAAAAGCGTTCAAAAACTCGTGGGAGATCGGCTTGCGGAATACCCACGCCATCGTCGCTAATTTCAATGAGGATATGTGCATCCATGTCAAAAAAACGCACTTCGACCATGCCTTTTTCGCGTCCGTATTTTACCGCATTACCAATGAGGTTAATAAGAACCTGCTCAATCTTTGAGCGATCGGCACTTACCCAAACTGGTCGGTCATTTTCCTTACGGGTTTTAAACTCTATTTTTTTCTTTTTGCCATTGTCTTCGAGCAATTCGTAAACGTCTTCCACCAGTTCAACGATATCGAAACGGCCATAATTCACTTGCACGCGATCCGATTCTAGGGCGGAAATAACCTCGAGATCTTCGATGATATTAATCATCCGGTCTACCGACTTATTAGCCCTTTTTAAATAGCGGCGGTTTATCTCCTTGTCGTCTATTGCTCCGTCTAACAGGGTGAGCAGGTAGCCTTGAATATTGAAAATGGGCGTTTTTAATTCATGAGAAATATTGCCGATAAATTCCCGACGAAAGTTTTCACGCTCCCTTAATTCAGCAATTTCATTACGGTTTTGGGTGGCCCATTCCGAAACTTCCTTGGTAACAAGATCGAGATCGGTTGAACGTGCTAATTCATCCTCATCGCGTTCATTACCAATTTTAAGTTCATGAATGTTCTTGTAGATGATCTTAACCTTGCTGTATACGAATTGCTCAACCCCAATGCGAATCAAGAAATAGGAGACAAGCGCTATAAAGGTGCTAATAGACAGGGGTAAATAATCGGGTACCCCTTCCTTTACCAGTACTGCCTTAAAGGCACTAAGGGCAGCAAAGGATATTCCTCCGATTAATATCGAGAGAACAAAGGCTAATGTTCCGGGGCGGTCAAATCGCATTATGCTTCAAATTTGTAGCCTACGCCTTTTACGGTTTTAATGTATTTATCGCCGATTTTTTCGCGCAGTTTACGGATGTGTACATCAATGGTTCGGCCACCGACAACCACCTCGTTGCCCCAGATTTTATCTAGTATTTCATCGCGGTGAAATACCTTGCCGGGACGAGAAATTAGCAGACTCAATAATTCAAACTCCTTACGGGGTAGGTCTAGCTTTTTTCCCTTATAACTCACCTGGTATTTATCTAGGTCGATACTCAGGTTACCAAATTCTTGGATGCTATCACTGGCTTTGCTATTCTGACCATAACGGCGTAATAAGGCTTTGATGCGACTAATCAAAACCTTAGGCTTTATAGGTTTTGTGATATAATCATCGGCTCCAGCGTCGAAGCCGGCCACCTGCGAATAATCTTCGCCTCTGGCGGTTAAAAAGGCCACTAGGGTGTCTTCAAGTTCGCTGGTATTACGTATTTGATCACAGGTCTCAATGCCGTCCATTCCCGGCATCATTACATCTAATAATATAAGGTGTGGTTTTTCCTTTTTCGCTTTTTTAAGACCCTCCTCGCCATTGGGGGCGGTGGAAACGTTAAAACCTTCTTTTTTGAGATTATAGCTTACAAACTCCAATATATCGGGTTCGTCGTCTACTAGTAATAATCGATAATCGCTGTTGTTCATATTGCGCTGATTGGCTTGATGGGTCAAAAATAGCTATTAAGCCTATGGTCTTAACCCACTTAACAATTCGTTAAATTAAAATAATCAAGGAGATAACACAATTATCATTCTTAAGTAATTCATTTGCAGGGATTAGCGAATGTTAAGACTTAACATTCGGTTTTTTTTAAAGCCCTCTGGTTTCTTCAAACTGGCTTAACACCGACTTAACAAAACCCCCTTTCCTTTGCCGGCAACAAATAACATTTATTTCTCCGATGAAAAAATTTAGAATTTTAACCATGGCTGCCATTGCCGCTTTCGCTCTTACTTCTTGTGGGGACGACAATGATGGTGATACTACCCAGCCTGAAGACACTGTACTTTCTGGTTCTTTAACTTCAGATCGTACCCTTACAAAAGACAACATTTACACTTTAAGCGGTCGTTATATCGTTGAAGGTGGAGCAACTTTAACCATCGAAGCCGGTACTATTATTAAGGCCGAGCAAGGAACAGGAGCTTCTGCTTCTGCACTAATTGTAAGTCGTGATGGTATGATTAATGCTCAGGGTACTGCTACCGAGCCAATTATCTTTACCTCAGTTGCCGATCAAATTACTCAGGGTCAAATTGTATCTCCTAACTTAACTCCTTCTACTAACGGTCTTTGGGGTGGTGTTATCATCTTAGGAGAAGCGCCTATTTCTGCCCAGAACGCTAATGGTGACGATGTAGTTGAATTACAGATTGAAGGTATTCCTACTACTGTAAATGCGCTATACGGTGGTACCAATGGTGGCGATAATAGCGGTACATTCTCTTATGTATCTATTCGTCATGGTGGTGCTAACATTGGTGATGGAAACGAAATCAATGGCCTTACTATGGGTGGCGTTGGTTCAGGTACCACAGTTAACAACATCGAAATCGTAGCGAACCAGGATGATGGTATCGAGTGGTTCGGTGGTAATGTAAGCGTAAATAAGGTAGTAATCTGGAATGCAGGTGACGACGCTTTGGATACCGACCAAGACTGGATTGGAACTTGTTCTGATTTCATCATCGTTACTCCTGACGGATCAGCCTTCGAATTAGACGGTCCTGAAGGAAGCACCAACCGTGGTACGCATCAGTTTGATAACGGTGTAGTATACGCTGGCTCAGCTATCTCCGATCTAGTAGATTGGGATGATAACACAAATGCTGGTCTTACTAATATATACTTCTATGGAATTGACGCTTCTTATACCGATGGTATTTCTTCATTCGGTGGTGACGGAGCAGCAACTACTTCTGCTTGGGAATATACTCTACCTGCTGGTTTATCAGTAGATTCAGTATTCCAAGGTGTGCCAGCTAGCATCCTTACCGAAGTAGCTGAAAATGCAAATACTGTTGGTCCAGATGCAAGTGCCTTAGGGTGGACTTGGGCTGGAGCCTCTAACTCTTTATCTGCTATCGGATTGTAATCTTACTAACATAGATTATCCCAAAGCTTGCCTCCCTCGGGGGCAAGCTTTTGTACATTTTAAATTTCATTTTTTTAGCGCTTTATCATGAATTTCCTCAAACAAACAGTATCTGCTCTCTTGCTAGTCCTACCAGGACTTTTGTTGGCTCAAAAAGGTACAATCCGTGGTCAGGTGATCGACGGTGAGAACGGTGAGCCACTCTTCAGCGCCAACGCGGTGATTAAAGGGACGACCAATGGTACCACTACCGACTTTGACGGTAATTTCGAGCTTCGCGCGGAACCTGGAACCTATACACTGGAACTTAGCTTCATTGGGATGAGCAACCTGCTTATTACCGATGTGGTAGTTAAATCGGGAGAAGTAACTGTTATTGATCCAGTGAAATTGGAACCAGCGAGTAGTCAGCTTGCAGAGGTGGTAATTACTTCCGAAGCAGTGCGCAACTCAGAAGCGGCCTTGGTAACTGTTAAGCGTAAGTCTACCAACCTAATGGACGGTGTGTCTGCGGCAAAACTTCGTAAAACGGGTGATTCCGATGCGGGTGATGCAGCCAAACGTGTAACCGGAGTTTCGGTAGAAGGTGGAAAATATGTTTATGTACGCGGACTCGGAGACCGCTACACTAAGACCATGCTGAATGGAGTAGATATTCCTGGCCTTGACCCGGATAAAAACTCCATGCAAATCGACATCTTTCCTACCAATTTGATTTCGAACCTATCGGTGTTAAAAAGTGGATTGGCAGAGTTGCCAGCCGACTTTACCGGAGGTGTGGTTAACATCGAGACGAAGGAATTTCCTACCAAGAAAATGTTGGATGTATCTATTGGTACTTCTTACAATCCAAGCATGCACTTTAATAGCAATTACCTAAGCTATGAAGGTGGTGCAACCGATTTCCTAGGCTTTGATGACGGTACCCGTGCCATGCCCAATGGCGATGGAACTGGGCCCATTCCCTTCTTTAATTCCAATAGCGAAGTAGAAGAGTTTAACAACAAGTTTAATCGGACTCTAGGTGCTACCAACTCTACCAGCTTGATGGATTACAATTTGGGGCTTTCCATGGGAGATCAATACGTATTGGAAAATGGTAACAAATTGGGTTACATTTTCTCCGCTACTTACGATAACTCAAGAAGACTATACGAAGGCATTGAGTATGGCGAATGGCAGCGTTCTCGTTTTACCGATGAATACGAAATGGTAGAAGCTACTACTCAGACTGGTGTGCTTGCTGAAAACAGTGTTTTATTAGGAGCGCTTGGTGGTATTACCTACAAGACCCTGGCATCTAAATACAAGTTTACGGCGATGCACTTGCAGAATGCTATTTCAAAATCGGCGCAATTGGAAGTAACGGCCTTAGATGGTGCGGCCCAAGTATCCGATTACAATGCATTTTCGCATAACCTCGAGTTTAACCAACGTGGGGTTACCAATTTACTCTTTGCCGGTGAGCATTACATCGATGGTGGCGACTGGGAATTAGAGTGGAAAATTTCTCCGACCTTATCAACTATTCAGGATCCGGATATTCGCCGTACTCCTTTCTCAATAGACCGTGGAGATTCTACTTTTGACCCAGGTGAAGGTGGTCTGCCTAGCCGAATCTGGCGTTTCCTAAATGAGGTAAACCAAGTTTCTAAAGTAGACGTTCGTCGTCCACATGAGCTATTTAATGCGGATGCAAAATTGAAATTTGGTGTAAGCCATGTATTTAAATACCGTGATTACAGCATTTACCGCTTTAACTTGCAAAATTATGGAGCTTCTACCACTTATTCGGGAGATCCAAATGCAGTATTAACGTATGATGCTTTTTACCCCAATGGTGGCTTAGCCTATACACCAGAATTGAATGTTGGAAAGGCAAACCCTAATGAGTATCAATCCAATATCAACAACTTTGGGGCATACATCTCCGAAGAGTTTGAACCAATTAAAGGTCTTAAAACAGTAGTAGGATTAAGAGCCGAGTTGTTCTTACAACGTCATACCGGTCGTGATCAAGTGGCAGCATTGAATCCGAATGACCCTAGTGGTAGAACTTTAGACAATGAGTTGGTTCTGGATGGGTTTAACCTTTTCCCCTCGGCTAACTTAATTTATGCCTTAAACGAGGATATGAACTTGCGTGGTTCTTTCTTCCGCTCTATTGCTCGTCCTTCTTTTAAGGAATTATCATTTGCCCAGATTTTAGACCCTATTTCTAACCGTACCTTTAATGGTGGCTTATTCCAATACGCCAATTGGGATGGTAATTTAGAAGCTACCCTTATCAATAACTTCGATTTACGTTGGGAGTATTTTATCGGTGGCCCTGATATCGTTTCGGTGTCTGCTTTCTACAAAGCTTTTGATAATCCGATCGAATTAGTGCGTATTCCTTCAGCTTTACGGGACTTCCAACCACGAAATGTTGGTAATGGTACCTTGTACGGAGTAGAATTTGAGTTGCGTAAAAACCTAGGATTCTTGAAAGAAAGCTGGAGCAATTTTGCCTTCTCAGGTAACTTCACCTATACCTATTCACAAATTGATATGACTGACGCTGAGTTTGACGCACGTAAATTTTCAGAACGTGATGGTCAGACGATCGAGCGTACTCGCGCTATGGCCGGGCAAGCGCCTTACATCGTAAACGCAGGAATCAGTTATGATAATTCGGATAAAGGAATTAGCTCGGGTATCTTCTACAACGTGAAGGGACGCACTTTAGAGATTGTAGGTGGAAACTTAGCACCAGATATTTATTCGGAGCCATTCCATAGCTTAAACTTCACCTTAAATAAATCCTTTGGTGAGGAGGGTAAATCTGCCATCAACATTAAGGTATCCAATATTTTAAATGATGTGCGCGAGAGCTTATACCAAGCCTATGAGGCAACTCCGCAGGTGTTTAATCGCTTAAATCCAGGGACTGCGGTTTCAATAGGATATACTTATAGTTTTTATTAATTGATTCCTAGAAGTTTCTGTAAATTCGAGACTTAATTTTAAGACAATATAGAATTAAAGAAAGCTCAATCTCTTTGGGCTTTCTTTGTCCTTAATCTAATCCCTGTACAATGAAGCGAAGAATATCGATCTTTTTAGCAACTCTAAGTGCCTTGATGATAAGCTATCAAGGTTTTACCAATTCTGGCGGTGCTCCGCAAGGAAGAACTGGTTCGCCAGCCTCTAACGGCAATACCTGTGCAACCGGTTGTCATAGTGGCGGAACAGCGGCTAGTCAGTCTATTTCCATAAGTAGCACTATCCCTGCCTCTGGTTACCAAGCGAATACCAATTATACCATTACGGTTACGGCTAACAACGGTACTACCAGCTCTTCGACCATCGGCTTCCAAGCCTCTGTGGAAGATGCTGCAGGACACGTTGGTTCGATTTCTTTCCCTGGACCTGGAGCGCAAGTTTCCGGATCTTATGTAACTCACACCATTAGTGGAACTAGCGCTAGTGGTGGTTCACGCAGCTGGACTTTCAATTGGAATCCTGGTGCCAATCCTCCAGCAAGTGCTACAGTTTACGTTGCTGCTAATTTTGCCAATGGAACTGGTGGTACTGCAGGTGACTATATTCTTACGCAGTCGCAAGCCTTTAATCAGGCGGTAAGTGTACCGAGCTACACCATTTCACAAATCAATAGTCTTGACGCCACTTTTTCACCCGACTCGCTGGGCGTGAACTGCGCTTTAACTGGTGTGGTGTTTACCGATGACTTTGATGGTAATGCCGGCTACAGTTTTTACATGTATGATAATACTGGCGAAATCAATGTATTCGATTTTGTAGATGAGCCTAATGGTTATCAAGCAACCCGCGGTGACTCAATCCGCGTATATGGCGATATCGCTTTCTTCAATGGTCTTTTAGAAATTCAGGTAGATTCAATTCAAACCTTGGCCACCGGCCTTGCACTTCGTGCTCCTAGAGTGGTGACCACCTTGGATGAAACAACCGAAAGTGATTATATCCGCCTAAATGGCTTTAGCGTGGTTACGCCCTCACAATGGCCATCGGCAGGAAGCAGTGCTAATGTGGATATTAGCAATGGATCGACTACCCTTACCATGCGTATTGATAGCGATACCGATATCGACGGCAGTCCAGTACCTACTGGTACCTTTGATGTTATTGGTGCCGGAGCGCAATTCGATAACTCTTCGCCCTACGATGCTGGTTATCAAATCTTCCCTCGCGACATTAACGATATTCTACCTGCAGCAACCGTAATCAACGGAGTGCCTTTGTATACTATTTCTCAGATCAATAGTCTCGATGCTACCTTCTCACCCGATTCATTGGGCGTTAATTGCGCCATTGATGGGGTAGTTTTCACCGATGATTTCGATGGAAATAATGGCTACAGCTTCTACATCTATGATAATACCGGCGAGATTAATGTATTCGACTTTGTAGATGAGCCCGGTGGCTATCAGGCGAACCGAGGTGATTCAATTCGGGTATTTGGTGATGTGGCCTTCTTTAACGGTCTGCTTGAAATCCAAGTTGATTCTATTCAGACTTTAGGTACCGGCATTAGCCTTCGTGCCCCTCGTGTAGTATCCATGCTAGACGAAAGCACCGAGAGTGATTACATTCGTTTAAATGGCTTCACTTTGGTAAACGCTGGGCAGTGGCCTGCAAGCGGAAGTAGCTCTAATGTGGATATTACCAATGGTGTAGATACGCTAACTATGCGTATCGATAGTGATACCGATATTGATGGTACTGCTGCTCCTACTGGTTATTTCGATGTAATCGGAGCGGGATCCCAGTTCGATAACTCTTCACCTTATGATGAAGGCTATCAAATCTTCCCACGCGATACCAATGATATTATTCCTGGAGCGGCCCCTGCTACTCCTTGTACCCAGCCATTCTTCTCGGAGTACATCGAAGGAAGCTCGAATAATAAAGGCTTTGAAATCTATAACCCTACTCAGGCTAACCTCGACTTAGGTCCTTATAAAGTTTACTTGAGTGGTAATGGTGGTAGTTTCACCAATGAGTTTGACTTATCCGGTACTATAGCTTCGGGCGACGTTTACGTGATCACTACCGATCAGGCTGACCCAACCATGCTAGCGATTGCCGACACTTCTTTATCCTTCCCTAGTGTAGCTCACTTCAATGGCGACGATGCCTTGTTCTTGGTGGATACCGTAATTGGAGATACCTTAGATATTATTGGGATAATTGGCGTAGACCCAGGTTCTTCTTGGACTGTAGGTGCCGGATCTACCGAAAACCATACGCTAGTTCGTAATGCTAGTATTACTAATGGTCAAACTGACTGGACCATAGGTGCTACCGAATGGACGGTTAACCCAAGTAATACCTTTAGCTTCTTTGGTGCGCATACCAGTACTTGTGTAAATACCAGTCCCACTACTCCAACAGTGGCTTTCCGTCCAGGAAACTACTCAGTGCTAGAGAACTTTGGTACCGGTGCGATTACGCTTGACATTACACCAACCAGTACCACTACCGATACGGTTTATATGGCCTTTAATCCAGGTCCAGGTTTAACTCCAGCCGATGGTACTATTAGCCCTGCTTTTGATCCGAACACCGGATTGTTAAGTTTGGTAGTGCCTGCTGGCTCAGATTCTATTAATCTAACTACGACCATTATCGATGATGCCTTAGTAGAGGGATTAGAATATGGTGATATGCTTATCCTTGGAACTAGTGCTGGCTTAAGCGTGGGTAGTTTAGATTCCATTCGCTTTGAAATTATTGATAATGATATCCCTACTTACACTATTGCTCAGGTAAAAGGAGTAGATGCTAATGTATCTCCCGATTCACTAGGAGTACAATGTAAACTGGTAGGTACGGTATTTAGCGATGACTTCGACGGTAATGGCGGTTATAGCTTCTACATGTACGATAACACCGGCGGAATCAACATCTTTAATTTCGTGGACGAACCAGGAGGTTATCAAGTAAACCGTGGCGATTCTATTCGCGCCATTGGTCATATCGAATTCTACAATGGTCTTATCGAATTGCAAGTAGATTCCATTAAGCTATTGGCGAGCGGCCTAAGCTTAAAGCAGCCTACTCAGGTTTATGATTTAGGTGAGCATACCGAAAGTGAGTACATCCGCTTAAATGGTTATTACCTAGTAGATCCTAGCTCATGGCCAATTTTTGCTGGTTCTAGTGTGAATATGGAAATCACTAATGGTCAGGATACGCTAGTAATGCGTATCGATAGCGATACCGATATCGATGGTACTCCGGCTCCAACAGGATACTTTGATGTAATTGGTGCGGGTGGTCAGTTCGACAACAGCGCGCCTTACGACGAGGGTTACCAAATCTTCCCTCGCGACACTAATGATATCATCCCCGTAAGCTTGCCACAAGTTTACATTAGTGAGGTAATGCCTAGTTCGAACCTTAGCGCACCGATTAATGGTGATTGGTTTGAAGTTCGCAACATGGGAACTTCTGCGATTGATCTAAACAATTTCGCTTGGGCGGATGATAGTCGCAACTCTAACTTCCACACCGTTGGAACTTCTGTGCAAATTCCTGCCGGTGGTAGCGCTTTATTTGTTGACGTAGCTAGCGCTGATGTGAATGCTTGGGAAACCGAGTGGAAGCAAAATGGTCAAGGTTTAATCATTCTTAACACGGCCGATGAATTTGATAATGGATTTAGCGATATAGACGCTAGTGGTGATGAGGTAAACCTTTACGATGACGGAGGTCGATTAGTTTCTTCGGTAAGTTTTGCAGCTTCAGATGTAATGGCTGGCTTTAGCTTAGAATACGATAATAGTGGTGCCCTTCAAGGTGCAGCGGTAGACGGAGTAAATGGTGCATATACCTCTCAGAATGGAGATGTTGGCTCACCAGGAGATCAATCTGCTATTGGTCTAGAGGATATTCTTAGTCAGAACTTAAGTTTATTCCCGAACCCAAGCAATGGTATCTTTACCATTATGGCTAGCAATAATGCCGAGAAGGTGGTAGAAATCTACAACCTTAACGGAGCTCTGGTGCAGCAGATTGTTTCTACCGATGTAGACATTCGCATTGACTTAGGAGAAATTCCTGCCGGTGTTTACCTAGTAAAAGTACGTGCCGACAAACAAACAGTTAGTCGCAAGCTGATTGTACAGTAAGTAAATTTTAAATAGTATACTAATGGGGACTTCTGCTTGGCAGGAGTCCCTTTTCTGATAAAAGTGTCTGGTTTAATATTCGACATATTATCCTTAATTGGTGCCTTGGGTCTCTTCATCTACGGAATGAAAGTGATGAGCGAGTCCATTCAGAAGTTTGCTGGTGCTCGTTTACGCAAGACTATGCGGGCCATGACCGCCAATCGTAGCTTGGGGGTTTTCACGGGCTTTACCCTTACCGGAATTTTACAATCTTCATCGGCCACCACGGTGATGATCATCAGCTTTGTGAATGCCGGTCTTATCAGTTTGGAGCAATCGGTAGGAGTAATTATGGGGGCCAATTTAGGAACCACCGTTACCGCCTGGCTAGTAGCTCTGTTGGGGATGGGAAAATTTTCCATATCCGCTTTAAGCTTACCCATTTTAGCGATTGCATTTCCAATGATCTTCCTTTCTAAGGAAAGACTCCGTTTGTACGGAGAGGCCATCTTTGGTTTTGCGATTTTATTTATAGGTTTATCCTTTATGCGGGATGCCTTGCCTTCATGGCAAGACAATCAGATAATTCTCGATTTTTTACAGCAATTCGATTATCGTCATAGCAACTACCTGCATAACCTAGGCATTAGCTTTTTATTTGTACTGTTCGGAATGGTGGCCACCTTCCTCTTGCAGTCTTCTTCTGCGGCAATGGCCTTAACCATTGTCTTTACCGCTGATGGCTTAATAAGTTTCCCTTTAGCGGCTGCAATAATTCTCGGCGAGAATATTGGTACCACCTTTACTGCTAATATTGCCGCTGTAGTGGGTAATGTCTATGCCAAGCGAAGTGCGAGAACGCATTTATTATTTAATGTAGTAGGGGTATTATGGGCCCTCTTGCTCTTTCCGTTTTTCCTAGATTTTATTGCCTTCCTAAGTAAATTACTCTTTAATGGGAACCCCTTTGAGGATACCGCAAGTATTCCACTGGCTTTAAGTTTATTTCATACCCTTTTTAACTTATTTAACCTCATTCTTTTCTTTAACCTCGTTGGGCTCTTGGTTAAACTGGCAACTTGGATGGTCCCTAGTCGTGGTAGTGAGGATGAGTTGTTTGGTCTCGATTACATCGGCTCCAGCCTTATGGCCACTCCCGAGCTTTCAATTATGGAGGCGCGCAAGGAGTTGGTAAAGTTTGCCGACCTAATACGGAAAGCTTATAAATACATTCCATTATTAATCACCGAAATGGACGAGCGTAAGCTAAAATCTTACGTGAATAAGCTTCAGAAATACGAGGATATTTCGGATCGTATGGAGGTGGAGATTTCCAATTACCTGTCTAAGCTTAGTCAGAGTGAACTTAGCCTCGAAGGCACCAGCAAGGTGCGAGGGATGTTACATGTAGCGAACTACCTCGAGCGTATCGGCGACATTTATTTAGAGGTAAGCCGTAACCTAACCCATCGCAAGGAGCAAAAAGCCTATTTCACTCCTGATATGCGTAATCAGGTGATGCAATTATCGGAATTGGTTTCGCGGTGCTTGGATTTAATGGTGAAGAATGTGGATCTAAGTTCGGGTGTTCAAGACTTAGAGGAAACAAAGCGAGTGGAGCGTGAAGTGACGGAACTTTTCACCAAACTAAAAAGTGATTACATCCATAAAGTAGAAAAGGGTAAATACCGTATTCAGAGTGGTATGTATTACGCCGATTTACTCGCGGAGATGGAGCGTATTGCCGACCATGCCACCAATGTGAGTACTACTTTTTTGAAAAGTCAGTTAAGCGATTAATTAATCGCGATAGCCTCGCCAATAATTCGCTTGCTCTGGTGACCGGCTCGGTCAACCAACATTAATTCAAAACGAATAGAGTCGGTATTGTTTACCGGATAGTTAGCATAATCAAAAGGAGTGGTGATGTCGCCTTCCAAGGTTTTGTTTTGTCCTTCGGGGGTCAGATTTGGCAGAATATTATGGAAGGGTAAGCAAGAGTCGGTAGGCGGTATTTCACGATACTGGCCAGCAACCCTTTCGAAATAATAAATGAAAAGATCATAGCGCTCTAAGAAGCGACTGTAATTATCGAGGTCGCAAGTATCCGAATTAGAACTTCCTTCTCGACCAATATCTCCATCACCATCGGTAAAGTAAACCGTTAAATCGATTACCCTTCGGTTATCGGCACTATCGCCTAAATAGCGAATGCTGGCTTCCCGCCACTGAAGGTTAGGTTCATCGCCAAACTTTTGATCTTGCTCGCAGGCGAAAAGTCCCAGCAAAATGCCAAAGGAGAGTAGTATTTTAGCTCTTGAGAAACGCATATGTTTACAAACGTACAAGAAGCGGAAAAAATTTCTGCTTATTCCTATATAAAAGAAACGCTGCTCGAGTCTAAAAAGTTGGATTTCGAGGACTTGGCCTTGCAAGTTTTTCAAATCCAGGCCGAGCATAATCCTATTTATGCCCAGTGGTTAAAGCTTTTGGGAAAGTCGCCATCCGCCGTAAGGCAACTAGAGGATATCCCCTTTTTACCGATCGATTTTTTTAAGTCCAAGCGCCTTTCCATTTTTAAAGAAGAACCTAATTATTTTTTTCAAAGTTCCGGAACCGGCGGCTATGGTCAGAGTAAACATGCCGTTTACAGCGAAGTCTTGTACGACTCTATAACTGACCAGGGTTTTGAAGCTTTTTATGGTCCGATTAAGGACTTTACTGTTTTGGCTTTGCTGCCCGCTTATTTGGAGCGTAAAGGATCAAGTTTGGTGCGGATGGCGGATCGTTTTATAAAAGCTTCCGCTGATGAAGATTCGGGCTTCTTCCTAAATGACTACGCCGCCTTAGCAGAATTATTGGCCAGGAAAAAACAGGAAGGGAGAAAGGTGCTTTTATTAGGCGTGAGTTTTGCTCTTTGGGATTTAGCCGAAGCCTTTCCACAAGACTTATCGGGTACCCTAATTATGGAAACCGGCGGGATGAAAGGCCGTCGCAAGGAACTATTACGCCAAGACTTACATGCCATTTTAAAAGAGGCTTTTAAGGTAGAGGCCATTCATTCTGAGTATGGAATGACCGAGCTATTTTCCCAAGCCTATAGTAAAGGGGAGGGCTTATTTAAAGCTACCGATACTTTAAGAGTTTTTGTGCGCGAAATGGAAGACCCTTTTAGCTGGGCGAGAGTAGGTAAAAGCGGTGGATTAAACCTCATTGACCTAGCTAATTTGGATAGCTGTGCCTTTATCGAAACTCAAGATTTGGGCCGTAAATTTGAGGATGGTAGTTTCGAAATCTTGGGTCGCTTCGATCGGGCAGAGGTTCGAGGTTGTAATCTTATGATAGGAGGCTAACAAAGGCTATTCACTTTCCTTATCTTCACATAAAATATTTTTCATGCGATCACTTTTGCTTGTTATTTGTCTCACGCTAGGATCTGCCTTAAGTGCACAGATCCTGGAAGAAAATACTCAGCTGCTGAGCGCTGCTCGCGGCGATGCGGCCTTTGAGCTAAACGCCGGGGAGCATATTTATACCTATCAAGGAGAAGATGGCTGGTATAAGGCCCGTAAAATGGTATACCTTAAGGCGGCAGATATCGACGAAAACCGCCTTCGCGCCGGAGCTAAATTATACAATGAAGACGAAGAAGAAATCGGTAAGAGTATTGTGGAATTAAAGCTCTATGAACTTGATACCATTGAAGCCTTTCGTGGCGATAATTCGTACCGGGCCATTATTCAAGGCTATGTTTTTGAAACTAAATTAGAGGACGGCTCCGTGCCTGAAGAACGCTTGGGAGCTATAATGGCAACCAAAAACCGTACTCAGCAACAAGAAATGTTTGCCGAATTATGGGCGAATAATGAGGCCGAAAATGAAGAGGTAGGGGAGTACAATGTTTGGGTGATTTACGAAAACGATAAAACCACCCGCGAGAACAAAGACTTCCGTTTAATTATGGTCTTTCGAGGAAAAGCAACACCTTATGCGGTTATTACTAATGATCATGAAGTCGAGCTTCCTAAGGTAAAGGAAGTTTGGGAAGACGGAGAGTTCAAGATTCAATACCTGTTTAAGGCTTCGGCCTCGCAAAAGGAAAAGATTGAGGAACTTATATATAAGTACTTAGCCTTATAAAAAAAGAAAGCCCCGATAATTCGGGGCTTTTTAATTTTAGCTTAGTCGCACGAGGTAATAGTTCTTTTTTCCTTTTTGGGCCAATATGAACTTAGCACTAATTAGGTCGGTTTTATCAATTTGCTTATCGATGCCAACTTTGGTTTTATTGATGCTGACGCCATTAGCCTGAGTCATTTTTCGGGCTTCACCTTTTGAGGGGAAGATCTGAGTTTTTTCGGCCAGGAAGCTTACGATATCAATTCCATTCTCAAGGTCCGCCGCACTGATTTCAAACTGAGGAACACCTTTAAAAACATCCAAAAGAGTTTCTTCATCTAGTTCTCTCAGGTCTTCTTCGGTGCTTTTTCCGAATAAGATTTGTGAGGCCTTTAAGGCTCGATCTAAGGCAGCACTGCCGTGAACCATAGTGGTAACCTCTTCGCCTAATTTACTTTGGAGCTTGCGCTGATGAGGAGCTTCTTTATGTTCTGCTAACAAGGCCTCGATCTCCTCTTTGCTAAGCATGGTAAAGATCTTAATATAGCGCTCCGCATCATCGTCGGAGGTGTTTAACCAAAATTGGTAGAATTTATAGGGACTGGTGTATTTGGCTGAAAGCCATACGTTTC
Source organism: uncultured Flavobacteriales bacterium (assembly GCA_913055685.1). Taxonomy (GTDB): domain Bacteria; phylum Bacteroidota; class Bacteroidia; order Flavobacteriales; family Schleiferiaceae; genus Croceimicrobium. The sequence continues at coordinate 910,630 of CAJXKC010000001.1, forward strand.
CTTCTTCGGTTTTACCGAATTTACCACCATCCGCTTTGGTGATAAGCGGACAGGTTAAGGCAAAAGCTTCACCACTCTCCTTACGACGAATCAATTCGGTTCCAGTGGTGATATTACCCCATTGGTCGGATCCTCCCATTTGAAGGCGGCAATTGAACTCACGGTAAAGATGTAGGAAGTCGTAGCCCTGCACTAATTGGTAAGTGAATTCCGTGAAAGACATGCCCTCACCCTCGCCGCTAAGGCGCTTCTTTACCGAATCCTTAGCCATCATGTAATTTACGGTGAGGTGCTTGCCCACATCGCGGATGAAGTCTAAAAAGCTAAAGTCTTTCATCCAATCGTAGTTGTTTACAAGCAGCGCCGCATTGGGAGCCTCGCTGTCGAAGTCCAAGAAAAGGGAAAGTTGGGCTTTAATCGAATCCTGATTATGACGCAGAGCTGCTTCGTCTAAGAGGTTACGCTCTTTGCTTTTTCCCGATGGATCACCAATCATACCGGTAGCTCCGCCTACCAAGGCAATCGGTCGATGCCCGGCGTTTTGGAAGTGCTTAAGCATCATAATACTCACCAGGTGACCAATATGCAAGGAGTCGGCCGTAGGGTCTATTCCTACATAAGCCGAAGTCATTTCTTTGGCTAATTGTTCCTCGGTTCCAGGCATGGAGTTATGTAACATACCCCTCCAGCGTAATTCTTCTACGAAATTGCTCATCATCTTCAATTGTGGCCCACAAAATTAGGGCTTAGAATCCTTTGGCAAAGCATTATTTAGGGGGATTTGATATTTCCTTAGCTTCGCAAAAAGATTTTTTAATGCGGCATACCGTTAGTGGAGCAACTGGCTTAGTAGGGTCACATCTGGTGATGGAGCTTTTAAAGGCTGGTAAAAGCGTGCGCGCTTTGCACCGGGCAAATTCGGACAAGTCATTATTGAAGCGAGTGTTTCAATATTATGGCGAGGATTTAAGTCATTATGAAGCGCAACTCGAGTGGCAGGAAGCCGATTTATTGGATCCTTTTGAAGTTGATTCGGCAGTAGAAGGGTCAGAGGTCTTTTATCACTGTGCCGCTTTAGTGAGTTTTAATCCCAAGGATAAACAAGCGCTAATCATAGATAATGCAAAGATGACCGCCAATGTGGTTAATGCCGCCTTGCATTTTAAGGTGCCGCGTTTTGTGCACGTTAGTTCGGTAGCCGCCCTAGGCCGTAAACCTGAACAGAAGGAGTTTGATGAAGAGAGTCACTGGGTAGAGAGTAAGCAAAACTCCAATTATTCCAAAGGAAAATATGCAGCCGAGCTGGAAGTTTGGCGCGGTATTGAGGAAGGCCTTTCGGCTGGAATAGTTAACCCATGTATAATTTTAGGTCCGGGTACCTGGTCGGGCGGCTCGGCGGCAATTTTCAGGAATGTTGCCGAGGGTTTTAAGTTTTACACCAAAGGCATCAACGCTTTTGTAGATGTCCGCGATGTAGTGAAGGCAATTTTAATTTTAGCCGATCGACCCGAGCTCAAAGAGCGATTTGTTATTGCTGCCGAGAACTGGACCTATGAAAAGGTCTTTAAGCAAATTGCGGAGGCGATGGGAAAGCCAGCTCCGAGCATTGAGGTAAAACCCTGGATGGCAGCTTTTGCCTGGCGCTGGGAAGCCGTAAAAAGTCGTATTACCGGTAAGGCACCCCTGGTTACCAAGGAAACGAGCCGCACTTCGCTAAATAGCTATTACTACAAGAACGACAATGCCAAGGAAGTTTTGGGGATGGACTTTCGTGACTTGAAGGAAAGTATTCAGTTTATAGCAGAATGCTATCTAAAGGAACATAGGCTTAATTAGGCTCATTCTTCCTTTTCTTCGTCGAGGTCGGAGGCCTTAGCGCCTTGCTTACTGCTAATTTTACTGAGTTCCAAAATGACCTTTTCGTACATGCGATCCATTTTCTCCGCATTTTTATTGTAGAAGTCAAATGAGGAATCGTATTGCGCTTCAGTGATGCCGTATTTTTCCCAAAGGAAATTGTAGTGGTCGATAGCATAAAGGCTGTCGCCCAGTACTTTTTTGCCGATGCGCGCTCCTTCTATTATATGCACATCGACCAATATTTCGGTCATCTTAGCTTCAGGTATGACCCAATCGGGGTTTGGCGTCTCTTTTTTAGGCGCTTGGGGGCTGTTGCAGGCTCCAAGGCTTAGAGCCAGTAAAACGATGTACCAAGGTTTAACGGTCAAATTCTAATCTTTGGGCAGCACGGTTTTCTAAAACCTTACCATTTTCATAAACGAGTGAACCATTAACAAAAGTATGGCTAACTCTGGCGCGGAAGGTAGTGCCCTCGAAAGGAGACCAGCCACATTTGTAAAGTATATTTTCCTTGGTTACACTCCAAGGTCGACTCGGGTCAACAATAGTGATATCCGCCCAATAGCCTTCGCGGATAAAGCCACGCTCTTTGATGTTGAAGAGGATTGCAGGGTTGTGACAAGCTTTTTGCACCATCATTTCGATGCTCATTCTCTCATCACGCACAAACTCCATCATGGCCGGCAACCAATGCTGAACCAAGGGACCGCCGCTAGGGGCAGAGGTGTAAGGATTCTGCTTTTCCTCCAAAGTATGAGGAGCGTGGTCGGTAGCCATTACATCAATGCGGCCATCGATTACTGCTTTTAATATTTCCTCACGATCACGCGACTCTTTAACCGCTGGGTTCCATTTTATGAGGGAGCCTTTGCTAGCGTAGTCTTCATCACTAAACCACAAGTGGTGGATACAGGCTTCGGCGGTAATTCTCTTTTTCTCTAATGGCAGACTGTTATCGAAAAGATCACATTCTTCTGCCGTAGAAATATGGAAAACGTGTAATCGGGTATTATGCTTTTTGGCTAATTCAACCGCTAGGCGAGAAGATTTAATGCAGGCTTCGCGGCTGCGAATTAAGGGGTGCATTTCCATGGGAATGTCATCGCCATACTTCGCTATAGCTTCTTCCATGTTTTTTCGGATGGTTTCCTCATCCTCACTGTGGGTGATAACGGGAATCTTAACCTCCGAGAAAATTGCCTCCAAAGCTTTTGCATCGTCCACAAGCATATTGCCAGTGCTACTGCCCATAAAGACTTTTACGGCAGGTACTTTGGTAGGATCTATTTTACGAAGCTCCTCAATATTGTCGTTTGCTCCACCAATATTAAAGCCATAATTGGCCCAAGCTGTTTCTGCGGCAATAGCATACTTTTCTTCCAGCTTTTCAATGGTAGTAGCCGCAGGCTTAGTGTTGGGTTGTTCAATAAAAGAAGTAACTCCCCCTGCCACCGCAGCGCGTGACTCACTGTAAATATTCCCTTTATGAGTTAAGCCAGGCTCACGAAAGTGCACTTGGTCGTCGATTAAGCCAGGTAAGATAAAGCTGCCTGCCGCATCAATAACAATAGTGTCGCTATCACGCTGATTAAGATGCATATCTATTTCCGCGATTCGACCATCTTCAATGTATATATCCTTCTCCGTGATTTCGCCTTCATTTACAAGGCGACCGTTTTTAATTAAAAACTTCCTTTTCATGGATTAAATCTTATTGATGTCTTCCGAGAAGACTGCGAAGCTTGAGTTTTAATACGCCAAATACGGCTTCATTTATAATACCTGAGGTCATCTTAGACTCTCCCAGGCTACGGTCGGTAAAGATTACGGGTATCTCCTTAATCTTAAAGCCAAATTTATAAGTGATAAACTTCATTTCAATTTGGAAGGCATAACCTACAAAGCGAATTTTTTTGAAGTTCATTTTTTCTAAAACAGCCCGTCGGTAACAAACGAATCCTGCGGTAGTATCTTCGATTGGCATGCCGAGGATAAAACGTACATAGCGAGAGGCAAAATAGCTTAGCAGGACTCTGCTCATTGGCCAGTTTACCACATTTACTCCTTTTACATAGCGAGAGCCAATTGCCATATCAAAACCATCGTCCCTACAAGTAGCGTATAGTCGCTCCAAGTCTTTTGGGTCGTGTGAAAAGTCGGCGTCCATTTCAAAGATGTACTGGTAATCGCGCTCTAAGGCCCAAGAGAAGCCAGCGAGATAGGCAGTACCTAAGCCTTGCTTTCCCTTTCGGGGAAGTAGGAAAAGGCGATGCTCGTATTCACCTTGGAGGTGTTTTACGATTTCTTGAGTACCATCGGGAGAATTGTCGTCTACAATTAAAACGTGAAAATCGGTGTGTAAGGAGAATACCGTGCGCAAAATGCGCTCGATGTTTTCCTTTTCGTTATAGGTTGGTATGACGACTAAAGCCTCTTGCAAGGGGGTAAAATTGGGGAGCAAAAATAAGTATTAATGTGCTACTTAAGGCGGATTAAACAGATTTTAAGAGCTTGTTAAGCTTTCTAAATGGAGTAAAAACTAAGTCTTTTAAACGAGCTCAGGCTGCTTTTAGTTTAGCGTGGTGTATTCTCTGTCTTTGGAGCAAAAAAAAGCCCCAGCAAATAGCTAGGGCTAAGTACTTAATAAAGCTAAATTTATTTCTCGCTGCTGATGCTAGCGCTAAGGTATTCGCGGTTCATGCGTGCAATGTTTTCCAAGGAAATTCCTTTCGGACATTCTTCTGCGCAAGCACCTACGTTGGAGCAGTTTCCAAATCCTTCTAAGTCCATTTGATTTACCATGTTTAAAACACGGTCTTTCGCTTCAACTTGTCCCTGCGGTAAAAGGGCTAACTGAGAAACTTTAGCCGACACAAACAGCATGGCCGAAGCATTCGGACAAGCCGCTACACAGGCACCACAACCAATACAGGTAGCCGCATTAAAGGCTTCATCTGCATTTGCTTTAGGAACTGGAATGGCATTCGCATCCAAAGTGTTTCCTGAAGTGTTTACCGATACGAAACCACCCGCCTGAATAACGCGGTCCATGGCGTCTCTATTTACCACCAAATCCTTCATTACCGGGAAGGCACGTGCTCTCCAAGGCTCTACATAAATGGTATCGCCATCCTTGAACTTACGCATATGTAATTGGCAAGTAGTGGTTTCATTTTCGGGTCCATGTGGCTCACCGTTAATGTGCATCGAACACATTCCACAAATACCTTCGCGGCAGTCGTGGTCAAATGCAACCGGCTCATCGCCTTTCTCAATTAACTCTTCGTTTAATTGATCCATCATTTCCAAGAATGAGCTGTCTTCACTTACATCACTAATGTTGTAGTCTTTTAGCTCTCCTTTACTATTTGCGTTGGCTTGACGCCAGATTTTCAATTTTAAATCCATGCTCAAAATTTTTAATCCCGATTACTTGTAGCTACGGGTTTTCAATTCCACATTTTCAAATACTAGATCCTCTTTCACCAATTCAGTGGTGCTAGGATCGCCACTGTATTTCCAAGCCGATACAAAGGCGAAGTCTTCGTCGCGACGTAGGGCTTCTCCTTCTTCAGTTTGGTATTCTTCGCGGAAGTGTCCTCCACAGGATTCTTCGCGTTCAAGCGCGTCTTTACACATCAACTCACCCAATTCCATAAAGTCAGCTACTCGCATCGCTTTATCCAACTCGGGGTTCATTTCGTCTGCCTTTCCTGGGATTTTTACATTATCCCAGTATTCCGCACGGAGTTCTTGAATTTCCTTAATGGCTTCGGTTAAGCCTTGAGCATTACGAGCCATACCACATTTGTCCCACATGATGCGGCCCAATTTTTTGTGGTAATAATCCACACTGTGCTTCTTGCCAGCGTTGTTCATCAATTTATCGATGTTGCCTTTCACCTCATTTTCAGCTGCAGCGAAAGCTTCGTGATTGGTGTCTATTTCACCGGTACGAATCTCATCGGCTAAGTAATCACCAATGGTATAAGGAATTACAAAATAACCATCAGCTAAACCTTGCATTAGGGCCGAGGCTCCAAGGCGGTTGGCACCATGGTCGGAGAAATTGGCTTCACCTAAGGCGAATAATCCAGGAACCGAGGTCATTAAGTTGTAATCTACCCAAAGACCACCCATGGTGTAGTGAACCGCTGGGTAAATCATCATTGGGGTTTCGTAGGGATTATCGTCAACGATCTTCTCGTACATCGCAAAGAGGTTACCGTATTTGGCTTCCACCACTTTGGTCCCTAATTCACGAATCTTCTCGGGGCTAGGATTGTCGATACCTTGAATATTGGCTTCGGTTTTACCGTAGCGCTCAATCGCCGCAGCGAAGTCAAGGTAAACTGCTTCCCCAGTTTTATTAACTCCGAAACCTTCGTCGCAACGCTCTTTAGCGGCACGCGAAGCAACGTCTCGTGGTACGAGGTTACCGAAGCTTGGGTAGCGACGCTCTAAGTAATAGTCGCGTTTCTCTTCTGGAAGATCAGTAGGCTTTAATTTACCGGCGCGAATTGCTTCGGCATCCTTACGATCTTTGGGTACCCAAATACGTCCGTCGTTACGAAGCGACTCAGACATCAGCGTAAGCTTAGACTGATGCTCGCCTGAAACAGGAATACAAGTAGGGTGAATTTGAGTAAAACAAGGGTTGGCAAATAATGCGCCTTTGCGGTGTGCTTTCCAAGCGGCCGAGCCATTTGAGCCCATGGCATTGGTGGAAAGGAAGAATACGTTACCATAACCTCCCGATGCCAACACAACGGCATGTGCACCATGTCTTTGTATTTCGCCAGTAACCAAATTACGAGCGATAATACCGCGAGCTTTGCCATCTACGACAACCACTTCCATCATTTCGTGGCGGTTGTATAGCTTCACCTTGCCTTTGGCAATTTGACGGCTTAGGGCAGAGTAGGCGCCTAAAAGTAGCTGTTGCCCGGTCTGACCTTTAGCGTAGAAAGTACGACTTACCTGAACCCCACCGAAAGAACGGTTATCAAGGTTACCGCCGTATTCACGAGCGAAAGGTACACCCTGAGCTACGGCTTGGTCGATGATATTTGCTGATACCTCTGCCAATCGGTATACATTGGCTTCACGAGAGCGGTAGTCGCCTCCTTTAATAGTATCGTAGAATAAACGGTAAACGGAGTCACCGTCGTTTTGATAGTTTTTAGCGGCATTGATTCCACCCTGAGCGGCAATAGAGTGCGCGCGACGTGGTGAATCTTGGAAGCAAAATGCTTTCACATTGTAGCCCATCTCTGCTAAAGAAGCAGCGGCTGAGGCTCCCGCCAATCCCGTTCCAACAACAATAACATCGATATTCCTTTTGTTGGCAGGGTTAACCAAGCGAATGTTGGCCTTGTGATTTTGCCACTTCTTTTCTAGTGGTCCCTCTGGAATTTTCGAATCTAACTTCATGGAGATTGCGTTTAATTTTTAGCCATTAAAATGAAAACGGGAATGATTGCATAAGCCAACGGTACGATTACCGAAAAGGCATAGCCTACAGTCTTAATAACTGGAGTGTAGCGCTTATGGTTTAGACCTAAAGTCTGGAACGCACTGGCAAAGCCATGCCATAAATGGAATGCGATTGCGGCCATGGCAATTACGTATAAGCTTACCATAATCATTCCGGCACTTCCATCTTGATAGGTCTTTATAACCACGGCAGCTAGGTCTTTGTTCCCTTGACTGTCCATTCCGATCTCACCCCAGTGCATGGTGTACCAGAATTGGCTCATGTGTAAAATGATAAATGCCAAAATGATAGTTCCTAATAAACCCATATTGCGTGAGGCCCAAACTGAGTTTGCATTTGGTTTCCAGCTCTTGTAACGCTCTGGACGCGCAGCGCGGTTTTGACGCACTAGTAATAATCCGTCGAAAGCGTGAAATAAGATACTGAAGTAAAGTAGGTAGCTCACAATTTTAATCACCGGGAAGGTGGTCATAAATTTTGCGTAAGCATTAAACTTTTCTTGCCCTTCAACCGAAAGGTCAAGTAGCTGTAAATTACCGAGTAAGTGGACAATCAAAAATGAAATTAAGAAGAGTCCGGTTAGCGACATCCATATTTTCTTCGCGATGGATGAACCTAAAATCCCTGATTTTGCCATAGTTATAGTAGCGCATTGAATTTCCGCAAATTTAAGAAGCAGAAAGGATTCCCCAACATCCTGTCCTATTTAGAATGATTACAGGAAAGTCCCTAATCGCTTGTGTTTAAAGGCAGCTGCTAATTTTTACCTTTGCGGGAAACGAAAAATAATTTACATGCGATACGATTCTATCGATTCCCAATTGTTTATTCAGAACCGAGCAAATTTTGCGAAACACCTCACAAAGGGTGCCTTAGCAATTTTCAATGCTAATGATATTTTACCCACCAATGCAGATGGTACTTTACCCTTTGTGCAAAACCGCGATTTGTTCTATTTAAGCGGAGTAGATCAAGAGGAAAGTATTTTGGTGATCTTTCCTGACGCTTATGATCCTGCCCATCGCGAGATGTTATTTGTAACCGAAACGAACGAGCATATTGCCCGTTGGGAGGGTGCCAAACTAACTAAGGAGCAAGGAACTGAAGTAAGCGGGATTAAGTCGGTTTATTGGCTAAGTGAGTTTGAGGCCATACTTAAAAATGTAATGTCTCAGGCGACTGCGGTTTACTTAAATAGCAATGAGCACTTACGCGCCAAATTAGAAGTTGAAACCCGTGATATGCGCTTTGGGAAATGGATTCGTGAAAAGTATCCCATGCATAATTACCAGAGAAGCGCTCCCGTCATGCATAAATTGCGGGCCATTAAGTCGCCTATCGAGGTCGACTTGATGAGCAAAGCATCGGAGATCAATACCAAGGCTTTTTTAAGGGTAATGAAATTCTTAAAGCCTGGAGTAATGGAGTACGAATTGGAAGCCGAGTTTATCCACGAGTACAAGCGCAACGGTTCGCCAGATTTTAGCTACACTCCAATTATTGCTTCGGGTGAAAGTGCCTGTGTGCTGCACTATATTGAGAACGATAAAGTTTGTAAAGATGGCGATTTAGTGCTTTTCGATTGTGGCAACTGGTATGCCAATTATGCCAGCGATGTAACCCGCTGTTTTCCGGTAAATGGTCGCTTTAGCGCCCGCCAGAAAGAGGTCTATAATGCAGTTTTACGAGTACAAAAAGCAAGTTTAGAACTCTTGCGTCCGGGCAATCAATTACATGAATACCACAAGCAGGTAGGTGAGCTAATGACCAAAGAGTTACTGGATTTAAAACTCATCGATAAAACCGATGTGAAGAATCAGGATCCGAATTGGCCCGCATACAAGAAATACTTCATGCACGGCACCTCGCATTATATTGGTTTAGACGTGCACGATGTCGGTTTATGGACCGATAAGATGGAAGTGGGTAATGCTTTTACCTGTGAGCCTGGTATCTACATTCCCGAAGAGGGTATCGGCATTCGTATCGAAGACGATATTATTATTGGAGAAAAAGAAAACCTCAATATGACGGCTGGTATACCGAAGGAAGTTGAGGAGATTGAAGATTATATGAATAGCTAATGAAAGCCATTCACTTCCAGTACAAGGAAGCTAATTTTTATGCAGAAGAACAGGGCCAAGGTAAGGCCCTGATCTTCTTGCATGGTTTTTTAGAAAACCGTCAAATGTGGGCCTCGGTGATAGAGGCTTTGCCCAATACCTATCGAAAAATAGTGCTAGACCTGCCTGGTCATGGCAAGTCAGATAACCTAGCCTATGTCCACACCATGGAGGAAATGGCCGAGGTGGTAATGGCTTTGGTTCGTCATCTGCGGCTCAAGAAGTTTAGTCTTATTGGCCATTCCATGGGAGGCTATGTGGCTTTAGCTGTGGCTGATAAATATCCGGATAACCTTAAGGCTTTGGTACTCATGAATTCCAATTCGCGTGCCGATAGTCCAGAGAAAAAGCTGAATCGCGATCGGGCTATTGCCTTGGTAAAACGCAATCCGAAATCTTATGTACGTAATGCGATTCCGCTGTTATTTAGGCCGAAAAATCGCAATCTTCTCAAGGAACAGGTAGCTTTGGTGAAGGAACAGGCCTTAGAAACTAGTCCCCAGGGTATCGTGGCTGCCCTGGAGGGTATGAAAGATCGGGTTGACCGAGAAATGATTCTAGCCTTCGCGCCTTATCCAATACTATTCATTGCTTCTAAAAAGGATCCGGTTTTGGACTTTCAAATGTTGGAAGAACAACTGCATTATAATGCGGTGGAATCCTTGATTTTAGAAGACGGCCATATGAGTCATTTCGAAAACCCGGAGGCCTTAATTGAGGGTTTGCGCTCATTCTTAAGTCGTAAGCTCTAAAATTTTATCAAGGATTTTCTTCTATCTCATTTTATATTAAGGAGATACAATTAAGCAGCTGGCAAACATAGGCTTTGCACTTGCTAATTTTGCCTGTGGGTAGTGTCCTGTGCTTATAAGTAGCTTGAAAATGTGTTAGTTGACTAAAAATGAAAGTCCTTAAAATTGGGGGGCTTTTTTTAAATTGATGAACCAACACCCAAGCAAATTTTAATTTTTAGCCTGCATGCCCTCCATTCAAGAACGGATTCTCAAGCGGATTGAAGCTCAGTTACCGAAAGGAGAATCTTTAGCCAAAAGTCTAGAGCGCTTTTTAGAAGTTGACTCTAGTACTGCTCGTCGAAAATTACATGGTGACTCCAATTTAAGTTTAGAACAACTGGAGTCATTAATAGCCGCCGATCCATCTTTATTGGAAGAATTGCTGCCCATAGCCATGCGCGACAATAATTTTCTAGGCACCTACAGCCATATCCATAGTTATAATGATGTCGCCCAATATCTAAGATCGATTATTAAGCGCTTTGAATTAGCGGTAAAGGCTGAGGCAAAACTCCAATACATTGCCCGTGATTTACCGCTGTTTTTCTTCTTATCAGACCGCGATCTGGCCTCTTTCAAATTTTCCTTGTGGACAGGTGAATTGCAAAAGGGAAATCTTATCCAGCTTTGTGATGAGCTATATCAGCTTTGCCAAGAAGCCCATCAATTGTACTTAAGTTTATCTACCGTAGAAATATGGAGTCGTGAGGTAACGCGCAATCAGCTGCAGCAATTAAATTGGCATTGGGGAATGACCTACCTGGACCCAAAAATTAAGGAGGGACTCTTGGAAGTGATTAAGGATAAAGTAGCTACCTATAAGGAGTGGGCCTATTCGGGTCTTAAAGATGGTAAGGGGAAATTGCAATTGTATTTTTCCGAATACATCGTTATGAACAATGGCGGTTTACTGTCTACCGATAGGTTTAAAGTCCTGATGTCGGCCATCAGTAATGTGAACTTTGTAAGCTATACCAATCCCAGTCTTTGTGAAGGTTTTTTAAAAGAATTTGAAGATCAGCAAAACGCCTCCATATTAGTCTCGCGATCCAATGCCTTAGAGCGCGAGAAGTCTTTTAGTAAATTAATTGAGGACTTAAACAGCTAGGATGGTTCCTTGCTGTCGCGCAGGGCATTCCAACCCTGAGCTTGCAGAGGAATACTAGCGCCATCGCGGGTGATTAGATTAGTACCGGCATTGGCATCGGTCATGTGTCCGATTACGGTCAAATGTGGATTTCCTTTAATCTTATCGTGCTCCTCAATTGGGATAGTGAATAGTAATTCATAGTCCTCTCCGCCGTTAAGGGCAATGGTAGAAGCATTTAATTTAAACTCCTCGCATAGTTTAAAAACCTGCGGATCGATGGGTATCTTTTCCTCGTAAATGGCCACGCCAAGTTTGCTTTGCTTGGAAAGATGTAAGGCCTCCGAGCTAAGTCCGTCTGAGATGTCGATCATCGCCGTCGGGTGAACCTCTAATTTGGCTAAAAGCTCTGGAATATCCTTACGAGCTTCAGGTTTCAATTGTCGTTCTAGCACATACTCATTGCCTCCTAGTTGGGGCTGTACTTCGGGATTGCCTTGAAATACTTGCTTTTCTCTTTCCAGTACTTGTAAGCCCATGTAAGCGCCGCCTAAATCTCCCGATACCACCAATAGGTCATTTTCTTTAGCTCCACTGCGTTCGATGATTTCATTTTCATCGGCCACACCAATGGCAGTAATGCTTAGTATCAAACCCGAATATGATGAAGTCGTATCACCTCCAACTAAGTCTACTTCATACACCTCGCAGGCGTGACGAATACCTTCGTAAATCTTGTCTAAATACTCGATTCCAAAGCGATTGCTAATGGCAAGGTTTACGGTAATCTGGGTGGGACGCCCGCCCATGGCATAGATATCCGATAAATTTACCACCACTGCCTTATAGCCTAGATGCTGGGGCGGAACATAGCTTAAATCGAAGTGTACCCCTTCCACCAACATGTCGGTGCTAACAAGGGTGCGACCACTTAAGTGTTCTAGGATAGCGGCATCGTCTCCAATTCCTTTAATAGTGCTTCCCTGGGTTAAAGGAAAATCTCTGGTTAATCTCTCAATTAAACCGAACTCGCCAATATTCTCTAAGCTGGTAAATTTTTCTTCTTCTGCCATGGGGCAAAATTAGTGGTTTTTCGGTGGTGGCAAATGCTTAGCCTGACTTAGATTTTTTCAATCAAGAGATAGGGCTTAGGGTAACTCATGCTACTTAATATTACTACCTTTGCATTAATTTTGACTAAATCTAAATAGCTTATGATCAAAGTTTCAGATAGCGCCCGGGATCGCTTGTCCAATCTTATGAAAGAGAGCGGCAAGGATTTAGCCGATACCTATGTTCGCGTAGGCGTTAGCAGCGGCGGTTGCAGTGGACTTTCTTATAATCTCGATTTTGATAGTGAGATGAAGGAAGATGATAAACTTTTTGAGGATCAAGGTGTAAAGATAGTAGTGGAAAAGAAAAGCTTCCTGTATTTGGTAGGCACTACGCTCGAGTATAGTGGTGGCTTAAATGGCAAGGGCTTTTCATTTAATAACCCCAATGCTTCTCGTACCTGTGGGTGCGGCGAAAGTTTTGCGGTTTAAAAACTAGTCTATGAAGACGGAAGAAAGTTACTTAGAAGAGGTTACGGCCTCGGAATACAAATACGGTTTCTACACCAATATCGAGTCGGATAAAGTTCCTCCCGGATTAAATGAGGAGGTTATCCGCATTATTTCGGCCAAGAAAAATGAGCCCGAATGGATGTTGGAGTGGCGCTTGGATGCTTTCCGGAAATTTCAGAAAATGACCGAGCCCAAATGGCCAAATGTGACCTACCCAGAGCCAGACCTTCAGGCTATTTCCTATTATGCGGCGCCTAAGAAGAAGAAAGAACTGGAAAGCCTTGATGAGGTTGATCCCGAACTTTTAAAAACCTTCGAAAAGCTCGGAATTTCATTAGACGAGCAAAAGCGCTTAACCGGAGTAGCCATGGATGTGGTAGTAGACTCGGTATCGGTAGCAACCACTTTTAAGGCCAAGCTAAGAGAATTGGGTATCATCTTCTGCTCCATTTCGGAAGCAATTCAGGAGCATCCCGAATTAGTGAAGAAATACTTGGGAACGGTAGTACCTAAGTCTGATAACTATTATGCAGCTTTAAATTCGGCGGTATTTACCGATGGTTCTTTCTGTTACATTCCCAAAGGAGTGCGTTGTCCGATGGAATTAAGCACCTACTTCCGTATTAATGAAGCGGGAACGGGTCAGTTTGAGCGCACCTTGGTAATTGCAGATGAGGCTTCCTATGTTTCCTATTTAGAAGGCTGTACCGCCCCCATGCGTGATGAGAATCAATTGCATGCCGCGGTAGTAGAATTGGTGGCCCTCGATGATGCTGAGATTAAATACTCAACTGTACAAAACTGGTATCCAGGCGATAAAGAAGGGAAAGGAGGGGTTTACAACTTTGTAACCAAACGCGGTCTTTGTGAGCGCAATGCTAAAATCTCTTGGACACAGGTTGAGACCGGTTCGGCCGTAACTTGGAAATACCCTTCATGTATTCTTAAAGGCGAAAATTCGGTAGGTGAATTCTATTCCGTTGCCGTTACCAATAACTATCAACAAGCCGATACTGGTACTAAGATGATTCACTTGGGTAAAAACACCAAGAGTACCATTATTAGTAAAGGGATTTGCGCGGGTAAATCGAATGGTTCCTACCGAGGCTTGGTTAAAATCGGCCCGCGAGCCGAAAATGCACGCAACTTCTCACAGTGCGATTCGCTCTTAATGGGTGATGGATGTGGTTCGCATACCTTCCCCTATATCGAAACACAAAACAAGAGTGCGAAAATTGAGCATGAGGCGACTACCTCAAAAATTGGTGAAGACCAAATTTTCTATTGCCAGCAACGTGGTATTGGCGAGGAAGAGGCGATTGCCCTTATTGTAAACGGATATTGTAAAGATGTACTGAACCAATTGCCGATGGAGTTTGCGGTAGAAGCGCAAAAATTATTGGCTATTAGTCTAGAAGGATCAGTAGGATAATATTAATTCAGAGTCATGTTAAAAATCAGCAACCTTCAGGCAGGTATTGAAGGAAAAGAAATATTAAAAGGAATTGATCTAGAGGTAAAGCCAGGAGAGGTACATGCCATCATGGGACCGAATGGTTCTGGAAAAAGTACTCTTTCATCGGTAATTGCCGGTCGTGAAGACTATGAAGTAAACGGCGGGAACATCGACTTTGAGGGCGAAGATCTTCTGGATTTGGGTCCGGATGAACGTGCGCACAAAGGAATTTTCTTGTCCTTCCAATACCCGGTAGAGATACCTGGGGTTACGGTAACCAATTTTATCAAAACCGCCATTAATGAATCGCGCAAGGCAAAGGGTGAAGAGGCCATGCCAGCCAACGAAATGTTGAAGAAAATGCGCGAGAAAATGAGCTTACTGGAAATCGATAATGCTTTCTTGAGCCGCAGCCTTAATGAAGGTTTCTCAGGTGGTGAGAAGAAGCGTAATGAGATTTTTCAAATGGCCATGTTGGAGCCCAAATTGGCCATTCTTGATGAAACAGATTCTGGTTTAGATATCGATGCCTTGCGTATTGTGGCCAATGGGGTAAATAAACTGAAGAGCAAGAATAATGCGGTGATTGTGATTACGCACTACCAGCGTTTGCTCGATTACATTGTGCCCGATTTTGTGCACGTCCTCTACAAAGGCCGTATCGTGAAAAGTGGCGACAAGACTCTTGCCCATGAGCTAGAAGCCAAAGGTTACGATTGGATTAAAGAAGAAAGGGTAGAAGGCTAATCCCAAAAGCAAAAGAAATTGGAAGCATTAAAAGATAAATTAGAATCTTCCTTCCTCGTTTTTGAAAACGAACTCAATGGTCAGGCGCTTGGAGAGGTCCATAATCGTCGCAAAGAAGCGTTCGAGCGTTTTGTAGAAAGTGGTTTTCCTACTAAACGTCACGAGGAGTGGAAGTATACTAATCTAAAACCCATCCTTAAGCACGATTACCGTGTATTTTTAAGTGATGACAATACCGTTGACTTCTCTGCCATTAAGAAGTTCTTCCTTAGCGATACCGATACCTATAAATTGGTGTTTATCGATGGCTATTATAGCTCCTGGCTAAGTGAAACCACTCACGAGAAATTCGACATCTGCACCTTTAGCAGTATGCTTACCAAGTACCGTGATGTAGCCGAAAAGTATTTCAACAAAGCCCTTCCCAAGGAGGAAGCCTTGGCATCAGTAAATACTGCTTTTGCGAAGGAAGGCGCTTTTATCCGCATTAAGCGCAACCAAACGGCGGATAAGCCGGTGGAGCTAATCTTCATTACTACCGACCACGGTGTTGAAACTATGTCGCAACCCCGCAACTTAGTGGTAGTAGAAGAGAATGCCGAGGTGAGTATTTTAGAGCGTCATCAGAGCTTAAGTTCTAAGCCAGTGTTGACCAATGTGGCAACTGAGATTTTTGCTTTGCGCGATTCCAGACTGAATTATTACAAGATTCAGAATGATGTGCACACAGCTTCTTTAATCGACAGCACTTCCGTTAAGCAGTATGCGAATAGTTCGGTAACGGTAGGCACCTTTGCGCTGGGCAATAAGTTTGTTCGTAATAACCTCAACTTTTTCCTAGAGGAAGAATATACCCAAAGCTATTTGGATGGCATTACTATTATCGATGAGGGCCAAACAGTAGATCACCATACCTTGGTAGACCATAAAGTGCCTAATTGTTACAGCGATGAATTGTATAAGGGGATATACGATGCTAATGCTCATGGGGTATTCAACGGTAAGGTAATGGTGCATCCCCATGCCCAGAAAACCAATGCTTTCCAGCAGAATAACAACATTTTACTTACTGATAAAGCCTCTATTGATACCAAGCCTCAGTTGGAGATTTATGCCGACGATGTGAAGTGCTCGCACGGCTGTACCATAGGCCAGCTTGACGACGAAGCCTTATTCTACATGCAGAGCCGTGGTATTCCTGAAAAAGAAGCTAAGGCCTTATTACTTTATGCTTTTGCCAACGATAGCTTGCGTAATGTGAAGATTCCCGCTTTACGTAAGAAGCTAAACCGCCAGATTGCCAATAAGCTAAATGTTAATCTAGACTTTGAATTGTAATCTATGAACAGCAGCGAAACCGCGCTTTTAGATATTGATAAAATCCGTGAGGACTTCCCAATTCTTCACCAAGAAGTGAATGGGCGTCCTTTGGTTTATTTCGATAATGCAGCTAGCACCCAAAAGCCAAAAGTGGTTATCGATGCCATCTCAGATTACTACCAATCCATAAATTCTAATGTGCACCGCGGCGTGCATCATCTTAGTCAGAAGGCCACCGACGCCTTTGAAGCCTCACGAGAAAAGGTCCGGGTGCACCTCAATGCCGCCGAAGCTGCCGAAGTACTTTTTACCAAAGGCACAACCGATAGTATTAACCTAGTAGCCAATAGCCTTGGTCAGGGAATGATTGGCGAGGGAGATGAAATTATCGTTTCTCAGCTTGAGCATCATTCCAATATTGTGCCTTGGCAAATGCTCTGCGAGCGCAGTGGAGCAAAGCTTAAAGTGATTCCCATTAACGAGAAGGGTGAATTGCGCATGGAGGTTTATGCCGATCTGCTAAGTTCTAAAACCAAATTGGTGGCGGTTAATCATATTTCCAATGCCTTAGGAACCATTAATCCGGTAAAGGAAATTATTGCCATGGCGCACGAAAAAGGAGCCATGGTCCTAATTGACGGAGCCCAAGCGGTTCCTCATTTGGCGGTGGATGTTCAGGATCTTGATGCTGACTTCTACTGTTTCAGCGGACATAAAATATTTGGTCCGACGGGTATTGGTGTGCTTTACGGAAAGCGCCATATCCTAGAGGCCATGCCTCCCTATCAAGGGGGCGGAGAAATGATTGCCGAGGTGAGTTTCGAAAAAACCACTTATGCTGGACTGCCTCATAAGTTTGAAGCTGGCACTCCTCATATCGAAGGAGGCATTGTGCTAGGAACGGCGATTGATTATATGAATTCAATCGGCTTGGATGCTATTGCGGCCTATGAGAAAGAACTCCTGGAATATGGAACCGCTCAGCTAAAAGCGGCTTTTCCCGATTTACGCATCATTGGTGAGGCCGAGGATAAGACTTCGGTAATTTCCTTTTTGATAGGCGCTATTCATCCCTATGATATGGGAGTAATCCTAGACAAACTGGGCATCGCTGTGCGCACGGGTCACCATTGTACCCAACCAATCATGCAGCATTTTGATATTCCTGGCACATTAAGAGCTAGTTTTGCTTTTTACAATACCAAACCTGAAATAGATAAGCTGGTTGAAGCCTTGAAAAAGGCGGTGGCCATGTTGAGTTAAGATGAAGAAGTGGGTTCTAAAAGCGCTCATCCAGAAAGTTATTTCCTTCCTGCCAGGGAGTCATAAACTTAATTACTGGTTCCAGAAATACATCACCAAGGGAGTGCGACTCAGCGATCAATACTTCCAAGACAAACTGGTGCATGCACTCGATCATTTACGTTTTGCCAAAAAAGCTGGTCTAGCTACTAGTTTTAAAAGCCTAGAGCTTGGAACAGGCTGGTATCCAGTAGTGCCGCTAAGTTTCTATTTGGCCGGGGCAAAGCAGGTAAGTAGCATTGACCTTAACCGCCTTATGACCCACGACTCCCTTTGCGATTGTATTGAGGCTTTTCAGAAGGCTTTGAAAGCAAATGAACTGTCGGCATTTGATGAGTATTTCCGCTCCGAACGAATTGAGCAATTACAGAAAATTGATTGCCGTTCTATGGATCAAGAGAGCTTAATGCTTATCCTCAACTTTGAATACCGTGTAGGAGATGCTCGAAAACTGAGCGATGCGGATGGGCAATTTGACCTTATTCATAGCAATAATGTCTTTGAACATGTATACCCCGAGGTATTGAAAGAGATATTGCTTGAGTTTAAAAGGGTCTTAAAGCCTGAGGGAATCATGAGTCACTTTATTGATATGTCGGATCATTTCGCCCATTTGGATTCCAGCATTACCATATACAATTTCCTGCGTTACAGCGAAAAGGCTTGGGCGCGTATCGATAACTCTGTACAACCGCAAAATCGCTGGCGCTTAAGTGACTACGAACAATTGTACCGAGAATTGAATTTTAATATTACCGAGCGTGAAGCCCGTCCCGGTGAGCCGGAAGCTTTAGCCAATACGAAGCTACATTCCGACTATGCCGAACGCGATAAGCGAGACTTGGCGGTGAGTCACGTTCACCTTGTAAATACAATCTAATGGCCAGTATTTCCGAAATTCAAGAAGACATCATTGCCGAATTTGGCATGTTCGACGATTGGATGCAACGCTATGAGTATTTAATCGATTTAGGTAAATCATTACCGCTTATCGATGAAGTTTACAAAGTGGAGGACAATATTATTAAAGGATGTCAGAGTCGCGTTTGGCTGCACGCCGAAGGCGATAAAGATGCGGTTCGCTTTACAGCGGATTCGGATGCGATTTTGACCAAAGGCTTAATCGCTCTATTGGTGCGCGTTTTTGATGGTCAGAAGGCCACCGATATCTCTGCGGCAGACCTCCGCTTTTTAGATCAAATTGGCTTAAAAGAACATTTGAGTCCGACCCGGGCCAACGGACTTTTAAGCATGGTTAAACAAATGAAATTTTACGCTTTGGCTCTACAAGCCAAATAAAACACCAGAGCTATGAACGACGCTGAAATGCAAAAAATTGGAGACGATGTAGTAGATATGCTGCGCTCCATTTTTGATCCAGAAATCCCGGTGAATATTTACGAGCTAGGGCTTATTTATGACGTTCAAGTAAGCAGCGAAGGTGATGTTAAAATTCTAATGACCCTTACCTCGCCCAATTGCCCGGTGGCCGAAAGTATGCCTGAGGAGGTAAAGCAAAAGGTAGGAACTATCGAAGGGGTAAAAGAGGTTGAGGTGGAAATCACCTTTGATCCACCTTGGACCAAGGATATGATGAGCGAGGAAGCAATGTTGGAATTGGGATTTTTATGATATGACAAAAACAGGGATCGACGGCATACACTATTATGTTCCCTCACTAGTATTGCCAATTGAAGTATTAGCTGAGGCAAGGGGAATCGATTATGCAAAACTAAATAAAGGATTGGGTCTCGAGGGCATGGCGCTTTGCGATGCCGACGAGGATGTGGCCACCATGGCCGCCGAAGCAGCCCTTCGACTGATGGAAGAACAAGGGCTAAATCCAGCAGAGATTGATCGTATTTATCTAGGAACAGAATCTGCTTTGGATGCAGCTAAGCCTACGGCCGCCTATATATTGGGGATTATCGAAGAGCGATTGACCCCTAAATTTGGACCACGCTGCTTGCGCAATTGCGATATCATAGACATGACTTTCGCTTGCATTGGTGGAGTAGATGCCTTGCTGAATTCAGTAGATTATATCCGCTTAAATCCAAGTCGGAAGGCTATCGTTATTGCTGCTGATAAAGCGCAATACGATCTAGGCAGCACCGGAGAATATACGCAAGGGGCAGGTGCGGTAGCACTTTCCATTAGTGCCAACCCAAAACTTTTGATTCTAGATGAGACCTACGGGGTGGCTACAAAAAGTGAATATGATTTCTTTAAACCGCGCCGGGTGTACAATAAAACTGAGTTATTGAAGGCTGCTGCTTCCTTGCTTGGTACCAACATAAGTCCCAAAGATGTGGAGGCGCTTTTGGAAAGCGCTAATCATCCTTTCTGGGGCAGTGATAAGTCGGAGATTGAGTTATTTAAGGAAGAACCTGTTTTCGACGGACCTTATTCCAACGACTGTTATAAGGCTCGAACCTCGGAGGCTTTAAAGCACTTAGAATCCCAAAGAGAAGGTTTTAACTTATTGGAGGATTGGCCTTATATGGTTTTCCATTTACCCTATGCCTTCCAAGCTCGCCGCATGTTCACCGAAATGTGGCTCGAACGATTGAGCGCAGCTGACCTAGCTAACTTAGTCGCAGAATTAGGTATGCCATCCGGCAAAAGCCCAAATTGGGATATGGACTTTTTAAAAGCAGCTTCCAAATCGGCGTATTACCGCCAATTTATTTCCGAACGCATTGAGGCTGGTGAAAGGGCTTCCTCCAAAATTGGTAATATGTATACTGCTTCAATCTTTATGAGCTTCCTTTCCTTGTTAGAAGTGGCTAGGGAAGAAGGACGTTATTTGAAAGATCAGAACATAGGGTTTATTGCTTATGGCAGTGGATCGAAGTCCAAAGTGTTTTCAGGTCGATTCGCCGAAAACTGGCAAAGCGCCTTGCCGCAGGAAAATATTTTTGCTAGCCTTGAAAATAGAAGGCTCGTGAGCTTTGAAAGCTACGAAGCCTTGCATAGAGGCAGTCAAAAAGACCCGGTGCTTGCGCGTAAAGGCATACGTTTTCAGGGCCTAGCAACCGAAGCTAATCGGGAGGGATATAGATATTATAAGAACTAATCGATGGAGGAAATTCGCAATAAGGTAGCCGAAAGTGGTCTAATCACCCTTAGTCTGGAGGACTACTATCCGCGAGCAGCACGCTTAAATTTGGATATTGCTCCCTGGCTTTATGAGGGCATGATATTGCGTGAAAAAGATTTTAGAGCCCACTTAAAGGAGCACGATTGGTCGCAATACCAAGACGCTTATGTGGCGGTATTCTGTTCGGCCGATGCTATTGTTCCCCAGTGGGCGTATATGCTCTTGGGCTCCTATCTGCAAGGTCTGGCCAAGAAAGTAGTTTTTGGTGATCAGGCAATTCTGGAAACGGTAGTGATGGATGAAGTGCTTTCAAAACTGGATCTGGAACAATTCAAGGATAAAAGGGTGATCCTTAAAGGTTGTGGGTCTTTGCCAATTCCGCCACAGGCCTACCTAAAGTTTAGTATGGAATTACAAAAGGTAGTAAAGAGCCTCATGTTTGGGGAAGCTTGTTCTACCGTACCGATATACAAGAAAAAGTAGTTGGAGACATGGATTTTGATATTCTTGGTATAAAGCAGGCAATTCGTGAAGAACGCGAAGCCTTATTAAAGCATCCTATTTATAATCAGTTTCAGGATCTTGGACAGCTTCGCATTTTTATGGAGCACCATGTTTTTGCAGTCTGGGATTTCATGCTTTTGCTGAAGGCTTTGCAACGTCGCTTAACCTCGGTGGAAGAAGCTTGGACCCCAAGTGAAAGTCGCATTGCCCGACGTCTTATCAATGATATTGTACTAGCCGAAGAAAGTGACCTCGATATAAATGGGGAGCCAGCTAGCCATTACGAGATGTACCTACACGCAATGAACCAATGCGGTGCCGATACTAGGGCGATTAATCACCTGGTGCGCAAGGTACGCGAGGGGCATAGTCTTAAATCGGTGATGAAGTACAATGTGGCGGAATTAGATCCAGTGGTCCTCGACTTCATCAGAACTTCTTGGGAAATAGTTCGCGATGGTGGGACGCATGAAATTGCCGCCGCTTTTACTTTTGGTCGCGAAGATTTAATCCCCGATTTATTTACAGAGATTGTTAGAGATCTAAACGCCAAGTTCGGTGGCGAGTTAAGTGCTTTCGTGTATTATTTGGAGCGCCACATTGAAATCGATGGCGATGAACACGGACCCATGGCCGAAAAGATGATCCGCGAGCTTTGCGGTAATGATCAACAGAAATGGGAGGAAGGAAAACAGGCAGCTAAGAAAGCCCTAGCTGCCCGTTTAAAATTATGGGATTCGATTGCTACTCGACTGGAGCAATGGAGTCCTGAGGAGCAGCATTCTCTAGCTTATTAAGCATCGCTTTTCCGTTTACTAAGGCCTTTTGGGTAATTTCGTCGATGCGGGCCATTTTATCTTTTTCGGCTTTTAGGAATTCGGCTTTTTCGCTGTCGCTCCAGCTGTCATTCCAGGCACCTGAGTAATCGTGCATCCACTTCATCATAGCATCTTTAGCAAACTTTAGCTCGGTGGCGGCAGTCATAATCTCAAGGCTGTCTTCCGAACCTATGGAGGCTTGCATTAAGTCACCTTGCATTTTACTCATCGGCGTCATTTCTGGCATTACCTTATCGTGTAAAGCCATTACCTCACTTTTTAAGGAGTCGATTAGATTAGTGCCACTGGCCGCTGAATTTGCATTTTCAGCGCTATTGTTACAAGCCACCGCAAAGGCACCTGCAACTAGGAATAGGATTAGTTTCTTCATAGGAAATACTTTGCGACGAAGTTAAGAAGCAAATCACCGATTATAGGTGACTTGCTTCCTATTTTTGCATTATGAAAGTGAAATTGACGACTACCGACTGGTTGCGTATTGCGGTTTTGGTTTTAGTATTTGTAGGCGGAATTACCGGATCTTATTTTATCCTAAAGCCTAAGCCCCGTCTGCCTATCTATAATCCGTCTGAGCTAGATCGACGTTT
Organism: uncultured Flavobacteriales bacterium; assembly: GCA_913055685.1. Taxonomy (GTDB): domain Bacteria; phylum Bacteroidota; class Bacteroidia; order Flavobacteriales; family Schleiferiaceae; genus Croceimicrobium. The sequence continues at coordinate 933,414 of CAJXKC010000001.1, forward strand.
AGTGGCCGAAGATATGCGCGGTAAGGGACGTAATCATAAGGTCCTGCCTTTTGCCTTAATTAATCAGTACGGCGACACTTTAAGCGATGCCGATATGGAAGGTAAGATCTATGTGGCGGATTTCTTCTTTACGGTTTGCCCGGATATTTGCAAAGACATGGCGGTACAGAAGCGGCGCTTGCAAGAGGTTTTAAAGGATCAATCGGATTTTGCTATTCTTTCACATTCTGTAACTCCCGAAATGGATTCAGTACCGGTAATTAAAGCTTATGCTGATATGCAGGGTGCCATCCCCGGCAAATGGTACATCCTCACGGGCGACAAGCCTCAGATTTACAATTTGGCCCGCCGTTCCTACTTCGCCATTTTCGATCAAGGGGGGAAGGGCGATGAAGCGGACTTTATCCATACCGAAAACTTCGTGTTAATCGATAAAGAAAAACGCATTCGTGGCTATTACGACGGTACTAGTGAAGAGGATGTGGATCGCTTGATACGGGATTATGGGATATTGAAGCAGGAGTATTTAGAAGAATAGAGAAGGAGAAGAAGTTATCTTGCTTTTAGAGATATCTTACCTTCATGCTGCGCCTGTTGAACCGTCTTTCGAACGGCTCAAGATGACATCGACTGTCGATAGCAGGGATTAAGCTGCCCATTGGCTTTTCCTCTTATCTCGGATCACCCTAAATCCAATTGCATTTTCTTTACCCTTTCTTCCAAGCTTTCGGTAGTCATCCGTTCCCGAAGTCGATCAACCATAATTGGAAAGCAAAAGGGACTGGGTTTTTCGAGTTCCTGAATAATTATGTCTTGCTCCGCTATGCGTTCTAAAGCTTGGCGAAGCCTTCCTTCTTCTAATTGGAACTCCAGAGCCTCTTCATAGGCTTGTTGCAATAAAAGGTTTTCGGGTTCATAATCGTTGAGCACTTTAAAGATTAAGGAGCTACTGCTTTGCAAATGCTTGTCTTTGATGGGTTCGCCGGGGTAGCCCCGATAAACCATGCCCGAGATAACCGCGATATCACGGAAGCGTCTACCCGCCAATTCAATGGCATTTACACTATGCATGATATCTTCCCGCAGGTCTACTGTGCTAAAGATGTCAGAGTCCAAGGCATCTTCGATAGGAAAAGGCTTGTCGCTCAGTAATTCGAAGCCATAATCATTCATAGCAATACTGGCACTAAAGGGCTCTAAAAGAGATAGCCTATAGGCTAAAAGTGCCGCCATTCCCTCGTGAACCGCCCTGCCTTCAAAAGGATATACAAATAAATGATGCCCCTCTCGGCTGCACATTTTCTCGATGAGCAATTGCTCCCGCCTGGGAATAATGGAACGTTCTTCTTGTACCTCCCAGAGCGGACTAATTAGTTTGAGTTCGGGGTCGCTGCTGCTACGATTATGACTCTCCTCTAGCTTCTGGCGAAGCATCTGACCCATTTGTGCCGAAAGAGGCATCCGACCGCCTTGCCAACTGGGAACCTGTCCTTTTTTACTGCGACTTAATTTAACCTGAGCTTCCATTCCGCGGAAGCGCACCAGTTCTAGATTCCGACCAGCAAACCAAAAGACATCACCGGGCTTTAATCGCGAAATAAAATACTCTTCTATAGTGCCCAAATAACCACCACTTTCAAATTTGATTTTCACTACCCCATCGCCCACAATGGTGCCAATACTCATGCGGTGGCGCATAGCGGTGCGTCGGCGTTGGACCTTGTAAAGGCCATCTTCATCCACTTCTACCTTGTGAAACTCATCGTAGGATTCGAGGCTATCGCCTCCGTGGCGAATGAAATCTAAACACCACTGCCATTCATGGTCTTGTAGACTTTGATAGGAAAAGGTGGCCCGAATTTCCGGAAGAATCGCATCAGGCTTAAAGCCAGAACCAACGGCTAGCGTAACCAAGAATTGCACGAGTACGTCGAAAGAGCGTAGGTAAGGAAAGCGTGCTTCTACTAATTCTTCCTCAATAGCCTGTCGCAATGCGGCTGCCTCTACCAATTCTAAACTGTGGGTGGGGACAAAGTAAATTCGACTGGTGGCTCCCGGCTGGTGACCACTGCGCCCAGCCCTTTGCATGAAGCGCGCCACTCCCTTGGGAGAGCCAACCTGTATAATGGTCTCTACCGGGCGGAAGTCCACACCCAAGTCCAAACTACTAGTGCAAACCACCGCTTTTAATTGGCCCGTATAAAGGGCGTCTTCGACCCAATTGCGTAAATCTTTTGAAATGCTGCTGTGGTGCATCGCCATTAAGCCTGCAAGCTCGGGGGCTACATCTAATATGCGTTGATACCATATTTCTGCCTGGGAGCGAGTATTGGTGAAAATGAGGGTCGATTCCGATTCCATAATAACTGGAATTACCTTCTCCAACATTTTTATACCTAGGTGTCCCGCCCAGGGGAGTACTTCAACCGAATCAGGTAATACCGAAACTACTTCGATGGCCTTGCGCATGCCCGAGCGAATAAGCGCGGTTTTCGCTTCTGGAAATTCGGGGCCTAGCAAAACCTGCATGGCTTCCTCCATATTCCCTATAGTTGCGGAAATCCCCCAAGTGCGTAAATTGGGATTCATCCCTCGCAGGCGGCTCAAGGCCAACTCCATTTGCACCGCCCGCTTGGAGCCCATAAGCTCATGCCATTCATCCACTACTACCGTGTGTAGTTTTTTAAAGATGCGCTCATTCTCCTTCATGGCGAGCAGCAAATGCAAACTCTCCGGAGTAGTGATGAGCAAATGCGGCATTTGCTTTTTTTGCTTGGCACGCTGACTAGTACTGGTATCCCCTGTGCGAATGTCTACCGTGAGTTCCAGGCCCATGCCTTCGATTGCGCGTTCAGCCGACTGCCGAATTTCTTTAGCTAAGGCCCGAATAGGGGTAATCCAAAGGATGCAGAGCCCTTTTTTGGAATTGGAATGCAATAGGGCCGGTAGGAGCAAAGAATAAGTCTTGCCACTACCAGTGGGCGCGTTTACAATACCCGAATTTCCATCGGCATAAGCGCGCCAAGCAGCCTCCTGAAAGGCGGCAGGTTCCCAGTCCAATGACCGAAACCAATCCTGCGCTTTTTGAGCAGCGGCGGCCAAGTTTTAGAAAGGTGGGTGAACTGGGCGGTTGTCGATTATCGCTTCGATACGCTCCATTACCTCGGGGCTAAGCTTTTCTTTAGCCGCTCCGGCTTTGAGATTTTCTTCGAGCTGACTAAGCTTTGAGGCGCCCAAAATAGTGGTGCTTACATTGGGGTTTTTTAAAGTCCAGGCGATAGCCATAACTGGCATGCTTAATCCAAGGTCTTTTGCTACATCAGTAAGTTTATTCACCTTATTGAACCAGTCTTCCTGCAGGTTCATTTTGGCTAACCAATTAAGCTCCTCTAAGGAAAGGCGAGAGTTTTCGGGGACTCCATTGTTGTACTTTCCAGTGAGGACACCACTGGCCAGCGGACTCCAGATAGTGGTGCCTAGACCTACGGTTTTGTAAATCTGGCTAAACTCCACTTCTACTTTTTCGCGATGGAACAAATTGTACTGCGGCTGCTCCATGGTAGGCGGAATCAAATTGTATTGACGGGCAACCATATGGGCCTCCATAATTTCTTGCGCACTCCACTCTGAGGTGCCCCAGTACAAAATTTTACCCTGCTGGATTAAATTATGCATGGTCCAAACCGTCTCCTCGATCGGAGTTTCCTTATCGGGTCGGTGGCAGTAAAATAAATCGAGGTAGTCTACCTGCAAACGTTTTAAAGCCTGATGGCAAGCTTCGGTTAAATGCTTACGGGTATTGCCCTTTTGGGTGGGCTTAGAATATTTTAATCCGCTGATACCAAAATAGGCTTTACTGGATACCAAATAAGAATCGCGACTCCAATTGAGGTCCTTCAAAACCTCACCCATTAATAGTTCCGATTTGCCATCGGCATACACTTCGGCATTATCAAAGAAGTTTACCCCATGGTCGTAGGCATAAGCCATTAATTCTGTGGCTAAATCTTTACCGATTTGGGTGCCAAAAGTGATCCAAGATCCAAAACTCATTTCGGAGACTTGTAGTCCCGATTTTCCTAATCTGCGGTATTCCATTCTTTTTCTTTTAGGGCTCCTAAAGCTTCTTGCACATAAGCATCGTCTAGGGCATAGACCCTTTGGTAGGCTCGGGTACCAAAACGATTGTAGGCAATAAAGGCTTTGAGACGATTTTTCAAAATTGCCAGTTCAAGTTCATTCTCCTTAACAATACGTTCCGTCACTGGTTTACCAAAGAAGCTTTCCAAAACAGTGGAGTCGGCTTGCCAATGCTTTACAAAGCTATCTTCTTGCCAAAGGGCCAATTCTTTGCGGCGTTCATCCACGTATTTAAAGGCTTGCTCATCGAGGTTAACCGTCATCGCTAAGTGATAGAGCAGGCGGGTGCTAGAAGTGGTGTCGTAACCCACTTCCACATCGGGTAGGATACCCCCAATATTGCGTCTTTCCTTTAGTTCAGTTTCCTCTGGAAGGAGCACGGTAGAATCACTGCTTTGCTCAGATCCTGTATTGCCATGGTAGTAATAAGCTTGATCGTAAGTGTCGTAGTCGCGTTGGATAGATCGGCCCGAAGGGGTGTAATAGCGCTGGGTGGTGAGTCGCATTTTAGATCCGTCTTGCAGGCTAATTTCCTCTTGAACTAGTCCCTTTCCGAAGGAACGGCGACCCACAATAATTCCGCGCTGATGATCCTGCACCGCCCCCGCTACAATTTCGCTCGCTGAGGCACTACCGCGATTGATAAGAACTGCTAAGCCTCCCTTTTCGAAGTATCCCCGACGGGAAGCGTAAAATTCTTCAATTTCCCCTTGGCGGTCTTTGGTAAATACGATCATCTGCCCTTTGGATAGAAACTCATCGGCTATTTGGTCGGCCGCTGCCAATAGGCCGCCGGGGTTATCACGAAGGTCAAGGATAATGTTCTTCGCCCCTTCATTTTGCAGGTCGCGCAATGAACGACGCACTTCTTGGGCACTTCGCGCTGTAAACTTGGTGAGCTTTATAATGCCAACCGAATCGTTTAGTAAGAAGTAAGAGCTTACCGAATTAAGTCCGACTTCGCCTCGCTTTACATCTATTTCCAGATGTAGGTTTTCGGCCGGTCGAAAGAGGCCTAGTTTTACGCTAGTGCCGGATACACCTTTAAGCGTAGCTAGTACTTTTTGAGAATTTAAGCTTGGTCCAAAAAGCTGAACTGTGTCGGCCAAAAGTATGCGGTCACCGGCAATAATCCCCGCTTTGGCAGAAGGGCCATCGGGCATTACTTGTACCACGGTTAAACTATCATTGTAAATCTTAAACTCGATACCGATTCCCACAAAAGAGCCCCGAATCGACTCTTCACTAGCCGATACCTGATCTTCGGGAATGTAGGTAGAGTGGGGGTCGAGGTGATGTAATAACTCCGATATGGTTTGATCCAAGAGGCTATCGGTGTTCACCTGATCGACATATTCGTAATCGATGTAATTAATGATTTGGCGGAGTTTCTGTTCTCTTTCGCTCGCCTCATTAAAAACTACGGTTTTATGAGGGAAGTTAAAGAAGACGCCTAGGCCAATGCCAAAAAGCATGGCCGCTGCCAATAATAAAGGGTATAGAGTTTTGGAATTATTCAAGTTCTTCTGCGGGTATCTGCGTTAATTCTACGCCTGCTTTTTCCAAAAATTGCAGACCACTGTCGTCCTTATAACGCTGAATGTATACCAATCGTTTAATACCGGACTGATGCACCAATTTGCTGCAGTCTTTGCAAGGCGACATGGTTAGGTAAAGGGTGGCGCCATTACTGCTATGCGTAGAACTTGCCATTTTTAGTATCGCATTTGCCTCCGCGTGTAGGACGTACCATTTAGTAGCATTGTCTTCGTCTTCGCATTTGTTTTCAAAGCCAGTTGGAGTGCCATTATAGCCATCGGAGACAATCATGCGGTCTTTAACAATGATGGCTCCTACTTGCCTTCTTTGGCAATGCGAGAGTTTGGCCCATTCGCGCGCCATGCGCAGGTAGGCTATATCGTATTTACGTTGCTTCTGTAAAGCTTTAGTCATTTTTTAAATCCTTTAGTGGACTATTTTCGAAAAACCAAGTGAGGGCCTTGGGAAACTCGCGGCGCCAAAAATGTTCATTATGCTTGGCGCCCTCAATGATTTCCGAATGATGGGTCCATATTGCAGGCACACTATCGAGCAGCGCTTCACTTTTTCGAAGGTCGCGCATAAATGCTTCGGGCATGCTGCCTTCTTGATTGCCTACCACTTGGTATACAAAGGTGCGTTTTTTTGGAGGAAAATTCCGCGCCATTTCCAGCACTTCTGGATTAAACCAATAGGAGGGAGAAAAAACTAATCCGCCGCCAAAAGTATCGGGGTATTTAAGCAAGGCATACATCGAAATTAAACCGCCCAAGGAGCTGCCGCCGATGTAAGTATGTTCGCGGCTGGCTAGACTACGGTAGTTTTGGTCGACCCAAGGTTTTACTTGCCCCACCACAAAGTCCAAATAAGCATCGCCCTCTCCGCCGCCGTGCTTTTCATTGAGGAAGGGGCTTAATTCATCAATGCGCTTGATCCCGCCGTGATTAATGGCGACTACAATTAGGTTTAATTTTAAGGAGTCTAAGGTTTGGGCTACTTGCCATTTATCCGGACTACCCTCTAAGCCCAAGAATAGGTTTTGTGCATCTTGTAAATAAAGTACGGGATACTTGTCTTTAGTCGAGTGATAGTTTTTCGGTAGGTAAACCCATATTTTTCGCTGCTCGCCCTTATAAAGTAATTGCTTATTGCTTTTTAAAAGTGCCACGCCTTTCGGCGGATGGTCACCTTTTTGTTCAAAGCCTGCGATTTGGAGGTAAATCGTATCCCCATCATGGTAATAACCCTGGCGATTTTGAACCGGGTGCCCATCAGCGGAAGCTTCGACTACATCCCAGCTGAGCCCGCATATTTTGTATTGCAAATTGCGACGACTAAGCTTGGTGCGAAGTATCCCTCCTTTAAATTGAAAATTGGGGTCACCGGCTTGCCAGCGGTTAAAATTATGCGCCAAGAAAAGCGCTTGGGCCGTATCTACCCCGGGATTAGGTTTAAGAATAAAGGTGACCTGTGCCTTGGCCGCAAGTAAAAAGTTAGTGGTAAGGAGAAGAGTGAATAGAAATTTTCGCAGCATGGGAAATCCGATCAAGCGCTTTGGCCGTAAATGATAGAAATGAATAATGAAATTATGAAAAAATTAGCTCTACTCACATTTGCTTTAAGTCTAAGCCTTGGCCTTTCGGCCCAAACCGTAAAAGTTGGTGGCGAAGCCATGTATCCAATGAAGGATATCGTAAGTAATGCCGTAAACTCTGAGGATCATACCACTTTGGTGGCTGCAGTAAAAGCGGCCGATTTGGTGGAGACCTTGCAAGGTGATGGTCCCTTTACCGTTTTTGCTCCGGTGAACGATGCCTTCGAAAATTTGCCTGAAGGTACCGTGGAGAGTCTTTTAGAAAAGAAGAACAAAAGTAAACTGCAGGCGGTACTAACTTATCACGTGGTGGCAGGGAAGTACGACTTCCAAGCCATTGCTAAGCTTATCAAGGAAAACGGTGGCAATGCCGAGTTGAAAACAGTGCAAGGCTCATTGCTTAAGTTTCGTATGAATGGTCCGCGCAATATTAGCGTGGAAGATGGACAAGGCGCAGTTGCCAATATTTCGGTATATGATGTATACCAAAAGAATGGGGTTATCCAGGTAGTTGATAAAGTACTACTCCCTTAAGTTTCTAGATAGAACATCTGACTCATCGTGATTTTGATCGAACGGGTAATAGATTAGTCAGGTGTTATGTTGTTTGGTTGGTAAGGCGACTCCGCAAGGGGTCGCCTTTTCTTTTAGTTAGTGATTAATTCAAATATTAATACATAGAATTATGATGTATAGAATTAAAATGTATATTTGTCCTATGTATTCAAAAGAACTTTTAAAAGGAACCTTGCAGGTGATGATTTTACAGCTCTTAGCCGAGCAGGGCAGTATGTACGGTTATGAGATTTACCAAAAGGTAAAAGAGTTATCGGATGAGAAAATTATCCTCAAAGACGGTTCACTCTATCCGGCCTTAGCCAAGCTGCATAAAGATAAATTGGTGCAGTTTAAAGAAGTGGCGGTAGGCAAGCGTAAACGCAAGTATTACGAATTAACCAAGCAAGGCCAAGAGCAGCAGGTATTAGGTATCGAAGAGCTCAAGGAGTTTATGGCTACCCTTAGTAAAGTCTTGTTCCCTAATCAGAATAACTATGCGCTTAACTGAAGCTCAAGAAGATAAAATACGTGCGATAGTAGAAGGGCACCAGTTTAAGGTACCCGGACTCTCGGATGATATCATTGACCACCTTTGCTGCTACCTCGAGTTTGAAGGAAAGGAAAACCTAGATTTTGATAGTCAGTTGGAGGAAGCTATCAATATTTTGGCGCCCCATGGTTTGGCCTCCCTAGAACAGCAAACGCTGTTTTTGCTTAATGCTAATAAAATTATACTTATGAAAAGATTCTTTTATGTCTTCGGACTATTAGCCAGCATGACCTTTAGTGCCGGTGTGCTCTTCAAAATTTTGCATTGGCCTGGCGCGAATGTGATGCTCTTCGGGGGAGCTTTGGTCTTCCTCTTTATTTTCTTGCCTTTCTGGACCCTTGATCGTTTTAAGTTCAAAATGATTAAAAAGTCCTACGATCGCTGGCGCTTGCTAAGCGGACTCAGTGCAGGAATACTATTCGGACTGGCCTCCATATTTAAGGCGCTACACTTAATGGGTGCCCCTTGGATACTAGTAGCCTCGGTCTTTGTTTTCGTGGTGTTCTTTTTACCCCTGTATTTCTTTAAGATTTACCGGCGGTCAATCGGAATGGAAGAAGAGGCTTAGGCCTCTTTTTTTGTTTATAGACCGGGGATGCTTCACCAGTGGAAGTTCAGGGCTAACAAATTCCGCTGCATTAATTTAGAAAACCTAATGATTTAAACTCTAGAAAAAAGGAATTCCCTATTCCTCCACCAGCATGGCTCGTATCTGATTGGCATAGTCCAATATAAATTCCGCGCGCTCAGCCTCCCGCTTCTCCGGCATGCTGGCCAAAACTTTTTCCTGGTGAAATTTCACCTGGTCTACAATTTGAAGGGCCTTGTCAATCCGCTCAAAGCTCATTTCTACCATTGCTAGTTGCAAAGACACCTGATCTTTATGGGGAAATTTTTCGGTGGGCACATATTCTTCCAATTGGTCCAATAGTTCGAGGCATTTAGCATCATAAGTGCTGTCGGGTTTGGCGAATAGGGTATTGATAAAAATTACTCGCGTGCCTAAGGCGTATTTCTGTGCTGATTGCATTTCGTGGCCATAATCTCTATATCCCCAATCTTCCATGAGTAAATTGTAGCTCGCATCGAAGTCCACCGTGCCTAATTGCCCCGGGGTAACGTCGTACTCCACCGTATCGAGAAGAATGGCCATTCCTCGGCGCACCAAATGGCTGCTAAAGCTCATTAACTTAGAGCCTTCGGTAAAGGCATCAAAGCAAAGCGGCGCATCGTTGTTGGCCATAATATCTAAGAGGAGCATTTCGGAACGTGTGCCTCGGTCAATTCGTTGCACCAAAGTGGTGCCGCGGTAGTTAATTTCAACAAAGGGACTGGGGCTTTTCCAAGTGCTCATCTTCGTGCCTACGAAATGATTTTTTGGGTCTTTTAGATAGCGAACTAAATCCTCCCATTTAATTGATTCACGCTCACCCTCAGGACGAACCAGGGTAATCTGACTAGCTTCATTGGCTAGCATTTCCTCGCTTAGACTTAAATTAATGGCTTGCTGCTCTCCGTGGGCTTCGCGGTAAAAGTTGATGTAGGCGGGGATGTTCAGTAAGCTTCGGTTGAGCACCCGTACATCGGGTCTTACCTTGTGAAAATCTTGCTCGTAATAAAGCGGGTAGGTGTCATTGTCTCCATTGGTAATGAGAATGGCATTGGGCGGACAAGAGATTAAGCGATTTCGGGCCTCAGCGGATATGAAACTGTGGTAAAGGTTACGGGTTAAGAGGCTCTTGGCCTTAGCATAAGAATAGTATTGTCGTAGGTCGAGATAGGCGGTCATAATCTCATTGGCAGCCTTTATTTCGGGCTCTCCAACCGGCGTGGGGTAGTTTTTGGTTTGGCGCGATAAACTGCGAAAACAATTACGGGCATTTTCGCGGTTGTGCATGTATTCGAGTAATTCCCCGTCGCTTAATTTGTCATCCGGACTACTGATATAGGCTTTCTTGGCATCTTGGAAAATAGCTCCACGCGCTTCAATGAGGCTAGTCGCTTTAGAAGAGTAGGCTCGGCCTAAAGCATAAAGCTGATCATCACTTAAATCTTCTTTTCCGGCTAAACTATCAATTACATCATCCTCCCAGCCGGCATAACCATAGAAGGCTTGCAATTGGTAAGGCTTTCCCGTGCGTAGTACTTCGTTTTCCGCAACTGCTTTTGGGTCCCGAAACTCGGGGGCAGCATCGAAGTCAAGTTTTTGGTATGCGCCAGTCTTGGCATCCCAAAAAAGGTAGCGACCGCTTATTTGCGCTTGGCCATCAAAATTGTAAACGGTATAATACCAGCCATCAGGATGTTTTTCCCAAACTGGTTCGCTGGGTCCCTCGAAGCGGGGCATGTAGTTTTTGTGGAACTCGACTAATACCTCTTGATAAGTGGGTTTTTCTTGGGCTTGGGCAAAGCAGCCGAAGAATAGGAACAGAATAAAATACCGCATATGCTTTTTTTGCAAATTAGGAATTATTGAATTGGGCTTGCACTTTATCCAAGAGTTCCGCCAATTCTAAACTAGTAGAAAGGGGCAGCTTGGAGCTTTCTTGGTGTCCGGCCGCCAAACAACGATGCACTTCTTCAATTTCATGCACATAGCCCAAACCGCGGTAGGCTAGTTTAATCTCTCTTACTTTTTGATTGATATCGAGGCTTAATAACTCGCTATGATGAAAGCGACGATGCAGTTTTATTTCGCCTTTTTCACCAATTATCCGGGCTTCGGTAGGGGTTTCCTCTTCCAGGCTGCTCAGTAAATGGGCTTCGGCACCAGAGGGGTAGTTGAGTTCCACTTCGCAACGAATATCCACCCCGCTTGGACCCATTTTAGCCGATACTTTTATTGTATCTGCTTTGCCCAAGCTGAGCAAGCTGAGGTACAGTGGGTAAATACCGATATCTAGTAGGGAGCCGCCTCCCAAATCGGGGTTAAAGAGTCGGTGATCGGGATTAAAGGCTGGTCTAAAACCAAAATCAGCCGAAAGGCGCTTGATCGGACCAATAATTTCGGCCTTTAGTAATTCAAGGTATTTTTCGGTAATAGGTATAAAGCGAGTCCAAATGCCTTCCATTAAAAATACTCCGTGCGCGCGCGCTTTTTCGATTAAGGCTTTCGCCTGATGCGCATTTAAGCCCATGGGTTTTTCCACTAAAACGGCCTTGCCGGCCTCAATCGCTAAGGAGGCATGCTCGAAGTGAAAGCTGTGGGGAGTGGCAATGTAAACGATATCAACCTCTGGATCTTCGCATAAAGCATGGTAGTCGTGGTACATACGTTCGGCGCCAAACTCGAAGGCAAAATCTTGGGCGCGTTTAGCACTACGCGAGGCCACCGCCTGTAATTTAGCTTCGGGAACTAGGGCCAGGTCTGCGGCCATTTTGCGGGCAATTTTACCCAAACCCAGAATGCCCCAACGGTGACTTTGTTGCGATTTTTCCATCTTCTAGAGATTGATCCGGTATTCCAAATTTGCAATAAAACTGCGGGTTAGACCATCGGGCCTTGCCTCGCGAACCAGTAGGGGAAAGCCGGCATTTAATTGCAGGGCGCTACTATTGCTAAGGCTGTAGGCGAGGTAAAAATTAACATTTAGGGTTAAACCTTGCGAGCCTTCAATTTCAAATTCTTGGCCTCGAAAATTCTGGTAGCGGTCGTTTTGTAAATGGTAAATGGGTAAAAGGCTGGGGGTGAGACTAAGCTTTGGGTTTAAGGTCAAAGGGTAGGAGATCCGCAGTAAAACATCGCCGGCTCTCTGGAAACCATAGGTATTCTGAAAGGCGCTTAAATCTGAGTTGAAGGGATGGAAACCCGGTCTAAATAAGTTGTTGTTCTGAATTAGCGGTTGCTGCCACCCTGCGCTAATTTGCCATCCTGCAAATTGATAGGCGGCGCCTAAAATAAGGTCGTAAGTGCCTAAACTCGATTGGTAATCCATAGGTAGATGACTACCATTTTCACTGCGGTCGCTACGGTTAAAAGGAATTTTAGCGCCGAGAGTAAAACTCAGTTGGCCATTCGCTTGATAAGTACCATTAAGAAAAAGGTCACCCAGACCAAAGGTGGAAATACCATTTCCGTTTTGCCCTAAACTGGTCGCCTTAACGCTTAGACCCCAAGCCGCATTTAGCTGACGGCGAAATTCGAGATAGGCTCCATAAACGTTAATAGAATAGTCGGCCGAACCATAAAAACTGCCCACTTTTAATTGGTTCTTGGGTCCATCTTCTTGCGTCATTTCCTCTTGTGGATGCAGTCCGTTTACTGTACAAAAACCGGCATCGCTGCAACCCTGACCACTTAAGTTTAAACCACCAATAAGGAAGCTAAGGCTTAAAAAAAGTACTGCCCTCCAATTATTCATGCTTTTTTGCTTTGCATTGATAAACGAAAATAGCTGAATAAAAGTGGATGAAGGGCTTTTCATTTCCCCGCAATTTTAATTTAAGATAGCCTCTGTCGTCCTTTTTTATTTCTTTACAGTATGAAAAACCTGTTCTATTTATTCGCCTTAAGTTTTTGTTTTACTTCTCAATTAAGGGCTCAGGCTCGGGCCGATACCAATTCATCGGCAAGCTTCGAAATGATTTACATGCTGGAGAACCGCTCCATAGATCAACTTTCGTATTTAGCCGAATTCCCTTTTGAGGATACTAGATTGCACATCACCGGGGGCTTCGCTTTCCGGATAAAAAGTCGTTCCATCTTAGCCCGCATTTTCGCTTTACGCGGGATGAGCTCCGAGCAATCGGTGCGACATAGTTCGGTGGGGCTGCAAGTAGGCTATGAATATGCTTTTGCCGACCATTGGTCTACCTCCTTCCTTAGTGGCTTTCGACTCGAAAATGGGAAAGCGAGCCATGCCGTGGATACCAGCGGCATTATTGCACCTGGATATGTCCCTAATGTAAGGGAGTGGAATTACCAGCTGCATTACATTCAAAATCAGCTAAATCTGAGCTATTGGTTTGCTGAGGGTCCGCTGCCTTTCCTGATGCCCAAATCGCTCACCTTGGGTTTCTCCTATGGCTTTGCCATTAACCCTTCCCAATTTTGGTTTACCGGTCAGGGAGACATCCCCCAAGCTGGCGTAAAGGCATTTGGAAACATTTGGCAAGTAAGTATTCGAATGGAGTGGTACCTTACAAATTAGATAAAGTTAGGCTGGCATCGGGCGAGAAGAAGATCCCAGCAAGCTCAAATGGTTTCCAAGCATTATTATATGGGTTCACAGAGGGTTGCAACTTCAGTAACTGATTTGGCAAGTCAACTTAGTAGTACAGGATCAGGAAGTGAGTTTGGAGGACCAGCTAATCAGAGTAATGCTTCAGATCCAGTCATTCAAGACTTTGAAGCGACTATGACTTGTTTATATGGGAATCAGGTAAGTTTTGGGTTTGACCCAGCTTTAGACTTACCTTTAATGGATGAAGTTGCCTTTGTAGACTGTAATGAAGGAGTTGTGGTAGATCCAAATCAAATCGTGGCAGAAGACCCAGAATGTGCCTGCGAGCAATCCACCTATTGGGCCTCGCAGTACGAGGCGGATTGTCCTTCATATAATATCATGTATTGGTACCATCCTGATTACCTTGGGTCTGTAGAAGCGGTTACAGATATTGACGGCGAGGTTTACCAATTCTTCCACAACACCATATGGGGAGAAGATATCGTAAGCCAGAAATCCTACCTTTATAATCATTACTCTAGTCCCTATCGATTTAATGGTAAGGAAAAGGATTGGGAGACTGGAAATCACTATTATGGGGCGAGGTATTATGATCCGAAGTTGAGTGTGTGGTTGAGCGTGGATCCTCTCGCCAGTAAATTTCACAATTTATCCCCTTATAACTTCGTAGAAAATAATCCTCTAATGATGATTGATCCCGATGGTAGGGGGCCGTGGATTTATGATCAACTGGAAGATGGTACCTATCAACGAAGAAAGGTGGAGGAAAATGATGGTGGAGAGAATTTCCATACTTATCATAATAATGATGGGACAACCAGTTATTACGATCAGAAGGCAGGTACGTTTGTAACGGTCAATAATAGTGAAACAAAACAAAAATTGGCGAATTACATAGCTACTGTTGCTAGGAGACGAGAAGCTGTTAAAAAAACAAGGGAGGTAATAAATAATATTGGTGATGGAATTGCAACTGTTGGATATGTTGCCGCACCTTTTACTGAAGGGGCAAGTTTAACGCTTTCAGCTGTGGGAGAAGGAATTTCTCTTACGGGTAAAGCAATAACCAATGCAGCTAATTTTGAAGAAAGTGGTGCTACAACTGAGAACATGGTAGATCTTGGTGTTGATGTTTTAATAGAATTAGCTCCGCTTCCATTAGAAAACGTAGTAAAGAAATCTAATTTAGATGACGTTTCAAAAAAGATTATTAGGTCTGAAATTGGAAAGGTTAAGCAGACTGGCGAATATGTAATTAAGAAAGAGATAGAAGAAAATAGATCGAATGGCAACTAAAGTTTGTGGAGTTTTATTAATTGTGTTTGGGGTTTATATTTTCAGAATTGGATTGAAGTATGATGATTCTGATAGTGCTCATTTGATGAATGTTAAGTTAATCGGAGCTGCAATTTTATTAGTTATTGGTGGACTCGCTTTAATCTTAACATCGAAAACCATGTGTGAAATTATAGGAGTATTTTGCTAAAACAGATGGGGGATAACTAAAATATTAAGAGGATTAATGTTGCATTTATTGGGAAGAGGGAGACACTGTAAGTCCCCCTAAAAATCCAACAGTTTAAAAGTGTGTAAATTTAAACTGTTGACTATGAAGAAATCAAGATTTTCAGAAAGCCAGATCAGTCATGCTTTAAAGGAGCATGAGGACTTGGAATAAAACCCCTTTCAGGTTCAAATTTGGATCAGTCCATATTGGAAGGCACTGTAGAGGGGTATAAAGTGTTTTATCAAGAACGAATTAGTCCTAACTTAGGTAATGATGAGTAAAATTGAAACTTCCGATTTAATAATAGGTGCAGCCTTTCTTGCATTAAGTGGCGTGATTTGGTACTTTTCTTATAAGGCCAAAATCTCATCCAAGAATGGTATTGACAGAGCCAATGCCATTCAGCTCAATACAGGAGCGATAGGCTTTGCAATGGTAGGACTATATTACATCCTGAGAAATCTTTGAAAATGAAATTTATAATTGCTTATCTTTTGATAATATTATTTCCCATCTAACTTTTATCTCAAAATGAGAATGGAAATAATGAATACCAAGAAATCAACCCCAATAAGGGTTCAGGTGGTTTTTCTTTGGTGGATCAGTGGCCGATGTATCCTGGTGGGGAAATAGGTGTTAATGAGCATGTTAAGAATGAATTGAAATACCCTGAAGAGGCCTTAAGCGACAGCATTCAAGGGCGAGTAGTTGTCCGTTATGTAGTACAGACAGATGGTAATGTTGGAGAGATCGAAGTAGTGGAAAGTGTCCATCCACTTTTAGATGAGGAAGCGATGCGCGTTATCAGGGCAATGCAAAAATGGAAACCTGGTATTCAGCGCGGAAAGCCAATAAAGGCAGCGTACTTACAAGCTTTTAATTTTAACCTTTAGTTAAAGCCCGGCCGTTGAGCCGGGTTTTTTATGGGGTATAAGCCTGCCTTGTTTTGTAATCCCTGAGCAGTGAAGAAACCACCATGATCACGGTGTTCATTTCTTAGGTCAGTAGCTGGTCCACTTGTTACCTTCCCTAAAACCCGCACTAGTAAAACCTACGAGGCTAATAAATTAATCATCAAGTACTTGTTCTTTAAATATCGAAGTGATTGCGAGCGTAGAGCTTGGGACTATAGTTGCCGAATTTTTGATGCTTTTAACAAGATGCATCTAGACCTTAAAAAAAAGCGATTAGTCGTGAGTCATAGAATTTCAAGGGATTCCTATTATCACCTAGCAGGGAAGAACGCATTTCTTTGGATAAATTACTTCGTGAATTAGACATTTCCAATAAATGGATCATACTTATGGCGGTAACCATTGAAAAATTTAGCGGAAATGTTTCAGTAATGTTTCAGTGAAAAACAAAAAACCCTTGCTAATCTACTGACTAACAAGGGTCGATCTTCTTTTTGAAGTGCCCAGGACCGGAGTCGAACCGGTACGCCCGAAGGCACAGGTGTTTGAGACCAGCGCGTCTACCAATTCCGCCACCTGGGCTTGCTGCATTGAATTGCTTCAATGAGGGCGGCAAATATAAAAACAAATTGAATGGGAATTCTCAGATGTGGCCTTTTTCTTCGTAGCGCTTTTTACCGCGTTCCAGCATATCCCTAAGCTCGGCTTTCAAATCATCATCAAGCTGTTTAATGTGGAAACAGCTCTTGCCCTTTAGCATCTTCTTCAGCCCTTCCGAAAGCTCGTATAAGTCGGGGTCGGTATAAATAGGGAAGAAGTACAAGCGAATGTCCTTAGGCTTACGAACGGTTGAGGCAAAGTAAAAGCCATCTACTTCCTGCTTGCCTTGCATTACGCGTTTGGTGCCGGCCACTTCAATGCCATTCTCACCTTCTTTGCGCACCTGCAAGGGCGCGCCCAATTCTTTTAGGCTGCTCCTCAACCACGCCTCAATATGGTTTAAGTCTTTACTAAGGCTCATTAATCGGTAAATCTAGAGTCGCTTTCCATGGTGTGGCCACAATTACTGCAGGTGCGTAATTTTTCCGAATTGTAGTATTCCTTAAAACGGGGTAAGAAGTCGGTTTCGATATTGCTTAAGTGGAAATAGGTTTCATGCAGCTTATGGTTGCATTTATCACAGAACCACAATAAACCATCCTTGTGTTTGTCTTCGCGTACCCGTTCTACCACTAAGCCAATCGAGCCTTCGCTGCGCATGGGCGAATGGGGAATGTTGGGTGGTAAGAGAAACATGTCACCCGGACCTAATTGAATATCTACCGCTTGGCCTTCGTCTTGAATGCGTACCGTGATATGACCCTCTAATTGATAGAAGAGTTCTTCCGTTTCGTTGTAATGGTAGTCCTTTCGCGCATTGGGTCCGCCTACAATCATCACAATATAATCTTCCCCTGCCGGATACAAGTTTTTGTTGGCAACCGGGGGTTTTAGTTTATCGCGGTTTTCGTCGATCCAGGCTTGAAGGTTAAAGGGTTTAGCTACGGCCATAATTTCTTCTTTGGGGCTAAGATAAGAAATGCGAAGGCTGAGACTAGAGCGCTAATTTGATTTTAAGGCATAAAAAAATCCCGACCTGAGTTTCACTCATCGTCGGGACCTTTATTTTTTCAGCTTACGCTATTCTTACATGCCATCAGCATGCTCAGCGTGCTCGCTGTGATCACCTTCTGCGTGCATAGGCTTCTCTACAGCTTCGTTCATAGCGTCAGCAGCCTCGTCGGCAACTTCAGCTACAGTGTCAGCAGCAGCTTCCATAGCGTCGCCAGCTTCTTCAGCAGCATCTTCCATAGCGTCACCCGCTTCTTCCATAGTTTCAGCAGCGTCGTCAGCTACTTGTTCCATGGTGTCACCTGCTTCGTCAGCAGCTTCTTCAGCTGGAGCGTTGTTACATGCTACTGCACCAGCGAACATAAGTGCAAATGCAAAAAAACTTACTTTTTTCATCCTTCTCTCGAGATTTGGTTGTTAAACAATTAAGCACAAATGTAGGCAAAAATCAATCCTACACTAGTGTGTAGTAAAAAATTATCTTTTTAGTAATGTGCTAAGGCTCAGTTTCTCCCTTAGGATATTAGCCAAGTTTGAGATCGGAACGCGCTCTTGTTCCATCGTGTCGCGATCCCTTACCGTTACACATTTATCCTCTTTTGTTTCATGGTCTACCGTAATACAGTAGGGGGTTCCAATGGCATCGTGTCGGCGGTAACGCTTACCAATAGCGTCTTTCTCGTCGTACTGCACATTGTAATCGTAGCGCAATTCATCGATAATTTCCCGTGAAATTTCCGGTAGACCGTCTTTCTTCACCAGGGGAAGAATGGCTGCTTTTACTGGCGCTATTGGTGCGGGAATGCGCAATACGGTGCGGCTGCTGCCATCTTCCAATTGCTCTTCGCGGTAAGCGTAAGAAAGCACCGCTAAGAACAAACGGTCTAAGCCAATTGACGTTTCAATTACATAAGGCACGTAGTTCTTGCCTAATTCGGGATCAAAGAACTGCAGTTTTTTTCCGCTGTGCTCTTCATGCGCTTTTAGGTCGAAATCGGTTCTGCTATGAATACCTTCCAACTCCTTAAAACCAAAGGGGAAGTTAAATTCGATATCCGCGGCAGCATTGGCATAGTGGGCCAATTTCTCGTGGTCGTGGAATCGGTAAAAGGACTCATCCATACCCAAGGCTTTATGCCACTTGATACGTTCCTCTTTCCAGTATTCGTACCACTTCATTTCTTCACCGGGGCGTACAAAATATTGCATTTCCATTTGCTCAAATTCGCGCATGCGGAAGATGAACTGACGGGCAACAATTTCATTACGGAAAGCCTTACCGGTCTGAGCAATTCCAAAGGGAATCTTCATGCGGCCAGTCTTTTGCACGTTTAGGAAGTTTACAAAAATCCCCTGTGCCGTTTCTGGACGCAGGTAAAGGGTAGAACTACCTTCGGCTACCGAGCCCATTTGGGTGCCAAACATGAGGTTAAACTGGCGTACATCGGTCCAGTTTTTAGAACCGCTTATCGGACATACAATGCCTTTTTCTTCGATTAAGGCTTTTACGTCTTCCAGGTCGCCTGCCTCCAAACTGCGCGCTAGACGCTTAACGCTGGACTCGGCTTCATCGAGGTATTTTTTAACCCGTGGATTCGTTTCGCGGTAAAGCGCCTCGTCGAAGTCGGCCCCAAAGCGTTTTTTAGCTTTTTCAACTTCTTTCTCCGCTTTCTGCCTTTGTTTTTCGGCATAGTCCTCTACCAAAACATCGGCGCGGTAACGCTTCTTAGAATCTTTATTATCGATTAAGGGATCGTTAAAGGCATCGACGTGACCACTAGCTTTCCAAGTGGTAGGGTGCATAAAAATGGCGGAGTCTAAACCCACAATATTTTCATGCATTTGCACCATGGCTTTCCACCAGTATTCGCGCAAATTCTTTTTCAGTTCAACGCCATTCTGTCCGTAATCGTAAACGGCTGATAAACCGTCGTATATTTCACTCGATTGGAAGATAAAACCGTACTCTTTAGAGTGGGCAATTACCTTCTTAAATAAGTCCTCTTGATTCATGCCGGCAAAGGTAAATGATTGATCGAAATGCCATCCCCCGAAAGGGGAAATTAGCGCAGGCCTAGTAGTAAAGTTGCGTTTTCGGAAAAGAGTTTCACCGATATAGCCAATAGGATAACCCCGAATACCTTACGAAGGATGTTTAGGCCACTTTCACCAAAGAGCTTTTCTAGTCGGGCCGCGCTTTTCAGTACCGCAAAAACCAAGAGACTATTGATGATGATGGCCACCACGATATTTTCGGCGGCAAACTCGGCGCGAATCGAAACGATGGTGGTCATTACCCCCGCTCCAGCAATTAAGGGGAAGGCTAGGGGTACAATGGAGGCCGATTTAGGCTCCTCGTCTTTAATGAGGGTGATACCCAAGACCATTTCTAAGGCTAGGATAAATAGAACTAAGGCACCAGCTACCGCGAATGAGTTGATGTCTACCCCTAGATATTTTAGGATGCTTTCGCCTAAGAAGAGGAAGACAATCATGATTCCGGCCGCTACAATGCTGGCCTTCTCACTTTGAATATGCCCCACCTTTTGGCGTAAGGAGATAATTAATGGAATACTGCCCATGATGTCGATCACGGCAAAGAGAATCATGGTGGCGGAAAGTATTTCCTTGAAATCGAATTGCATAGCCTTGGATTTTGCGGCCGCGAAATTAATCATATTCCGCAGCCGCAACACCCAAGAACTAAACTTAATTATCGGATAACCTTAACTTTAACCGCATTGGGTCCTTTTGGACCTTTCATGGTCTCGAAGCTAACTAGGTTTCCTTCTATAACTTCTTCTTCCAAAGCATTGACGTGTACGAAAATACTCTGACCACTCTTCTTGTCTTTGATAAAGCCATAACCCTTGCTGTGGTTGAAATGGGTGACAGTACCCTTGCGTTGACCATCGTCATCGGGAGCTGCTTCTACTCGCTCCATGTTTAAGCTAATGTCTTTGGCTTTTACCTTTTCGGCTTGCTCGGGCGGAGTATCATGGAAATTACCATAAACATCCATGTAGGTGATGTTGTCACCCTTATCCTCTGGATTAGCTTTACGCTCTTCTTTACGGCGGGCTTTTTCTTCTTTTTTCTTTTGGCGCTTCTTCTCGCGCTCCTTTTTCCCGAAAGTTTCTTGAGATCTTCCCATATATGATTTTACGATTCTACAAAGGTGTAAGCCATGCCAGTCTTTCCGGCACGACCGGTTCTTCCTACGCGGTGGATATAGCTATCCAAAGTCTGAGGAATTTGATAATTGATAACGTGGCTTACGTCGTCGACGTCGATTCCACGTGCAGCCACATCGGTTGCTACTAGAACTTGGATGTGCCCTTTCTTAAATTTATTTAAAGCTTTTTGGCGGTAATTCTGACTCTTATCGCCGTGGATTTCATCGGCTCGGATTCCAGCCTGACTAAGCTTCCGCTTTAATTTTGATACCCATCTTTTGGTTTCAGCGAAAAGGATAACCCGATTGAAATCATCTTGCTTTAGCATATCGATGAGGATGGGCATTTTACTTTCGCCGGCCGCTACTTCAATAAGCTCCTGCTGAATATGGTCATTACTGGTGTTACCGCTGCTAATTTGCAAGCGCACCGGATTATTCAACAAAGCCTGAATTTTACGTTCTTGGTTTGGGTCTAGTGTGGCCGAGAATAAAAGGTTTTGCCTTTCGATAGGCAGGGCGTCGATAATCTTGTTGAGATCGCGTTCGAAACCCATGTCCAGCATACGGTCGAACTCATCAATAATCAAGCATTTTAATGCTTTAAAATGGATGGCACCCCTTTGGTAAAGGTCTAGTAATCGACCAGGAGTAGCTACGATTAAATCGTTGCGCTTCCCTGCTAATTCAAGGTCTTTATTCATGTTAGTGCCGCCAATAAAGGTGGAGTTGTAAAGTCCCAGACCTTTATTAAGACTGCGGTATTCATCCGAAATCTGCAGAGCAAGTTCGCGGGTTGGAGCAAGCACTAAAGCTTGAAACTTTCCTTCGATCTGTTTTTGTAAAATAGGCAATAGGAAGGCGGCTGTTTTCCCGCTTCCCGTTTTAGCAATGCCTAAAATATCTCTCCCTTCAAGTTGTGCTTTTAAGCTCTTTTCTTGAATTTCAGTGGGTTTGGTATAACCTTTCGCTTCGAGATTTTTAAGGAGTTTGTCGTGCAAGCCGCTTTCGCTGAAATCGAAACTGGCTTCGAAAACCACTTCCTTGCGAACTTGGGCTTGTTGAATTAAATCGGAGCGCTTTAAATCCGACTCCTTTTTTTTCTTTTTACGCCTATCTGGGCGTCCGTTTGAAGGGGCAGCTTTTGGGCCTTTCCCATTCGGTGACCGACGTGAATTTTTTCCACGGGTCGCATATCTATGTGACATATTTCTGTTTTTAGGGCCTGTCGAGGCCGATGAGGTTCGCTAATTGCGACCTAATTGATAAAGCATCTTTCCATGTGCTCGCAGAGCAGACCAGAAAGTAGGTTGGCAGTGATAAGGAATATTAAACTCCTTAGCTGTTTCGGAAACTATCGCCGCAATTTGGGGATAGTGAAGGTGGTTGATGTGAGCAAATAAATGATGCTCCACTTGGTAATTTAAACCACCAATTAACCACGAGAACCAATTGCTACGTGGGGAGAAATTACTGGTAGTTAGCAATTGGTGTACGGCCCAATTGTTCTCTATTTTCCCTTC
Organism: uncultured Flavobacteriales bacterium; assembly: GCA_913055685.1. GTDB lineage: Bacteria > Bacteroidota > Bacteroidia > Flavobacteriales > Schleiferiaceae > Croceimicrobium. The sequence continues at coordinate 955,711 of CAJXKC010000001.1, forward strand.
CACGGGCAGGGGGTAGCTACTCGAAGGTACTACGTGCGCCGTTTGGAAAATGATGGAAAGTAAAAATCCGGTTAAAAAGTGCATGGTAAAAAAGCCAATGATAACCCAAGACCAATGCGGAGCGATGATCATCTGTAAGAATAAAATGTAGCTGAGGTATACAATTTTACCCAGACTAATTTTCCATATGCGTAGACGAAATTCTTTTTTGGTTTTGATATGGCCCATTTTATAATAGCTGAGCGCCCGCTTGTAATCGGTGTAAGCTACTTTAATGATGGTCATTAAGCCATATAAAAACCAGGCGTAGATGTATTGGTAACGGTGAACCTTTTTATAACGATCGTGGGGTGAAAAACGCAATAAGGGCGGACCAATTATATCCTCATCATGTTCGTGGATATTGGTAAAGCTGTGGTGTAATACATTGTGCTGGATGCGCCAAATTGTAGCGTCACCGCCTAACAAGTTCATTACCCATCCCGCTAAACGGTTTACCCATTTCTTGCGGCTTAAACTTTGGTGATTGGCATCGTGCATGATGTTTACGCCGATACCTGCGGTGCCAAATCCCATCAAAACCCATAAGAGCAAATAGATTCCAAAGCTTTCAACGCTACCGGAAACTAAAAATCCGAAGGGCACAAAAAACAGGGCTAGCATTATAAAGGTCTTTAGCCACTGCTGGCCATTACCTTGTTTGCTAATATTATGATCTTTGAAGTACTGGTTAACCCTTTGATTTAGGGTTTTGAAAAATTGACGATCGGTAGACTGAGAGAAAGAGAACTGAGCGATAAAAAAAATCTTAAAATTAAACTAGTGGCTTCCTAGCTTAATCATTTAAGAAGATGCCTGAGGGCATCGCTAAGAATTACGGCGCGAAGGTAGTCTTTTAAATTTGGATAAATGTATTTTCGGCAATAAGCTTTAAAGAACAGCGCTTAGTACCTTTGCAAAATGATATCAATTGGCGATACCCTTATCTCGGAGGACATCCTCGAAAAAAAGTTTGTTTGTGACCTTACTGCTTGCAAAGGTGCTTGTTGTGTAGAGGGCGATGCCGGAGCGCCTCTAGAGCCAGAGGAAGTGAAAATTTTGGCGGATGAATATGAAAAGGTTAAGCCTTATTTGCGTCCCGAAGGGATTAAAGCCATAGAAGAACAAGGCACGCATGTAATCGATGAATTGGATGGCGAACCCGTAACCCCTTTAGTAAATGATGCCGAATGTGCCTACGTGGTTTTTGATGAAAATGGCACCACCCTTTGCGGGATCGAAAAAGCATGGAAGGAAGGGAAAACGTATTTCCGGAAACCGGTAAGTTGTCATTTATATCCTATCCGTATTCAAAAATACAGCAGCTTCGAAGCAGTGAATTACCATAAGTGGAAGATCTGTTCGGCGGCATGCTCGCTGGGAGAATCGCTTAAGGTGCCCGTCTATAAGTTCACCAAGGATGCGCTTATTCGTAAATATGGGCCGGAATGGTACACCGATTTAGAGAAGGCAGCAGAGCATTTCGCGAAGTCTTAAGTCTCTGTATATCAGTGATTGTTGTTTATTTTTCTGAGTCTCAGTATCTTGTAGATGACTTAATTCACCGCCTTTATGAACAAGGCCCGAGGTTTTCAACAATCCGTGTGAATTAAAAAGGGAAAAATCCACTCAAATCAGGTTGGATTTTTTTTATCTCCCGAAAAACCTGAGCATTCCGACGAAGGTCAAAAATCAGCCTGTTAATAAATGGGGTCAATTGTGAAAAAGTAGGCTTTGCGAAGCCTTGCTTCATTAGTCATATTTGTATAGCAAGCTACTATCCTAGGGGAATTAGCATCTCTACTTACAAGGTTTAAAATACTGTAAATCAGCGGGATGAACATTTATCTCTAGGCTTTATAGCCCTTATAATCAGCGAGTAAACAAGAAAAAAGAAGCAGGCATGGCAGCAGTAGAACCCATTTTACAAGAGAACAAGAACCGCTTTGTTTTATTCCCCATTGAACATCATGACATTTGGGAGTGGTATAAAAAACAAGAGGCGAGTTTTTGGACCGCGGAGGAAATCGATTTGCAACAGGATATTACTGATTGGAATACCAAATTGAATGATGATGAGCGCTACTTCATTAAGCACATCTTAGCTTTCTTCGCTGCTAGCGATGGTATTGTGAACGAAAACTTAGCGGAGAACTTCGTAAATGAAGTGCAGTTTACCGAAGCAAAGTTTTTCTACGGTTTCCAAATTATGATGGAGAATATCCATTCGGAAACCTACAGCTTATTAATCGACACTTACATTAAGGATAAAGAAGACCGCAATCGTTTGTTCCGCGCCATTGAGAACTTCGAGGCGATTAAGAAAAAAGCCGACTGGGCTTTAAAATGGATTGAAAGTGACTCTTTCGCCGAGCGTCTTATTGCTTTTGCTGCGGTAGAGGGTATCTTCTTTAGTGGCGCTTTCTGTTCTATTTTTTGGTTAAAGAAGCGTGGTCTAATGCCTGGACTAACCTTCTCCAATGAATTGATCTCACGTGATGAAGGATTGCATTGTGATTTCGCGGTACACCTTCACAACAATCACCTAGTGAATAAAGTACCGGAAGAGCGCATCAAGGAGATCATCATTAATGCCTTAGATATTGAGCGCGAGTTTATCACTGAGTCACTGCCCGTAAACCTTATCGGAATGAACTCAAATTTAATGACGCAGTACCTCGAGTTTGTAGCCGACCGTTTATTGGTGGAATTGGGCTGCAGCAAGGTATACAACGTAGAAAATCCATTCGACTTTATGGAAATGATTTCACTACAGGGAAAAACCAACTTCTTCGAAAAACGCGTAGGTGAATACCAAAAAAGTGGTGTGGTACAAGGAAGCCAGTCGAACACCATTTCCTTCGACGCCGATTTTTAATCTGATATAAACGACCCAACAGACAACAACCAAATTTCGAGATATGCACGTAATAAAAAGAGATGGCCGCAAAGAAGCCGTGAAATTCGATAAGATCACGGCTCGGATTCAGAAACTATGCTACGGATTAAGTGATCTAGTAGATCCTACTAGTGTAGCAATGAAAGTTATTGAAGGTATTTACGAGGGGGTTACCACTTCTGAGTTAGATAGCCTTGCTGCAGAGGTAGCGGCAAGCATGACTACTCGTCACCCGGATTATGCTCAGTTAGCAGCTCGCATTGCCGTGAGTAACTTGCATAAGAATACCAAAAAGTCTTTCAGTGAAACCATGCGGGATTTATACGACTATGTAAATCCTAAGAATGGCAAGCATGCCCCTATGATTGCCAAGGATGTAATGGAGATCATTGAAAAGAATGCGGCTCTTCTTGATTCTACCTTAATTTATGATCGCGACTTCGGTTACGATTACTTCGGCTTTAAAACCTTAGAGCGATCTTACCTTTTGCGTATCTCTGGTAAAATTGCGGAACGTCCTCAACACATGTTAATGCGGGTGGCCATCGGTATTCACATGGAGGATTTAGACGCGGCGCTCGAAACCTATAATTTGATGAGTAAAAAATACTTTACTCATGCCACTCCTACCTTATTTAATTCCGGGACACCGAAGCCTCAGATGAGTAGCTGTTTCCTTATTACCACTAAGGAAGACAGTATCGACGGCATTTATGATACATTGAAGCAAACCGCGCGTATTTCACAAAGTGCCGGTGGTATTGGTTTAAGCATTCACAATGTGCGCGCTACTGGCTCTTACATTAGCGGAACCAACGGTACCTCCAACGGAATTGTGCCCATGTTACGCGTATTTAACGATACCGCGCGTTATGTAGATCAAGGTGGGGGTAAGCGTAAAGGTTCTTTCGCGATTTATGTAGAACCATGGCATGCCGACATCTTCGATTTCTTGGATTTAAAGAAGAACCATGGTAAGGAAGAATTACGTGCCCGTGATTTATTCTACGCTCTTTGGATTCCCGATTTATTTATGGAGCGCGTAAAAACCGATGGGGAGTGGACCTTAATGGATCCTAATGAGTGCCCAGGTTTATTCGACGTACACAGCGAAGAGTTTAACAAGCTCTACACCAAATACGAAGAGGCCGGTAAAGGTCGTAAGACCATTAAAGCCCGTGAGCTTTGGTCTAAGATTATGGAGTCGCAAATTGAAACCGGTACTCCATACATGTTGTACAAGGATGCTGCTAACGCGAAATCGAATCAGCAGAATCTTGGAACTATTCGTTCTTCGAACCTATGTACCGAAATTATCGAGTACACTAGCGAAGATGAAGTAGCAGTATGTAATCTTGCTTCTTTAGCCTTACCAATGTTTGTTGAAGGTGAGAAGTTTGATCACCAAAAGTTATATGAGGTGACCTATAAGGTGACCAAAAACTTGAACCGTATTATTGATCGTAACTACTATCCTGTGCCAGAGGCGCGCAATTCGAATATGCGTCACCGTCCAGTAGGGTTAGGTGTTCAAGGATTAGCAGATACCTTTATTAAACTACGACTACCCTTTACTTCGGAAGAAGCAAAGCAGCTTAATAAAGACATTTTTGAAACCATTTACTTCGCTTCCTTAAAAGCTAGTAAAGATGAGGCAGCAGTAGACGGAGCCTATGAATCTTACGAAGGTTCACCCATTTCTCAAGGCAAATTCCAGTGGAACCTTTGGGGTATTGATGAGTCACAATTAAGCGGTCGTTGGGATTGGAATGCACTACGTGCAGAAATCAAGGAGACTGGCGTGCGTAATTCACTTTTATTAGCGCCAATGCCTACCGCTTCTACTAGTCAGATTTTAGGTAATAATGAGTGTTTTGAGCCTTATACTTCAAACATCTATACCCGTCGGGTATTGAGCGGTGAGTTTATTGTGGTTAACAAACACCTATTGTTAGACCTTGTAAATCTTGGTCTATGGAATGATGAGCTTAAGAATGAGATTATCCGTGCCAATGGTTCTATCCAGCATATTGATGTGATTCCAGAAAATATCAAGGAATTGTACAAAACCGTTTGGGAGCTTAGTATGCGTGATATCATTGATATGAGTGCTGAGCGTGGTTGGTTTATCGATCAGTCACAGTCCCTTAACTTATTCGTCGAGGGGGCCAATATGGCTAAACTAACCTCCATGCATTTCTACGCTTGGGAAAAAGGCCTTAAAACGGGTATGTATTACTTGCGTACTAAGGCTGCTACCGATGCTATTAAGTTTACGGTGCAAAAGCAAAGCAAGAGTGAGGTAGAGCCGGTGCTTAGCAGTAAGCAAACCGAGAAAATCACCGAAAAGGAAACGGCGACCGCCGCGGCCAAGCCAGCTGAGGCAACAAAGGCTAGCATGGAGCAGGCTGCAGCGGTAGGTGAAATTCGCGCCAGCGAATTAGCAAAGGCGGTTAAGGAACAAGCGCAAATGACTCCTGAAGAGCAATTAAGCTGCAGCCTTGACAACCCAGATGATTGTATTGCCTGTGGATCTTAAGGGTCCAAATCTTTAGAAATAGATGGAAAGTCGGTACTTTGGTGCCGACTTTTTTTATGCGCATCAAGATTATATTATACCCACTATTATTGCTTCTGAGTTTTGCTGTTCATGCCCAGGAGCTTACGGCTGAGCAAGCTATTACTAAGGTTTTTAAGGTATTATCGGGTCAGGAAACATCGCTGCCCGAGAATAAGGCCGACTTAATTCAAAATGGTGCTTGGGAAGCATTGGCTTACCTTGATCAAAACCAGAGCTTTGAACTAAGTGAAGGGGATTTGCAAGAAGCCGTTCCCGATTATTATCGCTTTAAGAATAAGGAGCTGATTTTTAAGCTTATCAACCAAAAGAACCACAATGAGTTTGGGATAGAAGGTCGCTTAAACTACCGTTGGGACAAAGACTACATTTTGGTGCTTGACTCAAAATCAGGGGTCGAGAGAGACCGTTGGCGCTTGCTATATGTGGATTCACTATACTTAGCCTTGGAGATGGGAGAGCTTAGAGTATTTTTCACCCATACCCCAGCCCTAGAGCCTTAAACACTAACTTTGTTTGAAATTTAAAAAACATGACCGTGGATCGTCAAAACCTGGAAATCGCTAAAATCCAAAAGGAAATTGAAAGGTACCTGAGTTTAGGAAGTACCCAAATGATATTTGACTACCGTGAAACAGGTCAGGGTGTGCGCTTAGATGTGATAACCGTAAACCCACGACATAATCAGTCTTTTCTTTTTCATTATACCATAGGTTACGATCGTATCGATGCTCTAAAGCAAATGTATACCTATGTGAAGGAACACAATGAAAAACAAAATTCCTACACGATACAATGGTGTGTAAAGGGCGACAATGACTTACATACCTCTTATTTCCGCGCAAAGGATATTCCAGAGGCTTTAGATAAATTAAATTTTGGTCGCGACCCCAATAGTTTAACCATTTTCAGCGTTGTATTAAACCCCCTGAGCTAGTAAGCAAAATAAATTTTATACCTTGTGGGAAACAGGGAAAAAAGGGTTTTAACTATGGAAAAAGCAAGGCGCCAAGAAATTCGGCAGCGAGCTAAACGCATCAAGAAGGCGCAAACCAAACTAACTACCAAAGACTATTTACAGAGAGCCATCGTAGTAATGGTTATCGTTTTAATTCTTGCGGCAGCAATGTTTATTTATAATAACCTGCGCTAATTAGGAAGGGAGCTCCGCGTGGCGACTTAGTGTTTATTTTACGTCTTTGAGCTTATTGTTCTGATAATCAGAATAATTTTAGTAAGTTAGTGGCACTAACTAAACAAGGATACACTATGTCTAATACTATTAAAAGCTCAGATTGGGCTCAGAGAGTGGGAATAGTGATGATAATCGTAGCGATTGTGGCATTTGCCTTATCGGTTACATAAAGGGGTTAGAAGCCTCAATCCTACTCTTGAGTTGATCGATCCGATTTTTGATTCGGATAAAGAATTTGTTCCTCTCTTTTTCAGAAATACTGCTGATAAGAGAGGACTTTTTTGTTTGCCCCTCAAGATAAGTACGCATCTTAGCAACCAAGTTGGGATCATTGGTGTTTAAGAAATTGAGTCCGGCATAGGGAACGAAGTACTGCGCCTTGTTCTCGTCGAGTTCAGCCAGGATGTGATTATCCATGATGAGAATCTCATGGTAGTACATTTCGTATTTGGCTGAAGAGAATTCATCGGGCTTGGTAGGATGAACTTTTTTACCATGCAAGGCCTGCTTGTAGATCATTTTCATCATTTCCTGAAATTCATCACAAACCTGCACGGCCTCTTCCTTGGAACTAAGAAGCCCGGCCTCGTAATAATACTCCAATTGATTTACCATACTAAGGATGGTGGTATCATTCCAGATTTCGGTGGAGTTTATATGCGAATAGGTTTCCCAAAGTTCCTTGGCAAGATCCAATAAGTCGCTGGGAATTAATTGTTCCTTAAAACTCATGCCCTCAAGATGATCGATGCCGTAAATAGACTTCAACCAAACATAAATTTTGAAGGCAGCGAGTTTAGGAAAGCGAAATTGATAATAGATCGGAAGATCTTTGGCTTGATAGATTAATCGATGGTGCTCATATTTCTGAATGCTCTGAAGCTGCCCTAGGCTCTGCAATAAATAATTGCGGAAAGCTTCCACGCTATCAATGAAGCTGCTTTTTTGAAATACAACCGATTGGTTACTCGTTACAGATAGGTGATTAAGAGAAAGGCCAAAGTGATTGGCGATTTTCACACTATCGTTTAAACTCAATTCGGTTGTTCCGCGCATGCGGCGATAGGCAGAATCCTTACTACAACCCAGTAATTCGCTAAGGGTGTCGGCCAACATTTCGTTGTCTCCGACTCTGGCGCGAACCATCTCAAAGAGAATGTTTTGATATGAACTTGGATTCTTAACCATAATTGCTTTGCCAAAAGTAGAAGCTTGCGCTTAGGCTTCCTAGGTCTCTTTTATTCGGAGACGACAAACTTGTATTTTTTCACGCCAAAAATGCTTCAAAGACAACATAAAGGTAAAAATCGATTTTGAAAAACTCATTTTTAGTAAATAACGCAATTCACAAAGAGAATAATTTGCAAAATATCAGTCTAGTATTCGTTTATCCCTTTATAAGCGTTTAAAAATTGCAAGTGCTTTCATATTCTGCCATTTTCTTATTTTAGTATCATGAGCAGTCCGGAGAAAGAGTATCAATCTTTAAGTGAGTTTTATCCCTATTACCTAGAAGAACACCAAAACCCTGCTTGTCGTAGGCTGCACTTCACAGGAACAGCTTTAGTTATCATCTCTTTTTTACTTTTCCTGATCACCCTTAATTGGGTTTTCTTACTAATTATTCCGGTTTTAGGTTACGGATTTGCCTGGGTGGGGCATTACTTTTTCGAACGGAATCAACCGGCAACCTTCCGCTATCCATTTTATAGTTTAGCGAGCGATTTTATCATGTTTTGGGATCTGCTTAGGGGAAAGGAAAAGTTTAAAGACTCTAAATAAGGAACTTTGAAATTTACCTAATTGATTTTCTTAGCTTTATGCTTAATAATGTATAAGGCAATGAAGAAGAGTTTTTCGCTGTTATTGCTAGTGGCGCTGTTAATCTCAGCATGTAAGAAAGACCGTAGTGGCGATGATGCGCCGAGCGATGCGGTCCAAAGTTTTGAAACCTCAGATTTAAGTATACCCGATGGCTTTAGCTTTCAAACCACCGAAAGGGTAAGTTTGAATCTGGATATTGAGGCGGCTCCGCTACCTGGAAAATATTTATTGCAGGTTTTCGATCAAAAGCCATCCGTAATATCCAAACCTATTTACGAGGTGTTTATTAGTGAGCAATCGGCATTTAGTCAGGCGATAGAGATTCCTAGCTCTACTCAGAATATCTATTTAGTGCTACAGTCGCCAGATCGCTCTAGCTTCTTGACCATTTTACCAAAGAGCTCGAGTATCACACATACCTTTTATCGCCGCAAGTTTAAAGTTGAGCCAGAAAGTAATGGCCCGCCTTGTTCTTCGGGCTGCGATGTGGTTAGAGGGCACTTTGGGAATTGGGTAGCCAATAACAATTTTGAAGAGGTTTCGCATAATGGCAATGGTCATGGCAATGGCAATGCTTATGCTTACGGTCATAACCATCATAATGAACATGACCACGACCGAGTTTATTGCGTCACTGGAACCTACAATGGTTCGGGAAGTATTAGTATCACCGAAGGGGCTATTGTACGGCTTTGTGGCACCGGTAGCATCCCAACCTTAAGCATCCACGACGGAGTTTTAAAGATTTTATCGGGTGCCAATGTTACCATTAACAATCTTAACATTGACAATGTAGCTGGCAATGAGCTAATTGTTTATCAAGGTGGAAGTTTAACAATCACGAATTGGTTTACGCCGCATAGCACTGTAAATAATTATGGCACTATTAACTCAGCCGCATTGCATTTACTTCCAGGTAAGACACTCAATAATTATGGTTTTCTGCACCTAAATGCAGATAATCTGGCCATTATTGAAGGGAACCTTGTAAACCATGGGTCTACCATGAGCACCGGGCCAATCATTGTGAAACATGGCGGTCGGATAACCAACCTTTGCACGATGGAACTTCATAATGACTTAAACGTGGAGGGCCTTATGGCGAATCAGTCTTTCCTTAAGGTAGACGATAAGTTAACCATTGTTGGCGGTGCAGAATTGCTGATGTACGACGGAGCCATAAGCCATGTGGGTAGTGTTTTAATAAATGGAAAGGTTGACGGCTTTGGGAATACCAGTATGTTAAAAGTTAAGGTCGTAGTGATGCCTATACTACCGCTCAGATAAAACGTAATATTTACCTCTGTGATTTGGATGGGGTAGAGAATATTCCTGCTTCCGTTTACCGCGATGGAGCGAAAGAGGAGTGCAGCTTATATATACCGGTTACGGCATGTAATCCCGAAGGAAATGGTATCATAACTATAGTGGATACCGATAATGATGGAGTGGCCGATGAATTGGATAAATACCCCAATGATCCTAACAAAGCCGAGGACTTCTATTATCCTAATGAAGATAGATATGGTGCATTGGCTTTTGAGGACCTTTGGCCAGCCTATGGTGATTATGATTTTAATGATCTAGTCCTCGATTACCGCTATCATATTGTTTCCAATGCCGACAATTTAGTGACCGAGGTAAATGTTACCGTGGTAACTAAAGCCCTAGGGGGTAGTCTGCATAATGGTTTTGGATTCCAATTTAATGTGCCTTCCTCCGCAGTGGCTTCGGTGAGCGGAACAAAGTATTTCAATAACCTAATAAATACCAATGCCAATGGTACCGAAGCGGGGCAATCCAAAGCGACCATAATCGCATTTGATGACGACCAGAAGTTATTCCCAAATAATTCGGCGGCATTCGTGAATACAGTTAGTGCAAATCCGCATCTAGATTACGACACCACGCGAATTCAGATTAGCTTTAGTCAGCCGCAGCGAGGAGAGGACCTAGGTATTTTTCCATTTAACCCGTTCATCTTTATTGATCAGAACAGAGGACGGGAAGTACACCTACCGGCCAATGCCCCCACTGATCTTGCAGATGTAAGCCTATTCGGAACTGTAGACGATAATACCAACCCATCTTCAGGTAATACCTATAAAAGTAAAGACAATGTGCCCTGGGCGCTGCATTTGGTTAAAGGTTACTCCTATCCAGAGGAAAGGGTTGACCTAAATGCTGCCTATAATTACTTCTCCGCTTGGGCTCAATCTGGCGGTCAGAGTTTTAAAGACTGGTACGAAGCAGAACCGGGCTACCGGAATGCTATTGATTTCTACCAGAACCAGTAGATAGAGTTTAAAATTTTAAAAAACCCAAAGAACGGTCCTTAGATCGTGCTTTGGGTTTTTTAATTTTTATTGGGGTAGCCCTTCTAGGGTCGAAAGGCGAAAAGCTTTAATCCATTAACGGTATTAACGATTTTTCTGAATACCATTCATCGAGGAAATCGGTAATTTTGTCTAGAATAAGGGTTCATTCACCGAGAACAGCGGTAATTTTACCCTAAACCTAATTATCGTGAAGACTTTAAAGTTCCCTCTCTTTCTAAGCTTTGCTCTGCTGTTTTTATCCGCCTGTGAGCGAGATGGAGAAACTGTAGATAATGCACCCCAAGTTTACCAGTCACAGCAATCTACCTTTGACCTTAGTATCCCAAACGGATTTAATTTCGAAACTACCGAGGACATTGTTCTCGATTTAAACCTTGACCAGGCTCCTTTGGCTTCGGCCTATCTTGTGAAGGTCTACACCCAATTTCCCTCCACTGCTGCTAGTCCGGTTTTCCAGTCCTTTATATCCAGGAATGCTCCTTTAAATGCTAAGGCTACGGTGCCCGCAGGAGCTTCTGAAATTTACTTGGTGCTACAGTCTCCCGAGGGTTCTAGTTTTCTCACAGTTGTTCCTAAGACCAGCCGAATTACCCATACTTTTTACCAAGCTAAGCGCAAAATGGCGAAGGCCGGAACTGTTAGTCCCGATTGTGTAAGTGGCTGTGATCATACTATCAGTAATTTAAATTATAGCCTCGACGCGAAGAAGAAGAACGATGTATACTGTTTAACCGGAAGCTACTCCACTGGCGCTAATGTTTCCCTTACTAAAGGATCATTAGTACGCTTATGCGGAACCGGCACCATCCAGAGTATTACTATAAACGATGGTGAGGTTGAGGTTTTATCTGGCGCGGATGTTACGGTTACCAATTTCAATATCAATTCGAAGAATGGTAATGAGCTCATCATATACCCTGGTGGTTCATTAACCATTACCAATTGGTTTTCACCCAATAGTGATGTTACCAATTATGGAACATTAGACGTTGCGGCCTTAAACTTAAATTCGGGTGCCGATTTGGAGAATCACGGTACTTTTACCGTTAGCACCAACAATTTCGCCACCTTTAATGGGGATGTAGATAATTACGGAAGCTTTAGCATTGCCGGTAATGCTAATATCAACAGCGGTTCTAAGTTTAAGAATTTCTGCACCATGACTTTCGGTGGAGATTTGCAGATGAACGGTGATGTGGATAATGAATCCTATATCAGCGTAAGCGGAGCCTGGACCATTAATAGTGGTGCCGATCTAGTATTGGAAAACGGCGCGATGGCTATTTGTGAAGATTTGACCCTTAATGGTCTTATTGAAGGTAAAGGCAATACCAGTCTTTTTAAGGTGGAAGACCGTAGCGACATTAATTGGGGAGGCGTTATTAAGAAGAATCTAGAGTTCTGCGATGCCAATGGAATAGAGAATATGGCCAATGCCAATTCTATAAAACAAGATGCGGTGGCCGCTTGTAATGTGGTAATACCTAGCGATGCTTGTAATCCAGTCGGTAATGGGCAGCCGCAGGTAAGTGATGCCGATGGGGATGGTGTGGCCGATGAATTAGATGCTTACCCCAATGATGCTTCCCGCGCAAGCGACTCGTATTTCCCATCCGAAAGCACCTATGGTACATTGGCTTTTGAGGATTTATGGCCGGCGTATGGCGACTACGACTTTAATGATTTGGTGGTAGATTACCGTTATCAGCAAGTGCTTAATGCCAATAACGAGGTGGTTGATTTAAAGGCACGCTTTGTGAGTAGAGCGGCCGGAGGAGCCTTGAAACTGGGCTTTGGTATCCAATTAGATTTGAATCAGTCTGCAGTTAGCGCGGTAAGTGGAACTCGTTATTTTACCAATCTTATTTCCACCAATGCCAATGGTACAGAAAGCGGTCAGACCAAAGCGGTGATTATTGTATACGATAACTCAAAGGATGTACTTGTGAATAACACTGGTCAGGCTTTCGTAAATACCGTTAGTGGTAATACCGCTATCGATCCTGATACGGCCAATCTTACCATTAGCTTCTCCAATCCACAAAGCATAGCGAGCTTAGGCACGGCGCCCTATAATCCCTTTATTTTCGTAGATGAAAACCGCGGTCGAGAAGTGCACTTAGCAGGAGAAGAGCCTACTGATAAAGCAGATGCTAATTTATTTGGAACGATTGATGATAATACGGATCCTAATGGCAGTACCACTTATAAGAGTGAAGATAATTTACCTTGGGCCATTCACGTGGTAGGAGGATTTAATTATCCAGAGGAAAAAACCGACGTGTCACAAGCCTACAACTATTTCAGTATTTGGGCACAGTCAGGTGGCTTAAGTTACAGTACTTGGTATCAAGACCAACCCGGTTATATCAATAGTGCCGATTTGTATCAATAGGCTAATAAAAGAGCATAAAAAAAGTCCTGGTGGAATAAACCCACCAGGACTTTTTTATTGATGGTGTATAATTACTTAAATGCTTGAATACCGGTAATATCTGCACCCGTAATTAGCAAGTGAATATCATGAGTACCCTCGTAGGTTACCACCGATTCGAGGTTCATCATGTGGCGCATGATAGAGTATTCGCCGGTAATACCCATGCCGCCAAGCATTTGTCGTGCTTCACGCGCGATCTTTAAGGCGATTTCAACACTATTACGTTTGGCCATTGAAATTTGCGCGGTGGTCGCTTTACCTTCATTCTTAAGGGTTCCTAATCGCCAAACCATTAATTGGGCTTTGGTGATCTCGGTAATCATCTCCGCCAATTTCTTTTGTTGTAATTGGAAGCCAGCAATAGGTTTACCGAACTGAAGACGTTCTTTAGAATAGCGTAAGGCCGTGTCGTAGCAGTCCATTGCGGCACCTAATGCGCCCCAAGCAATACCGTAGCGTGCGCTATCTAAACAGCTTAATGGAGCCCCTAGTCCGCTGCGTCCCGGTAATAAATTTTCTTTAGGCACCTTTACATTATCGAAAACCAACTCGCCGGTAGCACTAGCTCTTAAACTCCATTTATTGTGAGTTTCTGGAGTAGTAAATCCTTCCATCCCGCGTTCCACGATTAATCCGTGAATACGACCTTCTTCGTTTTTAGCCCAAACTACCGCTACATCGCAAAAGGGAGCATTGCTAATCCACATTTTGGCGCCGTTGAGTACGTAATGATCACCCATGTCTTTGTAATTGGTGATCATTCCGCCAGGGTTTGAGCCAAAGTTGGGTTCGGTTAAGCCGAAAGAACCCAGAAACTCGCCCGAGGCCAGTTTAGGAAGAAACTTACGCTTTTGCTCCTCAGAGCCATAGGCGTAAATGGGGAACATTACTAGCGAAGACTGAACCGAGCAAGTGGAGCGCACTCCTGAGTCGCCGCGTTCAATTTCCTGCATCATTAATCCGTAGGAAATTTGGTCGAGGCCCGCGCCCCCATATTCCTCCGGAATGTAAGGTCCGAATGCGCCAACTTCTGCCAAACCTTTTATGAGCTGGTCTGGAAAAGCTGCTCTTTGAGCGTAGTCTTCTATGATGGGACTTACTTCTTTCTTCACCCAATCGCGGGTGGCATTGCGCACTAATTTGTGCTCCTCGCTTAATAAGTCGTCTATCTGATAATAATCTGGAGATTCAAATAAATCGCTCGCCATATGATCAATTTTTGGCAAATGTAGTTATCCATTGAGTGTTTAGCTTACATTTATTGCATAAATCCCTATTAAATATGAAGAAAAAATACCTTTACGTTTTAAGCACTGCTCTGGCTTTATTCATTGCTCAGGACGCCTTTACTAGTAGTGGCGGTTCGCCATCTGGAAACAGTGGTTCTCCTGCCTCAAATGGCAATACTTGTGCCCGATCGGGTTGTCATTCTACTGGCACTGCGGCGGGTCAGACTATTAGCATTACCACCGATATTCCTGCCGGTGGATTTATGGAAGATTCTATTTACAGTATAACGGTAACTGCCAATAATGGTGGTGCTAGTTCTGATCGCATGGGCTTTATGGCCAGTGTAGAATCACCTAGTGGGCATACTGGGAACTTACAAATTACGGATGCGGCCCGTACCAAGAAGGCTGGGTCTTATGTTACGCATACCTTCTCGGGTATTGCAGGAAGCAATGGTGAAAATATTTGGAACTTTGACTGGGATGCGCAACAGTCGCCTGATCAATCTACGGTTTACGTAGCAGTAAACTTTAGTAATAATAATGGCACCACATCTGGAGACGTCATTTTAACCGAATCCTTAGTGCTTAGCAAAGGGTCCGGTATAGGCTTACAGGAACTTAAGCGTGAAAGCATGAGTGCCTACCCTAATCCAGCCATAGACCAGCTGGTAGTAGCCGGTGAAGAGTTTAAAGCACCTTATGTTGTGCTTAATGCGGCGGGCATGCGCGTGAAAGAACTGAAGCTTGTAAACCGAGAAGGACAGCATTGGTATTTTAATGTTTCTGACCTAAAGACCGGTGTATATCTAATTCAAGATTCTGAGGGTCGCGGTATTCGATTCACCAAGAACTAATAATATCTTTGGGACGTGGAAGTAGCAATTACATCACGTCCAACCGACTGGGTAATAATTGTCGGTTTGCTTAGTGCCATTCTTTTGGTGTGGATACGTTCATTCGACACCAAAAGGATGGCTCTTTTTTTGGCCTTTCCTTGGCAAGCGGGGGCAAGTGATTTTGCTTTAGAGTTTAATTCGGACCACCTTAATTACCGGGCCGATCGCTTTTTATTAATCGTAGCTTGGCTTATTAGTCCGCTGCTAATCCTAGCCCTAAAACTTCCCTTCGCTGAAGGTGCATTGCAGTTTTATTCTTGGGCCGATTACCTGCGAGTATTGGTTTTGGCAGGTTTTTTTATCGCCTTTAAATTATTCATGGCCAGTATTATTGGCTACGTGTTTCAAGTGCAAGAAGCGCTTATTCAGGGTCAGAACCTTTCTTTAGCCTATTTTTCTTGGTTGGCCATTTTAGGGGCCTTTAGTTCCTTCCTGGTCTATTTTAGTGATTTTCCGCTTGTTGTGGCTTATGCCCTATGGCTAGCCTTGGCAATTGGGGTTTTCTGGGCCCTTTTCCGAAGTATTGCATTTAGCTTTAGCCTAGGCTTAGAAACAAGCTATATTATTTTATACCTTTGCGCGCTGGAAATAATACCTCTGCTTTACCTTTTCTCCTTGAGTTAGCAATTTGTAAATCAGCGGTTTAATAAAAAACGCACTGTGAAGGTAAAATCTATTCTTGTATCGCAGCCCGAGCCGCAAACCGAGAACTCGCCTTATTTTGATCTTGCAAGCAAGTACAAATTAAAGGTTGATTTCATCCCTTTCATTCACGTGGAAGGCGTTGATGTGGCAGATGTACGAAAGCAAAAGATAAACTTGTCCAATCATACTGCCGTAATTCTTACTAGTAGAAATGCAGTAGATCATTATTTCCGGATTGCAGAGGAAATGCGCTACACGGTGCCAAATGATATGAAGTACTTTTGTACTTCTGAGGCCATTGCCTACTATCTGCAGAAATACGTGGTGTATCGTAAGCGTAAAATCTACTTTGGTAAGAGTAAGTTTGCTGATCTTGCTCCTTTGTTCAAGAAACATAAGGATGAGAAGTATCTCTTACCTACATCGGATATCTTAAAACCCATGATTCCAGATACCCTGGAAGAGTGCAAGGTGAACTATACCCGCGCCATTTTATACAATACCGTAAGCAGCGATTTATCGCATCTAGCAGATGTGAAGTATGATATTTTGGTGTTCTTCAGTCCTTCAGGAATTAAGTCTCTTTTCGAAAACTTCCCCGATTTTGAACAGGGAAATACTAAGATTGCCGGTTTTGGTACCACCACCCACCGCGCTATTGAAGAGGCCGGTCTTACCGTAAATATTAAAGCCCCTTCGCCTAAATATCCTTCCATGACTATGGCTTTGGAGGATTATATTAAGACGGAGAACAAGAAATAATAGCAGTATTTTATAACTTCCAAGCCCTGACCTAGCCATGCCAGTGTCAGGGCTTTTTTTATGGATTACAGGTTTAAGAAAACAGAGCGCTTAAAAAGTGCGGAGCGCATTTCGGAAGTCTTTAAGCAAGGATTGGTGCTTAAAAAAGGTTTTCTGATTATCCGATTTGTAGAAAACAATTTGGATGCTCATCGTATTGCCTTTAGTGTACCTAAGCGCAAGGTCGCATCCGCTGTAAAGCGCAACCTCATTAAAAGGAGGCTTCGAGAGGTATACCGTTTAAACAAGCCTCTTTTGGATGAAATATGGCCAGATAAAAAAATGGATTTGGTTTTGCTTTATTTAGCGAGCGAGGTGAAGGATTACGAAAGAATTGAGGCGAATTATCAAAAAGTATTGCGCAGTCTTAACAATGCATAAGAATTGTACTCGTTTTAGCTAAATTAGCAGTCAATTCGCAGATCCATGCCGAAAAAGTATTCTCGTTTTACAGGTCCTATTGCCCTAGTCTTAGTCTTAGTTTTTTCCTTGGCTTATCGCCCAGACTATTTCGAGATTAGCAAGCAGCTCGATATTTTCACTAATGTTTTTAAAGAGGTATCCCTTTACTACGTAGACGATACCGAACCTGGAGAATTAGCGGAGGAGGCGATTAATTCCATGCTGTCTTCGCTCGACCCCTATACCAATTACATTCCTGAAGAGGCGGTAGAGGATTTTAAAATTCAGCAAACTGGAAATTACGGCGGAATTGGTGCTTCGGTTGGCATTATTCGGGGGGAGGCGCTAGTGACCTCTGTTTTTGAAGGCTTTGGGGCTGATAATGCGGGTCTAAAGGCAGGTGATGTTATTATAGAAGTTGATGGTCAGTCGACCGAAGATCGAGATGAAAATGCCGTTTCGGAAATATTAAAAGGCGCGCCAGGTACCATTACCGAGCTAAAGGTAAAACGGGGTGATGCCATTGTTGATCTAAAGGTAGAGCGAGAAGAAGTGCATCTTAAAGCAGTGCCCTTCGCAGGCTACGTAAAGGATGGTTACGGTTATATTTCCCTTAATAGCTTTACACAGAATGCCAGTGGCGAGGTTTTGCAAGCTTGGAAAGAGCTTAAAAAGCAAGGTGACTTAAAAGGCATTATCCTCGACTTAAGAAATAATCCGGGAGGATTGCTTAGTGAAGCTATTGGTTTAACCAATTTATTTATACCTGAAGGTAAGCCGGTAGTGCTTACTAAGGGAAAGTTAGAGGAGTGGCAAAAAACCTACGAAACTCCTAAGCCGGCATTCGACACTAAGGTTCCTGTAGCGGTTTTGATTAACTCGGGTTCCGCTTCCGCTTCAGAAATCGTAGCAGGAACTTTACAAGATTATGATCGTGGCATTATTGTTGGTCGTCGTTCTTTTGGCAAGGGATTGGTACAGGAATCGCGGATGTTACCCTATGGAGCCCAGTTAAAGGTTACCATTGCCAAGTATTATACCCCCAGCGGGCGCCTTATTCAAGCTATCGATTATGCGGAAAGAGCCGAAGATGGATCAGTTTCAAAGATTCCGGATTCATTACGAACGGCTTTTAAAACATCTAATGGTCGGACGGTATTAGATGGGGGTGGTATTGATCCCGATATCGAAACTGAATCGCAGCAGGCTAATGATCTTATTGTGGCCCTATTCCGGGATTTGCATTTGTTTGACTATGCTACTGAGTTTTACCGAAAAACCGATAGCATTGATGCAGCCACCAATTTTAAAATTAGTGAAGCAATTTGGGCCGACTTCACCCAGTGGTTAGGGAAACGTGATTTTGATTTTGATAATCAAACGGGAAGGTTAATTAAACTATTGGAAGAGGCCGCCGAAAGAGAGGCTTACGATCAGGCTATTGCCGAAGAGCTCAAAACCCTTAAGCAAGCTTACGAGAAACATAAACAAGGGGAGCTGGAAAAAAATAAAGACCTGGTAAAGGATCTTTTACAAGAAGAGATAGTAGCGCGTTATTATTATGATGCCGGTCGACTTGCCAATGCTTTGCAGCATGATACCGATATTAGCACCGCCCTTAAGTATCTTGAAGATAGCGCTGCTTATCAGGCCATTTTAAAGCCTTAGCATGTTTAAGGATTCAAAATTTTGGTATAGGTTAATTTTCTTCTGCCTCTTGTACTACGCCATTCTTTTGCCGTGGCAGTTGCAATGGTTGCCGGCTACCTTAGCAATGATGGTAGGTGGCTTATTTTGGATCCTGGCTTTGGATTTTAAGGCTAAAGCACGCATTCTTTCTTCCAATATGCTGGCAAGTTTAATGTTCCTATCCTACATTTTTGTGGTGGTGGGGGCGGTGTACAGCCCCGAATCTAAAGAAGCGGGTAAAGAGATCTTCTCTAAATTACCCATCTTAGTTTGGCCTTTAATATTGGGCTCAATTCCGAGCTTTAGAAAGGCCGAAATTGGAGGGCTATTAAAGGTTTTTATTTCCTCCACGGCCATAGCAATGCTAGTGGCTTTCCTCTATGGTCTTTACCGCTACCAAGCAGGCGGTATGCCTTATGTATTTTATTTTAATGATTTACTGACATTAGTAAAAGTACCAGCTCATTATATGGGCATGTACATCACTTTTGCTTATGCTTTGGTTTTGCAACGCTGGGCAATAGGAAGACCTTTCTACGCCAAGAAATGGCTCAATCTGGTTCTATTACTCTTCT
This sequence comes from uncultured Flavobacteriales bacterium, assembly GCA_913055685.1. Taxonomy (GTDB): domain Bacteria; phylum Bacteroidota; class Bacteroidia; order Flavobacteriales; family Schleiferiaceae; genus Croceimicrobium. Next base: position 975,262 of record CAJXKC010000001.1, read on the forward strand.
TTGCTTTTAGCTTAGTGTTTATCTGGGTAAGAATGCAGTATTTGCTTTTCTTTTTTGTGAATGCCCTGATCGCGATGAGCTACCTTAAGAATAAATTTGGTTACGGGAAGGCTAGTTTATATTTCAGTTTATATTCGATTGCTTTTGCCTTGCTTCTTATTGCTATTCCTGGCAGTCGCAAGCGACTTACCGACACTTACAATGAGCTTCGATCTTTTAATCAAATGATCGATAATAAACAGACTAATCCGCGCAAGTTCTTGTGGGCCGAAGGCTTGGTTTTGGTATCAGATAATTTATGGTGGGGTTTAGGAACCGGGGCGGAGAATACTGCGCTTAATGAGCGATTGGAATCGGTTGACGCTATTTTTTGGGATGGAAAAACCACCTATCAGCTCTATGAAATGGGCTTCAACTATCATAATAGCTATTTGCAAATCTTTGCCGCAAATGGTATCTGGGCTTTCCTAACCTTTTTAGCTCTCTTGTTCTATCCCTTCTTTAAACTTCGGAAGCACCCATTTAGGCACGAAGCACGCATTTTTCTCTTTATCATTATCCTGAGTTTTTTAACCGAGAGCATGCTGCAAAGGCAGGCGGGCGTCTTGTTCTTTAGCTTCTTTTATACTTTGCTCTTAGTAATGCCTAGTGCCGAGATGTCGGCAAGCAAGTTAGAAGATTCTTAGGCCTCTTTTTTCTTGATTAAGAAAAGAGGGAAGAACACATTGAAGAGTACTACTGCCCAGGCCCTCTCGAACATACTTTCGGTAATCATGGAAATACTAAAGAAGACTAGGGCCGCCAAAACCGCACTGTTTCTGCTCTTTATAGCTTGCCACATATAAGCAGCCAAAAGGCTAAGCAAGACAAGGAAGCCCATCAGGCCTAAAGCCAAGCTGGTTTCCAAATATTGATTGTGGGCATTGTAACGTCGCTCTAGGCCTTGATGAAAACCTAATTCTTGGTAGCTATTAAATAGAACTTGTTCTGCATCGCCAATACCATGGCCAAACCAAGGTTTCTGCGCAATAGCATGCCAGGCACATTTCCATTCTGCCAAGCGATAAGTGGCACTATTAAAGCTGGAACCACTTATATCGTATGAGAAATCGGGGAAAGCCAAATACCTTTCTTTCACCGACTGAGGGGCGAAACTTAGAAAGCTAATTACCAAAGCAAAAACTAAGGCGCCGCTAACTAGTAATGCCTTCCACCTTAGGTCTTTAAGCCACCAATAGACGAGTAAAGTGCCAATCACCAAAGCCAAGGCAAGGATGTTTATTCTACCCTGGAGTAAGAACAAGCCAAAACTTAAAAAGAAAATAAGGGGAAAAACCAGTAAAGCTTGGTTCTCCTTTTCCCGCCAGCGGAAGAGTAAAAGGATTATTGCTATGCCAAAGTGGGTGCTTAAATAACCCGGATGCATAAAGGGCTCGGCAAAGGTTTCGTATAAAAAGTAAAAGTGCTCTTGCGTGCCATTCGGTAGTACAAAACTAAAAGACTGACTTTGGTAGCTGCGCCATCCGGCGTAAGCCAAAGCACTAATTAAGCAGGCTAGATTAGCCCCGATAAAGAGCCAGCTAATTTTATTGATTTCGTCTTTCCTAAGATATTGTCCTAAGCCAAATAGTATTAGGGGAGCTAGAAGAAAGCTAAATTTTGTTTCTAAATCGGCCTGGCCACCATCTACATTCTCACTGTAAAAAAGACTAAGTGCATATAGGCTAAAGAAAAGGATTGAGGCTATGCTGGCGGGCTGCTTAAGGCTGTATTTCCAGTCGCTTCGTTTAAAGCTTAAAATCGATAAAAGCGCTAAAACCGCTAGGCTTAAATTGCTGAGTGGTGAAAAACCAAAGGGGAGGCTAATTAGCCCCAAAGCTAATAGGATAAGGGCAAGGCGCTTAATACTCGGATTTGAATAACTAAGCCTGGCCACTTTTCTTTCTTTTATGCTTTAATAAAAAGGGAATTTGCGATAGAGCCAAGGCGCTAATTACTAAGCCGCTAAAAATTACCGAGGCCCTTAAATAAGGGTTTAATAGCCAAGTAAGGGCGATTAATAAAGCATTGGTGCCCACCAACCAAAGGGTGGTTTGCACATGACTCAGCCCCAAGTCCAATAGGGCATGATGCAAGTGATTTCGATCGGCCTTAAAGGGAGAAACTCTTTTTATAAAAAGTCGGATGAATATTACTCGTGCGCTATCCAAAATAGGCAGAATAAGAATCGAAAAACTAAAGAGCATAGCGTCTATATGCACCAAAATTTGCTCATCCGTTAAGGCATTAGTTTCCAAAAAATAAATGGTGAGTAGGGCGGCGAAAAAACCTAAAATCATAGAACCTGTATCGCCCATAAATATCTTTGCTCTCACCAAGTTAAATCGCAGGAAAGCCAATTGGGCCCCTACAATACAAACAGCTAAAGTTAAGAACAGCGGTTGCTCTAAAGCATAGAATACCAGGCCATAAACCGAGCTCACCAAGATTCCAGTTAATGAACTCAGGCCATTAACGCCATCGATAAAGTTGAAGGAGTTAATAATGCCCAAAAAGAATACAAAGCTAAGGCCGATACTCGACCAATAGGGAAGGTCGTATACGCCAAAAAGGCCATAGAGTTGTACCAGACGCACGTCGCCCTGAATGGCGACAATGCCTACAGCTAAGATCTGACCAATAAGTTTTTTATAGGGCACCAAGGGGTAGAGGTCGTCTTTTACCCCGGTGATAAATAGTAAAAAGAGGGCTACTAAGACGGAATTTAAGGTGCTATTGGCAAGGTGTGCCGTGTAAAAAACGAAAGATATTAGTAGTCCGCCAAAAATAGCTATGCCCCCAAGAGGAGAAATACGCTGACTATGTTTTTTCCGCTCATCGGGTTGGTCGTAGAGCTTCTTTACCAATGAGATGCGAATAATAGCAGGAATGGAAAAGTAGGTAATCAAAAAGGCCGTGAGTCCCGCGGCAAAGTAGATTTGATTTTGATAGTTTTCCATAGACTTCAAAAGTACAATTCCTAAGCGTCACTTTGCTTTTGCTCCAAGGCCGCTTTATTGATGACTTTTCTTTGCGGGTCGAAAAACCAGCCGTGCTTATTGAAGTACTGCCAGGCCGAGCGCAGGTGCAAGAAAAGGGGGCGCCATGAGCGGTAGCTACTTTTCTGGTATTCGTGAATTACCTCTACTTCTGGCCAATACAGGTTTTTTCCTTTTTCATTGAGGCGCCGTGAGAGGTCTACGTCCTCGAGGTAAAGGAAAAACCGCGGGTCAAATCCGCCAATTGCCCTTAAAGATTCTCCGCGGCAGAACATAAAGCAACCACTAAGAACCGGTACCTGTAAAGCTTTATTGGCGTCAAAGTTTAGCATCTCATAAGCCTCTTTTTGTCCGCGAACTAAAGCTCCCAAAGAAGAGGGTAAAAAGCGTCTAAGGAAAAGATCGCTCGGTTTTGGTAGGAGCTTCCGCAGGCCTTGGTCTTTGCCATTAGGCCAAATTACCTTAGGCATAATGAGACTCAGATCATCTTCTTGATCCATTTTCGCCAACAGCTGCTCAAGAATTTTGGCCTCAAAGCGGATATCGGGATTGGCAATTAAGTGGTACTTAGCCTCGTATTTAGGATTTAGGATTACCAAGTTGTGGGCATTTCCGTATCCTAAATTTTTAGGAGAAGCGATGTACTCTACCGACTCTGGGCAATCCTCAAAATTGAAAGCGGTTTCTCCTGGAGCATTATCCACGAAGACTAAGCGCCAATTTAATTTGGAGGAGGCACAGGAGTCGATGAGGTTCTGCACTTCTTGTGCCTCATTGCCATAAATGACTACTGATATGCAAAGGTCTAAGGCCATATTACAAGGCTAATGCTTCGGGATTATTTTTCCTTAAGCTACGGAAATAAGCCTTCTGCTTTATACGGTAAAAATACAGCCAGAGATAGACGCTTGCCAAATTGAAATTGAGCTTTAGAATACTAAGCAGGGCGCCGCCAAGTGCTTTGCTGGCAAAGAGTCCCAATTGATGCTCGAGTCTATGCCGAAAATGCACCGCTAAATAACCATCGGTATAAGAGGCAAAGCGTTTTTTAATTTGCGGCTGACCAAGCTGTTCGTATTTGCCAAACCTCGAAGGGTGATAGTTTTTAAGCTCAGGTAAAAAGCAGAATTCTTCTAACTGGCAGGCGCGTAGGTAATAATCGAGGTCCTCGGAACTGCCCCATTTGGCACCTACGCCAAGTTTTTCATCAAAGGGACCAATTTCCGCTATTAAAGCAAAGGGAATGATTAGGGAGACACTGGCAACAATGCCTTTCAGTTCCGTTTTGCCGCACTTTTCAATTTTTGGGTAGCTACGGTAATCGCCTCCGTCTTCAACATTACAAATTTTTGCTAGTAGGGGTTTAGGCAGATCTAGGTGCGGCTTAATGGCCTGAAAAAAGTCGGCTTTAAAAGTGCTGTCGTCATCTGGGAAGAGCAGGTATTTTGCCTCAATGTTTTTTTGGGAAAGATGCTTGAGTCCTAGATTACGGGCTGCGGAAAGACTCATTTGCTGTCCCACTTCGATACTTTCAATGCTGAGCTTTGGATCTTGTGATGTCCAATTGCGCTGTGGACCTTGATTAACCAGTAGCAGGTGAACTCCGAGCCCTTCGGTATTCCCTTCTATGGACTCAATAAGACCCTCCAGGAGAATCGCCTCCTTGCCGGTGCTAAGCATTATAAGGTCCGTCTTAATCATAAGTCTCGTACGAAGGTAGTTCCGGCATTCGGACTAAGCCTATTGTAAATTAAGGAAATGACAAATTTCGGAAGTAATCGGGCCATCCATAAATAGTATTTGGCAATGGCAAGGCCAGGATTAAGTTGGAGGCAGGCTTTTAAATGTTCTTTGGCCTTGCTGCGATTAAAGCAATGAAAAATGAAAGAGCGGCCCAGGTACAAATGGTACATACTGGCTTTAAAATTGGCCGTCGCCTTTTCTTTGGTTTTGATGGCGCGCATTCGCTCTAAGTCCGTATCACTCATTTTACCTGCGCGAATAGCCCGATGAGTTATTTCATCAAATTCTTTCGGATTGGCTTTAGCGGAAAGGGCAGTAGGTACAATCCGATATTGAACTACCACTTCCGGCAATTGATGGACCTTGCCATGCATCGATAATTGATACATGAGCATATAGTCTACGATGTATTGCTTTACCGGTTCATAATAACCACCAACGGCGTCGAAGGCCTTTCGGCTGAACATCACCGAGCTATGCGACCATGGGTTTCGTAAATCTTGATGTTTTCGAATATCCGCATCTTCCACCGGTTTTTTTTCGGTGTAGAGGTAATTACCGTCTTTGTCGATTATGTCTACAAAGCCGCCCACAAGACAGTATTCTGGATTATTCTCCAAAAAACCACTTTGCTTTTCCAGTCGATTAGGTAGGCAAATGTCGTCGGCATCAATAATAGCGATATAGCGACCATTGCTTGCGCTGATGGCTCTATTCTTTGCTTTGGCCACCCCGGTGTTTTCTTGAACAATAAGCTTAATTCGCGAATCTTGGTAAGTTTCAATAACCTCTACCGTTTCATCGCTGCTACCGTCGTCGATAATAATGAATTCGAAATCCTCCAGACTTTGGTTTAAAACTGAGTCGATGGTTTCCCCAATGTAGGGCATACCATTTTTTACACTCATTACCACACTTACTAAAGGATGTTTCATTTTCGGCTTACATTGTAAAAGGTTAAGGCTGCTAAAAGGGCTAAAACCGACTCGGTAATAAGTCTTGCAATTGCCGCTCCTTGGGCTTGCCAATTCGAAATGAGCAGGTAATTCACAATGATACTAAGGATGCCCGTGCAAAGCACAATGTACATATAGTTTCGGTCTCGATTTAAAACTAGTAATCCTTGTTGTAAATATAGATGGGCAAAAACCCCGATGAATAAGATGGGAGCCATCCACTGCAAATAGGGAATGCTGTCTAAATAATCATTGCCAAAAATAAGCGGCACTAGCCAAGCTGAGAGAAATATTAAGGCCAATACTATAACAGCCACGGCCACGGCTAATAATGCCAGAAAGCGACGGTGCTTCTTTCGGTAGGCGCTTTCATTTTCCTTAACCAAAGCCGAAAGGTGTGGGAAGAGGGCCCCGTGTAAAGGTTGGAAAAGCACATTTTGACCGACGTTAATCAATTTACTTGCCGCCGCAAATAAACCCAGTTGCTGCGGACTCATTAAAAAACCTCCCATAGGGATGGAGATGAAGCCATAGAGTCGGGTCGAGAAATTGGAAATGAAAATGAATCGGGATTCCCATAGTACTTCCTTCATGGCTGAAGTCCTAAAGGCTAACCAACGCAGTCCTGGCATCCGCCGGAAGGCTATAATGAGTAAAATTAATGCGATGCCAATAGTAGCTGAACCATTAATAAAATTAAGCCAGAGATAATCCTCCGGACCGTGAATGAACAGGAATATCGAAAGCATAGCAAGGCCTTTCATGAGCACATTGCTAATCGCGATATTAATGGCCTTCTCGGTGCCCAGAAATAGGAAGTCAGGGTTAATGGCCGCGCCCATTATTAATGGGATACTTAGCAGCATTAGGTCTAGGTTTTCCTGAAACTTGGGGACCACGAGGAGTAATATGCCGAGAATGCCAAGCGAACATACAAGGAGGACCAGTTTAGCGCTTAATACCGCCGAAAATACTGCTGATAGCTTTTGCGGATCTTGTTTCATCTGGGCAACTTTGCGAGTGGCGGTAGTGAAAAATCCAAACTCCACCACCGAAACAAAATAGACCATTATTACCCCCGCAAATTCAGTCAGTGCGTAGGAAGTAGGACCCAGCACTCTGGTCACATAGGGAATGATAATTAGTGGGAAAGCGTAGTTGGCTAACTGGGATAGCGATAAATAGCTAATATTTCGTGTTAGATTTGTAGCCAATAATAGGATTTGCCGACAAAATTAAGCTTTTGCGGCTTAGGCCTGAAATGATATTTTGATTTGAAAAAGAGTGGTTTCTATTTGGGCTTACGCCGATGGTGGGTGGCTTATAAGTTGATTTTCAAGGGGTATTCTTACCTTAATAAAACGGGTTTTATTAAGAGTCACCAATACATCGAACCAGTAGATGCCAAGGGTAATCCAATTCCTTGGATGAATTACGCCTTTGTAGAGTTCTTAGATGAGCGCTTGAGTAAGGACTTGAAGATGTTTGAATATGGGGCAGGATACTCTTCCCTTTATTTTGCGGAGCGGGTGGCGGAAGTGGTTTCTATTGAATATGATAAAGCTTGGGAAGCAAAGCTCAGGGAATTATTAAAGGACTGTTCCAATCATCAACTTATTGTTTGTCCGGTGGGCGAAGAGTACATTAAGGCTGCTCAAGATCAGAGTCGGGCCTTTGATTTTATTCTCGTTGATGGTCGTGAGCGAGTGGCCTGCTTGGAAGCAGGAATTGAGGCCCTCAGCGAAAGAGGGGTTATTGTTTTAGATGATTCGGATCGGGAAGAATACCAGGCTGCCTTTAAAATTGCTGCAGATAGGGGTTTTAAACACCTACGCTTTTCAGGCTTAAAGCCTTTTTCTTTTGTGAGAGAAGAGAGTACGGTTTTTTACCGTGATGCCAATTGTCTAGGTCTTTAAGAGGCCTAATGTTGGCCTGAATTAAAGAATACGGTTTAGACGCTTATTGATTTCTACGCGCAGTAAGGTGAGCTGTTTGATGGTGCTTAATTCGTCTTCGCTTAAACTTTCGCCTAGTTTTAGTTTTTCTTGACTTTCACGAATAAGCTGACTAATCTTTTTCTCTTTAAGTCTGAGCACTGCTTCTTCGGTAAAGCGTTTCAGATAGGTTTCCTTATCGGGTGGGTAAATTCGCTTTCGGCGCCAATCATGAAGCTCCGGTTCTTCAGCAATTAGGTCTACTACTAAATGCATTAGTTCCTTATCTCCGCCGCGCAGAAATTCCTCTGCTTTTGCAATTCGCTGTTCCTCGTTAAACACTTTTAGATAGTGTTGGTATATGGCTTGAAAATGGGGGTGCTCGAAGCTAAGGTTATCATTTACTAATTCGGTGAGGATGTACTCACAAATGCTTTCTTCCTCTTCCGAATCTTCATAAAAAGGAAAAATAGTCTCTCCGTGATTTAGCAATAGACTACAAAGCTCCCGCTCTTGAACATAAAGGGGATTGTCTTCTAAGGCGGCAGGGGCCTCTACCACTTTCATGACTTCTTGCTCCTTGAGGCCTTGTTTTTCCCTTTGTTGGCGCTGGTTTTCCTTTTCGATGCTTCGCGCTCTTATCTGACCAAGTTCACTAAAAAGCAGGCGTTCTTCGAGGTCTAAAAGTCTGGCCGTTTCTTGGATGTAAGCACTGCGTTCGAGCTCATCGGGAATTAGCGCAATACTCTGCACCATTTCACGAGCCGCCTTGGCCTTAGCGAGCGGATCATTGCCTACTTCCGCAAGAAGTAATTTGGCTTTAAAGGCTAAGAAATTGGTTTTTTCTTCCTTGAGGTAATCCTTTAACTCTGCTTGGGAGACACTTTTCGCGAAAGAGTCCGGATCTTCTCCTTCTGGGAAAAGAACCGTGCCCACATTCATGCCCTGCTCCAAAATGAGATCAATACCACGTAAACTGGCTTTAATTCCGGCTGGATCACCATCGTATAGCAAAGTTATATTGCGCGTATACCTTTTTATTAGTATGATCTGATCAACGGTTAGGGCGGTGCCGCTGCTGGCAACCACATTTTTGATGCCGGCTTGGTGCAAGCTAATCACATCGGTATATCCTTCAACTAGAAAACATTCATCTGCCCTGGCAATGGCCGTTTTGGCCTGATAAATACCATAGAGAATCTTACTCTTATGGTAAATATCGCTTTCGGGGCTATTAAGATATTTGGCCGCCTTCGCGTCCTTTTTTAATATTCGACCACCAAAACCAAGTACGCGGCCGGTGTGACTCAGAATGGGGAACATTACCCGGCCTCGGAAACGATCAATTTTTCGTTCACCATCTACTTTAACGAGGCCTACCTTATCCAAATACTCTAATTGGTAACCCTTTTCGAGGGCATGGTCACAGAAAATTTGGTAGCCATCCTGGCTGTAGCCCAATTGAAAATCTTTTATGGTCTCATCGGTAAAGCCCCGCTCTTTAAAATAGCTCAAGCCAATGGCCCTTCCGGTATCATCCTTCCACAGTTGTTCTTGAAAGTAGTCGTTGGCGAATTGATTGACCAGGAACATGCTTTCGCGCTCGCTGCGTTTTTCCTGTTCTTCCTCGCTTTGCCCCGTTTCTTCTACCTCAATATTGTAGCGCTTGGCTAAATAGCGTAAAGCTTCGGGATAGGTGAACTGCTCGTGTTCCATTAAAAAGGTAATCACACTACCACCCTTGCCGCTACTAAAGTCCTTGAAAATTTGCTTAGCCGGAGAAACCATAAAGGAAGGGGTCCTTTCATTACTAAAGGGGCTAAGGCCTTTAAAATTGCTTCCCGCCTTTTTAAGGGTCACAAAATCACCAATAACCTCCTCAATACGGGCGGTATCCATGATTTTCTGTATGGTTTCTTGGCTTATCAATTAGCTAAGACAGAAAAAGCACGCCGAAGCATGCTCTTCCTTTTGTTTTATTATGATTTATTTGGTTTTATCTTCTACCAAGTGCAAGTCCATTTGTGGGAAAGGAATACCTACCCCTTCTTGGTCGAAGGCCTTTTTAACCTTTTCATTTAGGCCATTAACAATATCCCAATAATCGTCGGTAGTAGACCATCCGCGTAAGCGTATGTTCACGCTACTGTCGGCCAGTGCTTCTACGAAAATAGTAATGCCCTTATCGGCAATAAAACGACTTTCTTCCGCCGCTAAGCGATGTAAGATCTCTTTAGCTTTATCAATGTCATCACTGTAACCAATACCAAAGGTCATGTCGATTCGACGGGTTTCATTGAAACTGTAATTGGTGATAGTGTTATTGGAAAGTTGTCCGTTAGGAACAACGATTTCCTGACCTTGAGGAGTTGTTAGGTAAGTATAGAAGATTTGAATTTCACGAACGGTACCCGAAGTCCCAGCTCCTTCGATAAAGTCACCCACCTTAAATGGTTTTAAGATTAGGATAAGTACTCCACCAGCGAAATTGGATAAACTTCCTTGTAGAGCCAAGCCAACCGCTAAACCGGCAGCACCAAGAACCGCTACGAAAGAGGTCATTTCTACTCCGACCATTCCAGCTACCGAAATAATAACCAATACCTTGAGGATGGCATTAACCAAAGAGCTTAGGAAAGGAACCAGACTAGCGTCTACGTTTCTCTTCTCTAGAGTTTTACGGAACACCTTGGTTATTTTCTTTACTACCCAAAGTCCGATAATAAGGGTAATAATGGCTAACAAAATATTGCCTCCGTATTGCACAACTAAATTGATGGCTTTATCAATATATTCTTGATAATCTTCCATGGAAAAATCGATTTATTGGTTTAAACCCAAATGTAATTATTTGCTGCGTTCAATCACGTATTTAGCCAGTTCAAGTAAGGATTTTTTCTCCTCACTTTCTGGTTCACCGGCTACCAGGTCTATAGCCTTTTGGTAAAACTCTTGCATTTTTTGGCTGGCGTATTCAATTCCGCCCGAGTCGCGCACCATGGCCATTACTTGTTCCACCTTTTTACGGTCGTGATTGTGCTTTTTGACCACTTTAATCATGAACTTCTTATCCGACTTGCTAGCATTGCGCAAGGCATAGATCAAGGGAAGGGTCATTTTTTGTTCCTGAATATCAATCCCCGTGGGTTTACCGGTGCGAGCGGTAAGCTGGAAGTCGAAGAGGTCATCTTTTATTTGAAAGGCGATGCCTAAGTACTCACCAAATTGGCGCATCCGCTCGATTTGCTCTTCGCTAGCACCTACCGAGGCGGTACCAACAGCGCAACAAGAAGCAATGAGAGAGGCGGTTTTTTTAGTGATAATATCAAAGTAAACCGATTCGTCGATATCGAGACGGCGGGCTTTTTCGATTTGTAAAAGTTCACCTTCACTCATGTCGCGTACAGCCGTGCTAATAAGTTCGAGTAAACGGAACTCTTTGTTTTCTACCGAAAGTAGGAGTACGCGTGAAAGCAGGTAGTCGCCAACCAAGACCGCAATTTTATTCTTCCAGAGGGCATTGAGGGAAAAGAACCCTCTTCTCATGTTCGAGTCGTCCACTACATCGTCATGCACTAAAGTTGCGGTATGCATAAGTTCGACCAAAGCAGCTCCTCGGTAAGAAGCTTCTCCTATGGAGCCATGCATTTTGGCACTTAGAAAAACCAGCATGGGCCTTAGTTGCTTGCCTTTGCGCTTTACAATGTAATAGGTAATACGATCGAGCAGGGCTACTTTGGAAGCCATGTAATCGCGAAACTTAGGCTCAAAGGCCTTCATTTCTTCTTGGATAGGAGCTTGTATCTGTTTAAGGCTCGACATTCGGCCACCAAAGGTAAATGAAAGGCTTAAATGCCGGAAATTTTGGGCGCTTTTCTATGCTTGCTCTAGCTCAACCTGATTTTTGTTGGCAAGCTGACCACAAGCGGCATCAATATCTTTACCTCGACTACGCCTTACCGTGGCTACCACATCAATGGCCTGTAAAGCTTTTTGATAAGCCTCAACTGCAGCATAGTCAGCCTGTTGGAAAATACCATCGTCGATGGGATTGTATTCAATCAGGTTCACCTTGGTGGGGACTTGCTTACAGAAATCGACCAAGGCCTGAATGTCTTCTGCCTTGTCATTAATGTCTCGCCAGACTACATATTCTAAGGTAACCCGACTCTTGGTTTCGGCATACCAATACTTTAAAGCTTCAATTAAGTCGCTTACCGGGTTTTTAAGATTAATGGACATAATCTTGTCTCGTACCTCATCGCGAGCCGAGTGCAGACTTAAAGCCAGTTTAAATTTGGGCTTTTCGTCGGCCAGTTTGCGTATCATTTTAGATAGGCCTACAGTAGAAACGGTGATGCGCTTGGGGGACATACCTAGGCCTTCTGGTGAAGTGATTTTCTCGATTGCCGCTAGCACATTATTGTAGTTCATCAGCGGCTCTCCCATCCCCATAAACACAATATTGGTGAGGGGTCGACCGTAGAAGTTCTCCGCTTCATTTTTAATCGCCACCACTTGATCGTAGATCTCATCCGGATTGAGGTTGCGCATCCGCTTTAAGCGAGCTGTTGCGCAAAAATTGCAATCAAGGCTACAGCCTACCTGGGAGCTAATGCAAGCGGTGATGCGAGTGTCGGTAGGGATTAAAACCGATTCTACCACCTTTCCGTCGTATAGTCGGACAGCATTTTTGATGGTGCCATCTTCACTTCTTTGCATCTCATCGACCCGAATGTGATTAATCACAAAGTTTTCTTGGAGGTGTTCACGAAGCTCTTTCGACAAATTTGTCATGTCGTCGAAATCCTTTATACCCTTCTGCCAGAGCCATTCAAAGATTTGATTGGCACGGAAAGGTTTTTCGCCCAGCTCAACTAAATAGCTTTTTATTTCTTTGCGACTTAATGCGCGGATGTCTCTTTTATCGCTCACGCGGCAAAGGTAGTTAGAAGCATTTTCATAGGCTTTAAACTTGGGCTCTTAAAGTCCTATTTAGTTGAATTTCTGTAATTTGAGGACCAAACCAAATTCAAGACTATGAAAAAGATAGCCGGAGTTTTACTTCTAATCCTCGGATTGTATATGATTTACCTGAGCTTCCCAGCTGGGGGAGGGGTGATGCGCCCACCGATGGTAAGTGGCTTAGCTTTTCTAATTATCGGGGGAGTTTTCCTCTCGCCGAAGGCTTAGCTAATAGCATAAAAAAACCCTGAATTCTCATTCAGGGTTTTCTATTTAAAATAGGTTTTGCTTAGATGATTAACATCGCATCACCGTAGCTTAGGAAACGATATTTTTCCTTCACCGCTACTTTATAAGCTTCCATTAATAAATCATAACCAGCAAAAGCGGCGGTCATCATCATTAAAGTGCTCTGCGGTGGATGGAAGTTTGTTACCATGCGGTCGGCGATTTGGAACTCATAGGGAGGGAAGATAAACTTGTTGGTCCAGCCATCGAATGGCTTTAAATGTCCATCTGTGCTAACCGAGCTTTCTAAGGCACGCATCGAAGTGGTGCCAACAGCACAAACCTTTTTACGCTGATCAATAGCCTTGTTTACCACGTTTGCCGTTTGATCGTAAATGGTGTACTGCTCTGAGTCCATTTTATGCTTACTAAGGTCTTCTACTTCTACCGGACGGAAAGTTCCTAGTCCAACGTGTAAAGTAAGTTCGCCAAAGTTTACCCCTTTAATTTCGAGGCGCTTCATTAATTGTTTGCTAAAGTGGAGGCTAGCAACGGGAGCAGCTACGGCGCCTTCATTTTTAGCGAAGATACTCTGGTAGCGATCCTCATCTTCGGGTTCGGGTTCGCGATCGATGTATTTTGGAAGGGGCGTCTGACCCAATTCCTTCAATTTAGCGCGGAACTCTTCGTAAGAACCATCAAATAAGAAGCGTAAAGTTCTACCTCTTGAGGTGGTATTGTCAATTACCTCAGCTACTAAACTGTCGTCTTCGCCAAAGTAAAGTTTGTTACCGATTCGAATTTTACGAGCAGGGTCTACTAAAACATCCCAAAGGCGACTTTCGGCATTTAACTCACGCAATAAGAAAACTTCGATGCGGGCACCGGTCTTTTCCTTGTTGCCATACATGCGAGCCGGAAATACTTTGGTGTTGTTTAAAACCAAGGCATCGCCTTCATCGAAATAGTCGATAATGTCGGAGAAGGATTTGTGCTCAATGGTTCCTTCTTTGCGGTTTACCACCATAAGGCGGCTTTCATCACGATGGGTAGTAGGGTACTTCGCTATAAGTTCCTGTGGAAGCTTATAGTTGAAGTGAGAAAGTTTCATTTTCATAGCTTACGGGCTTTGAATTTTGATAAAGAAAGGCGGCAAAAATAGGAAATTTTTCCGCTGAATTTGAGGCGATTGCTACCAGTCTTCTCCGAAGCGCTTTTTGATGAGCTCAATTAAGCGGTCTTCGTAAGGCTTCTTATCCTCCCAATTGTAATCTGGCTTTACCAAGTTCTCCACAAAGTACATGCTCTCGAGGTAGGTGTCTAAGGTATTGAGTTGGGAGAGCACCCGATTAAAATCTTCTTGTGAACCATTAAAAAGATGCTTTACAAAAGCAATTCGGTCGTTAAGGCCAACCTGAATAGCGGCACCTTTACCCAATTCATCATTGATGGATTTAGGGGCTTCCATTTCATCGTTTATGCCTTTACGCTCCTCACGCTCTTCGGTATTTTGCTTGCGCTGAAGTATTTGCGCTTCGGTTTCCTTGATTTCTGCCCTTAGCTCGTCTTTCGTTTGGTGCTGAACCGGGTCGATGGGCTTCACCAAAGTTGGACTTGGGTCTTCATAAGGAGCCTGTGTCTTGGTCTCAATTGGAATCTCTTCGGTCTGTTCCTCGGGAATTTCAATTTGTACTGGCTCGGAAGGACGCTCCGCTTTAGGAGTCTCAGTTTTTTGCTCACTTTTCTTTTGGTCGGCTTGCTTTTCTTCTAGGTAGTTAAGCAGCAACAGTCTCTCGTAAAGCATCTGTACGCGAGTGAGTTGCTCAGGTCGAGAAAGCTCATTATTGTTTTCTAAAATGAAATAACAAAGCTCTTTCAGTTCCTGGCGTACATTATCTTTCATTGAGGGCGTCTTTATTGCTTAGATTTGTGAGTCTATTAAGATCAAAAATGTTCCTCGAAAATACAGTAAATCATCAAAAACATAGTGGCTGGATCGAAGTAATCTGCGGAAGTATGTTCTCGGGAAAGACGGAAGAGCTTATCCGTCGCATGAAGAGAGCGCAGTTTGCCCGTCAAAAGGTGGAGATTTTTAAACCTATGGTAGATACACGTTATTCGGAAGAAGAAGTGGTGAGCCATGATAACAATGCCATACGTAGTACGCCGGTGGAAAGCAGTTCCAATATCCTTATCTTAGGAGATGGGGTTGATGTAATTGGGATTGACGAAGCCCAGTTTTTTGATGAAGGAATTGTGGAAGTTTGCAATGAACTAGCCAATCGAGGAACGAGGGTAATTGTGGCTGGTTTGGATATGGATTTTCAAGGACGACCTTTTGGTCCAATGCCTTATCTAATGGCTACGGCCGAATACGTTACTAAAGTGCATGCTGTTTGTGTGCGCACTGGAAATTTAGCGCATTACTCGCATCGAACTAGTAGAGAACAGTCTAAGGTTTTCTTAGGTTCCAAGGAAGAATATGAACCACTAAGCCGGGCAGCGTTTAATGAAATCCGCGCCCAAGAAAAGAAACTTGATTCGCGATAGTCTTTACATAGCGAAAGCAATTGGGGCCGAACATCCCTGGCAAGAATCTCAAATGGTGCGTCACCTGCTCTGGGATAGTCGCCAACTGAGTACTATTCAGGGAACTTTATTTTTTGCCATTCGCGGGCAAAATCACGACGGACACGCCTTTGTGGATGAACTCTACAATAAAGGCTTGCGATTATTTGTGGTAGAACAGGATCCCGAAATTGCTTACGCGGATGCTTTATACCTAAAAGTTGATAATAGTCTTAAGGCTTTACAAGCATTGGGTAAGAGAATTCGGCTTGATTCAAAAGCACAGTTTTTTGCGGTAACCGGATCAAATGGCAAAACCATAACCAAGGAATGGCTGTGGCGCTTAATGGATGGCCCACAAAAGGTATTTCGGAATCCAAAATCCTATAATTCGCAAATAGGCGTACCTCTTTCTCTATGGGAAATGGAAGATAATACCGAGGTAGCCATATTGGAAGCTGGTCTTTCCATGCCGGGTGAGATGCAAGCTTTACAGAAAATACTAGGTCCCAAAGCGGGGATTTTCACCAATATTGGTTCGGCACACGGTGAGAATTTTAGCAACATTACCGAAAAGGTAAAGGAGAAGCTAAGTCTGTTTACAGACAGTGAGTACTTTGTTTTTCCCTACGACGATAAAGATTTAAAGCAGGTGCTTTATAAGCAAGATGATTTGTTTCAGTTAAAGTTTAAGCCCTGGTCCTTTGAAGCTGTTCCTGGTTGTGCTCAGATGGAAATTTTGCAGCGCAAAAGCGATTATTGTCGTTTTAAATTTCACTGGGATGATCAATCTGCCCTTTTTGAAATACCCTTTGGTGATGCGGCCTCACTCGAGAACGTGGGCAATGCACTTTATTTAGCCTTAATTGAAGGCTGGCCGGTGGCGCATCTACAGGATCGACTTTTACAATTGGCACCCGTGCAAATGCGCTTGCAAATGAAGAGGGGTCGAGAGCAGTCCTTACTTATCGATGACTCTTATAATAGCGACCTAGAGTCGCTGCGCTTAGCCTTGCATTTCTTGGATGAGCACGGTCGAGATCGAAAGAAAATACTGGTGCTTAGTGATCTTCTTCAAAGCTCTTTTAAAGGTTCGGCTTTGTATAAGCAGGTCCTTGATATAATTCAGCGCTTTAAATTGGAACATATTTACGCCATTGGTCCGCGTTTAAAGCAATATGGTTTGGGGGATTTACCGGTAAGCTATTTCGATAGTACCGAGGCTTTTATCCAGGAGCTTCATCGCATTGATTGGCGAGATCGAGCAATATTACTTAAGGGTTCTCGCCCCTTCCGTTTTGAGCGTATCGATCACCGGCTAAGTCTTAAACACCACGAAACGGTTTTAGAAGTGCATTTAGATCGATTGGTACATAACTTAAATTACTACCGCGGTCGTTTAATGCCTGAGCAGAAATTAATGGTAATGGTAAAGGCCTTTGCCTATGGCAGCGGTAGTGAGGAAGTGGCTCGCGTACTTCAGTTCCATGGAGTAGATTATTTGGCGGTAGCTTATGCCGATGAAGGGGTAGCCTTGCGCAAGGCGGGTGTTTATATGCCCATTATGGTCTTAAACACTGAGTCGGAAGCACTTTATGAAATGATGGAATACGACTTAGAACCTGAGGTTTATAGTCTCCACCGTTTGCAAGAAGTAGCAGAGATTGCCCAGCAAAGCAATAAAGACCTAAAGATTCACCTGAAATTAGAAACGGGTATGAATCGCCTCGGTTTTACGGAGGCGGACCTTGAGGAGCTTGCACAACTACTAATATCCAACCCCAAATTAAGGGTGCAATCTTGCTTCTCGCATTTAGCAGCATCCGATGATCCTGGGGAAGCCGATTTTACCCGAGCGCAGATTAGTCGTTTTCGCAAGATGTCCGATTTTATAGAAGAAGGTCTTGATTATAGTTTTATGAGGCATATTGCCAATACGGGTGCGATAGAGAATTATCCTGAGGCATATTTTGACATGGTCCGGCTGGGTATAGGTCTCTACGGGGTAGCTGCCCATCCCGAAGAGCAAGAAAAACTGCGCGCGGTGAGCGAATTGAAAGCTACTGTCTCGCAGGTGAAGAAAGTCGCTAAAGCTGAGTCGGTAGGCTACGGCCGTACTTGGTATGCCGAAAAAGATACTCGAATCGCAGTGGTTTCCATCGGTTATGCAGATGGATTTCCACGTAGTCTAAGCAATGGTCGGGGTCAGGTTAAAATCGGTTCAGATTTATTCCCGGTGGTAGGTCGGGTATGCATGGACATGATAATGGTTGAAATCGCAGATGCTGAGGTTAATGAAGGCGATGAGGCATTGATTTTTGGAGCCGATTTACCGATTCAAAAAATGGCTGAGGCCATTGGCACCATTCCCTATGAAGTGCTAACGGGAATTTCATCACGCGTAAAGCGTATCTACTACATGGCTTAGGGCATTTGTACTAGAAATTAGCTTCCATTTTTCTCAAAATAGGGAAAGTGCCCGATTGAGCACAGACTCCTAAGCCTCTAGTTTCGAATCAAAATTTAAACCCCCTTTTTTGATGAAAAAACTAGTTTACCTTCTCAGCTTCTTAGCCGCTTTTAGTTTGGGCTCCTGTGAAAAGGAATCGACCGACACAAGCGATGATCCTACCAATAATAATGGTGGTGGGAGCAGTTCTTTAGCCAATAATACCTTGGTAGCCGGTGCACAAAGTTCCACGCTAAATATGTACACGGCGTATATCGCTACCGATGTTAATACCAATAAGGATTATATAGACATATTTATTTTTAAAGATAGCCCTGCTAATCGTGAAAATTACCTACAGATTTTCCTGCATGAGATTCCTTCTAGCTCAAAAGCCATGACCTGGATTTCGGGCTCTTCTCACCCCGGAGATATTGCCGCAGACGAATTTATTTTATTCCCTAAGGTGGCCGATCAGCGCTGGTATGGTGTGTACTCGACTAATGGTTTTGAGACCACCGGCGATATGCAAGCAACTGTAAATGGATCCAAGCTTACTCTTAGTTTCGAGGATATTGAGCTTGCCGATAATTTTATAAGTGCTAATGTGAATGCACGCGAAAACCTATCTGGTAAAGTAACCTTTGATTTGAGCGATTTACAAAACCTAGGAAATAGCCCCAGTTCGTTCAAGAACTTAATTGACGAATAGATATAAAAAAGCCCCGGGACGGATAAGGTCCCGGGGCTTTCAATTACCTAGTATTTCTTTTATTCTGAGAAATTCAAAAGCGCGTCTAAAGTCTCGCGACTTACCGCATGGTAGTTAGGTCGTGCTTTCGCGTATATGTCTTGGGCCATTTGTTCTTTACCTGCTTCAAGTAAAGCCTTGTAGGTGGGAGTTAAGAACTTACGACGGCCTACAGAGGTTAGGAAGCTCTCCACCTTAGGGTAAACCGCTTCATAGCCCGCCGCGATAGTTGGTTGGAACCAAGCGGCAGAAATTTCACTATTACCACTGGCACTTAATTGGTAGGCTTCGTCCAGTTCACTCAGCTGTTCAATGCTAATATCGGCAGGAATGCTATTGATGAAATGCAGCCACTCGTGGGTGGTCCAAGCGTCACTCTGTTCCTTAGCGGGAAGTGCCCCATTTTGCATGAAGTTTTCTAATGCGGCATCTACCTTGGCGAAGCGGTCGCTTTTTACTTCCGGAAGATTGTCTGGGATGCCAATTTCATAGATCCATTCTTTAACGCGAATTTGCTGGAATTCTTCATCACTAAGTAAATTAGCTTTCAAGTAATCCAAAAATTCTTCGGTGGTCATTACTTCGAATTTATGACCTTGGAAATAGTTTTTCAAAAACTCATCAAAGCGATCGCGACCCACCGTTTCTTCGATTAGACGCAAAAAGAAATAACCTTTATCGTAAGGAATACTGGTTACTCCATCGTCTGGATTACGACCTTCTAAATCCAATTTTAATTTAGTGTCGTTTGGCATTTCTTTAAGCATATCTGCTGCGGCTTCCTGTAGGCCGGCACGGGTTAAGCTAGCTAACATCTCGGAGTACTCGCGGCCATAAACCGCTTCCATAATGCGATGCTCAAAGTAAACGGTAAAGCCTTCATTTAACCAGAAATCATCCCAAGTAGCATTGGTTACTAAGTTACCACTCCAACTATGGGCTAATTCATGGGCCACCAAGCTCACTAAGCTACGGTCGCCAGCGAGGATTGTTGGCGTAGCAAAAGTTAAACGTGGGTTCTCCATTCCTCCGAAAGGAAATGAAGGAGGAAGAACAATTAAATCGTAGCGTCCCCAAGCATAGGGTCCGTATAATTCTTCTGCAGCCTGAACCATCTTTTCTAAATCCGCAAATTCATAGGCCGAGGTGTCCAATAAATTGGCTTCAGCATAAACACCAGTGCGTTCGCTGATAGCTTCAAAATAAACGTCACCCACGGCAAGGGCTAATAAATAAGAGGGAATTGCCTGAGGCATTTCAAACTCGTATTCACCTTTTTCATTGCGGCTTTGTGGGTTGGAGGCACTCATTAAGGCCAGCATATGGCTGGGCACTTTAACTTTAGCTTTGTAGGTGAAGCGTACTCCAGGGCTATCTTGGGTAGGAACCCAGCTGCGGGCTAGGATAGCCTGACTCTGAGTAAATAAGAATGGGTTTTCCTTTCCGGCCGTTTGCTCGGCATCCAGCCATTGTAGGGCGCGGGCATCGTCTCCGGTGCGGTAGCTAATGCTCACCTTTTTACTGTTGGCATTAACAGGAATCCGCAATCCTTGACCTAGGTGATGATCGAATTCCCCTAATTGGTAATCGCTCTCCACCCCGTCGACGGTAACCTTTTGAATATCGAGATCATATATATCGAAGTAAATGGCTTCGGCGCCTTCCTTTACTTCAATATCCCATTGGGCGCTTGCGGTAATGGTTTTACTGTCAAAATCTACCGAGGCATCCCAGTTCAAATGTTTAACTAAGGCATCGGCTTTTGCATAGCTGTGCGGGTCTTGCCCAGTTTCCATAGCAATAGTGGTTTTTTGGTCCGATTTTTCTTCTTTTTGCGCCTGGTTGTTACAGGCGGCAAGGGCTAGCAGAGATAAGCCCATTAGAAGCGTTTTGGTTCTCATCTTTCTCTTAAATTTGGAACGCAAGTTAAATGATTAGCCATGAATAAACTTCTTATCCGCCTCTTGATTAGTTCACTTAGTGTCTTTTTTGCGGCCTGGATCCTGGGCGAAGGGGTACAATTAAACGGATTCTTAGGGGCTGTAGCTGTGGCAATCATTCTGGCAATCCTAAATTATACTATTAAACCTTTACTGATAGTTTTTACCATACCCGCTACCCTATTTACTTTTGGCCTTTTTCTATTTGTGATCAATGCCTTGGTAATTATGTTGGCCGATTATTTCTTCTCTGGATTCGCCGTGGCCAACTTCTGGTATGCGCTTTTATTTTCCCTTTTAGTAAGTTTTATTAGCTCTTTATTGCGCAATCTGGGGGAAGAGCCAAATCAGTATAAAGGATAGGCATCATTTTAATGATTGGTATCAATTTACGGTTGGTGAAGCATTAAATGTGTACTTTCCGTTTATCAAATCTTATCTCCTCATGGCTAAACGTTTATACCTTCTATTGTGCTGCAGCTTGGCATCTTTTGCTTCTTTGGTGGCGCAAAACGCCTTTAACTTCGACGGTACAGATGACTATGGAGCGGCTGCTAATGGCTCCGCTTTGATTGCAAATGCAAGTGGTATTTCTTTGTCGCTCTGGGTTAATCCAGAAACTTTAGTTTCGGGATACCCCGATTTTGGCGGAATGGCCGGGTTTCGAAATGAATCGAATTGTGACTTCTACCTCTTGCAATTAAATAGTAACAATGTAGAGGCGCGCTTACGAAATAGTAGCGGCACGGTTTACACCATCACCTATAATAGTGGTATGAATATGAATGCCTGGAATCACTTTGTTCTAGTTTTCAATGGCAGTACCCTTAAGTTGTACCACGACGGAATTCAAGTTTCTTCGATTTCCGCCAGCGGCTCCATAACTAGTACCACTACTCCTTTTAATATTGGCTATGTACCCTTTGGGGGAGCAAACTTTCATTTCGATGGTAGTGTAGAAGATGTAGGACTTTGGGATAAGGCTTTAAGTGCCACTGAGGTGAACAACCTTTACACCGGATGTGGCTACGATCTTAGTGCGGCTAATTTAAAGGCAGCTTATGAGTTTAACCAAGGAATTGCCAGTGCAAATAATACTGCTATAAGTTTATTTTTGGATAGTAAGGGTTCCAGTAATGCCAGTATAAATGGTGCGGCTCGCAGCGGTGCTAGCTCAAACTTTGTGACCGGCCTATTGGGCTCTTTTGCTGATTCCTTAACGATAACGGCTTGCAAGGAATATACTTCCCCTTTGGGAACAAAATACTTAAGTAGTGGCTTTTATGTGGATTCTGTAAGTGGGGCTTCAGGCTGTGATAGTATCTATTATATTGACTTAACCATTAATAATGTCGACTCCACTGTAAGTCATAATGGTGGTACCTTAAGTAGTAATGACACCAGCGCCGGGGTTAGCTATCAGTGGTTAGACTGCAATACTGGACAAGTGATAATTGGAGTGACTAATCGTAGTTTTAGTCCCACCCTAAATGGTAACTATGCAGTTATTGTGAGCAATGGAAATTGTATAGATACCTCAGCTTGTTTTGCGGTTACAGCCTCTGGAGTGGGCTTAAGTGAATATGGGCGTAGGCTTAAGCTCTATCCCAATCCTAGTAAGGGTATTATTCACCTAGAATTGGCAAAATCTTGGTCTACCTGCCACTTCGAAATTTTAGATGTGCGAGGTAATTTGCTAAAGCAAGGCCTTCTCCATCAAGGTGATCTGAGTTTAAACCTTAGTGATTTAAAAAACGGGATGTACTTTTTAAACTTGCGTCTCGACGATTCTTATTTCATCCAACGAAGCTTTCTAATTAATTCGCAATAGAAAAGACTTGCATCCTTTAGACTGCAAGTCTTTTCTTGAGGATTTTAAATTTAAAGCATCAGCTTAAAGCCGCAGTGCCATTCTACTTTATGGTGATCATTATTACCATTACTACGGTCATTTAAATGGGAGTATTCAAATGCGGCATAAAGTCCGAGGCTGGTCATCAGGTTTAAAGAAAGGAAGCTTTGGTGAGGCATAGGATGATCGGGATTATCGACCCCATAGGTGATTCCGACTGGATTGCTAAAATGAAAGCTGTAGTCGTATTGCAGTTCTAAGAGTAACCACTGATTAATTAAAAAGTCGATCGAAGCACTAGGTCCGCCTCCAATATACCAACCGTGTGGAACAGGTGTTTCGCGATAATCGTTTCCAAGACTGTCCTCCAAAACAAAAGTGCTGCCCGTTAGAAGATCAGTAATATTCGCCCCTAGGGCAATTACAAGTCGGTCGCTTACATAGCTATTCCAGGTCCAGCTATGTCCGCCTAAAAGAAAGTGGCTAAAAGTACTGCTCTCCTTGCGGTTGATATCGGAAATATCGTTACGTACACCCCATAGAATTTCACCCAGTAACTTATTGCGAAAAATATAACGGTGTTTGCCAAGTTCTGGCTGAGCGCTTCGGTAAAGACTAAAATCCCCGGTCCAGCCGCTTATTTCATGATTTTCTGAGCGCGGAGCATTTGGCACCTTCAGATGTACATGTCTAATGCTGAGGTTGAGGTAGAGCTCTTTGGCCCAATAGTCTTCCCCGAGGTACTTGAAATCTTTTATTTGCGCAAAGCTCGCGCTAGAGATACTCAGCAGTATTATGCTAAATAAAACTCTCACCCTTTATTATTTATTCCATTTAATGAGCGTGAAGCCAAGACCAGCGCTAAGATACCAGCCTAGGTAAGGACGGTAACCAACTTCATAATTGGTAGACATACCGAATTTTTTATCAGTGCGGGCTTTCTTTTCAATTTGGTAGGTACTTAAACCCACTCGGAAACCTAGCGGTAAACTACCAATTGCCTCTTTCGCGGCATCTTCATTAAAGGCAAGAGTGGCCGCATCTTCATAAGGGTCGCTTATGGAGGTGCCGGCAAAAATGAGGTCGGCATATAGAGTGCGACCGGCCGAATTAAATTGGTCACCAAACTGATCAGTTTCAATGAAAACATTGCGGAATGTGCGCATGGCAATACCAGCATAGAGTCCATTTATAGAAGCCTGACCGATGCCATCGGCAAAAATATCTTGATCATTTGCGTCCTTTACTTCATCTACTGTAATGGGTGAAGAAAGATGGTAAAAACCAGCACGTACCAAATAGTCACGCTTGTTAAGCGCCTCTACCATAATCGATTTCATTTGAAAAACCTCTTCATTATTGAAGGAGTTACCATCGGCATCCCAATCTACATCAAGTACTACCGGGGTGGCTTTCTTTTTTAGGTAGCCGCCAAATCTGAAATAGCCCCCAATCTCGAAATTGCTAAATGCGGGCGGACTTTTATAGCCCAGTTGAGCCATGGTGAGGTAGCTGCGGCGAAATTTAAAATCGGCTCCCAAGCCTTTAATGGGTTCAAAAAAGCCCCATACTCCGGCATTTAGATTTAAGGCGTCTAAACTGCTAAAGGCTAAGTCGACGTCCAAATAGGAGACATTAAGGTTAAGGAAGGGTAGGAAGTCGGGGTTATCGTAGGAAACTTTGTAATTGATGTTCTGGCCTATTGCTAGGTTTAAGCAAAGACCTAATCCTAAAATCGTAAAGAATAGCTTTTTCATGGTAATTGATTTGAATCAAATTTCCATGGAATGCCTTGGCTTTACAATACGCTATTTGCCGTATTTCTCTTAGTCGATGAATATGATGTAGGACTTGCGGTAACGGCCAATAATATTAAGCTGGGCCTGCTCCGCTTTTGCTCGGTCTTTATAAGAACGATAGCTGACGCGGTAAAAATCCAACTCAGGGAAATAAAGCACTTTCACTTGCGAATCTTCAATCTCCGCCATGAAATCGTCGACGTCCGTTTTATCCTTAAAATCCCCCAGAATAATATGCCAGCGGCCCGTTTCTTCGGCTTCAGAGGATGGGCTCTCTTCTTCATTAGCTTGAGAAGGGAAAACGCCCTTGGCCATGCGACCGCCAACTGAGAATCGATTGTAATTAGGAAGTACCACGGTACCGTCATCAGCTATAATCTGTTCGGGAGAATCCTCCTCAATATTTTCGCTTTCAGGGGCCTCATAGGTCTCTTCGTCATCGTCTAAGATAATTTCTGTTTGCTGTGCCTTTTGGGCGTCAATTTCTTCCTGAGTTAGCGGTTTTTTATTTGGAATTCTTCCTCCACGCAAGAAGCTTGAGTCAACCGGGCTAGGCTTACGCAGTGCTTCGGGTAGGGCTTCTTCTGCCTCGACCTCCATTATGCTATCTAGAGTGATTCGGGCCAGGGAGTCTCTTCGTCTTTGTGCTTCGGCTCTTAGCTTTGAGCGTCGACTTAATTCGGCCGAAGTAAGGGGTAAGGTAACTGGTAATCTTCCTCCCCGTAGGTAAGCGGAGTCGATTCGGATGTATTCAATGTCGCCAGAGAACTCACCCACCCCACGAATGGAATCTAGGCGCCTTCTGCTAAGCGAGTCTCGTCTCTGTTTAGCAAACTCTTCGTAGCGTGCTTGATTCTCAAGTTCCTCCAATTCATCGTCGCTGAGGTATACAGTGTCACCGTACTGACCAATATAATAACCGGTGCGCGAGGCTTCCTCTTTTTCAGCTTGGAGCACAGAATCTCGGTAGGCCTGTTCCTTATACTCCGAACCGTAGACCCGGTTGGGGTCGTAACGCCTACCACTTGCAATAAGGTCTACGTTGGGTAATGGAATATTATTCTGACGATAATAAGGCTCATAATTTCGATGGACAGGCGGTAAAGGTCTGGGACCCTCGAGGGTGTCCATGGCATCTACATAATCATCAAAAATTCCAGAAACCAGAGGTTCGTAATATTCCCAGAAGAATTTTTTACGATCCAATTCATCGCGGTTATTGTAGAAGAACTTCCGAACGAATTGGACTCCCTTAAAATAACTCAGGCCAAAAGGAGTTGGAGAATCGGCCCAGTCGCCGCAGAAATACCAACGTAAATTTTCTTTATGATCGCCCAATACTGCCGGGAACTCATTCGGCAATCCATGTGAGGCTAAGATAGAATCGCCATGTTCGGTAGTATGAATTTTATAGGTGGCTCTAACATTAGCGGTGTCTTTGGCAAAATTGACATCGAACCAATAAGGGTAGCGAATAAATTCAGGTAGACCGTATTTTTTTATCAGCCAATCACCAGTATTGATGATAGGCAACTCGTGTTTAAGGTCTAAATCGAGCTGCAAGACAAATATTCGCTCCGTTTCATGAACGAAAACAATACCCGGGATATCGTCATAAGCAAAAGGTCGCTTGTAGTATTGACGGTGCAGTCTACGCATCCAGCTTGGAATATCGGGATTTAAGAGAGTGTCTAATGAATGGTAATAACGACCGGTCCAGCCGGTGAAGTCACTTTCCAAGACCCTTTGCATCGCCTGCCGAATACTAAGTGGGGTGGGGGATGCGAGGTTGTTAAATTCGGTGAGAACCAGTTTGCGGTTGCGGAACATTTTCTCAAAAAGGCGGTACGACTGTTTATTTAGTCCACCGTAAACCAAACGAGAACGTTCGTTGATATCTCTACCATAAACCCATTCGTTGGTATAGATTCCATAGGCATCGGTATAGTAGAGAAATTCGAAATGCTCTGCTAAGCTATCAACCTCCCGATTATTAAAAACGGAAAGGTCTTTTACCACGTACTCGGGGCGGTTAACCGGAAAGAAACCATAATAGTCGTCGCTGATCTCATATTGAGAACCATCGGGCTTGGTCAGTTTCTTATTAGTAGTAATCCAGTTAAAAGAGCGGTGTTCTACTCCTGAACGGTCCAAAACAGTTTTGTCCAGAATTATTCCAGGTAATTCGGTTTTTGGATAAAAAAACCAAACCAGGAAACTCCAGAAGGGGATCAAAATGATCAGGAAGAAAATTATTTTTCGTCCTAGGTATTTCAATTAATGTGAGGCCATTGGTTCAACTAAAGTACTGCATCTCTTTAATCGATACATTGGGGTCGAAAGTAGTTTTCAACAAAGACTTTTTGCTAAGAATTATACGAAAGGCTGCTTTTATTCGATAAAGCGTTAACGAATAATTAAGTAGCCTTTTTTTCGAATTTGGCTACTTTCGCTGTATTATTGAACTCTATGAGCAAGAGAGAGGATAAATTCACTCGGAGGAGATTGCGCTCTTCTTACTTTTCGGTAGTAATTAGCATCAGCTTAGTACTGTTTGTCTTGGGATTATTTGGTTTGCTTATCCTTAATACTCAGGAGATTACTCGATCGGTAAAGGAGAATTTCAGTTTAACTATTCTTTTAGATGAGGACGCTTCCAAAGCCGAAGTCAACCAATTCTTTACCACCTTGCAAGTGGCACCTTACACCAGAGAAGTTCAAATAATAAGTAAGGAAGATGCCGCCGAAGAGCTCAAACAAACTTTAGACGAAGACTTTGTTGACTTTTTAGGCTACAATCCATTAAGGGATGGAATCGAATTACGCTTGAAGGCAGAGGAGCTGGAAGTTTCAAAGTTGGAAAATTTGCAAGCCGATTTTGAGGCAAGAGACTTTGTAACAGAAGTGGTCTACGATAAATTACTCATCGAAAAGATGAATGAAAACTTAAAACTCCTAAGCTATGGTTTGCTAGGGGGTGCGGTTTTGTTAACCCTTATTGCTATCGCCCTTATCAATTCGAGCATTCGCTTAGCGATATACAGTAAGCGTTTCTTGATTAAAACCATGCAGCTAGTTGGAGCTACCAAAAACTTTATTCGCAAGCCTTTTTTATTGAAGAGCCTTTTACACGGAATAATTGGTTCGGTAATGGCGGTGGGTTTATTAGCACTGCTGCTGTATTATTTACAACAATACGTTCCCGGCTTAGCGGAAATGCAAAAAATTCAACAATTAATCCTTTTGGCGGCAGGTATAATCGTTTCGGGGCTGGTAATTTCCCTAAGTTGTACTTTCTTTGCTTTACGAAAGTACCTGAACCTTAAGACTGATCAATTATATTTTTGATATGCAAGAGCAAACATTCGTTTTCGGAAAGAAAAATTACATACTGATGGGAGCAGGAATCGTCTTGATTCTGCTCGGTTATCTACTTATGTCTGGAGGAGGTAGCGATGATCCCGAGGTTTTTAACCCCGAGATTTTCAATGCACGCCGTTTAACTTGGGCACCTATTGTCCTATTAGCGGGTTTAGCCCTAGAGGTTTATGCGATCCTAGCTCCAAACAATAGTGATAATGGGTAATGTAGAGTCGGTAATATTAGGGGTTATCCAAGGTTTAACCGAGTTTTTACCGGTTAGTAGTAGCGGGCACTTAGAGCTTGCCAAGGCAATGTTTGGCGACCAAACCTTACCCAAGGAGAGCCTTTTATTTACGGTGGTGGTGCACTTTGCTACCGCCTTGGCTACAATCTTGGTCTTTCGAAAGGAAGTGGGAATAATCTTTAAAGGTCTATTTCAGTTTAAAAGGAACGATGAATTCCGCTTTAGTCTGAATATTGTGATTTCCATGATTCCCGCTGCGATAGTGGGTGTCTTTTTTAATGACCTGGTAGAATCTCTTTTTAGCGAAAATGTATTGTTGGTAGGCTCCATGCTTTTAGTGACCGGAGTATTATTATTATTTGCCAACAATACCAAAGCAGGAGACGGCTATGTTACCAGCAGCAATGGATTAATTATTGGAATAGCCCAAGCAATTGCTATTCTTCCAGGTATTAGTAGAAGTGGCGCTACCATTTCCACCGCTTTACTTTTAGGTATATCTCGTGAGCGTGCAGCACGTTTTTCATTTTTAATGGTCGTGCCTTTAATCGTAGGGAAAATGGCTAAAGATCTAATGGATGGTGGTCTTAGTTTGGAAGAAGGTATTCCCCTTCACATTTTCCTAGGTTTTGGGGCAGCTTTTATTACGGGTTGGTGGGCTTGCAATTGGATGATTGACATCGTGAAACGCGCTAATCTTAATTATTTCGCCCTCTACTGTTTCATAGTAGGTATTATCGCCATTATTTCTAGCTTCATCATCATTTAATGTTTTCCAAGGCCGAGATTGAAGCTGGTCAGCTTTTTTTAATTGATAAGCCTTTGCATTGGACCTCTTTTGATGTGGTCAACAAGATGCGTTATGCTTTAAGGAAAGCCCATGGTTTCAAAAAATTGAAGGTAGGTCATGCCGGTACCTTGGACCCCTTAGCGACTGGTTTGCTACTTATTGCAGTAGGTCGCAAAACAAAAAGTATTAATGAGCTTATGGGAATGGATAAAACCTACACCGGCGAAATCTTTTTAGGGGCAACGCGACCTAGTTACGACATGGAGACGGAAGTCGATAAAGAGTATCCTGTAGACCATATTACTGAAGAAAGCATAGCGGCCGTGAAGTCTCAGTTTTTGGGGGAAATTGATCAGGTACCGCCCATATTTTCGGCCATCAAGAAAGCTGGTAAGAAGGCTTATGAGTCGGCCCGCGAAGGAGAAGAAATAAAAATGGAAGCGCGCAAAGTGCGCATTGAGTCATTGAGTCTCGACGCCCAACATTTCCCTGTAATTCAATTTGAAGTTAGTTGCAGCAAAGGCACCTATATCCGATCATTAGCCCATGATATTGGCAAAGCCTTAAATAGTGGTGCCTATCTGAAATCCTTGCGCCGCAGCTCAATTGGAAGCTTTAAAGTTGAGGAGGCGCTTCAACTAGAGGAATTCCTAGCGAGTTTACCTCAGTCTTAATATGTCCCTTACCAAGATTATAAGCGAACTCCAATCCGCCAATATTTGGTCGGATCCAAAAAAGCTTAAGCGTGGAGCGTACTTGTCCTCTGCAGGTGAGGTAAATCAGAAGGTATATTGGGTAGAGCAAGGAACTTTACACTTCTATCTTTTAAAGGATGGAGAGGAGCAATCGATTCGATTTGCCTATCCTGGTAATGTGGTGTCGGTGCTTGACTCCTACATTAGTGCTAAACCTAGTGTTTATTATTTACAGGCGCTTCGCGAAGTGCAGTACCGTGAATGCAGCAAGTCAGCTTTCGATGCTTTTCTGAAGGATTCTGATTTGATAGAGCTTTGGAACTTAAGTCTGCATCAATTGATTTTGGAAATGATGGAGCGCGAACAAGATCTTTTAGAAAAAAGTCCCGCTCTGCGTTTGCAAAGAGTTATGGAAAGAAGTCCCCGACTGTTTCAAGAAGTGCCCTTTAAGTACATAGCTAGTTATTTACGCATGAGTCCGGAGACCTTATCCCGTTTATTGAATTCTTGATTTCGAGCAAGAATTTTACCATCTCCTTGTAGCACCTTGCCAGAAATTGCCAGGATGAAAATAGAACAGCAAGAACTATATCAGCAGCTGCAAACGCTCTTAGAGTCGCATCAGGCGAAAGCCAATCAATTAGCTAGCTTAGAAACAAGTCAGCTTTTACAGAAACGAGAGGAAACTGCTTGGAATGCCTTGGAGTGCATCGAACATTTAAATCGATACGGAGATTTTTACCTTCCCGAATGCCGCAAACGATTATCAGACCATAGTCCTATTTCTAAGGACCTGATGTTTAAGTCGAGCTGGCTGGGGGAATATTTTGCTCAAAGCATGTGGCCAAAGGAAAACTTCAAAGCCATCAAGACCTTTAAAAGTATGAATCCAATTGATTCTCAGGTAAAGCCTAAAAGCCTAGAGGTCTTTATCGATCAATTAGAACAATGGTCTCTTTTTCTGGAAGAAGCCCAGCGCTATAATTGGAATAAGGTAAAGACCGGGATTTCCATCAGTAGCTGGCTGCACCTGCGTTTGGGTGATACATTACGGGTGGTTTTTTACCACCATGAAAGGCATTTGAGGCAAGCTTTCCGAGCTGCTAATTTGGTTTAATCCAGGTACTTGGAGTTCCAGAGTTCTGAGTTAAAGTTCTTCATTCTACTAAAGCCATAAAGCGCCGTTAAGCCGCTAAAAGCCAAGAATAAGTAGAAGAAGAATATCACTCGGATGTTCCAACTGTGTTGGTCGTAAGGCCCCATTACCATAGAGTCGGGGAAAAGGGAAACAACAAAGGCAGCCAGAAAGGCTACACTAAATAATAGAGTCTTAAAACTTCTAAAAGGGAATACCAATAGGGCACGCAAGGGGTGTAGGTCATTTCCCCATTTGTGAACCAAATAATAGCGCTCATTCCCTAGGGGGATTAAAAGTAAAGGGTCCTTATCCTTATTCTCTAAATTGAACATCGGTGCCGGTGCCACCAATTTAAAGGACTGAATTTCTATTTCTTGCTTACGCTGAAGGGCTTTTACCTTGGATACCGCTTCATAAGGAATTTCCCCTTTAAAATATTTTGAGTCTAGAAAGCGCAGGCGATAGCGCGTGCAGAGCGACTTAATTTGCTCTAAACTATAAATGCGATCGTGCGCTAATTTTTTAAGGTCAAGAGCCTGAGCTTCTTCACTGCCGCCGGCAAAGATTCGATCCAGAATCTGCTTATCCAAGGCATCGTCCTGAGCCAGGATTTCTTTAAAAGCTGCTAATAAAGTATCGGGGTTTTTAGCCTCGCTGCGTTTTTTTTCGGTAGCTAAGGCTTTTTCTAAATCTACACCATTCATATCAATCCGCATTATTCCTTTTGTCCGACTAAATTAAAAATTTTTTAGGGCGTGCAATATTTTAATAGTTTAACCAGCTATTTCGTGCAAGGTTCAATCAAAGCCTGCTATTTATGAATGTCGAAGAATTACGAGATCTGGCCCTTTCCTTTCCTGCGGTGGAAGAGTGCTTTCCTTTTGATGAGGATACTTTGGTTTTTAAGGTGATGGGGAAAATCTTTTTGATGGTGGCGCTGGAGAAGAGCCCTGTATTTTTCAACTTTAAGGCGCGACCCGAGGATGGCTTAAAGTACCGCGAGCGCTATCCGGCGATTACTCCTGGTTATCACAGTGATAAAAGGCACTGGAACTCCTTGCAACTAGATGGCTCTATTCCGAGTGAAGAAACGGCAAGGTTTATTAAAGATTCCTACGACCTAATCGTAGCCTCTTTACCGAAATACAAACAAAAAGAATTGGAAGCTTTATGAAAGTCGTATTAAAGTATTTGCTGCAAGGCTTATTGGTGAGCGTGCCTTTGGCGGTGACCGTGTATGTAGTTTACGAGGTTTTTGTGGTGCTGGATGGACTGATCCCTTTTGAGATTCCAGGCTTGGGTTTATTGATAATTTTAGGAGCTTTGATTTTGGTGGGTTTTGTTACTAGCCATTTGGTGTCGGACCGGATCGGATCATGGTTTGATAAAACCATTCGAAAGGCGCCATTGATAAATTTAATTTACACTGCGGTTAAGGATGTATTAGCGGCTTTGGTTGGAGAGAAGCGAAGTTTTAATAAACCGGTTTTGGTGCAATTGGGTTCTGAGCCTGAGGTAAAACGTATTGGATTTGTAACCGATAAGAGCTTTGCTAAAAGGGCCGGCTTGGCCGAAGATTATATCAGTGTCTATTGTCCGCATAGCTACAACATTTCGGGAAACATCTATTTGGTAAAACGGGATAGGGTGGAAGCATTATCTTTACCGCCCGCCGATGTTATGAAATACTTAGTTTCGGCTGGAGTAACCCATATTGAAAGCCCCTCAGAATGATTAGAAAACTCCTCAGTCTTAGCCTAGTTCTTTTTTTTGGTTTAAATGCTTCAGCTGCCGATGGCGACACTACTTTGGTGACTGCCCATCAGCAAACTGACCTTACTTGGTACCGCTCTTATAAAGATTGGGCGGTCTTTCCAGCAGCTGGAACCAATTGGCAGGAGATTACTTTAAAGTACACGATGGGATGCGCGACCGGAGGTTGCAGCGACTGGGATTATACTACTTTGGTTAATCTTATGCTGCCCACGGGAGTATTGGATAGTAACATGGCCAGCATAGACACCATTAGCACTAATCCACTGGTTATCGATACTACTTGGAATGTCTTCGAAGTAAAAGAGCGCATGGAACTGTGCAAGGTAATTACTCCTTATGGTGGGAATTTGGCCAATGATTGGACCCGAACCTTTTATTTTGATGTAAGTGATTATTATCCTTTACTGCATGACTCATTAGAAATCGAGGTCTTTTATCAAGGGTGGAGCAGTGGCTTTAGCGCAAGTCTGGAGTTTATTATGATAGAAGGCGCTCCCATTCGAGACGTTTATCAAATTCAAAACTTATACCGCGGAGGCTTTAATTATTTAAACCCCAGTCAATTTGAAACGAATCATATGCCGGCGCGGAAATTGGATATTGATCCTAGCGCAGAATATTTCAATCTAAAAATGGCTCCATCCGGACATGGCTTTGTTAATGCCCTTAATTGTGCCGAATTCTGTGAGAAGGATTATTACGTTTATGTCGATGGGCAAATGCAAGCGCAACAAGCGATGTGGCGTGAGGATTGCGGTTTAAATGATCTTTGGCCGCAGGCAGGGACCTGGTTATACGATCGAGCGAATTGGTGTCCCGGTGATCGAGTGAATATCTACAATCATGAACTTAATTTAAAAGGAAAGGATAGTATCGATATCGACATCGAGGCCTATAACTATACCGTTCCTTCGGGTCAGACCCCAGCAGGTTACA
Organism: uncultured Flavobacteriales bacterium; assembly: GCA_913055685.1. Classification (GTDB taxonomy): domain Bacteria; phylum Bacteroidota; class Bacteroidia; order Flavobacteriales; family Schleiferiaceae; genus Croceimicrobium. The sequence continues at coordinate 1,008,427 of CAJXKC010000001.1, forward strand.
ACATGTCGGCGACCTTATTTCAATTGGGTGACTTTAATAGAGCAACCGACCTGGCCTTACATGAAATTATTAGTCCCTCTGAGGAAGATGAATACGCAAGGCTAAACCCCGTGTGCTCCAAGGCTCGAATCAGTTTAAGAAATGAAGGTGGAGATACTATCACCGACTTTTTAATCGGATACGGAATCAAGGGGAATGCCAATTGGCAACATTATCAGTGGACGGGCAGCTTAAAACCATTGGAGACGGTGGAGGTAGAACTAGCCATGGATAGCCTTAGCAATTGGTCTAGCTCCACAGCAGACTTGGAATTTGTAGCTCAGGTTGAGCGGGTAAATAATGCGCCAGGTGATGAGTGGGCATCCAATAATCGTCGCAGCAGTAAAGTAAAGGTAGCCGATCGCTTACCGAGCAGTATCCGCTTTGAATTGCGCACCAATAATGCGGCTAGCGAAACGTTTTGGCGTTTGGAAGATGCGGCCGGAAATGTCCTTTATTCTGGCGATAATTTAAGCAATAGCACTACTTACAGAGATACTTTCAATTTAGCGTCGGGTTGTTACATGCTTTTAATTGGTGATCGCGATAAAGATGGTTTAAGCTTTTTTGCCAATAATGATGGCTCGGGCAGAATTATTCTTCGTAATGTGGGGGGTGACTTTTTCTACGAAAATGTGAACCCCAATTTCGGTACCGAATTTCGCAAGTACTTTACGGTTGGCTATGGCTTAAGCCTTAAGAAAGAGACGGTGACTAATCTCAGTTGTGAGGTATTTCCTAATCCTAGTGCAGGAGAGCTTAATCTAGTTTTTAATCAACTTCTAGAAGGAAGCCTGGACATAGAGCTTAGTGACATGCAAGCACGGCTTGTCTTGCGAGAAAGCCGAGACTTAAGTCAGGCGGGAGGTTGTAAATTGGATTTAAAGGCTTTGCCCGCAGGTATTTATCAGCTACAGCTGAAGCATAAAGATACTTATTACCGCACTAAAATTATAAAGCAGTAAATAGCGCTTAGCTTTTTGATGGTCTGGTGCGCACCGTATTGGTGGGTAAGGGGATATTAGGTGCTTTACCTTTGGAGTCGCCTCCACCGGTAATTTTTTGGCCGCGGTTAGTAGGACGCTTAAATCCAACCCGCTTCATAGAACCCCAAGCCTTTTTACCTTCAAAGAAATAGTCCCAGTTCCCCGTCATCGCACAATAAACTACAAAGGGGTGGAACATTAATGGTTCTAGGATTCCGGCGATAACCAATTTTAAAAGCTGCCTCCTTTTCTTGTATTGGAAGAAGGTGATTTCCTCGATGTAAAGGGTTGCAATCGTAAACGCCACCGTGTAACCGTAAATAAGGGCAATAAATAAATAGAGGAAGCTAATGTTAATTACCCCCAAGAGACTAAATAGAATGAGGAGAATGATTCCCATAAACTCAATAATCGGGGCCAGCCATTCAAATAGTAGCCAATAAGGATAGCTAATCATTCCCATGCGGCCATAGAAGGGATTTAAGAAAAGTCGCTTATGCGATAGCAAGGTTTCTATTGCTCCGCGAGTCCAGCGGTTACGTTGTTTACGTAAAATAGACCACGATTCGGGAACTTCCGTCCAACAAAGGGGGTCAGGTACAAAGCCTACCACATAATCGATGCCCCTTTCTCGAGCGTAGCGGCGCATGCGCACCGTAAGTTCCATGTCCTCGCCAATTGTTTCATTATCGTAGCCTCCCGACTTAATAACCAGCTCCTTTTGGAATACGCCTAGCGCTCCAGAAATAAGTAATAATCCGTCCAAAGAACCCCAGGCAACTCGTCCCAATAAGAAGGAACGCAGATACTCCAGTGTTTGAAACTGAGCCAGCATGGTGTTGGGAACATTCACATCGATAATGCGTCCTTTTTCTACTCTACAGTTATTGGCAATCCGCACTACTCCGCCACTGGCAATCATGTTGCGCTCTGTTTCTTCGAGGAAGGGCTTCATGAGTTTAAGGAGGCAGTCTTCTTCTAGGATACAGTCAACATCGATGTTTAAAGTATAATCACCAGTAGAAACATTGAGGGCGGCGTTGAGGGCATCCGACTTACCACCGTTTTCTTTGTCGACCACCACCAAATTATTGTAGGCCGGGTCTTTTGATTTATAAACAGCTTTTACCTTTTGGGTTTCTATAATGTAGTTCACTGCAAAGTCTACCGCTTCGAGATGATACTCCTCAATAAGCATGGTGAGGGAGCGGTCTCTACTACCATCATTAACTACAATAACTTCGTAATTAGGATAGCGTATGGAAAGCAGGGAACGCACGTTCTCGATAATTGTCGCCTCCTCATTAAAGGCAGGAGCTAAAATCGAAACCGAAGGAGCTTCGGGGCTTTGTAAGATATTGAGATAGTCGGTGTAGGTATTGCGTCTCAGGTATTTCCGCGCTTGAATTACGGAGATAACACCGAGAGCGAGGTAGGAAACCATCACAAATACGGTGTAGCCGTAAGTGATGAAATAGAAAATATAGATGAGAATGTCTACCAGAGAATTCTGGGTATCATATTCGATCATCCAATACGTGTTTTACGATGTTTTCACTCTTTTCCGACAACTCTTTTTCTTGATAGCCGCGCAAGACATCGTGTCTGCCCATGCGTTTCAAAGATTTAGCTGCCTCGAGCAAGATATCATATTCTTTGGAGCTAGAAATAGTTTCACGTAAGAAACCCACTTCTTCAGCTCCACCTAATTCGCCCATTGCTCTTAGTACCCGAGTTTTGATGCGCGGGTTTTTGGTGAGTTCAAATACTTCGTAGAGATTCTCTAGACATTCGCCATAGGCCAACTCAATCGCAGTTTCAATTGCTTTTTCTTGTACTCTTTCATTACGATGGTACAAGAGTTTTCGCAATTCATTACGCTCGTGGTATTGATTGAGGTGGCGCATAAGGATTAAAGCAAAAATAACTACCGAGTCATTTTTAGATTTAAGCCAAGGGCCAATATTGTCGATGAGTTCGTATTCAAATTTCAATGCTTGATCTAGGAGGCGAATTTGTTGCCACTCGCTCATGGGTGTCTCTAGGTCATCCAAAAACTTCATGGCCTTTTTACCCCCTAACTTCACTGCCGCATACTGCGCTTCGTAGCGGATGTTCTGATCTGGGTCGTCGGTGTATTGAAGGATTTCAAAAAGCGTTTCCCCCATACGCATGGTGCTGAGGTCGTTTATAGCCTTGGCTTTAAGATGCCAGTCGTCGCTGCGCAGGCTTTCTAGGGCCATTTGCTTTAAGCCGACTTCACGGTAAAGGTTTTCAATACGGATAAAGGCCTCTCCTCCCAAATTGCGATGATAGTAGAGTAGTAAATCATTGAGGATGGCCATATTCGACCTCCGATATAGGGGAGAATCGATTGCGCGCTGAATTTTCTTAACCGCATCTTTTAGTTCACTAGAATCCTGATCGGTAAATACTACCTCTTGGATAATAGATTCTACCATGCGTTTAATGCGTCGTTCCCTTGCTTCATTACCATTTTTCCGTGAGCGTTCCCGCAATACAATGGTAAGCATGATAACCCCCGTAATTAAGAGGGCTAAGATCATGAACAATACAATCTTATATCGCGGCTCGAGCGCTAGAAGGAAATAATATATTTCAACAAAGGTGCTTCGCATCTTATTTCTGTGCGTTTTTCAGGAGCTTTTTGATACGAACTGATAATTCGTTTGGACTAAAAGGCTTAGTCATGAAGTCATCTGCCCCCAGGTCAAAAGCTTTTAAAACTGCAGTTTCTGAGTTTAATGAAGTAAGCATGAGTACCGGAGCATCGGTTCCCCGCTCTTTTAAGATTTTAACTAATTCGAAGCCAGAAATAAAGGGCATCATTATATCACTAATAATGATCTGGTATTCCTCGCTTTCAATTTTTTGAATGGCTTTTTCGCCATCTTCCGCAGTGTCTACATCGTAGCCATCTTTGGTAAGTTTAAAAGCCAAAGCATCGCGAATCAATGGTTCGTCGTCTACAATTAGAATTTTTGCTTTATCGCTCATGACATGAATTTTAGCCTATTCCAGCAATCAAAAGTATTTTGAAAGCTTAGTTTAGGTGAGTTATATTAGATGAAAGGTAATTTTTTGAAGATTTAAGGTAATTAGATGGATCATCAAATTAATCAGCTCAAAGACTATTTAGAACGGACGAAATTTACAACATCCTCTCCAATAATTGTATTTAGCGGGGCGGGAATGAGCGCAGAAAGTGGAATTGATACTTTTAGGGCGAAGGGCGGCTTATGGGAGCAGCATTCTATTGATGAAGTTGCTACCCCCGAGGCTTGGCAACGTAATCCTCGCAAGGTCCTCGATTTTTACAATATGCGAAGGAAGCAATTGCTGCAAGTAAAACCCAATGAAGCCCACCAAATAATTGCTCGACTGGAAGCAGATTACAAGGTGAAAGTGATTACCCAAAATATAGATGACTTGCATGAAAGAGCGGGTTCTACGGAGGTATTGCACTTACACGGTGAATTGAGAAAGTCGCGCAGCACCGCAGACGAAAGTTTGGTCTATTCAATTGAGGGGGCCGATTTAAACTGGGGTGATCTATGTGAAAAGGGCGCGCAATTAAGGCCACATGTAGTTTGGTTTGGGGAAATGGTCCCGGCTATGGATGAAGCCATTCCACTGGTGCGAAATTGCGCTTTACTTATTGTCATTGGGAGCTCACTTCAGGTTTGTCCAGCGGCTGCTTTGTTGCAAATGGTCGAGGAGGAGGCAGCGGTAGTGGTAATCGATCCAGGTGAACCAAATTATAGTCCGGCTGATAATGTTTTTCACCTCCCCTTAAAAGCGATTGAAGGTATGCGGCTATTATCCAATTTGATAAAGTCCTTTTAATGAGGATTTGGTAGAATAATTTGTATATTTGCAGCCACTTTCGAGGGGACATTGGTCCCCTCTTTTATTGGGTTATATGTTAGATCAGGATAAAGTTCGAGACTTATTAGAGAGGGGTTTGGAGGAGCAGGATGCTTTTCTAATCGACTTTCAGATTGCGCCTGGTAACCTTATTCAGGTAACTGCCGACACCTTGTCGGGTATAAGTTTGGAGAAGATTACTGCTATATCTCGAGCGATCGAACACAATCTGGATCGCGAGGAAGAGGACTTTGAGCTACAAGTGAGTTCACCTGGAGTTGGATCTCCATTAAAGGTTGCTCAGCAGTATGAGCAAAATCTAGGTAGAGACTTAAAGGTTTCTACTTTAGATGGAGAGAAATACAAAGGAGAATTGGCGGAGTTCGATGGGCAAGCGATTGTCTTGCAATGGAATGTGAGGGAGCCTAAGGAAGTGGGAAAAGGAAAAGTAACGGTAAAAAAAGAAGTTCGACTAGACCTTTCTGATATCAAGGAAGCTAAGGTTCAAGTCAGATTTAATTAAGCATAATTCAGCTATGGAAAATCAGGCTATCATCGACAGTTTTGCTGAGTTTAAAGACGAGAAGAATATCGATAGGGTTACCCTAATGGCTATTCTTGAGGAGGCTTTACGCAATCAGTTGCGCAAGAAATACGGAGATGATGAGAATTTTGACATCATTGTAAACCCAGATAAGGGTGATGTGGAAATTTGGCGAAATCGTGTTATCGTAGAAGACGGTGCGGTGGAAGATGAGAATAAAGAAATTGAATTAACCCAAGCGCTGAAGATTGAGCCCGATTTTGAAGTAGGCGAGGAAGCTTCAGAGGAATTAAAGTTAATTGACCAGGGTCGTCGTTTTGTCTTGGCCTTCCGCCAGAATTTGGTGCAGAAAATCCAAGAACACGACAATGGTATTATCTATAAGAAATACAAGGATCTCGAAGGTGAAATTTTAACTGGAGAGGTGCATCATGTGCGCCCGCGTGCGGTTATTATTTACGATGATGATCAGAATGAATTAATCCTTCCTAAAGATCAGCAGATTCCACGTGACTTCTTCCGTAAGGGAGATACCGTGCGTGCGGTGGTTAAAGATGTTGACTTACGCGGAACCAAGCCGGTGGTAATACTTTCAAGAACCGATGAGCGGTTCCTAGAGAAACTATTCGAGCAGGAAATTCCGGAAGTATTCGACGGTTTAATCACCGTGAAGAAAGTGGTTCGTGAACCAGGTGAAAAGGCCAAGGTAGCGGTAGAGTCTTATGATGATCGCATCGATCCCGTAGGTGCTTGCGTAGGTATGAAAGGTAGCCGTATTCACGGAATTGTACGTGAATTGGGCAATGAAAATATTGATGTAATTAATTACACCAACAATGATCAGCTGTTTATTCAAAGAGCGCTAAACCCTGCTAAGATTAGTAGTATTGTGCTGGATGAAGAAAATTCAAGAGCTGATGTGTATTTAAAACCAGATCAAGTTTCTTTAGCTATTGGTAAGCGCGGTCTTAATATTAAATTAGCCGGACAATTGACCGGTTATGAGATCGATGTTTATCGTGACGTTGATGAAGACGAAGATGTGGAATTAACTGAGTTTGGTGACGAAATCGAATCTTGGGTAATTGATGCCTTAAAGGCGATTGGCTGTGATACGGCTAAGAGTGTTTTGGAATTATCTACCGATGAGTTAGCATCTCGTACCGACCTAGAAGAAGAAACAATTGAGGAGGTTCGCGCTATATTGCGAGCTGAATTTGAAGAATAATTTAAATCAAGTACATGGCTGAAAAGTCGCTGCGACTTAGTCAATTAGCAAAAGAGTGCAATATCGGAGTTAGTACCGTTTCGGATTATCTCCAGGAATTGGGTATGGACGAAAAATTACGTCCGAATACCAAAATTACTGGTGATTATATCCAAAAGGTATTGGAGAAATTTGCTCCCGATAAAGCCAAGAAGGAGGCCTCGGCCGAAGTAGTGCGTAAGAAGCAGGAAGAGAAAGAGGCCATGCTGCGCGAAAAGGAAGAGGAAGTTAAGGAAGAGCCTGCTGCCAAGGAAGGGGAAGTAATTTCTCGTCCCACTCTTAGTGGTCCAAAAATGGTAGGCAAAATTGACTTAGATAAAAAACCTGAGGCAACTGCTAAGGAAGAGGAAAAATCAGCTGAGCCCAAGGAGGAGAAAGCTGAGCCTAAAGCTGAGGAAGCTCACAAGGAAGAGATAAAGCAGGAAGAAGAGCCTGCTAAAGCTGAGAAGCCTGAGGAAGAGCCTAAAGCCCCTAAAAAAGAAAAAGCCGCTCCTGTAAAAGAAGAGGCTAAGCCAGAGGAAGAGCCGAAGAAGGAGGAAAAAACTTCGGAGGCACCTAAGGCCAAAGCGCCTAAGAAAGAAGAGGCTAAACCGGCTGAGGAAAGTCCTAAGGCGGATGCTCCTGCTAAGGCAGAAGACACCGAGGCAAAAACCGAAGCAAAATCTGAGGCTAAGCCAGAGGATGGTACCATTAAGACCAAGTACGAAAAGCTTAGTGGGCCTAAGTTTACCGGTGAAAAGGTAGATCTCTCAAAATTTGAGAAGAAACCTAAAAAGAAGGTAGCCTCTAGTACTGACAATAAGGAAGATCTCAAGAAAAAGCGCAAGCGTAAGCGTATTTCCAATGATGGAGGTGGTGCCAATGCTGGCGGAGATAATCGTCGTGACAACCGTCGCGGAGGTAAAGGCCGTGGTCGCAAGCCCGAGCCCAAACCAGAATTGACGGAGGAAGAAGTACAAAAGCAAATTAAAGAGACCCTCGAAAAATTAACCGGAGGTCGTAAGAATAAAGGCGCTAAACTTCGTCGTGAGAAGCGTCAGGAGCGTCGTGAGCAAGATGCGCTTAATGAAGCGATGGCTCAAGAAGAAGATAAGACCTTAAAGGTAACGGAGTTTGTTACCGTTAGCGAGGTAGCCAATATGATGGACGTTTCCTCTACGGAGGTGATTTCTTCTTGTATGTCTTTGGGTATGATGGTAACTCTGAATCAGCGCTTAGATGCAGAGACTCTAACCATCGTAGCGGAAGAATTCGGTTATCAAGTGGAATTCGTAGATAGTGAAGTTACCGAAGCTATCGTCGAAGAAGAAGATAAGGAGGAAGATTTAGAGTCAAGAGCGCCCATCGTTACCGTAATGGGTCACGTTGACCATGGTAAAACCTCATTGCTCGATTACGTTCGTAAAGCCAATGTTATTGCCGGTGAGTCTGGTGGGATTACCCAGCATATCGGTGCCTATTCGGTAGAATTAGAAAGTGGTCAGCATATTACATTCCTTGATACTCCTGGTCACGAGGCCTTTACCGCTATGCGTGCGCGTGGTGCTAAAGTAACCGACGTTGCCATTATTGTGATTGCAGCGGATGATGCGGTGATGCCTCAAACCAAAGAAGCTATTTCCCATGCTCAGGCGGCAGGAGTGCCAATCGTATTTGCCATAAACAAAGTAGACCGTGAAACAGCTAATCCAGATAAGATCAAGGAGCAATTAGCTTCTATGAACTTATTGGTAGAAGACTGGGGTGGTAAGATTCAGAGCCACGACATCTCTGCCAAGACGGGAATGGGCGTTAATGAGCTACTAGAAAAAGTATTATTAGAAGCGGAACTATTAGATCTTAAGGCTAATCCTAATAAGCGTAGTAATGGAGCGGTTATAGAAGCTGCTTTAGATAAAGGTCGTGGTTACGTGACTACCGTGCTGGTGCAAAATGGTACCCTAGAAATCGGGGACTATGTACTTGCTGGTCAATATAGTGGTAAGGTAAAAGCAATGCTCGATGAGCGTGGTCACCGCATGAAAACTGCTGGCCCTGCTCGACCAGTAACTATCCTTGGATTAGATGGTGCACCTCAGGCCGGTGACGGATTTGTGGTAATGGAAGATGAGCGTGAAGCGAAAAACATTGCCGCGAAAAGAACTCAATTGCAGCGCGAGCAAAGTGCCCGTTCTCAGAAGAATCTTACCCTTGAAGAAATTGGCCGTCGTTTAGCGGTGGGTGACTTCCAAGAGTTAAACGTTATTGTTAAGGGTGATGTGGACGGTTCGATTGAAGCCTTGTCAGACTCTTTACAAAAACTTTCTACGGAAGAAATTCAGGTGAATATTATTCACAAAGCGGTGGGTCAGATTTCCGAAAGCGATATTCTTCTTGCCGCAGCTTCGGATGCCATTATCGTAGGCTTCCAGGTACGTCCTTCCGCCAATGCTAGAAGGTTAGCGGAAAAAGAGCAGGTAGATATTCGTCTATACTCTATTATCTACGACGCGATCAATGAAATCAAGGACGCGATGGAAGGAATGCTTTCTCCAGATGTTAAAGAGGAGATTGTATGTAATGTTGAAATCCGTGAGACCTTTAAAATCTCCAAAGTGGGTACCATTGCCGGTTGTTATGTTCTTGACGGAACCATAACCCGAAATACCAAAGTGCGCATTATTCGCGATGGCGTAGTGGTTTACACGGGTGAGCTCGCTTCCTTGAAGCGCTTTAAAGATGACGTTAAAGAAGTGAATAAGGGCTACGAATGTGGTCTCAATATTAAGAACTTCAACGATATTAAAGTTGGCGATATAATTGAAGGTTACGAAGAGGTTGAGGTAAAGAAAACCCTCTAAGTATCTTTAATATAAAGTATTACTATAAGCCGCTGATTTTCAGCGGCTTTTTTTATTCGTCACCATTTTAAGTTCATTCACATACAAACTTTGATTCTAAAGGATTAGATCTTTCTACTTTCGACATGCAACTAATTACCCTCTTCTTGTCATGTCGGAACATTTGAACTACTCAATTCCGCTTACGAAACTCACTAATTTCCAGATAGTATTCTATCGGGAGGCGTATATGTGCGTGGATGCTCATTACAGCAATCCACAGTTTAACGCCTGCAAATTGGCCGAGGCCATGCAGATTACAAGAAGACAGTTGTACCGTGAAATGGACAAACTCAATACGAGTCCAGCTTCTTTTATCCGAGAATTCAGATTGCGCAGAGCGCTTCAGTTTTTAGAGTCGGGTACGGTACGAAGAGTTAAAGACCTATGCTTTCTGGTAGGCTATGAGAATTCGGAAACCTTTTCTAAACACTTTATCGAGTACTACGGATACCGTCCTTCTGGACTTATCCGTAAGCAAGTAGCCTAGAATTGTTGCTCCGAGCGCAATTAAGGGCGCTTTCAGCTAAAAATAAACTATCAATAAAAACACACTAGTTGGTTGACTCAATTAAAATAAAGGCCTTTACGCTAACACATTATGGTGAGTCACCATCTAATTACGATAATTCTTTAACCCCGATTAATCAATTTCAAAAACTCCTTCTATTAACCAATCTATTATTTATGAATCTTAGAAAACTATTCGGCCTTTTAGCCGTGCTATGTCTAATGACAAGCTACAGCCTAAGTGCTCAATCTGAGTCAGCTGGCGACATTACCTTCCACCAAGGGTGGACACAGCTTCCAGAAGATGCAGAGCGTCATACGGAAGTTGCTTATGCAGTTGTTAACTGCAATCAGAGTGATGTGATTTTATTCAACATCTTCAACGAAACAGGAGATCAAAAAGATATTGCCTTGACCATTCATATTGTTGATGGGGAGCAAACATTTGATCTCGAATTTGCCAAGCGCAGCTTTGGTCCAACTGAAATGTTGGTTGGAGAATGTCACTTAGATAATGAGGCGAAGATTGCCGTTCCTGATGGAATGAACCCCTCAAGTTTAACCGTTAGTGTAACCTATAAATAAGCCAGTGATGAAAAAGTTATTTTCTCTTTTAGCATCCCTAGCTCTTATAGGGACCATTAATGCTCAGAATTGCAATACGCGTCCGATCATTAACGGATTTACACCGAACACCGGTTTTATCGGGTCTACGGTGACTATTAATGGTGCCAACTTCGACGCCAACAATCCACAGAATAACATAGTTTACTTTGGTGCTACAAAGGCTCAAGTCGTTACAGCCACTTTTGGTCAGTTAGAAGTTATTGTGCCGGTTGGTGCAACAACTGGCGCCATTTCGGTTACTAACCAATGCGAATTAACTGCTTACTCAAAGTCTCAGTTTAACGGTATCTTTTGTCCTACTCCTTTGGATAATCAGACTTATGCCCAAACTAATTTCTATCTCAATGGAATTTATGGTGCATATAATATGATGAGTCAGGATATGGACCTAGACGGAAAGCCTGAAGTAATTATGGGAAGTAATGGTGGAGGTATCACCATTGCTAGAAACAATTCTACTCCAGGTGCTCCTAGCTTCTCAGCTTTAAATTACGGCTCTGGATATGTGGGTAACCTTTTTCCTGCTGACTTTGATGGCGATGGATTTAAGGACTTAGTGACTACTTATGCGATTTACGAAAACACTAGTACTGGTCCAGGTTCATTTGGGTTGCGTTACGTTAATGATGCTAGAAGCGTAAGTAGCTATCAAGTTGCTGCAGCTGACTTTAATAATGACGGTAAGATTGATATTGTCGGTGAAAATGGTGGCTACGTTTGGGTTGCCCTTAACCAGAGTACTGGACCGGGTAATTTTAATTTTAGTGGCCGCATTAATGCTGGCTACGTTTTACATCGTTGTACTGGCCTTCAAGCAGCTGACATCGATGGCGATGGCAAGGCAGATATTGTAGCTACTCAGGGTAATGGTGATCGTGCTGTATCAATTAGAAATACCACGGCCAATGGATCCAGTAGCTTAAGTTTTGAAAATCCTGAATACTGGGCTACTGGTGGGGATTATCCATATCGTATGCTTATTGCTGATTTTAACCGTGATGGTAAAATGGATATGTGTACGCCAAACTTTAGAAATGGTTATGATAATTTTCTACAACAGAACTCAAATGCAAACACTGCAATCCTTGTAAATACCTCTACTCCTGGCGATATTTCGTTTAATCAACGCATCAATCGTATTGCGCCTAACTCTAATTACCGGATTGGCGTGGGTGACGTAGATGGAGACGGCTATGCCGATATTGTTACCAAATCAAGTGGTTCGAATGTATTTAGTGTTTACAAGAACACTACCGTAGGTAATGCAACTAATTTCAATAATCGTATTGACTATTTCTCTAGTGCTCGCGCGGAGGTTAGTGGTATTGTGATTGGTGACCTAGATGGTGATTTTGTTCCGGATATTGCTACTTCAGGAACTTCAAGTAGACAATTGAGAATTCACCGAAACACCTCTTCACAAAATGATGTAACGGCTCCTACGGCCATCTGTAAAAATATTACCGTTGCCTTAGATCCAACTGGAAATGTTACCATTACTCCAGCGGATATCGACAATGGTTCATCCGATGCTTGTGGTATCGATAACTTAGCTATCTCTCAAAGTAGCTTCACTTGTGCTGATATCGGTCCAAACCAAGTTACTTTAACCGTTACCGATAATGCCGGTAATCAATCTACTTGTACGGCTACCGTTACCGTTGCTCCAGCAGCAATTATCGTAACTGGTCAGACTACCGTTTGTGCGGGTGGTACTGTAACAATGAACGCCAACCAAGGTGATTCTTACCAATGGTATAAAGATGGTGTGGCCATCTCTGGTGCGACTAACCAAACTTATGGTGCTACTTCAACCGGTGCTTACACTGTTGCGGTTACCAATGCTGGTGGTTGTTCAGGAACTTCAGATCCTACCAATGTGGTGGTAAATAATAACCCAACTGTAAACGTTAGCCCCGCTAACAATGCTTACTTATGTAATGGAACGGCTACTTTAACCGCATCTCAATCGGCTACCTATCAGTGGAAACTGAATGGTGTTGATCTTACTAGTGCAGATGCAAATCTTCAGTCGATTACTGTAAGCCAAACTGGAGTTTACACTGTAGAGGTGATTGATCAATTTGGTTGTTCAGCTACTTCTAGCCCAGTGGCGGTTAATCCACAAGCTGCTCCTGTTGCAAGTGCACAAAACTTTACCGTAAACTTAGATGGTACTACCGGTACCGCAAGCATTACTGCTTCGGATATCGAAAATGGTAGCACAGGTTGCGGACTGAGCTATAGTGTAAGCCCAAGCTCATTTGACTGTAACTCTATTGGTACTAACACCGTTACTTTAACAGTAACAGATAATCAAGGCCAGACTTCTACCGCTACTGCCGTAGTTACTGTTCTTGATCCTACTAGTTATTGTAATGTTGCTCCTGTAGCAGTTGCCCAAAACATCACTGTTGGTGTAGGTGCGAACTGTACCGCTACTATTAGCGCTGCTCAAGTAGACGGTGGTTCTAGTGATGCCGATCAGGATCCTTTAACTTTAAGTATTGATAATGCTGGTCCTTTTGGGGTAGGTACTTACAGCGTAACGCTTACCGCTGATGATGGTCAGGCTAGCTCTACCGACGTTGCAACAGTAACGGTAGTAGACAACTCTAATCCTTCTGCCTTAGTGCAGAATGTTACCGTGGCCTTAGATGCTAATGGTCAGGCTACCATTTTAACTAGCGGTGGTTCTACCGTTGTGTTCGACGGAAGCTTCTCTAATGACGGTGGTGGTACTAAGTTTAGCGGTACGGGCTTAACCAATTGGAATATTACCGCTGGATCGGTTGATGTAGCGCCATTTATTTCTGGATCTACGCAGAGTATCGACCTTGCGGGTAATAGCAATGGTAAGATTGAAAGCAATAGCAATATTAGCTTGGCTCCCGGTTCATATGAATTGAGCTTTATCTATAAGAACAATGATGGTAGTCCGGGTACAGCGAACAGCTTTAGTGTAAACTTAGGTTCGGCTTTCTCGAAATCGTACACCTCTGCTTTAGGAAGTGGAAATGTAAGTGTAACCGAATCAATTACTGTTTCGGCTAATGAAACCGCTACCTTAAGCTTCGAGCAGACTGGTTCAAACGATGCTAGTGGTACTTTCTTGGCGGATATCGTATTGAAGCGTATTACACCAGCTGGACTAATGATCAACAATGGAAGCTTTGACAACTGTGGATTAGCTTCAGTTACTGCTAGTCAGGTGAACTTTACCTGTGCCGACTTAGGAGCAAACAATGTAACGCTTACTGCTACCGATATTCACGGTAATAGCAGCACTGCTACTGCAGTAGTTACTGTAGTAGATAATATCAACCCAGTAGCTTCGGCTCAGGGTATGACGGTACAATTAGATGCCAATGGTTCGGCTAGCATTACTGCTGCTCAAATCAATAATGGATCAAGCGACAACTGTTCTATTGCTAATATGAGCCTTAGTCAGTCTAGCTTCGGTTGTGGTGATGTAGGTCCGAATAACGTGACTCTAACTGTAACCGATCAGTCGGGTAACTCTAACTCTGCTACCGTGGTAGTGGACGTACAAGACAATGTGAACCCAGTTGTTTCTACGCAGAACATCAGCGTAAACTTAGATGCTGCTGGAAATGCTAGCATTAGCGCTGCTGATGTTAACTTAAACAGCTCTGATGCTTGCGGTATCGCTAGCATGAGTTTAGATGTAAGTTCATTTGATTGTTCAAATGTTGGTGCCAATACCGTAACTCTTACTGTTACTGATGTAAACGGAAACTCTTCTACTGGAAGTGCTACCGTTACTGTAAATGATGTAACTGCACCCAACGTTGTGACTCAGAATGTTACCGTTTACCTTGATGCAAGTGGAAGCGCTTCTATCGCGGTAGCGGATATTGAAAATGGAAGTTCTGATGCTTGTGGAATTGCTTCTTCAAGCTTAGATATCACCAGCTTCAGCTGCGCTGACTTAGGTGCTAATACTGTTGTTTTAAGTGTTACTGATGTAAACGGAAACACTGGAACTGCCAATGCAACAGTTACTGTTGTTGATGATATTGATCCAGTAATCTCAAATATGCCTCCGAGCATGGTAGTGGTTCCTCAACCAAACGATTGTACGCCAAGCGTAAATTGGACTGCTCCATCTGCTAGTGATAACTGTTCGGTTACTCTTACCAGTACCCATAATCCTGGCGATAATTTCGCGGTTGGAACTACCACAGTTACTTATACTGCTACCGATCAATCAGGTAATTCAGTAAGTGCAAGCTTTGATGTAACTGTAGATCCAACTCCAGTAGTTGTAACTAGCATTACTTCTCCAACCTTTATTGGCGGAGATAATATTAGCTGTAATGGTGCCAGCGATGGTAGCATTAACATTACTGTAGATGGTGGTTGTGAGCCTTACACTTACGCATGGAGTAATGGTTCATCTGCTCAAAACCCAAGCGGATTAAGCGCTGGTGCTTACGATGTAACGGTTACTGATGCGAATGGTCAAACTACCACGGCTACCATTACCTTAACTGAACCAGCTCCAGTATTAGCTAGCGCAAGCAGCGCAGGATATTTAAGTGGTAATGGTGTTACTGGTACTACCTTGTATTTAGGATACGGTCCGCAATCGATTAACCTAAGCGCTAGCGCAGTAGGTGGACATGGTGGATACACTTATTCTTGGAACAATGGTGCCGGTACGGGTGCTAATGTAACGGTAAGCCCAACGGCCACTACTACTTATACTGTAACGGTAACTGATGTAAACGGTTGTACCGATACCGAAGATGTAACAGTTACGGTATTAGACGTACGTTGTGCTCCAGGAAACAGTCCAAGCTCTAAGGGTAAGGGTAACAAAGGAAATGGCAATGGTCGTCAAGTAACTAAGGTGAATGTATGTCACAATGGTAATACCATTTGTATCGACTCTAGCGCGGTTGCGGCGCATTTAGCGAACCATAACCACGGTAACAAATCATGTTACTTAGGTGCTTGTGGTACGAGTGCTAAGAATGCTACTGCGATTACTAGTGCCCTAGACCTACACATCTATCCTAACCCAACTGAAGGTATCCTTAATGTACAGATCCACTCTGATATTGATGCTGATATTCAGATTGTGTTAACTGATATTCAAGGTCGCATTATTGATGTACGTAGCGATTACGTAGTAAATGGTGTGACGGAAGCACAATTCGACTTGAGCGCATACGCCAGTGGTGTATACATCGTGAAAGTGATTGGCTTAAACGAGCAACAAGTTAGTCGCTTAATCAAAGACTAATAGAGGGAGTTGCAAAACTAAAAGGGGCACCATTTGGTGCCCCTTTTTTTATTTGGGATAAGAAATCTTTGTTTTCAGAACAAAGCTACCCGGGAAATCGGCTATGATTTTCCTGAGAAAGGCTTCTGCTTCTAATCGGGTTCTAAAGTCGCCAATCTGAGTGCGGTATTCGGGCACTTCATACAATAGATAGGCGGGCATTTCTGGATAGACTTTCAAAAAATTACCGCGACTTTCGAGGCAATCGTCTTTACGGCCATTAAAAATTTGAATGCGATAACCTTCAATTTGAGGCTGTTTTCGAGCTTTTTCTTGATAGATGTCTAGCATTCGGGAAACATTTGAAGCAATTTCCACGCGTACTTTTGGAGGCTCAGTTTCACTTTTTTCGGCCTGAGCATGAGCATTATTGGCGATAATTACTGTAAAAAATAAGACTAGAAAACGCTTCATTGTCGCAAAATTTGACACAAAAGTAGTTTATTTGCCAAAAGGAAAAAGGCAAGCTTTAAGCTTATTTAGACCTATTTTAAATTGTCAGGACAGCCAAGCTGGCCCTGATAGAACGTCTATAAACTTTAAATTTGCCCACCAAAACAGATATCTATTATTATAGGTTCTTCTATGATTAAACGAACTACCCTCAGGCTGTTATCGCCGGCCCTTTTAGTACTAATGATGGTTCTCTCGTCGCTAGGCCTTAGTGCACAAGAGATTCAAGGGGATGCCGCGAATGGAAAATCTTTATTCAATAGTCAGTGTGCTGCCTGTCACAAGTTGGACAAGAAGGTGGTGGGCCCTGCTCTAGGTGATGTGACTCAGCGTCGCGATTTAGAGTGGTTAACGGCTTGGATAAAGAATAATCAAGAACTTCGTGAATCTGGCGACGCAGATGCGATTGCTATTTTCGAAGAGTACAATGGTTCTGTGATGCCTGCTTTCCCAGGTTTATCGGATCAAGATGTAATGGACATCTTAACCTATACCATTGAAGGATCTAAACCAAAAGAGCCTACCAATGGGGGTGACGGTACCACCGTGGTGGTAGCGGAAGAGGATAACTCCACCTTACTTTACATCTTAGGCGCCCTGCTATTATTCATGGTGGTTTTATTGGCCCGTGTGAAGAATACTTTAAAATCTGTTCAAGGTGAGGCAACAACTTCTATGTTGGAAGATGCCAACGTATTCACTCGTACGGCGCTTAATAACCCTAAGGTGGTAACCGTACTTACCATTGTAGTTGCCATTGTGTTCTTCCAGCAGCTCTACGTAAACCTTATGGCGGTAAATGTTGAAGAGGGTTATCAGCCTCATCAGCCAATTAAGTTCTCGCATAAATTGCATGCTGGGGATAATCAAATCGATTGTAATTACTGTCATAGTGGAGCGCGTAAATCCAAGCACTCCAATATTCCTTCGGCCAACGTGTGTATGAACTGTCACATGTATATCCAAGAAGGTCCGAAGTATGGTACTGAAGAAATCTCTAAGATCTACGCAGCGGTAGGCTTTAACCCAGAGACGGGTTCTTATATCGAAGACTACGAGCAGAAACCAATCAAATGGGTGCGTATCCACAAACTTCCTGATCTGGCTTATTTCAACCACGCACAGCACGTTAGCGCCGGACAGGTAGAATGTCAGGCTTGCCACGGTCCAATCGAGGAAATGGAAGAAGTATATCAATACTCTCCCTTAACCATGGGCTGGTGTATTAACTGTCACCGTGAAACAAAGGTGCAGGTAGAAACCAATGATTACTACGAAGAGATGCATGCCAAGCTTAAAGAGAAGTACGGCGCCGATGCAGATATCACCGTAGAAATGATCGGTGGATTGGAATGTGGAAAATGTCACTATTAAAAAGCTAAATCTCACAAGAAGAATGGCTGAAAACAAGAAATACTGGAGAGGAATCTCAGAATTGGAGAATCCGGAATTAACGCAAACTTTAAGTGAGCAGGAATTCCCTAGTCAAATTCCAGCAGACGAGTTTTTAGGAAATGAAGATAATCTCGATCGTACGCATACTTCACGTCGTGATTTCTTGAAATATATGGGCTTCTCCACCGCTGCCGCAACTTTGGCTGCCTGTGAGTCTCCAGTATATGAATCACTTCCTTATGTAGTTGGTCCAGAGGAAATCATTCCTGGTATCGCAAACTATTACGCGAGTTCTTATTATGATGGTCACGACTATGCTTCCATCTTAATTAAAACGCGTGAAGGTCGTCCTATTAAGATTGAAAACAATAAAGAGGCAGCCTTAAATGGTGGTGCGAATACTCGTGTTCATGCTTCTGTATTAAACTTATACGATTCAACTCGCCTGCAAAAGCCAGTTGTTAAAGGTCAGGAGTCAACCTGGTCTGCTTTAGACCAAGGTGTTGCCGAAGGTCTTAAGGCAGCCGAAGCGGCGGGAAAACAGGTGGTAGTTCTTACCTCTTCGGTATTAAGTCCTTCACAAAAGGCATTAATTAAGAAGTTTGGTGCTGCGTACAGCAATTTCCGTCACGTTTCATTCGATCCAATTAGCTATTCTCAAAAGCTTGATGCTTGGCAAGAAGCCACTGGAAAGCGTGCTTTACCGCTATACAACTTTGCTAATGCGAATGCGATTGTATCGGTAGGAGCCGATTTCTTAGGTGATTGGATTGGCCAATCGGTGAGCAGCGATTACGCTCAAAACCGTAAGCCAGGTAAAGACATGTCTCGTCACTTGCAGTTCGAGGCGGGTATGAGTCTTACTGGTTCTAATGCTGATAAGCGTTACAAAGTAAAAGCTTCCCAGTACGGTGCCGTATTGGTGAATATCTATAATGAAATTGCTTCTGCCAAGGGTATGACTACCATGTCGGGTAGCGATATTATGAAGGCCGAAGCTAAGGCCGCTGCTAAGGAATTATTAGCCGCTGGTAAAAATGGTCTTATCGTATGTGGTGGTAACAGCAAGGCGAATGAGCACTTGTGTATTGCCATTAACGCGATGCTAAGCAATACTGAAACCACTCTTTCTTACGATAATCGTTCTTATTTCCGTCAGGGAGATGAGAAGGCTATGCAGGCATTAATTGCCGATATGAAAGCAGGTAAAGTTGGCGCTGTAATTAGCCACAACTTAAACCCTGCTTATATTTTATCTGGTAATGCCGATTTTGCAGAAGCCTACAAGAAAGTAGCTTGCTCAGTAGCAGTTACTCAGAAGTACGACGAAACTGCGCAGATCTCAACTTATGTTGCGGCTGAGCATCATTACTGTGAAAGCTGGGGTGATTTTGCGCCAGCCGATGGGCATTACAGCCTTCAGCAGCCTACTATTAAACCATTATTTAGTACTCGTCAATTCGAGGTGAGCTTAATGGCTTGGGCTGGAATTAGCGGTACTTACCACGATTTCATTAAAGGAAACTGGACCAGTATCCTAGGTGGAAATGATTGGTCTCAAGCCTTACACGATGGGGTGTTTGTTAAGTCTTCAGCGGTAGCTGATGAGATGGCCGCTGACGCCGAAATGGAAGCGGGGGTAAGTGTAGATGTTGCATCAGCAGCAGCTACCGCCTTAGCAATGGCTAAGAAAGCGCCAGCCATGGAAATCAATTTTACCCAAATGACCGGTATGGGCGTGGGGACTATTGCTAATAATCCATGGTTATTGGAATTCCCAGATCCTATTTCACGTGTAAGTTGGGATAACTACTTAAGTGTAGCTGCAGCTGATGCGGCAGAGATGGGTCTTAAAAATTGGAATGAGTCCAATGGAGCCTTAAACGGTTCTACTGTTAATATTACGGTAAATGGAAAGGTATTGGAAAATGTTCCAGTATTTATCCAGCCAGGTCAAACTATTGGTACCGCATCTTTAGCGGTAGGTTATGGCCGCTATGGCGCCGGTGAAGTTGCCGATAAAGTAGGGGTAAACGCTTTTGCTTTAATGGGTATGGATCACCAAGCGGCCGCAGAGATAAGCGCTGTTGCCGACTCTAAACACGAGTTTGCTTGTATTCAGTTAGCGCACACCATGATGGGTCGCGACATTGTAAAAGAAGTAAACTTAGATACTTATTTAAACGAAGATGCTCAGAATGGTCACGATGGCTGGAATGAGCCCCCAATCTTCGAAACTTATAAAGGCCCATTAGTGGGTGACGATGTAAACCTTTGGGACGATTTCGATCACGAAACTGGTCACATGTGGAATATGTCTATCGACTTAAACCTATGTAATGGTTGTGGTGCCTGTGTAATTGCTTGTCACGCTGAGAACAACGTTCCAGTAGTAGGTAAGGATGAAATGCGCAAGCATCGCGATATGCACTGGTTACGTATCGACCGCTATTACAGCTCAGATACTACCGAGGATACTGCTGAGGCAGAAGGTTTAAGTGGTATCGATATGTATGCTAATATGGAAGTGCCTTCTGAAAGTCCAGAAGTATTCTTCCAGCCAGTTATGTGTCAGCACTGTAATCACGCTCCATGTGAGACGGTATGTCCAGTAGCTGCAACTAGCCACAGTGCAGAAGGTACTAACCATATGACTTACAACCGTTGTATTGGTACCCGTTACTGTGCAAACAACTGTCCTTATAAAGTACGTCGTTTTAACTGGTTCCAGTACCACGACAATACCGTGGGCATGTTCAAAGAAAATTACGCGATGAACGATGATTTAGGTCGTATGGTATTAAACCCAGACGTTACCGTTCGTTCTCGTGGTGTGATGGAGAAATGCTCTATGTGTATCCAACGTACTCAATTGGGTAAATTGGAAGCTAAGAAGCGTGGCGAGAAATTGAAGGATGGTCAAGTACAAACTGCTTGTCAGTCGGCTTGTGATACCGGTGCTATCGTTTTCGGTGATGTAAACGACAAAGACAGTAAGGTGTTCGCATTGAAACAAGACAAGCGTATGTACCACTTATTGGGTTCGGTAGGAACGCAGCCTTCAGTGTTCTATCAAGTGAAAGTTCGAAATACAAAAGCTTAATTTTAAGGATAACATGCATTACGAAGCGCCAATACGCAAACCTTTAATTGAAGGCGACAAGTCTTACCACGATATTACGGTTGACGTAGTACGTCCGGTAGAGTCTTCTGCGCCAAAGTCATGGTGGCTGGTATTCAGCTTGGCCCTAGTTGCTTTCCTATGGGGTGTGGGATGTATTCTCTATACCATCGGAGTAGGTATCGGAACTTGGGGTCTTAACAAGACCGTAGGTTGGGCCTGGGATATCACCAACTTCGTATGGTGGGTAGGTATCGGTCACGCCGGAACGCTGATCTCGGCGGTACTCTTACTTTTCCGTCAGAAGTGGAGAATGTCTATTAACCGTTCTGCGGAAGCGATGACAATCTTCTCGGTTATCCAGGCAGCATTATTCCCAGGGATTCACATGGGTCGTATTTGGATGGCCTATTTCGTTTTACCAATTCCTAACCAATTTGGTAGCTTATGGGTAAACTTTAACTCTCCGCTACTTTGGGACGTGTTTGCGATTTCTACTTATTTCTCGGTATCGGTAGTATTCTGGTATGTAGGTCTTATCCCTGACTTTGCCATGATCCGCGACCGTGCTGTGAAACCGGTACAAAAGCATATCTATAAGATTCTAAGCTTCGGATGGGGCGGTAAAGCCAAGCACTGGCAGCGCTTCGAAGAGGTTTCTTTGGTATTAGCAGGTTTAGCTACACCACTGGTACTTTCGGTACACACCATTGTATCGATGGACTTTGCGACCTCGGTAATTCCCGGATGGCACACCACCATTTTCCCACCCTATTTCGTTGCGGGTGCGATTTTCTCTGGTTTTGCCATGGTACAGACCTTGTTGATCATCGTTCGTAAGGTGTTTAAGATGGAGCAATACATTACCATCCAGCACATCGAAATGATGAATATTATTATCATGCTTACCGGTTCTATCGTAGGTATTGCTTACATCACCGAGCTATTCATCGCTTGGTACTCAGGCGTAGAGTATGAGCAATATGCCTTCTTGAATCGTGCTACTGGACCTTACTGGTGGGCTTATTGGAGTATGATGACCTGTAACGTATTCTCACCACAGTTCATGTGGTTCAAGAAATTGCGTACCAGCTTGATGTTTACCTTCTTTATTTCAATCGTGGTAAACATCGGTATGTGGTTCGAGCGTTTCGTAATTATCGTAACCTCTCTGCACCGCGATTACTTACCATCTAGCTGGAGTATGTTCTCTCCAACTTTCGTTGATATCGGAATTTTCATCGGTACTATCGGATTCTTCTTCGTATTGTTCTTGCTTTATGCACGTACCTTCCCGGTTATTGCTCAAGCAGAATTAAAGACGATTTTGAAATCTTCTGGTGATAACTACAAGAAACTACAAGAGAAAAACGAGCATGTCGAGCACTAATCAAACAATAATCAATGCACTTTACGACGACGATGATGTGTTGTTGTCTGGTGTGAAAGAGGTTCGCGAGAAAGGATATGAAATCCAAGAGGTGTACACTCCTTTTCCCGTACACGGTTTGGATAAGGCGATGGGCCTTAAAGAAACCCGTATCGCGATTGCGGCCTTCTTATATGGAGTATTAGGTTTAACCACTGCCATTTCGATGACCTACGGTATGATGATCGTAGATTGGCCCATGAATATTGGTGGTAAACCAAGCTTCTCATGGGGTGAGAACATGCCGGCCTTTGTGCCTATCATGTTCGAATTAACGGTATTCTTCGCCGCTCACCTAATGGTATGGACCTTTTTCTTCCGTAATAAAATTTATCCAGGTGCTAAAGCTCAGAATCCTGATCCTCGCACTACCGATGATAAGTTCTTGATGGAAGTTATTGCTAAAGATGGTAGCAGTAATGAAGATATTATGGCTCTGTTAAAAGAAACTGGAGCAATTGAAGTAAGTGTAAATTCCGCTGAGCATGCTTAAGAAAGTTACGATTCACAAATTATTCGCCCTTGCTACTGCTGGTATTTTATTGGTAGCTTGTAACGACGATCCTAATGCACGTGGATGGCAATATATGCCAGACATGTATGATGGTCCGGCTTTAGAGGCATACTCGCCTACTCATTTATTTGCGGATAGCACTTCTGCTCGTAAACCAGTTGAAGGAACTATTCCTCGTGGTTTTATGACCTATGTAGATTACGGTGCAGATGCCGCTGGTTACGATTCAGCGAAAGCGCATTTAGAAATGCCAAGCTCGATCATGGCTGATGAAAAAACCATGAATGAGGCTAAAGAGCTTTACGATATTTTCTGTGTACACTGTCACGGTGACAAAGGAATGGGACAGGGTATCCTAGTTAAGAATGAAAAATTCTTAGGGGTTCCTTCCTATGGAGATCGCGATATCAACTATGGAAGTATTTTCCATGTTGTTACTTACGGTAAAGGTGTGATGGGTTCTCACGCTACTCAGGTTACTCCTGAAGAGCGTTGGAAACTTGCCCTTTATGTGATGAAGTTGAAAGAAGATATGAGCGCTCCTGCAGAAGAGGAGGAAAGTACTACAGAAAGCTAAATAGAAGCCTAACAATTTTAACGACCGCCAAGATGTTTGAATTTTCAAGCCGCTTAAAAACCATTTCTTACGTGCTGATGCTAATCGGTGCGATTGCCGTTGGATACAGCTTCCTGGCCGGAGGAGGTCACGACGAAGCCCACGGTGAGGGAGAACACGCTGCTATGCATGACGATCATGCAGATGCTGAACACGGAGAACATGCAGAGCATCACGCTCCTGCAGCGCATCATGGTCATGGTGACCACGCTATGCCAGATGCCGATGACTTTAGCTACCACAAAGGTGCCTCACGTGCCGTTCCCGAAAACAACCATTTCTACAGTTCACCAGAACACCATGATGCTGAACATACACATCACCAAATGGAAAATAAGCCTTGGGCTAATCTATTGGTGAATAGCTTCTGGGCTTTAGCTTTAGGTTTAGGTGCTTTGTTCTTTATGGCGGTGCAATACGCAGCCCAAGTAGGTTGGTCTGCCGTAGTATTACGTATTCTTGAAGCCATGTCTGGTTTCATTTGGGTACCAGGTTTAGTAATCTTAGTAATTATCTTAACCGGTTGGTTCCACATCGGTGGTAACCATGTGTACCACTGGATGGCGGAAGGAATTATGGATCCAGAGAGCGCCAATTACGATTCTATCATTGCTGGAAAAGAGGCATTCTTAAACGGACCATTCTTTACTCTTCGTGCCATTATCTATTTAGTAGGTTGGGTTGGAGCTGCCTTCCTTTTACGTAAGATGAGTCTTAAGATGGAGCAGTCTGGTGTAGATTACAACCAAAACTGGGTGAAGATGCGTAACCTCGGAGCAGGATTCTTAGTGTTCTTTGCGGTTACTTCTTCTACTAGCGCTTGGGACTGGATTATGAGTATTGATACCCACTGGTTCTCTACCTTATTTGGATGGTATGTATTTGCTACCATGTTTGTATCGGCGCTTACCGCACTAATGATGATTGTTCTTTACCTTAAAGGAAAAGGGTATTTACCTGAAGTAAATACTTCGCATATTCATGATATTGCGAAATTCATGTTCGCCTTCTCGATCTTCTGGACTTACCTGTGGTTCTCGCAGTTTATGTTAATCTGGTATTCTAACATTCCAGAAGAAGTAACTTATTACATGGCTCGTTTTGGTGAGTACAAAGGTTTGTTCTTTACCATGGTAGCCTTGAACTTTATTTTCCCAGTAACCGTATTAATGAGCCGCGACTCAAAACGTAACCGTGGCTTTGTGTTTACTGCCGGTATTGTGATTTTGTTTGGTCACTGGTTAGATATCTTTATCATGATTATGCCGGGAACCGTAGGTTCTAATTGGAGCCTTGGTTTAGTGCAAATCGGTACCATGTTAGGTTTTGTAGGCTTGTTTATTAATGTAGTGTTCCGTGGCTTAAGCAAGGCACCATTAATGATCAAGAATCACCCAATGTATACGGAGAGTAAACACTTCCACATTTAATTTTTAAACGAGTAGCTGTAAATGGAGACTTTGTTAATAGTAGTAATATCTCTTCTAGCCGTAATGGCTCTGACCCAAGCGGTACGAATCTTTGAGATTAGTTCTAAGATTAAAGGTGGAGATAATGATGTTAAAATCAATGATAAGGACAACAATACCCAAGGTTGGTTATTGATTCTTTTCTTGGTATTCTTCTTTGGGGCTTTTGCCTGGATGGTTATGGAGTATATGGAAGTAACCCTTCCAGTGTCCGCTTCTACCCATGGTAAGGATATCGATAGCCTCTGGAATATCTCAATGGGTGTAATCCTAGTTGCATTCTTGGTAACCCAACCTTTATTATTTGGTTTTGCCTTTATGTTCCGTGGCCGTAAGACGCGTAAAGCGACTTACATGGAGCACAATAATAAATTGGAGCTATTCTGGACTGGAATTCCAGCGGTGGTATTAGCGGGATTAATCCTTTACGGTCTAACGACTTGGACTAACGTAATGAACCCCGAGAATACAGAAGAGCCAATGGTAATCGAATTGTATGCTAAACAGTTTGGTTGGACCGCGCGTTATTCTGGTGAAGACAATACCTTAGGTTTTGCCAATGTTCGCCTTATCGAAGGGGCCAATGTTTTAGGTGTAGATGCTAATGATAAGTTCGCCAAGGACGACGTTATTACCAGCGAACTACACTTACCTAAGGATCGTCCCGTTCTTTTAAAATTCCGCTCTCAGGATGTTATTCATTCAGCTTATCTACCACACTTCCGTGTGCAGATGAACTGTGTACCCGGTACGGAAACACAATTCCAATTTACTCCGGATATTACTACCGCTGAAATGCGTAATGACCCTGAAGTGATTGAAAAGGTAAAGCGTGTAAATGCTTTGCGTGCTGAGCGTGGTGAAGACCCATGGGAATTCGACTACGTATTACTTTGTAACAAGATTTGTGGCTCTGCGCACTACAACATGCAATTGAAAGTGGTTGTTGAGAGTCAGGATGAGTTCGATAAATGGATGAAGGAACAGCAGACTTTTGCTGAAATGTTATAGTGAGATAAAGAAAGAATAAAGGATAGAAATCGAAAGAAACACATGGAAGCACACGCACATCACAAAGAAACTTTCATAACTAAATACATCTTCAGTACCGATCACAAAATGATCGCGAAGCAATTCTTGATCACCGGTATGATCATGGGTATTGTGGGTGTAGGTATGTCTTTACTATTCCGTTTACAGTTGGCATGGCCCGATCAAGAATGGCCAATCCTCGAAGCTCTTTTGGGTAAATGGGGAACCGACGGTATTATGGACCCTAACATTTACTTGGCCCTGGTTACCATCCACGGTACCATCATGGTATTTTTCGTGTTAACCGCTGGTCTTAGTGGTACATTCTCAAACTTGTTAATTCCACTTCAAATTGGAGCGCGTGATATGGCCTCAGGATTCATTAATATGTTATCCTACTGGTTCTTCTTTGCTTCTTCAGTGGTTATGTTAGCCTCTTTATTCGTTGAGAATGGTCCCGCTGCTGCTGGATGGACAATCTACCCTCCTTTATCAGCATTACCACAAGCCGTACCTGGTTCTGGTTTGGGTATGACCTTATGGTTGGTATCGATGAGTTTGTTTATTGTATCCTCATTATTGGGAGCATTAAACTATATCGTTACCGTATTAAACTTGAGAACCAAAGGAATGAGCATGACGCGTCTTCCTCTTACAATCTGGGCATTCTTTGTAACCGCTATCCTTGGTGTGCTTTCTTTCCCAGTATTGTTCTCAGCCGCTCTATTATTAATCTTCGATCGTAGCTTCGGTACCTCTTTCTACTTATCTGATATTATGGTAGCAGGTGAGATGCTAACGAATCAAGGTGGTAGTCCAATTTTATTCCAGCACTTGTTCTGGTTCTTGGGTCACCCTGAAGTATATATTATTCTTTTACCAGCCTTAGGTATTAGTTCTGAGGTGATTTCCACCAATGCCCGTAAGCCAATCTTTGGATACCGTGCGATGGTTGGTTCTATCCTAGCGATTGCTTTCTTAAGCTTTATCGTATGGGGTCACCACATGTTCGTTACTGGTATGAATCCATTCTTAGGTTCGGTATTTACCTTTACCACCCTTTTAATCGCGATTCCATCGGCAGTAAAAGCCTTTAACTATATCACCACCTTATGGAAGGGTAATTTACAATTTACTCCTGCCATGTTATTCTCCATCGGTTTGGTTTCCACCTTTATCACTGGTGGTCTAACCGGATTAATTCTCGGTGATAGCGCCTTGGATATCAACGTACACGATACATACTTCGTGGTAGCTCACTTCCACATTGTAATGGGTCTTTCGGCTATCTTTGGTTTGTTTGCCGGTGTTTACCACTGGTTCCCAAAACTATTTGGTCGTCGTATGAATAAGAATTTAGGTTACGTACACTTCTGGGTTACCTTCATTTCGGCTTATGGTGTATTCTTCCCAATGCACTTCTTAGGAATGGCTGGTTTACCACGTCGTTACTACACCAATACTGCATTCCCAATGTTTGACGACTTAGCAGATATCAACGTTCTGGTAAGTTACTTTGCCATCATCGGTGGTATTGCTCAGGTAATCTTTATTTGGAACTTCTTCTACAGTGCACTACGTGGTAAGAAGGCCGAGCAAAACCCATGGAAATCGAATACTTTGGAGTGGACTACTCCAGTGGAGCATATCCATGGCAACTGGCCTGGTGAAATTCCAGAAGTACACCGCTGGCCTTACGATTACTCGAAGCCAGGTATGGAAGAGGATTTTGTGCCTCAAACGGTTCCACTGTCTAAAGACGAAGTTGCCACTGGTGGTCACTAAGATTTAGAAAAGAAATTTATGGAAGTCCTGACCTAAGTGTCAGGACTTTTTATTTTGGATACCTTTGTTAAAACGGTTTAAATGTCACGTTTCCTAGACGGCGAAGAAGAATTACAAGACGGACACCAGGAGTTTGAGCAGAGGCTACGGCCGCTCAGTTTCGATGACTTTGCTGGGCAAGACAAGGTTCTGGAGAACTTGCGGGTTTTCGTAGCGGCAGCAAATCAGAGGGGCGAGGCTTTAGATCATGTATTGCTCCACGGTCCTCCGGGATTGGGTAAAACCACCTTGGCCCATATTATCTCCAATGAATTGGGAACGGGGCTCAAACTTAGCTCTGGGCCAGTGATTGATAAACCCGGAGAATTAGCTGGTTTACTTACGAATCTGGAAGAGCGTGATGTACTCTTCATCGATGAAATACATCGCCTTAGTCCCGTGGTTGAGGAATATCTCTATTCGGCCATGGAAGATTACCGTATCGATATTATGATTGATAGCGGTCCAGCGGCACGCAGTGTTCAGATTAACCTAAATCAGTTTACCCTTATTGGAGCAACCACGCGTAGTGGATTACTCACCGCTCCGCTTCGCGCACGATTTGGTATTAATAGCCGACTACAGTATTATTCGGTGGAATTGCTATCCAATATCGTAGAACGTTCGGCGCATATATTAAATGTTCCCATTGAGCCTAATGCGGCGGTAGAAATCGCCCGCAGAAGCCGAGGGACTCCGCGTATTGCTAACGCGCTTTTACGTAGGATGCGTGACTTCGCTCAGGTGAAGGGCAATGGCACCATTAGTCTAGAAATTGCACAATTTGGCTTGGAAGCCCTGCATGTAGATACCTATGGTTTAGATGAAATGGACCATAAGATTCTCCTTTGTATTATTGATAAGTTTAAAGGTGGTCCGGTTGGATTAAACACCGTTGCTACTGCAGTAGGTGAACAAGCTGGTACCTTAGAAGAAGTGTACGAGCCTTATCTAATCCAACAAGGGTTTATGGTGCGTACGCAAAGAGGTAGAATGGTCACCGAAAAGGCTTATAAGCACCTCGATAAGAAAGATCCCAATTTACAAAACGGTTTATTTGACCTCTAAGACGCTTTATACTGAAAAGATAAAGGAAGAGGCTCAAAGGCTAGGTTTCCTCGCTTGTGGGGTCGCAAAAGCACGTTATTTGGAAGAAGAGGCTCCTAGGTTAGAGGAGTGGTTGACCAGGAATTACCAGGGTGAAATGGCTTATCTCGCCAATCATTTTGACAAGCGATTGGACCCTAGACTTTTGGTGCCTGGGGCCAAGTCGGTAATCTCGCTGCTCTACAGTTATTATCCAGCCGAGCAGCAGAAGGATGATAGCGCACCTAAATTGGCGAAGTATGCTTATGGGGAAGACTATCACTTCGTCATCAAGCCTAAGCTTAAAGACTTATTAAACTTTATTCGAGAGGAAATCGGTGAAGTGGATGGCCGCGTCTTTGTTGATTCTGCACCGGTAATGGAAAGGGTTTGGGCTCAGGAGGCTGGCTTGGGCTGGTTGGGTAAGAATACGCTTCTCCTCAATAAAAGAGAGGGCTCTTTTTTCTTCTTGGCGGAACTCATCATTGACCTTGACCTCGACTATGATAATCCGATTCGGACCGATCATTGCGGTACTTGTACCCGATGTATTGACGCTTGTCCCACCGAGGCAATCTTGGCCCCGAATCTCTTGGATGCATCGAAATGTATTTCTTACCTCACCATAGAGCTTAAGGACGCTATCCCTAATGATTTTAAAGGACAAATGGAGAACTGGGCTTTTGGCTGCGATATTTGTCAGGATGTCTGTCCATGGAATCGTTTTTCAAAGCCACATCAGGAGGAAGCCTTTAATCCGCATCCCGATTTACTGGAAATGTCGAGCGGCGATTGGCATGAAATGACCGAAGAGGTATTCCGTAAAGTCTTTAAGAAAAGTGCAGTAAAACGCACCAAGTATAGCGGTTTAAAAAGAAATCTAGGCTTCATTAAGCCCCAATAAAAAAGTCCCTCTTTTCGGAGGGACTCTTAATTTATTATTCCATAAACCTGTTTAAATCTCTATCGATTGAGCTTGCAGAATTTCGTAAGTGTCTTTGTCGTAAATAAAAGCAATGACCTCGCAATTTTCCTTTACCGCAATGTCACCATTGGCAGTATTATTTACTAAAGTGATACTTTCACTAAAGGTAGCGTTGCCAGAGCTTAGATCGATAGGCGCGCCATAGGTGCCATTAAAGGAACCGCGGAACACATGATCATGCTTATAGTTCTCGTTAACCGACTTATCGCCCATGGTTTGAGGGGAGATAATTCCGTTTTCGGCTAAGTACAAGCAAAGGTGTACATTGCTCGAGTTAATGGTGCCTGTTACCTGTACGGTGCCCGAAACACTTAACTCGCGGGTGGAAGAATTATAGGAGTCCTCCTGAATGGTGATTTCCGCCACTGGTAGACGCTCTAATTCCTGAGCAACTAAGCCAGCCCAATCGCCTTCACCTTTAATAATGCCACCTGTAGAATGATCAATGCGGTTTACAAAACCAACCGGTACACCAAAAAGCTGAAAGAAGTTAAAAAGCTCTGTTCCCTCTGGGGTGTTAAAAGCCTTTGGATGTTTAGCATCGGTAGTAGCTAAGTTTCCTGCGTGAATGCCAAGTAGAATTAAGTTCTCCTTGCCATAAATTGACTGCAATTCTTTGGCTTTGGCGTTTGCAGCCGGACAGTTATTACACTTAACCCCGGTGAACTCTTCTAAGAAAACTTTATGGCCTGTGCCTTCGTAACCACCTACTTCTACATTTTTTAAATATTCACCCTCTGGAATTTCATCGCAGGCGCTTAAGGCGAATAGTAGGCTCAAGGCAAAAAATAATGTCTTTTTCATGATCCTAGAAATTTGAAGTGATCATCATACTAAATCCGTTTGAGGCAGGAACTACCCTACATATACCACCAACGCAGAACACCCCTTCTTGTTGTCTACCATAGTTTACTTGGAACTTAGTAGTGCCACGGGTATAACCCATAGAAATAATAGGGTAATGAACTCTTAAATCGGGGTCGGGATGGCCATAGTTATAGGCATCCTGCACCGCTACAAACCACTCTGGAGCAATACTGTATTCTAATAATAACATAGCCCACGAGCCACGGTCTTGTTCGGTAAGCATAATCTGCGCCTCGGTTCGTAAGCTATGCTTGGGTTTAATCTTCCATAAAAATTCGGCCACGGCGGCATTTACATAAACCATGTCCAAATTATTGGGGTCGCTAACCAAGTCATCGATTACCCCATCTAATAAGGCACTGCGGTTGTAAACGAAATTATAGTAACTAAATGTTCCCTTAAGGTTTTTGTTGATCTTGGTTTTTACTTCAACATTAAAGTCTTGAGAGTACTGAATATTGCCAATACCTGCCCAATCTTGATAGCCATCGGTACCGGATATAGTTTGACTGGAATCCAATCCCTGACGGAAGGTGAAGTCCTTATTTAAAGCATAGGCATTGCTAAAGTTTAAATTAAGGAGGGTACCATATTTACCGCCGAGTAAAGTTCCGCGGTCAAACTTATAGCTCAGTTCGGCCTGAATACCCGTTTCACCATTCGACTGAATGTTGTAAGAGTATAATGCCGGTAGGGCATAGGTATGCAATTCTGCTAAGGGAGGCAGATAGTTAATCATGGCCTCTGTAAAGTTTCCTACTCTTTGCGAACGGAACATAAAATTATCGTAGTACTTATAGCCTAAAATCAAGCCCAGGTTTCCCTTAGCATAAGAGCCGGTTGCATATATAGCGTGCCCTGGTTTATAGATAAAGCGGTTGGTACTGTTAGGGTCTTGCGATTTATAAGCATATTCCGCAAAGATGTTGAAATCACCGGCAATGAAATTCGCTCTTAATCCGGCTGAAGCCACATTCTCCGGCAGGTTGTAAATAGGATCTTGCGCCTCTTGAAAACGCGAAATCATGCTGGCTCCAACAATAAGATTGGTACTGCTGGCTTTATCACGAAATTCGTTAAGGTTTAATTCGAGGTCCCCACCGCGTACAATACCATCACCGGTTTGGAAGTAGATACGTTGGCGACCCACCAAAGCTTTGGCGGTTAAACCCGGCCTAATATCAAATATCAGGCGCAAGCCATCCATGGCATTATCTAGACCCAGGCCGCGCTCTTCGTAGGTTCTAAATACTAGTCCCGAGCCAAATTGCTCGTAATAGTTACCTACGGTAATATCGAGACCGTCTTTCTTGTAACGGGCAAAACGGTAGGGAATACCTTCCCCTTTAAAACCTTCGGGAAGGCCAATTAGGTTATTTTGATAGTTCTCATAGCGAATACCAGCCATGAAATTCCCTTTGGTATAAACCAAGTTAAGGAAGCCAGCGGCCAACAGCCTTTCATCTGGAAAAGCGTTGCCATTGGGGTCAATTAAAGTATCACGGAGGTAGTACTGAGCATTAGTCTGAAAGTTACCATGGATCTGACCATAGTCTTTTCCATCACCTTGAGCGCTAGTCTGTCCAATCAGACCTAAGCCAAGGAAGAGTGCAAGTAAAATTCTTTTCATTGAGAGAGAGGAATGGAGAATTATTCTTCGATGGCTAATCCTGCGTTTAGTTTTTCGATGAGTTCCAATAAGTGGTCTTCATCACCAGGAATATAGCCATTGTGCTGCCAAACAATATTTCCTTCACCATCTAATAAGAAGGTATGGGGAATGTTATTTACGTTTAAGGCACGCTTTAATTCTTGGTTTTCGTCGAGGTATACTTCGTATTCCCAACCCTGACTTTTAGTAAAGGGTTTCACTCGACTTGAATTTCGAGAATCATCCACTGATACCGCTACTAATTTCACCCCGGTTTCTTCTTGCCAATCAATGTATTGGTCATTAATGGCGTTAAGTTCACGAATACATGGCTTGCACCAAGTGGCCCAAAAGCTTACTACGATTGGCTTGCCATCGTTCTTAAGACTTGAGGCATCAATCATATTGCCGCTTAGGTCTTTTAATTGAATATTAGGAAGCTTGTCTTGGGCAGAGAGAGAGAAAGATAAGATTAATCCTAGGCTAAGGGTGGATAATAAATTACGCATCATTTTAAATAGGGCTTAAAAATAATTTAGGCGGCAAAGTAATGATTTTTAGGAGATAATAAGGTCTGGAATGGGCTCAGAATAAGTCTATAAATGGCAAGATGCACCAAAGTCTTGGCCTTTTTATAGGAAGCATAAGCTTAAGCTGGGCCAATTGAAATAGGCTAAAAAAATAGCCCCGGCAATTGCCGGGGCTAGAAATATTAAGATGGAAAAATCTTAGTGGGTAACAGCGATACGCTGAGTAGCCATTTTTCCGTCAGTAACAACTTGTAGGATGTACATACCGGCGTTAAGATCGCTAGTATTAATTACTTCACCCATGCTAAGACCGAAGTCTTTGCTCATTACAGTTTTACCGCTTAAGTCGATAATGCTAATGCTTAAGTCTTGCTCTTCCGCTAGCTCGATGTTTAATACATCATTAGCAGGATTAGGATAGATGTTAGCGATAACTACATTTTCGTCTTCTAAACCAACCCAAGTCATTCCGGCCATGTTAGCGTTCATGATTTGACCATTGTCACGATCTTCAACGAAGATTACTACTTCAACATCGTTGTTCCACAGGTTAAAGTTACCAGTAGAACCACCGCTTACACCACCAACAGTAAAGTTGTAGCTTTCAGTGAAGCTAGCGCTAGCACCAGCAGCTAAAGAAAGGGCAGTACCATTAGGGTTAGGTAACATTTTACGCATTACGTGCTTGTAGTTGAAGTCGCCATTAGTAGCTCCATTAAATACGTAGTTATTTTGCATAACTACCATTTGAAGGGCATAGTTACCAGCGGTAAGGTCCAAGTTAGAAGTAACGGTAGCGTTTACAGTTACGTCAGCTGAGTTAGAACCTGAAGAACGATCGTAAGTAGCGTAACCATTTAAGCTAACAAATGCAGGCTCTGAACCACCAGCTTGCTCAGCAGCTTGGTAAGCAGCAAGGGCATCACCCCAAGTCTGTACTGCACTATAGTCTACTTCAGTACCATTAGCTAACATAGTAGGAGCCGCGTTTACACCATAGTAAGAACGACGAGCGTCAGAATCTGGGTTGTGACTTGGATCTCCTGGGCTTGGAATAGGCACTTGGTATTTTACTACTAAAGGATTACCTGCTTTGTTGTAGTTAGCAAGAGCGGTGTTGTATACGTTGTCGTTCCAAGACTTACATGGAGGACAAGTAGAACTAGAAAATTCTTCCGCTAAGAAACGACGTGGAACATCCTGAGCAGCTTGTAAGTTTACAGTTACGCTGTTATCACCAGGATTGGCGTCCGTGTTGTTGTTAGGATCGCTAACGTCTAAATCAATGCTGTATGAACCAGCCGCTGGAGCAGTCCAACCTGGATTCATGGTAATGGTAGTGAAGTCACCAGTTCCTAAGGAACCAGAGAATGCAGTAGTACCAGTGTTACCAGCGTTATCGTCGAAGTTGTAGTTGAAAGCGGTAATAGTTTCAGAACCTTTGTTACGAACTACTGCTTCGAAAGTTTCAGTGCTAGATAAACCAGCGATTTCGTTTGCAGATACACTTACTAAAGTAAGGTCGTACTGAGGCTGAGTACCGTAAACGAACTCGTAGTAGGTATTGTCTAAAGCGTCAGACTGGCTACCACCAGTAGCAGTGTTCTGAGAAGTTAATGCAGGAGAACCAGCTACAGTGTATGCAGTTGATCCGTTGATCTGAATACCAGCAGAAAGAGCTACGTTGGTACCACCTTGAGAATAGCTACGCATGTCTACAATGTAAATATTGTCGCTAGTTTCTTCAAATACGATACCCCAGTAAGTCCAACCAGCACCTAAAGTAGAGCTAGAGGCTGAAGCCCAGATAATCCAGTGCTGACGGTTTGGAGCAGTACCAAAAGTCTTCGATACAACTGCATCGTTGGAACCTGTAAGATCCATACCCCAAGCACAAACAGAGTTGTTTGGAATACTAGCCGATGGTAAAAGGGCTGGAGTAAATCCTGGAGTAGTTGAAGGAGCAGCACTTGAGAAAGTAACTACACCAGAAGAAGCAACAAAATAAGTTGTTACCGCATTACCATTAAAGTTAAAGCTAAATGGTAAAGTCTGTGCAGAAGACCAAGCGTCGGCAGTGCTAGAACTTAGTACGCTGGTGTAACCGAGGTTGTTTCCAGCAAGGAAGGCCTCTGGTTGTTCGGGGTCATTGTTTAGGTTACCTGGATTGAAACCGGCGTTAATCGCTGGTAACTGGTAGTAACCCTGACCCATTAAGCCAAGTGTCATGGCCATCAAGAATAGGGATAAGTAATACTTTTTCATAACAAAAACTTAAGATTGTAGAGGCCGAAAATAATTGAAAAATAATTCAAATACCACCTTGAATGCGTGAATTTTATACTTTTGTCTTTGAAAGTTAAAACTCTGCTATGATCAGAAAAATATTCTCCACTCTTATCGTATTTAGTACACTTACTATTGGTGCCCAAGCTCAGCAAAGCTTAGAGATCACTTGGCAAGATACCTTGGTAGAAGGAAATGCCTGGGTAGATGGCGATTTGGCCGGCTACGCTGTAGTTAAAAATATTTCTAGCCTTCCGGTGGAAGTAGCCTTTAAAAGGATAGATGCTAATTACACAGCATTAACCGATAGCAATGCTATTTGCTGGGGACTTTGCTTTACAACTAACATTTCGCAAAACCCAGTATCCTTTAATAGAACCATTCAGCCTGGTGCTACAGATACCGCTATCGTACACGTGTATCCCGATTTAGATGGCTACACGCGTGATGGTTTTATCGATTATGTTTTGTTTGATTATTACAATCCTACTGACTCGGTTGCTTTCCGAATCGACTTTAAAGTTAATGGTCAGCCTTTAAACCTAGTAGAAGCACCTAAAGCAAGTCTTTCGGTATACCCAAATCCTGCTAAAGACTTCTTGAAAATTAACTATCAAGTGAATAGTTCTGACGAGGCTCAATTTGAACTAATCAATATTGTGGGTGCTCGTGTGCTAAGTAAAAGACTTGATGCCCAAAAGAACAAGGCAGAGGTAGATTTAAGTACATTGAAACCTGGTGTCTATTTCTACACCCTTAAAGTGAATGGCAGCCTCCAGGTATCTAAAAAATTAGTTATCGAATAATATTGACGAATATTCATCGTTAAGTAGCCGTCCTCCTAAGGGGCGGCTTTTTTTATTTGTCAGGAGTATTAAAAGCTTATTTTTGGCGTTTTTTAAGCAGATAAGCAACCAAGCCAGCTTAGTTTTATGCTACACCACATCAAGGGAATGTTAACCGAAATCAAGCCAACTACCGCTATCATTGAATGTGGTGGGATAGGTTATGAAATCAATATCTCCTTACATACCTATTCGGAAATCAGCCGCAATAAAGAGGTGATGCTTTTCCTTTATCCTATTTATAAGGAAGATTCGCAAAGCCTTTATGGTTTTGCTAGTCGCTTGGAAAGAGAAGTGTTTGGACACCTTATAAGTGTAAACGGGGTAGGTGGAAATACTGCCAGAACAATATTAAGTAGTTTAAGTCCGGCCGAAGTAATTGCGGCAATTGGTCGTGAGGACGCCGCTCTTTTGCAATCAGTAAAAGGCATTGGTGGTAAAACGGCCCAAAGGGTTATCATCGACCTTAAAGATAAAATGGCTGCATTGGTTCCTGAATCAGAAAGTCTAGGCAGCCTCGATCACAATTTGAAAAGAGAGGCTTTGGCAGCCTTAGAGGTTTTGGGCTATTCGGCTCGACAAACCGACCGGGTTATTTCGAAGATCTTACAGCAAGAGTCTCAAATTACCATTGAAGAACTTATAAAAGCGGCGCTTAAAAAACTTTGACGCAAAAAGGTATATACCGATTTTTTATAGCGGCTGCTACGCTTTTTCTCATTTACTCTTTTACAAAAAGGGAAAGGGCGGCGGTAATAGTTGCTGCACCCGATATGACTAGTCTGGCGATTAGTTTAGCGGATACAAATGACCCGGATTCTACTCTTCGCTATCCCTTTTCGAACGGAGAAAGTGGTGGGCTTTACGGTAATCAACCAGGGAATTACCAGGAAAAGGTGGAATACGATGCTTCAAGTGGCAACTATTTTGTCTACCGACAATATGGTCGCTTTAGTGCGGAGCCGCCTATTGTTATGAATCCTGATCAATACCGCGCCTATGTTGCGCGTAAGCAGGCTTTGGATTATTGGAATAGCAAGACTAAAAGTGCCGAAGCAGCTAAAGCGGAAGGTCGCGATCCTGAAAGTGGACTTATTCCTCAGATAACCGTTAACAGTGAAACCTTTAGTCGCATTTTCGGCTCTAATACCATTGATATTCGTCCGCAGGGTTTTGCCGAATTGACTTTTGGGGGGCGTTTTCAAAAAATTGATAATCCTATTATTCCCGAACGAAATCGAAATGTTTTTACCTTCAATTTCGATCAACGCATTCAAATGAATGTGAATGGTAGTGTCGGGGAAAAGTTGAAAGTAAATGTAAACTACGATACCGAAGCCACCTTTGCTTTTGAGAATCAGGTTAAAGTAGAATTTACAGGCTTTGAGGATGATATTATCAAAAAGATAGAATTAGGTAATGTAAACCTACCCTTAAACTCTTCCTTAATTACGGGAGCACAAAGTCTCTTTGGGGTAAAAGGGCAATTTCAGTTTGGTAAGCTAACCTTAACAGGTGTTTTCTCGGAGCAGCGTTCACAGTCAAGTTCCCTAAATATTCAAGGGGGTGCCACTACTACCGAGTTTGAGATTTGGGGTGATCAATACGAGGCTAACCGACACTATTTCCTTTCGCATTACTTCCGTAATAATTACGAGCGTTTCCTCGAAAACTCGCCCCTGATTACTTCCCCGGTTCAAATTACCAAGGTCGAAGTATGGGTAACGAATAACCGTCAGAATACGCAAGATGTCCGCAATATTGTGGCATTTATGGATTTGGGTGAGAGTCAGGCTAACGCTTACCGCGACGGTAGTCAGACCTCGGGTCCCAATATTTTCGCAACTAATTCGAGTACTAATTTTCCCGATAACCTTTCCAACGATTTAGATCCGGTTACCCTCGCCTCGCAATATCCGGGGGTGCGAGATATCGCTCAGGTTAACCAGGTTTTAAATGGAGCGGGCTTTGAAGAAGCTACGGAATACGTGGAGCTGGCTAATGCCCGGAAACTGAATTCCAATGAATATAATTTTCATCCCCAATTAGGTTATATAACCTTAAATACTGCCCTTAATCAGGATGAGGTTTTAGCAGTAGCATTCCAGTATACTGCCGGTGGACGAACTTACCAGGTGGGTGAGTTTAGTACCGACGGAGTTACGCCTCCTAATAATTTGGTAGTAAAAATGCTGAAGAGCTTTATTCTGGATGTGCGGGCGCCTAATTGGGACTTAATGATGAAGAACGTGTACTCATTAAGTGCTTTCCAAGTAGGTTCGGAAGATTTCCGCTTGCAGGTTTTGTATCAGAATGATGAAACTGGAACGCCGGTCCCCTTCTTGCCGGAAAGTAATCTGCGTTCGGAGCTATTACTGCGGGTGATGGACCTGGACCGTCTAAATCAGAATAATGATCCGCAGCCCGATGGATTCTTCGATTTTATACCTAATGTTACCATTTACCCGCAGAACGGTCGAATCTTTTTCCCAGTCTTAGAGCCTTTCGGTTCTAACTTGGCCAATAAGCTAAATACTGATGAGTCGAAGGAGAAGTACGTTTTTCAGGAACTTTATGACTCGACCCGTTTTGTGGCCCAGAATGAGACACAGAAGAATAAATACCTCATTCGCGGTCAGTTTAAATCTTCCTCCTCGAGTGAGATTCAGTTGAATGCTTTTAATATTCCGCCGGGTTCGGTGAGTGTAACTGCGGGAGGTACGCGTTTAATTGAAGGCCAGGACTATCGCGTAGATTATAATTTAGGCCGGGTGAGTATTCTTAATGAAGGCATATTAAATTCAGGGGTGCCCATTAAGGTGGATTTTGAGAACAATGCTCTTTTCAACTTCCAGACCAAGACCTTCATGGGGCTTAATGCCGATTATCGCTTCAGTGAGAATTTTAACCTTGGAGCCACCATGGTTCATTTAAATGAGCGGCCTTTAACCCAAAAGGTGAATATTGGTGATGAGCCTATCTCCAATACCATTATGGGCTTTAATGGTAATTACAGTACCGATGCGCCCTTCCTAACCCGAATGGTGGATGCTATTCCCTTTATTTCCACTAAAGAAAAATCGAATTTATTGGTAAGTGGGGAAGTGGCACAGATTTTCCCAGGTTCGCCAAGAGGTATAGAAATAAATGGCGAGCAAACCACTTATTTAGACGACTTTGAAAGTTCGCAAACTACCATTGATATTCGTAATCCAGCCGCCTGGCGCTTAGCCTCTACTCCGGCTGGGCAACCTTTACTTTTCCCGGAGGCTACCGAAAATAGCATTGCTTATGGCTTTAATCGGGCGCGCTTAGCTTGGTATACGATTGACCCACTTTTTCATAATGATGAGGCACGTACTCCCGATAATATTAAGAATAACAAAGGCCTACAATCCATAAATCCAGTACGTGAGGTTTTAGTAGATGAGGTATTCCCGAACTTGCAATTAGACCCATCGCAGCCGCGGAATATTGCTACCCTTGATTTGGCCTATTATCCACGCGAAAGAGGTCCCTATAATTACGACGTGGAACCTACTACCTTCTCGGCTGGACTTAATCAGAATGGCTTATTAAACGATCCCCGTAGTCGTTGGGCGGGTATCATGCGCGATGTTTCGGTTACCAATTTCGAGGAGCAGAATATTGAGTTTATCCAATTTTGGGTAATGAACCCATTCGTGGGGGTAAATAATCCACCACAGGGAGGGGATTTATACTTTAACCTCGGTAGTGTTTCGGAGGATATTTTGCGCGACGGGGTGCAAGCCATTGAAAATAGTATACCCGTAGATGGAGACTTAAGCAAACTGGATTCCACAAGGTGGGGTTATGCTAGTAATGTTAGGCCTCCAGTGGTGGCTTTCGATGCCGATCCTGCCGCTCGGGATTTGCAAGATGTGGGTTATGATCTTTTGAATGATGATCAGGAACGAACCTGGGTGAGTGATTCTGCTTACGCTAATTATATTCAGCGTATCAGTAATACATTTGGTAATGCTGCGCCCGCCTATGTTTTAGCGAATGCAGACCCAGCAGCAGATAACTTTCAGTATTACCGAGGTAGCAATTTAGATGCCGATGCAGCGGATATTCTCGAGCGCTATAAAGCCTTTAATAACCCCCAAGGAAACTCTAATCCCACTCCTATTGGTGGGGTGTCGGCTTTCGCTACTAACTTGCCGGACATTGAGGATATTAACCGAGATCAAACCTTAAGTAAGGCCGAAACCTATTACCAATATCGCGTGAGTATGCGCCCTCAAGACTTGCAGGAAGTGGGGCAGAACTACATAACCGATATCTACCGCACTCGCTCTCCCGAGCAGCCTAATGGTCAGGCTTACGATGTAGAATGGATTCAGTTTAAAATTCCTGTTTTTAATCCCGATTCTCGCGTCGGACCTATAAACGACTTCCGTTCGATTCGTTTTATCCGAACCTTCTTGCGTGATTTCCCAGAGCCGATAGTGCTTCGCTTTGCGCGGATGGAGCTGGTTCGAGGAGAGTGGCGTCGTTTCCAATTTGCTTTGGACGGTACCCGTGACCGTTTAAATAGCGACGATCAGCAGAATACTATTTTTGAGGTTAATGCGGTGAATATTGAACAAAATGGTTCAAGAAGTCCGGTACCTTATGTGCTACCTCCTGGAATCGACCGCCAAGTTTTGTTTGGCACCACGGCGGCTAACCAGCAGAATGAACAGGCTTTATCGCTACGTATCCTAAATTTAGAAGATGGCGACGGCAGGGCGGTATTCCGGAATATCGATTTCGATATGCGCTTGTATAAGCGACTCAAGCTTTTTACTCACCTTGAGTCGGCCGGCGAATTCGATGACCTTAATGATGGCGATTTATCGGTGTTTATTCGTTTAGGCTCCGATTATAACTTTAACTTTTACGAGTACGAAATTCCATTAAAGGTTACCCCTTGGGGAGTAAGTAATTCGGATGTTGGCTTAATCTGGCCTAGCGAAAACCAAATGGATTTTGCCCTACAAATTTTAAAGGACGTTAAATTAGAGCGTAATCGCGCGTACCGTAATACGGGTGATCCGCTTAACGAGCCTTATACTGTAAATAGGGGTGGAGGTCGCGTTACCGTGGTAGGTTCTCCAAACCTTGGGAATGTGCGCACCATGTTAATTGGGGTGCGGAACCCTAAGAAACGATTGGCGAATGATCCCGATGATGGTTTGCCAAAAGATGCCGAAGTCTGGATCAACGAATTACGTTTAACCGAGTTTGATCAGGATGGAGGCTGGGCGGCAAATGCACGGGTGGCAGCAAAGCTGGCCGACTTTGCTAATGTTTCGATAACTGGTAGTACTAGCTCCATCGGATGGGGATCCTTAGATCAAACGGTATCGGAGTTCCAGCAAGAGGAACGTTATTCATACGACTTGCAGACCAATGTGGAGCTCGGCAAGTTCTTCAATAAGGACCTAGGTATTCGTATTCCTATGTTCTATGGTGCTTCAGAAACTTGGATCAACCCTCGTTTTAATCCGCTTGACCTGGACATTGAGTTTGATGATGCCTTGGCAAATATTGAAGATCCGGTTGACCAAGACTCCCTGCGGCAGGCCACCCAAGATTATACCCGTCGACGTTCCATCAATTTCACCAATGTGCGGAAGGAACGTAATGCGAATAAGGCGAACCGAAATCCACAGATTTACGATATCGAGAACTTCGCCGCCAGCTACTCCTTTTCGGAGGTTTTCCGGAGAAATATCAATACTCGATTCGATTTAAACATCCGGCATACTGCCAGTTTAAATTATACGTATCGGGCCCGTCCTAAGCTAATCAAACCTTTTAGTAAGGTCAGTTGGCTGAAGAGCGATTGGTTTGGTTTAATTCGCGATTTCAACTTCTATCCCTATCCAAAGAACTTCACCGCTATTGCCAGTTTGGATCGTAATTATACGGCAATGCAGATGCGGAATACGGATGCCATCCTTAACGATATTCCACCTGAGCTATTGGGTAATATGGAGGCGACTTACAACAAGAATTTCAATTTAAATCGCCAGTACACCCTACTATATGACATTACCCAAAACCTGCGTCTCGATTTTAATGCCAGGATGGGTACGCGTATCGATGAATTGTTAGGTGCGCCGGGCACCGATTCGAACCGAGCAGAAATCATGAACAACCTACGTGATTTCGGGCGACCGCTAAACTACCACCAAAAGATTACCATCAACTGGCAAATTCCAATCAATAAAATTCCATTGCTGGATTTTGCTACGGCTACTGC
The DNA here is from genome assembly GCA_913055685.1 of uncultured Flavobacteriales bacterium. Taxonomy (GTDB): domain Bacteria; phylum Bacteroidota; class Bacteroidia; order Flavobacteriales; family Schleiferiaceae; genus Croceimicrobium. The sequence continues at coordinate 1,050,855 of CAJXKC010000001.1, forward strand.
AACTTATAATGGTGACTACGATTGGCAAACTCCTTCTCAAAGGGCCAATGGCATCGCAAATCAAGGGCAGCAAGGCGGAAATGCCAATTCAAATTTCAATTTGAACTTTGGTAATACGATTCAGAATAACCGCCAAATTCAGTTAAATAGTACTCTAAACTTTAATGCGCTTTACAATAAAGTGCCTTATTTGAAGAAGGCCATGGCGGGTGGGACGCAGACGAACCAACGTCGCAGGCCAAGAGGGGTTCCCGTGCCTGGACAAAGACGTAGACCCAATGAAGGGGACAGTGGCGAAGGCGATGAGGAGGATGAGCCTTCCGTATTCGATAAAATTTTGATGAGTAGCGCACGCTTCCTAATGATGGTGCGTTCGGGTTCGGTGAATTACTCTGAGTCCTATGGGCAGCTTCTACCTGGTTTTAATCGCAGTCCGCAATTATTTGGTCTAGATAATTCAGGCGGTAATTTCGCCCCAGGCTTCTGGTTTACCATGGGCGATACCTCCGATATTAGGCAAAGGGCGGTGGACAATAATTGGTTGGTAATTAATCCCGACTTAAATACCCAGTATACCCGCACTCAAACTAAGAATTTGAATATGCGCCTTACGGCTGAGCCCGTAAATTCATTGCGGATTGTTATTACCGCACAAAGGACTAGTAATGGTAATATGAGCGAGTTCTTTAGGGCGGATAGTACCTTTTTTGCGGATGGTGGTTTTGACCGCATGACCTTTAGAAGCTTAAACACTTTTGAGACCCAGTCTTACAACAGCTCCTGGATGATGTTAGGTACCGCCTTCGAAGGTATTTCGGCGCCTAGTTATAACTCCGCTACCTTCGATGCTTTCTTGGAAAATCGCCTTATTATTTCCCGTCGCTTAGCCGAAGGAGGCAACCCTGCTTTGGATAGTATTGTAGGCTATGCTCCAGAACTTGTGGGTAGTCCCGATAGCTCCAATTACGGCTACCGCTACTTTAGTGTGAGCTCTCAGGAAGTACTTATTCCGGCCTTTATTGCGGCTTATTCGGGTTTGGATGCCAATAATGTCGACTTAGGCTATCAAAGACGTAGTCCCTTACCTAACTGGCAGGTAACTTATGATGGTTTAAGTAAGATGAACTTCTTTAAGAAATGGTTTGCAAGCTTTACCCTTAGTCACGCTTATCGCTCCAATTACACCGTCTCATCTATTACCACCAATTTGCTGCGTCAAAAAGCAGTACAGGATCGCCCAGGTGATTTACCTCTAGATGTGAATGGCGATTTATTACCGGTAAATCAAATTAATTCGATAAGTCTCAGCGAGCAATTTGCCCCTTTAATTGGCTTGAATACCAAATTTAAGAATGGTGCTACCCTGCGTCTGGAATACAAGCAAGATCGTAATATCATGCTTAGCCTAACCAATAACCAGATTACCGAGAACCGAGGAACCGAATGGGTTATCGGGGCGGGCTACATTATCAAAGACGTGAAACTGAAGTTCATTCGCATGGGTAAACGACGTACCAACCCAGTTTCTAACCTAGAGCTTCGAGCAGATATCGGTATACGCGACAACATTATTCTTATCCGAAAAATTTTGGAGGAAGTTAATCAGCCCACGAGCGGACAAACTGTAACTACCGTTAAGGTATCGGCCGACTACCGTCTTAGTCAGCGTATCCAAGCTAAGTTATTCTACGACCTTAATATGTCGAGGTTTAAAACTTCCAATGCTTTCCCACTCACCACTAATCAATTTGGATTAAGTGTTCGCTTAAATTTGGGTCAATAAAGATTAAAGATTATACATTTGCCAGAGTAAAATTTAAGGCATGAATATTCCACAGGATTTAAAGTACACTAAGGACCACGAATGGGTTCGTGTTGAAGGCGAAGTAGCCACTATTGGTATCACCGATTTTGCACAAGGTGAGCTAGGAGATATTGTTTTCGTAGAAGTTGAAACAGAAGGTGAAACCCTAGACAAGGAAGAAACCTTTGGTTCTGTAGAAGCGGTAAAAACCGTGTCTGATTTATTTATGCCTATTTCGGGAGAAATTACCGAATTTAATGAGGAAGTTGAGTCTAATCCAGAAATCGTAAATGAAGATCCTTATGGAAAGGGTTGGATGGTTAAGGTGAAAATTAGCGATACCTCTGAATTAGATGATTTATTAGATGCTGAAGCTTATCAAGAATTAGTAGGTTAATTTCCGCTTTACTTGAAGAACAAGTTTACATACTATGCCCCAGCACTAGCCTGGGGCTTTTTTATGACCTATATGACCTTGCTTCCCGCTGATGAGGTACCGCAAGGTTTAAAGGACATGAATGATAAAATCCTGCATGCGGGCATCTTTTTTTTCACGGCGAGTCTAATAATCGCGGCGGGACTTCGTTATAATTTAAGACGACGCCTTAAGCCGGCGCAATATTTAAAGATCTTTTTACTGTGCGTTGTTTATGGAGGAGCGATAGAGCTGCTTCAATACTACTATGTTCCCTTGCGTGAAGGAGATTGGTTCGATTTCTGGGCCAATAATTCTGGCGCATTGTTGGCGGTGCTTTGTTGGTCACTTTTTACGGGCCGCAAGGCCTGAATGGTCCTCGGGCCTAGTGATTGAACAAAAAACACCAAAGCATGGAGCCTAAAAAGTCAAAAAAGGCTAATCTAGAACAGTATCGTCCTATATTTTTAATGTTCGGCATTGCCCTTAGTTTACTATTGGTATCCGAAGTATTGCAATGGCAAAGCGAGTTTAGTAAACCCAAGCCAAAGCAAAGGGAGATTGTGGAGGTAGCTGGCATTACCATTCCGATTACCGTTCCCGAAAAGCCAGAAATCCCCAAGCAAAAGAAGAAGCTCAATACCAAGCTTAAGCCTCGCCTTAATCAAAATTTTAAGCCGGTACCTAATAATAGCCCAGAGGCCGATCCGAAAATTGACATCGATAGCTTAGGCCTAGATAGTATCGGGCAGGAGCCTTTCGTGGGTGAAGTTCCCGATCCGGTTATGCCGATGTTGGTGCAAAATATGGCTCGTCCTTTAGCTTGTCGGGATTTGCGTGATAAGGAAGCGCAAATGGAATGCTTTAACCGCTGGATTTTTCAATACCTAAGCGAGGAAATCGAATACCCTGCCATGTTGCGAAACTTAGGGGTGGAAGAGCGCTTATTCATGGAGTTTGTTATTAATGAATTTGGAGAAGTACAGTCGATAGAAGCGGTGCGCGGCAAAGAGCAAGAATTTATCAAGGAGGCCAAGCGCGTACTCGAATCCATGCCGCCTTTTGAGCCAGCTAGCCAGCAAGGTAATCCGGTGCCAGTGCGAATTATTATTCCTGTGAATTTCAAATTGCAGTAGAAATCCATTTTGGATTTCCAAGGCTGCAGTTTTTAATTATCTTTACCCCTGCAAAATCTAAGAGATGCAACCAAAAAAATCAGAAAAAGCCGATTTGGAAAACTACCGCGGACTGTTCATGCAGTTCGGATTGGTAGTGGCGCTTCTACTTTGTATTATTTTAATCGAGTGGAAGACTTATGATCAATCTGTGGCAAACCTAGGTGAGCTAGAGGTTGAAATTGAGGATGAAATTATTCCGATTACCCAAAGGGAAATTGCACCCCCACCACCCCCACCACCCCCACCCCCAGAAGTGATTGAAGTTGTTGAGGATGACGTAGAGTTGGAAGAAGAATTAGAAATCCAAACTACCGAAACCGATATGATGGAAGAAGTGGAGGTAATTGAGATGGAAGAAGAGGTATCCGATGAGGTACTTAGCTTCGCGGTGGTAGAATCGGTACCAGTATTTCCTGGTTGTGAGGATGCTAAAGACAATAATGAACGTAAGATGTGCTTCCAGCAGAATATCTTAAGGTTCGTGAGCCGAAACTTCGAGTTTCCCGAAATGGCACGCCAGATGGGAATTCAGGGTCGGGTTTACGTAAACTTTGTGATTGAAAAAGATGGTAGCGTATCTAATGTGGAAGTGGTGCGGGGTATTGATGCCTTATTGGATGATGAGGCCGTTCGCGTAGTAAAAAAGTTACCCAAATTTACTCCTGCAAAACAACGTGGTAAACCGGTTCGAATGAGCTTTACTTTACCGATAAACGCTAAGCTACAATAAGACATTTATCGTAACTTTATAGCCGCTGCGAAGCTTTCGTAGCGGCTTTTTTTATTCCCTAAATTTAAAACCATGGACCATATCGAAACCAAAGTTTTGCTTTTTGATGCTGTGCTAGCATCCATTGAAGCAGGAAAGGAGATATTAGATGTATATGAGAACACCTTCGAGGTAGAATATAAAGACGATAACTCACCCCTAACCATTGCCGATAAACGAGCGCATCGTAAAATCATGCAGATGCTCGAGGAAACCGGTATTCCAGTTTTGAGTGAAGAAGGTAAGCAGCTGGCCTACGAGGAGCGAGCTAAATGGGGGACTTTATGGATCGTTGATCCGCTTGATGGAACCAAAGAGTTTATCAAACAAAATGGCGAGTTTACCGTAAATATTGCCCTAGTGGAAAAAGGGGTTCCGGTGCTTGGGGTAATCTACGTTCCAGTAGATGAAACCCTTTATTTTGGCTGTCCGAAATTAGGCGCTTACCGTGTAGATTCGGCTGCGCATTTAAAGGAGAGTGACAATATAGAAGACTGGGTAGCCAAAGGAATGAAGCTTCCAGAAAAGCAAAACCGACCCTTTACTATGGTGGGCAGTCGTTCGCATATGAGTGATGAAACTGCTGCCTATTTCGATGATGTGCGTCGGGAGCATCCAGAAGCAGAAATTATTTCTAAAGGATCCAGTCTTAAAATTTGTATGGTGGCCGAAGGCTCAGCCGATGTTTATCCCCGCTTTGCTCCTACTATGGAGTGGGATACTGCAGCTGGTCATGCAATTGCGAAAGCAGCCGGCTTTGAAGTATACCAGGCCAAGCGAGAAGGTGAAGCATTGGTCTACAATAAAGAGGATTTACTGAACCCTTGGTTCATTGTAAAATAGGGCTAAGTTAGAATCACTCTAATTTGTTGGGTATGGGCTAGTAATGTATTTTTGCGGCCTTAAGTTTAAGGCTTGAACACGAGTACAGATATTGAAATGCCACCCCAAACCTTTGCTTTGAAAGCTAAGGCAGTTTTGGATCTCACCAAAGCTAGATTAAACCTAAGTGTTGTTTATTCGGCACTAGCAGGTTACCTCTTGGGTGCTCCTAAGATTGACTGGCTAGCGGTACTCTTACTTTCTTTTGGTGGCTTTCTAGTAGTTGGTTCTGCCAATGGCTTTAATCAGGTAATTGAAAAGGACCGCGATGCCTTAATGGATCGCACCAAGAATCGCCCGCTGCCTAGTGGAAGGCTAAGCGTATTGGAGGCCTTGATTGCCTCTACTATCATGGGGGTTCTTGGTTTGGCTTTGCTTTACTTCATCAACCCTTTAACGGTGGGTTTTGGTGCCTTTGCCCTCTTCATGTATGTATTGGTTTATACTCCGCTTAAGGCTAAGGGACCAATTGCGGTATTTGTTGGCGCTATTCCCGGTGCAATTCCGGCTCTTTTGGGTTGGGTAGCTGCTACTAATGATTTTGATATCGAACCCGGAACCCTATTTGCGATTCAATTTTTATGGCAGTTTTCACACTTCTGGGCTATCGCCTGGATTGCGGATGATGATTATAAAAAGGCGAATTATATTCTGCTTCCTTCCGGAGGGCGCGATACTAAAAGTGCCATGCAGATACTGCTTTATACCTTCTTTATCATTCCAGTAAGTATGTTGCCTGCCTTTGGCCTTACCGGCAGTTTAGTGTTTTCGCCTATAGCGGGTATCCTATGCTTCGGGTTAGGTTTAGGCTTTTTATATTACGCATGGCGTTTGTTTATTTCTAGGGAAATTAAGGACGCTCGAAAATTGATGTTCTACAGTATTATCTACCTGCCATTAATCCAATTGTTGTTGGTAATGGATAAATTCATTTGATGTGGGAAAGTTAACGGCAGAAGAAAAGAAGAAGGTACAGAAGCCACTGTTGTGGATAGGTATGGCGAGTATTGTTATGACTTTCGCTGGACTTACCAGTGGCTATGTGGTAAGTCGCTCGGCTTTAATAGAGGATAACCGCTGGCTGCAATTTGAACTGCCTCCGCAGTTTGCCTATGCTACCGCTGCCATTCTTCTTAGTAGTTTATTAATGATAATGGCCAAGCGCCAGGTAAAGGACTCAAAGTTAAAATCGGCTGCTCAGTATATTCTATCGGCTCTGGTTTTAGGGATTGCTTTTTTGGTATTACAATGGATGGGTGCTGGTGATTTAACCGCAAGAGGTCTATACTTCACTGGTGGAAATTCGGCCAGTTCATGGGTTTATGTGATTGCCTTCCTGCACTGGGCCCATGTCCTAAGTGGAATTATTGTTTTATTTTACACCTGGCTTAAGGCCAGAAAAGGTGCCTACACCGCAGCAGAGCACCAAGGTTTATCGGTAAGTAGCATTTACTGGCATTTCCTTGACGCTCTCTGGTTGTATTTGTACCTCTTTTTATTAATTATTCGCTAAACTTGCAAAAATTTTAATGCATGGCTAACGGAGCTGCTTTAGAACAAAATACCTCATCCCTCTGGGGAGGTGGTCGCCAGCCTTTCGGCGCGAGTTATGGTAAAATGATGATGTGGTTCTTCCTATTGTCAGATGCCCTTACTTTTTCAGGATTCCTTACTGCAATGGGCTTGTACCGATTCAAGTACGAAGAAACCTGGCCGGTAGCGGAAAACGTATTTACTCACTTTCCATTTTTACACGGGGAGCATCCTTTGCTCTTTGTGGCCTTAATGACCTTTATTCTTATTGTGAGTTCCGTAACCATGGTACTTGCGGTAAATGCTGGTCATAAAATGAATACCAAAGGTGTAGTTCTTTGGTTAGGCTTAACCATCGTAGGTGGTTTTACTTTCTTGGGCTCACAGGCTTGGGAGTGGTATCACTTTATCAATGGTGACAAGGGAGCCATCATGTTGGAGGATCAAACCATTATGTACTTTACCAAAGCCGGTAGCGAAGGAGAGATTCTTAGCGTATACGAATTGGTGACTGGTCAGGAGAAACCACATGGAGACCATTCAGAGTTTCAAACCGCAGATGTTATTTCGGCTTTCGGTTTAAACGAGGACGTTACTTTACGTATGCCGGGTAAGGAAAAGATTACCCTTAGCCGTGAAGAAGCAAAAGCAGCCATGGCTAATGCCAAGCTTATTCAAGGCGCAGGTATGCGTGCTAATGAGTACGGCAACGTACTTTTTGCCGACTTTTTCTTCTTTGTAACAGGTTTCCACGGAACACACGTGTTCTCCGGAGTAGTATTAAATATCATCATCTTCATTAATGTTTTAATGGGCACTTACGAGCGTCGCGGACATTATGAAATGGTTGAAAAAGTTGGTTTGTACTGGCACTTTGTAGACTTAGTGTGGGTATTCGTATTTACCTTCTTCTATCTTGTATAATCTTATTTAGCGCAGAATAATCATGGCAGAAAATAACGCATATCCAAGCGAACACCACGAAGGACCAGAAGGAACTAAATGGATTTGGAAAGTATTCTGGATTCTCCTAATTGTTACTACAGTAGAGGTTGCCCTAGGTATTATTAAGCCCGATTTTTTAATGGGTAAACTTCTTGGCACTAGTCTATTGAATATCATTTTCATTGTACTAACCATTGCCAAAGCTTACTATATCGTGTCTGAGTTTATGCACTTAGGCCACGAGCGTAAGAACTTTATCTGGACTATCACCTTACCTATAGTGATATTAATTCCGTACTTGACTTTTATTTTGCTTACTGAAGGCGGATACATGAATGTATTGATGAATCAGTAATGAATAGAAACATATTTAATAAGAAGGCAGTGCTAATCGCAGTTTTAGTACTGCCTTCTGTGCTTTATTTCATCTTTGTTTACGGTGCAGAGGATACTTTCTTTCAGACCCTAGACTATGTGGGTCCATCTAAAGTTGTGGAGCGAGTTGATAATGGTGAAGTTTACCAAGACACCCTACCATACCAAATTCCTCCTTTCGAATTCACTACTCAGGATGATACCCTGTTAAGTAGCGATGAAATGCGCGGAAAGATTTACGTGGCCAATTTCTTCTTTAGCACTTGTCCGACCATTTGTCCGGCGATGAACTTTAATGTAAAGCAGGTGCAAGACCGCTTTATTGGCTATGAGGATATCTATTATCTGTCATTTACTGTAGATCCTGAACACGATAGTGTAGAGGTTTTAAAAGCTTACGAAAAGGAAATCGGAGCGGTTAATGGTCGATGGTATTTCCTAACCGGTGAGAAGTCGGAAATCTATAAAACGGCTAAAGACTTTTTCTTGAATGCCATGGAAGATGCCGCCGCAGAAGGTGGTTTCTTGCACTCAGAGCAATTGGTTTTAATCGATTGGGAAGGAAGAATTCGCAGTCGCCGCGACGATAATGGAAACCTCCTAGCCGTTTATGATGGCCTTTCGGCTGATGAAATTGGTAAACTAAAAGACGATATAAAGGTTTTAATAGCTGAGTACGAGAAGTACAAATCGGTTAGTGAATATAAAGCCTCAAAGAAAGATTGAAATGGGAGCATTGCGAGATTTACCAAGTCAGAACCGAAAGAACGATAAGGTAGTAATACCTATCATTATCGTTTTGTCGGTTTTAGTGCCGGTAGCGGTAGCCTTACTTATTGTATTTCCCGACTTTTTTAAACTGGAAATGGGCATCGACCGTGCAACCTTACCAGCTTTCCACGCTATTTTAAATGGTCTTACTGCCGTTTTACTAATTGCGGGCCTTTATTTCATTATGAATAAGAATATTGCCGCCCACCGAGTGGTAATGATGGCTGCCTTTGGCCTTTCGGCGGTTTTTTTAGTTTCCTACGTTATCTCAAAGCTTAACGCTGATCCCATCCCCTATGGGGGTGAAGGTAGCCTGCGTTATGTCTACTTCTTCATTTTAATAAGTCATATCCTTTTAAGTGTTCCTGTTTTACCCCTAGCCATGTTCTCGATTTACCGGGGTTGGACCCAGGAGTATGAAAAGCACCGGAAAGTAGTACGCTATACTTTTCCTATCTGGTTATACGTTGCCGTTACGGGGGTGTTGGTATATTTATTCATGCAACCTTATTATTAATGATGCGCATTTTAAATCGAATTTTTCTTTTGCTAACAGTGGGTCTATTAGTGATGCCCTTCGATTCTGTAGCGCAATGTGCTATGTGTAAGGCGGTAGCTGAATCGAGTACTGAAACGGGTAGCACTGTTGCTACTGGTCTTAATGCGGGAATTCTCTACCTCATGATTTTCCCCTATTTAATTATCGGTGCTGTGTCTTATGCCATTTACCGCCATCGAAAAGCACAAAGAGCTAGTCTAGAGTCTGAGGATTAGCCTTATCTGCTATCTTTGTAAGGCTACTTGAACAGGCAAAAACCTCTATGATGTTAAAAATCAGAACAAGCCTGCTGGCCTTAACCATTTTATGGCTTCCCCTTTGTGCCCAAAATGAGCTTCCAAGTGTATGGACTTTGGAGGACTGTGTGGCTTATGCTTTGGAGAAGAATATTAATGTGCGGCAAGCTCAGATGCAATTGAATATTGCAGATAATAATCTACAGACCGCTCAGTTTGATTATCTACCTAATTTAAATTTTAGCTCAAATTATTTCTGGAATTTCGGATTGAACATTGACCCGGTAACCAACCAGATATCACAGCAAAATAGGCAGACCGCAAATTTTAACCTGAGCTCTAATTGGTTGATCTATAATGGTGGTCGCAAGTACAATAGCATTTCTCAAAATAAATTTAACGCCAAAGCGGCTCAGCTCGACTACCAGCAGGCACGCAATGACATTAGCTTAAATGTTGCATCGGCCTACTTACGAATTTTGCTGAATCAAGAAATTGCTGCGGTAGCCACTGAGCAATTACGAATCTCTACTTTACAGGTAAACCGCACGGCTAAATTGGTGGAGGCTGGGAGTTTAGCAAAAGGAGAATTATTGCAATTAGAAGCGCAGTTGGCGCGTGACCGGCAGAATTCAATTGCCACCGAGAATGCGGTTGCCATTAGCAAATTGCAATTGGCCAACCTCTTGCAATTGGAAAACCCCGATGAGTTTAATGTGGGTAGTCCGCAGCTTAGTTTGCCCAATCCCAGTATTCTTAGCCGTAGTCCTCAAAGTGTTTATTATGCGGCCTTGGAAACCCAGCCTAATATAAAAGCTGCTGAGGTGCGAACCTTAGCAAGCGAAGAGGCAGTAGATGTAGCACAAGGTGGCTATTTGCCCACCCTAAGCATGATCGCGCAGATTGGCTCCAATTATTCCGATCAAATACCAAATGTTACCGGTTCAACTTCGCAGCTTTTACCAATCGGACAAGTAGCTAGTACCGGAGATTTGGTAACTACCTTACAGCCGCAAACTATCCCACAAATTGATGGAGTTAAGCCTTTTAATTCCCAGTTTACTGATAACCTTAATGAGGTGGTAGGTCTTAATCTGCAAATCCCCATCTTTAATCGTTTGTCGGTAAAGAATGCGGTGCAGAACGCTAAGATTAATGCCGACCTCGCACGCCTAAACTTTGAGTCAGAGAAAAACATATTACGTCAAACAATTTACCAGGCTCATGCCGATGCGAAGGCGGCCTATTTACAGTACCAAGCAGCAGAAAAGGCGGTTTTAGCCAATAAAGAGGCCTTCGATTATGCCCAAAAGCGTTTTGAAGTTGGTGCAATCAACCAGGTCGATTTTGAGGCAGCTAAGAATAATTTAGCTTCTGCCCAGAGCCAGTTTGTACAGGGTAAATACGACTACATTTTCCGGATTAAGATTCTGGAGTTCTATTTAACCAATGCCGTAAAGCTGTAAGCATGAGTAAGACTTTAAAAATCATCATCATTGTAGCCGTTCTTCTAATAGTAGGGCTTATCCTGGCTAAGAAACAAGGTTGGATTGGCAAGGAAGAAGGCTTGGCCATCGAAGTGGCGACAGTTGAAAAGCGAGCGATCACCGAAACCGTAATTGCTAGTGGTAAAATTCAGCCTGAGGTTGAAGTGAAAATAAGTGCAGAAGTATCTGGGGAAATCATCGAACTCCCTTTTCAGGAAGGTGCTAGCGTAAAGAAGGGGGATCTTTTAGTTAAGATTAACCCCGATTTATTCCAAGCAGCCGTAAACCGCAGCAGGGCTTCTGTAAACACCGCTAAGGCCTCATTGGCGACTGCTAAGGCGCAGTTCATCGAAGCAGAGCGTAATTACAATAGGAATAAAAAGCTCCATGAGCAGAATGTGATTAGTGATGCTGAATTTGATGCAGCCAAAAGAGCTTATCAAGTAGGCGAGCTCGGAGTTGAGTCGGCTCAGTATCAATTACAAAGTGCGGAGGCGACCTTACAGGAGGCTAAGGATAACCTAGCCCGTACCACCATTTATGCCCCAATGGATGGAACCATTAGTATGCTTAATTCAGAAGTGGGTGAGCGCGTGGTAGGTACCATTCAGATGACTGGTACCGAAATTCTACGTGTAGCCAATTTGGATCTCATGGAGGTCTTGGTGGAGGTGAATGAGAACGATATCATTCGTGTGCAAATTGGCGATACGGCCTTGGTGGAAGTGGATGCTTATCTCGACCAGGAGTTTAAAGGTATTGTTACGGAAATTGCCAATTCGGCTAAGCTTCAAGGCACAACGATTGACCAAGTAACCAATTTTGAGGTGAAAGTCCGCATTTTAAAAGAGTCGTATGAAGACTTAGTGCAGGAAGGACAGCTTAATCCTTTCCGCCCTGGGATGACCGCTTCTTTGGAAATCCTTACCAATAGTAAGTCTGATATCATCGCTGTTCCTATTCAATCGGTTACCACACGAGCCGATACCAGTAATGCCCCAGTTTACGAGCGCAAAGAAGCGGGAGATGATGATGAGATCTTTGAGGTGGTATTTGTGATGGAAGGAGGCAAAGCCAAACTCCGGGTAGTTGAAACGGGTATTCAGAACGACGAGTATATCGAAATCTCGAAAGGTTTAAGCCAAGGAGAAGAGGTAATAACCGGACCGTATTCGGCTGTTTCTAAACTCCTAAAGCCTAATTCGACTGTACACGTGAAAGAAGAGGCCAAAGATCAGGATCAGAAGGATTAATGATTTATTTAGCGCTTGAAACTTCTACACGCAACTGTTCAGTTGCTGTTTTTAAAGGTGAAGAGCTCTTGGCACTAGTAGAGGCTCATTCCGATCAATACATTCATTCGGAAAAATTACACCTCTTTATCGAGGAGGCTCTCGAGAAGGCAAATCTTAAAGCGGCCGACCTTGAAGCGGTGGCAGTGGGTTCGGGTCCCGGTTCTTATACCGGTCTTCGAATTGGTGTCGCATCAGCGAAAGCTTTGGCTTATGCTTTAAAAGTACCGCTCTACAGTGCTAAAGGAACGGAGTTATTGGTGGCCGGCTTGCGCGAAGAATTTGAAATTGAACCTGAGGCGGTTTTGCAACCCATGATTGATGCGCGTAGAATGGAAGTATACACGGCATCTTATTATCAGGAAAAGGAACATTGGACAGAGGTGACGGCTAAGATTATCGATGCCAATTCCTTCCAAGAAATAGATTCGGAGCTTTATTATTTTGGGGATGGTGCAGAAAAGTGCCAATCGCTGTTAAGGGCTCCGAAATGCAAATACCTCGATTTTCCCTTTCCCTCAGCGCGCTTTTTTAAAACGATTATTCCAGAAAAAATACGTTTAAAGCAGGAAGAAGATATCGCCTATTTTGAGCCGTTTTATTTGAAGTCCTTTCAGGCTATAAAGCCGAAAAGCTTACTTTAGTAAGCTATGGACTTTTTAAGCGAACTGAACTTTAATACCTTCTCGCTTGCGCTGATTTCTTCGGCCAGTTTCGCCTTTCTTTTAAGTCTGTGGATTATCCGTAGAAAAGGTGCCGTTTTTAAGTGGTTTAGCTTAATGCTTGGTGCCTCGGCGTGGTGGGCAATGGCCTATGGATTTGAATTGGCGAGTAGCCGCTTAGATCAAATGCTTTTTTGGATAAAAGTGGAGTACTTAGGTATAAGCACCCTACCATCGCTCTTTCTAATATTCTGTTATACTTTCATCGGACGCACAAGCCGCCTGGTAAATTTCACTTACATAGTTCTGTTTGGCTATTCCATAATTACCTACTTAGCGGTCCTTAGCAATGATTGGCATCATTTGTTTTATACTGCTACTACTGTTGATTCAAGCGGCCCCTTTCCATTACTGGATATAGACCCTGGGCCATGGTATCAAATTCACACCATTATATTTTATGGTCTGGTGATTGCAGCTTATTGGGCCCTAATCGATAATATGCGGCATACCCGTAAAGTTTTTGTCCGTCAGAACCGTTTGTTGGTAATTGGAACTCTGGTGCCGCTATTGGTGAATTTTGGGTATATATTTTTCGATTGGCGTCCTTACGGTCACCTCGATCTCACTCCCTTTGCCTTTCTTTTCACCTCCTTTATAATCGCGGTTGGCTTGTTGCGCTTCGGTTTGTTTGATATTAGTCAGACTGCCCGTAGCAAAGTAATTTCTGATTTGAGTGATGGGGTGGTTGTAATTGACGCTTTTCAGCGGATTATCGATTACAACCAAGCTTTTGAAAAGCTATTGGCTGCTCAGCAAGCCGACTTAATTGGCGTAGAAATAGTAAGTTTTTTTCCAAAGGACAAATTCCCTAGCGATCTTCTCAGCGATGAAGTTTTATCCAATGAAGCGCTAATTCTCCAGGTGAAAGAGAGGCATTTCGAAGTCTCCATCACCGGCTTATACGAAAAGGGGAAAGTCTTAAATGGCGCGGCCTTAATTTTTAAAGATGTGAGCTCTAGGGTGCAAGCGCAGGCGGAGCTTTTAAATAAGACCTTGGAGCTGCAAAAGCTTAATAAATTAAAAGACCGGCTCTTTTCCATTATTGCTCATGATTTACGTGGCCCTTTATTGAATCTTCAGGAATTAATGCGCTTAATTAATGAAGGGGTTTTAAGTAAGGAGGAAAGTGCCGATATGTTGAAGGCCCTCGGTGCAAATGTAGATCAGAGTGTGTCCTTAATGCAGAATCTACTCACCTGGGCACAGAGTCAGCAGAAAGGCGAGCGCCTAAGTCTAAGCAGCTTTAGGCTGAAGGACTTAGTGGCAGAAGTACATGCTAATCTGGTAGCCGTTCTCGCAAAAAAAGATCTCGACTTTACAATAAATGTCCAAGCAGAAACGCAGGTGTTTGCCGACCGGGAAATGATTCACATCGTGATTCGAAACTTAATTTCAAATGCGGCAAAATTTACCCCTGAGGGCGGCCTTATTGAAGTGAGCTGCAGAGCCGATGAGGAAAATTGTTGGGTTTCAGTGAAGGATAATGGGATGGGCATGCAAGACGATGTCTTGGAAAAACTGCGCGCCGAAGAGATGGTTACCACCTACGGAACGGCCCAGGAAGAAGGTTCTGGCTTGGGACTAATCCTCTGTCGTGATTTCGTTCGTAAGAATGGTGGTCAACTTTATTTCGAAAGCGAAGTGGGCAAAGGGACTACCATTAGCTTTAATATTCCTTTGTCTAAATAGTTAGAGGTACCAATAATCTTCTCCCATTTGTAAATGTCTTGAAAAAAGAAAGTCTTCGATGGAGCGACGGGCAGAAGGATTAGGGTAAACACCAATCAATAGTTTTTGTCCTGCTTGTGGACTTAAATTGCGGAAGTCTTCGATAGGGTGACCTTTAATTCCGTCCGGATAGCGCTGTGGTTCCATATCCATCCAGCGAAAGCTTATTTGATGTCGGTCTAGGAAGGCGGCGGTAATACGCGCTTTGCGACCACTACCCCAGAGCACGAGATGGTCAAAGCTTTCCAGTTCTAGAAAGCGCGTCAATTTTAATTGAAAAAATTGGTCTTGCTGATAATTTTCGGAGTTTCGAGAAGTGCGCAGGGGATGTTCTCTCCAAAGCAAGGTTGTGCTATGTAGGCAGGCGATTTCGAATCTCGCTTTGTAAAAGCGAAAGCACCAATCGTAATCCTCCGGATAGCTGAGTCCTTCAAAGCCCCCCATTTTTTTTAATTCATCGGTTCGCATGAGCCAGTTGGGAGAAGCAATAACACACTCTCGGTAAATCTCCCGCCATTGATCTTTGTTTAAGTTCACCTCATTTAGCCAGTGCTGGTACTTTTGGTAACCCTTGGAAATAGGGCGGTCCGAAAAGTATTGGACCATGCCAGTGACGATGGTTTGTTGGGCGGATTTTTCTAAGAGATCATGCATTTTTTTAAGTCGACCCTGGGGCATTATATCATCGGCGTCAAAGCGACTCACCATCTCCGCTTGGCAATGTGACAAGGCTAGTTGTAGGGCTGGTAAAATACCTTCTCCCTTATTTTCAAAAAAGCTAATGCGAGGGTCACGTTCTGAGTAAGTTTTCAGCAGCTTGGGGCCTTCATCGACAGAATGATCATTAACGGCAATGAGCTGCCAATCGTAAAAGTCCTGTTGCAAAATAGATTCAATGGCCTCAGCAATCCAGGGTGCGGCATCTTTGAAGGGCATAAGAATTCCTATCTTGAACGACATTAACGAAAACTATTAGAGGCCATGCAGAAGTTAGCCTTATTCCTGAGCATACTCGTGCTCGTTTCCTGTAAAAATAGTGAAGTTCTATTTGGGCAAGGGGCGGTGAGTAAAAAGAACGAGCAGCCAGTCTCCCTGCCGGTTGAAATTTATCGAAACCTAATTTTTGTTCCTGTGGAGATCGACGGAAAGACCTACCGCTTTCTATTCGATAGTGGCGCTCCGATGGTGGTTTCTAAAGAGCTTCGGGAAAGTTTGGCTATGAAAATTGAGAAAAGGAGTCCGGTGCGCGATTCACAGGGTAAGGTGGCCTATCAAAACTATGTGCGCATGCCCCGATTTTCAATAGGCGGGGAGGAGTTTAGAAACTTTGTTGCCATTGAAGCCGATTTAAGGTTTAGCCCTTTGCTCAATTGCCTCAATTTTGACGGCATTATTGGTGCGAACCTGATGCAATTCAAGTATTGGGAAATGAATGTTAGGGATAGTTTGCTGTTAATGTCCAATACTAAAGACCATTGGAGCTTAGAGGGAGAACGTAGCTATCGCATTCCTTTTCAAACCAAAACTACCCGCACACCAGTAATTCAATTGCCAATTAATGGCTTTCGAGTGAAGAACATCACCTTCGATACAGGTTCTACCGGAGTTTTGTCTCTGGCGAAGGATGAGGCCGGTCCGCTGCTAAAAGGACAGGAAGCCTATTTCCGCCGCCAAGGGTTTTTAAGTGGAGGATTATATGGGTCAAAGGCAGATACGGCAGAAGAATACCAGGTAAACTTCGATTTCCCAGATACCAATTTCACCTTTCCTCTGGAAGTGGCCTATGGCAAAGATTCGCGGCTTTTAGGAATGAGTTTTTTAAGTCAGTTTCGGGTCTTTATTGATTACCCAGCTCAGGAAATTTTATTGCAACCAATTGCTAGCTATACGGCTAATCCCTTGTGGCCAGTAAGTCCCTATTTTAATGGGAAGATTATTGTAGGGCAGACAAACACCCTCTTGGAGCGTTCGAGAATAGACATCGCATTGGGGGATACCATTATCGCTTGCAATGGGGTCGATTATAATGATGCTACCAAAGATGATTATTGTCAGATCATCGAACAGTTTTCCACCGGAGCAGATAGCTTAAATCTTACAATCAAGGGAAAAGGGGACTTTATGATTTTTCGAGAGTCAGTTTATTAAAATTATTTAGAAAGGACTGAGCTTCCTTTGGCTCCTTCATAGGTAAGCGGCAAGAACCTTCTTGACAAGGGTAAATTAAGGTTCCCTCCGCCGGAAGGCGTTCCTCTAATAAGGGAATAGTAGAGGACTCTTTAGACCAAACTAGCAGTCCATTGGGAATAAAGCTTTCCATAATCTTTGTGAAGAAAAGATCGGCTTCAGGTCCTGAGATCGCTATTTCATAGAAGGGATAGGCCTGATAAAGTCCTAATCGAGCCCAATTAGCATAGGATTCGCCGTAGTCCTTTGCTTGTGCACTTAAATGAGCCAGATTTTGACGCGCTTGTTCGAGGTAAGCGGATTTTGAATAAATCAGTCCTAGTCGAAAAAGATTATGCGCCATAACCGAATTAGCGCTGGGGATTACATTGTCGGCGGTTTCCATGCTGCGAGCGATAAGCTGCTCTCCCGTATGAGGTCGAGTATAGAATAGGCCGCTATTACGATCCTCGAATTCGCGCTGCGCAAATTGCATCCAGCGAAGTGCCTGCTCTAGGTAGGATTCTTTTCCGGTACAGCTATAAAGGTCGATAAAAGCCTGGATCGCAAAAGCATAATCCTCTAGTAGGCCTTCGATATGGCTATGCCCATTGCGCCAGGCATGTCTTAATTGATCTTGGTCGCTTTGTTCTTTTAAAAGCCATTCGGCAGTTTCTTCAGCTAGATCTAGATAGCTCCTTTCATTAAAGCTGCGATAGGCTTCGGTGAAGCCTGAAATAGCCAAAGCATTCCAAGAACTTAAAGCCTTATCATCTAGTCCGGGCCTAATGCGCTTGCCCCGATACTCCATCAAAATCGCCTGCCACTGTTTTTTGCGATTCTCTAATTCGCTTAAACTTAGCTCAAAGTTTGCGGCGATTTCATTATCGTCTTTTTGTCTTAGTAAAATGTAGTTGCCGTGCTCCCATAGTCCTTCATTATTTACATTGTAGTAGGCAGCAAATAAGGCCCAATCGGCAGCCGGTATAAGTTTTTGCAGTTCCTCGGCTTTCCAGATGTAAAACTTACCTTCTTCCCCTTCGCTATCTGCATCTAAAGCCGAATAAAAAGCACCGCTTTCGTCCCGCATCTCCCGAATTATAAAATCGACGCTTTGCTTGACAATTTCGGCATAGAGAGGATCCGCTTTTAAGCGATAAGCTTTGGAGTAGAGTCCTATTAGCTGGGCATTATCGTAGAGCATTTTTTCGAAATGCGGTACTTTCCAATAGGCATCCACACTATAGCGCGCAAAACCACCACCGATCTGGTCGTAAATGCCTCCGTAGGCCATTTTTTTAAGGCTAAGCTTTACATGTTGCCAAGCCTCTTCATTGCCACTTAGACTGGCATATTCCATTAGGTAATCCAAGTTTACCGGCATGGGGAATTTGGGCGCGCGCTTTGGTCCTCCTTCTTCTGGGTCTAGGCTAGCCCGCCAATTTTCGAAAACCGAGTCGGCGTCTACTTCGGTATAACTAAGCGCTTCTCTTTTTAAGGCTATCAATTGACTTTGCTGAATTCCTTGCGTGAGTTGCTCGGCGTAGTTTTCAACTTTTTCGCGGTCATCGCGATATAAATTCTTGAGCTCCCTTAAAACCTGCATCCATTTTTCGCGTGGCACATAGGTCGCTCCCCATATAGGTTTCCCATTAGGTAAGCAGACCACATTTAAGGGCCAGCCCCCTTGATTAGTCATTAATTGCAAGGCACGCATGTAAATTTCATCGATATCGGGACGTTCTTCACGATCCACTTTAATGCTAATGAAGTCGGCGTTCATTACTGCGGCGGCAGAATCGTTTTCAAAAACCTCATGTTCCATAACATGACACCAATGGCAAGCACTGTATCCAATGCTAACAATCAGCAACTTATCTTCAGTGCTTGCTCTATTTAAGGCTTCATCTCCCCATGGATACCAGTTTACTGGGTTTTCGGCATGTTGGAGTAAATAGGGACTTTGAGATTTCGCAAGCTTATTGTGGGGATTCGACATATTGCTAGTATTTTCGCAGCCGGTGCAAATTAAAGCCCAAAGCAAGGTAATTAATGGGACCTTTGTTGCAATACGACGCATCGTTAACATGGGGATAACATTAAAAGTCAACATTTGTGATCAAATTTAAACGCTACCCGGCCATTCATGGATAGTTATCTAATTTTGGTAATAGCTTTATTGATTCTCGCTATAGGCGACCTCGTTGTTGGGGTTAGTAATGATGCGGTTAATTTTTTAACCTCTGCGATTGGATCTAAGGTAGCTTCCCGCAAGACTATTTTAATTATTGCCGCCCTGGGTGTATTTGTGGGTGCCGCATTTTCATCGGGAATGATGGAAGTGGCCCGCAAAGGCATCTTTAATCCGGGGTATTTCTCTTATGCTGAGGTGATGATCATTTTTATGGCGGTAATGATTACCGACCTTATCCTGCTAGACACCTTTAATACCTTTGGTTTACCCACCAGTACTACCGTTTCCATAGTTTTTGAATTATTAGGTGCCAGTTTTATGGTTGGTTATTTGATGCTAAGTGAGGGCGTACACCCCGAGCTTGGAATCTGGGATTTAATTAATACCGCTAAGGCGGGACAGATTATATCAGGAATTTTTATTTCTATCGGAGTAGCCTTTTCTATTGGAGCCTTGGCACAATGGATTTCGCGCTTGTGGTTTACCTTTAATATCCGACGGGGAGTAAAGAGGTATGGCGCTTTGTTTGGAGCCATTTGCATGACCATTATTATTTATTTCCTATTAATTAAGGGAATAAAGGGAGCGGACTTTGGCAGGGCGGTTAACAACTTTTTTAAAGAAGCCACCCTGCAAATAGTAGCTTATACTTTCGGTTTCAGTTTGCTCTTGCTCTACCTTTTACAAAGAATATGGTCTATTAATCCCCTTAAGCTAGTAGTCTTGGCGGGAACCTTTTCCTTGGCCATGGCTTTTGCTGGAAACGATTTGGTGAATTTCATTGGTGTACCCATAACCGGTTATCAATCTTATTTTTTATGGCAGGATTCGGGTCTAGCTGCCGAAGCATTTAGCATGAGTTCTTTAGCGGAGGCCGTGCAAACGCCTAAGATATTATTACTTATTGCCGGACTAATAATGGTGGTAACCTTATGGTTTTCGGCCAAAGCCCGCAAGGTTACCGATACTTCCGTCAAACTAGGATCGCAGGGTAGCGTGGATGAGCGTTTTAAGCCCAATGTAATTTCGAATGGAATTTTAAGCCTAGCAACGGGCTTCTCTAATTTCTTCACCGCCATTATTCCCAAGGCTACTAAGCAAAAGATTGATGCTCGTTTTAGTTTGGAAGAAATTTCGGATCAGGATAAACCGGCCTTCGATTTACTAAGAGCCTCCGTGAACCTAGTTATTGCCAGTATTTTAATCGCCTTTGCGAGCTCATTGAAATTGCCCTTATCAACCACCTATGTTTCTTTTATGGTGGCTATGGGAGCTAGTTTGGCGGATCGTGCCTGGGGTGCTGGCTCGGCTCCTTATCGCGTGGTTGGAGTGGTGAGCGTTATCGGCGGTTGGTTCTTAACGGCCTTTGCCGCCTTCTCAGCTTCCGCACTAGTGGCCTTAGCTATTTATTACGGCGGATTTTGGGTGGCTATGCTGCTTTTCCTGGTGGCTTTGGGTGCCTTAGTACACAGCAATCGAAGAAAGTAAAATCTATAGATAAGATAAATAAAAAGCCCCGCTCAGTGCGGGGCTTTTTTTATTAAGCTTTCTGACTTTTAAAGTGCTTAAAGAATAAGGGGATAGTCTCAATGCCCTTGTAAAAGTTGAAAAGACCGTAATGCTCATTTGGCGAGTGGATAGCATCGCTGTCCAAACCAAAGCCCATTAGAATGGATTTTAAACCTAATTCTTGCTCAAACAGGGCTACGATAGGAATACTACCACCGCTACGAACGGGAACGGGCGTTTTGCCGAAACTTTCTTCCATAGCCGCGCTAGCTGCTTTATAACCTGGATCGTCTACTGGCGATACATAAGGTAAACCACCATGGTGAGGGGTAACCTCTACTTTAACGCTCGCCGGCGCTATTTTGGTAAAGTGATCCATAAAGAGATTGGTTATCTTTTCTGGATCTTGATTGGGTACTAAGCGCATGGAAATTTTAGCCTTGGCCCAAGAAGGAATTACCGTTTTGGCGCCTTCTCCAGTATATCCACCCCAAATACCATTAACGTCTAAGGTCGGGCGAATAGAGGCGCGCTCAGGGGTGCTGTAGCCCAGCTCTCCATGCACATCGCTTAAATCGAGGGCCTTTTTGTAAGCGTCTAGACTAAAGGGTGCTTCGGCCATAGCCTTGCGTTCTGTTTCGCTTAGCTCTTGTACATCCTCGTAAAAGCCAGGGATGGTAATATGAAGATTGTCGTCCTGTAGACTAGCAATCATATTGGACAACACGTTTATAGGGTTTGCCACAGCACCGCCATATAAACCCGAATGTAAGTCCCTATTTGGACCGGTTACTTTAACTTCAACATAGCTTAGGCCACGCAATCCAGTAGTGATACTAGGAGTGTCATTGGCAATCATGCCAGTGTCTGAAATTAAAATAACATCTGCGGCAAGTTTTTCTTTATTGCGTTTAACAAACCATCCTAGGTTTTCGGATCCAACTTCCTCTTCCCCTTCAATCATAAACTTGATGTTGCAAGCGAGGCTATCGGTGGCATTCATTACCTCTAAGGCTTTCACGTGCATAAACATTTGCCCCTTATCGTCGCAAGCTCCACGTGCGAATATTGCTCCGTCTGGGTGGATGTCCGTTTTGCGAACCACCGGATCAAAAGGTTCGGTGGTCCATAATTCCATGGGATCGGGGGGTTGTACATCGTAATGGCCATAAACCAGAACGGTCGGTAAGCTTGGGTCTACAAGTTTTTCACCATAAACGATTGGGTAACCTGGCGTTTCACATATTTCAACCGTATCGGCTCCGGCCTTTTTTAGGCTTTCTGCCACTGCTTCAGCAGTTTTTAAAACATCGCCTTTATATTGGCTATCGGCCGAAATGCTGGGAATACGTAAGATTTCAAAAAGCTCTTCTAAAAAGCGCTCTTTGTTATTTTCAATAAACTCTTTCTGAGATGACATCTAACTGATTTTTCTCAAAGGTAAGAAGGAGAAAGGGAAAGGCCAGATATTGGGACTGTTTTCCATCCGCCGAAAGGCGAATTCTAAGCCAACAGAATTAGACTAAAAATACCTCCTACAATCATCAAGCGGTATAAATAGTTTAGGTAATGAAAATGTTCTTTTTTCTCCGCGAAAGCTAAAAGTCCCGCGCTAAAGAATAGGGCGGCTAAGCCAGCTATCATAAAATAACTAATCCCTTGGAAGCCCACTTTATATACTACCGCCGCTCCAGGAGCTAAACCACTTAAAGTAAATAAAGCCACTAGCCATTTAGTTTTTTCCACGCCAATGGTGGCAGGTAAGGTAGGATAGCCAATAATTACATCCCCTTTTAGAGCTTCTAAGTCTTTGATTATTTCGCGTATGAATATTACCAGTAAGAGGAAGCTTACATAGGTAAGAATTAATAAATCCTCGAGGTGGAAGTAGAGGAAAATGGCGAAGAAGGGGGTGATAGTTAGTAAGGCTGCCATGAGATTACCAATGAAGGTTATCTTCTTTAGTTTATGCGAATAGAACCAGAGGGCGAAATTGAAAAAGGCAAAGAAGAAAAGCACATTCCAACTAACCGACCATGCAAAAATTGCTGCTGTAAAGGTGAATAGGAAGTAAAGCCTTAGGGTGGTGCTTTGCTTTAAGAGCTTTTCA
This sequence comes from uncultured Flavobacteriales bacterium, assembly GCA_913055685.1. GTDB lineage: Bacteria > Bacteroidota > Bacteroidia > Flavobacteriales > Schleiferiaceae > Croceimicrobium. The sequence continues at coordinate 1,073,533 of CAJXKC010000001.1, forward strand.
TATAGGGTTTTATTGGGTCTATTTATAAGATCTTTTTCTAGGTCGTAGAAATTGTTGATTATATAGCCAGCCGCAATCGAGAAAAGCGAGGCAAAAACAATAAGGTGGACATTTGGATCTAAGAGAATTGACTTCCACAGACTGGGTTCATTGAGCACAAATATCACCGCCAAATATTGCGATAAAGCCAAAAAGAAAATATTATACCAACGTACTAGCGATAGTAGTGCGGAAACCTTGAAAAGTAAAATTTTGTCTCTACGGCGCAGTGCCATTTAGAGACGGTAGATGAGTTCGGTGTCGTAACCTTTAAGCAGTTTTTGAGCCTTTTCGTAATCGGGCGTAAAGCCCAATACAAAGCCACCACCTCCGCTTCCGCAAAGTTTTAGATAGTAGGCATTGGTCTCGATACCTTGTTGCCAAAGATCTTTCACGCTATGAGGGATCATAGGGGTGAAGTTTTCAAAAACCAAATGGCTCAGGTGTTTTAAATTGCTAAATAAAGGTTTGGTGTCGCCTTTGAGAAAAGCGGCAATACAAGCATCATTGTACTTGGTGAACTGTTCCTTCATAACTTTACGGAAACCTTCGTTCTTCATTTTCTCCATGAAAATGTTCACCATAGGTTGGGTTTCGCCAGGCTGACCACTATTAAGAAGGAAAATGGCACCTTTACCTTCACGTTCTGGAATGCTTACCGTACCTAATTCGTCCTTCGAATGAATAAGAACGGGTAATTGTAAATAGCAAATAAGTGGATCTAAGCCGGAAGACTTACCGTGGAAATAAGATTCCATCTGACCCAATATTTGCTTTAACTTTTGAATGTTTTCACGGCTAATATCTGCCTCTGGATCAATTCTATCCAAGGCATAGCGATCGTAAATTGCCGCACAAAGAGCACCACTACTTCCTACTCCGTATCCTTCAGGGATTGAACTATCGAAAAAGAATCCATTATCAATATCCGCTTGAAAAGCTTCAAGGTCTAAAGGAGCAATAATTTCACCGCTGGCCTGGAGTTTTTGCAAGTGCAGAAAATATTCTTGCAGACTTTTATTTGACTTTAAAGCTGCGCCTTCAAGCTTATCCGCCTTCTGGAATGCTCCTTTATAATAGTTGTAAGGCACCGATAAACCCTTGGAATCATTGATGATTCCGTATTCTCCGAAGAGAAGGATTTTGGCGTAATAAAGCGGATTACTCTTCATTCTCAAAGCTTTACAGGTCCATTTCCAACCTGGTCACAAATATACTCTCCTTTTTTTAAGTAGGAACTGACTTTTGTCTTAACGAATTCCAAAGCTTCTTGTTCGATGGCCGCCGGATATAGTAAATGCACATTAGCCCCCGCGTCTAGGGTAAAGTGAACTGGCTTCCCCGTTTCTTTGCGGAAGGCCCAAATTTCTTCGATAATTTTTAAAGTGTTGGGCTTCATTAAAATGAAATAGGGCTGTGAGGTCATCATCATCGCGTGAAGGGTGAGGGCTTCATGTTCTACAAGCTGACCAAAAGCTTCCAAATCCCCCGAGGCGAGAATGGTCTTAAGCTTGTCCATGTTCTCATGAGCCTGAGCAAAGCGGTTTTTCGCAAAGGGATGTCCGTTCATTAAACCATGTCCAGCCGTACTGCTAACCGCCTTTTGACCTTTTTCTACTAATAAAATAGTGTCGCGGTAATCTTCGAAAACCTCGTGAACAGGCCCTTGGTAAGGTATTGCATATTCGTCGCTGCTGGCGCTTTCGGACTCAAGTTTCCCCCATAGTCCCAATCTAGGGTATACCGATCTACTGGCCGAACCCGATCCTAAACGAGCCCAAATGGAGGCTTCCTGTAAAAAAGCTTCGCTCATTGCCGCTGGTGCTCCTGGTTTTAAGTCAAGCAAGCAGAGGGCTAAGGCACTCATGCCACTAGCGGAGCTAGCTATACCGCTTGAATGCGGAAAACTATTATGAGTGTCTATTCTAAATTTATGCCCTTTGAGAAAGTCGAGTTCTGCACTAATGCGCGCTAGAAACTTCTCAATTTTGGGCTTAAAATCATCAGCCTTCTGACCAGATAAATAGATTTCAAAATCAAATTCTTGGTCAGCCTCCTCCTCCAAAATAGTTAGGGTAGTTTCGGTATAGCTATTACTAAGGGTGAAACTTAAACTTGCATTGGCAGGTAGTTGCGGCTCATATTTACCCCAGTACTTAACTAAGGCAATATTCGAAGGACTACGCCAGGTGGTGGCTTTCTGATTCATGCGTGAGATAACCCCTTTTTAGGAATAAGGTTTAAGCGCTCGCTACTTCTGCCTCGCGGTGAATTTTTTTCACTAGGCCTTGAAGCACTTTTCCTGGACCTACCTCGGTAAAGTGACTAGCGCCATCCGCTACCATTTGTTGCACGCTTTGCGTCCACTTCACTGGAGCAGTAAGCTGAGCGATTAAATTCTTTTTAATGGCTTCTGGGTCTATAACGGCTGTGGTAGTTACATTCTGGTACACAGGACAGCTAGGGGTGTTGAAGTTTGTATTCTCAATCGCAGCCGCCAGTTTTTCTTCCGCGGGTTTCATTAAAGGGGAGTGGAAGGCTCCACCTACAGGAAGAATTAGAGCTCTTCTCGCCCCGGCTTCTTTCATTTTTTCGCAGGCCGCTTCTACTGCCGGTACAGCACCAGAGATTACCAATTGACCTGGACAATTGTAATTGGCTGGAACTACTACTCCTTCGATTTCAGCGCAAAGCTTTTCAACTACTTCGTCTTCTAAGCCTAAAACTGCGGCCATAGTGCTGGGCTCTGCTTCACAGGCTTCTTGCATGGCTAGGGCACGCTGACTCACCAAGCGCAGACCATCTTCAAAGGCTAGAGTTCCATTGGCAACTAAAGCGGAGAATTCACCAAGAGAGTGACCAGCAACCATATCAGGGGCAAAGTCACCTAAGGTCTTAGCAAGAATTACCGAGTGCAAGAAAATTGCGGGCTGGGTAACCTTGGTTTGTTTTAACTCCTCATCGGTTCCGGAAAACATGATGTCTGTAATTCGGAAGCCTAATATTTCGTTGGCACGCTCAAACATTGCCTTTGCTTCTGCGTGGTTGTCGTACAAATCTTTACCCATTCCAATAAACTGGGCACCTTGACCTGGGAATACGTATGCTTTCATTTTAATAGTATCTAGTATTAGTACTTAGTAGTTAGACTTTGAGCTTATTCCCCAAAGTATTCTACTGCATTGTTGATGGTTTCTTCTAACCTAATCTTGTGCAATTGACAACCATGCTTCGCGATTTCCGGGGCTAGAATTTTCCAGAATTCCTCGGCCAAAACTTCCGTGCTCGCAAATTTTCCTTTCATAAAAGGAACATCGTGGTTGAGGTTAGCGTGGTCTACCACTTCAATAACTTCTTCTTGAATAATCTTTTTAAGATCCACCAAGTTCATGACGAAGCCCGTATCGGGATTAATTTCTCCTTTTACGGTTACAATTAATGTGAAGTTATGTCCGTGAAAGTGTTTGTTGGCACATTTCCCAAAAACAGCATCGTTCTGCTCTGCGGTCCAATTGGGATTGTATAATTGATGCGCGGCGCTAAAGCGCTCTTTTCTTTCAATGTAAATCATAGCCTAGGGCCAAAAATTTTTGCAAAGATAGCCAATGTGCTTGGGCTTAATTACTTCAGTTTCTCATTATTGTGATGACGGTCATGATCGCGCTTGGTCTTATGATCCATTTTGCGGTCGAATGCCGCTTGAAGATCGGTACCCGTTTGGTTGGCCAAGCATAAAACCACGAACAGAACATCAGCCAATTCTTCGCCTAAATCTTTGGCCTTGTCACTTTCTTTTTCACTTTGTTCACCATAGCGACGGGCGATAATTCGTGCCACTTCGCCTACTTCTTCCGTAAGCTGAGCCATGTTTGTAAGCTCATTGAAGTAGCGGACCCCGTGATTTTGTATCCATTGGTCTACCTGCTCCTGTAGTTCGCTTATACCTTTCATTACTCCTTGTTTTTTGTGTCTATCCAAATGGTAACCGGACCATCATTAATCAAATCTACTTCCATATGCGCACCAAATTTGCCGGCTGCTACTCGCTCAGTGCCCAAGCATTTACGGGCCTCGCTTAAAAATGATTCATAAAGTTTTTCGGCCATATCCGGTGGCGCTGCCTTAGCATATGAGGGGCGGGTGCCTTTTTTCACCTTTGCATGCAGAGTAAACTGACTAACCACCAGCAAATCGCCTCCCACATCCTCTACCGAAAGGTTCATCAGGCCTTCCGCATCATTAAAAATCCGCAGTTTTAAAATTTTTTGCAAGAGCCATTCGAAATCCTGCTCATCGTCATCAGGACCAACCCCTAAAAAGATCAAAAGGCCTTTGGCGATGGACCCGGTCACTTGATTGTCTACTCGAACTTCTGCCTGCGAACAGCGCTGAATGAGGGCTCTCATCGTTTGCTGTTTAGCTGCGTTTTTAAGGCTTCACCTAAGCTGGGATAGGCCGACTTAATGCTGTCGGGAAGACGAGTGAACTCGCCATACATCGGATTAGGGATCACCACAATTTTTCCCTTTAACTGCCTTTCGGCGGATGCGAAATCTTGGGCAAAGTCGCCCGTCTGGTCGCCAATTAAGAGTGCAATTTCATGCTTCTCAGCAACTTGGGCTCTCCTTGCACTTTTATCGGAAACCTCCTTCCTTAATAGTACCGTATTTGAATCAGCTTGTGGAACACCAAGGGCCAATAAGTTTTGCAGAGTGAAAGCCCGGTTTTCATGTCGTCGATTGGAAACGTAAAAAAGTGACACTCCGATGGAATCGGCGAAGTGCAAAAAATCCAAAGCCCCGGGAATGGCATCCGCATTAGCTTCTTTAACCCATAGGGCCCAGGATTCGGGTTCATAGCTTTTACCGTCTTGAATAACCCTTGCTTCATAAGGGGAGTTGTCGACCACCGTTTCATCGAGGTCCAATACCACCGCTAGTTTCGAGAGGCTGTCCCTGCCTGCTATTTTTTCAAGCAGCAATCGTTTCGCATAATCAAAAGATTGCTCACAGGCTAAACGGGCAGTTTCGCCCTTTTGAAACCATAATACGGCCGCGGTTAGGTGGTCGCTGTTATTGCTTGTTGGACTTTCGTCTAATGGCTTGGTCGGAGACTGGCATGCCATCAGCCCTAGGAGGCTAATTAGCGTAAATATCTTTCCGGTAGTGTTCATCATCGTCGTTTCCTTCTATAAAATTAACATAGCTTTCGTAACGGGTATAGGCTAGTTTATTGGCTTCTACGGCCTCCTTAACCGCGCAGCCAGGTTCATGCCTATGCGTACAATTATTGAATTTACATTCGCCTTTAAGACGAAATATTTCGGGGAAATAGTCGCCTAACTCTTGGTCTTCCATATCGACGAGACCAAATCCTCTAATTCCGGGACTGTCGATAATATAGCCTCCAAAGCTTAAGGCATGCATTTCGGCGAAGGTAGTGGTATGCTGACCTTGCTCATGGGCTTCAGAAATGGATTTTGTTTTAAGATCGAGTTGCGGTTCTAAGCGATTTACTAAACTACTTTTTCCAACCCCACTGTGGCCGCTTAGTAGACTAGTTTTATCTTTCAGTAGTTCCTTTAGTTCTTCAATTCCCTCTCCTGTTTCCGCTGAGCACTCCATTACCTTATATCCGGCATCTTGGTACACGAAACGCAGGAATTCCATTTCTTCTTTTAAAGCCTCATTGTAAAGGTCTACTTTGTTAAATACCAGTACAAAGGGAATGTCATAGGCTTCGGCCGATACAGCAAAGCGATCGATAAAGCGCAAATGGGTTTTGGGGTATTCCAAGGTGGCAATAAGTAAGGCTTGGTCGAGGTTGGCGGCGAGAATTTGCGTTTGCTTGGATAGGTTTACCGACTTGCGTATGATGTAGTTTTTACGCTCCAGCAGCTTTACAATTTTTCCTTGGTTTTCTTCCTCTGGCATTATTTCTACCAGCACCCGGTCACCCACTGCCACGGGGTTCGTGCTCTTTATACCCTTGAGTCGAAGCTTACCCACTATACGGCAATCGAGAAGCCCAGCAGAGCTTTCTACCTTATACCAGGAGCCGGTCGATTTAAGTATCAATCCTTCCAATTGCATTTTGCAAAGGTGCAGAATCTCTTCCTTGGACAAAAGCTTTACCTTCGTGGCTCTAAAATCTTTGCATGTCCATTAGTGTTTCTCATCTTACCAAGCGTTACGGCGAGCAAAAAGCGCTCGACGCAGTAGACTTTAAGATAGATAAAGGGGAGATAGTTGGTTTTTTAGGTCCGAATGGGGCAGGGAAATCAACAATGATGAAGATTCTCACCGGTTATATTCCACAATCGGAAGGAGAAGCGAAAGTTTGTGGCTTGGATGTTAGCGATGAAAGTATTGAGGTAAGGCAGAAAGTGGGTTACTTACCAGAGCACAATCCGCTTTACCTAGAAATGTATGTGAAGGAATATTTGCTTTTCATCGCAGGTGTGCACAAGGTCGAAAAGTCGAAAGTAGACACCATGATCGAAAAGGTGGGGCTTTCGCCTGAAAAGAATAAAAAACTAGGACAGCTTTCCAAAGGATACCGTCAGCGGGTTGGCCTCGCAGCGGCCCTTTTGCATGAACCAGAAGTACTTATTTTGGATGAGCCTACCACTGGCTTAGATGTAAACCAATTGGTAGAAATCCGTCAGTTAATTAAGGAAGCTGGCGCAGATAAAACCGTGATGTTAAGTACCCACATTATGCAAGAAGTGGAATTTCTCTGCGATAGGGTAATCATCATCAATAAGGGCAAGATTGTGGCCGACCGGCCTATTGCCGATCTTAAAGATTTAGCCTCGGGCATTCGTTTCCGGGTAGAATTTGATAAACCCTTTACTAAGTCTGCTTTAAAAAAGCTCGGTGGTTTAAAGAGTCTAGAAGAGCTTGGGGATAATAAGTGGATCTTCGAATCAAGACCCGATGTCGATTTACGCGCTAAAGTTTTTCAATTCGCTGTAGAGCATGAAGCCGCGGTGCTGGAAATTCAAAAGGAATCGGCCAGCCTCGAAGATGTATTTAAAAAATTGACCCAGTAGATTTATTTTTTTCTCAGGTAAATCTGAATCGGGAGCCCGTTAAAATCGAAGTTTTCACGCAATTTATTCTCCAAGAATCGCTTGTAGGGATCTTTTACGTATTGCGGTAAATTGGCGAAAAAGGCAAAGCTCGGTGCTTTGGTAGGTAACTGAGTACAGAACTTTATTTTAATCAATTTCCCTTTGGTTGCGGGTGGTGGGAATGCTTCAATAATTGGAAGCATTAAGTCGTTCAACTTGCGTGTGGGAATTTTTTGTTCACGACGATCATAAACCGCTACGGCTTCTTCTACCGCTTTATAAATACGTTGCTTAGTAAGCACCGACATAAAAATGATGGGCACATCAGTAAAAGGGGCGATTTTTTTACGGATCTGCTCCTCAAACTTCTTGGACGTATGGGTGTCCTTCTCTACCAGATCCCATTTATTTACCAAGATCACGATCCCTTTGCGGTTTCTTTCTGCCAAGGAGAAGATGGCCAAATCCTGACCTTCAAAGCCTCTCTCCGCGTCGACAAGAAGTACACAAATGTCGGCTTCCTCAATAGCACGCACGGAGCGCAATACCGAGTAGAATTCTAGATTTTCATGCACCTTAGATTTCTTGCGAAGCCCAGCGGTGTCTACCAGAATAAAGTCTTTACCATAAAGGTTGTATCGGGTATTGATGGCATCTCGGGTAGTGCCAGCAACATCGGTTACAATATTGCGGTCGATGCCTGTAATGGCATTAATGAAGGAGGACTTTCCGGCATTAGGTCGGCCAATTACGGCGATCTTGGGAATGTCCAATTCTTCTTCCTCTTGGTCGGGTGGTAGCAGGTCCACCATGGCCTCCAGCATTTCACCGGTACCACTGCCATTAACTGCAGAAATATTATAAACCTCTCCTAATCCTAAACCGTAAAACTCGGCACTTTGAGTTTGACGAAGGGCATTATCTACCTTGTTGGCGATAAGCATTACCGGCTTTTCGGTGCGTCGCAAAACATTGGCGACTTCTTCATCCATACCGGTGATGCCGTCTTCCGCATCTACGAGAAAGAGGATAAGATTGGCTTCTTCAATGGCAATTTGGACTTGCTTGCGGATTTCTTCCTCAAAAACATCATCGCTACCCACGATGTAACCACCCGTGTCTATAACCGAGAACTGACGACCAGCCCACTCTGCTTTTCCATACAAACGATCACGTGTAACTCCCGCTACCGAATCAACGATTGCGGTACGTTTTTCGGTTAAACGATTAAAGAAAGTAGACTTGCCTACATTAGGTCTTCCTACGATGGCGACGATATTGCCCAAAACTTAAAATTTTGGCAAAGATAGGCTAATGTTAGGGAGCAATGCTAATTGTTTTACTGCAATAGCTCAGCTGGAATTTCACAAACGGGAATAGGCTCCATTTTATGGCGGTTGGCCCGATGGAGACGACTGTAAATTTTAAACACCTCTGCTTCACGGCCGCTGAAGTCTTCTACGCTTTTACCCGCTTTTTGCTGTTCCATAGCCCATTCGAGTTCGGGGTAGGAGGCGCCAATTTGATCTTCGTCGGTGCGGTCATCGCCCCATAGTCCGTCGGTCGGAGGAGCGACTAGAATCTCATCGATAATCTCCATTTCTTGTGCTAACTCGTAAACCTGAGTTTTATAGAGATCGGCAATCGGCGAAAGGTCGACACCACCATCGCCATATTTCGTGTAAAAACCCACGCCAAAGTCCTCTACTTTATTACCAGTGCCCGCAACTAATTTTCCTTCTAAGGCTGCAAAGTAGTAAAGGGTAGTCATGCGTAAGCGCGCCCGAGAGTTTACGAGGCTCATTTCCTTTTGTTCGCTGTTCGGAACATTGGGTAGAGCCCCCAAGAAATGATCAAAAACAGGGGTGAGGTCTACTTGGACCCGACTCACATTGGAATGTCTTTTTTGCAATTCCTCGATATGCTTGCGGGCTCTCGATACCTGATCAGGGCTTTGGTAGATGGGCATTTCTACACAAGTTACTGGATAACCTGTAGCCGCTACCAATGAAGAGGTAAGGGCCGAGTCAATGCCGCCTGAAACCCCTACTACATAACCTTTGGTGCCTGAATTTTCTGTGTAAGTCTTGAGCCAATTAACGATGTGCTCAATTACGCCTTTGCGGTCCATGCTTAAAATATTACGCCTACGCTTAAGGAGATATAATCGAATCGATATTGATATTGTTCGTCCAGACGAGCATCTTCACTGGCCAATAAATTATTAGCCAATGCACGGTGGTATTGCAGTCGACCTAGGAGTCGAGTGTCTCCACCCAAGTCGTATTCCATGCCAATGCCAATACGAAAATTGGCATCAAAAAGACTTACTAGGCTTTCGCTAATATTACTTGGTGTACTAGGTTCCCATTCTACTTTTTCACCGGTTTCAAAACCAATGGCAAAACCCATCTCGGCGAAATAAGTATTGTAGCCGAATTGGCGCGTGCGCATTTTTATTTGCAATGGAATTTGGATGTATTGCGCCCGGTAATTGCCGGTGGTATCCATGCTGGTTAGCGAGCCACCACGATTCAGAAACTCGAAACCAGAGCTAAAAGAATAGCGATCAGCAAAATGATATTCTGCGATTCCACCAAAGCCGAATAAAAGGGCTGCACCAGTTTCCACGTCCGGCTGATTACTATTGATGTAACTAATTTGGCTGCTGCCTAAAATTCCTAATTGGAATTTACGTTCCTGTGCTTGGAGTCCAAGAACGGTAAGGAGTAAAAGGGAGCTTATTAGAAATCGCATAGAATTGGATTAGATTTGAACAAAATTAAGACCATTGCTACAATGAGGCACCTAAGAAGGAAGCTTTTATTTAACAGTTTTATTGTAAGTATAGTTTTCGTTTTGGCGGGAGCTTGTAATCCGGAGCATGACATAGACCTAGATCAAATTCCGATTGAAACCAAACTGCAAAGATTTGATCTAGCCTTTTTTGAAACCGATACCACGGATTTTGAAAGTGAATTGCAAAAACTTCAAGCGCAATACCCACCTTTTTTTAGTTCCAAGAGTGAGTTAATTTTTTGGGAAAATCAAAGAAGAGACCCACTGCAATTGGAATTATTTGAAAAAGTGCAGGCGGTTTTTGGAGATATGGCTGCTTATGAACTTGAACTGTCTAATATTCTAAAACGCTATTATTATTACTTTGGAATCGAGGATAGTATTAAGGCCTATTCTTACATTTCGAGACTTGATTTTAATTTTCCCGTTGTTTTTGCCCCGCCCTATTTGTTTCTGGCCACCGACTTGTATTTAGGAGAGCCGGGTCAAAAGTTTTATGCGCCCCTTCCGCAGTATTTACAATTCGAGCGTCAACCCTCATTTTTGCTAAGAGATGCGGCCTATGCATTGGCAGAGTCTAAGGTTCCTAAACCTGCCGAACCCCAGTCTTTTTTAGACGCTATGCTCTACCACGGCAAGCTTTTGTGGCTCACAGAAAGACTTATTCCCTCGATAATTGAAGCCGGTCTTCTAAAGTACCCGCAAGCTAAATTCGACTTTAGTCTTGCGCATGAAAAGGAGATGTGGGTATATTTTATCGAGAACGAATTGCTTTTTAAGTCCGATCAAGAAACCCAGCGTCGCTTTTTGGAGGTAGCTCCCTTTTCAAAATTCAGAACTCAAATAGATCAAGAAACGCCTGGTCGTATTGGGCAGTGGTTTGGTTATAAAGTCTTTTCCGAATATGCTGCTTCAGCAGATGATATAAGCTTAAATGCGCTATTAAGGGAGATGGACAGTAGAAAGGTTTTAAAACTTTCAGGCTACAAGCCATAGTGCTACCTTTGCCAAAAATTTAAACATGGCAGTAGCACATAATTCCGATATTTCAATCACTGTAGGTCTAGACGAAAACAAAGTTCCGGAAGAGCTCACTTGGTCGGCACCCGATAGTGGCGTGCAAGACTCAAAAACCAAGGCCGCCATGATTTCGGTTTGGGACGATAAGGCCCAGGAAACCTTGCGTATTGATTTGTGGACAAAGGATATGCCCTTGGATCAGATGAAGAAATACATCCACCAAAATATTATGGCCTTAGGTGATACCCTTGAAAGAGCTGGAGGCGAAAAGGAATTAGCGCAAGAATTGCGGGAATACGCGATTAGCTTAGGTGAGAAACTAAATGTGCTTAAGCGGGGCTAAGATTTTAAATCGAGGCGCTCGTTGATAGACCCGATATAACTTAGAATTTCTGCCCGACCGGCGCCGGTCTCCGCAGAGGTAGCAAAGTGCACCGGTACTTCGGACCAATTCTCAAGCATCTTCTTAAAGTATACCTTCAGGTTTTTATTGAGTTGATTGGCTTTAAGCTTATCGATCTTGGTGAAAACCATGGAAAAAGGAATGCCGTTCTCGCCGCACCATTCCATAAATTCAAGGTCTATTTTTTGCGGCTCATGTCTTGAGTCAATCAATACAAATAGATTGATGAGGTTTGGGCGTTCCAGAATATAGTCCTCAATCATTTTCTGGAACTTTTGACGCGAGGTTTTAGAAACCTTAGCATAACCATATCCAGGTAAGTCGACCAGATACCAGGCTTTATTAATTAAAAAGTGGTTGATAAGCTGGGTCTTTCCGGGTTTACCCGAAGTGTGAGCCAGGTTTTTAACGCCTACTAAGCGATTAATAAGACTGCTCTTTCCTACATTACTGCGGCCAATAAAGGCGTATTCGGCTAAGCCATCGGTGGGGCAGTGGGCAATCTTGGTATTGCTTATCGTAAATTCGGCACTAGTAATTTCCATGCTGCAAAGGTAATATTGCTAATGAGCTTCTTGCTTGTTAGCTTAGCTTAAAAATAGAATATGCGCGGATTGATACTTAGCTGGATATTATTAGTGCTTATGGCTTGCGCCAAAGAAAGCAATCTGCCTAGTCCGGACTCAAACCAAACTTACCGCTATTTAGCCTTGGGCGATTCTTATACCATCGGCACTGCTATTGGCCAAGATTCAAGCTATTCTGCACTTTTAGCCGATTCTCTACGTAAAAGCTCTCAAGATTCTATTTTCTACCAGGTGATTGCGACCAATGGTTGGACCACTGCAGACCTACAAGCAGGGATAGTGGAGGCAGCACCCGATTCTAACTTCGACCTGGTGTCAATTTTAATTGGGGTGAACAATCAATATCAAGGTCGTTCCATAACCGAATATCGCCGCGAATTTAAGGACTTGGCCTTGCAGGCAATCGCTTTCGCTGATGGGGACCCTCGTAAAGTGATGGTCTTTAGTATCCCCGATTGGGGTGTGAGTCCAGCTGGTAGTGGTCGTAATCGCACCCAAACTTCGATTGAAATTAATGCATTCAATGCAGCGCAAAAGGCTATTGCCGATTCCTTAAATCTGGACTTTTTCGATATTACCACTTCGAGCCGTAAAGGACTGCAAGACCCAAGTTTGATTGCATCAGATGGGCTCCATTTTTCGGCGAAAATGCATTTGGAATGGATGCGTGCTAATTATGCCGCTTGGTACCAAAAACTCATCCGCCCTTGAGGCTAATTTTATGTATAAGCGTTTTGGTCTTTGGCTTAAGCCTCAAAGCCCAGTATTCCTTCTCAGCGGAGGTGGAGCAAGGCTTTCTTTTTTTACATTCTCAAGATGTAGCTCCGATTGGCCAGTCATATCCCCGCGGACTTAATTTAGCCTACAGTCGTTGGCTCCTGGATAGCAGTGATTGGCAGGATTGTCATTGCTTTCCGCGCCTCGGATTTAGTTTAGGTGTCCATCATTACGATAATCCCAGGGTATTAGGATGGGGCTTACCCATTTATGGTTTTTTAGAGCCTTGGTATAAGTTATCCGATACTTGGTTTTTACAACTTAAAGCGGCGGCCGGATTTATCTATTTGTCGCGGCCCTACGATGAGGTTAATAATCCGCTTAACTTAAGTTATAGTTTACCTCTAAGTGCTTATCTAAGTTTAGGTTTAGGGCTTGTAATAGAAATAAATTCCAATTTCCGTCTTGGCTTACAAATAGCTTATGATCATACTTCCAATGGCGGCATACGTGAACCTAATAAGGGTTTAAACTATCCTATGCTCGGACTATTGTTGGATTACAGTCCGATGGCTATTGAGTTTGAAAGCGGCCATCAGCAAAAGTTCGATCGCCAAAAGGCAAAAAAGCAGCTGCGTTTTATGGGGTCCTTGGCGGCGCAAGCTGGAGCGAGAATAGGTGAAGGAGCCAATGAACAGGATCTAACCTATTTGGTGGGAGGCTTAGCTTTGCGTTATTCACATCAGGTGACTCGCACTTCTGCCTTGTTTACCGAGCTGGAGTGGGTGAATAATCAGGCCTATGCCCGTCAAATTGAAAGAGCCGACTTGGGTTTAAGTGCAAATCAATGGGGACTTCAAATAGGCCATGAGTTTTTACTGGGGAAATTTGTTTTTAGTCAGGCTATGGGATTCTACCTCTTCAAGCAATATGGGGCTAGTAGTGACCTTTACCAACGCTATACTTTATTATATTATCCCTGGAGGCGTTTGGGCTTTGGTCCGGGTTTAAAGGCGCATGCCCATGTAGCGGAGTATTTAGAATTTAGAATTGTTTACGATCTTATTCCTTAGAATTCAGCAAAGCTTACCTTTGCGAAAAGCTAATTTTATTTCATGAAAAACTTAGGTACTATCCTTTCTGCCATTGCTCTTGTAGGGGTAATCTATTTATTGGTTCAAGGCAATGATTCAAATGCTGAAACAACCGTTCAAATGCCTGCGAAAGCAGAAGGTGAATTACGTTTGGCTTATGTGAATACCGATACTTTGCTTTCGAAATATGAATTGCATAAAGAACTAAAGTTGCAATTAGAGGAAAAGGCCAAAGAAATAGAGCAGTCCTTAGCGGATAAGACCGCAGCTTTTCAGGAGAACTTTAAATACTTGGAGCAGCAAGCAGGTTCTATGACTCAGGAGCAAATCCAACAAACCCAAATGGAATTGCAGCAGATACAACAGCAGATTTTGCAATACCGTGATGAGCGCACTCAGGAATTAGTTCAGGAAGAACAAAAACTGGTGGAGCTTATTCGTGAAGATATGGACGCTATCATTGATAGCTTAAAAGTGGAGCAGGGTTATGATTTTATTTTCAGCTTTGACCAGGCAAGTAACCTATTAGGAGCCAACCCTGCCTTTGATATTACCGATATAGTAGTAAAGGCATTAAATGAAACTTACGCAGCAAAAAAGGAGTCAGAAGAATAAATGGTTTCGACTCTTAGGTCTATTCTCCTTCCTGCTTTTAAGCCTGGTAGCTTGCGAGCAAGACGATCCTTTTGAGGACCATATTGCTAATCGAGGCAGATACTTGGGAGTTTGGCAGGTAACCGAGAATACGGGGATTAATCACCCCCAGTTTTATTCGGTAAATATTAGTGCCGGAACCCAGGACGATGAAATAGTAATAGCCGGCCTTTACAATGAGCCAAACACGCGCGTAGCCGCTTTGGTAAGCGGAAACTCCATTACTATTCCCAATCAAACTACTGATGGAATTTTCTTTTCAGGCGATGGAAGTGCTAACTCAGATTTTAGTCAGATACTGCTAAGTTTCACTGCCGATGACGGAAGCGGCCCCGACGTAGTGGAAGCAGTGATGGTTCCCTAGAATCGTAAACGAAGGCCGGTATTAGCGCCAAAATTAATTAGGGTTTCACGTGGCCAAAGGAAATCCTCGCTGCGCTGTACCATATCGTTTAGCATGTATTTCACCGATCCACGGAAGAAAAGACCAAATTCATTGGTGAACCAATAGGTTCCTCCTAGAGCAATACCGACACTCCAATTTAAATTCCGCAGACGATCGTTTAGTTTAAAACTCGTGTCGGCTGGGGCATTACTTCCTTTAAAAGACCAAATGGAATTGTAATTATCCAAAAAGTTCATTTCCACCATCGGAAGTACCTCTAGACTAAAGACATCAGAGATCTGGGTAGTGAAGTTAATTTTTATGGGTACCGACCACATCGATACCGCTACTTCGTTATCGAAGGTGAGGTCTGGTAAAAGGGAGTCGCCACCGCTTACATTTCGCCAGGTATAGGCACCATAAGAACGTCCGATTCCCACTCCGATATGGAATGAAGGGCCAATCTCATAAAATAGGTCAAGGCCATAGTCCAGACGAAAGTTACCATCTGCTTCAATCGCCTCTGAAAAGGTATTAAACTGGCTACTGGCCGCATCGTCGTTGATAAGACGCATGTCGGTGAAGTAGGGGTTTAAGTTTAAGGCCAAATTAAAACGCGAGTCTTTCACATCCGAATCGGTGTAATAAACGATGTCGTCATCGGGCTGGGCCATAGCGCCCAAGGCGAAAAGGCTGAGAATTAGGCTAAAAAGTTTTTTCATGTCTTTAGTTTAATAGTTCTTTCGCGGCTTCAAGTGCATTCGAGATGCCCTCGGGCTTACTGCCTCCTGCCATAGCAAAACCAGGCTGTCCGCCTCCACCGCCGCCAATTTTGGCCGCTAAATCTTTCACTATTGCTCCGGCTTTCCAATCGCTGTTGGCCAACAGTTCATCACCAATCGCAACCGCGATTTGTGCTTTGCCCTCGCCTTTAGTGGCTAATACGGCTACTAAGTTAGGATGCTCACCTTTTAATTGAAACAATGCATCCTTAATTCCTTTTCCGTCTAAAGTGGTTTCGAGAATCAGTCGTTTAAACTGGCCTTTATCTTCAATCGCATCAAGCCACGCCTTTTTCTCTAGCATCGCCTGGGCTTGTTTAAAAGCTTCAACTTCCTTCCGAAGTTTATTGTTTTCTTCCTTTATTTTTTTGAGTCCACCTAAGGGATCCTTGGGACTTTTTAATTCTTCTTGAATCTCCTGTAAAACCTGGGCTTTATGGCGAAGATAATTCTGAGCCTTGGCTCCGGTATAGGCCTCAATACGGCGTACACCGGCGGCAACGGCACCTTCGGATACGATGGTGAATAAACCAATTTCTCCGGTGGCTCCTGCGTGGATTCCACCACAGAGTTCAATGCTCTCCCCAAACTTGATTACCCGCACCGTGTCGCCATATTTTTCTCCAAAAAGGGCCATGGCCCCCATTTCCTTTGCTTCATCAATGGGGAGGGTGCGGAATTCTTCTAAAGTGTAGTTGTCACGGATATGTTGATTCACTAAATCCTCGATTTGCTCCAACTCATCTGCCTCAACTTTACTAAAATGGCTAAAGTCGAATCGTAAATGATCGGGGTGAACCAAACTACCTTTTTGTTCTACATGGCTGCCCAATACCTCGCGCAGTGCTTGGTGTAGAAGGTGAGTGGCACTATGGTTTAAGCTGGTGATTTTGCGCTTATCGGAATTTACCACTGCTTTAAACGCGGCATGCGGATTTGCGGGAATTTTATTCGCAAAATGAATAATTAATCCATGCTCCTTCTTAGTATCGCTAATAAATACTTCCTCTTCATCGCTGATAAGCTTCCCGGTATCGCCAACCTGGCCGCCACCTTCTGGATAAAAAGGAGTGAGGTTTAAAACTATTTGATACAGGGTTTTATTTTTCGCCTTCACCTCACGGTAACGGGTAATCTTAACCTTTGCTTCGGTATGATCATAACCTACAAACTCTTCGTGGTCATCCTCTTTTAGAATTACCCAGTCACCAGTGTCCATTTTTGTAGCCGAACGCGCTCTTTCTTTTTGTTTCTGCATTTCCGATTCAAAGACCTCCGAATTGAAATCTTTGCCTTGTTCGCGTAAAATAAGAGCCGTTAAATCGGGTGGGAAGCCGAAAGTGTCGTAGAGTTCAAAAACTTTAGCACCGTCTACCTCATGGCCCTTAGTTTCACTTACAATTTGCTCTAAGCGATTTAGTCCTTGCTCCAAGGTGCGTAAAAATGAATGTTCTTCTTCCTTGATTACGCGTTTTACTAATTCCCGCTGACTCTCAATTTCGGGGAAAAATTCACCCATTTGCTCAGCTAGGATGTCTACCAATTGGTAAATAAACTCCTCTTTGGCATCAAGGTAAGAGAATCCATAACGGATTGCCCTGCGCAGGATGCGGCGAATAACGTAACCAGCGCCGTTGTTGGAAGGTAATTGTCCATCCGCAATAGCGAAGGCCACCGCCCGAACGTGGTCGGAAATAACCCTTAGAGCGATATCCACCTTTTCTTCCTCACCGTATTTCTTGTTGGTTATACTGCCAATTTTTGAAATAAGAGGCTGGAAAACATCAGTGTCATAATTGGATTTCTTCCCTTGCAAAGCCATGCACAAGCGCTCGAAGCCCATGCCAGTATCTACATGTTGAGCCGGCAATTTCACCAAGCTGCCATCGGCCATGCGGTTAAATTCCATGAATACAAGGTTCCAAACTTCCACCACTTGCGGGTGATCCATATTCACCAAGCTGGCTCCATCCGTAGCGGCGCGCTCTTCATCGCTGCGTAAGTCGATATGAATTTCGGAACATGGGCCACAGGGACCAGTAGCGCCCATTTCCCAGAAATTATCCTTCTTATTGCCATCAAGGATACGTACGGGGTTTATATGTTGTTTCCAAGCATTTTCGGCATCTACATCCCGACCTAGCTTTTCAATAGCATCACCTTCGAAAACGGTCACATATAAACGGTCCTTTTCTAATTTGAATACTTCCGTTAGTAATTCCCAGGCCCAAGCGATTGCCTCCTCTTTGAAGTAGTCGCCAAAGCTCCAGTTTCCGAGCATTTCAAACATGGTGTGGTGGTAGGTATCGTGACCTACTTCCTCCAAATCATTATGCTTACCGCTAACACGCAAGCACTTTTGGGTGTCTGAAATCCGGTTAGAGCTAGGCTTAGTGTGACCCAAAAAGGCATCCTTAAACTGATTCATACCGGCATTGGTAAACATCAGGGTAGGGTCACCTTTAATAACCATAGGGGCGGATGGCACAATTTCGTGGCCTTTTTCCTTAAAGAAGTCAAGGAATTTTTGGCGAATCTCTTTAGCGGTCCAATTTGCTTGTGTCATAAGGAATTACACAAAGGAGTGTTTATTACGTAACTTTGTTCTTTGTTTAACCGTTATAATGCTTGGTAAATTAGTAGCGGTTAAATTTAAAAGGCCAAAATTAAGGATTATGGCGAAGGTCAAGTACTACTACGACCCGAAAACACTTTCTTATCGAAAAATAGAGAAGACTCCGGCCTATCGGCTGCAGCAATCTTTGATATATCTAGCGGCGGTTTCCCTTATGGGCTTTCTGTTTTATATGCTGGCAGATAGCTTTATAGATTCACCGAAAGAAAAGCGTTTAAGGCGGGAATTGGAAAATATGAAGATCCAATATTCTATTCTGAATGAACGAATGGATCAGGTTTCAAATGTATTGGCCGATTTACAAGAGCGCGACGATAATATTTATCGGGTAATTTTTGAAGCGGAGCCATTACCATCGTCGGTGCGACAAGCTGGTTTTGGTGGTGCCAATCGCTATAAGAAGCTGGAAGGCTTCGAGAATAGCGAGCTCATTAGTCAGACTAGCCAAAAACTAGACCATCTCACAAAACAGGTTTATGTGCAATCCAAATCATTCGATGAGATTGTGGACATGGCTAAGGATAAAACGGAGTTTCTCGCCAGTATTCCGGCAATACAACCAGTGGCTAATGACGATTTAAAAAGAATGGCTTCGGGCTATGGTTGGCGACTAGATCCTTTTACCAAGACGCGAAAGATGCACTACGGTATGGATTTCTCTGCCGAAACAGGAACACCAGTTTATGCTACTGGAGATGGGGTAGTGCTTAGAGCCGATAGCCGATCGAGTGGTTTTGGAAGGCATATTCGTATCGATCATGGCTATGGTTATGTGACAATTTATGCGCACTTGAATGACTATAATGTGCGGAAAGGTCAAAATGTTAAGCGTGGCGATTTAATCGGTTTTGTAGGAAATAGCGGGCGCTCGCGTGGTCCTCACTTGCATTATGAAGTACATCACAATGGTAAAAAGCTGAATCCGGTGAACTTCTATTATGGTGAATTATCGGCTGACGAATTCAGCACTATTATTGAAATGGCCAGTCAGTCTAACCAATCATTTGACTAATGGAGGACTTCCTAGACGAAGAGAAGCGGTATTATACCATTGGTGAAGTAGCGGCGATGTTCGACGTTAATACTTCTCTGATACGATTTTGGGAGGGAGAGTTTGATATCCTCAAACCCAAAAAAAATAAAAAGGGAAATCGCCTTTTTACCCCTAAGGACGTCAAGAACTTAAAGATTATTTATCACTTGGTGAAGGAGCGGGGTTTTACCCTGAAAGGGGCTAAGGCTAAGCTCAAGGAAAACCATGAGGATACTGCGAAGATTTCGGAGGTAGTGGATCGCCTGAAGATGATAAAGCAAGCCCTCGGCGAAATCCGCCGAGAGCTCGATTCTGATTTAGATCAATAGCTTAATTTATATTTTAATCCGCCCGTAACCCAGAGACCAGGTAGTTCTACATTGGCGCGATCAAAATACTTTTGGTCCAATAGGTTTTGGGCGCTAATAAAGAACTGCGCATTTTTCCATTGGTAGTTTAAACTAAGGTTTAAGAGCAGCACATCTTCGTATTCTTGTAATATTCCGCTTGAGGCATTTAGAAATTCACCGGCCCTTTTTTGATAGGATAGAAAATAGTTTAGACTAAGTTTTTCGAATAAATTCTGTCTAATTCTTAGGCTGGCTTTGTGCTGTAAATAGTCGAATACATAAAGCGATCGAAATACATTGGGGTCTTGTTGTTCTTCATTAGCTAAATAAGAGTAACCCAATTCCAAATATTGTATCCCCAAGAGCTTGGAGCTTAAGTTTTTTCGGATACTTAATTCCAGTCCGTTGAAATTTACCTTACTGGTATTTCCCGCGATTAAATCGCAAGTATCGCAAGCTTGCGTCCAGTCGATAATATTTTCACCCTGTCGGCGAAATAAACTGATATTGGCGTACCAAGTATGAGCCATAAAGCGGTAGCCTAGCTCATAGTTTATAGACTCTTCTTGTTTTAAATCTTTACTACCGATTGCGCCACCTAGGCGATAATATAAATCGGTATAAGAGGGAAAGCGGAAGGAGCGGTTAATACTGGTGTAGAGCTTTTGGTTCTTGGAAACACGATAACCCGCATTGAAGGCTGGGTAAAAGCCAATACCAAAATCGCTGTTGTAATTCGCTTGAAGAGCTGCACTTAGCTGCAACTTTTTATAATTCCATTGATGCTGTGCTGCTAAAGAAAGGTTGTGGCGTTGCGCTCCGAGGTAATAGGCATCTCGTTTAGAAGGTATGTCAATGCTATTTTCCAGGCTATCCCCAAGGTTATTGCTTCGTACCTGTTCAAACCGGTAATCTAGGCCCAGTGCCGAGAGGCCAAATTTGCTTTCTATTTCAGCGTTAAGCTTGGCGCCAGCAACATCACTGCGATGGTAGTTATGGCGGGTATACCAAGATGGTGCTGCTCCGTAATCACTCAGAAATTCGCCGTTTTCAAAACGATAAAATCCATCACTTTCTCGGTACAATTGGAATTCATCCCAGTTTCGACGCCAATAAAGCTCTCGGTTAAGACGAAGTTTACCTTCCGACTGCCAATTTAAGCTCCCAAATAAGGTGCGCGTCCTTTCGTATTGCTCGGGGAAATTACTGGAGTAAAAGTTTTGAGCGCCAAAGCCTTGGTCGGTGTAACCAGCTTGCAATTTTATTTGGTCACTGCCCCATTTAAAGTCACTTTGTAAAGAGGCATTACTATGGATAAAGTCGGTGTTTCGCCTAAAACCGTCGGAGCGGTTGTGGCTAGCCGAAATTCTAGTTTGGTGCTTTTTTGTTTTAAGACTTTGACTTACTTGTGTCTGAAGGGTGTTATAGGAGCCATAACTCAGGGATGCTGCGGTGCTATTTTCGCGGGCCTCTTTGGTGATGATATTCACTGCGCCACTAAAAGCATTGGCCCCAAAAATATAGGATCCACCTCCCAGTAAAACCTCAATTCGCTTGATGTCGTCCTTGGCGACTGGTAAATTCATGAGGTGATGTCCAGTTTGAGGGTCGCCTAAGCGGACGCCGTTTACTAGTACTAGTACTTGTTCGAAATTACCGCCGCGAATACTAAGGTCGGTTTGGGTGCCGTAAATTCCGCGTTGCCGAGCATCGATTCCAACCATGAAATCCAGGAGTTCAGCTACGGTATTTACCGGGGCCTTTTCAATTTCTTCACCACTAATGATTTGCACATTTCGCGTACTATTCATTAAACTTTGTTCAAAGCGAGCCGCAGATACGACTATGGTGTCGAGTACTTCTTGAGCCCAGACCTGGGGACTAAAAAGGATTAAGAGAGAGGTAATAGTTCGTTTCATGAGTTTGATTTAGCGGCCGCAAAGCTAGAAGCATCTTTTTTTCGGGAGCTATTGACATATTTCTTTTTTGGTGATAGCTTTGCCGCTCTCACGGGGTGCTTTTTACACTTAGTAAAAGGCTGAGATTATACCCAGCTCTTCTCCAGAAGGGCAAACCTGATCCGGATAATGCCGGCGTAGGGATATTAGGGAATCAATTAAATAATTAACCGCAAAAGGAGCATACCCCGGTTTCTTTTCATAATATAAGATTTATGAAAAGGCATCTATTTGTTCTTGCATTAATGGGTTTGAGCCCCCATCTTACCAAGGCTCAATCGGACACGCTGCGAGTCCAAGAATTGGAAGAAGTTACCATTAGTGCGATTCGCGCCAATGCTAAGGCCCCGGTGGCTCAGATTACCGCTGGCCTAAAGGAAATCCAGCAAAATTTCAATGGTCAAGATGGGGCTTTTTTGTTGGAGCGCTTAAGTCCATCCTTGGTTACCTACTCGGAGTCTGGTACGGGCTTTTCAAATTATGGTCAGATGCGCTTGCGTGGGATTGACCAAACGCGAATTAACATCACCTTGAACGGAGTGCCCCTTAACGACATGATTGACCAGGGCGTCTTCTTTTCCAACTTCACCGACTTTGGCAATAGTGTGCATTCGGTACAGGTGCAAAGAGGCGTGGGTACTTCTAGCAATGGGGTAGCTTCCTATGGCGGATCGGTGAACTTCGAGTCGGTGTCCTTAACTAAGACCAAACCCAGTGCAGAATTGCAATTTACGGGGGGCTCCTTCAATACTTTCAGGGCCAGTGCCGAGGTTCATACCGGCCTAATGGAGAACAAGACCGCCTTTTATGCGCGCATGAGTCGCTTGCAAAGTGATGGTTACCGTGATCACTCTGGAACCGAGTCCAATTCACTGTTCTTTTCAGGTGGCTACTTTGGAGAAAGTCATGCCATAAAGTTTACGGGCTTCGCCGGTAATACAAAAAATGACTTGGCTTATGTGCCTACGCCACTTAGTCTAATCGAGCAGGATCCCAGAACCAACCTTCTGTCCGATAATGATATAGATGATTTTGGGCAGTGGTTGTTTCAGCTCCAGCATACTTGGCGCTTAAGCGAGAGATCAACTTTAGTGAATACCCTTTATTACGGTGGAGCGGGAGGAGACTTCCCTTATTCCTATGCCGATACCACTGCGGCGGCAGGCATTAGCACCATTAACTACCCATTGTACAATAATCACTTTGGCTTTATGTCTAATTACAATTTGGACACTAAATATGGGGGTATCAATATTGGGGTCCACGCCTATACTTTTAGACGTGAGAATCAAGAGTTGATTGAACCTGATATCAATAATCCTTACTATCAAGATCAAAGTACCAAGGATGAGGTATCAGCTTTCGCTAAATGGGAGAAAGCCTTTGGCGATTTCACATTATTTGCCGACGTACAGGCCCGTTCGGTGCAGTTGAGTTTAGGTGGCGATGCCTCTTATTTGGGGGAAGATCCGGCGATTCCTACGCGGGATTATTTTTTCCTGAACCCAAAATTAGGAGCCACTTATGATATTAAGGATAATTGGCAGGTATATGCTTCTTTTGGTAGAAGTGGTCGGGAGCCCACCCGGACAGATATTTTAGGTAGTCTTCAGATTAACAGTTTTAACATTGCCGATGTACGTAATGTAAATAGTGTGGAGGCGGAATATGTAAATGACCTAGAAGCGGGTACGCGTTTTCAATTAGCAGGCCTAAAACTGGATCTAAACTTATTCTACATGAGTTTTGAGAACGAGATTGCTCCTATTGGGGTCTACATTCCCGAAGGTTTCTATCAGGTCTACCTTAACCAAGAGCCTAGCTACAGAGCGGGAGTGGAGTTGATGGCTAGCTATGATTTCACCGAGTCTTTATCTTTTCAAACGCAAGTTTCTTATTTAAATGCCCGCATTAGTTCCTATACTCCAGCGGCTATTGATGTTGTTTATACCGATATTCAACCTATTCTTAGTCCCGAATGGAATGCCAATCTCTCAGTGAATTATCAAATCAATGAGGATCTACGTATGTCGTTGCGAGGGCGTTATTTATCGGAGCAATTTATGGAGCTAAGTAATGATCCGAATTTGGTTGTACCAAGCTCTTTTATACTCGACTTTAATGCCAGCTGGCAGTTTTATAAGGAGCATGAATTCTCCATTATGGTCAATAATCTTACTAATGAGCTTTATTATACTTACGGTGCTCCGGATGCTTTTAGCGGTGAACCCGCCTTTTTGGTGCAAGCGCCGATTAACCTTTATGGAACCTTGCGATTAAGGTTCTAATCTGCGGAGAAGAGGGAAGGAACTAATTGATGAAGAGCGGCCAAAGCATTTTTGAGTCGCTCTTCTTTTTGCCCTTTAATTATTTTCAGAGGGCGGTTTAAGCCTTCTATTAGCTGCTGGTGCTCGAAGAAAATATCCAGGCGATCATTGGGGTTTTCTCTTAAACGATCGGGCTCCCAAGGAAGATCTGGATAGCATAGAAGGTATTGATGCGCTTTTTCATCTTGGAGACCTTTTTCAATTGGGTCAGGCACTCTAGCAAATACCCTTTGCGACCAAACTTTATAATTGATGCTATCGGTATCAAATAGAATAAACTCTGGATTATTTTTTAAGGCTGACTCTTGCTTTTTAAGGTGGCCCTGATATATTTCTATGAGGGTCTCGTAATCATAACCAGGTCCTTTGTCCTCTAAAAATTCACGCGCATATTCGGGAACCCATGGGCAATCTAAGGCATTGCTTAGGGATTCGCATAAAGCCGATTTCCCTGAACTTTCGGGTCCTGTTACAACAACTATAATTGGCTCCATTGGAAATACCCATTTATAGCCAATAAGGTGTAGAGGCCAAATAATATCGAGCTCAGCTTAAGGCCTCTGCGGTAATATAAAGCAATTGAAACGGTGTCGATAGCTATCCAGTAAAGCCAGTTTTCACGATATAGTAAAACCATCAGGGCAGTTGCAGCTAGACTAAAAACAGTGGTAAAAGAATCGAGGAAGGGGAGCTGTGAATTACTGAGGTTCTTTAATGAAATACCACTCACAAATACGATTAATCCGGCGCCGCCAATAATCATGAGATGGCTAGTCCAGCTTAATGGGGCCGGACTTTCACTTAGTCCCTTTCCCCAATTAAGAAAACCGTAAATGGCCATGAAAATGTAAAAGCCTTGCAAGGCGACTTCTGCATAGATCCTTTTTTGATAGCAAAGAATTAAGAAAAGTAAGCCAGAGAAAAAGGCAAAAAACCAGCACCAAACGCTGTTGTAGGTAATTAGGATGGTATAAGCCAAACTAGATATTACTGCCGCTATTTCCAGGGCCGAAATGCGCAAATTAATAGTCTTTGATTTCCATGTCCGACAAGTCCCCTTTAAGAATCTTTAACACGAAGGGACTCTGACCATTTTCGAAGGAACGGTTAATTTCGGTTTCTAAAGCTTGGAATATCAAAGCAGACTCACCATAGATTTGGGTACTAATGGGGGTCACCTTGATTTTTAAATCTGCGTATTTGTGGAGGCGATCAAGAAAATCATCGACTCTATCCAGATAACTTTCAGTCAGTGGATATTTAGAAATTTCTACACTTATTTTCATTAGATGGACTTGATGGCGGCTGCAATTTCGGGCAGTGCCTCTGGATTGGATTCAAATAAATTTCCCACCACAATAACATCCGCTCCAGCTTGAGCTAACTCTTTCGCCTTCGCCGCAGTGCGAATGCCACCACCGAGGATAATCGGTTTATCGATTGAAGCTCGAACTTGACTAATCATTTCCGCGCTAACTGTTTGCTGGGCACCACTACCTCCGTCCAGGTAAAAGAATTGTAGGCCTAACATCTCGCCAGCCATGGCGGTACAGGCAGCAATTTCCGATTTGTCGTAGGGGATAGGCTGACTATTACTCATGTAAATAGCCGTAGTGGTTTTGCCACAATCAACCAGCATATAGGCGGTGGGCAGGATGTCGAGCTGCGATTGCTTAAGATAAGGAGCGGCAATAACTTGGTTGCCAATAAGCAAATCAGGATTTCGACCCGAAATAAGGCTTAAGAACAAAATTCCGTCTGCCAAATCCGAAACTTGTAAAACGCTGCCGGGGAAAAGTAGAATTGGTAAACTCGAATGCTGTCGTATTTCGGCTAAACAAGCTTCCAAATTGTCTTTGGTAAGTAAGCTGCCTCCAACGAAGATTAAATCTGCTCCGCCTTGCTCCGCTAAATGGCACAGGTTTTTAATGGCCTTACTGCCAGGCTTATCAGGGTCGATAAGCACGGCTAAAAGCTTTTTTTGGTCCTGGTAGGCTTGCTTAATTATTTGCGAAACATCGGCTTTGCTCATACAGGACAAACCTACTAAATATTAGAATTAGAAAAAGACATTTCAGGCCTCGTAACTAAAGCAAAGACAAAAATCTTTTTCGAATTTGAAAAAGAGGGGATAGGACTTGATTTTTTCTTTTTTACGAATGATACCCTGAGTCATTCCGCTTTGCCTATAAGGAAATGGGCTAATGCGCATTTCTTTTCTTAGGTCCAAACCCGGGTTGTCTTCCATTTTAATGAGGGTTTCTTTGGCACTCCAATAAGCAAGACACATGCTCTCCTCATTGCTGGGTTTAAGAGAGTTCAATTCTTGATTACTAAGATAGCGCTCAGCTAACCTTAGCATCTGGGGTCGAAAGGCTTCTAGGTCGATGGCTACCCGATGCTCTTTACTCACGATCACTGCGCTGTAATTAGCATTGTGGCTTATTGAAACCCCTCGGTAGCCCTTCAGTTGAGGGGCACCGCGCTCCGAATAACTTAAATCGATATTTCCTTCGGTTAAATGATGCAATGCAGCTCGGGTACTTAGAAACTCCAATTGCTTCTTCGGGTTCTTTAGATGTTTATACCTGTTCTGATCCGCTTTGGATAAGCGTTCTGTCCAGTAGTCTTCATCAATAGCATCTTCAATTTCCCAAACCAAGGCTTGAAGATGTTCCCATTGATAAAGTTTATAGACTGCCATTCCGAATTAATTAGCTTTTGAATGCGAATTACTTAAGGTATCTTTGCGCAAATTTTGAAATACGAATATAAATAAGATGAGTACAGCTGTAGGAAAATACATTCCATATAAAGTTAAAGATATTTCTTTAGCTGAATGGGGAAGACGCGAGATTGAGTTAGCCGAGGCCGAAATGCCAGGCTTGATGGCATTGCGCGAAGAGTATGGAAAAGATAAGCCTTTGCAAGGAGCCCGCATTGCTGGTTGTTTACACATGACCATTCAGACTGCGGTTTTGATTGAAACTTTAGTAGAGCTTGGCGCTGATGTAACTTGGTCTTCATGTAATATTTATTCTACTCAGGATCACGCTGCGGCGGCCATTGCGAAAGCGGGTATTCCAGTTTACGCCTGGAAAGGAATGACCGAAGAGGAGTTTGACTGGTGTATCGAGCAAACTTTATTCTTTGGTGAAGAGCGTGAGCCTCTAAATATGATCTTGGACGATGGTGGTGATTTAACCAATATGGTGCTTGATCAATATCCAGAATTAGCCAAAGGCGTTAAAGGTCTTAGTGAAGAGACTACCACTGGTGTTCACCGCTTGTACGAGCGCATGCGTAAGGGAACTTTACCTATGCCGGCTATTAACGTAAATGATTCGGTTACAAAATCTAAATTCGACAACAAATACGGATGTCGCGAATCGGCGGTAGATGCGATTCGTCGTGCTACCGATATTATGATGGCCGGTAAAGTGGCAGTTGTTGCTGGTTACGGTGATGTGGGTAAAGGTACTGCCGCCTCATTACGCGGAGCTGGTTGTCGAGTAATTGTTACCGAGATCGATCCAATTTGTGCGCTTCAAGCAGCGATGGATGGCTTTGAAGTGAAGAAAATGGACAGCGCTGTAGACGAAGCGGATATCATTATCACGGCTACTGGCAATAAAGATATTGTGGTAGGTCGTCACTTCGAAAACATGAAGGACAAGGCGATTGTGTGTAATATCGGCCACTTCGATAATGAAATTGACGTAGCTTGGTTAAAAACCAATCACGGCGAAAGCCATGTGGAAATTAAGCCACAGGTAGATAAGTATACGGTAAATGGCAAGGATATAATTCTTCTGGCTCAGGGCCGATTAGTAAACTTAGGCTGTGCTACTGGTCACCCTAGCTTTGTAATGTCTAACTCTTTTACGAATCAAACCCTTGCTCAAATTGAGCTATGGAAAAATTCGGACAATTACAAGAATGAGGTATACACCTTACCTAAACATTTAGATGAGAAAGTAGCCGAATTGCACCTTTCTAAAATTGGGGTGGAGCTCGAAGAATTATCGGAAGAGCAAGCTACTTATATCGGAGTTACGGTTGAAGGTCCCTTCAAACCTGAGTACTACCGATACTAGCATATTTTCACTATCAAATTTTAAAGGCCTGCTAAAAATAGCGGGCCTTTATTTTTTTAGACACTCTTAAATGTTCAGTGTTCATTAGGATTAAAGGATTTTTGTTGTAATATTGTTAGTGCAAAAACCTTTATAATGTTTTCTACAATGAATGTTTATCAGCTCATCGCGATGCATACCACAGACATGGTATGTTTGCATGATGCGGATAATACCATTCGATTCGCAACTCCGAGTTCTGAAAACATTTTAGGTTTCAAATCCGATCAACTTATTGGTAAAAAACTCACCGACTTTTTATCGGAAGAATTTATCAATGAAATGGACTTCACCACCTTGATGCGATTTTTTGATCAGCCGGGCACTCGCATACGCTATCAAATAAATCATGGTGAAGGTCGCTTGCGTTGGTTGGAGACTTCGTATACCATATTAGAGGGGATTGGAAATGTCCAATACCGAAGCTTAAGCACTACCCGAGACATTACCGAAAGTGTTCATCTTACCGAGGATTTGATGAACGCCCTTTCGAAGGAACAAGAATTATCGAAGTTCAAAACCAATTTGTATTCGGTGGCGAGCCATGAGTTTAAAACACCCTTGGCAGTGATTCAAGCAAACATAGAGATGTTAAAAGTGAAGCAAACTCCAAAATTGCTGAGCTTAGGTCTAAGCACCATGGAGGAAGAGGTCGATCGCCTCAATACCATGATTATGGATATGCTTGAATTGAAGAAGCTAACTACCGGGCGTAGGAACTTTAATTTGAGTGATGTCGATTTGGTGCAAACGCTCAAGGAGTTAATCAAAGAGCATCGCGAATCGCCCTCTAAGCCGGTGAATATTAATTACGAAATTGAGGGTGAGCCTCATTCTTATCAAGCCGATTATTCATTAATCCGCTACATATTTAGTAATCTCCTCGGCAATGCAGTAAAATTCTCTCCCGAAAATGGGGAGGTGAATGTGAAGTTAATCTATCAGGATGACTTTATAGAAATTGCCTTTGCCGATCATGGTATTGGTATTCCCAAGGAAGATCAAGCCAAAGTATTTCAGTCCTTTTTCCGGGCCTCCAATGTGGGTAATATCCAGGGAACCGGAGTGGGACTATCAATTGTATCCGAATTCATTAAGCTACATAAAGGAAAGATTAGACTGCAAAGCGAGGAAGGTGAGGGAAGTACCTTTATCGTGAGTCTGCCAAAAACGTAAGCCCATGCAGAAGAAATTATTAATTGTAGAAGACAACGAAAAATTGTTGAACTCGATGACCGCCTTATTTGAGGACTATTTTGAGGTTTATGAAGCCTCAAATGGTTTGGAAGGTCTAGAGAAATGTCGTCTTAATATGCCTGATATTATTATCAGTGATATTATGATGCCAGAGATGAATGGTTATGAGTTTACCGAGAATGTAAAGTCTAATGACCGCACTTCACATATTCCAATTATTCTCCTAACTGCGCTGGGGGAAGATGAAAGACGTATCGAGGGCTATAACTTTGGTGCTGATGATTACATCGTAAAGCCGTTTAAGTTTGACATTCTATTGGCTAGGGTAAATAACCTGCTAAAAACTAGAGAACAGCTGCGGAAAATCTATGATACGGCCGCACCCATTCATCATGAGTTTGGAATCAAGGATCCGGTGCTGTCCCATATGGAGGCCCTTTTAGTGAATCATTTCCGCTTTCGTAACTTTAGCATTCCGGAGATTGCGGATATGATGAATATGACGACTCCTAAATTGGAGCGAGAGGTAAAGCGCTTAACTGGTATGACTCCAATTCAGTACATCAATGATTTCCGATTGCATAAGGCTAAGAACATGTTGCAAACTGAAGATATGAGCATTTTTGAAGTGTCCCATGCTTTGGGATTCCGCAGTCTCAGTTATTTCGGTAAGGCCTATAAAGACAAGTTTGGGGTGTCGCCTTCAAAGACTAAAAAGCTATGAGTGATAAGGCAATAAGCATAATGATAGTGGATAATGATCAGGTCAACAGCTTTGTGCTGAAGAACATCATTACCCGTAATTATGCAGATGCTAAAGTGGAACTTTTCCCCGATGGAGCAGAGGCTTTGTCTGAATTGCGTCGGCTTGATAAAAACTCTGAAACTTTCCCGGCGGTAATCCTACTCGACATATACATGCCGGTGATGGACGGATTCGAATTTTTAGATGAGTATGTCCAGGACTTTGCCCATAAGCAAACCATTATCTTCGCGATGAGTAACTCTCTGATTAAAGACGATCAGCAAAGAGCTAATGAATACGAGGTGGTTAAGGGCTTTATTACCAAGCCGCTGATTTATAATAATATTGAGTTTATTGTTGAGACCTACCTTCAGGAATACGGTAGCTAAGCAATTGCTTAAAATAAATGGAAAAGGATCGCGTAAGCGGTCCTTTTTGTTTTGGACGACATACGCTATTGGTTACCTAAGCTCATCAAGTGTTAAGACCGGATTGACCTTCGCTGCGCTCGGTCGGACTGGTATTGGGTGCTAGATTAAGTAAAGCCTCAAACCTCATTACATTCGGTTTGCCTTTTTTCATTTAAGCCCCTGCGCTCAAGCAGCCCTTGGCGTGCTTGGCTTGTGTCTTAAATGAAAAAAGCCTCGAAACTTTCGTTCCAAGGCTTTCTTTGTAGCGGGGGCCAGACTCGAACTGACGACCTTTGGGTTATGAGCCCAACGAGCTACCAACTGCTCCACCCCGCGATATGCGTTTTTCCCTTAATGGGGCGGCAAATATAAAATGAAATTCGAAACCTCACAAGCTATTTTCTTTTTCTCTACATTAGAGGCATGGCGAATAGAAGGAATGTCTTTAGCTTGCTTTTCGCTTTACTCTGTAGCTCAGTCACTTGGGCGCAAAAGCCCTATACATCGGAGTATTGGGAAGAAAATTGGCGCGATTGGCCACGACCTCGATTTGACCATCGGGTGGACTCCTTTGTGGCGGTTGAAAATATCATTTTGCGGGAATTTTTTAATTCCAATTCCAATAGTTCTGGTGAATTGTATCGGCATTATGCGCGCTTCCAATACCCGAATGAAAGTTCTATTCGTGATCACGGAAGCGTGATTATACAGCTTCCTAATTATGAGTTTTTAGAGGATATCGACTTTAGAGTTTGGCAGGGTGGATTGCTAGTTTATGAGGCAAGAGCGGCAGCGATTGAGGCCTATTATCTGGATACCCTTGGAGCAGATCCATTTACTAAGAAGATGTTTGTTTTTCAATTAAGTTTCCCTGATTTGAAACCTGGGTCAATTGTGGAAATGATGGTAAGTTGTAAGGGCGTGCCTTTGCCTTATCGACTCTCTTTCGAACAAAGCTTCCCGATTCTAACTGCTTCGCAACGCATTAAAATTCTCTCTGCTTATCCTTTACGCTACCATGCCGATTCCACAGTGCAGTTAGAGCAAGAGGAAATATGGGATTACGACTTGTATAAATTTAGCCGTAAAGAATTACAGGCTTATGGCATTGAAACGAGCTTATCGACAGCGGCAGCCGATTTCCCAGGAGTTTGGCTCGATTGGAAAGACCAGGTATTTTATTACGATCGCGATGAAAGTGACGATTGGCGAGAATTGCTGCCTTATTTGTTTTATCAAGGGGATTTAAAGGACTTTGTCGTTTACCGCAATTCCCTAGCTGAGGATTTTGGTCGCCAGCAATTTTATTCGAGTTGGATCCGACCGGTACGTTATTTTCATAGTCGGGGTGAGGAGTTTCAAGCTAATTCGGCTTATGCTGAAGGACGTTTAAAACTCTCTAAAGCTTATGCCAAGCGTTGGATTAAGGTTCAGGAAGATTTAGAGCATATTGTTATTGATAATGCAGTGCCCGATTTTAATGAAGCCTTGCGCTTGGTTCTTAAATCACAGAAGAAGGCAGTTCGCTCCTATTTAAAAGATTTGCCGATTGAACCACCTATCTTCACCGAGTACGGATTACTCTGTTCGCATTTAGAAAAGCTTTTTCAATACTTTCGGTACGATTACCGTTTGGCTTTGTTTGGACCGGCTCGATTTGCTAAGCCACCAGCGAACTTTGCTTCTCCATGGACCGCGGTAGCTAGGGGTTTATTGTTTAGAAAGGATAGCAGTGAAAAGTGGAATTTCATCATACCTGGTCCCTATATGTCGCAATTTTATGGCCCCAATCAATTACCGCCGGATTTAAGCCTCGGGTGGATTCAGGCTTTTGAGCGGGGGGACTCGGTTCCGGAAATTATTCCATTGGCAAAAACCCGTGTCAAAAATGGATTTAGGCATGTGTTCTATCAGCGTAAGCGAGCGGCAAAAGGGTATTGGCAACAGCGAGATACTGTGCACTTTAACGGCGCTTTTCGCTCCATTTTGGCTGCTGGATATTTGAGGAGCGACTCGGTGCAGGATCAACTAGGGTACACCCAACATCAATTACTCTATCAATTTGAACAGAGTGACTCTTTGCTCATCGGTCGCCCACAAGCTACTAAGCTGCAAGATACCCTAATTTATCGCTTGCCTTTAGAGGAGGCATGGGCCTTCAAAGCCAATCCAAGTGCGGGTAGAAGC
The DNA here is from genome assembly GCA_913055685.1 of uncultured Flavobacteriales bacterium. Taxonomy (GTDB): domain Bacteria; phylum Bacteroidota; class Bacteroidia; order Flavobacteriales; family Schleiferiaceae; genus Croceimicrobium. Next base: position 1,106,066 of record CAJXKC010000001.1, read on the forward strand.
TTAGCCAACCCTATGCCCTTTCAGGCGCTTTGGCAATATCGCTTCGAAACGAATGATAGCCTTGAAATAGCCGTACCTTTACCACCAGAAATTTCGAATTCCGTTTTCCGGTTTACTTATACCTGGCAGCGACAAGGCAGGTTTTGGCTATTAAGTTTTAAACTTATGCAGGACCAATTGCTAATTAAACCAGAAGCGCGAAGGGAGTACGAAGAACTGCAAGCCTTTTTTAAGCAAGGTTTAGAATTTAAAGTCTGGAGCAAATGAGTCACCGTGCCGGTTACGTAAATATTATTGGCAATCCTAATGTGGGGAAGTCGACCTTATTAAATGCCTTATTGGGCGAGCAATTGTCTATAACCACTCCCAAGGCTCAGACAACCAGGCATCGCATTTTTGGGATGTTAAATGGCGAGGATTACCAAATAGTTTTTTCGGATACGCCCGGAATTATTAAGCCCGCCTATGCTTTGCAGGAAAGTATGATGGACTTTGTTTTATCCTCTTTCGAAGATGCGGACGTTTTCCTTTACTTGGTGGAACCTGGAATTCGTAGTCTTAAAGACGAGCAGATTTATGCGCGCTTAAAAAAGGTGCAGGAGCCGGTTTTTATTATTTTAAATAAGATCGATAAGATCGACCAGGGGAAACTTGAGGCAGAAGTCGAGTATTGGCACAGCGAATTTCCTTCGGCAGAGATATTACCAGTTTCCGCCTTGCAGAATTTTAACCTCGAAGTGCTGCTGGATCGCCTCAAAGAATTGCTACCAGAGTCTCCTCCCTTTTACGATAAGGAAGACCTTAGTGATCGCAATGAGCGCTTTTTTGTAGAGGAAATGATTCGGGAGCAAATTCTGCTCAATTACAGCAAGGAGATTCCTTATGCTGTAGAAGTGGAGGTTGAAGAATTTAAGGAAGACGAAAAGATTATTCGCATTCGCGCTAATATCTACACGGAGCGCAATACTCAGAAAGGAATTATTGTAGGTGCCAAGGGTTCTATGATAAAGAAAACTGGCACTGGTGCACGCCTTAAAATGGAGAAGTTTTTTAAGAAAAAGGTTTTCCTAGATCTCTTTGTGAAAGTGCGCAAAGACTGGCGCAGTAATGAGAATGAATTAAAGCGCTTTGGTTATAAACGCTAGTCACAGTCGCAGCCCCAAGTGCTTTCGATTGTAGTTTTGGGCAGGCATTCGAAAAGCCATTTAAGATCACGAGTGCCTAAAAAATTCCGACGCAGGTCCATCCACTTCAAATTCTTTAACTCACAAATTTCAGGGCTAATGTATCTTACTTGAGCGTCCCATAGATCTAGCTTATTCAGTTTCGGAAAATCTCCTATTGTGACGATAAGACTATCAATGGGGTTCTGATCGAGCTGAATTTCCTCCAAGTTGGGGTGCTTACGCAAAGCGAAAGGTAAATGCTTGATATCATTTTTGGAAAGGATTAAAACTTTCAAACTGCGAAGCTTTAGAATTTCTGCGGGAATAGTCTGCAGATCATTCTTACTTAAATCGAGTTTTTCCAGATTCACACAATCCCAAAGGCTAGGAGGTATTTCCTTTAAATCACAGCGATGAAGGTCTAGGCTTTTTAGCTCCAATCGATTTGTGTCGGCTAAAAAACTTTCCAGTCTTTTTTGTCCCTTGGCCAGGAAACTAGCGCAAATTAAAAGTCCGACGAGCAGCCTTTTCATCTTCAAACAATTGTTTTTTAAGGGCTTCGGGTCCTTCGAATTTCATTTCCTTCCGCAATGATTTCACGAAACGGATTTCTAATTGCTGTCCATAGAGATTCTCCTCGAAGTCAAAAATATGCACCTCGATGGTTTGAAACTTGCCTCCGAAGGTGGGGCGAATGCCGATATTGCACATGCCGAAGGCTGCTTCTTTTTCTGTCTCATTTGGAAACAAAACCCGAACAGCATATACTCCATTGGCGGGTATAATTTTATAGGAATCGCCTACTACGATATTGGCAGTGGGAAAACCGATGGTGTGACCAATTTTCTCGCCCGGGACAACTTTGCCGCTCAAAGGAAACTCGTAATCTAAATATTGATTGGCAATTTCAATGGTTCCTTCACTAATGGCCTTTCTAATTTTAGTGCTGCTTACAGTGGTATCGTCAATGTCTTGGGCCGAGATTTCTTCTACCTCGAATCCGTATAAAGGGCCGAATTCTTTAAGATGTTCGAAGCTGCCCTCCCGATTGCGACCGAAATGATGATCGTAACCAATCACCAATTTCTTAGCGCCAATTTGGTTGACTAAAATATTGCGTACAAAATCCAATGAACTAGTGCGGCTAAACTCAGCGGTAAAGGGATGGATAATAAGATGGTCGAGTCCAGTAGATTTTAAAAGTTCAATTTTTTCTTTTTGGGAATTGAGGAGTTTTAAATCTAGGTCGGGTTGAAGCACCATTCTTGGATGGGGAAAGAATGTGAGCAATACACTTTCACCATCAATATTTTTAGCGCTTTGGTTTAATTGGGCGAGTATTTTACGATGTCCTAAATGGACACCATCAAAGGTGCCGGTAGTTACCGCGGCTTTTTCCAATTTTTGAAAGTCGTCGATTGAATAGTAAACCTTCAAATTATCAATATTTTAGCGTGCTTAAGAGTGAAACCTCGCACTTTGTTAGTTACCTGTTCAAAATTAGCCAAATTAAAATTCCAACAAGGTCCTGTTAGTTAATATAAAATGGACTAATTTTGCCGGCAAATTAAGAAAACCCACCAGGGTACAATAAATTGTAACTCATGTCTCAAGTTGTTGGAAAAATCGCTCAGATCATTGGACCAGTAGTTGACGTTTACTTCGATACTACTAATGCTGAGCTTCCTAAAATTTACGATGCACTTCATGTAAGCCGTACTGACGGTACGCCATTAGTATTGGAAACACAGCAGCATATTGGTGAAGATACCGTTCGCGCCATTGCGATGGACTCTACCGATGGTTTGCAACGTGGCCAAGAGGTAACCGGTACCGGTAGCCCAATTAAAATGCCTACAGGTGAAGGAATCCGCGGTCGTCTTTTCAATGTAATTGGTGAGTCTATCGACGGATTGGAATCTCTTCCAACCGAAAATGGTTTGCCTATTCACCGTGAAGCTCCCAAATTTGAGGATCTTTCAACTTCTACCGAGATTCTATATACCGGTATCAAAGTAATTGACCTTATCGAACCTTATGCAAAAGGTGGTAAGATTGGTCTTTTCGGTGGTGCGGGTGTAGGTAAAACCGTATTGATCCAGGAGTTAATTAATAACATTGCGAAAGGTCACGGTGGACTTTCTGTATTTGCTGGTGTAGGTGAGCGTACTCGTGAGGGTAACGACTTACTTCGTGAGATGTTGGAGTCTGGCATTATCAAATACAGCGACGAGTTCTTGGAGTCTATGGAACAAGGCGGATGGGACCTTTCTAAAGCTAAGGCCGAAGACTTAAAAGAGTCCAAAGCTTCTTTCGTATTTGGTCAGATGAACGAACCTCCCGGTGCTCGTGCTCGTGTTGCCCTTTCTGGTCTTACTCTTGCTGAGTACTACCGTGATGGTGAAGGCGACGGTGCTGGTCGTGATATCCTTTTCTTCGTTGATAACATCTTCCGTTTTACTCAGGCAGGTTCTGAGGTATCGGCTCTTCTTGGTCGTATGCCATCTGCGGTAGGTTATCAACCTACTTTGGCTACTGAGATGGGAGCTATGCAGGAGCGCATTACTTCTACTAAAAACGGATCTATTACTTCGGTTCAAGCGGTATACGTACCAGCGGATGACCTTACTGACCCAGCTCCAGCGACTACCTTTGCTCACTTGGATGCGACTACCGTATTGTCACGTAAATTAGCCGCCCTAGGTATTTACCCAGCGGTAGATCCACTAGATTCTACTTCACGTATTCTTGCTCCAGAAATTATTGGAGATGAGCACTACGATTGTGCCCAGCGTGTAAAAGTAATCTTACAGCGTTACAAGGAACTGCAAGATATTATCGCCATCCTTGGTATGGACGAATTATCGGAAGAAGATAAATTGGTAGTAGCTCGTGCTCGTAAAGTACAGCGTTTCTTATCACAGCCTTTCCACGTAGCCGAGCAGTTTACAGGTATCCCTGGGGTATTCGTAAGCATCGAGGATACGATCAAAGGATTTAATATGATTATGGATGGTGAAATGGATGCATATCCAGAAGCAGCCTTTAACTTAAAAGGTACCATCGAAGAAGTACGCGAAGCTGGTGAGAAGATGTTAGCTGAAGCTCAGGCTTAAGTTTCATCAAAGCGATTTAAACTAGAATTATGAATTTAGAAATTATCACCCCGGAAGCCAAAATTTTTGAAGGTCCCGCTGATGCCGTGGCATTGCCAGGTAAAGATGGTCGCTTTCAAATTTTGAACGGACACGCTCCTTTGATCAGTACGCTGACGGAGGGCGAGGTGAAAATCGATATTCCAAATTCATCGAAAACTATCGAAGGCCTTCACGGAAGTATTGTTTCCGATAAAAGCAACGATAAAGTACTTCGATTGAATGTAAAAGGTGGAGTAGTAGAAGTTCAGCAGAATAAAGTGATTTTGTTGGCCGACTAATTGCCAAAAACCTAAATAATTAAAAAAGGCCTCGAAATTTTCGGGGCCTTTTTTTATGCTTCAACATCCTAATTACTCACGCGGATGATTGCACCATCAAAGGTGCATCGGTATTCGACCATGCTTGTGGTGGCGTTTTCTGCCGGGGCACCATCAAATAAAACATACTTTTCTCCGTGACAGGGGCAAACCGCATAGAGTCTATCGTCGTCTAATTCTAAAGCACTGCAATCTTCGCGGTAATGCTCGGGACAAGCGCGATCAAAAGCGCCAAAATCATTGATGTCGTTGTTCGAAAAACGTCGGTATATGATTAAACCGCGGTAACCACCGCCGTAGGTAATGGCACCACCAGGATTTTGCAGTTCTAAATTTTGAGGGTTGTTGAGGTAGATGTATTCATCAATGCTCACAATTGGGAAGTCGCGCTGCTGACTTTTTTTGCAAGCCGAGGCAACTATCAGAAAAAATAGGGTCAAATACAGTGAATGTCGCTTCATAATTGAGTACTGCAAGTTCTGCATTTTCAAGAAAAACGGCCTTCAGATGTTAAAATTTTACCGCTTATGAACTTATTCTTAAAATTATGTTAACACTTAAGGGTTCATTTTCAAGAAATTATTGAGAAACTCTGTGATTCCTCGGAATTTAGCTTTTGTTGTGAAGCTTGTTTTAGGTTATATTTACGGCCTTTAAAATTCAGGAGGGATCTCTATAACCTAATAAATAGTATGGGAAAGAAACTACTCTTACTGCTATTCGTCACTTTAAGCACATTGACATATGCTCAACAACGCCCCGGATCTTTGCGTGGTGTGGTGACTGATGCTAAAACCGGCGAAACCGTACCTTTTGCCAATGTTGTAATCAAGGATGCGTCTGGTTCACTGGTAACTGGTGGAACGACTGACCTTGATGGTAAGTACAATATTAACCCAGTAAATGCGGGTACCTATACCGTAGAGGCTTCATTTGCTGGTTACGCAACTGTTAAGATTACTGGAGTAGTTGTTGCTCCAAACTCACCAACCTTGCAAGACTTTAAAATGCAAGAAGAATCGGCAATGCTGACAGAGGTAACTATTACTTACGAAGCTCCGCTGATTGATAAAACTAAAAGTTCGAAGGTTACTACCGCAGAAGATATTCAGAATATGGCGGTACGTGACATTACTTCGGTAGCGGGCCAAACAGCTGGGGTAACTCAGGATGCTAATGGTAATACTAACATTCGTGGTGCTCGTGGTGAAGGTACTGTTTACTTCATTGATGGTGTAAAGGTGCGTGGTAGTGTAAACATTCCACAAGCAGCAATTGCTCAGACCGAGGTTATCACCGGGGGTTTACCTGCTCAATACGGTGATGCGATCGGTGGGGTAATTAACACCACTACTCGTGGTCCATCCGGCCAGTGGTTTGGAACGGCGGAGATTTTAACTTCTATGCCTTTTAAATTTTTAACCGCCGGCGACGGTAGCCCTATTTTGGATGGACAGAATTACAACCTTGGTGCATTTACCATTGGTGGTCCATTATATAAGAACAAAGAAGGTCAGTCTATCGTAGGTTTCTTATTCAGTTCGGAGTTCCTTTATATTGAGGAGCCTCGTCCAGTGCCTGCAGGAATCCCTTATATTTCTTTAAAGGATGAAGTATTACAAAGTCTCGAGCAAAATCCAATTCAAGTAGATCCTTCTGGTCGCGCTATTATCTTGAATTCGGAATTTGTTACCGAAGACGACATGAACAATACTTGGCAAAGACCTAACTCTTACGCCAATGACATGCGTTTTAATGGTAATATCCAGATTAAACCATCGAAAAACACCAACTTAACCATTGGTGGTCGTTGGGTTTATTCGGATGACCGCGCCGAAAGCTACGGAAGCCATATCTTCAACTTCCAGAATAATATGCGTACCATTAATAATGACTGGCAAGCATATGTTCGTTTCCAACAAACATTTGATAACGATCCTGAAGGAAATAGCTTAATTAAAAACGCTTACTATACCGTTCAGGTAGATTATACTCGTGATAACAATGAAACCGAAGATGTAGAACATGGTAAGGATTTCTTCCGCTATGGCTACACTGGTAAATATGATGTTTCTTCTACGCCAGCTTATGTGTTTGGAACCGACTCGGTTAATGGTCAGCCATTAGACGGATGGTTATACGTAGGTGACTTCGATGAAGGTATTAGCTGGACTCCCGGTGGATACAATCCAATCCGTGAAAACTACATTCGTGACTTCTTCAATATTGCAGCCGATAATCCTGGTATTAATGCCCGTACCTTAGATGATGTTCTAGGTTACGGTATGCCAATTAACGGTTTTAACCCTCGTAGCGTATTTGGTTTGTGGACCAACACAGGTTCTCAGCAAGGTGGTTACAATGTTAGCCGCAACAGCCAGTTCCGGGTTACTGCCTCTACCAACTTCGATATTAAAGATCACTCTTTAATTATGGGATTTGAGTACGAGCAGCGAATCGACCGTGCTTACGATCTAGGAGCGCAGGGACTTTGGACTCGTATGCGTTTGTTACAAAACCAACCTAACTCGCAGTTAGACCTTGATAACCCACTTCCGGTATATGACCAGTTTGGTAACTATCAGGATACTATTAATTACAACTATCAATACATCGCCCAAGATGCTTCTCAGTTCTCTGAGGAAATCCGTCGTGCTTTAGGTTTAGACCCATTTGGAGTTGAGCAAATTAATATCGACAACCTAGATCCTTCTATGTTCCGTTTAGATATGTTCTCTGCCGATGAGATCATTAACCCTAACGGTGCGCGTGGTGTATCTTACTACGGTTTCGATTACTTAGGAAATGTTCAATCTGGTAACCCAAGCATTTCTGAGTTCTTCCAAGCACGTGATGAAAACGGTCGTTACACTCGTCCGGTTGCGGCTTTCCAACCGATTTATATCGCTGGATATATTCAGGATCAGTTTACTTTCCGCGACCTTACCTTCAACGTTGGGGTTCGTGTAGACCGCTTCGACTTAAACCAAAGTGTATTGCGTGATCCATATATCTTATACCCTGCTTACACGGTATCGGACTTAAGTAATTCTCCATTATCTCCTGAGGCATATGCTAATGTGCCTGCTGGTATTGGTCAGGATTACGCAGTTTACGTAAGTAGCTTTGACTACGGTTCTGCGAGCATTGTAGGTTTCCGTAACGGAGACCAGTTCTACAATGCCAATGGTGAGCCTATCACCGACCCAGGTATTCTATCTGATGCTGCTGGTGGTGGTATTAAGCCATTCTTGGTTACCCCTCCTGGATCTGAAGAAACTGTAGGTCGTGACATCCCATCTGAGTCATTTGTAGATTACGAGCCACAAACAGTGGTGATGCCTCGTATTGCCTTTAACTTCCCAATTACGGATGAGGCAATCTTTATTGCTCACTACGATGTATTAGCTCAGCGTCCTACTACTGGTTTCTCACGTTTAGATCCATTCGATTACTTAGACTTAACTAACCTTCGTAATGGTGCAATCCTAAACAACCCGAACTTATTACCACAACGTACTACCGAGTATGAATTGGCATTTAAACAATTACTTTCTAAAAAGTCTGCTTTAAAGATTGCTGCTTTCTACCGTGAGTTACGTGACTTACTACAAGCAGTGGCTTTCCCAGAAGCTTACCCTATTACTTATGTAGCTTATGGTAACCGCGACTTTGGTACTGTAAAAGGTTTCACCTTAGAGTATGAATTACGTCGTACTAACAATATTAAAATTGATGCGAACTATACCCTACAGTTTGCTAGTGGTACTGGTTCTAGTGCTACTACCGGTGCTAACTTAGCACGTGTAGGTGCCGCTTCTTTACGTACTTTATTACCATTCGATTACGATAACCGTCACCAAATCTTAGTTCGTATGGACTGGAGATATGGTCGTGGTATGAACTACAATGGTCCTAAGATTAATGGTAAAAACATTCTTGAGAACTTCGGGGTAAACGTTACTTGTAATGCGTTATCTGGTCGTCCTTACACACGTCGTGATCGTGCTTATGCGGTCAGTGCTTCTGCTTCAGCAGCAGCTCAGACTGAAGGTCAGATCAACGGTTCTCGCTTACCATGGCAAGTAACCTTTGACGCTCGTATCAATAAAAGCTTTATGCTAAACAAAAAAGGTTCTAAGAGTCTTGATGTTTACTTACAAATCTTAAACTTGTTTAACACGATGAACGTAGTGAACGTATATCCTTTCACTGGTTCTGCTGATGATGATGGATTCTTGGCCTCTCAAGCGGGTCAATCGCAAATTAATGGTCAGGTAAGTGAGCAATCATTTATCGATCTGTACAATCGTAGAATGGTTAGTCCATTCAACTTCTCATTACCTCGTCGCTTCCGTTTAGGAATCGCTTATAACTTCTAAGAAAGAATTAATTAAATAGCTGTATGAAGATCAGAAGCTTTTTAACTTACTCGTTGGTTCTTGCCGTTTTTACCGGATTGAATGCAAAGGAAACGCCAGCGATCAATAACAACAAGAAGTCTGCTTTAGAAGCGCTTGCCGAGGGTTGTGCCCCTGCAACTGCACAGACAGACTTAAACATTAACAACGTAAGAGCTCGTATCCTTGGGGGTGGCGACATGTGGTGGGATCTTAACGATGCCCAGTACGAGGTGCCTAAAGGATCCAATAAGCACTCCATGTTTGCTGGTGCGCTTTGGTTAGGAGGTATCGATGATGCCGATCAGCTTAAGCTGGCTGCCATGACTTACCGTCAGCGTGGGGTAGATTATTGGCCTGGCCCACTAGACGACAATGCTTCGATTACGGAAGGTACTTGTCAGGATTACGACCAACACTGGACCGTTTTCCGTAGTGAGGTTGAAACCCACAAGTCTTGGATTGAGTGTAAGGAAGATCCTACCTGTAACGCCGAACTTCGTTTCCCAGGCTATGCAGGAAATATTCCTCAAAGTATTATGGAATGGCCGGGTAATGGCGTAGACGGAGAATTGCCTTATAAGTTGGCACCTTTCGTTGAGTCAGATACCAATGGTATTCCTGGATTCTATGAGCCGGAATGGGATTACCCAGGATATGACTTCACTCGTGAAGCTGACTGTCAGGCTAAAGAAGTTGATTTATTATACGGTGACCAGACTATCTGGTGGGTATATAATGATAAGGGTAATATCCACACCGAAACCAATGCTTCTGCACTAGGTTTTGAAATTCGCGCTCAAGCTTTTGCCTTTACCGCGAATGATGAGGTGAATAACATGACCTTTAATAACTACCGTATTATTAACCGCTCTACCTTCCGCTTACGCGATACTTATTTCGGTACTTGGTTTGACGCGGATTTAGGTAACCCTTATGATGACATTATCGGTTCGGATATTGCTCGTGGTTTGGGTTATGTTTATAATGGTGATAATGATGATGAAGGTGCCTTAGGTTATGGTAGCAATCCTCCTGCGGTTGGATTTGACTTCTTCCAAGGTCCTTTTGCTGATTATTTTAATGGTATTGATGACGACCGTGATGGTTGTGTCGATGGTATTCGTATCGACGGAATTTGTCAGGCAGAAGATCCTACTATCGGTCGTAACGAGCGTATTATCATGTCTGGTTTCATGTACTACAACAACCGCTCTAACTTTAGCGGTCCTTCTGGTACCACCGACCCAGCCAACGCTCAGGAATTCTATAACCTCTTACAGTCGATTTGGAAGGATGGTCGTCCTTTAGTTATTGAGACGCCTTCTGGTCCTGGTAACACTGGTAACGGTGATGGATATTCTCTAGATCCTTCTTTGGTGCAAACCAAGTTTGCTTATCCTGGAAACTCTATTGACACCACCGGTGCTTATGAGCCTTTCCAACCAATTAACTGGTTTGAATCTCCAAACAATCAAGCAGATAAGCGTGGTCTTCACTGTGCAGGACCATTCTCACTTGCTCCTGGTGCGCTTAACTTCATCACCACTGGTGCAGTTTGGGCGCGTAACTTTGCCTCACAAGATTTATTTGCTTCAGTAAACGATGTAATTGTTGCCGATGATAAAGCGCAGCAATTATTCGATAACTGTTTCCAAGTATTGGATGGTCCACGTGCTCCAGATATCGAGATTGTTGAATTAGACCGTGAGTTGGTAATCAATTTGGTAAATGCTTACGATGAGCGTACCATGGGTTACGTGCAAAAAGATCCACGTATTCCACCAGTACCAACCTGGACTCCAGCGCAAATCGACTCAGCCGAGCAAGAGAATTATTTCTCATACGTATTCGAAGGTTTCCAAATTTTCCAAGTGGCTAATGCCGATGTGGGTGTAGATGACCTTTACGATGTGAGCCAATCTCGTCTAATTGCTCAATCTGACCTTAAGAATGGCATCGGACAATTAGTAAACTACTTCGAATCTCCAGACTTATTAGGTAACCCACTTACTCCACAAGACATGACCTTACAGGCCAATGACCAAGGAGTTGAGTTAAGCTACCGAGTTTTAGAGGACGCTTTCGCAGAAGGAGATCGTCGCCTAGTTAACAATAAGGAGTACTACTTCTATGTACTTGCTTATGCACAGAATAACTACCGCACCTTTAATCCTGGTAATACTGGTGATAATGCAGATGCGCAGAAAACGCCTTACCTAGCAGGTCGTCTTAATATTGGTTTAAACTCTAAGCCTTACCAAGGTATTCCTTCTAAAGTGGAAAACCGTAATAATGGTACTAAGCTTAATGCAAGCTGGGGTGATCAAATTGAGGTAACTCGTATTAGCGGAAAAGGTAATGGTAATACCTACTTAAGAGTATCTCAGGAAAGTCAGGATGCGATTATTAATAATAACGGATTCCAAGAAGTTAAATACGAACCTGGCTTTAGTCCGGTTGAAATTAAAGTAGTGAATCCTTACGAAATTGGTGAGGGAACTTATCAATTACGTTTCACAGATTTAAATAGCTCTCGTAGTTGGGAACTTTATGATGACCAAGGTGACTTGGTAGCGGAAAGTGAGCAAGGCATCGATTACAGTGCCGAGCAGATCGTAATTTCTCGCGATACTATCTCGGGTGTAGAAACTCCGTTAGGGTTCTCCATTAGCGTAGACGAGGCGATTGCTCCTGGATTTGAACGTGAAGGTTCGGTTAATAACGGGGTTATCGGTGGATCTATCACTTATGCAGATCCTACTAAACCATGGTTATCAGGTGTGCCTGATTCAGATGCTGAGAATCCAACCAACTGGATTTTAGCTGGATCGAATAATATTTCGGATAATGATAACCTTCCTTCAGTTTACTATAATGACCATAGCGCTGGTGACAATAATGTGGATCCATTAGGTCAGTTCGAAACTGTTTTAGGAGGTACTTGGGGACCAGTTGCCCTAGCTAGTAATGTGCCTCTTGCAGGTACCCCTAGCACTGAGCCTAGTTTCCGTCAGAGTCCAGGTTATCCTTTACGCGACGGTACTAACTTTAATCGGATGTACCCAATCTCTCAAATGCCAAACATCGACGTGGTGATTACTCCAGATCATACCAAATGGTCTCGTGTACCGGTATTAGAGATGGGTAACTATCCAGAATCTAACGAAGGTGGTGCCCTTACTTTCCGCTTAAGAGAAGGTAAAAGCTTAAACAAAACTTCGGATGGTAGTTTGGTAGAAGACCCTAGCACAACCGGTTGGTCTTACTTCCCTGGTTATGCTTATAATGTAGAAACCGGTAACCGTCTTAATCTAGTGATTGCGGAAAACTCTTGGTTACGTTCAGAAAATGGTTCTGATATGCTTTGGAACCCAACCGCGAACTTCACTCAGAAATTGGGCTCTATTGCTCTAGGTGGTATGCATGTACTTTATGTATTGGCAGACTCTTCATCTTTCCGTGGAACTATGAAGGACCTAACTTACCAAGGCGATCAAATTGATGATTACCCAATTAAGGACGAGTTAGAGAATATGGGTAGTGCCCTTACTCGTACAGATGTTTGGGGCTCAATGACCTGGTGTACCATCGGTATGCTTTCTAGCAACCAGTATGAGTTTGATGATTACCGTAATATTCCATCAGAAGTTAAAGTTGAACTTCGCGTTCAAAGTCCTTACGGACAGACTGCTACTTCAGAAAACGGTGGTAATCCAATGTATGAGTTTAGCCTAGATGGTTATAAAGCGGTATTCAATGATTTGCAGATTGCTAGCGATGCTTTAGAAAACATTCGCGTAGTGCCTAACCCATACTATGGTTCTTCAGGTTATGAAGACGGTCAGTTGGATAATATTGTGAAAATCACAAACCTACCTCCTCGTTGTGAGATTAATATCTTTATGCCTAATGGTACTTTAATTAGAACTATTAATAAGGATAATGCTCTTACATACGTTGAGTGGGATTTGAAAAACGAGTTTAACGTACCAATCGCAAGTGGTATCTACCTAATTCACATCGATGCTGGCCCTGCTGGTCAGAAAGTTGTGAAGTGGATGGGTAGCTTACGTCCGGTTGACCTTAACGCATTCTAAGAACGAATTAAGTGAAGAAATCCATGAGATATTTTCAGAAAATAGCTGTTGCAATTTGTGTTCTAGGATTTATGAACACTGTGCAGGCAGGTAACCCACAACGTGCCGGACAGGCAGGTGCTCCCGAATTACTGATTAATCCTTGGGCCCGTTCAAGCGGCTGGGGTGGAGTAAATATCGCCGGGGTAACCGGGGTACAGTCATCCTTTGTGAACATCGCTGGTATTGCAAATACCGAAGGAACTGAAGTTTCTTTCACCAATACCCAGTGGTTAGTTGGTGCCGGAATCGGCATTAATGCAGCGGGCTTTAATCAGTCGGTGGGCGAGAATGGGGTTTTAGCCGCCAATTTCGTTTCCTTCGATTACGGTTCTTGGGAGCGCACTACTATCGAAAACCCTGACGGGGGAATTGGTAGTATTAGTCCTTCAACCGCAATCATTGGTTTAGGTTATGCCCAGAAGTTTACCGAGTCTATTCGCGGTGGTGTTAATCTTAAGATTTATACTACTAGCATTGTAGATATGACGGTTACTTCAGCGAGTGTAGACGCGGGAGTACAATATGTTACTGGGTCACGCGACCAAATGAAGTTCGGTATTACCCTGCGTAATATCGGTCCTTCTGCGGTTTACGAAGGTGAAGGTCAGTCTATCACACTGGTAGTGCCACAAGGTGGGTATGCGCAAGAATTTAATGAGCGTAGTCAGTCCTTCGAATTACCTGCTACCCTTTCTATTGGCGGTAGCTATGATTTCGAATTCTCTCAACAGCGCTTAACCGTTGCGGCGGCATTCCAATCAAATTCTTTTGAGAAGGATATTTATACCGCTGGTGTAGAGTACTCCTTCAAAGAAATTGCGATGCTAAGAGCAGGCTATACCTTCTTTGATAGCCGCGATTATGCCGAAAACACTAGTGTGTTCTCTGGTTTTAATGCGGGAATCTCTTTCGATGTTCCCTTGTCTAAGGACAATGACAATACATTCCAATTAGATTATTCATTCCGTTCTACTTCGTTCTTCTCGGGCGTACATAGTATCGGTGTATCTATCTTGCTCTAAGCAAACAAGCAGGAAGATTATTTAATATCTTTGCAACGTGGAAAAGGCCTCATTGAGGTCTTTTCTGCGTTTAATATTTCTAGAATATGGGAGTAAGTTATTATACCAAAGAAGGTCTCGAAAAGCTTAAAAAAGAGCTTGAGCACATGAAGCATGTAGAGCGTCCAAAGATTTCGCAGCAAATTGCAGAGGCGAGGGATAAGGGCGATCTATCAGAGAATGCAGAATACGACGCAGCTAAAGAGGCGCAAGGTCTCCTAGAAATGAAAATTAGCAAGCTTGAAGATACGCTCGCTAATGCACGATTAATGGATAGCTCTAAAATAGACACCAGTAAGGTGATGGTTTTAGCTACGGTTAAAATCAAGAATACCAAGAATGGGATGGAATTGAGCTATAAGCTTGTTAGCGAAAGCGAAGCCGATCTTAAAAACGGTAAGATTTCAGTTAGCAGCCCAATTGGAAAAGGTCTTACCGGAAAGAAAGTTGGAGAGGTAGCGGAAATTCAGACTCCTGCTGGTAAAATGGAATTTGAAATTCTAGATATTAAATTCGACTAGCTATGGCTTCCATTTTTTCAAAAATTATTGCGGGTGAAATACCCGGATATAAGATTGGAGAAACTGAAAAGAGCTTTGCTTTCTTGGATATATTTCCTCTGCATGCTGGTCATACTTTAGTGGTTCCTAAAAAGGAAGTAGATTATCTATTTGACCTTGCACCAGAAGATTACCAGGACCTGATGGATTTTTCGAAGCAAGTTGCGCACGCAGTAGGTAAGGCAATTCCTTGTAAAAGGGTAGGGGTTGCTGTAATTGGACTAGAAGTACCTCATGCGCACGTTCACCTTATTCCTATTAATGAAGTTAGTGACATTGACTTCTCTCGTCCTAAACTAAAATTTAGCGAAGAAGAAATGGCTGACTATGCGGCGAAGATCCGCGCCAACTTATCCTAAACGATCCGGATTATCTTTCAAAAACTTATCCCAAGATTTGGTTTTAGAGCCCGCGACCAAGGGATGACTATCCTGGTAATGATGACAAAGGGCAACGGCTAAAGCATCGGAGGCGTCTAAATATTTGGTCTCAATCTTATGGCCAAAGCTTCGCTCTAACATCGCATAAACCTGCTCTTTACTAGCACTTCCTTTGCCAGTAATGCTTTGTTTAATCTTTCGAGGGGAATATTCTTCTACCGGTATATCCTTAAATAGAGCGGCGGCCATAATAACGCCTTGCGCTCTTCCCAACTTAAGCATACTCTGAACATTCTTACCAAAGAAAGGGGCTTCTACCGCCATTTCATCCGGCAGGTACTCATCAATAACTGCTAGCGTGCCTTCAAAGATTTGCTTTAGTCTTAAAATAGGGGAGTCGGCCGGTTTAAACTTGATACTATCTAAGTGGATTAGCTTAAAATTCTTTCCACTGGTTTCTATCAGTCCATAGCCCATGATTTGGGTACCGGGATCTACCCCTAAGATGATTTTTTCTTTCGCCATCGGACCAAATTTAATGCTTTACTTTGTTCTGATGATGTACGCTTTGGTATTGCTGCTATTGGTCTTTCTAGCCTATGTTTATTTGGCTCAATACCTGTTTAAGGGACTGGCACGCATAAGCTGGAATAAGTCAGGGGACTCCCTCCAGCAATGGCTTAGTTTGGCCGTGGTCATCGCTCACAAAAATGACGTTTCAGCCCTCACGGACTTACTAGCAGTATTGGAAGATAATTCCGAGCTAAAGTCTTTGGCGATTTATGTGGTTGACGATTTCTCCAATCACAACAACCGGGCTAAACTCGAACAGCTTATAAGAGCTACTACGCTTAAGATTAAACTAATTTCTAATCAGGGTGAGTCAGGTAAGAAAGGCGCGCTGCAGTTTGCCCTGCACCAGATAGAGGAAGAATATGTTCTACAGCTAGACGCTGATGTAAGACCGTCACCTGAGCTAATTACAGAACTTGCCCGACAATGGAGGCCTGATACCAAGCTTATTATTGCCTCAGTGAGAATGCGAGCCAGGACGAATTTTTGGTCGGGGCTAGCAGCCCTAGACTATCTTTCCCTGCAACTTACCGGTTTTGCTAGCGCGGCCCTAGCCGAACCATTTATGGCCAGTGGGGCCTGTATGCTATACCAGCGCCAAAGCTTTTTAGAATTATCGCAGGTTGGCAGTAAATGGCAAAGCGGTGAGGATGCCTTTTTTGTTCAAGCTTTGGCGGAGCGAGACTTACAAAGTATTAGTATTGCGCCGCGGGCTTTTGCCATGACCGATGCCCCGGCCAATTTCAAAGCTTTAATTCGGCAAAGGTTGCGTTGGGGTGCCAAGAGTACCGCCTACCCATCTCTTAAGGCTAAAACCTTAGCATTATTAGTCGCGGCTGTAAATTTTTATTTGTTGGCAGGCCTGGTCTACAGTTTTTACAATAGCACTCTATTACTTTGGCTCTTCAGTTTTTGGCTTTTTAAAGCTTTTGTTGATTACCGCCTTTTGGCCAACTTTGCCAAGCATACCGATGAGAAGGAGTTGCTACGAAATTACCCCTTCAAGGCTCTGGCCTATCCCTTCTACATTGTTCTGGTGGTCTTACTAATTCCCTTTGCCCCTAAAAAACGTTGGCTTAAAGCCTAGTCTTTTTTAAGAATTCGACTAAAATCACCCCCGCTTGGGTTTTGGAATACCTTAAGGTCGAAGTGCTCTACTGCAGCCAATAGATGATCCATGATATCGCTTTGAATGCTTTCATAGTTAATCCAGGCAATATCATTACTGAAGCAATATATTTCCAAGGGAATGCCCGTTTCGCCTGGTTGTAATTGGCGAACCATTAGGACTTCATTGGAAGCGATTTTAGGATGCTCACTAAGGTAGTTTTCGATATACCTTCTAAAGACCCCAATATTGGTCATGTGGCGACCATTAATTAAAACCGACTTGTCTACATTCTTACTGCGATTTGCAGCTTCAATTTCTGCTTGTCGCTTGCTTACATATTCGGCAACCCGCTGATACTTTTGAAAGCGGTTTAGCATTTCTTCATCCACAAACTTAACCGAGTGAATGTCGATATTAATGCTGCGTTTTATGCGGCGTACGCCCATATTGGTCATTCCGCGCCAGTTTACAAAGCTGTCGCTGATAAAGGCATAGGTCGGAACAGTAGAAATGGTTTTATCCCAATTGCGAACCTTAACGGTGGTAAGGTTTATTTCAATTACATCGCCATCGGCACCGTATTTAGGCATGCTCACCCAGTCACCGATCCGAACCATATCATTACCAGCAATTTGAATACTGGCAACTAAGCCTAAAATAGCGTCCCGGAAAATTAGCAGAATAACCGCCGTAGCCGCTCCAAAGGTGGTGAGAATGGTGGTGGCGCTTTTGTCTAGGAGGTTAGAAATAATAAAAACCCCGCCCGAAATGTAAATGATAATAAGCGCTACTTGCACATAGCTGCTCACTGGTTTTCCTTCAAAGCGCTTGGAGTTTAAGCCAATGTATTCCAGCGCTTTTAAAAACTTATGACTTACATTAATTACATTGATAATCACGTAAGTAACGACCAGCTTGCGTAATATTTCTACCAGTAAATCTGATTTCTCAAATAAGTCGGGTAAGGCATAGTATACCACGATAGCTGGCAGTAAATGCGAAAGCGAACGAAATACTCGCTTTTCCAGTAAAATGTCGTCGTAATTATTTTTAGAACGCTTTACATAGCGCGTAACAAGCCGTAAAATGATTTTACGGGCGATAAAGTCCACGATTAGACTGAGTACTAGAACTAAGGCAATGTCTACACCGAAGGTCAATCGGTCTACCCATAAATCGCTAATTCCGAGGCTCGTTAGCCACTCATGCGCCCAATGATTAATCTGCATAATATTGCTAATTCTAAAGGCAAAGCTACGATTTAAGGCTTATACCTAATCCCATTAGCGGACTCACCAATGGTTTGGAAATAGCCAAATGCATATTGATTTTCTGCTCCTTCTTTGTAAATATTCCCAACTACCATGGCTGGCGGCGCGTCGAATGGGGAGCCGGTTTGCACCTGACTTTGCAAAACATTTAAATAATCTTCAAAATCAGCAGATACCGACTGGATAAAAACACTGAGACTATCAGCCTCCATTCCCGCTTCGGGTTCCTCAAAGGGTCCATAAATTGCAATGGGTGGGAATAAACCCCGACCAAAGTATATTCCATCTAGCTCTTCGTCATTGATAATGATATTTTCTTGAGCAAAGAGGGAATCATTAAGCTTACGCTTGATGCGGTAGTAATTTCCTTTACCAGGTAAATCGCCGAAATACATTAGAGCATAATCTCCTTCGAAGAAGGCCTGAGGGGTAGTACTTCGATTAAGTGTTGCTTGCTTGATGGAATCTATCGGGGGTACCGGTCGAAGAGTGTCTAATCGACTTAGCCAAACTCCTTGCATTTTTTCAGGTACTTGGGGGTCATTAATTTCTACCCTTAGTTGATACTGCTTGTTAAAACTACCTAAGAAATTAGCTTCATAATGTCCTGCGAGGCTGTCCGATTCCGTGAGGACTAGTATTTCTTGCCCATCTTCTAAAATACTCACACGGGCATTAGAAACCTCTTGAAAGGCTTGATTGTCGAAGTAAGCAGAGGTGCTTTGCAGTTTAACGAATAGGGGTTCAGAATTACTAAGCACTCCGTTTACTACTAATTCGGGTTCGGCGGCTTCTACATCTAATTCAACCACGTCTCGGCAAGCGGAAAGCGCCATAAAACCGATCAATAAAGTTATGATGTGCAGATTTTTCATTTCTAAAAATTAAAGTTCCAGGTTACCGAAGGGATGATAGTGCCAAAAATGGATAGCTGCTGAGCTTGGGTGTTTAAATTTTGGGCGGATGTCCCGTTTTGGTTCGGTGCTTGTTCAAAATAAATTGAATAGGCATTTCGACGGGCATATACATTGTAAAGGCTAAAGGACCAAGAGCTGTAAAATTTCTTGCCTTCCTTTTTTTCGGGAATGTAGTTAGCGGATAAATCTAAGCGATGGTAATCGGGTATGCGGTATGAATTACGGTTACGGTAAATGGGCACCACAAAGTCCTCAAATTGGAACTTACCTTCAGGCGGAGTAATAGGTCGGCCGCTTTGATAGGTGAAATTCATACCGATATCCCAAGTTTTACTTATTTGATAATTCAAAACCAAGGATATATCGTGACGCTTATCGTAATTGGCGGCGTACCATTCCCCAGCATTAATCGCTAAACTGGGATCTTGACTTTCTACCTTTAGTTCTGTTTTAGATAAGGTATAGCTAAGCCAACCAGTTAATCGCCCACTTTGCTTACGGAGGTAGAACTCTAAACCATAGGAACGGCCTATGCCACTGGTTATTTCGGTCTCGATACTTTCATTAAATATTAGGTCAGCCCCATTGCGGTAATCGACAATATTGCGGAAATCTTTGTAGTAGCTTTCTATCGATAATTCGTAGGCATTATCATTAAAGTTCTGGAAATAACCTAAGGCCACTTGGTTTACGGTAGCAGGCTTTATATGCATGCCTGCCGGGCGGTATAAATCAACCGGCGTTGGTGCAGTGGTATTGCTTATTAGGTGAATGTATTGACGGGTGCGGTTGTAGCTTGCTTTCAGGCTTTTTTCATCATCCAAGCGATAATTGATAGCCAAACGCGGTTCTAATCCATCTAAACCATTGTAAGCCTTAATGATATCGCCTTTTCCGTAGTCTACCCTTTCTACCACTTCATCTAATTCAGGTAGTTCTTGATTTTGATAAATATTCTTGCTTTGCGGACCTAAATTGTAAAATGAAGAATAGCGAAGGCCGTATTGTACACTAAACAAAGGACTAAACTTATACTCATGAGAAAAATAGAGCGAGGGCTCTAGGGCATATTCCCTTTGCAGGGTTAAATCGACCACCCCGGTTATGGTACCTGGTTTAAAGCGGTAGTAAATGGCTTCTAGACCAAACTCAAATTCACTATTTGCATTAGCGTAATAAGTGTACTGATTTTTAAGATGGTAATCCTGAATGGTAGATTGAAGTCGGAAGTTAAATTCATCATCTTCAGGAGTACCTAAGGCATAGGTGTAATCACTAAAGATTAAGGATAAATTTGAGAACAACTTATCACTGTAAAGGTGATTCCAGCGCCCCGTAAGGGTAGCATTTCCCCATTCAAAGCCAAATAGGTCGTTTATCTCGAAGACATCACGGCCAAAGTATCCCGAAAAGTAAAGGCGGTCTTTCTCGCTGAAGATGTAATTTAACTTAGCGTTGAAATCGTAGAAGTATAAGGTGTTTTGGGATATGGTTTCATCCGGACTAAGACCTAAAAAGATGTCTGCATAGGACCTTCGTCCGGCAATCATGAAGGCAGACTTTTCTTTCTGAATAGGGCCTTCTAATAAAAGGCGGCTAGAGAGTAAGCCAATACCTCCTGTTCCTGAAAAGGCCCGGTTATTACCATCTTTCTGTCTTACGTCTACCACCGAACTCAGTCGACCTCCATAACGAGCGGGAATTCCTCCCTTGTATAATTTAACGTCCTTTACCGCATCGGCATTAAAGATGGAAAAGAAGCCAAATAGGTGAGAGCTATTGTAGACAGGGGCTTCATCGAGGATAATTAAGTTTTGGTCGGTGTTGCCGCCCCTTACATTAAAACCATTCGATGCCTCTCCTACGGTGCTTATGCCGGGTAATAAAGTAAGACTGCGGATAATGTCGACTTCCCCTAAAAGGGCGGGCATTTTCTTAACGTCTTTGACATCGACCTGAACCACACTCATTTCGATGCTGCTCACATTGCGGTCAATTTTTTCACTACTCACCACAACTTCCTCGAGAGTGGTCGAAGATTCCTTTAATTCCCAATTTATCTTTTGATCGGCACTTAGCTCAATCTCTCGGCTTTGCGTTTCATAGCCGATGTATTGAATCTGCACCTGGTAACGACCGGGGGGTAAGCTCAGAGAATAAAAACCGTAAACATTAGTGGAGCTTCCTTTCCCCAACTGTGGGAGGTAAACATTAACCCCGATGAGTTCTTCTCCGGTTTTAGCATCGCGGACGTAACCGCTAATTGTGTACTGTTGATCCTGACTTTTAAGAGCCCAAGAGCACAAAAGGAGAAAAGCGAGCAGCGCTTTTTGCATTTTAACTTTTAATTAGATTAGCTGCGAACAAGTCTTATTAAAAAGACCTTATTTTTACAGACAGTTCATTTAGTTTTCGTGGCGCAAAAATATCAGCTCCCCACAATATCATTGGAAGCTACGCGCTATTTAACACAGATTTAAGCATAAAGATCAATGACATTTGTTCAGCGAGTAAATAAATTTCGAATTTTCATTCTAATAGCGGCAATTGCCTTCGGTTTTGCCTTTTACAATCCGAGCGAACAGGAAGAGAAAAAGGACCAGTTGGTGATGAATTTGATTTATCAGATTCTGCGCACCAATCATTTTTCTCCCCAAGAACTTGATGATGATTTTTCCAAAAAGGTTTACACTGCTTTTGTTGAGAATATCGACTACAATAAAAGGTTTTTATTAGCGAGCGATATAGCGCAGCTGGAAGAACATCGCCTTGACATCGACGATCAAATTCGAGCCTCCCAATTATCCTTTTTTAACACCGCCTTCGAGTTATACATTAAGCGCTACGAAGAAAGTAAGGCCTACTATCCAGAAATTCTAGAAGAGCCATTTGACCTAAGTAAAGCGGAGTCCATAGAGACCGACGAAGAAAAGCTAGACTTTGCTGCTTCGCAATCCGAACTTAAGGACCGCTGGCGTAAGTATTTGAAATACCGTGTGCTCCTGCGTATGGACGAAATGGTACTGGATGCAGAGAAAGATTCTAGTGATTCAGAGAATTTGAGTCTAGCTGAAATGGAGGCTAAGGCACGCGAGAAGGAAATGGAAGTGCATGACGAGTGGTTTAAGGCCTTGGACGATATGGACCGCTTCGATTGGATGTCCACCTACCTAAATGCGATAACTGCTATTTACGATCCGCATACGCAATACTTTCCGCCAGAGCGTAAGGAGGACTTTGAGATAAACATGACCGGCCAATTGCAGGGAATCGGCGCTCAATTAGGGCAGAAAGGGGACTATGTAACCATCACTAAAGTTATTGTTGGCAGTCCTTGCTGGAAGCAAGGTGATTTGGAAGTGGGCGACAAAATCATTCGTGTAGAACAAGAAGACGGCGAAGTAGTAGACATGGTGGGGATGAGTGTTCGCAAAGCGGTAAAACACATTCGAGGCCCCAAAGGCACCGTGGTTAAATTAACCGTGCGTAAATTGGATGGATCTAAAGAAGATATTCCTATTACCCGCGACATCGTAGAACTTGAATCTACCTTTGCTAAATCGAGTGTTTTAGGTGAAGGCGATTCAAAAGTGGGCTACATTAAACTACCCAAATTTTACGTGAATTTTTATGGCGACGATAACCGCGATTGTGCAGAGGACGTGGCCAAGGAGTTAGAAAAGCTTAAAGCTGAAGGGGTAAATAGTGTGGTATTAGACCTCCGTAATAATGGTGGGGGTAGCCTGCAAGGAGTAATCGACATTGTAGGTTTGTTCATCGATGAAGGTCCTGTAGTTCAGGTTAAAGCCCCAAGCAGAAGGCCCCGGGTATTATCCGATAGTAAATCGGGTGTGGTTTACGATGGGCCCTTAGTGGTTATGGTGAATCAGTTTAGTGCTTCGGCCTCGGAAATTTTTGCCGCTGCTATTCAAGACTATCAGAGAGGAATTATCATTGGCTCGCAATCTACTTTTGGCAAGGGAACCGTGCAAAATGTAGTGGACATGGATCGTGCGGTGAGTCAGGCTTACGCCGATTTAAAACCCTTAGGTGCTTTAAAATTGACCATTCAAAAATACTATCGCATCAATGGTGGTACTCCGCAGTTAAAAGGAGTTCAATCGGATATCGTTTTACCCGATAATTACATGTATACCCCTTATGGTGAAAAGGAGCAAAACTTTGCTTTGCCATATGATGAGATTGAGTCTGCCAAATACCAAGCTTGGGATAAAGGGGTAGAGTCTTATTCTGAGGTAATTGCCAAGAGTAAACTCCGTATCGATAGTAATCAAAAGTTCAGCTTAATTGAGGCATATGCTAAATGGATTAAGGAAGAAAGAGAAGATTCGCAATATCCACTGAACTGGGAGGAATTCCAGAAAGAGCAGCAGGATTATCGTGCCGAAGCGGAAAAGTACAAAGGCATGCGAAAGAGTAGGGTGGAATTGTCGGTAAGCACCAATAAAGCAGATATTGAGGAGGTAGAATCAAGTAAGGAAAATCAGGAAAAGAATGAAAACTGGCATAAGGCCTTGCGAAAAGATCTTTACCTTTCTGAGGCCTATCGAGTAGCGCTTGATATGGCTAAAAGTAGCTAGGATTGCAGATTTTAAGAGGAATTTGGAAAGACCCACTGGGAGCAGCAGGTTTGCTCATTATTGCGATAGGCGCCTTTTTGGCCCTCTTTGCCTATACCTTAATTTCGGATGATAGTCCGAATGCGAACGAAATGCATTTGGCCATCAGCAATCAAGCCCCCGGTTTTGAAGCAGAGTTTCTATTAATTCCTAGGGAAGCGGAAAAGGTGAATGCCTGGGAAGCTTTTTGGTCAGGCAAGCCATCTGCCTTTGAGCGTATCCCTCTAAGAGATTATAGCTTAAAAGACACTAAACTTTTTTATTATGATTTCGGGGCGGCCAAGGAGGCGGAAGCGAAATCTATAAACCTTGCCCAATACTATGGCCCAGATGATATTTCTAAGGAGGCCTTTCTCGAAAAGAAAAGCTATTATTTAGGCACCGATCGCTACGGAAGAGACCTATTAAGTCGCTTAGTACTTGGGGCAAGGGTGTCTTTCTCAGTGGGTTTTTTAGCCGTTTTAATTTCCTTAATTATTGGTATTCCCTTGGGGGCTATTGCCGCCTACTATGGGGGCTGGGTAGACAAGCTGATCTTATGGTTTATTAATGTGGTTTGGTCTATACCTGGACTTCTATTAGTGATTGCTATTACCCTGGCTCTTGGCAAAGGCCTATGGCAGGTATTTATTGCTATTGGTTTTACTATGTGGGTTGAGGTCGCACGGGTAATTCGTGGACAAATTATGAGTATCCGCGAAAAGGAATACATTCAGGCGGCCAAGGTTTTAGGCTTTTCAGATTTACGCATTATCTGGAAGCATATTCTACCCAATGCCACCGCTCCTTTGATTGTGATATCGGCGGCCAATTTTGCGGCGGCCATCCTGGTAGAAAGCGGACTTAGCTTTTTAGGTTTAGGGGCACAACCTCCGAGTCCAACCTGGGGTACCATGATTAAAGATCATTATGCTTATTTGATCATGGATAAAGCCTACCTGGCTATTATTCCGGGTCTCGCAATAATGCTCTTAGTGCTCTCCTTTATGTTTGTGGGTAATGCCTTACGCGATACCTTGGACGTGAAAAGTATCTAGAAGTTTAGGCGAATACCTACTCCTTCTGCATTAACATTGATGTTTTGTAGATAAGGTATTAGATCGGCGCTACCGTGACTTGCATGCAGCCAGTACATGATTAAATCAAAACTGAGTAGAAAGGCACCATTTACAATTATTGCTCGGCCAAAACCTTCCCAACGATTGTATTTATCCGCTTCATTTTTCGCTCTTTCTCGGAGGTAAAAACCTCCCGCCATATAGGCAATGTCGAGCGCCGCATTTACTGCTAATATCCGTTTAATACTTTCTTGCTCTTGCCAGGAATCAAGTAAGCTCAAACTTTCAATACTCTGACTTTGATAATAGCCAAAACCAGCGATAATAAGGTTAACCGCATTCCAGCCAAGATTCATCTGATGATAAGCCTTGTTTAAACCATTGGGATGTTTCAAATTAAAGGCACTCCAAGTCATGTTGGCAATAGACCAAGAGCCAAGGACTAACATTCCCTGCCTATTTAGGCTTAAGCGATCCTGGTTAAATTCGGCTAGCCAGTTTGAACTGTCTTGAGCGCTTATGCCGAAGCTCAAAACCAGCAAAAGTGAAAGCAGTAGCAGTTTCTTGAAAGTCATACTTAACTAAGATATTTTAAGCTAGAATTGTTCTTCTGGGTCGAAAACCAGACCGGCATCCTTAGGTTTTTCTAAAGCTTGCTTTAATTGTTTATTGAAAGCCTCTCGGTGAATGGTTATCGCTCCAAGGCTTCCCAAGTGAGGATTGTAAACCTGACAGTCCACTAAGTCATAACCAAAGGCTTCCAGTCGCTGACAAAGTCTAATAAAACAGATTTTACTAGCATTGCTTGCTTTGGAGAACATGGATTCTCCAAAAAATACAGAGCCCATTGCTAAACCGTATAAACCACCTACCAATTCCCCATTCTGCCAAGCTTCTACGCTATGGGCTAATCCTTTTTGGTGTAATTCTACAAATGAATCGAGGTGTGCCTTTGTAATCCAAGTGCCATCCTGACCCGGCCGCTCAATAGATTGGCACGCTTCTATTACTTGGGTAAAGGCTCGGTTAAAAGTGATGGTAAAACGCCTCTGGTTTAAAAGGTTACGACTACTCTTGGTAATACGAATTTGTCGCGGTATTAAAATAGCCCGTTCTAGTGGACTCCACCAAAGGAGAATTCCTTCAGGTTCGTTCCAAGGGAAAGCCCCTAATCGATAGGCTTCAATTAAGCGCTCTGGTTTTAAATCACCCCCAATTGCTACAATATCATTATCAACATTCCAATCCTCGGACTGAGGAAACCACAGTGAATCGTTATGAAGTTCGTAAATGGCCAATTAGAAGATCATTAAGGCTATTCCAAAAGTAAGCAAGCCCAAAAGCATTAAAATAAGAGTATAAGGTACAATTTCTCGCGCTTTTAAGCCGGTGATACCCAATAGGGGTAAGGCCCAAAATGGTTGCAGCATATTGGTAAGCTGATCCCCATAGGCCATAGCCATAATCGCTTTGGCAAAAGGAATATTTAACTGACTAGCAGTTTCAAGGATCACGGGACCTTGAATAGCCCATTGTCCGCCTCCGCTGGGAACAAAAACATTGATAATCCCTGCCGATAAAAAAGTGTAAAGGGGAAAACTAAAGGCCGTGCTATGGCTACTGAAATAGGCGCTAAGCGCTGCAATTAATCCTCCGTCTTTCATGAGTCCCATTATTCCGAAATAGAGTGGGAATTGGAGCAGTATGCCTGCCGCCCCTTGAATGGCTTCATCGATAGCCTTCAAAAATGAAAGTAAATTTTGATGAAAAATAAGACTAAGACCAAGGAGCATCATATTAATGTAATTGGGACTAATAAAGCTCGAATCTATACTGGATAAAGCTTCATAAATCCCGATCCCAACAATAGCTAAACCAATGCTTAGGCCGAAATAGCGGGAATAATCAATTCGTTCGGCTCCTCGAACCTTTTCTAAGGTGCCTTCCTTTTTCTGAGCGCTTATTTGTCGATCAGAGCGAGGGGCCTTTTTACTTAATAAAAATAGACTTAGTGGTATTAAGATGAGTAGGATTAGGTTTGGCCAAATATTCAAGGCACTTAAAAGAGTTTCACCAAATCCCAATCGATCGGGAAGTCCAGGTGTTTCGGGACTTAAGGATTGCAAGTGTCCCAGTTCCGCAACTTTAATGGGGGCGCTACCACTAAGGCCGCCGTGCCAAACCATTAAGCCGCTATAACCCGCTGCACCCAGTAGCCCGTAATTAAAGGGAATACCTTTAGCACTAAAATCTTCTGCCGCTTTACGCGCCATTACAGCTCCGAAGACTA
This sequence comes from uncultured Flavobacteriales bacterium, assembly GCA_913055685.1. Classification (GTDB taxonomy): domain Bacteria; phylum Bacteroidota; class Bacteroidia; order Flavobacteriales; family Schleiferiaceae; genus Croceimicrobium. The sequence goes on from CAJXKC010000001.1 coordinate 1,133,110, forward strand.
AGGCCAAACCCCAATTGAAATAGGCAACTAATAAGGTGAAAAAAGCGACTAAAGCAGTACTGGTCTCGGGTCTGCGCGATAGTTTTAGAATTTGATTGATGAAGGTCTTGATACTAGGAGCTAAGGCCAAGCTATGACCAAGCACTAATATCAGCATCATCTGCACCATAAAAACCAGCAAGGGGCCATTCCAGAGCCCCTTTTGCCAGTCATTTACAGAATTTTCAAGCCTTAGAGAGAAACTCCCTTCAGCATAAAGCCAGTATAAAACGAAGCTGAGTAAGCTTAGCAATATTGCAATCGCGAAGGGCGAAGGCAATAAATAGCGGAAAGCTTTTTCGAATTTTCTGGCAAAGCTCATTTTACCTAGAAGGGTAAATCGTCATCGTCTTCTTCATAAGGCGCCATGCCGGGAGGTTTACTAAAGTCATTACCTTGACTATTTTCTGAGGCAAAGCCCTCGGCGCTGCTAGGAGCAGGGCTAGGAGCGGCTCCACCGGCTTTTTCAATGCGCCATCCCTGAATGGAATTGAAATATTTCACCTCTCCTTGTGGTGAGGTCCACTCGCGACCACGAAGATTGATGCCGATCGTTACTTTTTCGCCTTCACGGTAAGTATCTAATAAGTCGGTTTTGTCTTGAACGAATTCGATGCTTAAATGCTGAGGATATTGTTCTTCGGTAGTTACTACAATTTCTCTTTTGCGAAAATTAGCACTTACTTGTTGGGTGTCACTGATGCGTTTTACGGTTCCGCTTACTTCCATTTGATTTAGTTACGATTAAGTCGGTCACTTAAAAGCACTTTCCAGGCTTTTTGGACCTTATTTTTAGCTAATAGTTCTTTGGCGTATTCATGTAATTGCTCGCGTGCTTCCATGCCGTCGGCCGAGTTTGCGAAGATATCCTTGATTCTTGGATGAGCGGCAATTTCTGCAATTTCTTCGTCATTGGGGAGCCTCTCTACATTTCCTAGCTTCCCTAGGTCATTGCCAGATAAGAAAACACTATTACGAATGCGTGGAGGAATTTGATCAATACCAATGCCAAGGGTGGCTAAGGGTTTTTCTACTTCAAACATCGATTCCCCGGTCGCACGGGTGTACCAGTTGGCACCCATTCGGGCAACCAAATCTAGTTTGGTACAGTCGGTTATCCCCTGTTCGTTAAGCACCGATTCGTCTACATGCATTCGTAAAACCTCACAAATAATTAGGTTTCCAGCTCCACCTTCTTCACCCAGGTATATGATGTCATTGACCTTACATTCGAATTGTACCGGTGATTCCTTCACTCTAAATGGAGCTACCAAATCAGACTTAATGGGTGTTAATCCTGCTTTTTCAAATTCATTCACCTCTGATGGATATTCCGTGGAGGAAAGTGACATTTGCTCAACCAGGTCAAAATTCACCACATTAATAACCACCTCACGGGTTTTTTCAATGTTAAACAGGGTGTCTTTATTGGTGTTGTTTCTTACCCTACGATTGGGAGAGAAAATAAGTACCGGTGGTCTGGTGCTAAATACATTGAAATAGCTAAAAGGACTAAGGTTTGCCTGCCCGTCCTCATTTACGGTACTGGCAAAAGCAATAGGACGTGGCCCTACGGCTGCTAATAGATGAGCATGGGCTTCTTTTCCCGCTAACTCGTTTAAGTCTATTGATTTCATGTCTTTTCTGATCTTAGGCAAAAATAAGGATTTAGCCCTGCCTTAGCTCTTAAAAATAGGTGACAAATGTTTCTCAATTAGCCCTACTTAAAAAAAGTAATTTCTTTTTAAGGAATATAGGTTTTGTTATATATTTGCCGCCCTATTGCGGGCGTGGTGGAATTGGTAGACACGCTAGACTTAGGATCTAGTGCCGCGAGGTGTGAGAGTTCGAGTCTCTCCGCCCGCACCTCAAGAAAAAGGCTGACATTTTTGTCAGCCTTTTTTTTATTCAATAATTAGTTTGCTCTGCCTGTACTCTTGTGGTCCATTTACCCGGAGGAGATAAATGCCGGGGATCATCTCACTTAGCTTAATGGTGTTTTTACCCGCTTTTGAAAGACTGCCACTTTTAAGAACCTGGCCATTCAGGTTTAGAATCTCATACTTATTATAATGACCCACTGGTAAATTAAGTTTTATCTGATCCTTAGCAGGGTTGGGGAACATCTGGAATTCGCTAGAGTGACGTTCCTGCAATCCTATATTGCTAATATTTATACAGGCAGAAGTATCTACACAACCATTTAAACTTACCTCTACCGCGTAGTTACCATTTTGCACAATGTTAAAAGTGCGATTTCTTACTCCTTGAATAGCTTTCATCCCATCATTACAGTCTAGCCATTGATATGTAGCATTGGGGTCGCTTTCATTGGCCTGGATCTGATTAGCCGATATCCGAGTAGCGGAGGAATCTAAACTTACCACCGTTAAATTAAGACTGTAGAGGGTATCGCATGCCCCAGAATTGGAAAGAGTATCTTGGTATAAACCACTCTGAGTATAGGTTTGTCCGTTTAAGGCAGTGTAGGGGCCACAGGCAGTGATGGTTTCATTTAACTGAACATCTGAACCCAATAAAGGGCTCGAAATATAATTGGAGCCTGTACCGTTTAAGCTAAAGTTATGCAGGCTTCCATTATTGGTGCCAGCATCATCAACAAGGCTAGATACGGAACTATTATTAGCGCCAGCCACTCCTTCATTAAACTTATAATAGGCCAATAAATTAGAGGGTGTCACACAAATTTCGTTACTGTCGTTAATTGCTAACTGGCTAGCGCTAAGGGCGGTATTCCAAATCCTAACTTCATCGATATCACCTTCGAAATGATTAACACCATCTACTCGTCGGCCTATCATAAAACTGCCAGAGCTTGTGTTAACTCCGCTTAAGGTGCCGCTAACATCGAGGACACCGTCTACATACAAACTAACGGTACCTGCTTTGTAGCTAACTGCGACATGATGCCAATTTCCATCATTCACTGCAATGGTGCCGCTTACTCCTGAACCGCCAATTTCGAGACGGATGGTATTTCCCCACAATACATTAAAGGTAAAACGGGTGCCGGTGGTCATGCTGCCCCAATTAGCTATAACTCTTTGTCCACCTTGTCCAGGTATGGCATTAGCGGTGGTGCGAATCCAGGCTTCTATAGTGCGGTCACCATTACCGCTTATACCAGTAAAGGGGCTGGATACATAATCGTCGGTTCCATCGAAATTTAGTCCGGTTTGCGCAAAATAAAGACTTGGCAAAAGGCATAATAGGAGTAATAAACGGTAGGCTATTGTTTGGTTCATTGCTGGTTATTGACTTATTCTTTTAGTTCAATTTTTATGGGCACCACAAAACTCATGCGTACTGGTTTGCCTCGTTGGCTAGCAGGTTGAATAGCTGGTAAGGATCGAATTACGCGCAGTGCTTCCTCATCTAGCCAGGGATCCACTTTTCGCAATAATTCAACATTGCTAATCTGACCATTTTTTTCGACCACAAATTGTACAATTACGCGGCCTTGTATCTTTAATTGTCGCGCGGCTTCACTGTAAACAAAGTTTTCACTTACATACCGGAGTAACTGTCTTTGAAAGCATTCCTTTTTTTCATCATTACTCGCTTGTGCATCACATCCAGGGAAAACTGGAACCGATTCTACCACTGCAAAAGGGATCGGATCTTCAAGTTCTTCGAGTACCTCTGCTTCTTGCTCAATTACTTCTACCTCACCATCGACGTATTGGACATCTTGGTTGTCATTGAGGAGGAATTCATTTTCATCGGTTTCGGTAGCACGCATGTCCAACTCATTCTCGACTTCTAAGTGGTCGTCTATGATATCCAGTTTAGTGGGAAGTTCTTTGGGTGCCTCTTGGGTTGTTTTTTGGGGCGGTCGGATGGTTATAGGAACCACAATATCATCACTATCTACAATAATCACCTTTTTGGGTTCAGGCTTTTCTTCACTAAAGTTGATGTTGAAGAGACCAATCATTGCTAAAATTGATAGAGCTAAGCCTATTAGAAAGAAATGGGTGCGGTATTTCTCTAGGTCAATTTTAGGGTTCTTCTTGATTTGCATGGCGCTCAGATTTTAAATCTAAGATAGAGGAATCGCTGACCAAAAACAGAGAATGGCTTAAAAAAAAGCCGGCTCAGGCCGGCTTTAATTATTGTTTGATAATAGGGAAGCTCATTGGACCAAGCTTACTTTTTATCTGAATTTGATAATAGCCTGTGGATACATCACTCATGTTTAATTCTGTCTCGCCCGGTTTCGGATTCCAGCTTCGCAATAAACTACCTCTACTATCAATAAGGCTAATGCTTTCAATTTCAGGTAGATTCTCAGGCCAATTGATGACTAATAAATCTTTAACCGGATTGGGGTAGAGTCCGATTTGAGCTAAACTGGGTTCTTTCAGTCCAATTTGGTTCAACTTAAATTTGCGGGTATCAATACCACCACAGTTATTACGTACGGTTAATTCCACCTCATAGAATAATCCTGGAGTACTGTAAATATGAATAGGATTAGGGCCGGTACCCGTTGTACCATCGCCAAAGTCCCAGTCGTACGATACGGCATTGGTGGATAGGGTTCCATCGAACTGTACCCTTAAGCCAGCATTAATTGGATTTAAAATGGTGTAAGTCCAATCGGCCACAGGCGGCTCGCAGGCTTCAACCGTACGAGTGTTACGTACGGTGTCGCCACAATCATTCCAGCTTATCAGGGTAACCGATTTATCTAAATTGTCGGCATATTGTACCGAGACTCTCGGGCCATTAGCCGTAAATCCATCGTCTAAATCCCAGGCATAACCCGTGGCATTATTAGAGGTGTCGGCCGTGAAAATGGTACTATCCGCAGTCTGGAGCCAAGAGAAATTCGCAAATAAAGTATCGCAGACATTAATTACCTGAATGCTGGTGTCGGCATTACCACAGTCGTTTGCAGCGATAAGAGTTACGGTGTAGGTACCCGGACTAGGATAGGTGTAATTTGGGTTAAGCGCACTGCTGCTATCTCCATTGCCAAAAGACCAGTATAAGGTATCGGCATTGGTCACATTAGAAGTGAAGCGCCTATTTAAAAAGCGTTTTATAAAGGTGAAATTAGCACTTACAGAGTCGCAGATTAGGGTGCTTAAAGTATCAATTAAGCTGCCGCTTGATATTGATCCGCAGCTGTCAAACAATTCTATAACATAACCAGTACTTGGGTTGAGGCCATTTATCGCGTAGGGGCTGCTGATGCCATTAACCACCGTGGCGGTCGCTGGTCCAGCAGAAGCCTCATACCATCTGAGGTTGGTAGTAGAGCCTGTTGTATTGGTGATGTTCCAGCTAAAAGTGAGGCTATTATAGGTGGCATTGGTGAGCTGTAAATTAACCGGTTTGCCACAGCTAGGTCCGGCAGATTTAACTTCAACATCATCAACCGCAATATCTCCCTGACCACCAAATCCTGATCCAGGGGTTACTCTAAATACAACTTCGATGGTGTCTCCCACATAACTCCCCAAATCGATAGAGTCTAATTTCCAAGGAGAGGCACTGCTGCTTTGTTGTTGTCCGACCCAGGTGCGTAAGATTATTCCATTACCATTATTACGGGTGTTAATCCGCACTTGGAGGTTTCCAATATTGGATCCAAACATATGGTATGAGTAATAAAGCTTAGGGTCGCTGGTATTAATAAGCGCTATTTCTGGACTACGCATGGTAGCGATATTAGCGGCATTGCTAAAGTCACTTTCAAAATAAATGTAATTACCGGATCCACTAGCATCGCTATTTGGACCGGTGTTAAAGCTTGAAGTCGCTCCACTTCGCGTTCCCCATTTGTCGTTATTTGAAGCTCTGTTTCGGGTCCAACAAGGGCTAATTTGATCGCCTGTATTGAAGAACCCTATACCCGAGGTCCATGGCGATGCGTCAAAAGACTCGCTAAATGGTAATGAGCTGATTCCACAACTGGTGCTTATAAAGGCGGGACCTTCCCACCAACTTACATCGCCTGCACCACAACTATCCTGTACAAAGATTTCATAGCTCGTACTGGGATTTAAACCGTTAATCGTGTAGGGGTTTGCACTAGTAGGGGCAATGATAAAAGGTTGAGTGCTTCCACTGGGACGATATTTCACCTGCCAATTAGTAGCGCCTCCGCTAGTCCAAGATAGGGTAATGGAGTTTTGAGTAGTGCTGGTAGCACTTAGGTTCGTAGGTTTTAAGCAGGTGGGAATATTATCAATACGAATATCGTCAATAGCAATGTTGGCCCTAGCTGCGAAATTATTGGAGCGAAAGGCCCTAAATCTTATCCGAATAGTATCACCAACATAAGCCGATAGGGAAGCAATCCTCTCAATCCACGCAGCGGAGCTGGAGGTCTGCTGCTGACCAGTAATTGTGGAAAGAAGAGACCAGCCAGAACCATTATTCACAAATACCTGAAGCTTATCGATATCGCTGCCAAACATATGGAACCAGAAGCGCAATTCAGGATTACTTAAGGTATCTAAACTAATGGAAGGAGTTTCTAAGTCTGTATCTAAATTGGTTCCGAATGCCCCTGCTCTTATCGAATAGGCATATTTTCCATTGCCTGAAGTATGATCTTGATCTGGACCAGACTGAAAACCATCGGAAGCCCCTTGATTACCGCGCCAGAAGTAGGCGCTGGTGTCGCTTCGATCCCAACAGAAGTCAATGTCACCTGGATCATTGAATACACTGGGGTCGGTCCAATTAGCATTATCAAAGTTTTCAAAATAAGGCGCCGTTAGCACAACACATGAGGTTTGGGCAGTAACAGAACTGGTCCAAAAGCTTACACTTCCCACTCCACAGCTATCTCGCAAATAGAATTGATAGCTAGTGCTTGGGCTTAGCCCCGACACCGTAAAAGGATTAGTGCCAGCATTTACTAAAGTTCCACTGCCAAGGCTAAAGCCACTAGGACCATATTCAATTTGCCAATTGGTAGCACCTCCGCTGGTCCAATTAAGAGTCACAGAATTAGAACCGGTGCTTAGTACACTCAAATTGCTGGGCTGCGGACAACTGGGTTGCTCATCAATTCGCAGGTCGTCGATGCTTATAGGTGCTTGGTTTGAGAAGGGTGAATTACGATGACCAACAATCTTTAAAACAATGGTATCGTTGGCATAGGCTGCCAGGGATACAATTGCTTCTTGCCATGCATCACTTGAAGCATTCTGCTGTTGACCGTTTACAGTCCAAAGTTGACTAAATCCACTACCATTGTCGATATAAACACTTAATGAATCGATGCCAATACCGAACATATGATACCAAAAGCGTAATTCCGGAATAGTAAGGGCGCTGAGGTCTATGCTAGGGCTTAGTACCTCGGCTTTAATAACCTGACCTAAACCAGCTGTGAAAAGTGATTGGGTAAATAGGTATTGATCATTACCAGTGGTGTGATCACCGCTGGGCCCGGCATTAAAAACTGGGGGTGGGCCGTCCTCTATGGACCATTGGAAATTAACGGTAGTGTCAGGGGTCCAGCAAGAATTTAAGGTGCCGGCTGCGGTAAAGCTACCGGGAGCAAAGTCGCTTCCATCAAAATTCTCAAAATAAGGCGCTAAAATTGGGTTGCAGAAAGTGCTGAAGCTAATTGGGCCAACCCAAGCGGAAACGTCACCCGGTCCGCAGCTGTCTCTTACGTATGCAACATAGTTAGTATTGGCACTTAAACCATTAATAGTATGCGGATTTGAGCTGGTGCCAATGACAGTGCCAGCACCCGCACTGGTTCCGGGAGGGCCATAGCTGATGTTCCAGTTTGTAGCTCCGCCGCCTTGCCAGGCCAATGTCGCCGAGTTGGAAGCAAGGCTCTGTACGGCTAAATTTTGCGGCTTGGGACAACTTGGGGCCTCGTCAATTAAAATATCATCTATGGAAATATCGGTAGCAAATCCATTGGCCGTCCTTTCCGCTTCAAATCTGATTTGGATAGTATCATTAACATAAGCCGACAGCGAAACGATTACTTCTTTCCAGCTTGCATTTTTGGTATTTTGCTGCTGACCACTTTGGGTATTTACCAAAACAAAACCGTTTCCGCGGTCTACATAAGTCCTTAAGGCCACAATATTGGCCCCGAACATATGGGTGAAAAAACTTAATTGTGGATTAGTTAAGCCATTTAAATCTATCAAAGGGCTGTAAGCATTGCTGGTATTGCTACCGCCAGTGGCTACTACCTCAGTATAAAGATATTGCCCACTTCCGCTTGTGTTGTCTCCGCTAGGCCCTGTATTAGTTGGAGAGAATAATGGCGGTCCCGGCTTCCAGATAAAATTACCTGACTGACGAGTCCAACATGAATTTATACTGCCTATGCCATTAAAAGTGGTGCTAGTTACAAATCCATTGGCGTCGAAATTTTCAGAGTAAGGCGTGCTTAGGGGGTTACAGGCCGTTTTGAAGGCCACTGGGCCCACCCAAGAGGATAGGTCACTAGGACCGCAACTATCCCTAACATAAATTTCATAGTTGGTACTCGGACTCAAGCCGCTTATGCTTGCCGGTTTTGAACTCACAGTAATGATGGTCCCGCTGTTTACGGCAAATCCAGGGCTACCATAGCTAAGTTGCCAATGGTTAGAACCTCCGCTGGTCCAATCGAAGCTGGCCGAGTTGCTGCGAACAGAGATGTTTCTGAAATTTTGGGGCTTCGGACAACTAGGTGTTTCTTCGATATTTACATCATCAATACATATGGCATTTTGGAAACCAAGGGTTTGCTCAAGGCTAACAAATTTAATGCGTACCGTGTCGTTTGCATAAGCCGATAAATCGAGGATACTCTCTTTCCAAGCATCGCTATTTGAAAATTGTTGCTGACCATTAATTGTTTGAAGTAATTGATAGCTCGCTCCATAGTCGTTCGAAATGAATACTTTAAGCTTTTCTATATCGGCTCCAAACATGTGGTAAAAGAATCGAAGACGTGGCGCGTTTAGAGTTCCCAAATCAAATAAGGGAGAAAAGAGTAAGGCTGAGTCAGTCTGACCAATGGTGAAAGCTAAATTATCCACCATCATATATTTACCGCTACCCCCAACACCAGTGCTGGCTCCAGTGAAAGTACTTACGAAAGATGGTGGTCCTGGTTTCCATAGATAACCACTAGCGCTTGGATCGCGTTGCCAGCAAGAGTTTATGGTTCCCGCTGCGTTTAAGGCACCAACAGTCCAAGCAGCACCATTAAAATTTGAAGTGAAAGGAGGATTTACCACATTGCAACTGGTGCTTATGATGGCAGATGAAGGCCAAGGATTACTGCCGGTACAAACCTCGCGTACCTGAAATTCATATACGGAATTAGCGTTTAAGCCCGTAATTCTATGCGGCTTGGAGGATGTAGTGGTGATAGGGGCAGTGCCTATGTTTCCACCCTGACCCACATAGCGGATTTCAAAAGAAGAGGTGGTAGTGTTGTCCCAGTCTACTTCAATAAAGTTTGGTCCATAAGACACTGAGCGCAAGTTCAAAGGTAAATTGCATTGCGCAGTTACAGATAGGGCAATGACTTGCAGTATTACGAATAGGCTTAGCGTAATTTTTCTCATAAAACTTTCGATCGAACTGTGTAAAGGTAACGTAGTAAGACTAGAAAAGGTTGGTATTAAGGGAATTAGGAACGTTAAATTCTGTTAAATCTAGTAAACGCTACCTATTGTCATTTTAAGTATTGCCTCGAATTATTCTGTATTTTCGCTGGCATCAAGAGCATAATCATACTATGGACGAAATAGATCACAAGGAAAACACCATCAAAGAAATTCTACATCAAAATTTCCCGGTCTTCAAAAACGATGCGATGCTCGATTCGATAGCCCGAGAAGCGCGTTGGTTTAATAACAATAAAGAAGAGACGATTGTTGATATCGGTGATTTCCCTAAATGGATTCCACTGGTAACCAAAGGGGCGATAAAGATCAGTCGTGCTGATGATGATGGAGGCGAGATCTTTCTATATTATTTATACCCTGGTCAAACTTGCGCAATGACCCTTAACTGTTGTATGATTGATAAGCCAAGTGAAATTCGTGCAGTAGCCGAAGCGGGGACGGAATTCGTGGGATTACCTAGAAAATCACTGCCAAAATGGATGTTGGACTTTGAGGAATGGCGTCAGTTTACCTTGGAGTCATATAATGAACGCTATGAGAATCTTTTGGCTACTATCGATGCCATTGCATTTCAAAAGCTCGATGAGCGATTAATTAATCTCTTGAGAGATAAAAGTATCGCGATGGGAAATACCGAAATTGAGGTTACCCATAAGCGTTTGGCCGAAGAACTGCATTCTTCACGAGAAGTAATCTCTAGATTATTAAAACAATTAGAAAAAATAGGAAAAGTTAAGCTGAGTCGAAATAAGGTTAAAATCCTTGATTTTTAGGTTTTAAGGTGATAAAAGTCATAGGCTAAATGGCTATGATACCCTACCTTCATTAGTCATTCGGATATAATGGAGGCAATTGTAAATTTAGACCAGTTACATCATAATCTTAACCTCGGACCAGGCTTTGGAGGTTACAGTAAGCTGGTGAAGGCGGTGGATTTTACACCAGAGGTGCTCCGAGACATTGGAAGTTTTTCTCAGGATCATTATCAAAGAATACGCTTATATGACTCAAACTTAGTAGAGGCAATATTAACCTGTTGGGAACCTGGTCAGATAGGTAAGATTCATAATTTTCATCATTCCATGGGTTGGTTTAAAGTAATAGCCGGCTCTATTTTTTTAGAACATTTTAAATTTAAGAAAGGGGGCCCGGTGGTAAGCTATCAAAGCTCCTATCCCGAGACCATTCAAGGCTTCTTGAATGACGACCTCGGCTTTCATCGTTTTAGTAATCCGCATCCTAAACGCGCCATGGTGCTATTCATTTATGCGGATAAGATTAAAGAGTGGGATGTGTACAACCCGAAAAATGGAAATGTAGAGCGCCGTAAGGCCGAAGTAGATTTTAATTTGGATTTAGTGAACTCGTGATGCAGGTCACATCTTCTTTCTTGCTAAGCACACATTTTTGCAGGAAAGAATTACACTACATGGGATTATTTTCATTTTTAACTAAAAAAGGCGATCGCATCCAAGATTTTCTAAGTCGCGGGGCGATTGTAATTGATGTTAGATCAAAGCAGGAGTTTCAGGCGGGTCATATCAAAGGTTCTAAGAATATGCCTTTGCCGGGCCTTTCTGGAAAGATTAAAGAAATAAAGAAGCTAGAAAAACCGGTAATATTTTGCTGTGCTTCCGGCATGCGCAGTGGACAAGCTACCGCTATGATGAAGCGGGAAGGTTTGGACTGCATTAATGGCGGTGGTTGGCAGAGTTTATCGCGTCATTTGTAGTTCAATTGGTTTAGTGAAAGAAAGGTGCCTTCGGGCACCTTTTTTAGTTTATAGGCCTAGATAGGATACCTTTGCAGCCTATTCTATATTATGTTCGACAAAACTCTAAGCAAGCTTAATCACCTAGCGGTGCACGTTGTGGGTAATAAAACCAAAGAGGAGGAATTGCTCCTTAGTAAGGCCGAAAGCGGCATTGACACTCCCACCCAAAATATTGTTTGGTATTATCTGAATAGTGCCTTTAAAAACCCCGAGTATTATCGCTTCAACCATCCTAGTGGTTTAGAATTTAATAATGTCTATCAAATTTGTAGGCAATTGTTTCAAGCCCCAGACTCCTTCTTAGGCGCCTCTCAAAAATTAGCGCAGATGCTTTATGAAGTGTCGGATCATCCACAGGTAAAGAGCGGTGAACTTCTGGTACTGTACTTCGAGCGATTAAGGCACTTACAGTTCGATGGTCCAGCTATTGCCTTATTTAAATCTGAGCAGAAGCAGCCTTTTCTCTTTACAGAGGAAGAAGAAGATGTAATTGAGCTTTACAGCTATCAAGGTATTAATCCTTCCAAAGTAGATAAAGCCGCCTTGATTTTTGCTCAGGATGAAGATGATGGCTTTCAAGTTTTAAGCGTAGATAATGTCAACAAAGGGGAAGAGGCCAAATTCTGGTTCGAGCAGTTCCTGCGCTTGCAAGTTCGTTCCAGTGAATATGTGAAAACGGCCGAGATTATAAAGATTACCAAGAATTTCATTGACCAAGACCTTAAAGAGGAGAAGGAATTGGAACGCTCCGAAACGCTTGAGTTCTATGGGCGTACCAAGGAGTATTTTGAAGTGAATGAGCAATACGAGCCTGATGCATTTAGCAAACAGGTGTTCGAAGAGGAGAGTGTGGCCGACCGCTTTAAGGAGTATATAAAGGCAAGAGACTTAAACGAGCTCGGCCTAGATAGTCAGTTTGAAGTTTCGCAGGAAGCGGTTAAAAAGAAGGAACGCGTATTTAAAAGTGTGCTAAAGCTTGATAAGAACTTTCATGTTTACATTCACGGCGATCGCTCAAAAATTGAAAAGGGCGTAGATGAAAATGGTCGAAAGTATTACAAGATATTTTACGAAGAAGAGCATTAAAAAAGGCCCCGTAGGAGGGGCCTTTTTTTTAAGGTAATCGATAGTAAACTCCTAGATAGAAGTTTCGGCCAAATATGGGGCCCCAAATGAAATTACTGTCGAAATAAGCGTCATTGGGATTAGCGGCATTAACAATTGGGTTTTCTTGTCTGAAATTGAACAGGTTATCTACCCCAATAAAGAATTCAAAGTGCTTCCATTCCTTATTAATCTGACTATTAACCGTGAAATAGCTAGGTGAAAAATCATCCTGTCTAAAAGCCTCAGGACTCTCATTGGTACTAGGTAATCGTTTAGAACCAAACCAGTTAAGAGTAAGGTCAAACTTCCATTTACTATTGCTTTGATAAGAGGCGTTTAGAAAGGCTCGATGTTCTGGAATGCCATAGTTTAGGTCAATTCCCTGCAAGAAGTTTTCTTCAGCTCGCAGGTATTTGTAAGCCAACCTAAATTCGAGATTACTGGTCGGACTATAATCAATCTGGCTAAGAGCAGAAAAAGAGCGAGAGCCTTGACGGTTAAGGATAAAAGCGGATAGGGGATCATAATCAAGATCACTAACCATCTTTGACTCAAACCAAGTATAGAACAAATCCGTGTTCCAGATAAATAGCTGGTCGCCGATAATGATGTTTTGGTTCCAACTAAAACCTGCATTCCAAGCAATTTCAGGACGCAAGTTGAGGTCAGAGAAATATAGCTTGCGATTAGAAGCTAGGAGGCTCGCATTTTCCGCCAAGCGATTGGGGGTGCGCTGGCCTCTTCCGCCGCTAAGGCGTAAGGTTGTATTACGGCCTAGATTGTAGCGTGCTTGTAGCCTAGGACTGAAGTATATTTCTTTGAAATAACTATTGTAATCGCCCCTAAGTCCAGCTACCAGACTAAAATCTTCATTAGGATTATAACTATACTCAAAATAGGCACCAGGAACAATTTCTTGCCTATGGTGCTGATATAAACCATCATTAAGACTGTCCAGCCTTTCTTCATAGTCTTCAATAAGTAAAGAAAGGCCAGTCTTGAATTGATGACTCTCATTTCCAATCTTATTATGATAAATGGTATTCAAATAAGCATTGTTTTGCACAGCGCTTAATTTGCGATTACCAAAAGTGCTGGAGCGATCTTGCCTGCTTAGACTGTAAATAATTCCCAAACTTTCAAAATCCGAATTCGGATTGACGTATCCGGTTTTACCGAATAACTCATATCGTGAATCTTCGCTTTCAAAGCCCCAGGCGTCCTTTATATCGCTATTAATAAAATCCAATTGACCACCTTTTCTCTGATCTTGAACTAGGCTTAGACCTATTTGTCCTTCCCAATTATCGCCGATATGATAATGGCTACGGTGTAGTAAGTTTAATTGATTGCCGGTCGTAAGATCGGCAAAGCCATCCCCATTGCGATCTTGTGCAATGGGAACAGCGCTGTAATGTAGCATTGTCGTATGCATGGGATGCGATCCAGGGTAAGTGTACAATACATTGAGTTCGCTCCTTGCACCTTGGTTTAGGAAAGCATTTAATAATAATTGAGGGGAGTTCTCGGGTTTGTAGTACTCCACATTAATTTGACCGGTAATCGATTCGTAGCCATTGAGCACCGAGCTAAGTCCTTTGGTAACTTGAATGCTTTCAATAAAAGGGCCAGGTATGTAGGCCAGGCCATTAGTGCTATTTAAGCCACGAGCAAAGGGGATGTTCTCCCTTTGAATAAGGGCGTATTTACCCGCTAAACCAAGCATTTCAATTTGCTTTGTACCGCTAATACCGTCACTAAATGAAGCGTCGATACTGGCATTGGTCTCAAAGCTTTCGCTGAGGTTACAACAAGCAGCTTTGCGTAATTCCGATTCATCGATACGAAAGTTAAGGCCAGCAGCTTTGGCATCTACTTGAGTAGCTTTTGCTTTTCCTACAACGGTTACATCATTGAGTTGCTCATTGGCACTGCGTAGGGTAAAATTAGTAATTCCCTTACGCGAGATGATCATCTTTTCTTGGGCTTCATAGCCGGCAAAGCTGGCTACCAGAATAGTAAATCCTGGGGCCTTCTCAATTTGATATTCACCATTTTCATTGGTGGTAGTACCGACTTTGCTTCCTTTCCAATATACTTCCGCTAGCGGTGCAGGACGCTCTTGCCCATCTTCCACCAAATAGACCTTACCACTTATCTGGCCTTGGACCTGCAGGCTAAGCAAGGCCAAAACCATAATCTTAATTTTTTGGTACATATCTACTTCTTTTTGTGGTCTTCGTGCGTCTGTGGGTCACGGTAAAGACAACAAGCATGAAGGGAATTATATGCCGAATCGGGTGCAGCTAAATATTCGGTGTCGTAGCCGGATGCGGCCACTGCTTTATAAATCTTTTCGAGATTTACTTTTTCTTTGTCGAAAGAGAGCTTTAAAATTTTAGTGTCTTGGTCCCATTTGGCCTTTGAAACACCTTCCATTTTAGCCGCTTTTTCGATAGTGCTTTGGCACATGCCGCAAACCCCATTCACCACTAAACTGGTATCGATCTGTGATTGGGCACTCAGGCCTAAAGTGAATAAACTTAAACTGATTATTAAACTTAACTTCTTCATTTTACTTGATTTATTTATTGACTAAAAAACTTTGCAAAGGTTTTCTAGGTCTAAATCAAGTAGGATTGAATTTCGGCTAAGTATTGAGATAATTCTGGATTTAGCTCTCCTTTGACTTCTGGAGGTCCGGTGTAGATATAGTCTACCGCTAAAACCTTATCAAAGAATTTAGCTGAGCATTCATTTAGCGCTTTAGACGCACTGGAGGGGGAGTTCTCCTGCTTACTTTGCTCATTTTGTGACTGGGCAGACTCAACTTGCACCGAGGCCACGCTAATCCATTCATCATTGCAGCAAGGAAGGTGAGTTGACTCATAAACGTCGCATTCGCCTTTACTTTTCTCTGCAAAATCATTGTGGTGAAGCTCTTCGTTAGAACAGCTTTCCGCTTCGATGTAGAAGCTTTCCTCGATTAGCATCCCCAGGCAATAATGGCGACTTAAGGAAAAGCCTGCCCCAGCCCAAAGTAGGATGGGCACTAAGAAGATTGCGGTTATTTTTCGAAGAAAATTCACTTTACAAAGATAGCTAAAGGCAATTAGTAACAAAAAACCCTGGCGAAAGGCCAGGGTTAAAATACTCTTAATCTTATCTAAAATTTAGCTATCCAGGCGTCGCTGTAATATTTGCGGGCCTCATCACGGTGCTTTTTAGCGGCAGCCATGCTATCAGAAGATTTATAGATAACTCGGTAGGTATCTAGCCGCTCGATATAGGCGATCATCATCTCATCACGATCCAACTTGCTGCGATCGATGAATTTTTGGGCACCGGCACGAGTAGGTGAAGAAACAACAATTACGCGGTAACGTACTGGGCCGATATCATCGGATGAAGCATCCTTAACCACCATGTTTTCACCTTTACCTGGTTTGACCTCACCTTTAACCCGAACAGGGTTTGCTTTTAGGCTATCCACTTGGCTTTGGAGGATGGAGATTTGCATATCCTTCTCCTGATTGCTCATTTCAAGGCGACCAATTTTTTCGGCATTACGATTAGCCTGGGCTTCGAAGCGATCTGTGCTGTCCGCTTTGGCTTTCAGATCATTGAATTTTTTTGGATCTACTTCAATCTTAGATTTATCCCGATCTGATTTCAAATAGAAGTGTATACCGGCACTAAAAATTCCGTAGCTATCGGAAGAATTAGCGTCAAAGGCATCTACCCATGGCTGTTGCCACAATATCCGGTGGGCATAGCCCAAATTGATATCCATTTTATTATTCACGGGTATACCAAGATTAATACCGGCCAAGAAAAAGGTTTGAATAGAGTAACTCGAGCCACCAACATTTTGCGCGGGTACCTCGGTAATTTTTTGACGGGTATTAATATCGTAAAGGGTTGAATTAGCGAAACCTGCACCAACTCCTATACGCGGACTTAGTTTGTACTTCGGCTTCTTGTCGAAGTAGCTAAGCACATTATATTCCGCCGAGACATTCCCTTCGTAAGTTTGGTTTTGAAAGAAGGCGGTGTTATTGTTTCCATTCAGCTGTAGTGCAGTCGCCTCCGCGCGTAAGCGCAGGTGTGGCATTACATCATAGCCTATTCCAGCTGATACGCCTAAGTTTGGTTTGTAACCTTGATAGGTATTTTGATTAAGTCCGACAAAGGGGATTCCTAACCCTAATTCGGCGGTGGCAGAGAATTTATCTTGAGCCGAAAGACTTAAACTTAAAAGTAAACTTAGACTTAAAAGACTAGTAATTTTTTTCATCATACAAGGTAATTGGTTGTGATTCCTGAGGGATCTTATTGGTAAAAATAGAAATTTTATTGATTGGCATGCAGTCTACAACTACTTACGCCTAAAATGGCTGTTATGGATTTTTGGGCTCTGTTTACTATTAATAGTCTAGCTGATGCTAACTGATTAATATTAACTACTTTTGCGCTCCCTTTTAAGAAGCTGATTAAAAAAGGATCAAATGAACGTAACTGTAACAAAGAAAGACGACTTAAACGCGGTATTAACTGTGGCTATCGAGGAGTCGGATTATCGTGAAAAAGTAGAGAAAACCTTGCGCGACTACCGTAAGAAGGCAAATATCCCTGGTTTTCGTCCAGGACATGTGCCTGCAGGTTTAATCCGCAAGCAATTCGGTAAATCGGTGTTAATTGAAGAAATCAACCATATTCTTCAGCACGCAGTTTACGACCATATTCGCGAGGAGAAACTAGATATCTTAGGCAATCCAATGCCGGTAGAGCAGAATGACATTGATTGGGATGCTCAAAAGGATTTCTCTTTCGACTACGAATTAGGTTTAGCACCGCAATTTGAGTTGAAATTGAATGCTCGCACGAAGATTCCTTATTTGAAGGTGGTAGCGGATGATGAGATGATCGACCGTTACGTTACAGATTATGCTCGTCGTTTTGGATCTATGTCTTACCCCGAGGCAATCGAGGAGAATGCGATATTCAAAGGAAAGTTTGTAGAGGTTAAAAAACGCGGTGAGGCTGTTGAAGGAGGTATTGAAGTGGAAACGACTCTAGCTTTAGACGCCCTTAGCGATAAAGGAATTAAATCGGCTACCGGTAAAAAAGTTGGCGATGTGATTCTATTGGATAAGAAATCCTTTAAAGACGATTTCCGTTTAGCCGGTGTCCTTAAAGTAGAAGATGATGTATTGGAAAACTCTACTCATAAGTTTGAAGTGGAGCTTACCGAAGTTAGCAAGCTTGAGCCTGCCGAGGTGAACCAAGAATTATTCGACAAAATTTTCGGCGAAGGGACAGTGAAGGACGAGAAAGAGTTCCGTGCTCGCATTAAAGCTGACGCCGAACGTGTTTTTGTAGGAGATACTGATCGTAAATTCTACCAAGATGTACGTGACAAATTGTTAGATAAGACTTCTTTCGATTTGCCAGAAGAATTTTTAAAGCGCTGGATGCAAACCGCCGGTGAGAATCCTATTTCTGCCGATGAAGTTGAAGAGCAGTTCCCTAATATGAAGGAGGACATGCGTTGGCAGATTATCGAAAACCGCGTTATCGCTGATAATGATATTAAGGTAGAGCATGAAGAATTGGTGGAGTATACCAAGCAAATGGTTATGCAGCAAATGGCTCAATACGGTCAGTTCCCAGAGGGAATGGACTTGGATAAGATTGCTCATAATGTTCTAGGTAACCGCGAAGAAGCCCAACGTATTAACGACCAACTATTCCAGCAAAAGCTGATGGAATTCTTCAAGAATACCTTTAAGGTTGAAGAAAAGGAAGTGACTTACGAGGAATTCGTTAAAGAGCTTTCCGGAAAGTAATCGGAAAAGCTGACAGATATTTGAATTGGCCCGATCATTGTCGGGCCTTTTTTGTTAATATTAAGGTCTCAATAAAATCTAAAAAATGGATTTCGGAAAAGAATTTATGTCCTACGCGGTAAAAGACCGCGGCTTGAGCTCCATGCATGTGGGCAAATATTTAGAATCTTCATTAACCCCTTATATCATCGAGGAGCGTCAGCTTAACGTGGCGCAAATGGATGTTTTCTCTCGCTTGATGATGGATCGCATCATCTTTCTGGGAACGGGAATCAATGACCAGGTAGCTAATATTGTACAGGCGCAGCTATTGTTCTTAGAGTCATCAGACTCTAGCAAAGACATTCAGATTTATCTTAATAGTCCGGGTGGATCGGTTTACGCAGGATTGGGTATTTACGATACAATGCAATTGGTTAAACCGGATGTAGCAACGATTTGTACTGGTATGGCTGCTTCAATGGGAGCAGTTCTTTTATGTGCTGGTGCTGATGGGAAGCGCTCGGCTTTAAAGCATAGTCGTGTAATGATTCACCAACCGATGAGCGGTGCTCAGGGTCAGGCTAGCGATATGGAAATTGCTGTACGTGAAGTGCTAAAAATGAAGAAGGAGCTTTACAATATTATTGCGAGTCACTCTAAACAACCTTTTGACAAGGTAGAAGCCGATTCTGATCGCGATTATTGGATGTCTTCGGTAGAGGCTAAGGAGTACGGTATGATAGACGAAGTACTGGATAGCCAACGCGCGAAGGACTAAATACGTTAGTATTAAGAGTTTGGAAATGGAATCCGTTCCGGATGCTCTGGAACGGATTCCTTATTTTTGCATTTTAGATTTTGTATGAGCTCAAAGAAAGAAAGTTTAAGTTGTTCGTTTTGTGGTCGCGAAAAGAAGGACACTAATGTCCTTATCGCGGGTATAAACGGACACATTTGTGATCATTGCATCCGCCAGGCTTATGGCATTGTGGTGGAAGAGATGAACACCAAGGAGCATAAAGAACTGAGTCAGTCTTTACGTTTGGTAAAACCTAAAGAGATTAAAAAGTTCTTGGATGAGTATGTGATTGGGCAGGATGAGGCCAAGCGAATTCTTTCGGTAGCCGTGTACAATCACTATAAGCGTCTAAATGCGATTCAAAAGGCCGAGGTAAAAGAAGCTGAGGTTGAGATTGATAAATCCAACATCATGTTAGTAGGGGAAACCGGAACCGGAAAGACCTTGCTAGCGCGCACTATTGCTAAGATGTTAAATGTTCCCTTCACCATTGTGGATGCCACGGTTCTTACCGAAGCTGGTTATGTAGGGGAAGATGTTGAAAGCATTCTAACTCGATTACTGCAAGCGGCTAACTACGATCAAAAAGCGGCGGAACGCGGGATTATCTTTATTGATGAGGTAGATAAAATTGCCCGTAAAAGCGATAACCCATCTATTACTCGCGACGTGAGTGGGGAAGGAGTTCAGCAGGCTTTATTAAAGCTTTTGGAAGGAACTAAGGTTAATGTTCCTCCCCAAGGTGGCCGTAAGCATCCAGATCAGAAGTTTATTGAAGTAGATACCCGCAATATCTTATTTATTGCCGGCGGTGCTTTCGATGGTATTAGTCGCAATATCGCTAACCGTTTAAATACTAAAGCGGTAGGCTTCCATTCTTCGAAAGATCGTGAAAGCTTCGATGAAATGAATATGCTGCAATATGTAGCCCCTCAAGACTTGAAGAGTTTCGGTTTGATTCCAGAACTAATCGGTCGTATCCCTGTAATTACACATTTAAATCCCCTTACCCGCGAGGTACTGAGGGAGATTCTTACCGAGCCTAAAAATGCTATTATTAAGCAGTATACGCAGTTGTTGAAAATGGACGGGGTAGAGCTCGATTTTAGAGCGGAAGCGATTGAATACGTGGTAGACAAGGCTATGGAATTCAAATTGGGTGCCCGTGGCTTGCGTTCAATAATAGAGTCTATCCTAACCGATGCGATGTTTGAGCTTCCTGGTGAGGTAGACGAAGGTTACACCTTGATAGTGGATGAGGACTATGCAGCCGAAAGAATCAACAAAATGTCAATGAAAGCCCTTAAGGCAGTTAGCTAGTGGCAATTTTTTTATAAGTCAAAAACTCATAGGGGTGGGCGTGTTTATCGTCCGCCTCTTTTTTTTCGCCCCGGGCTAGTTTCCAAATCGAAGTGTCGAATTCAGGGAAATAAGTATCGCCTTCATATTCGGCATCGATTAAGGTTAACTCAATGGTATTGGCGTGGGACAAGCTCTGCTTGTAGATTTCCGCTCCGCCTACTATAAAAGGTTGGTCATCATCCACAACCATGGCAATTGCTTCTTCCAGACTTTGGGCTACCTTACAACCTTCGGCCTGATAATCTTCTTGTCGAGAAATGACAATATTCACTCTATTTGGCAAGGGTCGGCCTACACTTTCGAAAGTCTTACGACCCATAATTACGTGATGCCCAGAGGTAAGCCGTTTGAAATGCTTTAAATCCTCCGGAAAGTGCCAAATTAAGTCATTGTCTTTGCCAATCACTCTATTTTTTGCCATTGCGGCAATAAGGGTCAGGTTCATCTTAAAAATTTATTGTAAACGAGCGTTTATCGGTAAGACATAAGAAATGCGAACCGGTTTCCCTTTATGATAGGCTGGTTGGTCAATCGGGATACTTTTAACCACTCGTACCGCTTCTGCATCCAGGGTTTCGCTAACTCCTCTAAGAATCTCAACGGTACTAATGGTGGCATCCTTTTCAACGATAAAGCTCACAAATATTCTTCCTCCCACACCGGCTTTGCGATCCTCTTTAGGAAACTTAAAGTTTTTAGCCACATGATTTAAAATACTCACTTGTAAGCATTTTCTCAATGCGCTATTAGCTTGTTCTGCATCACAATTTGGTGCCACCGGAACTCTTTCAACCTCGGCAAAGCTTATGGCTTTCTTAGCTTCTTCCTGATCAAGGATTTCGCTCTGGGCTTGAAGTTCTAGGCTAGTGAAAATAAAAAGGAGGGCGAAGAGTCGATATAGTGCTTTAGATGCAATCATGGTTTTTCTTTTAAACCGCTACTTGAGCCCGAATGGCCGGATGCGGATCATAATTTATTAATTCAAAATCTTCGTATTTGAAATCGAAGAGATTTTTAATATCCGGATTAATACGCATTTGTGGAAGAGGCCGCAATTCTCTGCTTAATTGTTCGCGGCTCTGATCGAGGTGGTTTTCGTAGAGGTGGGCGTCACCAAAAGTGTGTACGAAGTCCCCTAATTCCAAACCGCTTACCTGGGCGATCATAATGGTAAATAAAGCGTAGGAAGCAATGTTAAAGGGCACGCCTAAAAAGACATCAGCGCTGCGTTGGTACAACTGACAACTTAATTTATTGTCGGCCACGTAAAATTGAAACAAGGTATGACAAGGAGGTAAGCCCGATTTTGCCATAACCGGAATGTCTTTAGGGTTCCAAGCCGAAACGATGTGGCGGCGACTATCCGGCTTGTTCTTTAAGTCCTCTAGCAAACCTTTAATTTGATCTACTCCCTCGAAGCTGCGCCATTGGTGACCGTATACTGGTCCCAGTTCGCCCCACTGCTTTGCGAATTCCTCGCTTTCAATAATTTGATTTTTGAAGTTTTGCAGTTCTGCTTTCCAGGCTTCAGAGTATTTAGGCAGCTTATCGGCTAAACCATTTTGTACTAGATAGTTTTGGAATGGCCATTCATTCCAGATATTAACTCCATTCTTCACCAAATAGCGAATATTGGTGTCGCCAGCAATGAACCACAACAATTCATGAATGATTGATTTAAGGTGTACCTTTTTGGTAGTTACTAAAGGGAATCCTTCTTGAAGATTAAAGCGCATTTGATAGCCGAATACAGATAAGGTATTTATGCCGGTTCGGTTTTCTTTCATCACCCCATTGGCGAGGATGTGCTTCATTAAATCGTGGTACTGCTGCATGGCTTTCCTTTGAGGTAAAAATAAGTTTTGATGGGTAAATTAGCATAGCGGTTGTGTACTAATTGCCCGGCTTGTTAATTTCTTTTAGCAGACTTAGGGTATTTGGATTTTATTAATCAATTTTAAAGGCAAATATTGAAGAATGTCTGGCATCCATAATAATATTCTAGTTGAGTGCTCTTGGGAAGTGTGCAATCAAATTGGTGGGATTTACACGGTTTTACGATCTAAGGTTCCGGCTATGATTGAAAAATGGGGTGATAATTATTGTTTATTAGGCCCTCTTTCTGATCCCAATATTGATGCGGAGTTGGAGGATATTAATGATTTAAGTGATCCTATTGCCAGGGCGGTTCAGAAATTACGAGACGAGGGTATGGAGATTCGTTATGCTCGTTGGCTAGTAACAGGTCGCCCTAAGGTGGTTTTGATCCGACCAGATCATTTCTTTAATCAATTACCGGAAATACAAGAGTATTATAAATCTACTTTTGGTCTAAGTCAAGATCACCACAATAAGCTTTTTAATGAAATGTTGGTTTGGGCGCGGGCCAATGTCAAGTTCTTACTAGCCTTAGAAAAGCAGGTGGGAGAGGAGAAGCTTATTCTTCATTTTCATGAATGGATGGCCGCAGCGCCAATTTTAGACTTATCGGAACAAAAGCCAAAAATAGCTACCACCTTCACGACCCATGCAACAATACTGGGCCGCTATTTAGCGGGTTCTTACCCTTCTTTTTATTCAGAATTACCCAATTTCGATTGGCGGAAAGAGGCGCGGAATTTTGGGATTTTACCCCTGGCGGAACTAGAACGATTAGCGGCTAATAAGGCCAAAAGCTTTACTACGGTTAGTGAGGTAACGGCGGTGGAGTGCGTCCATTTATTGGGTAAGTCTCCCGACGAGGTAACCCCTAATGGCTTAAACATAAAGCGTTTTGTAGCGATGCATGAAGTGCAGAACTTGCATCAGCAATTTAAAGAACGCCTTCATGACTTTACAATCGGTCACTTCTTTCCCAGTTATAGTTTTGATCTCGATAACACCTTGTATTTTTTCACCTCTGGGCGCTATGAGTTTAGCAATAAGGGCTATGATATAAGTTTAAGAGCGCTTAATCTCTTAAATGAGCGCATGAAGAAGGAAGGCATTGAGACTACTGTGGTCATGTTCTTTATTACCAATCGTGAAACTTGGTCGATAAATCCCAAAGTATTGCAGTCAAACGGAGTATTACAGGAAATCCGCAAAAGCGTAAAAGCCATCCAAAGTCAGATTGGTAATCGCTTATTTCAGGCGGCGGTTAGCTCCGAAAAAGATCATCGTCTACCGGAGACTTCAGGAATGGTAGATGATTATTGGAAGTTGCGCTACCGGCGTACCATTCAATCTTGGAAATCGGAGGAATGGCCTTATATCACTACCCATAATTTAAAAGACGATGAAGGCGATCAGATCCTGAATGAAATGCGGGGTTTAAAGATGTTTAATAGTCCGCTTGATAAGGTGAAACTGGTGTATCACCCTGAGTTTATTAAAAGTACCAATCCACTGTTTGGTGTGGATTACAACGATTTTGTACGTGGTTGTCACTTGGGAATTTTCCCCAGTTATTATGAGCCTTGGGGCTATACTCCTTTAGAGTGCATCGCTCGAGGGGTAGCTACGGTAACTTCCGACCTTTCGGGCTTTGGTAAATACGTGCAAGGGATGGAAGAAGCCAAGGAGGACCAGGGAATATTTGTACTGCGTCGTGAAAATAGAAAAGAAGAGGATGCGGTGAATGATCTGGCTGCTTACCTCTATCACTTTGTTAAACACAATCGACGTTATCGCATCATCCAGCGAAGTAAAGCTGAAGATTTTTCCGAGCACTTTGATTGGAAAAACTTAATTCATCATTACGAAAAGGCCTACCTCAAGGCGGTAGGAAAGAAGAAGGCTTAGATTAGCATTCCAACAATAACGGCCGTAAATAAACTAGCCATGGTTCCTGCTATCAGAGCTTTAAAGCCTAGGCGGGATAAATCGCCACGCCGCGATGGGGCTAGGGAACCAATACCTCCGATTTGGATACCAATACTGGCAAAGTTCGAGAAGCCACATAAAATGTAGGTGGCAATGATAATTGACTTTTCAGAGCTAAATTTTCCGGCCGCCATCAGGTCACCTAAAGAAACATAGGCGACAAATTCGTTTAAGATGGTCTTCTCGCCAAGAAGCTGACCTACCAAGAAAATATCCTCATTGGCTACACCCATTAGCCAGGTAATCGGAGCGAGAATATAGCCCAAGATAAACTCCATGGAAAAGCCATCGTACTGACCATTGGTGAATGATAGAACCCAATCATTTAAGCCGCTCAAATCACCGATAAAATCTTTAAGAAATGCGTTTACCATGGCTACTAGGGCAATGAAAACTAATAGCATGGCCCCTACATTAACCGCTAATTTTAATCCATCGGTGGTGCCATTGGTAATGGCTTCAAGGGCATTGTCGCCTATTTTCTGTTTGCCAAGGTGCATTTCATTATTAACCTCCTTGGTTTCTGGTAAAAGAATTTTTGCGGCCACTACAGCTGCCGGAGCGCTCATTACCGATGCGGCTAAAAGGTGCTTAGCAAAGAAAGTTTGTTGTACCACATCGTCACCACCTAAAAAGCCGATATATGCCGCTAAAACACCCCCAGCAATGGTAGCCATGCCACCACTCATTATGCAGAGCAATTCGCTGCGAGTCATTTTATTGATGTAGGGTTTAACTAGTAAAGGGGACTCAGTCTGACCTAAAAATATATTTCCGGCCGCGGATAACGCTTCCGCTCCACTCAGTTTCATGGTGCGTTTCATGATCCAGGCAAAAGCATAGACAATCTTTTGCATTACCCCGTAGTAGAATAATAGACTAGTTAGGGCAGAGAAGAAAATAACCGTAGGTAATACTTTAAAAGCAAAGATGTAACCGAGACTGCTGGTCTCATTGATTAACTCACCAAAAAGGAATTTTGCTCCAACGTCGGTGAAACTTAGCAGGATTACAAACTTTTTAGAAAGCCAATCGAAGCCGTCGCGAATGAAGTTGACCTTCAAGATGGCTAAAGCGAAAATTATCTGAATGAGCAAACCCTTAATAACCAAGGGCCAGTTAACCGATTTTCGCTTTGAGGACATGGCGAAGCTTAAGCCGATAAGCACTAATAGACCCAAAAAGCCCCTTAGTAAAGTTTTTAGGTCGAAATTATTCTGACTAAAGTCGTAATCAAGGGGTAAGCCTTGAAGATTGTTGCTCGAAGTTGCGGTGCTTGGCATTTCGGGCTGACTTCTAACAAATCGATAATGCACCTCATTCTCAACAATATCTAAAACGCTATCGTTTAGGGTGGTGATTTGATATATTCTAATGGTGTCGGCAGGCGCTTGGTAATTGAAGAGAAGCATTGCACCCTTGCTATCTTCAGTAATTTGATAGTTACCCCAAGCTTTTAAATCTTTAGCTTCAAGCTGATAATAGAAACTATCATTGTCGAAGATGCGAAGGCTGTCATTATCCGTAATGCTAAATAAGGATTGACCAGATTTGCTAATTGACTGAAATTGCCATTCACCGCTAATTTGCGCCCAAAGCGGGAACTGCATCAACAGGCTAAGAAGGACTAAGATTTGGCGCATACTAGAATTCTTGGGACGAATTTATAAATCCAAGCGGATTTATTGATCTCCTTGTTCCCGTTTATCAATTTCGTCCCTTAATCGAGCGGCTTTTTCGTAATCTTCATTGCGCACCGCTTCATCGAGTTGTTTCTTTAAACTCTCCAAACTTTGGGTCGCCATAAGACCGGCAGATTTACTGCTATCCAAACTCTTCGCTTGGCTTTTTTCGGGCTCTTTTGTGCTGGTAGCATCGCTGCCCCCTTCTTGCAAAATGATCCCCGCTTTATCTAAAATTTCACCGTAGGTATAAATAGGAGTTTTAAAGCGAATAGCTAAGGCAACAGCGTCGGAAGTGCGCGCATCTAAACTGTGCTCTTCTCCATTTCGATCACAAACCAAGATGGAGTAAAAAACTCCATCTTGTAATTTGTGAATTAAAATTTCCTTGATTTTGATCTGATACTGATCGGCAAAGTTTTTAAATAGGTCATGGGTAAGAGGGCGCGGAGGATTAACATCCTTCTCTAAAGCAATAGCAATACTTTGGGCTTCAAAGCCACCAATAATGATGGGAAGCCGACGTTCACCATTTTCTTCTCCCAAAACCAAAGCATAAGCACCGCTTTGCGTTTGACTATAAGAGAGGCCCTTTACAAATAACCTAATGCGATCCATTTAGCTTAGTTGGATGCCTTAAACTTTTTGATCTCTTCGGTAAGTTTGGGTACTACCTCAAAGGCATCGCCCACGATTCCGTAATCCGCCGCTTTAAAGAAAGGAGCTTCAGGATCCTTATTAATAGCCACAATTGTTTTTGAGGCACTTACTCCCGCTAAATGCTGAATTGCACCAGAAATGCCAATCGCCACGTATAAATTAGGCTTAATGGCAATGCCAGTTTGACCAACGTGTTCGCTATGTGGACGCCATCCCATATCGGAAACAGGCTTGCTACAAGCAGTGCCGGCATCGAGTACTTCGGCTAATTCTTCAATCATACCCCAGTTTTCGGGGCCTTTGAGTCCGCGGCCTGCGCTTACTACTCTTTCAGCTTCTGGTAATGGAATTTTTCCCTTAACTCGGTCAACGGATTGCACTTGTACACGAGTGGCATCACCACCAGAAGCGCTTGCGCTTTCCACGCTTGCTTCGCCACTTCCTTCAATTACAGGAATCGAATTGGGAACAAATAAAACTACTCGTTTTGCGGCGTCGGTACTTAATAGGTTAAATCCTTTTCCTGAGAATACTCCACGCTTTACGGTAAAGGGACTGGTGCTTTCTGGAAGGGAAACCACATTGCTTAGCAGAGCAGAGTCACTTGCAATAGCTAATGCTGATGCCAGGGCTTTACCATTAAAAGTTGCACTAATAACAATGGTTTCTGCTCCATTAGCCGCTGCAATCTCTGCAATGGCATTGCCATAGGCATTGGCATCAAAGCTTTCAAAGCCGCTGTTTAGGTGCAATACTTTATTGATGCCATATTTTCCTGCTTCCGCAGCACTATCCTCTAGATTACCAATGCATAAGCCAATGGCTTCGCTGCCGAGTGCTTCCGCAGTTTTTGAGGCGTAAAGAGCGGCTTCCCAAGTGTTTTTCTTGAATTTACCTTCCCAAGATTCTAAATATACTAATACAGACATGTTTCAATTTTTTGAATTAGATCACTTTAGCTTCATCATGCAGGAGTTGTACTAACTCACTAACATTCTCTGCGTCGATCATTTTTACGGCACTTTTAGGAGCGGGCTTGCTGAAAGAACCCACGGAAGTTTTGGTCTCCGCATCAACGGCGGCTTTAACTTCTAATGGTTTCGTTCTTGCCTGCATAATTCCACGCATATTAGGAATTCGTAAATCGCTTTCCTCAACTAAGCCTTTCTGACCGCCAATTACCAATGGTAAACTAGCGCTAAGCTTTTCTTTTCCACCATCGATTTCGCGAGTGAAATTAAATTCGGGTCCTTCACCATCCATACCAACACAGGCATTAACAAAGGGCCAATTTAAAAGAGCTGCTACCATACCCGGTACCTGTCCACCGTTATAATCAATCGACTCACGACCAGCGATGATGAGGTCATAGCCGCCTTCCTGAGCCACAGCAGCAATTTGCTTGGCTACAAAAAAAGCATCGCTTGGCTCAGCGTCTACTCTAATAGCATTGTCTGCACCAATGGCAAGGGCCTTTCGTAAGGTAGGTTCAGTTTCGTTGCCGCCTACATTAAGTACGGTAACGGAAGCTCCCTTTTTTTCCTTCAGCCAGATGGCGCGAGTTAAACCAAATTCGTCGTAAGGATTAATCACAAACTGAACACCATTTTTGTCAAAGGCGCTATTGTCAGCTGTGAAGTTGATTTTTGAGGTAGTATCGGGTACGTGACTGATACAAACTAATACCTTCATATTTTATTTGAGTTCTGAGAAGTGATAAAGTCTTTGCCGCGAAAATAACCTAAAAATAGCCGCGGTCAAAATGCTATGCACGCATATTAAATGCAGAAATGCAGATAATCGTTCACAAGCTCCCTAAATTTTATTCGCCTTTAGTACTTTTGAGCCTTCAAAATTATTCCAATGGGAAGAGTTATTCAGTTTAGAGAGGCAATTGCCGAAGCGATGAGCGAAGAAATGCGTCGCGATGAGACCATTTATTTAATGGGTGAGGAAGTAGCCGAATACAATGGGGCCTACAAAGCCTCGAAGGGTATGTTGGATGAATTTGGTCCAAAACGCGTCTTGGATACGCCCATTGCCGAGCTTGGTTTTGCGGGTATTGGCGTGGGTTCAGCAATGAATGGCCTTCGTCCGATTGTGGAGTTTATGACTTTTAACTTTTCGATGGTAGCCATCGATCAGATTATTAATAATGCGGCTAAAATGTTCCAAATGAGCGGGGGGCAGTTTAATGTGCCTATCGTTTTCCGCGGACCGACTGCTTCTGCAGGGCAATTAGCAGCAACCCATAGTCAGGCTTTTGAGTCATGGTACGCCAATTGTCCCGGACTAAAAGTGGTAGTTCCAAGTAATCCTTACGATGCAAAAGGGTTACTTAAATCCGCTATCCGTGATAATGATCCAGTAATCTTTATGGAGTCGGAGCAGATGTATGGCGACAAGATGGAAGTTCCAGAGGAAGAATATTTAATTCCTTTGGGTAAGGCTGATATTCGTCGCGCGGGTTCGGATGTAACCATCGTTTCCTTTGGTAAAATTATTAAGGAAGCCGATAAAGCAGCAGAGGAGTTAGCCAAAGAAGGCGTTGAATGTGAGATCATCGATTTACGCACCGTGCGTCCGATTGATTATGCAGCAGTAGTTGAGTCTTTAAAGAAGACCAACCGTATGGTTATTGTTGAAGAAGCCTGGCCATTAGGAAATATTTCTACCGAGCTCATTACCCATTGTCAGGAGCATGCTTTCGATTATATCGATGCGCCTATTATTCGCGTAAATACTGCAGATACTCCTATGGCTTATGCCCCAACTTTGGTAAAGGAGTTTTTACCTAATGCAGAGCGAATTATCAAAGCCGTTAATAAAGTTACTTACCGCGATTAATTAGCGTTTATCAAATGTTATTATAAGGCCGCTCCCTTTAGGTGAGCGGCTTTTTTTTCTAATTGAAAGCTTAAGCTTCCTTAATTCTTTGGCTGAAAGCCATTTTAGCGTACTTTTGCGCCCCTTAATACGTATCTAAATCAATCAATAAATACTATGAACGACTGGTTAATGTATTTGGTTCCTGCACTCGGAGTGGTTGGAATCTTGGTTATGCTGGTAAAATCTGCCTGGGTTAGTAAACAGAGTTCAGGTGAAAAAAACATGTCCGAATTAGCAGGTTATATTGCTGATGGAGCCATGTCATTCTTAAAAGCAGAGTGGAAAATCATGAGCTACTTCGTGATTATCGCAGGTATCCTTTTAGCTTATTCAGGAACCTTAGTGGAGCACTCTAGCCCAATCATTGCAATTGCTTTTGTAATTGGTGCAGTATTTTCTGCCTTAGCCGGTTATATTGGTATGCGTATCGCCACCAAGGCCAATGTGCGCACCACAGAAGCAGCACGTACCAGCTTGGTAAAAGCTTTAAAAGTATCCTTTACTGGTGGTTCAGTAATGGGTCTAGGTGTAGCGGGTTTAGCTGTACTAGGACTAGGATCTTTATTTATAGTATTCTATTATTTATTCGTTCCTGAAGGAGCCGCTATCACTGGTGGTGAAATGAAAACCGCGATTGAAGTATTGGCTGGATTCTCTTTAGGTGCAGAATCAATTGCCCTATTTGCCCGTGTTGGTGGTGGTATTTATACCAAAGCTGCTGATGTAGGCGCCGACCTTGTAGGTAAAGTAGAAGCAGGGATTCCTGAGGATGATCCTCGTAACCCAGCTACTATTGCAGACAACGTAGGTGATAATGTTGGTGATGTTGCGGGTATGGGAGCTGATTTATTCGGTTCTTATGTGGCAACCATTTTGGCTACTATGGTATTGGGTCAGGAAATTGCCTCTACTGATAATTTCGGAGGTATGGCTCCTATTTTATTGCCAATGGTAATTGCAGGCCTAGGTTTGATTTTCTCTATCATTTCGATGTCTTTCGTTCGCGTAAGCGGGGAAGAAAGCTCAGTACAAAAAGCACTTAACATCGGTAACTGGTCTTCTATCATTTTTGTGGTAATCGCTTCTTATCCTCTAAGTATGTGGATGCTTCCAGAAAGCATGACCCTGCGTGGATATGAATTTGGAGCAATGGACGTATTTGTCGCCATTCTTATCGGCTCCATCGTAGGTGCCTTAATGAGTTGGATTACGGAGTTCTACACCGCTATGGGTAAGAAACCGGTTAACTCAATTGTACAGCAGTCTTCTACGGGTCACGCTACCAACATTATCGGTGGTTTAGCCATGGGTATGCAGTCTACTGTAGTGCCAATCATTATTCTTGCTGCCGGTATCATCCTTTCTTACCACTTTGCTGGTTTATATGGTGTGGCAATTGCCGCTGCCGGTATGATGGCTACAACGGCCATGCAATTGGCGATTGACGCTTTCGGTCCTATCGCTGATAACGCGGGAGGTATTGCGGAAATGAGTGGCTTACCAGAAGAAGTTCGTGGACGTACCGATAATTTGGACGCTGTAGGTAACACTACCGCCGCGACTGGTAAAGGTTTTGCTATTGCTTCGGCAGCTCTTACTGCTCTTGCCTTATTTGCGGCCTTTGTGGGTATTGCAGGTATTGACGCTATCGACATTTACAAGGCTCCGGTATTGGCAATGCTATTCATTGGAGGTATGATTCCTTTCATCTTCTCTTCATTGGCGATTTCTGCCGTTGGTCGTGCTGCGATGGCAATGGTACATGAAGTACGTCGTCAGTTTAAAGAGATTCCAGGAATTATGGAACATAAGGCAACTCCCGAATATGAGAAGTGTGTAGAGATTTCTACCAATGCTTCGATCAGAGAAATGATGTTGCCAGGAGCCATTGCCTTAATTACTCCAGTAGTAGTTGGTTTTGGTTTTAATGGTGTATTTGAAGGAACTTCTTCAGCAGAAATGCTTGGAGGTCTTTTAGCGGGCGTTACCGTGTCTGGTGTTTTAATGGGAATCTTCCAAAACAATGCCGGTGGTGCTTGGGATAATGCTAAGAAATCCTTTGAGGCCGGAGTAGAAATTGATGGTAAAATGGAATACAAAGGTTCAGACGCTCACAAAGCTTCTGTAACTGGTGACACTGTTGGTGATCCATTTAAAGATACTTCTGGTCCTTCTATGAATATCTTAATCAAATTAATGTCTATTGTTTCTTTGGTTATCGCTCCTCATATCAATGTTGGTGAAGCAGGTCACGGTAGTCACAGTGCTATGGCGATGGCTTCAACCGAAGAGATCCTGTCCATGACTGGTGACGTGGTAATGAGCGATTCTAAGGTGTCTGGTCAGGTAGATTTATTAGGACCTGAGTCACTTGGTGGTGAGGTTAGTATTAAAGCCTTCCGTTTTGACCTACCGGTTGAAGAAACTATTGTAGACCTTAAAGTTGAGCTTAACGCGGAAGAGGTATCAAAAGCTTTAGGTTCTCAATTTAATGCCGTAGTAGTAAATGCCAGTGAACTACACCGTGGTGTGGACGGGAAGTTTGGTGGTCCAGTTTTCCTAAGTTTAGATGGAAATGCTGTACCGGCCCAGATGAGAATGCAAATCTTAAGCGATAAAACCATCAGCGCAAGCTTAGCGATGATGCAATAAGCGCTTTTAGCGAATATTTAAAGTCGGTTTATCTGCGGGTAAACCGACTTTTTTTTGCTTGGAAAATGAGGTAAAAAAAATCTGGCCATCGGAAGAAGGCCAGATTTCAAGCTTTTGAATTTAGCGTGAATATTAGAAGAGGCCGTTTAATTCGGCGTCGATATTATTTATGATTTTCCCTAAATCCTCTGGGTCGTTCGCAAATTTGTTTTCATCTACATTAATGATGAGTAATTTGCCTTTATCGTAACCAGAAATCCAGGCTTCGTAGCGTTCGTTTAAGCGGTTTAGGTAATCGATGCGAATATTGTTTTCGTAATCGCGTCCGCGCTTCTGGATTTGGTCTACCAAAGTGGGAATAGAAGCTCTTAGGTAAATCAATAAATCGGGTGCAGGAACAAATGATTCCATCAGCTCAAATAGCTCCTGATAATTTTCGAAGTCACGGCTAGGCATCAAACCCATAGCGTGTAAGTTGGGGGCGAAAATATGGGCATCTTCATAAATCGTACGATCCTGAATGATGTTCTTATTACCCTCCCGAATTTCTTTTACCTGTCGAAAACGGCTATTAAGGAAATAGATCTGCAGATTAAAAGACCAACGCTGCATTTCTCGGTAAAAATCATCTAGATAGGGATTGTCCTCCACATCTTCAAAATGGGGAGTCCAGTTGTAATGCTTCGCAAGAAGTCTGGTTAAAGTTGTTTTTCCTGATCCGATATTTCCCGATACAGCAATATGCATGGTCGATTTTTTAAGCACACAAATCTAAGCTTTATCCCGAAAAAATCCGGCTTCAAAGGGGCTTAATCGAAGCGATATAAATAGAGCTTGTCTTCAAGCCAGAAATAAAGGCTGAGGTCTTTAAGAATGATTTTCTTAACGCCATCGAGCGGACAAATAAATTTTTGAACCCGTTTGGAATTGTCTATGGGATAGAGTTTTAGGAGTCCTTTATTATTCAGACTAATCCAGCGGCGATTGTCGAAATCAAAGCTGTGAATGGTGTCCTTGTCGTAGATAATTTCCCTTTTTGCTCCTAAGGCATCAAAACTTATAAACCCTTGGTGCTCGATATAAATGATACTGTAATTAAAGCCTGAAATAAGTGCGTTTACTTGCGGTTTGTCTAGTGGCAGTTGACTAATAATAGGGCTGGCATTAACAATGCGTTGTTCCGTAAGGGAATATTGAAAAAGCCGATCAGCACTCTGGTCATAAACCCAAAAGCGGTTTTGGTCGGAGTAGGCTACTAATTTGGGATCATTGAAGCCTAAATTAAGCATGGATAAACTCTGACTCTCATTGAGGCGGTTGTCCAAAATTCGCAGCTGATTAAAATCTGCGTAGTAAATCATAGGGTTAAGGGCATTGAGAACATCAACCTGATCGATAGCGCCATAACTAGGGTCAGCAAAACTGGACAGGAATTTTCCTTTAGGGTCTAGTTTACGAATTTCCGTTCCCAAAACTGCGTAGATGTTCCCGAACTGATCTACTTCAATATTGTCGGCATTCTTGGGCAGATCAATGGTTTTGTGGTGAACCAAGCCCTGGGCAGAACCCAGAAAAATACCCAGGCAAAACAGGATGCTAGTTAGACCTTTCATTGTAAAGCGATAAGTTCTTCGACATACTGTCGACTATTGCTTAAGCGAGGCACTTTGTTTTGACCACCCAATTTGCCTTTCTGTTTTAACCAGTCGTAGAATAAGCCGGGTCGACCCTTAATAATTTCCAACTGTCGTAAGGCCATGCCCTTATGCCTCTTGGCCTCATAGTCGCTATTCAAATCGCAAAGGCTTTGATCCAGCAGTTTTGCAAATTCATCCAAATCTTGCGGCTCTTGGTCAAATTCAATAACCCATTGATGCGCCCCGCTTTCTTTGTGATCCATGAAGATTGGCGCGGCGGTAAACTCCTTTACTTGGGCGCCAGTGGCATTACAGGCTTTTTGCAGTCCAGCTTCGGCATTTTCAATTATTAATTCTTCGCCAAAGACATTTATAAAATGCTTGGTACGACCAGTAATCTTAAATCGGTAGGGACTCAAAGAGCTAAAGCGGATAGTGTCTCCAATTAAATAACGCCATAAACCCGCATTAGTGGAAATCACTACTGCATAATTGACCCCTAATTCCACTTCTTCTAGACTTACCGTTTTTGAATCGGTGCCCGCAAATTGATCCATGGGGATAAACTCGTAGTAGATGCCATAATCCAGCATTAATAGCATTTCTCCTGCGTCCGCTTGATCTTGGATGCCAAAGAAGCCTTCCGATGCATTATAGGTTTCGATATAATTGATGTCCTTGCCAATTATTTCATTGAATTTTTGACGGTAGGGTTCAAAGCTTACCCCGCCGTGCATATACAACTCTAGATTAGGCCAGACATCAGAAATGTATTTTTTGCCGCTTATTTCGAGCACGCGGTGCATTAATATCATCATCCAAGAAGGAACACCGGCAAGACTGCGTACATCTTCCCGCATAGAGGTAGTGGACATCGCCTCAATCTTCTCCTCCCATTCGGTCATAAGACTAATCTTATTATTGGGTGTACTGCGCATTTCTACCCAAAAGGGAAGGTTTTCGATAATGATAGCCGAAACATCTCCATAATAAGTGTTGATCTTTTCATTGTCAACGAAAGTGCTCCCGCCTAGCCTTAGGTTCATACCTCCGAAAATCTCCGTTTCGGGATAAAGATTACAGTAGATACTAAGCAGGTCTTTGCCTCCTTTAAAGTGACAATCTTCTATGGCCTCACTACTTACCGGCAGAAATTTGCTTTTACTGCTGGTAGTACCCGATGATTTAGCGAACCATTTAATTTCTCCCGGCCATAGAATATCGGGAATGCCTTGTCGCAAGCGATTGATTTCTGGCTCGAGGTCTTCGTAAGTGCTCAATGGTACCCTTTCTTGAAAATCTTCGGAGCGCTCAATTTCATCGAAACGATACTTTTTACCCCATTCGGTTTCACTCGCACTTGCTAGTAATTGGGCTAATACCTCGGCTTGTACCTCATGAGGGTATTTCATGAATAGCTCCAGCTGGTGATAGCGCTTCTTCATGCGCCAACTTAAAAATGAATTTACCAGGTCGAGCTTCATATATACCGTATTTTAGCGATGAAAATTAAGGAATGGATTTTTTACTTACACTCGAAAAAATGCCTACTTGGCTGGCTGAAGATAATGAAGCCCAATATATTCTGAAAGCAGATCAGGATTTCATTAAACTTCACCATTTAATTGGTCGGCAAATTACAATAGAATTCCAGAACCAAAAGTTTTGCGCCCACTGCGGAAATCAATTTGCAGACTTATTTCGGATGGGCTTTTGCCGCAATTGTTTTTTTACCGCTCCCGAGGCTGGTGAAAGCATTATTAGGCCCGAACTAAGTAGAGCCCACGAAGGGATTGAGGACCGTGATCTAGAGTATGAAAAGTCTTATCAGCTGCAAAAGCACGTGGTCTACCTTGCGAATAGCGGAGACTTAAAAGTGGGGGTAACGAGGGCAGCGCAAAAGGTAAACCGTTGGATAGATCAAGGGGCTTCGCAGGCCATTGTTTTTGCTGAGACCGATAATCGATTTCAAGCTGGTCAGATTGAAGTTGCTATGAAGTCATATTTGGGCGATAAAACGCCTTGGCAGCGGATGTTAAAGAATGATATCCCTGAAATAGATTTGCTTAGTGAAAAGCATCGCTTACGCGACAAATTAGAGGGTGAATTGGCCCAGTTTTACTCGGAAGACGATCATGTGCAGCAAATCAATTATCCGGTGCAAGAATATCCCTTGAAGGTCAGTTCCTTAAATCTAGACAAGGAAGGGAAAATCGAAGCAGTATTAAAAGGGGTGCGCGGCCAATACTTAATTTTCGAGGGCGCTAAAGTTTTTAATGTTCGGGCCAATACGGGTTACCGAATTAGTCTCTCCTACTCTTAATCCGCGCTAATTCAGACTTCTTTAGGGTGGACAAACCAACAAGCGCTGGGATGGCCCAATTAAAGGCCCATACGATGGTAGTGGCGATGGCCATGCCAAAGCTTTGGTCCGAAAAGAGCTCGAAAAAATAAAGCGATAAAGTTCCTTTTATGAGAAAGTCTAAGCCCGTGTAGCTGGGAATAAGCGCGCTTACAAAGAAGTAGACTGGGAGACTTAAAACCAAAGTAAGGTTTAACTCACTTATCCCTAAGCCCCAAATGACCACTCCTAATTGAGAAGAGTAAATAAGGAAGCGCAGGCCGTT
The DNA here is from genome assembly GCA_913055685.1 of uncultured Flavobacteriales bacterium. Lineage (GTDB taxonomy): Bacteria > Bacteroidota > Bacteroidia > Flavobacteriales > Schleiferiaceae > Croceimicrobium. Next base: position 1,169,671 of record CAJXKC010000001.1, read on the forward strand.
TATTCCTAGAACCTCAATTTTAGATGGAATACTGGGTTGGCCGGGTATCAGGTAGTCTTTAAAATGACGTTTACCCCATTGGTATTTTGCCAATAGGCTTATCCATCGCTCTAACTGAAGGTAAAGGATAAATAAGAGTCCCATAATAATAAAGCTGCCCACCTTTAAGGGTGTTGCCCATTGGCTAAACAAAAAAGGGAACAAGCTAAAGCTGATGATGGCCTTAGAAAACAACTTTGGAGCGTGGGTCCAGAAGGTCAAGAATAAAGCTTTTTTACGATGTTCAGGGTCTTCTTGAATAATGTATCGACCGACAAGCTCACCGCTGTTTAAGGGACTAATAAATGCAAGCCCGTAGCACTTCAGATTATGCTGAATGGCTTCCCTCAAGTTAATTTCACGTAAGCAGGATTGGACAACTTGCCAGGCTTTCGCGTCCAATAGGAGGTTTATTAAGCCTAAACCTACAAATGCTATGAATGCAATTAGCGTGTCTTGGCCCCAGCTAAGTTCAACTTGGCTAAAATCAACCTGACTCAATTTCTGTATCAGGAAATAGAGTGCTAATCCAATCAATCCAAACTTTAAGATGGGATAGAGGACCTTTTTTACCATACCGAAATCTCTTCGCCTGCTTTCAGGTCGAAATACCTTTTAATGAGAAAAACGAGCGGATAAATTATAATGGTGTCGGCGGCGGCAAAAAGAACTTTAAAGAGCCAGCCATCTCTTATCAAAGGAAGGATTTCGTTAAAGCTCTTTATACCTATAAAAATAACCGTGGTTACCAAAATCGTATCTACTAATTGAGAGAATACAGTGGAGAAATTATTGCGCAGCCAAAGATGTTTTCCTTTAGTTTTTGCCTTCACTAGGTGGAAGATCCGTACGTCTACAAATTGAGCTACTAAATAAGCCAGCATGCTTGAGGAAATCACACGCCAAGAATTTTGGAAAACCACATCGTACTCGAAATTACCTACGGGTGAATCGGCTATGGCCGGAAAGAAATGCCCGAGGTAAAGAATAAGCAGTACTAGTAGTGATGCAAAGAAGCCAGCTAAAACCACCATACTGGTATTGCGGCGGCCATATATTTCACTCAGAATGTCGGTGATAAGGAAGGTGAGGGGATAGGGGATAACTCCCGCAGATACAATAAAGGTTTTAAACCCTAAATCGACCGTCACAAATTTATTGGCTATAAGATTACAGGTAATTAAGGCGGCGATAAACAAAGATGCCAGGATCACAAAAGTGAACCCGGCATGTTTTTGTTTTTTATCGGTGAGTTGCTTCATTAATCAATTTGCAAATCGAACTCCATTCTGGTTTGCAGACCTTGACGGGATTGGGCTTTTTCCAATAATTCAAGGTAATAGGCAAATTGCCCTAGCTCGGCTTTAATTTTCGCCTCTCCCATACTTTCGCTTAGGTCTTCAAGTAGTTTTTGGAAAGGGTCTACCATTTCGGGGTAGCTTACGACAGTGTAATCGCTTAGTCCAGCTTTTCCTGCCGCCGCATCTATCGCATCACTCAATCCGCCTAAGGCATCTACTAGTCCTAATTCTAAGGCATCTTCTCCTGAGTATACTCTACCCTGACCAAGGCTGTCTACTCGGGCTATACTCATCCCTCTACCTTCGGCAACTCTTTCTTTAAAGGTGCCGTATACGCGATCAATTTGAGCAATCATTAGGCGGTTTTCGGCCGGACTCAAATCACGGTCGATGGTTCCTAAATCCGAGTATTTATTGGTCTTAACGGTTTCAATATTAATACCCAGTTTTTCATGCATTAGTTCCTCGGCGGTAAAGAATAATCCAAAGGCACCAATAGAGCCAGTGATGGTATTTTCTTGAGCGAAAATGCTGTCGGCATAACAAGAAATATAGTAACCACCGCTTGCGGCAACATCGCCCATTGAGGCAATCACTGGTTTTACATCGCGAGCAAGTGCCACTTCTCTCCATATTACTTCAGAAGCCAAAGCGCTACCACCCGGACTATTAACCCGCAGAACGATGGCCTTTATTTTGTCGTCTAAACGCGCCTTGCGAATGGCACGGGCAATGCGGTCGGAGCCAATGGTGTACTCATTGCCTTCACCAGAATTGATATCACCCTGAGCAACAATTACTGCTACGCGGCTATCGCTGTAATCCTTTTTACCATTGAGGTCGTATTTCTTTCCATATTTCGCCGGGCTAATAAAGTCAACCTGACGGTAGCTACTTTTTCCGGCGGCATTGGCAAGAATAGCCTGTACTTCATCTTCGTAGGCGGTTGCCTTTATCAGACCCATATCAGCAGCAGCTAGAGGACTAGTCATTAAACTGTCGGCGATAGTGTTAAGCTCAGCTGCGCTTAGGCCGGTACTTGCGCTTATATCGTTCAGGTAATTCTCCCAAACAGAACCTAAAAGTTCGGTGAGCTGCATTCGATTGGCATCAGTCATCTCCTGACCTAAAAAGGGCTCCACTGCACTTTTAAATTTGTTTCCAGTAGCTCTGATAACTACCGGCTTAACGCCTAATTTTTCAAGTGCCTTTTGGTAATAGCTTACTGAAGCGCTTAATCCGGAAAATTCCAGAACGCCCTGGGGGTTAACAAAGAAGGTGTCAGCAACCGAGGCTAAATAGAGGCCCTTCTGACTTAGAATCTCACTGTATCCATAGATAAATTTCCCACTTGACTTGAAGTCAATTAGCGCCTCGCGAATTTCTAAAAGCGTGGCATTTCCCGCTAGCGGTAGGCCCCCCTCTAAATATACTCCTGCAATTTTTGGGTCGTCTTTAGCGGCTTTGAGGGCGCTGATGATTTTATCAAGGCCTGAGGCGCTTTCCATCTGCCCAGCAATAGGATCAAAACTTTCAAAAGGGTTATTCTGAGCGCGCTCCACAAATTGAGCATTTAAGTCAATTCGAAGAACCGTACCATCCTTAACTTCTAACTCCGGACTCTGAATGGAGGCTAAGCTGGCAAAAAAGATGAAAAGGATAAAGATTAGAATGGCCCCTCCGAAGATGGAAGCCAATAACATTTTTAGGAAGGATTTCATTTGAATCTAATTAGTTTTGCGTTTCTGATACAATATTAATTATAGTTTTCATTAAGCGGAAGTGAAAGGCGGTATTTACCTTTTATTAGGCGGTAACTTGGGGAATGTGGTCGATTACTTCCTAGCAGCAGAGCGCTCGGCCCAGAATTACTTTAAAGTTTTACGAAAGTCTTCACTGTACCAAAGCGAGCCTTGGGCAATGGAGAGTGAAAATTTATTTATTAATCAGGTCTGGGAAATAGATACCCATTTAAATCCTAAATCTTTATTAGAAACTGCTTTGCTAATTGAAAAGGATTTAGGTCGGGTTCGAAAGCAAGATTCATCCACATACGAAGACCGAGTGCTTGATATCGATATTCTCTTATACCGAAATCAGGTAATTTCGGAAAGTGATTTACAGCTTCCGCATCCGCGCATGCATGAGCGCGCTTTTACTTTAATTCCATTGCTAGAATTGGATAAGCATTTGCGCAGTCCAAGCGATAATAGCCTTTATCAAGATCATTTATTGGCTTTGTCCGATCAAGAAAGACAATCGGTTAAAATTATGGCTCAGTGAGATACATAGCTTTAGAAGGAAACATTGGAGCCGGAAAGACCACATTAGCTAAATTGCTGGCTAAGGAGCTAAATGCGCGCTTGGTGTTGGAGGATTTTGAGGACAATCCATTCCTGGCTAAGTTTTATGAAGATCCCAGGCGTTATGCTTTTTCGGTGGAGATGGCCTTTTTAGCCGACCGTTATCATCAATTGCAAGGTTTACAATCCTCAGAGGATTTATTTCAGCCTTTAGTGATAAGTGATTACGCCCCTTTTAAAAGTTTAATTTTTGCCCAAAATAACTTAGAAGAGGCCGAGTTTAAATTGTACCGCGATTTCTGGCAAATGGCCCTCGGGCGATTGCGCCAACCCGATCTCATTATTTATTTAAATCGCCCCGTAGATTCCCTACAGCGAAATATTCATAAGCGCGGTCGCGATTATGAGCAAAATTTAGCTAATCAATACCTGGAAAAGTTAAGTGAACGTTATGCATTTCACTTAAAAAACCACTGGTCGGGAAAATTAATTCATCTAGAAGCCGATGATTGGGATTTTTTAAAAGAGCCAGAATCTTTGTCAGACTTCATTTCCCGCTATTTGCAGGATTTTTTAAATTGAAGAATCAAAAAAGATTTAAAAATTAATTCAAGCATTTATGTGAAATGCGGTGTGATTCTGTGTTTTTAGTACTTTTGTCCTTTATTAATTGCTCACGCATATACTTAACCCCTTATAATTTATGAAAAGACTAAGTTTACTTTTCGGATTTATTTTCACCGCTGGTATGGCTTCCGCCCAGGATGATGCGCGTATGTCTGAAGCTCACCCCAGCAATTTTCGCCACTGGTCATTAGGACTAAATGTGGGTGCCACTGCTTCGCTTGGTGATGCCGCGAGTTCTCCTATTGGATCTTTCTGGGGAAAAAGAAACGGAACCTTTAAAGATAATGTTGGTGGTTTTGAAATTGGCGTTCAAGCGCATTTAGACCGTTGGATTAGTCCAACAATTGGTTTCCGTGGTTCAGCTGGTTACCATACCATTTCAGGTTCATATAATTATGTTTCCTTTATGGAAGGGGATTATATTGATGCGGACCTTAATATGATGTTGAACTTATCCAATATGTTCATCTACGGAAAAGATTACGATCGCAAATGGTCTGTTCTTTTCGGTTTGGGTCTTGGTTTAAGTTATTTGGATGCAGATCGTTTTATTGCTGATGGAGGTGATGGAACCTTCGCAGGGAGTGTTGCTGGTCCAGATCGCGCCCTAATCGTAAACATTCCTTTACAGCTTAACTTAAAGTATCGTTTAAGCAATGCTTGGGATTTAGATATGCTTTATAAGCACACCTTCATGACTATTGATGGAGCAGATGCCCATAGCGTTCCAACTACTGGATTAGATATGTTTGGTTACGCTGCGGTTGGGGTTTCTTACAACTTCGGAGATGATGACAAGCAAAGCATCGTATACTACAGTCCATTCGAAGGTATGTTTGCTGACATCGCCGAGATGAAAGAGGGTTACGACAAATTAACCACTGATGACGATGGTGACGGTGTAAGTAACTTATTCGACCAAGATAACAATACTCCAGAAGGAGTAGCGGTTAGCCCAAATGGTGCTCCAACCGATGTAGATGATGACGGAGTGCCAGATTACCTAGATGCTGATCCATTTACTCCTAAAGGAGCAAAAGTTGACTCAGAAGGTCGTACTATCGATTCTGATGGTGATGGTGTTGGTGACCACATCGACGAAGAGCCTAATACTCCAGAAGGAGTACTTGTAAACTGGAAAGGTGTTTCTGTTGCTGATGCTGCTTCTGGTGGCGGCGGTGCTTATATGCCATCTGTTTACTTCAACTTCAACAGCGCTACGGTTACTGAAGCTAACTACTTCCGTTTAGCTGCTATTGCTAGCGGTATGAAGTCTAATCCTAAAGTGAAAATCACTTTAACTGGTTATACTGATGCTTCTGGTCCAGAAGAATACAACAAATCTCTTGGTCAGCGTCGTGCCGATGCCGCTAAGAAAGTATTAGTACAAGAATTTGGTATCGACGAAGGTCGTATCATGACCGATTCTAAAGGTGAGGCTGATCCATTAGCGAAAAGCCGCAATAGCATCAACCGTCGTGTAGATGTGTCTGTGAAATAATTAGAATCACATACAAAACAGAAAGGGCTCCAAACGGAGCCCTTTTTTTATGCTGATAAATCCTTGGCTAATTAAGATTTAATTCTCCGGATATAATCCCACATTAGTATCCCAGCACTAACCGAAATATTCAGAGAATGCTTGGTGCCAAATTGGGGGATTTCAATTGCCCCATCGCAAATGGCCAAGACTTCATCGCTTACCCCACTTACTTCATTTCCGAAAACAAAAACCTGTTTTGCATTAAGGTTGGGTTGCCATTTGCGCAGATCATCGGCGTGATCCGTTTGTTCGATAGCCCAAATCTGGTATCCCTCCGCCTTTAAGGCGCTAAGGGTCGATACCAGGCCTTCGGCCAAATGTTGCCAGTCGACCGAATCCGTCGCTCCCAAAGCGGTTTTATTCATTTCCTTGCTGGGCTGCGGACTCAAGCCGCCTAGTATGATCTTCTCACATCTAAAGGCGTCGGCGGAGCGAAAAACGGAGCCTACGTTTAATAAACTACGTACTTCGTCTAAAGCAATTATGAAAGGGAATTTTTCCTCTTTTTTAAATGCTTCAGTACTCAATCTATTTAGTTCGCTCATGCGGAGCTTTCTCATCACTATTGTATTTTAGCCAAAGATCAAAAATACTTGAAATTGGCAGCGAAATCGAAGTCCGAGACCCCTTTAATGAAACAGTACAATGAGATTAAGGCAAAGCATCCTGATGCCATGCTGCTGTTTCGTGTGGGGGATTTTTACGAGACTTTTGGTGAAGACGCTGTACGGGCCAGTAAAATATTGGATATCGTTCTCACGAAGCGATCCAATGGAGCGGCGGCGGATACCGAGTTGGCAGGCTTTCCGCACCATGCCTTAGATACCTACCTACCCAAATTGGTAAGGGCCGGTGAAAGGGTTGCGATTTGTGATCAATTGGAAGATCCCAAGCAAACTAAAACCATCGTAAAAAGGGGAATTACCGAATTGGTGACTCCCGGTCTAACCACCCATGATCAAGTATTGCAATCGGGTAAGAACAACTTCCTTTGTGCGGTGCATATCAGCGCCAATCGTCAAGGGGTAGCTTTCGCTGATATATCTACCGGTGAGATGATGGTCGCCGAAGGGAGTCACGATTACATTGATAAATTAATTCAGAGTCTAAGGCCAGCTGAAGTATTGTATCCAAAGTCAAAACGCAAGGTCTTTGAAGAATTATACGAAGGCGACTTTTATGCCTATCCCTTAGATGAATGGATTTATCAATTTGACTTCGCAGAAGAAAATTTACTTAATCATTTCAAAGTAAGCTCTTTAAAAGGTTATGGCATTGAGGATATGCCCGAGGCTATTTCGGCCTGTGGGGCGGTTTTCCACTATATGAAGGAAACCCAGCACAACCGCTTGGAGCACATTAGTAGTATTTCGCGAATTGACCATGGTGAGTATGTTTGGATGGATCGATTTACGGTACGCAACCTGGAGATCTTTGAGCCCAATAGTCGCGGAGGGAAATCCTTATTAGCGGTCTTAAATCACTGCTTGTCGCCCATGGGCTCGCGCATGCTACAACGCTGGTTGGCAATGCCGCTTTTGGATAAGTCCCAATTAGAAAGAAGGCAATCCATCGTGGAGGTGTTCTATAAGCACCCCTCCTTACTGGAGGAGATTAGAGAGCCCTTGTCGGAGATCAATGACCTGGAGAGATTAGCGGTTAAATTGAGCACGGCTAAGATCTTACCCAAAGAACTTATTCAGCTAAAGCGAGCCCTAAGTCTTTCGAATAGTATCAAATCCCTTTGTGAAGATCAAAAAGGCGATTTATTAGCACTGGCGAAGTCACTCAAGCCGCTTAAAGATTTGATAGCCCTTATTTCGGATACCTTAAAGGATGAGCCTCAGAATAATTTAGCTAAAGGGGAATACATCCGTTCTGGAGTTTCAAAGGAGCTGGATGAGTACCGTGAGCTCCTGTACAATGGCAAGGATAAGTTGTTGGAAATTCAGCAAAGGGAGGCAGCGGCAACGGGTATCTCTAATCTGAAAATTGCTTTTAATAATGTCTTTGGTTATTACTTGGAGGTTCGGAATACCCATAAAGATAAGGTTCCGGCTGAGTGGATTCGCAAACAGACTTTAGTTAGTGCTGAGCGTTATATTACTGAGGAATTAAAGGAATATGAGCAAAAGATATTGGGTGCTGAGGAAAAAATAAATGCCCTTGAGCAATCCCTATACCATGACCTCCTTTCGAAGCTGATAGCTTTTATATCCGATATCCAATCCAATGCCCGAATCTTAGCTCAAATCGACTGCCTGTCCTCTTTTGCCTACTTAGCGCAAAGGCAGAATTATCATCGACCCAAACTGAGCGATAAATTTGACTTAAAAATCACTAATGGCAGACATCCGGTGATCGAAATGAGTCTGGCAGCTGGACAGGAGTACATCGCTAATGATGTGACCTTAAACCGGGATGACAATCAGTTAATGATGATTACCGGTCCCAATATGTCTGGTAAATCCGCCTTATTGCGTCAAACGGCCTTGATATGCCTTATGGCACAGATTGGCGCCTTTGTTCCAGCGGAAGCGGCCGAATTAGGCTTGATTGATAAGATTTTTGTGCGGGTAGGGGCATCCGATAATATTTCGCAGGGCGAATCCACTTTTATGGTGGAAATGAATGAAACGGCTAGTATCCTAAATAACCTCTCGGAGCGGAGTCTAATTCTTTTAGATGAAATTGGTAGGGGTACCAGTACTTATGATGGAATAAGTATCGCTTGGAGTATTGCGGAGTTTATTCACGAACACCCGACTAAGGCCAAGACTTTATTTGCCACGCATTACCATGAGCTGAATGAAATGGCCAATATCTTTCCGCGCATCAATAACTTTAATGTGAGCGTTAAGGAAGTGGGCGATCGCATTATTTTCATGCGCAAGCTTAAAGAGGGTGGAAGTGCGCATAGTTTCGGTATTCACGTGGCAAAAATGGCCGGTATGCCAGCCTTAGTTTTAAATCGTGCCGAGAAAATTTTAGGTGAGTTAGAAGCCTCTAGAGCGAAAGGAAATACGGAGGAAACTTTGGCTAAGAATGAGAGGGAAATGCAGCTAAGTTTCTTTAAACTAGACGATCCCATTTTAGAGGATATACGCAAGGATATCCAACTCTTGGATATAAATACCTTGACGCCAGTAGAGGCTTTGATGAAATTGAATGAAATCAAGAAAAAAATTGGCGCCTAGTATTGTTTCAATTTCAGAAATGATATTATATTTGCCGTCCCAAAGCACAAGCAGTGGGGAGTTCTTAAAAAATTGCGAGAGTAGCTCAGCTGGTAGAGCACAACCTTGCCAAGGTTGGGGTCGCGGGTTCGAATCCCGTCTCCCGCTCAAAGGCCCTCAGAAGAGGGCTTTTTTTTGCACCTTAAATGGTACGCATGGTTCTAGACTTTAGATTCCAATTTCTAGAGTTTAAAATAACCGCCCTGGTGGTGGAATTGGTAGACACGCGGGACTTAAAATCCCGTGGCCAGCAACGGCCGTGCGGGTTCAAGTCCCGCCTGGGGCACCAAAAAAAAGCGACTTATAAAGTCGCTTTTTTTGTTTCTATTCTTCAGCAATAAGGAGCAAATCCATGCTCTGATCTAAGTCGGAGCTTTCAATTTCCGCCACAAGCTGAAATGGATAGCAAGCGCCAATTCGCAAGGCTTCAGTTTTTTCGGCTAGAAATCGATCGTAATAACCACCGCCATAGCCCAAGCGATTTCCGTTTTCGGTGAAGGCTAAACCGGGGCAGATGATTATTTCGGCTTCTTGTTCTGCTGGTATTTCCTCTGCGGGGAGCCAGGTGCCGAATGGAGCAGCCTTTAGATTATCAAGGCTTAACAAAAGAAGGCTCTCCAAATGACCACCTTCTAAGATTTTAGGTACTTGTACTTCTAGCCCCTTGGCTAAGCAATCTTCTAAAAAAGGTCCAAGCTGGATTTCCTCTTTCATAGGAAGGTAGCAGTGAATCACTTTGGCTTCCTGATTAGCAACTAAGGCAATTAGCTGCTCTATAATGCTAGTGTCCCATTTTGCTTTTTGCTGGGCGTCCAATTGTTTCCTTTGAAGGCGTAGTGCTTTGCGGAGTTCTTCTTTAAGCATGGGCTAAGTGCTTGAGGGCTGCTTCAGAAATTTTCTTAGCGGCACCGACTTTAGTGTCGAGGTATTGCTGCATTTTGGGTTTAAAGGCTTCGCGTTCGCCCTTATTTTCAAAACCTTCCACAAAGGAGCTTAGCTCTGCACTATTATTAATTTCAAAGGCCAAGCCTTTAGCAATCATCTCTTTGGTTTCCACAAATTTCTTGTGATTAGGTCCAAAGGCTATAGGGACCTGGTATACCGAAGGTTCAACCGTACTGTGCACACTCACCCCAAAACCACCACCTACTAACACTAGATCGCCATAGCGGTATAGTTTTTTAAGCTGACCAATATTATCAATGATAAGCACTTGGTTTTGATCCTTCCATGTGCTTTCGCTGAAGCGATTTACCCCAAAATCATGGAATAAGTCATGGACGCGCTGGATATTGTCGCTCTCCACTTCGTGGGGCGCGATAATTAATTTTAAATGCGGTTTTTGCTTTAGAAGCTCTACCAATAGGGCTTCTTCTTTCGGCCATGAGCTGCCGGTAATTAAGCATAATTGGTTAGAAATCCACTCGTTTAGGCCTGCGACTTGGTAGTCACTGTTTTTTATTTCGAGAGCTTGATCAAAACGGCTATCACCACAAATATCGGCCCGGAGTCCAATCTTATTTATCAGCTTTAAGCTATCTAGGTCTTGTACTAAAATAGAGTCGAAGGCCTTAAGTGCCGATCTAAAGAATCCGCCGTAAGGCTTAAAATATATTTGATTTGCCCGAAAAACCGCTGGCGCCAAAAGAGTTTTTACCTTTTGCTTTTTTAAGGCTTTCAAGAAGTTGGGCCAAATTTCATATTTGATAAAAATAGCCAAATCGGGCTTAAGGATTTTTACGAAGTCGCGGGCATTCTTGGGAAGGTCTAAGGGTAAATAGACAATGGCATCAGCAAGCTCTCGATCCTTAAAGTTGTTGTAGCCGCTTGGGGAAAAAAAGCTAATCACAAATTGATGATCGCTTAGCTTTTCTCGCAAGGCCTTAAGAACGGGAACCCCTTGTTCCATTTCCCCTAGGGAGGCAGCGTGGAGCCACACTATTGGCTGCTTGTTTAAAGGGAGCGCTTTAAGGTCTTCTCGCCAATTTTGGCGACCTTTTACCCAATCTTTGGCCTTAGGTTTAAAAGGCGCGCTTAATCGGATTAATAAACCGTATAAGCGGATGGCTATGTTGTATAAGGCTCTCAATTAGTTGTAATAATACTCCTCGGTTTTACCGCCTAAATAAATGGGGATATACCAGTTTAGTTTCAATCCATAAAGAAGGTTAAGTTGTGGCTCACCACTTAACTCTCCAACCGGATAATAGTACTTACGCAGGTCTTGTGACCAAATCTGACTAATCTCAAAGGATAACTTAAAATTCACCAAACGGCTCGGCGAGAGATAGATGAACCCCAAACTTTCCCGCAATAAAAATCCACTACCTAGCCGGTCGTAACCCTTAGCGTAGTCGTCGATAATTTGGGGCGAATCATTGCCAACATTATCAACATTAAGCCAGTGCCACATATAACCGCCCGTTAGACCAATATTTAGCCCGCTGTTCTTATTAAGGCGGCCTAGGGGAATGGTTTTTTCAATACCTAAGTTGAAGTAGGTGCCTCGCTGGTTAATGTTTACCTGGCCATAGCTTCCGCTGATATTGATTAATTGACCATCGGGAGTAAAAACGTTTTTAAGCGCTCCTTGCCGGTCGCTTACTTCGCCACCAAAAAGGTAGGACCACTCCGCTGTAAGGGTGTAATTCGATTTAAACTTTCGGCCCACAAAAGCACTTACACTGTAATTCTCGCGATAGCGGTCGACCCAATCACCACTAACCGTGTTTGCACTGAGTCCGGCTCCAATGAGCCAAGCTCGGTCGCTTTCTTTTCCCTGTTGGGCCGACAAGGAAAAAGTCAGGCTAAAAAGGGCGAGTATATAGTAAATGCGATTCTTCATAATTCTTGCAAAAGTAAGCTCCTTTCGGGCAATGCTATTTATCTTTGTTGGTAATATATCGATTTATGAAACAGATTCAGATGGTTGACTTGCTCAGCCAATATGAAAAAATTCAAGATCAAGTCGACCAAGCCATAACCAATGTCGTTCGATCTTCCGCATACATTAACGGTCCTGAAGTAAAATCATTTCAAGCTGAGCTTGAAGAATATTTAGGGGTAAAGCACGTAATTCCTTGCGCTAATGGCACCGATGCCTTGCAAATAGCTATGATGGGATTAGGCTTAAGGCCAGGTGATGAGGTTATTACGGCCACTTTTACCTACGTAGCCACCGCCGAGGTGATTGCCCTTTTAGGCCTTACTCCGGTTTTAGTAGATGTGGATGAAGATACTTTTGGCTTAAACCCCGAACAAGTAAAAGCTGCCATTACCGATAAAACTAAGGCCATCGTACCAGTACATTTATTTGGTCAGTGTGCCGATATGGAGGCGGTAATGACTATTGCTAAAGAACATAATCTTTATGTGGTTGAAGATACGGCTCAGGCTATTGGCGCCGATTACAAATTTACCGATGGATCACAAAAAAAGGCGGGTACCATTGGGGATATTGGTGCTACCTCCTTCTTTCCATCCAAAAATTTAGGTTGCTATGGCGATGGGGGAGCAATTTTTACCAATGACGATGATCTGGCGAAAAAGCTTCGCATCATTGCGAATCATGGTCAGACGGTACGCTACTACCACGATATGATCGGGGTTAACTCAAGGTTAGATTCTATCCAAGCGGCGGTATTGCGTTGCAAACTACCTCATTTAGATACGTACAATACCAATCGTCGCAAGGCGGCCGATTTTTACGATGCTGCTTTTGCAGATGTTCCCGAATTGAAAACTCCGGTGCGCGCTGCAAATTCGAGTCATGTATTCCATCAGTACACTTTGCAGTTGGCCGATGCGGTAGACCGCAATGCTCTGGTTGAATACCTTTCGTCGAAAAACATCCCGGCGATGATCTACTATCCAGTAGCTTTACACATGCAAAAAGCATATCAAGACGAGCGTTATCAAGAAGGCAGCTTCCCGGTAACGGAGCGTTTAGTTTCTCGTGTATTCTCTTTGCCAATGCATAGCGAATTAGAGGAAGAACAATTAACTTACATCACTACAGAAGTGAAAAACTTCTTAAAAAACCAAAAATCATGAAAATCGTAATCGTTGGAACCGGCTATGTAGGCTTGGTTACAGGAACCTGCCTCGCTGAAGTTGGTATAGATGTGGTCTGTGTCGACGTCGACAAGAAGAAAATTGACAATCTTAAGAATGGCATTCTGCCGATTTACGAACCTGGCCTTGATAAGCTAGTACATCGTAATTACGATAAAGGTAGACTTCAGTTCTCGACCAATTTAGGCGAAGCTATTAAAGATGCCGAAGCGGCCTTTATAGCGGTGGGAACTCCTCCTGGAGAAGATGGTAGTGCCGATTTACAATACGTTTTAGCGGTAGCCCGTGAGATTGGTGAGAATATGAACTCTTATGGGGTGATAATTACCAAGTCTACCGTACCCGTTGGTACTGCGGCCAAGGTTAAGAAAGAAATTCAGGACGCATTAGACCGACGCGGATTAAGCTTGGATTATGATGTAGCCTCTAATCCAGAGTTCTTGAAAGAAGGTGCTGCAGTAAACGATTTCATGAAGCCCGATCGTATTGTGGTGGGAGTGGAGTCAGATCGCGCGAAAAAGGTTATGGAGAAATTATACCACCCCTTTACCTTGAATGGACACCCGGTAATTTTCATGGATGTGCCCTCAGCGGAGATGACCAAATATGCGGCTAACTCCATGTTGGCTACAAAAATCTCCTTTATGAATGACATCGCTAACCTTTGTGAAATCATGGGAGCCGATGTAAACATGGTACGTAAGGGAATTGGTTCGGACCCTCGAATCGGTAATAAATTTATTTATCCAGGTATTGGTTATGGAGGTTCTTGTTTCCCTAAGGACGTTAAGGCCTTGGCAAAAACCGCCCGCGAAAACGGACACGTGATGCGTATCCTAGAAGCGGTAGAAGCGGTGAACGATGACCAGAAATCAGTACTTTTCAATAAAGTGATGAAGCGCTTTAAAGGAGATCTTAAAGGCAAGCATTTTGCCGTTTGGGGTCTGTCTTTCAAACCCAATACCGACGATATGCGTGAGGCACCTTCGGTAGTAATTATTGACAAGCTTCTCGAACAAGGTGCTACCGTATCGGCCTACGATCCAGTAGCTATGGAAGAGGCACACCGCGATTTAGGTGATCGTATTACCTATGCTAAGGACGAATATGAAGCGGTGAAAGGAGCGGATGCTTTATTAGTGGTTACCGAGTGGAGTGAATTCCGCGTTCCTGATTTTGAAGAAATTAAAGCCGACCTTAAGGCACCGATTGTATTCGATGGTAGGAATATCTTTGAGATTCAGCGCATGGCCGAATTAGGCTTTGAATATTATTGTATCGGTGTAAAATCGTAAGGCTATGAAAAGGGTATTAATAACTGGTGCAGCGGGCTTCTTGGGTTCGCATTTATGCGACCGTTTTATAAAAGAAGGCTTTCAAGTGGTGGGGATGGACAACCTCATTACGGGTGACCTCCGCAATATCGAGCACCTTTTCCAATTAAAGGAGTTCGAATTTTACCATCACGATGTGTCCAAGTTTATCCATGTACCGGGTGAATTGGATTATATCTTACACTTTGCTTCACCAGCTAGCCCGATCGATTACCTTAAGATTCCAATCCAAACCTTAAAAGTTGGTTCCCTGGGTATTCACAATTGTTTGGGCTTAGCCCGAGCCAAAAATGCCCGTTTAATGATTGCCTCTACTTCTGAAGTATATGGCGATCCCCAAGTTCATCCTCAAGTAGAGGAGTACTGGGGTCATGTAAATCCCGTTGGCCCTAGAGGAGTATACGATGAAGCCAAGCGCTTTCAGGAAGCGATGACCATGGCTTACCACACCTATCACGGTTTGGAAACACGTATCGTTCGTATTTTTAATACCTATGGTCCGCGGATGCGACTAAATGATGGTCGTGTTTTACCCGCCTTTATTGGTCAGGCGCTAAGAGGGCAAGACTTAACCGTTTTCGGTGATGGGTCTCAGACTCGATCTTTCTGTTATGTAGATGACTTAATTGAAGGTATTTACCGCTTATTAATGAGCGACTATGCTCAGCCGGTGAACATTGGTAACCCCGATGAAATAACCATCGGCGAGTTTGCGGAGGAAATTATCAAACTAACGGGTACTGATCAGAAGGTGGTTTACAAAGACCTGCCTAAGGATGACCCTACGCAGCGTAGACCGGATATTAGCAAAGCCAAGGAGATTTTAGGCTGGGAGCCCAAGGTTTCAAGAGCGGAAGGCTTAAAAATCACCTACGATTATTTTAAATCATTGTCGGAAGAGGATCTTTACAAGACCGAGCACAAGGACTTTAAAGATTATATCCGCAAATAAGAGATAATGGCGCGTATTTTAGTAACAGGCGGACTCGGATTTATTGGTTCCCATACCGTAGTGGAATTGATAAATGCTGGGCATGAGCCTATTATTGTCGATAACCTTAGTAATGCCAATGTGGATGTCCTAAACGGAATTGAAGCGATTACTGGCAAGAGGCCGCTTTTTGAAAAAGTGGACTTGAAAATTAAGGAGGAGGTCGAGCAATTATTTAATCGACATACAGATTTAGATGGTATCATCCACTTTGCTGCCTACAAGGCGGTAGGGGAATCGGTGGCCAAGCCATTAGAGTATTATGAAAATAACCTTGGCTCTTTGGTTTACCTCTTACAGAACCTCAGGGATCATGGCTTAGACAATTTCATCTTCAGCTCCAGCTGCACAGTTTATGGTGAAGCGGAGGAATTACCCATTACCGAGAATAGTCCGGTGCAACCCGCAATGTCTCCTTATGGTAATACCAAACAAATCGGTGAAGAGGTAATTAAAGACGCTATAGCGGCCCATCAGTTTAATGCCATTAGCTTACGTTACTTTAATCCGATTGGGGCCCATCCTAGTGCCGAAATTGGGGAATCACCCCTAGGAGTGCCTTTAAATTTGGTACCCTATGTTACGCAGACTGCAGCTGGTGTGCGCGAGCAACTGTCGGTTTTTGGCAATGATTACGACACCCGGGATGGCACCAATGAGCGTGACTACATTCACGTGGTGGATATTGCGAAGGCACACGTAATTGCGGTTGAGCGTCTGGTGAATAGAAAGAATCTGGACAAATACGAATACTTCAATTTGGGTACCGGAACCGGTAGTACGGTTTTAGAAGTGATCCAATCGTTTGAACGGGTCTCAAACTCTAAGTTAAATTATAAAATTGTGGCGCGGAGAAGCGGGGATGTTACTGCCGCATATGCTGATACCACTAAGGCAAACCAGATTTTAGGCTGGAAGGCCGAGAAAAACCTAGACGATGCTATGGCGGATGCCTGGCGTTGGGAAAAGAAAATTCGAAACCTAGACTAATAATGAGCGGTAAGAAAATATTAATTACGGGCGGGGCGGGCTTTATCGGCTCCCACGTAGTCAGACTATTTGTAAATAAGTATCCAGATTATGAAATCTATAATCTAGACTTGCTCACCTATGCGGGTAATCTGGAAAACTTGAAGGACATTGAGAACAAGCCTAATTACCACTTTGTAAAGGCGGATATTGTTGATGCCGAGGCGATGAACGCCCTATTTGCAGAGCATAAGTTTGAAGGGGTCTTACATTTGGCTGCGGAGAGTCATGTCGACCGAAGCATTACCGATCCTTTATCCTTCGTTCGCACCAATGTAATTGGCACGGTAAACTTAATCAATGCTTTTCGTGATACCTGGAAAGGAAACTTTGAAGGGAAGCGCTTCTACCATATTTCTACCGATGAGGTATATGGCACCTTAGGCGCAGAAGGTCTTTTTGAAGAAACCACCGCCTATGATCCGAATTCACCTTATTCGGCATCCAAGGCCAGTTCCGACCACTTTGTAAGAGCTTATGGCGAAACTTATGGAATGCCTTATGTGATTACCAATTGTTCCAATAATTACGGGCCCAATCAGTTCCCTGAAAAGTTAATTCCGCTTTTTATCCATAATGTGCGTAATGGCAAGCCTTTACCTGTCTATGGTGACGGAAAATACACGCGCGATTGGCTATATGTTATCGATCATGCCCGGGCTATTGACCTGGTATACCACGAGGGTAAGAACAAGGAGACTTACAACATCGGCGGCTTCAACGAATGGCAGAACATCGACTTAATTAAAGTCTTAATTAAGCAGATGGATGAGAAGTTAGGAAATGCTCCCGGTACCTCCGAGAAACTGATCACCTATGTGACCGATCGCCCTGGTCACGATCGCCGCTATGCAATTGATGCTACCAAGATTAATAAAGAATTAGGATGGTCTCCGAGTGTGACCTTTGAACAGGGATTATCCGAAACTATCGATTGGTATTTAGAAAACGAGGAATGGTTAAACAGTGTTACCTCGGGCGATTATCAAAAATATTACTCAGAGATGTATAGCGACCGCTAAAGACTAGCTAAGTACCTCTTTAAAAGCAAGCTCCTGAGACGCCAATACAAATAGGGTGGACGGGAGCTTTTTCGTTTTCAGACTTAGCCCTTCATAGTAGGTGCGGTAATCCAGGCTTTCGTTAGGAATAGCCATGCCCAACATTACCAAATCAGCACCCTTTGAATCTTCTTCCAAGACCTCGTAGAAATTACGTTCCGGGTCACAGATAACCTTTTCATTGTGGTCGACCCGCATCTCCTTTAACAAGGTAGATAGGTTTAAACTTGCACCTTGGGCAGCCTGCTCATTTCGACTCAGCATTTTTACGTTTACCTCGGTGTTTTTCCAGTTTACACTGCGCTGCAGCATATGGGCAAGCACAATCATAAGCCCTCCGTTTGCTTTGAGTCCGCCCCACCATATATCAATACGCTTGTATGGGTGCTCACTAATCGCTTCCGCTTGACGCGCGATAACTACATTTCTCCTCGAGGAATAACAATGTTCGATTAGTTCACAATAGGCCTCCATATTGGCGGGATTCTCTGAAGCGCCCATCAAAATTGTATTAGGACTAATCGGCCCTAAGCCATAGGTGCTAATCATATTCTTGGTGTCCTGCAATACATTTTGGGCATAGAAAATCCGGACTAGGCTGCTTATTCCTCTTTGGTTTAAGTATTCGCGAATATTGGACTCCATTTTATTCTGTCGCTCAACCGCTAATCCGGGTTTGGTAAGGGCCGTGCAGACGGTCATTAGGGAGCGATTCTGACTAATATCGTGACCCAATTTGATGAGATGCCAGCGCTTGGTGGGAGCCCCAGATAATACCAGCAAATGGGGACGCCAGTTTTTCGGATCTACATTGCGTTTTATTCTCAAAATAGCGCTGCGCCCCAAAGCCATCCACAAACCTTGCCTTACATCACCAAAAGTGGTTTCCAATTCACGCCTTTGCAGCCAGAAATAGAGGATAAGCATAAAGAGAATTGCCATGGCGGTAGCAAAGGCATTAATGAGTAGCATCACCCAAATACAAGCTAAGGTTCCGAGGAAGGAAAAGAGCCAGTGTACCTTGAAAGTGGGCCTAAAAGAAGGGCTACCTAAGGCCTTTTCTAAAAATGCAGAAACATTGAGTACTCCATAGGTGGTAAGAAAGAACATAGTGAGGATTGGGGCAACGAGGTTGAGGTTTCCAAAGTAGACGGCTACCAAAGCTAGAGCCAAGGTAAACAGCGTCCCATTCTGCGGATTATCGTCTTCCCCTTTTCCCTTGCCAAGCCAACGCAGTGATTGCGGTAAAACATTATCTCTAGCTAAGGCTTGCAATACCCGGGGTGCCCCTAAAATACTGCCAATAGCCGAGCTAAGGGTAGCTCCCCATACTCCCAATAGGATAGCATCGCCCCAAAAGGCAATTTTGCGCATGATTAAGGGGTCGGATATTAGGGCTTCGTTTCCAGCTCTAAAGGACAAAACCACCGGTAATAGCATGTATATAAGGTAGCCAGTACCGATAGCCAGAAAAGTACCTCGCGGTATAGAGCGCTTAGCGTCTTTGAGGTCACCTGACATATTAACTCCGGCCATAATACCAGTAACTGCAGGGAAGAAAACTGCGAATACACGCCAGAAGCCTACTTCAGCGGCAGCTGGTGTGCCATAAGTAATGCCGGTTTCTTCGATGGGCTGACCAAAGATTAATGACACAATAGAAATGGCGATGGCCGCCATAATAAAGAACTGGCTGCGGATGGCGATTTTAGCGGAATAGAGTGCTAGGCCTCCAACGCCGACAGTAGTAATTAAGCCCACTAACTTTTGATCGAATTGAGGGAATACCTGTACCAAACTTTCGGCAAAGCCAATGGTATATAAAGCAATGGATAAAGCCTGAGCGAGGTATAAGGGGATGCCAATGGCGCCGCCGGTTTCTATACCCAGGGAACGACTTATCATATAATAGGCGCCACCGGTTTTTACATTCTGATCGGTAGCAATGCTGGCAATGGAAAGTGCGGTTAAGAAGGTAATCGAGGTGGCAATCGTTACAATTAGTAGGGTGCCAATCAGGCCAACATTGCCCAGTACCCAGCCAAAACGCAGGTACATAATTACCCCTAAAATGGTAAGGATAGACGGAGTGTAAACACCCGCAAAAGTGTTAAAGCCTGCCCCTTTTGAGAGGTTTTCGCGTGCTTTTGTAGAGAGGGAGCTCTGGGCCATGCCCAAAGAAACTAAAATTCACCGACAATTAGTCTTGAACTTGGTTTCGGAATATCAGCTGACTAAAAGAATCTTCCACAAAAATTTCATTGGCCACCTCGCGCAAGGTTTCTGCCGAAATCTGCTCCACGTCCTTTACAATTTCGTCGAAGCTCTCGATGTAATTGTGTTGCAATAAGGATTTCCCGAAGGACATCATAAGAGCGCCATTGTTTTCCTGAGCCATGGCAAACTGCCCTAATATTTGTTTCTTGGCTTTCGATAATTGCAGGATTCCCAACTTTTGCTCTCGCAGTTTACGCAATTCTTTATGTACCAAACTAATGGCTTTATCGGCGGTTCCAGGGTCGGTTCCTAAATAAATTCCGAACAAGCCGGTGTCTAAATAGGGGTGGTAGAATGACTCAAGGTGATAGGTGAAGCCATAACGCTCGCGAATATTCAGGTTTAAACGCGAGTTCATTCCCGGTCCGCCTAATAGGTTGTTAAGCAAAGCTAAAGGTCGCATCTTATCATCGCGAGAAGGATAAGCGTGGGTGCCTAATACTACGTGGGTTTGGTAACCAGGTCGACTCTGTTCTAGCCTTTGCGGCTGATGGGATTCAGGTCTAATTAAGAGCCTTTCGTCGCCAGCACTAAGATCCAAACCCTTGATTTGTGCCTCTAAAAGTTTCTCAAGTCGCTTGCGCGAAATATTGCCAACTGAGCTAAAGACCATCCGCTCGGCTTGATAATTTCGAGCCAGAAAATCTTTTATATGCTTGCTGCTAAAAGACTTTACACTGTCGATAGTGCCGAGGATGTTTTTTCCTAAACTGTGATTGGGAAAAATGATTTCTTCAAAATCATCGAAAATGGCATCAGAAGGATTGTCTTTATAGGAGTGAATCTCATCGATGATTACCTCTTTTTCTTTTTCACATTCCTTAGCGGGGAAGGTGCTGCGGAAGGCGATATCACAGATCAAGTCCACTGCGCGCGCATAATCTGGCGAAAGGAAGGTGCTATGGATAACAGTTTCCTCTTTAGAGGTAAAGGCATTAAGTTCACCGCCCACATCTTCCATGCGGGATAGGATGTGATAGGCCTTGCGCTTTTGAGTTCCTTTGAAAAGACAATGTTCGATAAAGTGGGCTAAACCCTGCTCATGTTCGAGTTCATCTCGTGAGCCCGCGGAAACCATAAAAGCAAAATGCGCCACCGGCCGATCTATTTGTCGGTGTACGACCCGAATGCCATTACTTAATCGAAAGATTTCCAGCTCCATATATTCTGTAAAAGGGCTGCAAAGCTACCGAAAGGGCTTTAATAATAAAGCGGTTGGAAAGAAAAAACCCCGCAATAAAAGTGCGGGGTTTATAGGAGATTTAATAAATCTTACTTCAAATAAGTATCCAGCCATTTGAAGAACTGATCGTGCCAAACTAGTCCGTTCTGTGGGCTTAGAATCCAGTGCCCTTCATTGGGGAAGTATAGGAAACGAGCGGGGACACCACGCAGCTTCGCGGCTTGGAAGGCTTCCATACCTTGGTTTTCCGGTACACGGAAATCTTTACCACCGTGAATTACGAGCATGGGGGTATCCCAATTCTGCACGTAATCTTTGGGGTCGAATTTGGTGTAGGTTTCGGCATTGGCTTTGTCCCAGAAAGGACCTCCTAAGTCGTAATTGGCAAAGAACATTTCCTCGGTGCTGAGGTACCAGCTTTCCAAATCGAATAATCCACAATGTGAAATGAAGCTCTTAAAGCGTCCTTCATGAATACCGGCTAACATGTAAACCGAATAACCGCCATAGCTGGCGCCAATACAGCCTAAATTGTTTTCGTCGGCAAAAGGCTCTTTAGATACATCATCAATAGCGGCTAGGTAATCACGCATCGATTGGCCGCCCCAATCTTTGGAAATTTTTTCATTCCACTCACGACCGAATCCTGGTAAACCACGTCGGTTAGGCGCCACTACAATATAACCTTGGGCCGCCATCAACTGAAAGTTCCAGCGGAAGCTGTAGAATTGAGAAACCTGAGATTGTGGTCCGCCTTGGCAATATAATAGGGTAGGGTACTTTTTATTGGGATCAAAATCTGGGGGGTAAATTACCCAAGTTAGCATCTCCTTGCCATCACTAGTTTTAACCATGCGCTTTTCAATCTTGCTCATGCCCAAGTTGTCGTATATGGCATCATTCACACTAGTCAGCTTCTGAGCCTCTTTCCCTTCTTTCACGAAGTAGATTTCGGTAGCATGGTTCATGTCTTGGCGCTCTACCACATAGCCACCTTTTGCGATTTCAAAGTGATTGTAATTGTGGTCACCACTACTAATTTTCTCTAATTCATAACCCTTGCGCTCGATTTCTAATTCAAAGATTTGATTGCTCCCCATAGTAGGAATGCCCACCACAAATTCATCGTCTTCTTCCCAAGCAAAAGAGTTGAAAGTATATTGATCGTAAGCGCCCATTTCCTTCAGCACATGACTTTTCTTGCCTGATTTTAGGTCCATGATGATCAAATCATTCACATCGCTCTCATAGCCATTGGTAGCCATACTCAGCCAGGCGATCTTTTTACCATTGGGTGAGAACTGTGGATTCTTATCATAACCCATCATTCCTTCGGAAAGATTGGTTTCTTGGCCGCTTTCCAAATCAATCATGTAGATATCCGAATTGGTTTGCTCGGCAAATTCTTTACCGCTCAAGCGTTTCGATTCGAATACTACTTTCTTTCCATCTGGGCTAAGGGTATAGCTCTCCGAGCCACCGAAAGGAGGAACTGGACAGTCGAAGCTGGTTCCTTCCATTAAGTTTTTATAACCACTCGCGGGCTCACCTTTGTAGTCGGTAAAACATAGTTGCATCGACTCATAATCATCCCAAGAGTCCCAATGGCGGTACATTAAGTCATCCATTACTCGGAATTCTGCCTTGGGTAGATCGGGATACATTTCGGCTGGAGTAGTAGCGGTTTTAAAGGATTTGGAGAAAAGGATACGCAAGGAACCATCTTTCATGGTGTATGCCTTGCCTCCAGCAATACCGCCTTCCACTGCAGTTAAAGGGCGTAAATCGCTACCGTCCATTTTAACACTATGCAATTGTCCGCCGTGGTTAAAGGCAATGCGATCATTAATGAAGTGGGCGCCGTACTCGCTACCTTCTAAACTGGTAAGTTGGGTAGTTTTCCCGCTCTTAATATCCATTAAATACAAATTGCGATTGCCTTTGTTGGCGGCCACATCATAGCGGCTTACACCATAGACATAAGATTTACCGTCGGGTGAAACGGCATCTAGGCTTACGCGTCCTAGTTCCCATAATTTTTCTGGGCTCATTACTTGGTCCTGAGCAAAGAGGCTGCCCGAGGCCAAAAGGAATAATCCAATAATCTTTTTCATGCTTTTTTAATTGGTGCCTCGAATTTACAATTTATTAGAGCAGTCATTTCCAGATGCAGCATAAAAAAACCCTGACGCTTGCTGGGCAAGGTCAGGGTTCAAATGATTAGAAGAGCTTATAAAGCTGCCTCGAATTATTTTTTAGCTTCTTCCATTCCTTCTTCGATAAGCTCGTAGAACTCATCTAGTTTTGGAAGAATTACAATGCGTGTACGACGGTTTTGCGCGCGTCCTTCAGCATTATCATTGCTAGCTATAGGCATGTGCTCACCTTTACCGGCAACAGTCATGCGCTTAGGATTAATGCTAAAGTCTTTCTCAAGAATGCGAACAACAGAAGCCGCTCTTAAGGTACTTAGCTCCCAGTTGTCGGCAAATGGTGCACCATTGCGAACTGATTTATTGTCGGTGTGACCTTCAACCATGAATTCCAAATCGGGCTGTGACTTCAATACTTTAGCTACTTTACCCAATACTTCTTTGGCTTTACCATTTACAGTAGAGCTGCCACTCGCAAATAGTAGTTTATCGGAAATAGAAACATAAACTACTCCTTTTTCTACGTTGATATTAATGTCTTCGTCATCGATACCAACGGTAGCACCTTTAAGGCTAGTAACCAAGGCGAAGGTTACAGAGTCACGCTTATTGATGGCGTCCTGTAAACTACGGATGGTCATGTCTTTTTCGCGAATTTGCTCTAATGACTTCTCAAGGTTTTGAGCTTCTTTCTTAGAAAGAGTTGACAAATTACCAACGTTTTTAAGTAGTTGATAATTAGTTTGCTTCAAATACTCGATTTCCTTGTTTGCATTTTTACGATTGTCTAAACAAGCGGCAAGCTCCATGCGAGTTTTGCTAAGTTCATCGTCTTTTGCTTGATACTGATCTTGCAATTCGGTGTACTTCTTCTTGCTTACGCAAGCACTAAGTGAAAAGATTGCTGCTAGTACTAAAACTACCTTTTTCATCTGTGATTTTTGGTTAGAGGCTCAAAAGTACCAAAAAATATTTGCACTCCTAAGCCCTTTGTTTTCTAGTTAAACTCAAATTTTTCGTCTTTGTCATTGAAAAAGTGATACTCAAGAAACTTAAAGGAGTCTCGGGGGATTACCTTTAGATTTCGTTTGTACTTTTTCGACCATTTGCGACGCGTAGAATTAAACAGGCCTTTGGTTAAATAAGCAGCGATAAAGGGATGTAAATGCAGGTAAATGTTTTTGTCTTTTTCCTGTTTGCTGATGAGTTCAAGTTTATTCTCAATTTCTTCAACAATAAGGATGGGAGCTTCTACCTGGCCATTGCCATCGGGATTATCTTCTCGGGTTTGAATAGCCATTTCGGGACGAACTCTCTGACGGGTGATTTCCACTAAGCCAAATCGCGAAGGGGGTAAGATTTTGTGCTTAGCTCGATCGGTTGCCATTTCTGACTTGAGCTTCTCGAACAGCTTTTTACGGTTTTCATTGCGGTGCATATCAATAAAGTCTACGACCACAATGCCACCCATATCCCGCAATCGCAATTGACGTGCAATTTCTTCTGCGGCCGACATGTTAACGGCCAGGGCGTTCGCTTCTTGATCTTCTTCCGAATTAGACCGATTGCCGCTATTCACGTCAATTACGTGCATAGCCTCGGTGTGTTCGATAATAAGATAGGCCCCTTTGCCCATGCTTACGGAGCGACCGAAGCTGGATTTAATTTGACGTTCGATACCGAAATGTTCGAAGATTGGCAGTCTACCTTCGTAGTACTTAACAATCTTCTCCTTTTCGGGCTCAATATTGCGCATATAGTCTTTAACCTCATTGAACAAGTCGAGATCATCAACTGCAATTGAGTTAAAAGAGTCATTTAAAACATCGCGCAGAAGGGCTGATACGCGGTTTAGTTCGCGTAAAACTCGTTTAGGGGGCTTTGCTCTTTTGGTATTACGGTGAAGTATTTTCCACTTTTCTACCAATTCTTGAATGTCACTGTCGAGGTCTGCAACCTGACAATCTTGTGCCGCGGTGCGAACAATTACGCCAAAACCTTTTGGCTTAATGCTCTTCACGAGGCGGCGTAGTCGGTCCTTTTCATCCTTGTCCCGCAATTTGCTGCTAACGCTTACGCGGTTGGAAAAGGGAACCAATACTACATATCTGCCAGCCAAAGAAATTTCCGAAGTAATACGGGGTCCTTTGGTGGAGATGGGTTCTTTTGCGATTTGCACCAACAAGCTGTGGCCTTCGCGCAGAACCTTATCAATACTGCCGTTTTTATCGATGTCTGCCTCCTGCTCAAAGTCGGTCAATGACCAACGTTGTTTACCGGTGGCAGTGCGTCGGGTAAATTTATTTAAAGAGTTTATCTGCGGACCTAGGTCATGGTAATGCAAAAAGGCATCTTTTTCATAACCCACGTCAACGAAGGCGGCGTTTAATCCAGGAACGATTTTTTTAATTCTTCCTAAATAAACATCACCAACAGCAAACTCATCTGAATTGTCGTAGTGCAATTCAGATAGTTTACCCTCTTTAAGTAGCGCAACCGCTACAGAATCGGCAGTACGCGAATTAATTACTAATTCTGTACTCACCTGAAATATTTTAAGCTCGCCTTAGGCGAACATTAGTACTATAACCGAAACACGAAAAGCACCGCAATTAAATGGGTGCTTCAGAAAGTGGTAAATCCTTAAGGATTCACGAATTATTTCTTTTTGTGACGGTTTTTACGTAAGCGCTTTTTACGCTTGTGAGTAGCCATCTTATGACGTTTTCTCTTTTTACCGCTAGGCATAACAATAATTTTTAATTGGGGTTAATACTTGCCAATTCTTCACGAATGGC
This sequence comes from uncultured Flavobacteriales bacterium, assembly GCA_913055685.1. Taxonomy (GTDB): domain Bacteria; phylum Bacteroidota; class Bacteroidia; order Flavobacteriales; family Schleiferiaceae; genus Croceimicrobium. Next base: position 1,195,620 of record CAJXKC010000001.1, read on the forward strand.
ATTTTTAATTTCTTCGTCGCTAAGTACTTCTAGGGCTTCATTCAAACCGTTGATCGCCGCAGCAGTATCACCAATAAATACTCTTGAACGCGCTACTAAGAGGTGAGCATCTGGATTTTGTGAATCCACTGCTAGAACTTTGTTAAATCGCTCAATCGCTTTGCTGTACTGACCCGTTTGCATACTCATTACGCCCAAGGTGAAATTAGCTTTCACGTTTTCTGGGAATTTTTCGGATACATCCCGGATACTAAGAACCGCTTGCATCGGGGGCAACTCACCCGATTCAAGTTGTCGTAATGCTTCATCAACTAAAGAATCGGCAAGGGACTGGCCACTTGCTGAGACCTCACTAGTTTCATGATTATGGTCCTCTGCCATGCTAAGCGCATTTTCCGCCTGGGGACTACGCGGCATCAGCATGATTGCAGTTATAAGTAAAACGCCAGCGGCGCCTAATATGATCGGACCACGATTCATGATTTCTTAGCCAACCTTAACTTTTTTCTTTACAGAGTCAACGAAAGTCTTCGCAGGCTTGAAAGAAGGAATGTTGTGTGCTGGGATAATAATGGTAGTGTTCTTAGAAATGTTACGACCGGTCTTTTCGGCACGTTTCTTAATAATGAAGCTTCCAAATCCTCTTAAGTACACATTTTCACCAGACTCAAGACTGTTGCGAACTTCCTTCATGAAAGACTCAACAACGGCTTGAACATCAGACTTTTCCATGCCGGTCTTATCGGTAATTCTGGTAACAATGTCAGCTTTAGTCATTTGAATATCAATTATGTGTTAAAACTCTAATTTTGAGGGCTGCAAATATAAAGTGATTTTTCTGAACCCCGAAGGGGTCAATGGGATTTATTTTATAAGCTAAATTGCTCAAAAACAAATATTTTGGAATTCGAGGCCTTACGCTCTACTCTTCATCGATGGTATCAACAGCACAAACGCTCTTTGCCATGGCGGGAAAATGTTGAGCCCTATGCAATCTGGTTAAGTGAAATTATCCTGCAGCAAACTCGAGTAGCCCAAGGATTGCCTTACTATGAGCGCTTTTTAGATCGTTTTCCAAAAATCGAACAACTAGCAGATGCTCCCCAAGAAGAGGTTTTGAAACTTTGGGAGGGACTGGGTTACTACAGCAGAGCTCGTAATATGCAAGCGGCGGCACAAATGGTACGTGATGAATTTCAGGGAGAGTTCCCTTCCAATTATGAAGACATAAAATCTTTAAAAGGGGTGGGCGATTACACCGCGGCGGCCATTGCCTCTTTTGCATTTGACTTGCCTCACGCAGTGCTTGATGGAAATGTTTTTAGGGTTTTAAGTCGCCTTACGGCGGATGAGACGCCTATTAATACTGGTCAGGGTAAAAAGCGCTTCCAAAGGTATGCAGATCAATTTTTGGATCCAGAGAAACCTGCTTTGCACAATCAGGCCTTAATGGAGTTTGGAGCTTTGCAATGTGTGCCCCGTAATCCTAATTGTCTGGACTGTCCATTAAAATCGGCTTGCTTGGCTTATAAATTAGATAAAGTAGAAGATTTACCGCAAAAGAAGCGCAAGGTATACGATAAGCAGCGCTACCTAAATTACTTTCACCTTTTGCAGGAGGATAAGGTTTTAGTTGAGAAAAGGGAGGCGGGCATTTGGCATGGACTTTATCAGTTTCCGCTTATCGAAACCGAAGGACCGGTTTCCTGGCCTGAATTGCTCGAACATTTAGATGAGGTCCATCAGCAGGAGCTTATTAATTTAAAGGCTCGAAAAATCTCCTTGGCGAGGCATAAACTAAGTCATCAAAGCCTGCATATAAACGTTTGGTATCTCAACTTATCAGAGCCATTTACTAATGCAATATTTCCCGAGTCCGAGCGCCGTCTGGAAAAGGAATTAGCTAATCTTGCATTTCCTCGACCGCTACGAAAATACTTGGATGAAAATCAGCTAACTTTGCCGCTTGATTAGGTCTTCCTAATCCTTATATTTGTGAAAGAGGCGAATTAGAAATTATGGCAAACGGAAGTTTAAACAAGGCAATTTTAATTGGAAACTTAGGTACTGAACCGGAAATCAAGCATTTCGAAAATGGAGGTTCACTGGCTCGTTTTCCCATTGCTACTTCCGAATCCTATACCAACCGCAATGGTGAGCAGGTTACGCAAACCGAATGGCATAACATTGTAGTGCGCGGCGGCTTGGTAGAGGTAGTTTCTAAATACCTCCACAAAGGCGATAAGGTGTATATAGAAGGTCGGATTCGCACCCGTAGCTGGCAGGACCAAAAGACCAATGAAACCCGCTATACCACTGAAATCATGTGTGATAACTTTATGATGTTAGGTGGTCGCCCGGCTGCTAATGAAGGCATGGGGCAAAACAATGGCGGGAATTACAATGCTCCAGCTGCTAGTCAGCCGAAAGCAAGTCCCAGCACCGATTTTGGCACCGATAATGGAGGCGACGATGATGATCTTCCCTTCTAAGTATTAACCAAGACCCAAGAATTTGGACCCTGAACCGTCGAGTTTACTTTTTATTCTAGATATCCTAAGACCTTTTGAAATAGGTCAGATTTTCCCCCTAGTCTTATTGGTATTGCTTTTATTGGCCTCTGCTCTGGTGAGCGGCTCTGAGGTGGCCTTTTTTTCCATTAGTTCACGCGATTTGGATGAGCTGAAGGAAAATGATAAGAAAAAGCATGAATCTATTAGCGAGTTATTGGATCACCCCAAGACTTTATTGGCGACCATTCTAATCGCCAATAATTTCATTAATGTGGCGGTGGTTATTCTCTCCTCCTTCATTACCGCCGCTCTCTTCGATTTCTCGGATAATGAAACCCTAGGCTTTATTGTACAGGTTGTGGCTATTACCTTTTTAATCTTGCTGTTTGGTGAGGTTTTACCGAAGGTTTATGCCAATAAGAATCCGATTGGTTTTGGCAGTATGATGAGCGGACCCATGTTCGTTCTGCGGCGTTTGTTTAGGCCGGTGGCCTTATTGCTGGTGCGTTCTACCAATTTCATCGAAAAGAGGTTGGAAAGGAAAACAGAGGGCTTATCGGTCGATGATTTGAGTCAGGCTTTAGAAATAACCTCCAATGAAGAAAGCTCTCAGGAGGAACAGAAAATATTAGAAGGGATTGTGAAGTTTGGTTCCACTAATGTGCGTCAAATTATGAAGCCTCGTATGGATGTGGTTTGTGTTGACCAAGAAGCTAATTACGGGGACATCCTAAAAATTATCCTCGAATCGGGTTTTTCACGAATTCCAGTGTTTGAAGAAAATTTTGATAATGTGAAAGGGGTACTTTACATCAAGGACCTCTTGCCCCATGTAGATAAACCAGCTGATTTCGAATGGCAGACGCTCATGCGCGAAGCTTTCTTTGTGCCCGAAAACAAGAAAATCGATGATTTACTGCGGGAGTTTCAAGATAAAAAGATTCACCTGGCTATTGTGGTAGATGAGTACGGCGGTACTTCGGGCATAGTTAGTCTGGAAGATATTATCGAAGAAATTGTTGGTGAAATTAGCGATGAGTTCGACGCCGAAGAATTGTATTATTCGAAATTGGACGATCAAAACTTTGTCTTCGAAGCCAAGATTCACCTCAATGATTTCTTTAGGGTGGTGGATGCCGATGAAAATGATTTTTCGGAACATACCGATGAAGCCGAAACCTTAGCGGGCTTCGTCTTAGAATTAGCAGGGAAGTTTCCGGAAAAGGGCGAGGAGCTCGAGTTTAAGCATTACCTTTTTAAGGTAGAAAGCTTGGAAGGTCGACGCATGAAACGGATCAAAGTAACTATTCTCCAAAAAGAACAAGATGAAGAGGATTAGTTTAGTACTGATGGCCATATTCACCATGCTGGCCTGCGACCCAGAATACAATCCCAAACCTAAAGGCTATTTCCGTATAAGTACGCCCGCGGCCGATTATCAGGCCTTTGAGGAAGATTGTCCCTATTCATTCGACTTTAATAAAAGCGCCAATTTGGAACTGAAGGGTCCTTGTTGGTACGATATTAAATATCCCAACTTAAAGGCCACCTTGCAGCTCACCTATAAAGCGGTTAAGGATGATAACCTCGATACGCTTTTAGCGGATGGGCATCGACTGGCCTACAAACACACGGTAAAGGCGGATGGCATTGATGAAAAGCTTTACCTCAATGAAGACAAGCAGGTTTACGGTTTACTCTATCAATTAAAGGGTGATGCCGCGACCAATTTACAGTTCTTTATGACCGATAGTACTAATCACTTTCTGCGGGGAGTATTGTATTACTATGCTAGTCCGAATGCTGATTCCTTAAAACCGGTGAACGATTTCATGCGCGGGGAAATGATCCACCTAATTGAAACCCTAAAATGGGAGAACTCGTAAAAATTGCGGAGTTCGACTCCATCAATGAGGCCTACATCATCAAATCGCGATTAGAGTCGGAGGGAATTCGTGTTTACCTATTAAACGAAACCTTAAATAGCCTTTTACCCACCGGCGGATTCAACAATGTAATCATCCAAGTGCCCCTGGAAGAAAGTATGCGGGCGATGGATATTCTCTACGAGGAGCCGCCAGAATAATCTATTGAATAGGAATTACCTTTCGCTCGCCATGCAGAAAAAGCTTTATTAAAGCGTGACTCTGCAATGCAAAGAGAATAGCCCCTAATAATAGGTGGAATGGCTGCGCAAAATGGGGTAAATTAAAATAGGCCAGAATAATGCCAATAAGCAGTTCTAAGCCCAGTGCCACCGCGATATACCTCCATTGCCAATAGCCCAATTTAAGTTTACGATTCATTTGCCATAGGTAGAAGTAAAGGGCTAGAATGAGGAGGGAGAAACTACGGTGCACGTAAAAGATGGGGTCTATATTAGTCATCCAGTCAGTCCGGGCTAGTCCGGCTTGCTGCAAGCCATCAATACTTTCGCGAACCTGGGTTCCTAATCCAATTTGTACGAGCATTAAGGCAAGAGCCACAAGGCTAAGGTTTTGGAATTTCTTAGTATGGCCAAGCGTAGGTGTCGAGTCTCTTTCGAGCAAGGCATTAAAAACCAAAAGAATGGCCACGATTGCTAAAGCACCAATCATGTGAATGGTGATGCTTCCGGGAATGAGGTTGCCATCTACCACTAGTTTGCCCAACCATGCTTCAAAACCTAGCATAAAGAGTCCGGCGGCAGATAAAGCTAGATAGCGCCAATTTTCTTTAAATAGAAATAGGCTTAATACTAGCATTATGAGCATGGGAATGCCAGACAAGGCGCCGATAAGACGATTTATGTATTCGATCCAAGTATGGGTAGCATTAAAAATGGCATAATCGTGCTTGGTGTATTTTTCCCAGTTTTCCGGATTGTAATTGCTACCGGTTATAAAGTCTTCTTTAGCAAAGAATAGCGCTTCATCTACAATGATGATTTGCTTTTTATTGAACTCGGTATTGGGTTTCCAATCCAATTGAGCCCTTTCGGTAGGCGGAATTAAATGCCCAAAGCACATAGGCCAATCAGGGCAACCCATTCCAGAGCCAGTCATGCGTACCACCGATCCGGCGATAATTACCAGAAAGATTAAAACTATTTCCAGACGCGATAATCGAGCTAACCACTTTTTCATAGTACAAAAATAGCGCAAAGACTAATCGCTAGCCTTTGCGCTACAATGGATTAATTCTAAAATTATTCTAGAATGATTCGGTCAAATTGGCTTTCGCCAGAGTGGAGGAGGCTTTGGATAAGGAAGACTCCTTTGTACTGGTCATTAATTTGCACTGACTCAGATTCTACTTCAATTTCTTGCATTAATTTTCCCTGTAAATCCATCAGGCGTAAAGCCTTAACTTCATTGGTATTAACATAAATAGTTCCCTTGGAAGGATTGGGATACCAGTTTAGACTAGGCATTTTTCTTTCTGATATAGATATCGCATCACTGTTAAACCAATATTTAAACATATCGGTAGGGAAGCTCTGCGACTGACGGTTAACCCCGCCAAAGAAATAAAGCGTATCGCCAATCACGAAAGATCCGGGGGCCCAACGACTTACTCCGGGGTGCGGCGCTAATTGACTCCAAGTATCATTCGCATCGTTGTACTTCCAGAACTCACCAGTGTTCATCCAACTGTGATTGTCGCCATCGCCACTAAGAACATAGCCTACGCCACGGTGACTAAACTGTGTACCGGCTACGCGAGCTTCACCGGGGAAATTGCTCATGGTTTGCCAGGTATTGCTTACCGTATCTAGTTTATACCAATCTTTAAAGATTATCTGACCACCATGACCCATACCAGCATAAACTTCGCCATTGGCGCTAAACATAAAAGGGTGGTGTCGTGGTAATCCAGGGATGTCGGGGAGAGCCGACCAGCTATCTGTAGCAATATCGTAGACATAGAAATCCTTTAAATCGCCAGTGTTATCATTACCCAGACCTACGTAGATTTTCCCGTTGGCGGCCATGAATGCCGGGTGGCGTCTGGCCTTACAAGGACAATTTGCTAATTGGGTCCATTGATTATTGGCGGTATCGAAACGCCATAGGTCGCGAAAGTAATTGCTACCATTTACCCCAAAACCAATGTAACCGGAACCATTATAGGCGAGGCCAATGGAAAAACCTCTCGCTCCGCCCGGGAAATCGGAAAGATTCGACCAGGAGTCAGTTACCGGATTATAGCGTTTAACTGCCGCGGTATTGGCATTGAAATTATTGGTGCCGGTGAGTGAGTATCCATAATCTCCAATGGCAAAGGTAACCGGGTGGTGGATTGGACCATGGCTACCATTGGTGCTCTGCCAGGCTTCGGCCACTTGCCCCCACAAGTTACCGCAAAGGCTAAGACTAAGGAATAATAGAGTAGTTTTCTTCATAATGCTTTTTTGGTGTGTAGAAATTAACGGGACATAAGGGTAGAAGGTTTGCTTTTTGGCCTTTAGAATTTGCTTTTCAATTAACTTGCGCAGCCATGAAAGCTTTAAACAGAATAGCAATTGGTTTTGCTACCCTTTTAGTTCTTCCTTTTCTATTTATGAAGGGTATGTTTATGGATGGTGCTATGTATGCAGCAGTATCCTTGAACATGGCGGAAGGTATTGGAAGTTTTTGGCAGCCTTATTATGGACAGGATTTTTTTGGTTTGGATGGGTTTTATGAAAACCCTCCACTAGGCTTATTTAATTTATCTGTCTTTTTTCGAATTTTTGGCGATGGGTTTTGGGTTGAACGATTGTTTATTGCGCTGCTTTTTTTTCTTTCCATTTGGGGCCTTCGTCTAAATTTAGAAGTATTAAAACCAGGAGCAGAAAAGGGGTTCTGGTTTAGTCTTATTATATGGGTCTTAATGCCCACCATGTTTTGGACTTTCCGTTATAATATGATGGAGGTTCAACTAATACCGGTCCTTTTATTTTCACATTGGTGGTTCTTATGGTCAAAAGATAAAAATACCTTCTGGGTATTTGGACCATTTATTTTTGCTGTTTTTAACCTTATTGCCTTTTTAATTAAAGGTCCGGTTGGAGTCTTTCTTTTAGCAGCTCCATTTATTTATACAATATTTATTGATCGAAAAAAAACACATTTAATATATGGTCTGATTACCGTAGTTTTTAGCCTTTGCTTAGGCTTCGGTTTGCTTCTTTTTGATGGTGCCGAGCACTTTTTCGATCAATACTTATTTGTGCGAACCGCAGAGCGCTTAGCGAATAATCCAACTGTAAGTTCGCACTTTTGGATTTTAGGCGAATTGTTTCAGCAATTGGTTCTACCTATTCTTATTTCTGCATTGCTGGTTATTGGTGTTAAAAAGAAGTTTAGCCCAAAAGTTTCGATTTTGGATTTAAGGTACTTTTGGTACCTAATAGGGATAGCCTTCTCTGGATCATTACCACTCATGGTTAGTTTGGTACAGCGACCGTTTTATTTAAGTACGAGTTTTCCCTTTTATGCCATGGCAATAGCTGTTTTACTTTTACCAGCTTTAAATATATTACACGCTGCACTTAAGACTCGAGGTACAAGGTATTTAAACCTATTTTCTTATGTCTTACTTTCAATTGCAATTGGACTATTCCTTTTGAACTGGGGGAAATTTAAACGAGATGAGGTACTCATAACTGACATGCATTCTTGTGTCGAAGAATTACCCAAAGATCTTAACCGAATATATGTAACTGATCAGGTTATTTTTAATTGGTCACTTAAGGCTTATATGATGCGCTACGAAAGGATAGATTTACTTTCATTTCATGGCTTTGACCCAGATAAATCTATTTATTTGCTTTCTCAGGAATACATCCCACACACAGAACATGGAAAATTTAAAGAGGTCTCATCTTTCCAGTATTTTAAACTGTACAAGCTAGAAGAAACCAAGCTTTAAAATGGTTTGAGTGCCATCTGAAAATTTTATTTTGACAATAAATATCCCTTCCAGTTTTTGGGAAGTTCGTTCCTTTTGAATCAAATTATCCCTTTCGTGAATAGGTTCAAATAAGCCATTAACTTCATGAATTAGGAATCCTTGAAGGTTGAAGAACTGCAGCCCAGTTATATTTTGGGGCGTGAGTGTAAACTTAGAGTTACCAACATTATATCTAGTTTCTGAATTTGTAGTTGCTTTTAGGTCTAGGAAGTTGGTTTGCGAATCGAAGCCTGAGTGGATTTCTACACTTTCCAGAGCTCGCACAATTAGATATTCCTTGTGGTCAAAAGGACTGCGGTCTATAAGCTCTACTTTTTGCGCACATATTATTCCGTCATACTCATTATTGTAATCAAAATTAAGGTCAAGTTTGTATTTGCCATTCGGAATTGCTTTTTGCCAAACTCGGATGTGATCAATTTTAAAGAAACGAGCCCCTTCTTTAATTTTCTTGTCAATATTTTCATGCACCCCTTGGCCGATGAGAATTCGCATTGGTCGGTCAAAAGGAAAATACCTCGATTGGTAAAGAATATCTCCTTTTTTTGGATAAGCAATTGGCCGGTATGAAAAATCGCGCCAACGGTAATGGATCCAGTCAGCGTCTTCAGGTTTACTGTAAAATCTCAGTTGATGAAAATCCCAATCTAAGGCGCTATACAGGGGCTTTTCGTAGAATTTATCTTCTAAAGAAATTGCCTTAGTTAATCTGCATTTATCAGGAGTGACACAGTTATAATCTTGATGTAAACTATAGCTAATTTCCTTGGTCCAATTGTCGTGAAAGATGCTATTTCCATAGAAATATTCAAAAATGTCAAGTTCCTGTTGGCAGTCACCTAAAAGCCAGAATGCAGGCCACTGTGCACTTATAGCATCTATTTCATAATCAAGTTCAAAACTTCCACGGGTGAATTCAATCTTGGAATAAAAGCCGGCACTGCTGTAGTCTTTTGGCACGGGTTCGGTACCAATTAATTGTCCATTTTCAAAAATAAAGCGGTCAAAATCACGGGGTCGATATTCAGTTTTGATAATCGCCTTCCCATCTCTAAAAGAAAGGTTTTCCTCCGCCATCCCTTCAAGGGCATCATCAACTAAAATTCGTCCCCAAGGGAAGCCAAAACCCCAAATATTTTGATCGAGTTGAGGGCCACTAAAACTATCTTCTAGGACTAATACCTCGGGGTATTGCCAATTAATAGGTTTGTCTTCAGAAATTATTACCGTTGCGTTACCACAACCTTCGTCTTGGGCGTTGAGACTAAGAAAGCTAATGAAAAGCGCGCTAAAGAGACTAAGTTTATTTCTTCTCAAGCTCTTCGATTCTTTTGTTTAAGGCAATAATATGCAGACTTAGCTCTTCTATTTTCTCAAGCAGAATACGGTCATTTTTTGCCAGGTCCATGCCTTCTTTTAATACCACGTCTGTACTAGGTACTCCGGGTAAATGGTTTTCTTTTTCAATGAATGCTTCGAGATCTTCGAGGCTCATGAGTGGGTAGTCTTCATCAAAAACATAATCAGCCCAGCCGGCTTTTCCAGCCACATCAACCTTAACTCTTTCAGTTCTTATACCTTTCTCTACATAAAGTAAGTAGCCATTAGAAGCAGATTGATTTCGATTAAGTGAGGTTCCAAGATGCAGAACACCTTCTGAATTTACACTCATGGCGAGGTTTTCACCATCCTGGCTGATCACTTCCAATGGGAAATTCACACTGGAATTTAAGCCGATTTGTACATGATTTTGAATACCTCCTTGCTTGTCTGCGGAGCTTAAGGTGAGAATCAAGCTTAATCCTATTAAAAGTGAAGTGGCTCTTTTTAGCATTCTAAAATTTATTTGGCATTGAAATTAAAAAAGCCCCGTCAATCGACGAGGCTTTTAATTAGAAATTCGCTCTGATCCCCAGAATGAAGTTTCTTCCGGGGGCGACCAAGCCACTGCTATAAGGACGGTAGCGTTGGTCGGTGATGTTTTCTACTCCAGCGCTTAGTGACCAATATTCACTGAGTTGATACATTGCTCTTAAGTTTAGGGTATACCAACCGGGCGAATAGGCTTCACCATTTTCATTAATAATGTAGATATAGTCTTTGCCCCTTTCCTCAAAATTGAGTGCATCGGGAGCCACTTCACCACTGTATTGCACATTGGCTTCTACTTGCAGCTTATCAACTTTATACTGCAAGCGGCTGATGCCGAACCAAGGCGCCGCATGACGGGAAGGTCCGATGTTTCCAGCATCATCTTCTTCTTCGCCTCTTTGCCAGTTAAACTGATTACGCCAGGTCCATTGTCCATTTATCTGCCAATCTAAGCCAATTTGAAATCCATAAACATTAGCGCGCGCGGCATTCTGTACCGCCTGCACCTGACTCAATTCGCCATCGTAAACTAGGCTGTCTTGTCCGCTAAGCACATAAGGTCGGCGCACCAAGGCATTGTCTAGAAGGGTGTAATAAGCGCTCAAATCGAATTTTACTTGTGCCCCCAGCAAGGCAGCCACGCCCAATTCCGCATTGTAGGCGTATTCGGCTTCCAAGTTTGGATTAGGCACCACCACAATTTGATCGCCTGAGTCGAAAACTTTGCCGATGTCATCCACATTTGGCGCGCGGAAGGCGGTTCCTAAATTAAGGCGCCATTTCCATGATTCGGAGGGGCGGTATACAAAGCCCAAACTACCCGTGGTATTCCCCGTGTTTAATTCGCTTTCGCGGAAGGGTAGGGGGTAAAAATCTTGGTTTCCGCTGAAATCGGTATTAATAGTAAATTGATTGTAGCGCAGACCGAATTGAGAGGTGAATTTTTCACTCCATTCCCATTCATGGTTGATATAAACGGCGTAGGATTGCCAAGTGGCCTGTGGATAGCGATCGGCAATGTCATTGCGCTCCTCGGTGAGGATATTGGTCGAATAACCATTAGAAGCAACATCATTATAGACTCCTTCCAGTCCGTAAAAGATTTTATGGTCTTTCGACAGGCGTTTGAGTAAGTCGAGGTTAAGTGAATAGGCACTTACCGATTCTTCTCTCTGTTGTAGGACTATGGAGTTCCAATCGCGGTCGTTTCGACATTCCTCAAATTGCTGTTGGGCTAAGCGGAGGGTAATGCGATCGGAGAAAGGAGTGCTTTGGCGATTATTAATCTCCAATTTATTCATCATCCAAATTTGCGGACCGTAATACCATTCGGTCGAGCGTGGATTGCCATTACGAGTGCGAATAAGGCGGTCATAGCGATCGTAATTACTGGTTTCAGAATAGTGCAGGGCATATTCAAAATCCCATTTAGAATTGGGCTTATACAGCAATTTGTGCATGGTGGTGAATTGGTCGAAACCAGTGTTTTTTTGCACCTCTGGATCGGGATTGCGCACTGCGGCAAAACCATCCGAAACATACCACCTACGTAATAACTGATCGGAGCCTTTGGAGCCCATGCGCAGATCGCCGTAATTGAAATAGGAAGCGCTTCCGCGATAAGCCCATTTTTGTCCTCCGATATTAATATCGAAGTGATGACTGTTCTCATTATTGGCACTCGAAACTCGGCTGTAGGTACTGCCTTTCACCAGTAAATCAGAGTTGCTGCTTAAGTCAGGGCTTAAAGTACTAAAGCTCATTACGCCCCCAATAGCATCAGAGCCGTAAATAACTGAGCCTGGCCCAAAGTAAACTTCGGTCCGTTCTACCGCGAAGGGGTCTAAGGAAATTACCTGTTGCAAATTCCCAGAGCGGAAAATGGCATTATTCATGCGAATTCCGTCTACCGCAATTAAGAGGCGATTGGTAGCAAAACCACGTATCATTGGGCTTCCTCCACCTTGCTGACTTTTCTGAATAAATACCTCACCGCTCGAGCCGAGCAGGTCGGCAGTAGTTTGAGGATTATTGAAAATGACGTCCTTGGTTTTTAAGGTGCTGATATTATAAGGCAGCTCGCGCGAAGATTGATTCCAGCGGGTGGCAGAAATCACCACCTGATCGAGGGCTAAGGGCTGTGAGTTAAGTCCGATCTTAAACTTAAGTTGCTTAAGATCACTATAGCTTACGATAAGAGTTTGATAACCTAAAGAGCTAATTTCTATTTCACGGGCGCCTTTAAAAGCAGTAATGTCTACGATACCTCTGTCATTGGTATAGAGTGCCCCAAGGTTATCGGTAAAAACGCGCACGACTACCCTTTCCAAAGCTTGTTTTTCTTCGGCATCGTACACATAAAGTTGCTGGGCTTGCAAGCTAAAGGTGCAGGCAAGCAGCAAAAGCAGTTTATATATTTTTTGCATGTCTTTTTAAATTAAGTTCTGAATTATTGATGGTTTCAGAACTTAAATCGGGGTGGAGGGTCGTCTAAGCTTAAGCTAGTGCTTAAACCAAGATCGTTCATCAAGCGAAAGCTTTTTTCTTGGTAATTGAAAGGATTAAATAGGAAGGTCTTGGCCAGGAATTGATTTTTTAGAACCTTAAAAAAGTGCAGTTCTTTGTCGCTGGGTTTGGGATGATGTTTTTCTAAAAGCTTAGTAAAGCGTTTTTTTAAGCTGCTTTCCTGGTGGTCGAGCCAGGCCGAAACTTTTACCGTGTTTCCTTCCTTTTGGATGCGATAGACATCGTATTTATAGCCATGGTATAAAAATTCCTTGCCTTCTTCTTCCCATTCCAGCGCTTCATAGTCTGCCAAATTCCATTCGAAATGCTCAAGTTCATGGTCTGCGATGCCCGATTCGAACAGCACTTTAACTTCCTTTCTGATCTGATTTACCTTTTGCTGATACAATCCGAGGTGCAGCAAAAAGGGCACTGCTACCGCTAAGGATAGGCTAAATGCAAGGCCATATGAGAGGATTGATCGAAACATTCTATCTGTCGCAAAGATAGTTGGATGTAGGCTTGCGACAAAGACTAACTTTGCCGCCATGAGCGAAAAAGGAATGAAGCCGGCTTTGGCTTGGTTTTTATTTATCAGTTTAGCCCTTATCTGGGGTAGTTCCTTCATATTGATGAAGCGCGGTTTGCAGAGTTTCGATTATGTGCAAATTGCTTTCATACGAATCAGTACCGCCTGGCTTTTTTCGGTCTTAATTGCCTTTCGTCGCTTTAAGCGTTTCCAACGAAAGGACCTCATTGCCCTATTAGCGGTGGGCTATTTCGGTAATGGAATTCCCTATGTACTTTTTCCCTTGGCGGTGACTAAATTGGATTCGTCATTAGTGGGTATTTTGAATTCTTTAGTACCCTTGTTTACGCTTGTTTTGGGGCTAATTTGGTTTGGGGTTAAGGTGCGATGGATTGGTGCAATGGGTATAGTTCTGGGCTTTGCCGGTGCTCTTTGGTTGCTCTTACCCGGTTTAGATGTGAATCCTGCGAAACTTTCCTATGGTATATATCCAATTCTGGCCACCATTTGTTACGCGATAAGCATCAATTTTATAAACCTTAAGCTTAGAGACCTCGACTCCTTATCCATAACATTGCTAAGCACTTCAACTATTGGTCCTCCGGCCCTTATGTATTTAATGGGAACCGATTTTATTGAAGTGATGCAGACCGATCCAGAGGCTTGGAAAAACTTAGGCTATATCAGCCTCTTGGGCATTGTGGGTAGCAGCTTGGCAGTAATTATTTTCAATTACCTGATCAAGGGAACATCCTCTTTATTTGCCGCCAGTGTTACCTATGCTATACCCATGGTTGCTTTGCTGTGGGGTGTTTGGGACGGAGAAGCGGTTGGACCGGAACACTTTGTAGGGATGACCCTAATTCTAGTAGGAGTTTATTTAGTAAACCTTAAAGGCTCTCCTGCCGATCGTATACGCAAGCGATTGCAAGGCAAAGAAAAAGCCGCTCCCTAGGGAAGCGGCTTTAGAAATTTAATAGAAGCTTAGCTTATTCGTAGCTAAAAGCACTTTTCTTAATCTTGGTATTTACCAAAACCTCCTGCACATCGATGCTTACCGATTGCGGACCAGAAATTTTAATGCTATAAGGGAACATAACGCCGTTTACTTCGCGGTAGTCGCTAGTGCTTTGGGCCATGGTCATAGTTCCTTGCGGTCCTTCCATGCTGGTTTCTTCCTTGATTTTTAAACCAGTTTCAACTGAGTAATACTCGGAAATGATGTTGCCATCGCCCTTGTCTACTTCAATTAGGTAGGCTTTTTCACCGTCTACTAAGTTGATAGAAGCAAGGTTTAATTTATATCCTAAAGCTTCGTATTGCGTTTCGGCAAAGAAGGTAATACGGTCTTTTAAGGCCTCAATCTGCTCGCCTTCCAACTCTTGCTTTCCTTGCATTCCACCGGTGATGGCTTTTTTACCATCGTATACGGTTTTTTGCACAACACCCATTCCGCCAACACTCATTTCGTTGAAGTATAAATCGGGGCGCTTGCGCATTTCTACGCTAGTGGCTTGCATAGGCATTCCTGCAATACTCACGTTGCTGGTAATCTTAAGGTCTTTTACGGCTTCCAATGCTTCTTTACCGCCTAAGGCCTCAACGTACTTATTGATTACATCGCTAGCGGTCATTCCGTCGGGAACGGGTAAGCTAGGCGGACCAGTTTCTTCACCATTAAAGTCGTAGAAGCTAACCGGACCAAATTTCTCGAGGTCAGAAATAATTTCGGAACCTTTACCTACCGCGGTAATTACCAAATTATCCGCTTTGATGTATTTCTTGGCTGTGGCCATTACATCTTCTGCGGTAAGCGCGTCTAATTTCTTAAGGTAGGTTTCGTAGTAATCTTTAGGTAAGCCGTAACGCTCGATGTTTAAAGCAAAACGCGCAATGGTTTGAGGGCTCTCCAAAGAGCTGCCAAAAGTACCAATGATATAGTTTTTCGCCGCTTGTAAATCCTCGGCAGCCACCGGTTCATTCTGAAGGCGCTTAAACTCCTTGATGAATTCCATTACCGCGCTATCGGTAACCTCAGTACGCACACTGGCGCTTGCGCTGAAAGAGCCTACCAAACGATCGGTGTCGTAGCTAGAGTAAGCGCCATAGGTGTAACCTTTGTCCTCACGGATGTTTTTAAATAAACGCCCGATACTGCCACCACCTAAGATTTGGTTTACTAGACGCATTTTCACCGCGTCTTCGTGACCAGGCTTTAAATCAATCGTGTTTCCTAACTCCAATACAGTTTGTACCGAAGCATTACGGTTAATGATTTTTACTTCGGTCTTGTCGTAAGAAGGAACCGCAGCATACTCTGTGCTTGGAACCTCTTTACGCTGCCAGTCACCGAAGTGCTTTTTAATTAGTCTTTTTGCTTTACGCGGACTAATATCACCCACTACGGTAATGTATGTGTTATTAGGTGCCCAATAGGTATCGTAATAGTTTTTACAATCCTCGAGGGTGATATTGTTTAAGCTTGCTTCGGTTTCTAATTCACCGTAAGGATGATCGGCACCGTAAAGGCTGCGATTAACCAAACGAGAACTTAAAGTGTTAGGATCTTCTTTACCGCTTTCTATGCCAGAAAGTGACTGCTTCTTAAGCTTTTCAAACTCCTCAATTGGGAAGGATGGGTTAAGGGCAACGTCCGCTAAAAGCTCAACGATTTCATCCTCGTATTTGCTTAGGCCTGAGGCAAAAACATTGGCCGATCCGGTGAATAGGCGTGCGCCAATGAAGTCCACTTCCTCGTCCAATTGGTCTTTGCTACGGTTGGTAGTTCCCTGACGTAATAAGGAGCCAGCGATAGATACATAACCGGCTTTATCTCCTTCAACAATTGGGTTACGGTCAACCACCAAGCTAAAGGAAACACGTGGTAGTTTATCGTTTTCTACAACAATGATTTTCAAGCCATTGTCGAGTTCATACATTTTATACTCGCCAAACTTAATTTCCTTTGCGGGAGCGGGCTCAGGGCGAACTGAGCGATCGAGCTGAGCAAAGGCAGCGGTGCTGATAAGCAAGGTGAAAAGACTGCTGATAATTCGTTTCATGGTAAATCTTATTGCTGTTCAGATTTAGGTAAATAGTAAAGTACCACGCGGTTTTCGGGGCGTAGGTATTTCTTCGCTACCTCTAAAAGGTATTCGCGGTCAATTTTACGGTATTCCTTAATCTCGGTATTAATGAGATTGGCATCGCCATAGTATACGTGATAATTGGCCAAACTTTCGGCAATACCAGCCATACTACCATTGGTAGACACAAACTGGTTCTCGAGTTTGTTTTGAATCTTCTGGTAATCGCGTTCGGAAATCATTTCCTGGGTCATGGTATTAATTTCATCGTCAATTGCTTTGATGAAATCTCCAAGATCCACCCCTTGGTTAGCCAATCCGAAGGTGATAAACAAACCGGCGTTTTCTAAGGTGAAGGGGAAAGATTGAACCACTAGACCTAATTGATTGTCGTCTACAATGCTCTTGTATAAACGTGAGCTTTGTCCGTCCGATAGAATGGTAGAAATCATGTCCATGGCATAGGCCTCTTTGGTGCCTTGCTTGGGACTACGATAACCGATAAATACTCCTGGTAATTGGATATTATCGTAAACCGTATCAATTACTTGGCTAGCTAAGGGCGCTGGCGCTTCAGTCGGACGAGGAATTTCATTGGTTCCAGTAGGGATACCACTAAAATATTTCGCAATCCATTCTTTAGCCTGGTCGATGTCGATATCACCAGCAATAGAAAGGGTAGCATTATTAGGAGCGTAAAAAGTCTTGTAGAAATCTTCGAAATCTGCTATTTCCGCTGCATTTAAATCTTCCATGGTGCCAATAGGAGGAATGCCATAATAGCTGTCTTTAAAAGCAGCTCCAAACATCTTTTCTTGGAAAGAACCATAAGGTTGGTTGTCGATACGCAAACGTTTTTCTTCTTTCACTACTTCGCGCTGGGTTTCTACCCCTTGCATATCTACGGTAGCGTGGAACATACGCTCACTTTCTAACCACAATCCTAATTCCAATTGATTGGAAGGTAGGATTTCATAATAAAAGGTGCGGTCAAAACTAGTATTGGCATTTAATTGGCCGCCATTGGATTGTACCAATTCCATGTATTCACCCCTTTCAATATTGGGTGATCCTTCGAACATGAGGTGTTCAAAAAAGTGGGCAAAGCCAGAACGACCTTCTTTTTCGTTTTTACTGCCCACGTGATAAAGTACGGATACCGCCACAATAGGCGTACTGTGGTCTTCATGTAAGATTACATGTAAGCCATTGTCGAGGTCGTATTCTTCAAATTTAATCTTAGTCTGAGCATTTAAGCTGCCCATGCCAAGCAGAAGAACTAAACCAAGAAGATTTTTCTTCATCATGAAATAGATTTTGTGTTCATTTTAACGCCTGTAGCGCTGCCGCAATGTTAAGGCTTTTTGCGCAAAATTTAAGGGGCAAGCAGGCTCTAAAAGCCGAGAATAGCCACTAAATTTGTTAAGAATTTGTGAAATTTAAGCAAGCCGACTTTAGGCTCTTAGCTCAAAAAATCAAAAAAGATTCGAGGGCTATGTTATTGTAGGATAATTGTTTTACATTTGCAGCCCAAAATTTTTAAGAATATGTACGCCATCGTAGAGATAGCAGGGCACCAGTACAAAGTACAAAAAGATCAGCGCATCTTTGTTAATCGTCTTGATGCTAAGGAAGGAGCGAAAGTTTCTTTCGACCGAGTATTATTAACAGACGACAAAGGCAAAGTTGAAGTTGGCGCCCCGGTTATAGAAGGCATCAAAGTTGATGCAAAGGTTATTCAGCACACCAAAGCTGATAAGGTATTAGTGTTTAAAAAGAAACGTCGTAAAGGTTACCAGAAGATGAACGGTCACCGGCAGTACATCTCTCAAATTGAGATTACTAAGATCGGTTAATCGGTAACTATAACTCAAAATTTTTAAGACATGGCTCACAAAAAAGGAGTAGGTAGTTCGAAGAACGGACGCGAATCAGAAAGTAAACGTCTTGGTGTAAAGATCTTCGGTGGTCAGCAGGCTATCGCGGGTAACATCATTGTACGTCAACGTGGAACTCGTCACAATGCAGGAGCTAATGTAGGTATGGGTAAAGATCACACCTTATTTGCTCTAGTAGACGGTACGGTAACATTCCGTAAGAAAGCTAATAATAAGTCTTACGTATCGGTAGAGCCAAACGCTTAATCCCGAAAGACTTGTTCTAATATTTGACCCTGACCGAGCTTTTGTTCGTTCAGGGTTTTTTTATGTTTAAAAGGGCCCTAATCCGCTTTCTTTGAAGGCCCTCGATGCTTAACTTCGCGAAAAATTTTATCATGCTCGAAATTTCCTATCTCCGTACGAATGCTGCCGAAGCAGTAACGGGATTGCGCAAACGCGGTATTGAGGCCGAACAGGCTATTGCCGATATCCTTCGTTTGGATGAATTGCGTCGTCAGAACCAAAATGAATTGGATCAAACGCTTGCGGAGAGCAATAAGCTTTCGAAAGAAATAGGAATGCTCTTTAAGCAGGGGAAAGGAGAAGAAGCTAATGCCCTTAAGAACCGCACCGCCGAACTTAAGGAAAAGGTAAAAGAGCTTCAGCAGGAGCAGGAGCAGCTTAAATCTAGCTTAGAGCAGGATTTAGTAGCGCTGCCAAATGTGCCGATTGATTTGGTTCCTGATGGTAAAACTCCCGAAGACAATCTAGAAGTAGCGCGCCATGGCGATTTACCCAATTTAGGGAATACTGCCAAGCCGCACTGGGAACTCGCGGAGGAGCTTAAATTGATTCGCTTCGATTTAGGGGTTAAAATTACCGGAGCCGGTTTTCCAGTTTATCAAGGCAAAGGCGCTCGTTTGCAAAGAGCGCTTATTAACTTCTTCCTAGAAGAGAATATAAAGGCAGGATTCGAAGAGTATCAGCCGCCTTTAATGGTAAATGAAGATTCGGGATTCGGCACCGGGCAATTACCGGATAAAGAGGGTCAGATGTACCACATTACCGAGGATAAACTCTATGCTATTCCCACCGCAGAGGTGCCGGTAACTAATATCTTTCGTAATGAGATATTGGAAGAAAGTGAACTTCCCATTAAAGCAACCGCTTACAGTGCTTGTTTCCGTCGGGAAGCCGGTTCTTATGGAAAGGATGTTCGTGGCTTAAATCGCTTGCATCAATTCGATAAGGTGGAAGTGGTTAGCCTTACCAAACCTGAAGACTCAATGGCCATGCTCGATTCTATGGTAGATCACGTGGCCTCTCTACTCAATAAACTCGAATTACCATACCGCATTCTTCGCCTTTGCGGCGGAGATATGGGTTTTACTTCGGCCATTACTTATGATTTCGAAGTGTGGAGTGCCGCCCAAGAAAGGTGGTTAGAGGTGAGCTCGGTTTCAAACTTCAAAACCTTCCAGACCAATCGCATGAAGATCCGCTACCGTGGGGAAGACAAGAAAACGCACTTGTTACATAGCCTTAATGGTAGTGCCTTAGCCTTGCCTAGGATTTTAGCTGCTTTGCTGGAAAACAATCAAGGTCCAGAGGGAATTCGTATTCCTGAAGTCTTGCATTCATACACCGGTTTTGAAATAATATAAGTCATGAAAAAACTCACACTTTTCCTAGTTATTGCCAGTTTAGGGGCTTGCAATTGGAATGGAAATGGAACCTACTCTCAAGAAATTAGTGAAATCGATAAGATGCTGGTGCAATTAGACTCAATGCGCAGCCTTTATCAATCGGTGGATCAAGTAAAAGTTAGTCGCGAATTGCGGCAAATTGACTCTCTGCATGAAATTCTAACCGGCCCGGGTGCCGACTTAGAGGATCGCAACTATGTTTTTGGTGTGGTAGAAGGAATCGAATACGTGAAGGAGCCTTATGAAAAGTTTTACCGCGATGGGAGTCAAATTGAAGAAGATCTTGAGTACTGCGAATCGCAGTTAAAGGCTTTGCGACTCGATTTAGAGAATGAGCAGCTCGACAGCCTAAAGGCTCGGGAGTACTTTTTCGCTGAATCAAAGGCTTTTAACGATGTTGTTTTGCTTCATTACAAGCGAGTGCGTCCTATGGATAAGGCCATGGCAATTTGGGATACGGCCGCAGCGCGTTACTTGCAAATCGCCTCAAAAATCGATAGCTTGGCTCAAGAACAATAAGCCTCTTGAAGCTGCGAATTTCCATCTTCCTATTCTTTATTTCCCTCTCCTTCATTAGCATTGCACAAGGGGAGAAGGAGGACGTGCTTAAGGAGTACACCAATCTTCAATTAGCGAAATCCTATTTCGAAAAGCAGGAATATGAGAAGGCCCTCGATTATCTCGACGACTTACTCGATGAAAGTCGCGACCAGCAAGTTTATGCATTAGCTTTTGATTGCTATCTCGAGCTCGATGAACTGCGCAAAGCAGAACGATTATGTAAGAGCTGGTTAAGACGGATCCCTGGCCAGCAGGCCAAGTTTAACTCCGATCTTTATTATGTCTATCTAGAGCAAGATGAGTCCGAGGATGCCGCCGAATTATTGGAACAATTGGAGGAAGAGATTAGTCGCAATCCCGGTTTAGCCTATGCTTATGGAAAGGCTTTTAGTGATCGTGGTTATCCTGAGGTAGCTCTGCGGGTGTATCAATCCGCTTTAAAGCGCAATCCCAATATGAATTTTGCTTATCAAATGGCCTTGCTCTATGGCGAGATGGGGGATATTCAAAGCATGTATGGGATGTATATTAAGATGGTGGAAAAGAGTCCGGGTTACCTCTCCACCGTAAAAATGCTCCTGGCCCGCTCTATCGATAGTGAAAGGCCCGATGATCCTAATTTACAGTTTCTTAAAAAGGAGCTTATTCAAAAAATTCAGGCGGGTGCTCCCAAGCATTTCAACGATTTACTTATTCATATATATAGTCAGGAGAAAAACTTTGCTGCCGCCTTTAATCAGTTGAAGGCCTTAGACCGTCGAGGAAATTTGGAGGGCAAGGAGTTTTCGAATTTGGCAAGATTGGCTTTTAATAGCGGCGACTTCGCTTTAGCCCGAAGAATCAACTCTTACCAAATCGATAAGGGTTCGACCAATCCCTATTATCAAGGAGCGGTAATTGCCTATTTGCAGGCCAGTAAAAGTTTGCTTGATGAAAAATCGGCCACTGCTGAAGAATGGCAAGCCTTAGTGGAGGAGTACCACAGCTACCTCGATGTATTTCATGGCGACCCATATCAAGGTGAACTTATCCGGCCCTTAGCCGAGATTAAGGCCTATCGCCTAGGGAATTATGAAGCAGCGGAAAGCTTATTAAAGTCGGTTTTCACCAAGGCCTATCTAGGTCCGGAGGACCAAGCCCTTACGCAAATCGCCTATGCCGACCTACTGCTCTTTACGGGAAGACGTTGGGATGCAATTATCTATTACCGCAAGGCAGAGAAGGCCTTAGAGCGTTCTCCAATTGGTCAAGAGGCGAAGTTTAAACGCGCCAAGGCGGCTTATTATGTAGGTGACTTCGAATGGTCGCAGGGAATATTTTCGGTCCTAAAGGAATCGACCTCTAAGCTTATCGCCAATGATGCGATGCAGTATTCGCTTTTGATTACCGATAATATGGCCCTTGACTCCACTACCGAGGCTTTAGAGGCCTATGCTAAGGCTGATTTGTATTATTATCGAGAAAAGTATGATTCGGCTTTGGCCATCCTGGAGATATTGGATATTGCTTACAGCGATCATCCCATTGGCGATGAAAGCTTATTGATGCGCGGTAATATCTTGGCGCGACAAAAGCGTAATGAAGAGGCCCTTGAATGTTGGCAAAGAGTGGTGGATGAGCATGCCGATGATATACTGGCCGACGATGCCTTATACGCCATTGCCAAGATGCACGAGGCAAATTACCAGGATGAAAAGGCCATGGAGGTCTACGAGCAATTATTTACCCGCTATGTCGATAGCTTTTATGCTGCCGAAGCGCGCAAGGCTTATCGAAGATTAAGAGGCGATCAAATCAATTAAGATGTACATCTACAACGTAACGGTTAATATCGAAAAGCAGGTCCACCAAGATTGGTTAAAGTGGATGAAGGAAGTACATATTCCCGATGTATTGGCTACCGGCATGTTTATCGATAACCGACTCTGCCAGGTGATGGTCGACGAAGAGCAAGGAATAACCTATTCTATCCAGTATCGGGTAAAGGATTTAGATACCCTTAAACTCTATCAGCAGATGTATGCTCCAAAATTGCAGGCGGAACATATGAACCGTTACCGGGATAAGTTCGTGGCTTTCCGCACTATTTTACGCATCGATCACGAAGATTCGGCCGAATGAGTGATGCGCAGGGCAAGATTTACGACTTAAATGAAGCCCGCGAGAAAATCCGCGCTTTTTGCCTCTACCGGGAGCGTAGTCAGCAGGAGGTTGCCACAAAGCTCCAGCAATACGGACTAATACCTGAGGTGAGAGATTCATTAATCAGCGAATTGATACAAGAGCGCTACCTAGACGAAGAGCGATTTGCGCGGGCCTTTGTGCGAGGTAAGTATAAAATTAAAAAATGGGGTCGCTATAAGATTAAGCAGGCCTTGTATCCGCACCATTTAAGTGACTATATTCTCAAGAAAGCCTTTTCGGAAATAGAACCCGATCTATATTATCGAAATCTCTGTGAGCTTGCCGCGAAGCGCTGGCCTTTAACTAAGGGGGCCAACGAATATCAGCGCAAGCTAAAATTGCGCAGCTATTTAGGAAGCAGAGGCTATGAATCGGATCTAGTGCAAGAGGCGATTAAAGAAACGCTTGGCGATTAGTAACTGGTGGTTACCTGCTCGTCTACCACAATGGTAAAGTCGGCGTGACCAAGACTGGCGGAGTCAGCCGGACTCACCCTTTCCTGAGTCTGCGTGCTGATGGTCTTGATGTTTAAACCCTCACGATATTGGTTTAGGTACCAATTAATACCCTCAAAATCTTTCGAATGGTAGTCGCCATTGTAATGGATAAAGAGGCCGTCCTCGGGCAGATTTAAAACAATAAAATGCGCCATGGTCGCATCTTTGATAGCCTGTGCCTTGGGTAAGTTTTCACCGCCGTGGCCGCCCATCATTTCTAACATCGCTTGGTAGCCTGGTAAATTAGCATCGTAAGGAATTGGTAAGGGTGCTATCCAGGCCTTGAGGCTATCGCTTAAGCTGTCTAGACTTTCCAAACCTTGTTTAAATACTTGTCGGGCGAGGAAGCGAGGGATATTGGTGGCGATAAAATCTAGTTGATTGCTCTTTGCGAAATCTACCAACATGGCATAGTCGGTTTTATAATTAGGCCATAGCCTCGCCAGCGTGTCGAGCCCTTTAGCATCAATACTGTCCTTTAAGTATAAGTTTAAAGCCGCTTGATTATCGGCCTCAAACATTTCGGCGCCCAGGACCATAGTTCGATTGGAATCGTAAAGGGCCATGCTAAGCTCGTGCTGAAGCCAATGGCAGATCGGATTATTGTGAAGCTCTCCGAATAAAACGACATCGGCATCTTTTAATTCATTAGCCATGCTAGCAAAGCTGATTGCCTCACCATCGGTATTATAAATTTGATAAGCTTTTAAATCTTGTGCCTGATTACTGAAGCCAATTAATAATCCTAGTAAGATGAAGATATTTCGCATGCGGTCGATTTTCAACAAAGGTAAGCTAAGGCTAGTTAAAAAAAAGACCCCGGAGGCCAACGAAATTGTTAGTCCCCGGGGTCTTCTGAAACCCACAATTTGCTAGATGAACAGCAAGTGTGTGTTTTCGCCTTCCGCGCGAGTGTAGAAGTCGCCAACGGTAATTACGTCAGAAATTTCATCTACAAGGTCTTCGCGTTTTAGGTGGAACATGTCTACGGCTAGTTTACAGGCCCATAGCTTACATCCACTGGCTTCAAGGATTTCAATAAACTCACCCACAGGAGGGATATCGAGTTTTTCCATTTCCTTTTTCATCATATTGGTCGCAAAGGCTTCCATTCCTGGGAGTCCGCCCAATAAAGTAGGGATGTGCATCGCTGGGTTTCCTACAGTAGCTACGTGCAAGTGTTCCAGTTTCTTTTTCTGCACCGCTTCTAATCCGAAGAAAGTGAAAAAGATTTCGGCTTCAATTCCTTCCATTCGAGCGCCGTTGGCAAGAATGAATGCGGCGTATACATTATCGATGGTGGCCTTAGAAAGGATCAACATCATTTTTTTAACCTTGGCATCCTTTTTAGGAGTTTCGGTCATTGTTTTGGCTTCTGCTTCCATGATTAAGTAGGATTAAATACAACTTGCAGGCTTGGGGATACCAGCAATTCGACTGGCTTTTTTCAAAGGTCCGCCTGGGAATAATGCATAAAAACCTTTGATATCTACTACACCACTCTTTCCTACTTTACGAATAGAAAGAGGTACTTCATTCTTATACTGTTCTTGAAGGTATTCAATCACAGGCATGTGGTCATCAGTTAGCTGAATGCCTTCCTCTTGAGCGATAGCTTCAGCAACTTCGCGGCTCCACTGATTAAGATCAGTAAGATAGCCTTCATCGTTTACGGCAATGTTTTTGCCGGCAATTGTGGTTTCCATGGTTTCTGTATTAAGCGTTTATTTCTTCTTCTAAATTCTTACCGGCCTCAGACATTGTAGGGCTTACAAAGGGAATATGGCGACCGGTGATAAGCATATTCCAATAGATCCATTTAAAAGCCATCTTACCCATGTGGTTCATCCGGCTTTCTTTAAGGAGATTTAGAGGACCAACACCTGGGAAGGGGAAGGTTCCGGTTACAGGTTGATGATTGTAGTTGAAATCGATTAAAAGGGCTTTACCGTGACCAGTTTCAATGAAACAGTTGGCGTGGCCGTCGAATTCATCCTTTAATTTTTTACCATCAATAAAACGGAGGACGTTTTCAAGTAAGATCTCGCCTTCGAAGTGGGCCACACTTCCCGCTTTAGAAGCTGGGATATTGGTAGCATCTCCGATTACGAAAATGTTCTCTTTTACTTTAGACTGCAGCGTAGCCTTATCGGTAGGGATAAAGTTTAAGTCGTCGCCAAAACCGCTGCGTTCTACATAATCGGCGCCTTTATTGGTGGGGATGGCTACCAATAGGTCGTAGTCTACCTCTTGACCTTCGTAGTCGGTAATTTTCTTGGCTTCGCCATCAACACTCATAATATTGAAGTTAGGTACTACATTAATACCCTTATCTTCCAATAGGTGTCCGAGGTGCGCAGAGGCAATCGGTTTGGTAAAGGCTCCGTCCATCGGGGTTACAAAAGAGATCTTAACCTTATCGCGGATGCCTCTTTGCTCGAAGTAAGCATCGGCAAGGAAGGTGAACTCTAAGGGAGCAACCGGACATTTAATAGGCATCTCCGCGATGTTAACCACCAGGTGACCACCATCGAAATTTTCGAGGGCACGGTGTAATTTAACGGCACCATCTAAGGTGTAGAAATCGAATACAGATTGATGCCAATGAGGTCCTTGCATACCGTCGATTTCCTCGGGTGCAATATCGGTTCCAGTGGCAATAACTAGTACATCGTAGTTTAATACTTCACCGTCTTCCAGGTAAACCCGATCATTGTCTTTATCGACTTTTAAAATGGGTTTCTGAATGAAATTGGCGCGTTCCGGAATAAATTTCTCGATTGGCTTTACAATATCCTCTTCGGTATAGGTACCAAATGGAATGAAAAGATATCCGGGTTGATAGTGGTGAATTCTTCTTTGATCAACGATGGTGATATTCCATTCGTCGTTCAGTCTTTTAGCGAGATGATTGCTCATCATGGTGCCGGCGGTTCCAGCACCTAAAATCACTACATTTTTCATGATTTTGTGGGTTTCAATTAACTAGAGTAAAGGTCCCTAGTATCGAGTGCCTAAAACATGATTAATGTTAGCTTTTTCCCTTGTGTGACTTAGGTTGCAGAAGAGGGCTTAGGTGATTCTAAGCTTTTTGGTTTTAATAGATATCGTAGGCTAGGATTAAACCCAGAGTAGATTGATCAATGGTCCATTCCACGTATTTTGCAGCCAAGTCTCTAAAATGGTTGAAACGGAATTCGGCCGACCAGTTCTGGTATTGATAACCGAGGCCAATTATCGGACTAAAGTTCCATCCCAAGTCGAGCGGTTGCCAGAAATCATCGCGTTGGAATTCGGTTTTAATGGGGAAGTCCATCAATAAGCCTCCATTGATAAATAAGCTATGCCTTTGGTTTAGGTAGAAGGACCGACGTATAAGTAGGGGGCAATTTATAGACTCATAGCGAAGCTCGTGGCGGTAAAGTACCGAACCATTAAAGCCAAAGGCTTGGTTTTCTTCCACAATCTGATTGTATTTCAAATAGCTAGGTTCTATAAATAGGAGCCAGCGATTATTGTCGAAGGGCAATTGCCAACCCAAACTGAGTCCGAAGGCAAAAGAGCTTTTAAAGTTATCGGGCTCATCCAAACTAAGGGCATTGTTATCGTTGGCCACGCTGGTATTATGACCATTAGCCGTAAATTTTAATTGGATATCGAACTGCGGTTTACTGCGGATAGCCTGAAAATGCAAGGCTTCTATTTGCCGGGCATTTTGGTAATCGAGCAAGAATCTACTAAGGTCCTTTTCGCTGTAAGCGAGGTTTTCATAGTCCCTATCCTCCAAGCCAGGAAAAAGGGTCTTTAGTTGGTTTTTATACTCTTCATTGGTACCGATTTGACGACTAAACGGAGAGTAACGCTTAAAAATAAGCGGGTGGAACTCGCCCGATTTATCTAGAATATAAAAGCGTTTGTATTTGGGGCTATTGTAGCTAAGCAGGGACATACCCGAAGCTACAATCACCTTTAAGAAAACTTCCTTGCTTACAAAGTCAGGCGCCCTAAAAGTGCTTAAGCTACCGGTTTGATCCGGAGACTGATCAATGTCGACTACCGCTTTAAGGTATTTAACTTCAGCTCCTATTTGAAAGCTGGAAATAGATTTTAAGTCGCCCCTTTGGCTGGACTCCTCTTTAGCACTGCGGTATAAAAAGTGCTCTGGGTTATAGCGCCAGTCTTCATCGAGAATTTGAACATCCTCCTTCCTGTTGTCATCAAACCAAATCGTGCCTTCCTTGAAATTATCTTGGGCATAGGATTTTGAGAAGCAGGAAACAATAAGTACTAAAGAACAAAGAGCGCGAAGCTTTACGATCACTAGGCTAAGTTTTTCAGGGTTTCCACCACCGTTTGAATCTGCTCAAAGCTAACGTCGTGGTGGCTAACGAAACGTTGTTTACCCTGACCCATATCGATATGCAGCACCCCTTTGGATCGGAGAGCATTATTGAACTCCTCAATGGAACGATCTTCTTTTACATTAAAGATGATGATATTGGTTTCTACCGGCTCCACTTTAGCAATCCAGGGGGATTCTTCCAGGGCTTTGGCAAGCATTTGGGCCTTTTCGTGGTCTTCAGCTAGTCGCTCAATATGATGGTCTAAAGCAAAAATTCCCGCGGCAGCTAGATAGCCCGCTTGGCGCATCGCTCCCCCTAATTTTTTGCGAATGAAGCGCGCCTGATGGATGAAGTCTTTGGATCCTAAAAGTAGAGAGCCAACCGGGCAACCTAGGCCTTTACTTAAACATACCGAGATAGAGTCGAAGCGTTGGCCGTAATCTTCGGGGGTCTGGCCAGTAGCAATGAGCGCGTTCCAAAGGCGGGCGCCATCTAAATGAAGACCCAAGCCTTTTTCTTGGGTGATGGCGCGAATACCATCAATCGCTTCCAAATCATAACAAGCTCCACCTCCCTTATTGGTGGTATTCTCCAATACTACTAAGCGCGAGGTGGCCGCGTGATGATCGAGGGGATTTTGCAAAGCGGCGGCAACGGTATCGGGTTCTAATTTCCCACGTGGACCAGCTAAGGGGCGCACCTGGCAAGAGCTGTTAAAGGCAATGCCACCCCCTTCATAATTGTAAACATGGGAATATTCGTGGCAAATTACTTCTTGCCCAGGGACGGTATGAGTCTTAATGGCAATCTGGTTGGTCATGGTGCCGGATGGACAAAAGACTGCTGCCTCCATACCAAACATTTCGGCCGCCTTGGCTTCTAGTTTATTGATGGTGGGATCTTCGCCAAAAACATCATCGCCTACTTCGGCTGCCCACATGGCCTTTTGCATATTGGGAAGAGGCTTGGTAAAGGTGTCGCTACGTAAATCGATCATCTGCATTTTTTTCGGGTAATAGTTTACGGACCAAAGCAAAAAGTAAGAGGAAGAAGGCTATGAAAAAGCTCATTCGTGCCAAAAAGGTGTCAACGCCATTTAAGCCGCTAGCTAAGGAATTTTGCGCCAATTCTTCCAAACTGCTTTTATCGCTATTAAGGGAAAAAACTAAGGGGAGTAGTAGACTTATTAAGGCCGTAAAAATCCAGAGTTTAGAAACTTTTCCTTGCTGCTGATAGGAAATAATAAGCTGCGCTACACCATAATTGAATAGGAGAATAAGGAGGCTTAAGCCATTGTAGCCTAAAGTGTTTAAGCCGCTTTTCAGGAACTTTAATCGGCTGATGGAGCTGCTAATCTGGAAGCTGTAATAGTCTGGGAGCCCTAAATAATAAGGGAGGGATTCGGCACTAATAAATAGAAAGAGGAAAGCTAAAAAGGCCCTTTGCTTCCCCCAGAGTGGTCTACCCAAACAGTAAAGGAACCAGGCCAAAGCTCCAAACAAGGCTAGTCCGCCATCCGCCTTAAGGCTGTTTACCAATAGGAATGGAATAATTACTAGACTTTGTAAGGCGGTAGATTTTACGCTTGCTTGAAAAAGGAGTAAAGGGCTAAAAGCGATAAGGATAAAGGGACTACTGAGCTCACTTAACTGGGCCAAATAGAGTAATCCAGCCGCGCTTAAGCTGTAGCTGATAAAGAGTAGGCTGTTTTTAGGACTTGCTGTTTCGGCCGGCATTAAGATTTCCTTAATTCACCAAAGTTAAAGTTTAAAGAGAAGATATTAGAATAAAGGGTGCCCGAAGCGCTGCCGATGTCCGTGAGGGCGTAGTTAAGGGAAATACCGCGGTATTTAAAGCCAATCCCCAAATTGGGTTGCAAGCTGATATAGCGATCGCCATTAAATTCTTCCAGTCGTTTAAAATTACCAATTCCAGTGCGTAGGAAAATGAAATTGCGGTAGCCTAATTCCAAGCCGAGATTAGGGTTGAGGTTTAGAACTGAACTGGAGACTAAAACATTTTGCTGTCCGCCGAAGGTGATATCAGCACTCACTTCCGAATGCAAACTGTATTTATCATTGAGTTTAAAACTGCGTCCGATTCCCAATAATAATCGGGGGATGGTAAGCTCTAGATTTTCGGTGGGTAATTCGTTGGGGGTTAAATTGAAGATATCTCCAAAGCTGTCTTCATTGATGGTCCAAGCATTAAAGGTTGTGGTGGCATCGCGCAGTACCGCACCCATTTGCCAGCCATTCAAGCGGTATTGCAGTCCGAGGTCGAAACCAAAGCCAATGGAATTGGCGAATTCCCCAATTTGGCGATAAACTATTTTAAAGCTACCTCCGTAGTTTAAACCCTCGATCGACTTTGACTTTCGGGCATATGATCCAATTAAGGCATAATCGGCCGCCGAGAAGCGCGTGATGCGGTCGTAATCTACATTCCCGTCTTGGTCGATAAGGTCGGTGGTGTTTAAGATGTCGTCTACTCCAAAGCGAATAAAAGAGATGCCCATGCTGCTATTGGCATCGATGGCTTGGGCATAGGCGGCATAATCGTACTGAGCTATGCTGGCAAAATATTCGGCGTGCATGGCGCTGGCCTGCCAAGAAGAGCGGATTTCTGCCAATCCTGCTGGGTTCCAGTAAGTAGAGTTTACGTCGTTGGAGGAGCCAATCACCGCATTGGATAAGGCCATTGCGCGTGCGTCTACCCCAATGTCGAGAAAGGCATTGGAATATTTCCGCGCTTGCGAAAAACCAAAAATGGGGAGCAGGACTAAAAAGAAAATCTTCTTCAAGGGAATACTTTGTGGCAAATAAAATAATTTCCTCAATCTTAACTTTACAAATGTGCTAATATTGCCTTAGATATGTTGAAAGCGAATTTACCCAATATCCTAACCCTGGCTAATTTGGCTTCGGGTGCCTTGGCCATAATTGCCACCTTTGAGCAACGCTACGACCTATTGCTTTGGCTCTTAGCGGCTTCCTTAATTTTCGATTTTTTAGATGGCCTAGTAGCCCGCGCCCTAAAAGTGCATTCCGAATTGGGCTTGCAACTGGATAGTTTGGCCGATATGGTTAGCTTCGGTTTAGCGCCTGGTCTACTATGGTTTAAGGTCTTCAGCCTTGCGGCGGATGGGGGAGAGCCTCTTCCCGCTTTTTTACCTTATCTGGCCTTGTTAATTCCGCTCTTTAGCGCCTTGCGCTTGGCGAAATTTAATATTGATACGCGCCAGTCCGAAAATTTCATTGGCTTTCCCACTCCCGCTAATGCTGTTCTGATCTATTCTTTAGCACTTTGGGCCCTGAATACCGATAATGCGACCACCGAGGCGATATTACTGCATCCCTTCTTCTTAACGGCTATTGCTATCGCGAGTTCTTTACTGCTGGTGGCCGAAATCCCTATGCTTTCGCTGAAAGTAAAAGACTTTAGTTGGAAGAATAATAAAGCGCGAATTTTATTGGTAGTGGCAATTGTGCTTCTTTTTACACTACTTCGTTTCAGAGCTCTTGCCTTTGTTATACCTTTGTACCTTCTAATATCACTCTTATTCAAGCCCGGAAAAAAGGCCTAAAGTATTTAGTATGAAGTTCAGAGCCGAAATCAATGTAATGCCTCACAAGGCGCTTTTGGATCCACAAGGTAAAGCTGTAAGCAGCAGCATGAAGAACATCGGTTTAGCCGAGATTACTGGCGTGCGCATTGGTAAGCATATTCACCTTGAAGTGGAAGCCGACGACGAGGCTTCAGCAAAGGCAAAGGTAGACGAGGCTTGTAAGAAACTTCTCATCAATCCAATTACCGAGAACTACGAGTTTGAGGTGATGGCTTTGTAAGGGACCTGAGACTTGAGATGTGAGATGTGAGACTTTGCTTGGTCTCCAGGTCTTTATTTTTTCCATCAGATATTTAATTGACGCATTTTCGCAATTCTCATACCTTGCGAGAAATCTCCCATGTCTAATATCTCACATCTCACATCTAAGTTCTTTCTAAAATGAACTTCCTCGCCCACCTTTCCCTCAGCGACGACCAAGAAGGCTTGATGATTGGCAACGCTATCGCGGATTTCACCCGGCGGAAGTATTATGAGAATTTCCCACCAGAGGTTCGTGAAGGTATTTTATTGCATCATTTTATTGATGACTACACCGATAATCACCCGATAGTCGCGGAGATGTTGGAACGCTGGCGTCCCATTCAAGGAAAATACGCCGGGGTGGTGAATGATATTATCATGGACCATTTTCTGGCTCGAGATTATCGGAACATTGCCGGTAAAGAACTGCAAGAATTTAGTCAGGGGGTCTACCAAAGCATTAGAGCCAATTGGGAAATCCTCCCCGGTCGGGCCCAACATACCTTCACTTACATGGAAAAGGGAGACTGGCTTTACCATTATCAATTTATGAGTGGAATTGAGCGCAGCTTAGGCGGGATGTCTAGGCGGGCCCATTACAGCAATCGTATGGCTGAAGCGGTTATTCAATTGAAAAGGGAGGAAGCCTTTTTCGCCGAATGCTTCGAACGCTTTTATCCCGAGCTTGAAAATGCAGTTCAAGGATACCTGCAAAAAAAATCCTGACCACAATTCCGCTTTCGCTTCTTTGGGTCAGGATTTAAAATTGTGGGGAGGAGCTTATTTCTTCAAGCTACCCACCATATCTTCTGGACGCACCCAAGCGTCAAATTCTTCGGCGGTCACATAGCCTAAGTTAATTGCCTCCTCTTTTAAGGTCGTACCATTTTCATAGGCAGTCTTGGCAATTTTGGCCGCTTTTTCATAACCGATTTTGGTGTTCAAAGCGGTAACCAACATCAAGCTATTGTTGAGGTGACGCTTAATTATATCGTGATTGGGCTCGATACCTACGGCGCAATGCTCATCGAAGCTTACGCAAGCATCACCAATTAGGCGGGCTGACTCCAATACGGCGTGAGCCATTACCGGCTTGAATACGTTTAATTCGTAGTGACCATTGGATCCACCTACACTTACGGTGGTGTCATTACCCATTACGCGGGCTGCTACCATGGTCATAGCTTCCGCCTGAGTAGGGTTCACCTTACCCGGCATAATTGAAGAACCAGGCTCATTCGCGGGAATAATAATCTCGCCAATACCCGCACGAGGACCGGAGGCCAAAAGACGAATATCATTCGCGATTTTCATCAGGGAAACAGCCAATTGCTTTAAGGCACCGTGAGTTTCTACAAGAGCGTCATGCGCGGCCAAAGCCTCAAATTTATTCTCCGCCGAACGGAAGGGTAAACCGGTGAACTCAGCGATTTTTTGAGCTACTAATTCAGAATAACCTTCAGGGGTATTAATACCGGTTCCCACCGCGGTTCCACCTAAAGCGATTTCCGAAAGGTGATCTAAGGTGTTGTTTAGGGCTTTTAAACCGTGATCCAATTGCGAAACATAGCCGCTGAACTCCTGACCCAAAGTAAGCGGGGTCGCATCCATTAAGTGGGTACGCCCAATCTTTACCACGTCTTTAAAAGCCTCCGACTTGGCGGCTAAGGTGTCGCGTAATTGCTTTACCCCTGGAATGGTAGTTTCTACAATCATTTTGTAGGCGGCGATGTGCATGCCGGTAGGGAAGGTGTCGTTCGAAGACTGACTCTTGTTTACATCATCATTTGGATGGATGAAACGTTCGCCTTCGCCCAATTTGTTTCCAGCAATAACGTGGGCGCGGTTAGCTACCACCTCATTCACGTTCATATTGCTTTGGGTTCCGGAACCAGTTTGCCATACTACCAATGGGAATTGATCGTCCAGCTTACCCGCTAAAATTTCATCACAAACCTGAGAAATTAAGTCGCGCTTTTCGGCGGCCATTGCTCCTAGCTCAGTGTTAGCGTGAGCGGCGGCTTTCTTCAAGTAGGCAAAGCCTCGTACAATTTCGATGGGCATACTCGCGGGAGCGCCAATCTTAAAGTTGTTGCGGCTGCGCTCGGTTTGCGCACCCCAGTATTTGTCGGCCGGTACTTGTACCTCGCCCATCGTATCTTTTTCGATGCGATAATCCATAGTCTTTAATTTATGCTTTGACTTAATAGCCAAGAGGTGATCAATAAGATTAAAATTAAATAGAGTGCAAAAATACCGAGGTATCGGCCCTTGCCCCAATTTTTAGCTAAAAAATATAAAGCCATACTTCCTAAGGCCAAGGCAATGCCTAAACTAAGCAGGCCATTGGTCCAAGACAATTCCATTTCGGGATCAATGCCTAAACTAACTTGCAGGGCGACGAATAGTTTTTGCCAAAAAGCCTTTTGCAGGCCCCAAAGGGCAAAGTAGATAAAAGCCAATCCGGCCAGTAGCCCACTAAAACTTACAACTTTTTTTAGATCCATTCCAGAAATTGATTTAGGCCTTGTGGCATAAAGAGATTTTCATGTATTTTAGCAGCCACAAATTTAAAGGCAATGTTTACCAAAGTATTAGGCTTTTTCATCTTTTTATTCATCTTCTTGATGGGCTTCAGCATGTTATTGTTCTTAGGTCTATTCGTAGGCTACTGGTTAACTTTAATCGGTATTGAGCAATTATCACCCAAATTGGCTTACAAAATGATTGGCCATAAAGAAGAAGAGAAATAGTCCTACTATTTTAATTACCATATTGAAACCCTGAGATCAATTGCGATCGTCAGGGTTTTTTTGTGCCTTATCTTAGCCCTAAATCCGATTCAAATGAAACGCATTATTCTATTGCCCTTATTGGTCTTATTTGCTTGCAATCCCAGCAAGGAGCAAGTCGATTTAATTGTGGAAGCGCAAGCGATTTACACTGGCGATACTATCTCCGGCAATGCCATGGCTATTAAGGATGGTAAAATTGTGGCGGTAGCAAAGGTGGAAAGTATTAGGCAAGATTACGAGGCTTCCGAATATCAGGCTTATAAAGGAATTGTTTATCCAGGCTTTAATGATGCTCATGCTCATTTCCTTGGTTATGCGCGAGGCTTAGGTCGAGTTAATTTAATCGGTACCAAGTCTTGGCAAGAATGCTTGGAGCGAGTACAAGCTTTCGCTGATGCGAATGAATTGGAATTTATTCAAGGTAGAGGCTGGGATCAGAACGATTGGGAGCTAAAGCAGTTTCCTACTAAAGTCGAACTCGACTCCATGTTTCCACAAACGCCCGTTTTATTGATGCGCATCGATGGCCATGCTGCTATTGCCAATCAGGCGGCCTTGGATTATGCCGGGGTAGATTTGGACACCGAGGTAGAAGGGGGCCTAATCTATGCTCCCCAAGATAAGATTACTGGGATATTGATCGACAATGCGGTGGACTTAGTAGAATTCCCCGCCGAAGATGAAGCCCGATTAAAAGAATTGGTTCTGCAAGCCCAGGCAAATTGCCTCGCGGCAGGGATTAGCTCCATTACCGATGCCGGTTTAAAACGGAAGGACCTCGAATTTTTACAAGCTATGTCGGAAGCGGGTGAATTAAAACTGCGCATGAATATGATGGTCTCCGACGATAGCGCCTCCTTAGCCTATTATTTGAAGCAGGCTCCTATTGAGACGCCTCGTTTTCGGGTGCATTCGGTGAAATTTTACTTAGACGGGGCCTTGGGTTCGCGAGGAGCCTTAATGATGGAGCCCTACAGCGATGACCCGGCTAATTATGGTTTACAATTAAAGCCCACTGCTTATTTTAGAATGATGGCCGACTCACTGGCGAAATTAGGTTGGCAAATGTGTGTACATGCCATTGGTGATTCGGCCAACCGCTTAGCGGTGGATGTTTTTGCGAAGGCCAATCAGGCTAATGCCGATCATCGCTGGCGGATAGAACACGCACAGATCGTACATCCCGAGGATCAAAAGAAAATGGCTGCGGCAAATATTATTCCCTCCATTCAGCCAAGCCACGCCACTTCCGATATGTACTGGGCTCAAGACCGGGTGGGGGAGCGAATTAATTATGCCTATGTAGCGAAGAGTTTTTTAGATCTTGGTATGACCCTGCCGCTGGGTACCGATTTCCCGGTAGAAGAAATTTACCCTCTAAATACTTTGCGCTCGGCCATGTTACGTATGGATGTAGATGGATTTCCCCCGGGAGGCTTTCGCCCGATGGAAGCCCTTAGTTTTGAGGAGGCCCTCCATGGCATGACTGCAGCCGGTGCTTACGCCAGCTTCGAGGAAGAAGTAAAAGGGAAGTTAATTCCGGGTCATTATGCCGATTTTGTAGTTTTCGAAAAGGATTTATCGCAATTACAAGCAGGCGAATTCCGCAGCACGCAGCCGCTTGCTTTAGCCATAAACGGAGAAATTTTGCATCAGCTTTAAACGTGGATTGGTCCTACCAAATACGCAATATCAGCTTTAAGCTTAGGGCTAGCC
This sequence comes from uncultured Flavobacteriales bacterium, assembly GCA_913055685.1. GTDB lineage: Bacteria > Bacteroidota > Bacteroidia > Flavobacteriales > Schleiferiaceae > Croceimicrobium. Next base: position 1,231,615 of record CAJXKC010000001.1, read on the forward strand.
TAAATTATCTAATGGCTAAGCCTAAGACCAATGGCAAATTGGCTTTGCATGCCATGTTTAAAGATGAAGCGCCTTGGTTAGCAGAGTGGCTAGATTGGCATTTTTCCCAGGGCGTAGACCATGTGTTTCTTACCAATGACCAAAGTAGTGATCATTTCCGCGAAGTATTGGATCCCTATATCAAAAAGGGATTGGTGAGTTTAGAAGACAGTATCGATGATCCCGATTTTTACCATCGTGAACAGGAGTCTAAGAATAGACTTTTAAGGCGAGCTAAGGACTATCAATGGATTGCCTTCCTCGACAGCGATGAGTTTTTGTTTTCGGAGATCCCCTTAAAAGAGCTACTGGCTTCCTTGCCGAGTAATGCCTCGGGGATGGTTTTAAACTGGTTAATCTATGGCACCGCCCATGTGGCCGAATTGGCATCAGGCGAAAGCCTATTGGAAAAAATGAAACGTCGTTTCCCCGATAATCATGAAGAGCATTATCAAGTAAAGACCATTGTTGCGACTCAAAAGGGGGCCGGCTTTTTTCATCACAATCCGCATTATCCAAATTATAGTCCGCTTGCTCCCCTGTTCTGGGTCGATGGCAGGCGATTTCGGCCCAATGAAAAGCGCTTGCTTCATAAGCCCGCTCATATAAAGCATTATTGGTACCGCAGTGAGAATTATTTTAAGCAGCAGAAGCGCGCGCGTCGAATTTTCTTTGAAGGCGAGGCACGTCGCTCAGAATTGGAGGACTGGCATTATCAACGCAGTAATGCCGTTCTTGATCCATTTCCGGAATCGCGGCTAAATGAACTTTTAGCTTGGCAAAAGGCTTTTAGAGAAGACTAGAGGAATAATGTCATTCCTACAATTTATGCTCATTTTGCCCTATATTTAGGCTCTAAACATTGATCACGTATGCAAGCAGGAACTACCCCCACGCGCTTATTTGACTTCCCCCGATATCAGCTCGCTAATAATCCCTTGAAAGACAGTTTGTCGAGTAAGGTAGATGGAAAATGGAAGCTGATTTCTACGCAAGAATATATTAACCTGAGTGAGCAGTTTAGCCGCGCCTTAATTGAAAACGGTATTCAAGCGGGCGATAAGGTGGCGATTGCGAGTACTACCAACCGCTATGAGTGGAATATTGCCGATATAGGTACTCTGCAGGCTGGAGCGGTGGATGTTCCGGTTTATCCTACCATTTCGGAAGATGATTACGAGTACATTTTTAACGATGCGGGTGTAAAGCTGGTCTTTGTATCCGACAAGGAACTGTACGAGAAAATAGTCCACATTAAGGAGAAGGTAGAAGGCTTGCAAGAAATCTACACCTTCGATAAAGTAGAAGGCGCTCCGCATTGGATGGACTTTATGGCTGCGGGTAATGACTCCAGTCATCAAGAGGAATTGGAAAACCGCATGAAGGCCGTACAGCCTTCCGATTTGGCTACTCTTATTTATACTTCAGGAACTACCGGTAGACCCAAGGGGGTGATGTTATCGCATAACAATATTGCCAGTAATAGTCTCGATTCGGTAGACCGTATTCCGGTACACGGACCGGCGGAACGTGCCTTAAGTTTCTTGCCGCTCTGCCACGTTTATGAGCGCATGTTGGTATACCTCTATTGCTATCAAGGTATTCCTATCTACTATGCCGAGAGCATGGAAATGATTGGCGATAATATTCGCGAATTACACCCGTCGGTGTTTACGGCGGTTCCACGTTTATTGGAAAAAATCTACGATAAAATTGTGGCCAAGGGCTCGGAATTAAGCGGCATAAAGAAGAAGCTTTTCTTCTGGGCGCTGGAATTAGGTGAGGAGTACGAGCTAAGTGGTAAAAGCGGCTGGTATCATTTCCAACTTAAGATTGCCCGTAAATTGATTTTTAGCAAATGGCTGGAAGCCCTAGGTGGAAATGTGAAAGTTATTGCCTCTGGTTCGGCGGCCTTAAACCCCCGTCTCATTCGGATTTTCTCGGCCGCAGGGGTTAATATCCAGGAGGGTTATGGCCTAACGGAAACCTCACCGGTAATTTCGGTAAATGGACCCACGATCGAAGGTAAGCGCATTGGCACCGTGGGTAAGTTGATTCCTAATGTAGAAGTGAAAATTGCCGAAGACGGCGAAATTCTATGTAAAGGTCCCAATGTAATGATGGGCTATTACAATAAGCCCGAGGCTACGGCCGAAGTGTTGAGCGAAGACGGCTGGTTCCACACTGGCGATATCGGAGAATTTGTTGAAGGCGATTTCTTGAAAATTACCGATCGTAAGAAGGAGATCTTTAAGACCAGCGGGGGTAAATACATTGCTCCCCAATTGATGGAAACCCGATTTAAAGAATCGCATTTCATTGAGCAAATTATGGTGATTGGCGAAGGGGAGAAACACCCGGCGGCGATTGTGCAGCCCGACTTCGAATTCTTGAAGTCCTATTGTGAGCGCAAGGGTATCAATTATGGCTCACCGGCCGAAATCGTGCAAAATGAGCGTATCCAAAAGCGGATCATGCAAGATATTAATGCATTAAATGCCAATTTCGGTAAATGGGAGCAGGTAAAGAAAATCGAACTGAGTGACCACCAATGGACGGTAGATAGCGGAGAGTTAACGCCTACCATGAAACTCAAGCGCCGGGTAGTATTGTCACTACATCAGGAACATTACGAGCGCATCTACGGTCACGGTATCAATAAATAGAAAATAAATATCCTGAGCTCTTTTCGGCCGCAAGGGTCGAAAAGAGCATCAGGAAAACCACCTTTCTCACTTATAGGGAAATAGTGTCCAGGTTAGTTACTTGACCAACACTTACAGCTATGTTGGTTGTATCCTGGAAGCTGTAGGGGCTCTGGGGAGAAAACTCTACAGTGTAGCTTCCAGCAGGTAAACCAGCCAGTAAGAAATAACCGGTATTGGTATCGGCTATAGTACTGGCTGAATCGCCATTCAAGTTATGGGCTAAAATGCCCGTTAAAACTGAGTCAGGGGCAACAAAGCCCGTAATGCTACCCGTGGTATTAGTGGTAAACACACGGATTACCGGTTTTAGAGAATAGTTGCCATTGCCTTTTTTCACGATCGAACGATGCGCATCGAAGTCGAGGCTAAACTCATACACTAAACCTGCTTGTAAGTCGTAGTTTACCAACAGCTTTAAACCGCTCTGCTGGCCAGAGGGAACTTTTAATTCGGTACTGTCGGTATCGGTTACCACCGAATTATTGGGTCCCAAAAGCAAACGAATTTGGTTTAAGCGTCCGGCTGGAACCGAGCCAGTGCCAATTAGAGTATCCAAGCCATTTTGGAAATCCAATAGGTTGTAGATACCGCTGGGAGTATTCAAACTTAACCAGCCACTGCTAGCGGTGTCGCCGACTTTTACTTCCACACCCTGGAGGTCGATGTACACTGCATTGTAATTAGCAGGGGCATCGGTTAAGTTGAACCGGAGCTGTGTTTCACCCTCCTGAACTGGCTCCGTATCATCGTTACAGGCATTAATAGATAAAAGAGTAGCTAGACCAAGGCCTAGTAAAATCGCTTTTTTACGAATCATAAATGTTTCTTGTTTATAGTGTAGATGAAAGTAAAAGGCTAGAGGTTGGAATTTATTTTATTTAAACCCTTGATTAGCAATTGCTTAAAAGTAATGCTATTTATCTAGTCCTTTGATTTCGAGTAAGTAGCTATGGTAGATAATCGTCAGAAAAAATTTGAGAATTTTTGCTTTTTCTGAGCAAAATAGCTCCAAAGGAGGCTTTTGGGGTAGCGACCGGTCATGGCCGAAAAGGGTTTCTGACTGCGTTTTAATCGTTCCGCATAAAGTTTTTGGAACAAGCCATAAAAGGCAAAGTGAGCTTTAAGGATGGCCCAAATGAAGGCGATTTTACCCTGAGACAAAAAGCGAAGGCCAGCAATGCCATCTAGAATAAGGCGGCTGAAAATGATGCGCATGGCCTCGAAATGCGGCAGATTAAGGAAGAGGATAATTAGGTTGTTTCGGAAGTTTAAAAAAGTTTTGCGGGGTGATGCGGCATCCAAGGTAGCGCCACCAAGGTGGTAGACGGTTGAAGCCGGTTCTACCGCTACTTCCCAACCCTGTATTTGCATTTTCCAGCAGAGGTCGATTTCTTCCATATGGGCGAAGAGCACTTCATACAATCCTTTCACTTCAGCGAAAGCTGTTTTGCGCACTACCAGGCAAGCGCCGGTGGCCCAAAAGCAGTTTTGAAAATCATCGTACTGACCTTCATCAGTTTCCAAGCTGTCGAAGACCCGACCCCGACAGAAGGGATAGCCAAGTTTATCGATATAGCCTCCGCTAGCGCCGGCATATTCGAATTTTGTACGATCCTTAAGGTCAAGTATTTTTGGTTGTAAGGCTCCTAATCGGGGATGACTTTCAAAGGCCTGAGCAATGGGTTCGAGCCACTGGGCGGTGGTTTCTATATCCGAATTTAATAAGACCACAATTTCTTCCTCCAATTGCGCTAGGGCACGATTGTAACCGCCGGCATAGCCATAGTTATCGTCTAAGGCAATGATTTTTACCTCTGGGTGCTCGCTTTGGCTATAATTAATACTGTCATCGCTGCTGGCATTATCGACGAGGTAGACTTGTCCTAGCTCGGCGGAGTCTTTTACTACCTTGCCTAGAAAGCGCTCCAAGAGAGCTTTTCCATTCCAATTGAGTATGGCAACGGCAATTTTCTTAGGCATATTTCCAGCGTTTATGCGACCACAGCCAATTGGCGGGGTCTTTTTGTATTAACTTTTCCAGGGCTTGCACGTGGGTATCGGTTACTTCCTTATCGGCTGTAGCCTGAACATCTTCAAAAAGTAAGTGGGCCTCAATTTCGTAATAGCCCCTTTTTACCCTAAAAATATCGATGAAGACTACCGCTAAATCACATTTCTTACTGAGGTTTTCCACGCCCAAATGCACAGGGGTATCCTGATTTAAGAATTGTGTGCGGTATTTGATTTTACCGCGATGTGGACTCTGGTCGGCCATAAAAACATAGAGAGGCGCGGGGTCTTCATTGCCAAGCATGAAGGGGTAGGTTTCCTCCATCTTAAATAGCTTGAGGCCAAACTGCTCCCTAATTTTCACAATCAGTTTGTTAAAGCGCTTATTCTTTAAAGGGTGGTATACCGCATAGCAATTTTGCGGTACCAATAGCGGAATAGACATGGCGGTCCATTCAAAATTGGTGTGGTGCCCCATCACCATGATTACACCTTTGTTTTGATCTTTAAGCTCTTGAAAGACCTCTGGATTGAGAAGCTTAAAGCGTTTGCGAATGGTTTGTTCAGAGATGCTAAGGCTCTTGAAAGACTCCATGATGATATCGCTAAAATTCCGATAGAATTTTTTCTGAATGGACTTAAGCTCGGTCTCCGACTTTTCGGGAAAAGAGCGAACTAGATTGCCTTTAATGACTTCCTCGCGGTAATGAAGGACATCTCCTAGCAGCCAAGCAATAAAATTGCTTTTCGCGTAAAGCAAGGGAAAGGGTAATAAAGAAATCAGTCGACCGAAGAAGACTGCCAAATAATAGCCGATCATGCCGCAAATTTAGCGGTTTATGCGGTCGGAGCCAGTGGTTCCGAGAATGATATTCTGATTACTGCGATTTCCAAACTCACGTTCCCCCGAATCGCTATCGGGGTCAATGGAGCCGGCACCACCGTAGGCCCGGTAATAGAGGTCTCTGCGCCAGTCGCGACTTTGAAGCTCACCAATGGCAGTCGAATGAATAAGTTGAAACTCTCGGGTACTGGGTTCGAATTCGCCAAAGATGAAAATCTTGTTGTTTTGGGGAACCGTGTAAGGGGTAGCAATATTGTTATACTGCCAAATGATATAAGGCGGCATATTGGGTTCCATATCACGTCGGTCGACCTGATCGGGTTTGCCGTACATCAGCCAAATTCGACCACGATCAGACTTATAGCCTTTGCGCAGACCGGAAGTAAATAGTTGATTGGCAATACGCACCTGCTTGTGGTATTCTTGCCAGGTTTCTTCTGGAGCGAGGGGTTTACGCTCCATCCAGAAAGCGTAGAAGTACTGCTTAAGACGCATTTCATTTGCTTCTGCCAATAAGTTTTCTTGGATAATGCGTTCCCTTTCGGTAGAGATAGGGTAGAGGTAGTCTACAAATTGGTAAATGGAATCGAGGTTGCCCAAGCGGTCTACAAAGGTACCGGTGATTTGCCTTTGTTCGAAGCTTCCGGCCAGCACTTCATTACTGGCATTGCGCCGGTAGAAAAAAGTTTTGTGTTTAAGCACCGACTCACCCTTCGCGTTAAGCGCCTCAATTACGAGCTGGTAATTGCCCGTGGGTAGATCTTCTATATTCAGTTTTGTAAGAATGGGAATCACTGGCGCCGCTTTTTTACGACTAAAGCCCCCGTATTTATTGAGTGCTTTTCCGGTATTATCGTCTTCTAGAAAATAGCGCAGTACAAAGTCTTTGCTTTCACCTAGGCTTAGATCGAGATTATACAGTTCGTTATAAAAAGATAAATGATTAAGACTTTCGGGTAAAAATGGCGTACCGGTAGAAATTATAGGGTAAAGGGTAAAGCCCGAACGTGTATAGGCATTATTGGTCTCCAGTCCGGCGGGTTTAAAATCTTCCAAAAAGATCACCTGCGAATGGTCGCTAAAATCTTTGGAAACCGTTAATTGCAGCGGTCGTTCTATGCTATAGCTTTCGGCGGTATCGTTAATATCCTGAATGGTGATGCTGAGCCGGTATTTCCCTTTATCGAGCAAAAAGCGTTGCTGGTGGTAGAGTAATTCGTTGAGATTAGAGGTATCGGCGTAGGCCGGACTCATAATACGAAAGCGATCGGCCGCCACAATGTTACTATCCTTGTAAATGGCGATGGTGGTTTCTAGTCCGCCTAGAAATTTCCCTTGCTCATTTTTTAAGTAATCCAAACTATTATTATGGATGCCAAAATAGATTTCGATATAGTTTTCCCTTTGGTCGGTCATAAACTCCGAAAGGGAAATATAGAGGTTGGTTCTTTTGGCTTGAACAAGCGCAGGCAGTATAAAAAGGGCCAATAGAAACTTCTTCATGAATCGCACATTAGTAATCTCTACGAATATAGACAGAAAAAGCCGCGAAAGGTTGTTTGCAGGATTATAAAATATTTTACATTTGCAACCCGAAAATAAAGGCAGTGTATACACATTTTGCTTTATGGAGAGATGGCAGAGTGGTCGAATGCGGTGGTCTTGAAAACCATTGAGGGTCACACCTCCGGGGGTTCGAATCCCTCTCTCTCCGCATAGATACAGTAACAAATTGTATCAAAATGCTCAAAACCAAGGTTTTGGGCATTTTTTTTGCCTTCAACCTGTATCAAAAAACACCGTTTTGTACCCCCTTTGGGTTGCTTAGCGGCTTGCTTTTTTTCAAAACCCAAAAAAGCAAGCCAGCAGTGTGACAAAACGATACATAATGATACGAAAATCAAATAGTTACGATTGGTTTTTTAGGTCAAAGTTTGGCACTTTTGAAATTGAAATGGAGGGCTTAATGAACATTAAGTCGTATGTTAAACGAAAGATCAAATTACTCGCTGGTGTTTTACATCAGCCGCACTCGTCCAAAGAAAAATGGTGAGTGCCCAATCTATCTGAAGATCAACATTAATGGGGGAAAAGCCAGTTTCCCCATCAAGCGCCACGTCCTCCCGGAGCAGTGGTCAGCAGAGAAAAGTTGCATGAAGGGGCGTACCCAGGAGGCCCAAACCTTCAATAAGTACCTCGACGCTATTAAACTGAGGGCTAACAAGTTATATAATGAATTGCTTGTTAGTTATGCGGAGGTAACTGCACCGATGCTTAAAGATGCCATTCTAGGTACCAATTCAGCCCGTCCAAAGACTATTATCACCGTCTGGGATGACCACGTAGAGAAGCTTAAATCGCTGGTTGGGAAGGAATGTACCTACCCTACCATGCAGAAGTACCGAACCGCTCGAAATCATTTTCAGGAATTCCTCAAGAAGAAATACCGGGTTCATGATGTTAGTGTAAAGCGTGTGAATCACGAGATGATCGAGGCATTTGAACATTTCCTCAAGACGGAAAAGGGCTGTAACTATAATACCAGCATCAAGTTTTTACAAAACCTCAAGAGGATTACCACTATCTGTATCAGTAATGGCTGGCTGGTGAAGAATCCCTTCATGAATAAGAGTCTTTCATTAAAAGAGGTAGCGCGTCCATATCTGAATGAAGAAGAGCTCAACCGACTCATGGGACTCGAAATCAAAATGGATCGCTTAGACCGCGTGAGAGACTTCTTCTTGTTCGCTTGCTTTACTGGCCTCTCTTATGCGGATGTTAAGAAGCTCACTCGGGAAGAAATCGAATTCACTGAAGACGGCTACTGGATCAAAACCAGAAGACGTAAGACAGGTGGCAAGGCCAATATTCCACTTCTCGAGGTGCCCTGGAAGATCATCCTGAAGTACAACCCATTCTTTGAGGAACTCTTTCCAACTGACAAGGTGCTTCCAGTAATGAGTAACCAAAAGCTGAACGCGTATTTAAAGGAGGTAGCCGATTTGGCCGGGATCACGAAGAAGCTGAGTTACCACATCGCTCGTCACACTTTTGCGACCACCGTAACCATGTTAAATGGTGTTCCCATTGAAAGTGTGAGTAAGATGCTTGGCCACAAGAATATCACCTCTACGCAGCATTACGCACGAATTATTGACCAGAAGGTATCGGAAGACATGAAGATGCTTTCCAGTCGCTTAGAACGGAAAATAAATATGAATTGGGCATAATTAAAAAAGAGGCCGGTGAGCATCCAAGTGCTTGCCGGCTATTATTCAACTATGGAAGACACATTTAAGATTAGATCCTATGGGTTCCAGGAGTTGGCAACCTTGTATTTGCCGAATATTCAGCCGAAAAGTGCATCTATTCGTTTAAGGGCTTGGATCGAGCGCAATACTGGGCTTAAAGAAAAATTAAAGACTCTCGGATTCCAGAAGGGTATTAAAATTCTTACACCAGAAATGGTGAGAGAAATTACATTAATAATTGGAGAGCCTTAATTTCACTTCAGTTGACTGGTGTCCTTTCTTAGGTGAATCGGATTTGAGCAGTTTCCCTTATGAGCCATCAGACCATACATGGAATTAGCATCTTGAGCACTTTTATAAACGATGTATTCACAGTTCTGATATGAAAAGGTTTCTATGTCGTTGGTGTCAAATCCAGACGCAACAGTCCTATTTGTAGGTGGTAAAGTCAGCTTATCATTGGCCTTCTCTTTGGGAGAATCACATGAGATCATAAGGCCTAAGCAAGCGAGGTAAACTAAGCTATTTCTCATTCTTTCTTTGTTTTAAAAAATCCTGAATATCCTTATTTGCTCCATAAAGGACAAGAATGTCACCTCCTTCAAGGATCTGGTCTGGAGTGGCGATACCTTGAATCTTCATTTCCGTTCTGCTTTTTCCAAGGATGCTTTTCACCTCAGACTTCTTAATTATAGTAAGCACCAGTAGGTTAAATCGCCTTCTAAACCCAACTTCTCTTAAGTTTTGACCTTCATAGTCTTTTGGGACCGTGGCTTCTACTATGCTAAAATCATCACTGAGCTCAAAGGAGTCTACCACATTATTCAAACATAATTTTTTGGCCCACCGCTCCGCAGTTTCTTCTTCCGGATGAACAATCTCATCTACACCTATTGCCTCTAAAACTTTTTCATGTAGAGGATTTATAGCCCTACTAATTAACCGCTTGACCTGCATGTTTTTGAATAGAGCAGTGGCCATTATGTTGGCCCCTTGATCCTCTCCAATTGCAACAATTACAATATCTGTATCTTCAAGTGGCAAGCCGGATACGGTGAATTCATCGGTTGCATCCATGCAAATAGTATGTGAAATCTTTTCCTTGTACAGATCCACCTTCTCCATTCGGGTATCTATACCAATGACCTCATTGCCTTTAGCAGTGAGCTTCTGAGAAAGGGAAGCACCAAAATTTCCTAAGCCAACAATAATGTATTTCATGAGTCTATGTCTAGTTTATTGTAATTTCTTCAGTAGGATAGCGATAATTTTTATGCTTAACTTTTTTGAAAAGGGCAATTACTATCGTCAGCATGCTTACACGACCTACAAACATTACACCTACCAAAACTAACTTACTGGCAGTCGATAGCTCAGCAGTAATACCTAAGCTTAGCCCTACCGTGCTATAGGCCGAAAAACATTCGAAGCCAATATCAATTAACTCTTGATGAGGGTCAAAAATGGAGATCAGCATGATTCCTAGACCAATTACAATGAGCGATAATGAAATGATGGCAAATGCTCTTCGAACTGAAATTGCTGCAATTTCTCGTCTAAATATTTCAATTCTGCCTTTTCCCTTGGCAAGACTTATAATATTTAGTGTCGCAATGGCAAACGTACTGGTTTTGATTCCTCCACCTGTTGATGCCGGAGAGGCTCCGATCCACATTAACAGAAATACCATCATTGTGGTAGGAAAAAGCATTGAAGCAGTGTCTATAGAATTAAAGCCGGCTGTTCTAGGAGTCGCAGCACCAAATAAGGCAGTGATCACCTTACCAAAGCCTTGGTGTTCTGACAGAGTGTTGTTGTATTCCAAGACGTAGAATACTACAAAAGCTACGGCTGTGATAGCGGTAGTAGTGATTAAAGTTATTCTACTATTCAAGTTTAACACCCAGGGTCGGTGAATTTCCTCTTTTTTACCAAGGGTAAGAATCCGTCCAATCTGGTATTTCACATAATTGACCAGATTAGAAACAATTGGAAACCCCAATCCACCAAGCACAAAGGTTATGATTATGATTAGCTGTAAGCCATAGTTGAATTTGAAGCCATCTTGGTATAAACTGTTAGATAAAGTAGAGAACCCAGCATTACAAAAGGCGGAAATAGCGTGGAAAACTGAAAAATAGATTTGTTCAAAATTTGATGTGAAATCGAGTGGATTCAGGCTAGTGTATATCAGTATTCCGGAAGTAACCTCTATGGTCAAAGTGATAAGTAAAATATATTTCAAAGTAGAGAAGACTTCCCCAAGCTTTTTAGAGCTGGTCATATCACTCAAAACCAATTGATTTTCATAGGATGACCCTCCTTTAAAGAAGTAACTAAAGTAACTTGCAAATGTTAGGATACCCAGTCCTCCCAATTGAATTAGGATCATTATGATGGTTTGCCCGAATTGGGTAAAATAACTTCCAGTATCTACCACTATTAAGCCGGTTACACAGACGGCACTGGTAGACGTAAAAAAGGCATCAACAAAGGAAATTCCTTGGTATGTAGCATTCGGAAGCATTAAAAGTAGACTACCGATTATTATAATCAGTAAAAAACTTGCCACAAATAGTTGAGCTGGATTTAAAAAGGTTCTTTTGTAGTTGAGCTTTACCTCCGAAAATTCACGTATGAAAGTAAAAAGCACCGCTACTCTTACCCAAATAGGGTTTTCTAGTAATAAGTCTGTTTCAAATGGAACTCCAACGAAAAGAAACAAGTAAAATATCCAGAATGTGAAGGCAATACTCGCAAGATCGAAGAGAAACACTTTTCTTCTAAAAAGTCGATAATTGTTCACATAGCGTGTAATTGTGGAAATTACACCTACAGTTAAAACGGAGAAAAAGAAGTTATCCAACAAGTCTTGAGATGAGCTTGATTGTGAATAACCAAAATCAAAAACGATTCCCAGAACGCCAACTACACTCAACCACAGGGCAACACGAAAAAAAATCTTCATTCTTTAATTTTTGACAAATCCCAATCTTTTTGCTAGCCCTTTCAAGCACTTTCGATCAGGTGAAATATGTTAAGCAAAGTAACCTATGTTTATTAGAAGAATTGTTAAAAAGGCGAAAAATCACCTAAATGAAGCAACTCTTATTTACTTCAATAAAATTAATTGAGAATCTTCAAAGGACTGGATCCAATGCGAAACATTGGGCTCAATTGAGAAGTATTCTCCTGGCTTCAGCTTTACTGCTGTTCCCTTCTCATCATGATATACAACATGACCCAGCACACAGATTAAAAGCGCTGGGGTCTTTGTCATATGCTCCTTTAGTATACCATTTGCTTTCAATTGAATCGAAACTGTTGATCCAATCTCTCCGTTGAAGAGATTTTTCGCTGAAACATCTTTAGTGGCTTCATGTAGGTTTGATAAATGATTCATAATTCAGATAATAATATTTATTAATGTGCACAAACGTTGATAATCGGATGAAGCTGTTTATGCAAGTTTACCTTCTCTAAACACCTGCACTGACCTTTGACTTCACAATCATGTGAAATCATTGAAGATGCAGCACGACCATAGTCTTTCTTTTGCTACAACCGCTTCCGGCATGCTCGGAGGTCTTTCCCGAGCCTTGTCGGAGCAATTTTCCAACACGACCATCACATTTCCCGGTGTCATTGACGTAGCTGCTTATGCAGTGGTCAGTGCCAGTGTTGGCTATTGTGTGAAGGTGACTATGGATCTCATCTATCAACGATTCCGCAAAGGGAAAGGTACAAAGTGAGAAGCGTACTAGCCATAGGAATTATAGGTGGACTTCTCTACTGGGGTAGTCGCGCATTGAGTGCCAAACGATTGAGTGATAAATCAGTGGTGCGCACTCTTAATCCGCGTATTGCGAAAATCACCTTTACTGGAATTACACTGGCCACGGATATCTACGTGGACAACCCTACCAATTTGAGCGTGCAAATCACCAAGCCCGTAATTACGATTTCCACTGGTGGCAAATATGTCGCCTCTAGTGTTCCTACGCGGGATCAATACACCATTGCACCCTTAAATCAAACCGCTTTAGGGGTGGCTCAGGTGGAAGTGCCCTGGAGTGCATTAACTCCCTATATCTCCAATCTGGTAAGTCGTATTCCTGCTCTCGTTCGTGGTGGCAACACCAGTATTCAATCTCTCAACCTGCCTTTGGAATACCGCTACTCGGTGTATGTGAATGACATCTTTTACGAATCAACTCCTGAACGCCTGGTATGAAAACAAGATTTCAAATAGGATCCATTACCAGCGGTTATCGCACTATTCGTGACGGAAGAAAGTATGATCACTTCTTTCCCAAGCCAGATGCTTCCGACCGAATTATCATTGAAGATGGTGAAGTTGAGGATACCGTTGACCTGATGAAACGCGTGGTTTGGCGATACATCGATGATACCAAGTCCATAGCTAAGCATTTGCAAGGAGATTCTAAAATCCAGACCTGCCAGAACATCTGGGATTTCCTCTACCATCATATTCAGTATAAGCTGGACAAACGTGGCGTAGAGCAACTAAGAAGACCTGCGCGTAGCTGGGCAGATCGTCAGGAAGGAATCGACTGTGATTGCTTCTCCATTTTTGCCAGCTCCATCCTCACCAACCTGAAAATCCCTCATGCTTTTCGGATCACCAAATACGGTGGCGACCACTTCCAACATGTGTATGTGGTCGTTCCCAATGGCTCTGGAAACATCATCATCGACCCTGTGCTCTCTCGCTTCAACTACGAAAAACCTTTTTCAGAACATAAAGATTTTGATATGAACCTTTCCGGTATAGACGTGGCTGTGCTGAGTGGCCATGATGACGAGCTCAGCGATGTTTTACTTGGCTTTCCTGACTTCGATGAATTGGGAAATGCAAGTGAGGAAGAACAGTTGGATGCTATGTATCGCTATCTGGTTTCTACCCGAAATGCGGTAGCGGCCAACCCAAATCACATATCGCACATAGAGGATCCCCAGGCATTTTTAAAGATGCTGGATTATGCTATTCAATATTGGTACACTGATAAGCGTGATGAAGCGCTTGAAGTACTCGCACAGAATGAGGAGAAACTCAACTTAAAGAATGGTTTTTCCGGCTACGAGGACGATTGGGATTGGGACGATGACACACTCGGTGCTGCTCGAAGAGGCTTCTTTAAACGTATTGGTGATTTCGCGAAGAAAGTAGGATCAGGCATCAAAAATGTGGCGCAAAAAGTAGGTAAAGCCATCGTCCGCTACAATCCACTAAGCGTGACCGCTCGCCTTGGATTCTTGGCTGCCATGAAACTCAATTTGAAAAAGATGGCTTCCAAGCTCAAATGGGCTTATGCCTCACAATCTCACGCTGCTGCAAAAGGTGTTTCGGCTAATGAGTGGCGTAAAGCGAAAACGGCTTTGTCAAGAATTGAAAGCCTGTATGCTGATAAGCTTCAAGGGAAACGAAGTGCCCTTAAGGATGCCATTCTTAAAGGCCGTGCTGGTGGGCTCAATGGAGAGCTCCATCCAGATGCTTACGACTTGAGTGGATTAGGCGAACCTATTTCCATGACGGCAGCTGTAGCTGCTGCTACCCCGGTTATTGTAGCGGCCATCAAGATTCTAAAGGACTCCGGTTTGTTTTCGCCTGGCGAGGACACATCCACCAATAATCTTCAGGCTGAGGCTGCATCTGCGCAACAAACCTCCAATGTTCCCAGCAATGTGAGTATTCCAACTAACGCACCTTCAATGCCTATTGTCCAGGCAAGTGTTCCACCATTAGCTCCACCGCAATCTACTGCTGCACAGGGATCGTCAGGTGGCGGTATCATGGCCTTTGTGAAGAATAATCCGGCTGTGGCTGCCTTAGGAGCTGGTGCCGTACTCATTGGCGGTTACATGCTGCTAAAACCTAAAAAGAGAATCTCACGGGGATTGTCGGGAACCCGTAAAACACCTACAAAAAGAACCTCCACAAAACGCAAAAGCACAATCAAAAAAGTAACGCTTAAATAAACATCTCATGAGAACAAAGAAAGTATCAAACAAGGCCATGATGGGCGAGTTGCGCTCTCTGGCTATGATCAGTGTAGGAATGATCCTCGGTACCATGGGAGGAAAAGCCATCGACAAAGTGTTGAAGGTGGACGATACCCTTCCTGGCTTCCAAGCTAAAAAGTTTGTACGTCCAGCTGCACTTCTTGGCGCAGGCGTACTTGGAAGTCTCAAGCTTAAAAATCAAGATCTCAAAATGCTATCTGCCGGTGTAGGTGCATCAGGTGTAGTCTCTACCGTGAAGGTCGTCTTGAAAAAGGACTTGTTGAGCGGCTTGGATGGCACTCCTGAAATGGCAGCTCCAATGACTGTATACCAGGATCCGGTAGTGCATTCCATTGAATCCTACGAACCCAACCTTCCAGCCTTATCGGCTAGCACCTATGAGGTAGAAGAGCAAACAATAAAATCATACAGCCCTGGCGAGGTTGTAAGCGATTATACGGACGCCGAAATCGAAATCATTTAAACAACGAATCATTATGATGACATTAGGAGAAATCACTCAAAGTGAGTTTACACTTCTCGGCGCAATCAGTGACGAGGAATTGCTTATGGCCTTGGAAGGAGCTACTCCCCAGGCAAAGAAAAAGTTTACAAAGGCGATCCGCCAGTTCGCGCGAAGCCGCAACATGGCGCCCAGCAAGGGCTCAAGAGGTGAGCTAGAGAAACGCCTGCACCTTTTGCCACGCGATATCCAAGAAGGCCTCGCCCGTAAGACCTTGCAAGCTGTAGATGCCGCATACTATGTGGTAAAGGATGTTTCCGGGTCTCGCGTTCAAAAGCTCTTAAAGGACGATGACAACAAGGTGGTTGGTTTGTCGAATATCTCATCTGCGAAGTTGGAGAAAGGCAATTTCTTCATGTTGAATGGTCTTACTCTTCTCTCTGGTGTAGCAGGTGCAGAAGACACGGTTCACGATGTGAATTTCGGTGTGATTCCGGATTACCTGCGCAATGGTGAATTCGAGTTCATCGCCAATGGCACCAACTTGATTCAAAATGCTTCCAACGAGCTGTTCAACACTTCTGGTCAGACCATTCCAGTTGGACACTACCGTTTGGACAATCCTAAACTGATCAAGGATCAGCAAACCATTGAGTTTAACCTGGAGTGGGGTTCAAACGCGCCAGCTGGAACTTATGTGAAGGCCATTCTACGCGGAACCATCATTGTCAAAGCATAAGGTTAGGGAGCCATGAAAGACCACAAGTTCCAAATGGTACGCATTGGGGTGCCCCAGGCAGGAGCGACTGTGAGATTCACCGGTGAAACGGATAAATCTTACGGTCGTATCCGGGGCATTTTCGTGGCCTTACCTGATCCTAAAATAGAATATGGTGCAACCCTGAGTTTCAAGGTTGGAGGGCAAGACGTATTTGATGACGATCACGATGTACGTCTTATTACCTGCGGACAAGGGGTTGCGCCTAATAACAAGTTCTTTCGATTTGAAGAAAAGCTCGAAGCCGCAGGGAATGCTTTTGAAGGTAGATATACCGACCCCAGCATTGAAGGGGTAAGCTTTCCCTACGAAGCCAAAGTTTTTTTGTGGTTAGTGAATGAGGAAGAATGAAAGGGATAGTTAGGCTCAATCGGACGATTCAGGTGTACCGCCCTTTTCAGGTGGTGCCCCTGGATTTCCGTTTATCTGGAGATGCAGCAGAATGCTTTGGTGTACAGGCAATCGTGGTGGGGCGAATCCCCATGGATAGTCCGGTAATCCCCGTCTTTGGTGAATATTCATTAGAGTTTGAGGGCAAGAAAATCCATCCGGTCAACTTTACAGTGCCGCTAGTAAGCCAGGAGCATTTTACTGACCAGACACACCACCGTCCCGAGCTTCTTCCCCTTTCCATTCAACAATTACAAAACCGCATGGTAACGGGCTTCTATCGCGACCTCGGTATGCAGGAATTTGATCCTGAAACTGCTGAGTTCACCCCGTACAAAGTTCGATTCACCTTTCACTGTTACAAATCATGATATCTGTTGAATCCATAGGATATGTAGAGCGACTCCTGGCCACTCGCCAGGTGAAGGATTTTTACTTGGATGTCTTCACCTTGGTTTTGGATCCTTCAAAGAGGGATTACTATGCCGATGCCAACCGTGGCTATTACTACCTGCTTACCCATGAGCTACCTCAAGGCACCACCATTGCCAGTGAGACAGCCATTTTACAGGTAGATGAGAATTGGCCATCTCGCGGGATTACCAAGATTCAGGAGTTTGGTGGTCAACTGGCTATTCATCTTCCTTCTCCAGGAGCCCTTTCCCAAGTTGAATTCATTAGAGCCATTCCAAGAGCATGAGCGAACTAGAGAAAAACAGACGATATAATATCGCTTCCACCATTCGAAAGGCTATCTCTGCTCAGCGCACACTTGGCCACCAGGACATCATGTGTTCGGCTTACCTCTCTAAAAGGGGCAAAAAGCTCAACAGCATTGACCGTTCACCTTCCAAGAATTTCACGCGTTTGATGCATCAGTACATCCAGTCTGAAGCACCAGATAAGCTGAGAGTTGAGTTACGGGGGACTGACGATGTGCTGCTCTGGACCAAGACCTTTTCATTCGATGTGGATCCGACACCTATGGTAAACACACAAACCGATTTCCAAGGTCTGGGTGAAGCCGAGGTAAATGATCTGTTGAATCAAAAGATTGCAGAGCTCAGACGAACTGAAGAGCTTGAGGAATTGCGAAGCGACAATGAGCAACTTTCCCATGAAAATGATCAGCTCAAGAAACAGATCGAAGAAATGGAGGAAGTTGTGGAAGCAAAGAAGAAGGTAGAATACTACGCCAATATTCTTGGCTTGGCCTTCCCTGGACTAGCCAAAATGCTAAGTGCCACACCCCTTGGAAACACCCTGGGGGCTCTTGCTGGAATTGAAGACACCTCCTCAACTTCTGATGAAACGGAGAAGACCCAAAGGGAAACAATCATCGAACTGGTGAGTGAATTCATGCAGTCTTTGGATGACGCCCTACTTGGTCAACTCTACCTGGTATTTATTGAATTGAGCAATAACCCATCCTTGATTGGAGGGCTATTGGCTCATTTGACCCAACAAAACGAACAAGCATCATGACCTATCAAAAAACCATTCTCATCAAAGCAAAATCCGATGCCGAAGCTCAGGAAATAGCCACTGCCATGAGCAATATGTCCGGTCATTTTACCGCCAAGGAATGGACATCTATCGGTAAGAAATTGGCCAGCAAAGTGATTCAAATGCGAATTCGATTAATGATCTAATGATTCCTGTCCTTCCCATATCAAAAGAACAACAACAGAAGATCCTTCGTGGGCTGATGATTGCCGGTGGACTTTATCTAGGCTATCGAGTGACCAGTAAGGCCATTAAGAACATGCGTTCAAGAAACACTTCTGTTTTGGCAGATCAAAGCCCTGAAGTGCGTCAAGCCATGGGCTTACGCTCGGCTATGAACCCTAGTGGCGTTTCTTGGCTCATGTGGAGTGATGGTACTAATGAAGATGCGATCGCTCAGATTGCTTCGCAAATAACCAATCTGGATGCGGTGGCTACGGCCTATCGCAACTTGTATGGGAAGGAACTTATACAGGATCTGCAAGGAGAACTTTCCACCGACAAATTCAACGCTTTTCTACAAACCATCTCGAACAACCGAATCAATAACAGTTCAGGTTCCTCAAGCAACAGCACCAGTTCTTCTGGAGCTTATACCGCTCCCCAAAGGATGATTGTTGCCAAACGCAGCGTGTTTGTGCGTACGTCTCCCGATGCTTCCTATCATGGTGCTTGGTATGAGGTGGGCGAAAACAAGAATATCTACAAAACGGCTAGTCCTGGAGAGTTCATCGGCTTTGCTACTGGCAAACAACATTTTGACAGCAAGAACAATGTGAAGTTCATTGAAGTGGCTTTTCGAGTTGGCGCTGGAGCACCAGGATCTTTAGCCTCAAAGGTTGGACAGTCCATGCTTTTATGGGTAAGTGCCTCCAGTAATTATGTAGCTCAGTTCACCTCTGAATCCTCTCTTGCACAAGCTTATCCCAATGCTCGTAATCAATTAAGCTATATGCTTCCCATTCCAGGTTTGGGTTGGTTGTCGGCTCCCGGATCGCGAATTATCACTACCCAACCGGCTATGGTCTTGGGTGAAAAATTTGAGCCTGTTTCCCAGGTACCTGGTGAAGTTCTTCTGGGCTACCCGGTGATAAGCTTGGATGGAAACTCTATGCACTACACGCTGGTAAGAACGCTAGAAGGAACCGACCGATGGATCAATTCTAATCATATAAGAACGGAATAATGGATAAAGAAACCTTTGTAACCACCTACTTACCACTGGCTCAAAAAGCCGGGGAGCGCTTTGGCATGAACCCAGCAGTTATCCTGGCACAAGCAGCCATTGAAAGCGGATGGGGCTCAAGTTATGGAGCGCGGGTGCGAAAAAATTTCTTTGGAATTACTGCGGCTGGCTCTCCCAATGAATTCTGGGATGGAAGCTATACGGTAGCCAATAACCAATACCGATTGAAATTCCGAGTTTATCGAAACGCTCAGGATAGTTTCTACGACTTCGCACGCTTGATTTCTAGTCGATATAAATCGGCGCATGCTGTGAGCAATGATTCTACCGCCTATGCCCAGGCAATTGCTTACAGTCCCTATATCAGCGAAACCAACGGCGATAATCGTGAGAACTACCGCAAGGGGATCATCAGCACCTTCAACAGCATATCCTCCATCATAAAAAAAAAGGACTTGAATTCATCCAATCCACCGGTGGACAAGCCATCGGGGCATTGCTCATCTCAGGATTGATCGCTTGGATTTGGATCAGTAAAAGCAAAAAGTAATTATGGCCTTTACCCTCAAAGAAATACGAAGCGGACAGAACAAGACCTTCACCTTGAAAGAAGTGTTGAAGTTCTTAGGCGATGCGGTCAATGATGAAATCCTCATTGGTGATATGCGCTATCGTATTTCTTCTTGTCAAGAACTGGGTGGCGATGGAAATCCAGCTGCGATACTAATCGACTGGGTGACACTGGAATTGGTGATTATTGCCAATGGTGAGAATACCTTCTTCTTTCCAGACACCATCCTAGATACCGACTCCATCTTCCTTACCGTCAATAATGTGCTTTACCAATACGGTCAGAGCTACGATTATCACATACAGGATGATCGACTCTATTGGCATGGCCCTTTTGAATTGGAGACCACCGATCGCGTGATCTTAAAATATCCTTCGACAACTATCTAACAAGAAAAAGACAACATGAGCGAGTTTATTAAACAGAAACAGATTCAGAACCTCACTACCGATTTGGCTGCAAAAGCCGTGGACTCTCAGGTAGTGAAGAAAGCCAATAACTTATCCGATGTAAATGCCGCTTCTGCACGCACCAACCTGGACGTGTACTCGAAGACGGAGGTGCAAAACATGATTTCCGGAGCCGATAACGGCTTCAATGTGGCTACCATCGCTGAACGTGATGCCCTAACTGGATTGAAAGTCTCAGATCGTGTATTTGTTTCCAATGATGGAGATGGCAAATGGGGTATGTATATCGTTACGGCTGTGACCAATGGAAACGGATCCACTTCAACCTTTGAAAAAGTAGCAGATGAGGACGCTTTCAGTAATGCGCTGACCAAAGAGGCCATCAAGAGCTCCTATGAAAGTAATGCCAATACCAATGCATTTACTGATGCAGAGAAAACTAAGGTTGGACATATTACGGTAACTCAGGCTGTCAATTTGGATACCATTGAATCCAATTTGGCTTCCACCACAACCACGGCCAACAACGCATTATCTACGGCTAATTCGGCAAGTACAGCCGCTACTAACGCTCAGAACACTGCCAATAGCGCAAGCACAGCTGCTGCTAACGCCCAAACCGCAGCGGATGCTGCTCAGGCGGATGCGGATGCGGCACAGAGTACCGCGAATTCAGCACTTTCTACCGCTAATAGCAAGGAAGATATCTTCTCTGAAACCCGAGAGGATTTCACCAATATCATCGGTGAGGCTGGTGTACCTGTAAATATCACTCTAGCCAATGAAGTAGCAGCTGGCTTTGAGCCACTGGTTTACTTCAATGGCCTATTGGTTAAAACCGTCACCTTTTCTCCTGGATCTCCGGAGATCTCCTATACGGTTCCTTACATCACCGAAACAACTGATACAATCTCTGTAGCCTACGCATATAGATAATGGATCGCATTAAAGTAAAACAGGTGGAGGGTGCTATGGACTTGAGTTCCGGTCAACAAGTGACCGGGACCAAGTCCTTTACTGCCCCACAGCAGTTTACGGGAGGAGAAATAGTGATGGTCGCCTACCAAGATGCGATGTACTGGTGCCAAAACGAGAATGTGCTAGAAGAACCTGGAAACTCTCGTCTGCGTGTTCAGGAAGGAAGTTTAATCATTGAAACCTTTAACGGTGAAGCTTGGGTAACGCCATGATGACAAAGAGTAAAAGATTGACCATTACCTGGGTGGCCTTGATCTTTTTGATCAGCACTGCTTACATCGCCATTCACAACGGATTGGAGACAGTGGCCACAACTTGTATTGCCGGGGTAATGACCATCCTTTCAACCTATATCTGGGCAGAAACTAAACGACCAACTGAAGGAAGGAAATGATGAATCTTAAAGTCATATTCTTTTTGGGTGCAGGGCTGATCCTTTCGGTAGTCCTTTCCCTGTTTTTGTTTCATGGATGGAAAGAAACTCATCGATCCTACAAGCGCGTGCTATTAGCCAATGAATCGCTTCAAGAAGAATTGATTCAATTCAGAACTGAAAATGGTCAGCTTGTAGCACAGAATCGTGCTTTAGAACTAAAAAGCAACGAGCTTACTGCCTTGCTGCCTCAAATGGCTTCAGAAATCAAACAGCTTGGGGTGAAGCTTTCACGCACAGAATCTGTGACCACTACTGGTTTTGAAGTGAAAACCCCAGCCACCGTTTTGCTTCGTGACTCCATCATTTTCGATACGGTTCCGGTAAAGCTATTTAGCTATGATGATGGATTCTTTGATATCGAAGGAACTGCCATTGGCGACCAGCAACAACTTAAGCTTGCCTACCGGGACACTTTGGTTCAGGTGGTTTACCGTGGGGAACGTGAAAGACCTTGGCTTTGGATTTTCTCTCCTCGAAAACTCATGCAGCGAGTGAGCTTAAAGAACCCTAACGCTCAGATTGAATACACCCAACACATTGAAATTGAAGATTGAATCCACACGAGCGAAATATTGCAATCGAATCCTTAATTCAAAGAAAGGAAGCGGCACGAGAACCCTACACTTTTGCCGAAAGGGAATTCATTGCTCAATATGAAGGAGCTGGTGGGTTAGCCTCTAAAGGTGCACGCGGCCAAGGCTTGCTTCATGAGTTTTATACACCAGAGTGGCTTTGTAAGAAGATGTGGGAGTTGGCCATTCACCACGGATATGATGGAGGTTCTATTCTGGAGCCTTCCTGTGGCACCGGTCGCTTTCTTAAGGATGCTCCAAAACATGCGGATATTACTGCCTTTGAGATCAACCCTTTTGCAGCACGTATTACAAAAGTGCTGTACCCGCAGGTAAAAGTTTACGATCAACATTTTGAAACGGCTTTTCTCCAAGGGCCGAGATATACCTCTGTATTAAGCCGCGATATAAGTTGGCTCTTAGATTACCCCTTCTCCCTAGTCATTTCCAATCCCCCATACGGCAAGTACAGCGGTCAATATGCTCCCTTTTTCAAAAAGGAAAAATTCAAGCAGTTCGAGACGTTCTTCATGTTCAAGTCTCTGCAACTGCTCAATCCTGGTGGTCTGTTAGTCTTTGTGACTTCCAGCAACATCATGCGCAGTGGAGTTTCCTACCAAGGTGAAAAGGAAAAGATCAGTGAGTTGGCCGATTTAATAGACGCGTATCGATTACCCCCTGTATTCAAACATTCACAAGTACCCACAGACATTATCATACTTAGAAGAAAATGAAACGATACGAAATACCCTCACATGCTGGAACGATTGTCCTAGATGGAGTTGATCTGAATGAATTAGAACTACAAATCAGCGACATCGAACGCGATTTTAAAGTGCGTGAGATCGACATCACCTTCAAGGAAGAGAAGCTCTACGACAATCAAGTGCGTAGCTCGCGAGATGCCTACAACTTCATCAAGGATGTCATTTTTGACGGGATGGAGATACAGGAGCATTTTGTCGTGCTCTATATGAACCAGGCCAACCGAATCACCGGATACTACAAGCACTCAAAGGGCACGATCAATTCGACTCAGGTCGATATAGAGATCATCACCGCAGTGGCTATTAAAACCTTATCCAAGGCTATGATCATTTCCCATAATCACCCAAGTGGGAATACCAGTCCCAGTGAGGCGGATCGAAGGATGACCAAGAAACTGAAAGAAGCAGCTTCGATGTTTGATATATCGGTGTTGGATCACATCATCTGTACCGCTGACGGTTATTACTCTTTTGCCGATCAAGGTGAAGCATCGCTTTCTGGTCCAGGCGAAGATTCGGTGATAACAGCCATGCGTGAGCGTATTCTCAAGGCTTTGCGACAAGTGACTGCGGCTAATTCGCCTAATATCTATCGAATGATCCAAAGCCAGGAGGGCTACCAAAAGTTAGAGGAACGCATTCTCGAAAAGGTCTTACGAGACAATCGAATTCCGGAAGCAGTCATCCCTCAAATTGAAATGGAATGGGACTGATACAGTCGGCCAAATATCGCGCTCGCATTGCCGCTTTGGATTATCTGCGCGGTGAGTTAAACCATGACCTAAGAACGGCTTCCTCACAACGAAAAAAGGAAATTGAATTACAGATTGCTCAGGTACGAAATGGAGTGTTTCCAGAGGGCTTTGACGCGGATGAAATGGTTTTGTTGGTCGAGAAGGACAGAGACTTCTCCAATGAACCACTAAACACCACGGAGCTCATGACCTATGGAACTTATTTCGATATCCATCCTGAAAAGATCTGTGGTCAGGAGGTGGTGAGCAGTTCGCGAGATTTCCCGGTGAGCATCTCGGGAACCAAGGACGATGTAGAAAGAGCTATTGACAGCACCCTGGACAGCAAAAATGATATTGAGCTTGAGGCGCAAGCCTTGGAGCTGGAACTAAAGCTATTTGATCTATGAGCTATTTAAATGGAATTAGCAGTACATCTGGTTTGGGTAGCCTTAACGGATATATCGCTGCGCGATTAGCAGCACAATCAGAGACCCTTAAAAAACTATTGGCCGAAACTCCTGAAATGGACGGCTTGGGCAGAACCACCACTTCGAATGTGATGCCTTTTTCAGAGGTAGTGAAACGCTACAATAAGGGGATCTCAAAAAGTGAAATCCAAGCATGGGTATGGTACAAACGTAGTGTGGGTGTACCTATGCATGGTTGGGAAGCCTATTTTTTAAAGGAAGGCGAAGCTACCCAGGAAGTAAAAGTCAAAACCGCAACGCTACTGTACGATAGCCGGATGGCCGAGATACGAATGGCCTATCCAGGTGAATTATTGGGAAAGTGGATTCGTGATGAGGAAAGTAAGTCCGGGGTAAGCTACCACATCGTTCGTTCTGGATCAGGCTTATTCAAAGTGAAAACCCAAGATTGCTCACTTGTTAAAGGTGAAGCCACCAGTAACCAAAAGGAGCTCAATCGACTGGTTGAGGAAGGCGTACTGTTTTATCACGGAGGTGAACTTTTGCCCCTTCCGATCTACACCTTCGGCAATATGTACGACCGCGAGCTTCAACTTGAGTCGGACAAGCAATACATAATCGAGACTTGGGGAGAATCCATCTATGAGAATCACCTCAAAGAAATTTCAGAGGCTAAGCCACCACTCATGACGGTAACCAACCCGGATGAAAAGGAACGCCCCATCATTACCGCTATCTCTGATTTTGCAGCCAACCTGGACACTTTCTTTATTACCCAGGTTCGCGAAGAATACATGGATGTGGAATCGGCCAGCGAGTTCAAAAAAGTCAATGGTCGCATTGCACGCAAGAATGCAAAGGAATCCATCAACCTGCAATTTGATGGTGAGCGCAGATATACTT
Organism: uncultured Flavobacteriales bacterium; assembly: GCA_913055685.1. Lineage (GTDB taxonomy): Bacteria > Bacteroidota > Bacteroidia > Flavobacteriales > Schleiferiaceae > Croceimicrobium. The sequence continues at coordinate 1,256,616 of CAJXKC010000001.1, forward strand.
TGCAAGAGGTTTTCATCAAATGGCTATATACCTTACAAGAGACGGATTTTGTCAAAAGTTCTGCCATTGACATTTCGGATTACTACTTGTTAAATCGCCCGCTTCGCGATGACCGATTGAGTAAAGAAGAAAAAGCAGAACTCAAGGCCAATGCCCGCGAGGAAGGCGAAAAGCTTTTTTCCAAGTTCCTGCATGAAGTACTCACTTTTGAAGATCAGCAGCGACTAGATTATTCTTGGAATCGACTCTACAATGCCCAAGCGGATATCAAGCACCACAAGGTTCCAGTAGGATTTGAATGTTCCCGAAAGTTCAAAAGCGGTGTTCTTCAAATCACCGATATCCAACGCGAAGGAATCGCTTTTATGGAAGCTATGGGATCCGGCATCAATGCATTTGATGTGGGAGTGGGTAAAACCATGACCGCTATTACCAATCTCGCGCATGCGCTTTACAGTGGTAAATGCAGCAGGCCCTTGATAGTCGTTCCAAAACCTACCTACAAGAAATGGATTGCGGAGCTGGTGGGGTACACCGATAAAAAGTCAGGCGAATTTGTTCCTGGGGTATTGTCCTATACTGACGTTCAACTCAACGGTTGGTACAATCTCGGTACCCAAGTCATCAAGGGCTTAAATCTGAATAAGCCAGTGGCCAAAAAGTCCATCACCATTGTGACTTACGAAGGATTCAAACGTCTGGGCTTTGGTCAGGATGTAAGTGAGTCACTTTTCACGGAGCTGGTCAATATTCTTGGTCAATCTTCTGAGAAGAGCGAACGCGACAAGGAGATCAAGTACCAAAAGTTCCGGGAGATGATTGGTGTTGGGCTCAAGAATACCGTGGCCGATGTGGATGCTCTAGGCTTTGATTATGTAGTAATCGATGAGGCGCATCGCTGTAAAAATGTCTTTGCTTCGGTAAAAGCCGATGAAGACAAAGGCAAGCGTTACAGCATTCAAAGTGCTGTTTCGGAAACGGGCCAGAAGGCCTTTTTAATCCTGAACTACATCCAGCGCAAGTATGGTCGAAACACCATGCTACTTACTGCCACACCTTTCACGAACTCACCTCTGGAAATCTACTCTATGCTCTCCCTGGTGGGCTACGAAAGTTTGGTGAGTAGCGGGATTTACAACATCGACACCTTCTTTGACCTTTTTGTGCTTCCTACGATCGAATGGACCGCGAACTATAAGGAAGAGATCGTGGAGAAGGAAGTGATCAAGAGCTTCACCAACCGCAGGGTGTTGCAAAAGCTCATCTACAACCACATTCTATATAAGACTGGTGAAGAAGCTGGTGTTAAGCGCCCGAAGAAGATTAATCTTCCCATGATCTACAACCTGCTTGAGGATAAGCCAAAGCAGCGATTACCAGTAAAGGATCAGGCGCTTACCTATATCAATATGACCCCTCTCCAGCGCGAGAATCAAAACAAGATCGTTTCGTTGGCCAAGAAATCTACAGAAGGAAAGCTGGATATGGGTAATCTCTTTAGAGCTTTAGCCTATAGCCTGGATAATGCATTATCTCCTTATTTATTGGATGGCCAGCCGGAGGACTATCGAGAGTTCGTCAAGAACTCCCCGAAGATCGCTTACGTAATAGAGTGCATAGCTTCGGTGAAGGATTACCATAAAAAGCATGGAGAGGAAGTGTCTGGCCAGGTCATTTATATGAACAGAGGAAAGCAGTTCTTCTCGATGATCAAAGAATACCTGGAAGAAGAATTGGGTTTCAAACGTGGAGTCACCTATTCCAAAACCAAGGTAGACGAAGTAGAGATTATCTCCTCTGAAATCAACGATACTCGAAAAGAGAACATCAAGGAGGCCTTTCTAGAAGGGGTGGTGAAAGTCATTATTGGCACGGCCACCATTCGTGAAGGAATCGATCTGCAAAAGCGCGGAACGGTTATCTACAATTGCTATCCTGAGTGGAACCCCACGGACATTCGTCAGCTCGAAGGACGCATCTGGCGACAAGGAAATCAATTCAAATACGTGCGGGTAGTGATGCCGCTTATCCAGGATTCCATGGACGTGTTTGTGTTCCAGAAGCTGGAAGAAAAAACGGCGCGCATCAACGACATCTGGTTCCGGGGTGATCGTGGTAATGTCTTGGATTTGGAAAGCCTGGATCCACAAGAAGTGAAACTGGCACTGATTACCGATATCGACCGGCTGGTGCGTATGTTCTTCGACCAAGAAAAGGAAGAGTTACAACGCCAATATAAACGCATCCGCCATTCCATCTCTCTGATTGAAGAGATCAAGCGAGATATACAGTATTACCGCTCATATCGTGAGAAGTCGATAGACGCGCTGCGTGCTTTCCTGGCTTCACTAAAAAATAGTCATTGGTTGACCGATGAGCAGGAAGAAAGTGATAGAGTAAAGCTCCAGAAGAAAGCGCATCAGCTACATGACGACTTGGAAGAGCTGCTATCAGCAACAGAGATTGGCGATAAGGAAATCATCGCTATGGGCAGGAAGATTGACGCGAGTTATTCCATGCTAGGTATCTACTTTTCGAATAAATGGTACCTGGAGTACCTGAAAGAATACGTCTCCAAAGTTCGTAAGACCGAAAAGACCGTACTTAAGAGCAAAGGCTTTACCATCGACTCTGATCTTGACGTAGTGCTCGCAACCTATACCAAAGAACAGGATGCCCTGACTTTACGAGCAGAGCGTTTCAAAGGCGATCAGGATAGTCCGCGTTGGGCGGAGTTGCGCAAAGAAATCCAGGAGAAGAAGTCCGCGCTCCAGGTGGAGGGTAAAACCGCTCAGGAAAGGGCAGCAGAGTTTGCCAAGCTCAATTACCTCTTGGACTACAAAGTGGATTTACCATCTCCTAAAGAACTTGAGGTAGAGGCGGAATTTGAAATGATTGATGAAGACCACAGCACTTTGGAACTGGAAGCCCTTGCCCTTGAATTAGAACTTGAACTTTTAGCGATTTAAACCATGATTACTGTACAGAATTACCTCAATACCGCATGCAAATACGATTTCTCTAAATTCCCAGAAGCTTTGAAGAAAGGCGATGACCTGACACGGAAGGCATTGGCTCAGAACAGCTATTCTGGAAACGAAACCATTAAGCGCGTAGTAGACACCTACATTGAAAAGCTCAATACCTATGTAGAAAGCCAAGCGCCTAAGCAAGCCAAGACTGCTACCGATAAGCCTAAGAAAGCTGCATCCACCCGAGTTCAGAAAGCGAAGCCGAAAAAGGCACCGGTGACATCTACGGCTAAAAAAGTCTCACCCGAACCAAAGGCCGTAGAAATGCTACCGGAGGAAATTCGCTTCATCCGCAGATACGTGGCCATGAATGGTAAAGTGAAATCCAAGCTGGCCGTGATGCGACTCCTTTCTTCACTACAGAAAGCAATGCTAGAGAAGCGTATTCGCAAAACCAGTCCATACGCAAAGGAGATTCTGCAAATCCAGGATCAGCTTATTCGATGTGCGGATCGCATGGGTGATGAGGCCGAAATCAATATTGCCGCTAAACATCTGGAGCATTACAAGGAAATCGCTTCATCACAAAGAATTCGTGACTCCATCGCACTCTTAAAGCGTTTCGTTGCCATTCATGGTCGCGAGGGAATGGAGGAACGAGGAGAACGACTGCTGAAAGCTATGGAGCGGATGGTGAAAAATGGAAAGATCAGCAAGGTGGATCCTTACGCTACTAAACTCAATGAAGCCTACAAGTCATTGAAGATTTTCTTGCGTGATAAAAAGGCCGCTCCAGAAATCAAGGAAGGTGAGCTCAATGGCATCTATGGACTTTTGGGTATGCCAACTGCGAAGTCAAAAGCCTGTCAGTCAAAAGGACTTTCCGGAGTCGTTTCCAGTGAAGACCTGATGAATATGAACTTTGAAACCATCGGTTTGCGAGGCAAGTTCCAGGAATTGATTGGTGATCCTTCCGTGGGATTCACGGCCATGGTCTTTGGTCAACCTAAAAGCGGGAAGTCTACACTCATGTTGGACTTTGCGCACCACCTGGCTAATAAGCATGGGGAAGTGCTTTATGTAGCTTTTGAAGAGGGTTACGGCTATACATTGAAGGAGAAAATCACCCGTATAGGTGCCATTCATCCTCGTCTACATTTCTCCGAGGAATTACCAGGGAAATTAGGAGCCTACGACTTCGTATTCATTGATAGTGTTAGTCGAGCCGGTATGGAACTGGAAGACATGATCGAACTAAAAAACAAGTATCCTCGCACCAGCTTCATTTTCATCTTCCATGCTACTAAGGATGGTAAGTTCAAAGGCGGTAATGAATTGGCCCATGAAGTGGATGTGATCATTGAAGTAGAAAACGGTATGGCCAAAGGAAAAGGCCGGTTTGGGCAGGGGGAAGTAGAGGTAAGGTTTTAAGTATAGTAGGTGAATGGGCTGATTGTTTCTCATTTATTGTTAAACCATAGGGAAACTTCCCAAAGCTTGAATGACTAGATATCTGTGGAGTTTAATTTCGAATTTATCCCCTCTTTGAAGACTCTTGTCATCAAGCGCACCACAGAGAGCTAAGAGCATGAAGTGGTCACTAATGCTTGATGGAGCCGGAAACTGTTTAAACCCTGCTGGTTGGGATTTAACTTTAGGTGTCGGAGGTATACCTTATCGCAAAGGTATTAATGTTGGTGTCAGGATTGTCCTCTGACTGCGTCTAATTGGTTAGTCAGAAATCTGTTCCAAGAGGAGTAGCTTACCTGATATAGACAACCCTCTCTGATTGCCAATTAATTAGGATATGAATTATAAATACCACGACACAATAAGTGAAGCAGAATTTGTTTTAGCCGAAAGTGAATTTACGAAAAAAGCCGATGAAAAAGACTCCCGGTTTTTCCGCTTTGTATGGAATCGCTCCGGATATTCGAAAAGTTTTATGGTGGATGATATTCCGCTTGATCTTAAACCCAATCAGGTGTTAGCTTGCACTAATCTTCAGCAAGTGAGAATAAACGCAGATGAAAGCCCTCAGGGCATTGTCAGCCTCTGTTTTAACCGGCCGTTTTACTGCGTTCATACCAATGACGAGGAGGTATCGTGTAACGGCCTCTTATTCTTTGGATCAGACCAGGCGCCTGTGTTGTTTCTCGATGGAACAGAAGAGGAAATCCTGGAGACCTTGCTGAGGGTGCTGAAAGATGAGTTTCAAATGCGCGACCGCAACCAGCAGGAAATGCTACGGATATTGTTGAAAAGGCTTATCATACGCTGTACCAGGCTGGCCCGGAAGCAGCTTATTAAAAAAGAATTAAATGAAGGTGAAATCGATTTGATACGTCAGTTCAATGTGCTGGTGGAAGAACATTTCCGCACCCGAAAACAGGTAAGTGATTACGCGGAAATGATGCATCGCTCGCCCAAAACCCTCACCAACCTGTTTGCCCTTCACTCGGAGAAAAGTCCTCTGCAGATAATCCACAACCGCATTATTATGGAAGCTAAACGAATGCTCCTCTACACTGGTAAGTCGGTTAAGGAAATTGGCCACCTTTAGCATTCTGGGGATCTTGCTGGTATATGCGATTGCAGGAGTTTTAATTGTGCTGGCGAGTCAGTTACTGAAGGAATACATGAAGTACATCACCATCGGTATGGGTGCGATTTTGATTATAATCGGAATTCTGATGTTGTTAGGGAAAAATCTGGCTTTTACCTTCAATATTAAAGAACCCAGCACCAAAAGTGAAACTAAGGAGGCTTTTTTCTTCGGGACAGCATATGCCATCGGAGCCCTTGGTTGTTTGTTCCCCCTGTTTCTGGTGGTGGCCACCCAGGCTATGGCCGCTCCCAGCATGCTGGAAGGCAGCAGTTATATCCTTGCCTATTTCGTGGGTATAAGCTCAATGATGATCCTGATCATATTGCTGGCCACGTTTGCCAAAAACTTCCTGATGAAGCACCTGCGGAAAATATTGCCGCATATGGAACGGCTAACGGGAGTAGTGTTAGTATTGGCGGGCATATATGTGATTCAATATCAGATGTCGCTCTTTGTATAGTTTGGATGAGAACCAAGATTGCTTTGAGCGATATGGACTTTACTGATTCTTAAAACCAGTCAATGATCATGAAAGCACTCGTTTTAATTTCTTTGTTACTGACAGCTACAACTTCTACAAGCATGGCACAGGTGAAAAACCCCAAAAACATTCCCTACACATGGGAAACCGACACTTCGCAACATTCTGTGTCCCTGGAAGAAATTAAAGTGGTGGTGCCCCGCAATACTTTTCCGGCTATTGACTTTCCAAAATTCATTGGAAAAAAACAGGGACTGGAGCTATTTTTTAAACACGAACCGGTAATTGCTTTGGAAATAGACGGCCGCGCCAAAGCCTACCCGCTCAATATGCTTACCATGCATGAGATCAGCAACGATACGCTTAGTGGCATTCCGATTCTGCCCACCTACTGCCCGCTTTGTAATGCGAGTATCGTTTATGACAGAAGGCTGCCGATTGAGGGAAAGGAACAGGTGCTCACCTTTGAAGTATCGGGTATGCTGCGAAACAGCGACATGGTAATGGCCGACAAACAGACCGAGAGCTGGTGGCAGCAGCTTACGGGTGAGGCCATTGTTGGAGAACTCACTGAGGCAAAACTCAAAGTAATCCCTTCTGTGGTCATTTCTGTGGAAGGTTTTTTTACTTCCTATCCTAAGGGTGAAATTCTGTCGCCCGAAACGGGTACATCATCCGAATCCCGCTACGGTACCAATCCTTACGAAAATTATGATGAAGGCAGCCCCTGGCTTTCCTATATCGATGAATCCAAAATCCAGAACCGCCTGCCTCCGATGGAACGTGTGATTGACATTTCAGGTACTGATGGCCATAAGGTTTATCCTATTTCTGAAATTAAGAAAAAAGGTGTGGTGAATGACACCTACGACAAGCAGGATCTGGTCATTTTTTACAAGGAAGGAACGGTATCGGTATTGGATGAAAAAGAAATTGCCAAATCCAAAGACATAGGTTCAGCCACTGCCTTTTACAGGAAGGTGGATGATTTAACTCTTTCATTCATAAAAGAGGATGGGAAATTTCGCGACCAGCAAACTAACAGCATCTGGGACATTACCGGGAAAGCCATTGCAGGGCCCTTAAAAGGAAAAGAGCTCCGGCCTCTGCCACATAGCAATCATTTTGCCTTTGCCTGGTTTGCCTTTCATCCTGATTCTGAGATTTATGGTCAGTGAGCAATCTTTCCCATTCTACCAACCCACATAACCGGGTGGCTCAATCCCTTGTAGGTTGAGATACACGATTAGTTGCCCGCGGTGATGGGTGGCGTGATCTTGAATCAAATTGAGGATTTGAAGTTTGGTTTTCAGTCTTGCCTTAAATTCTACTTCTTCCGAGAGTTCCCGCTCATTCATTTTGGCCACTATCGCGCTTACCGTATCAAAAGCGGAAGCCAAAAGGCTCAATGTTTCTTCTTTGGAAAGATCCTTATTAAGGCCTGGCTCCTCAAAATCCTGTTCAGCAATATATTCATGACTCAACCAGAGCATATTTCTCCTGATATGCAGCAATTGTTCACTAAAGCTCATTTGGCGTTCAGAAGGTTTATAAGGGTATTGTTCTTCTGGCATGGCTTCGGCTATTTCGATTAGATAATTTTTGGAGTTCTGCCATTTGAGTTCAAAAGCCGAAATCGGATCGCTCTGAGCGAAAGCACTAAATGAGCCGAGGATCAGTAGGATAAGAGAAAGGAGGATTTTCATAAGACCGGTAAAATTTAAGTCGAATATACTGAGCACTTAGCAGCAACGCTCATCCCGCTGAACCGGAGGGCATTTTTCAGATCCATAACTACAAAACACACAGCAATCCCCATCTCTGGGTTTCAATACCGTCCCACATTTTTCACATTCATAGAAAAACTGACAAGCATCTGTGGGCATTTCTTCTTCTTTTTGAAAACCGCATTTGGGGCAGGTGATGATTGATTTTGTTTTTATTTCCATGTTTCATCTATAAATTTTGTTAAACCATGTATGACAGATCTGAGCCAAAAGCAGGATAGGCATAAATCATGCTCTTCAAATCTTTTGTCTTCAACCCTGCATTTATGGCCATTGCAAAAAGGTTAATGGTTTCGGTTGCCTCCGGACCGATTAGATGGGCCCCAAGTATCTTTCCGCTGTTTTTAGCGGATATTGTTTTAAATGCATAGTACTTCTCATTCAATCGTTTTGCATTAAACCATGAACTGGCATCCTGGTAATTTACACTTACTTCCATATTCTTTTGCTCAGCTTCCTTTTCGGTTAAGCCAACACCTGCAATGGCAGGAATGGTGAAGACCACCGAGGGTATTGCTCCATAATCTATTGTTCTGGTATTTCCATTAATTATATTAGAAGCAACTACATGACCGTCACTAACGGCAACCGGGGTGAGGGGCAATCCTTCACTATCGGCTGAGTCACCAGCAGCATAAATGTGACGATTGGAAATGCTTTGTAAATATTGGTCTACTCGGATGCCTTTTTTGTTGTGAGTTATTCCGGCATTATCCAGCACAAGATCATCTATTGCCGGTATTCGCCCTGAAGCGTTAAATACGGCTTCAGCCTCATAGCTAAGGTCTCTTCCGTCCTTGCGGCCAATAACTACCATTTTATTGTCCCCTTTTTGGATTTCCATCGCTTCGGTTTCGAGATGGATTTGGACACTTAAACCTTCCGTAGCTTTCTTGAGGTTTTCTGCGATATCAGGGTCAAAATTTTCAAGGGGACGCTCACCACGATGCAGTATGGTTACTTTTGCTCCTGCCCGGGCGGCAATGTGGGCAAATTCAAAGGCAATGTAGCCCCCTCCTATGAATAGGATCGAATCAGGTAATTCATTAAGATTTAGAAAGTCGGTGCTTGTCATTGCATGCTCTGCACCCGGTATGCCCAATGGGCGGGGCTTAGCACCTGTAGCAATAACAATTTTATCTGCCTCAATCTGCTGTTCTCCAATTTGTAGCTTATGCTTACCGATGAAATAAGCCTGCTTGTGAAAAGTCTTCACACCGTTTTTCTGAAAACCCTTTTCGACTTTAGCAGGCATTGGATCTGTGAAAGTGTTTTTGAAGCGCATCAAATCGCTCCAGTTGATTTCAGGCTTACCAGTTATTCCTTTTCCTTGCAGATTCTCTGCAATGTTTAGAGCCTCTGTCGCGCTGACAAGTACTTTTTTCGGGTCGCAACCTCTCTGGGCACAGGTGCCGCCAAAAGGTAAGGCATCGGTAACTCCCACAGAAAGACCGGCAGAGGCGCATTTGTTAGCTGCGGTAATGCCAGCCATACCTGCGCCAATTACAAATACATCGAAATGCTGCATGGCTTACCTTCTTTTAATATTTGTCACTTTATATCCTGTGCTGTTGATAGCTTTTTCAATTTCGCTGAGCGAGGTTTTTGAGGAATTAAACTGTACCATGGCATCTCCCTTTTTATAAGAAGCTTTCACTTCTACAATCCCATTCAGTTTGTTTACTTCATGCTTTACATGTTCCTCGCATCCCGTGCAGGTCATGCCGCTGATGGAGAAATCTACAGTTTGCAAATTTTGCTGATCTACAACCATGACTTGCTGGTTTTGACCGGGGTATAATACATTTGCATATAGAGGGAAGGCAAGCATAAGACCGGCAAAGACGGTGATAATGGCAAGAAACTTTTTGGATTGCCAGAAGGAGGGCTTCCCCGTCTTTCCGGCAGGCAGGTCATCCTCCTCACAGGCACATTCCATTTCTTCTTTAGAACGTGGCTTTAATTTTTGATACCAGGCAAAGCCTAAAACCAAAATGGTAATGCCAATGAGATAAGGTCTTGCAGGTTCTAACCATGAGAAGGTGGCGGCCACCCCACTGGCTCCGGCTATCAATGCCAACACAGGGGTAATACAACACAGCGATGCAGCAATCGCGGCAATTAGTCCAGTTCCTATTAGTCCTTTGGATGATTTGGTGTTACTCATATCGCTACCTCTTTAGATACTGGTTTGTGAATGCGTTCAAGCAGAGGAGTTAAAATTTCCAGCATACTGCTTTTCAATGCATAATAAATGGTTTTTCCTTCTTTTCTCGAATGAATCACCCCTCCATCCCTCATTTTCCGCAGGTGCTGCGAGACAGCAGGGACGCTCATCTGGAGGATGTCCGCTAAATCGCAGGGACAAAGTTCGTTCTCCTGATCGAGGAGATAAAGAATTTTCAGCCTGACCTCGTTTCCGGCCAGGGCCAACACTGCAGCCAGTTGATTGAAATTTGATTGGAGTTCATACATTGCATTTTGCCCCCGTTCTATTTGGACTTGATCGGCTTCCGAACGGATGCAGGTCATAGGCTCACTATTATTCATGCTTATTTTACTTTGACTGCAAAGTTAAGATACGACAAACGTTTAAGCAAATGATTAAATGAATGCTTAGCTTATCCTAAGCAATTTTGCTTTAGCAACTAAGCAGCACAACTTTATTTTTATTCCCAATTCCGAATCTGCTCCAGGGCTCTCCGAACTTCAGTCACAGGCAACTTACATACTCTGTTTTTGCATACATAAACCCTTGTCTCCCCATTCACCAGCTTATTTTCAAGCAGCAGTAAATTTTCGGTTTCACCCCCCATGAAAATGGATGTGGGCAAATATTCTTTTTGCATAGCAAGATTTTTCGAAATAGCATTATCTCCCATGATCGCTACCTCAAAAGGTTCGTAGGCCATTATTCCAAGTAATCTGCCCCAATTGGCATAATAGGGACTTACAACTACCACAAGCCTTAAGTGTAATTAATTAGTGTTAGAGTTAGAGGTGATTTTTTCTTCTGCACATGAAATATTCCCGTAAGAACAAAATACACAGCAGTCGTTTTTCATGGGTTTAATTATGGTTTCACAGTTTGGACACTGGTAAAAAAATAAACAATTCCCACTAGGTATTACTGCTTCTGAAACTTGATTACAGTGTGGGCATTTTATGGAGCTTTTCATATTGATTGAAATCGAATTAAGTTGTTTGGGTTAAACAGGCTTAAAAAGTCCTAGTAGATAGGAGTTATTGCTATCCGTAAATTTGAAACTTAATTCAAAATCACTAGATTCAGCTATTTGATTTATTTCCTTCAATGTGTATTTTTTAGAGACCTCAGTTTGTATAGCTTCGAACTTTTCGATCTGGAAAACACTACCATCATTGAATTTAAACTCTTGGTCCTCTAAGGAAATTAAATAACTATTTGTCTCGCCATTAACAGGGTTGTAATTAGGAAAGTGAGCAAATGATTCCAGTTTTATATTACTGCCAAGTTCTAGATTGATTCTCTTTAGTAGGTTCAAGTTAAACTCTTTTGTTATGCCTGCCTGGTCATCATATGCGGCCAAAATTTCACGCGGGTTTTTTTTTAAGTCAAATGCAACAAGTAAGCTATCGTTTAATGTACAGTTCGATCGAAGAAACTTAAAGAACTTCTGGGCCTCTTTTAGGTCGTAGTTACCAATATTTGCACCTAGAAAGACTAATAGTTTAGGCTCTATTTTTGAGTACTTTAATAAGGAGTTTAGGTAATCACCGGCAACCGCTTCGTAATTAAGGTTTGGCACCTTACTTTTAATGAATTGTTCATTGCTACGTAGAACTGATTCAGAGATGTCCAAACTAAAATAGTTTAATTTCTTTGTGTCATTAATGAGTGCCTTAAGTAAAATCACGATTTTCGTGCCATCACCAGCGCCAAGTTCGAGGACATTTATGGTTCCTTCTGGAAGTTTCTTCGCCAATTGTTTACTGTAAGTTTTTAAAAGTTTCTTCTCCATCTTTGGGAGGTAGTACTCGGGAAGATTCATGATTTGTTGAAAAAGGTAATCCCCTTTTTCATCATAAAAATACTTTGACGGAATTCTTTTAGGATTATTTTTTAACCCTTGCTTAACATCTTCTAAGAAACTCATATAGTTTGTGATTTGGCTAGACGAATGCCTGACGTCATCCATCTCATGTTGGCGTGAAAGAAGTTCCTGTAGGTTGGTCTAGTATGATTCTTAGGAGTTGCGTAGGAGCCTCCTCTTAATACCATTTGATTGACCATGAATTTGCCATTATATTCTCCTAAAGCACCATTTTCTTGTTGATATCCAGGATAGGCTAAAAAGGCTGAGTTAGTCCACTCCCACACTTGCCCCCAATTAAATTTACTCGAAGCAACTTCCCACTCGGCCTCTGTTGGCAGCCTCATTCCCCTCCATTGAGCAAAAGCATAAGCTTCAAAATAAGAAATGTGACAAACTGGTTTATCTAGGTTAAGAGGCTCTAAGCCATTGGCACCATAATCATACCATTTACCATTTTTTAATCGCCAATATAAAGGCGATAGAATTTCTTCGGATTGAATATATCTATAGCCTTCGTCGTGCCAATACCTGAAGTTTGAATATCCGCCATCTTCAATGAAATCGAGATATTCTCCGTTTGTAATAGGTTGTGAGGCTATGCTATATGGTGCCAGATACACTAGATGTTCTGGTTTTTCGTGGTCGAAGCTAAAACCCTCCGGTTTTGCACCAATTGAATAATTTCCTCCTGAGATGTTTATATATGAATTGGATTCCTTTGCAATTGATTTTGCTGCGATTTCCAAGGGCAGCCTTGGTGGAAAGTATTGGTTCCCTAAGATGTATTTTATATCATAATAAAGCAATTCTTGATGCTGTTGCTCATGTTGAATACCTAGGAGGAGAACGTCGATATTAAAATTTGTGCTGTTTTTTTCAAATAGCGCGAACAGCTGGGAATCAACATACTCTCGATATTTTAAAACTTCCTTAAGACCAGGTCTGGTGTTATTTCCTCGCAACTCCCTTAAGCCCCTATTTCCTGCATGGTGGTAATAACTATTGAAAAGAAAGGAGAATTGTGGGTTGAAGACGGTATAATTAGCAACGCTTTTAAGCAATACGAACTGTTCGAAAAACCATGTGGTATGAGCTAAATGCCATTTTGGGGGAGATACAAAGTGTTTCGGTTGAGCATTTACATCCTCCAATAATAAACCTTCACATAAGCTTAAGGTATGCGCTCGACAGCGTTGGAAGGTCTCTTTTAAATCGCTGATTTTCATTTCTCGATTTTTATACCCTTCCAAAAGGCTAGATACCCCTTTATTTTGAGAGCTTCTTTTTTAGGGTCTGGATAATACCATGCTGCGTCTGTATTTGAAAAACCGTTTATGACTACATCAAAATAACTAGCCTCTCCTTTCCAGGGGCAAGAGCTATGTGATGTACTTGCTTGGAGGTATTTGAAATTTACTGAATCTGGTGGGAAGTAATGGTTGCCTTCCACAGTAATCGTACTGGTAGACTCTGCAATTATTTTATTTTTCCAAATTGCTTTCATATTAATTGATGTTTGAAAGGTTTTCTAATATAGTAGGTAATAGCTCCGATACAGTTGGGTGAGTTTGCACGGAATCGCGCAGAACCGTATAAGGCGCCTTAGCATACATTAAGTTCGTGATGCCAGAAATTATCTCATCAGCTCCAGTACCTAGGATGGTTGCCCCTAAAATTTGATTGGTGTCCTGATCTACCAAAACTTGCATAAACCCATGAGTTTCTCCTTTTTCTTTGGCCCGAGAAACTTTACTCATTGGTCGATAACCCTCACTAACCTTATATCCGGCAGCAATGGCTTGACTTTTTGTAAAACCAACTCTTCCTAATGGTGGGTCAACGAAAAGTGCATAGGTGTTAATTCGATCACTTACTTTTCGATCTTTTTGAAGAAAGCGGTTCTCTACAATTATTTCAAAGTCATTGTAGGCGGTATGCGTAAAAGCACCACGACCATTGCAGTCACCCAGAGCATAAATGCCAGAAACATTTGTTTCTAATTGATCATTAACATCAATGTATCCATATTCATTTGGTTTAAGTCCAGTCTTCTCAAGTTGTAATTGGTCGGTATTGGGTCGCCGTCCAACTGCTAATAGTAAGTGACTTCCCTTGATCTCAAGCATACCATCTTTACTACAATTTATTTGCACCGAGATACTACAGTCATCATTTAGCTGAGCAGAAACACATTCCGATTGTAGCCTAAAATCAACTCCGTCTTGTACTAAAATAGCTTGGATTTCCTCACTCGTTTCTTTATCCTCTTTTTTTATTATACGATCATTTTGTTCAATAACAGTGACCTTAGAGCCAAATCGAGCAAACATTTGTCCAAACTCTAAACCAATATAACTGCCGCCGACGATAATTAAATGCTCTGGTAGCTCCTCTAATTCGAGTATACTTTGGTTAGTCAGATATGGAATGTTCTCATAGGCCCTCGGTATAAAAGGCCTCCCTCCAACATTAATAAAGATGTTATTAGCTTCAAGAAATTCACCATTTACCTGAACTAATTTAGTCCCTTCAAAGTGCGCTTCACCCTTAAAGACAGTTATATTTTTTTGCTTAGAGAGTCCAGTCTCAATACCCTGGACGGATTTTTCGATCAATGCATTCTTTCGAGCCTTTATTTTTTTAAGATTCGCCTTGGCTCCAACAGGTATATCTATACCCAATTCTTCACCATGTTTAGCGTCCCAAATTCTTCGAGCACTGGCCACATATGTTTTGGTCGGGGTGCAACCAATATTTAAACATGTACCTCCAAAATGTTCTTTTTCGATGAAGGCTACTGTCTCACCCTCCGCCGCCAATTTAAAAGCTAGTGGAGTGCCTGCCTGACCAGAGCCAATAATAATTGAATCAAATTTCCGGATATTAGACTTATTCATAATTTTCAGTTTCAATTTTAATTCCAGCTAAAAGACTTTTATTAACGGGGCATTTAGCTGCTATTTCTATTAAGCGATTTTTCTGTTCCAAACTCAAGTTACCTTCAAGTTCAATTCTTTTAATGATTATATCTCCGGCTTTTACCTCTTTCATGTAACTGAGATGAGTATACACTTCCTGTAGATCCCATTTTTTATTTTGAGCATACAGTTTTAAAGTCATATTTGTACATGCTCCCAATGAGGCTTGAAGCAATTCAAACGGAGAAAACCCAAGGTCTTCTCCACCGAGTCTTTTCGGTTCATCCGCAATTAAGCTATGCTTGCCATTAGAAATTTGAGTGCTAAAACCATCCTTCAAGTCCAAATGAGCCACCACTTGTGCGGACTCTGGAATTAGAGGTTCTTTATCTTCATTGACATTTAAGTAGCGATTTGACCAGGTTGCGATGGTTTGTGCAGCATAACGACTGTCTTTTTTTCTTGATAACAAATGATCGGCACCGTCGAGGCTAATAAAACTTTTTGGGTGACGTGCCAGCTGATAAATTTTGGCGGCATTCTCAATTTCCACTACCTTATCCTGAGGTGAATGAAGAATTAAGAGAGGTATGCGTAATCTTGGTATGATTTTCTCCAAATCATGACTTTCCAGGTCTTCTAAAAACTGTTTTTTTATTTTGAAGGGCCGTCCTCCGATAGAGACTGTTGTTGACCCATTCTGGCTGAGATCCTTTTTATTTGGAAGCATTTTACGTAAGTGGAGTGGATCAGCTGGAGCTCCAATGGTAACTATAGCTTTTACACCAACTAAGTTAAGGGAGCTGGCCAAAACAGCAGCACCACCCAAAGAGTGACCGATGATTAAACTCGGAGGCTTAAAGTGGCTTGCCATGTATTGATGAACCGCTTTAAGGTCAGTTAAGTTGTGACTAAAATTTGTATCCGAAAAATTACCTTCACTACTGCCCAATCCAGTGAAATCAAAACGTAACACACCAAACCCATATTGGCTTAATTCAGTGCTAATGGTTCGCGCGATTGCCAATTCGCTGCTACACGTAAAACAATGAGCAAAAAGAGCATATTGCTGAGGCGCTTTATTAGCAGGAAGATCGAGAATCCCGTTAAGGGTTTCTCCGTTTGAATTTCTTATGGCAATTCTTTTCCTCACTATTTTGATTTAAATAGAAATAACGTGGCAATAATTAAAAAACCAAGGCCGGTAAGACCTGGAGCAGGTATTCCTGCATTAAAGGAAATGAAAATCATTCCGAGGGCGATTAAGATTAGTATAAGTACTAATATTTTTTGCATAGCTAGTTTATTTAAATACGGTGTAAAGCATGAAAAGTCCAATAAAGATGAAAAGAATGGATATACCAATCTTGATTTTTTCTTCAGGGAGTTTACTCTGTAATTTCGGACCAATTTGACCTCCTAATACTACTCCCGGGGCAGTGAATATAACTACGTTTAAAACTTGTATAATCGAATCGCTTCCTTCTAGAGTAAACTCGTATATATGACCAACTGAAGCCGCTAGAACCGTAATTACAACTACGAATATTGAAGTTGCTACCGCAACAGGAGTAGGTACCTTGCAGCGTGCGACTAAGTGGTATTCTTGTAGTTCTGCCAAACCAACGGAAATCATACCAACGAACACCCCCCCAATTGCGGCAAAACTTCGACCCAAATTTTTATTACAGACCGTGTAAAGATATACTCGACCCTTAGCGTCAGTTAAAGAAGACTCAAACCCTGCGCTTAATTTTTTTTCATTTTCCGGTTCCTTTTTGTCTCTCTGATCTTTACGCCAAGCCTTAAAAAGTTGAACACCAATTATGACTAAGCCAATAGCAAATATTAGCTTCAAAATGGAAGGTGCAATAAGATCAGCATAATAGGATCCCAACAAGGCGGCTGGCAACGAAAACAGCAAAAGGTTTTTAGCAAGATTAACGTCCACCAGCTTGGCTTTTAAATAGGCTAGTAAACCACTACTAAAGCCAAATAGCTCAGTAATAAGTGCCGATCCGATAGCTATTTGAGGTTCAAGCTTTAAGACTAACATAAAAAGAGGCGAGAAGAATACCGCGCCCCCAATACCGCTTGCCATGGCCAAAGTAGCAATAGCCAGAGCAATTGGAAATAGGTACCAAAATTCAAAACTCAATTCCATGCTATTTTTAAAATGTTTTCATGATCCCTAGTGACCAAAGATCATGGGAATCAACTCTAATTGGCTGTGACCACTCTAGATAAAGGCTCCATGTTTTCCAATTCCTATGAAGGCCAATTCCGCCCAAAGGGCTGTTATTAATTTCCTCTGTAGAGACTTTGGCATCAGCTTCAGAGCCAAATTGAAATTGCCAGCCTACTAAAGGGTATAGGCCAATGAGGCCAAGTTCTATGATATAATGTCCTACTATATTTAACTCTGGGTTGGATTGTTCTTTGGAGAATAGGGTGAACTCTGGACCTAGACAAAAACGATGATTTAAATTGTAATAAGTCCTTAGCGCAATCCCGGTGGAATGTTCATTGAGGCTAACTCCAACCACTCCGCTAAAGCTGTTTTTAGGAAAATAACAGTGGTGATAAGTAGAGTCACTTTGGCCTGAGAGCTTCATTAAGCCTAAGAAGCTTACTATCATTACAATCCGTACCATATGATAGTTTCCTTAATAAATTGTAATAGACGGGATTTCTGCAAATGGTAGGAGGTGAAAAACTGTTTATCTATTGGGTAAACCATGCCCTCCCAACTTGAACTTTTATGAAAATGCCAGGGAGCACTTGGAGTAAGGTTAAAGTTTTTATTGCCTTGAAAATCAGAGTGAGTTGCATAAAAATAGGGCTGTGGAAACAATTCGTCAGCAACCCCTAAACCAAAGCCTAGACCTTGTTGATGGGGCAACTCAATATAGAGTCCGCTATCAAAATGGTGCGGCCAAATTCGCATACTATTATTGGTATTTAGGGAGCTAGTTAAATACAGACTTACTTCACTCGCTAAACTCCGAACATTGATCCATTTGTCCATTAATTCACTTTCAAATGTTAGGGCTTTTTTTTGGTTAGGATAATTTGGTATTTGATAGTGCATGGGGCTCTGCCATTCAGCCGATGCCACAGAGTACTCTTTTAGTCGTTTAGCCAGTTCATTTTCAAGATGATTTACACTTTTTCCCTCTACAGGTATGGTAAACAAGCTACTTCTAGCGCCATGATATAAGCCTAGTTCTAAGTTTATAAGATCTAAGCCAAATTGCATAGGGCGTCCAAGCTGCTCAAATGGTTGACCTAATATTCTCCTTTTTAGGAGGTCAAGTTGTAGGTTTGTATGACTGTCATCTTCTTCCTCCATGATTAGACTGCGATTCAGTTTCGCAAGTATTTGACAGATTAGATGCAAGGATTGCTCTAGATTAATATATTCCTGCATATTGGACTCCTGTTAATTGATGCATTTTATAGTCAAAGGTGCTAAGGTCATGAGAATTAAAGTGCTTAATATCCGGATAGCCACAACTGCGAGCAATAACTTTTATTAGACTATTACTGGACTTCAAAAACTGTTCTAAATGTTTCGCAGATTGATCAATAATAAGCCTGCTTCTTAAATTTTCTTTCTGAGTGGCTATACCAACCGGGCAATTATCAGTGTGACAGGCTCTCATTCCTAAGCAACCTATGGCTTGTAATGCTGAGTTAGATATTGCAATTGCATCGGCACCCAACATCATGGCTTTGGCAAAATCTTCGGCAACACGTAATCCGCCTGTGATGACTAGACTTATGTCTTTTTGACCTTGATTGTCTAAATGCTTACGTGCACGAGCTAAGGCGGGAATGGTAGGGATATTGATATTAATCCTTAGAACTGATGGGGCCGACCCAGTACCGCCTCCTCGGCCATCGAGGATAATATAATCTACCCCAACAGAAATCGCAAAGTCTAGATCATCTTCTATATGACTTGCTGCTATTTTAAATCCTATTGGAACCCCTCCGGTAATCTTTCTAATTTTTTCCGCAAATGCTTTAAAATCCTCAACGCTATGAAGGTCAGGGAATGTTGCTGGGGAAATTGCGGGTTCTCCAATTTTTAGACCACGAACTGCGGCAATTTCGGAGGTTACCTTAGAGCCAGGCAAATGTCCCCCTGTTCCTGTTTTTGCTCCTTGACCTCCTTTAAAATGAAAGGCTTGTATGTTTTTAAGTTTATCCCAGGAAAAGCCGAATTTTCCAGAGGCCAATTCATAGAAGTATCGAGAATTGTTGGCCTGTTCTTCTGGAAGCATGCCTCCTTCACCACTGCAAATTCCAGTTTTTGCTCTTTCGGCTCCTTTTGCCAAGGCAATTTTTGCTTCACGGGATAGGGCGCCAAAGCTCATGTCGGATATGAAAATGGGCATTTCTAAATGAAGTGGTTTCTTAGCTTTAGATCCAATTACGACCCTAGTGTTTACTTCAGCATCATCCAATAGTGGCTTGCGGGATAATTGAGCAGGTAAGAATTGTAGTCCCTCCCATTTGGGTAAAGTGTCTCGATCTACTCCCATAGCCTCAGATGGGCCATGATGCCCATAGTTGCTCAGGCCATTATGGGCTAACTCCTTGATGTACTCAGTGTAAGGTTCGGTAGCTTCAGGGTGTGTATCAGCAAATTTACCTAGGTAATCATCTTTTTTAAAGGGTTGTGGGTTCCGCTCTAAAAATTCATTGATTTCTTCTTCATCAACATGCAGTACATCATCTTCCCACCATGAATAAAATTTATATAAGCGCTCATTATTGTTATATTCACTTACCCCTGTGTCCCAACGGTAGTCCCAGCCGTGAAGTCCACAAACTAAATTTTCACCAACTAGGTGTCCATCTGCCATTAGGGCACCCCTGTGAAGGCAACGGCCGTACAGCACAGAGGATTTACCGTTCCGCATTATTATTACTAAATCCAAACCATTAATCGTAACACCGTTTGGTTTATTGGCAATAATGTCGTTTCTACTAAGTACTTTCATTTTTGTTATTTCTTAAAAGCGAAAGACTCCGCGCCCTTTCAGACGCAGAGCTTTCAAACAACCAAATAAAGGGAGTGTTGGGCTGGGCTAGTAAATAAACTCTGCTTTTACCTCAATCACCTTAGCAATATTGGTGCTGGGCTTTCCTTCCTCAAAGGCAATTCCATAATCAGCTAGAGTGATATTAAAAGTGGTGTTTAAGGTTACATCGCCAGCTGAAGAAACTTTAATTTCGACCGGTGCTTTTAAAGGGTTGGTTTTGCCCCTTATGGTCATATCGCCAGCAATATTTGCCGTATATACTCCTTCTTTACTAAAGTTAACTTTGCTTAGGTCAACAATCTTTCCTATCATTTTTGCTTTAGGGTACTCTTTAGTATGAAGGAATTTCTCTTGATTAAAGTGACGTTCCATCAACCATTTATCGAAATCAAAAGATTGCATAGGAACAGATGCCACGAAATCTCCATTCAAAGGGTTTAGTGTACTGACTGATTTGAAGTTTTCCGCCTGTATATCTTCTACGGCGGTATGACTAAAGAAGGAAATCTTAGATTTCGTGCTGACTAATTTTTCACCTGATTGAAAGGCGAAACTTAGAGGGAGAGCTAAGGCAATTATCCAATTCGTTAATTTAATTTTCATCTGATTTTAATTTATAATTGTTACTACTTGCTTTTTAAAATTGTGGCATCTTCAATAATGACTGGTTCATAAAACCCAAGGTCTTCATCGTAGTGAGCTCCAGATCGAATTACACCTTTTACCCTAATTGTTTGACCAACCTTTAGACCGCGGGGTTTTTCTCCATTTTGGAGGGTTACACTTACACCGGTTGGATCATCTGACTCTTGAAGCAAAAGAACTAATTGGTTGTTGTAGTCTTCCTCTATTTTGGACAAAGTGCCAGTGATGTCCATAATATCCGATACACCATCATCCTTAAGATATCTGGCATCGGTCGCGTCCTCATCTTTCAGATATTCGCGAACCAGCACTGAGGCTTCTATTTTATGATCGGCATCACTCTTAGACACATTTCTTTTGGGCATATTGAATAGGTAGTAAATCGTGCCCAGGCCCGCCAATAGTAGCACTGCGCCCGTTATCAATAGTTTTTTTTTGGTTGATTTCATTTTCAATTCTAGATTTCGATTATTGAAGGATTAGAGGGGTTTTGGATTGTTTTATTGGGATGTTTGTAGCATTTTGAAGTCTTAAACCTTATATGGCATGCTAACAGTGTTTTAAGGCTTTGATGCCCCGTAATAGCGCTTGGTAATGGGCTTGGAAAAAATTGAAACTGCCACAGCCAGCCTCTGTTTTGAGACTTTCTCAAGACTTGAACTACAAATCGTGCGCAGTTTGTTCCAAGGGGATGAAAGGGACCGTAAACTTGTGGCCCCTTATTGATCTCCTTATTGATGATTCTTTTGGCCCGATCATAATTTACTAGAAACTCTCGATGAAGTGTAGTGCCATAACTGTAATTTCCTGGCATATTCTGAACTTCGCGGAGAATTTGCGTTGTATTCTTTAATTTCAACTCAGGCTTTTTTTCAAAAACTGGTTCTGTAAATAAGGTCAAACTTTCATCATGAACTGAACTTCTGATCATGGCTTTGCCTTCAGGGGAATTATATCGACCACAGTCATAATATTCCAGCATTTTACCATCATGTTGAATTAGCACGAAGGCCGCGTGCCCAACAGGAGAGAAGCCATCTTTTGAGAAACCTATATACTCAAGAAAGGGGTCGTACCAACTATGAGCATTTTTACACCAGGTATCTGGCCATGCAATGGCTAATAGAGTTGCATCCTTTTTAAGTTCTGTTGATCGCTTTGCCTTCATGGTTAAAACAATGCCAATTGGTAGTTGATAATGTAAACCCCGGCTATAAAAAGGATAATAGCAGTAATTCTTTCCATGTGAGGTAAAAGCTTTCTTAAGTTCGTCATTAAGAATTGTTTAGCGAAAGTGGCCAAGCTTATGACTAGTATCAACATACTGCTAATGCCTAAAAAGTAGGCTAGGATGTAGGAGGCGCCAGTAACTATACTATCGGCAGCTAAAGCTTGAGTGGTGACAACCAGAAAAAGGGGGAAAAGGCACCCTAGTGCGCCAATGGCATAAGCAATTCCAAAGTAAAATGCCTCTTTTGCTTCATTTTTAGTGTCGGGCTCATTAAAATTTATGCTTATAGACACTGCCTTTCCAAAAAACATAACTACCGCCAAGACTAGCAGGCCAGCTCCCATAACCATTGTCACGTATTTCATATACTCTTTGAGCAACTGGCCTGCCAGGGTTATCATAATTGCGGCTGCCCCATAAATTATTAGAATTCCTAATATGCTAAAAGCAGCAAGCTTTATTCCTCGTTTTAACTTTTGACCCAAACTAGGAGAAGACTGGCCTCTCGAAATATAGGCCATTATGTATGCAGGTAGCATTGCAACGGCACAGGGCGCTAAAAATGCCATCAGACCCTGCATAAATGAAAAAACTAGGAAATTCATGGATATTACGCTTTTAGGAGTTCGTCAAATAAGACACGATAATCTTGGGTAGACATAACCGCAGTTTTTCTAAAAGCCACCTCACCTTGTGCACTGATCCCCATTGTGGTTGCCTGGCCACTTACACCTAGTTTTACCATTAATTTAGGGTCACCTGCGGCTACAGGAAATGAAATTTCACGTTCCTTAGCCAGTTTTTTCATGACTGACGCGTCATCCGTGGGATCAATGCTAACAGCAATGATATTTATTCTGTCCTTATACTCTTCGTAGGCTTCGGATAGTGTAGGCCAGTTTTTTGCGCATTTTGGACACCATGAGGCAGTAAAATAAATAACCGTTGGCTTTCCTTCCTCAATTGATTTTTTTAAGCTAATTGTTTCACCGTCTACCGACTCAATTTGGAAATCTGGTGCTTTTTCTTCTGTCGCTGCATAAGGGCGCTCAGGAGCAGTATTAGAATCATGATTCAAGGTCTTGTTGCCAGTTAAGCTAATTGAAGCGACTAGCAGGATTTGAGTTACTAAGTGATGCATGTTTATTAGAATTAATTATTAATTACGACTGAAAAGAATTTAAGACAGCAACGGGCGGGAAATCAGCCTCGGCCTCTGAAATATTATACATTAGGTGGGTACAAGTTTTAGCGGTTATCGCCAAAATGAGATCAACTAAATTCTCTTTTGAGTAACCCGCTTCAAAAAAATTATCTAAGTGGGTTACTGCGTTGGTGCTATTCTGGCAAATGGCTTTGCACAAATTTGCCAAAGCACATAATTTTGAGTCAAAAGAAGCCCTCCCTGCCCTTATGGCAATGATCTCCTTTTCGCTAAAGCCTAATGAGGAAGCCGCAGCAGTGTGAGTTGCCAAGCAGGCATATGCCTTATTTATCTCACTAACAGTTAGGTTAACTAACTCCAGCTCTTGATGACTAAGACTACTTTCGGCGTTGTTGAAATTTATAAATCGTTTGAAGCCTCTAGGGGAATATGCAAATACCCTGTAGACATTGGGAATGAATCCGATTTTAGATCGAATCAATTGCAGAGCTTCTTTACTCTCAATGTCTAAGCTCTCAATTGAGGGCACTTTCAGCAATTTAGATACTCCTTGGTTCATCTGTGTTTATTGATGGAACCAAAAGTCCTAATTAGCTGTATTTGAGAAAATAACTATTTCACCTCAAAGTGTGTCAATTTTTCCCGAATTGAGGGTATTCTCTTTCAGACTTGAATTGGACTGGGGTTTTTCCCACTTGTTTTTTAAAAAAACGACTAAACTGATTTGCATCACTAAACCCTAATTCAAGTCCAATTTCTTTTACTGATTTTGAGGTATATAATAAGAGTCGTTTTGCTTCAAGAGCAATTCGTTTATGAATAACCGTTAAAGGGCTTTCATCGGCATGTAATCTGAATAGATTAGTTATAGTTTTCGGTGCCCGGTTTAATAGGTTGGCGTAATCGCTCACCTGTTTCAAGGTTTTATAATGCTCTTCTACTAAGGCATTGTATTGCCTAATTAAATCCACACTTTCTTGATTACCTCCCTTATTAATTAGTTGGTTTCGGGCTAGACGTGTAGCTCGGATAATTAACCTTTTTAAAAGTATGCGCAACATTTCTTCTTGATTGCGATCTCTATGATCGAACTCTTCCCGTAAAACACGTAATAGCGTCTCTACAACTTCCTGTTCTTTGTCGTTAAGACTCAGAACCGGGGTTTCATGATTGCCGAAAAATAGGAGACCGTTGCAAGAAACTTCCTCATCATAAGTGTGAATACAGTAAAAAGCTCTATTGAAGCCTAAACATACGAAGTCATGGCTTACATCCTTTGGTTCTGCAAAAAGGACCTTTTGCAAATTAGTAACCGCTAAGAGGCTTTTGCTGGGTAATTCTATACTAATGCCATCTATTAGGCATGAAATCGATACTTGAGATCTGTTGTAAATAAACCTGAAGTAAGGTCCAGCATGATCTAGTTTCCGATCTTCGATTACACTACTTCCGAAAAAGAAACTAGCCTCTGTATTAGATTCGTAGTAATTAGCAAGCATTTGATTAAGTATATAATTTTGAAACTAACTCCTTAGATTTTGCACTATTGAAAGCACCATTAGGAGAAATCTTATCGCACACCATAAAATAATGAAACTGTTTTCCTGAAAGGTCTGCCCATTTATTGCCTAGTCTTCTCTTTGAGGCACTATCAGGATTATCGCGATCATCTCCTTTGGTTTCCAATAAGATGACGTTCCCAGATTTGGTGAATTCAAGAAAGTCGGGGTAATGATTGGATCTGAACCCATTGATGGAAAATCCTTTTCCTCTACCCATCCAATTGAGTTTAGGCATTTTATATCTTGTCTTCGTTTATCAAATCTTTGACCTTAACTTCGAGGACTCGAGCTATTTCAAACAACATCTCTAAGCTGGGTTGTCTTCTGTTCTGAACATAAGCATTCACTACCGGATAGCTTTTACCGATTTTTTCGGATAGCCAGGTTTGCTTTATCCCCTTATCTTCTAACACCTCCTTGATTCTATTCATATCTGAAGTAGGTTACATGCGAATATATCAGATTATGACATATAATATAGTCGAGGATTAAACAATAATTTGGAATTTGCTCAATTGGTTGGTATGGAAGTCCTTCAAAGCCCTATGTTTCAGAATGAAGTCCTAATTTCATTCTCACTTCTTCCCAATCCCTACAAAAATCCTCCCAGAGGGAGGACTTTCGTACCACAGACGTCTCAGTCTGTTCCTAATTCAGGCCGAATTAAGGGTGAAATGGAGGGCTGTTAAAGCGTAATCCGACCTGAATAATGTCTTATTGGTTGTCTACCAGCGTGTAGAACCCAGGGAATTGGGGGGATTTCTCCAGTATTCCGTGCTCTTTCATGTAGTTGATGTAGTTCCTGGCCATCCGTTCCTTGATTTCCAGGTGCTGAGAGATCAGTTTTCCGAGATCTTTAGAGGACATGGAGCGTTTTTCACCGTAAAGTTCCTTGGCCAGGGCTTTTAAATCAATCGAATTTCGTTTTACCGTTTCCTTTGGGCTTTTTTCACCAAAGAATTCATGGCGACCTTTCTCTTTGTTCCAGCCAAACTCCATGATGGGTACATCTAGTGGACTTCCATCGCGTACTTTTAAAGCTTTGATTAGGGACGAATCGGTGTTTTCGTCCTTTTCGATGAGAAGAATACCTGCCGCCTTACGTTGCACTTCACTTCCCAGGTGTCCACGAAGCTTCATTCCGGATGGAGCCATGTGGAGAACACAGACCACCACCGTATTGTAAATGGCAGCAATACGAATCAGCTCCTCAATCAAAGCAACAGAGCCTTCTTCCTCATTTACCCCAGGTAACAAGTCACCAATACCATCAATCACCACCATGTGGATCCCACCAAATTGATAGAAATACTTGTCCATGGATTCCATGATGAGCTTCATACGCTCTGCCCGAGAAATACCCACCAGGCAAAATGCTTTGAACCAGGAAGGTGGTCGTTTTAAAGTAGAGCGGTTCACGATGTAGGTCAGGTTTTTATAGAGCTGGTATTCGCTTTGCTCCGTGTCGTAGAGCAATACCCCTTGACCATTGTTGTTTTCGCGTACCATGGTGCCCAGAGTATCGATGTCTAAACCTTCTGGCTTGATACTCCCTGAAAGAATGCCTCCTAAGAAGTTGGTTTTACCACTTCCTTCTGATCCAGCTACACACATAATGTTCCCAGGAGCGCCAACGGTCACATCATTGATTTTGATAAGAGGCTCTGGCTCCACCGGAGGACGACTAAAGTCAATTTCACAGGTACGCATGATGGCCATGGAATCTTCATAAGCAATGTCCAGCATTTCCCGGAATAACATGCGTAGGTCCTCAGCGGTATGCCCTAAGGCAAAGAAGTCCGAAATGTCCTTTTGATCTTTCTCTCCTGAGAGGGGTAGTCGAAGAGATTTCAGATTGAAAGCCTTGTATTGATGCTTCAACGATTCCATGGATTTCAGTCCGGTCTCATCCACATCATAGAGTAGCACCAGGTGCTTGAATCGGAAGCTGAATGCTCTGAGCAAGTTTTTTGGAATGTGAGCTGTTTCACTATTCATGGAAACGGCATTGAACCCATGGGCCGTAAGTGTGATTACATCTTTCTCTCCACCGGTAAAGAATAGAATATCGCCACGGATCGGCAGCTGCTCCTTTCCAAAAACGTACTGTTCGGTCTTCTCACCGGTAAAAAGGAACCTTGGTTTTGAAAAGGGTCGATACAGTTTGGTGAATCGGATGCTTTGGTAGCCAAACATGGGCTCGGCATCAGAGGATATAAACTCATAACGTTTGCCGGTCTTTCCAATGCCTTGATAGGAAGCCACTGATACCACATTGAATCGATCCAGGTCATCTTTGGTAACTCCATACTGATTCCAGTAGGCCAATTCCTCGGTAGTAAAACTCTTTACCTTGAGTGGAAGCTCATTTTGAGCGGTTTCAAATCCTTCGTGGATGCTAGGTAGCTCACTGGCTCGGCTCAACATTCCTGCGGATTCATCCACCAATTGATCAATTTTTTGTGAGGTAGTCTCTAGTCCAAGAGCCAGCTCCTGGTTGATGATTCGGAGGATTTTCACGAACTCGTCTTTGTGCTCGCAAGCCAAAGCGAAGATCTTGCCCACAAAGAAGAAGCAGTCCCCGCTGTATTCAGCATCTCCAAAATCCTTGAACTTGTAGACTCTTGATCTCTTGTCGAAGAACACATAGCAAGATGCTTTGGTGTCCTCATAAAATGGACTTTTGAATGCTTTCCCGGTTCCGTGCATTCTGCTTCCAAGGAAGTGCTTGAAGACGTCATAGCCATTATTGGTAGCGTCTAGTATGCTCTGTTTATCTAATCCCATAGCGCAGTGTTTTAAAGGATTGAGGGCAGTGCGCCACTGTGATTGCGATTGATAAACTCTTCCAGGTCATCTAATGCAAGTTTCCTTTTACCGCCAATGTGATGATAGGCCACGAGGCCTTCCCGCATGTACCGGTACAAGGTGTTTCGGGAAACCTCCAGGTAATCGGCAGCTTCCTCGGTCGTTAAAAATTTCTGCTTTGGCCTTGGTGCCAAAAGCTTCGCCTGGAGCTCCTTAAAACTGCGCTCCATGCTATCCAGTCGCTGCTTAAGGCGATCCAGATCTTCTTTGGTTTTCTTATCTGTATTCCACATAGCTCTCGTTTTGATGGGTGCAAGACTAAGGGGAGGTGAGAAGAAAAATGTTAGACTCTAATAGAGGTCTAATACTTTTCTCAATCAGTCATCTTCGCAATACAGTTTGAAAACCTCGGTCAATTCT
Organism: uncultured Flavobacteriales bacterium; assembly: GCA_913055685.1. Lineage (GTDB taxonomy): Bacteria > Bacteroidota > Bacteroidia > Flavobacteriales > Schleiferiaceae > Croceimicrobium. The sequence continues at coordinate 1,284,343 of CAJXKC010000001.1, forward strand.
CGTGTGTAGGAGCTTTCGGGTTTCTTTCTCCGTTTTAGGGCACCAATAGCCTGTCTGGCACTACTTAGATCTAGGTTGAAGAGCCAACCAAAGAGCTCGATTAAGTCCTTTTGGTGGATGATCCCATCCTGACTGCCAATCGAATTGCTTTTGGAAAGGGCAACGATCAATTCTAGAAGATCGGCTTTACTGCGGTTCCAGGTCAATTTACTTTTACCCATGCTATTAGCGAAGAGCGAGAGCTGGCCTTTTACTAAAGGATTATTCCCGCTAAATGGCGCATGACCAGGGAAATGAGCATGTAAGTCACGGATAGGAAAGAAAGTGTCGATATGCTTGATCCGGTGGTTGATCAAGCGGATACAGCGCGATATCAGTCGCTTCTGAATCTCCAAAAATCGGAGCACAGTGTCCCGAACCAATTCATCGTTCGTGTATTCGACTTGGTATTTAATCTTGAAGGTGACTTTTACCAACCAGTCGTCCTTCTTTTTCTTGGGGAAGTAGCGCTTTTCTTGCGATTTCGCATCGAACAATAAAAGGTTCAAGGCGCGCACCGCCCCAATAGCATTATCACTGTCGTTGGTTACAGTGTCTATTTGATCCTGGAGGTTTCTTAATAGTACCTCACAATAATGATCGTAGTCCTTGAGAGTAGCGTGTCCATTGAAGTTTAGGTCAATTATTTCTGTTGTTTCAAATAGGTTTACTGGTATTTGCCCGGTTCTTTTTCCGAGCTTAATCTCGGCCTTGGATATTTCAGCCAATATGGTTTCAAGAGAGCTTAACATGCTGGTTGATTAATTATTCAGGTTGCGTTAAACTCCAATTGGAACCCTGTCAGCTAATGGAGGTAATCTCTAGCAAATCCATCCTTGGCAATGCGGCAATGGTATATATATATACATTGCCGCATTGCCATACCGGATGTGGGTTTGGAAATTTCCAATGCAAGTATTTGTAATTCAATTCATTGCAAAATCCGTTTAATCAATAAAATGCGTTGCCAAACGCATGAGTTTTGGCAATCGGTGGTTCTCTTTCAGTGACAGTCTCCAGTTGGAGGGTTGAGTACCTTGAGCCTGTGACTGTTAGAGTCCAATTCTTAGGTCATTTTATTTTCGAAGCAATGACGATTCTCAGCTATGAAGCGGTTACTCTTCACATCAGGTCAAAAAGGTGCGCAATTAAAGCACCTTTCATTCTAATTTTTTCGGTTACTTTCAAATAGATATTAAGAATTTGAAGTTGATTAATTCGCACAAAATGATACACCCATCCAAGCCCAATGAAATCATTTGTATGACGCTGATATACCTGCCTACTCAAGCAGGATCCGTACCCACTTTTGTAGCCTTTGATCAGTACTCACACTATTGCTTTTTTGTGGAGCCGGTTGAAGTGCTTAATGAGGCCGCCATGATGAAAGCTGTAGGTAAGCTGATGAACCATGAAGACTTTCAGCGAATCGACCATAAGGACTTTTGCTTATTCGTGGATTTTGGTGAAGAGATCCAGGAAGAACTCAACCTTATTGCACAAGAGCATGAAGGATCCGTGATATATGAACCAGAGGTCGTTGAGGAGGCTACTGAAGAAGATTTGGAAGCACTTTTCAAAAACATAATTAAGCAGGATAAGTGATTACCTTTGATGTTTATGAATGGAGAGATTCCTGGTTTTTTAAGATACCTCAATAATATTTCACCTTTAAGTGAGGGTGCCCAGGCTGCTCTTATACCTTTACTTAGAGTTGAAGGAATTCCTGCCAAACACACTTTACAAGCGATCAACAGTAGTTGTAAGACGCTTTATTTCATTCAGGAAGGGGCAGCTAGAATATATTATTTCAAAGACGATAAAGACGTCACTGAGTATTTTGCATTATCACAATCCATGATTATCCGAGCCGAGAGTTTATTTTCTGGCTTGCCAACGGTGAAGGGAATTGAAACGATTTTACCTTCAACTATCATCTCCATTCCAGCTCACTTTTTCTTTAAGACGTTCTCGGAGTGGCCTGAAATTGAAAGGCTGTTTCATTTATTGATCCGGGCAAGTTACTTGGAGACCTTGGTAAGATTGGAGCAGTTACAATTCAACACGGCTCATGAACGATATCAAAAACTCTTGGAAGCTTCTCCTGAATTGGTTCAAAAAATCCCCTTAAAGCACATTGCCTCCTTTCTGGGCATTACACAAGTGAGCCTGAGTAGAATAAGGGCTGATCTACGCTGATTATTTATCATTTGTAAATTTTTGTCTTCGCTGAAGGTCTCAACTTTGTCTAAAATATATTTAGATGCAAGAGTTGAGTTTAACAGCGCTTTTTTCCATGCTAGAAGATGGAACGAAGGTTCGATTAATAGATGTTCGATCTCCCGAAGAATTCAGAACAAAGCATATTAAAGGAGCCGATAATGTTTCTTTGGATAGTCTAGGAAATGAATCCATTCATTGGAGTCGTTCCATCCCTATAGTCACAGTTTGTGGAAAAGGTGGAGGAAGGTCAGCGAAAGCTGCTTCCATACTCTCGGATATGGGTTTCCAATCTTACTACCTGGAAGGTGGAACCACCAAATGGTTTAAATCAGATTACGAATGAATCAGGTGAAACTAGGGATAAGAGAAAATTGGAAGCAGTTCTTTCTCTTAGTACTCATCAATGCTTTTGTAGGCGGAATGGTGGGTATGGAGCGCAGTATCTTGCCTCAATTAGCAGAAGAAGAATTTCAAATGGCTGCAAAAACGGCCATCCTTTCCTTCATTATTGTATTTGGTATTTCGAAGGCAATCACTAACTATTTTACGGGAGCATTAGCCAATAAAGTCGGTCGGAAGAATCTGCTCACCATCGGATGGTTGTTCGCCTTACCTGTTCCATTCATAATCATATATGCACCGAACTGGTCCTGGATCATCATTGCCAATATACTTCTCGGAATCAATCAAGGGTTAACCTGGAGTAGTACAGTGGTAATGAAAATTGATTTAGTGGGGAGTAAAAATCGAGGGTTGGCGATGGGATTCAATGAATCGGCTGGTTATTTGGCTGTTGGTGCTGTAGCCTTTGCGAGTGGCTACATCGCATCGGACTTTGGCTTGAGACCTTATCCCTTTTATATCGGAATTTTCCTGTCTTTCATCGGCTTGCTGAGCAGCTGGATTTTAGTAAAGGACACTAAAATTCATGTTGGAATTGAATCGAATTCAAACGAGACAGCTCGTCTTAAAAATGTATTTCTTGACACCAGCTGGCGTCATCCCAATTTAGGGTCAATTACTCAAGCCGGGCTGGTCAACAATCTCAATGATGGAATGATCTGGGGTCTATTTCCAATTCTATTGGCCAATAAGGGATTTGGATTAGAACAAATCGCTCAAATCGTTGCCATTTACCCCATGGTGTGGGGCCTTGGGCAGTTGGGTACTGGTAAACTGGCAGACTTGCTCCCCAAAAAGCCTTTGTTGTTTTGGGGTATGTTGCTTCAAGGCCTAGCCATAGTTTTCATGGTATTCACCAGTGACTTTACCATTTTTGTGTTGCTCAGCGTATTATTAGGGCTAGGTACTGCCATAGTTTATCCTACATTCTTAGCGGCCATTGCAGATGAAACACACCCTGAGCAAAGGCCTAAAAGTATTGGGGTGTTTAGGCTTTGGCGAGACCTGGGATACGCGATCGGTGCTCTGATAACCGGAATAATTGCTGACCTTTGGGATACGAATTATTCGGTTTTATCCATCGCATTCATTACACTGTTGTCCTCCTTGGTCATTCAGGTAAGGATGAGAAGACAGGTATAAAATTAATAAGAGTGAATCAAGCAGGTAAGAAAAAAGAATGGCTTCAATGGGCGCTAATACTAAGCGTGGTTACTATTTTCTACAATGCGATTGAAGGTATTGTGGCTACTTATTTTGGAGCAACTGATGATACCTTGGCACTTTTCGGATTTGGAGTAGATAGCTTTGTAGAAGTCCTTTCAGGTTTAGGTATTGCTCATATGGTTATCCGGATGCAAAGAAACGGGAACATTCAACGCGATTCCTTTGAAAGGAATGCTCTGCGTATCACAGGCACCGCCTTTTACCTATTAATGACCGGATTAGTCATTGGATCATTTATGGCCTTCTATTCAGGGGCGCAGCCTCAGACCACTAAAGCTGGAATTGTTATTTCGGTCATTTCAATAGCTACCATGTACTTTTTGTATCGTATGAAGTTAAACGTAGGCGAAAAGCTCAATTCAGCGCCCATCATTTCCGATGCTAAATGCACTAAAACCTGCTTTTATCTCTCCTTTGTTCTACTGGGCTCAAGCCTAATCTATGAATGGCTACAGGTACCTTATATTGATGCACTTGGCAGTTTGGGAATTGCCTGGTATGCTTTTAAGGAAGGGAGGGAAGCTTTTGAAAAGGCCCAATCACCCAATTTGAGTTGCTCAGATGACTGCTGCTAATTTGACGCTCTTCAATATTAGATATGGAAATAAAATTAAAATCCACCTTTACCTGTCCCAATTGTGGGAATAAGAAGGAGGAGCTAATGCCTACGGATTCCTGTCAGTTTTACTATGAATGTGAAAAATGCCAAGAGCTAATTCGTCCAAAGGATGGTGACTGTTGTGTTTATTGTTCTTATGGGTCAGTGGCATGCCCACCTGTTCAAAAGAGTGGTAAAAGTTGCTGCTGATGCTTTTTGCAAGGAAGGGAATAGAACCTTATGAGGGGTTGATAGAATGAGGCTCTATGGCCGAGTATTGCCATTACTCTTTAAGAACCAAATACGTTAGATACGATCCGTAAGTCAATAGGAAAAACAAGCCATTCCATCGGTCAATATCACACCCGTCCAAAATTAATTTTGTAGCCTAAAAAAGGAGCGGTGCCCGGCCGTTTACAAGTGGCACCTGTCCAACCTGGTTACCTTTATCCGGCTGGCAGCTTTCGTGAAAATCGACCTGTTTGAGTGGCTAAACGAACCTTTTGAGAAGGCCAAACCACCCCCTGATGACAGGCACACGCAATTAGCTTTCTTAATCCGGAGGGGGTACTTTCTGAAAATGTAGATTTGGGTCAGCTAAATAACTGGTCTACAGGGAGAGTTATGTCGTAATCCAAACGTTTTGGACAGCTGTGGGTCAATATGATTTCCGCATTACGTATAGCTTTTGTTGACAACTGGCTTTTTTCTTGTTCATTAAATTCCAATTATATATGAAGTCATTGACTTAATTTTCGTCCCTTTTGCTCCTTGAAAAACATATAATTCTGAAAACGCATATTTTTTTCCGTCTTGCATTTTCATAATTCCGCTTGCCGCTCCCTCTTTTCCGTGTGACAATATTTGCTCAAGAACTAATTTGCTTACTTTTTCGGATTTTATTATTTCCAATTCCACGGTAAATTTTTCTTTTCCTTCGATTTTTTTGTCGCCAATTATATTCCAAACAATATCATCAGTTACACTCTCCGTTATAAATGCCACGTCTCCTTTTGCAAAGGCAATGTTGAATTGCTTTAAAAATTCCATTTTCGGTGAATTTCCGCAGTTCGGACTTGAAATAATTTTTGTCATTACATAAGTGTTTGATTTCAATTCGTTTTTTTCAGCTTGTTGCCAACGCTTTGGCTATGTGCAGTGCGGGGTTGAAAAGCGATAGTTTTCAATCTTGCATGGTTGTAAGCCAAAGCTGCGGCCTGGTATGCTTTTAAGGAAGGGAGGGAAGCTTTTGAAATGGCCAAATCTCCGAACCTAAGTTTTAATCATGATTGTTGCTGATTAGAGTATTATCGGTCTAGGGTCATTTAATGTAGTTGTTACCTTTTAAATAATGAACTCAAACTGAATTAGATAAATGAAATTGAAGGAGCTGTAATCTTCGTGGTTGTTCTTTCTTCATCTGAATTCACTGAATGGTAACCCTGGGTATTTGTAGCTGTTGTGGAAAATCATTCAGTTTACTCTTTAAGAACCAAATACGTTAGATACGATCCGTAAGTTAATAGGAAAAACAAGCCATTCCATCGGTCAATATGATTTCTCTTACCAATGACTAGCGCTATTATTAGAAAGCTACTCGATAATAATACCACTAGAATGTCTGAGTTGTTTTCTGGTGAGAAGGGCAATGGTTTTATCAAGGAGCTGACTCCCAGAATCCAAAGCAAATTGAAAATATTGGAACCCACCACATTCCCAATAGCGATATCAGTGTTCTTGCGGAAGGCAGCTACTGCAGACGTGGCTAACTCGGGCAATGATGTGCCAATCGCCACAACGGTCAATCCAATAAGCGATTCACTTAAACCAAACATCTGGGAGAAATAAACAGCTCCGTCAACAATCCATTTACCTCCTAGAAATAGACCCAGACATCCTAGAATAATGTAGAGGACCGACCTTTTCGTAGAATAGCTTGTGGTCACATCTGAAGGAATAGCTTCCTTTTCCCTTGAAATTTTAAAGATGTATGCCATGAATAAGGAAAAGAAAAACAACAACACCGCACCGTCCGAAAAACTTAATTCGTGTTGTATTGTATCCATGGGCAATTCAGAATTGATCAGGTAGCCCACCAGTAGGATAGCAGCAATCGAGAAAGGTATTTCCGATAAAACTGTGCTACTCTTTAAAGGGAGAGGGGCAATAATTGCGGAAAACCCAATAATTAATAGAACATTGGCAATATTACTTCCTAGAATATTTCCTACTGCTATCTCTGAATTTCCATCAATGCTGGCCATAATATTAACAATCAGCTCGGGCATTGAGGTACCAAAGGAAACAATCGTAAGTCCAATAACTAAATCAGAAAGCCCGAACGTTTTTGCAATAGATGAGGCGCCCTGTACCAGGAAGTCAGCACCTTTTATCAAAAGCACGAAACCTACAATGAATAGTACACTTGTAATCAACATGATGAATCCTCCTAATTAGAATAAAATGCCACCAACTCTGTCTTATTCATACATCATCTTTCGATCAATATGGAGTAACATCATGCGATAAAATGAGAAACTCCAGTTACGAGCCCTGCGGAAATCGTTACACCAATGCTTATTGCAATAAAAGCAGGCTTAGTATGAATTCTAAAGACTTTAGCTCCTATAACCCCCATGTAGGCCCCGGTTATCGGTAAGGGTATCATTACGAAAATCATTAGTCCCCAAAAACCATATCGACTCACGTGTTTCCCAATCAGTTTCTTTGAACGCCTCATCATCCACAAGCTAATCGTGCGGTAATTATGAAACTGCCAAAGCCGATGATCAAGTTGATTGATCAAAAAGTTAAAGATTGGAAATACAAGTAGGTTTCCCAACAACCCAGCTAAAAAAGCCCAAGAAATTGGTAGGCCACTCACTAGTCCAAAGGGAATACCCGCACGGGATTCACCAATAGGAGAAATGGATACAAGAAAAGTGCTAATTATGTCTTCTAACATAAGCTTTGTCCATATAATATGACGTGGTCAAAATAACAGTATATAAACCGAAGAAAACGTTTCGTCCAAGAAATTAGTGTATCAGGATCATTGTTTTAATTTTTCATATCGCTTCTCCAAGATTTCTATGTAGGCTAATTTCATATCCTCGGACAGAAATGACTGATCAATCCAGCTGAATGCCTTTGATTTGTTTTTTAGTATCCGGTTGAAAGTTCCCTTGATCTGTTTAGGGGTAAGCCCTAATCCTTCGCCTAATTGCTCAAAGTGCTCCCGTTTTAGCTTCTTTTTCTTTCCTGCAAGAGTCAGTGCCAGTTCTTCTTTATCTTCGGGAAAAACAATGGCTACATTCAACAAATCATAAGCAGGGGCAAGTCCCCAACCTGAAGGGTTTTCCACCATGGAAAAGTTCTTGAGGTGCATATCGTTGTTACCCGTCAGAAATGAAAATAGGGCCAGATCAAAGAAATAAGTTTTGTCTAGCAAAGTATTACTGGAATAGGTATCTAGGGCTTTTCCCACTTTCTCCATTGAGCTTTTATACTTGTCAAAGGCCTCTGTAATCTGAAACATATCGAGCATATGTATCTTTTCACCCTTTTCCGTACGATCTATTCGTTTGGTGATGTAACAGAGTTCCCCGGATGCCAATCTGACTAATGAAGAGGGTACCACAGGTATCCCAAAAGCTTCTGCTATACGCATGGTGAGATGCTCATTTTCGGGCATTTCCGGAAAGCGATCAGAAGGTGGTTTGAAAATATAGTTTCCCCCTAAAGCTCCCACAATGGTAAGTCTAGCATTTGCCTGATTAGCAGATTCTGCCACCAGCGACATAGATAACTTGGGTTGCACTCCTGGAACCGCAACACTTCGCTCCACCACGTTCTTAGCAAGCTCATCCATTTGATCCAAAGAATACTCTATTTTAGGAGGGCTTGGAGTTCCAAAAAACTCTAAAGAGCACTTTTCATGAAAGTCATTTTCACTTTCAATAGGACCATAGCAGTACAAACATTTATTCTCCATCTTCATCTTGTATTGGTTCAACACTCACCGCACCAATGCAATTCTGACAGCAAGCTAGGAGTAAACCCATGCGATCATTCTTATTGATCTTCCAGCTTTTTGAAGCTATATCCAGTAGCCATCCTTCTGGAATTAATCCTTCAAAAAAAGGGAAGAGTCGTTTGTCTGTATAGGGTTCTGATGAAACAGGCATTGTAAAAGTGATGAAGTCATTGGGATGCTGATCAACATATTTCCCATCGTACTGAAATACATATTCCCCATCATTGGTTTCAGTGAGGATTCCCGCTAATAAACCCTTGTATAGTACTCTTCCTTGTCTCATTCAAGTAGCTCTTTACTGTTTACAGGAGCCAGTTCATGGCCAAACATTTTGAGCACCAGGTTGACCTTTTCCATGTTGAGATTGGTTTTTCCCTGCTCTATTTTGCGCACAACGGTGAGTGCCACTCCAGCTCTTTCAGCAAACTCTTCCTGGGTGAGATTGACTTCCTTTCTACGTTGTTTTACAAATTCAGATAATCCCTTCATTATATGTCTATAGATATAATTCTCTTCAAATATACCAAACTATATGTAAAAAGATATAATGTGCTTAAATAATTTTTAATTATATGCTTTAAGATATAATCTGCAATTTGATTGAAGAATGTCGAGGGTAGAGAAATGAACCCAAGACCAAAACATTTAAATTTGAATTGTTAAGTCGAGGATTTGGGTGTAAAACCCTCCTGCACACGAATAGCTTGCTTAGCGGCTTGACTTTGACATAATGGCCTCGGTAAATATTTGATATTGAGCATATTGGAGAGCTAGGTTCAAAACCCCCTCTCTCCGCAAGTTCGAGTACAGCAACTTGGTAAAACCCTGAAAATCATAGTATTTTCAGGGTTTTTTGTTTCCTCCGCTTGGCAAAAAAATGAAGGTTTTGGCACTTTAAAAACGCTAAATCGTAACCCCACCCCATTTAGGGGTTACGATTTAGAAATGGGAAAAAATAAAAGTGTAGTTCCTTAATTTTCAGGATTTTGCGCGGTCAGGTTTCAGGACATTGTCCTATAATTGTAATGCGAAGTGAGGGCGACAACTGTCAAAAAGGGTTGAAAATCGTAACCCCTGCCGTAACCCCTAATCGTAACCCCGGCAGGTTGTACGAATCCAATTCTTAAGACGCTAAAAGACAATGTTTTATGTCGTCAAGAAACACCTTTAGAGTCTTGTTCTTTCTGAACAAGTCAAAAACCAACAAAGACGGAGCTCCGATAATGCTCCGTATCACCATTAATGGTCAACAAGTGGCTTTGAACGTACGCCGACGAATTCCAATCTTTGATTGGGATCAAAAGCGCGGACTACCTCTTGTGAAGGATCAATTCACCCATGATATCGACCTGTATCTGGAAACTTTTCGCAATAAAGCCTTCCAGGCATTTACAGATTTAAGCCAGCAATATGATGTGGTCACGGCGGCCATGGTGCGCGATTACATCAATGGAGTGAACGGTCATCGTACAAAGACGATAATTGAGATTTGGGAGCAGCACAATGAAGAGCTGAAAAAGAATATTAATAAGACCTGCTCTTATTCTTTATGGCAAAAGCATCAAACTGCAAAGAATCACTTTAAAGGTTATCTAAGTGACCACTATCGAGTAACTGACGTCCCGATTACTCAAGTTAATTATGAAATGATTCGAGCCTATAAAGAGTACTTGATTGGCGTAAAAGATCTCACCTACAATACCACCATTAAGTTCCTGCAATTCACTAAAAAGATCACCTTGAGGGCGATTCGAGCGGGATGGTTGAAGGTAGATCCATTTGAGGGAATGTCACTTTCTTTAAAGCAGACCGATCGACCATATCTCACAGAAGAGGAATTAGATCTTATTGAGAACAAGGAATTCAAGGTTCAGCGCTTAGAATTAGTAAAGGACCTTTTCCTTTTTGCATGCTATACGGGGCTAGCCTACTCCGATGTAAAGAAGCTGCATAAAGCAGAAATTGAAAAATCGCCAAACGGTATGTGGTGGATTAGGACCCGTCGCCAAAAAACCAAGGAACGTAGTCAGATCCCGCTTTTGGCACCGGCCATGAAAATAATTAAGAAGTATGCCCATTTAGACTCGCTTTCCGCCGATGAAAAAGTACTCCCGGTTTTAAGCAATCAAAAGCTGAACTCATATTTGAAGGAAGTTGCCGATTTTTCGGGAATTCAAAAGAAGCTAACGTTCCATGTCGCTAGACATACCTTCGCAACTACAGTTACTCTTTCGAATGGCGTGCCAATAGAAAGCGTGAGCAAAATGCTTGGTCATACCAATTTAAGAACCACCCAGCATTATGCACGGATTGTGGATGAAAAAGTAGCTCAAGATATGCTCGCTTTAAGCAATACTGGAAAGTTTCAATTGGCTAAGTAAAGGCTGAATTTACCTTTAAGGGTGCCTAAGGTTCGAAGGCACCCTTTTTTTGGGCTTTTCTGTCAAAAATGTCTCTTGTACGGTACACCTCAAAATGAAGGCGGCAGAAACTAAAAAACGTCGTTTTAATCACAATTGTGCTTGTAGCGTTTGTACTTGCGAATAAAAAGGTAGGCTTAAAAAAGTGCCTACCGTACGTCAGTTCGTACGCTTTTGACGGAAAAGCCCGTTTTCCGTAGAAGCGATGACTAACACGGTTCAAATAGTGCCACTCATTTCGGAGGGTTAGTGCCAGTGATTTCGGTTCTATTTGTGCCAGTTAGCCGCCCAGAACAGGAGTCGAACCTGTAGACGATTCTATAGTCACTTGTATATGAGTGATTTATGTTTGAAGCTTCACGCTGATTTGATTGTGATTGGCTCAGTTTTGGTCTACTTACAGTTCCAAGTTTGACCTTTATTCAATTTGAGTGGGCCTCTTCTAAAACAATAGCAATCTAAAACAAGCCTCGGCTAGAGCTATTAAAGTTCCATCTAAATCCAATCGCAGGACTTAGAAATATTTGTGGTCCAGTAATTTCTACAAATAGGTAGCGAACTCGAAAATCAAAGAATAATTCATATGGGAATTCCTGATGAATTTCTTGACCAAGACCATAGGAATAAGAAACATTACTCATGACTCCCAAAGATCCAACCCCTATCTTTCTGTTCTCATAGTTGTTTATCTCATTAATTGGCACGGTCTCAGAACTAGCATCAATATGATACAAGTATGTACCACCTATGCCTATTTCCAATGTCGAATGATTCTCGTGTAATAATCGAAAATCTACAGATAGTTCACCTATGAAAAAATTAGAGATTGATGTCCATTCCTCAAACCGATTAGAAATTTTTCCAAAGTCCGAGTAAAGTCTTGCACCCGCCAACTTTAGCTCAATTTGAGACCAATGGGCGAAATCTGGCCTAAAACCATATTGGATACCATATTCCGGAAACCCAGTTTGCACTCTCTTGTAGCTTGGATCTTCGTAATATCTCTCATTGTGACCCAATATTAAACCAATTTGATGGCTACTCTGGGCCTTGCAAATTATTCCAATTAAAAGAAACGTTCCAAATGTGGCTTGTTTCAGAAATTTACTCATAGATCAATTTTTTCTTGAAAGCAATTTTATGGTTCGCCTATCCTGAGTGTCAATTTCTAAATAATATAGGCCATTGCTTAAATTCTTAGGCACTTGAATAATGCGAGTTTCGCTAGAAACTCCAGGGAAAATGGATATTGCAATTATCCTGCCAATTGGATCAATTAAGCGCATGTTATCGTTAGTAATTGAATCGTTTAAGCCTGAAATCTTAAATGAATTAGAAAATGGATTGGGATAAACTTCAATTTCTGATAAATCATTGAACTTATTCTCTCCATCATTTTGACTTTTATCCACTTCATTGCTGTAGAGTCTCTTACCACTGCTAGTATAGCTAACTTGGGTGCCTCCCAAGTTGTTAGGATCAAGGTAGGGAGAATTACAATCACAGTCATCAATCAATAATTCTAAAGTAGTATTATTGTCTGCGGCAGCTGTAAAACTTGGCAGTAATGTCACATTACCAGCTGATGCATACTGATACTGGGAGCCAGGATTCATTTGAATGTTATTTCCATCCATTACAGTTTCAACAAAAGTATGAGACTTATGATATCCAGGGTGTGAGGAGTAGACCAAACTATTTTTGCATGCAGATACTTCAAATGTTATGGTTTTTGTTATTGTTCTAGAGGGGCAATAACTGGCTCCATTGAATGTTGGCGTATCGTAAGTTACAGTTACAGTTTTTGGACCATTAAAGTTACCATTTGTGCTGCGAGACCTTAGGGTCTAGCATCAGTCAGTTAATAGATAATAACGATCATTGGTTTAAAGATATTGACTTTCTTGAGTCTGAGAATGAGTGGCTTAAGCGCGAAATGGAACACCTAAGGGGTGAGATATGGTTTCTTAGGGAACAAAACAATAAGTTGATGAAAATGGTAGAACCAGGTCTCAACGATCTGCGAATAGTCAACAGTAGTCATTCCAAGTAGAAACAAAGAAATTGACAAAACCTTAATTAAAAAGCCCAACGGACCAGGCTATGGCAAGTAAAGGAGTTGCGAAGCGAGGTTTTGCCGTAGTTTAGATTAATTAAGGTTTTCCAATATCGTGAACAATGGGCGGAGCAGCAAACCTTTATTTGCTATAGCCATTGTTAGCCACTGTTTTTATTTTTTAGTCAACAAACTTTATCTTATTTCTCAATCTTGTCTGTCCTTGTTGGTTAGTGTATTTTTCCTTAACCGTTTGATATTCACTCACCATTTTAGAGTTTAAGTAAAAGCCAAGCACGATTAATGCTCCTGCAATACCTAGGTCAATGAGGATTAAGGGGTCAAAAGTTTCACCAATAATGTCTTGTAAACTTCTTAGTAGCCCTAGTATGGTAAAGATTCCAACAAGTCGGTAATATTGTCCTTTGTAGGTTGCAATACCATAAGTCAACGCTATGTTAATTATCGGCATTAGGAGTATTATGGGCAACCAATTGATTCCTTTTTCAATAACAATCGGAAGACCTGCCAACATTTTGAACAATATTGTTATTCCAAGAGCTACAATCAAAATAGTCTGAGCGACCTTGTATTTCTGTCTGTTTTCGAGAGTCGGTATAAAGCGAATTATTTTGGCTATTTCTTCCGATTTGTTTTTAGATTCTTCCTTTAGTTCTTCAAAAGCTTTTTGACGGCTTTTTCCTTCTTTAATTTTTTGTTCGGCTAATTTTCTTAATTCTTTTTTTGTCATTTCCTCTTGTTAAATAGTGGCTAACTAACAATGATATGGCCCGTTTGCGACCAAAGGGAGCATATGGGTTATATCTGTAGTTGGGGTCAGTGTTTTTAACTTTTCAAATTCATTTCGTTGTCCTTTATAAGTCTGAAATATTGGTTATATCTCAGATATGAGCAGTGTTTCTGACGTCGAGTTGGACCTACCCGAACGTAAGATTTTTTAAGTGTTTAGGGTTCCCGCTAAATGGTTGTTTTCGGTTAACTTCATCCGTATACGTGTCAACGTATTTGAAAGCAAGCTTTCATACGGTTTACCCGTCGGATGAAAAACCAATCAACCTTTTGGCGGAGCCTTATTTAAAAATCATTCGTTCTCCTTTTTCAACTCGATAAAGGACACGAATGATGGCCTAAGTTAATACCATTGACCGCCAACGGACCCGGCTATGGCAAGTAAAAGGAGCTGCGAAGCGAGGTTGCGTTGAATTTTGATTAATTAAGGTTTTCCAATATCGGAAAGCTTGCGGTATTGACCAAGACCTTTATTTGCTATAGCCATTGTTGCCCACAGTTTTTCATTTTTTAAATCCTGTCCCTCGACGCTGTGGCAAGGTTGCGTTTTCTTTAAACACCTTTCCTCGGTGCTAAACCCAAACTTCCGCGCATAGCTTATCTCTCTTAATTCTGTTCGGCGTGTTTATCCAAATTGCGGGCAACTTGTTTTTATGCGTAACAAACCTGCGAATAACCAACCGTTGTTAATGAATATGCTTAGAATATAGTAGTTATCGCGCACAGTTTATTAAAGCAGATCTAATATATGAAATCCTTCTGTTTTACAACATTGTACGTAAAGCTCAATTACCTCGTGAAAATGGCCTAAAGGCTTTTCTACCTAGTTATTCCCTGATGCTTTAGATTGAACCTCAGGCTTTTCCGTCAAAAATGTTCGCGCTGACGTACGCTTTTGCCTAAAACTAGCCATTTAGATTAGTGATAATGTTAGAAGCAAACCATCCGTCGAGTCCCTTGAAAAATTGAGGTTTACTACGGACTCCATCCTTCTGCACCTGAATACCGTCTGAATAAGTTTTTAAGGCCACAATTTTGGTGTAAGGAATCTTAAAACTGGTTTGGCTACCGCCAAAATAAATATGTTTGGAAGTAAGTGCCACTATTCCGGTGCCCGGGAAAGACCATGGCTTTGGATTTTCTCTCCTCGAAAACTCATGCAGCGGGTGAGTTTAAAAAACCCTAACGCCCAAATTGAATACACCAGGCACATTGAAATTGAAGATTGAACCCACAGGAGCGAAATAGTGCTATTGAGGCTTTTATCCACGCTAAGGAAGCCGCTCGAGAGCCATATACCATGGCTGACAAGGCTTTTATTGCTCAATATGAGGGGGCGGGAGGTTTAGCATCCAAAGGAGCAAAAGGTCCAGGTTTGCTGCATGAGTTTTATACGCCAGAATGGCTTTGCAGCAAAATGTGGGATTTGGCAAAGCATCATGGATACACCGGCGGAAGCATTTTGGAGCCATCTTGTGGAACCGGTCGCTTTCTTAAGGATGCTCCAAGGCAAGCAGACATTACTGCATTTGAAATTAATCCAATCGCCGCCATAATTACAAAAGTTCTTTACCCTGGAGAAATTCATCTCCTTGACATTCTAGGTTAAATATCTTCCCAACAAAGCCGAAGCAGTCCAGTTGAAAATCCTGATCCCCGAAGTCCATAAAGTAGACCACCCCCGAATCTTTATTCTCGAAGAGATAGCAGCTTGGCTTGGTGTCCTCATAAAACGGGTTTAGAAAGGGCTTTTTCAACCCAGGGAAGCGAGCGCCAAAGAAATGCTTAAATACAGCTAGTCCTCCTTCAGTGCTTTGAAGTATACTATCCTTATTTAGTGTCATGCGTGCCTCCATTTTTGCTGGTTGGATGGAAGCCATAATTGGCCTCCATAAAGTTGCGGATATCCTCAAGTTTGAAGTAATTCTTGTGATCAATCCGCACATAAGGAAGCTTGCCGCTGGAGGTGTATTTGGTGAGGGTCCGTCTACTGATTTGAAGAATATCCAAAACCGCATAGCTATCGATATACTCTTTACTAAATTGATAGGCGGGATCCTTTAGCTTCTGTAGTTCTTGGTGAACCTCATCAATCTTTTTTACGAGGGTGAGATACGCGTTCTTTTCAAAGGTTATTACGTCCATAGTGCTTGCATTGAATTATCAGGTGCAAGACTAGGGCGGTCCTCGGTGCTGTCCTATGGAGTATATATAGAGTCTATGCACTTTGTTGCCTAGTTTTTCTCATTCAGAAAGGATTCAAACTCTTCCGAAAGCTCGTTTAAGAATCTCACTCTCTGTATCTTACGAGCTTTAGCCTGACTTATTAGGCCTTCTAGGTTTTTTAAAGAAATATTTAGGTGTTGGGAGAACCAGTTGGTGATATCAGACCGCGGGACCCCTTTTCCGAAAGCTTGAACACGATCCAAGGCAAATATCAACTCACCCAGAGCGGTGGCGCCTTTTCGCCATTCCAGCTGAACGGTGCTTTGTTCCAAATCAGCGCGGATCTGGTCGAGATCTCGTTTTCGCTTTTGCCTGAGCGACTTAGGAATGTAGTATTCGTAATAGGTTTTGAAGGATTTCTTGAATATCCGAACGGCCTGGAATTTTACTTCTAAAAAGAGCGTCGTTTTTTTTTCACCATGTCTAGGTAGTCTTCATTGCTCAAAGCCCGGATACTTTGGTTAAGAACCACGGGAACGAAGCGTAATTCGTCGTTGGCAGGATTAAAAAGCGTCTCCAGTTCGTCAATTTTCATTTTTAAGACGCGCATTATTTCGTAAGTACGCTTGAATTCATGATCCTCTAGTTGTTGCAGTAGGTGCTTAAAGCTTTCATGCGCATTCATTAGGTGCTGTTGGTATTCACCCGGACTAAGGAATCCGTTAAACTGCATACGGTCCTGGGGGTGATAATTGAGCTCAACCAGGCTCAGATGCCGCTGTTTCTTTTTGGTGCTAATGGATACTTCCGAACGATTAAGCTCCTTGATGATTTCAAGTAGGTTTTCCAATATCATTTTGTCCTTTCGGTTTAATGTTATTGGAGGACAACACGAAAATGGGGGTAGGGTTATCGCTTGGACCCTATTTGTCTGAGAAATGTAGATATGGAAAAAGGAGACAATGTGGTTTGGAAATTAAAGCAAATGAGGAATAGGGCTGGCCTGGTAGGTTATTGGTTTCAACTAAGAACGGGTTTAATATGGTAAAGCTTCTTTTTTTTGCTTATTTTGAAAATATGCTAGATACAATAGTTGAAAATCTTAGAATTGAAGTTGCCGGGGAGGGTGATATAGTTTTGGTCTTTGCCCATGGCTTCGGAGGACGCAAGGAGGATTGGGATAGATATGTGGCTTATTTTAAGACCAAGGCTACAGTTGTGTCTTTCGATCACTTGGGGAGTATTCAAGTCGATATTCCTGAGGAATTTATCGACCTTCGGTTTTCGGACTCTAATTTTCACACGGAATTACTGATCTCTATCATTAAGAAATACTGCACCGGAAAAAAGGTATGTTTAGTAGCACATAGTTACAGTGGCTTATTGGGAGTAAATGCATGTTTAAAAGAACCAGGATTAATTGATGAGTTGGTTTTGATTGGTTCAAGTCCTCGCTATATTAATGATAGGGACTACTTTGGAGGTATAGGTGCAGACGGAGTTGATCAAATTTTTCAGCAGATTGCGGAAAATTTCATGGAGTGGGTAGGTGATTTTAAGGGTGCCATGTTGCAAGATGATGATCAAAACGGAAATGACTTTACAACATCGATTTTAAGAATGGGCCCCAAAAGAGCTCTGGCAATAGCAAAGGCAATTTTTTTATCCGACTACCGAGAGCAATTAAAGCATTTGGAGATACCTACCCTTGTTATACACAGCAGTCCAGACCCTATAGTAAGCGATGAGGCTGCACAGTTTTTGTGTTCTAACATAAGGGATGTTCGTTGTGAAGTCATAAAAGCAGGCGGGCACTTTCCCCATTTGCATCGATATAATCAGGTTATTTCTTTAATAGAAGATTTTGCCATAAAAGTTTAAGTATTCTTGAAAGAGTTCACCCTTAAAAATATTATTCAGAATTTCCCAGACCCGATCGTGATCATGGATGATGATAGTTTGCTTCGCTTTGCAAACCATCAGTTTTTAAAAATAACAGGCTTTAGGTACTTTGAGTTGATGACCAATGAGGCCCTTAGTTTTTTTAAGCCACGGATATCTCCTGCCGCTTTTGATGAGTTTTATGCCTTTTACAAGGCTTCTTCTGAGGAAGGAGACATACTTGATATTCCTCGACTTAAATTTAGGTTAGCATCAGATGAAAGTAAATATTTCCAGCTTAAAGCAACCAAGGTTCAATTTGAAGACGGTGTCTTCGTGATCATCCAACTGCGTGACCTAAAGCATAAGGTACTTTTAGAACGTAAGGAGTTAGAGCATCTGGAAACATTGAACCAAGCATTGTTCCAACTTTCTCATGGGGTGCGGCACCCAGTTTCATTATGTTTAGGGTTAATCGACCTCTTAGAAAGCCCTGGTGATCTAAATTTTAATGAAATGAAGACCTACTTGGAATATTTTAAAGATGCTGTAAATGCTATAGATAAGGAAATTAGAGAGATGAATGATTTCTTGGATAAGAACAGGCAACTTGTCGAAAAAATTAAAAACTAGGTATAATCCACCTTTTAACTAAGCTGGGAAAAATGACTTGCTAATTAGTAGTTTTTTAGATGTCGAAGTTCACAACTGATGGTAAATACCGTTCTTCGAAAAGTGTTTATTATCTTCGCTATGGTTAGCAATTTGGCGCATCTTACGGAAAAGCCCTCTGCCGGAGGTGAACTCGCTAAATCGTAACCCCTGCTTGGAAGCAGCCTTTTAAAGAAATGATTTTCAGATAATTATGGAGAAGGGTTCGAGAACCTCTCTCTCCGCAAGAATCCCGCACAGCGTAAGCTGATGCGGGATTTTTTATACCCCAAAGAGTCCAAGCCGCGCAGCGAGCTTGAGCGATTTTGGGGTATAAAAAATCCTAGACTTAGAGCGTAGCGATAAGTCGGGATTCTTGGTGACGGTATCCAGCCTGGGATCAGCGACCGTAGGGAGCTAATCTCAGGGGGAGGAGAGGAAGAGAAGTTTTTCTAGAGTCCAAGCCGCGAAGCGAGGCCTAGGGATTCTTGGTGACGGTATCCCACCTCGGATCAGCGACCGTAGGGAGCTAATCCCCTTCGACAGACGTGAGATATGAGACCGCTGCGCTTTGAGATGTGAGAGTTTAGAGTCTAGATGAGGCTTCAGTGTATTACTAGGGTCTAGTCTCAAATCTAATATCTCTCAGCGCCATAGGCGCGGTCTCAGATCTTAATATAATGAGACCGCTGCGCTTTTAGATATTAGAGTTTAGAGGGCAGGGATGCAGGGCAAGCAGGGGGCGCAGGGACTCTATTTCGTGGGATTAGTCTCAGGTCCTTGGGTCTGCTTGCCTGCCGTAGCTTTGCTTGTCCCGTTTTACGGGAGCGTAGGCATGGTTCCATGATCTCAAATCCCTCAGCGACGTAGGAGCGTTCTCGTATCTCATATCCCTGGGTCGTTCCACGACCTCCTATCTCAAAGCGCAGCGCGCTAGCAGTAAACTCTTATTCAAATCAGCCTCATGTAAAAAGACCCTTAAGCCCCACAGAAATAAGCACTATAAGCGAGGAGAAAGGCAGGGCAATGATTGGGAAGTCCCTAGCATCCCTCGGTGATCTTGGCAGCAGGAATGGTGAAGTCACCATGGCCTGTTGGGAAGGGGGTTGCCAGTATGGTGGAAGTGGGGGATGTGAATAAAGGGAATCGAATGGAATTGTTCCCATCTCGACTTGTCCAATGAAGAAGTCTGTAGCACCCGCGGGGAAGTCTGTAGTTCATGCGGGGAAGTCTGTAGCTCATGCGGGGAAGCCTGTAGCACCTGCAGGGAAGCCTGTAGCACCTGCGGCATATCCCCCTATGGCCTTGCGATGAAGTCGGTATGGCCTGCGGATGAAGCCGATTCGCATTTTTGGGAAGGGGGTGCAGTCTGCAGCCGATGTCGGTACGCTTGGGGAAGAAGTCTCTAGGCATTATTTAGAAGCCGGTTCCAATTATTGGGTTTCCCACTACTCCTGTAGATGAAGTCTGTAGCCCCTGTTGGTGTAGGGGTTATAGCTTTACATTGAAATCGTAGCGCTTGCAGACGAAGTCGGCGCGGCTGGAGGACTAGCCTAAAGCCTTGTTTTTGAGACTTAAAGATGTTTTGTACTTAGATTATGAGCAGGTCACTGATCTTGCTATTTAAGGCCAAAAAGGCCCTTTTTGCAGGATGGGAGGTAGGGAGGCAGGGGGCGCTGGACGTAGAACGTCCCAAGGGGGGAGCAGGGGGCGCAGGGAAATTATTGCCTTGGATGAGTCTCATATCCTTGGGTCAGCTTGCCTGCCGTAGCATAGCGTAGGCATGGTTTTACAACCTCATATCTCATATCTCACAGCGACGTAGGAGCGTTCTCACGTCTCACATCTAATCTCCCCAGTATCAGGCTACATTCTGATTCTTATAAAGTTCGATTTGCTCAAGATCATGATGCTTTTCGATCTTACCTTCTTCAATGTCATAATCATCTTGTAGTCCAAGCCAAAATTTTGCTGAGTTTCCAAAATACTTACTGAGTCGAAGAGCAGTATCGGCCGTTATTCGACGTTTACCTTTCAAAATTTCTGAAATTCGAGTTTGTGGAATATGTAAATCTTTGGAAAGTCGGTAAGCAGTTATTTCCAAGGGCTCTAAAAATTCATGAAGCAAAACTTCACCAGGATGTGGGTTATTCAATCTTTCCATTTTAATGATAGTCTACAATTTCTACTTCGCTTGCATTTCCGTTATTCCACTTAAAGATGATTCTCCATTGCTTATTAATTCGGACACTGTAATACTCTTTTAAGTTTCCGCTAAGTTTTTCAAGTCGATTCGATGGAGGAATTCTTAAATCGTTTACATCAATCGAGTTATTGATCATTCTAAGCTTGCGTCTACCGGCATTTTGAATTTCGAGAGGCATCTTTTTTAGCCGCTCTCCATTCCATATTTTTTCGGTTTGCTTAGAACCAAAGGATGAAATCATACTTTTCGCGTTACTAACGCCAAAGGTAGGAATTAATTATTGGTGTTGCGAGAAATGCGGTCGCTAAAGTCAAAGCTGGGAGGCGGGGCGTGCAGGGTAAGCTGGGAGCGCAGGGAGATTATTGCCTGGGATGAGTCTCATATCTCACACCTGCCTGCCGAAGCTTTACTCGACCCCTTTTATTGGAGATGAGGAAAGAGTGAAAAGAAGAGGAGTTGTGCCTCTTAGCGCTATTTACTACCTTGACTCACAAATCTAAACTCCTATGCTTCGCCGCAATTTTTCCATTCCAAATTTCATTCGACAATTCCGCAAAACTTCAAATCCAGGATTATGAGAGGTTTTGTATTTAAAATGTTCTTTTTGTTCTTAAGCCCTGCTCTATTTGCTCAGGTACTAGAGGCAAATTATGGGGTCGTCTTATTAAAGTGCGCAGATCAACAACTTTACTTTGCAGGAGATAATGATTACGGTCAATCAGGTGATGGAACTACTAACCCGACCAGCGCTTTGATTGCTGTGCCTGGTATGGACTCGGTGCGTGCCTTTAGTTCTGGTGGTGGTTTTGTATTATGTGTCAAAACTAATGGGAGGGTGTATTCTTGGGGAGATAATGCATTCGGAAATTTAGGAATTGGGCCCGGCTGGGACACCCTGCTTCCGGCGCTAGTTCCCAATATTACTGATGGTGTACAGGTTGCGGCAGGATATAGTCATAGTCTTATTTTGACTGATGACAGTCTAGTTTATAGCGCTGGTTATCAGGGGCATGGAGCTTTAGGTCGTTCCATAGATTCTGTAGGCCGTAATTATTTTGGTCAAGTAGAAAACTTATCTGCGGTAATTTCTATTCATGCGGGATATAGCCATTCTGCTGCTCTTGATAAAAATGGCCATTTGTGGCTATGGGGCCTAGGCTCTTGGGGTCAGTTAGGTCTCGGGAATCGAACCAATCGCACTCGACCGCAAAAATTAGTGGGCTATAAATTTTCTCAAGTCTATTTATCACACTTTTATACCCTTGGCATCGATTCCTTGGGGAGTGTTTGGGTATGGGGTGAAAATCAGCAAGGAGAATTAGGCGTGCCTTTGGCCAGCAATGGCAGTCCTTATATTGTTAGCCCTCAAAAGGTTTCTGGAATTACCAATGTGGTACAAGTAGCCTCTAGCTTTGGCACCACCTTAGCCTTGCTTAAGGATGGTAGGGTTAAAGCATGGGGCAAGAACGATTACTTTCAATTGGCGAACGGGACAAGTCAAGATCGATATAGCCCAGATTATATAACGGGGTTAAACGCTATACATTCGGTAGCGGTAGATGGAGCGGTATGCTATGCGTTGGATAGCAGTGGCACTTTATATACTTGGGGTTATGGATACGAATGGCTGTTGCATGGAAATGATACCCTTAAGACGGTGCCTACTCCAGTTAATTTCACGGCTTGCAACCCTGCAGTAAATATTGTTGAACACCTACTAGTACCCAGGTTGGAGGTCTATCCAAACGTAATCAATGATTATCTACAGATAAATTCAGATCAAGTCATTGAGGAGATTTCAATTTCAAATACCTCTGGAAAGACTGTATTTAAGACCAGCGTGCAGCAAAGTAATTTTCAAATTTCGGTTCCAAGTATTGAGCCGGGTTTATTTTTCATAAAGGCTCGGTTCAAGGATGGTCAAGAGCTGGTGCGTAAGATTGTGAAGCGCTGATGAATAATTGGAAGGTGATGGGCTTCCTGAACCTTGAAATTATTATTTTTAGACTAGCTAAACCAAGGGGTTTAGATGTAAAACCCTCCTGCATCAAAACAGCTTGCTTAGCGGCTTGAATTGACGTTTTGACCTTGGTAATTATTTGGTAATGAGTATAAAAGGGGTGTTAGGTTTAAGAGCCTCTCTCTCCGACGCAAACCCAGGTGGAAAACGCTTTATACAACGGATACCTTCTTAACTATGAAACTTGGGATGCAGGTGTTCTGCTAAACAAGGGAACGTTCTCTAAATCCTTAACTAAGCAATATTAAAACCGGATAAAATGCGTGCGTCAATTTTTGTTTTCTTGGTCAGCTGTAATCTGCTTTTCGCACAAAAAGGAGACTCGGTTCTTAGAGCCCATGCTTTGATGATTTTGCGTAATGATGTAGTCAACTCCAGGACTGACACAATTGCTGATAGTCTCTTTCACTTTGATGGGTATAAGTATACGATTTCTGATACTACTATTAAGATTACAAAAAAACGTATTGAACAAAAGATTGCTCTTAGGCAAAACCTCACGAATGAATGTATCTGGGTTTATCAGTCATGGAGAAAGGGTCGAAAGCACGGACCTCAGGTTTGTATTTGCAGAAGCAAACTGGAAATTTGGATTTACAGGAAAGGGAAGCTCAATTACAGGGCCGTTAAAATTTTGAATCCGGATTGAAGTAATATTGGTGGAATTTTGTGTTTGTAAAAGAATTAGAAAAGCCACATGGCGCACCTGGGTTCCGCTTTAATGAGGGCCGAGCGTTAAGAAATAGGCCAGTGGCCTATTTTAGTGAAGGAGCCAGGCTGCCACGCGGGCAAAAGGATTGGGAACCGACCGTAGGGAGCTCGGTAAACCTTAACACTCGAAGTTAAATAAACCAAAAGCCTTGGTGCTTCGCCATTTCCTGAAACATCTAGCTTAACGTTCCACGTAATTTCGGGCTTTTCCGTCAAAAGCGTACAAACTGGCGTACGCCTTAGACTTTTGATTTCCATTTTTGGAAGAGTGACAATTAGGATTAAGCGGCAAGTCTTTGAAAGGAGAGATTAATAAGATCTTATTGTGATTAGTACAATGAACCTTATTAAAGAAGTGAAATCAAATACTATATTTTAGTAGCTAAGTCAAGGTTTTAGATGTAAAACCCTCCTGCATCAAAACAGCTTGCTTAGCGGCTTGAGTTGACATTTTGACCTTGGTAATTATTTGGTAATGAGTATAAAAGGGGTGTTAGGTTCGGAAACCTCTCTCCGGTTGTGCGATTAATTGATTAATTCAGAATTATTCATCAAAAGAAAAGTTAGGCTGACAAGACCAGTCTTCTCCTAGAAGCTCTTTGAAGTAGTAATGGCGTTCCTTAAATGGATAGGTTTCACCATCACTTGTTAGACCTTTGTTTAACACAAAGTGTGTACTCGATAGTACCTTGCCCATTTTTGTTGTTGCTTTTAGTCCTCCTCCTACAGAACTGGTCCAGTGGTTAATAACTATGATGCTGTCTTTTGTTATGTAATACCTACCCCAATCGAGCTTGTCATCAAGAAGAGGTCGAGAAGATATGCTCATGGAATCTGCATTGTTCAAAAACTCGACGCTACCCCGACCATAATGTATATTGCAATTGCCATTAGTACATAAATAGTATAGGGTCCAGTTCGCTATTCCGTTATTAAAAACAGTATCCCGTAGGTAATAGCCATCCGTTCTGATTGATATCGCTTGCACAGCTTGGCTACTTGTTATCGTCAATTTAGCATCTGCGCAAGCGGTGCATAGCAGAATACCTAGTATAGAAATTGCATAGAGCGGGTATGATCTGATTAATCCTACCATATTGTAAATGGATTCTTAGTTCTGTATCCAAAGTAGGGTGCTGAAGCTGGTGAACCATCCGCTGCAGGGTAAGCAGGGGGTGCAGGGAAATTATTGCTAGGGATTAGTCTCATGTCTCAGGTCTCACATCTAACCCATCTGGCTTTTCCGTCAAAAATGTCCATATCGGCGGTCAATACGGTTTGATTTCGATGGGGCTAAGATTGCAGCTCTTAGGTCACTCTAGGACTCTACAATCGATTTTAGTTTATTTAATCCGGCAGTGAAATCGGGACCCATGGCCTTTTCGGCAGGCATAATTAAGTTTAAAAGATTGATGGGATAAGGAAGAGAGCTTTCCATTGCCCAGCTTACCTCGGTACCATTTTCGGTGGCCTTCAATCGAATATAAGCTTCGCCTTCCGCTTCATTGGGTCGGCTGAAGTCCAAATGGGAAGCCAGTAAATAAGGAGCCTCTACTTTGGTAATGGTTTGGCAGCCGGCACCTACCGCTTCACTTTGACTGTCCCAGCAGTTTTTTTCACCAACTGCTCCAGGGCTGCCTTCAAAAGTCTGACTTAATTCGGGGTCCTTAGCAGTCCAGGGACTCCAAGCATCCATTTTTTCAAGGGTATTGGTGTTGGCCCAAACTTCCTCAACGGGGGCATTAATGAGAATGCTTTGTTCGTAGGAAAAATCATTTGAGACAAAAAGTGCTAAAACGAGAGGGAGGCCAATGAGTACCAGTAAGATGATACCCACTACTTTTAATGCTTTCATATTCATAGGATTAGTGTAGACTAAATGTACTAAAAAGCTTCGCCGGATGCTTAACGCGATCTTAATTTTTTCGCCACGCCCACCAATACAATCAATGCCGGTACTTCAATTAAGGGTCCGATGACCCCGGTAAAGGCCTGAGCGCTGTTTAAACCAAATACCGCCACCGCCACCGCAATGGCCAGTTCAAAATTGTTTCCAGCCGCGGTAAAGGCTACTGCCGCTTTTTGATCATAAGGTGCGCCTAGCCATTGGGTAGTGAAATAGCCAATTAGAAACATGATGCCAAAATAGAGTAAAAGCGGTATGGCAATCTGAATCACATCAAGCGGAAGCTTAAGGATATTTTCCCCTTTAAGCGAAAACATAATAAGGATGGTAAATAAGAGGGCGATAAGGCTTAGCGGTGAAATTTTAGGCAAAACTTTTTGCTCGAACCACAGGCTTCCTTTTTGTTTTAGGCTCAGTTGCCGGATGAGGATGCCCAATAAAAATGGAATGCCTAAATAGATGGCCACGCTTTTGGCGATTAAACCGATGGATATATCGAGGGCTACGCCTTCTAAGCCCAGCCATTCGGGAATTACGGTGATAAACAGCCAGGCGTAAAAGGAATAGGTGAAAACTTGGAAGAGACTGTTTATAGCCACTAGTCCGGCGGCATATTCTTTACTGCCTTCCGCCAAATCGTTCCACACTAAAACCATAGCAATGCAACGGGCGAGGCCGATGAGGATTAATCCCGACATGTATTCTGGTTGCTCGTGCAAAAAGAGCAAGGCTAGGCCAAACATCAACAACGGACCAATAATCCAGTTAAGCAGAAGGGAGAGTCCCAAGACTTTTACATTTCTAAAAACCTTGGGTAAGAGTCCATAATTAACCTTGGCTAAGGGCGGAAACATCATTACGATTAGACCCAGGGCGATAGGAATATTGGTAGTTCCGTAGGAGAGCGATTCGAGAAAAGTCGACATCGACGGAAAGGCATAGCCCAAAGCCAAGCCAAGGCCCATGGCCATGAAAATCCAGAGGCTCAAATAACGATCGAGGAAGCTTAAACTTTTAGTAGCCATTTGCTTTAAGTTTGGAAAAGATGTAGGCTAGTTCCGATCCAATTTGTGAGGAACGCTCAGCGTATTTTTCCGCTTCCAGCGGACTATCGTCAAAAGCCTTGGGGTCCTCGTAAAGTAAAGGGATCCGCTGTTCGGCCCCAGGTATAAAGGGACAGTTGTCATCCGCATCCGAGCAGGTCATTATTGCCGCGAAGTCGCTTTGAGGATTTTGGGGATGGTCAAATTTTTTTGAAAAGCAGCTAAGACTTTCACCGTCGGCACCATAGCTAATTTCATAGTGGGGATTATCGCCGGTAGGGCTATTTAGGCTAAATCCTTGCGCTTGTAGGGTATTGATGGCGCGCGGGTTAAAGGCCGTCACTTCCACTCCACCCGAATAGGCTTTTAGGGGAAGCTCGAAATAGTGGGCTAGAACTTGCGCCCATACTTGAGCAAACTGACTACGTCTGGAATTGTGGGTGCAAATAAAATGCAGCTGCACTTCCTGCTTGAGCGCCAGCTTTTGCGCGAGGTATTGGTATAGGGGTTCTAAAAGGGCGAGGCGTTGCTTAGAAGGAGGGCTTTTTAAAAGTTTCGCTACCGTCTTTTCTAAACTTGGGCTAAGGCTTTTCATTTTTCCTATTTAACAGCATCCTGAATTAGGGGCACATGATTTTTTTTGCAGATCCGCTAGCTTAAGACGAGGCTTTTTTTCGGGGATGCCGCATTTGTCTTTGGCTAAGCAATCGGTTTGAGTATTAATGAGCTGAAAACCACCCGCGCGGAAATCTACTCCGTATTTACCGATGGTTTCACCCTGGTATTCTACTTCTATTTCGGCATCTTTAAGCTGAAGCTGATGCTCGGAGAGCGCGATGATAGCTTGCAGTTTTTGGGCTTGGAGCCGATGGTCGATATCCTCGGCACTCCACAATTGAAAATTAATTTTTGACTCATGGCGCAGGCTTCCACCGCAATCAATAAAGTGCTTTTGGATAGCGCCAATTTCGGTTACGTGGAAATGACTGGGTACCGCCTGTCCATTGGGCAAGTAAAAACGCAATTCGGTCAATTCTTGCAGATGACTTTTAAATTCGGAGAGTTTCATAAGTTTTAATTTAAGGGTGAGAGCAATTAGCAGCAATCCTTTTGCACATCGGGGTTTTCGAGGTCGAAAAAGCCCACTAATAGTGTTTTCACTTCTGCCCAGCGTTGGGCATTAATACAATAACTGATGCGCGTACCTTCAATGGTTCCCTGCAGGAGACCTAAACTTTTAAGTTCGCGCAAATGCTGACTAATCGTAGCCTGAGCTAAACCAATTTCTTCCACCAAATCGCCATTGATGCAAGCATTGGCTTTGATGAGATATTGGAGAATAGCGATACGAGCTGGATGAGCTAAGCCTTTGGCAATAGTTGCTATCTCATTTTGCTGATCATTAAACAGCATAGTCTTGCTTATTCCCATAGCTTCATTGTTTCATTGCAATATTACGATAAATAATTAGCCTTAGTTAAAAATTTCAGAAAAGTTGCCTTGAGGCCTACTTTTCGATTAAAGGTGAAAAACCATCGTTTAAAGGTATGATTATCAGGACTTAGCCTTTAATGCTTTACCTTTTTCAAGAATTTAATCCCTATGCCATGAAACACCTTTACACCCTTGTTCTAGCCCTTTTAATGTTAAATTCTCAGGCCACACATTTAATGGGTGGGGACATCACTGTAGCGCAATTACCCAATGGCGAGCATTTGGTGAACCTGACCGTTTATCGGGATACAGTGGGGATACCCATGGCCTCTATGGCTACCTTCGAATTTAGTGGTCCCAATGGCTGGAATTTCATCCGCCGAACCGCCTACGATTCGGTCGTGTCTGGCACGGTCCTGCCCATGTATCCTTACGGCGTTGAGGTGTATTTTTTTAGTGATACGGTAAATTTCCCGGTGGCCGGTAATTGGCACATTGCTTGGCAAAACTGCTGTCGCAATGGGGCCATTCAAAACTTAGCTAATCCCTTAAGCGAGAGTATGTATCTCTCTACCAATATTGTTGTTGATAGTGTGGTACCCAATTCGACCCCCTTCTTTTTAGTGCCCGCGGCAATCTATTTGCCCTTAAATATTGCTTGGCAATACAATCCCTTACCCTTTGATCCGGATGGGGATTCTTTGGTGTGGTCTATAGACCGACCTTTAGATGACTCTGCTAAATTTTGCCTTGGTTACAGCACGCCGCCCAGTGCACCCAGTAATCCCCTTCATTTAGACTCCGCCACCGGCACGCTTTCTTGGACCGCCGATTCCATAGGCCATTTTGTGATTTCCATTTTAGTGGAACAGTACCGCAATGGAGTTTGGTTGGGCGAGATACGCAGAGATATGCAATTAATCGTGGTGCCTGCTGGTCATGGTTTTCCTTATTGGTCCTCCTTTAATGGTCAGGCGCCCCGCGATACCCTTAGCATCGACGTTCCCGCTAATAGTCCACTTAACTTTGAACTAATTGCTAGTCACTCCGATACTACCCGTAATTTATATATGGATGCTTACAGTCCCTTGCTCCTTAAAGGGGCCTCGAATGCAAGTTTTAGTGTGAGTCCGACTGGAACGCGAAATGACCTTAAAGGTCGCTTCAGTTTTACGCCCGATGCTAGTCAGGCTGGCAAGAGACATATAGTAGTAGTGCGATGCAGCGATAAGTACTTCACCAATGATCAGGCAGTTCGCATCAATGTGCAATCCGGAATTGGCTTGGATGAAAATCAGGCTCAAAGTTTTGCAAACTGGCAGCTCTTTCCCAATCCCGCCCACGATCACTTTTATTTATCCTTTCAATCGCAAGAGCAAGAATATTTAGAGCTGGAAGTTTTGGATTTGGAAGGGCGCATCCTAAAAGTAAAAAGGCTAGAGGCCCTTAGGGGAGCTAATCTTTTGGAAATAGATAATGCTAATCTAGAAGCAGGAGTGTATCTAGTGCGCATTAAAGCGAGTGCCGGAGTGCTTTGGTCTAGCAAATTAATCAAGTCCTAAATAGGCGCTAAGAATATTTAGAATAGCCTTCCATTTTGGAGGGCTATTTTCTTTTGTTAATTTTACCTCAGTTTCTGAGGTATGAAGAAGTCGTATATCAAAGGATTTTTAGAGGACATTTTGGTCCATTTAATCGCCGAGCAAGGGGAAACTTATGGCTATGCGCTTACGCGGATGGTGGAGGAGCGCACTCAAGGCGTAATTCAGCTTAATGAAGGTGCTCTTTATCCTGTTTTGCATAAGCTTGAGGAGAAGGGGGTATTGGTTTCGGAATTTAAATCGGAGGGGAGTCGACCCCGAAAATACTACCGATTAGCACCCGGAAAGGAAAGTGAAGACTATATAGCCACCATGGAAGAGGAGCTGATTTCTTACCTCGGAGCCTTAAATGCCATTTTCAAAAAAACCAATTATGGATAAGCGCAAATTATCGCAGGAGCAGCTGCAAGAGGTTTACGCTTTTTGCAAGCGCAAGGACATTCAGTATTTAGAACTACGCATGGAGCTGGTGGACCATATCGCCAGCAGAATCGAGTCACTCTGGGAAGACCAGCCCGAGCTAAGCTTTAAGGATGCCTTCCATAAGGTCTATAAGTCTTTCGGGATTTTTGGGCTGAGTGAGGTAGCGGAGGAGCATAATAAGCTTGTCCTGAAGCGCTTTTATCGCGAAGCCTGGCAAGAATTGCTTAATTGGTTTAGGGTACCGCAAATTTTCGCTACGCTTAGCGGATTATTCGGACTCTACTTTTTACTCGACAGTTTCCCGAAACTAGCGGTGCTAATCTTTTACGGGATATTGGCTACTATTTTTGCTGTCTTTATTTACGCCTATGTTGAACGAAGGAGAATGCGCAAGGCCCTCGATGGTGACCTAAGTATTACCATGGGCTCGCTTTATCAGTGGGGCTGGCTGATCTACTTTTTCTATTTCATTCCCTTTCAAAACCTTGGGATTTTAAACACCGACTCCTACAGCGATTTGCTGCAATGGATAGAGGACTACCGCTTCGTGGCGCTTTTTTACTGTCTGCTAACATTCATTCTGTGTTTGAGCAGTATAAAGCTAGTGCGGAAGGGTCGCAATCAAATTGAAGCATTGAAGCAGAAACAAAGTTTTTATAAGGTAGTTTGATGGGTTTGGGGATAGGAGATCGCTGCGCTTTGGGATATGAGATGTTAGACGTGAGACCGCTGCGCTTTGAGATGTGAGGTCGTGGAACGACCCAGGGATATGAGATCGCTGCGCTTTTAGACCACTTTCAAACCCTGCTTTCCCCGCTTTCCCTGCTTTCCCTGCTTTCCCGGCACCCCCTTGGGACGTTCTACGTCCTGCCCATCTCACATCCCACGTCTCACATCCCACATCTCACATCCCACATCCCCGGGACGTTCCACGTCCTCACATCTCATTTCCTATGCATGCATAATTTTTATATCTTAGCCCTGCTTCAAAAAACACAGTTTGAAACAGGAAGAGACCGTCGATTTTCACATCAAGCGCACTTGGCAAAGTATCGCAAAGATGTACAATGAAGTAGCCGCGGGTTATGGCGCCTCCATGGCCACCGGATACGTATTACTGAATATAGATAAGGAAAGCGGAACGCCCAGTACAGCTTTGGGTCCACGTATGGGTATGGAAGCCACAAGCCTTTCCCGCACCCTAAAAAGCATGGAGGAGAAGGGGCTTATTGAGCGCCGACCGAATCCGGCAGATGGTCGTTCGGTTTTAGTGTTTCTCACTCCTTTTGGCATCGAAAAAAGAGCCGATGCGAAGGCAGCGGTAATCAACTTTAACACTCAGGTGCGGGATCGTTTTTCCGAAAATGATCTCGGCACCTTTTTTAATGTAATCGATGGTATAAACACCATGATCCTCGAAAATAAATTGGCAACACAAGAAATTAAGGACTAAGATGAAAAAGACCATTAAACACGCTACGGTGATTGGCTCCGGAATTATGGGGAGTCAGATTGCTTGTCATCTAGCCAATATTGGCGTGCGCGTACTCCTTTTGGATATCGTACCCCGCGAACTCAGCGAAAAAGAGGAAAAGGCAGGCTTAAGCCTCGAACATCCTCAAGTGCGTAATCGCATCGTAAACGAAAGTTTGGCCAAGGCGGTAAAAATGAATCCCGCCCCTCTTTTTGATAAGGCCTATGCCTCGCGCATCAGTACCGGTAATTTGGAGGATGATTTGCCTAAAATCGCCGATACCGATTGGATTATCGAAGTAGTAGTGGAGCGCCTGGATATCAAGCAAAGTCTCTTCGAAAAAGTAGAGCAGCACCGCAAGCCCGGCACTTATATTTCATCCAATACCTCGGGTATCCCTATACATTTAATGTTGCAAGGTAGAAGTGAGGACTTCCAAAAGCATTTCCTAGGCACGCACTTCTTTAACCCGCCTCGTTATTTAGAGTTATTGGAGATTATTCCTACCCCTAAAACTGATCCGGCAGTGGTGGATTTCTTCATGCATTATGGTGATCGCTTTTTAGGGAAAACCACCGTGCTCTGTAAAGATACACCGGCCTTTATCGCCAATCGAGTGGGAGTATTTGGTATCATGGACCTCTTCCATAAGGTATCGGAAATGGGCCTTTCGGTAGAAGATATCGACAAGCTAACCGGTCCGCTCATTGGTCGACCTAAATCGGCTACTTTCCGTACCGCCGATGTGGTAGGTTTAGACACCCTCATACACGTAGCCAATGGTCTGGCTCAGGCGGTGCCTAATGATGAGCAGAAAGAAAAATTTGTTTTACCGGCCTTTTTGAAAAAAATGCAGGAAAACAATTGGCTGGGATCTAAAACTGGTCAGGGTTTCTATAAAAAAGTAAAAGGGGAAAATGGCAAGTCGGAGATTCTCTCTCTAGACCTAGATACCCTGGAATACACCCCTCAGAAAAAATCGAAGTTCCCCACTTTGGAACTCACTAAAAATATTGATGATGTCCGCGAGCGCTGGAAGGTGCTTATCGGAGGAAAAGATAAGGCCGGTGAATTTTACCGCCGCTCAGTGGCGGGAATTCTAGCTTATGCCGCCAATCGTATTCCTGAGATTGCCGATGATTTATTCCGAATCGACCAAGGTATGCGTGCTGGCTTCGGCTGGAAGCACGGTCCCTTCGAAATTTGGGATGCCATCGGTCTCGAAAAAGGGATTAAACTAATTGAAGCCGAAGGTTTACAACTAGCTGGCTGGGTGAGCGAAATGCAAGCTGCGGGTCATAAGTCCTTCTATACCGTGAAAGAGGGTCAGGGGCAATTCTATCACATTGGCGATAAGGCTTATAAGGCTTTACCAGGTGGGGATAGCTTTATTGTGCTCGATCATATTCGCCCCAGTAAAACGGTTTGGGAAAACAAGGAATGCGCCGTGCAAGATTTGGGCGATGGTATATTGAATATTGAATTCCGTTCCAAAATGAATTCTTTGGGCGGTGGCGTTTTGGCTGGCATTAATAAAGGCATTGAATTGGCCGAAAAGGATTACCGCGGCTTGGTTATCTCCAACCAAGGGGATAATTTCTCAGTAGGAGCCAATTTGGCGATGATCTTTATGATGGCGGTAGAGCAAGAGTACGATGAACTCAATTTTGCCATCAAGTATTTCCAGGATACCATGATGCGCGTGCGTTATTCGAGCATTCCGGTAGTAGTGGCGCCGCATCAAATGGCCTTAGGTGGAGGTTGCGAAATGTCTCTTCATGCCGATGCTGTACAAGCCGCTGCCGAAACCTATATCGGTCTAGTGGAATTTGGCGTAGGTGTAATCCCTGGTGGTGGTGGTACCAAAGAGCTAACGCGACGGGCGGCCATGCGCTATGTGAAAGACGACATTGAAACCAATGCCTATCGCGAGAACCTCTTTATGATTGGTCAGGCGCAAGTTGCGAAATCAGCGAAAGAGGCCTTTAATATGGGCATCTTCGTAGAAGGCCGTGATGGTATTTCCATGAATAGGCATCGCCTTATCGCCGATGCCAAAGCCAAGGCCCTTGCCTTAGCGGATGCGGGATATATCATGCCGGTTAAGGAACGCGATGTAAAGGTATTGGGTCGCCAAGCCCTCGGGATGTTTACGGTAGGCGCCCATACCATGCTGGAAGGCGGCTATATCACCGAACACGAGAAGAAAATGGTCGAGAAACTCGCTTATGTAATGAGTGGTGGAGATCTCTCTGAGCCTACTATGGTTTCAGAACAATATTTATTGGATTTAGAACGCGAAGCCTTCTTGAGTTTATGTACTGAGAAGAAAACTATGGAAAGGATACAGCATATGTTGAAGACGGGGAAACCGTTGAGGAATTAGAAGGGTATGAGATGTGAGACGAGAGACTTGAGATGTGAGATGTGAGATGTGAGACGTGAGATATGAGCGTCTAATGTTAACTTTTATTTTGTCTCATATCCCAAATCTCTCAGCGACGCAGGAGCGGTCTCAAATCTTAATAGATGTGAGATGTGAGATGTGAGACGTGAGATATGAGAGCCTATTTTGTCTCATATCCCGAGTCTCTCAGCGACGCAGGAGCGGTCTAAAATCCGTAAATATGAGATAACTTTAACCTAAACCTAAATACCTGATTGCAATGCATAATTTCAAAGAACTGAAGATTTGGCAAAAGACCATGGAGATAACCGAACAAGTATATAAAGTCACTAAAAGTTTCCCTAAGGATGAGATGTATGGCTTGAGTCATCAGCTTAGGAGAGCTGCGGTTTCCATCCCTTCCAATATATCGGAAGGAGCTGGTAGAGGTTCAAATCAAGATTTTAGTAGATTCTTGGATATAGCAAATGGCTCTATTAATGAGGTTGAGACCCAGATTATTCTGGCTCAACGTTTGGGATACATCGCGGTAAAGGACTTTGTTGATCAGATTAGTAGCGACTTAGATTCGATTCAAAAAATGATTTACTCCTTCCAAAAAAGTCTTAACGCAAAATGAGTCTCACATCTCACATCCCACATCCCAAATCTTATATAAGAACAATACTTGAATAAAAAACACTAGCAATGAACGCATACATAGTAGCAGCAAAACGTACCGCCGTTGGAAAAGCCCCCAGAGGTCTTTTCCGCTTCACTCGTCCCGATAATCTGGCGGGGACCTTGATTAAGGAAATCTTGAAAGATATGCCCCAATTGGATAAAGATCGTATCGACGATGTGATTGTGGGTAATGCCATGCCCGAAGCTGAGCAAGGCATGAATATGGGCCGCTTGATCTCCTTAATGGGATTAGATACCGTTAAGGTGCCTGGCGTAACCGTAAACCGTTGGTGTGCCAGTGGCTTGGAAACCATTGCTATGGCCAGTGCCAAGATTCACGCGGGGATTGCCGATTGTATTATTGCCGGTGGGGTAGAGAGCATGAGCTATATCCCCATGGGTGGTTTTAAAGTGGTGCCTAGCTATGAATTGGCCAAGGTGCATGCCGATTATTACAATAATATGGGCCTTACGGCGGAAGCGGTGGCCAAAGAATATAAGGTAAGCCGCGAAGACCAAGATCAATTTGGTTATGAGTCGCATATGAAGGCTTTAAAAGCGATTGAGGAAGGTCGCTTTAAGGATGATATTGTGCCCATCGAAGTAGAGGAAATTTACTTGGATGAGAATGAAAAGCGCCAGGTTCGCACCTATACCGTTGATACCGATGAAGGTCCCCGCAAGGGCACCAATGTGGAGGCCATGGGTAAATTACGTCCGGTATTCGCTGCCAAGGGTTCAGTTACTGCCGGTAACTCTTCGCAAATGAGTGATGGGGCAGCCTTTGTAGTGGTGATGAGCGAGAAAATGGTGAATGAATTAGGCTTAAAGCCCATTGCAAGATTGGTGAATTACCAAGTGGTAGGGGTAGAGCCGCGCTTGATGGGTATTGGTCCGGTTGACGCCATCCCCAAAGCCTTAAAGGCCGCCGGCATGAAGAAAGACGATATCGACCTAATTGAATTGAACGAAGCTTTTGCCTCACAGTCGCTAGCGGTAATTCGTGAATTGGATTTAGATCCTAGCAAGGTGAATGTGAATGGAGGCGCCATTGCCATGGGTCACCCCTTGGGTTGTACCGGAGCCAAGCTATCGGTGCAAATCTTTAATGAACTGAAAAAACGAGACCAGAAATACGGCATGGTAACCATGTGCGTGGGCGAAGGACAAGGCGCCGCTGGTATTTACGAATTGCTCTAAGGAGCATAGATTGAGAGAGATAAAGAGGGGTTTCGAATAGAAGCTCCTCTTTTTTTTTTTGACCTTGCTGTCCCTTTTAAACTCTGCTTTACGTATTAGCTAATACAAGAATCAAAAACTTTATAAAATGAAGAAATTAGTACTCGCCCTTTTGAGTTTTATTAGCCTCAGTGCTTTTGCTCAGGGTACCCTCACCGTAACGGTTTCCGATAGTGGTACCGTAGCCCCTGGGGTGGCCGTATTTTATTACGACTCACCTTCGAGCTTTTATCCAAATGGTTACAACAATCCGCCGGTAATCGAGAATTTCGATTCCTATGCATTTACTAGCGGTAATGGCGTAGCTTCCTTTGGTCTCTGGAACGTGGCCAATAATGATACCGTATTTTGGGCCACCCAAGATTGTGCAGGCAATCTAATTTGGGGTGCCGGTTCTCCTACTGCCATGAACCCGAACCTTAGTGGGACCCTAAATTTAGGCTGTTTGCCCGGTGCTTGCGACGTTATTTTAACCGTGGACAGTGCAGCAACTCCAGCTGCAACCTATGGGGTGATTCAGGCATTTCCTTTACGTCAGTTCTCCTACACGGGATTGCCTAGCAACATTCCTTCTTTTTGGACCCTAAATGGTGTGCCGAGTAGTGGTTTTACCAGTGCCGATTACGACAGTATCACCTTCAATATGAACACTGTTTCTGCGCCCTACACGGTTACTTATGCTCGGGTAGACAGCTTCTGTGTGCCACGCACTGTTACTTTTGGAAATAATGGAGGCGGCGGAACTTCAGTTACTTGTAATTCTTATTTCACCACTACCGCACTTGGCCAAGATTCACTGGGCTATCGAGTGCTTATTGCAGACTCCTCAAGCACTAATGGTACTATTATCGGCTATCGTTTAGATATGGGTGATGGTAATGTGCTCAACGCAACCGGAGTAATCACCAGTCATAATCACGCTTATGTTAATGCAGGTACTTATACTATTTGTCAAACTATTACCGCCGTATTGGGTAATGATACCTGCAGCTCTACCTATTGCGATACAGTTACCGTAGGTTCCGGATCTGGTGGTGGAGGTGGTGTTGGACCATCCTGCGCAGCTTCTTATGTGGTGGACACGGTAAACTCAGGTTTATTCAATAATCAGCTCATCATCTGGGAGACCTCCACCAGCAATGGTCAGATTACTGCTTGGTCTTGGGACTTCGGTGATGGTACTACTATCAACACCCGTTATCCAAGTCATACTTACGCCAATACCGGGGTTTACAATGTGTGTTTAACTATTACTGCTTTGGATAGTGCCGGTGCGACTTGTACCAGTACCTTCTGCGATTCAGTTGGATTTGATGCCAATGGTAATTTGGTCTTCAAAAATGGCTTTACCATTAATGTAGTTGATCCTGCTTCGGTAGGTGTAGACGAGCAATTGCTAAACGAAAGTTTGAGTGTATATCCTAACCCTAGTGCGGGCGATGTGAACCTTGAATGGGATCCTCGTTTGGAAGTGGAGAAACTGAGCGTATTTAGCATCAGCGGAAGCTTAATAAATGAAATTACTAAGCCTAATCATCGCACTGAATTGAAAGGTCTAGAACCAGGTGCCTACTTAGTACGTATTCAATCTGCAACAGCGGCCAAAACCCTACGCCTAATTGTGCAATAATCATCAATGATGCCTTAAGGAGGGCCCTGCTTTTGCGGGGCTTTCCTTATCTTACATGAATGGATAGGCGGCTCCAAAAATTGATCAGAAAATGCCGGAAGCATGATCGACAAGCGCAGTTTGATTTATATCAGTATTGCTTCGATTATCTTCTGGCTATCTGCTTTCGGTATAGGAAGCAGCGCGAGGATGCCGTGTCTTTAGTGAATGATGCCTTTTTAAAGGTTTTATTAAACCTGGATCAATTTAAGGAGGATAAGGATTTTATGCCCTGGATTGCCAGTATAACGGTCCGCACCGCCATTGATGAATACCGCCGCGAGAAGAAATACCGCGAGCAAACCGAGTTTAAAGAAAGTGACCATGACTTCGAATCAGCTGAACTGAATAAGGAGCATTGGGCCTTGGTAGAACAAATGAATGGGGAAGAGGTAAAGGAGTTAATTCACGCCTTACCCGAACCCGAGCGAATGGTTTTTGTGCTCTATGAGTGGGAGGGCTATTTGCATAAGGAGATAGCTGAGAAACTGGCTTGCTCCGAACGGAGTTCCAAGCGCTATTTACACCGCGCTAAGGAATTATTGAAGAAAGAACTGACCCATAAGCAAGCTTTAAAGAAAGTGATCTAATGGCAAGAGATTGGAAAAATATTAAGGATAAGCTGCAGGCCGATGGCCAAGGACCCAGTGCGGCCGACTGGGAAGCGATGCAGGCAAAAATTGCCGCGCAGCCGAGTTTAAATCCGCCGGCCAAAAGGCCTTTGTGGTTAAGCTGGGCGATAGCGGGAGCTTTAGGTGTTTTATTAGGTTGGAGTACCTGGTATTTCATGCCCTTGGGTCAAGAGCAAGAGGAGCTCACAGTTAAGCCTGAAACTAAAGCCACGGAAAAACCGGCCGAAAGCGTGGATTTGAACCAGGATTTGAATCAGGAAATGAAGAATGGCAATGCAGAGTCAGAACTTAAGTTGAAGGAAAATGCCGAAAAGCTAGCAGCTGACACTAAGCCCTCTAGTTCTACGGAACTGAAAGAAGTTAAGAGTGCTTCGAGTAAATCAGTGCCAGCGCCACTGGCTAAATCAGAGCAATCAAGGAGAGAAGAAGCTTTGGCTAGTGATGAGTCCGCTGGAAGCACCGCGCCTCTGCCTTTAAATCAAAAGTCATCGCAAGGGGAAAGGCCCTCGACCGATGGGAAGGAAGAGCAATTACCCGCTGAAAACAACAATCTGCCTAAGCCTAGCCTAGATCAGAAACCTGGGCAGGAAGCTGCATTGTCTGCGCCCCAAGCTTCGGAGGAAGTAAGCTCCGAAACCCCAAGCGAGAATAAGGCGGGGCAGATTCCCCCTAGTGTACCGGCATTAGAAGATGAGGCATCGGAAAAGGACCCTGCCGAAACATCCGAGCCTAAAGTAGATGGTAATGAGGCCGGTGAGGCTAAACTTCCTGCGGCGGAGGAGGATTTTGTGAATCGCAATACCGGTTTCCGTCTAGCTCAGGCTAACCTGAGTCTATCCTATTTACATGACTTTAATCGCCCCGCGACTTATGCTCCCGGTCTTAATTTCGATTTGGAGTGGCAGAAAGGAGCACAGTTTTTAAGCGCTGGTTTGGCTTACCATCAATTAAATCTCGCTCAGGAGAAAATGGTGAGTTTAAGTAGTATTAGTATTGATAGTTCCTACCGACAAGAAATCGCATCACGAGAAGTGATTGAAGTACGCCGTAATTGGGTGATTGATTCGATGTTCCACGGGCATTACGTTTACGATACTATCCGACGGACCGTCGTGGATACCAACTTTATTTTAGAAATCGATACAAACCAATACCGCAGCAATTTCGTAAGACAGTCAGTGAAGCGTTTTTATTACGCCGAACTACCGATAATGTATGGTTATCGTTGGCGACTGGATCGAATAAACATTGCCCTAGCTGGAGGTATTGCCCTCCAACAAGCAGTGGCTTACCAGGATGAAACGAGCAATGCAGTCTCCCAATTTGGGATGTCGGCATTGTTGCAGCCTCAGATTGCATGGAGTGTCTCGGAGCGCTGGTCGCTCTTAGGAAGAGTGCAAATGCGATACCCTTTACAAGAGTCGGTTTTATTTGAAGATAAGACCTTACGATACTCTTTCCAGCTGGGTGTATCCTTCCACTGGTAAGATCTGTAGATTACAAAAAGGATACTCTGCAATGGAGGCGCTCTTTGAAAAAAGGGCGCCTTTATTTTTTATCCAATTTTTTCCGTAAAGCTATGCATGCATAATAAAATTTAGTATTTTTGGGCAAATCCAAAAAAGATCTGTTATGGCCGAAGTAGAAGCAAAAGAATATTTGAAAGGAGGCGAGTTCTTAATTCGCACAGTAGAGAGTGATGAGATTTTCATACCAGAAGATTTCAGTGAGGAGCAAAAAATGATGGCTCAAGCCACAACAGATTTTATCGAAAAGGAAGTGGTTCCCCAACGCGATCGCTTTGAGAAAAAGGACTATGCCTTTACCGAAGAGATTATGAAAAAGGCCGGTGAATTAGGTCTATTGGGAATTACTGTTCCCGAAGAGTTTGGTGGCTTAGGTATGGACTTTAACACTTCTATGTTGGTTTGTGACCGCATTTCGGGAGTATCTGGATCCTTATCTACCGCTTATGGAGCTCACACCGGAATTGGCACTTTGCCCGTGCAGTTGTACGGTACCGATGCCCAGCGTGAAAAGTATTTACCCGGCCTAGCGAGCGGCGAGATTATGGGCGCTTATTGTTTGACTGAGCCTGGAGCAGGTTCGGATGCCAATAGTGGTAAAACCAAAGCTGAGCTTACCGAGGATGGCAAGCATTACAAGATAAACGGACAGAAGATTTGGATTTCGAATGCCGGTTTTGCCAATTTATTTACGGTTTTTGCGCGCATTGAAGACGACAAATACCTTACCGCCTTCTTGGTAGAGCGCGGTACTGAAGGTATGAGCTTTGGGGAGGAAGAACATAAATTGGGAATTCATGCCAGCTCTACTCGTCAGGTGTTTTTTAATGACTGTATTGTACCAGTAGAGAATATGTTGGGCGAGCGTAATGGCGGCTTTAAGATCGCTATGAATGCCTTGAACTATGGCCGAATTAAACTAGCGGTAGCTTGTTTGGATGCCGCTCGTCGCGTGATTAGTTATGGTGTTTCTTATGCTAATGAGCGCAAACAATTCGGAGTTTCCATTTCAAGCTTTGGTGCCATTCAGCAAAAGCTAGCCGAAATGACCACCAAGACCTGGGTAGCCGAGTCAGCCGTTTACCGCGCCGGTCAGGATATCGAAAACCATATCATTCGTTTACAAGAAGGAGGCATGTCTTCGGCCGAAGCAAAATTAAAAGGGGTTGAAGAATATGCCATCGAATGTGCCATCCTAAAGGTATTAGGATCGGAAGTAGGAAGCTATGTTGCCGATGAAGGCATCCAGATTTATGGTGGCATGGGCTACAGTGCCGATGCGCCAATGGAACAAGCTTATCGCGATGTACGAATTGCCCGGATCTACGAAGGGACCAATGAGATTAATCGTCTACACTCCGTAGCGATGTTATTGAAAAAAGCCTTGAAAGGCGAAATGGATTTGATGAGTCCGGCTATGAAAGTAGCAGGCGAATTAATGGAAATTCCTTCTTTCGATACGCCCGATTATTCGGTGTTATTTGCTGAAGAAAAGGAGATCATCGAAAAACTCAAGAAATCCATTTTAATGGTTGCTGGTAAGGCAGTAGAGACCTTCGGAATGGACTTAGAGGCCGAGCAGGAGATTATTATGAATGCCGCTGAAATGCTTATCGAGGTGTATGCCGCTGAATCTGGTATTTTGCGGGCCGAGAAATTGGCTAAGCAGAAAGGTGAAGAGGCAGTAGCCCACGAGATTAATATGGCCAAATTGTATTTGCATGGCGCCATGGAGCAAGTAGCCAAGCATGGACGAGAGGCGATTTACAGCTTTGCCGAAGGTGATGAACAACGCATGATGCTCATGGGCTTAAAGCGTTTCACTAAAGCGGCCAATCCTTATAATTTAAAAACACTACGTCGCAGCATTGCGGCCAAAGTGATTTCGGACAATAAGTACCCATTTTAACGGATAGTAATACATTAAACGGGTATGCAAAAGCCTCCTTTCGGGAGGCTTTTTCTTTTTTGT
This sequence comes from uncultured Flavobacteriales bacterium, assembly GCA_913055685.1. Taxonomy (GTDB): domain Bacteria; phylum Bacteroidota; class Bacteroidia; order Flavobacteriales; family Schleiferiaceae; genus Croceimicrobium. The sequence continues at coordinate 1,325,778 of CAJXKC010000001.1, forward strand.
ACCTTAGAGCTGATTAATCTTTATACTCTGCTATGATTCGCTATTTTCTATTCTGCTTGTTCCTGTCTATGGGCTTATCTGCCCAGAAATTTAATCGCGCAAAGGCTTACACTTTTCATTATACCCCGGTTTCCATAGATGTCTTTCCCAATGGAGATATTATTAGTATGACTGAGGGGCATAGCAATATTCAAATCGACTTGCTTTCAGCTGATGGGGATTCCTTGGCTCAGCACACCCTGCCCTTTTACGGATTTTCTGAAAGCAATCAAATATTGGTTTTAGACTCCAATCTATTTGCCCTTAGCTATGTCGATGTGGGAGGATGTGATTTTAGGAATTCTGAAGAGCATTTTCTTTTATTGATGGACCGTTCCTTTACTATTGTGGACAGCCTGCATCAATCCTTAGTAAATCCTTTTGGCCCATCCGCTATGGCTACTTATGATCAAATGATAAAAGGGCTAGGTAGCCAACTTTTGTTTAAAGGTCCCACTCGTTTTTCAATTGTGGATTATGCCAACCAACAGTTGAAGGCAGTTTTTGATACGGTCTTCTATCCGAATTTATTTATCAGTGGCTTAGCAAATCTCAATGCCGATAGCGTTTTGATATCGGCGGATACTGTTGCTCAAAGCAATACTCTACTCTGGGTTTACCGCTATTCAGATTCTAGCTTTACCAAAACTGGCTCCTATTTTGGCGAGGAAATGGTCGATTTTGATTCTCGATTCTTGGCTTTTCAGCGCTATTGGGGAGATGATAGTTTGTTTCTAGTTTCCAAGCAAAGCTTGCAGATAGATACCGTCTACAACCTTAATTGGCCCGCTTCTTACTATCTCTATTCGAAGAGCTTAGATGGAAAGATTCTATTGTGGAACCAGCAGAATAACTATGTTGTCTTAGATCCCAGTAATCTTAGTTTTTCGGATACCGGAACCTTTAAAGCTAATTATGCTCTTCCTGAAAGAATTCTAGATCTGGCTTTGATGGGCGATTACCTGTATGCATTCGGAAGAGTGGGCTTTGGTGATCTGGTTTGGGAAAAGCGGCGATTTATGCAGCCTGCAGCACCTTACTTTAGCAACTTTAGCTTTCGCTTAGAAGCATTACGTAGTGGATCTTATGATGCTATTGTTTACAATAACAGCTCCGATACGATTACTAAGATTGGCTTTGGTATTTCCACTGGAGGAAGCGCTTACTACTGTCAAGAAACCGTATCAAGAACAATTCGAGATGGATTGAATTTGGCGCCTAATGATAGTTTAGTCTTAACTTTTATTGGGAATCCTTTTTATTACGATATAAATAGTGGGGCTTCGACGATTCCATTTTTTGCCTATATGGTAAATGATTTGCCCTTAGAGCCTGGGGATAAACTTCCAACTTCCACGCTTTTGACTAATCCGGAGCTGCCCTTACAAGCCTATAAGCTTTACCCAAACCCAATCCATGATGTTCTGAATCTCGATCTAGAAGGGCAATTTGAATTTATAGGAGATGTCTCTATCTACAGTTTAAGCGGTAAATGTTTGCGACGTGAAAGTCTTGATACAAGGATTAGGTCGAGCCATCAAATTGATTTAAAGGACCTTTCGCCAGGGCTTTACATTTTAGAATTAAAAGCTGGTTCAAAAAGTCACCAGCAGAAGATTCTTAAACTCTAAAAACTGTCACCTTTACATTTGTTTGCTAAATTGATATATCTTTGCTAAAAAGGTATACTTAAATGCAAGAGCGAATATGTCCCAATTGTGGTCACGATAAATCCACCAAAAGTGGAGTGGTTAAGGGTCGTCAGCGCTATAAATGTAAAGCTTGTTCCTACAACTATACGGTAGCACGCAAAGGCAAGAAAATCGATAATTACTACGTGACTAAGGCTTTGCAATTATACCTTGAAGGTCTTTCCTACCGTGAGATAGAGCGAATATTGGGGGTCTCCCATGTAAGCATTATTAATTGGGTAAAGCAGCATAAAGTAGAAAGACCCGAACAGGGCGATTACCATCCTACCTATCGCATTTTAACTCATGCCGAATTGATGGCTTTTTACCAGAACCCCCAAAACTTAAAAGGGGCGGGCATGGTGGTAACCGAGCTCGGGGATAAGTATATGCTAATCCGCTGGGAGCGCTTTAGGGACTAGGATTTAGCAACATATTTACCGAAAAACTATACCATTTTTCATTTTATTGGTCAAAAAGCTAACCTTCGAATTGCTCAAACGGAGGGTCCGTGGCATTCAACCAATTCAACAACAATGAAAAAATGGCTATTCGCTTTCGCGCTGATTTTCATTTCCTTAAACACTATTCAGGCTCAGGGTTATTCTGAGTATACAGGAGGAATGAAGGTTAAGCTTAATGACGATGGAAGTAAATATTTCCGGCTCATTACCTGGCATCAGGTATGGCTGCGTTACAATCAAAACAATACGGGTAGTACGCGCTCGGGTGTGGCTCAGGATGCTACTACCGATGTAGGCTTACGTCGTTCTCGTTTTTTAATGTATACCCAATTAAACGATCGTTTCTTAATCTTAACCCACTTTGGTATCAATAACCAGAATGCGGTGAGTGGGGGATACCTTGGTTTTGATGGTAAAAAACCCCAACTCTACATGCATGATGCTTGGGTCGAGTACACCGTACTAAAAAAGTATTTAAATATTGGCGGTGGCTTGCATTATTGGAATGGCTTAAGCCGCATGACCAATGCCTCTACCCTAAACCTGATGGCCTTTGATGCGCCTATATTAAACTGGGCGACCATTGAAGCAACTGATCAGTTTGCCCGTAAGTTGGGGATCTACGCCAAAGGAAAACTGGGTAAACTCGCTTATCAAGTGGCGGTAAATGATCCCTTTAAAACCAATGTAGGTGGAGCAATTGCTACCGATAGAGCAAACTACAATCCTCAGAATGTAGGGAAGGTCTTTGAAGGTTATTTCCAATACGAGTTTTGGGATGCCGAAGGAAACCTATTACCATATCGAGTAGGTACTTATTTAGGCACTAAAAAGGTCTTCAATATTGGAGCGGGTTTTATTAGCAATGCCGATGCAATGTGGTATACCAATAGCACTGGAGATACCGTGACCTCCGGAATGAACCTCTTTGCAGTCGACGCTTTTCTAGATTATCCTTTAAGTAATGGTGGCGCCCTAACCGCTTATGCGGCGGCCTATTTCAATGATTATGGCCCCAACCACGTGCGTAATATTGGGATAATGAATCCCGCCGATGGTTCCAATGGCGCTGCCGGTCTGCGCGGTAATGCCTTCCCGGTAATCGGAACCGGTACCAGCATCTACACCCAAATCGGCTATATGCTACCTAAAAAACGCGATGACCTTATCTGGCAGCCCTATGCCGCTTTAATCTATAACAGTTTCGAAGGGGTGCAAAATAGTGCTGGGGAACAAGTTCCGGTTACAGTATTCGATCTGGGAGTGAACGCTTATTTAGCCGGCCACCATTCTAAGCTTACCCTTAATTACCGCCATCGACCCGATTTCAGCGATGCCGATAATGTAAGCTACAAGCCAGAGCTCACTTTACAAGCAATGATTTATTTATAGCCGAAAAGGGGAAGAGGAGAAGAGGAGAAGAGTTTGAATGAATTCTTTCTGGAATGGGACCCCTGCCAAACTGATGGAATAATACTAATTAATCATACTAATCTCCAGACTCTTAACTCTAGACTCTAGATTCTAAAATCTATTAAACATGAAAGACCACACTGAAGCGTATAAATACTGGCGCGAAAACTTAAAACTGCTGACCATCCTACTCAGCATCTGGTTCCTGGTTTCTTACGGAGCCGGAATCCTATTCGTAGACTTTTTAAACCAATTCCGCATGGGAGGTTTCCCAGTCGGTTTCTGGTTCGCCCAACAGGGATCGATTGTCACCTTCGTGGTGCTCATCTTCGTGTACGTGTATAAAATGAATAAGCTCGATGCCAAATACGGCTACACCGAGAAATAATTTAAAAAGCAAAGGATTATGGATATTCAAATCATGACCTACATTATCGTAGGTATCACTTTTGCCCTTTATATCGGTATTGCTATTTGGAGCCGTGCCGGATCAACCAAGGAATTTTATGTGGCCGGTGGTGGGGTTTCGCCGCTTGCCAATGGTTTAGCCACCGCAGCCGACTGGATGTCTGCGGCATCTTTTATCTCCATGGCGGGATTAATCTCTACCCAGGGTTACGACGGTTCAGTTTACCTGATGGGTTGGACCGGAGGTTATGTGCTCCTGGCCCTTTTACTGGCACCTTATCTGCGCAAGTTCGGCAAGTTTACCGTGCCCGACTTTATTGGAGATCGCTATTATAGTAATGCCGCGCGTACGGTAGCCATTATCGCCGCTCTCTTTGTTTCCTTTACTTATGTAGCCGGACAAATGCGTGGGGTAGGGGTAGTTTTCTCCCGCTTCCTTGAGGTAGATGTTACTACCGGGGTAATTATCGGTATGGTGATCGTATTGATCTACGCCGTATTGGGAGGTATGAAAGGTATTACCTATACCCAGGTGGCGCAATACTGCGTCCTCATTTTCGCCTTTATGGTGCCTGCGGTATTTATCTCCATGATGCTTACCGGAAATATTATTCCTCAGTTTGGAATGGGTGGTCAATTAGAAGATGGGACCTACCTTCTCGATAAACTCAACCAACTGAATCAGGAATTAGGCTTTGCCTCCTATACCGACGGGTCTAAGAGCAAGGTGGATGTATTTTTCATCACCGCTGCCCTCATGTTAGGAACGGCAGGCTTACCGCACGTAATCGTACGTTTCTTTACCGTGCCTAAAGTGCGTGATGCGCGTAAGTCAGCCGGCTATGCCCTATTGTTTATTGCCATTCTTTACACCACGGCTCCGGCTATTGCGGTATTTGCGCGTACCAATCTTATTCAGACGGTGAACGACAAGCCTTACAGCGAAATGCCAGCTTGGGTGGGTAATTGGGAGCAAACCGGTCTCTTAGCCTGGGAGGATAAAAATGCCGACGGCATGGTGCAAATGCGCAAAAGCCCCGATCAAAATGAATTGATGGTAGATAAGGACATTATCGTATTAGCCAATCCCGAAATTGCCAACCTTCCGGTTTGGGTAATCGCCTTAGTAGCGGCGGGTGGCTTAGCGGCGGCTCTTTCTACGGCAGCCGGTTTATTATTGGTAATTTCTACGGCCATTTCTCACGATTTATTGAAGAAGCAGTTAATGCCCGATATCTCAGAGCGCGGTGAATTATTAGCCGCACGTTTCTCTGCCTTTATCGCGGTATCTGTAGCTGGTTATTTCGGAATTAATCCACCCGATTATGTAGCAGCGGTGGTAGCGCTGGCCTTCGGATTAGCCGCGGCCTCTTTCTTCCCTGCGATTATTCTGGGAATCTTTATGAAGAAAATGAATAAGGAAGGTGCGATAGCGGGAATGATTGCTGGTTTAGCCTTGATGTGTTTCTACATCCTTAAGTTCAAGTTTGGCGTTTTCGACGGTGGAAAAGAGGCTGTAGCCGGATTAAAAGCCGATTGGTGGTTTGGCATTAGCCCTGAAGGTTTTGGTACCGTAGCCATGTTATTCAACTTGGCGGTGAGTCTGGTGGTGATGAAGTTAACCCCAGAAACCCCCGAAGATGTACAAGAACTAGTAGAGGATATCCGCATCCCCAGTGGAGCAGGAGAGGCCCATGCACACTAATATTTAAGATGAAGAGAGGGCTTCTCCTACGGGAGGGGTCTTCTCTTTTTTTAGCTGATAAAGATCAGTGTAGTTTTCAATTAGAAAATTAATCTTTGAGAATGTCGGAAAAAGCCATCAAACGAATTCTGATTATTGCCGTAAGCATTTTACTGCTATCGCCTTTGTTTTGGGATTTTTTCCGCTCCAGTTTGCACTACCTACTTTACCTCTTTGGGCTTTTAGTGTTATGGATTTTCCTCCTCTGGCGTCAAAGTTTAAATGATGATGCTTCATCATGACCCTTAGCCTTATTCTCATAGGAACCCTTTACCTCGGCATCATCTTTGCCGCCGCTTGGTATTTTGAAAAACGCTTTTCTCAGGAGCGTTTTAAGCGTTGGATGCCCTATATCTACTCCCTGGCTCTTGCGGTATATTGCACGGCCTGGACTTTTTACGGTAGTATCGGTCGCGCCGCACAATCGGGTTTGGATTTCCTCCTAATTTATTTGGGACCGGCTCTCATGATGTTTCTCTGGCATCCCATGGCAAAGCGGCTTTTTCAAATAAAGCGCACTCAAGGGATTAGCTCCTTGGCCGATTTTCTCTCCGCTCGTTATGGCAAGGATCAAAACCTTGGTTTCTTGGTGGCCCTGCTCTCCCTGGTCGGCATTCTGCCCTACATTTCTTTACAGATAAAGGCCATCAGCGAAAGCTTTAGCATTCTTAGTGGTCAGGGTGAAATTGGCGAATACCAGGTTTATAACGATCCGGCGCTCTACGTAAGCTTGATAATGTTTGTCTTTACCATTTTGTTTGGTACCCGTTATGTGCAGAGTAATCGGCCTAAGGCCGGACTCATTGGTACCATCGCCTTCGAAAGCTTATTTAAATTAATCGCCTTTGTGGTGGTTGGGGCAATTGGCTTGTCGCAATTCGCAGGAACGGAGGTTTTTAGTGAGGGTTTAAAAGACTTTGCCCTCAAGAAGCCAGAAATGGCGGGTGGCGATTGGTTTACTATATTATTGATTTCGGCTTTTGCCTTTTTCTTATTACCGCGCCAGTTTCAAATGGGTGTGGTGGAGAATAATTCGGAAAAGAATTTAGCCAAGGCGACGTGGTTGTTCCCCCTTTACCTTTTGATAATCAACTTATTTGTACTGCCATTCGCGGTTATGGGAACTCAGGTTTTTCCCACTGCGGATAGCGATTTTTATCTACTGAGCTTAAGCATGAAGTACTCGGGTCCCGCGACGGCCAGTCTGGCTTTTTTAGGGGGACTCTCGGCGGCGAGTTCAATGATTATTGTGTCTACCCTTGCCCTAGGAAATATGCTTAGCACCTATGTATTGGTGCCGCGCTTGGCCTTAAAGAAAGACCGGCCCCTGAGTCGACGCATTTTAGGCTTACGTCGCTGGGCCATTTTGCTCATCTTGGCATTAGCCTATGTTTATTACCACTTCTTTGCCGCTCAAAACTCTTTAGTTAGCATTGGCCTGGTTTCCTTCGTAGCTATGAGTCAGTTTGCCCCCGCTTTTTTAGGCGGACTATACTGGCGCGAGGCCAAGCGGAAAGCAGCTTTCTGGAGTATTCTTAGCGGATTTGTAATCTGGTTTTACTTTCTGGTTTTACCGCAAGTTGCGGCTTTCGCCGGATGGGATTTAATGCAATGGGGAATACTAAATCCAGAGGCCTTAGCGGCTACTTTTGGTTTGTCCTTATTGAGCGCGGCTACCTTGCTAAGTCTAAGTCTAAACACCATCGTATTTGTGCTGATTTCCTTGGAAAGCTCGGCTAGCTTAGAAGAAGCAAATCAGGCCACCTTGTTTGTATCTGCACCCTCTGTTTCCGCAAACGGACTTAGCGAAGGATTGTACCGCGGATCGGCCCCTTTTCCAGATATCCGCAGTCTTTTGCAAAACTTTTTGGGAAGAGATAGAGCCGAAGAAGTTTTAGAGCGTTATGCCCGATTAAACAATATCGATTGGTCGACTTCCCCCACCGCCGATAATCGGGTGATTAGTTTTGCGGAGCGACTTTTATCGGAAGCGATAGGTCCGGCAAGTGCTAAGATTATGATCTCCTCGGTAGTGCAAAGGGAAGAATTATCCCGCGACGAGGTTTTGGGTATTTTAGAAGAGAGTCAGAAGGTATTACGTCTAAACCGCGAACTCAGCAAACGGGAAGAACAATTGCGCTTGGCCAGTGAAGAATTGCAGCATAGCAATAGGCGCCTGCAGGAAATGACTGAGCTTAAGGATGAATTCCTGTATACCGTAACCCATGAGCTTCGCACCCCACTGGCTGCCATCCGCATGCAAGCCGAGTTATTACAGGACGAGCCCGAAATGCCAGCGGAAGACCGAGAGCGTTTTGTGAATAATATCGTGAGCGATTGCGAGCGTTTAAGTCGTTTGATTAGCAATGTTCTGGATCTCGAAAAATTTGAAAGTGGTAGTCAGAAGCTTTCCCTAAGCAAACTTTCCTTGGACGGCCTCATCCGCCAAAGCGTAGAGCAACTAGAGAACTTGGCCTTAAGCAATGGAGTGCATTTAAGTTGTGAGATTTCTGCCGCTCTAAAACCCACTTTCGCCGATGCCGACCGCATACAGCAGGTGCTTACCAATCTAATTGGAAATGCCATAAAGTTTGCAAACCCCAAGCAAGGTAAGGTCTGGGTTACTGCTTATCAATTGGACGATGACTTAAAGGTGAATATTCACGACAATGGCAAGGGTATTCCGGAAGCCGATCGGCAATTGATATTCGATAAGTTTTACCAGGTTCGGGATCAGACGCGCCGCAAGCCTAGTGGTAGCGGTCTAGGCTTAGCTATTTCAAAAAATATTATTGCCATGCATAAAGGCCGGATTTGGGTAGACGATGACTTTAAAGTCGGTGCGAAAATCTCCTTTACTCTGCCCATTTACAAAGGGGAAAGCAACCAAAAGAAAACAGAAGCATGAAAACGAAAATACTAATCGTAGACGATGAGATTAACATCTTAATGTCGCTCGAATACCTTCTCAAAAGAAAAGGCTATGAGGTTTATATCGCACGTAATGGGAGTGAGGCAAAAGCTTTAGCGGATCAACACTCCCCAGATTTAGTTCTGCTCGATATAATGATGCCGGATGTGGATGGCTATGCGGTTTGCGATTATCTAAAGGCCAAGGAAAATGCGCCTAAGGTGATTTTTCTAACCGCAAAAAGTAAGAAGGACGACATTCAGAAAGGCTACGACCATGGGGCCGATCTATATTTAATAAAACCCTTTGCTAATAAAGACCTATTGGCGGAGATTAAATCATTAATTCAATCATGAGCTATCAAGAAGAATACGAAAGAAGCCTGCAAGACCCCGCGGGATTCTGGGCCGAGCAGGCCCAAAGAATCGATTGGTTTCGCCCAGCCGATGAGGTTTTAAGCACCGATGAGCATGGCTTGTACCGTTGGTTTAAAGGAGCCATGACCAATACTTGTTATTTGGCGCTAGATTACCATGTAGAAAATGGTCGTGGTGATCAGGTAGCCTTGTACTACGATTCGCCGGTAACCCAGTCTAAAAAAGCCTATAGCTATCGTCAAATGCGGGATGAGGTGGCGAAGATTGCGGGTGGCTTAAAGCGCTTGGGGGTGTCCAAGGGAGATCGCGTTATTATCTATATGCCCATGATTCCCCAGGCGGTGATGACCATGCTAGCCTGTGCCCGATTGGGAGCAGTGCACTCCGTAGTTTTTGGCGGTTTTGCTCCGCATGAATTGGCCATTCGAATCGACGATGCCAAGCCGAAGTTAATCGTTACGGCCAGTTCTGGCATCGAGGTAGACCGTATTATTCCCTATAAGCCTATGGTGGATAAGGCGATGGAGCTAGCAGCATACAAGCCGGAGAAGGTGGTTATCTATCAGCGAAAGCTGGGTGCTCTAGTACCGGCAAAAGATTATGATATCGATTTCGATCAAATGCTAAGCGAGGCTGAAACGGTAGGTTGTACCCCGGTATATGCTACCGATCCGCTGTACATACTTTATACCAGTGGTACCACCGGAAAGCCTAAAGGAGTGGTGCGTGATAACGGAGGTCACGCGGTAGCCTTACGCTACAGTATGGAAAAAATATACGGCATTAAGCCAGGGGATGTGTATTGGGCGGCTTCTGATATTGGCTGGGTGGTCGGACACTCTTATATCGTTTATGCACCCTTATTAACAGGGGCTTCTACCGTTCTCTTCGAAGGGAAACCGATTCGTACCCCCGATGCCTCCACTTTTTGGCGCATCATTGCCGAGTATAAAGTTAAGGTGATGTTTACCGCACCAACAGCGATTCGGGCAATCCGTAAAGAGGATCCTCAAGGTGACTTCATAAAGCAATATGATCTGTCTTCATTGAAATATCAGTTTTTAGCTGGTGAACGTTGTGATGTGGCCACCTTAGGCTGGGCCGAAAAGCAATTAGGAGTTCCTGTTATTGATCACTGGTGGCAAACCGAAAGTGGTTGGCCTATGCTCGCGAACTTCCCAGGCATAGAATTAATGGAAGTGAAACCGGGCTCCGTGACTAAACCTGTAGCGGGTTATGACTTGCAGATTTTAAATGAGGCAGGCGAAGCTGCGGCTCCTAATGAAGAAGGCTATGTGGCCGTGAAATTACCTCTGCCTCCAGGCTGCTTGCCCAGTTTATGGCAAAATCCTCTCGGCTTCAAGGATTCATACCTCGAGCGTTTCCCGGGATATTATTTCAGCGGAGATGGCGGCTTTAAGGACGAGCAGGGTTTTACCTACATCACCGGAAGAGTAGACGACATTATTAATGTTGCCGGGCACCGCCTTTCAACCGTGGAAATGGAAGAGGTCGTGGCGGCCCATCCGGCAGTAGCCGAATGTGCGGTAATTGGAGTAAATGACGACTTAAAAGGTCAGATTCCCATGGCCTTAGTGGTTACTTCGGTGCAGCAAATTGATTACCAAGATTTAAGTACGGAGATTGTAGCGGCTGTCCGCAGCGAGATTGGCGCAGTTGCCGCCCTTAAAAAGGTCTTAGTGGTAGGCCGATTACCCAAAACCCGCTCCGGGAAAATTCTGCGTAAATTATTGCGGGCCATTGCCAACCAAGAGGAAATCCGAATTCCGTCCACCATCGATGACCCGGCGATTGTGCAGGAAATTACCGATATTATTCACCCTAATTTGAAACAGATAAACCTATAGATATGGAAGCAAAATTCCGCATCAGCTCTCCCGAGGAATATCAAGAGCAATACCAATTAAGTACCGAACAACCCGAAAAGTTTTGGGCGCAGATCGCCGAGAATTATCAGTGGATGAAGCTTTGGGATAAAACCGTGGAATGGGAATTTGATACTCCCGATGTGAAGTGGTTTACTAATGCCAAGCTAAATATTACCGAGAACTGTTTAGACCGTCATCTCGAAAAACGGGGCAATAAATTGGCTCTCATTTGGGAGCCAAATGATCCCAAGGAGCGCTTTGTGCGTATGACTTACCGCGAGTTGCACGAAGAGGTTTGTAAAACCGCCAATGTGCTTAAAAAACACGGGGTAGCTAAAGGGGATCGAGTGGCGATTTATATGCCTATGATTCCGGAGCTCACCATCACCGTTTTAGCCTGCGCTCGCATTGGAGCCGTGCATTCGGTGGTTTTCGCCGGTTTTTCGGCTCATGCCTTAGCCGATCGAATCAACGATGCTTCCTGTAAAATGGTGGTTACTGCCGATGGTATGTACCGCGGTGCCAAAGAAATCCCATGTAAAGCAGTAGTCGATGAAGCTTTGAAGTCTTGTGATTCGGTCGAAAAAGTCTTGGTAGCGGAGCGTACCCGTTGGAATGTAAATATGCAAGCGGGACGTGACTATTGGTTGCATGAAGAATTGCTAGGAGCCGATCGCGTTTGCGAGGCGGAGCCCATGGATAGTGAAGATATGCTCTTTATTCTGTACACCTCTGGCAGTACCGGCAAGCCCAAAGGAGTGGTTCATACTTGTGGGGGCTATATGGTCTATGCTGGATATAGTTTTGCCAATGTCTTCCAATACGATGAAAGTGATGTTTATTGGTGTACGGCAGATATTGGTTGGATTACGGGTCACTCTTATATCGTCTACGGCCCGCTTTTAAATGGGGCAACTACAGTGATGTTTGAAGGCGTTCCTACTTATCCAGATCCGGGTCGTTTTTGGCAGGTTTGTGATAAGCATGGGGTTAATCAGTTTTATACTGCTCCTACTGCCATTCGTGCTCTAATGGCTCACGGCGAAGACCATGTTCTTAGTTATGGCCTTTATTCCCTAAAAGTACTGGGAACGGTGGGAGAACCTATTAATGAGGAAGCTTGGGAATGGTATCATATTCACGTGGGTAAAGAACGCTGCCCGATTGTAGATACTTGGTGGCAAACCGAAACCGGCGGAATCATGATTTCAGGATTGGGTAATCATAGTCCGATGAAGCCCAGTCATGCAGGCTATCCCTTACCAGGTATTCAGCCGGTATTGTTAGATCAAGAAGGCAAAATAATCGAAGGAAATGGCGAGGAAGGTTATTTGGCCATGCGTTTCCCTTGGCCTTCTATGCTGCGCACCACCTATGGTGATCATGAGCGCTGTAAGAACACCTATTTCTCGCATTACAATGGGTATTACTTTACCGGCGACGGTGCCCGTAGAGATGAAAAAGGGATGTACCGAATTATTGGTCGGGTCGACGATGTGATTAATGTAAGTGGTCACCGTTTTGGTACTGCCGAGATTGAAAATGCCATTAATGCCAATGATCATATTGTAGCTGAATCGGCGGTGGTGGGTTACCCTCACGATATTAAAGGTCAGGGTATCTACGCTTATGTTATTACCAAAGAACCACCGACCAATCCCGATAAGCTGCGAGCCGAGATCGTAGAAACGGTGGTAGAGGAGATCGGTAAAATTGCCAAGCCAGATAAGATTCAATTTGTGAGTGGCTTACCCAAAACCCGTTCGGGTAAAATTATGCGTAGAATTCTGCGGAAAATTGCTGAGGGTGACACTTCCAATTTAGGCGACACTTCTACTTTATTGGACCCGGATGTGGTCGATGAAATAAAGGCGGGTGCCTTATAATAATTGAAAGTGACCTTCGGGTCACTTTTTTTGTTTTGGGGCCTCACCAATCGATATTTTAGTCGTTATCCTAAGGGGCGAATCCTATTGTGTCTTAAGGCACTAAAAACCTTTTAATTATGCCCTAAGTTTGATTTATGCAATTTTTAAGGACCATCTTACTAATTCTGGCGGTACTGGCTTCGAGCTGGTACAACAGTCTGGTATTGGCCTTATTTGAGACTCAGCAGAGCTACTTTGCTTCTGAGCTCTGTGAACAGAAGGAAGTGGAGGGTAATACCTGCCAAGGTAGCTGTCAGCTGCGAGCCTTATTGCAAACTAAGGAAGAACCCGAAGCGCCCTTTGCGCCAAATTTCACAGAAGAAATAAGCTTTTTGCTTTTCGACGAGGGGAATCTTAAACAGCCTTTCCCGTTCACATCTCAGCCTTTATTAAAGTTCCCAGCTCCAGAAGTGTTCTTGGCAGAGGGAATGAAGAGATTGGTATGGCGACCGCCATGTTAATGACAATAAATCTTTACGTCATTAACAATCTCTAAATAAAAAAACCATGAAAAATTATAAATGGGCTCTTGCCCTAAGCGCACTGGTAGCAGTGTCTGCTTGTAAAAAAGATGATGATACTACGGTAGAACCTGATCCAAACGCCGATAAGGTAGCAGTAGTTTTAAATTACGATTTCAATTTTGGCGCCGATGACTTTGTCTTGGACCAAGAGTATACTTTAGATAGTGGAGGAGTGGTGAAATTCTCCCTCGCCACTTATTATTTGGCACAACCAGTGATCATGGATGATGCCGGGAATAGCAGTCCCTTAAGTCCCGAATATCTTATAGTACGCCCAAACAATACCAGTAGCGATCTAGGATATATTGATCCAGGTCACGCTCACATGTTTAATGTAAGCATTGGTGTAGATGAAGCCACCAATACAGAGAATGGTGCTAATGGTCGTCAGCCGACCGATTTTACCGATTCCGATCATCCTTTGGCCCCCCAACCAGAAGGAATGTATTGGTCTTGGGCCAGCGGCTACATCTTTGTTAAGATAGAAGGGGAAGTCGATTACGAAGGAGACGGAACTTTTGATAATGTCTTCAAATATCACCTAGGAACCAATCCTTTCCGAAAAGATCGCAGCACAGTCCTTAATCTTAATTTGGAAAAAGCTCAGACGCTTCAGCTCACCATGCATATCGATTACGAGAAGTTCTTGGAAGACGTAAATATGCGCACCGAGATTCTGACGATGTCTATGGGCGATCAGAGGCCTCTAGCCGAAAAGATGATGAATAAGTTCGACGCCGCGGTAAGCTTTAGCCATGGCATTCTGGACTAGTAAAATAGTAGGATGGAAAACCAAGTTTGCCCGCTTGCTTTTTGTGAGCGGCTTACTTGGTTTTTTACTTTTTTCGGGCTGTGCTAAGGAAAAAGTTCAAGAAGATAAATATGCTTTTCGAGAGAGCCCAGTACAAATTACCATTCCGCATTTTCCAGCTTATTCCTTAGAAGCCGGCCATGAACTTAGTGCCGAAAAAATCGCCGTGGGTAAAAAGTTATTTTTTGATCCTATTATTAGTCGTAATAGGGATATTTCCTGCGCTTCTTGTCATTTGCCGCATCTGGCCTTTAGCGATGGCTTAGCTACTTCGGTGGGAACCGAAGGCAGAGTGCATAATCGGAATTCGCCCACCTTATTCAATGTGCTATGGCAGCCTTATTTATTTATGGACGGGGGGAACCCGACCTTGGAGTCGCAAGTAGTTGGACCCATAGAGGAGCATCGTGAAATGGACTTACCTTTTACCGAGGCAATTGCGCGGGTGGCGGCCAATGAGACCTATCAAAACTTATTTAAGTGGGCTTTTAATGATGATGTTAATCCCTTCACCTTTAGCCTGGCTCTGGCCAGTTACGAACGAAGTCTAGTTTCCTATAACAGTGCCTTTGATCGCTTTTATTACCACGGGGATAGCCTCGCCTTAAACGCTTCTGCTCAGCGAGGACTGGCATTATTTAAAAGTGCAGAATTGAAATGTGCCGATTGCCATCAATTACCTTTAACTACCGATTTTAGCTTCCAGAATAATGGACTGAAGGAAGTTTATTTAGATCCAGGTCGGGCTCGGGTGACCAATAATTTGGCGGAGCATGAGGGGCAGTTTAAGGTGGCTACTTTAAGGAACATTGCCCTTACCGCACCTTATATGCACGATGGGAGTTTAGCTTCTCTGGAGGAGGTTATTGAGCATTATGCTTCAGGTGGATCCAATCACCCTCTAAAGAGTGATAAGATTAAAGGCTTTAGTATCAGCGCAAGCGAAAAAGCAGATTTGCTGGAATTTTTAAAGTCGCTAAACGATACCAGTTCTTACCGCCAGTTTGACTTTGATTTACCCTAAGCTTTCGCAGAAAGGGAGATTCTTTTTTTATTCTTCAAGGCGGTCTTTAACGTAAGTCACTTCTGTTTTCCCGTGAGCAGCTGGTTTACCGTCTTCCCCAAGGTTTACAAAGACTAATTTGTCGATGCTTAAAATGGGTTCTCGGGTGAGCTTATTGCGCACTTCGCAGCGCATAGTTAAGGAAGTCCGACCAAATTCAATGGCCTCAATACCCAGCTCAATGATATCACCTTGGCGTGGGGCCGAAATGAAATTGATCTCCGAAACGTATTTAGTTACCACGTGTTTATTTTCCAATTGGATAATGGCGTAGATCACCGCTTCTTCGTCGATCCAAGCTAATAGTCGGCCGCCAAAGAGGGTTTCATTGGGGTTTAGGTCTTCGGGTTTTACCCATTTTCTGGTATGGAAGTTCATGATTTGAGGGATTAGGGGATTAGAGGATGAGAAGAGGAGGAGAGGAGAGAAGGAGGGGATGAGGAGAGGAGGAGAGGAGGAGGTGTCCTTTGCTTTTTTTGGTAGATACAATTTGAGTCAATTTTGAATAAGAGATTAAAGACGTGTATTTTCTCATATCTCACGTCCCATGGGTCGTTCTAAGACCCTACCTCTCTTCATCTCATCCTCTCATCCTCTCATCCTCTCTTCCTCTCTTCCTCTACTTCATAAAAGCGCTGTACATCCAAACGCTCTTCTCTTGCTCGCGGATGTAATCACTCATTAGGGCATTGGTACCTTCGTCATTGAGTTCACCTGAGTAATCGAGGATTTCACGCTCAATTTCCAAGAGGGTTTTGTAACCGTCTAAGACTACTTGAACCGATTCGCGCGCTTCACTAATATTGGCGGCCTCTTTTATTTTAGCCACCTTTAGGTAATCGCTGTAGGTATGCAGAGGCGTATAACCTAGAGTTAGAATACGCTCGGCGATTTCATCAACCTTTTGAAAGGAGTCCATGTACAATTCCTCAAACTTTTGGTGTAGCTCGAAGAACTTTTCTCCTTTAATATTCCAGTGAATTGCTCTGGAGTTAGCATAGAATAACTGGTAGTTCGCTAATAGGATATTTAGTTTGTCCGCCAATTTAGCGGCTTCGTTTAAGGGTAATCCGATTTGATTATTGCTCATGACTATTACATTTAAATTTTAATCAAAGATAGCTATTAATTATCATTTTTTTAATTTAATAAGATAAGCTGATATCTATATGGCTTTGGCCAATAAAAAAACCCTGACACAGGAGAGCCTGGTCAGGGTTAAGATAATTGAATTGGCAGGGCCTATTCTACGCCGTGCATCAATTTCTTAAGGGGCTTATTGAAGATCATAATGATCACCGAGAAACCTAATAAGACAAAGCCAATGTTTGAGAATACATCGGTGTATTTATTAAGTCCCATTTCCATGCGATCCATCTTATGCTTCTCGTAAACATCTTTAAGGCTTTCGCTAGCCTCCGCATTAAAGGCTTCGATGTTTTCGCGGAAATACATCCAGGTTTCGATATTAATCGCGTCCTCGTTTTCTTCATCTGCCTTCAATAGGGCTTCGTAATCGGCTCCTAATTTGGCCCAGGCCTCTTTGTTTAACCAAGCTTCCGCTGATGGAATAGGCGTGTTCATGCTACGCTGCGCTTTCCAATCTACGAAGTTCATCCCATCCGCGTAAGCTTTACGGAATTCTACCCAGTCTTGGATATCCATATACTTACTTAAAGTGATGTTTACCGGCATGCCTTCTGCCAAGGGTTGCCAGTCAATGAAATTAACGGTGCCAACATCATTCGAGGCTTGCAATACTGTAGTGCTTACTGGGAATTCCAAGGCCGGACCCTCCTCACTACCATGGGTTCCGGTTAGGGTAGCGATTTGACCTCCTAAGAAGTTACCAATGGCAAAGCTTAGGAACCAACCGCCCATTGCTGTTCCCGAAATTTTCGGAGGCGCTAATTTGGTTACCATACTTAATCCAATGGGTGATAGGAATAATTCACCGGTAGTATGCAGTAGGTAAAGAATTACTAAGGTCAATAAAGGTACTTGGAAACCTTCGGCAAAGCTTAGGCCTAGAAGGGTTACTAAGAAACCTAAACCTAATTGAAGGATACCAAAGGCAAACTTCATTGGAATACTAGGGTTTTTACCCATTTCCGAAAGTTTCACCCACATCACACTAAAGATCGAACCGAATAGAACGATAAAGAAGGGGTTAAAGAACTGGGTCATGGAAGCGGGCATCACCCAGCCAAAAATTTCACGATCTACGTTACGATCGGCGAATAGGGTAAGCGAGGTTCCGGCTTGCTCGAAGAAAGCCCAGAACACAATATTGATAAGAATAAATATTACCAAGGCAATCATTCGGTCGCGCCAAATTTTACCTTCGGCCGCACCGGCTTTGATCAGGTTAAAGGCCACTAGAATAAAGAGACCTAGTAATAAGTATTGTAAGATTTCATTCTTAGAAATCAAGATATAACAGGCAGGGATCAATAATAAACTACCAATAGTGATAAGGGTAACGTAGTTGATGGGCCCGAAAACCTTTTTCTTACCGGCTTCGGTAATGGCTAATCCATCTGCAGCAGCGTAACGATCGCGGCCAAACCAGAAGATTAGGAATCCTAAAAGCATACCAATACCGGCTAAGCCGAATCCCCAGCGGAATCCATAGGTCTCACCCACGTAAGCCACCACAGAAGTAGCTAAAAGGGCCCCCACATTAATACCGATGTAGAAAATGGTAAAGCCCGAATCTCGACGTGGGTCGTTTTCTTCATAGAGCTTACCAACAATGGTAGAAATATTGGCTTTGAAATAACCATTACCAATAATAATAGCTCCCATACCTATTAGCAACCAGAACTCGGTTCCACCTAAAATGAGGAATTCACCAATGGCCATAAGAATGGCACCCAGGATAATAGCGAATCGATAGCCTAGGAACTTGTCGGCCATACGGCCACCTAATACCGGAGCGGCATAAACGAGGCCGGTGTAAGCACCATAAATTACAGCTGCTTCGGCATCGCCTTTAAAAAGTGCCTTTACAAGATATAAGGTAAGAAGAGTACGCATTCCGTAGTA
Source organism: uncultured Flavobacteriales bacterium (assembly GCA_913055685.1). Classification (GTDB taxonomy): domain Bacteria; phylum Bacteroidota; class Bacteroidia; order Flavobacteriales; family Schleiferiaceae; genus Croceimicrobium. The sequence continues at coordinate 1,344,088 of CAJXKC010000001.1, forward strand.
GCAGAATCGCTCCCACATTTCGGAAAAGAACAAGACATACAGTCCGTTAGGATGTCCTTGTTTCGCTAGGTCGGTGTTTGACATGTTCAGGAATTTGAATTAAGTGTCGAATTAACAAAAATTAATCTAAAGCAGACCAGTACAGGCTTAGAGATTCTCGAGGATAAAGTCGGTCATCTTCGTATAAAGATGGTAGCGGGTATTGCCCCCGTAAATGCCGTGGTTTTTATCGGGATAAATAAAGAGGTCGAATTGCTTATTGGCTTGCACTAAGGCCTCAATCATACGCATGGTATTTTGTACATGTACATTATCGTCGGCCGATCCGTGCACGAGGAAGTAAGCTCCTTCTAGTTTATCAACGTGATTTATCGGCGAATTATCATCGTAGCCATCAGCATTCTCCTGTGGAGTACGCATATAGCGTTCGGTGTAAATATTATCGTAAAAACGCCAATTGGTTACTGGGGCCACCGCAATGGCGGCTTTAAAGACATCTGCACCTTTGGTGATACCGAGGCTACTCATGTAACCACCGTAAGACCAACCCCAGATACCAATCCGATTGGCATCCACATAGTCTTGATTACCCAACCATTTGGCCGCAGCTATTTGATCAGCAATTTCATATTTACCTAATTGCTGATAGGTCACCGTGCGGAAATCGCGTCCACGCGCCCCGGTTCCCCGGTTATCTACACTAACCACGATATAACCCTTAGAGGCAAGGTGCTGATACCACATTCCATTACCCGCATCATAGCTATTTTGTACGGTCTGCGAGCCGGGTCCGCCATAAACGAACATTAAAACAGGATAGCTCTTGCTAGGGTCGAAATCACTGGGCTTTATCATCCAAGCATTAAGCATGGTTCCTTCCTCATTAGGAATTTGCAGGAATTCTTTATAGCTCACATTATAGCCTTTCAATCGCTCTTTTACGGCAGCATTGTCGTTTATCACTCTTACCAATTTACCATTGGCGCGGTGTAGGGTTTCGTAGGTAGGCACGTCAACGGCCGAATAGCGATTGATGTAAAATTTAAAGCCTTTGCTAAAGCTGGCAGAATTAGTACCGTCTTGGGTGCTAAGGCGCTTTTTGTTTTTGCCTTTAAGGCTTATGCTATATACGTCGCGTTCCAGTGGCGAGCGCTCCGCAGCCTGGTAATACAGCGTTTTTGAATCTTCATCCATGCCGTAATAGGTGGTTACTTCCCAGTCGCCTTTAGTAATCTGACGGATGAGGTCGCCGTCGTCATCGTAGTGATAGATGTGGTTAAATCCATCCTGCTCGGAAGTCCAGATAAAGCTATTGTCCTCTAAGAAAGTTAGATTGTCATGAATTTCAAGATAGTGGGGTGCTTTTTCCTCCAGCAGCATTTCCACTTCCAGTTCATCGTCTTCAACTTCAACCTCCCACAATTGCAGGTGGTCTTGATGACGGTTTAGGGTAAATACTACTAACTCGTCATCTTCACTGGTCCACTTAATGCGCGGGATGTACTCGTAATCTACCGGAAGCTTAACTTCCCAATCTTTGTTGTTCTTTACATCGTAAATATGAATGCTGACAATGGAGTTTACTTCTCCGGCCTTAGGGTATTTAAAGACCTCTTGTTGTGGATATAATCCATTAGCAAATACATCCATCGAGAAAGTAGGAACTTCGCTTTCGTCAAATTGGTAGTAAGCGATGTAATTGCCTTCGGGCGACCAATGAAATCCTTTATGGAAACTAAATTCTTCTTCGTAAACCCAATCCACTGCTCCAGCGATGAACTTATTTTCTTCGCCTTTACCAAAGCTGCTTATGCTGCCATCTTCTAGGTCTTGGATGTGCATTCGGTTTTCATGTACAAAAGCAACTTTGTTTTCGGAAGGGGAAAAATCGGCTAATTGTTGTTTGGAATCGGCTTTAAGGGCAGTCAGTACTTTGCTTTTAAGGTCAAAGACGTAATAATTACTCCGACTAGAATGACGGTAAATCGACTCGGTTTGCGTCCCCAGTAGTACCTTACTTTCATCAGCATTAAATTGATAAGAATCGAAATTAAGCGGGGCCCCATTACCGGCCGAAACATTGGCGGCACTGAGGATGGTTTCTACCTTTTCGCCACTTTCATAGCTGTATTTATCGATCTTAGGTCCGTTCTGATCTCGGTCTAAGACAGTAAAATGAGCGCCATCGTTCATGCTTCGCAGACCGCCGGTGGAGCGGGCGAAGAAACTGTAGCGTTGCCAAACGTCGGATACACTGACATCCTTCTTTTGGGCATAAATGGTGATAGAAATTAGAATAAAAAGCGAGACTATACTTAGCTTTCGAAACATCATTATTTTAATTTAGAGCGCCCTAAAATAGTCAATTTGAAGAGACCAGAGACTTATAAAACCATTGATGCAAGCGACCGGCATTATTTCCTTTCCTTTTTAGGTGATAGTCAGCTTCTTTGGGAAAAGGAAGCAATGCAGGAATACGGGCACGATGAAACTGAAGATTATCAATTTGAGCCCGAAATCGTTTTAAAGCCCCAGTCTACCGAGGAATTATCCAAAATACTCGCCTATTGCCATAAACAAAGGATCCCAGTTTACAGTAGTGGTGCCCGTACCGGATTAAGTGGGGGAGCGCTTCCAATTTATGGGGGCCTGGTGCTTAGTATGGAGAAGATGAACCGAATCTTGGAAATTGACGAACGGAATCTACAAGCGACCGTAGAGCCTGGAGTAATTAATCAGGTTTTTCATGAAGCCTGTAAGGAGAAAGGCCTCTTTTATCCTCCCGATCCTAGTTCATGGGGCTCCTGTACTTTGGGAGGGAATTTGGCCTTAAATGCCGGCGGACCCAAAGCGGTAAAATATGGGGTTACCAATGCCTACGTATTAGACTTGGAGGTGGTTTTAGCCACTGGAGAAATAATTCGCACCGGGGCTAAGGTGCTTAAAAATAGTACTGGTTATAACCTCACGCAATTAATGGTGGGAAGTGAGGGTACCCTTGGGGTAATTACTAAAGTCATTTTTAAACTAATTCCTTATCCCAAGGAAAATCGCCTAATGTTAATTCCCTTTGCTTCCGCTGAAAAGGCCTGTGAAGCGGTATCGGCCATTTTTCAGGCCGGTATTGTGCCGTCTGGAATGGAGTTTATGGAGCGCGATGCCATCGACTACACCCTTAATTTTGTGGATGAAGTAAACCTTCCTATCGGTCCCGAAGTTGGGGCACATTTACTGGTAGAGGTAGATGGTAATTATGGCGATCAACTCATGGAGGACTGCATGAAAATTGCCGACATCGTTGCTAATTTTGAAGCGGGAGAGGTCCTTTTTGCTGACTCTGAAAATGAAAAGGCAGCTTTGTGGAAACTGCGTCGTCGGGTGGGTGAAGCAGTGAAGTCGCATTCTGTTTATAAGGAAGAAGACACCGTCGTGCCTCGGGCCGAATTAGCCACGCTACTAAGGGGAGTAAAGTCTATTGGCGCTAAATATGGCTTTCACTCGGTTTGCTATGGCCATGCGGGCGACGGAAATCTCCACGTGAATATCTTAAAACATAAAATGAACGATAAAGCTTGGCAAGAAGACTTGCCCAAGGGCATTCGGGAAATATTTCAATTAGTGAAGCAGCTGGGTGGAACGATTTCGGGGGAACATGGCATCGGCTTGGTGCAAAAAGACTACTTGGATATAGTTTTTAGTCCGCTCGAAATTGCGCTCCAAAAACAGATTAAGCAGGTTTTTGATCCACACCAAATTTTAAACCCGGGAAAACTATTCCCTGATAACTAGATTTTTAGCTGTGAAATGTGGTCAAAGGTGGATAATCAAAAAACACCTACCTTTGGTTTACCACTAAACACTATCTATCTATAATGCCCCAAAGCACCGTCCTTTTAGTAGACGATAATCCCATCGACCTTATGATCAATACCAAGACTTTGGAGCGGTATGATGATTCGATTGAGGTTTGTAAGGCCAGCAGCGCACAAGAAGCATTACAGTTTTTACAAGAAGGGAAATGCAAGCCTACTTGCATGTTGCTCGATATTAAAATGCCGGGCATGGACGGCTTTGAGTTTTTAGCGGCTTTAAAGGAATCGGGCCAAGAGGTTAAATTCGGTATTCATATGTTGTCTTCGAGCATTGATCCAGCGGATTTGGAAAATGCTGAAAAGGATCCCCTGGTAAATTCTTATATCGAAAAGCCTTTGAACTTGGATAAGCTAAAGGCGATTAAACTTTAATCTAGAGCCTCAATCTGACTGCGAATTACCGAGCAGGCCCAATCAATATCTTTATCCTCAATATTTAAAGGCGGCGCTATCCGAAAGCTATTCGGATTACTGAGAAACCAAAAGGTGATAATCCCTTCCTTTAAACATCCCTCGACGATTTGTGCCACTTCTTCCTCGCTTTCGAACTCAAAAGCAAAGAATAATCCAATCCGTCGAATTTCTTTTATGCGAGGATGTTGCAGTAGTTCCACGAAACGCTGACCTTTCTCCTCGACTTTTTTCAAAAGGCTTTCCTGCTCAATGACCTCTAGGGTGGCCAAGGCGGCAGCACATGAAACTGGATTCCCACCAAAGGTGGTAATATGGCCCAGCATAGGCTTTTCGGTCAGCGATTGCATAATTTTAAGATCGCTAATGAAGGCGCCTAGAGGTAATCCGCCTCCTAAAGCTTTGGCCGTACAGAGAATATCAGGAACAATTCCAAAGTGTTCAAAGGCAAATAATTTACCGGTGCGACCCATGCCGCTCTGTATTTCATCAAGAATTAAAAGGGCTCCAACTTCTTCACAGCGAGCTTTAAGGGCTTTGAGATAGCCGGGTTTAGGAATGCGCACACCCGCATCACCTTGGACAGTTTCCACAATAACCGCGGCCGTTTTCTTGCTAATCTGCTTTAATTCCGATTCTTCATTAAAGTGTAGGAAACGAACGTCGGGCAGCAAAGGCCGAAATGCACGTTTCTTGGTTTCATTACCAGAAACACTGAGGGCTCCGTGGGTACTGCCATGATAGGCACCTCGAAAGGCGATGATCTCGGTTCTTTGGGTGTAACGCTTGGCTAACTTTAAGGCGCCTTCAATCGATTCTGCTCCGCTATTTACAAAATACACGCAGTTCAGACTTTCCGGCAGCAAGTCCACTAACTTTTCGGCCAGTTTATTGGGACTATCCTGAATAAACTCTCCGTAAACCATGGTGTGCAAATGCTTGTCTACCTGTTGGTGAATGGCCTCTTTAATATGAGGGTGACCATGCCCTAAATTGCTTACACCGATACCCGAAACCAAGTCGAGGTACTTTTCCCCATTAGGCCCAAATAAATAACTGCCCTCGGCTTTTTCTACTTCAATACCCAGAGCGAAGGGGGTAGTTTGAGCTATATGCTGGAAGAAAATGTCGCGTGCCGATTTCATAAATCAAAGGTGCACTAGATTTGGTATAAAACCAAAGCATAAAGGAAGAAGCGCGCAATACGACTAAGAGCCATTATCGCATAGGACTTAAAGCCATATTGGATCATTCCTGAAATTAAGGATACCGGTGAAAAAGGCAAGGGCGTTAAGGCAGCAAGGAAAATTAATAGTCCGCCGTAGCGTCTCAAGCTCACAATTTGCAGGGCGAACTTGGTGCTTAACCATTTGGCTACCCTGGGAATATGTCCAATTTTCGCCCCCAGCCAATAGGCGATGAGTTCGCCTGCATAACTCGAGATACCTAAAAGGCTAATCCCTAGCCATGGCGATTCCCAAATGCGGGTCCAATAGATGAAAAGGTCGGGAGGCAATAGCCCTAATATAGCTTCACTTATAAAAAAGACCAGTAGTACTGCAGGAGTGGAGAAATTTTGAAATAAGCCTTCCATTACTTCATCGATATCGATGAGGTAGTGGTTAATTAGGCCAATACCCAGACCTAAAATTACCAAGCCAAAAATTAGGCGCAACATATTTTTAGCGGCAAAGCGGTACGAACCTTTGCGCTTGAAATAATGGTGATGCAGTCTGGTATTTTCGTAAAGACTACGGTCTTTTTTCAATGTTCTACGTTTAGGTAAATAGGTTTTACAAAATTAGAACCTAGAAGCCTTGCTTTTTATTTTATACAGACAAAGCCGCGAATTTTTACTTTAGCGCAAAACGATTTCATGGCTAAGCCTAGCAAGACATTCTCCTACCTCTTTCTTAGTTTAATGGTCTTACTGCCTCTACTTCAGGTAAGTAGTTTGCAGGATACAACGCTTTTGTCGCGATTTATTCTTTTAGATGTATTCGGATTAGCCGCTTTGGTCTTGCTTTGGAAAGACCTAAAAGAGCTTAAACTAAATAAGCTGCCTCTTTTTACTCTGGGTATCTTGCTTATCGTAATGGTACTTTCTGCTTTTAGCGCGACAAATAGTTCAGAGTCATGGGCCAGCATTGCGCGCTTTGCCAGTTTTATCCCGGTCTTTTTTCTTTTAGAATCGGCCTTGCGGCTGAAGCGACTTACTACTGATGATTTGCTAAGGGGCGCGGTTTTGTTTGCCTCGGTGGCGGCCTTGCCCACCTTATTTCAGCTGTTAAAGGCCTTGGCTTCCGGTGATTTCTTTGACGACATTTATACCATAACTGGCACCTTCAGTCATAAAAACTTATTGGCATCGGCCTTAATGCTCAGCTTTCCATTTGTACTTGCGGCTTGGGCGAGCTTTAAGGGCGCTTGGTCAAAGTGGGCTATGATATTAGCCATTATCCTAGTTTTCGAATTATTTGTGCTGCGCACCCGTGGTGTGTGGTTGGCGCTTATTGTAGCGGCTTTAGGTAGTGGCTTAGTCTTGCAGATAATAAAGCCCAAGGAATTACAGATTTCAAGAAAGTGGCTTTTTGGCTTAAGTGCCTTAGCATTGGTAATCTTAAGCGCTCTTTTCCTTTCCCCGCAGATAAAAGCGGGCTTTACCAATAGCAGTAACGTGCAGAAGCGCTTAGTCTTTTGGGGGAATACGGTAGAGATGATCAAAGAACATCCGCTCACTGGTGTGGGTGCCGGTAACTGGCGGATCAATTTCCCTAAATATGGCCTAAATGAGGTAGGGGAAAGTACCCGGCAGGGGATTACCCATATTCAAAGACCACATAACGACTACCTCTGGCTTTGGTCGGAGGCAGGTCCCTTAGCTATTTTGGCGGTGCTTACTTTGTTGCTATTGGCTTTTAATCAGGTGCTAAAAAACTTAAAGGCTAGCGAGGGGGCAGAGCGAAACTTGCAATTGGCTGCGCTCTTTGGATTATTGTCTTATGCCATTTTCTCCATAGGTGACTTTCCGCTGGAACGTGCCCCGCATACATTTTGGTGGATGTTGATTTTGGCGGTAATTTTCCATCAGGCGAAAGCCCAGTTGCCGACAAAAATCCCGGTCTATCTTGCCGGCTTAAGCCTAGTATTTGGCCTTTTCGTGAATTTTCAAAGGTTTAAGGCCGAGCAGGGAATGGAGGCAGTATTGCAAGCCAATGCTAGTCAGAATGCAGCCGGAATAATAACTGCCGCCGAGGCCGTATATAGCGATTGGTATACTGTAGACAACTATGCTAATCCTATTAATTATTATTCCGCTAAAGGCTATCTGTTTACCAATCAGGCTCCTAAAGCATTCGAGGATTTGCAACAGGCTATGGCCGATGCGCCTTATAATATTTTGGTTTACGAATCTTTTGCGCAGTATTATGCCCGGCAGGGTGATTTGGATCAAGCTTTGGATTATGCGGCTAGAGGTTTAGAAATTTCCCCGCAGTTTAAAATGCTCATTTTATTGAAAGCAGAAATGCATTTACAGCGCAAGGAATTTGCCGAAGCTCTGGAAGCGCTCAATATGCATGAGCCGCGGTCTACCGATCCACGTTACCAGCAGGATTTAGCCACTGCCCTGCGGGGTGCCTTGCAAAATTATAATGAGCATGGGCGCTTCCCGGCGATGATGGAACATTTGCAAAAAAGTGGTCCTTTAAATAGTCCAGAGGATTATATCCGAGCTTATCGACTTAAAAGGGGGATTCGCTAATTACCATTTCAAGCCTAAGAAATTCATCAGGCGTAAGCCTAAAATTTTAAAGCTGCGGGAGTCGGCGGCTGAGTAGTAATGATGGGCGCGGTTGTGCAGGCCGCGTTTCTGACAAAAGCGCGCCGCTTCGTAGTATTTGCGTTGTATCGCCTTTTCGAAGCTGGTGCGAGGGTAAAGTCCTTTTTGGTGAAAGTGCTCGTATACGGCTTCGACCTTTTTTAAATGTTCTGCCAAGCGCGAACTCATCCCGCCATCTTCATGGTAATAGCTCTTTGCTTCGGGCCAATAACAAAACTGTTTACGGGCTTCCATTAATTCCAGCCACAGAAAAAGGTCTTCGGCACCATGAAAACGATCGTCTACTTGAAAGGGAAAAGCTAAAGCGGTACTGCGCTTAAGGATGGCCGCAGAGGGAACAATGGGCAAGCCCTTATCTAAAATTTCTTGGGCACTATTAATGGGAAATACCCGACGTGGATAATCGGCTTTTAAACCAAAATTGTCTACCGCATGATAGAGTACATCACAGTTTTTATCCTTGCTCAAATATTGATAACAGGAGGCTAACTTTTCGGGATGCCACATATCATCGGCATCCAAAAAAGCACAGTAATCCCCCTTTGCTAATGAAATTGCCTTATTGCGACTAGCTCCCAGGCCCTGATTTTCTTGATGCTGAAGTTGATAGGATATCCCTTCCTGTTTGCTTAGAAGCGCTTCAATGAGCTCGGCCGACTTATCCTGACTACCATCATTAACGATGATGATTTCGTAATCCTTAAAAGTCTGCTTAAAAACCGACTCCAAGCATTCTTCTAGACTATCGGCAGCATTGTATACAGGGATTATTATCGAATAAAATGGCTTTGTCATTTATCCCAATATTTACCGGGCCAAAGGGCAGATCTTAATTTTTTAAGGGGCTTTAAAAGTCCTATAAAGTTCAGGAAATCTCTAAAATAAGAGATAATAAAGGTGAGGAAAATTCTCCATGCCAAGGGTGATTTTAATTCTCGGAATACGCGGTACATCTTGCGGTTAATGCGCCAATTTTCGCGGGTCCAGCTATGGTAGGGTAAATTACCAATCCACCAATTGCCGAATTCACTAAGGGCAGCATCAGCTTCACTTTGCGCATCATTTAAACCGGCTCGTAAAAGCTTGTTTATAGCATAAAGCTCCTCGTATACGGAGGCCCTTTTACGCGATTTAGACCGCTGAGTTTTACGGTGCACGCGAAAGTAATTAAGCTCCTTATTTAAAAAGCCCAGGTCATACTTTAAAAGGATTTTGGCATAAAGGTGCCAGTCGCCATTAAGCCTAAATTTAGGGTCGGCACCCTTCACTTCCTCATATGCCTTTCGGCGGATGAGAATCCCGCTGGCATTGGGGATGGGGTTGTGGTAGAGTAACCAATCTTTACAGGCTTCTTTTCCAGATTTAATGAAATCCGACTCCCAGGCCTTAGACTTGTAAATGAAAGCTAGATTTTCGGCGTAGGAATGAATTTTTTGATCTTGCTCATCTACCATCATGGAATGGGCATAGGCAATGCCCAGCTCTGGATTTTGGTCTAGCAGGGGGACCAAGCTTTCTAAGAAGGTGTCTTCGCAATAATCGTCACTTTCGGCAATCCATAGGTATTCGCCGCTAGCTTGGGCGATTCCTTTATTCCATTGAATAAAGGGAGAACCAGAGTTCTTCTCGTTTAGCAACAGTTTAACATCGGGGTGGCGATCTGCAAATTTTCGCAGTATTTCGACGCTAGCATCCTTACTGCCGTCATCTAAAAGAATGAGTTCAAAGTCTTGAAAGGTCTGCCGAGCAATGGAGTCCAATCGCTTTTGCAAATAAGCCTCATGCTGAAAATTGGGCACTATTACCGAAACCTTAGGCATTAACTAAGGCTTTTAGGTGTTTAGCAATTTTTTTGCCGGTGAAGTTTTCCAGGCTTTTGATGCTGGTAGGATTCAAGGCACAAAGCTCGGCGTAATCCAGCTCAAGAAAATGGTCTCCAAGTTTATCGGCATAGCTAGAGGCCTGTTGCAGGTATTTTTGGTGCAGTTCTGCACAGAATTCGGCATCCCTTAATTCTTCGGCAAATACTTCTCCCTTGCGTTCATTGCGCTTTTGGAGCGACTTTACTACCGATTCGGTATCGCGTTTTAAATGAATAACCTTTGCGCCTGGGAATAATTCGAGCCACATGTCCAAGGTAAAGGTATTACGAGGGTCTTTCCAACCCCAATCTTCGCGCCTTAGGCATTGTTTAAATTTCGCCCAGCGTCCATTAAGGCGAAAATGCTCGGCATAAAGGGTGTCTGCCTTAAAACTTGTCCAGTGCTCTTTCTTAGGAACGCCGGGATGCAGCCAGTCCTGCTTTGCGGCCCACATCACCTGTTGGTTAACACTTAGAAAGTGCATGGCTTCGAAATTATGATCCTTAATTACGCCCATGAAAATCCCTGATCTTTCCAGTACCTTTGCTAGGAAAGAAGTGCCGCTGCGGTGCATGCCTATAATGATATACGGAGGACGCATTCTATACAATGAGTGATCAAAGAAAGATAATTTTTCTCCACCTGCCTAAAACCGCGGGCACTTCCCTAGTGAATATCTTGCATCAAGAGTACCGATTGGAAAATAGTGCCTTAATTGCGGGCGACGACCAGGCGGCCTTGGAGGAGGCGGTCCGCGACTCGAAACCCTTTATCCACGGCCACTTTTCCTTTCAGCTTTTGAACCATCCCCTTGCGCAATCTTACTACAAAGCGACCTTATTGCGGAATGCGGCCGACCGAGTGATTTCTCGATATGTACATCTTGCGCATAGCAAGGAAGAACGCTTGCAGGCGGAATTTGCCACTTATTCAGGTTTCGATGATTACTTAAAATCGACCTATGCTGATAATTGGCAGTGTCGGATGCTGGCGGGTATTTGGCATGAGGGAAAAGTAAATGACGAGGTATTCGAAAGGGCCAAGCAAAACCTGGAAAAATTGGATTGGGTAGCTACCGCTAGTGCTATGCCGGAAGCGGCTTTAGATCTGAGTCTTAAATTGGGTTTCGAAAGTTATTATCAGCCCCAGCTAAATAAACGTAAGTCGAAGGCCCTTTGGCAAGAAATAAATAGCAATTACCGACCGCAGATTGAAGCCCTAAATAACTTCGATAGTAAATTGGTCTCTCTAGCCGAAGCAAGATATCGGAGCGAAAGAAAGGTGCCTTTGCTAAAAAGACTGAAATTAAGATTAAAGGGGTCTTAGTACTTTCCACCGGAGGCTAAACCCAAACTGAAGTGCGCTAAGTGATGCCGACAGTGCCAAGCGTAAGAGGCTAGACTTTGCTTGAGGCTAAAAGATTTCTGATGTTCGGGATGATAAAAACTCCTTTGCCATTGTTCTTCATTTAATCCTTTAAGAAGTAGCGTCCATTTGTGATGTATCGCTTCAATTAGCTGCAGGGAAGGGGCAATGTCGTCATCCTTGGCTTCGCTGGTTTCGGCCCATAAGGCTTCCGCGTAAGGTCGGATGGTCGGATTTTCCTCAGTAATCGCAAGTTTAAAGCGGATAAAAGCGTTGAGGTGACTATCGGCACAATGATGTACCAATTGTTTTAGGGTCCAGCCCTCGGGTCGATAGCGCCAATTCAACTGTTCCCTGGTGCTTCCTTCGCATTGGGCCGCCAGTCTAAAGGGAAATGACTCGATGTCGTAAATCCATTCATCCAATTGTGCAGCACTAGGTTCGTTTATTTGTGGCTCAAGGCCGATGGGATATTTCAAAGAGTGCTTAGCGTCCAAAATGAATCTAATTTTAAATCCCCTCTAAAATTGCGGCGGCCACCTGCCATTGATTCTCCTCGCTGGTCCAATATTGCAATTCCTCCGGACTATTGAGGTTAGCGAACTCCACCAATACTCCCGGGATTTGTGCTTCTTTAAGCAGGAAAAAGCTTCCCGCTACCCTTTGAGACTCGGGGAATAAAGTAGCTAAGCTCTTTTCTAAGCTTTGGATAAGACTCAGGCTCTGATCCAATTCACTTTGCTCCTCACTGTAATGAAAGGATAAACCTCCGGGTGAATCGGAGCTCTTCACTCCAAAGTGCAGAGAGATGAAAAGCTCGGCCTCACTTGCATTAATTTGCTGTGCTCTTTCCTGCAGGGATACAAATCGATCATCAGAACGCACTAAAATGACTTCCATGCTCGATTTCTTAGCTAATTCCTGAACTTTTAGTGCTAAGGCAAGGCATAAGTCTTTTTCAGAAACGCCTTCTATTTGAGCACCCGAATCCTTGCCGCCATGAGCAACGTCGATAAAAATTGTTTTGGAAGGTTCTCCGGCAAGGAGTCCCAGACTCATAAGGCTTAAAAGTATAAATGCTTTAATTCTCATCTTCTTCTTTTTTTTGGGGTTTTGCAAAAGGCATTTGAGTGGTATACATGGTAATGAAGTTGTCCCCTTCTTTGTAATAAATGACCGTTTCTTCCAATTCGGGCTCCACCTTTACTTGCATGCCCCCTTTTAAAACCATTGTCCCGGGGGAATGAATAATTAATAGAGGCTCTGGTCCATGTACCATAATGGCTTTTCGGAATTTCCCGCAGCGGATAAAGCCATCGATGGAGTCGCTTTCGTGACCCTCAAAATAGCTTATCCCTAAGGCGGGTTCACTAATAATCGCTCCTTCAGAAAGAAAGGAGAAAACTTTTAAAGAATCGGCGAGAGGTTCGCAGGTTTTGGGTTTGGAATTGTCCTGTTTTTGCGCATAAGCGCCTACTGCTATAAAAATAGCAAGTAGGGTGATTTTGAATTTTAGCAAAGCTTTGGTTTTTAGTTTGCTACAATATATAAAATTACAGTAAGGCCTGTAGGTTATTATACATCCAAAACCAAGAGAGGATTAAACTTAGTCCAATTGCAAGACCAGCTTCAACTTTGTTTGCCCCATAAGCATTATGAAAGGCTTTGCGATTAATACCTATAAGCAGCGCAAGCTCTACGATGAAGTAAATTAAGAGCATTCCAATTTCCGTGCTTTGTATGTATTCAAAAAGAGCTGTGCCTTGGTATTCCTCTTTATTAAAGTAGAGTAATAATCGAGCTGTATTATTAGCTAGATAATGGCTAAAGAGGAGGCTTAATATTAGCCAACCTGCTTTAGCTTGGGTCCATAATAGAATAGTACCTAAGGGTAGCGCAATCATAAAAAGGGCCGAGATAATGAGGCTAAAGTCCCATTCCATTATTTCTCCGCTGAACATATAGCCTATGAACTCAAAATTGAGGTAGAGCATTATAAGGGTAAAGGCAGAAATGGCAAGCAGCATCCCTCCAATAAAAGCCGAGGATTTTTGGTCCCTAGGCTCAGTACTAGCGGTAACATAATGCCCACTGGCTTTCTCACTTAGCTCGGCCTGTACTTCTGTTTTTGGGATCGATATTTCTGAATCAGCCTTTCTGTTTCTTAGTTCTTCCCTTAGTTCAGCTTTGATGGCACTAATTTCCTCCCCGCTAATATGACGTTTTCGTACTTCATCTTTAGCAGCCAATACTAGCTCAGTATCGTAATCTCGGTAATTTTCAATGAGGCGAATAAGCTCCAGATTGGATAAGGCTTCGATGGTCTGCGGTGATTTACTCATGCTGTTTCTTACTTTTAATCCACTGATAAATAAGGTCTAAGCCTTGTTCGTGATTTAACTTTCTTCCTAATTCGGGCATCATTACCCCCGGATCGAGGGAAGCCATGCGATGGTATAATATCGATTTTTCGGGTTCACCGGCTACTAGGGCGTACTGCATACCCCCCGAGCCACGACCAGCGGCAACTGGTGGTTTATTCCAGCCTATTTTATAGGCGTCTTGTTCCTGGTAAGTTAGGTATAAGCCCGAGTTTTTGGCCGGCCCCTCACGCCTGTGGCAATGCGCACAATTAATATCTAAATAGGCCCTTGCGCGCAGATCTAGGTCTTCACGAAGCTCAAAGTAATTAACCATATTCGGCACTTTATCTACTGCGGGTAAACCCTGCAAAAGGCCTAGCTCTTCCCAATGCGCAAGTTGATTTTCATATTTAAAGCCATAAGCAAACTTGTGGTTTAATTGCCGGGCTTTAGGTCCAATCGGACTCATTTTGCCTTGGTATTCATGACAGCTTTTGCATTGTACCTCGTTGGGAACCGAGTAGTTAAAGGCAATTTTCTGACCTTTTTTTCCATTTAACTCTAAGGGAATGCTTGCTCCGCTTAGACTACGAAATGCTTCGTTCTGTTCTTCATTCCATACATAGGAAAGGGCTTTCCAAGCATCGCTTTCATGCACCAAGAGGCGCGTTTCAATAATTCGTGCTTCGCCCAATTGCGCTTCGCTATAATGAAAGTTCTTGATTAAAACCGTTCCTATTGGAAAGTCTAAAATCTCAGTTTCCTGATAATTAATCACCGAGTCCTTCGGGACTTTGATAAAGCGGGTTTTTTGGGCGTAATCCGAAAAGAGGGGCGAAATAAGGTCATAGGGAATGAGCTCTTTTTTAGCTTTCAAATTGGACAGGGGTTCTTCGAAAAAACCCCATGCAGAGAGGGTAGATGGGTAGTCTGAGATCGTCTTGCTTGCCAGTTGGCCCTTGCTAACGTTAATTTGTGGCGCCTCCTGTTGGCAAGCCACAAAGGCCATTAATAATACTAAGGTTAATAGCCTTTTCATAGGCTATTCAGGTTTAGTTCCCATGCTTCTGAAACACAATGGTAAGGACTAATGTCGGTGGAGAAATTTTCAAAGTCATTTGCTGCATCTAAGTCGGCGAAAATGAGGTCGGCGTTTTCAGTACACAAGCTAAAATTGCCTTGCGGCGGACGAATACCATCCCAAACAATATCTGGAGTGTTAAAGGGCATTTTCACTAAAAAGAGCCAGCCAAAATCACTTTTTAAGGAGGGAAAACTATAACTGTTTTCGATGCGATTTTCCCTTAAGGAAATATGATTAGGGAAGGGGTCGTATTCCTGATCGTCTTGAGCTAGTGCCACATTTCGCCCCAGGTTAGTTTCTTCCTTTCCCCCCGCTAAGGCCTCCACAATTTTATAACTAGCGATGGCACAACCAATGGTTTTATTGTCTTTAATTTCGTTCTGGTAGATGTCAATTTTGCGGGTAGCTAATAGCATTAATCCAGTGCCAGGAGGAACGGTAGCCACCACATTTCCTGCGGGTGCAAAATTTCGATAATTATTCTCGTAGACTTGGTTTTTGAAAACCTTAGTGCTGTGTCCGGTCTGCGTTAAGCCCGGTAGGTCGAAAACTAAAATACCTCCCGTATTATGATGGGCTATATTGCCTGAGATTTCTACCCAGCGGGAGTTTTCGGATTCGATGCCAGCTACATTATAATAGGCCTCATTATTACGAATGATTACCGAATCTGACTGACCTACATAAATACCGGCATCACTAGCGCCAATGGCGATACAGTTTTCTAGAATCACTCTTTTACATAGGACGGGATAAAAGGCATAGGCGCCATTTTCCTCCTTGGGCTCACCGTTCCAGCGCGAAATGATACTACTAAAACGAATGCCTTGGCAGTCGGTGGCTTTAATATTGTCCCCTTTGGCGTCTTCAATGCTAAAGTCTTTGAGGACGATATTTTCACAATTTGAAATCTTTAAACCCTCGGCACCTTCTTCTTGAAGAGCAAAGGATAAGACCGTCTTCTCTGGTCCAGCTCCCTTTAGGGTAAGCCCCTTTTTTCCATCCAATAATAAGGGCTTTTTGAATATGTAATGTCCGGCCGGAATTTCTATTGTTGATGAGTCTTTGGCCTGAATGAAAAGTTTCTGTAAATCGGCCTGAATGTCTAGCCAATCCTCCTGATTATTCTCGGGAATGGGAGGCTTCTTGCCGCATGCGCTAAGTAGGATTAAGGCTAAGTAAAAGAGGAAGTGTTTTTGCATTTAATTGGTCTTGGCACTAAAATAACAATTTAGCGCAAGCCTTGAATATCTTCCCATGGAGCAAAAAAAAGCCGCTCTCCAAGGAAAGCGGCTTTTGAGTAGAGGTCTAATCTCTTATTGTAAATCGAAACGATCAGCCATCATAATTTTAGTCCAAGCGGCAACAAAGTCGTCTACGAACTTTTGCTTGGCATCGTCACTGGCATAAACCTCGGCCAATGCACGGAGCTCTGAATGTGAACCAAAAATAAGGTCAGCGCGCGTGGCAGTCCATTTTTTCTCACCAGTCTCACGGTCTTTACCAACAAATACTTCCTTATCATCGTCCATGGCTTCCCATTTGGTACTCATGTCCATAAGGTTTACAAACCAATCATTAGTTAAGGTACCGGGCTTATCGGTTAGGATGCCATGATCTGATCCGTCATAGTTGGCACCTAAGCTGCGCATACCACCTACTAAAACGGTCATTTCTGGTGCGCTTAGATCTAATAATTGGGCTTTATCTACCAATAATTCTTCGGTAGTAAGGGTGTATTTACCCTTGGTGTAGTTGCGGAAACCATCGGCAATAGGCTCTAGAACCGCCATGCCCTCAACATCAGTCATTTCTTGAGTAGCATCCATACGGCCAGGAGTGAAAGGTACTTCTACCTCATAGCCAGCTTTTTTAGAGGCATCCTCAATTGCAGCTGCTCCACCTAATACGATTAGGTCGGCCATCGAAACTTTCTTATTGCCTTTAGCAGATTTGTTGAAGTCTTTCTGAATTGCTTCGTATTTAGAAAGCACTTTCTTCAATTGCTCAGGATTGTTTACTTCCCAATTGCGCATAGGCTCTAAACGGATACGCGCTCCATTGGCACCACCTCTGCGGTCTGATTGACGATAGGTGGAAGCTGATGCCCAAGCCGTAGAAACTAGTTCGGAAGTACTTAAACCCGACTCTAAAATTTCTTTCTTAAGCATTTTAATATCCTCGGCGTTCACCACTTCGTGATCTAAGGCAGGAATAGGATCTTGCCAAATAAAGTCTTCTTTAGGCACTTCTGGTCCTAAGTAGGTGGTACTCGGACCCATATCACGGTGGGTTAATTTAAACCATGCACGAGCAAAAGCTTTATCGAATTCCGCTGGGTCTTCGTAAAAGCGCTTGGAAATTTCGCGGTATACCGGATCTTCCACTAATGAAAGGTCAGTAACCAACATACGTGGAGCATGTTTTTTATCTGGATCGAAGGGATCGGGAATAAATACTTTTGGGTCTTTTGCCACAAATTGGTGTGCTCCAGCAGGACTCTTTTCCAATACCCACTCTTCAGTAAATAAAGCTTTAAAGTATCCGTGGTTCCATTCGGTTGGGGTGCTGGTCCAGATTACTTCTAAACCTGAAGTAATCGCATCACCTGCCTTTCCACTGCCGTAGGAGCTCTTCCAACCAAAGCCCATTTCTTCGATGGGAGCAGCCTCAGGTTCTGGTCCTACATAAGAAGCCGGACCCGCGCCGTGGGTTTTACCTAGAGTGTGACCACCAGCAATAAGGGCAACGGTCTCTTCATCATTCATACCCATACGGCCGAAAGTTTCACGAATGTCGTGAGCCGCTAATTTTGGATCTGGATTACCGTCCGGCCCCTCTGGGTTTACATAAATAAGTCCCATTTGCACGGCGGCCAATGGTTTTTCCAAGTCACGGTCACCGGTATAACGCTTGCTTTCAAGCATTTTGCCTTCTGGGCCCCAGTAAACACTTTCATTGGGTTCCCATACATCTTCACGACCACCAGCAAAACCGATGGTTTCGAAGCCCATGTCTTCTAAGGCCACATTACCGGCCAATACGAAAAGGTCGGCCCAAGATACCTTAGCACCATATTTCTTTTTCACAGGCCACATTAAGCGACGTGCCTTATCTAAATTGCCATTATCTGGCCATGAGTTTAGGGGAGCAAAGCGCTGTTGTCCTTCACGTGAACCACCGCGGCCATCTCCGGTACGATAAGTTCCTGCGCTGTGCCAAGCCATACGGATGAATAATCCACCATAATGACCCCAGTCGGCTGGCCACCACTCTTGACTATCAGTTAGAGTTTTACGGATATCCTCCTTAAGGGCTTTGTAGTCAACACTTTCAAAGGCTTCCGCATAATTATAATTAGGGTCCATCGGATTTGATTTCTCCGCGTGTTGGCGTAAGATGCCTACGTCTAGACGACTTGGCCACCACTCTTGATTGTCACGTGGTTCCCCAGTTCTTTTTTCGGCGGCTGAATTGGCATCGGCACTAGGGGCTTTACCCATGTGCACTGGGCAGCCTGCGGCCGCTGCACGCTCGGCTACACTAGCTTGACCACTTAAGGATAAGGTGGCAATCAAGCTTATTCCAGTAAGCAAGTATTTCATAATAGACCTATTTAGATTGATTTTGATTGATGCATAATTAATAAGAATACCGATAAAATATCACTAAAAGTGATGGGATCGATAATCTTATAGATAATACAAATAAGCCCTTAAAATGTTCACGGAATTAGCTTTCCGAGGCTTATTTCCATTTAGACTGAATATAAAAGCCGGGGTTCTGTCGACTTTGCGCAATTTCATTAGCTTGAAATTCCTGGTCGAAAACCTCAAAATAAGCTGCCCGGCCCAAGAAATCGGCTCTAATGCCATCCAGATAGATATGGCAATTCCAGAAGAATTTACCGGCCATTAGTGGAAGGTCTATTAATTGAGCTTTACAGGAAAGTTCAGTTTCACCATTTAGCTCTTGCTCATGCTCGACGGTGCTCAAGTAGTTACCTTGAGCATTAAAAAGATGTAGGCTGATGCGTAGTTTTTTGGCGGAACTATCTTTCACATCAAGTTTTAGTTGAAGCTCTGCATCCTTCCCGCTTATTATTTGCTTTTGTTCCGAAATTGTTTTGCAATGAATTAACCTCGCGCGACCATCGCCTTCACGGTCATTACGTTCTGCTGCTGGAATCCCTTGATGTAATGTACTTAGCCTTTCTTGATAAAGTGATAACATTTCCCCTGGCTTACCTTCAGCAACAATTTGTCCTTCACTAATTATCGCGACCCTATCGCATAGGGATTGGATTGCGTTTAAATTGTGACTAACAAAAATGATACTGCGGGCTTCCTCCTTACTAAGGCTTTCCATTCTTTGGAGGCATTTTTTCTGGAAATCCATATCACCTACGGCCAATACCTCATCAATTAGGAGGATTTCAGCATCTAGGTGAGCAGCTACCGAAAATGCGAGTCGCACGTACATGCCAGAGCTATAGCGCTTTACGGGCATGTCTAGAAAGCGACCAACACCGGCAAATTCGACTATTTCCTCGAATCTTGCTTTTATCTCGGATCGCTTCATTCCTAAGATGCTACCGTTGAGGTAAATATTGTCGCGTCCACTAAGTTCGGGATGAAAACCGGTTCCTACTTCTAGTAAAGAAGCCAAGCGGCCATAGACATCTATTTCCCCGGCACTTGGAGCGGTTATTCGTGATAGGATTTTTAATAAGGTTGACTTTCCCGCACCGTTATGACCAACTAAACCCAGCACTTCACCGGCTTTGAGTTCTAAATTAACCTTTTTCAGAGCATGGAATTTTTCCTTTCCCTTAATACGGTACTCTTTAGAAAGATCACGTATTTCCAAGGCATTTTTCATAGAAGGTCCGCCATTTTCCGTTCCACACTTTGAAAATAAAGCCAGCCACTAGTAAAAAGAAAACTGCAATAAAGAAGGGCGATGCCTAGTGTTCCATTCGAAAGACCTAGCCCGAATACCCCACTGCGCCAGATTTCTAAAATGCTATACATAGGGTTTATCAGCAGCCAATTACTTAATTCATTTCCCAGACTATTTTGCCATAAATCGGGACTGTAGGCGATTGGACTTAAAAAGAAAAGCATCTGCACCATGAATGGTACGACCTGTTGTAAATCACGAAAACGAAGGCTTAAAGCGGCTAACCAAAAGGCTAAGCCCTGAGCCGCTAGAAAACTTAAAACTATCGCCAATAGAAAGCTTCCAAAAGTCCAAAGGGTTAAATAAAGCTCCTCGTATCCGATGAGAGCAAACAAAATTAAGGCGATAACTAGGTCACTTAAGGCGACTAGACCCTTCGAGAGTAACAAGACCTGTCTCGGGAAGTAGATTTTTTGCAACATGGCCCGAGCCTGAATGAGGGCATTGGCACCCTGACTAAGGTTATAGCTGAAAAAATTCCAAATTACTAGTCCGGATAAGCTATAGCTCAAGAAACTCACGCCTTGGGTGTCGCTATTTAACGCTTTCTGAAAAACTAGATAAAGCACCGCCAAAGCGGTTAATGGTTGAATTAAGGCCCATATGTAACCCAGTTTGGTTTGCGCATAACGCACCTTAAAATCCCGCTTGGCCAGAGTAAGAAGCAAGCCCCGGGCCGACCAAAGCTCTTGGAGACTGGCTCTAATATTTAGCTGCCCAGCTCTAATTTTTATGTGCACTTTCTTCTCGATATCACAAATATAATCGGTGCACCCTCTAAATTCTCATTTCTGGCTCTAATTAGCGCTTAATGAGTTTAAAGTGGGATCGTTTCCCCTTTGCTTCGATAAAAAGGAAATAGATACCCGGGGCACCTTTTACATCAATTAGGAGATCTTCCGGGCTATCGTGTAGACCTTCGCTGATTTTACGACCCTGTAGGTCAAGGACTTGCCACTTGTATTGATCTGTTGAAGGATCGGCATCGATTCTAAAGCGACCACTGCTGGGGTTGGGATAAACAGAATAGGTACCCAGCTCTTCCTCTTCTAAGTCGACATATTTGCCATAGGGTATACATTCGCTGGTATCCGTGCAAATTCCTTTTTGCACAACTACGGCATAGATCCCGCTTGAGTCAGGGACAAAAGTGCGGTTAATTTCGCCGGGAATCGCACGATTACTATCCCTACAATCGATCCACTGATAAAAGGCCTGAGCCTGAACCGCGCTGAAGAGGCTATCCTGAACATTTACGGCATTGGAAATAAAGTGCATGGTTAAATGCAGGTAAATAAGGGAATCGCAGCCTTGAGGTGAACGCACTATGTAACGGTCGCCACTGCGTGAATCGAGGTAGCGATAATTATTGATCCAAGTATATTCATTACAAGCCTCAATAGTATCATGTCCAATTACCTCTTGGCAATAGGTAAGCTTAAGCATAAAGGTTTCGTCTCCCGTGGGGGTGCCATAATCGAAGACCGATGGCGCAGGGTCAAAGTCGAGCTGACTAGCGAAACGGCCTCCAACGTAAAGTTCCCCGTTTGCATTCATTAAGGCGTAATAATTGTAATCGCTGGCACCTGAGCCCCAGGTTTGCCCATAAGCGTAATTCCCGAGGCTATCCAGATGATTTACAAAAATATCCATCCCTCCTTGGGGCCAGCGAATATCCACTAATCCTGTGGGGTCAATATCCATGGTGTCCTGGAACATACCAGAAATTACCACCCCTTTTTCGGGCGAAGGACTTAAACTAAGAGTATGGTAAGAAGTACTTGCTTTATTCCATTTTCGGGCAAATTGAAACTGGAAATTTGTATCCAAGTGCCATACATAAAGGGGGATATCATTACCAATAGCATTTAAGGTATAGGCTAAGGTTGTATCCGGATCAAAGTCGAAGCTGCCGCTGAAGTGTCCGCTGAAAAAGTAACCTTTCTCCGAAACCACCATGTGTTCTGGACTTAAACCGGTGTATTGAAGATCCTCGAGGTCCCCATTTGCGTCTAGGCTAAGAAAGTAGCCACCGCCTGCCCCATTGGGTAGATAGCGCACTAAGATAGGGTGAGGGTCAAAGTCTGTATTAGCGCCGGTATAGCCATTCACATAAACCTTTTGATTATCATCAATATGGACATTCAAAATTTGATCGGTGGTAGTGGTACCATAATTCCGGGCCCATTGAACGGAGCCATTGGGCGCTAATTTCATCACAAAGCCATCCGACTGGCCATTACTCTGAATTTGCGCAACGCCATTGGTAGGATCCATATCGGGATTACCCCAGAAAAAACCAGCAATGGCCACATAGCCATCTTTTTGCACAGATACACTATGCGGACTTTCATAGGACCGACCGCCGAAGGCCTTGGCGTCGATTAGACCGCCGCTTGGGCTCAATGTCCACAGCAGGGCATCTACATATCCATTAACCGATATAAAGAAATTTCCAGGTCCGGGATCCATATCTTGGCGGCCCGTAAATTCACCAACTGCGTATATTTTCCCATTAGGTCCGATGGCTAAATCTAAAATAACATCCGGATTATTATTGCCATAGGTTGCCACCCACATAAAGTTGCCATAAGCATCATACTTAGCTACAAAGGCATCGTGCGAATTATTTACCGCAGTGTACTCTCGTTTATGCGGACCATGGTCAAAGTCGACCGTACCGCTAAAACTACCCCCCACAATGATATTACCAGAGAGGTCCATTTTGGCGGTATTGATCACAAAATGATCACTTTGGGTAAACCAAGCGAGCTGCAGATTTTGGGCGAAGACACCCAAAGGAATTAAAAATAGGATAAGGCTTCGAAGCATATTTTGAATTCTAAAACCAATATATCAAAATTAGCTAAAAGGGCGGGGCTTGATTAGTTTCCGAGGGATTCTCCTAGTTAAGGGTAGCAATTCAGACCTATATTTGCTTTTCATGTCGGTACTAAGCACATCTATCGAATATTTAAAAGGAGTGGGTCCAGCTAAGGCCGACCTTCTTAGAAAGGAATTGGCTATTTATCGCTATGCCGATCTGTTGAAATTTTATCCTTATCGCTACGTCGATCGCAGTCGCTTCTATAAAATAAGTGAAATCGCAGGCCAGAGTGCTGAAGTACAAGTAATCGGTCAGATAAGCAATATTTCCGAGGAGCAGGGAAAGGGTCGAACGAAGCGCTTAAAAGCTCTTTTTACCGACGGTGAAAATGAAGTTGAGCTGGTCTGGTTTAAAGGAGCTAAATGGATAGCAAAGAGCCTAAAGCTTCAACAAGATTATGTGCTCTACGGCAAGCCTAATCAATTTCAAGGGGCATGGAGTTTTGCGCATCCAGAGCTAGAATTACTCAGTGATTTTAAGCAGAGTCCTATTAAAGGATTACAACCCTTGTACCCAAGTACTGAGAAATTGAACCAAAAGGGTTTGCATAATAAAGGATTTGCCAAGCTTACGCGGATTTTATTACCGCAATTGAAAGGGCAATTACCGGAGTTCTTTCCCGATTATTTTAGGCAGCGCTTTGGACTAATGCTTCGTGAGGAAGCTCTTTTCAAGGTTCATTTTCCCTCCAGTTTAGAGGAGGCGGAGGCAGCTCGGCGCCGATTAAAGTTCGAAGAACTCTTTTTTTTCCAGATGGAAATGGCTGCGCAAAAAAGGCGTCATCAAAAAGACCTTCAAGGCTTTGCCTTCGAACAAGTAGGTCAATGGTTTAATCGCTTTTACGAAGAAGTTTTACCCTTTGAGCTTACTCAAGCGCAGAAGCGCGTATTGAAAGAAATACGTCAGGATATGCGCTACGGTAAGCACATGAACCGTCTACTGCAAGGAGATGTAGGCTCGGGTAAAACTATGGTGGCCTTAATGGCCATGCTAATGGCCATCGACAATGGTTTTCAAGCTTGTTTGATGGCGCCCACCGAAATCTTGGCGCAACAACATTATAATGGCATCGCTGAGCTTTTAAAAGACCTTCCGCTTAAGGTTGCCTTACTAACCGGTTCGGTTAAAGCAGCCGATCGTAGGGAAATTCATGCCGACTTAGAAAGTGGAGACCTCCATATTTTAATAGGCACGCATGCTTTACTTGAGGATAAGGTGCGCTATAAAAACCTGGGCTTAGCGGTAGTAGATGAGCAACATCGATTTGGCGTTGCGCAACGCGCCAAATTGTGGAAGAAAAATAAATTGCCACCCCATATTCTGGTAATGACGGCAACTCCTATACCCCGCACTTTAGCAATGAGCGTTTATGGGAATTTAGACCTTTCGGTGATAGATGAGTTACCACCGGGCAGGAAACCAATTAGCACCCGTCATGCTTACGATAAAGATCGCAATGCCTTGTTTGGCTTTTTAGAGAAGGAAATTGCGAAGGGCCGCCAAGTATACATCGTCTACCCTTTAATTGAGGAGTCGGAAAAGCTCGACTATAAAGATTTGATGGATGGCTATGAAAGCATTTGTCGCGCTTTTCCTAGGCCCCAATATCAGGTGAGTGTGGTACATGGTAAAATGAAACCGGAAGACAAGGATTTTGAAATGCAACGCTTTGCCTCAGGTAAAACTCAGATAATGGTGGCCACCACGGTGATAGAAGTAGGCGTTAATGTTCCCAATGCTTCGGTAATGATAATCGAATCGGCAGAGCGATTTGGCTTGAGTCAGCTGCACCAACTGCGGGGCCGCGTAGGAAGAGGTGCGGAGCAGTCCTATTGTATTTTGATGACGGGCCATAAATTAAGTAGAGAGGCACGTATCCGCATGGAAACCATGGTACGTACTCAGGATGGCTTTGAGATTGCAGATGTAGATTTAAAATTACGTGGGCCAGGTGATATGATGGGTACCCAGCAGAGCGGAAATTTGAACCTGCATTTGGCCGATTTAAGTAAAGATGGCCAAATTGTGGAATGGTCGAGGCGGGCCTTAGAAGAATTGTTAGAAGTAGATCCAAGCCTTCAGAGAGCCGACCATCAAGGAATTATATCCGAGTTTCAAAAGCGTAAATCGGGCAAAGTAGATTGGGGTCGAATCTCCTAAAATTATTCACTCAGTATTTTTGGCATGGTTTTTCGATTATACTTGCCAGAAAACATTTTTACCATGAAAAAGCTATTAATACTTCTACTCGGTTTAAGTCTTGCCTCTTGCTCTTATGAAAGCAATGTACCTGGACCTCCCGGACCGGCAGGACCTCCCGGACCCGGATTAGAATTTAGAATTATCGACGCGACCGCATTTCCTAATGACTGGTTACCCTTTAATAACCCTGGGCAGAACGATTACCAATACTATGTAGAGTATAATGCTCCAGAAATTGATCAGTTCACCAATGACAATGGGGTAATTATTGGTTATCAAATCGATGGCAATACTACCTATACTCTGCCCAATACCATAAACTTTAATGGTTATACGCGTGAATACAGCATGTATTATGGCGTAGGTTATGTAGGCTTTATCGTGAAAGACTCCGATCTACAAACTACCGCTCCAGATGTAAACCAGTACTTTAAGGTCTATGTGATTAATGCTCAGGCAGCAAAACGTGACCTTAGAAGTATGAGTCAGGTTGAACTGGAAATTTACCTTCACGAATTAGAAGCCGAAGGCTCGGCGCGCGAGGTCAAATTAAGCCGCAAGAAATTGAAAGAATAAAATAGAGAACCCTGCTAATGAAGAAGGCCGATTTTAATGCATCGGTCTTTTTTTTAGGGGTAGGGTAATTTTAAGTTTAGTGCGCAGCAAGCGTTCTACCGTAGGTAGGAGATCCGACCAGAAGAACCCTACACTGGTCTGTCGCCAGGGATAATTCTTTTTTCCTTTAAAGAAATCCTTAAAAGCTTCGGTATGCTTGATGTATATCTGCTCTTCGTAGTCCACTTTTTCTACCTCTTCATCATAAGTAATTTGAAGAGCCATGGCGGCAAAATTCATCCCCAACTGCATAGTGCTTAGCGTAGAGCCCCAAAAGCGGGGATTCATTTCAATAATCCAGACCTGATCTTTTTCCTCCGAATAAATTAGATCGATATTATTAACGCCCGTCCAGTTTAGGGCCTTGCATGCTTCTTGAACACAGTCCAATACCTTTTGGTGATGGATGAACTTAAGCCGGTATTTTGGACCAATGTTTACATCCTTCACCAATGACTCTTGAATGGTGTAATTCAATATCTCCCCGTCTTTACAAATTACATTACAGCCGATGTCGTAGCCTTCAACAAATTCTTGTGCGATAAAAGGAACTCTCCTTTTCTCTGGTACCTTCACTTCTGCTGCGGTATCAAACTTAAGAATGCCATAGCCTCCAAATCCTTGCACAGGTTTAAGTAAAATCGGGTAATCGATTTTAGCTCCAGCTTGAAACTCTTCCAAGCTTAGGGTGCGCGGAGTGGAGATTCCTTTGTCCATTAGAAATTTACCTAAGCGGTCTTTTTCGAAGGCTGTGAAAAGGTTTTCATGCGATGGAAGTGGCACCAATTTGCAGTGTTCGCTTAAGGCTTCTCTGTAACTAGAAACATATTTAAAACCTAGCTCGGAAGCGGGGAAAATCACATCAATTTTAAGTTTATCGATAAGTTGAATCACACAGCGATGGTAGCCTTCCTCATCAAAGCGATATTTAGAGGAATAGATGTGTTTAAAGTATTTTGAAAGCTGCATAAAGCGTCGCCAATCGGATTCTTCATCATCGGCGGAAGCTAAAAGGTAGACTTCAACTTGAGGATAGGCTTGCTTTAAACAAGAGACCATATAATAAGCGAGGGGCTTATTGGATTCATCCGGAATTAAGATCGACAGTTTATCGGGAATTCCTTTGCTTTTCGTTTCTGACATTAACCCTGTTTATTAAAATTAAAGGTAAGACTTATTCCCAGTAAAATTGGCTTTACAATCTTAAGGACTCCTAAAAATTGATCCTTCGGGTGCTGGCATTTAGTATCTTGCTGCCAAAGGAAAAAATATGACCAAAGGCATTACTTTCTTGGTATTTATCAGCTTAAGCTTTGGTTTATTTGGGCAAGATTGGCAAAGTATTTACCTCAAAGGGCGCTTCGATACTATTGGGGAAGTATTTTGGGGAGAGACTTGGCAGCAGGTAAATGAGTTGAAGGGGAGCGACACCTTAGTGCTAAATGCTATACGGATGGAGATCTTGGACCTGCAGGTGAATGAGGAGAGCAGTCCTTTTTATAAAAATGACACCGCATTATTTATTCCAATAAAAGCAGACTTGGACAGGCTAGAGCTTTATATCTACTATAAAGCAAAGCCCCGCAAAGGCCTTTATTTTATAGGATGGCAGGATAGTACTTTTCGCTCGCGTCGCCAAATATGGACGCAGGGTCAGGGTATCGATCACCGCCATTGGATTCCGCATCATGATGACCAGAAGGATAAAATCCTCTTTAGGGCCGAATGGATATTTAATGCCGATTATGAAATAATGTCTAATGGTCGGCTCGACTCAAGTTGGCTAGTAGAAGGGGAGAAGCACTGGTTTTACTCCATGGACAAACCCATGAGTTCTTATTTAATTGCCGTGGCTATCGATCGTTACGAACGCAGTGAAAGCGAAGTCAATGGCATTCCGCATTATTTGTATCATTATCCAGAGCGAGTAGCGGATAGTGCTTGGTACTATTATCAACATGACTCTATTGCAGCCCTTATTGAAAGGGATATTGGAGTGGCTTATCCTTGGCCTAATTACAAACAGGCTCCGGTGCAAGACTTTAGGCATGGAGCCATGGAAAATACCTGCGCCACTATTTTTGGAGACTTCTTTTTAGTGGATTCCATCGCTTTTTATGATCAGAACTATAGCTATGTAGATGCCCATGAGTTTGCGCATCAGTGGTTTGGAAATTTAGTTACGGCCGAGAGCTCCAAGCATCATTGGCTGCATGAAGGGTTTGCCACTTATTACCAGTGGTATTCCGAAATGCACTTATACGGTTACAATTATTTTTACTGGGAACTTAAAAAGGCCAAGGAGATGGTTTTTGAGGCGAGTCGGCGTGACACTCTGCCCTTGGCGCATCCGAAAGCCGGCTCCGAGCGTTTCTATCAAAAGGGAGGTTGGTTGGTGCATATGCTGCGTAATTACGTGGGTGATTCTGTTTACCATGTGGCAATTAAGGATTACTTGAATAGCTATGCTTATCAGGTAGCAAGAAATCAAGATTTCATTGGGGTATTTAAAAGGCACAGCAATAAAGATATTGATGGCTTTTTTGATTTGTGGCTCTATGGTAAGCAGGAACCTAAGTTAAAGGAGCTTGGTAGAGAGGGCGATTATTTCCTATTTGAATCTAGCCACCGACTTTCCCAAAAAATAAAACTAGATGTATTAGCCAATGGAGTCTGGCGCTTTGTGGAGGCTGAGGTAAAAAAAGGTTTGAATAGAATTTTACTACCGGAGGGTACCACAGATGCCTTTATCTACAATGCCCATGAATTATTAGTGGAGGTGGAATATATGCCGGTAGGCTGGAAGCTTTCGCGCCAACGATTTCTGCATCGTAGCCTTGATATTGTGCAATATCAAATACTGAAAGATTTAAAAGTAGAAAAAGACCCAGACTTGCTAAGCTTCTTAAAGGTGGTGGTGAAAAATGAAGCTTTTCACTTTGCGAGCCGGCAGGAAGCTTTCGAAAGACTATCGGAAATTCTTGATGCGAAGGAGCGCC
Organism: uncultured Flavobacteriales bacterium; assembly: GCA_913055685.1. GTDB lineage: Bacteria > Bacteroidota > Bacteroidia > Flavobacteriales > Schleiferiaceae > Croceimicrobium. The sequence goes on from CAJXKC010000001.1 coordinate 1,372,551, forward strand.
TTTCCCTCTGGCAGGACATGGTTCAGGCAAGCCAGGATATTCAGTTTAAAAAGTCGCTAGTAAACTGGGCTTTGAACCATAAGCTTAAAGCATCGCCCAAGGTTTTAGCCGAATTGAGGAGAGCAAAATCTTATGAATTAAGGAAAGCGGCGCTAGAGCTAAGTTTAGACCCAAGCAATGCAGCTTCTAACCGGTGGTTGTATGATCCTATTTATGAGAAGGAGCCTGGTATTGTAGGAAGAAATGTGTATTTGGAAGCCTTATTATTTAGAGTCTACTTATACCAAGATCCGAAGGCCTATGAAGCTTTATTGGACTTCGCTACTCCTTCTTTCGACTTTAACACCCGCATAAATGCATTGGGCTACTTAGCCTTATTGCAGCATCCCGATTTCCGCTATTTGGATGTCTTATGGCAGGCCTTCTTCAACTCAAACTGGAAATTAGTTCGGGTGGCTCGTCAAGGATTAGAACGAATAAAAGAAGGACAAGAAGATATCTGGCTGAATTACTATCAAAAAGCACAAGAAAACTGGACCGACTTTCAAAAGCGAAAGGCAGCGCGTACTTTTGAATAATTATATGCCGGCCTACCATTCCAGATTATCCCAGTTTATGGTCCTTTTAGGAGATCTCATTCTTCTAAACCTTTCCTTTGTGCTAGCCGCGGCCTGGCGATTTAGGGATTTGCCTTTTTACAATACCGAGTACTACGACTATTACGTGCAGTTATGGTTTATTAGTAACCTTTTGTGGCTAGTATTATCCTTACTTTTTAAAACCTATAACAATGGCTTAAAGCTCGAGCCTCGGCAATCGGTATCCAAAGCCCTAAATGTATTTAGTGGGCATGCTTTCTTTTTGCTCTTGGTTTTAGTGAGTCTGCAGCGCAGTGAGCAATACTCTCGCTTGTTTTTGATTTACTTCTACGGCGGCGCCTTATTGGGTATTATGCCTTGGCATTTCTTTTACCTGCGTTTTTTACGGGGCTTTCGCCGGAAGAATAAGCCTTTGCGCTCGGTGCTTTTAATTGGAGAAGGTGAGTCATTTCTTGCCTTTAAAGATTCGGTGCAGAACAATCCAGAATTAGGAATTGCCGTGGAGGCGGAAATAGAATTGCAGGAAGGGCTTTGGTTGGATGCTCAACTAGAAGCAAAGCTTTTAGCCTCAGAGGCAGAAGAGGTATTTGTAGCCTTGCAGCCTGATGATCCACGTTTTAAAAAGGCTTATCAATGGGCAGACAAGCATTTGTTGCGTTTTCGGGCTTTGCCAAATCTTGGATTGGGTCCTATGAAAGCGGTACAAATCGATTTTTACGATCAAGTACCCGTACTTAGTTTTAGAACCGAACCCTTGCAATTATGGCACAATCGCTGGCTAAAGCGGATCCTGGATATTGTGCTTTCCCTTGCACTAATCCTAATACTTTACCCCATTTTCGTTCCAATTATTGGGATTGGCATTAAGCTGACCAGTAAGGGTCCTTTGCTTTTTAAACAGAAGCGCAGTGGTTATCGCGAAGAGGAGTTTTCCATCTACAAGTTTCGAAGTATGGAACTTAATAAGGAGGCCGACACCCAAATGGCGGTTAACAATGATCCGCGTATAACTCGCTTTGGGGCTTTTATTCGGGCTTGGCATTTGGATGAACTTCCCCAATTAGTCCAAGTTCTTATTGGGGATATGTCTTTAGTAGGACCCCGGCCACATATGCTGGCTCATACTCAGGAGTACCGCCATTTAGTGGATCGATACATGCTACGTCATTTTGTGAAGCCGGGTTTAACCGGCTTAGCCCAGGTACAAGGCTTAAAAGGGGAACACGATCTAAAAACTATGGAAGAGCGAGTGAAGGCAGATGTTTACTATCTCGAGCACTGGTCACTTTTGCTTGATGTCTCAATTCTTTTACGTACCCTGCCAAGTTTGGCTAGACCAAAAAAAAAGCCCTAGAGCTTAGAAGCTAAAGGGCTTTTCGTAGTATTTATTCTGTTATTCTTATTCGGTCTTGCAAGTGTTCATGCCAAATAAGGTATAAAGGGGGCAAAAGCTGATGAGGCTGGTTAGTAAGAAAATACCGGCCAAAATAACCAAGACTAAGCCCAAGGTTCCTTCAATAATTCCATCGTAATAGAGGTAAGCAATTACCAATGCAATAAGAGTGCGGATTAAGCGGTCCGCTCCGCCCATATTTGTTTTCATGATTGGTTCAATTTTTATTAAAGCTAAGGATTTTTTGCCATTTGCCGGTGACTGGGGTCACTCACTTGGTTCAATATGAATATGCACATCCATAACTTCCGGAAGCTTAGCTCTTAAATAGTCTTTCAGGTGATGTGCGATTTGGTGACCTCTGGTAACGGTCAACTTCCCATCGATTTCCACATGTAAATCCACATGAAAGCCAAAGCCGAATTTTCGAATGTGACACTTTTCAGTGCCTTTTATTTCTGTAAGGTCTAATGATAATACCCGGATTTGGTTTTCGAGGGCTGGATATTGTTGTTCATCCATTACCTCACCCAAGGCCGGTCTAAAAATTAGGTAAGCATTGTAATAAATCATTAAACTGGCGGCTAAAGCGGCAATTTCATCAGCTGCCGCATAGGCTTCGCCAAAAATTAAGGCTATTGCTATGCCCATAAAGGCCACCGCCGAGCTTAGGGCATCGGATCTATGGTGCCAAGCCTCTGCTTTTAAGGAGCTACTCTTTAATTCCTGCCCTTTAGCCTTAACGTAGCGATAGGATAATTCCTTAAATAGAATTATCCCACCTAAGATGTAAATGGTAAAGGGTTCTGGAACCTCTTGGGATCCGCCAAGCAAATTATGGATGCTTTGAAAAGCAATTAGAGTAGCGGATATAATCAGAAAGAGACTGATTAGGAAAGTTGTAAGTGGTTCGGCTTTGCCATGACCATAGGGGTGGTTTTGATCGGGAGGTTTGGCGGCATAACGCAAACCGAGAATGACGCTTAAGGAGGCAAAGACATCGGTTAAGCTTTCTATGGCATCCGCTAATAGCGCAAAGCTATTGCCCAAAAAACCGGTTATGCCTTTAATTAGAGCTAAAAATAAATTGCTGAATAAACTCTTCCAGGCAACATATTGTGCTTTTTTGCTTGTCTCCTTCATTACTTCCGCTTTCGTATCAATGCCTGTTGGAAAGTAATCTCGTACTTTTCTGCAATGAGACTCCATTGATATTTTTCCTTCACTTTACGGAAATTACTAGCAATTTGCTCTCGCGCGGCAGCGGTTTTCTCCCAGTGATCTAAATGGTTGGCCACATCGCTGGGATCATTGAAATAAGCGGCGTCCTCGCCTAAAACTTCACGGTTGAAATTATTGTTATGAGCAACAATAAATACCTTGCTGGCCATGGCCTCTAGTAGGCTAGGATTAGTGCCGCCCACAGAATGGCCGTGGAAGTAAAGACGAGCATTATGACGAAGACTATTTAGCTTATCCTTTTCGTAAATACCCTGCACAAAACGAATACGACTGTCTTTGTACTTGTTTTTTAAGAAATTACCGTAAGCGGTTTCATGATTCCCAACTACCAAAAAAGGATGGCTGCTTTCACTACGTAGCGCTCCATCTAAAATGAGTTCGATGTTGTTTTCGCGCTCTAGCCGGGCAATGAGCAAGTGGTAAGCCTCTGGTTCCAAATTATAAGCCTCTAAAACCTGAGGCTCGTTTTTGGAAGATAAGTCAGCTCCATAGGCAATATGCACACTATCAACCGCATATTTCCTTTCCAGGTATTCCTGGATGACCTGCGAATCGGCGATTAAAATGTCACTGCCTTTCGCAGCCCATTTTTCGGCATATTCTAGATATTTCCGCACTTGGGGGCGGTACTTGGAGCGTTTCCATTCCAATCCATCCATATTGCTTACAATAACCGGCTTCTTCGGAATTAATCGCTGCCAAATGCTTGAACTGGTATAACCCAATAAAAGAATTACATCAAAACCACGCTTGCGACTATCGATAATGCAATTAAGATCATAAATGAACTGACCAGCGGTTCCCATACGATGCTCAGGATCGTACTTGTGAATGATTTCAACGCCCTGGTAATTTTTTTGGTTGAAGGGATGCCGATGCGAATTGTAGACCCAAACCTGGTGTCCCATGCTAACCAAAAGCACTCCTAGATGCTCGGCGCATTCTTCAAAACCGCCGTAATTATTAGGTATTCCACGTGTGCCTAGGATGCCGATTTTCATACTAGGAAGATAGTATATCCATATAGAATTGCTCAAGCTTTTGGGCCGATTTCTCCCAACTAAACTCTGATCGAAGCCATGCTTGGTGATCACGTGTATCGGCTAAAGCCTGCTCAACCGCTTGGAGAATAGAATTTGGATCCTCTACCTGGCAGTAATGGGCTCGATCCTGAAAAAGTTCCCTTTGGATAGGATGGTCGTTAACCACAATCTGACAGCCCGAGGCCAGGGCCTCTATACTAACTAATCCGGTGCTTTCATAATAGCTGGGGAGAACATGCACCTTTGCTTGGGCATATAATTCGGCGCATTGATCTATGCTAACTCTTCCTAGGAATTGCATGTTTTTTGAAGCGCGTGATTGACAGAATTTAAGATAATCCTGGTGATTGGAACTTGCCTCACCCACTAAACTTAGCCGATAATCACTATTCTTTAAAGCTTCTATAAGATTTAACTGGTTCTTGAGTGGTTCAAAACGAGCAATGCATAGTAGTCCTTCCCTAACTTTGGTATCCACTATTTTTAAATGCTCGACCCCCAGTTTTAAGCATTTAGGCTTTTGCCTGATGGGGTACTTCTCTTGCAAGAGCCCAGCCTCAGCCTCAGAGGCAGTTATCAGTAAACTAGATTTCTGGATAAGCTTTTCGATACTGGCCCGATGTCCGTTGAAAAGGTAATACCAAGAAGGCCAGTCTTCTTTTTGCCGAAGCGCTCTTGCCATGAGTTTTAGGTATTCTAAGGCATCGCTACCTAAACCTCGAATTAGAAACCTCCGAAAAGGCGATGACTTTTCTTCATGCTTTTGGTAGTCAACATAGATGGTGGAAATAAGCATCGGAGTTTCCAAGCTTAGCAGCTTTAAAGCCTGGGCCGGACGGCCTAAATTAAAATGATGTATGAGATCGTATTCCTGCTTATTTACCTTTTCGCCTGCCCAAATCTTGACCGTATGCCCCAGTTTTTCCAAAGCTAAAGCGCTTTGCTCCATATGGAGGGTGTCACCACCAGGCTGAGTTTTATAATTGGGTCTGCTACTAAAGAGAATCCGAAGGCTCATAAAGGCTAAAGCTACGAAATGAGCTCCGAATCTTTAAATCGATTGCGCAAGGCTGCAGCAATGAGTCCGCCTAAAATGGATTTAATTAAAATTCCCGGCAGGAGTCGAACTAAGGTGGGCCAAATTTCTAAACCCTCAACTTGTAAGTAAAGAACCAAAAATCCTGGAATAAGGAGGATGCCATGTGCTTTAAGAAAAACGGTCATGGCCTTAAAGAAGTTAAAATCACCTTGTTTAACCTCCCAGGCAATGTACCAACCACAGATTAGAAAGCCCCATAAAAAACCACTGGTTGGTCCAATTAATTTCTCCCAGCCCGCGGTGTGTGTACCAAAAACAGGAAAGCCAATCGCTCCTAAAAGGAGATAGGCGATACCAAGACTAAGTCCGGCTTCCATCGGCAATAAGCTAAAAGCGATGAAAAGGCAAAGGCTTTGCAGAGTCAAAGGTAAAATACCGAAGTCGAGACTGATGGGGGCAATAAATGCCACAAAGACCAGCATGAGTATCCAAAGGGGGGAGAATATTTTCTTAAGCATTTATCTTCGAGCTTTTGCTTTTAGTCCTGATTTCAAAGCGCCAAATTAACAATACTGAGGCTACAATTAAGCCCAGCGCTAATCCATACCAAATACCCAAGACGCCCATCTGCGCTATGAAGCCTAAGTAATAAGAAGTACCAAGGCCCACAAGCCAATAGGCAAAGAGTACGATTAAAGTGGGAATTTTTGTTTCTGAGATGCCTCTCAAGGCAGCTAAGGCTACTACCTGGGCGCCATCAAAAACTTGAAAGGCAACCGCCACAATAAGTAGTTGAGCCGCTACAGAAATCACTGCAAGATCATCACTATATAAACTCGGAAAATAATTACGACCGAAAAAGAAAATCAATCCGGCGAAAGTCATCATTACCAATACCAAAATAAGATTGGTATAGGCAGCTTGTCGCATGGCTTTGATATTCCCTGCGCCCAATTGATTACTAACCCGCACATTGGCAGCTGCCCCAAATCCGGAAGCGGCCATATAGCTAATTGAAGCCAGCGAGATTGCTATCTGATGCGCGGCTAAGGCCTCAGCGTTAATCCAGCCGGCCATTACTGCGGCTAGAGCGAAGGTAGAGACTTCAAAAATGAACTGTAAACCCGAAGGAACGCCAATGGCTAATAATTTTCGGAAGTGCTCTTTTTGGACTTCCATCCATTGAATACCGGCAGTATAAATTTGGAAGGCTTTCTTGCGCATAACATAGGTAATCATGGCAATAGCCATAAGAATCCGCGCTATTAAAGTCGCAATTCCCGCTCCTTCTAAACCTAGAGCAGGAAAGCCCCAATTACCATAGATTAATAAATAATTAAGGCCAATATTCAGGAGGTTGGCGCCAATAGAGATTAGCATTGCGGCCTTTGTATCACTAAGGCCTTCGGCAAATTGTTTAAAAGTGAGGAAGCTTAGGAGGGGGATAATGCTAAAGGAAATTATTTGAAAATAGCCCGAAGCGGTATCCAATACTTCCTTTTCTTGACCCATTAGGTGCAGAAAGTTCTCCAAAAGCAATAGCATCGCGAAAAGTAAAATAGCGATACTGGTATTTAAGTAAATCGCATGTTTGAGGTAACTACGAGCTTTTTGGGGTTTCTTTTCGCCATCGGCATTTGCCACGGGAGTTGTTAAACCATAGGCCAGACCAATGCCAAAAACCATGGGTACCACAAACACTGAATTGGCAAAAGCACCTGCTGCAAGGGGTATTGTACCCAAGGCACCTATCATAATGCTATCCGCCAAGCCAACTGAAACGTGGCCAACTTGACCCAATATTACTGGCCAGGCGAGCTGGAAATTCTTTCTGTAATGTTCTTTTAAGTTCAGAAGCCCTGATTTTGGGCAAAAGTAGATAAAGCAATTCCCTTTTAAACCTTTGGGGGGTTCAATTCTATAGGGGAAAGGATATAGGTGTTTTTAGTTTAGGAAATTTCGGCTTCATGCCTTTGCATTTCGCGCTCATAAAAAGCTTCGGCGGTTTCCATTAAACTAGTTACCTCATTAATCAATTCCTCTTCTTCACCTTCCAATTCGTCAAACCATTCTAGCTCGTCATTAGAAATATTCCACACAAAGCGTGGGTATTGCGTATGCACCACAAAAAGACTGTCTGGTTGATCGGTGTTGTCTGCGATTAAAAAGTGTGGCAGTTCCATTTCTGTTGTAATTAATCTAATGTATGGAAAATTTTGTTAATCAGTAGGTTATAAAAATCACTTACTAGCGAATTTTTTTACATCCTCGGCAGAAATGCTGTCTCCGCCTAAGATTATGAGCCTTTCTACAACGTTGCGAAGTTCCCGAATGTTACCGGTCCAGTCCATCGATTGTAAGGCTTTCAGCGCTTCTTTTTCAAAGCTTTTTACGGCCGTTCCATGTTCACTGGCGATTTTTTTCGCAAAATGCTCGCATAGCAAAGGAATATCTTCTTTACGATCATTGAGGGCAGGCACTTGAATAAGAATTACGCTTAAACGATGGTAGAGGTCTTCACGAAAACGGCCTTCCGCAATTTCCTTTTTAAGATCTTTATTAGTAGCGGCTAAAACGCGCACGTCAACCTTAATTTCTTTGTCCCCACCTACAGGGCTAACCCTTCCTTCTTGGAGAGCGCGCAAGACTTTGGCTTGAGCCGAAAGGCTCATGTCGCCAATCTCATCTAAGAACAAAGTGCCTTTATTGGCTAATTCAAATTTTCCCGCTCGATCTTTTACAGCCGAAGTAAAGGCTCCCTTTTTATGTCCGAATAATTCACTTTCAATTAGTTCGGCGGGAATAGCGGCACAGTTAACTTCAATTAGAGCTTCCTTAGAACGTTCACTTTTTTGATGAAGCCAGTGCGCTACTAGTTCTTTACCGGTGCCATTAGGTCCAGTAATTAATACTCTAGCGTCGGTAGGGGCCACCTTTTCAATTAAGTCCTTGATTTCCTCCAAAGCCTTAGAGCTTCCAATCATTTGGAAGTTCTTACTGATTTTCTTTTTTAGGACTTTGTTTTCCTTGGCAAGTGAGTTTCTATCCAGGGCATTGCGTACGGTGTTTAATAGTCGGTTAAGGTCTGGTGGCTTGGAGATGTAATCATAGGCGCCCTTACGCATACTGTCTACCGCAGTTTCTAAATCACCGTGACCAGAAATCATAACCACCGCGGTTTCGGGGTGATTTTCACGTATGCGTTCCAATACTTCGATGCCATCCATGCCAGGCATCTTAATATCGCAGAGCACTAAATCTTGTTCTTCCTTGGCAATGAGGTCTAAGGCAAGCTTGCCATTTTCGGCTTCACTAATTATATAATCCTTGTTTTCGTCTTGAAGGATATTCCTTAAAACATTTCGAATTGCCTTTTCGTCTTCTACAATGAGGATTTTTGCCATTTATGCGCATCTTTTTCGAGGCTGTAAAATAGCCCTTCTTTCAACGCGAAGTTACATTGTTGAAGGAGACGTATCCCAAAGCGTTTAATAATAAAATTGATTTCGATACAGGCCATAACGATCATATCTGCCCGCATGGGTATCATGCCTGGGGTATTCAATCGTTCTTCAAAGGTGCTTTTTAACATGCGGTCCGCTATCTGCATATACTCATGCATGCTAAAGGTGTAACTGGTTTCGTCGGGGTCTAGCCGCGAGGTTTGAAAATTATCGACGCACATTTGCGCCAAAGTATCGAAACTGCCAGAGCTCCCGATAAGTACCCGTGGGTTATCACCTTTACATACCGCGGTGAGTTCTTCCAATACTTCCTCTAGATAATTGTCGATTGCCTCTATTTCGTCTTTGTGTATCGGGTCATTCGGCCTAAAACGTCCGTGCATCACACTGCTGCCAATGGGATAGGATTTTTGCCAAACCGGCTTTTGATCCCTTAGCAGGATGAACTCTGTACTTCCGCCACCAATATCCATAATCAAGCTGGGAGCTTCTTTGAATTGGATTCCTTGCTTCACCCCTTCATAAATGAGTTGGGCTTCTGTATTTCCATCGATTACGTTGATATGAATGCCTAATTCACTTTCGGCCCGCTGTACTAATTCCTTGCCGTTTTTTGCGGTACGAACCGCGGCGGTGGCTACGGCATAAACAAGCTCGGCTCCTTCTTTTACAGCATTTTTCTTGTGTTCCGCTAGCGCTTCCAGCGCTCTATTTAGGGCGGGTTCTCCAATGGCAAAATTGTCTAAATCGGCTCCTTCGGCAAGGCGTACCGCTATTTTGGAATTATGCAATAAACGCTGACTCTCCTGGTCACGTACCAATAAATTAAAGGTATTCGTGCCGCAGTCAATTATCGCGATTTTCATGTTTAGTCGTTCTTGGGTGGTGCGTTGCGGATCCAAAGATCTCTTTGTGGGAATGGTATGCTAATTCCGTGTTCTCGGAACTTTTTGTCTATCGCAAAGCGTAGATCACTTTTAGTGCGCTCAATGCGAAAAAGGTTTCTTGAAAAGAAGAATAAGGCGAAGTCTAGGGAGCTATTGCCAAAGTCCTCGAAGAATACAATGGGACTTGGAGATTTGAGCACTTCTTTATTTTCCTGTGCTACCTCGAGAAGCACTTTCTTAACCAATTCGGTGTCGCTTCCATAGGCTACTCCTACTTGAACTTTAAAGCGGGTAACTCTATTGTTCTGACTCCAGTTAACCACATTGTCGGCGGTAAGCTTAGAATTGGGAACTATTAAAACAATATCTTCTCGAGTTAAGAGCATGGTGGTACGAATCCCAACTTCCTTCACTTCACCAACATTACCGGCAATTTCAACAATGTCCCCTGCTGTAACGGTGCGCTCAAAGAGAATGATAAAGCCCGCGACCATATCCTTGAAGAGGTCTTGTAAACCAAGGGCTAAACCAACTAATAATGCGGAGGAGGAGGCAAGGAGTACGGTTACTTCAAAGCCCAGGGAGTCAATAACAGAAATCAGGGCAATAACGGCAATGATGTAGGAAGCCACGGAATTAATGGCATAGGACTTACCGCTATCTAATTTGCCCGCTCGTTCTAGCCTTTGCAAGTACTTCTTAAACAACCAGCGCACCAAGAACCAAACAAATAGGATAATGAGTACCCAAAAGATGTTTATAATGCGCAGTTCCCAATCACCAATTGAGAGCAGCTCCAGTTCAAAAAAGGCTTTAACTTTTTCCATTAGTTCTTATACCTAATCCAGCGGAACATTTCTGTGAAGGTAGGTTTTTTACCATACATAAGGATGCCCACTCGATAGATCTTAGCGGCAATCCAAACTCCTCCCAAAAAGGCCAAAGCTAAGAGTAGCATTGAAACTAACAATTCCCACCATTCTACACCAAAAGGTAAGCGTGCCATCATTACCAAGGGAGAGCTTAAAGGAACCATTGAAAACCAAAAGGCCAAGGCACCATCGGGATTGTCTAAAGCGCGGAGAATAACTAAGAGGCTTAAAATGAGGGGGATGGTGATTGGTAATACCATTTGTTGGGAGTCACTTTCCTTATCAACGGCCGATCCAACCGCCGCAAATAGGGCTCCGTAAAGAAGGTAGCCACCAATGAAATAATAGATGAAACTTAGAATCACCGAAATAAAGTCGATGCCTTGCAAGCTGCGCCAAATTTCGAAAACGGGGGTATCGGCCATGGCTCCCATATTAGTCCCGGCATTAGCCATAAGTTCTCCACTTTCCAAGCTGGGGCTGATGAAAATAGAGGTGGCGATAAAATATAGGAGCATACCCAGGCCTATCCATATTACGAATTGTAATAAGGCCAAAAGTCCTATCCCCATAATTTTACCCATCATTAACTCGAAAGGCTTTATCGAAGATACCATGAGCTCCATGATGCGATTGTTCTTCTCTTCAATCACCCCGCGCATGATTTGGCTTCCATAAATGAAAATGAAAAGATAAATCGCAAAAGCCGCAACATAGCCGATGCCCATTTTAACCAAAGTGGTATTCTCGGCCTCCAAGCCGTCTTCAGTATTTATAATGCGGATGTTTACTTGGGTTTTGGTGCGAGCAATAATCTCGGGGTCGACTCCCTCAACTTTTAGTTTCTCTTTTTGGATATACTCCTCAAGCTTATCTTCAATGAATCCTTCTACACTTAAGGCAACATCTCCATCGCGAAAAAGCTGCACGTTCCGACCCAAGAAATCGGGGTCGCCTCCCTCACTCAAAGGGATGTATAAAAAGGCATAATCGCCTTCTTGCTTCGAGAATTCTTGTGCTTGTTCAAGCTTAAACTTATCGGGGGGGAGGTAGCGTAATTTTATTTCATCGGTACCTTTTTCAAAATCCATTAAAATGGACTCATCCAAAACCGTGATTACCTTTAAATCGCCCGGCAAAGTGGCTAAGTAGGCCGGTAAAAAAAGCAGCACCGCCATTAAGATGGGACCCAGAAGCGTTAAAATGATAAAGGAACGCTTGCGTACTCTAGTACTAAACTCTCTTTTTATAATTAAGCCTAAATTACTCATGAGCGCGCCAGTTTAATAAATATGTCGTGCAAATGGGCTTCTTCTTCCTCAAAGCTCACTAGCCCCGCAGGCAGGACCTTTTCCAACAGGGATTGCTTGTTCAAAGCATTAGCCTCAATCAGATATTGATGTGCATCAAAATGCTGCTTGTGCTCAATTATGTTAAGGCCAGAGATAGTCCCTAAAGCTTGTTCGGTGCGAATAATATAATTGCCGCTGCGGTATTGCTTTTTAATATCGCTGAGCATGCCATCGAGCACCTTTTCGCCCTTATTGATAAGGACAATTTTTTCACAGAGCTCTTCTACTGACTCCATGCGGTGGGTAGAAAAAATTACGGTGGCGCCATCCTTGCGCAATCGTAGTATTTCCTGTTTTATTTGTTCCGTGTTGATAGGGTCGAAGCCGGTGAAGGGCTCATCTAGAATAATTAGACTAGGCTCATGGATAACGCTAGCAATGAACTGGACCTTTTGGGCTAGGCCTTTGGATAGCTCCTCCACGTTTTTTTTCGCCCGATCCATTAATTCGAACCGCTCCAACCAATCTTTTACTTTGCGATTGGCCTCCTCTTTAGAAAGACCCTTGAGGCGAGCTAAGTATAGCAATTGCTCGCCTACTTTCATTTTTGGATAAAGACCTCGTTCTTCGGGTAGGTAGCCAATTTCTTGAATATGCTTGGCCTGAAGCTTTTCACCATTAAGGCGGATGCTTCCTTGGTCTGGAGCAGTGATTTGATTTAAAATCCGAATAAAGGAAGTTTTGCCAGCTCCGTTCGGACCCAATAAACCAAAGACCGAGCCTTGCTCGATTTCAACATTAAAATCGTGCAAGGCTCGGTGATCGCCGTAATATTTGGAAACTCCTTCCGCCTTTAGCATCAGCTAAACATTTCTTTTACTTTATCGAAGAACGACTTGTCATTTCGATCGGGATTGGGCTGGAATTCGGCATCTTCTTGCATTTCCTCAAACATCTTTTTGTATTTGCTGCTGAGGTCTTTAGGAGTCCACACATTTACGTGAACTAATAAATCACCGGTTCCATAACTATCTACACTTGGTAATCCCTTATTACGCAAACGCAGAATCTTACCGCTTTGCGTTCCTGGGTCAAGTTTAATTCTGGCCTTACCACTTACCGTTGGTACATCTGTTTTAGTACCTAAAACGGCATCGGGGAGACTAATGTACAATTCGTAATGAAGGTTTTGACCATCGCGCTGAAGTTCATCATGCGGTAATTCTTCGATTTGCACCAAAAGATCACCATTTACACCATCCAAAGGTCCAGCGTTCCCTTTGCCGGCAACTTTAAGCTGCATTCCTTCGGCGACACCAGCGGGAATTTTTACCTCTACGATATCTTCTTTACGAACCATACCGTGTTCATCAGCGCCAGCAGGCTTTTTGTCAATCTTCTTACCCAAGCCACCACAAGAAGGGCAGGTGCTGGCGGTTTGCATTTGACCTAGAATGGTGTTTGTTACTCTGCTAACCTGACCACTGCCACCGCAAGTCTGACAAGTGCTAAAGCTTATTCCCTCGGCAGGCACTAGGCGCTTAATGCGTAATTTTTTTGTTACTCCATTAGCAATTTCTTCCAAGGTAAGCTTTACGCGAACACGAAGATTCGAACCTTTAAAAACACGTCGGCCACCGCGACTACGGCCACCAAAGCCGCCAAAACCACCGCCTCCACCAAAGGCACCGCCGAAGATGTCTCCAAATTGTTCGAAGATATCATCCATGTTCATGCCGCCGCCGAAACCACCACCTGCGGCTCCGCCCATTCCGGCATGGCCATATTGATCGTAGCGCGCGCGCTTTTGCTGATCACTCAGCACTTCATATGCTTCGGCCGCTTCTTTAAATTTAGCTTCGGCCTCCGCATCATCGGGATTTTTATCGGGGTGGTATTTGATGGCCAGCTTGCGATAAGCTTTCTTAATCTCCGCATCGCTAGCACTCTTCGATACTCCTAATACCTCGTAGTAATCTCGTTTTGCCATTTTAATCTTATTCTCCTACCACCACTCGGGCGTAGCGAATTATTTTATTTCCTAGTTCGAAGCCTTGTTCGATTTCATCGATAACCTTCCCTTTCATATCCTCAGTAGGAGCAGGAATACGGGTAATGGCTTCCATAGTATCCACGTCAAAAGCTTTTCCAACGGTGCTTTCCATTGGCTTTAGGCCCTTTTGTTTTAAAGTATTTTCGAATTTATTGAAAATCAAACGGATACCTTCTTCTGCGGCCTGACCTTCCATATTTCCTAAGGCCCTTTTAAAATCGTCTAAAACTGGCAGTAAAGCTGACATTAATTCTTGATTGGCACTGCCAAAGAGTTCTACCCTTTCCTTGGCGGTACGCTTACGGTGGTTTTCAAAATCCGCATATAAGCGTAGCTTTTGATCTTTTTCAGCGGCAAGCGCCTCCTCTAATTCAGAGATTCTATCTTCTAAACTAGGTTCATTGCCTTCTTCGGTGGAGTCTTCATTAGCTTGATTTACAGCTGCTTCTTGCTCCTGTTCGAGTTCTTCCTGAGCCATGGTCTCTTTTTCTTGCTCTTTATCTTGAACGCCTTCTTTAGCACTCATTGTTTCAAAATTTTCAATATTATAGTCAAAAAATCTGCCAATTACCCTGATGTGTCAGCCTGGCACATTGCTTAAAGAGGAATAAAAGCTGATGAAAAAAAAGGCCTCCACGATGGGAGGCCTAAGATTTTTTATTTGGACATTTTCTCCAGTGCATTTTGTAAGGCTGCACCGCGTAAATTCTTAGCGAGAATGGTGCCATCCGGACCAATTAAATAGGTGAGAGGAATACCGCGTACCCCATATAGTTGAGCCGCTTTATTATTCCAGAACTTAAGGTCACTTACGTGATTTTCCCACTTCAGATTATCCTGTTGGATAGCATTGATCCAATCGGTCTTGTTACGGTCTAAGGATACGCTAAAAACCGTGAAGCCTTTGCCATTTTTAAATTCGGCGTCTTTGTATTTGTTGTAAGTGGCAACTACATTGGGGTTTTCCATACGACAAGGACGACACCAGGCAGCCCAGAAATCCAATAATACCACTTGTCCCCTTAAATCGGAAAGCTTGCGCTCCACTCCATTGGGGTCTTTCATAATAATATCGGGAGCCATTTCGCCAATGGCAGGTGCTTTAGCTTGGTCCTCCTCCGGACTCAAATTTCCTTCGATGAAACTTAGGCCGATAAAACTTAAGGCCGCTAAACTTATGATCGAGAGAGGTTTCTTAATAAATTTCATAGATCCTTTTAGTTTACTCTTACAATCTTCGCGCCAATTGCTCTTAATCGCTCGTCGATATTTTCATAGCCACGATCGATTTGCTCAATATTGTGGATGGTACTTACACCATCCGCCGCCAAGGCAGCAATTAATAGTGAAATTCCCGCCCGAATATCAGGGCTAGTCATGGTAGTGGCCTTCAGCGGAACTTGTTTGTCGGTACCAATAACGGTAGCACGGTGCGGATCGCAAAGAATAATTTGAGCGCCCATATCAATCAGTTTATCCACGAAGAATAAACGGCTCTCAAACATTTTCTGGTGAATGAGTACTGATCCACGGGCCTGCGTCGCAACAACCAAAGCAATGCTTAAAAGGTCGGGTGTGAAACCAGGCCAAGGGGCATCTGAAATGGTAAGAATGGAACCATCAATGTAATTTTCGATTTCATAGTGGTCCTGCTTAGGAACGATAATGTCGTCGCCTTCGCGTTCTATATTAATCCCCATTTTACGGAAAACGGTGGGGATGATTCCTAGGTTCTCGTAGCTAACATCCTTTATACGTAGCTCCGAGGAAGTCATTGCCGCCATGCCAATCCATGACCCAATTTCAATCATATCTGGTAAGACCCTATGGTCGGTACCCCCCAACTCCTTAACGCCTTCAATTTTTAACAAATTAGAACCGATGCCGCTAATTTTAGCTCCCATACGGTTAAGCATTTTACAGAGTTGCTGTAAATAGGGCTCGCAGGCCGCATTGTAAATGGTGGTAGTTCCCTCTGCTAAGCTTGCCGCCATCACAATATTGG
Organism: uncultured Flavobacteriales bacterium; assembly: GCA_913055685.1. Classification (GTDB taxonomy): domain Bacteria; phylum Bacteroidota; class Bacteroidia; order Flavobacteriales; family Schleiferiaceae; genus Croceimicrobium. The sequence goes on from CAJXKC010000001.1 coordinate 1,388,440, forward strand.
CGGTACCAGTTACCGACGCCTCATCGAGCAACATATAGGAACCTACCAACTTATCAGCTTCCACACCATAAAAGGACTCACCCGCACGATAGCGGAACTTGGCACCTAGGTTTTGAAAACCAATAAAGTGTGTGTCTAAACGGCGACGTCCAATTTTATCTCCACCTGGTTTGGGGATATAACCCTTGCCAAAACGAGCTAATAAAGGACCCACAATCATTATACTTCCGCGTAATGAAGAGCCTTTGGTTTTAAACTCGGGGCTTTCGAGATAAGCAAGGTTTAAGTCATCAGCTTTAAAGCTGTAAGTACCATGACCTTTGCGTTGAACCTTTACTCCAAGGTCGGCGAGAATATCAATCAATTTATTGACATCAACAATGTCCGGAATATTGGAGATAGTTACAGTTTCGGGAGTTAAAAGGGTAGCGCAAATAATTTGCAATACCTCGTTTTTAGCCCCTTGTGGGGTGATGGAACCTTTTAGTTCCTGACCACCAGTAATTTGGAATGTGCCCAAGGCGAATTATTTTTTCTTGTTGTTCGACTTGCGTTTAGAACGATTGTTACGCTTCTTCTTGTTGTTATTGTTGTGATGGTGATTCTGCATGAGTTCTCTTTTTTCGGATAAACTTAGATCCGAAATATCCAGCTTTCCATCCGACATCTGTTTGAGGTTATCCAAGATAACTTGATCCTCAACATGGTCTTTATTCCACATTAGATAATGCTTCTTCATCACATTGGCCACCGATTCGGTTAGGGCCTTTTTCTCTTCCCCTTCGGGAAGTTGCATGGCATAATCTATCATCTTCTTAACGACATTGCCATAGTGACGGTTTCTGCGACTAGTTGCAGGGTACTCCACCGCCTTCGGTTTTTCCAATAAGCTTTCGGGAGCGGGAGGAGGATAGGGGGCATCGACCTCCAATTTGAAGTCCGACATAATATATAAGTGATCCCAAAGCTTGTGTTCGGGATCATCATCGGTTTCATAAACCTGTGGATTTAAATTGGCAATAATGGCAATTAAATTGCGGGCTTGCTTATTGCGTTCTTCTCTATCCTCAATTGTTAAAAGATAATCGACCATCTTCTGAACATTACGCCCGTACTCGGGAATAATCATGCGTGGTCTACTCGTATTGTACTCCATAATATATATAGGACCGAAATCCTTCTTTCGATTCGCTAAGAAACTAAAAATATGGCAAGACTGCCAGATTGCGTGTTATTTATCACCTTACTAGAGTTTTTCCAGCTTGGCGAATTTCAATAGGAGTTTTTTCTCTCCAATATTTTCAAATTGGATAATCGCCTTCTTATTTGCTCCAGTTCCTTCCATTTCACTAATCTGACCCAAGCCAAAACGGGGGTGCTTTACCCTCTGACCCACTTGAAGGTCGGCATGAATTTCGAAATTACCAGCATGTGAGGCGCTGGAGCTGTCTAATTTTTTAAAGCCTTGGGGAGCCGCAGCAGATCTTCGCGTAGCGCCTCCTTGTGGCTTGGGACTGCGCCTTCCGGCGGATGAAGGTTTGCGATGCGAGCCATAACTCGAGTTTCCAGAGCGTTCATTACCAGACGGACTGGTGCTACCTCGTTTAAAGCCGTGAATTTCTTCTGGGCTAAGGAAGGGACTAAATTCGGGTACAGACTGACTCAAGTATTTCTCGTCAATTTCTTCGAGGAAACGTGAAGGTTCACAGTCTATTAATTTACCCCAGCGATAGCGCATTTGGGTATAAGTTAAATAGGCCTGTTTTTCGGCTCGGGTAAGGGCAACGTAAAACAATCGCCGTTCTTCTTCAAGATCGGCTCGGCTATTAACGGTAAGCATACTGGGAAATAAGTTTTCCTCCATACCCACAATAAAAACTACTGGAAACTCCAATCCTTTTGCTAGGTGAATGGTCATCAGGGAAACCTTGTTCCGGTCATTGGGGTCGTCCTTATCTTGATCGGTCAGCAAGGCTACGTCTTGCATAAATCCTTCTAGTTTAGGATTGCCGTTTTCAATTTCAGCCTGACCTTCAACAAATTCCTTAACCGAATTGAGTAACTCTTCAATGTTCTCAACTCTGCTAACCCCTTCTGGAGTTTTATCTTCGGTAAGGTTTCGCATTAAACCAGAAGTCTTGGAAATCTGATTTACCACTTCAAAGGCATCCTCGCGTTCGGCAAGAATGCGATAGGAATCTATTTTGGTAACAAAGTCTTTTAGCTTATTGCTTGCACCTCGGTTTAAGCCCAGATCGGGGTAGAAGTCGATATTATGCAGGATGTCCCACATCGCTTTCCCTTCTTGATTAGCTTTAACCGTAATCTTTTCCACGGTGGTGTCGCCAATGCCTCGCTTGGGGTAATTAATTACCCGGCGTAAGGCCTCTTCGTCCTTAGGGTTAATCGAAAGACGGCAATAAGCTAGTAAATCTTTTACCTCCTTGCGTTGGTAAAATGAAAGTCCGCCATAAATGCGGTAGGGAATATTCTTGCGCCTTAAATTATCCTCCATGGCCCTACTCTGGGCATTGGTTCGGTAAAGGATAGCGAATTGCGAATAATCCAAATGATCATTCATTTGCTTGTCGAAGATGGTACGTGCTACATAAGCACCTTCATCGGAGTCGCTTACCGTTTTGTGGATGACTATTTTCTCGCCCCCATCATTTTCGGTGAATACATTTTTAGGCAGCTGATTTTTGTTCTTTGCGATTAAGCTATTGGCCGCTCCAACAATGTTCTTTGTGCTGCGGTAATTTTGTTCCAGCTTATATACCTGCACATCATCATAGTCGCGCTGGAAGTTTAAAATGTTCTGAATATTAGCTCCGCGGAAAGCGTATATACTTTGGGCGTCGTCCCCAACCACACAAATATTTTGAAAACGGTTGGCGAGGGCCTTTACGATTAGATACTGTGCGTGGTTGGTATCCTGATACTCATCAACTAATATGTAGCGGAATCGGTCTTGGTACTTTGCCAAAACCTCAGGGAAATTTTTTAGAATTAGATAGGTGTTTAAGAGGATGTCGTCGAAGTCCATTGCGCCCGCTCGGAAGTTCTTCTCATTGTAGGCATTAAAGATGTCTCCCAATTGCGGCATCCGTGCTGCGGCATCCTGTTCTTGTAAATCGGGTGAATTAAAATACTCCCTTGGCGTGATTAAACCATTTTTAAAAGAAGAGATGCGTCGTGCTACATTACCTACCTTATAAATGTCTTTATCCAGATTTAACTCCTTGATGACATTGGAAATGGATTTTTTAGAATCCTCAGCGTCGTAGATAGTGAAGTTCGAAGGATAGCCTAATAGCTGACCTTCTACACGAAGGATGCGAGCGAAAACCGAGTGAAAGGTACCCATCCAGATGTTTTTAGCTTCTGAAGCACCTACAATGGTGCCGATCCGCTCCTTCATCTCGCGAGCCGCCTTATTGGTAAAGGTGAGCGATAGGATATTAAAGGGGTCTACACTTTTCTCGGCCATCAGGTAGGCGATACGCATGGTGAGCACTCGGGTCTTTCCTGAGCCTGCACCAGCAATTACCATTATAGGTCCGTCCGTCGCTTCAACCGCTGCTTTTTGAGCAGGGTTTAATCCTTCCAAAAAATTACTCACGCTAGTCTAAAAATTAGCTTACAAAGGTGGCGAGAAAATGAATAGGGGACAAGTTTATTCAAATCTAGGTCTTGCAATTCCTGAATAAAATGTTCCTATTGTTTCGATTAACATGGGGATCTTCTGTTAGATGTAGAATCAATTTCTTGATTGATCCAAGGCTCCTATTATTTAGTCTAATCTTCGCGAGAAGCCGACGTAAATGGACCAGTTGTTGTAACTCAGACTTTCGCTAATTCCATCTGGTTGGATAATGTCAAAAGTATGACCCGTAACTTGAACCTGGCTGCCCATGAGAATTTTGATCTTTTCATTTAAGGGGATAAGGATATTAAAGCCCGCTTGACCCAGTAAGTTAGAAGCGAGTTCTCCGCTTTTAATGCCATTTGAGCCATTGTTAGGTTGCGTATCAATTCGTGAAAAGAATAAGGCTCCACCATAACCTAGCGCAATATTTGGTTGAAAGGCGATGCTTTTAGGGTCTTTTTGAAAGTTCATGAAAAGTCCGACAAAAAGATTGGCGCTAAATATAGAACCGGTAGGCTGACCTACAACTTCGGTGCTATTAGGAACACTGCGTAAGATTTCCGGGAAAGTGTGAACCTGACTTTTCATAATCTGACCACTAAGAGATAAACCGACCGAACTACCTTTAAAATAGTATTGATTACCGATGCTAAGTCCCATTCCCATCCCATGCAAAGAGCTGTTGTTTTCTATCGGTGAGTATATTGAGAGGATAAAGTTGTTTTCGGTCAAAGTCTCACTTTGTGCCTTTAATAAGGAACAAGACCCTAAGAAAGCGATAAGGCAAATAATTCGCAGCATAGCTTTAATCGTTTTGGTTAGGCTCTCAAATTAGGAAACCCTCGGACTTTAGACAATTAATAAACATTTAATGAAGTAAGTTGCTAGGGTTTTCTCTAATCTTGCAGCTACGGCATCAAAAAAGCTTTTGCGAATTATAGTTTTTCGCCATCTGTATTTCTTTGGCGAGTATGGAGTTTTTAGGCCTTAAAAATTAGCTTAACGCAAGATTCTCTTTCCCAGTGATTAAGCCTTCGCTAAAATTCCTAAAACATTTTTTTTCAAGGCCTTGTCACATTACTGAATTGTTCTACATTTGCAGTCCCCAAAAAAGCGGGGTTTATATTTTATTAATAGCTATATATAAAGGTGTATGCCAACGATTCAGCAACTAGTACGGAAAGGTCGTACTAAGATTACTAAGAAGAGTAAGTCTGCCGCATTGCAGTCTTCACCACAGCGTCGTGGAGTATGTACGCGTGTGTATACCACCACTCCAAAGAAGCCTAACTCAGCCATGCGTAAGGTAGCGAGGGTGCGTTTAACCAATGGAAATGAGGTGAACGCCTACATTCCTGGAGAAGGTCACAACTTACAAGAACACAGTATCGTATTGGTACGTGGTGGTCGTGTAAAAGACTTACCAGGTGTGCGTTATCACATCGTGCGTGGAGCACTTGATACCGCTGGTGTAAATGGTCGTATGCAACGTCGTTCTAAGTACGGAGCCAAACGTCCAAAAGACAAAAAATAATCTTTAAAGGAGAAAAAGTCTCATGAGAAAGGCAAGAGCTAAAAAAAGACCATTGTTACCAGATCCACGTTTCGGTGAAACTTTGGTAACTCGTTTTGTAAATATGATGATGCTAGACGGTAAGAAGTCTGTTTCTTACCGCATTTTCTACGATGCCGTTGATATCGTGTCTGAAAAGACTGGAGAAGGAAACGGTTTAGAATTGTGGAAAGAGGCACTAAATAATGTGATGCCCCACGTAGAGGTTCGTTCTAAGCGTGTAGGTGGTGCCACTTTCCAAATTCCAATTCAAATCCGTCCAGACCGCAAGGTGTCTGTTGCTATGAAGTGGCTTATCCTTTACGCTCGTAAGCGTAATGAGAAGTCTATGGCCCAGCGTTTAGCTTCTGAAATTATGGCTGCTGCCAAGGAAGAAGGTGCGGCGGTTAAGAAGCGTATGGATACTCATAAAATGGCAGAGGCTAATAAAGCATTTGCTCACTTTGGTCGATTCTAAATTCCCTAAACGGACAATAAAATCATGGCAAAAAGAGATTTAAAATTCACTCGTAACATCGGTATCGCTGCGCACATTGATGCAGGTAAGACTACCACTACTGAGCGTATCCTATATTACGGTGGTGTTAGCCACAAGATTGGTGAGGTGCACGATGGTGCTGCCACTATGGACTGGATGGAGCAAGAGCAAGAGCGTGGTATTACCATTACTTCTGCTGCTACTACCCTAAGTTGGCCTTACCGTGGTGACAACTACCACATTAACATTATTGATACTCCCGGACACGTTGATTTTACCGTTGAGGTAAACCGTTCATTACGTGTGTTAGACGGATTAGTATTCTTATTCTCTGCAGTGGATGGCGTTGAGCCTCAGTCAGAGACTAACTGGCGTTTAGCAAACAACTATAATGTACCTCGTATCGGTTTCGTAAATAAAATGGACCGTCAGGGTGCTGACTTCTTAAACGTATGTGCTCAGGTAAAAGAAATGTTAGGTTCTCATGCCTTACCTCTTCAGTTACCTATCGGAGCAGAAGCAGACTTTAAAGGAGTAGTTGACCTTATTAACTTCCGCGGTATCGTTTGGAACGAGGAAGACATGGGTATGACTTTCAATGAAGTTGAAATTCCTGCCGACATGTTAGACGAGGCTACTGAATACCGTGAGAAATTATTGGAAGCGGTAGCAGAGTTCGACGATACTTTAATGGAAAAGTATTTCGAGGATCCAGAATCATTGACCGAGCGTGAAATCTTAGATGCCCTACGTGAAGCGACTATCGCTAACAAAGTGGTTCCTATGATGTGTGGTTCTGCCTTTAAAAACAAAGGTGTACAGGCCATGCTTGATATGGTAATGGAATTGATGCCAGCTCCAGTTGATATTGACGCGATTGTTGGTACTAATCCAGATACTGGTGAAGAAGAAAAGCGTAAGCCTAACTACGACGAGCCATTTAGTGCTTTAGCATTTAAAATTGCTACCGACCCATTCGTAGGTCGTCTTTGTTTCACCCGTGCTTATTCTGGTGTTTTACCTTCAGGTTCTTACGTGAAGAATACTCGTACTGGTAAAAAAGAGCGTATCTCACGTATCTTCCAAATGCACTCTAACAAGCAGAATCAGATTGATCAGTTAGGTGCTGGTGATATCGGTGCTTTAGTTGGCTTTAAAGACATCAAAACTGGTGATACTTTATGTGCTGAGAATGCCCCTATCGTTTTAGAGTCTATGGACTTCCCAGAGCCAGTAATTGGTTTAGCGGTAGAGCCTAAATCTAAAGCTGACGTGGATAAACTAGGTATGGCTCTAGCTAAATTGGCAGAAGAGGATCCAACCTTCCAAGTTCACACCGACGAGGATACAGGTCAGACTGTTATCTCTGGTATGGGTGAGTTACACTTAGATATTATCGTTGACCGTTTGAAGCGTGAATTCAAGGTTGAGGTAAATCAAGGTGCACCTCAGGTATCTTACAAAGAGGCCATCAACGGTACTGTAGATCACCGCGAGGTGTACAAGAAGCAGACTGGTGGTCGTGGTAAGTTTGCTGATATTATTGTTACTATCGAACCAAGTGACTCAGAAGAGCCAGGTTTAGTATTCGTTAACGAAGTAAAAGGTGGTAACGTTCCTAAAGAATTTATTCCATCAGTAGAGAAAGGTTTCAAAGAAGCAATGACTACTGGTGTTTTAGCAGGGTATCCTGTTGATAGCTTAAAAGTTACCTTGAAGGATGGTTCTTTCCACCCAGTGGATTCGGATCAGCTTTCTTTCGAGGTTGCGGCTAAGATGGCTTTCCGTCACGCAGTTCCAAAGGCTAACCCAGTATTGTTAGAGCCTATTATGAAATTGGAGGTATTAACTCCAGAAGAGTATATGGGTGATATCGTGGGTGACTTGAACCGTCGTCGCGGAGTAGTAGAAGGTATGGGTGATCGTAATAACTCTAAAACGATTAAAGCCAAGGTGCCTTTATCTGAAATGTTTGGTTATGTAACCGACTTGCGTACTAACTCTTCAGGTCGTGCGACTTCTACCATGGAATTCTCTCACTTTGATGAGGCTCCAAAAGGTATTGCAGACGAGGTTATTGCAAAAGTTAAGGGTAACGATTAAGATTTTATTAGAAAGATGAGTCAGAAAATTCGCATTAAATTAAAGTCATACGACCACAACTTAGTAGATAAGTCTGCTGAGAAGATCGTTAAGACCGTAAAGAGCACTGGTGCAATCGTTAATGGTCCAATTCCATTGCCGACCAATAAGCGTATCTACACCGTATTGCGTTCTCCTCACGTAAACAAGAAATCACGTGAGCAGTTCCAATTATCTTCTTTCAAGCGCTTGTTAGATATCTACAGTTCATCATCTAAGACTATTGATGCCTTGATGAAGTTAGAGCTTCCAAGTGGAGTTGAGGTTGAGATTAAAGTTTGATAGAATAGTATTAATTATAAATAGATTGTCAAATGCCTGGAATGATCGGTAAAAAGATCGGGATGACAAGCCTCTTTGACGAAAACGGTAAAAATTTACCGTGTACCGTCATCGAAGTAGAGCCCAATGTGGTAACCCAGATCAAGTCCGCTGAGACTGACGGTTACGAAGCCGTACAAATTGGTTTCGGTGAGAAAAAAGAGAAAGCTACTACAGCTGCCCTTGCCGGACACTTTAAGAAAGCAGGAGTTAGTCCTCGCACTAAATTAAAGGAGTTCGAATTAAATGGTTACGCTGTAGAATTGAAGGAAGGCGCTGAAATCAGCGTTGACCAATTCGTTGCTGAAGGAGAATTCGTTGATGTAAGCGGAACTTCTAAAGGTAAAGGATTTCAAGGGGTTGTTAAACGTCATGGCTTTGGTGGTGTAGGTCAAGCTACCCACGGTCAGCACAACCGCTTACGTGCACCTGGTTCTATTGGTGCAGGTTCAGATCCTTCTCGTGTATTTAAAGGAATGCGTATGGCCGGCCGTATGGGTGGCGCTACCACTGTAGTAGAAAACTTACGTGTTATTAAAGTAGATGCAGAGAAGAATCTATTAGTTGTTAAAGGGTCGGTTCCAGGTCCTAAGAACTCAATCGTAATAATCACCAAGTAATGGAATTAGCAGTATTAGATAGTAAAGGTAAAGACACCGGACGCAAGGTGACTTTGGCTGATGATTTATTCGCGATTGAGCCTAATGAGCATGCTTTATATCTAGATGTTAAGCAATATTTGGCCAATCAGCGTCAAGGTACTCACAAAGCGAAAGAACGTGCAGAGGTATCTCGTACCACTAAAAAGTTCTTCCGTCAGAAAGGAACTGGTAACGCACGTGTTGGTTCTTTGAAGAGTCCAGTACAACGTGGTGGTGGTACCGTATTTGGTCCACGTCCTCGTAACTACGGATTCAAATTGAACAAAAAGTTAAAAGCTTTAGCACGTCGTTCTGCTTTAAGTCAGAAAGCTGCTGATAGCAATATCGTAGTGTTGGAAAGCTTAAAAATGGACGCTCCAAGCACCAAAAATTACTTGCAAATTCTAGCGGCGCTAGGGCTTCAAGACAAAAAATCTTTGGTAGTGCTTGGTGAGTCAAATAAAGCTGTATATTTGTCGTCCCGAAATTTTAAGGGTTCTAATGTTGTAACTGCTTCAGAAATAAACACTTACGCTGTTTTGAACGCTCAAACAGTAGTTTTAACTGAAGATTCATTAGAAAAGCTTGAAACTGTTTTAAGAAAGTAGACCATGGGCATTTTGATTAAACCAATCATCACCGAAAAGGCGACCGCGGACAGCGAAGAGATGAATCGCTTTGCATTTGAAGTTGCGGTAGATGCCAATAAGGTTGAAATCCGCAAGGCGGTAGAAGAGCTTTACGGTGTAAACGTAGAAAGTGTTCGTACTATGGTAATGCCAGGTAAGCGTAAATTCCGCTACACCAAAACTGGTATTAGTCGTGGTAACACTGGTAAGTATAAGAAAGCCATTGTGGAAGTTCGCAGTGGTGAAACTATTGACCTTTATAGCGAAATTTAATTATGGCTGTACGTAAGTTAAATCCGGTTACTCCCGGACAGCGTTTTAAAGTTGTAGGTCAGTTTGAAACTGTAACCGCCAGCAAGCCTGAGAAGTCTCTTGTAAAAGGGAAATCAAAGTCGGGCGGACGTAACAATACAGGTAAGATGACCATGCGCCAAATTGGTGGTGGTCACAAGAAGAAATATCGTGTAATCGATTTCAAGCGTGATAAAGATGGTATACCAGCAACTGTAAAGTCCATCGAGTATGATCCTAACCGTTCTGCTCGCGTGGCTTTGTTGGTTTATGCCGACGGTGAAAAGCGCTACATCATTGCTCCTAATGGCCTTCAAGTAGGTCAGAAGCTTATGAGCGGTAGCGAAGCGACTCCAGAGATCGGTAACACCATGTTCTTAGCAGATATTCCATTAGGTACTGTTATTAGTGGTATCGAAATGCGTCCAGGTCAAGGGGCTATCATTGCTCGTTCGGCCGGTGCTTTCGCTCAGCTAGCAGCTCGTGATGGTAAGTACGCGATTATCAAGTTACCTAGTGGTGAGACTCGTATGATTCTTACTACTTGTAAAGCTACTATTGGTGCGATTGGAAATTCTGATCACCAATTAGAGCGCAGTGGTAAAGCCGGTCGTAGCCGTTGGTTAGGTCGTCGTCCACGCGTTCGTGGTGTAGCTATGAACCCAGTAGATCACCCCATGGGTGGTGGTGAAGGTCGCGCGAGCGGTGGTCACCCACGTTCTCGTACTGGTGTTCCTGCAAAAGGTTACAAGACCCGTACTCCTAAGAAAGAGTCGAACAAGTATATCATTGAAAGACGTAAAAAGTAATTAAGCTATGGCGAGATCATTAAAGAAAGGTCCTTTTATTCACCATAAGCTGGAGAAGCGTGTATTGGCGAATGTGGAGAGCGGTAAGAAGTCAGTTATTAAAACTTACTCTCGTGCTTCCATGATTTTCCCTGAAGCGGTGGGTCAGACCATAGCAGTGCACAACGGAAGAACTTTTGTTCCTGTATTTGTAACAGAGAACATGGTAGGACACAAATTCGGTGAATTTTCTCTTACCCGTACTTTCCGTGGACACGGTGGTAATAAAAAAGATAAAGGTAAGCGCTAAGATTTAAGATATGGGATCTAGAAAAAGACTTAGAGCTGAAGCGAATAAAGTAGCCCGTGAAAACGTGGCGAGCGCTCAGTTGCGCAATTATCCAACCAGCCCTCGCAAGATGCGCTTGGTAGCGGATATGGTACGCGGAATGGACGTAGATAAGGCTTTGTTCTTATTAAAGAATAGTCCAAAGCATGCCAGCATTCCTATGGAGAAATTGATTCTTTCTGCAATCAATAACTGGGAGCAGAAGAATGAGGGAGCTCGTATCGAGGATGCAGCGCTTTACATTTCTGAAATTAAAGTTGATTCTGCGCGTATGTTGAAGCGTATCCAGCCCGCCCCACAGGGTCGTGCTCACCGCATTCGCAAGCGTAGCAATCACGTGACTGTAGTAGTAGATGCACGCACTGAGGCAGCTACTGTTGAATCTAACGAAACAAACGAATAACCGCATGGGACAGAAGACTAATCCAATAGGAAATCGATTAGGATTTATCCGCGGCTGGGACAGCAACTGGTATGGTGGTCGTGATTATGGCGACAAGATTGCGGAAGATGCCAAAATCCGTAATTACTTGTACGCTCGTCTTGCCAAAGCCAGTGTAAGTCGAATCATTATCGAGCGCACTTTAAAACTTGTTACCGTAACAATTACTACCAGTCGTCCTGGTATTATTATCGGTAAAGGTGGACAAGAGGTCGATAAGTTGAAAGAAGAGCTTAAAAAGCTCACTAACAAAGAAGTTCAGATTAACATCTTCGAGATCAAACGTCCTGAATTAGATGCCAAATTGGTGGCCGATTCTATTGCCCGCCAGATTGAGGGACGTATCTCTTACCGTCGTGCTGTGAAAATGGCTATCGCCGCTTCGATGCGTATGGGTGCTGAAGGAATCAAGATTATGGTTTCTGGACGTCTTAATGGTGCGGAAATGGCACGTTCTGAAATGTATAAAGATGGACGTACTCCGTTACACACTTTCCGCGCCGACATTGATTATGCTTTATCTGAAGCACATACCACTTATGGTCGCTTAGGAATTAAAGTGTGGATCATGAAAGGCGAAGTATACGGTAAACGCGATCTAAGCAATCCATTCGGAGCAGCCAAGAAATCGGGTGCTCAGGGCGGTAACGCTGGTGGCGGACGTAACAGAAGAAAGAGAAAATAATAAGCGTAGGCTTAAATTATTGAAAGATGTTACAACCTAAAAAGACAAAACATAGAAAGCAGTTTAAAGGCCGTATGAAGGGTAATGCCCAACGCGGTGCTGAAATGGCTTTCGGTAGTTTCGGTTTAAAAGCTATGGATTCAGTGTTTATCACTTCACGTCAAATCGAGGCCGCTCGTATTGCAGCGACTCGTTACATGAAGCGTGAAGGACAGCTTTGGATTCGCATTTTTCCCGATAAACCTATTACCAAAAAGCCTGCGGAAGTACGTATGGGTAAAGGTAAAGGTGCTTTAGATCACTGGGTAGCAGTTGTTCGTCCCGGACGTATTTTGTTCGAATTGGACGGTGTTAACCAGGATATTGCAAAAGAAGCCTTGCGCTTAGCAGCACAAAAGCTTCCTGTTAAATGTAAGTTTATCACTCGCCGGGATTATACCGGTGTCTAATTAGATTAGAAAGATGAAGGCATCTGTTATCAAGGAAATGACTACGCAAGAAATTAGCGAGGCTATTTCAGAGGAAAAGATCAGCTACGACAAGTTACGTATGGCTCATCATATTTCCCCATTGGAAAATCCCATGGAGTTGAAATCAAAAAGAAAGGTGATCGCACGTTTAGAAACTGAGCTTCGCGCTCGTTCCTAAGCCTAGATCTTTAATAAGATTTGTTTCAAATGGAACACAAAAGAAACTTGCGTAAGGAACGTGTCGGGATCGTAACCAGCAATAAGATGGATAAGTCTATCGTAGTTGCGGTTGAGAAAAAGCAAAAGCACCCGATGTATGGTAAGTTTATTAAGACTACCAAAAAGTTTCATGCTCACGATGAGACGAATGACTGTAATATTGGCGACACTGTTCGCATTATGGAAACTCGTCCTTTGAGCAAGACCAAGAACTGGAGATTAGTAGAAATCATTGAAAGGGCTAAGTAAGCGATGGTACAACAAGAATCACGACTAAAAGTAGCGGATAACACTGGAGCCAAGGAAGTTTTGGTGATCCGCGTATTAGGAGGAACTGGTCGCCGTTACGCTTCGGTAGGCGATCGTATTGTAGTAACCATTAAGGAGTCTACACCTTCTGGTAACGCTAAGAAAGGACAAGTGTCCAAGGCAGTAGTGGTACGTACCAAAAAAGAAGTGCGTCGCCCAGACGGGTCTTACATCCGTTTCGATGATAACGCTTGCGTATTGTTGAACGCTCAAAACGAAATGCGCGGTACTCGTGTATTCGGTCCAGTGGCTCGTGAATTACGCGACAAGCAGTACATGAAAATTGTATCACTAGCGCCAGAGGTGCTATAAAGGATTAACAATGGCAAAGTTTCATATTAAAAAAGGAGACAAGGTAATCGTACTTTCCGGCGAAGATAAAGGCAAGGAAGGTGTGGTTTTAGAAATGCTTCCCAAGAAAGGTAAAGCTATTGTTGAAGGTATTAACGTAGTTAAGAAACATCAGAAGCCAAGCGCTACTAACCCACAGGGTGGTATCGAAGAAACTGAGGCTCCTATTTATGTTTCTAAACTAATGTTGGTAGATCCTAGCACTGGCAAACCCACTCGTGTAGGTCGTAAGGCAGACGAGAACGGGAACTTGGTTCGATACTCAAAGAAAACTCAAGAGATTATTAAGTAATGGACTTTTCTACCAAATTAAAGGACAAATACCAAGAGCAAATCATTGCGGCCTTAACTGAGGAATTCGGTTATAAAAACCGCATGGAAGTTCCACGCTTGCAAAAGATCGTGTTATCTCAAGGTGTTGGCGATGCTACAGGTGATAAGAAACTTGTAGATCAAGCTGTAGAGCAAATGACTTCTATTGCTGGTCAGAAAGCAGTAGTTACTTATTCAAAAAAGGATATCTCTAACTTTAAACTTCGTAAGGGAATGCCAATTGGTGCAAAGGTTACTTTGCGTGGCAACCAGATGTTTGAATTTTTAGAGCGTTTACTTTGGTCTGCTTTACCTCGTATCCGTGATTTCAACGGAATCAAGAATAATGGTTTTGATGGACGTGGTAACTATACTTTAGGTATCACCGAGCAGATCATTTTCCCAGAGATGAATATTGATCAAGTAAGTCGTATTACCGGTATGGATATCACTTTTGTGACAACCGCAGATACCGATAAGGAGGCTTTCGCATTATTAAAACATTTAGGTTTACCCTTCAAAAAATAAGTTATGGCTAAAGAATCAATGAAAGCGCGCGAGCGCAAACGTGAAGCAATGGTAGCCAAGTACGCTGAGAAGCGTGCCGCCTTGAAGGCAGCAGGTGACTACGAAGCATTACAAAAGCTTCCAAAGAACGCCTCTCCAGTGCGTATGCACAACCGTTGTAAATTGACCGGCCGCCCTCGCGGTTATATGCGTCAGTTCGGTATTTCAAGGGTAACCTTCAGAGAAATGGCCAATGCGGGATTAATCCCAGGTGTTAAAAAAGCCAGTTGGTAAATTAGATTTAGCGATGATTACAGATCCAATTGCAGATTATTTGAATCGGGTTCGTAACGCCATCATGGCGGGACACAAAATCGTAGAAATTCCTGCTTCTAACTTGAAGAAGGAGATTACCCGTATTCTACAAGATCAAGGTTTTATCCTTAACCACAAAGTGGAGGATAATGGTCCTCAAGGTACCATTAAGATTGCCTTGAAGTATGATAAAGTTACCAACGAGCCTGCTATCCGCTCTTTGAAGCGTGTGAGTAAGCCAGGATTGCGTACCTACCGTGGTAGTGGCGAGTTACCTCGTGTTATCAATGGTTTAGGTGTGGCAATCGTGTCTACCTCTAAAGGTGTAATGACCGATAAGCAAGCCCGTAAAGAAAATGTAGGTGGCGAAGTACTTTGCTACGTATACTAAAAATTAGAAGATGTCACGAGTAGGAAATTCCCCCATTACTATCCCAGCTGGTGTTGAAGTAAAGTTCAACGATGGTGTAGTTACCGTGAAGGGTAAACTAGGCGAGCTTAGTCAGACGATCTCAGAAGCTATCGATATTACTATCGAAGGTGAGGTTTTAACTGTAGCTCGTAAAAATGAAGAGAAGCAAACCCGCGCCGACCACGGATTGTATCGTTCTTTGATCAATAACATGGTGCAAGGTGTTTCTACTGGCTTTGAAAAGAAATTAGAGCTAGTAGGGGTTGGATATCGTGCTTCTAACCAGGGTCAGCGCCTTGACCTTTCTTTAGGTTATTCACACAATATCGTGATTGAATTACCCAAAGAAGTTCAGGTAAATACTGTATCTGAAAAAGGTAAAAACCCGATCGTAGAGTTAAAGAGTCATGATAAGCAGCTTGTAGGAATGGTTGCGGCAAAGATTCGTTCTTTCCGTAAGCCTGAGCCTTATAAAGGTAAAGGTGTTCGCTATGTAGGCGAGTACATCCGTAGAAAAGCCGGTAAAACTGCTAGCAAATAATTAAGAGATGGCACTTACTAAAACACAAAGAAGAACAAGAATTCGCAATAGAATTCGCAAGAATGTTAACGGTGACGCTCAGATTCCACGCCTTTCCGTGTTTCGTTCAAACAAAGAGATTTACGCTCAGTTGATCGACGACGTTAGTGGAAAGACTTTGGCAGCTGCATCCTCTATGGATAAAGGCCTTGCTAAAGAAGGAACCAAGTCAGATATAGCTAAAGCAGTGGGTGTGGCCTTGGCCAAAAAAGCTGCGGAAGCAGGTGTTGAACAATGCGCTTTCGATCGCGGTGGATATTTATACCACGGTCGTGTTAAGGCTCTTGCCGAAGGTGCACGCGAAGGTGGTTTAAAATTTTAAGGTAGCCTTATGATTAAAGGACATAAAAATATTCAACGAGTAAAGCCTAGTGGCTTGGAGTTAACCGACCGCGTGGTTGGGATCCAGCGTGTAACTAAGGTAACTAAGGGTGGTCGTACCTTCGGTTTCTCTGCTATCGTAGTGGTAGGTGACGAGAAAGGAGTGGCAGGCTACGGATTAGGTAAAAGTAAAGAGGTATCTGAGGCTATTCAGAAAGGAATCGAAGATGCTAAGAAAAACTTGGTTCGTATTCCTTTAGTGAAAAACACTATTCCGCACGAGCAAAATGGTAAATTTGGCGGCGCTCGCGTTTTCTTGCGTCCTGCTTCCAATGGTACCGGTGTAATCGCTGGTGGTGCCATGCGTGCAGTGTTAGAAAGCTGTGGAGTACATGATGTATTAGCAAAATCAAAAGGTTCGTCAAATCCACACAATGTGGTGAAGGCTACCTTCGATGCACTATTATCACTTCGTGATGCTGGTGCTATTGCTAAGACTCGTGGTATTAGCGTTGACAAAGTATTTAACGGTTAAGATTTGATTCATGGCTAAGATCAGAGTTAAACAAGTTCGCAGTAAAATCAACCGTCCTGAAGACCAAAAGCGTACCCTCGCTGCTTTAGGTTTGCGTAAGATGAATCAGGTAGTAGAGCACGAAGCTACTCCCCAAATTTTAGGTATGGTGCGTAAAGTATCGCACTTACTTGAAGTGGAAGAATTGAACTAAGCATTTTTAGAATTTATAAAAGATGAGCTTAAACAATCTTAAACCAGCAGAAGGATCCGTAAAAAATACCAAGCGTATTGCACGTGGTGAAGGATCTGGTCATGGTGGTACTTCTACGCGCGGTCACAAAGGGGCCAAGTCTCGTAGTGGTTACAAATCCAAGATCGGTTTCGAAGGTGGTCAAATGCCTTTGCAACGTCGTGTACCAAAATTTGGTTTCACAAACCCAAATCGTGTTGAATACAATGCCATTAACTTAGACGCTATCCAAGCTCTAGTTGATAATGGTAAGGTTAAGGATACAGTAAGTATGCAAGACCTAGTAGAAAACGGGTTAGTAGCCAAGAAGGATTTAGTGAAAGTACTAGGTCGTGGTGAATTGAAAGCAAAATTGACTATTGAAGCCAACGCCTTCTCAGCTTCTGCGAAAGCAGCAATTGAGGCTCAAGGTGGTGAGGCAAAAACGCTATAATTTAGAGCATGAAGCGATTTATTGATACCATCAAGAATATCTGGGCAATCGACGAGTTAAGAGAAAAGATTCTTTTGACTTTAGGTCTATTGCTTATTTATCGCTTAGGCTCTAACGTAGTACTTCCAGGTATTGATACTGAGAGTTTAACCGGATTACAGTCACAAGCCGATGGCGGACTGATTGGCATTTTGGATGCCTTTACCGGTGGTGCATTTTCGAATGCCTCCATTTTAGCTTTAGGTATTATGCCTTATATCTCTGCTAGCATTGTAATTCAATTGCTAGGTATGGCAGTCCCTTCTATTCAGAAGATGCAGAAAGAAGGAGAGAGTGGTCGTCGTAAATTAAACCAGATTACTCGCTTACTGACCATTGGTATTACTATGGCTCAAGCACCAGGTTATATTGCCAACCTTACTTCCCAAGGGGTAGCGGTTTCTATTAACCCACAATTGTTCTGGACCCAAAGTATCATTGTACTTACAGCGGGAACTATTTTTGCAATGTGGTTAGGGGAGCGTATTACTGATAAAGGTATTGGTAATGGTATTTCACTACTTATTATGGTGGGCATCATTGCAAGCTTACCGCAAGCTTTCTTCCAAGAATTGGTTTCTAAAATGGAACGTTCTGGTGGTGGTCTGGTATTATTCGTAGTGGAAATTGCAGCCTTATTAATTGTTATTTTATTATCGGTTGGTTTAGTGCAGGCGGTGCGTCGAGTGCCGGTGCAATATGCTAAGCGAACTACTGGTGGTCGTACCTTCACAGGTAATATGGCCCGTCAGTACATTCCTTTAAAGGTGAACGCGGCTGGGGTAATGCCTATCATCTTCGCTCAGGCGATTATGTTCATTCCTATCACCGTTTTATCTTACAGCGGACTAGAAACTGGAAATGCCACTTGGTTGGTTTCGATGTTCTCTGATATACAAGGTTTCTGGTACAACTTCGTGTTTGCCGTTCTCATCATTTTATTTACCTATTTCTACACCGCGATTCAGGTAAATACAAATCAGATGGCTGAGGACTTAAAACGCAATGGAGGTTTTGTTCCAGGGATTAAGCCTGGTAAGGCTACCGCTGAGTTTTTAGATACGGTATTATCGCGTATCACTTTACCTGGATCTATTTTCTTAGCGATCCTAGCCATTTTACCAGCATTTGCGATGACTGCAGGTGTTAATACTCAGTTTGCCTATTTCTACGGCGGTACCAGTCTGTTGATTATGGTAGGTGTAGTTTTAGATACACTGCAGCAAATTGAAAGTTATTTATTGAATCGTCATTACGACGGTTTAATGAAAAATGGAAAGTTAAAAGGGAGAGCAGTTAGCGCTTTCTAAGAGCATTAATTATGGCGAAGCAATCAGCAATCGAACAAGACGGCACTATTGTAGAAGCATTAAGTAATGCTATGTTCCGCGTAGAATTAGAGAATGGTCATGTTATTACCGCTCACATCTCCGGAAAAATGCGCATGAACTACATTAAGCTATTACCAGGAGATAAGGTGAAGCTAGAAATGTCTCCTTATGACCTAACCAAAGGACGTATTACTTACCGATATTAATATTATGAAAGTAAGAGCATCATTAAAAAAGAGAAGTGCAGACTGCAAAATTGTACGACGCAAAGGCAGATTGTACGTAATCAACAAGAAGAACCCCAAATTCAAACAACGACAAGGTTAATATCTAACTGATATGGCGAGAATTGCAGGAATAGATTTACCAAAAAACAAGCGTGGCGTAATTGGCCTCACTTACATTTTTGGTATTGGTCAGAGCCGCGCTGAGAAAATCCTTACGGAAGCCGGTATCGACCCAAACATTAAAGTTAGCGACTGGAACGACGATCAGTTAACCACAATCCGTGGTATCATTTCTGATACTTACAAAGTGGAAGGGGAACTTCGTTCAGAAATTCAGTTGAATATTAAGCGCTTGATGGACATCGGTTGTAACCGTGGTATTCGTCACCGTGCTGGTTTACCACTACGCGGTCAACGTACCAAGAATAACTCTCGTACTCGTAAGGGTCGTAGAAAAACTGTTGCCAACAAGAAGAAGGCCACTAAATAATATTTGACGCATTATGGCAAAGAAGCAAGCAAAAGTTAGCAAAAAGCGTAAAGTAGTTGTTGAAGCAGCGGGTGAAGCCCACATTAATGCTTCTTTTAACAACATTATTATTTCGCTTACTAATACTCGCGGTCAAGTAATCTCATGGTCTAGTGCCGGTAAAATGGGATTCCGTGGTTCTAAGAAAAACACTCCTTACGCAGCTCAAATGGCGGCAGAGGATTGTGCTACCAAGGCGGCAGAGTATGGCCTTAAGAAAGTTAAGGTATTCGTAAAAGGTCCAGGTAACGGTCGCGAATCTGCGATTCGTAGCATCCACAACAGTGGAGTAGAAGTAACGGAAATTGTTGACGTTACTCCAATTCCACACAATGGTTGTCGTCCTCCGAAAAGAAGAAGAGTTTAATAATCTACTTAGATTAATTAGTAATGGCTAGATATACAGGCCCCGTTTCAAAGATCGCACGTAAATTTCAAGACCCTATTTTTGGTCCTGATCGTGCCTTAGAAAGAAAAAACTACCCTCCCGGTCAGCATGGTCCTAACCGTCGTCGCGGGAAGAAGTCTGAGTACGCTATTCAATTAGCCGAAAAGCAAAAAGCCAAGTACACCTATGGTATTTTGGAGCGTCAATTTGCGAACATGTTCGACAAGGCTTCACGTGCAAAAGGTATTACTGGTGAGGTATTATTGCAATTATGCGAGTCTCGTTTGGACAACATCGTTTATCGCTTAGGTATTGCCCCTACGCGTCGCGCTGCTCGTCAGTTAGTAGGTCACCGTCACATTACGGTAAACGGCGAGGTAATGAACATTCCTTCTTACCACGTTAAGACCAGCGATGTAATCGCAATTCGTGAAAAGTCTAAATCGCTACAAGTGATTTCCGATTCTTTATCTACTCGTAAAGAAACCTTAGAATGGTTAGAGTGGAATGAGTCTTCTCACAGCGGCAAGATTTTGAGCGTTCCTATGAGAGCACAGATTCCTGAGAATATCAAGGAACAGCTTATCGTAGAATTGTACTCTAAATAATTAATAATCTTAATCCCTACCCTTATGGCGATTTTAAATTTCCAGAAGCCTGATCAGGTTATCATGAACCACGCGACCGACACTGAAGGTCAGTTTGAGTTCAGGCCTTTGGAGCCCGGTTACGGACTCACGGTGGGTAATGCTTTGCGTCGCGTATTACTTTCTTCATTAGAAGGTTTCGCAATTACTTCCGTACGTATCGAAGGTGTAGATCATGAGTTCTCTACCATCAAAGGTGTGGTAGAAGACGTTACAGAGATCATTCTTAACCTTAAACAAGTGCGCTTTAAGCGTCAGATTGAGGATAGTGAGGATGAAAAAATCAACGTAAGCATTAGTGGCCAAGAGCGCATGACTGCCGGTGATATCGGTAAGTTTGCCAGTGCTTTCCAAGTGCTTAACCCAGATTTAGTGATCTGTAACCTAGATCCTTCTGTACAACTTTCAATGGATATCACTATTGAAAAAGGTCGTGGTTATGTACCAGCAGAAGAAAACAAGAAAAGCGGTGATCCAATCGGTACGATCGCAGTAGATGCTATCTATACTCCAATTAAGAACGTAAAGTATAGCATTGAGAACTACCGGGTAGAGCAAAAAACCGACTTCGAAAAGTTGATCTTGGATATTACTACCGACGGTAGCATTCATCCTAAGAAAGCTCTAACTGAAGCTGCTAAGATTTTGATTCAGCACTTTATGTTGGTAAGCGACGAAAAGATCTCTTTAGAAGAAGAAGCAGGAAACGAAGCAGATCGCTACGATGAAGAAATTCTTCACATGCGTCAGCTCCTTAAGACTAAATTAGTTGATATGGACCTTTCGGTTCGTGCTCTAAACTGTCTTAAAGCAGCCGAAGTTGATACCCTTGGTGACTTAGTAACTTACACCAAGAGTGATCTGATGAAGTTCCGCAACTTTGGAAAAAAATCACTCACCGAATTGGACGAGTTGGTAGAAAGCAAAGGATTGAGCTTCGGTATGGATATTTCTAAATACAAATTAGACAAGGACTAGTAACCGATGAGACACGGAAAGAAAATTAATCATCTCGGTAGAACCGCTTCCCATCGTAAAGCGATGTTGTCCAATATGGCCAACAGCTTAATCGAGCATAAACGTATCAACACTACTGTAGCTAAGGCAAAAGCGCTTAAGTTATTCGTTGAGCCCCTTATCACTAAAGCTAAAAGTGATACTACCCACAACCGTCGTGTAGTATTCTCTTACTTACGCAACAAGAACAGTGTAACTGAATTGTTCCGTGAAGTAGCTGCCAAAGTAGGTGATCGTCCAGGTGGATACACTCGTATCATTAAAACTGGAACGCGCTTAGGTGATAATGCGGAAATGTGTATGATTGAGTTGGTAGATTTCAACGAAATCTACACCAACGCGAAGAAAGAAGCTAAGAAATCTCGTCGCCGTCGCGGTGGTGCTAAGAAAGAAACTGCTAGTGCTGCGGCACCTGCAGCTGAAGTAAAAGAAGAAGCACCAGCAGCAGAGGCGGTTGAAGAGACCAAAGCCGAAGAAGCTCCAGTAGAGGAGGCGAAAGCTGAGGCTCCTGCAGCTGAAGAAACCAAGGCAGAAGACACGACTGCTGAGGAAGCAAAAGAAGATGACGAAAGCAAGAAAGGAGAATAATTGTTTTCGGTAGAATAATAGAAAGGGATAAGAGCATTAGTTCTTATCCCTTTTTTTGTGTCTGATAGCTTTTGGGCTTAACTTTGAACAGTTTTTTACACTATGACCAACACAACACGAAAAAAGGCGGTAGTTATCCTTCAAGATGGCACCGTTTTCTGGGGCCGCTCCGTAGGAATTGATGGTACTTCTACTGGTGAGATTTGTTTCAATACCGGTATGACCGGCTATCAAGAAATCTTTACCGACCCAAGTTATTATGGGCAGATAATGGTAACCACCAATGCCCATATTGGTAATTATGGCGTTAAGGAAGATGAAGTAGAGTCTGATTCTATCAAAATAGCCGGATTAATTTGTAAAAATTTTAGTGCTTACCATAGTCGGCCTGGAGCGCAAAGCTCTTTGCTTAAGTATTTTGAAGACAATGGGAAGTTGGTAATTGCGGATGTAGATACACGAGCCATAGTGCGTCATATTCGCAGTAAAGGAGCCATGAATGCAATTGTGAGCACCGCCACTGATGATTTGGAGGCATTAAAAGCACAGTTAAAAGAGGTTCCTTCTATGGAAGGCTTAGAGCTTTCCTCTAAAGTAGCGACTAAAGAACCCTTCTTTTTTGGCGATGAAAAATCGGAACACCGTTTGGCGGTACTAGACTTAGGAGTAAAGCGTAATATTTTACGCCACTTTGCCAATCGCGGTTGTTACATGAAAGTATTTCCTATGGATACCAGTCTGGAAGAAATGAAAGCCTGGAATCCGGATGGATTGTTTATCTCTAATGGACCAGGAGATCCTGCAGCGATGCAAAACACGGTTAGTATCGTAAATGAAATGGTGAATTCAGGCTATCCCGTCTTTGGAATTTGTTTGGGTCACCAGCTAATCGCCATCTCGCAAGGTTTAAACACCTTTAAAATGCACCAAGGTCACCGCGGTATTAACCACCCCGTTTTGAATGTACTAACGGGTAAGGGTGAAATTACCACTCAGAATCATGGTTTCGTGGTGAGCATGGACGCCATTGAGCAAAATGAGGCAGTTGAATTAACCCACCGCCACCTTAATGATGATGGTGTACAAGGCTTACGCCTGAAGGACAAGCCAGTAAGTAGTGTGCAATATCACCCAGAGGCCTTCCCTGGCCCACATGATTCAGAATACCTTTTCGATCAATTCGTTGATCAAATAAAACAACATAAAACCAAATAGTATGTCGATTATAGCTGGAATTCACGCCCGTCAAATTTTAGATAGCCGAGGCAACCCTACCGTAGAGGTAGATGTGATTACTGAGAACGGATCCTTTGGACGCGCAGCCGTGCCTTCAGGTGCATCTACCGGTGTGCATGAAGCCGTGGAGTTACGCGACGGAGGCAGCGAATGGATGGGTAAAGGTGTTCGCCAGGCGGTGAGCAATGTCAATGAGATTATTGCGCCCGAAATTCTAGGTATGTATGTAGAGGATCAGTCTGCAATCGACGCAAAAATGATTCAATTGGATGGCACTCCTAATAAGGCTAAATTAGGTGCTAATGCCATGTTAGCTGTTTCTTTAGCGGTGGCGAAGGCCGCAGCCGAGGAGACTGGACAAACGCTATACAATTATGTAGGGGGTGTTAATGCCCGTACACTGCCCGTTCCTATGATGAATATTCTAAATGGGGGCGAGCATGCCGATAATGCCATCGATTTTCAAGAATTTATGGTGATGCCTTTTGGAGCAAGTTCTTTTTCGGAAGGCCTGCGCTGGGGAACAGAAATTTTTCATCACCTAAAGAAAGTACTAAAAGATAAAGGATATAGCACCAATGTAGGTGATGAGGGAGGCTTTGCTCCAAATATTCAATCCAATGAAGAAGCGATAGAAACGGTTCTTCTGGCCATTGAAAAAGCAGGCTTTAAAGCCGGTGAGGATATTTACATTGCCATGGACGCAGCAGCTAGTGAGTTTTATAATGCCGACGATAAGTGTTACCACTTTAGCGATGGTACTAAGCGCAGCAGTGATGAAATGGTAAGCTATTGGAGCGAATGGGTTGCTAAATACCCTATTATCTCTATTGAGGACGGATTACATGAGGATGATTGGGAAGCTTGGACTAAGTTAACCGCTGCCATTGGCGATAAAGTTCAGCTGGTAGGAGATGACTTATTTGTAACAAATGTGGAAAGAGTTCAGGCTGGTATCGATCAAAATGCCGCTAACTCTGTTCTTATTAAAGTAAATCAAATCGGAACCCTAACCGAAACCATCGAGACTGTGAGTTTAGCGCAGGCAAATAATATGACATGTGTAATGAGTCACCGCAGTGGTGAAACCGAAGATGCTACCATAGCCGATTTGGCCGTAGCCCTCAATACCGGTCAGATTAAAACTGGATCCGCTTCTCGTAGTGATCGTATGGCTAAGTATAATCAGCTATTACGCATCGAGGAAATTTTGGGCGAAAGCGCTAAATACCTCGGTAAGAACTTTAAGTACCTCAAAAAATAAGCTTTATCAATGGAAAATTTAAAACAGCACTTTTCTACTAAGATTGCTCCCGCGGCGCAGGAAATAAAGGATTTCTTGGCGGCCCATGGCGATAAGGTGGTAGGTGAAGTTAAAATTAGTCAGCTTTACGGCGGTATGCGCGGCGTACAAGCTTTAATTACCGAAACTTCAAAATTGGATCCGGCCGAAGGGATTCGTTTCCGCGGCTATTCAATTCCGGAATTACAGGAAAAATTACCTAAAGCGCCAGGAGGAAATGAACCTCTTCCCGAAGGTATTTTTTACCTGATGTTGTTTGATGAACTTCCTGATGAAGCAGCGGTAAAAGCAGTAACTGCAGAATGGAATCGTCGTGCAGATGTGCCCCAACACGTTTTTGATGTATTGGACGCTTTACCAACCGACACGCATCCGATGACTCAGTTCGTAAGTGCAATTATGGCCTTGCGTACCGAAAGTGAATTCCACACCGCTTACCGCGATGGTATTAACAAGAAAGATTACTGGCAACCTACCTACGAAGACGTAATGAATCTTATTGCTCGTCTTCCAAGAGTAGCTGCATATATCTACCGCCGTACCTATCACAATGGCGATCATATTGCACCCGATCCGAGCTTAGATTGGGGTGGTAATTTTGCCCATATGCTAGGCTTCAACAACGAGGAGTTCCGTGAATTAATGCGAATTTACCTTACTATACACTCCGATCACGAAGGAGGTAATGTATCGGGTCATACTATTCACTTAGTTGGTTCGGCTTTAAGCGATGCTTACCAGTCTTTTGCAGCGGGTATGAATGGTTTAGCCGGACCATTACATGGATTGGCAAACCAGGAGGTAATTCGTTGGACTCTAGGTATGATTGAGGAATTAGGTGGCGGATTACCATCTAAAGAGGCAATCGAGGGATATGTACGTCAAACTTTAGACGGTGGAAAGGTGATTCCAGGATTTGGTCACGCGGTATTGCGTAAGACGGATCCACGCTACACTGCTCAGCGTGAATTTGCTTTAAAGCACATGCCAGACGATGATTTATTCCAGGTTATTAGCCGTATCTATGAAGTGGTGCCTAGCGTACTACAAGAATTAGGTAAGGTGAAAAACCCTTGGCCTAATGTAGATGCGCACTCGGGTCAGTTGCTTATGCATTATGGATTGACCCAATACGATTACTACACCGTATTATTCGGAGTTTCAAGATCATTGGGAACCTTAGCTAGTTTAATTTGGGACCGTGCCCTAGGTATGCCAATCGAGCGCCCCGGTTCCACCACTACTAAGCTTTTGAAAGAAAAATACGGCGCATAAAGTCCCGCTAAGTTTTATAGGAAGGTCACCTTAATGGTGGCCTTTTTTATTGGCTAATGAGTCGGTATACCTGATTACTTTGGCTTGACCTCAAGAAATAGTAACCCGGTTTAAGCGAGGCTTTAATTTTCCCTTCTTGATAATGGAAGTCATATTCGCGGCCCAGCGCATCCAAAAGTTTCCATTCTTGTGGTCTGAAATCTCCCTTAACGAAAAGTTCATCCTGAAAGGGTTGAGGAAAAAACTCAAGATTTTCGAGGCCTTTAGGCTTGCGGGTATTTAATCCTTTCGCCATTCCACTGGCTAAAATTAGGGATGGAGCCAGATTAAAATCGCTGCCAGCGGCATAGAAGCGCCCTTGATTATCACAGATAATTCCTGAACCAATACAGGTAGATGACTTAGCGTAAGTATCTATATGCAAGCGATTACCGAGTGAATCACTTTCTACGACAATCATTTCGGTGTTGCCATTTTCGGGTGCAATATAGTATCCGGTAAAAAGGTAGGTGCCGTAGGGACTGATGGCCATGTCAAAACAAGCGTCATTCTTCACAACGCCTGGTCGAACGAAAACATCGGAGATTAGATTTAAATTGGTATCTAAACGAGTGAGGGTAATGTCGAAGCTAACCGAAAAGGCCGATGCACCTTCACCACCAATTACAATCTGATGCTGGTCATTCATCGCAATGGCATTTCCTCCACGGGTGTAACCATTAGAGACAATTACCCTTTTCACGAATTGGGCCCTTGCATCAATCTTGGTCACCAAGATATCAAATCTAGTGGGCTGTTGATAATCGGCGGTATAAACCCATCCGCCGAAAGGCAAGGGACAAATTTCATGAGAAACAAACTCGGCCGTATCCAACTGAAGATGTCGGTCAAGTACATTAAGGTTGGTGTCTAAAATTAAGACCTGTGCACCTAGAGGCTGGCCCGATTGGCTCCGAACCTGATTTAATAAGGCCAGTTCGGAATTTTGATTAATCGCAATATCTTGACCTAGCACCACGCTGTCGCCACTTCCGAAAAAGTTCTGTTGAAGTACATTTCCTGCGGTGTCCAAAATCATTACCCAGGCGCGATCGGTATCGTTCCAATTTTTATCCCCCGCAACGAATAATTTGTCCTTATTGAAAAGGATTTGCGAAGCAGTATAGTTCCCAACACCACCGTATAGTTTATTCCAAATCACATTTCCTTGAGGGTCTATTTTGTAAAGAGCCCATTTTTTACCTGGTAAATGATTGGTGTCACCATTGGCCGAATAGTATAGATTTTGTGTGGAATCGAGGCAAAGTTTAGCCGAGGCAATTAACCTTTGATTAGGACCAAAATCCTTCCAATTTGCGCTCTGGGCGGACAATTGAAAGCAAAGTAGGATTAGAAATAGGCTTCTCATATTGCGAATGTATAAATCCAGATTTTTTTCGTGCAGGATAAATTTAGGTTTAGCGCTATTTTTTAGTCTGGTTTTCAAAAAAATAAGTCTAAATTTGCACTCCTTTTTCTGGGGAGTTTATGAAACAGGGAAAAGGTTGATTATCACAAAAATGTAATTCTTTCGTCGGTTTGCTCCCGCCTCGTTTCAAGGTCGATGAAATACAAATATTTTCTGCATGTCAGAAGAAAACAAAAAAGTAGCAGAAGAGGTAGTGGTAAACACTCCTGAGGCTACTACCGAAGCCACTGAAAACGTTGAAGAGGCAAAAGTTGAAGAAACTGCTGAGGCGAAGGAAGTGGATAACACTGAGTTCGATTGGGAAGAGTTTGAGTACGGAATTGCTTCAAAGGGCAAAGCTCAACGTGAAGAGCTTACTAAGCTTTACGAAGAGTCTCTTACTTCAATCGACGAACACACCATCACTGAAGGTCTTGTAATTAGCAAAACCGACCGTGAAGCGATTGTAGACATTGGCTACAAAAGCGAGGGCGTTATTTCTTTAAATGAGTTCCGTTACAATCCAGACCTTAAAGTTGGCGACAAAGTTGAGGTATTGGTAGACAAGCAAGAAGACAAAGAAGGTCAGTTAGTACTTTCTCACCGTAAGGCTCGTGCTATCAAAGCTTGGGATCGTGTAAATGAAGCTCACGAAAACGAAGAAGTTGTAAAAGGTTACATCAAGTGTCGTACTAAAGGTGGTATGATCGTAGACGTATTTGGTATCGAGGCCTTCTTACCTGGATCACAAATCGACGTGAAGCCAATCCGCGATTACGATGCTTATGTAGATAAGAACATGGAATTCAAGATTGTGAAAATCAATCACGAATTCAAGAACGTTGTTGTTTCTCACAAAGCGCTTATCGAAGCCGATTTGGAAGAGCAAAAACGCGAAATTATTGGCAAGCTAGAGAAAGGTCAAGTACTAGAAGGTGTGGTGAAAAACATCACTTCTTATGGAGTATTTATCGACCTTGGTGGCGTAGATGGTTTAATCCATATCACCGACTTAAGCTGGAGCCGTATCAACCACCCTTCAGAAGTGGTAGAGCTAGACCAGACTATGAACGTGGTAATCTTGGACTTCGACGAGGACAAGACCCGTATCCAATTAGGTCTAAAGCAGCTTGAAGCGCATCCATGGGATAACTTAGACACCGAATTGAAAGAAGGTGATAAGGTAAAAGGTAAAGTAGTGGTATTAGCTGACTACGGTGCTTTTGTTGAAATTATTCCTGGTGTTGAAGGTCTTATTCACGTTAGTGAAATGAGCTGGAGCACTCACTTACGTTCTGCTCAAGACTTCATGAAAGTGGGCGACGAGGTTGAGGCAGTAGTATTAACCCTTGACCGCGAAGAGCGCAAGATGTCTCTTGGTATCAAGCAATTATCTACTGATCCATGGACCGACATCACTACTAAATATCCTGTAGGCTCTAAGCACGAAGGTGCTGTACGTAACTTCACCAACTTCGGTGTATTCGTTGAGCTTGAAGAAGGTATTGATGGTCTAATTCACATCAGCGACTTAAGCTGGACTAAGAAAATTAAGCACCCAAGTGAGTTCACCTCAGTTGGCGCTAAATTGGAAGTAGTTGTATTGGATATCGACGTTGAAAACCGTCGTTTAAGCCTTGGTCACAAGCAAGTAGAAGACAATCCATTCGAAACTTATGCAACCTTATTAGAAGAAGGTAGCGTAATCGAAGCTAAGGTTCTACGTAAGGTGGACAAGGGTGCTGAAATCCTTTTCGAAAACTTAGGTGTTGAAGCTTTCGTTCCTGCCCGTCACATGGTGAAGGAAGATGGTAGCGAAGTAGCTCCTGATGAAAAGATCGATTTCAAAATTATCGAGTTTAATGCTGACGCCCGTCGCGTGGTAGCTTCACACACCGAATTGCATAAGCAAGTGAAAGCAGACAAGCAGAAAGCCGATAAAGCCAAAGCTCAGAAAGCTGTTAAGGTGATTAACTCTAATGTAGAGCGTTCTACTTTAGGTGATTTAGACGCCCTAAGCAAATTAAAAGAGCAAATGGAAGACGAAGAGAATAATGGTTAATCCATTTTCCTGATACTAAAACCCCGATGTGAAAGCATCGGGGTTTTTTTATTGGTCTATATTGAAATATATTAGCCTACGCTATTGAATGCACTAGCGTTAAAGAATTAGGAATTGAAAAAGGGGATATTAGTAGCGCTTTTGATAAGCTGTTGTCATTGGCTATTCTCAAATGGCATTGATCAGCAAAATGCGGTAGACTCTCTCAAGAGCTTATTTAACAATGGCTTGCATGAGGAGTTAATTTACTACGGTCAGACTCTATTAGATGATTGGCCCAAAGAAGATACGCTTAGTGCCAACTACGCAAGGGTTTTACTCGACTTAGGTCGATCATATATTCAGTTAGAGGCCTTTCCTGAAGCCTTAGAGTATAACAAGCGTGCATTACGTATTTTTCTAGATAATAAGGATTCGCTAGGAGTGGCTCGAACCTATTCTAATTTCTCAGGCGTCTATTTCTATACGGACGATTCCGCTAAAGCCTTTCATTATTTAGATCTCGCTAAGCATAATTACCCAAAGGAAATTGATAATGCTGAAAGGGCGCGTTTTAGTTTCATGGCTGCGCTATTGCATCTGGAGTTTGGGTCCAGTGCAAAAGCTTTTAAGAAAATTGATAGTTTAATACAGGAATTAGAGTCAAGTTCCAGTTTAGCTGCCTATGTTGCTGTAACCAGCTTAGGTATAGCTGATTCTTTGGAATTTGTGATTCGTTATCCTCAAGTGTTAAGTCAAGTAGCCCGATCGGCAGTTAGTACAAATTTTCAACTTACGGCCCTTTTAGAGGCAAGTATTAGCGCTATTCGCTTTGGGCGATTAGATATAGTGAAACGCTATTATCCACAATTAGAGCAAACTTATCTGGACGTAGGTTCCAACGCATCGATAAGTCAGCAGGTTGACTATCATCAAGTAAAAGCAAACTTAGAGGCCTATGAAAAAGACTTTGAAAGTGCTTTTCAGACGATGAAAAAATACGGCTCCTTGTTAGTGCAGAAAGATTCGATTCAGGGAAAGGGTGACCTCCATAAGCTTGAAACTCAAATTCGTATCAAAGATTCTGCTTTGAGGACCAAAGCTCTCGAAACGGAACTGGCCGCAAGTAAGCAAAGAGGGGTAATTTTAGTTGCTTTAATCGTGGCTTCTCTTATTGCTGTTTTCTCAGTATACCGGATCAATATAAACACACGTGAGCGGAATAAAGCGATTGCGGAAATAGCCAATACGCGCGGTCGGATGATTTCCATCTTATCCCATGATATTCGTACTCCACTCGGACAGTTGAGTTCTTTGCTGGATCAGTATCAATTGGGACATTTAGAGGAGGCAGACCTTAAAGTTCTTTTAGATCAAATCAAGGAAACTACGGAGCTTACCACTAAAATGCTAGACAATACCGTAAGCTGGATAAATTTAAATCGGGCTGATTTTAGAGTCAAGGAAGAGGAAGTGGTTATTGGTGAATTATTCAAGGACCTCCAAGCTTTACTAAATAATCGATTGCTAGCAAAGAATGTGAACTTAAAGGTTGAAATCGGCTTTGAGTTCATAAGAAGCGATCGCTTTCTACTGCAAACCGCCTTATTTAACTTACTTAGTAATGCCATTAAGTTTTCATCTCATGGAGATCAGATAAGTTTAAGGGCAATTGAGGAAGGTACTAGCTTAAAAATTGAGGTTGAGGATCAAGGTTTGGGTATTGATCCCAAGAAGCTCGCCGATATTCAAGCGCAAATTAGCACTAGCACAATGGGAACAAAGGAGGAGCTGGGTTCTGGCTTAGGCTTGGTGATAGTGCATGATGCAGTAGAGAAATTGAAGGCTCGCTTCGAGATAGAAAGTAAGGCCGGTAAAGGTACCCTTTGTCGGATAGTATTTTAACTTAGCGGTATGACCTTAAGCGAAATCACGGGAGCACTGGAACTATGGGCTCCAAGAGAATATCAAGAATCCTACGATAATAGCCGACTACTTTTTGGAGACCCGCAGTCGGAAATAAAGTCAGCCCTAATTTGTTTAGATATTACTGAAAAACAAATTGATGAAGCTTTAGCTAATGGATGTGATTTAATAATTGCGCACCATCCTTTAATTTTTAAAGGAATAAAAAGCTTAAGTCCACGTACCGATGCCGAGCGAGCCCTAATTAAGGCAATTCAAAATAATATTGCACTCTACGCCCTTCATACTAATCTCGACAATGTAGCCAGCGGAGTAAATGCTGAAATAGGTCGACGTTTGGGTTTTTCGGATATGAAAATATTGGCTCCCAAACGAGGACTTCTGCATAAGCTTGTGGTCTATGTTCCGGAGAATAGCTGGCAAACACTTGCTGAAGCTTTATGGGAAGCAGGGGCAGGAAGTATTGGTAACTATGATGAGTGTAGTTTCCGCGCCGCTGGTAAAGGAACATTCCGACCATCATCTAATGCTAATCCTAGTATTGGCGAAATTGGACAGCGGCATGAGGAGGGGGAGTTTCGACTAGAATGTATAATTGAGTCCGATAAAGTCGCAAAGGTTTTGAAGGCCATGCAAGCAAATCACCCCTATGAAGAGGTAGCTTACGACTTGTTTAGCCTTGAAAATGAACATGCTGAAATAGGCTCAGGAATGATTGCGGACCTCAAATCGCCAGTAGCTGTAATGGACTTCCTGAAATTGATAAAAGAAACATTTGGCGGTATAGTGCGCTTTACCAAGCCTCCTAAAAGTAGCGTGCAGCGCGTCGCCTGGTGCGGTGGTAGCGGCAGCTTCCTCTTAGGAGCGGCTAAAGCACAAAAGGCCGACCTATTCCTGAGTTCCGATTTTAAATACCATCAGTTTTTTGAAGCTGAAAATGAAATACTTATCGCAGATATTGGTCATTATGAGAATGAACAATTCACTATTGACCTGATTGCCGAGTATTTGCGGAAAAAATTCCCTACTTTTGCCGTTCTTTTAACGGAAAACAGTACAAACCCGATCAATTATTTATAGCTCTATGGCTAAAGAAGTTACTGTTGAAGAAAAGCTACGTGCCCTTTACGATCTTCAGCTTATTGACTCCCGCATCGACCGCATTCGTAACATCCGTGGCGAACTTCCTTTGGAGGTTGAAGACCTGGAAGATGAAATCGGTGGATTAGAAACTCGCATCGAGAAGTTAAATACAGATATCTCTGAATTGGATCAGGAGGTGAAAACCAAAAAGAACCTGATCAAAGACTCTGAGGAGAAGATTAAAAAGTACGAGACACAGCAGAAAAACGTACGTAACAATCGTGAATTTGACGCTCTCTCGAAGGAAATCGAGTTCCAAGAGTTGGAAATTCAATTAGCTGAGAAGCGTATCAAAGAATTCAAAGCTAAGATTGACAATAAGAAGGAAGCAATTGCTGCCTCTGAAGAGAAGCTTACCGAGCGTAAGTCTCATTTAGATTTTAAGAAAGGCGAGCTGGATAATATCTTGAAGGAAACTCAGGATGAAGAAGAGGTTCTTCTTAAGGAATCAGCTAAACAACAGAAGGTAATTGAAGAGCGTCTATTAAAAGCCTACACGCGTTTGCGCGACAGTGCTCGCAATGGCTTAGCTGTTGTTCCAGTGGAACGCGGTGCATCAGGTGGCTCATTCTTTACCATTCCACCACAGCGTCAATTAGAAATTGCCGCGAGAAAGAAAATCATTACCGACGAGCATTCGGGTCGTATTTTAGTAGATCCAGAATTGGCACGCGAAGAGGAAGAGAAAATGGAGAAACTTTTCACTTCCAAGAAATAAAAAATTATAGCAATTTTGGAGGGACCTTGAGGTCCCTTTTTTTATGCGAAAACTTTTCCTACTTAATTTATTCCTCTCCAGCAGTATAATAACTGCTCAAAAAGTGGAGTTCACCAATAACATGGTTGAGGCCCAGAAAGCCACCATGGAACTTCGCTACCAAGATCTTGATCAAAGGCTGAAAGCGGAACGTATTCAGAACCCCGAGAACCGACTAGCAGACTATACCGAAGGAGCCGCGCTTTGCATTCGCATGTTCTTAGTGGAGGATGAAGAATTCTTTGAGCAAAATCGAGATCATCTTGATCAGTTGATTTCCGGCTTAGAAGACTTGTCGGATGAAGACCCCAATAAGCGGGTCTTGTTGGCCGAACTATTACTTGTTCGTTCCGGTGTATATGCGAAATACAAGCATAACCTTAAGGCCGCATGGGGCTTTTATCGAGCCTATAATTTATTACAAGAAAACTTAGAAAAGTTCCCTAACCACATCCCCACTTTAGTGCCTTATGGTGTTTTACAAGCGGCGGTGGGCAGTTTGCCAAGCGATTATCGGTCATTGGCGGCTGTCTTCGGTTTTAAAGGAGATATAGAGCGTGGTTTGAAGATGATTCGTAAGGCTTACTATTATAGCCTGGCAAATCCGGAATATCGATTTTACCGGGATTATTTTGGCTATATCTATGCCTTTATCAATTTCGAATTGGAAACTAAGGAACAGGTTTCGCTCTTTACTTTAGGTATCGAGGTTGAGCGCTCTGCCTATTTCATTTATCTGGAAGCACAACAGGAGTTAAAGCAAGGCCGGGCCGCGGAAGCCCTTCGATTGCTGCAAGCCATACCAAACTCTCCGGCTCATTTGAAAGTTCCGTATTTCACCTATTACCAAGGAAAGGTGGCTTTAATGGTTAAGCCTAGTTTGGCCAAAGCATATTTGGACACTTTTTTAAAGGAAACTAAGGATCAAGAACATCGCAAATCGACCTACCGATATTTGGCTTGGTATAATTTATTGGAAGGAAACCAGGATCAGGCGAAGGCATACCGGCAAATGATATTAAGCGATGAGTCTGCACCAAGTGGAGCAGATAAACAGGCCGTGGCCGAGGCAAAGAGAGGATTTAATAAGGGATTAATTCAGGCTCGCCTTGATTTTGATGCTGGTCGATATGCAGAAATAGTTAAAAGACTTAGCCCCTGGATGTTAAGTGAGCAATGTCGCGAAGATTGGGAGAAGCAGGAGTTTCATTATCGCAGGGGGCGGGCTTTACAGGAGCTTAAATTTTATAAAAAGGCAGAGGTCGAATTCCTAAAAGTAATTTCCTTTCAAGATAATGTTACCTATGCCCTTGGGAATAGTTACTTACAACTAGGCTATATCTATGAGCAGGCCGGGGCTTATGGCAGTTCCCGTAAATACCTTAAGAAGGCGGAGTCACTTTCCGGCTATGCTTTTCATGAGGGAGTTCAACAAAAGGCAAAAGCGGTTTTGGCCCGTTTGCCTTAGCCTTAATTTCTTAATTTCACCGGCAAATCTGAATTATGAGTTCTATCTTAAGTATAACCTGGGACCTTGGTAGAGGTATCGACTTAGGCTTTTTTACCTTACGCTACTACAGCTTACTCTTTGCCTTAGGTTTTGTCTTAGGATATTTAATCATGAAGCGCATCTTTAAGAAAGAAGGATACGCCATTGAAAAGCTCGACACTTTATTAACCTATGTAGTTATTGCCACCATTGTAGGTGCTCGCTTAGGGCACGTATTTTTCTATCAATGGGATTATTACTCGCAGCATCCAGGGGAAATCTTAAAAGTTTGGGAAGGTGGTCTGGCTAGCCATGGTGCGGCCATTGCTATAGTTATAGCCATGATCATTTACAGTAAAAGGGTAATCGATAAATCTGCCCTTTGGATTTTGGATCGGGTGGTAATTACGGTGGCTCTAGCGGGATGCTTTATTCGTTTAGGGAACTTTGCCAACAGTGAAATTTACGGGGATATCTCTAATTCTTCTTGGGAAATGGTTTTCACCAACCCGGTACGGGAGCGTATCCTAATCAATTACGGTGACTATATCAATTCGGTTGACTTCATTGAAAAGGAAGAGTATGAGATTAGTAATTCTTTAAGCTACCCTTTATATGACCTTCAATTAAACTTTGGTCCTAAGATTACCGATCAGGATTTAGCTGAGAAGCTTGTTTTAAGTCGAATTAAGCCTCTTTTGGCCGCTTCTAGTAAAGAGGATTTAAATTTAAGTATTACAGGCTCTAAACTGCGCTGGGATGATACTATCGAAGGTCAGGCTTACATTGAGGCCCGCGGTTACCCTCGTAGTCCCACCCAAATTTATGAGGCTATAGGGTACCTGCTTATCTTCTTCATCTTGGCTCGTCTTTATCTAGTTGCTGATGTGCGGCAGCGTCAAGGTATGCTATTCGGGCTTTTCCTTATTCTAATTTTCGGCTTCCGCTTTGCGATTGAATTCATGAAAGAAAACCAAGTGGTGGCAGAGCAGGGGCGCAGTATAAATATCGGCCAGAGTTTGAGTTTTCCAGCTGTTTTAATTGGCCTTTATTTCACAATCTTCGCTAAGAAAACTGATCATGAATAGAAATCGTCAACGCATTATTGCGATAGGTCTATTAATAGCCTTTGGCCTATGGATTTTGTTTACCGTTCTTCCTATGGGTTCCGGTAAGGGAAATAAGGGTAAAAATAAGAAGTTACCGACCATTGTAGAGCCTCAATTTACCAAGGAGGCCAGTCTAGCAATTCTTGATAGCAATGCAGTCGACACTTTAAAGCTTTTAGATATTGAGTTGGCAGAAAGCATCGCGGAAATCCAGTATGGTATGATGTATCGCCGTTCTATGGCGGAAAACATGGGCATGCTTTTTCTGATGGGGGAAGAGCGCAGACAATCTTTTTACATGAAGAATACATATGTCTCCTTAGACATTATCTACATCAATGACCAAATGGAGATTGTGAGTATTCAAAAAAATGCAGTCCCCTTGGATGAAACAAGTTTACCTTCGGAAGGACCAGCCTCTATGGTTTTAGAAATAAAAGGTGGACTTAGCGATGAATGGGGCTTGCAGAAAGGTCAAAAGATCCGCTGGGAACGATTGTAATAGCTTATGAAAGGTTTTGCTCTATTTCTTTTAATCATCACTCTGTCCTTTAGTGCATCGGCACAGGTACAGACCGACGAAAATGGCTTTCAGACCTTTGAAATGAAAGATGGGGATACGACCTATCTAATGAAGCAGTATTTCTTGATTTTGTTAAAAAGTGGTCCCGAAAGGAGTCAGTCTCAAGAAGAGGCTATGGCTATCCAAAAAGGGCATTTAGCCAATATTGATTCGTTGGCCGCGCTCGGGAAATTAGATATCGCCGGTCCGATGGGGGATAATACCGAATTAAGAGGTATCCTAGTTTTGAGAGTTCCTAACCTCGAGGAAGCGAAGGCTTGTATTGAGGCTGATCCTGCGGTTAAAGCAAAAAGACTGACTTACGAAATCCATCCATGGTGGGCAGCTAGGGGAAGTCGTTTGCGTTAATTCTTATAACGCCCTCCTCTAAAAAAGCGCTTCTGCCAATAGCTATTGCTTAAAGCACTTACCATTACCCCGCGACTGGAACTGGTATGCACAAATTTTAGGTCTCCCAAATAGATTCCTACGTGATCGATGCGACGCCCTTTAACTTTAAAGAACACTAAGTCGCCATACTTTAATTCACTCAATTCAATGGCTTCCATCTCCGCAAAAAGGTCCTCTGCCCGTCGGCCCTCGAATTCCCTTTCAAAAATTTCTCGGTAAGCAATAATTACAAAGCCGCTGCAATCGACTCCTTTTTTGCTCATCCCGCCCATTTTATGGGGCGTTCCGTACCAATCGTCTATAAAGTCATCTAGTGACTTAAGGGAAACTGTACTGCTTTCTTCCTTATCGACACTCGGCTTTTCGACCAAGCCTTCTTCCATTTCATTATTGAGTACTTCATGTTCATATCTAGGTTTGGGTTTAACCTTGCTATTGCTTTGTCTCGGAGGCTTTAAACTACCACAGGAACTCAGAAGCAAAACAGCTAAACCTAAAATGAAGCCCTTTTTCATAGCACAAAGATGATGGATTTCCCCCAAAAAAATAAAGGCCGCAAAAAGCGACCTTTATAAGGGGAAGGAATTATATCATTAAACTATGCTAATGATGACCGAATGTCTTACTTGTCCGATTAGATTACAATAGGGCAAATGACCTATTTTGCCGCTCTTTGCATAGGGTTTTCACGCCTGTAATTGCGTGACTTGTACAATTCAAATCGGCTGGGCTTTAATTCTTTTGGCCACTGATTATTATTAAGATCCGTATCTGCTGTTTCTAAGAAGGGATCTAGTTCAATTCTTTCTACTTTTTTCTCGAAGGCGAAGATTTTGCTGAAGGACTCTTCATGTTTCAACCAAATTTCGGCAGGATGGCGGCTAACCTCTTGACTTCCATCTTCAAAAGTGAAGCGCAGAATTACGGGCATTACCAGTCCACCTTTATTCTCAAAGTTTAACTCATAGAAGTTATAACCGCTATCGAGAATTTCCTTTTCCTCTTCACTTAGGGATTTCCGGTATTTTTCATATTCCTTACGATCGATTGGGAATACGGTCCAGTCGTCATTCTTATTATAAAAATCCGCCATTTCGGGATGGGCATCGCTGTAATGCTTTCCTTTTAACTCTTCAGCATTGCGGCGATCTCCGATAAACTCATTCTCTGCTTCTTTACGTTTTTTCGGATTCTCAACATCGGGGTTTTTAGTATCTAGACGATACCATTTTACATCCTTTAAAGCGATATCTACGTGGTCGGTCGTGTAAAACCAACCTCTGAAAAACCAATCTAGATCCACTGCTGAAGCATCTTCCATGGTGCGGAAAAAATCGGCT
This sequence comes from uncultured Flavobacteriales bacterium, assembly GCA_913055685.1. Classification (GTDB taxonomy): domain Bacteria; phylum Bacteroidota; class Bacteroidia; order Flavobacteriales; family Schleiferiaceae; genus Croceimicrobium. The sequence continues at coordinate 1,426,229 of CAJXKC010000001.1, forward strand.
GGTGTGGGATGTTTAAACATCCAGCGCTGACAATACATTTTAAAGGCGTAATCAAAGAGCTCTCGACCCATCACTGTTTCTCGCAGGATATTTAATGCGGTGGCTGGTTTGCCGTAAGCATTATTTCCAAATTGTAAGATGCTTTCCGAATTGGTCATAATTGGCACCATGTCCTTCTTCTCGGAACGCATATATGGCGCAATTTTGTAGGCTGGACCTCTTCTGCTGGGATAGTTTTCCTCCCACTCTTGCTCAGTGAGGTATTGAACAAAAGTATTTAAGCCTTCGTCCATCCAAGTCCACTGACGCTCATCCGAATTTACAATCATCGGGAAGAAGTTGTGACCAACTTCATGAATGATTACGCCGATCATACCATATTTGGTTCGCTTGCTGTAAGTACCGTCTGCCTCTGGTCTACCGCCGTTAAAGCAAATCATTGGGTATTCCATACCGATGCGATCAGTATGTACCGATATTGCTACAGGGTAGGGATAATCAAAAGTGAATTTTGAATAGGTTTTAATGGTATGTGCTACTACTCGCGTTGAGTAGCGCTCCCAAAGGGGATTACCTTCTTTGGGATAATAACTCATCGCCAACACGGTGCGATCGCCAAATTTTACCGCCATGGCATCCCAAATGAATTTGCGACTTGAGCAAAAAGCAAAGTCTCTCACATTCTTGGCTTTAAAATGCCAAGTTTTCTCTTCCTTACTGCGTTTGCCTTCGGCTCGCTTAGCTTCCCTTTCAGTAACAATAAATACTGGATCTTCGGTATTATTCATGGCCTCTGCCAATCGTTCTCTTTGCTCTTCGCTGAGGACTTCTTCTGGGTTCTGTAACTCCCCAGTTGCTCCAATAATGTGATCGGCAGGAGCAGTAATCTTAACATCATAATCGCCAAAAGGAAGGGCAAATTCTCCCCGACCTAAAAATTGCTTGTTCTGCCAGCCTTCTACATCATTGTAAACGGCCATGCGAGGAAAGAATTGAGCAATGGTATATAGGTAATTATCCTCCTCTTCAAAATATTCTAAACCACTACGTCCACCTAATTTCGCTCGATCATTAATATTAAACCACCATTTCACGCCAAAACTGATTGAATCACCATGCTTAAGCGGTTCATCTAAATTGATGCGCATCATGGTGTAATTAATCTTATGCGATTGATAATGGCCTTCTTCATTACTGACGTGGTCTATTTTAAAGCCACCATCAAAGTCATAGAAAAGCCCTTTAATTGATCGTGCACTCATGCTGCGACCCACTTCACCGGTTTTTATGGCTTGGGTTAAGCTATTTTGAGCGCGCATATTTTGGTCTAATTGAACCCACAAATACTCTAAGGCTTCAGGAGCATTGTTTATGTAGGTAACCGTTTCCTCTCCGTAAATTCTCTGATTTTCATCATCGAGGCGAATATCCATTTTGTAATTCGCCTGTTGTTGATAGTAAAAAGCACCAGGTGCGCCACCTCCAGTCCTATACATATTAGGAGTGGGTAGCTGATCATACAATTGACGGAAGCGACTTTGGTTGATGTTTTCAGTTTGCGCCAAGGCACTAAAACCTAGTCCTGATAAGAGAAAAAGGAGTTTTAACTTCATGAATGTGTTTTTTTGAAAGCGCTCAAAAATAAAAATCTAATTGGGATAGAGAGCGGCTAGAGCGTCCTCTAATCGATTATATTGATATTTAAAGCCATAAGATTGAATCCGTGCACTGCTTACTTTGTTACTAGCAAGTGCGGTAGCTGCCATTTCGCCGAGGATTAGTTTGAGAACAAAAGCCGGCACTTTGGGAAGAAACAGGGGCCGATGTAATTGTTTGGCTAAAGCTTTAGTGAGCTCTTCATTACGAACCGAATAAGGCCCTACGGCATTGTAAACCCCGGTTGGGATTTCGCTATGCTCTAAAGCATAAATAAATAGAGAAGCAAGGTCGTCCTTATGAATCCAAGGCATCCACTGTTTTCCGCTGCCAAGCGGTGAGCCTAAACCAAATTTAATAGGCAGAGCCATCTTCGCTAAAGCACCTTCCTCATTGTCAAGTACTATCCCTATTCTCATCCTAAGCAATCGCATGGATAGATTCTCAATAGCGCTTGCTTCTTGTTCCCATTTTTGGCAAACGATACTTAGGAAATCACTCCCTGGTGGATCCGCTTCGGTAAATTCTTGTTCGAAACTATTGGGATAGTAGCCCACGGCGGAGGCATTAATAAAAGTGTGTACCTGATTTTCTTGGCGGCTTAGCGCTTCGACCAAGGTCCGTGTAGAATCAATTCTACTGCTCAATATTAACTCCTTATTATGCGGAGTCCATGGCTGTGCAATAGTAGAGCCCGCTAAGTTTATAATGGCCTCTACGCCTTCAAGTGCTGCCTCATCTAGGTGTGATTTGGCAGGATCCCAAACAAATGCTTTTATTCCCTGCTTTGGAGATTTTGAGGAACGGCTTAATACCGCTACCTCGTGCCCCTCGGATAGGAGTTTTTCACTAATCGCTGACCCAATAAGACCAGAGCCTCCGCTAATAAGTACCTTCATAGTTTTATATCCAAGAAGAGAACTATTGGCATCAGAAAAGGTTCATTACCGCATGATTAGGCGCTGACTAGAAATGGCTTGACCTTGAAACCAAAGCTCCAAGAAATAAACCCCGCTATTGAAACGATCCAGCACGAATTCTTGATAAAAACTCCCTTTTTCATTTGGAGCTTGCCAACCTTCCGTCTTAAGAAGTCCGCCCCGCTCATCATAAATCTTCATTTGATATTCTCCGTTTCCAGCCGCTTGTTGATACCAAATTCGAAACTTATTGTGACTAGGATTAGGCGCGATTTGCCAACTTATATTCTGAACACTCGCCTCATTAAATAGGCCTCCGATCTGCCCCTGGTTTCGGACCATATATACAGCAAATATGCTATTGCTAGCGGAACTTTCGACTCCAGTATTGATGAAGAAGATGTTTGGGGCAGTACTTTCTATTCCGCCGTAAATGTGGCCAAGAAGCACCGTGTCATTAGTCATGCTGTTGAGGTCCAAAATCCCATGAGCATATTCTATGAGGGAGGGATTGGGGAAAAACTCGCTTCCCGCACCTAATAAGGCCGGCATTTCAGTATTCATTTTAAACTCGCGGTAAACCCCAAGACTGTCTCTCGTTACTTGGGCAATAGTCTTAACAAAGGGGACATTATTGTCTTGGGTTAATACTCCGTTTTGGTCGAAGTATTGAGCCATACCTCCAAAGAAGAAGTTATGCATTTCGTTGGCTTGCGCGTCGTAAAGGGCAACATTAGCGCAGTGGTAATGATTGTAATACTGACTAAAGCCGGCTATTTCAGAAGCGCCGCTTGAATCAATTTGCACTGCACTTAAATAGGGCAGATCAACTCCTACTTGAAAAACGCCCGAGTAAGCGATAAGTCCGTAGTCGCCATTAGTTCTTATTTCGGAAAGCACATTGTAGTCCCTTCGGTGCAAGTTTACCGCATCATTAATGGGGGAATGCCAAGTAATTTGGGGATTACCATTTTGCCAGTTTAGCTGAAAGCGTCGTACTGCATTGGTATAGGTTTGGGTAAAGCTTGGTCCATTCATGGGATTGTAACGTCCATCAAATCGGTGTCCACCAACTAAGTAAAAGCTCGAGCCCATTTTCTTCAAGTGACCGCCAGTTACCGCAAAGTCATTATGAAATACCGTTTGAAAAGCAGATGCTGGCGCCATATCATTATTGTTGAGTGTACTTAATTGAGAGAGGTTTACAACAACAAGATTAGGGTGGGTAATATGGTCACCAGCACCTGTAGAATAGCCATATCCACCAATTAGGTAAAGAAGACTATCCTCCTGATAAAATTCCATATTGGTAGATCGTAATTGGTCAAATAGGGCAGTGTTTAAACCCTGTAAGCTGATACTTTTAAAACTTTGGTTTTGCGGGTCAACTATGAAAATTTGTTCATTATGACCAGCATTATCGAAGGAAGCCCAAGGCTGACGACGGTGTAATCCGTCGGTTCGACCACCAATAATGTACCATTCACCATTATAGCTGGCATGGGCAAAGGATTGTAGTCCGGGTAAATTCGGAATATTTGTTGGCTGAAGTATTAAATTACTTTGAGCTGCTAAGGGAAGGTAAAGGATTAGCAGTAGGCTGGTAAGGAAGGTTCGCATGGCTTAATTTTTACAATTTTACCGCTACTTTTCCTCTCTGGATATGACAAAAGTTACTTTGTCTCTATTATTTTTCTAATAACCAATTTATCGATTGGAAGGTCAAAGTCAGACTCTTTGAGCGCAGTTATTTTTTGCCAGATTAGCTCTTGGTCGCCATGCTTTTTTAGTTCTGGGCTTTTAGCTCTTTTTAAAAGCGGACTTAGGTCTTTACAGCTTACCTTATAGTAAATACTCATCACCTGCATCTTACTGGAGAATGCAGAGGGAACAAAGTTCTCGGTAGTGTAAAAATGATCGCCAACTTGAATATCAAGGTCACATTCCTCCTGAAACTCACGCTTTAGGCAGTCGATGGTACCCTCACCAAATTCTAAACCTCCTCCCGGAAACTTGAGGTATACATTACCGTAAATATTCTCTTTCGATAAAAGGAGATGATCATCCTTAAAAAGAAGTCCATACACACGAATGGTGAAGGCCTCAATATTGCCACCTTTGGTCATATCTCAAAAGTACAAATCCTATTTGAAGCAAGGTGGACTAAGCCTTAAAGGCTCTTACCATTTCGCGTTTTCCTGGTGGGCCTGGGATTTTTGTTACCGAGAAACCAGCAGCAGCCATAGCCCGACGTACCGCGCCCATAACACAGTAGGTAACCAAGATGCCTCCAGGTTTTAAGACGTAGTGCATTTTTTTAAAAACATCTTCCGTCCATAAATCGCTTTGTGCGCCCGGGGAGAAGGCGTCAAAATAAATAAGGTCAAAATTATCGACGTTAGCTTGAAAATTGTGAAGGTCTACTTGCTCTTTGAATAAAGTAAAGCGGGGACTAATATTTACAAGCTCATTCCATTTTGCTTGGTGGATCGACTTAAAAGCTTCAGGTGCATTAGGGTGTTCACCCAAAAAAGAGGCAGGGTCCATGCCGGCCCATTCGGTATCTTCCAAGGGGTACTTTTCAATACCGTGGTAATAGATAGTACTCTCGCTTGGACCTTCTAAATAAGTTAACAAAGCATTTAACCCCGTCCCTAAGCCTATTTCTAAAATGCTAATAGAGGGATTGGTTTTTAAAGCGGCGAGCCCGGCCTCTAAAAAGACATGGCGCGACTCTTGAACCGCGCCATGATGAGAATGGTAATGCTGCTTTAGCTCAGGAACCCAGAGGGTCTGACTATTATCTTTGGTACGTACCCACTCGCGTTTCATGACTCACCCGGAGCAGGAATGCGCATTTTTTTAATTTTTGGCAGAGGGCCTTGACAGTAAATGGTATGGCAGCTTGCACAAGTATTTACCATCCCATTGTAAGCCTTAATACCTTCCTCTTTGGTCTTGGCGGCAGTAATCGCCTCTAAATTGGCGGTGTACTGTTCTGCAAGAGCATAGAAAGTTTCATTGAGGTTCTCATTGGATTGGGCACTGTGTATTTTTACAAAGTCTTCAGGAAAGGACTTGGGTATCTCACCCTCCATTATTCCTTTACGGATTTCCAGATTTTCCTCATACATCGAACGCATAAGCAAGGCAAGCTCGCTAGCTTCTTTCATTTTAAGCGTTTTCTCTTCTTTTGGCTCCTCTTTGAGCTCGGTTTGTGCTTTCGCCTCCTCGGCCATGACTTCCGAGTTTTGCTGACAAGACACAAAAAAGGATGTCCCAATGAGACATCCTCCAATAATTATTTTGCTAAGCTTCATAATTAGCTTTTAATAATCACGCCGTCAGCGGTAAAGTTTACGCTCACCTCTGGCTCTGTAATTGCATCAATTTCCTCTTGACTTTTACCAGCGTCTTCTGCTAGGTGCTTAAGGAATTGAACGTCTAGGGTATCTACATAAGCGATGCCTTCTACAATGGCACTTTCTCCGCCTAAGTTGGTAGGTACAAAGAATCCATAGTCACGGAAACTCACACGCATTTCTTCGCCATTACCCATATCCATCTTCATCCAACAACCTTTTTTCTGACAAGAGGAGTTAACTACACCACTTAATTTCACTTTCACGGAATCTTTACCCTCCATTAAAGCTAATAAATTGCTGATTTCAACTACTTCATCTTCATTAATTGTGTCTCCAAAGTAGTGGTTTTCAAGGCTTTCAGCAGAAGCTTCCACCGCGGTTGAATCTGATTGACCTTCCGCTTTTTCGGCGCCGTCGTTTGTATTACTTTTGCAAGCGCTAACTAGTAGCACGGCAGATAGCCAAAGTGCGATTTTTTTCATCGTAATTTCTGTTTTGAGTTACAAAGATAGCATTCTCTCAAAAGCGCTAAACAAGGAGTCTTAAGAGACCCTTAAAATTGATAAAAGATGAAGATTACCAAAACAAGCCAGTCGCGAATTTCTGAAGTGGATTTTTCCAATCTTCCTTTCGGTAATACCTTCAGCGACCACATGTTGATTTCGGAATTTAGCAATGGCCAATGGTCTGAGCCCGAAATTAAACCATATGGCCCGTTAAGCTTCACCCCAGCCTTACATACCTTGCACTATGGTCAGGCTATCTTCGAAGGCCAGAAGGCTTATTACCGCGAGGATGGTTCTATTGGTATTTTTCGTCCGGAGGCCAATGCAAAGCGATTAAATCATTCTGCTCGTCGCATGTTTATGCCCGAGTTTCCAGAGGAATTATTCATGGAAGGTATTAGAGCTTTGGTAGACATCGATCGCGAATGGGTACCAAAGGCACCTGATCATTCTTTGTACTTACGCCCATTTATGTTCGGTAGTTCCGAATTTGTTGCGGCTCGTCCTTCTGAGAAATACATATTCTGTATAATTACTTCTCCAGTTGGTCCATACTACGCCGGTAATGTGAAGGTGAAAGTAGAAGAAACTTACACCCGAAGTGCTAGTGGTGGTGTAGGCTCTACCAAATGTGCCGGTAATTATGGTGGGGCATTTTTTGCTACCGACCAAGCGCGTAAAGAGGGATACACTCAAGTTATTTGGACCGATCATAAAGATCATCAATTAGTAGAAGAGTCAGGTACGATGAACATCGCTTTTATTATTGATGATACTTTCATTACCCCTCCTTTAAGTGATCGTATTTTAGGTGGTATTACCCGCGATAGCATTTTAACCATGTTAAGAGACCGCGATTACTTAAAAGTAGAAGAGCGCCCGGTGCAGGTGGAGGAAGTAATCAATGCCGCCAAAGAAGGTCTTCTGCAGGAGGCATTTGGTATGGGAACCGCAGCAGTAATTAGTCCGATTTCAACTATTGGTTTCAGAGGAACTGATTATGAGGTAGGAACCCCTGCTGATGGTTATGCCATGCGCATCAAAAAGGAGCTTACTGAATTGCGCAGTGGTGCTGCAGAGGATCCTTATGGATGGATGGTGCAGCTTTAATATAGCCTAGATATAGAACACAAAAAAGGCTTCCCTAGGGAGGCCTTTTTTATGAAACTATCGTGAACAAATGCGGCCGTTAAATGTGCTTTGCAGTCTAGGGTGTATAATCAACCTTCGTAGCCCCATTCTTAGCTTTAGCGGACCTGCTCTCAGTGAGCCCTTTATGAGATTTTCGGTGTTTTTTGAACTAGCCGTGGTTTATTTTCAGGGAATCCTGCGTTCCCTTTATGATGCCAAATCCAAGCATAAGTGGCGTCTTATATAGGTCGATTTACAGACAAATTAATATTTTCTTTGGCATGGCGTTAAGGCTAACGAGCTCTAAGTTGATAATAGGCCCTCTGACCTTCGTCGTTCAATAATTCCAAGTGATAGAGTCCCGAGCCTATATGATCCAGGGCTAAAACATGGGGCTTGTTTTTTGATGCATTAAAAGAACCACTGTCTACTTTTTGTCCTGAGTATGCGTAAAGTGACCATTGGTAACTACCGCTGCAGTCTGGACCTGCAGAGATGAATAGATTACTTTCAAAAGGGTTGGGATATACCACCAACTTAAATCTAGAATGGACTTGCTCTGCAGACAGGTAGCGCTGATGCTCCACCGCGCCGATATCAATATTGAGACCTTGGATTCGTGGTTGTCCGTAAAAGTCAACAGAGTCCAAACTTAAAGTGGTGGCATTTGCATAACCAACATCAACCGCAGGAGAGCTTCCGTAGAGACGGTAATTGCCATTAGGGCCATCTATAAAGTCGGGGTCAACATTCTTAATATTACCGGCTACAAGGTCTAGTCTATTATCGTATTCAATGGAAGTGGTAAGGCAATTCTCCATTCGTATACTAATACTTGCGCGAGGATCAAAATTCAAAGTGTTATTCGCGAATATGCAGTTGATGAAATCAGCGCTGCGAACACCAAACATCCGCATCCCCACTGCATTATGTGCAATAGTATTGTTAAACGCCCTAAGCCTTACTAGTATTAAACCACCATTGTCTTTAAAGTAAATCCCATTGCTGCCAAGGTGGTGGATAAGACTGTTCACTAGAAGAACATCTGAATTTTCGGCCCAAAGTCCCGCCCTTACTAATGATCCACTAGGATTACTTGCAGCCTTAATCTCACATTTTCTGACCTCGGCTTCCGTTCGATTCAAGGAAATTCCCGAACCGCCAAAATCTGATATGGTGCAATTTTCAATGTTTAGATTGTTACTTCTCTTTGCATATATCCCGCCAGTGTAGCATGCGGAAAAATTACTGTTTGCAACCAGACCTTCGCTTTCATAGAAGCCGAGCACAGCTGCGAAATCTTCGTATTGGGCAAACTGAACATTTTTTAAACCATTGCCATAAAAAAAGTTGCAATGCTTTATGATGGAGCGACGAGGAGATTTGCTGGCTATAATAACTCCACCCCAATAACCGGTGGTATCCTCCCGGGTGAAAATTATAGGTTCCGTTTCTGAGCCAATCGCCTTAAGGATACCATGCACTTCCATCATTCCTAGACCAGAGCCATAGAAATAGCTAAAGAGGTAATTCAAACTCGGGCTAGGTATCGCCGCAAAATGAAGCTCTACTCCGGGTTCCAAAATTAAAGTTTGACTGCTGCCTATAGATACTTTGCCCTGAATTATATAGGGAGAATTGGCCTTGGTCCAGGTTCCTGAAACGGTGGTATCGTGGGGTATGATGGTTTGTGCCGGTAGCACAATCGAGAAAAGCGAAAAAAGTATTAGGAAACGAAGCATTGCGCAAAATAAACAAAGGCTCCTTTATTAGGAGCCTTCAAAGTAAATTTTAAAATAATTCGCCTATAAACCGAACGTGGCTTTCACATCGTTTACCCGATCGAGTTTCTCCCAGGTAAATAGTTCTACTTCAATTTCTTTGGTTTCAGTGCCCACTCCATCAGGTCGTGAGAAGCTCACCTTCTTCACTTCATTGGTGCGACCCATATGACCATAGGCTGCAGAGCTAGAATAGATAGGATTACGCAACTTTAGGTTCTTCTCAATCAAACCTGGGCGCAGGTCAAATAATTCCATAACCTTGGCCGCAATCTGACCGTCATTTAAATCAACTTTGGCGGAGCCATAAGTGTCTACAAATACCCCCATCGGTTCAACTACACCAATAGCATAAGATACTTGAACCAAGATTTGATCGGCAACTCCCGCTGCAACTAAGTTCTTTGCAATATGACGAGCGGCATAAGCTGCAGAACGGTCTACTTTACTAGGATCTTTACCGCTAAAGGCACCACCACCGTGAGCACCTTTACCTCCATAGGTATCCACAATGATTTTACGTCCGGTTAATCCCGCGTCCCCATGTGGACCACCAATTACAAATTTCCCGGTTGGATTAATGTGGTATTTGATATTATCGCCAAACAAGGCTTGTAGCTCTGGACTAAGTTGCGCCTTAACCTTTGGGATGAGAATATTGATAATGTCTTCCCGAATTTTTGCCAGCATTTGTTCATCAGCTTCAGCCTGAGCTAAACCGCCTTCTGCCTTGATAAAATCGTCGTGCTGGGTAGAAACCACTATCGCATCGATACGTTGTGGCTTATGGTCGTCATCATACTCAATGGTAACCTGGGCCTTTGCATCCGGACGTAAGTAACCAATTTCAGAGCCATCGCGTCTAAGATCCGCTAAGGTTTGAAGAATCTTATGGCTAAGGTCTAAAGCCAAGGGCATGTAATTATCGGTTTCATTGGTAGCGTAACCAAACATCATACCTTGGTCGCCAGCGCCTTGCTCTTCAATATTACCACGATCTACACCTTGGTTAATATCTTGGCTTTGCTCATGAATAGCGGAAAGAATACCACAAGAGTTCCCTTCAAACATATATTCGCTCTTAGTGTAACCAATTTTGTTAATCACGTTACGAGCAATTTGCTGAAGATCTAAATAGGTTTCAGATTTCACTTCTCCCGCTAAAACAACCTGCCCGGTTGTAACCAGCGTTTCGCAGGCCACTTTCGAGTTTGGGTCAAATGCTAAAAAGTGATCGAGAATAGCATCCGAAATTTGATCGGCGATCTTATCGGGATGTCCTTCGGAAACGGACTCAGAGGTAAATAGGTAAGACATAGCTTCTTTGAGTTTAAAATTGCAGAGGGGAGAGGCTAATTGCTTACCGAGAAACACTGGTTTAGCATTTTTTAGGGTGGTTGCAATCAGCCAAATTTTTCCACTCAGGCGGCAAATGTAGAAAATTTTCCACGTGTGAAATAGGGCTTTGATTTTTTATTGGCATTGACTTTGTATTCACTTAAAGAAACAGCCTCGCTATGCAAAGAATCTTAGTCTCTTTTATTGTTTTGACCCTATTAAGTTCTTGTGTGAGCTACCGGCCAGTAGCTCCATTAAGCCAAGAGCATTTAAGTAGTCCGCCACATCCAGTAAATCCAGAGCTTTTTGACTTGGGAGGCTCATTACCTAATCGAACGATTGTGACTATAAAGCAGGAACAAATTACCAGCACCGGAAATCTAAAAAAGGCCCTGACCAAACGCTTACGAAACCGATCTTTAGACGGAGCAATAATCACCTATCGCGATTATGCGACCCATGAAGCGGGGCGGGACCTTGGAAATGGTGAGGTACAATATTATACAGAACACAATCACTTCGCCGAGTATTATCCATTTATCTACTTAGATGAAATTGCTAGCCGAGGAATTCTTGACTCCATCGTGCTGGAAGTTTCGGATCCAAATGGGGATGACTATCAGGTGTATTTCTTATTGGATTGGCAAGAACAATTACGGTATATGCCCGCAGCGTTAAAACCGCAGGATTTTAGAGCTCTGGCGGTTCAGCCCTGGTTTTTCCTTCGCCAAAGATCAGGTTGGTACACCGCTTATTCCAGCAATGTTTATTTCAGTCAAAGGCGCTACGGCAGTGGTCCAGCGGCCCTTAAATATACTCCCTCAATAAACTATTATAATGTGTTTTATCTAAATGTACCCGGACCCAATTACAAGCTCTGGGTTTCTTTAGGCAAGGCAGATAGATACCATATTGACTCACTTCAATATGAAGGGGAGCGCATAAAGGTGCTTCGGGACGACTTTCTAGGGATTGTCCGTAGTGAGACTTTTAGGATGCCCGATGGGAGACAATATCACTTTCGATACTTTTATAAAAGGCCGGAGCATGTTCCCAAAGATTGGATAATTGATCCGAAGAGTTTGCAACATTAAGGCTTGAGGATTACATTTGCTCTCATACTTATCCAGAAAGACGGAGGGAATGGGCCCGATGATGTCTTAGCAACCCCTTAGGGCGGGTGCTACTTCCCACCTCGTTTTCATACGAGGATAGATGAGAGGCGTTTCGCAAGAACAATTCCAATTCAATCTGGCTTTCTCGGTAAGTTGTAGTAAAGAAACTATGACGAAAGAAGCTATTTTCAAGATTTTAGATGAGCGGATATTGGTGTTGGACGGAGCAATGGGCACCATGATTCAGCGCCACAAGCTAGGAGAAGCCGAGTATCGGGGTCAGCGCTTCGCTGATTGGCCCAGCGATTTAAAAGGCAACAATGACCTATTAAGTCTTAGTCAGCCGCAAATAATAAAAGACATACACCGCGCTTATTTGGAAGCTGGGGCTGATATTATTGAGACCAACACTTTTAATAGTACCCGTATTTCCATGGCCGATTACAATATGGAAGATTTGGTACCTGAAATTAACCGGGAGTCGGCTCGTTTGGCGCGCGAAGCGGCCGATGAGTATACGGCTAAGAACCCTGGGAAACCTCGCTTAGTTGCGGGCTCCATGGGTCCTACTAATAAAACCGCTAGTCTTAGTCCGGATGTAAACAACCCCGGCTTTCGAGCCATAGATTTTGATACCCTAGCCGCTAACTACCGCGAGCAGGCGGAAGCATTAATTGAAGGTGGGGTAGATATTTTATTGGTGGAAACGGTTTTTGATACGCTAAACGCCAAGGCTGCCTTATTTGCTTTAGAAGAACTTTTTGATGATTTAGGTAAGGACTTTCCTATTATGGTTTCGGGAACAATTACCGATGCCTCGGGACGCACCCTATCGGGTCAAACGGCCGAAGCCTTTTTAACCAGCCTAAGTCATGTGCCGCTAATGTCCATTGGCTTAAACTGTGCCTTGGGAGCGGATCAGTTAAGGCCTTATGTTAATGTGTTAAACCGAAAGGCACCCTTTGCTGTCTCGGCCCATCCTAATGCGGGTTTACCAAATGCTTTTGGGGAATACGATCAGGGGCCAGATGAAATGGGCGCCTTAATCCGCGAGTATTTAGAGCAACAATTGGTAAATGTGATAGGTGGTTGTTGTGGTACCACACCCGAACATATTCGAGTAATGGCAGATTTGGCACAGGAGTTTGAACCTCGAAAAATTACGGCATTAGTATGAACCTCTCCGGATTAGAGCCTTTAGCGATTTCGCCAGCCTCCAATTTTGTGAATGTGGGGGAGCGAACCAATGTAACCGGTTCGCGAAAGTTTTTGCGGCTAATTAAAGAAGATAAATACGATGAAGCCTTGGAAGTGGCCCGTGATCAAGTTGAAGGAGGCGCCCAGATTTTAGATGTCAATATGGATGAAGGCATGCTGGAGGGTAAGGCAGCCATGGTCAAATTCTTACATCTTATTGCTGCAGAACCCGATATCGCCCGCATCCCAATAATGATTGACTCCTCGAAGTGGGAAATAATTGAAGCAGGATTAAAATGCGTGCAGGGCAAGTCGGTAGTTAACTCCATTAGCCTTAAAGGCGGAGAAGCGGAGTTTTTGCGTCAAGCAAAATTAGTACGGCGCTATGGGGCAGCCGTAATTGTAATGGCCTTTGATGAAAAAGGCCAGGCCGATACCTATGAACGACGCATTGAAATCTGTGAACGTTCTTATAAGCTTTTAAGGGAAAAGATCAACTTTCCCGCCGAAGACATCATTTTCGATCCAAATATCTTTCCGGTGGCAACCGGTATAGAGGAGCATCGCAGAAATGCCTTAGACTTCTTTAAGGCTACCCAATGGATTAAGGAGAATCTTCCCCAGGCCAAGGTAAGTGGTGGGGTGAGCAATGTATCCTTTAGCTTCCGCGGCAATCAATTGGTACGCGAAGCCATGCATGCCGCTTTCCTATATCATGGTATTCAACACGGAATGGATATGGGAATTGTCAATCCAACCATGCTTGAGGTGTATGAGGAAATCCCTAAAGACCTCTTGGAAAGGGTTGAGGATGTACTATTAGACCGTCGTGATGATGCCACCGAGCGCCTGCTAGATTTTGCCGAAACGGTAAAAGGCGAAGCCCGCAGCAAGGAAAAGGATTTAAGCTGGCGAGAAGCACCAGTGGAAAAGCGTATTGAGCATGCCTTAGTAAAAGGAATTGTCGATTTCATCGAAGAAGATGTAGAAGAGGCTCGGCCAAATTTCGAAAAAGTATTAGGCCTTATCGAAGGGCCTTTGATGGACGGCATGAATGTGGTCGGCGATCTTTTTGGTTCAGGGAAAATGTTTTTACCCCAAGTGGTAAAGTCAGCTCGAGTTATGAAGAAGGCCGTAGCTTATTTGGAGCCTTATCTCGAGGCGGAAAAGGCCGCCAGTAGTGATGTTTCTAAAAAGGGTAAAATTTTGCTAGCCACCGTTAAAGGCGATGTCCATGATATTGGGAAGAATATAGTAGGAGTGGTTTTGGCCTGCAATAATTTCGACATTGTGGACCTTGGCGTGATGGTTCCTTTACAAGAGATCATCGAAACCGCTAAACGAGAGCAAGTAGATGTTATAGGGCTTAGCGGTTTAATTACGCCTTCTTTAGACGAGATGATAGAAGTGGCTAAGGAAATGGAGCGTCAGCAATTGGATATCCCCTTAATGATTGGCGGAGCCACCACTTCTAGGGCGCATACGGCGGTTAAGATTTACCCCGAGTATTCCAATATTGTGGTGCATGTCAATGATGCCAGTCGATCGGTTCCTATAGCGCAGACCTTAGCCCAGCCAAAAGCCCGCCCAGAGTTTAAATCCAAGATTAAGCAGGAGTATGAGAAGCTACGAGATGGCTATTTAAATCGGGCGAAAGCCAAAGAATTAGTAAGTCTAGCTGAGGCGAGGAGCAATGCAGCCACTTTAGATTTCGACCATATAGTGGAGCCTCGAGTTAAAGGCTTGCAGACCGCTTTAGAATTTGATTTAGCAGTTTTAAGAAACTATATCGATTGGACCCCCTTCTTTCAGACCTGGCAATTGCATGGTAAATACCCACGAATTCTTGAGGATAAAGTGGTAGGTGAGGAAGCCACCAAGCTTTTTGATGATGCTCAAAAAATGCTAGACCAAATTGTGGCTGAAAAATGGATTGAAGCCAAAGGTCTTTTTGGAATATGGGAAGCAGAACGTTTGGGCCGGGACGATATTCAACTCTATGAAAATGGAAAGGAGAAAGCCATCTTCCATACCCTAAGACAACAAACGAAAAAGGCTGCAAAAGCTCCCAATTTAGCTTTATCAGATTTTGTGTCGCCCGAAGGAAAAGATCATGTCGGATGCTTTGCCGTTTGTGCAGGCCTGGGAATAGAGAAGAAACTAGTTGAGTTCGAACAACAGCACGACGATTACAGTAGTATTCTACTCAAGGCCTTAGCCGATCGCTTAGCGGAAGCCGCTGCGGAATACCTACATGAGCAGGTGCGAAAGGATTATTGGGGCTATGCTCAAGATGAAGCACTCCTTAACGAAGAATTAATTAAAGAACAATACCAGGGCATTCGCCCGGCGCCCGGTTATCCCGCATGTCCGGACCATTTAGAGAAGACCACCATTTTTGAATTATTGCAAGCTGAATCTATCGGGATGAGCTTAACAGAGAGCCTAGCCATGAATCCGGCCGCTAGTGTTTCGGGCTATTATTTTGCGCATCCAGATTCCAAGTATTTCGGTTTGGGGAAAATAAATAAAGACCAGGTGGTCGACTATGCCCAAAGAAGAGGAATTAGTATTGAAGAAGCGGAGAAATGGCTCCGACCCAATTTGAATTATTAGCATGAAAATTACCGAACATATTGCTCAGTCGAAAGACACTTTATTTTCATTTGAGATTTTACCGCCTTTAAAAGGTCAGCGGATCGAGGATATTTACGAGGTTATCGATCCCTTAATGGAATTTGACCCCCCTTTTATAAATGTTACTTACCATCGAGAAGAAGTAGTTTACAAAAGGTTGCCTAATGGTTTATTGGAGCAGAAAACGGTGCGCAAGCGACCGGGAACGGTTGGCATCTGTGCCGCTTTACAGTACCGCTATAAAGTAGATACTGTGCCGCATATGCTTTGTGGTGGTTTTAGTAAAGAGGATACCGAGAATGCTTTAATCGACCTCGACTTTTTGGGGGTCGAGAATGTACTTGCCCTAAGGGGAGATAGTATGAAAAATGAGCGCTTCTTCGCACCTGAGGCCGATGGTCACCAATATGCTAAAGATCTGGTGGGACAAATAAAGGACATGAATGAAGGTCGCTTTTTAGACGATGAATTGCAGAATACTAATAAAACTAACTTTTGCATAGGGGTTGCCGCTTATCCCGAAAAGCATTTCGAAGCACCCAGTTTAAATCAGGATATTATGCATCTTAAGCAAAAGGTAGATGCGGGAGCTGATTTTATCATCACCCAGTTGTTTTTCGATAATCAGAAGTACTTCGACTTTGTTAATCGTTGCCGCAAAGCGGGAATCACGGTGCCCATAATTCCCGGTTTAAAACCGCTGTCAACTAAGCAGCACTTAAGTTTTCTCCCTCATTTCTTTAAAGTGGACTTGCCCGATGATTTGGTAAAGGCGGTGGTAGATTGTAAGGATAATGCCGCTGCTAGGCAGGTTGGAATCGAATGGGGTATTAAACAGGCCCAAGAGCTTAAAGCGGCGGGAGTGCCGGCAATCCATTTCTATTCTATGGG
This sequence comes from uncultured Flavobacteriales bacterium, assembly GCA_913055685.1. Taxonomy (GTDB): domain Bacteria; phylum Bacteroidota; class Bacteroidia; order Flavobacteriales; family Schleiferiaceae; genus Croceimicrobium. The sequence goes on from CAJXKC010000001.1 coordinate 1,442,766, forward strand.
TCGGCCCGATAATATTGCCGCTATTGCCCGCGCTACCTTTTAAAGTTTTCAACAGCAGCGGGTAATATTTGTGGATAGATACTGATGGCTCAAGGTCGACGCTTGGATGTGCTTCTTTAAATTAGAATCAAGATTCAAACTAAAACACGTCTATGCCTGCCAAAGCCAAAGCGACTACCAAAGCAAAACCAGTAAAAAAAACTAGTTCAAAGTCTAGCACCAAGCGCACTGCAAAATCGGTATCCAAAGTATTTGTGCTCGATACTTCGGTGATTTTATACGATCATAACTCCATCATGAACTTTGATGAGCATGATGTGGCTATTCCCATTACCGTTTTGGAAGAATTGGATGAGTTTAAGAAAGGTAGCGATACCAAAAATTACGAGGCAAGGCAGTTTATTAGGCTTATTGACCGAAAGGCAGGTGAAAGCAATATAAATGACTGGATATCCTTAAACGGTGGAACCAAAGGTCGTTTTAAGGTGATTATGGATACCCGCGGAGTGGGAGAGGATGCGCAGCGTATTTTCGGTGCCGGGAAGAATGATCATAAGATTTTAAATGCCGCCTTAAATCTAACCGAAGAAGAAAAGGACCGCAAAGTAATTCTGGTAACCAAGGATATTAACCTTCGTTTAAAGGCCAAGGCTTTAAATCTTACTGCCGAGGATTATGAAACGGGAAAGATTAAGGATGTCGACAGTCTCTATACCGGGAAGACGAATTTGGATGATTTCGATCAAGATTTGATTGATACATTGTACAAGAAGAAAACCCTACCGCTGGATAAAGTAGAAAAGGTCTACCCCAGTTTTTCTAAACTTAACAATCACTTTTACATCTTAAAGGCAAGCAAGAGCAGTACCCTTTCATTTTACAATGCCTTCAGCGAAAGCTTGGACCAAATTGAAAAGAAAAGCTATTACGGTATTAAACCTCGCAATGCTGAGCAAGCTTTTGCCTTGCATGCGATTGCTAATCCCGATGTAAAGCTTGTAACCCTTAGCGGAGTAGCAGGTACGGGAAAAACCTTATTGGCCTTAGCGGGCGCCTTAGAGCAAAGACGTGACTTTAAGCAAATTTACTTGGCGCGACCAATCGTTCCGCTTAGTAATAAAGATATCGGTTATTTACCGGGTGACATGAAGGCTAAGATTAATCCTTATATGCAACCCTTATGGGATAACCTTAAGTTTATCAAGAACCAGTTTAATGAGCAGGATAAAGAATACCGTCAGATTGATGAGATGGTTACTTCCGAGAAATTACTGGTTACACCCTTGGCTTACATTAGAGGTCGTAGTTTATCTAATGTGATTTTCATTGTGGATGAGGCCCAAAACTTAACTCCCCATGAGGTTAAAACCATTATCACGCGTGCGGGAGAAAACGCCAAGTTTGTATTCACCGGTGATGTAAACCAGATTGATACGCCTTATTTGGATGAGCAGTCAAATGGCCTGAGCTACCTTATTGATAAGATTAAGGGTAATAAGTTATTTGCCCACGTATTATTGGAAAAAGGCGAACGCTCCGAATTAGCCAATCTCGCTAATGAGTTGCTTTAATAGTTTTCCTGCTTAAAAGCCAAAAAGGAATAAACTCCAAGTATTAGCTCAATGGTAGAGTAGAGCATGAGTCCGGGGTTGGCGAAGTCGATAATGAGAATGGTGATAAAGAAAGCCGGTTGCAAAAGGCGGTAGTTTATAATCCAACGGTAAAGGCCGTCGATATCGTAAAAACTGCTTTTATAGCTGATGATTCCTTCAATGAACATGAAATATCCGAGGGTGCGCAGCCAATAGCGCGCCACGATATCCTTCCAGAAAAATAACATTACCTGATCGGGAATTGCCACCAAGATAAGGCCAGCGAAAATTAATATCCAGCCCGAATGTTTTATGGTTTTTGCCGTACGCGTCATTGCTGCACTAAAATAGAGTCAAATTTTGAATTGCAATAAAAAAGCCCGACCAATGGCCGGGCTTTTTCGTTATTCGATTCGAATCTTAATTAACATCCGCTGATACTTTAGGTGCACCAGCCATTATTTCATCGCTCGCATAGTCAGAGAATTTCTCGAAGTTTTTCAAGAATTTCTTAGCTAAGTTATTTGCGGTCTGATCGTATGCATCTTTATCTGCCCAGGTATTACGTGGGAATAAGATATCAGATGGAACATTAGGGCATTCGGTAGGCATGGCCAAACCAAATACTTCGTGGGTTTGGAAATCTACTGAATCTAATTCGCCGTTCATGGCGGCAGTGATCATGGCACGCGTGTATTTTAGGCTCATACGCTTACCCACACCGTAAGATCCGCCAGACCAGCCCGTGTTAACCAACCAAACATTTACGTTTGATTTTTGCATCTTCTCGCTTAGCATGTCGGCATACTTAGTAGGATGCAAGGGCATAAATGGTGCACCAAAACAAGCAGAGAATGCCACTTGAGGTTCGGTGATGCCTTCTTCAGTTCCTGCTACTTTAGCGGTATAGCCGCTGATAAAGTGGAAAGCAGCCTGGCCCGGAGTCAGTTTCGAGATGGGAGGTAAAACCCCATAGGCATCACAGGTAAGGAAGAATACATTTCTTGGGTTTTCACCACGTGAAGGCTCCTGAATATTATCGATGTGATAAATAGGATAGCTCACCCGAGTATTCTCAGTTTTGCTGCTGTCGGTGTAATCCACTTCATTTCCGTCGCCTTTAAAGACGATGTTCTCCAAAAGAGCACCGGGTTTGATGGCGCGGAAAATATCGGGTTCTTTTTCTTCGCTAAGGTCAATAACCTTGGCATAGCATCCCCCTTCGAAATTGAAGATTACATCGTCTTCTGTCCAACCATGCTCATCGTCACCAATAAGCTTACGATTAGGGTCAGCACTAAGGGTAGTTTTGCCAGTACCGGATAAACCAAAGAAGAGTGCGGTATCACCTTCGGCACCAACATTGGCCGAACAGTGCATACTAAGCACATTTTTTTGATGAGGTAAAATAAAGTTGAGGGCCGAGAAAATTCCTTTCTTGATCTCTCCGGTATAACCTGTGCCTCCAACTACCGCCATTTGGTCGCTGAAGTTAAGGATGGCAAAATTAGATTGACGGGTATGGTCTACTTCAGGCTCCGCCATAAAGCCAGGAGCGTTAAATACCACCCAGTCCGGTTCAAAGTCTTTAAGTTCTTCTTCACTAGGGCGAAGGAACATATTGTGGGCAAAAATATTTGACCATGGTAATTCGGTAATTACCCGAATTTTTAAACGGTAACGATCGTCGGCACATGCATATACATCACGTACGTAAATTTCCTTACCACCTAAGTAATCGGCTACTTTGGATTTGAGATTACCATAATGCTCAGGCTCGAATGGAATATTAATATCACCCCACCAAACTGAATCTTTGGTAAGCTCATCTTTTACAATAAAACGATCTTTAGGTGAACGCCCTTTGAAAGCTCCGGTGTCGATAGATAATGCTCCAGAATCGGCGATTTCGCCCATTCCTTTTTTTACCGCAATTTTTTCCAGATCTGAAGGGGAAAGGTTCCATTTGGCATCGGCATTTTTAATGCCGTATTGCTCGAGTGAAGCTTGAGTTGGTCTCACTTCTTTAAAACTCATAATGCTAGGTTTTGATCAGCAATAATTTGTGGGACAAAATTAAGACTAATCTCCGGCTTAAAGTGTGATTTATATCAGAAATAAAATCACTTTTAGTTAGCGTAAAAAGTACACTAACGCTAGGATTGCCGGGCCAAAGGGCTTGCTGCTAGCATTATCCAACCAGCGATTAAGGCAAGTCCTCCCAGGGGTGTAATCGGACCAAAAAAAGATAGATTTAAACCGATTAAATTATCTAAGGTTAATGCATAAATACTGCCCGAAAAAAAAATTATACCCAGGATCCAAAGTCTAAAAACCCAAGCGGAGAACTTAAATTTTTCATGAATAATAGCCAGGGCCATAAGTGCTAAAGCATGCCACATTTGATAACGAACGGCAGTATTAAAGCTCTCCAAACTTTGACTGTCTAATTCGGATTTTAAGGCGTGGGCTCCTAAGGCACCTAAGATTACAGCCAGACCAGCAATGGCACTGCTGCTGCGGAGGTAAGAACTATTTACTTGCATTTGCTTCCAATATTTTTTTCGCGGCCTGCTTGCTTAACTCGTAATCGAAGGCATTAAGAATAGCTTCATCTAGCTTCTTTTTCGGATGTTTTTCCAGGTATGTTTTAAGCAGGTCTAGGCGACTTTGGTCGTACTTAAAGCTATTTAAAAGCAAAACTATTTGCTCTGAGTCAAGACTTTCTTGACCGATTAATCCTTTGGCCATTTGCAATTTGTCAAATTCAAAATTGCTGGCCTTGATCTTCGCTAGGGCGGTGGCGAAATTGAAAACTTCTTCTTTTTTTTCCGTTTTCTGTTTGGGCTCAGCTATAGAGATCGAATCGGTGTTCTGGGCCAGAGTGTTTTGGCTTGTAAGACTGTCTTTAGATGGCATATCCTCTTTTGCTGCTGCCATGGTCTCTTTGTTAATGGGGGTTTCCGCGCTAGCAATTGCTTCTTCGCTCTTAATGCTATCCGTTTTAGCGGACTGCTTGGTCTTAAGTTCCTCATCGGGCTGAGCAGCAATAATTACTGGGAACTGATATTTATGCTCCTTTTTGAAACTGAACATTAGAGCCGATTGGCTTAGCTTATCGAATTCACCGCGATAGCGCAATCGCAGTTTCCCCTTAAAGTCTTCGTAAATGATGTATTGATGATTTCCGGCTGGTAGCTTAGGCAAGGCACGGCTAAAATGACGACCATCTTGCATTTCGAAAAAAAGTAATGCTCCATCTTGTGAAAACCCCTTGAAATTGAGCTTTTCGAGGAATACTTCGTTTTGCAGATAATCATCTACGACTAATTTAAAACCAGTCTTACTTTGGTCTTCAATCATCAATACTGCTTGAGCCTGAATGTTTTGAAAGCATAGAAGTCCTAAAACAAGGGAGTAGAGGCGTAGGCTCATTTAATAAAGAATTTGTTCAAAGGTAAAACGGATTGTCTTAATTATAAATTTGTGAGGCAAAACCCTCTTATGAAGCGTATTCTTTTAATCGGCGCTGGCCGTTCTACCTATTCTTTAGTCGAATATATTAAGCAACATCTGGTATCGGAAGATTGGTTCTTAACCGTAGCCGATCAGGACTTGAACTTGGCGCAGTCTAAAGCTGGATCCTCCGAAAGAAGTGAAGCGGTTTCCTTTGATGTGACGGATGAAATTTCGAGAGTAAGCGCTATTTCTAAAGCAGATCTGGTTATTAGTATGCTTCCTGCGCACATGCATTTGCCGGTGGCTACCGATTGTATTGCCTTGGGAAAACATATGCTTACCGCTTCCTATATAAGTGATGAAATGCGGGCCCTAGATGAACGAGCAAAAGATGCAGGGGTGGTACTGATTAATGAAATCGGCGTGGACCCTGGTATCGATCACTTGAGTGCGATGAAGGTTTTAGATGAGGTTAGAACCGCGGGTGGTAAAATGTTATTGTTTGAAAGTTTTACCGGCGGCTTAGTGGCCCCAGAGTCGGATAATAACCCTTGGAATTACAAATTTACTTGGAACCCTAGAAATGTGGTTTTAGCTGGCAGTGGCGGTGCGGTAAAGTTTATTCAGGAGGGTAAGTATAAGTACATTCCTTATCATCAAGTATTTAGGCGTACCGAGATGATTAGCATTGAGGGCTACGGTCGTTTTGAGGGCTATGCCAATCGCGATTCATTAAAATACCGGGAGGTTTATGGCTTAGAGGATATCCCGACCATTTACCGTGGCACCTTGCGTCGACCAGGATTTTGCCGGGCTTGGGATACCTTCGTGAAATTGGGAATGACCGATGATTCTTATCGCCTTAATGGGGTCGAAGAAATGACTTACCGCGATTTCACCAATCTCTTCCTCGCTTACAATTTGCACGATTCAGTAGAGCTAAAGCTGATGCATTACCTTAATATTCCCCAGGATAGCGAGTTAATGGATAAATTGACTTGGTTAGGCATTTTCTCTGATACCAAAATTGGCCTACATAATCCAACTCCGGCTCAGGTCCTACAAAAGATCTTGGAGGACAAATGGACCTTGGATGAGGGTGACAAAGACATGATTGTAATGTTCCATAAGTTCGGCTACGAACTGAATGGCGAAAAGCGCATGATTGAGTCCAGTATGGTGACCTTAGGTAAAGATGCTAATGAAACGGCTATGGCAAGAACTGTTGGTTTGCCTTTAGCCATCGCGGCCCGACATATCCTGAATGGTAAAATCCATAGTCCGGGGGTGCAAATTCCCATTAGCCAAGAAATTTACCGTCCGATGTTGAAGGAATTAGCGGACTATGGTATTAGCTTCCAGGAAAAGGAGACGCCGTATAAAGGGTATTAATCCTCTCTAGTTTGGTGCCCCAATAAAGCATAAGCTAGACTACCTAAAAAAGGAACAAGAACGATTATTAGTACCCAGTAAACCCGCCAAGCTCCGGGGAAATTCCGATTACGGATATCCAATAGCGCCAAGATCGGTGCGAGGATAACGATACCGATAATAATTAGTAGGGTTGAGAAAGCAAAGACACCAGACATGCAAAGGATTTTTAGCAAGCTAGGAAGAATTTAATTATTGGTCAAGCAGGAAGTCTTTACAAAGCCTTTGATAAGCATCGCTGCGCATTATACCGTCTTCCACATAAAGATCCATTTCGGTGGCGAGCGGCTCAATTTCTTTTTGACTTAGTTCGATTAAAACCCGCTTATAGTCCTTGCCTTTTTGATGTCTTACCTTGCAGATGCGTTTTACAGAAAATCCTAGATCAAATATGGCCGGCCGATTTATTTGCCAGCTAGTACTCGGTAGAATTAAGGCCAGGGTGCCATCTGCATTAAGCTGTTTTTTTAGAATGCTTAAATAGTTAATTAATTTACCTGGTTCTATCGTCCTTGCTTGGGCTCGGCGCTGGTCAGGGGCGCTGGTATCCGCTTCGAAATAGGGCGGGTTACTAATAATGAGATCGTATTTCCGCGGAAGCTCTATTGACTCAAGTTCGCCCAATAAAAAGTGTATAGAATGGGCCAGGGGAAATTGTTCCAAGTTGTGCAAGCTTTCGGTGAAAGATGCAGTATCCTTTTCCAGTCCGTGGATTTGCATTTTTGGAAAACGCTGGGCGAGGATAAAAGCGATTAATCCACAGCCACTGCCAAAGTCCAATATCGATTGAGCCTTTGATGCATCTACCCAGGTAGCAAGCAAAATACCATCGGTGCCAATTTTATGCGCCGATGCACTATGTTGAAGATTAAATTTCTTGAATTGAAAGGCTTTAGCCTTCATTGGAAAGGTAAAGTTCTACCAACCCTTCGGGCAAGCGAAGCTTAATTTCTTCTTTTTCCCGATCGATTGACTCGATGAACTCGTCAATTGCCGGTACCAAGACTTCTTGGCCTTGAGCATCAATTTGAAAGAGTACTTGGGCGCTGTTGTCTAATACCGCTTTGCAATGGCCTATTAACTGGCCTTCGCTAATCATTTTAAAACCAATGATTTCGTGGTAATAAAAGCTTTTGCCTTCCAGTTTAGGTAAGGCGGAGAGCGGCAGCCATAATTCGCTATTGATGAGCTTTTGCGCTTCGGCCTCGGTATTTATATCCTCAAACTTAAGGATGAAATGGCCTTTGGAATTCTGACTTTGCTCTTCAATAAAAAAAGGAATCAGTTCGTCATCCCAATCGATGAGAACTGATTCCAAGTTTTGATAAGCTTGTGGTCGGTCGGTGTCAAAAACCCCGATAACCGATCCTTTAAAACCATGTAAGCGACTGATGTGGCCTAGTTGAAAACAATCTTCCTTCCGCATCAGACGGCTTTGGTTTATGCTTCTTTGGTGTCTTCGCTAGCTTCTTCAGCTGGAGCTTCCTCTGCTGGAGTCTCCTCTGCAGCAGCTTCGGTAGCTGGAGCTTCTTCGGCAGCGGCCTCAGTAGCTTCTTCTACTTCCTCTTCAGCAGGAGCTTCTTCTTCAGCTGGAGTATTAGCAGCGATACGAGCCTCATTAGCGGCGCGCTCTGCTTCTAATGCCTTTGCTTTAGCTTCTTCTTGAGCTTTGCTTAAACCTTCTTTTTTAGCGTCGATCTTGCCTACTTTTTCTTCTAGCCAAGCTTCGAAACGCTTTTCTGCCTCAGCTTCATCAAAAGCACCCTTCTTTACACCTTCTAACAAGTGTTTTTTGTGAAGTACACCTTTGTAGCTTAAAATCGCACGAGCAGTGTCGGTAGGTTGAGCACCTTTCATCATCCAATCCAAAGCACTGTCGAAGTTTAATTCGATAGTGGCAGGGTTGGTGTTAGGGTTGTACTGACCTAAACGCTCGATGATTTTACCATCACGCTTTACACGAGAATCGGCTACTACGATGGTGAAGATAGGGCGACCTTTGCGGCCGTGGCGTTGCAAACGAATTTTTGTTGCCATGATTAATTGTTAAAGGGTTCTCGACCCGATTAATTAATTTTTAAGGGCGGCAAAGATAGCTAATTATTTGATGTTCAAATAGCGAAAGCCTTTTTATTAAATTATTTCGCTAAAGCTAAAATTCTTTTAGCACCTCTTAGTACTAGCACAAAAATAAAACTTCCTACTAGGAGGTCGGGCCAGGCGGCATTAAAATAATGGACCAGTAAGGCACTGAGGATTACGCCAAGGTTAATTAGGATATCATTGGAAGTAAAAATCATACTGGCCTTCATAGCCGCTTTCTCGGATCGGCTGGCGCGCAATAGGTAAAGGCTAATGCCATTGGCTATTAAGGCTAGGGAGGATATCCAAATCATGGTCGAAATATCGGGTGCTGCTTCGGCGCCCAGCACTCTTCGTAGCACTTCAGCAAAGCCTAGTAAAGCAAGCAGTATTTGAAAATAGCCAGCACTTTTGGCAACTGACTTCTGACTTTCCAATCCCTTGTTAAGAGCCCAAAGGCTTAATCCATAGACAAGGGCGTCGGCTAGCATATCTAGCCCATCCGCCGCAAGGCCCATACTACCCGACCAGAAAGAGGCAATGATTTCGATTAAAAAGAAACTAAAGTTTAGGATTAATACGCTAATTAAACTCGACCTTTCTTTGCTATTCGCGGTGCTAATTTGTGCCGTTTCTTCATCTTTTAACCAGCTACTGCCCAAGTTTAACTCCTCTAATCGAGTACTTATTTCTTGGCTTTCGCCGGAATGGTATACCCAAAGTTCCCGTCTTTCAAAATCGGCTTCAAGGTTTTGGGCCTTCGCTCCTAACTTTAGTTTAATCAGGTTTAGTTCGGAGGGGCAGTCCATTTCCGACACTTTGTAAAGACTGCGAATCATTTCTTTTCTTCGAAATAAGATTCATAGGCATTTCGCCCTACCTTAATAAGTTCCTTCGATTTGTGGAAGTCAAAAACGCCGCAGGTACTGCGAGGGATTTGAATCAAAACATCGGGTTTATATTCGGCTACATCTCTTTTGATTAGCCTATTTTGCATGTGCTCGTAGCTCGTCTGAATTACATCAATGAGACCGGGATCGGTATTGTCATCTTTCTTAAAGAAGGGCCAATTGATACTTAACCAGCTGTTGTCTTTATAATTGCTTTGATCCTTCTTCATCACCTTTGGTTTGGGACCAGGAGCATTAATGTCTACTGCCACCAATTTATGATTGGCCTTTACTTTAACTTGGTTTAGTGGCAGCGGGTTAATAACCCCACCGTCTACTAAAAAGTGTTTTGAATCAGAATCGTATTTCACCGGAGTAAAAATGCCGGGTATGGAAATAGATGCTCTTAAGGCCTTATACAGATCGCCCTTATCGAAAACCACTTCCTCGCCGCTATGCAGGTCGGTCGCCACAGCTTTAAAAGGAATTTTTAAATCCTCAATTTTTTGCGGACCGATTAAATCGGTGATGGTGCTAAAAACCTTTTCCCCTTTTACAAAGCCATGTTTGGCAAAGGTGAAGTCCAATTGACGAAAAACATCAGAACGTTGCAGATCCAATAACCATTCTTTATAATCCTGAAGTTTCCCTGCAGCGTATAATCCGCCAATTACCGCTCCCATTGAGCAGCCAGCAATTTCTACAATTTCATTGCCATCTTCTAATAAGCCTTCGATTACTCCAATGTGAGCTACTCCTCGGGCCCCTCCAGAGGCAAGAACCAGGTGTATTTTTTCGTTTTTTAGCATTTCACAAATTTAAAATTTGACCGCTCAATCACTAGGGCTAAGTAAACATGTTTTATATTCAAGCGCATTTTATGACTCGAAAACTCACTTTCTTTTTGCTACTCCTGCATTTTGCCGCTCTGGGCGGAGAGTTGAGTATTCAGGATTCTTTATTGCGCTATCATCCAGCAGAATTGAAACCGGAACTTGAGCTGGCTTTAGAACATGACCCTGGTATAGAGAGTTTTTCCTTACTGCTAGAGGCAGAGATAAATTTGGGAGAATACTTTTATGCCGATTCTATTTACGATCTCTATTTCGATGCCCTGACCGTTAATCAAGATATTGAGAAAACGGTGGAATTGCTGTTATTGGCGGCCCAGTTAAACAAGATACAGCAGCGTAATAACCTAGCCCTTAGTCAGTACCAAAAGTGTTTAGATTATTATCGATCCATAAATGATTGGGAAGGCGAGGGGAATGTAATTACAAAGCTAGGTGAGTTTTACCGCAGTAGTACGCAGTATGAAGATGGCATGCGGATTTTAAACAGCCTCATTGAAGATCCTCGTTTTGAGGAATTAAGTCCTCGCACCAAGGCGGCTGCCTTTCACCGCTTAGCGGCCATATACAACGAAGGGACGCAAAATTTCCGCGCAAGTATCGATGCGAGTCGTCGGGCCCTTTATTACTCAGAGGCGAATAATGCCCTTGACCAAATGGCCACTTCATATTTAGAGATCGGTTACACCTATTTTAATCGTGGTGATTCGCGATGCATCAATTATTTCCGCAAGGCGATGAGCGTTTGGCAGCAATTAGGCTACGGTCATTATATTGCCAACACCCACCTCAATATTGCCTCTTATTTCGTGGATGTTAAACAGATAGACAGCGCTGAGTATCATTTAGGGCGAGCCATGGAGGTTGCCACTAACCATAAGCTACCGGGCTTCTTTGCCTTATTACTAAGTCGGCTGAGTCAGGTTTTATACGAGAAAGGTGAGTATAAAAGAGCTTTTGAATTAAGAGACTCGGCTGCAGAATTACGCTTGCAGGATGTGCGTATACAGTTTGACATGGACTTAAGGGAAAGTGTGAAGAAGTATCAGTACGATTTAACCCTTACCAAATTAAAAACGGCGGAGAAGGAAAGGCAGCTTATTGCGGAAGAGGCGAGAGCCGAGCAGCAAAGTAATCGCTATTTGATGGCGAGTTTAATTTCAATGTCCATCATTAGCTTGTTACTCATTTACCTCTACCGCCAGATTCGAGTCGGTAATAAAAAACTCACCCGTCAGTCGGCGATAATCACCAAGCAAAATGACGATCTTTCTAAGGCCTTAGCTCAGAAGGATATCCTCCTCAAGGAAGTGCATCATCGAGTTAAGAACAACTTACAAATGATTATTAGCCTATTGGAGATGCAGGAAATGGGCTTAGAAGACCCTATTGTTTCCGATGCGCTAAAGGATAGTGTTTTACGCCGTATTTCGGCCATGGCTCTGGTGCATGAGCATTTGTATAGTCAGAGTGATTTAAGCTATTTACAAGCCAATGAGTACCTAAAACAATTGGTAAAGCAATCTCGTGTTTTGTCTAACCCTCGCGGCTTGCCGGTTTTATACAAGCTCGATCTAGAACCCTGTAGTCTTAGCATTGGGAGAAGTGTAGCACTGGGAATGATATTATCGGAACTTCTTTCTAATTCTCATAAATATGCATTCGAGCCTAGCCAGACTAATCCTACTATTCGAGTAGAATTAAAACAAGATCCGGAGGATGAGAATTTGTTCAGTTTTTTTTACTCCGATAATGGCAAGGGACTAGGGGAAGAAATAAAGGAAGGTCTTGGAACTAAGCTTATTGAGATATTCGCAAAACAACTAGAGGCAGATATCAATATCTTTGGAGATAATTACGGCTACCGCATTCATTTGAAATTCTACCGGAACTTTGAAAACTAATAGGATATTAATTGTGGAGGATGAGGTGCTTATTGCAGAGCACCTTTCGAGGATTTTACAAAGTCAGGGGTTTAAGTATGTTCATACGGTACATCGCTATACCAAGGCCTTAGAAATTTTAAAAGAACAGAAATTTGATTTAGCTCTTTTGGATATTAATTTGGAGAGTCAGACGGAAGGGGTGGAGATTGCCAAGTTAATTGAGCGAGAATATAAATTCCCTTACATCTTCATTACTGCGCAAACCGATCCCATCGTTCTAGGAATGGCGGTTAAGCTGCAACCAAAAGCTTTTATTTCAAAGCCCTTTAATAAGGTAGACGTAGCCATGGCGGTTGAGTTAGCCTTAGGCGGGGAAGGAGAGAAAGAGGACTATTTAGTCTTCAAAGATGGCTGGACCACTATTAAGTTGCCGCATTCTCATATTTATTGGGCCGAGGCAGATGGTAATTACATTCATTTGCACTGCAAGGATAAGAACTATACCGTACGCTATTCACTAAGTTGGTTGGAGTCGGTTTTGGATGATACCACATTTGTGAAAGTCCATCGCTCACGCTTAATAAATCTTCGTTTGGTTGAATCACTCGAGGCAGATAAGGTCTATCTAAAAGGTCAAGAAATCGGCATATCCAAGTCCGGTTACCAGCGTTTAAAGTCACTATTGGGTTAAAAAAAAAGCCGGTCCCAATGGAACCGGCCCTCACCTCTCAAAAAAGCGCGCTATTTAAACCCAGCGCAGGGTTATTTGGTTAAAGTTCTCAGGTACTTCAAATTCGTAAGAAGAACCAGAGGTTTTGATATTAGGCTTAAAGCTTTCGGAATTTACTTCCACCGACTTAGGCGCCTGCTCAAAGCCGTGAAAGATCATTTTATAGTTCTGATATTCGGCCGGCATCCGACCTTCTTTAAATTGAGTAATGCGGTATTTATCTTTAGAAGGAATAACCGTAAAACTCTTTATCGCATGCATGCCTTGTTTGTGGGCATAGCCATCGTCTTGGTCTTCGTAGAGTTTGCTAATTACCGTTTCTTCACCACGGTAAACATGTAACTCAATTGCTTCGCCCTTTTGGGCGGCAGTGTATTGTTTAACCTCGGCGCGCGGAATTATCGCTCCTGCTTTTATGAAAGTCGGTATTTCATTTAGAGGAGTCTGAATTAGATGTTCTTTTCCGCCGATAAAGATTTCGTTGGAGTAGAGATGGTACCATTTTCCTCTAGGGATATACATGCGTCTGCTTTGGCGATTCGGCTCAATAACCGGGCATACCAAGATGTGATCTCCAAATAAAAACTCGTCTTGTCGATACCAGGTTTGTGGATCTTCATGATCAAAGAAGACCAAAGGCCTCAACATCGGCTTACCTTCACTACTATATTGGAAGAAGGTCGTGTAGTGATAAGGCAATAATGCGTAGCGCAGTTCAATGGCTTCGCGCACCAAATCGGTTCCTTCTTCGCCGAAGCTCCAAGGCTCTTGTTCGCCATGGTCTCCAGAAGAGTGGGTGCGCATTAAGGGGTGGAAAACCGCTAATTGCATCCAGCGTACAAAAAGTTCCATGCTGGGATGCTCAGTAAAGCCACCGATATCGGATCCTACAAAGGAAAAGCCACTTATCGCTAAACGCTGGGCTTGTACATTGGCCACCCAAAGGTGCTCCCAAGTAGCAATATTATCACCGGTCCATACCGATGAATAACGCTGACCACCAGCATAGGTACTGCGAGTGATAAGGAAAGGACGATTAGGGTAGGCCGATTTCTTAACGCCGTGGTAAGAAGCGCGACTCATCTGCATGCCATAAACATTATGAGCTTTGCGATGGCTACAAGGATGCCCGTCATAATTATGACGTATATCTAAGGGGAAGGTTTTGGTAGGTACATCCATAATGGCCGGCTCATTCATGTCGTTCCAGATGCCAGCTAAGCCCACTTCTTCAATCAGTCCTTTAAAGAGGCCCGACCACCACTCGCGTACTTCAGGGTTGGTGAAGTCGGGAAAGTAACACTCTCCCGGCCACACTTTGCCCTTATATAATGGACCATCGGCATGTTTACAGAAATAGCCCCTCTCAAAGCCCTCTTTACATACCTCATAGTCCATATCGACTTTAATTCCCGGGTCAATTATGGCCACGGTTTTAAAGCCCATTTCTTTAAGTCGGTCTACCATGCCCTTGGGGTCCGGGAAATTCTCCTGGTTCCAAGTAAAGCAGCGGAAGCCGTCCATATAATCAATGTCTAAATAGATTGCATCGGCAGGAATTTCTAGCTCTCGAAGCTTAGTGGCAATGGCCATCACTTCTTCTTCGCTAGAATAACTCCATTTACATTGATGGTAGCCTAAGGTCCATTTTGCCGGCAATTCAGGTTTTCCGGTTAAACGAGAATAACGCTGGGCGATATTCATCAGGCTTGAGCCGGCAATGAAATAATAATTGATTTCTCCTCCTTCGGCCCAGAAGCTGGTTACATTATTGCGTTCCGAGGCAAAATCGAAAAAGGTGCGAAATGAATTATCGAAAAAGATGCCGTAACAGCCGTCCTTATGAAGACCATAATAAAAAGGAATGTTCCGGTAAAGTGGATCCGCATCCTTGGCAAAGCCGTATTCATCGGTTCCCCAGTTCTGAAAACGGCGATCACGTAAATTGAGATTAGTAGGTTTATCTCCTAATCCATAGTAATGCTCGCCCATTAGAGAGCGCTTACTCATTTTTACGATGTTGTCGCCCCTCTGACTATCTTCTTGCCAGTGAAAACCTTTCTCATCTTCATTGAGCAGTTTACCATGCTCATCATAGATGGAGGTTTTTAAGTCGTGGCGGTTAATATGCGCTTTAATTTTTGGCGTTGCGAAGATGTAATAATCGCCTTCCTCGCTAATGCTGAACTTACTAAAACCCGAGCGATGGTCTTTATCCATCGCATAGGAGAAGTCATCCGAGAAATAACCCTTCGCCGAAAAGCGAAAACGCATAACATGATCGGTAATTACTTCAATTTTTAGCATTACCCCATTATGGCTATGAAGGATAGCGTGAGAGCCATTTTTTTCAAGCTCTACTACATGGTTGGGAAAATGCTCATTAGGAAGCGAGTGTATCACCTTTCTGTTTTTTGGAAAAACGAAAGTAGATAAAACTTGGGACTTCGTGTAAAAAATACACTAAATATTTTTTAGAAAAGATTAAGTTATTGGTTCCCAGTCCACAATGGCTGATTTAGCTTAATCTTTTCTTTTTCCTAAGGTTTTGATATCGCGGAAATAGAAATTGTTTTTGGGGTCTAAGGTGAAAACCGGGATGCGGTACTGATTTAAAAGTACCGTCTGAGCAAAATCTTTTCCAAACATCCTCTTTAAGGCACTGTCGCCATGGTGCGGAATCGCAATTAAATCGGATTGCATTTCTTGGGCGTAGTGAATGAGGTAGTCATCAAAGTTTTTGGTTTCGGGGGCATATTTTACCGTGGCCTCTACACCAAGTTCTTTGAAATATTCGACCGAAACCTCCGCGATTTCTCGGCCTAAGTTCTGCTTGCTTTTATCGCTATTCCAGGAAGCGAGGATGTGTACTTGGCTACCCTGGGGCATGGCTAGAGCGGCAGCGGCCTCTAAAATTCGCATATCGTCACTATGCAAGTCAATGGGAATGGTAATGTGCTCCATTCTGCTTTTAATGCGATGATCTTCCTGCACAATCATAAAAGGGGTTTCGGCACTAGTGATCAGTCGCAGCGCGCTACTGCTAAACTTGCGAACACCATTTTCTACCGGCGGACTACCTAATACTGTGCACACCACCCTTTCGCGCTGGATAAGATCATTTATGATATCCAATATGTCCCCACTCTCCATTACGATTTCCCAAGGGGCATCATCCAGGATGTACTGTTCACCAATACGCACTAATTTCCTGTAACGTTCCTGTTTATCTGAATCTTTAATGCGTTTCGGTAAAGCATGTGCCAAAACAATCTCAATATTGAGATTATCGGTAAACTCATCGGTGTACCGGAGAGCATGTTCGGCCGCAGGACTAAAATCTATGGGGACTACTATTTTCATAAATCAAAAAACCTGGCGATGCAGGAAATGTTTGGGTACTATTTAAAAGCAAAGTGCTTAAGGCTTACAAGATAATCACTGAAGCCCATTCTTTAAAACTCCAAAAGTGGAGCGGTTAATTTAATTTAACTTCTACTTTACACTTAGTGTGAAAAATACACTAAGTTTGTTCTTGCATTTTAAATCTAAACCATCATGGCCTTACGTAAAAAGTATTTGAAGTCGAAGCCGGTTTGCAAGGTGAGCTTCGATTTTCCCAGTGATCGTCTTGCAGAGGAAGTGAAAGAAGTAGAATTAGTAGCCTCTTTCAACAATTGGGAACCCATTAGCTTGCGAAAAGCGAAGGGTACCTTTACGCGTACAATCGATTTAGAAGCGGGTTCCAATTACGAATTCCGCTACCGAGTGAACGGTGAAATTTGGGAGAATGATGAAGCGGCAGACGCCTATCAGCCCAATGGTATTGACGGAGATAACTCGGTGCTAGTCCTTTAAGATTTTTTCTTGTAGACCAGTGCGGCTAGGGGAGCAAGGTTTAATTTTAAGCCTTGCTTCCGGCCGTGACTCGCTTTTTTCTCGCTTTCCAAACGACTCTTCACCTTATAATTACTGCCCCAGTAATTAGAGGCATCGCCATTAAAGACTAGTTCGTATTTACCCGGATTATTAATTCCGATGCGGTAATCTGTTTTAGGGTCGGGGGTGAAGTTGAGCACACAAACCAATTCCTCTTTTTCCGACTTTCGGATAAAGCTCAGCACGGAGTTATCGCTGTCATTATGCTCAATCCATTCGAAGCCTTGCTCACTATAATTTAGTTCATGTAAACTGGCTTCATTGCGGTAGAGCTTGTTTAAGCTTTGCAGGCATTTGAATACCCCATTGTGACTCTCGTACTGCTTTTCGTCCCACACCAAACTTCCCGAAAAGTCCCATTCTGCTCTTTGAGCAAATTCGCCGCCCATAAAAATGAGCTTAGCGCCTGGGTGTAAATACATCCAACTATAAAGAAGACGCAGGTTGGCAAACATTTGCCAGTCATCTCCCGGCATTTTCTCCAAAAGCGACTTCTTGCCGTAAACCACCTCATCATGGGATAACGGTAACATGTAGTTTTCGCTAAAACCATAGGCCAAGCTAAAAGTGATCTCATTTTGATGATACTTACGGTAAATAGTATCGCGTTCGAAATAGCTGAGATTATCGTTCATCCAGCCCATCATCCATTTCAGGCCAAAGCCTAAGCCGCCTTCAAAAGTGGGTTTGCTAACCCCGGTAAAGTTGGTCGATTCTTCGGCTATTGTCTGTACATCGGGATAATGCGCGTAAACCGCTTCATTAAATTCCTTTAGGAACTGAATGGCCTCTAAGTTTTCATTGCCGCCAAATTCGTTCGGTTCCCATTCGCCGTAATTTCTAGAATAATCGAGATAGAGCATGGAAGCTACCGCATCTACACGTAAACCATCGACATGAAATTCATCCAGCCAATAAAGGGCATTAGAGATTAAAAAGGATTTTACTTCCGGCCGACCGTAATTAAAGACCAGACTCTTCCAATCGGGATGGTAGCCTTTGCGGCGATCGGGATGCTCGTATACCGCACTACCGTCAAAATTTCCTAGACCGTGTTCGTCGCTCGGGAAGTGGGAAGGGACCCAATCCAGAATCACCCCAATGCCTTCTTTGTGAAAGGCCTCAATCAAATACTTTAATCCATCGGGATTACCAAATCGTGAACTGGCCGCATAATAGCCGGTAATCTGATAGCCCCAACTTGGTTCGTAAGGATATTCCATGATGGGCATAAACTCCACATGGCTAAAGCCGGCTTCTTTTACATAAGGGACCAAAGTGTCGGCTAATTCCCAATAGCCTTGCGGGTCGCCATTTTCTTTGCGTTGCCAAGAAGCTAAATGCACTTCGTAAACACTCATCGGTGCCTCTAAAGAATTCTTTGCTCCGCGCTCTTTTAACCAGGTATCATCGCTCCAAAGGTGACCAGAAGCGCTAACCACCGATGCCGTTTTGGGCGGATGCTCGGCTGCTCGCGCATAAGGATCAGCCTTTTCAAAATCGTGATCGTAGTCAGGATTAAGGATGCGATATTTGTACAGGTGACCCGGACCAATATTGGGAATAAATCCCTCCCAAATACCAGAAGAATCCCAGCGCACATTCAAAACATGATCGAAGCCATTCCAGCCATTAAAGTCACCAATAACCTCAACTCTACTCGCAGCCGGAGCATAAACTGCAAAATAGGTTCCCTTAACACCATCTAAAGTAATGGGGTGGGAGCCAAAGTGCTTGTAGAGTCGGTAATGACGGCCCTCCTTAAAAAGATTAATGTCTTCTTCACTAAATAAAGAATGCGCTAGAACTTGGTTGGCCATGGCTTCATATCTGCATTAATTCGCGGCAAAGGTAAGCAACTAAGTGTAATAATTACACGAAGCTAGTTATTGTCATTGGTAAGGTATGAAGCAGGGGATTACTGCACAAGTAGTTTTTCTTGGCCTAGGCTTTCGCCTGATGAATTGTGCAGGATCAAAGTATAGATTCCCGCTTTCAAATCAAGCTTAATCTTGTTTTGAGCAGTTTGTTCCCAGACTTTTTGGCCTTGGAGATTATAGATGGAAATGCTTGATCCTTGGCTGTAGCCAGATAGATTTAAAATACCACTGACAGGATTGGGATAGATTTTTAGACCTTGATGATACTCTCCTAAGCTAATACCTGAGCAGCCGCTAACCCTTACAAATATATCTTGCATGGGCAAGTTATAACCACAGCGTCCTTGAATGTATTTGCCTGAAAAATTAAGCCTTGGCTCAATTTTATAAAGCCCATTGGTATCAATTGCCTCTAAAAATTCAAGCTCAATTCGTGAAGAATCCAAAAGGCGTGCCTTTAAAACGGGATTAGTGGATCCATCAGGTTTGTAAAAGGCAAATTGCTGGCCAGTACTATCTACCGATTGCCTATTAAAACCCGCCGGCGAATAAAGGACTAGTTTTTTCTTTCCGCAGATTTGGTTGACGCTGCTGCTTAGGCTGTCTAAAACCAATGCTTGGTAATTTGTGGAATCTATGCTGTTGGTCACTCTTACATTAAAGTCTGCGATATACCAGCCATCAATCGTAAAAGTTTGAATAATCTTGGTGGGACTAACATGGGTCTGTTTTAAGCCCACATTATAGTCTCCCACATTTTGGGCTCGTACCGAAAGTATGGGATTAGCGGTAGAATTGACAGAAACGGGACTATTTACGCCAAATGGGTTCTGGGCGTTAAATCCGGGTGAGTAATTGTATATACTCGCATTAATAGCATCGGTGCCACTGTAAATGGAGCTTAAGCTTGAAACGGTACTATCAGGATCCTTCTCAATAAAACCAATGGTACTCAGCGTATCTTCAGGAATAACTGCGCTAAATAATGAGAAGTCGGGAGGTATAAGGCTAAAGGGTTCGGTGAAAGTCTTTAAATGGCATACTAGAAGTAAGTTGGGCGAAGTACTGCCATTGGTAGCTACATCTCGACAGCAGACAAATTCAATGCTAAAATTATAAACCCTATTGGAGTCGAGGGTAATCGTGTCTGACACAAACAACTGGTAGCCTCGATCAAACAAGCCATTGGTCCTACCGCAAAACTCAGGATCTTCTATTATCCAAGATCTGCTTAAGCTTGGATGTTGTTTTCCCGCTGGAGGCATTTGATAATCAAGAGTGATGGTATCAACGATTGGAGCACTTTGATGCTGTACATACATACTTAGCTCATTTTGGGTGATAGAGATACCACCACTTTCAATTACGATTGCTTTAAAGACATATTTGTAATCATGTTTACTTACTCCTACATGTTCATACCACAACATGCCATTACTAAAGTGGGAGGCTTTCAATTCGGGATGGCTAAAAATGCCAAAAAGAAGAACTAGGAATAATTGAAAATAGCGTAGCATTTGCATTGGTTTTGCACGAAACTAGGTAGTTAATTGAATAGCTACAAGTTAGGCTGAGTCTCCCCCAATGCTTGATTATTTTACGACGCCGACTTATTAATTTTTCCTTAACTCATTTTATCCATTCTTATTAACAATGCCCTCCGAAGCCAAGGCAATCCCTTATTTTTAAATTCTCTTTTTTAGAACCCCAAAAAGACCGGCGATTTGTTTTTAATCTTTGATACTGAGACTACTGGCTTACCCATTCGGGACGATGCACCCCTAAGCGATTTTGAGAACTGGCCCCGCGCGGTCCAGATTGCCTGGCAATTGCATGATGATGAAGGGAAGCTTATAGAGGCCAAAGATTTTGTGATCAAGCCCGATGGTTTTGACATTCCCTACAATGCCGCGAAAGTGCATGGTATCACTACCGCGGTGGCAGAGGAATATGGGGTGCCATTGGAGGAGGCGATGGCTGAATTCAGTGCGGCGGTCAAAAAATCCAAGTTCTTAGTTGGGCATAACCTTCAGTTCGATAACAATATCCTGGGTTGTGAATACTTACGCCTAGAGCAAGAAAACATTCTCGAGGGGCGCCCCGTCCTAGATACCGGCGAAGAAACCCGTGAGTATTGTCAGCTCCCCGGTGGTAGGGGAGGCGGCTTTAAAATGCCCCGACTAGAAGAACTCCACGAAAAATTATTCGGTCACAAATTTGCCGAAGCCCATAATGCTGCGGCAGACGTGGAAGCGACTACCCGTTGTTTCTTCGAAGCGGTGCGCATCAATATTTTTACCAATGCCCGCTTAGAGTGGACCGAAACGGAGCGAGAGGCATTCAATAAGGCCAATCCTAGCACGGTGCAGCCCATTGGACTTAAAGTGCAAAGCTTTAAGAAGCTGGCCGAAGCTCTGGCTAAAAAACAAGCTTCCGCTGATGGCGCATCAGGCGCAAGCCAGAGTGAGTTGGATGCGGACTTAAAATTCACTCACCTTCACGTCCATACCCAATATTCCATCCTGCAAGCCACTTGCGATGTAGATAGCTTAATTGCCAAGGCCAAGGAAGATGGTATGCCCGCGGTGGCCATGACCGATATCGCGAACCTATATGGCGCTTTCAAATTTACTTCCGCAGCCTTAGCGGCGGATATTAAACCGATTCTAGGGGTAGAGTTTTACCTCTCGCGCGATCATCAAGATAAAACCGTAAAAGACAATGGTTACCAAATTGTGGCCATTGCCAAGAATAAGGCTGGTTATCACAATCTGGCCAAACTAAGCTCCCTAGCCTTTACGCAAGGTTACTATTATGTACCGCGTATCGATAAGGATTTGCTTTTAGAGTATAAGGAAAACCTCATTGTTACCACCGGTAGTTTAGGCGGTGAAGTACCCCGACTAATTCTTAACGTGGGGGAGAAGCAGGCCGAAGAGGCTTTCCTTTGGTATAAGGAAAACTTTGGTGAAGACTTTTATGTAGAGTTGGTAGACCATGGTTTGGAAGAAAACCGGGTGGTCAATGAAACCTTGGTGCGCTTTGCCCGTAAGCATGGAGTTAAATTCTTTGCCTCCAACGATGTTTATTATTTGGGGCAGGACGATGCCAATGCCCACGATATTCTCCTCTGCGTAAAAGAAGGCGAATATCAAAGCACGCCGATTGGTAGGGGCAGGGGGTACCGTTATGGTTTCCCAAACGATCAGTTCTATTTTAAGAGCGATGCAGAGATGAAGCAGTTGTTTGCGGATCTCCCCGAAGCCATTGCTACTACTCAGGAGATTGTCGATAAGGTAGAGGCCTATGATTTGGCCCGTGATGTATTGCTACCCGCTTTTGATATCCCCGAAGAATTCCGCGACCCCGCCGATGAAGAAGATGGAGGCAAGCGTGGTGAAAACAATTACCTCAAGCACCTGACCTACGAAGGGGCGAAGAAGCGCTACGGTGAAATTACCGAAGACATCAAGCAGCGCTTGGATTTCGAATTGGAGACTATTGCTAATACCGGTTATCCGGGTTATTTCTTAATTGTACAAGACTTTACTTCTCAGGCTCGTAAGATGGGGGTGAGTGTAGGTCCGGGTCGGGGCTCTGCCGCTGGGTCGGCGGTGGCCTATTGCATTGGGATTACCAATGTAGACCCGATTAAATATGATCTCCTGTTTGAGAGATTCTTAAATCCTGATCGAGTTTCCCTACCCGATATTGATATTGATTTCGACGATGAAGGCCGCGGTAAAATCATCGATTGGGTAGTAAATAAATACGGTCAAAGTCAGGTTGCCCAGATTATCACCTACGGAACCATGGCAGGGAAATCGGCTATTCGCGATGCGGGTCGAGTACTGCAATTACCACTTTCGGAAACCGATCGCGTAGCCAAATTGGTACCGGATACCAAGCTAAACAAGCTCTTTAAATGGAGCGATAAGGAGATGGCAGCTAACCTCAATGGAGACTTATTGCCTTTGGGAAAGCAGTTACGCGAATTAGCTACACAAGACAGCCTCGAAGCCCAGGTGGTAAATCAGGCCCGCATTTTAGAAGGCTCGGTGCGAAACACGGGTATTCACGCTTGTGGGGTCATCATTACACCCGATGATATCACCAAGTTTGTGCCGGTATCGGTAGCTAAGGACTCTGACCTATATGTTACGCAATTCGACAACTCGGTAGTAGAAAGTGCGGGGATGTTGAAGATGGACTTCCTGGGTTTAAAAACCCTCAGTATCATCAAGGATGCCATCAAGATTGTAAAAGATCGCCACGGAGTCGAGATCGACCCCGATGAAATTCCCCTCGACGATCCTAAAACATTTGAGCTTTACCAAAGAGGTGAAACCAATGGTACCTTCCAGTTCGAGAGTCCGGGTATGCAAAAGCACCTCAAGGCTTTAAAGCCGGATAAGTTTGCCGACCTCATTGCGATGAACGCCTTGTATCGTCCGGGTCCTTTGGAATACATTCCCAATTTCATCGCACGGAAGCATGGTCAAGAGGAAATCAGCTATGACCTCCCCGATATGGAGGAGTACCTAGCGGAAACCTATGGAATTACCGTGTATCAGGAGCAGGTGATGTTGCTTTCGCAGAAGTTAGCGGGCTTTACCAAAGGTGAGGCCGATGTTCTGCGGAAGGCCATGGGTAAGAAAAAGCGTGATGTGCTGGATAAGATGAAACCCCAGTTCATCGATCAGGGTAAAGAACGCGGTCACGACGAAGAGAAACTTAATAAGATTTGGAAGGACTGGGAAGCTTTTGCGGCCTATGCTTTTAACAAATCGCACTCCACTTGTTATTCGGTGGTCGCTTTCCATACCGGATATTTGAAAGCCAATTACCCGGCCGAATACATGGCTTCGGTGCTTACCCATAACATGAGTGACATCAAGAAGGTGACCTTCTTCATGGAAGAGTGTAAACGTATGGGTATCCCAGTGCTGGGTCCGGATGTAAATGAATCCCAATTTAAATTTACCGTAAACGACAAAGGTGAGATTCGCTTCGGCCTTGGCGGAATGAAAGGGGTAGGTGAAGCCGCGGTAATGGCCATTGTTAATGAACGCTTGGAAGAAGGTGCTTTTAAAAACTTCTTCGACCTATTACGCCGCATCGACCTTAGGGCGGTAAACAAGAAAACTTTGGAAAACCTCGCTTTGGGCGGGGCCTTCGATAATTTCGAGAACTGCCATCGCGCTACCTTCTTCCATGAAGGGCAAGATGGTCGCACTTTCCTCGAACGCGCAATAAAATATGCCCAAGGGGTAAAAGCCCAAGAAGAAAGTTCTCAGGTGAGTCTCTTCGGCGAAAGCGAGGAGGTAGACATGCCCGAACCCGAAATACCGGCTGTACCTACTTGGCCACGTATGTTCCTCTTGGGGAAAGAAAAAGAGGTAAACGGACTTTATTTGAGCTCCCATCCGCTCGACGATTTCAAATATGAGATTGAGCATGTGGTAACCAATAGTCTTTCAGAATTCCAAGAAATTGAAAGGATGAACGACTTTACAGTGGCGGGAATTATTACCGATGCCTTGCATTTAACCGCACGTAGTGGTAAGCCTTTCGGCCGATTTAGCATTGAGGACTACAGTGGAAAACATGAGTTCTCGCTCTTTGGCGATGAATACTTGAAGTTTAAGTCCTTCCTAGAAACCAATCTTATGGTGCTTATTCGGGGCAAAATTTCGCGTTACACCCCGAGATGGGAGGGCGCAACCGAGCGTATCGAGGCTAAGATTATTCAGATAAGTCTTATCCAAGATGTTTTGGAAAAGCACGGTCGCGGCATCGAATTGCAGATTCCGGTGCAAGCGGTTAATCCCGAAAATATAGAAAGTATCAATAAACTTATCAGTGATTATCAAGGAGACAAGTCGCTGGAAGTCTTGATTTACGACCTTGAAAATCCGAAGATAAACGTGCGTATGCCCAGGCGTAGCAAGCGAGGCATTGCATTACATAAACAAAGTTTAGATGCCTTTAAAGCTTTAAACTTTGCTAAGATGAAGCTCAAGGCAGATGCCAAGGGCTAGTAAGAACCACGGAAATAGATTAAATTTGTATCCCTAAATAATTGAATAAATGGCTTTAGAATTTACCACCGCTAACTTCGACGAATCCGTATTAAAATCAGACAAACCTGTATTGGTTGATTTCTGGGCAGAATGGTGCGGACCATGTCGTATGGTTGGACCAATCGTAGAAGAATTGGCCGGTGAATACGATGGAAAGGCAGTAGTAGGTAAAGTGAATGTAGATGAGCACGGTGAAATCGCTCAGCAATTCGGTATTCGCAATATCCCCACTCTGTTGGTATTCAAAAACGGCGAAGTAGTAGACAAGCAAGTTGGTGTTGCGCCAAAGACGGCTTTAGCTGCGAAATTAGACGCTCAGCTCTAAGCAGAGTGCTTAAGAAATTAAGAATCCCGGTATCGTTTGCGATATCGGGATTTTTTTTTTGTGCTATTTAAGATTGGCTTAAAGCCTGATGCACCTTTATTTTCTAATATTGTGCTATGCCCGAATTAAAGAATTTAGAACCTTTTGAATACCGCGACTTTGAACACCTAGAGCTCATGGCGAAACAGGTGGTAGAAGGTTTTATTACCGGTTTGCATAAAAGTCCCTTTCATGGCTTTTCGGTAGAGTTTTCGGAGCATCGCATTTACAATCCAGGTGAGTCTACCAAGAATATCGATTGGAAGCTTTTTGCCCGCACCGACCGTTTGTATACCAAGCGTTACGAGGAGGAAACAAACTTGCGTTGTCGCATTTTAATCGACACTTCAGGTTCGATGTTTTACCCAGAGGCTAAAATGAATACCCCGGAAGATCCCAGTAAGTTTTTGTTTAGTACCCTTGCAAGCCTTGCCTTAATGAACCTCTTAAAGCGACAGCGTGATGGGGTGGCGCTAAGCCTTTTTGGACGGGAGGACTTTCATAGTGAGGTAGGCTCTACCTACCAACACCATAAAGCTATTGCTACCAAACTTTATCAGACTCTTACTAATAAGTGGAGCAGGGGGTCAGAGAAAGTATCGCTAAGTGAGCAATTGCATTTAATGGCCGAGCAAAGCCATCGGCGTTCGCTCATTGTGATTTTTTCCGATTTCTTGGAAGTGGAAGAAAAACCCCAAGCTTTTTTGGATGCACTACAGCATTTGAAACATGCCAAGCATGAGATTATTCTCTTCTGGACTTTGGATCGCCAAACCGAGCAGGAATTTGACTTCGCTTCGGGTCCGCATCGTTTCATTGATTTAGAAAGTGGGGAGGAGTTAAAGCTCAATCCCGATGAAATAAAGGCTCTGTACCGTGAGGAGATGGCCAATTTTAGTGAGGCTCTACAAGAACATTGCCTACGCTACAAAATAGATCTAAACCTTGTAGACATTGCGGATGGCTACCAAAAGGTATTACAGTCTTTCCTATTAAAACGCAAAAAACAATTCTGATGTACAGCACGCTGTTTCTGAGCTTGATGTTTAGTTTACAGACCTTTCTCCATCCGGCCCCGACCGAAACAACGAAAAGTAAAAAAGCCCCTAATATTATTTTCATGATTGGCGACGGAATGGGGCACAGTCATTTGTCTTCTGCCCTTTTCTATGGAAAGGAAAAACCGCAGTACTTGCGTTTTCCGATAGTGGGACTGAGCATGACGTCTTCCAGTTCGCACAAAATTACCGATAGTGCTGCCGGAGCCACCGCATTTAGCTGTGGAGTGAAGACCTACAATGGTGCTATTGGTATGGCTGCCGATACCACTGCCATTCCTAATATATTCGAAGACCTTAGTAAAGAAGGTTGGAAAACGGGGGTAATAGTTACCTCGTCGATTACCCATGCCAGCTCCGCCTGTTTTTATGCCCATGTGCCCTTGCGTAAACAGGAGTTTGAAATCGCCGAGCAATTGTTGACCGCGCCGGTCGATTTTGCGGCAGGGGGCGGTAAGCGCTTTTTCTTCGATCGTTTGGATGAGCGTAACCTCTACCCCGATTTTGCTAGCAATAATATCTTGGTAGATACCACAAGATTAAAGGCGCCTAAGGATTGGGATCCTAGCAAACGTTACGCCTTTCTTTTAGCTAAAGACGGTCTTCCTCCAGTTAACAAGGGTCGTGGTGACTTTCTTCCGCAAGCCACCCAAATGGCTTTAGATTATTTTGATGCCTCTAAGGAGGATGAGCCCTTCTTTTTAATGGTGGAAGGTTCGCAAATTGATTGGGGCGGCCATAATAATGATGGCGATTACCTTACTACAGAAATGTTGGATTTCGATGCGGCTATAGGGATTGCTTTAGACTACGCTGAGGCGGATGGGAATACGATTGTAATTGTTACAGCCGACCATGAGTGCGGTGCTTTTGCCATGGTAAGTACGGAGGTGAAAGTACCTTTTCAAGGGATGCGAAATGATTACGATTCACTGTCTTATAGTTTTGGTTCTACCGGACATTCGAGTGCCATGGTACCCGTTCTAGCCTATGGCCCTCAGGCCGAAAAATTCACGGGTATTTACGAGAACCATCAGATCTACCATAAACTAAAGGCCATATTGGCGGAGCAATAAAAAAAGCGCATCCTCGAAAGAATGCGCTTTGTGAGATAATACCCCTCTAAAGAATGTTGGTATAAAGTTCGCCTATCTATTACCCACTAATTACGAACTCTATCATTCCATCCGCCGAAGCGGAAAGGTATTTTCTGCAGAAAAACTTTTCTAGACTGCAGGTCGTAAGAGGATACGGTTCATCGAGTCAAGTAACACCTGCATGTACGCGCGAAGCTCATCACTAGGTTGCTCTAGGTCAAGCCTGTGGTACAGGGGCTCATTGGTGGATACTCCGAACTCGAAGTTTTGCTCACCGCTCCTGAATTCACTCAATCGGATCAATAACTCGTAAGACTGACTCCCCATTTTATCCTTAACGTGATAATAGTGGCCCTTAGATGGCCCACTGGGGTGTGTTTCCGCCATACGTTCTTGCTTGGAAAGCTTGGGCACAGCGATAACATTATCAAATCTTGCGGTTAATAGATCCAAGGCTTCTTCCTTGTCTATTACCATAAATAATCCCTCTATACGTCTACAAATATAGACATATCGTCGAAAAATTTAGACTTATCTCGTTAAAAATTAATAATGCAAAGTGTTAATTATCAGTGTAAAGCCTGTTGAACCTTAGGCTTAGAGCTTACACTGTAAAGGAATTTGATACAACAAGATTGTACTTTTGTTTAACTTTTATACGCGTGATTATTAAAAAAAGCCCGCCTGGGGCGAGCTTCTTTCTTAGTTGATTAGTAACTTCTTACGGAGCTTTTGTCGACCTCTTTCGACTTCCACCCAATAGAAGCCCTTACTTAAATTAGGAAGTTCAATTCGTTTATAGGAAGCCCAGTCTAAGTCTTCCATTTCGGCTTGATAAAGAACCCGAGCTTGGTTATCCAGTAGCTTCACTTTTGCCGCTCCTTTGCCGTTTAACTCTACATTAAAGCTTCCCCGTGCAGGGTTCGGATATACGCTTAAGGCATTATCCCAAAGGGGATGCTCTCCTACACTAATGGGATTCTGAACTACTAGTTTTTGGGTGGTGTATAAACGGTATTCACCGGGTTGTAGATTAATGGCAGCGCTTAAATCACTTACATTAATACTATCACCGCTAAAATGCTCGTACCACCATCCAGTGCTTTGGAATTGCGGTACAATGCTGGTGCTGCTTACTCCAAAGTTTCCAATCACCGTTGCGTCAAAATTGGGATGATCCAAATTTATACGCTTGGCTGCTCCGCTTAAGGAGTAACGGTAATTATCGGAATTAAAGGTGGGGTTTTGCACCCTTAGATTAATCATCTCCGCGCTAAGATTGTAAAGTCTAGCTCGACCAGGAACGGTCTGGTAATTCCATAAAATAGGTTTGTTGCACACTCGGCAGGGATCATTAATTCCTACATCATAGCCGAGTTCACCAAACTGCCAAAGCATTTTAGGACCAGGTATCATATAGAGAAATAAGGAAGTAAGTTCCTTTCGCATTAAGGCGGTGCTTAGGTCCTTGGTATCGTAGGAACCTTGGGAATTCCCAAAATTGATCAATTTGTAGAGGATACGTTCTTCATCGTGACTCTCCTGGTAGGCCACCAAGTGCTTGTCGGCCCAGCCTCTTTGCGAGGCAAAAGCGCCCGAGAAATTGGAACCTGGGATATAACCCATGGCTGCTTCCGAGTAATCGTGATTATGATTTCCCCAGAGCATGAATCCCAAATTGGATAAGGCTTGTTCTTCGCTATTGTCGGCAAAATGCTCCAGAATCATGTAAGTCCCTGGGCGAGCCGCTTCCATCTTATTTTTAAGGTTCGTAAGGATGTTTACCCGGTCTTGGTCGTATGCGCCCCAAGCTCCTACATTACCTAAGGTATTTTTCTGGGTAAAACCCTTGCTGAGGTCCATTCGGTAGCCATCAACATGGTATTCACTTACCCAATATTCCATTATTCGTTCGGCAAAAACTCGGGTGGCTTCCGATTCATGGTTAAAGTCGAAGCCCACATTAAAGTCATGTTTAGGATCTACATTCATCCAGGGATTCTGAGCAGTGGGCTTGCCATAAGCGCCCGCGCTGGGATCAAAATAGAGTTGTACTAGGGGACTCTGACCAAAAGCGTGGTTTAAAACTACATCAATAAAAACCGCAATTCCCCTGGCGTGGCATTCATCTACAAAGGCTTTAAACTTATCGGGGGTTCCATAGTATTTGTCTAAGGCCATGTGGAAGCTCGGATTGTAGCCCCAACTTTCATTGCCTTCAAATTCGTTCACGGGCATTAACTCAATGGCGTTTATGCCCAGTCGTTGCAAATAGTCGAGGGTATCAATTAAGGTTTGGTAATTATGATCGGCCACAAAATCGCGAATCAATAATTCATAAATGATGAGATCCTCTTTTGCGGGCGGACTAAAATTGGTGTAGACCCAATTGTAGGGCTGGCGATCCATTTCAATTAAGGTGGCGATACCAGTGGTCTTCCCTTCTGGGTAGGGATGCGGATTGGGATAGGTACTGGCATCGATGTAATCGTCGTTCCAAGGGTCAAGGATTAGTTCGGAATAGGGATCGGCAATTTTAATATCCCCATCTACCCAATATTGGAAGGCGTATTTACTACCCGGACTAAGGCTATCTATCGTAAGCCACCAATCGCTGCCGCTAGTATCGCGCTTCATGAAATAATCGGGATGAGGCTGCCAATCGTTAAAATCGCCGATTACATAAACGTAGTTTTTAAAAGGAGCATGCAGCTTTAAGGTAATTTGCGAAGGACTGTCGTAGTTGATACCATAGTTAGCATTGGCAGGCGCAGCAGCAGTTTGCACCGTGCTATTAACAATATAATAGACCGTATCTCTTATCGTGCTACTTCCATCGGTGGCTACCATTTCCAATAGGTGGCTTCCCGCCGATCCGGCCGAAATACTGCTGTTTAAAGCTCGGGTATTGGTATCACTTGCTACCAAAACACCATTGTCATAAATGTCAATGTCGGCATTAATACTGGTAGCGGCTTTGAGGTTTAAATTCTGACCACTATTTAAAATCTGAGTATTAGTAGGATTTAAAAAGCGTCCCAGCAAACCCACATTGGCTGGGTAAACTGGGTAGAAGATATCGCTGCCATCGGCTGCTCTTCCCACGGTAGAGCCATTGGCGTTTCTAAATACAAAGGCCAATTCCGTTACTACAGTGCCTCCAGTAACATTGTAGAAGCTAGGAATATGGTAAGTAATACTGTGTTTGTCATTCCCTAAAGGACTCATTAATACATTGGGATCGGCGGTGCCCCAATTGCCTTGCACGTTCTGCCAGTTCCCGGGTCCGCCTGCCTGAGTAATAATTCCGGTGTGGGCATAAACCGGTACAAAGCCAGTAAGGGCTCCGTTGCCTTGAGTGGCATCAAAGGTGATGGTAACCGTGTCGTTCTGATTTGGAAATGCAGGGTCCACACTTACCACTTGCGCCTGAGCTTTGGTGAGACTCAGGCAAAGTAAAATTACGAAGAGTAGGTATTTATACATTTGGTGAAATTTGCTTCGAAGTTACAAATTATTCTTAGTCGTTTTTGGCTGTATCCCTTTGTGGCTAAACTTTGTGTCATCGGTACACTTAATCCTAGGCCGGCTCTAGTTTTAGACTTGATAAATAGTTTCGATATTGTTTCCAGTTTCTAAGAAAGCCTTTCTATAAGGTGCTTTTTTAACTTTGCACTCCAAAAAAAATGCTATGGATTCTTCTCTGCCCAATCTCATTTTCGCTTCTCATAATGCCAATAAAACGCAAGAGATTAGAGCCCTTTTGCGCAGTCATGCGGTACAGTCATTAGCCGACTTGGATTACAATGAAGATATAGCTGAAACAGGTTCTACCTTGGCAGAGAATGCCGAGATAAAAGCGCAAACTATTTTTAAGAAGTTCGGCAAGCCGGTTTTTGCCGATGATACGGGCTTAATTGTGCCGGTCCTAAACGGTGAACCGGGGGTTTACTCGGCACGTTATGCCGGTCCAAATGCTGATGCTAAAGCGAATATGGAAAAGCTTTTAAAGAATCTAGAGGGGCGGTCCCAGCGCGAAGCTTATTTTGAAACGGTCATCTGCTATATCAATGGCGAAGGGAAGGCTCACTTTTTTAGCGGTCGCGTCGACGGTAACATTTTAGAGTCGGAGCGCGGTAAAAAGGGCTTTGGATACGACCCTATTTTTCAGCCGGAAGGCGAAGAATTAAGCTTTGCCGAAATGCCTGCTTGGCAAAAGAATGAAATGAGTCACCGTGCAAGGGCCTTATCGGCCTTTATTCGTCATCTTCAGGCCAAGTAAAAAAGCTAAAACGTACTTTCCCGTATTTGCGACTTTCGTAGAAATTTTCCAATTCCGAAAAATCGCCCATGCTATCGTGTTCTAATACGAGCATGCCTTGGGGACTCAAGAGTTTTTTAAAGAAAATTTGTTCTACCAATTCCGCATAGCCCTCATAATCGTAAGGGGGGTCGGCCAAAATTAGGTCGTAGGCTCGGTAATCTCGTTTTATGAAATCCATCGCATCACTGCGATGTACCTCGGCAAACTCTTCGAAACCCAGCTGCTTCATGGTCTTATTAATAAACTGGCAGCACTTATTATTTTGGTCTACTATGGTGAGATCCTCACACCCTCGACTGGCTAATTCGTAGCTTAAATTACCGGTTCCCGCAAAGAGGTCAAGCACCTTAATCTCATCAAAATAGAAATGATTATTGAGGATGTTGAATAAGCTCTCTTTAGCAAAGTCGGTGGTGGGTCTAACTGGTAAGGAGCCGGGCGCCTTAATAATCTTACCTCGAAATTTTCCGCTAATAATTCGCGTCATAAAAGGCCGATGAGATTAAAGTTCTCGCGTAATTCTTGAATACTAATATCGCTACTTAGGGCAAAGCCTAGCGGTAAATCCATTTCCTTAATGGTGCCGATATAACGGTTTAAAAGGGCTTGTAATTTATCGCCTCTTAAGCTGTGGCCACTTAAGTGCAGTTCCAGTTCGGTGGCCAAAATTCGGTTCTGCTCTAAACTGTATAAAATGAAATAGAGTAGGTCTTCTTCGGTCGAAAAATCGAAGTTATTATACCATTGAAGCTTGCCATCCTTGGCTAGGTAGAAGTCGGCTGTATTGGGCTCAATATGCAAATAAGCAAACTGCTCCGATTTAGGCACAATCTGCATTAGCTTGTCCATAGCCGTGCCTGCATGGGCAATGCTGGCATTAGGAAAGCGCTTCTGAATCCATTCCATAATAGCTAGGGGGCAAGCGTATACTAATATCGCTTCGCTACCTTTCCAGTGATCGGAATAAATATGATCGCCTTTGGTGAGTTTCGCCGTGTAAGAAAGGATTTTCGGTCCTTGCTCTTTTTCGTAAAGATGCTCGGGGACTAGGCTAAACTTGTTGTAGTTAATGAGTACCTGGGCGCTTGCCGCGTCTGAAAGAGGAAAGGGAATAAGACCAAGGCATTTTTCAAACTCCTTTAGCAAGGGTTCCACCAAAATCATCTCTTGCCAATGCTTGTGGGCACTCAACAAGATGTTTTGCTTTCCTTCATCCGCTACAATAACGGAAAAGCCTGTCGGGGACAGGCTTATCACAATATGCGATTCTTTAAGATCGGGAGCGCTTAGCTCCGTATCGACCTTAAGTGAAAGATCGGTATGATTATTTCCAGTTACCACTCAAGGTTGGTTCATTCATATCACCTACTTGAAGGGCATAGTCCTCGTCCATGTACTGAGAATATTGTTCTAGCACGTCATGGAAAATAGCTTTGTTAGGTGCCTTGGCAACAAATACCGGCACTACCACTTCATTTACGTCAATCTTACCCGCCTCTACGTGGAAAGGCTCGCTGTCGCTAAAAGGAATATAACGTAAAGATTCTGGATCGAAATCAGTGCCAAAAAGTTTATCCTTCACCGACTCATAACCTAAAATTTTGGTAATGATGGTGTCCTTATTCATTTCCTGCTGGTATACTTTGTCGTAATACATGAAGGAAGAGTCTTTACGTTCAATGATGGCCGTTTTGCCAGTATCCACAAAGGCGATTAAGGCATCAATGTTTTCAGCAAAAGATAAATATTCGGTACGGTGCGCTTTTTGAACGTCACGAATTTGTTCTAGACGCATTTTAACTACATCGTAGCGCTTTTCTTTAAGTCTTTCAAAGTCAATTGGATCTTGAATAATCGCGTATAAGCGATACCCTAAAAATAGGATTACTAAGAAAAGACCGATTTTAATCAATAAAGAAGTTGTGCGATTCATCGTAAATACGAGCGTTTGGAGTTCGTGTTAGCGACAAAACTACAATTTTTTTCACTTGCCAAAATCTTTTTTATACCCCTACTTTTGAGCTATGGAACAAGACTTGAAAAGAGCTTTTTATTTGGACTTAAAAATGGCCTTCCCTCATGAGGCTACGGCCGACCAGTTGGAAGCTTTCAAGCAGCTTACCATCTTTAGCGTAGAGCAAGCCCCGGACCGAGTTTTTCTATTGCGCGGCTATGCGGGAACGGGAAAAACAAGTTTAATTGAGGCTTTAACCAAAATCTTACCCAAATATGGACGTAAGTCGGTTTTGCTCGCGCCCACTGGTAGGGCGGCTAAAGTAATGGCCAATTACGCTCGTCGACCGGCCTTTACCATTCATAAATACATTTACCAATTACAAACCGATCGCCGGGGTGCTATGCTTTTTAGTCTCCGCAATAACAAGTCTCGTAATACCCTTTTCATTGTAGATGAGGCCTCCATGATCAACGACGATCGTAGTCAGTGGTCGGGCTCGCTCTTAGCCGATTTGCTCGAGTTTGTAGCGAGTGGCCATCAATGTCAGCTTTTATTCGTGGGGGATTCTGCGCAGTTGCCGCCAGTACATTCGGAAGAATCACCCGCCCTAAATGCCGACTACCTGCGGCGATTGTACGGAATGGAGAGCTTGGGGGTAGAAATGAAGCAGGTGATGCGTCAGGCGGAAGCCTCCTTAATTTTAGACAATGCCACTCAGTTAAGGGACTTGCAATTGGAGCCGCCGTATCGATTGCCGCGTTTTTCGGTGGGACCCGAGTTTATACGTTTGCAAGAAGGTTTTGAGGTTGAGGATGCCCTCAATAGCAGCGTTTCCGAAGTGGGGAAGGAGGAAATGTGTATCATCGTTCGCTCCAATAAGAGGGCCAATCTTTACAATCAACAATTACGAAATCGCATTCTTTGGCAGGAAGATGAAATTTCCAGTGGCGACTTCCTCATGGTTGTGAAGAATAATTATCATTGGCTACCCGATGGCCATAAGGCGGCTTTTATTGCCAATGGCGATAGCCTCGAATTGATGGAAATTTATGAGTACATCGAACTCTATCAAAAGCGTTTTGCTCGCGTAAAAGTGCGCTTTACCGACTACGATGAGGCCGCTCCTTTTGAAACGGTAATTATGCTCGAGACCCTTATGCATCCTGGTCCTTCGCTTAGTTATGAAGAACAAAAAGCTTTCGCTGATGAGGTAATGCTCGATTACGAAGACTTGCCCTCAAAATCGGCGCGCCTCTTAGAAATGAAGAAGAACCCCTATATCAATGCCTTGCAAGTTAAGTTCGCCTATGCTATTACCGGACACAAAGCGCAAGGCGGACAGTGGGAGCGCGTTTTTATTGAACATCCATGGCGCCCCGATGAAGAGGTGAGTCTCGATTACCTGCGCTGGCTCTACACGGCAATTACTAGGGCCAAGGAAAAGGTGTACCTCTTGGGTTTTCCCGAAGAGTACTTTTAAGACGATTCCTTAAATTCTTGTAATAGTTCATTTAGGCTTTCGCCTGATGGAATCCCGAGATAGCTCTTTAAATCTTGCAGTAACATTTTTCTGGCGGTAGAATTACGATAGATTTCGGCGGCGGGGGCAGCCTGACTTTTAGAAAGTTTCCTGCTTCCATCCATAAGTAAAGGGTGGTGGTGAAACTTAATGGCCTGAAAGGCTTTTAAATCTAAGCTTTCAGCTATTAATGCTTGGCAAATACTCGAATCGAATAAATCTTCCCCACGCAGGATGTGGCTAATGCCAAAATGCAGGTCGTCTACCAGTGAGCTTAGTTGATAGGCAACATGACCATCTTTGGAATAGAGGATGGGGTAAGCTAAAGCTGTACTTAACTCATCAGATCGCTGGGCCTGCTGCCAGCCTTGAAGGACAATCTCCCCTGAGTTTTTCTTCCAACGTAAGCTCAAGTTCTCAGAGTCTTGCCATTTAAAATTTCGCTCCAAACAATGCCCATCGTAAAAGCCATCTGCAGTGCGGGCCAAAATGTCTTTTCGGCTGCAATTGCAAGCAAAGAGGGCCTCTCTTTCCTCTAAGTTCTGCAAGGCAGCAAGGTATAAGTCTTCTCGGTTCTTTTGTGACCAGTTTTTTTCGAAATCGTCGATGCTATGCGGACCCTCATCATAATCTAGCCCCAGTGCATCTAAGCTGCGGAAGATGTCCTCTAGGTATTCTGGTCGATAGCGTTGCCGGTCTAAATCGTCTATCCGCAATAAAATAGAAAGTCCCTCCTTGCGAGCCATCAACCAATTTAAGGCGAAGGCAAAAAGGTTTCCACGGTGTAGAAAACCGGATGGGGTAGGAGCAATACGGGTTTTTTGCGGCATTATCCAAAGAACGGAATTCTTGTTTTATTTTGCGGGCATGAAAGCAATGTTGGGGAGATTCTTTTTCAAATTAATGGGTTGGAAACTAAAGGCTTCTATTACCGAAGAAATGAAGCATTCGGTAATGGTGGCCGCACCGCATACTTCCAACTGGGATTTCCCTTTCGCTTTGGCTGCCTTTTGGATGATGGGTTTGGATTTAAAGTACTTCATCAAAGACTTTTATACTAAAGGTTTACAGGGTTATTTCTTTCGTTGGACGGGAGCCATTGGCGTTAATCAGAAGGCTAAGAATAACCTTACGGAATATGCCATTCAGCAATTAAAGCAGCACAAAATGGTAATTCTAGTACCAGCCGAAGGCACGCGTAAGCGAGTCGAGAAATGGCGCACCGGATTTTATACCATCGCTCGAGAAGCGGGCGTCCCCATTAGTTTAGGCTACCTCGATTTTAAAAGGAAAGAAGCCGGCACGATGGGCGTTTTCTGGCCCAGTGGCGACTTCGAAAAGGATATGGAGTTTATCCAAGAAAAGTACCTCGATAAAGAGGGTAAACATCCCGAAAATTACAATCCCCAGATCTATTAGGAACCCGGTGGGCGACTTGGGCGAACTTCTACCTTTGAAGGCAAAGTACGTGGATGTATCTTCAATAAGTCCACAATCATCTGACCTAAATCTTCAGGCTGAATTTTCCAAGCGTCGGCTTCTGAAGGCTCATGCCCATTAAAGTGACTAGTTACTGAGCCGGGCATTATGGTGGTTACTTTCACATCATAAGGACGGAAGTCAAGCATGGCCGCCTGCGAAAGGCCGGTAACCGCAAATTTACTGGCATTATAGGCGCTTCCTTTACCGAAGAAATTTGTGCCGGCTAAACTGCTGATAGTAAAAATGTATCCCTTGCTCGCCTTTAATGCTTCGGCGGCGGCCCGCATACTGTAAAATACTCCATTTACATTGGTTTCAATAACCGCATTCCAATCTTCTACTTCCATTTCGTCGAGAGCTGCGAAATGGCCAATACCAGCATTGGCAACTAAGACATCAATTTGACCCCATTGTTCCATAATCTTTTGTACGGCATTTGCTTGTTCGTCGTAATTGCGAACATCCAATTCTAGGGCCAAGACTTCCCCACCGTGAGTGCTACTTAAACTTTCGGCAGCTTCTTGGGCACTCTTTAAACTGCGACTACTAATGGCCACTTTCATTCCTTCCTTCAAAAGGCATTCGGCAATGCCGTAGCCAATACCTTTATTTCCCCCAGTGATGAGGGCTACTTTATCGTATAGTTGTGTCATAGATTATTGCTTGTTTTTAGAATAACTCCATTTGCGCATTATCGTTCGCGCTATCTTCTTCCAATTCGGGGTAGTGATATTCTTCCAAAGCTTGCTTTACATTGCCTAAAGCTTTTTTTCCGCGAATTGGGGCTACGGCGTGGGCTTTCAAGTTATCGTCGTGATAAGGTTGGCTAAGGTGCTCCAGTCGTTCTTTCGGATTAGCTTCCCAGTCTTCCAGCCATAAATCTTGGTTCTCGCGGTCTAGGATAAGAGGCATACGGGGACCTTTTAGCTTGGGATTGTTATGAATTTCGCTTAACAAAGCATTCCCTTCGGTCGTTACAATGCTAAAGCTTCGCCAAACTCTTCCCGTCTCAGGGTCGGTCCAATCGGCACTTATACCGGCCAGTATCATGGGGCCTTCGTCTTCATGCTGCACTAAAAAAGGAAAGCTCTTGCCGTTTTTATGATGATGCTCAAAGAACCCATCAGTTACTACCAGGCAGCGACCTTTTTTTGCCGCCTGCCTAAAAGCGGGTTTTTCTAGCAAGGTCTCGCTACGGGCATTTAGAGTTCGGTTCCAAATGCTGGTGGCTTGTTCTTTATCTTTCACCCATGAGGGGACTAAACCCCAAAGTCGGGCTTCTACTTCGGGATTGTCTAGATCTCTTAGAATCGGAAGACTTGGATGCGCATAGCCACTGGCATGGAAGACTGGTCCCTGCGTTTCTCGAATCCGCAAAAACTGCTCTTCCAATTCTTGGATGGTATCCTCACTATAGCCCAAGCGTTTGCCATAATCGAGCGCACGGCGGGTAAGGGAAAGCGAATCGTAGCACATGCCACGAAGTTAAACATTGACTCGCTTTCTTCTAAACTAATCGCAATGCTTACTTTTATTCGGTATACCAATATGCCACTTTATGCTTTGTTTTAAGTACCTCAGACCAATCCTCTTTGCGCTCCTTTTATCGGTAGCCTTTTCGGCTTGTAAGCCTAGGGAAGGAGATAGTGGTCCTAGTAAAACAGAGATACGAGAAGCAGCTGGGGCCTATCAATTATTGGTCGACGGGGATCCCTATTTCATAAAAGGTGCCGGCATGCAGTCGGGTAATATGGAGGCACTAGCTGCCCATGGAGCCAATACATTTCGCACTTGGCGGTTAAGCAATGGGCGTATTCCAGTAACCGAATTATTAGATAAGGCAGATTCTTTAGGCTTAAAGGTGGTGATGGGTTTAGACGTGGGTTTAGAGCGTAAAGGCTTCGATTACAATGATGACAAGGCTGTTTCCCTGCAATTGGAACGCATCCGTACAGAAGTTAATTCTATAAAAGATCACCCTGCCTTATTACTCTGGCTTATCGGTAACGAATTGAACCATCATGCCGAAAACCCAAAAGTCTGGGATGCGGTAAATGATATTTCTAAAATGATTCATCGCGAAGACCCCTATCATCTTACCAGTACCCCACTTGCCGGGATGAATAAGGAAGATGTGGAAATGGTGATGGAAAGGGCCCCTGACCTTGATTTTTTAAGTGTACAGATGTACGGTGAGATTGAAATACTAAGCCGTCGTATAGCTGAGTCGGGCTATGATGGTCCTTTAATGATTACTGAGTGGGGCGCCACTGGTTATTGGGAGGTTCCTAAAACCGATTGGGGTGCGCCAATCGAAAATAATAGTTCCGTTAAAGCCGATTATTATCACAGTCGCTACCAGCAATCTATTGCGGCAAACTCGGAGCAGATTATTGGCTCCTTTGTCTTTTTGTGGGGTCAAAAGCAGGAGCGCACGCCGACCTGGTTTGGGATGTTCATGCCCGATGGAAAAGAGTCGGAGTCCATCGATGTGATGCACAAAGTTTGGAAGGGCGACTGGCCGGCGAATCGGAGTCCACGCCTCAAGGGTTTTAGCTTGGATGGACGCCAAGCAGAAGATAACATTCAATTAATGGCGGGTGACCTCTATCCTGCGCAAGTTGAAGTAAATGACCCGGATGGCGATAGCTTGGTCTATCATTGGGAAATTAGGCGAGAAAGTGAATCAAAAGCCACGGGAGGCGACCGTGAGTCGGTGCCCGAGCTTATCCCTGGATTATTTGAAGGGGAAGTAGATGCATCCGTCAATTTCACTGCGCCTAGTGATAGCGGAGCTTACCGGCTTTTCATTTATGTGGAAGATGGACAAAACCACGTGGCCCATGCCAATATTCCTTTTTGGGTAAGTATCCGTTAATCGGCTGTTTTTTTCGATAAATGGTCATTAATCTTCGATTATCGGTAAAGCTGCTATTATTCATAAAAAAGCCCCTTACCGAAAGATAAGGGGCCACAAAGGTCTTTTGAATTGTTTAAGGATTGATAAATCCAATGCTTAGGCCGAGGTTAATCATCGCCGGACCATCTTCCAAGAAGGGGTACCAATTAATTCCGGCGGTATAACCCATGGTAATATTGTTCTCCCAGAAAGGTAGAATCTGAATAAAGTCGTAGTCTAAACCAAAACCAAAGCTTTTGGCCACCTCTCCAAAATGGTCGCCGTTTTCAAAGGCTTCAGTTTCCCTGCTTGCAAAGCTGCCGCCATTGCTGCTATAGTAATCGTATTCCCCTTGAACTCTAGTGCTTAAGGGAAGCATCAACTTTAATAAGTAACGAGAATCAGTTAAGTTCTTTTTTGGCGCTCCATCGAGGGTGTATTCACGGCGACGCAGGGTACGGTAGCTAATCCCAATTTCAAGCTGCGTAATAGCAATGCCATTCACACTTACTCGATGAATGGAATCGAATCGAGTCGGTAGGTTTTCCAGCGCAGTCAAATCATTATAGTTCTCGTAATAGAAGTGCTGTAAATTATTTATTCCGGCCATTACTTCCCATTTACGGGTTTTAGTTACGGGGGCCTTTATTACATAATTTGTTGAGTAGCGCGCATTTGCAGTAACCATGGTGGTGCGTGAGCCGATAACAATTCCGCGTCGGTCTTTTACGGTGTTTTCTGCAAAAGTGTAAAAGCCTTGCAAGCCCATACGCTGGAGACTGGGGGTGTTTTCATCGGCCTCAAAGCCTGAGCCGAAATTAAGATTGCCTTTTAATTGTAGGT
This sequence comes from uncultured Flavobacteriales bacterium, assembly GCA_913055685.1. Lineage (GTDB taxonomy): Bacteria > Bacteroidota > Bacteroidia > Flavobacteriales > Schleiferiaceae > Croceimicrobium. Next base: position 1,483,132 of record CAJXKC010000001.1, read on the forward strand.
CATCGTTCCATTGGTAAAAGCCTTCTACGCCAAATATGTAAGATGGACCTTGTACATAGTCGAATACTTCACCGCCCAGTTCGGAAAAAGCGGTAAGCTCGGCATTAAATTGAACGGTCCACTTGGCTGGTTTTTTGGATTGGTCGCTTAGCAGTTCAAAATCCACTTCCACTCCATCTTCGAAGGTGTAAGTCTTTTCTTGGGCAAAGCTCAATAGGCTGCTAAAGCTAAAGGCTAGAAAGGCTAGTTTTTTAATCATCTAATTGATTGAATTTAGGGTTTATTTTGGCCCCATCCGGTGAAGAGGCTTAAGTTAAAATAAGGACCAGTTTCGTTTAAAATAGGATATAGACCTGCGCCTATTCGGTAGCCGAAAAAGAGATTAGACTGACTCGGAGTGAGGTTCCAAATTCCTTCAAAACCAAAGTAAAACCCTAACCGGCGAAACTCTTCATCGAATAAGTTACTTTGCTTGGCCACCATTTGACTATTGTCTGCGGCGGTGTAGAGGTAATTGGCAGTCCGACTCAGCGGAAGCTGCATTTTTAAAATCCAGCGTTTATCATAGGTGCTGCCGCGTTGCTGTTCCAAAATGCTCAGGAAGTTTCGCTTTTGAACACGACGGGCTATGCCTATTTCTAAATTGTGAACCTGATTGTAATTGATATCGACAAAGTCACTGCGAGCCCCAGCGGGTAAATCTGCAAGATCGCTTTGAAAACTGCGTGCCAGGCTATGCCCCATAGAGCTTAAGCCACCGTAAAACTCCCAGCTGTAATGCGTCTTTAATTTAAGCTTTAAAAGCCCTAGACTGTAAGCTTCCTTGAAAAGCACTCGATGGGTACTGCTTTGTACATTACTGTAAAATTGATAGTAAGCACCGAGGTCTAGTTGGTAGGCTTGGTCACTCTGGTCTTCTTTTAAGAAGCCCAACATCGCATTGGCTTGGAAACGGAGTTTTTGATGGTATTGATAATCGAAACTTAATCCGCTAAGCACTTGTACAAATTGAATACCCCCGAAGAGACCGTTGTCTGCGGCAGTCTGAAAGCGAATCATCCAAGGAATCGACTGTTCTGGGATATCAGCCACAAGCTCATACTTAATAGACTCCCGCTTAAAGGATTTCGGTGATCTCCGATTCGATTGGGCCGAGAGGTAATTAGTGCAAAGGGCAATTATGAGGAAGGCTAGCGAAGCTCTGATTCTCATTAAATAGGTTATAGACGGGCGAAGCTAAAGACTACCTTTTAAATATCAAATATCATGTTGCCCTAATTTTTGAAAGGCGGCTGTCATTTCGTTTAAGCTTTATTTTTTCGATAAACGGTCGTTTATCTTCGATTATCGGTATTAATAGCTTTCGAACCTTAGATTAACCCCTCCAAACTCTAGACTCTAGATTCTAAACTCTAAACTCTACTCTCATGCCATCTCAAAATTCACATAAGGCAAGCGTTCAATGTATTTAGCTTCTACACTCACAAAATCGTATTCTTCGATTACCAGGCCACGGATGAGGTAAATGCCCTTGCCCTGGAAGGGGTATTTTTCGGCCACGGGAGGGAAGTGAACGGTATCGATGAAATGTCCTTTTTGATCGAGAAAAGTACCGAACATCATATGGCGAGCCTGCCGACCACGGGTGGTCACATTTTTTACGTGGATCAAGTAGCCGCAAAGTTTTACTTCTTCACCAATATGATCGGCCAGTTCTTGGGCCGGTAAGCAGCCTTCCGGCAGATGGGGTACTAGTCCGAAGGGTGAGCTAAGCGGAAAGCCCAAAAGCTCAATCTGATCAATGGCATTTTCATGCTTGCTTTGCTCTAGAGCGGGTAAATGCAGCTCTTTTTGGGTATTGCGGAATAACTCATTTACCGGGGCCGATTTTTTGGCGGCTCCCAAAATAAAGTGAGCTTCCCAGAGCAATTTCTTTTTATCGGCTTCAAAGAGTCGGAAGGCATTGATGCGAATCAATAGAATTAATTGCTCCAAGGAAATAGCCACCCGCTCCAAGAATTCTTTAAGGCTTTTAAACTTGCCGTGTAGTTGTCTTTCTCGCAAGATTTCTATGGCGACCTGCTGCTCTAAGTCTTTGAGCATACCCAAGCCCAGAAAGATACGCTTGCCCAGTAGCACCGCTTCCATCTCCGAATTATTGATACAGGGAGCTTCTATTTCTCCGCCTTCTAAACGCGCTTCATTGAGATAGGTCTCTACCGAATAAAAGCCTCCACCATTATTAATTGTTGCTACCAAGTACTCTAGTGGATAATAGGCCTTTAGGTATAAGCTCTGATAGCTCTCTACGGCATAGCTGGCGGAATGCCCTTTGGCAAAGGCATAGTTGCCAAAACTTTCAATTTGCCGCCACACTTCAGCAGTTACTTCTTCACTGTAGCCCTTTTCGTGGCAATTGCGGAAGAACTTATCCTTAATGCTGTCAAACTCATTTCGTTCTCGAAACTTCCAACTCATACCCCGACGTAAAACATCGGCTTCTTCCAAACTTAAGCCGGCAAAATAGTGTGCTACTTTAAGCACATCTTCTTGGTAAACCATTACTCCGTAGGTTTCTTCTAGTATTTCACCAATACGTGGATGGATGTATTGCCGTCGTTCGGGTTCGCGAAAACGCTTAATGTATTCGGCCATCATGCCACTGGCCGAAACGCCTGGTCGAATAATGGAGCTGGCGGCTACTAAGCCTAAATAGGTGTCGGCGCGAAGCTTGCGCAAAAGGGCGCGCATGGCCGGCGACTCTACGTAAAAGCAAGCCATGGTTTGTCCATTGCGCAGCAATGATTTTATCTTTTCGTCTTGGTAAAAAGGTTTAACCTGATGGATATCTAGCTCTTGGGCCTCGGCATGTTTCTCTCGCACCAATTCTACCGCTTCTTTAATCTTGGCTAAACCTCTTTGTCCCAAGATATCAAACTTGTAGAGGCCAATGTCTTCGGCGCTATACATATCGAAGTGGGTAGTTGGAAAGCCTTTCGGCGGAAGGAAAGTACTGCCGTAATGGTAGATTTCTTTTTCGGGAATAAGAATACCACTGGCGTGAATGCTTAGGTGATGCGGAAAATCTTCGATGCGTTTGCCATAGCGTAAAACTAGCCTTTGCATATCATCCCAGTTGCCGCCGCCCTTTTTGCGGGCGCGACTCAGTTCATCAATATCTCGGGAGGGGAGTCCCAAAACCTTACCGAGCTCTCGCACTACCGCCCGGTACTTAAAGGTGGTGTAGGAGCCCAATAAGCTAGCGGTAGGGAAGCGCTCAAAAATATAGCGGGTTACATCGGCCCGATCGCGCCAGGAAAAGTCGATGTCGAAGTCAGGCGGCTGTCGCCGTGATAGGTTGATGAAGCGCTCAAAATAGAGGTCTAGTTCAATTGGGTCTACGTCGGTAATGCGCAGGAGGTAGGCCACTAGGCTATTGGCGCCGCTACCGCGTCCTACGTAGTAATAATTACGCCGACGAGCATAGTTTACAATGTCCCAATTGATCAGAAAATAGCTGTAATAACCGCGTTTCTCGATAACGTCCAGTTCTTTTTCTAGTCGCTCGTATACCTCCGGACCCGCTTTGGGATAACGGTATTCCAGTCCATTGTAGCAGAGGGAACGGATAATCTCCCGATCACCGGTAAGGCTATCGGTATAAAACTGTCTATTCTGACTACGGGCGTAGTTCTTAAACTCGAAGTCGAGCTGGCAATCGGCTAGTAATCTTTCGGTATTGGCAATAATGCGCGGGTATTCCGAAAAGTGTGCTTTTAACTGGCGGCTATTCCATAAACCCCAGTGGGCTGCAGCTTGGGCCTCTGGTTTAAGTTTGCTGAGTAAGGTGTTTTCGCCAACGGCCCGCAGTAAACGGTGGGTGTTAAAATCGCGTTTATCACGAAAACTATTAGGATGAAGAATCACCATTTTATCCTGCCGATCCTTCAAGGCAGAAAAACGCAGCTTGTTGAGCTCTTGTGGCTCTAGGCCGATGTATTCGTGTTCGCGCAATTGCCTTTTGGGAACGCGGTCGAAGGGATAAATAATATAGGCCTTCTCTAAGGGGGCTTCCAACTCAAAGGGCTCATTTTGCATTTGGCGGCGGGAGAGATAGGTGTTCATCTCGGCAAAAGCGGCTTCATCCCGCGCTAGTGCTAGGTAGAGCCGACGGTGGTTTTGATGGAAGTCGATTCCCACTACCGGGCGAATACCATCCTCTTTGGCCAAACGAATAAACTCAATGCAGGCCGCCGAGGTATTGATGTCGCAAAGAGCAAGGCATTCTTCTCCTTGCTCTTGCGCCCAGGCTAGCCATTCTTTGGGGGAGAGTACCCCATAATTGAAACTGTAGTAACTGTGGTGATTGAGCATTTTTACTGTCTGCGATGTGCCATAATTGCGGGAGCCATACCATTAAAGGGGTTGGCTCTTCCTAAGCCATTAGATTCTAAAGTTTTGGCTCTTTTTACAGCATTGCTGCCAAAGCGCTTACGCATGCGGTCCATCGCTTGGTAGAGACGGATTTTTTCGGCACTGTCCTCAAAGAGGTTAATTTGGTGGCCGCCGCCTACCAGGTGACTAAAACGCAAACCGATTAGGCGCACTAAGAGCCGCCGTTCGTAGAGTTTTTCGAATAATTCCTTGCTAATGGCCAGTAGCTTATCGTCATTACTGGTATAGGGAATCCGTTTTTGTAAGGTGTAAGTATTAAAGTCGGAATAACGGATTTTTACCGTAACGCAAGCGGTAAGCTTATCACCTTGCCGTAACTGAAAGGCTAAACTTTCGGCCATTGCTACGATAAGGGTGTCCAACTTCTGAACGTCGGTGGTGTCCTTTTGGAAGGTACGCTCCAAGGAAATGGATTTTCGCTCTTGGTAAGCGACGACCGGACTAGTATCAATGCCATTGGCCTTGAGCCAAATACTGCTTCCCGATTTACCCATGGCTTTTTCCATTACTTCTATGGGCATGGCTTGTAAGGTGTAGATGTGTTTAATGCCCATGCGGTTGAGGAGCAGAGAAGTTTTTTGCCCTACCATGGGAATTTTCTTTACCGGTAAAGGCGCTAAAAAGGGCTTTTCGGTACCCTTGGGGACTTCGAGGCGGTTGTTGGGCTTGGCTTCTCCAGTGGCTACCTTGGCTACTGTTTTATTGGTGGATAAGCCAAAGGAAATGGGTAAACCCGTTTCGCGAATAATTTTCTCTCGCATCTCGGAGGCGAGCTTATAACAACCAAAAAAGCGATCCATGCCACTTAGGTCGGCGTAAAATTCATCGATACTCGGCTTCTCAAATAGGGGAACTTCTTCTTTAATGATTTCGGTAATAATAGTAGAGTATTTACTATAGCGACTGCTGTCTCCTTTAATAACAATGGCCTCCGGGCAAAGCTGCATCGCCGTGCGCATGGGCATGCCCGAATGCACCCCAAAGCGTCTTGCTTCATAACTGCAGGAGGCCACCACGCCGCGACTACTAGTGCCGCCCACCAATACCGGTTTCGCCTCTAAAGCGCTGTTATGCAGCCGCTCTACCGATACAAAAAAACTGTCGAGGTCGAGGTGTAAAATGGTCTTAGAATCCCCTTTCCACATTTTGCTATTAATTTTAGAATGATAGCAAAGTTAGAAAATACTAAGATTGGAACATGAGTCTCCTGCCTCTATTTTTTAGAGTCCTGTTTTAGAGTGGAATAAGTTTTTAACTAAGGTTTAGCGAAGAAAGGATTGTCTACAAAGTGCTGATCATCAAGCGAAAGGAGAAAGGCCAGCAAATCAGCTCTTTCCTGGGTGCTTAGTGTGAAGGGGCGCACTAGAGGCGACTGATTTGGATGTTGTTTGCCTCCTTCTTCGTAGTGTCGAATGACCTCTTCCAGCTTATTGAAACGTCCATCGTGCATGTAAGGAGCGGTAAAGCCTAAATTGCGCAGAGAAGGGACTTTAGTCCGCCCCTCATCATTAGGATCATTACTTAGCCGCATGCGCAGGGGGTCCCGGTATACCGAGTCTAGACCATTGTTTTCGAAACTGTAATTGGTAAAATTGAAGCCAGAATGACAACTAGCGCATTGGGTACGACTAGAGAAAAACAGCTCCATGCCTCTTTTTTCCGATTCATTCAAAGCGGCCGATTGTCCCTGGTAAAGATATTTGTCGTAAGCACTTTGCCCACTTATTAAGCTGCGCTGAAAAACACCCAGTGCACGAGTAATCACCCAGGGGTCGGGTTCTCTAGCATAGGCTTCCTGGCTTAATCGACGGTAAGTAGCACTTTGCTGTAGTTTAACTGCAATTTCGGGCATGCTATGGTCAAACTCATTGTGTTCTTGTACAGGTACCAAAGCCTGCATTTCTAGGCTGGGAACGCTACCTTCTCTTAAAAAATAAGGGTGATAGCCAATATTAGCTAAAGCAGTAGCATTGCGTGTTCCAGGGCGGTTTTTAATGCCAGGACTAAAGGCTTTGTCATCCGCAAAAGCGAGATCTTGACGATGACAACTTGCACAACTAATACTACTGTCTCTAGAGAGAATGGGATCGTAAAAGAGTCGCTTTCCCAGCCTCCAACGTGCCAAACTAAAAGCATTGTCTTCGGGGAAGTCCATTTCCGGAAAGCCCGGAGGAATTTCCAAAGAAAACTCCTCCGGTTCCGGCAATGCTTTCACTTCCTTACGACAGGAAACTGTACTAAGGCTATACACCGCTAGGCCTATCCCTAAAAGTATGTAGCGCTTACTTTTCAATGATTAAAAAGGATCACTATAACGGGGGTCGCTAATTAAATCTTGATCGGTCAGGGTTTTTAAAAAGGCAATTAAATCAGCCTTATCCTGAGCCGTTAATTGTAAACCTCCGGATACGCGCGTGTAATTAAGGGCGGGGTCCAAGGTTGCAGAAGCTTTTAACCCATCATTATAATGATCAATCACTTCTTCTAAGGTGCTAAAGCGACCATCGTGCATATAAGGAGCGGTAAGCTCAATATTGCGTAAAGAAGTCACTTTAAACTTACCCTTATCCGCGGGGTCATTGGTGGCCTCATAGCGTCCCTCATCCATAAACTGACCATCCGCATCTAAGCCATTGTTCATGTATAGGTCATTTTCGAAGGTACGTCCCGCATGGCAATGCGCACAATCGGCACCAGAAGTGCTTGGAAATCCAGGATTAAACTCGTCGAAGAATAGCGCTCGACCTCTTTCTTCACTGGCACTTAAAGTGGCTTCGCCGCGCAAGAACTGATCGTATTTGCTATTGAAGGAAACAATCGAATTCATAAACTGCTCTAATGCCAATGATATGCGCAGCTCATTGATTTCGTCGCTTCCAAAAGCACGAATAAATTGATTGCGATAGCTTTCCGAGTCTTTTAATTTGGCAATCACATTAGCCAAACTCTCATTCATTTCTAATGGATCCTGAATAGGCAAGAGCGCTTGGTCTCTCAATAAATGTGCGCGCCCATCCCAAAAGAATTCATTGGTATGCCAGGCCATGTTAAATACACTCATCGCCTGACGTTTACCCTCCATTCCTTCAACTCCAATCGAAAAACGAGCGGTATCGGTAAAGGCGTGCTCTTGGCGGTGACAACTGGCGCAAGACTGACTCCCATCCTTCGAAAGGCGGGGATCGTAGAAAAGCATGCGCCCTAGTTTTACCCCTTGAACAGTGAGAGGGTTGTCGGGGGCAATTGAAGGAGCGTCAAAATCTCCATATTCCAAATTGTAGGGACTGTCGTCGTAAACTACCGGGTCGGCAGCATTCTCTTTGTCATTCTCACAGGCCACCACAAAAACTAATAGGGCCAGTAAACTGACCACCGAAATTTTCGAGTACTTCATGGTGCTCTATTTTACAACTAAACGTTCTTGTGCAATGGGCATGGAACCCTCAATTAGCTGAACCATATAAATGCCCGCAGCCTCAATTTGCAAGTCGGTGCTACCATTTTTTGAAATGGGGCGACTTAGTACTAAACGACCTTGCATATCACGAACTTCTAAGATTGTATTAGTTCCTAGGCCTCTACTTTTAATGCTTACCTGGCCTTTGCTGGGATTAGGATATACCTTTAGCTCGGCTAAGGAATTTTGGTTTAAGCTTACATTCCCCGCACCAGCGCTAAAGACATGGTTTTGGAAATTGCTTAAAAGCGTAACCGCCTGAGCCGATGATCCGTGGTAGTTTAAACTGCCACTAACCGGGATATCTCTTAAGGCTTCGGCATAATCGCCATCTATAGCAATGGTTAAATCACTACCACTCCAGCTACCAGCGGTAGGGATGGTAACATAGCCGTAATTGTTGTCGCCTAAACCATGGATTTGCCAGCCAAGATTCATAGAACTACCAGTCTGCCCTTCAATAGCTACAAAGCGATAACCGGCAGACCAGCCCCAATGCATAGAAGGACTTTGAAAGGATAATGGGTGTTGCGATGGATAAGCCGAAATATCGGAATGATTTTTACCGGCATCTACACCCACCCCAAAGCGAATGCTGTCTAACTGAGTGATATTGTGATTGCCTAAGGAATCTAAACGCACATGGCCTTCACGCCCTACTTTTACTAATACGTAATGGTCGGTAATCGGTGTAACCTGACCCCCATCGTGGTAGAGGACGATTTCCGCTAAATAGTAGTCCAAGCGCTTAATGTTAAACTGATCGCCTAAATTGTTACTGGTGGTAGTATTGGCATCGTAGGTGTTGGCGCCTAAACGGTGATTAATTAATAAATGTACCTCGCTTTGTGCCCCTGCACTTAAACTAAAAATTAAGGCTAGAGCAATACTTAAAATATTCTTATTCATAATGTTTCTGATTTTTAAATTATAGGAAAATACGGTTTCGATAATCCTTTAATTCTAAATCAGAAAAACTTGAAATTGGAGGTTTAGCTTTTTCTTCGGTAAGGGAGGTTTATACCGGCGGTATTCGATGAAATCTGGTGTATGAGTGGGAAACTTTAAAGCAATAGGGGAGGAAAGGGCCAGTGTCGGGCATAGACTTAGCTCCATTTCGGGTCCAAAGTCATTAAGCATTTCCAGATCTAAAACTTCAAGCTTTAATTCCTCATCATTACAGCATTTTTTCTTTTTAGGCTTTTTTACCCTTGTGCTAGCCGTGCAATGTTTCTTAGACTCCGCGCAGCAGGCGCCAGGAGATTCTTCGACTAACTGCTTGGCATGTTCACAAACTTCGGGTTCGGAAAAAATAGCCCAAGAGTGAATTTCGCCACCACAAGAGTGAATGCCTATGTCTAAACCGGTTAGGGACAGGAGCATACTTCCAATTACTAAGATGGCGGCCAATTTTTTCACAGGCCTAAAATAAGAAAACTGAATTATCCGGACCTAATCGCCTAGTATCTAGATTAAAAATTAACTTCGAAACATGGGAACCCAAAGATGAAAAAACAAGAAATTCAAGCTAAACTCATTGCTCAACATCAAGACTTAATGGACTATTTAGGCGCATTAAGTGATGAAGCCTTGCATCAGCAAAAGGAAGGCAAATGGTCGGCCCTCCAAAACCTCGACCACCTGCTAAAATCTCTGCAAATTGTAAATGGCGCCATAAACAAGCCTAGTTTTCTTTTGCGCCGTATGTTTGGTAAACCCAATCGGCCCGCTCGAAGCTACGATCAATTGGTGCAGCGCTACCAAGAAAAATCGGCCCAAGCCACCGCCAAAGCTCCCGAACGATTTGCGGCCCGGCAGTCGAAAGAGCTTAAGCCCCAAGAGGTGATGGCTGCTTATGAGAAGGAAATTCAAAAATTCTTCAAATTTGTAAGAAAGGTAAAAGACCGTAAACTCGACGGTACGCTGGTACCACATCCACTTTTAGGAAAGCTTTTGATGCGGGAATTGCTCTATTTTATGCACTTCCATACCGGACATCATTTTAAAGCCATAAAAATAAGTGCCAGCTAAGGCAATAAATTGTCCCGCTCAACATTTAAAACTTATGCAGCAAAAGAAAAAACCCGCACCGCCAGTAAGCACCCCTAAAGAAGAAATTTGGAATAGTATTACCCATGGTATTGGCATTCCATTGGCTATAGCCGGACTAGTACTCCTCATTCTAAATGCAATAGATCGAGCTAGTGTTACATACTGGGTGGCGGCTTTGGTTTATGGGATAAGTATGCTGTGGACCTATACTACTTCTACCGTATATCACGCTACTTATAAGGTGAGGCCGGGCATTCGCCATTACTTTCATCTATTAGATCACACCGCTATCTACCTCTTTATTGCCGGTACCTATACGCCGATTGCGCTCTTTGTTTTACCCGGATGGTGGAGTATTGTTATCCTGGCTTCAGTTTGGAGTTTAGCCTTAGCGGGATTGATCTACAAGGTTTTTTTCCTCAACCACTTTAAAAAGCTTTCCCTCGCCATTTACCTCATGATGGGCTGGTTACTAATCGTAGCCATCAAGCCTTTGTTCGATCATGCGCCTACTGGTCTTCTGATATGGATTTTCGCCGGTGGTGCGGCCTATACTTTGGGAACGGTCTTTTTTAGCTTACGCCGGATGAAATACGCCCATAGTATTTGGCACCTCTTGGTCTTGGCCGGCAGTATCTGCCACTTTTTAGGGATCTACCTTTACGTCTGATTTAGAACATAGAATTTTAGAGTCTAGATTCTAAAAATCTAATCTCTTTTCATCTTTCAATTATTAGATCCATAATTACCGGCAGATGGTCGCTTACCGCACGCATTTTTATTGCCTCGAAGGGTTTGAAAACTTGAGTGCTTCCTTCCCACACTTGATTACTCAAATTGGCATTGTAGAGGATGTAATCCAAACGTCGGCTAGGCTTATCGGCTGGGTGCGTGTTTAGCTCTGGTGCTAAGGGATCATTAAAGGCTAGTCCGACCGGCTCGCTACTCAACAAACGTGCGATTTCCGGTCCGTCGCGAAAGGAGTTTAAATCGCCCAGCAATATTAAATCGGCCTGGGGCTCTGCGCTTAAGATGCGGGCCATTTCGGTTTTTAAATAGTCGATCTGCCCCAAACGCATAGCCCGATTACGATTACCGCCGCCCGCCTTTAAATGAGCGCCACTAAGGTATAGGCCATAGTTTTCATTTACCAGCAGCTCGCAGGTCCACATACGAGTATTAATGTAATTCTGGCTTTGGTATTTAGCTTCTCCCTCTTCTTCGAAAACAACTGGGGTATGTACATTGCCATAAGCGCTTATTTTACCCAAGGGTAGCTTGCTTAGTATCACCACATTTTGATACCAGTCACGACTACGGGCATCGCTTATGTAGCTATAGCCCAAGTCGGCAAAAAAGCTATCTCGCAGGGCTTCCACGGCATTGGCGCTTTCGGCCTCTTGAAACACGACTACATCAGCGGCAGCCAAACGTAATACCTCCGCTAATAGGCGCAGTTTAGCCGTATCGATCTGGGCCGCATTTTCGATTCTATTGTTCACATAAGGATCATCGAAGTGATCTACTAAATGCTCTACGTTATAGGTCATTATGCGTAAGGTGTCTCCCGTGTCAAATTGATGTTTTTTAGGAAAAACCGCCGCCGCATTAAAGGGGTTCTGTTGGGCGACTAACCCAGAAGTCATTAACAATAAGAGGAGTGGCAATGCCCTTTTCATAGCTTATATTTTTCGAGGCTAAAATAGACATTGAGGGTTTTAAAACCGGAGATTATCCAAGCCCATTTCTGAAGATTACCTAATTTTATGAGCACAATCAAGCATGCGAAAAATTACGATTCTTTTAGGTTTGTGTTTCAGTCTACTTATGACTGCACAAGAGGGACCCAAGCTTGGCTTGGTGCTCAGTGGAGGTGGAGCAAAGGGTTTAGCCCATATCGGTGTTCTAAAAGCCATGGAGGAGGCAGGTTTGCGACCCGACTTCATCGCGGGTACAAGTATGGGCTCTATCGTGGGTGGCTTATATGCCATAGGCTATTCGGCCGATGAAATTGACAGTATCATGCGCGGGGTTAATTGGGATCAAGTGCTCTCCAATAAAATGCCGCTTAACTACATTGCCTTTGAAGAAAAGGAGTATTACGATCGTTACCTAATTGAATTCCCCATGGAGGGCTTTAAGCCTAAAATAGGTACGGGACTAATTCGCGGTCAGATGCTTAGTGAGCTAATGCATAATTACCTCTGGCCTTCTTTGCAATACGACAATTTCGATGAATTCCCCATTCCTTTTCGTTGTGTAGCTACTGATGTAAATAGCGGAGAGGCTCTGGTCTTTAAGGATGGTTCATTAGCGGAAGCCTTGCGAGCTAGTATGGCTATACCTTCTGCTTTTACGGCGGTAGATAAAGGCGATACGATTTTAGTTGATGGTGGGGTGCTCAATAATTTTCCGGTCGAACTAGCCCAGGCCCAAGGGGTGGACTACATCATTGGCGTTAATGTGGGTACCCGACCGGGTGATTCGGTGGAGGGCACCATGACCGAGATTTTGATGCACCTTTCCATGCTGGAATCCACGAAAAAGTTGCCCGCCCAAATTGAAGCTTGTGATATTTATATCATGCCTGAGCTAAATAATTACAGCGCCGCGAGCTTTGGTGATGCCCATGAAATATTGGATATCGGCGATAGCACCGGCCAGGCTTTTAAAGGGGCTTTTGAAAAGCTTGCGGGCAAATTTCCGGCTAAGCGTAATCCATATAATCAAAGGGGAAAAGACTTTCTCATTGATGTCGATAGCATCGATATAGCTGGTAATCGATTGTTCTCGGATGGATTAATTAGGAAAAAGCTCGGCGTAGTGCCGGGTCAGTCTGTGCATCGCTCAGACCTGGAAAGGGGATTACGTCGGGTTTTTGGTATCAATGGTTTTAAAAATGTGGATTACGATTTTTACCAAAGTCGGACCGGTAAAAAGGTGCTCCGCATCCAGGTAAAAGAAAAGGAAAAGAATTACCTCTTTGCTTCCCTCCATGCCGATAATATTTTCTCGGCGGGCTTAGTTTTAAATTACACCAGTCGCGATTTAATTGGCTCCGAATCACGTACAGTCTTTGCCCTCGATATTTCTGAGAATCCGCGCTTTAGATTTGATTATTACAAATACTTAAGTGCCAATAAACGCTTTGCCTTAAACTTTCGCTACGATTACGAGGCTTTGCAAACTCCCACCTATGACCAAGGTGAATTAGAAGACATTAATCTGTCCTTCAATAATCGCTTCCAGCTGAATATTATGACTACTCAATCCTTAAAGGAATCCTATGCCTTTGGAGTCTTTCATGAGCGAATTCGTAGCATATTACGCATTGGTAACGAAATTCCAGACGGGGTTCGGCACTCCAATCAGAATAATTCGGGGCTGCGCTTCTTTCATACCGCTAATGATTTAAATGATCGAAATTTCCCCACCCGTGGAGCAGAGTCCCTAATAATCTCCAATTTCTATTTCGATAACAATAATTCGATCGCTTTTGAGGATGGGGTAGACTCCCTAGCTTTTCCCGCTAGCCCTGATGCTTATATACCGGCAAGCTTTTTTAATGAGCTAATTCAAATATTAAGTCCGGATCCCTATGTGGATCTTATGTGGACCTACCGTGGCTATCAACCTCTAAATAAGCATTGGCAGTTGGTGCCTTACGGTGGATTGGGGATTAGTCTTGGTGATGGCTTCTCGGGCTCTATTGTGCAAGGTTTTCGCTTGGGCGGAATGCAAAGGGTGAATATCCGCGATATTCGGGTATTAGGACTTCAGGTAGCAGAGCGCGTAGAGGCAAACTTCGCTTTAGGCGGCTTGCAATTCCAATACTATTCGGGTAGCAATTTCTTCTTACGCCTGGGGGCTAATGCTTTACTTAGCCATCCTTTTAATAGTTGGGAATCCTGGGAGGCACTTTTGGTAGAAGGTGAAGATTCGAGCCTCGACTTTCTGATGGGTTTTGGTGTCGAAAGTGTCTTTAAAACCTTTTTCGGTCCCGTTTCGGTGGGAATTAGTACCAACCAACAAGACTGGAAACCGCGCTATTATGTGGGTCTTGGCTTCTCCTTTAATTATTCCGATTAATAAAAGCCGTCGTCTTCCTCTTCAGCTTTAGCTGCCTTTTTTACCGGGGTAATGAGCAGATTAATCGCATTAGCACTTTTGGCTAAAAGGCTCATGCTTAACATGCTCACCAGCATAATCACTAACCAAAGCGAAACGGAATGTAAGCCTATGATGTCGCTTATTTTATCGCTGAGCTCGGTCGGGATTGGCTGCATGAACAAGGCTACCACAAAGGCGATTAAGCTTAAGAGTAAATAGTAAAAGAAGTTAATCTTGAACTTTGGTACCAGACCTGCTAAAAAGGATAGGCCTAAAAAGACCCAGAAATTATCTAAGATTAGGGCACCAATAAAAAAGCTAAGGTGCAAGAAGCTATAGCGAAATACCTTTTTCATCATTTAAACTTATAGCTGTATTTCCAATCCATACCAGCGTTAATTTCTACCCACTCAATGGGATAATAGTCTACCCGACGCCATGTTTCAATTTGATCGTCGTAATGCTCGTGTCCAGGCACCCCCGATTGTCCGCCTGCCAAGACTACCTGAGCTTGGGGTTTTTCGGGACCTAATTCGATTAAAGTACGCATAGAAGGACCATGGGTACCCGGTTTGCCGGTGCTTACATTTACGGTACGTGGACTACCTGGTGCGGCAAAGGCTAAATTGTTAAAAGGGCGTAGCCGGGCAATATGGCGGAGGTAGATTTTATGAATGCGTCCGTATTCCCAAAACTTAGGGTTGTAACCGTAGTAGTCGCCAAGGTATTTTACGGTACCAGCCCAAGCCCGCTCAATCAATTCTTCGCGGTTTATGAAACCACCCTTCGCTAAGGGCAAGGGCTTGTTTTGGTTCAATAAGTATAGCAATTCTTCTTGGGGAGGATGAAAATCAAAGTCGCCTAATAGGTCGGCGCTCAAAGTGTCGGTTAATGCCGATTTAAATACGGTGTATATAGATGCGGCCACACTACTTTCGGTGCAGGCGCCATTCCAATTCTTAATGTACGAGCTAAAGAGCTCCGGACTAGTGCGAATCATAAGATCCTTTAATAATGGCCATTCGCCATCGATTACATCGCCTTGGATGCTGGCTAAATACTCGGCGTTTACCCGCTTATTTCTGTTTAGCAATTCACTAATCCTCCGTCCCCGAGCGGAAGGAGCGAAAATGCTGTTTAAATAAGGACTTAGATTATTGGCCACTTGATGCTGATTGGCCGAGTGATTCCATCCTTTTTCAGGTTCTAAAACGTAGAGCCGTCGACCTAAATGTTCGTATTCGGCTTTATCGCTGCGACGTAGGCCTAAATTAATACCGCGCTGAGGTTGCTCATGCAGCAAAGCTAAGCCAGAGGTAACCATACCTATATCTCCCTTATGATCGGCCAAAACAAAGTTTTGTGGCGGGTGAGCAAACTTCAATAAGGCCTTATAAGCCATGTGAATGTTCTCGGCTCGGCGCAGTTCCAAGAAAGGTCTTAATTCATTGTAGTCGAAATTCTCCGCTACCCATTGGGTGGCTAAAAAATCGCCGTCGAGGCTGTCGAGCGGACCAAAATGGGTTTGATAATAGACAAAGTGGGCCATACCGTGGCCCTTAACTGGAAATTCTACAAAGCGCTTTTCCAAGTCTTCCCACTTACCATCCAGCTTGTATTGCTCCGACTCATTGATTTCTAATTTGTAGAATTCCGTTAGGTCCCAAGTGGCATTGGTCATCCCCCAAGCTACTTTATCGGTAAAGCCTGATATAACAAAAGGGGCGCCCGGAATGCTAAAACCATGACAGGCTTTACCGTTTACTACCTGATGTACCTCGTACCAGGTGCTGGGTAAATCCAAACCTAAATGCGGATCATTACATAAAAAGGCATTACCCGTGCGACTGTTTTCGGCTGCTACCGCCCAATTATTGGAACCGACCTCCGAATCTTCGGGACGACGCCACTGGGCATTTGTAAAGTCACTCGGACTAGCATAGGCGATGGCATCCGGTTCAATGCTATCCGCCGTAAGGCTATCTTGCTTAGTAGGACTTTGTAAACTTAGTTCGGGGTAGATTGGGAATACATATTCTGTTTGCCAGGGGTAGTAATAATTAATTAATTCCTCGGGGAGGTATTTCTTTAGAGCACTAAACTTCAAATCGTCTTCCCGATAATTGAGCGTTTTGTCCATATACCGAATGAGTAAGATCGGATCATGGGGCTCCAGAGGCGTGGGTTCAAAACCTAATAAGTGAAATTCGGGTGCTTTTTCACCATCCTTCTGTTGTTTCAAGAAATAATTGAATCCTTGCGCATAGGCCTCGAAGATGGCTGCTATTTCGGGGTCCTTCTCCAATAGCATTTCATAGGCATGCTTACTTTTTGCCTCGAAATCGAATTTTAACCAAAAGCGATCCGACTGAACCGCATCCCAGCCTACAACTTCACTGAGTCTGCCTTTAACCGTGCGACGCAGCATTTCCATCTGAAACTGACGATCCTTGGCATGCGCAATGCCCATTCCATAGGCCAATGCCTCTTCACTATCCGCAAAAATATGGGGTACCCCACGATCGTCGAAGCTTATTTCTAAACCAGGATAGGCGCTGCCGCCAAAATCACGGTCCTCGGCATCCGCCATGGAGACTTGCAGAAAGGAATTGGGATAAAGTAAAAACTTATACAAAGGGGGTAAGCCAGACCAGGGAATAAATAGAAGGGCAAACCAAATAAGGCTGATGAGTGGCCATAGCCATTTGCGCATATCAGTAGATTTTGGCACTAATTTAAATATTCAAATCGGTATCACGCCCTAAATTTTAGATGATTGGTAATGCTTTAAAGGAGAGCGGTCTTTTAATCAATTTCCAGTTTTTTGTGTTAGTAATAGAAACAAATACAAATTCTATGAAAAAATTATTCATTTCAGCTGTAGTGAGCTTGAGCCTCGTTTCATGTGGCGGTGGAGGAAACGCTGAGACGGATAGCAGTCCTAAGCCTAGTCCGGCACCCGCTCCCGCAAAAATGGAAATTCCTCAATCGGTAGACTTGCTTATTGAAGGGAACGATCAAATGAAGTTCAACCTTTCTAGCTTGGAGGTCTATGAAGGCCAAACGGTAAACCTAACCTTAAAGCACGTGGGGGAACTACCATTAGAATCGATGGGGCATAATTGGGTGCTTCTCGCAAAAGGGGTAGATAAAGCCGATTTTGCTAGTGCTGCAATTGCCGCTAAGGAGAATGGCTATATCCCCCAAGATCGCTCGGCGGATATTATCGCCCATACCGAAACAATCGGCGGGGGAGCGGAGACCACCATTCAGTTTACCGCCCCTGCCGCAGGGAATTACGATTACATCTGTTCTTTCCCGGGTCATTATGGATTAATGAACGGGATTCTTAAGGTTAAGAAACCTTAATTGATGTTTTAAACAAAGGAAAAGGAGGCCCGAGGCCTCCTTTTTTCATAATGCTAGTTCGGAATCTGTTCCCTTAAACTGGGGTGCTTTTCGATGCTGAGTCCTTTTCTCATAAATCGCGCCAATCTCCAAAATCCTTTGTTCACTCAGGAAGTTTCCAAAAATGGAAATGCCTACGGGTAGCCCATGATCAAAGCCCATGGGTACGGTTAAATTTGGATAACCAGAAATAGCCGCGGGCGAGGAGGATCCTAGAATATGATGATCACCATTTACGGGATCTATCTGCCAAGCAGGGCTACCAGTCGGAGCAATAATGGCATCCAGCTTTAAGCTGTCCATATACAGGTCAATGCCCTTTTCTCGGCTTAGTCGATGCATAGCGGCCAAATGCTCTTTATAAGCCGCCGAGTCCTGATGCTTTAGGCACTCTTCCAGGTAATACTGATTGAAATATAGAAGCTCGAGACTATCGGCTTCATTAAAAGCAATGAGTTCCTCGATACTTTTTATAGGTGCATCGGGACCTAAACTTTGAAAATAGGCATTGAGGTCTTCTTGATATTCATAAAGCATAACTTGGTAGGAATGGTATCCGGCACTACCGGGCATTAAATTCTCAATTTCTACCAATTCTGCGCCCAGTTCTTCGAGGTCGCGTCTGGCTTGGGCAAAGAGGCTGTCAACTCCGGGGTGCTGACCAATAGCTTCGGTATATACGCCGATGCTTTTGCCTTTTAAATGATCGCCTACCCTTAATTCAAAGTTCCACTCTTGGGGTGGCCAAGCTTTAAATTGCGCTGGGTTTGCTGGGTCTGGACCGGCCAAAACTTCCATTACCAACGCCACTTCGGCTACGGTTTTGGCCATGGGGCCAGCGACATCCTGACTATGAGCTATGGGAATAATTCCTTCTCCGGCTACAAATCCTACCGTAGGCTTTAAGCCTACTACGCCATTGGTCTGAGAAGGGCATACTATCGAGCCATTGGTTTCGGTGCCGATGGCAATAGGTGCTAGTCCGGCTGCTACTACCACCGCCGAACCGGCACTCGATCCGCATGGATTGCGACTAAGCACATAGGGGTTACGCGTAAAGCCTCCCATTCCGCTCCAGCCGCTTATAGATCCTTGTCCCCGGAAGTTAGCCCATTCACTTAAATTGGCCTTTCCTAATATTAGTGCTCCCGCCGCTCTTAGTCGCTCTGCCACTTTACTGTCGCGGTTCACGTAATTATCCGCTAAAGCTCGCGATCCGGCGGTAGTGGGCATGGAGTCTAAGCTCTCAATATTATCCTTCAAGATTACGGGAATGCCGTGTAGGGGACCTAGGATTTTCCCGGCTTGGTACAAGCGGTCTAGGCTATCCGCGATTTCCCGGGCATGGGGGTTCACGGAAATTAGGGCATTTAATTTGGGTCCTTGATGGTTCATCTCAGCTATGCGACTAAGGTATAGGTCGGTAGCATCAAAAATGCTGAGACTCCCTTCCGCATAAGCTTCTTTTAATTCGAAGACCCCCCATTCCAAGGCGTCGAAGGCTTCATCGTAAGTATGGTCCCGAATAACATCTTCATTACAGCTCAAGGCCATCAGGCTTAAGCCGATAAGTAAATGACGCTTTTTCATCTCTATTTATTTAAACCGGGTAAGTTCTGAGGCTTTTCAAATTGCCATAAAAACTCCTCTGCTTCTTTCGCTTCAGGAGCTATGCGATCCAAGGTATTGCCATCGTAGGCTCTTCCGTTTTTAACCACGTATTTAATGGTATTGGTATTGCGCAGATCTTCGAGCGGGTTTTCACTGAAAATCACTAAATCGGCTAGTTTTCCTTTTTCGATACTGCCCAAATCCCCGTCTAAACCTAAAGATTCGGCACCGTGAATGGTCGCCACTTGCAGGGCTTGCATATTGCTTAAACCGCCACTAGCCATGGCCCAAAGTTCCCAGTGGTAGCCCAAACCTTGCAGCTGACCATGACTTCCTACTCCAGCCAAGCCTCCGGCATCTACCAAGGCTTTGATGAATTGGGCATGCTTGTGGAAGACATGCTCTTCCTTCATAAACCAGCCGCGTCGACGACGACTCTTGCCCGCCAATTCTTCGTAAGGGGTGAAGTATTGCATTTTTTTATCGTGGTACACGTTTTCGGTCGAGTAGAAATACTCCTCGGCCCAAGGTCCGCCATATGCTACCAACATGGTAGGAGTAACGGTAGTGCGCGATTGCGCTACAAACTGAATTACATCCTCATAAATGGGATGAATAGGTAAAGCGTGCTCGTGTCCTGGATAGCCATCTAAAATCTGAGTCATATTCAGTTTAAAATCCAAACCGCCTTCGGTGGTGGGCTTTAAGCCCAGTTCCTTACAGGCCATGATGATCCACTGGCGCTGCTGGCGATTACCGGTTAAGTACATCTTAATGGTCTTGGTTTGGTAGTAATCCGAATACTGCTTCAATACGCGTTTCGCATGGTCTAAATCCTTGATATTATAAGACCAGAAACCTACCCCCGGACCTGTGCTGTAAATACGCGGACCTTCAATCATGCCGGCTTCGACCATATCGCCATAAGTGAGTACATCGGTAGTAGCGGTTTGCGGATCGCGTGTGGTAGTTACCCCATAGGCCAGATTTGCGGCGTACAACCAAACCTGATTTTTATGAATATTCCAATTGGGCCACATATGGGCGTGGGTATCCACAAATCCAGGGCTAATGGTCATGCCACTGCAATCTACCGTTTTAGTGCCTTCCGGGATGGCGAAGCTATTACTAGTCCCAATCTCCACGATACGATTGTCTTTTATCAGAATATCGCCCGCTTCAATTACTTCTTCACCCTTCATGGTAATCAAACGCGCTCCTTTTAAAAGGGTGTAGCCTTTGGGGATATCCTTTTTGTAGGTGAGTGGAATGCGAATTTCCTGAGCCTCAAATTTGGGCTCATCTTTCTTTTTATCCTTCTTTTTGGCCTTTTCCTCCTTAGGGCTTTCGCCTGATGTGCTATCCGACTTCGCTTCTTTTTTGGCTTCCTCCTCTGCTTTTTTTGCCGCCGCCACGCTATCCTCAAAGGCTTGGGCTTTTTCGAGGTCATACACAAAATGCGCCGGACCTAAAGACCAGTGAATCTTTTGGCCGTCGCCCGACCAAGCTGGGAATTCGCCTCCCATAGTGGTTAACTTACGGGCAGGGAAGGCGGCACTACTTGGGTTTGCCACCGATATCTCGGCCTTCTGACCGTAAAAGGGGAGGTGTACTTCGTAAATGTCGTTGTTAATCTGTGCGAGTACCGACTTCCCATCGGGGCTAACTCTTAATAAGCTTGCACTAGAAGGTTTATTTCTTTCGCGCCAGGCATCTTCATGCGCGGGCAACATGCTGTGCTCTCCCTTGTGATCATGGAAAGCTTCCAAGGAGCTGCCGTAAGTGGTAATCCCGGTTAATTTTAAATGTTCTTTTTCGTCGCTACCATCCCAACGAATGCTTAATAAGCCTTTCATGCTGTTCAGGTAAATGCGCTCACCATCATTACTAAAGTGAGGATTACTGCGTCCTTCGGCCTCGGCAATAAGACTTTGCTCTTTAGTTTTTAAATCGAGGTAAGCAATTTCGGCATCGCTCGATGAAACAAAGGGACTGTAGGCATCGCGGTAACTTTGCGCCTTTTGGCGGATGAATACCAAACGCTTAGCATCAGGACTATAGCAAAGCTCCTTGTAGAGACCGGGCTCTTTGGTGAGTTTTTGGGCTTTTCGAGCGCCGACTTTTAGTTGGTAAATATGGCCTTCCTTCCCTTCCCAAGTGGCATAGGCCAGGTATTTGCCATCGGGAGACCAAGCGGGCATCGCCTGAGTAAAGTCTTGGTCGGCTGCCAAACGCTTTACTTCCTTCGATTCAAAATTGTAGAGGTACAAACGGTTTAAGGCAGTAAATGCTAACCACTCCCCATTAGGAGAAGGAACCCCATCTCTAATTTGAGTGATTGGCTGCTCTTCCTCGTCGGAAATAGGGAATTTGAAGTCGAGTTGAGGTCCTAGGTCCAATTTCATTTCCAGTTCCATCGGAATGCTTCGCACCGCTTTGCTTTCAATATTAATGGCCCAAATGGCGCCTCCGTAAGAGCAGAACAATTCTTTACTATCTGGACCAAAGGCCATGGCTGGTAATACACCCAAGGGGGCAATCGACTCCTGTTCATCGCGTTGCACCGGATAAGCCAACCAGTCTTCATCTCCGGTAATTAGATTACGGCGTACCAAGCCGGTTTGGTCTTCAAAGCGACTTCCGTACACTAGGTATTTTCCGTCAGGAGAAAGGGTGGGGGTAAAGGCCGAACCATAACGCGAGGTTATGGTATGTACCTCGCCGTCTTCCATGCTGTAGCGACCCACTTGATATTGGGGCAATTGGGCATTATAATTCCAGGCGCCGCTTCTTTTGGAAAAATAGATGTATTGGCCATCCGGACTAAAAAATGGGTCAATAGCCTTTAAGCTTTCAGGTTTCTTAATGAGCTGGGCACCACCGCCACTTTCTTGATGGTAGAGGTGGAGTTTAATGTTTCGTCGGCCTTTGGCGCCTACGATGTATTGGCCATCCGGACTCCAATCGGCGGCGAAGTAATTCTGATTCTTGTCCTTGGTGATTTGCCGCTCCTCCTTGGTTTCAAGGTCCATTACCCAAATATTTTGGGCACCGCTTTTATCGGAAATATAGAGAAGGCTTTTACCATCCGGACTCACCCTAGGGTGTACTTCAAAAGCCAATCCCTGGGTGAGGGCTTCGGCTTTTCCACCTTCGATAGGCATGCGGTAGAGATCGCCCAGGGCATCGAAATAAATCGTTTTACCATCAGCACTTACATCCAGCGATAGCCAGGTTATACTCGGATTACTAAGTTCAATTTGGCGCTCAGGTTCCAATGGCAGTTCTTTGGTAGCTTTTTTAAGGCTATCCGCTTTGGTTTCGCTGCTGTCGCTTTGCGCATTCAAATTCAGTAAAAAGCATAGGCTAAGGCTCGTGTAAAGTAGCTTCTTTAACATGATTGGATTTTTAAGGAGCCCTAAAATACGCTATTTGCCTAAGAGAAAATCTATGTTTTAATAGATGCCTATGGAATCGAAACCCCTAAGCTATCTACGGTTGCTTGGTAATGTTCCTGTAACTTTTCGCAAAGCGGACCTTTTTGGCCCTCACCGATAGTCCGACCGTCAACTTCTGCTACCCAGCTTAAACCACCCATGGTGCCCGTTACAAACATTTCATCGGCGGTATACATTTCGGTGATGCTTAAGTTCTTTTCAAAGCATTCCAGCTCCAACTCAGTGGCCATTTCCATCACTCGCGCTCGGGTAATTCCCGGCAAACAGGCATCGGCGAAAGGCGTATAAAGCTTGCCCTTTTTTACCAGGAATATATTGGTGGCATTGGTTTCCGATAAAAAGCCCTGCTGATCCAGCATTACGGCATCATCGGCGCCGGCGTAATTGGCTTCTATTTTGGCGAGGATATTATTGATGAGGTTATTGTGGTGAATCTTGGAGTCTAAGCTGTAAGGGGGATTGCGCCGTACCGAGCTAGTAATAAGTTTTAAACCTTCTTCGCCATAAACCAATCCCTTGTATTCGGGTAAAACGATGAGGGTGCAACCAAAGGTGTTTAATTGGGGGTTCATGCCCGAGGTGCTCTTTAAGCCGCGCGTAAGGGTTAGTCGGATATGCACCCCATCGCTCATCTCATTAGCCTTTAAGGTGCCAAAAACCGCATTGCGCACCTCTTCCCGACTAGGGATGTTTTCAAAGGCCATCACCTTAGCAGAAGCAAAAAGGCGGTCGAGATGCTCTTCCAATTGCAAAACCTTGCCCCGGTATACCCGTAAACCTTCCCAAACAGCATCTCCGCCTTGTACAACGGAGTCCAATACCGAGACCTTGGCTTCGGCTCGTGGAACCAAGCCATTTACATAGACTAAGGTTTTTTCATTGCGGGGATCAGGTAGATTGTACTTGCTCATCGTAAGCGGTTTTTAAGATTTTGTAAAAAGGTAAGCATTCTTCATAGAGGGCCTGGTCCTTAGGTTTTATGGCCGGAGCTTCTTTGGCGGCTCTGGCCTCAAAGCCCTCGCTTTTATGCACACTTTGGTACCAGTACTTCGCCCAAGGGCCATCTTCCGCCAAAGCGCCCTTTGGCCAGGACAACATGCTGGACTCAAAAGGAATTTCGAAGAATTTGCAAAGTCGACTCAATTCTGCTTCTGGATGTAAGGCCAGCTCTTCCGAACATTGTAAATATACCTTTTGGCCCCTTGCTTTCAACTGCTCATATAGACTTACTTGCTCGGCGTAGCCCAGGTCAATGATATCAAATTGCTCCATCTGCCGGTGGTAAGAAGCAAAAACAAAACGAGGATCTCTAAACAAAATAATGGCAGGCCAGGTCAGGCGCGCTTTGCTAGGAATATAAGGCCAATGATTAGCCATGTTTTTTAAGAACAAAGGCTGGCCCGAATGGGTATCAATGTTTTTAAGGACTGACTCAGCTTTAAGGGGCATGCTTTTTAAGACTTCATCTCGGGAAGGTCTCCAGCGCTGCGATTCTTGCAGGAATACGCCAAAAAAAGGCTCATCCAAAACCTTAAAATCGCCTCGATGCGCAAAGAAATACATGAGGGCGGTAGAAAGATTTCGGGGCCCCGACCAAAGGGAGATAATGGGCATGGCATTCAATTAGGCTTCCGAAGATAAATAGGGGAAGCCTTGGCTGAACAGCAAGGGAAAAATATTTTTCAATTAACCGCCAGTATGCTTCTGGCGTTTCATAATGGGGAAGGACATGGGAAATACCGCACTGCCTTTGGTGTAGCGCAATTCCCATTCGCCGCCTTCGTAGTCGGGTCCTAACCATAATTGAACTTCCTTTTCGGCTAGGGGGTCGCCTTCAAAAATGGGGCCTTCTAAATCAAATTTTAAGATGTAGGCAATACCAGTCTGACTAGTAGGAAAAACCCAGTTGCAATGAATGGAGCCTTCCTTAATGCGTGCCGCACCAATGGTGCCGGATAAGCTAAAGTCCTCGTGAATGATAATGTGGTAAGCGGCGCTATCCTTGGTGAATTCAAATTGCATCCGACTGGGTTCGGTACGCACCGTAAGGGCCGTTTTATCGGATTGCCAATGCCCCACTAAATTGGGATCAACTTTCCAAGGACCGCAGGCCGAGAAAAGGAAAACTAGTACTATTGCTAAAGCCCTTAATTTCATTTAATTAAGCTAGTTATTTTTGGGCTAAGAGAGGATTAGAATAAATCTAAATGCCCACGGTATGGTTTAGGAGGACTGGCGAAAACACTAATCCTTTTCCTTCCGCCGAAAGGCATAGCCGTGTTCCAAATTCAATAATAAATCGGGGCTTAAGATGCGGTAGGCTTTAAGCTCCCAACCTTCTACCCAAACATATAGGTAGTTCTTATAACGCCACCAGCGGGCTTTATCGCGAAACCAATTGCTGCGCGGCTGATTGTAATTGGAAATGGAGCGTGCCCGGTGATTAGACTTTAGTTCGAGGAAGCGCGGACTAATTTCTCTAGCCGTTTCCAATTGGAGGATTTGCTCCACCGAAAGGGAATCGGGGATACGATCGTAGGTGATCATTAAATAGTCTCCGCGAAAGTCGGCCTCAGGAGCGCGATCGGGTTCTAAGTCAAGGGCAGCATAGCTCTCATTTTCCAGTTTTTTGTGCGCCAGTGCCTCAGCGATGGCCATGCTTACCGGCGCCCACATGCCAAGATCCATCAAGTAACGCACGCTCCCCCCGCCGTTGAAGGCATGCTGATAGGTGAAGATAAAATAGTCGGAGGTTTCGAAGTAAAAATTATGCTGCCCGTAAATGCAGTAATCCTCAATCCGCTCCCGGAAGAGGGAATCGAATTCGGGATTGCGTTTTTTAAGGCCGTGTAGAATTAATTTGAAATTACTTGGATAAGAATCACCCTCGTCACCATTGGCAAAGTTTTGATAGGTATCGTAAAGAAAGGGATGTTCGAGGATTAAGCTAAATTCCACTTGCACCGGCAAAGGACCTCTACAGCCAAGCGAGAAATTAGGATCTCGGTATTTAAGGGAATAGTCGGTCTTAGAGGCCTTTAAATAGGCCATCGAATCTACCCGCAAACTGTAATTGTACAGGGGAGGGAAGTCTGCTAAAAAGCTTTGGGCATTTACGGAAATAGGGAGGCTTAAAATCAGAAGTAGCAGTGCTCGCATGGAATGAATTTAATTATTTACCGGCAATTCTTATGCCGTTCTTATATTCGTATTCAAATTCTTCGCTTTGAAAATCTTCGCTTTGAAAACCTGTCAACCAAAAACAGGCAAGGACACTTCCTTCCTTCCTTCCTTCCTTCCTTCCTTCCTTCCTTCCTTCCTTCTTCCTTTTATTACTAGCTCTATATCTAATTTTTATAAACTCCTTTAGCCTCTGGAGTTTTCAGTGGCTTAATTCCGATCACGCCATTCATATTCTTATGGCCGAGAATTTCGATTGGAAAAAGGACTGGTATTTTTGGGGTCAGAACCGTCTAGGTAGTTTTTTACCGCTTCTAGGCTCATCGATAATCGCCTTGGGCGGGTCTTCTTTATCTGCCTTGGCCTTAGCGCAATTACTAATCCTTATTGCCAGTTCCATTTTAATACTAAGGCTATTTAGGGATCAGCTTTATGCGCTTCTGCTAATAGCGGTTTTACTTTTTCCTATTGTGCCTTTTTGGATGCAAAACAGCTTAGGGCATCCTTATCTGGCCCAGTTTTTCTTCACTTTCTTAGCCTTGTTTTTGGTAAAGAACAAAACGCTCCATCTTAGTAGTCGCTTACTAAGCTTGCCCTGGGTATTGTTTTTAGCGCTCTGGTCTTCGGAGATGAGCCTGGTCTTTATTTTCGCTTTACTATTGGTAGAATCTCGCTCATTAATTAATCTGGGGTGGAAAAATTTATATCTATTGCCTGGTTTACTTGGGGGTGCTTTGTTTCTATATCTGGCCAAAGAACAGGCGGTTCACGTAAAAACATACGCCCAACTTTTCGCAGCTCCAGAAGATATAGTGCTTTCCCTTAACACCCAGTGGAGGGATTTTTGGGAGCTCCTTAGTTTTCAGGGTAACAAGAATTTTAATGCAGTACTTGCCATCGCTCTCATTTCTACCCTTCCAATTCTTTTATTCCTCTACCGTAAAAGTGGAACCAAACCGTCCAAATTACTTTTGATCTTTGCTTTTACCGCTTTGGGTTCATGGTTTTTAGTACACATTTCGCACTGGAATACAGCCATGTATATGCCCCAGCGTTACTTTACTAGCGCTTACTTTTTTGGTATAGTGACCCTAATTCTCGCGCATAAAGAATTAAAATCCGCGTACCCTTTTTTGAAGGCCCCGGCAGTTATAATTGTAGGAATGCATTTAAACGCTTCTTATCAGGCTTACAAGCGCTTTGATACCGGTGCTTTTAATCGGGTCGATCGAGGTCAGGCGGAGTATTTAATTAGGGAAGCCACGGAAGAAAGGGGCTTGGATCGTTTGGGCGTGATTGGTTCTTATTGGAATACCTATTTATTAGACGGCCTTTCAGAGCAGGTGATAGCGATTCCTCGAAAAGGTGATCAGGTGCGGGATTACCGCCTTTTACCGCAACTTAAGGCTCAGGAGCATTTTTTAATTATTGCCAACGATTGGCTGGAAACAATGCCCGATACCCTAAGTCAATACCAGATTTCTATGCAGCGAAACTCTGAAGTCTTTCAATTGGATGAAATTAAATATGCTTATTACCAGAAAACTAGTCCCCCCACTCAAAACAAGCTAGCCACATTACCGGGCCCCTTTTTAAATAAGTGAAGTGTTCTGCTTCGCCGATCTGCTTTTGACCAAATTCAACTGGACTCCCACCTAAATCGTGACCCAGTGCGTAAATCTTCCCATCGCGAAAAGCCATCGCCGTGAGGTAATCGGTACCGCGACCACCGCCAAATTGAAAGTTTACAATCTTTCCTTTTTTACTGTATTCACCGATGAAAAAATCGGTGCTGCCCTTGCCCATATAGCTGAGGGTGTCCACGGGGGGACTACTGAAAAAGCTGCCGCCATAACCATGACCAAAAATGAGTAACTCTTTATTGTCTTTCTCAATCATGCCAAAAGGATAGTTGGAGCGATTGCTAGGTCGCATGCCGGTGGTCCAGGCCAAGTCTGAGTTCCTTTTTAACTTGGCTAAATAAAAACGTCCGTCGTAGCGGGTGCCGCTGATGTAAATATTACGCCAAAAATCAAGGGCCATACCTGAAACAATCATTTGGCTATGCGGATTAAGCGTATCAACAATCGCCCCCTGCAACCATACTAATTCTCCATCCTTCTTAAGCTTGGCGATAAAGGGCTTCTGACTTTGATGGGGGCTGCTTAAATGCTGATCTCCAATTTTCACATCTTTTCCATAGGCTCCAGCGAGGTAGGTATTATCGGATCCATCCAGCGCCAAAGCGGTAATTTGTGTACGACCAAGGGTATCCCCATCCATCACCCAAAGGGGCTCTAGATTCGATTTTAACTTTAAGAGTAAATAACTGCGCTTAAGCTCGCTTTTTTGGGAGTACATGTAATTGCCACCAAGGATAAGATTACCCTTGGAATCAATTAGCATTTCACTAAAATTCTCGTGGCGGTTTAAACTAAAGTAATAGCTCTTTAGTAATTGCCCTGCAGAATTAAATTTCGCTACATAGGCGCCTCGATGGTAATTGCCCGGTTTGTCTAAACTGTCGCGGCTCCCATCGGCCGACACAAAAACCAAAGCATCGCTCCAGACCTCGCCACAGATATATACATTTTCTTCCTTATCATTGGCTATGGCATGCAGGCGAGCCTGACCAATAGCATAATTGGTCCACTGTAAGTTTCCCTGCTGATCGTGTTTTTGCAGCCAAATTTGGTTGGCGAAAGTTTCCCGAAAAGGGCCCCGCGGTATTTCGTAGGTCGTGTCGGGAGTCGCGAAATAGGATTCGAAGCTTCCGCCGGTGTAAATATTCCCAGTTTTATCCAAGCTAAGGGCATTGCTTAAAAAGCGGCGTGATTCATAATGCTTATACCAAATGGGATCCTTACGTAAAGCAGGATTATCTTCATACTCTTGGCCATAAAGCTTTAAGCTGAAGGGAAGAACAAGGCAAAAAACGGTCAATAGGGCAGTAGGGACTAATCGCATGCTACTAAGCTAAGCATGTTTTGCATAAATAAATAGAGGCAAATAGCCATATGCCTTAAAACCTCGCAAAATTTCTATCCTAGGGCGCAAACTCATTCACCCTTCTTTATTTTGGGACAGGCTTTTATATTTAGGCTTGAATTCAAATTAAGAATATGCTTCGCAAAATTACCTTAGTTCTTTCTCTAATCGCTATTAGTCTTTCCACTCAGGCCTCCCATTTAGTGGGCGGTGAAATTACTTGGGAAACCACCACAAATGGACAGTATATATTTACGCTCACGCTCTACCGCGACTGCTCAGGTATAAACCTACCCACCACGCCGCAAATTATAAACGGACCTAATGGTAATATTTCTTGTTCCTACATCGCTTCATTAAGTGGGAGCGTAGCCCCCGATCCTAGCGGGAACAACCCTTGCTTATTGGAGCGCGGTATCTACCGAAGTGTACCCTATACCTTGGTTGGCGTGCCGCCTCAAGCGGGTTGGGATTTTTCCTGGAGCTCTTGTTGCCGCCCCGTACAGGAAAACACCAATGCCAGCGGCTTTTACATTCGCTCAAAAATGTATCCCTATACGCCTCCTGGTGCTAGTGCGCCTTTGAATGTAAATACGGCCTATGATAATAGCCCTGAGTTTTTAGCAGGTTTTGCCTTTGTGGCCACCCAAGGTCCTTACAGTATTAATCACCAGGGGGTCGATCGCGACCAAGACTCGCTGGCTTTTTCCTTCGCTAATCCTTTAGACGCCGCAAATAGCAACGCTAACTTTAATGCCGGTTACCATAGCTTCGCTCCCTTTCCCGATGCTTCCGAAAACCCCATGAATGGTCCCAATACTATGGATCCGCTTAGCGGGATTATCGACATTGAGACCTATAATGCCTCTACGGGATTTTATATGAATTGCATTAAGGTCGATTCTTACCGCAATGGGCAACTAATTTCTACTGTTTATAAAGAGTTGCCGCTTTACATCGACGGTACTGCTCCGGCATCAACCAATTTACCGCCGCTGGTAGAAATTGATACGGCCCAATATCCAGGCTTACAGCGGAATGGCAATACCTACCGCATCACCGCTATGAATGGCGATATTCTCAACTTTGCCATTCAGGTTTCGGATAACGATACTACCGCCACCGGCAGTCCCCAGACTTTTTGCTTAAATGCTACCGGCAATAAAATTAGTACCGGCAATTTGGCTTCGGCTACCAATTGCCCTGGAGGCGGACCCTGCGCTACTATTAGTCCTCTAGCAAACACTACTTATTGTGCTACGCTCTCGGATACCTACAATTTTAACTGGAGCGCCCAATGTGCTTTGCTCAGCGCCGGACTATTAAGTCGTACTACTTATGTCTTCCATATTTACGCTACCGATGACGGCAGTCCTGCGCCTAAATCGCAGTTTATTACCCTCTTGGTAGATTTATTCCCGAGTCAAACCAATGCGCCTAATCTCTCTATTAGTGGTGGGAATACCAATGGCGATGTAGATTTACAGTGGACGCCTAATCAAGCGCAAGCGGCCAGCCCTTTCGGCAAGTACATGATTTATGCCAATCAGGGTCCGGGTACCGCTTTTAGTCTTATCGACAGTGTGGTCGATCGCAGCAACACCACCCTTAGCTTAAGTGGCTTAAATTTTCCGGCCGAATTTTACATGAACCAGATTACCGGTTCTTGCCGCTCGGCTTCCGAAAATAGCGATACCATAAGCTCAGCGGTATTGGGCCTTAGTAGTATTGAAGCTTTGGGATTAAGCTTCTTCCCGCAACCGGCTAGCGATAAATTGCAGATCGAAGCAAAGGCCAATCTGCAATTAAAACAACTAAACTTGTTAAACAGCAGCGGGGCCTTAATTAGGGCTATTCCCCTAAATAAAAGTCAAAGCCAATGGAGCATCGATTTACAAGAAGCTCCTGGTTTATACCTTTTAGAGTTTGTTAGCGAGGAAGGAGTTTTCCGCGAGAAGCTTTTGATCAAATCTTAATCTCTTAGCATGCGAAAGTTTATAGTGAGTTTACTGATCCTTTGTGCGGGCTCTGCTCAGGCGGGTCACGTCTTAGGTGGCGAAATCTATTGGGAATGTGCGGGTAATGGCAATTATATTTTCCACCTCATTTTAAAGACCGATTGCACCATGATTCTTCCTACGGGGGGGCAAACAATTACCGGACCCTTCGGAGCTATTTCTTGCCCCTGGGATACGGTAATCGGAACCCAACAAACTAATACCTGTGCCTCTAATTGTATTCAGGAAACCTACCACGGTATTTCTCAGCCGGTGCAGCTTAGTGGTACTCCTCCGGCCGCAGGTTGGACTTTTTCTTGGGCGAGTTGCTGTCGCGACTACGAACAAAATGTGACGACCACAGCGGCTATATACATCGCTTCTACCATGTATCCCTACACGCCACCAGGTGCATCGGCTCCCTTGCCGGCCGATAGCTGTTACAATAACCCACCGCGTTTTGCCAATAGTGGAGCTATGGTACACTGCGATGGCCCGTATTCCTACAATCATGGTATTTACGATGTGGAACGCGATTCCATATTTGTGAATTTTGCGCCTCCGATGGTTAGCAGTACTACTGCCATTGGTTTTAGCAGTGGCTATAGCTTTGATCAACCCTATCCCGACTTCACCGAGAATTCCCTAAATGGGGCTGTAAGCATAGATAGCCTGAGTGGTTTGGTGTCGATGGACTTTTACGATGCTAGTCCGGGTTACTATATTTCCGCTTACCGCTTAAGAGAATACCGCGATGGACAGCTTACCGCCGAAATCACTCGGGATTTTCCTTTGGTGGTGCTCGATTCTGCGGCTTGTAGCGCGGGAGCAAGCAATAACCGCCCCAATCTAAATCTGGTTTCCAACAACCAGCTAAATATGAGTCAGGCGGGAACGGTCTATACCCTAGTTGCGCAGCAAGGCGATACGGTTGACCTAGATATTCTTATCACCGATTTCGACTTTAATGCCAATGGTACCCCCCAAACCATTTGCTTAAATGCCCAGTCACAGCATATTAATCCGGCTAATTATACTTTGGATAGCGCCTGTGCCAGTGGTAATTGCGCTACCATTACGCCCAATGGGAGCGGTGGCTATTGTACAGCGATTTCCGGTTCCTATAAATTTCAGTGGATTCCCGACTGTGCCTTGCTTAATAGTACAGGCCTAGGTCCAGAAGCTTTCCGCTTTCAAATTACGGTGAGCGATAATGCTTGCCCAGTTCCCAAATCTCGTCAAGCTACCATCATGGTCTTGATGTATCCGCCCTTGCAAATTGCGCCGGTGCTTACTATGGATTCGGTAAATACTTTAGGTCGGGTCGACTTAAGTTGGAGCAAAGCGCAGATTGCCCCAGGTGCTTCCTTCCAGGCTTATAAACTATATATGCGTCCTCTTAACGGGGTCTATAGTTTAATAGACAGTATTACCGATATCGACAGTACTCAGGCGAGCTACACTGGATTACCTTTTCCTTGTGAAATCTATTTAGATGCTACCGCTGGTTCTTGTCCACAGTCTAGTCCGCCCAGTAATGTAATTAATACCGATGTCGCCATCGGCTTGGCAGATTATCAGGCTGGTGAACTTAAATTTGATCTTAGTCCGAACCCCGCCAAGGATCACCTATACCTGCAATTGCAGGATCAAAACCCTTTGCAAGATGCGCGCTTAAGTGTATATGACATAAGAGGTCGCCTCCTTCGTACTTACACTCTCGGTACGGCCACTAAGTGGAAGATTGAATTGAAAGAAGCCCCTGGTACCTACCTATTTAAATTAAGTGGTGATCAGGTCTTTGGCATTAAGAAGTTGATAATCCAATAATAGACTTAAGAAAGCGGGCTTTTAGGCCTGCTTTTTTTCTTTGATCACCTTTCGTGACTTAATACTAACCAAAATCAAAAAGGCTAAGGCTAAAGCCGCGAGTAGGTAGATCTCAATTTGGGTGAAGAGATTGATACTGGCAAAGGCTTTTTTGCTGATTTGACGTTGGCGATTGCCTTCCGCAATTTGAATGTCCAAGAGGGCGCCTATGCGATCTATTATTGCGGTGGTGTGCTTTAAAGCTTGGTTTTCTTTGGCAAGGGTGTCTAAGCCAAAGCTCGGTTCCATTTGTAAAAGTCGCTCATTACTGCTTTTTAAATCAGCAAAAAGCTGACTTTCCTCGGCGGTAAGATCAGTACTTTCATAAGCTTGGAAAAGGGAATCTAGTGAGCGGTTTAAACGATTATTCTTTTCACTCTGAAAGAAGCTGTACTCCTTGGTGAAAAGGGCAATTTCTTTTTCGTGAACGATAAAGGCCATTTTACTCAATAGGTCATTGGCCACTAAACGATCGTCGTAGATTTTATCGACCGTGTCTTTAATGCGGAGGAAATTTCTACGGTCAATTAAATTCGTGCTTAAGACAATAATAAAGACCACTAAGGTGGCGACCATCCAGTTTAAACGTTGACCTATTCCCATAATCAGGTATTTAGATTAATTAGTGGGCCGCTAATGGCCTTTTGAAAAATACAGAAATTAATTAGGATGGGCTGCAAAAATCCCACAACTATTTCCCTTTAGATGTAGCAAATATTATTCCTTATTGGAATTTTTTAAGCTGGGATCGGGGCTAAAAATTAAAAAGAGAATTTGAGCGCCCGCTATTAAGAATTTCAGGTAGCTAATGAAGTAGTACTTGCTGTCTAAGGTTTCGATCCCGGAAAAAATTAAATAAACCGAAACCAATACCATGGATGCGCGAAAGATGTAATGCCAGGCTCTTTTCGACATAAGGATGCAGTTCAGCTTTAGCTAAAAGTACAAATTTGATTTATTCCTAAAAATAAAAATGGGTATAGCAAATAGACTCTGCCTAAATACTATACCCATCTAATCTTTTTTTTGAATGGATTTACTCTTTGTCTCCTATGCTTTCGGGTTTCTCACCCAAGCGTAGCTCGTACCAGTCGATTTTCCGTGAATAGTACATCACAATAGAGAGGATGGTAAATACACCGATACTGCCAATGAGAAGGGCGTAATCTTCCAACTGAATAATGATGAAGATAAAGAGGTAGAGGGTGAGTAGAATCCCAAAAATGAGTCCCGCCAGTTTCTTAGATTTTAAAATCGCATAACTATATAAAGAGACCAAGCAGAGCGTGAGCACCGCGGCGATGATATAAGCGAAATTAAAGGCCATATGCTCGCTGAAGGAGAGCAGGAGGGTAAAGAAAACCACCAAGGCCAAGCCTACTAAAATGTATTGGACCGGGTGAATAAAGACCTTGTTTAATACTTCGACAAAGAAAAAGACTAAGAAAGTGAGCCCTAAAAAGAGGATGGCATATTTCGCTACTCGATCCGATTTTTTATAATTATCCACCGGTAATAAAAGATCGGTACCAAAGGAGCTGCCGCCTACTTTAAAGGCACTGCCTTTCCATAGTTGGGGATAATTGCGATTGAGGTGCAGCACATTCCAATTAGCGGTAAATCCTGCTTCATTTATTTCGCGTTCGTCGGGCAGGTATTCGCCATTAAAGCTGGGGGTAGTCCACTGCGACGCTAAATTTACGTCGGTAGTTTTACCAAAGGGTAGGAAATATAAATGCTGACTACCCTTAAGATCAATATTCAGTTCAAAGCGGTTTTGTTGATCTACCTTAAAATCGCCCAAAACGGTGTTTATTCCGCTACTCACAATATTCTTATTGCTAAGCCCAGAATTGAAATTAAAGGTCTCTCCGTTCCAGTCTAAGCTAATTTGCTTTTCAATCCCCTTGAGATCGGTGATGCCCAAATTAAGACTGGCCTTATCGAAATGGATATGCTTGGGGTCAATATCCAAGCTCTTTATATCGACATCAGCAAAGGTGCCACTCAGCTTTAGCTTCGAATCATAAACCACCACTTCATAGATTCCGCGATAGCGTTTTTCAGGGTTTATAGTGCCGTTTACCTTTAGTTGCTCGGGCAGGATTTGGATGTAATCCTTAATCTTCACTAAGGTTTTAACCGAGTCCTTTTTGTTAAATCGCTCCACGTAGCGGTCGTAAGGCACTACGATAAAGGGTCCGGCGAGAGTCTGACCATTGGCCCATTTATCGCTTACCTCATTTATCGCTTCTTCTTGGGTGGACTCTCGGTCGTCGATTAAACCGCGCACCATATTGGTGGGGATTAAAAGGATTACCGTTAAAAATAGTATGGTCCCTAGCTTAAAATAGATATTGGTTTTTAAGGAGTTCATGATGGTGGATTTATCGGTTTGAAAAATGTATGCCTTACTAACTAGCTTTCGCTAGGGCTATTTTATGGGCCAGGGCTAATCGAGCCAATTTTAATTCAATTTTAGCTTTTGGGCTATTTTAATTCTTGCATTCTAAAAATGCCGCTACTATCTCTAAGATAAAGTTCTTGGATAAAGCAGCTGTCTGCCTTTTGATGCACTTCCTCAGCTTTATTTAAGTAATGGTCGCGGAGGGTTTCACTTTGATAAACCTTGAAGTACATCTTTATCGAATCCGCTGCCCACTGGATTTCTCCATCCCAGCCCTCTTGTTCAGTGCGGTAATGCACATTGAGATGGTCTTCTGGATAATAATCGGGGTCACTTATAGTGTCCATAAGGGTGCTGTAATAAATAGTATCACCGGCTAAGGTCGTGTACTGCTGACCCCAATGCTCATTACTACTGCGGTATTGGAGGGCTCCGTAATGCCCCCACCTTTTTAGGTCGATGAGCATACAATAATCATTCTGATAGCTGAATCCGTCCCCATAGCGCACGCTGGTTCTGCCATTCATCTCGGATCCATAAAGGACCACTAAGTCGCCTAGGCTAGGATCTTGGATGTAATCGTATTCGCTATGGAGATCAGCAAATAGATTAAGCTTGTAGTAATAAGCCTTGCCGCCTTCGTCCTCACGCGGAATATAGTATTCTTGATAGGCCAATTTGAGCACCTTAAAGTCGCTTAAACCAGAGAAAACTAGGCTGTCTTCTATTTCAGTGTATTCAATACTATCAAACCTTTCGAAGGGATAAAACTCGAGGGATTGAAACTCGCTGAAGTCATCTTCCGAAGAACATGGTCTTAGCTGAGCGGAAGCGGTAGGGGCAAAGAGCAGGCAAATGCTTAGTAGGAGAAAGGAAAAAATTAAGGTCCTAGTCATGTTTTTTAAGGTGGTCGATTTCATTTACCCAATGGATGATATCGCGTGCCTCACTAAAGGGATAGGTACTAATGCCCTTGTTTAGCCATTCTTGGTCGATTTCCTGTAAATAGGGGGAGTCGGCTTTAAACCAATGCGCAACATAAACCAGTTTTAAGAGGTGCTCGGATTTTTGATAATGCTTTTGAAAGAATTCCAAGACATCTTGATGGTGGAATTCTAATTCGGCCTGGCGGAAATCGATAACCACCGGTTTTCCCTTGGATAAACCCAATTTGCGGGCTTCTTTTCCTGCTGCCGCAATTTCCTCTTTACCGTAATGCCCAATAATAGTGGACAGCACATAGCGCTTTTTCTCGATTAGCCTGATTTCGCTCATCTTAGTGGAAATTCAATTTTCTAGCAACCACACCAAATGCGGATTTCGGTAAAGTCATCGCTTTGTAGGATGTGATAATAACAGCCCGCTCCCTCGGGGCCATAATGATGGCCATCCTTCCATTTATTCTCTTGGTTATAGAATAGGTGATTAATGAACTTTTGCGCTTGCTTTAGCTCCATCCGCGGAAAGCGCAAACGCTCTTCTGTTCCTCCTTCCTCATCACAGTTTAGTAATCGGTACTCAATACCTTGCTTAAAGGCTTCTACAAAGGCACAAGGTTCCTCATCACTGGGATACAGATAATGTACCGAATCGCGTTTGGCAGCAGATCCGTAGTACTTTTTAAGGTATAGATAGCCCTCACTGTAGCGGTATTGATTTGCTTCCCAATCGGCCCTAATTTTTGCGGTATCCGCAGTGAGGGGCTCAAAGCCTTGGGCATTAAGTGGAGTATGGCTCGATGCTAAGAGCAGGAGGAAAGCGATTAAATAAGGGCGCATGTTAAGGTCCTTTGGATTTTAATTTCTCGAAAGAACCTTAAAGATAAGTATTTGTAGAAAGCAATTTTTTAATCCCTAGGATTTCTTAGGCCATGTTGCGGTAGGCGCGGGGACTGTAGCCGGTTTTGGCTTTAAATAAATTACTGAAGTGCTGAGGGTATTCAAAGCCTAAGGAATAGGCAATCTCACTAATCGATTCCCCGCTATTGCGCAGTTTGCGCTTGGCTTTATCTAAAATAAAAAGGTGGATATGCTCCTGGGCACTTTTACCGGTCTCTTTTTTCAATAAGTCGCTGAGGTAATTGGCAGATAAATTCAATTGCTCGGCGCAGTACTGTACACTGGGTATTCCCAGTACTTCCAATTCAGATTTGTAAAAGCCTTTTAAAACGCCTTCGAACTTGGAAATAAAATCGCTGTTGAGCTTGGCACGTGTAATAAATTGACGGTCGTAAAAGCGCAGGCAATAGTCTAGCATAAGCTCAATATTGGCGACGATGAGCTTCTGACTGTGGCGGTCGAGATTCTGACTGTATTCGCGGATAATTTTATCCCGCAATTCTTCGATGGTTTGGCGCTCTTCGTCCGATAAATGAAGGGCTTCCCGCACTTCATATTGAAAGAAGTTATACTCCTCAATTTTATCCGCTAGGGTCGATTTATGCAGCAAATCGGGATGAAAGGCGAGGATCCAACCGGCATGTGGATTTTCGGTTTCCGGGGAGTCAAGCTCCATCTCCATCGTCTGGCCCGGACTTGTAAATATGAGCGTCCCGTCTTCATAATCGTAGGAATTTCGACCATAACGTAGGGTCCCACATTCCCCGAGCTTAAACATCACCTGATAAAAGCCAGGTATAATTTTAGCACCTTGAAAACTGAGAGGCATTTTAAAGTCTTTCGGCATCACCACCGTAACAAGGGGATGCTTAGGGCTGGGCAGGCCCATGAGCTCATGGGCCTTTACAATGCTGTCTATAGTAATGATGGTCGACATCGGTCTAAAATACAAATTCAATTTTCAGGGTACGGCAAGGTATTTTTATCCTATTTAAACTGACTTAAAAGGAGCTTGTCGAAAGTGCGATCACTCACCCAGCGACGTAAGGTAACCAAAGGTTTAGCCATATAACCTTTAAGATAGCGGGTTTTCGGTTTATTTACGGTGGCAGCTTTGGCGATTTCTTGGCCGAGGAGATCAACCGGACTAAGTTTAGATCCGCTGGTGTCCATGGCGCTTGTAACTTGGTTTACAAAGTCGGCATAAGGTCCATGGCCCGAAACTTTCTTTAGGCTTTCCATCGCAATATTTCCCCATTCGGTTTCAATCCCGCCGGGCTCTACTACCACCACGTCGATGCCAAACTGTTTTACTTCTAAACGCAGGCAGTCGCTCCAGCCTTCTAAGGCAAATTTGGTAGCATGATACCAAGCCCCCATCGGGGTATAGATCTTACCGCCCATAGAGGAGATGTTTACAATACGACCCGATTTTTGTGCCCGCATATGTGGCAATACCAATTGGGTAATACGGGCCAAGCCAAAGAGGTTTACCTCAAATTGACGCTTGGCTTCCGCAATGGGTACTTCTTCCACCGAACCATAGGATCCATAGCCCGCATTATTAATTAGTACATCAATACGTCCTTCCTTCGCGATGATTTCATTGACAACGGCCTCAATTGAGGCATCATCGGTGAGATCTAAAGCCAATACGCCCATGCCTTTTTCGGCTAAATCTTGCATGCGCTCGGTACGACGGGCGGCACCGTAAACGGTATGCCCTTGGGCCTGTAAAAAATTGGCGGTCGACTTTCCCATTCCTGAACTGGCTCCGGTTATTAAAACTACTTTTTTCATATCCTAAATTATTTGTTTTTGCTTCTGTTTCGCCGCTCTTTGCAGCAACAGGACAAAAGTAGAATCAAGCAAGGCTAGCTTACTTAAAGATATTCGGGGAAGACTAAAGGATTTCCCCGAATTAAGCCAAAACAGCTTTTATATTTGCGGCCTTGGAAAACTATTTTACCCCTTTTACCAGCGATATTTCGGAATTTGAACTTCCGAAAGCCTTCGACTTTCCCTTCTATTACACGCCGCATCCCTTGGCCCAGCGTGCCGCAGAGGAATTGCAGCAATATTTAAGGCAACAAAACGACTGGTATCACGACTTCGGTATGGAGCCCCATAGCTCCCCTAAAGCTTGCGGTAAAATGTTTGGGGTCTTGGTGGTGCGGAATCAAGAGGGAGAGCTGGGTTACCTCAAAGCCTTTTCGGGTAAAATGGTAGACACCATGCGCTTGCCTCCCTTTGTGCCTCCAGTTTTTGATACCCTAGTGGAAGGCGAGTTTTACAAAAGGGGAGAGGCCGAACTCAATGTGCTTAATGCCCGTTTGGCCGAATTGGAATCCGATCAACATTACCTGGACCTGGAAAAACAATGGCGAGACTTTCAAAGCGAGGCTGAAGAGCAGCTGATGCAATTAAGGCAAAGCAATAAAAAGGCCAAGCAAATACGGGATCAGCGCAGAAAGCAAGCGAAGGCCGAATTAAGTCTTCAGGAGCAGCAGGCTTTGGAAGAAGTATTGCGCAAGGAAAGTACCCATCTTAGTTACCAAGTGAAAAAGTTGAAGTTGGCTTTGGAGGAAAAGGAAGCGGCTTTAAAAGCCGAGCTTAAACCCTACCGAGAGGAAATCGAAAGCCTGCGGGAAGCACGCAAAACCAAATCGGCTGGCCTACAGGTGCAAATCTTTAAGGAGTTCCAATTCCTAAATGCGGAACAAGAGAAAGAATCACTCTACACTATTTTCAAAAATGCGGTCAATGAGAATCCACCGGCTGGTGCCGGAGACTGCGCAGCGCCCAAACTTCTGCATTTTGCTTATCAGCAGCAGCTAGAGCCAATTTGCATGGCGGAGTTCTGGTGGGGGCGTCCCCCACGTAATGAGGTGCGTAAGCATTTGCAATACTATACTTCATGCCGAGGGAAATGCGAGCCTATTTTAGGGCATATGCTTAATGGTTTAAAGGTGCAGCCCAACCCTATGCTGCAGAAGGCTAATGCTCCCGAAGCATTGGAATTGCTCTACCAAGACGAACATTTGGTGGCGGTAAATAAACCACATGAGTTTTTATCGGTGCCAGGGAAACTGGTAGAAGACTCGGTCTATTTACGCATGAAAGAGCAGTTTCCGGAAGCGACCGGTCCGCTTATCGTGCACCGCCTGGATATGTCGACCTCCGGAATTTTACTCATTCCCCTCTCCCGCGAAGCGCATAAAAATTTGCAATGGCAATTTAAGAAGCGCACGGTGCGAAAGACTTACCTCGCGGTTTTGGAAGGGCTGGTTTCTGAGGAAGAGGGACTGATTAATTTACCCTTACGCGTGGATCTCGACGATCGTCCCCGGCAATTGGTCTGCTACGATTACGGCAAACCCGCCGTTACCAAATGGAAGGTTTTAGCGCGTAGGGAAGGGGAGACCTTAATTCAATTTCACCCCATTACGGGCCGAACGCATCAGTTGCGCGTCCATGCCGCTCATGCCGATGGCTTAGGCTGCCCTATTAAAGGTGATGATTTATACGGAAGAGCAGCCGATCGACTATACCTCCATGCGGCTAAAATTGAGTTTAAACATCCCATTAGCGGCGAAGACTTGCTTATTAACGCGCCGGTAAACTGGGCAAGCTTCTAATTAATAGCACTTTAGCGCAGCTTCTGGAATTTTATCGTAGCTTTAGCCTAAACACCAATCAAGCAAATAGTGCTAAACCGATACCTTTTCTTGGGGGCCTTGGCCTTGGCTACCCTTTTCCTCAGTGTCCATGAATGGTACTGGGGGCAAATTCAACATTGGCCTAAGGGGCATGATCTTGAAAGTTTAGATGTTTGGGCCGATCAAAGAGCTCGGGTAGCAGAGCTTAGCGAGGAGGATGTGATCATTCTGGGTTCATCACGCGCCCATTTCAATATCAATATCCATCGCTGGGATTCTCTAACGGGCCGCCGACCTTTACAACTAGCCTATCCGGGAAGTTCACCCTTGCATCCCATCGAGGATATCATCGAGAAAACAGATTTTAGGGGAACTTTAGTCATTGGAGTAGCGCCGGGTTTATTTTATACCGTGGCCGGCACTTGGCCCGCCAATCGCGGCAAGGCGCTTGTAGATCGCTATTACAATCGAACCTATGCCCAACGCTTTAATCAATGGGTTTACGATTTCATCGATCCCCATTTTCATTACCTCAATCAGGAGATTTCCTACGAATCTTTGATCGACTACCTACCCATTCCCAATCGGGATTCGATCAATGACCCCGACTTATGGCCCCCGATGGTTAGGATGGATGCATACCGCAATATTCGTATGATTCCCATCATGGAAAACGATACGGCGCATCAGCGAAAGCAAAAGAAAATCTGGTTTAACCCCAATCCCAAAAACCGTGCGGCTGATACTATTGATGCGATCATGAATCATTACCAGCAGCTTTTTCAACAGTTTAAGGATCGCGGCGGTAAAGTGGCTTTTGTAAATGGCCCGGTTACGGGATATTACCTCAAACATCAACCAGTACTTTGGCCTCGAGAAGACTATTGGGACCGGCTCCTAAATGAATGCGGCTGCCCGGGTTATCATTACCTTGATCATCCCGAAACTAGCATAATGGAGCCCCCAGAATGGTCGCATCTCAATCGTCGCGATGCCGATCGCTTCACCGAAATTTTAGTCGAACACCTCCGAGAGGATAAACTGATTTCCGATGCTCTTTAATTCCCTTGGTTTTTTCGTCTTTTTCGGGCTAGTACTCATTTTCTACTATCTGCTGCCGCTTAGTTGGAAGCAAAAGAAAATTATGCTCCTCTTGGCCAGCTACATCTTTTACGGCCTCTGGAACCCGCCACTTATCTTGCTTTTATGGATTTCTACTTTAATCGATTGGACCGCCGGGCAAAAGCTTGCTAAGGTGGAGGCCAAAGCCAAACGAAGGTTTTGGTTGCTCCTTAGTATGGCGGTAAACCTCGGATTTTTGGGCTTCTTTAAATACGGAAACTTCTTACTGGAAAACTTTCAGCAGATGCTGGCCCTTTTTGGTCAGGATTACCAGCCACCCAAATGGGATATTCTTTTACCGATGGGAATATCATTCTACACTTTCCAGACCATGTCTTATACCATTGATTTGTACAAGAAAAAAATTGAGCCTGCCCGAAGCTTTTTGGACTTTTCCCTCTATGTAACCTTTTTTCCGCAGTTGGTAGCTGGTCCCATCGTGCGTTCGGATGCTTTAATTCCCCAGTTTTACGAGCCGAAACGAGCTAGTGAAAGTGCCTTCTTCTTAGGCTTCCTACTGCTTACCATTGGCCTCTTCGAGAAAATGGTCTTCGCCGATTCGCTGCTAAGTCCGGTTGCTGACGCTATATTTGGCTCAAAGGAGGCGCTTTTACCATTGGACGCCTGGACGGGAGTACTAGCATTCTCCGGACAGATATTTTTTGATTTTGCTGGCTATTCCCTTTGTGCCATCGGTATCGCCATGATGTTGGGTTTTAGTCTGCCCGATAACTTCCGCTATCCCTACGGCTCCATAGGCTTTTCTGAGTTTTGGGGTCGCTGGCATATCTCGCTTTCCAGCTGGTTGCGCGACTACCTCTACATTCCTTTGGGCGGAAACCGGAAAGGATTTAGTCGGACACAAATAAACCTAATGCTAACCATGCTTTTGGGTGGTTTATGGCATGGAGCCTCCTGGACCTTTGTGGTGTGGGGCTTTCTTCATGGTTCTTACCTAATTATCGAACGCCTCGTACGACTACGCTGGCCGGTAAAACCCAGTAAGGGCTTTATTCAGGTGATTCTGGCCTTCCTTACTTTTTCGGCGGTGAATATTACTTGGGTCTTCTTTAGAGCCGAAGATTTTAAATCGGCCTGGCGCTTACTACTGTCCCTCTTTTACCTTGGCGGTGAAAAGGCAGTACTAACAAGCAATTTTATGGTGCTTACCCTCTTGCTCATGAGTTTAGTTTTCTTTGGGCACTATGCCATGCGTAAACATTCCTTGGTGCAGCTCATCGAGAAAAGTCCCCGCTGGCTTATTTTGAGTCTTTGGGGCATTATGTTATTCGCCCTCTTTACCGTTCAGTCATCGGGCGAGCAGTTTATTTATTTTCAGTTTTAGAGTTAAGGACTCTGGCTTGAATGGAAGGGTCTAAAAACTTTAGGTCAGCCACAAGATCTGCTTTAGGATGAATATTCTTTTGCAGGGGATGCCTCTCTTCCGCGAAGAGCTTAAGTACTTGTATTCCTTCCTCTTGGTCAAGCAAAGCTAAACTTAAGGCTGCACTGTATACTTGATCTTCATCTTTGCTTTTTAAAGCTTCTAGCAGATAGTTAATGGGCAGGTCTTTAAAGCCCGATTTAGCGAAAAGCTCCAAGCAATAAAGGGGCTCGGGTTCTTGAAATGCGAAATCGCAAATGATTGGGGAAGCATAGGCTTGACTTAATTTATGAAGCCCTTCCATAAACCAGTCGCAGTCCTCCGGATTAAAACCGTGTAGGCTTTGTTCTAGTTTTTGGTAAGCTTTTCGCAGGGATTCTAGATCACACATTAAAGCTAGTCAATAGTTTAGCCTCTAACCCC
This sequence comes from uncultured Flavobacteriales bacterium, assembly GCA_913055685.1. Lineage (GTDB taxonomy): Bacteria > Bacteroidota > Bacteroidia > Flavobacteriales > Schleiferiaceae > Croceimicrobium. The sequence continues at coordinate 1,526,550 of CAJXKC010000001.1, forward strand.
AATTGCAGTGGCCTTTTTCACGTTTTCCTTCAGCATTTTGCGCTCTTTTGGAGTATCTGAAAAGGGGACCCCGTCGTATAGCGTTTTAAAGCCTTGGTAATATTTAGCATCCATGGCCGATGTCTTGTAATCATTGGCGATTTCTGCCGGACTAATACCATATTTCTTCGATGATTTAGAATAGGTTTTAACCGCAATACGATTGAAATAACCATCCGAGTTTTTCATTTGGTATTGAAGGATTACCACTCTTTCACCGGCGGAGAGTTTGTACTTGGAGCTGCGCACTTTTAAATCTGGCGTGGACCACATTTTCTTGCGCGCTTTTTTCAAGTTTTTATAGCCATCTGAAGAGAAAGTAGCGGGTAGCATATCGGTTTTATAACTGTCTTCACTAGGGTTGCCATTATTACTCTTTCGACTTTTCACCATTTTGTGGACGATGTAATACACCTCTTTGGATTCTTGACCGAATGTATTTTGTGGAAGGATAATTGCTAGGAAAAGTCCTAGGCTAAAAAGGATGTACTTGATCATGTGATTCAATTGAGATTTCGCTTTTTCACTTCCGCCTGCAGCAGTCGATATTGCTTGGGTTTCTTAAGCAGCAGGTAGATTAGGAAAAGGGGAATTAGGGCTAAGAAGCCCCAAGCATTAGTAAAGAGTCCATAAAAGAGGATGCCAATCAGAAAACCAATAAAAAAAGCATCCCAGATTGGCTTAGGTCGGTTTTCATCGGCCCTAGCCAAAAGTGCCTCATCACTTAGCTTGGCAATTTCTTCTGCATTCATTTTAATAAGAATTGGTATTCCAATTTAGGGAATTTTGGGAAGGCTTGGTTTTTAGGACCTTGCCACGCTTTAGCGTTTTAAGCTAAGATGACCCTTCTCCTCAATTAGGTCATTGGAATGATTTCGGTAGCGTACTTTCCAGAAATAAACCCCATCGCTACATTCCTTTCCTTGATGACGGCCATCCCAGCCCTCTGAGTCCAAAGGACCCCGGTAGAGTACTTGCCCCCAGCGATTTAGGATAATCATTTCTCCCTGCAAGCCATCAGCACTTAAATACGGATAGAAATAATCGTTAAGACCATCATTATTGGGACTAAAGAAATTGGGCATGCTTAAGGTCGGACTGCAATCGTAAAACTCAATTTGCACCGTGTCGCTAACTATTCCGCAAGGATGATTGAGGCTAAGCCAATATAGACCGGCCTCAATGACCTTGTAAACAGTGTCCTTGCTACCGTCTTGCCATTGGAAATTTTCATTAGCTAAATTGGCGAATAAGCTTAGGGTGTCGCCTTGGCATAGAATAGTATCGGCTCCCAAACTAAAGCTCACTTCGGGGTAGATGTCCACTGTAACTCGGGCGCTATCTTGTTTTCCATAAATGAGGTAAGTGGTACGTTTTCGCGGTGCTACTCTTATCCTTCGCTGTTGCGAGAGTATTTGCTGCGGAGCACTGTCTACCGCCCAGCCCAAGATCGAGTCACCAGTGGCTTTCAAATCAATGGAGTCCCCCGAGCAAATAATGGTGTCCGCGGGTGCCCCAACCGAAATTTGTTTTACCAGTATGTCGTCGATATAGTAATACGACAGCATTAATCTACCGATATTGAGAGTGCTTGAATTGGTAAGCGTATCCCCTAAAAAATTGCCAATAAGCAGGTACTCTTCTGCCTTTTGGGCTTGGAAATAGCCGGATATTTTCACCCAGTTAAGCGTATCACTTATTATAGTCGATTCTTTAATCTGAGGGCTATAATCTAAATAAGTGTAATGGGTCGAAGGATAGTTAATCAGCGTATCGGAGAAGTACATCCCCAAATTATTAGAAGCTACTGCGGATTCATCGGCAAGTGAGACATACATTTCAGCATAGTACTTTTCACCGGTCTTTAAAGGCTTAGTTAGTTTTACCGATAAATACTCCGCGTAATTGGTGAAAATAAAGGGACTGTGATTAATTATCCCGGCCATAAACTGTCCACTACGGGGGGCTTGCTGTCCCACTTTTAAGGGATGCTGTGAAAAGCAATGTAGGGTGCAAAGACTGTCTACCAGCGAGTTGTATACATCGGACGTGCCACCGCTGGGAATAAACCAATCTTGCACGGCCGCACTTAACTCACTGGGTAGTTACACGAAGTCACAAAGCAAAGAATCATAGCCTTCAAAACTTGGGTTGGGTACGAGATTCTGACTTAGACTAGGCCAGCTAAGTACAATAAATAGACAGAAGTAAAACTTTTTCAAAGGGGCGAAGCGAATGAGGGTTTTGGGTTTTACGGTTTAGCTAGTCAAAAATTAGCAAATTCCGCGACTCTGACTACAAAGTATTATTCAAAGGCCATTTTCAATGATTTTGCAGCTTATAAAAAGAGTTTTATCCAAGCAATTTTACCCTAATCAGCAAAGAGTTCTTAGCCGTTGGGAATAAGGTTTCCTTTAGCACTTGAAGGTAAAATATTGGGTTTAGAAGCAATAGCGCCGGTCTCTTGTGATAGGAGAATTTGATTAAAGCAGTTTAAGGTGGGTATTTTTGGCTAAAAAACTCAGGATATTAAAACCTTTTAGATTAAAATACTTTCTCAGCTACAAGTCCTTATTTTATGGGGAGGTATAATTTCATCTCCCCAATCTCTAATGCGTCTAAATGTCCCATTTTACTTTCGTCTTTTGTGATCAAATGCATGTGTAAAAATGAGTCATGATGCGTAAAAATACCTTGATGTTCGGTGGAGAAGAAGCCAATAATTTCAACATCTTCATCTTCAATGCTGTAATTAGTCTGTCCCTGATGAGCCTCAGCTGGGGAAGATACTTTCGATCCTGCGGGTAAATTCTGAATATGAATAAGCGCACTCGAAACTTGTCCAATTAGCTTAAAAGCGAAAGGTCTTTTAAAATCCTTGCTGGCCTCATCGATGAATTTTTCCAAGTCCTGGTTGTTCTTAATGCCTTCGGCTATTTCAAGCTCCTCCCATTCCTTGATGTTTCCATAAACTAAAAAAGGTGCGGATGCTTTAAAGGTTTTCTCAACCTGCATGGTCGAATCGGAAGTCACCCTTGATACATAGCTCTTACCCTTATTAATCAGCAATTCACCCCGTAAATAGCTTAAGGGGCCAAGACCATAAAGGCCACTTTTATCCGCAATGGTGTCTAGTTCAATGCTACCGCCTAATTCGCCCTTCCACATTACATTTTTCATTGCCCCCACAATCTTAATGTCCGGATAGGTCTCTGCTTCTTCTTGGCGCTTTTCATTCGATCTTGAATGGCAACTTATTAGCCCTAGGGTCAAAAGTCCGAATGCTAAGGATTTAATGTTCATCTATGTTATTTAATGTATTTTATTACCCCTCCGATGAAGCTAGGCAAATTCAATTTCCTCTTCGGTTTCAATTTGTCCGAGGATGAAATCCGCTTCTTCCTCCGAATAGCTTCTAAGATTATGCTTGATTTTTAATGTGGGTCAAATATTCAAATAATGCTTTGCTGTCTAACAGAGGCCGGTGAACAAGGAAGTTTTATACCGCCTTACTTGATTGCAATTTTTTGATTTCGATAATCAATAATTACCGTGCTGTTCAAGAAATAGGCGTTCCCAGTGATGCCCCAAATGCCCATCTGTTTAAAACCGGCATCGAATTGAGGGTTATCTACATAGTAGACCAGTGTTGGTGGAAGTGCCTTGCCGCCAAGTTTTACATCGGCTCTTATCTTACTACCATAAACGGGAATTTCTGCTCCCCAGCTATTTACGCTTAGTGAATCCACTACTTCGCCATCCGTTACTGCCACGGCCTTATTCTTCGTGGTTAAAAGGGCAAACATGCTCGACCCGGTATCGAACATAAGCATCTCATTACTATCCTTTATTTCAAAGGGAATCAGTATCCGTCCCCCCTCCAAGACTAAGTCTTGGAAGTTTAAATTCGTATACTCCTTCGGTAATTCCTCCGCAAGACAAATACGTTGGTTTGGATAGTCAATCACCAATATTTTGTCCTGAAAAATATCCGGAGCTAAGGTACCGATGTGTTTCACCGAATTCGTTTTTACAGAATCCGTAGAAATCGGAGTTCCATATTCTTTAAAAAGTCCGATGTCTACATGCTTAAACTCTAAGTCCCCCATTTTTAGAGACATATCCCTGAAGATTGGGTTTTTCTGATTCTGGATAAGGAAAGTCTTACTTGAGTCTAACTTTTCTTGCAGTGATGGGTAGACTTCCATATAGGCTTGGAGTGAATTGCCATATAAATTGGTTTTTACTGCACCGAGATCCAACTGCATGGTAAAATCATGCGGCAATCCATCAACGTTTACGGCGACATTAATGGACAGTTTCGGATGATAGCGACCTGATATAGAGTCTCCCTCCCAAGTGAAATCAAAGCAGCCGTAGTCCTGACTCAAGGCAAGGCTTGATGATAATAGGACAAAGAATAAAGAGATCGTAATTTTCTTCATGTCGTGTATTTAATGCGCTGGAACCGCCCCAGGTAATTCCTTAAAGCTTTGTGCCCTCCACCTTAGCAAAGCTAGGGCGAGAAACAACCAAGATTAATTAAGGGTTTTCAATATCGGGAACAATGGGAGAGGAGGCAAGCCTTTATTTTTCTCGTAAGAATTTCTCGAGGTCTTGTTCTTCTAAAACTTGCCTAAAGCATTGCGCATCGTAAAAGTGATATGCTTCAATTTCTAAAGGATAGATCATCAGGTCTGGTTTTGAGTCGTCTTGGAAATCTTTTGATTTAACAAATCCTACTTCGCCTTTCGTATTCATCACTAAATAACAGAATTCATAGGTAGCTGTCCCATTACTCCTTGGACTTAGCCACACTATTTCAACTTTGTCCAGCCGTTTAATAGTTTGGAGAAATTTGTCGCTATCGGTATTGCCAAAATCAATCGAAAGATATTCTTCGCACTTTTTAAGCTTAGCGTGCCCTTTAAACATCTCTTTTTCTTGATCATAGTCAAGGATTAGTGAAAGAAGGCCAAGAGTTATTGATAATAGGATTTTCACAGCTGTCATTTTAATTGGTTTCAATGGTATGTGTATGGTGCGTATCCGGCAGGGCCTTTATTTGCTGTAGCCATTGTTAGCTGGTGCTTTTTATTCCTTTATCAGCTTCCTAAGCCCAAGCATCCTATTTCCTTTTTGCACCCGAAGTACATAGAGTCCGCGCTTAAGCTCGCCTAGGTCTAATTTGAGCTTTGCACCGTAAGCATTTTGGGATACTGCGACTTGTCCATTAAGATTTAAGAGCTCAATCTGGTAATGCGCGGCTTTGTCGAAATGAATATCCAAAAAATCTACCACCGGATTGGGGAATAGCTCAATACGTTCTAAAGTACTTAGCTCTTTTAAACCGACTCCACTTGAAACTTGATTGCAAGAGTCGGCTAAGCCACTGGAGTAAAAGCCGAAGCTGCCGTCCTGGTAACAGCGAATGCCATTACTATAATTTGCATCGCAAGCCGTAGTGGACAAGGGATCCCAATTGAACATATATTCAATATCCCCGAGTTTTTCAATTATGGTCGAATGGTAAGTACGTGGTTGATTTTCATCATCCTTGAGGTAGGTAACATGCATAACCTTCAAAGTCTGGCCATTAATTTGAGTGCTGGAAATGGAGTCGACCGTAATAGTTAAGGTGTCAATATCCATTGATTCATCTCGAGTTTCAATGATCCAGGAGCTGTTGGTACTGGCGTTAAAGTCATACAATATTTGAAACCTATTAAATGTGGTATCCAAGAAAAAAACGGTGTCGTTTCGGCTAAAGAGGTATTCATTATCAGGCCTATCGTTGCAGAAGAGCTTATGCCTTTTGGTGATTTTACGGCAGGTTTCGCCTAGGATTAAAGTGTCCTTCACCGATTGCAGTTTTATATAATCGGTGTCGCCAGAGAAACGAAACAGTTCTTCATAATGCCATTCTGCACCAATAGGAGCAAAGTCTTGTCCTTTTATTGTGATCACGGACATTAGTAGGATAAGAATAATAGAAAGCTTGCGAATAGGATTCATATTGAGGTTTTTGGTTAATACCCGCTAAGGGGCCTAGCTGGGCAATAATAGGCCTTGCGAAGTCGGTTTCGCTCTATTTCGGTGAAACGAAGCTAAAGGTTTTCCAATATCGGGAACAATGGTGGAAGCAACAAACCTTTATTTGCTATTGCCACTGTTGGGCACTGGCTTTTAATAATCTTGAATCAGGACTTCTGTTGGAATCCTTAGCGCAGTATTTAGCTTTCTAATCATTTCTAAGCTTAGCTTTCTTTTTTTATTCAAAATCTCACTGACCCGACTTTTGAAGCCCACGATTTCGGCTAAATCTTTTTGCTTTAAACCCATTTGATCCATTCTAAATTTAATGGCTTCAATGGGGTCAGGTAAATCAATAGGGAAGTGTTCTTTCTCGTATTGATCGATTAGAATGGAAAGAATTTCTAACTCATCACCGTTATTGCTACCTGGTTTAGAATCAAAAATCTTTTCTAATCTCGTCAATGCTTCTTGATAGTCCTTTTCTGTTCTAATTACTTTTAGTTTCATATCAAATTTTGTCTGCGTCAATCTTATCGTATTCGGCATGTGTTCCAATGAACCTAATCCAACATATTTGGAAATCAAAATTGAATTTTACGATTAACCGGTAGTTGTTTCCTTTAATGTTAAAGACAATTCTGTTATCCTTTAAAATACTCGCACCTGGATATTCCAGCTTTAGTTCATTAAAGGATTGCCAGTTGGCTTTTTCTGCTTCTCGGTACCATGCCTTTAATGCTTGTTCACTATCGGCATGTTTTTCCCAAAAAAAGCGAAGGGTACTTTTTGCAATTACTCTCAAATGCAGGGTTTTGACAAAATTATGAAAAGTTACCAAAATGGTAACAATTTGGGTCTAGTTTCTTTTTGCTTGTACCCAACGGTTTGGCTATGGTGCGTGTCCCACAGGGCATGCACTATAGCTGTTGTTACATGGCGTTTTTCCTATCAACTTCAAAGGCATTATCTAAAAGCATTAACCAAGGATGGCCTTTACCACTGGTCTTCAGTTTAAGCAAAGCTTGATGAATGGGAGGGCCGAAACGAATGGCAGCTTGTTTCCCTTGTCGGTCGCTCTACAGCTGGGACTGAGTTATCTTTAAGCAATTGGTAGCTGTATTAAGCCGAGCTTATCATGCTCCTAAAACCTTAAGGGCTTTGCAAATTAGGAGTGAGGATGGTCTCCACTCATGGGCCTTAGGGCCTCCCTTAATGCCACGAAGGCCTACTTTCCAGAGAAGGCTTTCTACCAAGCAGGCTACCCATGTTATCCTAAGCGGGCTTTAGGGGCCCAAACTCGCTCTGGCTAGGCATCATAGACCGGCGAAGACTTGGTAAATTGGGTGTCAGACCTTGTCCGGTGCTAGTGCGGACCTTATCCTTTGGCGCTCAGACTTCATCCTATTGGCTCTTCGATTCCATCCTATCACCTATCTGACTTTCCCCCTTTGCTTGTTTGACCTTTACTCATCGCCTGTTTGACTTTCCCCCATAGCCTGTCTGACCTTTCCCCATGACCTGTTCGACCTTTCCCCATGACCTGTTCGACCTTTCCCCATAGCCTGTCTGACCTTTCCCCATGACCTGTTTGACCTTTCCCCATAGCCAGTTCGACCTTTCCCCATGACGAGTATGACCTTTTCCCATCGCCTATCTGCCTTTCCCCCATCATCGGTCTGATCCTTCCTCATAAGCTGTTCGACCTTTTCCTATCGTCTTTCTGACTTTCTCCCATAGCCTGTTCGATGGTTTCCCATTAGCTGTTCGACCATTTCCCAAAGCCTTTCTGACCTTTACCCATGGGATGCTCGACCTTTCCTCATCGCCTATCTGACTTTCCCTCATCGCCTGGCCGACTTTCTCTCCTGGCCTGTCTGACCTTTCCTCATCACCTTTCCGACCTTCCCTCATTAGCTGTTCGACCATTCCCCATAAGCTATTCGACCTTTCCTCATGCACGTGAGGAAGGCTTCCTAGGGGGGAACCGACCTTTAGCTTATCTTCGCTCACCTAAAGAAAACCCTAGCTATGAAAGGACTGCGGCTACTAGCCCTGCTCGAAGGTATATCCTTGATTCTATTACTTTTTATTGCTATGCCCCTAAAATATGGCTTCAACTGGCCCCTCGGGGTAGAAGTGATTGGCATGGCCCATGGTTTGCTCTTTATCGCCTATGTTTTGGCTTTAGCCTTGGTAGGCTTGCCTGCTAAATGGTCCTTAAAGGTTTTGGCGATTTGCTTTGTAGCCGCCTTTGTGCCCTTTGGGACTTTTTATGTGGATGGAAAATTCCTAAAGCCTAGAACAAATTAGTTCTATTGATTCTAAAAACTTCCCTTCGCTTTGCCATTCGAATCGTAAGAATTACCGATAAGGCAATAGTGATAATGCGGAAAATATTGCTAGATAAGCCTCCCAGAGCATTGTCGCTTACATTAAAAAGTGTCCAGGATAAATTCATAAAGACATGCAGAAAGATGGGCAGCCATAAGTTGTTTTCCCATTCAATGTACAACCAGGCGAACCAAGCCGAGGCAATGAAGGTGACGAAAAAGAGGCCGATTAATACCGGGATACTGGATCCTTGATACAAATGATTGAGGCCAAAAATTACCGCCCCTAGCGCCGAAGCAGGAATAAAACCCCAGCCTAATTTTCGAAACAATAGACCAAAGAGGAAGGCGCGAAAGAGCAGTTCCTCCATAAATCCAGCAAATAGGGTTTTGTGAAGCAGGCGCGAAAGCTTCAGCTCCGCATCTACCTCGCCCATTAAGGCCGAACTAATGAGCATGGGGCTAACCAATGCCAGGCTTAGCAGCAGTCCCCTTAAAAAACCTTTTTTCAGTCCTAATACCTCTAATAACTTCGGGAATCCAAAGAGCAAGCCAGTGCAAAGTACAATCGGTAATAACCACCAGGCATAGGCATAAAAAATTTGTAACCAGGCCGAATCAAAAGATACGGTGAACCACTTAGCGAAACTCCTTTTACCATATACCGCGATAAGGAAGACTAAAATGATTAGGCTGGAGGGAAGGATTTTTGCTTTATTCATGGCTTAATTTATGGGTCTTCGGCAATCAATAAATGCATTAATTCTTATTTCGATGCCTCCCCTTGGCAAGCTCCCTCCAAAATTTGCAGCTTAAAGCTTGGACTGGATGCATAATCGGGGTCTTCCTTCATCAGCTTAAGCTTTAGCCAGGCGTATTGCTCGCCGGCTGAAGTGGTCTTTCTAAATAACCAATAATGCTCCTGGCTAAATTGAGCATAGTATAAATTGTAAATCTCATGGCAAAACCGGTCCGTCATATTATTATAATCCCAGTCTTCGTCTAAATAGTAAAGGGATAATTCTCGGTCTTCACTATTGTTGCTAAAGAAAGTCCAATCGCTCGCCGAACAAGTATCGCCTTGCATATAGCGCAGGGGGACGGCATAGTTTCGAGAGCCGGCAGCACGATCTGTGCTTCCCGTGCAAGGATCGTAATTCCAATTGTCGCTGTAAAGCCTGCGTTTGCACCAGCGGTCGGGACTGTCCAAACATTCCCGTAAAGGCACTTGATGATCGGTCTTAGCCATAGCCCATTGGTTGCCTAGAACCTGCACCTTAATCCATTTACGATGGGTGCCTCGGTAAGCCCCTTGGCCATTCGCTTCAATTGAAAAGTCAGCTTCCCCATCGCCATCCAAATCAATTTGATGCGTCATAGGACCCAAATTTGCATTTAGGGTATAAATTGTGGTATCTCCGTCAAAGTGATAATCATAGCTATCGTAATGACCTATCCTAAAGCTTTGGTCATTATTGCCAACAGGCGATGCTTCTTCCTTTTTGCAGGAAAGTAAACCAATGGCGCAGCAGAAGACAAGCAGGGTTTTCTTCATCCCTCTAAGATACCATTTCAAAATAATTCAGAGACGCTTAGCTGGCTATCCCAGCTATCCGCGCAAAAAGGCTTGGCAGCCTAGGAGCTTTAAAGCTGACGATAATGGTAATAGGTAGTCCAGCAATAGTCTAAGTTGCCATCAACATAAAAGTCGGCCATTTGCGCACTAATTCGGCCTACACTATCTAGATCATAGCTGTAGCTGATACGATAACTGCGATCCGGATTGCCTTCGGACCAAGTTTTTTCTTGCGGCAAATGCTTGCTCAAGCTCATTTCTAAAGCCAATGCATCGGGTATACGCTGATTGGAAAACCAATTGGGAACGGAACTATAGCTCAATTCATAGCGTGGAAAGCCGAATGTAATATAATTGGTGTAATTAATATAATTGATCAAATTCTCTTGGGCATCAAAACTAAATTGCCCGTACCAACAGTAGCTTTTACTGCTATCCGAAGCATTACAGCTTTGGGCTGAGTCTAAGAGGCCATTGCCATCGTAATAATAATCACGGCGCAATACCTCGATATCATCTAAGCCTCCGAAGCTATTGTAGAAAAAGCTAGAGTCTATTTGATACTGCGGCTTGCTTTGCTGAAAATAGGTCCATTTTTTATGAATAATACGCTGATTATTCCCGGTCTTATTGGTGTCAAAATAGCGCGTGTACATTACATCGCTAGCCAAGGCTTCAAAGTTCCATCGACCTGAGCCCTTTTCCAGGGAAACAATGTCTCCGGCGGCATTTAAATCGAGGTAAATATGTTCCTCCAAACAGGTAGGTTCTGGCTTTATACTTTGAGTCGGCTCTTTTTTGCAAGCCAGAATAATAAAAGCGCAGCAGAGTAGAATCCAGGTTTTCTTCATCTTACCAAGATAGATAATATCACCTATTTAGATTATGAATAGTAGAGGATTCTACTTTGCTGCGCCCTAATTTTAGCTTTTCTTTATTTGCCTGCCACGCATAGTGAAGCCTAAGACAAAGCTGGTGCCACCTGAGAAACCAATGTCTAGACCGGCTTTAATGCCGTAGTTCTGCATATCATCTAAGAACAACATGCCGTTAATGCTAAACCAGCCCGTAAAATCAAATTCATTTGTTTCGGTGCCATCAATGAAATCCGGTCCAATAGAATATCCAGAGCTGTAAAAATAACCCCAAGTGGGCCCTGCTTTAAGTAAAGCCTGGAAGGTAAGTCTCTGAGTGGCTTCTAATTGATAACCTGCCGAGCCGAAAAGGTTGGCTCCGTAGAACTGCACATCTTGGGAACTAATCGAAGTAATGGGTAAGTTGTAACCAAACATATTAAAATGCCAGCCCCATCCTGCGATAAGACCTAAATCCTTCACCAATGGGTAAGTGTATTCCAATCCGAGGTTAAATCGATAAACACTTTCTACGGTGGCAGGAAATTCTGAGGTCCAGCTGCTCATGTTGGTATTGATGGTTAGATATCTTAAAGTGGCTTTACCAGGAACAATCTTCGGCGGTGCATTGCCATCAACATCAGTAATCTTCGACTCTTCTTCCTTAGCGCCGCTTATTTCCGCTAGTAAAGTATTCTTTTCTTCTTTTAACTTGCTAGCCGTCTCGAAATCATCTTCACTCACGGCAGCTTTTATCTTTTCATCAATCTGCGCTATTCGATCTAGCTTAGCCAATTTGATTTTTAAGCTAGCGGCAGCAGTATAATCCTCATTAGCTAGAGCCTCTTCGCGTTGCTTGGTAAATTCGGCCCTAAATTCTTCAATGGATTTTCGACTACTTAATTCATCGTTAATTTCTTGAGCTAAGTCATAGTTTTCGGCTGCTATTGCCTCCTTTTTTGCATTAATGAGTTCCTCCTTACTCATCGATTTATAATCCCGAGATTGAGCCTGGCTTACATAAGACAAGCCCATAAATAAAGATAAGAGTAGAATGTACTTGAATTTATTCATTTGACTTTGGTTGATTTAGGGGTATATAATTGAGCAAGCAAAGTAGTATTGAATTTCTTAATTTCTGCAATAAAAGTCACAGACTGCATGAAATATGACACGAAATAAGGCTTTATTTCTTGGCCCATTACCTCTAGTGAGATTCCATTATCTTTCGGATCCCAAAATTTCAATACCAAATGAAGCTTAAAGTAATCCTATTGCTCAGCCTTATCCTGAGCGTGGCTAGCAGCCTCAAAGCCCAAGATGATATCCTAGAAAAGCTGGCCGAAATAGCCATCATCGACCAAAAGGTGATGATGCCCATGCGCGATGGCATTCGCTTGGCTACTGACATTTATCGTCCGAAGGGTGATCAACCAGTACCGATAATATTCTCTCGTACCCCTTATAATTTTAATTCATGGGGCGATGGCAAACAGCGCACTTATACCGCCCGTCGTGCTTATGAAGCGGTGAAAAGGGGCTATGCTTACGTGGTGCAAAATGAACGTGGCCGCTATTTTTCGGAAGGCGAATGGGACATTTTGGGGGTTCCCCTTACGGATGGTTACGATGCTTTTACTTGGATGAAGAATCAGCCTTGGTCCAACGGAAAGATCGGTACTCTGGGCTGCTCTTCTACCGCTGAGTGGCAAATGGCGGTGGCCGCTTTAGACCATCCTTCGCATGCCGCGATGGTGCCGCAAGGTTTTGGGGCCGGAGTGGGTACAGTCGGACCTTATTTCGAACAAGGAAACTGGTACCGCGGTGGGGTAGAGCAAATGCTCTTCTTCGCTTGGCTCTACAGTGTGGAGCACGATAAATTTAAGCCGCGTATTCCGGCCGGCGCTACTCAGGAAGACCTAATCCGCATTTCCCGTTTTTACGATTTAGCGCCTGAAAATCATAAAGTAGACATGGCCGAGGCTTTAAAGCATCTGCCTATTCAAGACATCATTAAAAACATCCACGGAAAGCGGGAAATCTTCGATAAAATGGTGCGCCGCAAGCCCAATGATCCGGCTTGGTTTGAGGGCGGACTCTATCATGAAGATATGGATATCAATGTGCCCAGCTTCTGGTTTGCCTCTTGGTACGATGTGTCCATCGGACCCAATTTGGCGCTCTTCAACCATGTGCGCAATCCCGAAAATTCGACCGCTGCCGATGATCAATACCTAGTAATTGCCCCCACCTTGCATTGCAGTTATACCCGTGCAACCGAGAATACCGTGGTGGGGGAGCGCAGTGTGGGCGATGCGCGTTTAAACTATGAGGAACAGATTTACGCTTGGTTCGACCTTTGGTTAAAGGGCGAAAAAAATGACTTTAAAGAAAAGACCCCCCGGGTGCAATACTATACCATGGGCCTTAATAAATGGCAGGCGGCTGAATCATGGCCTCCGGAAGGAGCCGAAATGACTACCTTCTATTTAAATAGCGGCGGCAAAGCCAATACCGCTTCCGGCGATGGGGTTTTAAGTGCTACCGCTCCCAGCAAAGATCAGCCCGATGCTTTTACCTACGATCCCATGGATCCGGTCGAATCTTACGGGGGCAATGTATGCTGCACGGGCAATGCGGTTAAAGGTGGCGCTTTCGATCAGCAAGCCATGGAAACTCGTGAAGACATTTTGGTCTATACCACCGAACCTTTGGAAGAAGGGGTAGAAGTTTCCGGTTTTATCGAAGCGACCTTATACGTTTCCTCAGATGCCAAGGATACCGATTTCACCCTAAAGCTTATTGACGTTTATCCCGATGGACGGGCTTATAATTTAGACGAGACCATTCAGCGGGTGCGTTACCGCGAGGGTTATGATAAGGAGGTGTTTATGGAAGAAGGGCAGGTCTATAAATTGGATTTATCGCCCTTGGCCACCAGTAATTACTTTGAGAAAGGTCACCGTATCCGCATCGAGGTATCCAGCAGTAATTTCCCCCGCTTTGCCCGCAACCTCAATACTGGGGGCAATAATTACGATGAGTCGGAAGGGGTGGTCGCCCACAATAAGGTGCATCACTCCGAAAAATACCCTTCGAAGATTGTACTCCCGATTGTGAAATAGATTTATTCAGGTAGATACTCTGCAGGAATCGGCTGGGCCTCACTTTCTGAAGTCCAGTAGATATTCAGGATCCACCAGCGTTCGCCGTCATTTAAAAGCTGAATGCTATTGATGCCCCGGGCAAAAGGCTCGGCCTCGCTTTCGCTGTGATAGGATTCATAGGTGCTAAAAACCTGAGTGATGGCCCCGAAGGAATCCGTTTCGCGGTGAATTTCTTTTTCAAAGAAACCTTGTTGTACTAAATAGTCTCCCGCGCGATCAATGTAATCCTCTACGGTCCAGAATACAGCCTGACTCATACCTTCCGTGGTCTTCCGCGTTGGAATCAATTTAGCGTCGGCATGAAATAAATAGCGGAATTTATCCCAATCGCGTGCTTCGCCTTTTTCCCCCGAAATAACCGCGTAGAGGTTCTCCAGAATTTCATCCTGACTACTTACCGCTTGGGCATATTCCACCGGTGCTGCTTCGGGCGTACTAGGCTGACCGAGGAGTGAGCAGGTGGAGAAGAGGAGGAGGAAGAGGAGGGGAAGAGAAAGAGGTGATTTTAGTCGCATGGATTTAATGTTTGGATTAAGCAATTTTACTACAAATACATTAGTTTTTAGCTTCGCAATAATTTTAAGATGGCAAATAAGCTTTTCTTGGGCAATGAACATTTAAAAACCCTAAACATTAATAGAGCATGATTACCTCTAGACTTCGCAAATCTACTTTTCTGTTCCTTATTTTAATTCTAAGCCTCTTTTCCAGCTGTGAAGAGGATTTATCGCATCGTGAGCGAATGGAGGAGGATTTAAAAACCATCATTAGCGATAGAAACTTAAATGAAATTTGGGCCTATGTGGGAAGTGAACGAGAAATTGAGCGAGACTGGCGTTTTCAAAATGGCTTTTTGATCCTAAGCGACGATCACTACTACGACCTAGATAAATTAATCGCATACGAGGTAGAAATAGCTACGCCTAGCCAAAGAAGGCTCATCCTAAGGTTTCTTTAATCCCGGTAGGCTCAGGTTTAATGGAACTACAATTAAGGTTTGATCGGCTTTAAGTGGATTTTCCCGCCCATAGCCTTCAAGACCTTAACAATGGTATCAAATTGAGGCTTGGAATCCGGGGCCAGGGCTTTGTATAGACTGGGTCTGCTTAAGCCCGATTGCTCAGCGATTTTGGTCATGCCAATCGCTTTGGCAACCTGACCTAATGCTTCGATGAGCTCAGCAGTATCTCCTTCCTCTAATACGGTGTTAAGGTATTCAGAGACTGTTTCAGGACTATCCAAGTAATCGGCAATTTCGAATTTAGTTGTCTTCATCTTCTTCTCCTCTAAGGGATTTCCAAATACTAATGGCCCTTTTAATGTCTCGTTTTTGGCTAGTCTTATTTCCTCCTATTAATAAGAGAATTATCAAGTCATCTTGCTCTCGAAAATATATCCGATAGCCTTGAGCGTAGTTTATCTTTAATTCGAACAAGCCTCCGCCAAGACTACGAAAACTACCAAAGTGACCGTCATTCTGGAGTTTTTGCAGTCTAAAGAGAATTTTAGCTTTAGCCCTTTGATCCTTTAGACGCTTGAGCCATTGGTCAAACTCTTTCGTTTTGACCAGCACCTTCATAAGACGCTGTATCCACTTGGATACAAATTTAGGAAATACATAATAAGATCAGGTTTTTTTCCTAAAATAGTACATAGCCTCAGTCAAATCGTTTTTTGGAATTCGCTAAATATTTAAATACCAGCTCATTTTAAGAGCCGTCCGGTTCCTTTTTGCCTAATGCTTCCAAGGTATTTATAGCAGGGTGTAAAAATGCGAAAACCCTCGCTAGTTCAAAGACTAACAAGGGTTTTCAGGAGTTTGGCAGTGACCTTGGAAGTTATCCATAGTCTGCACGGAATCAGTCAATTGTGTAGTTCGTTTTTATTCTGTGGGACGTTTGTCGCCC
>CAJXKC010000002.1 GCA_913055685.1 uncultured Flavobacteriales bacterium
TGAACTCGGGTGAATACTGTCTTAATTTCCTATTCATAATTGACTAAAATTGTGTCAACCTATTTCAGGATAAGACAAGAGGAAGAGTTTAGGCTTTAACGATGAATTGTGCCTTTGGTCTAATTTTAATTGGTGGAAGGTGAGGAGTATTTATTTTAGCTTCAGACATGTTTCGCGAAATATGAAAAAATTAATCCTGACTTGCTTGGTTTTAGTGCTTTCCCTTCAAAGCCTATCAGCCCAAAATGAATCGAAAGATTGGGCCTTTGGTATAACGGTGGGTATTAGCGATCCAATATTTATTGAGGTCCAAACTTGGAATAACAATTTCAATCTGTTCTACCACACCGATTTAAGAGGCTTGTCTCTATCTTACAAGTCCTATGTTCTAAATCTTTATTCTATTAGTCCCGATCGAAAGATGGGAGATTTTAGGCATACCATCATTACCGGAAATATTGGCTATCAATACTCTTTACCTAAACTAAAACGTCAGCATCGATTTAATCCGATTGTGGGAGCCTTTATTGGATTTGAGCAAGCAGAAATCGCCTTTGGTTTAGAAGATGAGAACTTACGAATCCTTATCGGACTGCAATCATGGGTGGTTTGGGATACCCCGGACTGGTATACAGAGCATGTGCATGGCTTTAGTGGCCCAAATGCTTTGAAGACTAAAGCAGCAGAAGGGGTAGATTGGCTTAGTGTTAATTTGAAACTGCAATACAAATTTGCAATTCCGTCAAAGTCGAATCTTAAAGGAGGGAGGGCTCGAACTTTTAATATTCGCTAAGTTTTAGGCCAGTACGACTAGATACCACCACTGAGATTGAAAGGCACGGAGGGCAGGGGGAGCAAGGAGGAAGAGGGGAAGAGAGGAAGAGAAGAGGAGAAGAGGAGAAGAGGAGAAGAGGAGAAGGGGAGTTGTTGTCCTTTCCTGATTTTGGTTGGCAGGTTTGGCAATAATTGGCAATTAATTTAACCGGTGTTTATTATTTCTGGATAGGATTTTGATTTGAAAGACCTTAGCGAGGTTTTTAGGTCTAAGCTGATTAAGGTTTATCTTGATTCTGTCATCCTGAGCCTGGCTACAGGAAGGCAGGCTGTTGAAGGATAGAGGGGTAATTATGCCTAGGGTTTTATTGGTTCGACCCAGGAAAACGAGGCAAGCAGCTCACCATGATACAATTTCTGAACAGCCCCGAGCCAATAGTCATCCACTCATCCACTCATCCACTCATCTTCTCATCTTCTCATCTTCTCATCCTCTCATCCTCTCATCCTCTCATCCTCTCTCACATCTAAATTCTAAACTCTCGCATCTAGATTCTAAATAAATTCCTTACTTTTGCCGTCCTTTTTAACAAAGGCTAAATTTTTAATATTTAATTGTTTAACAGATGAATCAATACGAATCCGTTTTCATCATGCATCCCGTCTTATCTGAAGAGCAGGTAAGGGAAACGGTAGAAAAATTCAAAGGCTTCATTGAAGCTAAAGGTGGTAAGGTCCTCCACGAAGAAAATTGGGGCCTTAAAAAACTCGCTTATCCAATCCAGAGCAAGCGCAGTGGTTTCTACCATTTGATGGAATTCCAAGCTCCCGGTGAGCTAATTAGTCCGCTTGAAGTGGAAATGAAACGCGACGAGCGTATCATGCGCTTCTTGAATGTAGCAATGGACAAGCACCATGTAGATTATGCAAAGGTGCGTCGTCAGAAATTACAAAACGCTTAAAATTTAGATCATGGCAGATTTAGATACTGGATCGAATCAATCCGAAATTCGTTACCTACAACCCCTAAAGATCGACACCGGAAAGCGTGAGAAATATTGTCGTTTCCGTCGCTACGGTATCAAATATGTAGATTATAAGGACCCTGACTTCTTAGCAGGTTTCTTGAATGAGCAAGGTAAAATCTTACCTCGTCGTATCACTGGTACTTCTTTGAAATACCAGCGTAAAGTGGCTACCGCTATCAAGCGTGCGCGTCACTTGGCGATCTTACCTTACGTTACTGATAACCTTAAATAAGCAGGAGTTATGGAAGTTATTCTAAAACAAGACGTAGAACATTTAGGTTACAAAGACGATGTAGTAAGCGTTAAGAACGGTTACGGTCGTAATTACCTTATTCCTCAAGGATACGCCGAATTAGCAACTCCTTCTGCAAAAAAGGTATTAGCGGAGAACATCAAACAACGTCGTCATAAAGAAGCTAAGGCTATCGAAGATGCTCAAAAAGCGGCAGAAGCTTTAAAAGGCATCGAATTGAAAATGGTAGCTAAAGTGGGTAAAGGCAACAAATTGTTTGGTTCTTTAAACAATGCTGACCTTTCTGAGGCCATCGCTAAGCACGGTCAGGAGATCGATCGTAAATACATCCAAATTCAGGGTGGTACGATCAAAGCTACTGGTCCTTATGTAGCGCACATCCGTTTACACCGTGAGGTGAACGTAGAGTTCAACTTTGAAGTTGTAGCCGAGCAAGCTTAAGCTAATCGGTTTAGATATTGGAACCCTGACCTCGCAAGAGTGTCAGGGTTTTTTTTGCTTCGGCTACTAATTATCTAGGCTTCTAATTTTTAGATCAAGCGTCTGATTATATATTTGCCTATGCTTCGTTTTTCTATTGCTTTGTTTCTCTGGCTTTTTGCCACTTCATTTTTATCAGGACAATGCCTGCGCGCGCATTTTATGTTCGACGGCAACACCGCCGATTCGAGCTCTTACGCCAATCATGGTACTGCATTTGGCGGTACCTCGGTTTATGGTACCGATCGCTACGGTATACCCAACCGAGCCTATTATTTTGATGGCATCAATGATTATATCGATACCTACACCACCTACGATTACCAAGATCGGACGGTGAGCTTTTGGTTTAAGCCTACGCGTACCAGTGGTATCAATGTGATGATGACTCAGGATGATAATAGCCTTACTTACGGTTCTTTCCACTGTTTAGTGACAAGCGGTACCATTCAGGGTCGAGCTGGAGGAACCCCGGCCATCTTCTTCCATCCCAATACCAATGCCAATTGGTGGTATTTTGTAGTCTTAGTACGCACCGCGAACACCAATTACTTTTATGTGAACGGACAGTTAATGGCCACTAGCAACCCCAACGGTAATGGCAGTTCTTTTGGGGCGAATAATGATTTAGTATTTGGGGTTAACCGCATGCGCAGCAGCAATTTCTTCCAAGGTTATTTGGATGATGTAATGATTATGAACTGCCCCATGGATTCGATTGCAGTCGATTCCCTTTACAATGCTCAGAGTCCGGTTAACCTCGTAAATCTCCCGGCCGACACCACCCTATGCGCCGGTGATGCCTTTTCCATTAGCATGCCTAATCACCCAAATATCTCCTATTTATGGGATAATGGTAGTACGAGCAATAGCCGTACTATTAATCAGCCGGGCACCTATTGGTTGCAATCTATTTCGCCCAGTGACACTTTGATTGACACCCTCAATGTAAGCCTGGTGGAGCCTGGCAGACCTTATCTAATCGATACCTTGGTCTGCAGTTTAAACAATCCCATTCAGGTCGATTACAGCAATCGGGGAGACATCACTTCGGTGCAATGGTCGGATGGAAGCAGTGCCTTTAGCCGTAGCTTTAATGGCGCGACTAGTCTTACTGCGGTATTGAATTCTCCTTGTGGTCCGGTGGTAGATAGTATTAATATTCGGATTGAACCCAGCATTGCTCCTGTGATACAGAGCATAAGTACCTGTCCCTCAAACCCAGTCTTAATAGGCCCACGCACGAATTCTGCCTATCAAGTACAATGGTCGACGGGCGCTAATCAAAATCAGATTTCGGTTTCCGCGGCTGGCACTTACTGGGCCTTGGTGATTTCACCTTGCGATACGGTGGTGGATAGTTTTTATGTAGACGTTCCCGCAGCCTTGCCGGTGTATGAGCCAGATAGTAGCTATATCTGTGAATTGGGGGATAGTGTGCAGATAGGTTTTCCGGTAACGGACCCCGATCATAGCTATGCTTGGGCCGATGGCCGCCAGACCGAATTTCGTTATGTGAAAAATACCGGGATTTATGTGTTTACCCTAAACAATGGTTGTGAGCTCAAAGACTATCATTTTGAGGTCTTTAATATAGCTGAGGCTAGACCTGCCCCGATCTCAGATACCAGCTTATGTCTGAATCAGGCCCTTTATTTTCAGGTTCCAGACTGGCCGGTGCTATCGACAACCATAAACGGCTATACCCTTCAAGGGGAAAGTTTTTCTGTGGGGGGACAGAGCAATCGCTATATAATTGCCTATGAGCAAGCTTGTGGATTTTGGCGGGATACCTTTGATTTAGAAGTTATTTCCTGCAATTGTGAAATCGTATTGGCAGATGCTTTTACCCCTAATGGGGATAACTTAAACGATGTCTTCGAAATAAAGAGTGCCTGCGATAATTTTGACTATGAATTATCCATTTTTAATCGCTGGGGGAATCAAGTGTTTCAAAACCAAGCGGTGGATGATTATTGGGACGGCACTTTTAAGGGTCAGCCATCTGCACCGGGCGTCTATGTCTACAAGCTTTACTATGAGTCGACTATCAACGGTAGGCGGACGGAAGGAGTAAAGCAGGGAACGGTGAGGGTGTATCGCTAGGATTTTAGCTTTCGTGGAAGGGGGCTACCTGTCGGTAGGCAGGGTTTTACCTGCGGTAAAGCTGGGTTTTCGCTTGCAGCGAAGCGGGGTAATGGCAAAATTAGGTTGGGACAAACCTGTGCTTCTGAGCTCCTGCGCCTTTTATCTCATCTTCTCATCCCCTGCGCCCCCTGCGCTCCCTGCGCTCCCTGCTCTTTATTCATACCGCAGGCTCTCAATCGGGTCTAATCTACTGGCCTTAAGGGCGGGGTAGAATCCGGAGAGTAGTCCGACCACTAAGCAGAGCACTGCGGAGAGACTCATCCAGGTCCAGGGAATCACGAAGGATCCGCCGAACATTAGAGAGGTGCCATTACCGATGAGGATCCCGAAAATGATACCCGCCAAACCACCCAATAGGCAAATGGCGATAGCCTCGGTGAGAAATTGACTCAGGATGGCGGTCGACTTGGCTCCGATCGCCT
Source organism: uncultured Flavobacteriales bacterium (assembly GCA_913055685.1). Classification (GTDB taxonomy): domain Bacteria; phylum Bacteroidota; class Bacteroidia; order Flavobacteriales; family Schleiferiaceae; genus Croceimicrobium. Next base: position 5,106 of record CAJXKC010000002.1, read on the forward strand.
TTCGTATACCAATTTCGCGGGTGCGCTCGGTGACCGAAACCAACATGATGTTCATCAAGGCAATAGCCGCACCGAGAAGAGTTACGGCGGCGATGATGATTGCTGCTAAGCTTACGTAGGACAGGTTTTCGATTAAGCTTTCGCTGATGCTATCGCTTTTGATGACAGTAAAATTATTTTCCTGCACCGGTTTTAATTTGCGTACCGCGCGCATGGTGGCAATGGCGTCGTCTTCCGCTTCATCAAGCTGGCCACTGCTGTGCGCCATGACATTTATCGCAAAGCTGCGATTGCCCGTTGCATACATAGCTCGGCCTTTGGTAATCGGAATCATGGTTGATTTATCCCCACCAAAGCCAAAGGAATTCCCTTTGGGTTCTAAAACGCCAATCACCCGAAAACGGTTACCAGAGAGCGTAATGAACTTGCCAATGGGGTCGATCTTCGGGAAAAGTTTGGAGACCAATTCTTGACCAATGATCACTACCGAAGCTGCTCCCTCAACATCGCTTTCGCTGATATTGCGACCTTTCGAAAGCGCGTAGCCCGCACTTTGCAGGTAGTTTTCATCGATAGCCATCACCGAAATATTGGGATTGGTGGTGCGGTTGTCGTACTTCACCTCGGCAATGCCGGTACCCACAAAGGAAATGCTGCTAAGGGCGTGTTCCCGGGGCATTTTCTCTTTAAAGCGCAGGGCCTCATAATAGGTAATACTGCGGTAGTATTTGGGTCGCGAGCCGCGATTGCCAATGCGAATGTTGGGTGAGCGATTCTGAATGGTGAAGGTATTGGCCCCTAAGAGCGCGAACTGGCCGGTAAGGGTACCTTTGATGACATCAATGGCGGTGAGAATTCCCACCAGGGCCGTGATGCCAATGGCAATAATTAATGCCGTAAGGATGGTACGTAGCGCCTGACTTTTTATAGATTGCAGGGCGATTTTCAGGTATTCGAAAAATAGGCCTTTTCGCATGGCTCTAAATTACGATAATCGCCCATACCCAAATGACAAAGCCTTCTAAAAATAGTGGAAAAGCGCCCCTTTTGCTGATTGGCTGGGATGCGGCTGATTGGTCTCTGATCAATGAAATGGAGGCCAAGGGACTGATGCCGCACTTCGCAGCCCTACGACAAAGGGCGACCGAAGCCTATTTGGCCAGCCTGGTGCCTACTCTGAGTCCGCTTTTATGGACCAGCGTTGTTACCGGCAAGCGCGCCCATGAACACGGAATACTTTCTTTTGTGCAAGAGACTCCCCAAGGTATAGAAGCAGTATCAAGCCAGGCGCGTCGTAAACCGGCTATTTGGAATATCCTTAGTGAGGCGAAACTGCGCACAAAGGTCATTAATTGGTGGCCTTCCCATCCCGTGGAGGCGATAGAAGGTGAAATGGTTTCCCAGGCCTTTTTCCTCAATAAGGAAAAGCCTGTAGATGCTTGGGTTTGGCCCTTCCAAAAGGCAGAGAGCTACCGAGAAGCAATAGCTATTTCAGTTAGTGAAGCCGAGCTTAAGGTGTTCTTTCCGCTGCATAGCCAGGAAGAATTGACCGAGGATCCCTTGGTGCAGCAGGTAAAGGTAATTATCGAGCGTTCGGCTCAACAATTAAATGTGAGCCTAGCGGCCTTAGAGCCTGGTAGTTTTGATTTAGGTCTGGTTTATTTTGAAGCCCTGGATCAGATTAAGCATTTGGCGATAAAATACCATCCGCCGCAGCTAGAGGAGATTTCGAATGCTGATTTTGAAAAATACCAACACATAATAGAAGGGGCCTACCATTGGCATGACCAAATCTTAGGGGCTTTTATGGCTCGCCTTGGTCCGCAGCAAAACTATATGATCATCTCCGATCATGGTTTTGCTTTTGACACCGCCCGACAATTGGAATTAAGTGATATACCCGCTGCTCCGGCGACTGAGCATCGTCCCTTTGGGATGTTTATGGCGGCTGGTCCGGATATCCAAGCCGGACAAAAGCTTTTCGGGGCTAGCCTTTTGGATCTGTTTCCTAATATTTTGTACCACTTCGATTTACCGGTAGGGGATGATTTGGAAGGACGTATCTGGACTCAGCTTTGGAAAAATCAAAAGGCGATTAGTCGCATTCCCAGCTGGGATCCGCTATTTGGCACTTTTCCTTTTGTGGGTGAGATCCAAGCGCAGCATAAGGATATGATCAAGGACTTGGTAGCCTTGGGTTATTGGGATGATAGCCTTAGTGATCAAGTCGAATTTATTCGTGAAGAGCAGGCTTATAATGAAGCAGTTTCTTGGGCCGAAGCCCATCAATACCTAAAGGCCATTGCCCTTTGCGAAGCTCATCGCGATAAAGCTCTAAAAGTTTTTCGCTGGTATGTTTTAGAAGCCCGCTTGCGTTTGCAAGCTGATAGTGCGGATAGCTGGTTCAGCTGGTATGAAAACTTGGAAGGAAAATGGCAAGAACTGGTTCCGCTGCGTTTTAGCAAGGCTTTGGCCTTTATCCAGGCTGGCCGTATTGCAGAAGCTTTGGAGCTGATGGAAGCCATGGTAAAGGCAGGCGTGGAGAGTCCGGTGCTCTTCAATGAATTGGCGCAGGCTTTATTCCTGTCTGGGTCTTTCAAGGCAGCGGGAGCGTATTTTGAAAGGGCTTTGCAAATTGATGCCCAGAGTGCCCGAGCCATGAATGGTATGGCGCAAATAGCTTTTGCGGAAGAGCGTTTCGAAGACTTTGAGCAATGGTCGAATCGCTCCTTGGAGTTAAAGTTTTTTCAGCCCCAGCTGCATTACCTTTGGGCTTTATGGCATTGGCAAAATGATGATGAGGAAACGGCGGCAAAGGCACTGGATCTTTGCCTATCCCTAGCACCTAAGCATCAAAAAGCGCGCGCATTGAAAGAGAAAATGACTGACTCTGATTTAGAAGAAGCGACGGTAGTGGTGAGCGGTTTCCCCCGCAGTGGCACCAGCATGATGATGGCGGTTTTGGAAGCGGCGGGCCTTGACTTATTGGTCGACGGGCATCGAGCCGCAGATGAGCATAATGCCAAGGGCTATTACGAATGGGAGCCTATTAAAAACTTGGCTCGCGGCATTGATTGGCCGGATAGCAAGGGAAAAGCGGTAAAGGTCGTAGCTCCTTTACTACCTTATTTACCCGCCGATCGTCGCTTCAAAGTAATTTGGATGAATAGGCCAACGGTAGAAATTGTGCTATCCCAGGCGCGAATGCAGGGAGAGCAGGCCGATTTGAGCAATTTCCCTTTTGAGAAGGGTCAGCTATTAGAATCGGAAAAGCAGCGCTTGCAGAATTATTTAAATCGCCAGCCGCATCTCGACTGGATCAGCATAGAGCAGGGGGATTTATTCAGCAAAGCGGCGGAAGTTGCCGAGACCTTAAGTGCCTTTTTAGGCCGGGAAATAAAGGCCGAGCAGCTAGAAAAGGCAGTTGACCCAAAATTGCGGCGTCAGCGTATTGGCTAGGCCGCAGCTTTTTTCGATTTTTGTGCCACTATGAATGAAAAGAAAAAATCGGCCGAGAGCCTAAAATATATTGGTGCCCTTAGTGGAATACTGGCCAGTCCGCTGGCGCAGGCGCAAATTGAATATGTTGATTTAGCCGACACCACCCTTAACACCAATAATGCTTTTTACGATTTAAATATCGACAGCGATAGTTTGGGTCTGATTGATTATCGATTCATTCAGTATGTAGACACCAGTATTTTTAGGGTAAGCGGAAGCTTTATTCAGGCTCGCGGTAATGCCGGAAACTCGGTGCTAGGCCTCGATTATGCCAATTATGCCTATCCTTTTAATTTGAGTCCGGGTGACAGCATCGGTCCCCGCCAAGTTTACAAAGGCTCCGGTGGCAGCAGTGCCTTGGGTCAGCTTGCCCTCGAAATTAACGATACCGGTCACGTTAACGACCAGTTCCCAGGAGCTTTAAATGGTTTAATTGGTTTACGCTTTCGCGCGGATGTGAATGATACCATTCGTGAGTTCTACGGCTGGGTACGAGTGGATGTGGCGGCAGATTATAAGTCAATGACCATTAAAGACTTTGCCTACAATCCCAATTATGGCGAAGGTTTAACCGCTGGTGAAGGCGCCCCTTGGATTGGTTTAGAGGAAGAATTAGAATCACCCTTTTTATTGCAGCAGTTAGGTGGCAATCTTCATTTTAAAATTGAAGAAGCAGCAGCTGAACTGAGACTCATCGGTCTAGACGGTAAGGAGGTCTATCGCCAAAGCTTTGCGCAAGGTGAGCATCGCTTAGAGCTAGCCACTTTTGAGCGCGGAATTTACATTGCCCAATTGGCCAATACCCAGCAGCAAGAAGAAATACGAGTACTGGTTTACTAGGCTTAATCGAGTTCCGCCATTTTCAGAATTTCATCGGCGATTGCCAGGCTGGCAGTGGCCGCCGGACTAGGGGCATTGAGCACATGCACTGAATTGCCCACTTTTAGCAATTTGAAATCGTCGACCAGTTTGCCATTGGGCTCAAGGGCCTGAGCACGCACGCCAGCGCGTACCGGCTGAATGTCGTCCATTTCCAAATTAGGCACCATTTTACGTAAGGCTTTTAGGAAGAGCTTTTTCGAAAAAGCCCTTTGCATTTCGGCCATGCCCTGGGGTGCATGCTTGGCAAATAGCTTCCAAGTACCCGGGAAAGTAAGTGATTCTAGGGTGTCTTTTAAGTCGAAGGAAGTCGGACTGTAACCCTCACGTTTAAAGGAGAAAACCGCATTGGGACCGCATTCAACACTGCCGTCTACCATACGGGTAAAATGTACCCCCAAAAAGGGGAAGTCCGGGTCAGGTACTGGATAAATAAGGTGCTTTACTTTATGTTTTGCTTTTTCGGTGAGCTCGTAATAATCGCCCCTAAAACCAATGATCTTTAATCCGGGGTCGGCACCCTCCGCGCGCGCTAAGCGATCGCTTTGTAAGCCCGCACAAAAAACCTTGCGCTTGGTGTAAAATATTCCTTTCGAGCTGCGTAAACCCGATTTTCCATCCTCGCTAAAGGAGCTAAGGAAAGCGGTATCGAGAAAGAGTTTACTCTCGGGATTGATGCCCTGAATAAGCTCTACCAGCTTATGGCAAAATCCTACGTAATCGATAATCCCGGTTACCGGAACCCGAATCGCTTTGATTCCGCGTGCTTCGGGTTCAATTTCACGTATGGCCTCGGGGCCGATGAGCTCCATGCCTTCGATTTGGTTAGCCTGACCCTTTTCAAAAATGCTTTGCAAGATGGGTAATTCCTTTTCCTCGGTGGCGAGAATGATCTTGCCGCAGATATCGTGTTTTACCCCGTGCTCTTTGGCAAAGGCTACCAATTGCTTGCGACCATTTACACAGTTTTGCGCTTTAAAGGAGCCCGGTTTGTAATAGATCCCCGAATGAATTACGCCCGAATTACGTCCCGTTTGATGGGCTCCAAGAGCAGACTCCTTTTCCAGGATGGCCACCTTGTTTTGCGGGTGTTTTAGCTGGTATTTATAGGCGGTAGCGAGTCCAACGATTCCGCCCCCAATAACCACTAAATCGAATTCATTTTGCATGGAAAAAGCTTTGTCGCGAAATTAGCCTAGGATTTAATTTTTAGGCCATCATAGGCTAAAAATCTTCCCGGAGGCAATTCCCTTTCCACCTCGGCATGAAGACCCAATTGGTGACTAATATGGGTAGCGTACATATTTTCGATTTGCAGGCGATCGGCAATATCCAGGGCCTCCGAGAGCGTAAAGTGTGAGTGGTGTGTTTCTTTACGCAGGGCATTAATGACCATATGCTTAGCACCCTTAATTAGGTGGGCTGCCGGCTCCGGAATTTCATTGGCATCGGTGATGTAAACGAAGTCCTGGAAGCGAAAGCCATGTACCGGTAAGGAGCCATGCCAAAGTTCTAAGGGCTGGAAGGAGATATCGCCAATATTGAAGGCATCCGCCCCCAGGCGCTCAAAGCGAATCTGCGGAATGCCCGGATAATCTTTATGGCGGAAGATATAGGAATATTGTTCGCGTAAACGCTCTTCCACGCGGGCGGTGCAGTAAATAGGAATGTCGTGTTTTTGCAGGAAGTTAATGGCTCGCACTTCATCGAGGCCCGCGGTATGGTCTTGATGTTCGTGAGTAATGATAAGGGCATCGATGTCTTCGACCTGGGCGCGGAGCAATTGCTGACGCATATCGGGCCCTGCATCGATAAGTACGGTTGATTGCGCGCTGCGCACTAGAAGGCTAGAACGTAGGCGCTTATCTCGCGGATCGCTCGATTGGCAAACCACACATTTACAACCAATTACCGGTATTCCTTGGGAGGTGCCGGTGCCGAGGAGTAGAAATTCCATATTCCTGTAAATAAGTCGAAATTATTTCCGCTTTTCGCCTTCAAACTTAGTCAAACTCTTAATTTTGTTATCCTAAAATCTGTTAGATCAAGCCCCTTTTCTATGGAACGGATGATCCTCTCCACGGCCCAAAAGGCCTTAAAAGTAAATCTGAACGAAAACATTTATGGAACTTTTGCCGAGATTGGTGCAGGCCAGGAAGTAGTGCGAAACTTCTTCCGAGTGGGAGCTGCATCAGGAACGGTCGCGAAGGCCATGAGTGCTTACGATAAATTGTTTTCCGATGCCATTTACGGGATAGAGGAAGATAACCGTTACGTGACCGAGTCGCGTTTGCGGAAGATGCTGGACCATGAATACGGCTTAATCGAAGAACGCTTGGACCGCGATCAGCATCCTAAGCGCTGTTACTTTGCCTTTGCGAATACGGTGGCGACCATCAATTTCACCCGTAAGTTTAAGGGTCACGGTTGGATGGGAATCCGTTTTCAATTGCATCCCGATCAGGCTCCCAATGACGTGCTTTTCCACGTTCGAATGAAGGAAGAGGAAGCGGCGCTCCAACAGGAGACCATTGGGGTGATGGGGGTGAACTTAATCTATGGCGTTTTTAATATTCGTAAGAACCCCGAAGAATTACTGAAATCGCTTTACGACAATATCGCCCGCTATAAAATGGAGATTGATATGATCCATTTTGAGGGACCTGAATTTGCGGAGGTTGATAACCGCTTGATGTCCTTGCGACTCTTGCAGTATGGGATGACCGACGCGGTGATTTTTGGTCCGGAGGGTAATAATATCTTACCCGCAGCCTTATTGTACAAGAAGAACATTTTAACCGCGCGCGGAAGCTTCCGTCCGGTAACCAAGGTGAACATTGATATGGTGCGTACTGGAATCGAGTACTTCACCAAGGAACGCAAGGTAGATAAGGAGAAATTGGTGGTGCTCTTTGAGATTACCCTTAATAATTTAAAGGCCGAAGGGGAGATAGACGAACAAGACTTCCTTGATCGGGCCGAAATCCTCTGTTCTTTGGGTCAGACTGTACTGATCTCCAACTACCAGCAATACTATAAATTGGTAGAATACTTCTCTCGATTTACCGAGGAGCGCATGGGCCTAATCATGGGCTATACCAATTTGCAAGAACTCTTCGACGACCGTTATTACCGCGAGTTGAAAGGAGGAATATTAGAGGCCTTTGGGGTACTTTATTCTACCGACTTAAAACTCTACATCTACCCATCGCAACCTGAGCCAGGGGCGCCATTGGAGACTACCAAGACCTTCAAGATTCACCCTAGGTTAAAGCCTTTGTATGACTTCTTGCTCTTTAACCGACGCATTAAGGATATCGAGAACTTTGACCCGGAAATCCTGCAAATCTTTAGTCGCGATATTCTGCGTAAAATCCGCAATGGTGAAGCAGGTTGGGAAGAAGCCTTGCCTACCTATGTCGATCAAATGATTCGCGAGAAGAAGTTGTTCGGCTATGAGCCGGAGCAGGAAGAGGTAGAGCGTTAGGGAGGATTGAGATTTGGGATGTGAGATTTGAGATGTGAGACTCGAGAATCTAATATCTAGACTCTAAACTCTAAACTCTAAGCTCTTTGCAAAGCCATTTCTTTCAAGACCGCTAAACAGCGGTCGATTTCCTCTTCGCTATTGTCTTTGCCTATCGAGAAGCGAATGACCGGATCGGTGTGATCGGGATTTAAGGCTGCAATAACATGCGAGCCTTGAAGCGCTCCTGAAGAGCAGGCACTTCCGCCGGAAACAGCAATTCCTTTTAAATCGAGATTGAAAAGCAGCATGCTATCTTCAGATAATTCTGGGATACTCACACTGAGCACCGTATATAGACTTTCACTGCTTCCACATAAGCCATTGGTATAAGCCTTGGGAAAGATTTCCTCTAAGCCTTGCCAAAGCTTGGCTTTGAGGCTTTCGATATGCTGGCGTTCTGATTCTAAATTTTGATAAGCTAAATCAAGCGCTTTGGCCATGGCGCCAACATTGACAATGTTCTCGGTTCCCCCGCGTAGGCCGCGCTCTTGGGCACCGCCAGTTATAAAAGAGCTTACTTTTAAGCGTCGCGAGACAAATAAAAAGCCCGTACCCTTGGGACCATAAAACTTATGTGAAGAGGCAGTAGCGAAATCGACGGGCAGCTCATCCAAACGCATCGGAAAGTGTCCCACCGTTTGCACCGTATCGCTGTGAAAATAAGCTTGGTGTTTATGGCAAATATCCCCCACTTCTTTAAGGTCGATGAGATTGCCAATTTCATTATTGCCGTGCATAATGCTTACCAAGCTAGGAATGCCATCGGCAAGCAAATTTTCCAATTGTTGGAGGTTAGGTCGACCTTGCGCATCTACCCTTAAAAGTACTACCGAGGCATCGAAGGCCTTGGCCCATTTGTCGGTCGCATGTAAAACCGCATGATGTTCGGTGGGGCAGGTAATAATCCGCTTTACCTTAAGATCTCGTAGGGCTAAGCTTATCGCCGCATTATCGGCCTCTGTACCCCCCGAGCAAAGCACGATTTCGGCGGGAAGGCAGCCTAGATTTTTAGCAATGCTTTTACGGCTGGCCTCCAGAATTGATTTTGCCTTGCGGCCGAAGCTATGCGTACTCGATGGGTTGGCATGCCAGTCCATTAAGCGCAGCATTTCCTCCTTTACCTCCTGACGAATAGGAGTAGAGGCGGCATTATCGAGATAAATCGGTTTTAATCCAGGTGAAACCAAGCGTCCAGTAATTCGGTGTTATCGTTGTGTTTATCTTTATTGATGTAGGTGTTGCTGCGCAATGGGCATTGGTAGTCGTTGGCATAATCTTGCCAGTGATGCGCTACATGCTCGATGGCATCACAAATCTTAATTACCTCTTCATCGGTGAAGGTGGGATGCAGGGATAAGCGAATCCAGCCGGGTCGCACGGAGAAATCCCCTTGATTAACCTTCTCAGAAACCTGTTTACTAGTCTCTGGATCGAGGTGCAAAAGGTAATGCCCATAAGTTCCGGCACAGCTGCAGCCTCCCCGGGTTTGAATACCGAATAGGTCATTCAGTAATTGCACCACTAAATTGTAGTGAACTCCTTCGAGATAGAAAGAGATGGCTCCCAAGCGATCTTTAAGGTGACCGGCGAGAATTACCATACCCGGTAATTTTTCGAGTCGCTCGAAAACATAGGCTAAAATTTCCTTTTCGCGAGCTTCAATGGCTTCCACGGTCATTTGCTCTTTGAGCTCTATCGCCAAAGCGGCCCGCATAGTTTGCAGGAAGCCTGGAGTTCCACCGTCTTCACGGGTTTCAATATCTTCAATATAATAGTGTCCTCCCCAAGGATTGGTAAAGGTAACCGTACCACCACCCGGGTGATCCGGTACGCGGTTCTTATATAGTTTCGAATTGAAAATTAATACCCCCGGAGTCCCTGGTCCGCCTAAAAATTTATGCGGAGAGAAGAAGATCGCGTCGAGGTAAGCATCCTCTTCATCGGGATGCATGTTGATGTCGACATAAGGACCCGAGCAGGCAAAATCCACGAAACAAAAGCCATTGGCTTTATGAATCATCTTTGCCACCTCGTGGTAGGGCGTAAATACTCCCGTAACATTACTGCAAGAGGTGATGCTAGCAATTTTATAAGGTCGGTCTTTGTACTGCTCCAACAATTCTGCAAAATGATTGAGGTCGAGTAGACCCTTTTCATCCGGATTAATTTGGATAACCTCCGCAATGGTTTCCAGCCAAGAAGTTTGATTGGAATGATGTTCCATATGGCTGATGAAAACCACCGGTCGCTGTTCGGGACTAAGGCTGATTTGATCCGTGAACTGCTCAGGCACCTTGAGCCCTAAGATGCGTTGAAACTTTAAAACCGCGCCAGTCATCCCTGTTCCCGTAGGAATAAAGACATCTTCTTTGGAAGCATTCACATGCTTCTTAATCATTTGCTTGGCACGATCGTAAGCCTGGGTCATTACCATACCGGTGTAGGAAGTTTCGGTATGGGTATTCGCTACATATGGTCCGAAGTCCTTATGCATTTTTTCTTCGATCGGACCATAAAGGCGACCGCTGGCAATCCAATCGGCATAAATTACCGGTTTTGGTCCGTAGGGTCCTACAAACTCAGCGTCGATGCCTACGATTTGATCGCGGAACTTGCGAAAATGTCCTTCCCATTGGGTGCCAGGAATACTTTTTTGAGAGGTATGCGTTTCCATAACAACTAAAGGCCGGCTATTTCAGATAGCTCGGAAATAAATTTAGAACCTAGGGCATCCGCCGCCGCTTGGCTTTTAGCCTCGGTATAAATACGGATAATAGGTTCGGTATTTGACTTACGTAAATGTACCCATTCTTCCGCAAAATCAATCTTTACTCCGTCGATGGTGCTTATCTCTTCATTTGCATAGCGTTGCTTAATGCTAGCTAAAATGCCGTCCACATCCATACCCGCTTGGAGTTGAATTTTATTTTTCCCCATAAAATAGGCAGGGTAGGAAGCCCTTAATTCGGAAAGCTTTTTACCCGAAGTGGCCAGATGAGATAGAATAATGGCAATTCCCACGAGGGAGTCACGACCATAGTGCAAGTCAGGTAAGATTACCCCGCCATTACCTTCACCACCAAAGACGGCGCCTACTTCTTTCATCTTAGTTACCACATTAACCTCACCCACCGCGGAGGCATAGTATTCTTTTCCGCGTGAATGCGCTAAATCGCGTAAGGCTCGGGAGCTGGATAAATTGCTCACTAAGGGTCCGTCTAAATGCTGTAATAGGTAATCAGCCGCAGCTACCAGGGTGTATTCCTCGCCAAACATCTGGCCTTTTTCGTCGATAAGGGCCAGTCGGTCTACGTCGGGGTCGACTACAATACCCACATCACAGCCCTTCTCGGCCATTAGTTGCATGATATCCCCTAAATGTTCTTTTAGAGGTTCCGGATTGTGGGGGAAATTACCATGCGGTTCACAGTAAAGTAGTTCTTGTTTTTCTACCCCTAGAGCATCTAAAAGTGGGGGGATGGAAATACCACCGGTAGAGTTCACTGCGTCTACCGCTACCGATAGATTAGCGGCTTTAATAGCCTCTACATTTATATACGGAAGTTTTAAAATTGCCTCAATATGCTTAGAGATGGCATCTGATTTTTCTTCGATGCTTCCTAAATTTTCTACCGCTACAAAGTCGTAGTCTTGCGCTTCGATCATGGCCAATAATTCGGCGCCATCAGCCCCCGAAATAAACTCCCCTTTAGCATTAAGTAGTTTTAGGGCATTCCATTGCACCGGATTATGGGAAGCAGTAAGGATGATGCCCCCATCAGCTTTTTCAAATACCACCGCCATTTCTACGGTTGGGGTGGTAGAAAGGTCGAGGTCAATTACATCGATACCTGAAGCTAATAAAGTATTTTGAACAATGCCTTGAATCATTGGGCCACTGGGGCGTGCATCACGACCAATAACCACTTTCAGGTTTTTACCAGGATTGTTTTTCTTTAACCAGTTAGCGTAAGCAGCGCCGAATTCGGCCGCATCGAGAGGAGTAAGGTTGTCGCCTTTAGCTCCGCCAATGGTACCGCGGACTCCAGATATAGACTTTATGAGAGTCATTTTTTTGTTTTTTGAATCTGCGGCAAAGATAAGCTTAGCCCTTTTAGGTCGAAGCTTTTTTACGGAAAAGCCAAGCAGTCTCCTTTTTAAAGCTTTGTTGATTAATTTGTGAAAAAGCCTAAGCTAAAGGCTACCTTTGCAAAGCCGATTTGGATAAATTTAAGTATCCAATTGCCACTATGTTCGAAGACGAAAACGAAGACGAATTTTTTAACCTTCTCGACCTGGTCGATGACTTTAAGCGAATGCAGGCGGAAGGCAAGCTTCGCTTTTACGACTTAGAGGAATTTGAGATGATCTCCGACTACTTCTATGAGATCGGCAAAATCCAGCGTGCCTTGGAGGTTTTGAATATTGCGCAAGGGCAACATCCTTATGCGGCCAGTCTTAAATTGAAGAAGGTCCAGTATTTAACCGCAGCGGATAAAACTAGGGAGGCTAGTAGGCTGCTAAGTGAGCTGGAAACTAGTATGGTAGACACCTACGACCTTTTTATGGCTCGCGCCGCCCTCTTTTCCAAAACTGGCAACCATCAAAAGGCCATTGAGCAGTATCGTCAAGCTTTGGGTCTGACTGAGTTCCCAGAGGATGTTTTTCATTTGTTGGCCTTGGAATACCAATTGATAGGTGCTTATGATAAAGCCCTGAAGTATTTAAAGCAAACCTTGGAAGTATTTCCTGAGGATGAAATTGCCTTATATAATCTCGCCCTTTGTTACGATTTAAGTGAAAAAGAGGAAGAGGCCATTGAATACCTGAATGATTTCATTAATACCAATCCCTATTCAGAAATAGCTTGGTACCACTTGGGTATCATGTATACCAAACTAGGCGATTTAAAAGAGGCGGTTAAAGCTTACGATTATGCGATTTTAATCGATGAGTATTTTTCGGCTGCTTATTATGAAAAGGCCCGGGTATTGGAGCAAGAGTACCGCTATCTAGAGGCCGCGGAAACCTATTTAGCAAGCTTCGAATACGAAGGGGCTAGTGGTTATGGCTATTACAAAATTGCCCTTTGCTATTTGCGCTTGCATAAAGAGGCGAAAGCGGAAAGCTATCTTTCCAAGGCGGTGCAAGAAGATCCCGATTTGGAGGAAGCCTATTATGAATTGGCCTTGATAAAGGACGAAAAGAAGATTTGGTCGGAAGCGGTATTCTTAATCGCCAAAGCGGTTGAGCTGGACCCTGAAAACTGGCAGTTTCGTCATAGCAGTGCCCTAATTCACCGCCGCGCGGGAAAATTGGATGAGGCAGTTATTATTTATCAAAAGCTGATCGAAGACGGCTATTACGATGGCAATACCTTTACGGAGTATGCCCAATTACTCTTTGATATGTGCGAGTTCGATGAAGGCATGACCGTACTTTACAAAGCCCTTGAGCTTATGCCCGAATCGGGTGCCATTCATTATCAATTGGCTGGTTATTTATTCACGATTAAAGAAAGTGATGAAGGGGGAATTTACTTGAATAAGGCCCTTAGGCTAGACCCAGGTGGGCGTTCCTTCTTCCTAGCACTATTCCCTTGGTTAAAGGAGAATAAGGCCGTTTCTTATTATTTGAACCAGGACTAAGTTTCATTTCCTTTCTTTGCTAAAAAATTATTCATGCAGCGCATTTTACTGTTCTTGAAAGGTATTGCCATGGGGGCAGCCGATGTGGTTCCAGGAGTTTCGGGAGGCACCATTGCTTTTATCACTGGTATTTACGAAGAGCTGATAGAGAGTATAAACCGCATCAATCTGGAAGCTTTACAAATCTTGCGCAAAGAAGGTTTTGCTAAGGCCTGGACTTATATCAATGGTTGGTTTTTTGTGCCCTTATTTTTAGGAATAGGCGTCAGTATTATATCCTTAGCAAAAGGTATTTCTTGGCTTTTAGTAAATGAACCGGTATTGCTGTGGAGTTTCTTTTTCGGATTGGTCTTCGCCAGTATTTTCTTTGTGGCCAAACAGGTTAAAGCTTGGGCGGCTGGTCCGGTTGCGAGCTTCATCATCGGTGCAGTTATTGCCTACTCCATAACAGTTTTGCCGGCTTCGGGAGCTAATGATGCGCTTTGGTATATTTTCTTAAGCGGGAGCATTGCTATTTGCGCCATGATTTTACCGGGTATTTCGGGTTCTTTTATCCTGGTTTTGTTGGGTTCATATTCTACCGTACTCAACGCAATCCATGAACGTGAGCTTAGCATTATCGCTACTTTTGGTGCCGGAGCAGTAATTGGTCTGCTATCCTTTGCCCGACTTCTAAAACACATGTTTGCCAAGTACCACGATCTAACCGTTGCGCTTTTATCGGGTTTTCTCTTGGGCTCCCTCAATAAAATTTGGCCCTGGAAGCGGGTAGATGAGGTGATGATTAAACATGCCGGCGAGGCCAATGAAGAAGTGGTGAATATTATTGAGAAAACAGTTTTGCCTGGTGATTTTACCCTTCCCGTGATTGAAGGCTCCGAAGTTGTGGGTCAGACTGCGACCGAACCTCAATTAAGCCTGGCTGTCCTTTTAGCCTTAGGCGGTGCACTCCTTATTTTCCTATTGGAAAAATTGGGTAGTCCTAAAAACAAAGCCGCTTAAAATGCAGCTGGGGCTGATAGGTAAATCACTGAGTCATTCCTTTTCCAAGGCCTATTTTAGGGCCAAGTTCGAAGCTTTAGGTCTAGATTATCGCTATGATAATTACGAGTTGGCCGAGATTGAAGAATTTCCCCAGCTAATAGCAAAACATCAATTAAAGGGTTTGAATGTAACCATACCCTATAAGCAAGAGGTGCTGAAATATATAGACCTTCAGTCACCAGCAGTACGAGCGATAGGTGCCTGTAATACCCTAGTGTATCGAGAAGGAGCATGGGAGGCACACAATACCGATTACTTAGGATTTCGCAAAAGTCTAGAAGAAAGTGGCTGGCAGCCCAGTTTAAAGCGTGCTCTAGTCTTAGGCAGCGGCGGCGCTTCCAAAGCGGTTGTCTATGCCCTGCGACAGATGGGATTTAAAGCAGATGTGGTCGGTCGTAAAGCGGCCGAGAACCAACTTAGCTATCCCCAAGCTCAGGGCCTTATCTCGTATTATGATCTAGTGGTAAACACCACTCCTTTAGGTACTTACCCTAATGTCGATGACTTAGCACCATTAAGGCCGGAAGGGAATTTGAAGGGCAAGCTATTCTTTGATCTTATCTACAATCCCGATAAAACTGCCTGGCTTGAATTGGCTGAAAAGCGCGGAGCTCAAATCTTAAATGGGCGGGCGATGCTCGAGCATCAGGCGGAAGCCGCTTGGAAAATTTGGCAGCAAGCTTAATTTTTTCCTTCGCAGCCCTTACCTTTATTCCCAAGCAATTTAGCTTAAATTTGCTTCAAGCGATAATTGATTATGAGCGATACACAGAACAACTTGCCAGAAGGCGAGGAGCCCAAAAAGGAAATGGTGGATGAAACTCAGTCAGAGGAAACATCCCTAGAGGAAAAAGAAGAAACGGCCCCAGAAACGGCTGAATCTAAAGCTGATAGCGAGAGCTCTCAAGCCTCTTCAGAGCAGGAGGAAGCCAATAATTCGGGGGCGAGCGAGGAAGGAGAGGCCCTTAGTGATGAGGAGCTAGAGCAGGAAGACGATACCACGGTAGTGCATAGCGATGATGATCATGAAGAAGATCATCACCACGAATTGGAAATGCCCGACTATGCTGAGTTTAGCAATGAAGATTTAGTAGCGGCCGCCGATAAGCTCCTGAAGGAGCAGCCTATTCAAAAACTGAAGGAGCATTTTGATGCCATTCGCAAATACCTTTTAAAGCATTTAAACGACGAGAAGGCGGAAAAGCTGGAGGAATTTGTGGAGCAAGGTGGGAATGCGCTTGACTTTGAATTTATCCAACCTTTACGGGAGAAGTTTCGCACTATTTACCAGGAATACCGTAAGCGCCGTAAGAAGTATTACGACGATTTAAGTGCTCAGCTCGACCACAATTTATTGGTGAAGCGTAACCTTATTGAGCGTTTAAAAGAGCTGGTAAATAAGGAAGAGTCTATTGGCGAGACCTTTAAGGAGTTCAATGAAATTCAGCAAGAATGGCGTAATACCGGAGCGGTTCCTCGCACGGAGAGCAATGATCTTTGGCGCACCTACCACTTCCACGTGGAGAATTTCTACGAGTACATAAAAATCAATAAGGAATTACGCGATTTAGATTACAAGAAGAATCAGTCGCATAAAGAAGAACTTATTGAAAAGGCCGAGGCCATTTTAAATGGAGAGGATTTGCGCGAAGGCTTTAAGGAGCTGCAAAAATTGCACAAAGAGTGGCGCCATATAGGTCCGGTTGAACCCGAATTACGCGAAGTTCTTTGGCAAAAGTTCTCCGAGATAACCAAGCAGATTCACGAAAAACGGGATGCTTTCTTCAAGGAAATTCGCGCCAAGCGTGAAGAGTTATTGGAAGAGAAAAAAGCATTGGTCGATAAGATCAAGGAGATTCCAAGGAATTACAGCAAGCATCACGAATGGCAAAAAGCCATAAAAATGGTGAACGAGGTGCAAGCGGCTTTCAAAAAGATTGGTCGTTTACACCTGCCCGGTAACGATGAGGTTTGGGAAGAGTTCCGGGAAGCGCTGCGTGACTTTAATAAGGCTAAGAATCAATTCTATAAGGACCTGAAAAAAGAACATCAGGTAAACCTTGAAAAGAAAAAAGCACTTTTAGCCAAGGCGGAAGAGCTTAAGGATAGCGACGATTGGCGCAATACCGCTAATGCCTTAAAACGTATCCAAGCCGATTGGAAAAAGATTGGTCACGTACCCAAGAGTGAGAGTGATAAAATCTGGAAGGAGTTCCGCGCAGCTTGTAATCATTTCTTCAACCGACTTACCGACCACAATAAGAACCGGGATAAGAAATTGGCCGGAAATGCCGAGGCTAAACAAAAGGTAATTGAAGCCTTGGAAGCCTTTAAACCCGATGTAAAGGATAAGAAAGGGACCATTGCCAAGGCTAAGGAGTTTATTGCCGACTGGAAATCACAAGGTCCCATTCCCCAGAGCTTAAGAGGAGAGCTCGATGCCCGTTTTAATAAGGGCGTGGATGCGATCTTTAAGGCCATTGACATGGATCGTGAAGAATCGCAGCGTATTCGTTTTGAGAACAAAATGGATAGCCTCGCGGAAGAAGGGGAATACAAATTGCGTCAAGAACGAGATCATTTACGTCGCAAATTGGATGATGCTAAAAAGGAGTTGATTCAGTTGGAAAACAACATGACCTTCTTCAGTAGCAGCGATCCTAAGAGTCCGATTGTTAAGGAAGCCCATAAAAATATCGACGCCCAAAAGCGCATCGTTAGCAATTTACAGAGCCAGGTAAAGATGCTAGCCACGAAGATTAAGGAGCTCCAAAAGCAGGAAGAGAAAGTCGAGGAAGCGAAGTCTGATACGGAAGCCTCTGATAAGAGCGCCGAGTAAAGCATAGGGCATGGATAGAGGAACTGACTTATTGGTCCCTTTGGCCATTGCCCTCATCATGTTTGGTATTGGCCTTAGTTTAAACTTCAAGGATTTTAAACGAGTTTTTCTTCGCCCCAAGGCGATTTTAGTGGGATTAGCCTGTCAGTTTTTACTCTTACCTCTGGTGGCGTTTTTGATGGCTTGGCTCTTGCCGATCGATCCTTATTTTAAAGTAGGTTTAGTGCTGATTGCTTCTGCTCCTGGAGGTACGGCTAGTAATTTGGTGACCCATATGTTGAAGGGGCGGGTGGCCTTGTCGGTGAGCATGACCTCCTTCAATAGCTTGGGTATTTTACTCACTATTCCCATTTACCTGAGCCTGGCGATGCATTGGTTTTTGCATAATGACACCCAAATTGAGATTGGTTTTGCCGATACCTTTCGGGAGATATTACTGACGGTAGTTTTACCGGTGGTTGGCGGAGTATTAAGTCATGAGTATGGTTCCCGAACCTTTATAGAATCCCTGCAACAGCCTTTGCGTTACATCTTACCCTTGCTGCTTTTAGCAGTCTTTGGCTTTGCCCTTTTTCTAGATAATGGCGGTGAGCAAACCACCGCATTTTGGGATAATGTAGAGCTCTTTTTCCCACTGCTTTTCTTTAATGCCTTTACCATGGCTTTGGGCTTTTGGATAGCAAAGAAGGCGAAGATCAAGCATTCAGGTGCTTTTACCATCGCGGTAGAAATGGGATTGCAAAATGCGGCCTTGGCCATTTTTATTGCTACTAGCGTGCTGGAAAATTCAGATATTTCCTTGGTGGCGGTGATCTACAGTAGTTTCACATTCTTTTCTACTTGGCTATTTGCTTGGCTGCTCAAGCATCGCTTTAAGCCTTTTAAATCGACCATCATTTAAAACATCTATTAGGCTTTATGCTAGGCCTTAATTGCTGAAAAAGAGCAGTACTTTTGCAAAATGTCGCATAAGTTCAGGATTCAATCGGAGTATTCACCCACCGGAGACCAGCCCCAAGCTATTAAGGAATTAGCGGAAGGTGTGGATGGAGGAGTGCCCTTTCAAACGCTCTTGGGTGTTACCGGATCGGGTAAAACCTTTACCGTAGCCAATCTGGTTGAAAAGGTGCAAAAGCCCACTTTGGTTTTATCGCATAACAAAACTTTGGCGGCCCAATTGTACTCTGAGTTTAAGCAATTCTTTCCCGATAATGCGGTGGAGTATTTCGTTTCCTATTACGACTATTACCAGCCCGAGGCCTATATTCCGACCACTGGGACCTATATCGAGAAGGACCTTAGCATTAATGATGAAATTGAGAAACTGCGCCTATCAACCACCTCGGCCCTTTTATCTGGAAGGCGTGATGTATTGGTGGTAGCTTCGGTTTCTTGTTTATATGGTATTGGTAATCCTGATTCATTTAATGAGCAGGTGATTGAGCTTGAGCTTGGGCAAGTAATTCCACGCAATAAGCTATTATATTCTTTTGTAAATGCCCTTTACAATCGTACTACCGGCGAATTTGGCCGGGGTAACTTTCGCGTTAAGGGGGATACGGTAGACGTTTTTCCTGCCTATGCAGATACGGCTTTCCGTATTCACTTTTGGGGGGATGAAATAGAGCGTATCGAGCGCTTTGACCCTGCTGATCGAAGTGTCTTGGAGACCTTTGAATCGGTGCGGATTTTCCCGGCTAATATCTTCGTAACCGGCAAGGATAAGCTGCAGTCGGCCATACATCAGATCCAGGATGATATGGTGGAGCAGGTGGATTTTTTCAATAAGAATGGTCGACCCTTAGAAGCAAAGCGCTTGCAGGAGCGAACCGAATTTGACTTAGAGATGATTCGCGAGCTGGGCTATTGTTCGGGCATCGAGAATTACAGCCGCTATTTAGATGGTCGCGCTCCGGGTACCCGTCCTTTCTGTTTGTTGGATTACTTTCCGGATGACTATCTGATGGTTATTGATGAGAGTCACGTTACCATTCCCCAAGTAAGGGCCATGTACGGCGGCGACCGCTCTCGTAAAGAAAACTTGGTGGAATATGGTTTCCGCTTACCAGCGGCGATGGACAATCGTCCCCTTACCTTCGACGAGTTTGAGACCCTTCAGAATCAAGTAATATACGTTAGTGCTACCCCCGCTGAATATGAATTGGAACGCAGCGAAGGGGTGGTGGTAGAGCAGCTTATTCGTCCCACTGGCTTGTTGGATCCGCGGATTGAAGTGCGCCCGATTGAGAATCAGGTCGATGATCTGATGGAGGAAATAAACAAGCGCACCGAATTGGATGAGCGGGTTTTAGTAACGACCCTAACCAAGAGGATGGCGGAGGAGCTGACTAAATACCTCACCCGTTATGGCGTGCGTTGTCGTTATGTGCACTCCGATGTGGATACCCTGGAAAGGGTGGAAATTATGCGCGATTTGCGATTGGGTTTGTTTGATGTCTTAATCGGGGTTAACCTATTGCGTGAAGGCTTGGATTTACCAGAAGTGAGTCTAGTGGCTATTCTCGATGCCGATAAGGAAGGCTTCTTAAGAGCAGAACGTTCTCTGGTGCAAACGGTGGGTAGAGCAGCGCGAAATGTTAATGGTTTGGCGATTATGTATGCGGAAAAGATTACCGACAGTATGCGACGTACCATTGATGAAACCAATCGTCGCCGAGCCATTCAGCATGAATACAATCAAAAGCATGGTCTGACTCCGCAAGCCTTGAAGAAATCTACCGATTCGGTATTACCGGGTAGTAAGAAGGATCACAATCCCTATAAATCAAAATTAAATACACCGGCTGCTGCGGCAGAGCCCGCCTTGAAATACCAAACTAAGGAGGACTACCGAAAGGGTATTGAGAAATTGCGCAAGAAAATGGAAACTGCGGCCAAGTCACTTGACTTTATCGAAGCGGCTGCTTTGCGCGATGAAATGGTTGCTTTAGAGGAGCGTATGAACAAGGAATACCCAAATTAAGTTATTGTAGCGTACTAGTAAATTATGAGAAAACTCTATACTCTGTTTTTTATCGCCTTGGTAGGGATGCTAAATGCCCAAGTTCGGGGAACATTAGTTGACAGCAAAAGCGAAGCCCTTCCATTTGCCAATGTCGTAGCCTATCAAAATGGCAAGCTCATTAATGGTATGGCCACGGATATCGATGGTAATTTCAGCTTGGAACTTAAAGGAGGTAGCTACCAATTAGTAAGTTCTTTTGTCGGATATCGTACCGATACGCTAAGCATAAAAGTCCCCGAAAGTGGAGTTTTAAACTTAGGTAGACTCACCTTAAAAGAAGGAGGCGATGCCATGCTTGAAGAAGTATCGGTTACCGCCGAAGCACGAATGATGGAATTCGAGCAGGATAAGCGTGTTTTTAATGTGGCCAAGGATTTGACCAGTGTGGGTAGCAATGCTTCCGAAATTTTGAATAACCTTCCTTCGGTATCGGTAGACGTCGAAGGAAATGTGGCTCTACGTGGTTCCAACAATGTTCGAATTCTAGTGAATGGCAAACCATCGGGACTAGTGGGCAGTGATCCGGCGGCAGCTTTAAGGGCCTTGCAAGGCAATGTGATTGAAAAGATTGAGGTTATTACCAACCCCTCCGCGCGTTATGATGCTGAGGGTGAAGCGGGAATCATCAATATTGTACTTAAGAAGCAAAATGAGAAGGGTTTTAATGGTAGTTGGGATTTGAGTGCCGGTTACCCGGATTTATATGGCGTGGGCGCTACTATGAACTTACGTCGCAAGCGTTTTAATTTCTTTACCACCCTCAGTTATCAATACCGTCGTTCACCGGGTGGAGGTAGCTCAAATCAGAAGTTTTTCTTACCCGATACTTCGTATTCCTTTATCCGCGACCGCTATCAAAATCGCGGTGGTAATGACGCTACTTTGCGTTTTGGCGCCGATTACGATTTAGCAGAAGGACAAACCCTAACGGGATCTTTTTTATTCCGTCCTAGTCGCGGTAATAATTACGTAGACATCGAGTACCGTGACCTCGATGCCAATGGTGACCTCCAGCGTATTGTAAACCGTTTCGATGACGAGGTAGAAAACCAAGAGGTAATCGAAGGTAATGTGAGCTGGCAGAAAATTTTTAACGGAAACGATAAGCATAAATGGACGGCCGACATCCGCTACAGCTTAGAGGATGATCGCGAGAATTCTACCATTACCCAGGATACCAATGGGGTTTCGGATGAGTTTATTCAAAAGGTAGCTAATCTGGAATACCAACGGAGCACTTTGGTGCAAACCGATTATGTGCGTCCTATTGACGATAAGCGCTCGATTGAAATGGGTAGCCGGGTTACCTTGAGGGAAATTGAGAACAATTATCGCTTAGATGAACAAGCTTCGGATGGCAGCTTTATTCCTGACCCTGAGTTTAACAATAGCTTCCTCTTTCAGGAAAATGTATATGCCGCTTACGGAATTTATAATGGAGCCTTGGGGGAGAAGGCAACTTTCCAATTAGGATTGCGGGCCGAGCTAACCGATTTAACTACAGAGGTAGGGGACTTTGATAGCGTTAATCGCCGGACTTATGCCAATTTATTCCCGAGTACATTCTTTACTTATAGTTTTAGTCCGCTCAGTGATTTACAATTGAGCTACAGTCGCCGAATTTCTCGTCCGGGCTTCCGCACCTTGGCGCCATTCTTTGGCTTTAGTGATAACCGAAACTTTTACAGCGGTAATCCTAATGTGAACCCTGAGTTTACCGATAGCTATGAAGCGGGTTATGTGCGTTATTTCGAGAAGGGAAGTTTATACAGTGGTATTTATTACCGTCACCGCACGGGCGTAATTGAACGTATTACCGTAGTGGAAGAGCGCAATGGTGATGAGTTCACCCGCTTCTTCCCCGTAAACTTAGCGGTGCAGGATGCCTATGGTTTTGAGTTTAACTTTCAGTATAAGATTGCCCAGTGGTATGATATTAACGCCAACCTAAACCTATTCCGCGCAATTACCGTGGGGGAATACGAGGGGCAGAGTTTTGGGGCGGATAACTACTCGAGCAATGGTCGTTTGGTAAATCGATTTAAGTTTTGGAAGAGCGATCTGCAGGTAAGCTTTAATATGCGCGGCGCAGAAACTAGTCCGCAAGGACGCCGCTTAGGCATATATACCCTGGATCTAGGTTGGAGTAAGGACGTGTTAAAGGGTCAGGGTACCATCACCTTCTCGGTGCGTGATTTATTCAATACCCGCGTACGTCGTTATTATCAATTTGGCGATATCAATGGGGGAGGTCGATTCGATACTTACGGAACTTTCCAGTGGCGACAACGTCAGTTCACCATCAGCTTTAATTACCGTTTAAATCAGAAAAAGGCACGCCCGCAGCGCGGCGGAGGCGGTGATTATGATGGCGGTGACTTCTAGTCGAATTCGATAATTAAAGGAGCGGCATTAATGGCTAGCTCCTCACCAGATTTCCAAGTCTCTAGGCGTATGGGTCCCTCGTTATCCGGAAGACGATACACTTTTGCTTGCTGACCGGGATCAAAACTCATGCTGCGCGGAAAATAGGTGCTGCCGAGATCTTTATTCCACATCACATAGCGCTGATGGCCCTGCTGGTTTTCGTAGAGCATTACTTCGATAGAAGGGATGAATTTTGCTTGAACCATTTTCACAAAGTGGTAGTCACCCAATAGACGTTTTAAAGCGCGCAGTTTATAGAAGGAAGGTTTTAGCTTGCTCCGATTCCATTTTTCCCGGCTTAAGCCACTACTTTGAAATTTGGTAGGATTAGCGGTATTCACATCGCGGTACATGTATAAGAAGGCGCCGTCTATTCCAGAGGCATGAGCCCATAAGAAACTACGTACAATAAGGTTGGCCTGCCTTTCCAGCGATTGCAAACTATCGGCTGCTGGGGCAGCTTGTACCGACTTTCGATTGGAGTCATAGCCAAACTCACTGAGGTAGATTTTTTGTCGGGGTAAGTATTTGTCGCGGTAGAGCACTAATGCCTTTAAGCGTTGGTATAGCTCATCCTCTTCCGGACTCACCGCATGTTTAATACGGTCTCCTTGTCCGCCGGCATCATTGGAATAATGATGAAAATTGATAGCATCCGCGGGAAAGTCTTTTTCCGGACGGTTAAATATCGACCAAATGCGAATAGCCTCAATGTATTGGAGGTTTAAACTACAGATGCCGCCCATTACAAATTCTAAGCTTGGATCGGCATTTTTTAAACCATAACCATTGCCCAAACGCCCCGCATGTCCATCGTAATCGGCGCTAAGCATGGCCGCAAATTCCCAAGCATTGAAATAGCCTTTATCCCCGCGCCACCATTTATCCGGTTCATTCCAATTTTCAATCCCTTGGATGAGGTTTAAGCCACTCTTAGGACTCTGTCCGGTAGCGACATGTAAATCCTTAGCCGCATGCTTCTGCTTGCCGTATCTAGCGGCATATTGGAACATGAATTTGCTGTGTATCCGATAGGAATGTGGGTCCTCACTCGTTTTAGAGTCGAGGATTGGTTTATCATCGAAATCACCTAACCAGTCAGGACTGCCCTGTAAGCAAGGGATAACTTTTAGTCCGGAAGCATTTAAATTTTGGTAGTATTGGTCGAAGTTCCAATGCCCATTAGCAGAGGGAGCAAAAGCCGGACCTATGCGCAAAGCCTCATCGAGACTTAGCCCTTCCTGAAAATGCCAGTTCCAATTATGATATTCTCGAATGGAGCTGCTGACGGCTTTAAGATTGGAAATGGGGTCATCCACAAAGGCATTAATACCTATGAATTCATTGAGGCTAAGGGGTCTTTTTTTGGGCGGCGGACTAAAGGTGGGAGAGGCTTCCTGACTTAGTGCCTGCCCAAAAAGTAAAATTTCTCCTATTTCGGTCTGGGCACTGGCGAATTCAAAGAGGAGATAGTCTGTTTCTAAATTGATTTTAAGCCTTCGCCATTCCTGGTATTTGTTGGTCTGGCCTTTAAAAACATAATGCCAAGAATCATTTTTCCTTAGGGCAATTTTTAAGCTGTCCTTACCCGCTCCGTCAAAAAATACGAGGGAGTCGATTTGAAATTTCCCCTTTAAGGAAAGCAGGTATTTCTGGGGAAGATAGAGCCTTTGCGGATGCGCTTTGAAATGGCGTTTTGGTTCAGATCTAATTTCCCCTTGGCGACCAAGTAGACGCGGGCCCTCATCAAATAGTCCTTTTGGATAGGATGGGCTATTGATGGAAACCACATCTTGGTCTCCTACTTTAATCCAGGTACCCTGACCAATAAGACCGAAGCTACTAAGGGAGAGAAGTAAAAGGAGAAACTTTTTCATACTAAAAAAACCGGCCTAAGCCGGTTTTTATTATTTAGCGTCCACTAATTCAACATCAAAAATCAACCAAGCATCGGGAGGAATTACTCCGCCTGCACCGGCTGATCCATAAGCCAAGTCGGGTGGGATTACCAAAGAAGCTTTGGAACCTACATTAAGTAAGCTAATACCTTCATCCCAACCAGGGATTACACGACCTACTCCCACGGGGAAAGAAATGGGCTCACCACGCTGTCGCGAATCGTCGAAGACCATACCATCGCTGAGACGACCTTGGTAGTGCACCGCTACGGTTTGACCGGCATTTGGTTTAGGACCTGAGCCCTCTTCCGTGATTTTATAGAATAAGCCACTTTCGGTTTTGGAATAACCTTCGGTAAGCTTCGCAACTTTTTCTTCAGCTGCTTTACGATTAGCGGCTTCGATTTCATCTTGCTTCGCCATCATTTCGGCGAAAACCGCCGCAGCATCCCATGCTTCAGCTTCGGAGCCGTGACGTAGGATTTCTACCTTTTCCATTAGGTCACCTTGCTGGATTGCATCTACCACCTCATGGCCTTCTACCACCTTACCAAAAACGGTGTGTTTTCCATCTAACCAAGGAGTTTCGACGTGGGTGATAAAAAACTGCGAGCCATTGGTACCCGGACCTGCATTGGCCATAGATAGGATACCTTTGCTATCGTGTTTTAGCTCAGGGTGAATTTCATCTGGAAATTTATATCCAGGTCCACCTGCACCACTACCAGTAGGGTCTCCACCCTGAACCATAAAGTCCGCTATTACCCGGTGAAACTTGAGTCCGTCGTAATAGGGCTCATCATTTCCTTTGGCGCTGTTTTCAATTTTTCCCTCCGCTAGTCCCACGAAGTTGGCAACGGTTAAAGGGGTTTTTTCATGCTCTAGGAGCGCGGTGATCGTACCTCTTGGGGTACTAAATTTTGCGTAAATGCCTTCTTGCATCATTAATTATTCTTGAATAGATACCATTTCGATTTCGAAGATTAACCAAGCGTTGGGAGGAATTACATTTCCTGCACCGCGATTACCATAGCCCAAATGGGGAGGAATCACTAGTTTGTATTTGTCACCAACCTTCATCATGGTTAAAGCCTCACGCCAGCCTAAAATTACGGGAGCATTGCGACTTGCCTGAACAGGGAAGGGCTCGTATTTACGGCTAGGATTGTATTTGTCATTTTCTTTGGCAACTGACTCAATGCTCGAGTCGAAAAAGGTTCCGTCTAATAAGAATCCGCTGTAGTTCATTAAAACCGTTTGCTCCTCGCTTGGCTTTGGACCATCACCTTCCTCTAGGACTTTGTAGTACATGCCGGTGGCAGTAGTATCAAAACCTTCGGTAATTTCTTTGATTTTGTTTTCAAGGGCCGCTGCTTCCTCTTCTTTGGCTTTGGCTATATCTTCTTGGGCAGCAGTAAAGGCTTCACCACCATTGTAATCTTTGGCAGCTTTCCCCTTACGGATGATGCTCACTTTATTCATTATCACCTCTTCATCGGGACGATCCTGGCGGTTGCGAGCCACTTGTGAAATTGCATCGGCCACTTCTTGTCCGGCGATAACGCTTCCAAATACATTGTAAGAACCATTTAAGTGTGGCGTTTCTGCAACGGTGATGAAGAATTGAGAGCCATTAGTGTTTGGGCCTGAGTTGGCCATCGAGATAACTCCTTTCTTATGGCTTAATTCATCCGAAACTTCATTTTGGAATTTGTAACCGGGTCCGCCCATTCCAGTGCCTTGGGGATCGCCACCCTGAATCATAAAATTAGGAATAACTCGGTGGAAAATAAGTCCATCGTAGAAAGGCTTTCCTTGGAATTCAGCGGAAGCTAAAGGATGGTTTCCTTCGGCTAAAGCCACAAAATTGGCGGTAGTTAGCGGTGCTTTTTCTTCCTCGAGATCGATGAGGATATCGCCCTTATTGGTTGAGATATGGGCGTAAATGCCATCTTCTAATTCTAAAGTTTCACCATTAACGGTAACATTCTGCGAATTGCAGCTGCTGAGTAGTCCGCCCATGATAAGGGCAGTCATCCAAAAGTTCTTCATTTTACGGATTTTGTTTTTGAATATCAATGAGTTCAAGTTCATATACCAATGCGGTAAAGGGAGGGACTTTGTTTTGGTCGCCTGCCACTCCGAAGGCGCGATGCGAAGGTAAGATAAATAGACCCTTATCGCCAACGCGAAGCATCTTCAATGCTTCATGGAGACCAATTTCGGCGTCTTCACGATCGATGCGTAATTGCGCATTCTTTCCTTCGGGTGAAGCATAAAGCAAAGCCCCATTTAGCATTGAGATTTTATAGCGGTAGCTTACCTCGTCATTGGTCTGTGGATTTTCACCGGCACCTAGGCTATCGATTTGGTAAAAGATACCCGTACCGTTACGATCTAGGTCAAGTTCCCGTTCTGCGATATAAGTTTTAATGGACTCCACTTCCTTTTTTAGGAAATCGCGGTGGGCCTCTATACTGCTTTGCTGGGCAGGTCTGTTTTCCCTTTGATCGAGCAATTTAATGTCCTTGCTGTTTTCGGTAGGATTGCAAGAGGCCAGAGCGATGAGGCTAAAAAGCATGGGTTTAATGCGCATCAGCAAGAGCTTTAAGTTCATTTTTATAAGCGCTGAGGGCCTCTAAAAGTTTGGACTTGGTCCCAGCAATATCTAGCTCGCTGCTTCCTCCGGCCGCATTGCGGTGCCCACCGCCCTTGAAGTATTGTCGGGCAAATTGGTTTACATCGAAAGTTGTTTTGCTGCGGAAACTTAATTTAAGCATGCCATCGCGCGGCATCATAAAGGCAGCCAACTCAATGCCCTCAAGGGATAAGCCATAGTTTACGAAGCCTTCGGTATCGCCTTTTTTGAAATTACATTCCTTTAAGTCATTTGCGTTTAAGCTAATGACCGCAGTGTGCAATTCGTCCCACACTTCCATACCGTTTAAAGCCCTACCTAATAATTGAAAGCGACTAAAGCTATTGGTGTCGTAAACCCGACTGGCTACTTTCTGACTTTCAACGCCTTTGGCCAATAATGTGCTTGCTACTTGATGGGTGATAGGAGAGGTGCTACTAAAGCGGAAGTTGCCTGTATCAGTAGCGATTCCGGTGTAAATCGCTTCGGCCAAATCTTTATCGAT
Organism: uncultured Flavobacteriales bacterium; assembly: GCA_913055685.1. Classification (GTDB taxonomy): domain Bacteria; phylum Bacteroidota; class Bacteroidia; order Flavobacteriales; family Schleiferiaceae; genus Croceimicrobium. The sequence continues at coordinate 33,039 of CAJXKC010000002.1, forward strand.
TAAGTTGGTCCAACCCATGGCGTCCAGAAAATGGTAAACCATTTCACAAGTGCTCGACATGCTGGTATCGCTGTAGGTCCAATCGCAAAAATCGGAAGGTTGTTGATGATGGTCGATCATCAGTTTTTTAGCCTGGGAAGCTCGGATGCTGTCCTCCATTGGGCCGCTGCGTTTAGGATCGTTGTAGTCGAGGTGAATTAGCAACTGGGCCCGATTCATAAGCTCAGTGGCCCGTCCCTCATTTTGATCGAAAATTAATACCTCCTCGCTATGCGTCATCCACTTCAAATTTGGAGCATAGTCGTTGGGCATTACCATCTTTACCTTAAAGCCTAATTGCTTTAAGACTCCGTAGAGCCCAATGGCTGAACCCACGGCGTCACCATCGGGATTGTGATGATTGGTGATTATTATTTCTGGCTGACTGCCAAGAAAAGCTTTGATTTCGGCAGCGAGTGAATCGAGTACTTGCATCGCACAAATATAGGGGTACAATTTGGTCTTAAATGGCTAACTTGCCCATATGTCGGACAAACGTGTAAAAAATGCCTGGGCTTTTTACGACTGGGCCAATTCGGTCTATTCCTTGGTAATTAGTACGGCCATTTTTCCCATTTATTACAATTCGGTAGCGCAGGAGAAAATTCACTTTTTGGGCGCTGACCTGGAAAGCGCCACTTTGTACAGTTACTCACTGGCCTTTTCCTTTCTAATAGTTGCTGTAATTTCGCCTTTCCTATCAGGGATTGCTGACTACGCTGGGAATAAAAAGGGCTTTCTGAAATTCTTTGCTTGGATGGGCTCGCTGGCCTGTATGTCGCTTTTCTTTTTTGACGCCGACAATATATTCTACGGATTAAGCATGAGTGTTTTAGCCAGTGTTGGCTTTTGGGGCTCCTTGGTTTTCTACAATGCTTTTTTACCGGAAATTGCCAAGCCGGAAGAGCAAGATTCCCTAAGTGCTAAAGGTTTTTCCCTGGGCTATATCGGTTCTTCATTATTGCTGATTTTAAACTTGGTGATGATAAGTCTGCCCGAAACTTTTGGCTTTGCAGACACCGCTGCTGCCACGCGCTTTAGCTTTTTATTGGTGGGAGTTTGGTGGATCGGATTCGCACAAATTACCTTCCGGCGATTGCCAACTAATGTGCATCATCGAAAGCCCAAAGAGGATGGCTACATCTGGCGTGGATTCCGAGAGTTGAAGTCGGTTGCCAAGCAGCTAAATGAGGCCGGTAATTTGCGTAAGTTTCTGTACAGCTTTTTCTTTTACAGTATCGGGGTACAGACCGTGATTCTCTTGGCCAGTTTATTTGGCGATCAAGAATTGGAACTGGAATCGGGGAAATTGATTGCCACTATTTTGATTATCCAATTTGTGGGTATCGCTGGGGCTAATTTGTTTGCCTTTTTATCGCGTAAATGGGGGAATTTGCAGAGCTTGAAAATCAGTATTGTAGTATGGGGACTGATTTGCGTTTTAGCCTATCTTTTATCCAAGGACGATCCGTGGGTAGAGTATAAATTCTACGCTATTGGCGGCTTAGTTGGATTGGTGATGGGAGGTATACAAGCGATTAGTCGTAGTACCTATTCCAAACTATTGCCCGAAACTGAATCCAGTGCTAGTTTCTTCAGCTTTTTTGACGTTACCGAGAAGGTGGCCATCATCTGCGGAACCTTTGTTTACGGTTTATTAATTCAGTTAACAGGGGATATGAAAGCCAGTGCTTTGGCCTTATCGGTTTTCTTCTTGATTGGATTTCTACAAATCCTTCGCATTCGCAAAGGCAAAGAGGTGTTTTAAGGAATTACCGAGGCAAAATCGAGACGAACCTCTTCAAAGAGCTCATCAAAACCGATTACTCGACCTTTTAAATAAATACTGTCTCCGGCATTCATGGCTGGCAGGCTAGCATTGCTATCTAGTTTAGCGTAAATACCTTCTTCTAATTTTAGGGCATCACCATCAATTTCACTCAGTTTTCCTTTAATCGCTACAACTTGATCGAGGTATAGCGAGTCGGCCAAATTTCGATCCTGGTTAAATTGACTTACCAAGCTCCCCGCCGCTAGAGTTATGCTCGCCTCTTCATTGGCGGCGTCCCGATGCGGTTTGTGAAAAACGTAGAGGTAGCCGAGAAAGGCGAAGGCTAAAACCACTACAATTAGCCCAATCAATTTTTTCATAATTTTTGCTTTTAAGAAGCCTAGCAAACTATCTTGCTGATTCAAACGTATTTAAAATAACGGCAATAGCCTGTAAAACGTTTGGCCAATTTATAATTATGCGAAAAACAACAGTCCTTTTAGCCCTTTTTGCTTTGTTAGCGTGTAGCAAGGAAAATGTGGAAGATTTGCGTTCAGAAATAAACTGTGATACTGCGGAAGTAAGCTATCAAGGTGAATTAAAAGCCCTGCTAACTAATTCTTGTGCTCAGCCCAATTGCCACATTGGACCGAACGCCATTGGAGGCCTTGATTTAAGCACCTATGAAGATGTGAAGCAGATAGCCGATAATGGTAATTTGGTGGGTAGAATTCGGGGTACTACCGGTAATTTAATGCCACCTCCCGGATCCGGGATTTTAAGCGATTGTGAAATTTCAAAAATTAGCGCCTGGGTGGATGCCGGTGCTGCAAATAATTAATAATGAGATATTTAATTTTCGGATTAGTACTTTCCTTTGGATTATCAGCTCAAAAACTTAGTACTCGTAAAGGTTATGTGAAGTTCTTTAGCGATGCTGCGGTAGAGGAGATTGAAGCAGAAAATACGCAGTGTTCCAGCATTATTAATCTGGATAATGGTTCTTTTGCTTTTCTAGTGCCCATTAAAGCTTTTCAGTTTGAGAAAGCCCTCATGCAGGAGCATTTCAACGAAAACTACATGGAGAGTGGCAAATACCCTAATGCTAGTTTTAAAGGAAACATCTTGTCTTTTGAGTCCCCAGATTTAAGCAAGGATCAAAACTTGAAATGGAAATTAAAAGGTAGGCTCACTATTCATGGCGTGGAACGAGAGATTGAAGAGGAAGTAATGGTGCGTATTAAAGACGGTAAGCTTAGCTTAAGCAGCGAATTCAACTTGAAAGTCAGTGATTACGGAATTGATATTCCGGCTACTAAGAAAGATAATATTAGTAATGATCTAAAGATCACGGTAAAATTCCAGTATGACTAAAAACTTACTTTTGGTAGGGGCGGTCTTTGCCTTACCATTTTTTGCGATTGCTCAGGGCGATGATCTCCTAGCGGAGTTAGAGGAAAAAACAAAGCCTGCCACCACTTATGCTTTTGCGACTTGGAAAGGCACCAAAGTGGTGAATCTACAAACCAATGAGATGCCTGCTAAGGGAGTCTTGCAGTATACTATACTGCATCGCTTTGGCGCTTTTAACGACGATTTCTTCTATAATTTCATGGGCTTGGATAATGCTCAGGTAAGACTGACTTTAGATTATAGTCCGACTACCTGGTTAAACCTAGGCCTAGGTCATACAGGTTTTTTAAAGACTTATGATTTCTTTGCCAAATACCGTTTAACGCGTCAATCTAAGGGTGCGCGCAATATGCCGGTGAGCATAGTGGGCTACTCTTCGATGTATTATTCTGCGCAACGTTATAATGATGGTATCGATCGGAATTTTAGTCGGCGTACTTCCTATGTTCATGAATTGGTAATCTCGCGAAAATTCTCGCAAAACTTTAGTGCCGAGTTAGTCCCTACCCTCATTCATTCTAATTTGGTTCAACGCAGTGCCGACAATAATACCCTATTTGCACTAGGCATGGCGGCCCGCTATAAGGTAACACCAATGATTGCTTTAACGGTGGAGTATGTACCGGTCTTAAACCCCAATCAATACCCCGATATTAATCCCGATCCATTAGCCTTGCCGGCGGATTTAAACCTGAGCAATTTCACCAATGCATTATCGGTGGGATTTGACATAGAAACGGGAGGGCATGTATTCCAACTGTTTGTGACCAATGCCCGCGGTGTAGCGGAGCCTTATGCCTTTGGACAGAATACCGGTTCTTGGTTAAACGGAGATTTACACTTCGGATTTAATATTAGTCGTGTATTTACGGTTGGACCGTAGTACCTTTGCAGCGAAAAGGAGAGGCCTAAAGGCAAACCCTCTTTTTTAAACACCAATATGAAGGGGAAAAAAGCGGCGATACGCTTCATCTTTATCACCATCCTTATCGATGTTATAGGCATTGGAATTATCATTCCGATTGTTCCCAATCTTATCCAGGAACTAACCAATTTGGGGAATAGCGAGGCTGCGGTATTTGGAGGTTTCCTAGCGGCTACCTATGCCAGTATGCAGATTATTTTCGCCCCAATTTTAGGTGCATTGAGCGATAAGTATGGCAGGCGGAAATTATTACTGATTTCTCTATTTGGTTTAGGCCTTGACTATTTAGTGATTGTATTTGCACCAACCTTAACTTGGCTCTTTGTGGCTCGAATAATTTCCGGTATTTGCGGCAGTAGTGTTACAGTTGCTAATGCCTATATCGCTGATATTAGCGAGGCTAAGGATCGTGCCAAAAACTTTGGGATGATAGGTGCCGCCTTCGGACTCGGTTTTATTATTGGTCCGGCTCTAGGCGGACTATTAGGAGAATACGGCACTAGGGTTCCCTTTATGGTAGCGGCCGCCATGGCCTTAGTAAATTGGTTGTATGGTTACTTCATTGTTCCCGAATCGCTTAGTCCAGATAATCGCCGCGATTTTTCCTGGAAGCGCGCCAATCCCGTAGGGACTTTAAAAAGCATTATCTCCAATAAGTTACTTTTTCCCTTACTGTTAAGCTTTTTTATTATTTACATCGCCTCCCATGCCACCCAGTCTAATTGGTCTTTTTACACCAAGGAACGCTTCAATTGGAGTCCTCTAGAAATAGGCCTTTCCTTAGGCTTTGTTGGGATAATGGTTTCCTTAGTGCAAGGCTTCCTTATTGGCAAGGTAGTGGCTAAGATTGGTGAGGTGCGGGCAGTTTACGTTGGCTTCTTTTTTTATATCGTAGGAATGCTCCTGTTGGGCTTGGTTACCGAGGTATGGATGATTTATGCGGCCATCGTGCCTTATGCTCTGAGCGGTTTTGCCGGACCTTCGCTACAATCTGTGATGGCTGGCCAAACACCAGCAAATGCTCAGGGTGAACTGCAAGGAGGCTTAACCAATTTGTCGATGTTGGCGGCTATTATTGGTCCGCCATTAATGACCGGAATCTTTAGGTTTTATACCGATCCCGCCAATGAAGTTTACCTTCCTGGTGCACCTTTTTACGTGGCCAGTGGATTAACTCTCATGTCTTTGGTGGTGGTTTATTATGGCCTTAGTCGCCTCAGCCGTAAGGCCTCTTAAAACTTAGGGCTTCTTTAAGGCGCCTAGTTTGAAGGTGCAGGCCGTTGCTACGTTTCCCGAATTGAGTTCCAGGAAAAGGCTGTCTGCCTGATGCTCAATGACAATGGTGCCCCCATATATTTGTCCCTGAAAATTCCCACGGTAAAATTCTTGACTATCTAGAACGACTGAGTCCTGTAAGATCTCATTTTCATGCAACCAATTGGAAGAGAAGCTGAGGTGATAGTTTAGGGCATTACTATAGCTGCTGTCTTCGACCTCTGCGCTAAAAGTCATTAAACTGGTATCTCTTTGATTTTGCCAATTGCCAGCGCTATCCCTCGCCATGTAGCTTAGAATTTGAATGCCAGAGCCTTGGTAGCTTCCGGCTAAAGCCTGAAAGGGATTTGGATTGGCGCTTGATTGGTCGGGTGGAAGTTGACATTCATCTTTGCTACAGGCACCAAAAATGAGCAGAAAAGTCAAAAGTAGGGAGCGATTCATAAAAGCAGATTTCTTTAAAGGTACAGAGTTAAAGGTGAAAAAAAAAGCCCTTGGAAAGTCCAAGGGCTGTATTAATTTATTTGTAAAGCTATACCGCTACATTGTATTCGCGTAAGGCATCATTTAAGGAAGTCTTCTTATTGGTACTTTCTTTCCGCTTGCCAATGATTAAGGCACAGGGAACATTATAGGTGCCTGCTGGGAAGTCTTTGGGCATAGAACCAGGAATAACTACCGATCGGGCGGGGATATAACCTTTAATTTCCTTTGGTTCTGGACCGCTAACATCAATAATTTTGGTAGAGGCCGTTAAAACCACATTGGCTCCTAGTACCGCTTCTTCCTCGATGCGAATACCCTCCACTACTATACAACGCGAGCCAATAAAGCAATTATCTTCAATAATAACGGGGGCCGCTTGTACTGGCTCTAATACGCCACCGATTCCTACTCCGCCGCTGAGGTGTACATTTTTACCGATTTGGGCACAGCTACCCACCGTAGCCCAAGTGTCTACCATGGTACCCGCGTCCACATAGGCGCCGATATTTACATAAGAAGGCATCATTACTACACCCGGGGAGACATAAGCCCCGTAACGAGCTACCGCATGAGGAACTACGCGAATGCCTAGTTTTTCGTAATCTCTTTTTAAGGGAATTTTGTCGTGGAACTCTAAGGGCCCAGCTTCAATAGTTTCCATTTTACGAGTAGGGAAATAAAGGATTACCGCCTTTTTCACCCATTCGTGTACCTGCCATTTTCCGTCCACTTTTTCGGCACAGCGCAAATGGCCTTTGTCAATGGCTTCGATACATTCTTCAATCGCTTTTACGGTTTCCACTTTTTCTAAAAGGGAACGATCTTCCCAGGCAGATTCAATTAAGCTTTGATGCTCCTTCATTTTGCTATCTTAAATTTGCGCAAAAGTATGAAGAATGGCTAAAGTGATTGCCCTAGATATTGGAGGAAAACGGACCGGAGTGGCCGAAACCGATCCCCTGCAAATGATTGCCTCCCCAAGGGAGACCGTGGCTACTGATCAATTGGCCGAGTACTTGGATAAGCTAATGCAGGAGGCACCGGTTGATACTATTGTTTTGGGTGAACCATTGGCTTTAGACGGTGGAGATAGTGATAATTCCCAGCGGGTACGAGAATGGCAAAAGAAGCTTGAGGAAAAGTACCCCCAAATGGATATTGTCTTGCAGGATGAGCGTTTTAGTTCAAAAATGGCGCAAAGAGCTTTAATTGATAGTGGTGTTAAAAAGAAGAAACGTCGCGAAAAGGGCTCCCTCGATAAAATAAGCGCAGCCATCATTTTACAGGATTATCTCGATCATCGCTAAGTTGACCTTGGCAATCGCATTCCAATCTGTATTTTTGTCGAAAATTAAAGCATGATTTTACCCATTGTGGCTTATGGAGATCCGGTTCTTCGCAAAGAAGGAGAGGATATTGAGAAGGATTACCCCGAATTGGACAAGTTGATTGCCGATATGTGGGAAACCATGTACAATGCTCATGGTGTAGGTTTAGCCGCTCCTCAGATAGGTAAAGCAATTCGACTTTTCTTAGTAGACACCAGTGGTTTTGTAGAAGAGGGTGAAGAAGATGAAGAAGGCCTCAAAGATTTTAAGAAGGTATTTATCAATGCCGAGATCATCGAGGAAGATGGTAATGAATTTGTGTTTAATGAAGGCTGTTTAAGTATTCCTGATGTTCGAGGAGATGTAGATCGTCCCGAAAGGATTCGCATCCGCTATCGCGATGAAAACTGGCAAGAGCACGAAGAGGTTTATACTGGTTTAAAAGCGCGGGTTATACAGCACGAGTACGATCATATAGACGGTATTTTATTTACCGATTACTTAAGTCCCCTGCGTAAGAATATGCTGAAAAAGAAATTGAATCAAATTTCGAAAGGGCAAGTAAAGGTTTCCTACCGCATGAAATTTCCCTTTGCCAAATGAGAAAGTGGTCTAGCTTATTAATGGGCCTATTATTAATCCAAGCCTGCAATAATAGCCCGGTTCAAGAAAACCCCTTGAATGAAATTCACGCCTTGGAAGATAAGATGCGGGCTTTGGATTATCTAGATACCAGCCTTGCGGCGGATATGGCCGTGGCTTATTCTAGTTTTATTGAAGAAGAGGGAAATGACTCTTTAAAGCCATATTATCATTATAAACTAGCCGAATTATACCGCCACTGGCCCGGTATGGAAGTCGAGGCCATTCAAACCTTCCACGAGGTCGAGGAAACTTATACCTATCATGAAGTAGCTCCTCGGGCTATTCTAAGCTTGGGATTGTTTTACGAGGAAATGGCTCAGAAGGACCGAGCGGTAGCGGCTTATCAGGAATTTATTGATCGCTTCCCTAGTCACGAATTGGCTGGCCAAGCAAGAAGCCTGCAAGAAATGTTACTTAACGAACAAGTGACCGATATTCAGCGGGTACAAGAATGGAAAAAAAACTCTGTAAATAAATAAGATGAAATTAGACGATATTCTATCAATTGGCGGAAAGCCAGGTCTTTATAAATTGGTAAAAGCTACTCGCCAGGGAGTGCTAGTGGAAAGCCTTTTAGATCAAAAGCGTATGCCCGTATCTCAGCGAGCAGACGTATCCGCCCTGAGCGATATTGCCATTTATACCTATAGTGAAGAATTGCCTTTAGGGGAAGTTTTCCAAAAGCTTTACGATAAAACGGAAGGTGCAAAGGCCATTGATGCTAAAAAAGCGAGCAATGATGAATTAAAAGAATTCATGGAAAGCTTTTTACCCGATTATGATCAAGAGCGTGTTTATACCTCGCATCTAAAGAAACTTTTTTCTTGGTATAATTTACTTCATGATAGTGGTTTGCTAAATCGCTCCGAAGAAACCGCGGAGGAAGAGTCCAAAGAAGAAGCATAATATGGCCCATAGCCGTGCCGAAAAAATGGAAGCCTTCGGGCGTTTGCTGGACATCATGGATGACCTGCGCGCTCAGTGTCCCTGGGATCGTAAGCAAACGATGGAAAGTCTTCGTCACCTTACAATTGAGGAGACCTATGAACTCGGCGATGCCATTTTGGATAATGACCTTCCCGAGGTAAAGAAAGAGCTAGGTGACTTACTGCTGCATATGGTTTTTTACGCCAAAATTGGCGAGGAGAAGGAAGCATTTGATGTGGGCGATGTCTTGCACGGCATATGCGAAAAGCTTATCCATCGGCATCCTCATATTTATGGAGATGTTGAGGCTAATGATGAGGAAACGGTAAAGGCCAATTGGGAAAAATTAAAGCTAAAGGAAGGGAAGAAGTCCGTTTTGGAAGGAGTTCCCCGGAGCTTGCCAGCCATGGTTAAAGCCACTCGTATTCAAGAGAAAGCCCGCGGAGCTGGTTTTGATTGGGACGATGCTTCCCAAGTTTGGCAGAAATTAAGGGAAGAGGTAGTGGAGCTTGAAGCCGAATTAGCGGCCGCCGACACCCAGAAGATTGAGGCTGAGTTTGGCGATTTATTGTTTTCGATCATTAATCTTTCTCGCTTTTTAAAAGTAGATCCCGAATCAGCTTTGGAGCGCACCAATAAGAAGTTTATCCAGCGCTTTCAATACATGGAGGAAAAGGTGAAGGAAGCAGGATTGCAGTTAGAGGACTTAAGCCTCGAGGAAATGGATCGCTACTGGGAGGCCGCCAAGGGCCTAGAATAAGCCTAAATTATTTCTGCGTTAATTTTTAGAAAGCATTTTACTGCTCTGCAGATTTGCGCTAATTTCCCTGCTTAAGCTAATAGGTTTAAGCATGAAAAAGCTTTATCTGGTTCGCCACGCAAAATCTTCATGGAAGGAGGAGGGTTTAAGTGATTTTGACAGACCCTTAAAAGGTCGCGGGGTTCGCGATGCGCATAGTACCGGACAATGGTTATTAGAGCAAGGAAATACTGCCGACCTCTTTATCTCGAGTCCGGCCACCCGCGCGATGCACACGGCCCTTATCTTTGCACAAGAGTTGCAATACCCCATTAGTAAAATACGCATGGAGTCGGCACTCTACCACGGTAGTCCCATAGATATTTACGAGGCTTTGGAAAAGGTAGATGCATCGGTAGAATCGGTTTTTCTGTTCGGTCATAACCCAACCATTACTAACTTCGTGAATCAGAGCATCGATCATGTAATTGATAATGTACCGACTACCGGGGTAGCCTGTTTAAGTTTCGATACCGATTCCTGGGCAGCACTAGGCCAGGAGGCAGAATTGGTATTCTTTGATTATCCAAAACGACGCAAGTAGTGAATATTCCAGCCCAAAAGCGGATTATTGCCCGCGATATATCATGGTTAGCCTTTAATGAAAGGGTTTTGCAAGAGGCCATGGACGAAAGCAATCCATTGGTGGAACGCTTGCGCTTTCTAGGGATTTACTCTTCCAATATGGATGAGTTTTTCCGGGTGCGCTATGCTTCGATGAAACGCTTGGCACAGCTTTCGAATGAGCGCCAAGAGCGGATGGGGGCGATGCAGCCAACTGAACTCTTAAGAGAGATTTCGGCGAAAGTACAAGAGATGCAAGCGCGCTCTCAGGCGATTAATGACGCCCTAATGGAAGAACTTTCGGACTACGATATCGAATTCGTGACAGAAAGGGATCTAACTGCGGGTCAGCGTGACTATGTGCGTAAATTCTTTATCGACAAGGTGAGCCCGACGGTATTCACCCTTATGGTAGATGAAACCAAAGAGCTGCCGGAATTACGAGAAAAGAGCATTTACCTAGCGATTCGGATGTTTCTTAAGCAAGATCCTGAGCATCCTAAAATGGCCTTGATTGAAGTGCCTAGTGAGCAGGTGGGGCGATTTGTGTCCTTGCCACGCTATGGTAAGCAGTATATCATGTACCTGGAGGATTTAATTCGCTATAATCTCGAATACATCCTCTTCATTTATAATATCGACCATATTGAGGCGCATACAGTGAAAATTACACGGGATGCCGAATTGGATTTGGACGATGACGTGAGTAAGAGTTTTTTAGAGAAAATGTCCAAGTCGGTTAAAAACCGTCGCACTGGCGATCCGGTACGTTTTGTGTACGATAAGGAAATCAACGAGCAAGTGCTACAATTCCTAGTAGATGCTATGGAGCTCGACAGTTTCGACTCCTTAATAGCGGGAGGACGATATCATAATAAGAAGGATTTAATCAAGTTTCCCAATTTAGGGGGAGAGGACCTAGAGTTTGAAAAGCTACCGCAGCTTGCCCATCCCGATTTAGATATGGATCGCAGTATTCTGGGGGTGCTGGATAAGCAAGATATCTTACTCTTCTTGCCCTATCATAACTTTAGTTACATCATTCGCGTTTTACGCGAGGCGGCAATCGACCCTCGGGTTAAATCGATTGATATTACCCTTTATCGATTGGCCGATGATTCCCGGATTATTTCGGCTTTGGTTAATGCGGCCAAGAATGGCAAGGAAGTAACGGTGGTAATTGAATTGCAAGCTCGTTTTGATGAGGCCAATAATATTGGTTGGACCGAAGTCTTGCAGACGGAAGGAGTTAACGTAATCTTCGGAGTGCAAGGCTTAAAGGTGCACAGCAAGATTTTATTGATTAACCGCGAGGATGAAAGTGGGGTAGAAAAGTTGTATGCATCGGTAGGAACCGGGAATTTCAATGAAAATACCGCTCGTTTTTACACCGATTACCATTTGCTTACCGCTGATGAGCGTATTACCAAAGACGTAGCGAGGGTATTTGACTTCCTTCGCAACAATTACAAGATTAAGCGCTATAAGCATCTGCTGGTATCGCCGCATTATACCCGTAAGAGCTACATCAAATTAATTGAAAAGGAGATTGAGAATGCGAAAAAAGGCTTGCCTTCTGGTATTCGCATAAAGATGAACTCCTTGTCGGATGTAAAGCTTATCGATAAACTTTACGAAGCCAGCACCTATGGAGTAAAGATTCAGATGGTGATCCGGGGTATTTGTTCTTTAGTACCCGGTATGAAGGGGTTTAGTGAAAATATCGAAGCTATTTCTATCTTAGATCGATATTTGGAACACTCGCGATTATTGATTTTTGAAAATGGGGGTGATCCAAGGTATTTTTTAGGATCGGCCGATTGGATGCCGCGTAACCTCGACTATCGGGTAGAAGTGACTACACCGGTCTACGATGAAAAGGTAAAGCGTCAGCTTAGAGACCATTTCGATATTATCTGGAAGGACAATGTGAAGAGTCGTTGGCATAATGAAGCCTTAGATAATGAGTACCGCAACATCCGAGGTCCAAAAATTAGATCGCAATACGCTTTACACGATTATGTGAAAAAGCAATTAAAATTAGGAAAGTGAAGATTCATAAACTCGCCGGCATAGATATTGGCTCTAACTCAGTTCGACTCTTAGTTTCTAACGTTTTAGAAGCGGAAGAAAAGGTTCTTTTCAAAAAGTCTTCTCTCACTCGCTTGCCCATTCGTTTGGGTCCGGATGCCTTTAGTGCCGATGGTAAAATCACCGATGAAAACCGCAAGCGACTAATCACTGGAATGCGTGCCTACCGTAACGTTATGGAGGTTCATGGCGTTCAAAAGTATCGGGCTTGTGCCACATCTGCCTTGAGGGAAGCTAAGAACGGCTTGCAGGTGGTGGAGGAAATCTACAAAGAGACGGGAGTAAATATTGAGCTAATCAGCGGGAAAGAGGAAGCGCGGATGATCTTTAGTTCGGATATGATTGGCGATGTAGCCGATGCTCATGAAAACTTCCTTTACATAGATGTGGGTGGAGGTAGTACCGAATTAACCTTATTCTCCAAAGGGGAGATTATGGCCAGTCGCTCTTTCAAGATTGGCACCATTCGCCTTCTAAAAGGCATGGTTAAAAGCAGCCGCTGGGAGGAAATGGAAGAATGGATAAAGGACAAAACCCAGAGCTTGGATGAAATCTTAATGGTGGGATCCGGTGGTAATATTAACCGCACTTTTAAGTTGAAAGAGAAGAAGCGGGGCGAGACCATGAGTCTAGATACCCTGCGTAAGCTCTATAAGCAATTGAAGGAATTTGATGTGGATCAGCGTATGATTCAGTTCGATTTAAACCCCGATCGAAGCGATGTAATTACGCATGCCCTTAAAATCTATACCCGAGCAATGAAGTGGGCAGGGGCGGAGCGTATGATTGTACCTAAGAAAGGTTTAGCCGACGGCATCGTGCGCTTCTTGTATCGAGAGCATTTCCAATAATTATATAATAAAAAATTATCGGAATAATTTTCTGATAAATGTAATTGATGATACATTTGTCTCATCAAATAGAAAGACATGGCAGTACAAAACGTAAACGATACAGAATTTAAAGATTTAGTCGCTAACAACTCAAAGGTTGTGGTAAAGTATTACGCCGATTGGTGTGGTAACTGCAAGTTATTTGCACCTAAATTTCGTCGCGTAAGTAATGAGGAAGAGAATGCCGACATGGTTTTCTTAGATGTTGATGCGGAGAAAAACCCAGAAGCGCGTAAAATGGCGGGGGTAGATAACCTTCCTTTCCTGGCCGTATTTAAAGACGGCGAATTAGTTGAAGGTAGCGCCAGTAATAAAGAAGATTATTTACGCTCAATTATGGCGAAGCTATAATAGCGTATTGATAGGGAGATAGAGAAAAGGGCAGTCAATTTGACTGCCCTTTTTTGTTATTAATATTACAAGGCTTTTAAAGCGGCTTCGTAATTAGGCTCTTGTCCTATTTCAGGAACTTGTTCGGTATAAGCTACCTTTCCTTCCTCGTCAACAACTACAATTGCTCTAGAGAATAAGCCGGCCAAAGCACCATCCTTCATGCTTACTTGATAAGCATCACTGAAGGAGCTATTGCGAAACTCAGAGAGATTCTCCACGCGCTCAATTCCTTCGGCTCCACAGAATCGTTTCATTGCGAAAGGAAGGTCTTTGGAAATATTTAAAACTTTTACGCCTTCTAAGGAGGCAGCTTCTTCATTGAAGCGACGTACCGAACTAGCACAAACATTGGTATCCACGCTAGGGAAGATGTTTAGTACTAATTTTTGACCGCTGTAATCCTTTAAGCTTTTCAAGCTAAGATCCGCTGCACTTAGTTGGAAGTCAGGGGCCTGGCTCCCTACTGCTGGAAGTTCGCCTTGTGTTTCTACTGGGTTTCCACCCAAGGTAATTTTTGCCATGGTGTTTAATTTTTGGTAAAGCTATTTAAGCAAGCTCTCATTCTTTACATTTGAGCTTCAAATTTTGTTTTCGCTTGGTAGAAAAATTCGATCTAATTGTTGCAGGAGCAGGTCCGGCTGGGGCGAGTGCGGTGTTAGCCGCAAAAGGTGCTGGCTTAAAAATCGCCTTAATTGATAAGTCAAATTTCCCACGCGATAAGGTCTGTGGTGACTTCGTTATGGCTAGAGGTCCTCGATTTATTTCCGAGTATGCGCCTAGTTTGAAGGAGCGATTGGATCAATTCCCCGAGAAAGCAGTAAATAAAAGCACGGCTATTTACGTAGATGACTTCGATCCGATTATTTGGGAGTGGGTTCAACGTTCAATTACCATTAAGCGGGAAGACTTTGATCACATGATTTTAGAGGAGGCTCTGAAAGTAGAAGGAGTCCACTTTTTTCCGGGTGAAACTATAAAAGAGGTGCGAAGAGAAAATGGTCAAGTTTTCGTTCGTAGCTCCAACCTTGAATTTAAAGCCCCTTTTATTGTTGGGGCAGATGGAGCACATTCGCCTGTGGCAAAAAGTTTAGCCAATTATAAGGTAGATCATAACCATTACGGTGGTTCGGTTCGAGCCTATTACTCGGCTTTAACTAATATTTCCAGCGCTACCAATGAGGTATACGTGAGTAAAGATGTGCTGCCAGGCTATTTTTGGCTTTTTCCACTATCTGAAACAAGCGCTAACATAGGCTTAGGAATGCATTCGCGACATATTGTGCCGAATAAGGTAAACTTGAAGGAGGTCTTTTATCGCTTTATTGAAGAGAGTCCTACTTTACAAAGCAAGATGTCTAGTGCTGAAATGGAGGGCCCACTTAAGGGTTTTGGTCTACCATTTTACAGTAAAAAATTTAATTTAAGTGGCGACAATTATATCCTTTGTGGTGATGCGGGCTCTATGATTGACCCAATGAACGGCGAGGGTATTTACCAAGCAATTGTAAGTGGCTTAGCAGCAGGAGAGTGGTTGAAGGAAAATTTACCCAAAGGGAAAATTGGCGCAAATGCCAGCTTTGCTTATGAGAAAGCTATGCATAAACGTTTTTGGCCAGAAATGCGAACCAAAGCTTTATTGGTGAAAGGATTTGCTCACCGAAGTAAGCTGATTAGTTCTTTAGCGAGAGTGGGGATTCGTAATCCTTGGATGCTAAACACGCTAAAGCGAATGATGTAGAAATCCTTTAGGAATAATTAAAAATAAAAACCCCTACGCTCTTATGAGGTAGGGGTTTTTAAAACAATCAATCTATACGAAGATTACTTATCGTCTACTTCTTCAAATTCAACGTCAGTAACGTCATCTGCATTTCCAGAAGCTCCTTCTTGACCTGCACCTGCAGCACCTTCAGCTCCAGCAGCACCGCCAGCTTCCTGTTGTGCTTTGTACATTTCTTCCGAAGCATTTTTCCAAGCCTCGTTGATCTTTTCCATAGCAGCGTCAATACCTTCAAGGTTTTGCTCGCCATGTACTTTTTTCAATTCCTCTAAAGCTGATTCGATAGGCGCTTTCTTATCATCAGAAAGCTTGTCACCGAATTCTTTAAGCTGCTTTTCAGTTTGGAAGATCATGCTGTCGGCCTGATTAAGTTTTTCAACTTTTTCTTTTGCCTGCTTGTCGGCATCAGCATTAGCTTCGGCTTCACGCTTCATACGGTCGATTTCCTCTTGGCTTAAGCCTGAAGAAGCCTCGATACGGATGCTCTGCTCTTTACCAGTGGCCTTATCCTTAGCGGATACGTTTAAAATACCATTGGCGTCGATGTCAAAGCTTACCTCAATTTGAGGAACCCCACGTGGTGCTGGAGGAATATCCGTTAATTGGAAACGTCCGATGGTTTTATTGTCTTTTGCCATTGGGCGCTCTCCCTGGAGTACGTGGATATCTACCGCTGGCTGGTTATCGCTAGCCGTAGAGAAGGTCTCCGACTTCTTGGTAGGAATGGTAGTGTTAGCCTCAATCAAACGAGTGAATACACCGCCCATAGTTTCAATACCTAAAGAAAGGGGAGTTACGTCTAATAAAAGAACGTCTTTCACATCACCAGTTAATACACCCCCTTGGATAGCCGCTCCTAATGCCACTACCTCGTCTGGGTTAACTCCTTTGGATGGATCCTTACCGAAGAAGCTCTTAACCGCTTCTTGGATGGCAGGAATACGGGTAGAACCACCTACTAAAATTACCTGATCGATATCAGACACATCTAGATCGGCATTCTTTAAGGCAGTTTTACAAGGAGCAATGGTGCGGTCCACTAGGTCATGTACCAATTGCTCGAATTTAGAGCGAGACAATTTTCGTACTAAGTGCTTAGGGCCACTAGCAGTAGCGGTAATATAAGGTAAGTTAATTTCGGTGTCGCTAGAAGAAGATAATTCGATTTTAGCTTTTTCTGCTGCTTCTTTCAAGCGTTGTAAAGCCATCGGATCTTTGCTTAAGTCAAAGTCTTCCTCTGCTTTAAATTCGTCGATTAACCAGTCAATTACCGCTTGGTCGAAGTCATCTCCACCTAAATGCGTGTCACCATCAGTAGCCAATACCTCAAATACGCCATCACCTAGTTCTAGGATAGACACATCGTGAGTACCACCACCACAGTCAAATACGGCCACTTTTTGATCCTGACCCTTTTTGTCGATACCGTAAGCTAAAGAAGCTGCAGTTGGTTCGTTGATGATACGACGTACCTTTAAACCAGCAATTTCACCTGCTTCTTTGGTAGCCTGACGTTGAGAGTCGTTAAAGTAAGCCGGTACGGTGATAACCGCTTCGGTAACTTCTTCGCCCAAATAGTCTTCGGCAGTTTTCTTCATTTTCTGAAGTACCATCGCTGACAATTCTTGAGGCGTGTATAAACGCTCATCGATTTCTACGCGGGGAGTGTCGTTTTCACCTTTCTTGATGTTGTAAGGCATACGACCAGCTTCCACTTCCAGTTCACTGAAAGAAGAGCCCATGAAACGTTTAATCGAGTAAATGGTCTTATGTGGATTGGTGATGGCCTGACGTTTTGCAGGGTCACCTACTTTGCGCTCGCCTCCTTCAACAAAAGCGATCATCGATGGAGTAGTACGCTTTCCTTCACTGTTAGGGATAACCACCGGCTCATTACCTTCCATTACGGCAACACATGAATTGGTGGTTCCTAAGTCAATGCCAATGATTTTTCCCATGGCTATTATTCAATTTTAAGTTTGATTCTAATTTGCCCTTCAATGTTCAAAGCTTGTGCCATTGGCTGTCAGGCAAAAAAAATCCTGCCAGAACTGACAGGATTAATGTTTTACGGAAAAAGCGTGCTTTAAAAATGTGCCGCTCTGTCAGATTATAAACATTGTTTCTGATTGTTGTCACAATAACAGGTGTCGCGACCAGCTAGCTCAACTCGCGCAAAATTAAGGTCGCAAGTGAGGTTAGAAACCACTAGGCGGTCATACAGACTATTTTGTAACAGAATAGCATCTCGGAATACTTCGGTTCTTGAACTTAGAATGCCAGTGCCATTAACCACTTGTTGGTACTGAGGGCGGTTTTGGTTAACCCCGGTGGAAGGGCGGCTCAAATCTATATAAGTCATTAGCTCTTCTGAAGCGCCAATAATGCGTAGGTCGAGGCCCTGGAAGAAGCGTAAAATTCGCTTGCTCGGGTCGGCCTCTATTCGGCCAGCCAAAGCCGCGTTAAGTTGATTACCACTAAAGAGTAAGTTTTGCTCATCGAAAGTTGACTCCTCCAGCGGTAAACGAATTTCTTCGGTCTTGAATACTTCTGTTTTGGTGTTCAGGTTTACTTCCTTGTAGTGGAAGTAGAGCACCACCTGATAGGCCGCCATCTTTAGAGTAGCTTGGGGATTAGATCCGTTTAAATTTTGCTCAACATCAAACTCAATTCGCCCATCATAAAAACGCTGGTTTAAAGGTTCCCGAGGTTGATTGAGATCGATGGTTCCAACGATGCCAGTTCTGGCGCTAGCCGTAGTACCGTCTTTTAATCGGTATACGATAACCTCGTACTCCTTGTTGCGAGAGATGTTAAAATCTGCGGGTAAACGGTATAGGTGAAAGCCTTCGGCGGTAAAAGTTCCCGGCTCCAAGTTTTTAGAGTCATCATAAACTAAAGGGGCTTCCCGTAAGGCATTGCTTTCCCCAGGATTGTACTCTCGAATAACTACATCGATATCGGCACTATCATAGTAAAGGGAATCACTGGCATTGAAAGAGGCTGAAGCCGCTGCATCGCCAAGGTATCCGCGCTGAATTCGTACATAATTGGTATCCGCATCGGGATCCAACATACCGTAGATTATGGTAAGATCCTGGTATTCGGCATTAATGTCAATTTCATTATCGCAAGAAGCCAAAAGAAAGGCAAGCGAAAGAAGACTAAAAATTCTTTTCATAGGGCAGAGTATATTGATGCTATGGTAGCCAAGCTTCAAAAGTATAAATTTGCCTTCACAATTGATTCATATGTCAGTAGCAAGCAGCAACTTTAAAAAGGTAACCACTAATTCGGTACAAGAGATGAAACGCAATGGAGAGAAAATCTCCATGCTTACCGCCTATGATTTTACTTTAGCGGGGATCGTTGATCAGGCCGGCATCGATGTAATATTAGTGGGTGATAGTGCCTCCAATGTAATGGCGGGGCATGAGACCACCTTACCGATTACCCTTGATCAGATGATTTACCATGCTAGCGCAGTAGTTCGAGCGGTCGACCGAGCCTTGGTGGTAGTTGATTTACCTTTTGGATCTTATCAAGGTAATTCCAAAGAGGCCTTGAGTTCGGCTATTCGAATTATGAAAGAAAGTGGCGGGCACGCGGTGAAACTCGAAGGCGGGGTAGAAATTATTGAGTCTATCCAGCGCATTTTAACCGCTGGTATTCCGGTTATGGGTCACCTTGGTCTAACGCCTCAAAGTATTTATAAATTCGGTACTTATACCGTTAGAGCCAAGGAAGAAGAGGAAGCCGAAAAGCTATTGGCTGATGCAAAGGCCCTTGAGGAAGCGGGCTGTTTCGCCTTGGTGTTGGAAAAAATCCCCGCCCATTTAGCCGAGAAAGTGGCGAAAAGCATTAGTATTCCGGTTATTGGGATTGGTGCTGGCGCTGGAGTAGACGGACAAGTTTTGGTATTGCATGACATGTTAGGGATGACCCATGAGTTTAACCCACGCTTTTTAAGAAGGTACCTCGATTTGTATACAGAAATCACTGGGGCCGTGCGACAGTATGTGCAAGATGTTAAAGACCTAGATTTCCCGAACGACAAAGAGCAATACTAGTGGAGATTGCTTCGCGCATACTTTTTGAGGACAACCATTTAATCTTAGTCAATAAGCTCTCCGGCGAATTAGTCCAAGGTGACTTCACCGGGGATAAGCCACTTTTAGAAAAAGTGCGTGACTATATTAAGGAGACTTACAATAAGCCAGGTAATGTATACTGCGGTTTAATTCATCGACTGGATCGGCCTACTTCTGGTATTGTTGCTTTCGCCAAAACCAGCAAGGCCTTGGCTAGGATGAATAAATTGTTTGAGACGAGGGAGGTCGACAAGCGTTACTATGCCATAGTAAAAGAGGCACCGGAGCCCAGTAAGGCTAAATTGATTCATTACTTAGCTAAAGACGCGAAAAAGAACAAGTCTTTTGTGTATCCCGAAGGAAAGAAGGGGGCAAAACGGGCAGAGTTGGATTATCGCCTTTTAGCCCGTTCCGAAAACTATCATTTACTAGAAGTAAAACTTCATACCGGCCGTCATCATCAAATAAGGGTACAGCTAGCTCATATTGGTTCGCCTATTAAGGGCGATTTGAAATACCATTATCCTCGATCCAACCACGATGCCAGTATTAGTTTGCATGCCGGCTATTTATCTTTTGTGCATCCTGTAGCTCAGGAAAAGCTTGAAATTAGGGCACAATGCCTCGGGGCGGATGCAATTTGGCGTATCTTTAATCCAAAGATCGCTGATGAAATTTCTGATTGAAGTATTTAGCCTCCTCATCTTTTTTGCCCTTTTTCGCGCTGGGGTTAAACGCTTTCTGCCCAAGAAGCAAGAGATTGAAACCTTGTCTGAAGAGTCATTAAAGGCTTTGCAGCGCTTTCGACTCCGTTATTTTGCCTTGTTATTTGGTTTTACTGTCCTTGGTACATTCCTGTTCAAATTCCTTTTTCAATGGATCCGAAATGTTTGGGTAAAAAACATTGCTACAGAATATTTTGCGGTTTTTCCGCTGCAGGACTTTGGTTTATGGTATCCCTCCTTATTACTGTCTTTTTTACTGGCTACTTTAATTGCCTTTCGGCTGAATCGAAGCTTGCAGAAAGACGGACTTAGCTTTTTTTTAGAAGAAGTTCAGGAAGAAGCTCAGGGTTACCGCAGTTTTGGTCCCAAAAGGTGGATTCAGTATGGTCTAGGTTTAGTCTTATTCCTTTTGTTACTATATCCTCAGTTTCACGATTCAGTTCGATTTAAGGGGGAGCAAATAGAATGGCGTCAAGGTTGGGGTGATTTTGCTGAACTCCATCGATCGGATATAGATAGTTTAGGCGAGGAGCAGGGACACCCTGTTTTCTATTATGGGGATAGTCTAAAAATGGACTTTGACGATTACAACTACGATTTAGATAAAATCGAAGCATTTTTAAGTAAATAAAAAAAGGAGCTTAATGCTCCTTTTTTCCTTCATAAGCAAGTTTTAATTTAGTGGATATCGATTAACTTACGATTACTATTCTCCACTTTCTTTACTTTGGGAATTTCCAATTCTAAAATTCCATTCTTAAAACTTGCCTTGATGTTTTCCTCATCTACTTCATGCTCGGGTAAACGGAAACTACGCTCAAAGCTCATTTTACTAAACTCACGACGACGGTAGTTTTTCTCTTTGTTTTCCGATTTCTCCTCGTGTTCGGCGCTGAGTTTTAAAATTCCTTTTTCTAACTCAATGTGAAGGTCCTCCTTGTTAAAGCCAGGTGCTAAAACTTCTAAATTGTAAGCCTCTTCACTCTCGGAAATGTTAACGGCAACACTGCCTTTTGTACGATTAGTTTTCTCCATCCAATGCAATGGTTCATCGCGAAAGAATGAATCAAAAAGATTATCGAATAAGGCGAATTCGGGATTGTGCTTTATAAGTTTCATCGTTAATTATTTTTAAATTCAAATTCGCGAGATTTAGAACAATTGGAATGCCAATTAATAAATATTAAAAAATGCAAATATTTAACTGACTAATCGTCTGTTTAGAATAATTTTAAGCGACAATAATTCAGTTTCCCACTAAAAAATCTGTCATTTTGTGTTACTTTGCAATTCTAAATTCTTACCATGAAGAAATACTTTTTCCTAGCCAGTATATTTTTACTTAGTGCCTGCAAGACAGTGCCCATCACCGGCCGTAAGCAGGTTTCCTTGATTCCGGGTTCACAAATGAATGCCATGGCGGTGGATCAGTATCAGCAGGTTATTTCTAAGTCTAAAATAATTAAAGGCACCCCTCAGTATAATATGGTTCAGAGGGCAGGATCACGCATTTCCAAGGCCGTTGAGGCTTATTTAAAGAAAAATGGGCATGGTGATATGATCAAGGAATTCCAATGGGAGTTTAACTTGATTGATGATGAAGCGGTAAATGCTTGGTGTATGCCTGGTGGTAAGGTGGCCTTCTACACAGGTATCATGGATGTTTGCAAAGATGAAACGGGAGTTGCGGTAGTAATGGGACATGAAATTGCGCATGCCGTGGCTCGTCACGGTTCGGAGCGTATGAGTCAGGGTTTAGTACAACAAGCCGGTGGAGTGGCATTAGCAGTGGCTCTAAAGGACAAGCCACAAGAAACTCAGGCTTTATATATGGCCGCTTATGGCATTGGTTCTCAATTTGGAGCAATGCTGCCCTTTTCACGTTTGCATGAATCTGAGGCCGATGAAATGGGGCTGTACTTTATGGCATTAGCCGGCTATAATCCAGAGGAAGCACCTAAGTTTTGGGAGCGCATGGCGGCAAAATCGGGTGGTTCCGCTCCCCCAGAGTTTATGTCTACTCACCCTTCACATGAGACTCGGATTAGCGATTTAAATGAAAACATGAAGAAGGCCAAGGAGTATTATGCGAAATCGCAAAAAGCTTTGTAGATGCGGGCCTTCGATTTTTTAAAGCTCTATGGCGCAATTGTCTTTTTGCACTTAGCAACTTTATACCGACAGGATGATGGGGTCTTGTATTGGCTTAGTAAGCCTCTAATTATCGGTAGCCTTTTACTTTTCTTTTTAGCCAAGCTAAAGGAACATAATCTCAAAGGCCTGTTTCGGCTAGCCTGGGCCTTAGGGTTTAGCCTGGCCGGCGACATTTTGCTAATGTTTAAAGAGGAGCAGTTTTATTTTCTTTTGGGCATGGCGGCCTTTGCTTTGGCGCACCTATTTTACATTCTTTGGTATTTACGCACTAAGCCCAAGCTTAGCCCTCTACCTTCAATTCTGAGTTTGGCCATCGCGGGCTTTGGCTTATGGTCAATTCTTGCCTTAGTGGAGATTCCTTATGAATTGGAAAACCCTATTTATGGCTATTTTAGCTTACTTAGCATTCACCTCTTTTTAGCAGCTAATGCCTGGAAAAAGAGCATTCATAATTTATTTCCAGTATTAGGAATCTTCCTGTTTATCTTTTCTGATTGGTATTTGGCCTTTGCCAAATTTGGATCTGGTAGCGGGGTCATTTGGTTTGACCCTATGGTAGTTATGCTTAGCTATTCGGCTGCCCAAGGATTCATAATTATGGGAGTACTGCGCGATAAGCTAAGTAAGTTTGACCTCTAAGCGGGGTCGACGTCGTAGATGATGCTTATAGCTTTGGAGCGATGCTCAAATTGAAAGTCATCTACTATTTCCTTGAGGCTGTTTTTAGCCTTCTTAAGATTGATGCCATTTTCCAATTTGAGGAGTACTTCCATTTGATACTGCCCCCTCAGGCGGGCTGCTAGCGGGAATTCTGGTCCCATCATTCTACTGCCAAATACTTTTCGAATGGCCGCTCCAAGTAATTTGGCCCGTTCCTCTAAATGCAGCCTGTCCCGGTGCTTTAAGTTTAAACGAATTAGGCGGTAGTAGGGCGGGTAGTGAAACTCTTGGCGTTCTAAGAGCTCCCTTTGGTAGGTGTTGCGGTAACGATGGGCGATTACATCCAAAATAATGGGATGTTGGGGATCGGAACACTGAATTAAAACTAAGCCTTGTTCTCCCTTTCGTCCTGCTCTTCCGGCTACTTGTGAGAGCATTTGGAAAGCCTTTTCATGCGAACGGAAATCAGGGAAATACAGCAGGGTGTCTGCGTTCATTATCCCCACTAAGCCAACGTTTTCAAAATCCAGTCCTTTGCTTACCATCTGGGTACCCACCAAAATATCGGTCTCACCATCTTCGAATGCCGAGATAATGTTTTCATAAGCCTTTTTTTTGCGCGTGGTATCAAGATCCATTCGCTGCACCCGCGCTTCTGGAAACATTAATTTAAGATCGTCTTCCAATTTCTCGGTCCCAAAGCCCAAGGTCTTTAAGTTTTTGCTTTTGCAGGCTGGGCATGCTTGGGGTGGGGGAGTATTATAGCCACAATAGTGGCAACGAAGCCGATGCTGATAGCGGTGGTAGGTAAGGCTTATATCGCAATTCTTGCATTGCAATACATGACCACAGGTTTCACATTGTAAAAATGTAGAAAAGCCCCTCCGATTCTGAAAGAGGATAATCTGTTTGCCAGCCTTGAGGGTGGCTTCAATTTGATCCACCATCGACTGTGCAAAATGCCCACGCATTAATTTCTTGTGCCGCTGCTCTTTTAGGTTTATTGCCTTTATCTCAGGCAGGGCTAGTTCCCCAAAGCGTTCATGCATTTCCACCAATTGATATTTTCCCCGCTTGGCGTTAAAATAGCTTTCAAAACTGGGAGTAGCTGATCCTAAAATGGTTTGGGCCCCTTGCATTTGCGCAAGAACCAAGGCCGCGTCTCGAGCGTGGTAGCGCGGTGCCGGTTCGAATTGCTTAAAGCTTGTTTCATGCTCTTCGTCAACTATTATTAAACCTAAGTTTTGGAAGGGTAGGAGCACACTCGATCGGGCCCCAATTACCACACAAGGTCGATCTTCCATTTTCTTCAACTTTAACCAAGTCTCCACCCGATCGCGGTCGCTAAAGCGAGAGTGGTAAACCAATAGTTGCTCGCCGAAATAGCGCTGCAAGCGTATTATAAGCTGAGTGGTAAGGGCAATTTCTGGTACGAGGTATAAAACTTGTTTATTTTGCTTTAAAGCGTCGGCCATTAGTTTCACATAAACCTCGGTTTTACCTGAAGAGGTCACGCCATGCAATAAAATGGGCTTTTTTTCTTCCGCTTTAATTTCTGCAAAGGCTTTCGCCTGATGGCTACTCAGTGGTTTTAAAGACTGTACTTGATGAATACCATCCCATTGTAGTTCCTCTTCTTGGTCATAGATTTCGAGAATCTCTTTTTTGGCCAAGGACTTTAAGCTACTCTCTCCCGCGCCACTTTTCTTCAATAGACTTGCTGCGCTCATTTTACCTTGCTCGTCGCGTTGGACTAAATAGGTGAGGAGTAATTGCCTTTGTTTTTCTGCCTTCGCAAGTAGAGCAAAGCTGGCTTCGCTATGGTTTTCATCTAGCGTCGGCCCCGCTTTCACCATTCGTCTCTTTCGTGGTTTATAGCTCTGCTTGAGCTCTTCTTCTAAAACGATATAATGTTTAGAGAGCAAGTCCTTAATGGTAGCCAAGGGGTTTTTAAAACCGGTGATATCGGAAATCTCCTTAATGCTTAATCTCGATTGGCTTTCTAGGGCTTCAATAATGAGGTATTCCGAATCATTGAGTTCTTCGTCAATGATTTCCTTCAGCAAATTGCGCTGCACCACCATTTCACTTTCCAGTTTCAATCCGGAGGGTAGGGCCGCTGCCATTACATCGCCAGGGTTACAGAGATAATAATCCGATATCCACTGCCAGAAGTCTAATTGCTTCTCACTCAGAATCGGTTCTTGATCAATTAAATCACTAATGAATTTGGCTTCGAAGCCAGATGGCGCCCGATCGTGAATTTTGGCAATTATGCCAGTATAGAGCTTGCGCTTACCCAGCGGAGCCACCACGCGCATACCTAGTTCCAAAGCGCCGACAAGGTCGGGCGGTACTTGGTAGGTGTAGGTCTGACTTATAGCCAGGGGTAAAATCAAGTCTACATATTGAACCATCGGATTATCCTTGCTTTTTACGGCTTCCTTCGTAAAGGTCGTAACGCACTAACCAGCTATCCAATTTACCGTTCTTCAGTTTAATTTTTTGGGAAGGTTTTAAACCTAAGTTTTTCAAGCCTTCTTCAGAGGCCGTGAAGATCCATGCAGTGTAGCCGCTGAAATGCTGCTTTAAGGTATCACCTATGCCTTTGTATAATACCGGGATGTCGGCTTCAATCTTTATATCATAAGGCGGATTCATAACGATGATACCCCGGGGAGGAATCTCGAGCTCCTCGGGCCAGTTAAGAAAATCGGCCGGTTTAAACTTGATGTGATCCTCCATCAGCGCACTGCGGGCATTGCGCCTCGATTTAAGCAATACCTTGGCATCCTTATCGAAACCGAGCAGCGGCGGTAAACTTTGGTTTTCTTTCTCGAGTGACTTATCGAAGATTAGCTGGTAAAGTTCTTCGTCAAAGTTTTTCCATTGCATGAAGGCAAAGTCTTTGCGAAAAACATTAGCAGGAACATTAGACGCGCGTAGCGCAGCTTCCAGTAAAAAGGTGCCTGAACCACACATCGGATCTATCAGCGGAAGCTGAGGGTCCCAATTACTTAGGGCTAGAATTCCAGCCGCCAGAACTTCATTTAAAGGTGCGGCATCTACCGCCTGTCGGTACTTGCGCAGATGTAGACTATCACCAGAAGCATCGAGGCTTATCGTTAGCCAACGCTGCTGAATATGCACATTAATGGCAATGTCTGGAGTGCGTAATTGTACCGAAGGTCGTTTTCCGGTCTTGTCCCGGAATCGATCTACGATCGCGTCTTTGGTTTTCTGAGCGATAAATAGGCTATTGCGGAATTGATCACTAAAAACAGTGGCATCTACCGCTATAGTCCGATTTACTTCAAAAAGGTCTTCCCAAGCAATACCCTTTACCTTGCGGTAAAGATGTTCTTCATCGCGAATTTGAAATCGGTCCAATTGCACCAAGACCCTTATGGCGGTGCGTAACCAAAGATTAGCCTTGTAAACAAAACCAATATCACCTTCGCAGATTACCGCTCGCTTGGTGGTTTTTACCTCACGCCCACCCAGTTGACGCACTTCCCTGGCTAAAACGGGCTCTAAGCCCGCCAAGGTTTTGATTACTATTTGTAAATCGCCTTCCAAACTAGCGGATGTCGAAGCGACGTAATTCTACTGTGGCACCGCCCATATCGTTTACTGCGGCATCCCCAAAAATAATTTCACCTTGAACCATCTCCTTTTCATTTAACTCAAGGTACAAGGTGTCGATCCACACCTGACCACCAAGCTTCAAACTTACTTCGTAGCCACGGCTAGTAGCCTGACTACTAGAGTCGCGCACGGCAACGCCATAGACTACGGTTCCATTCATTTCCACCTCCATAATTTCTTGCTGGGGATAAACTTTAGAGGAAGCATTTTTTGCTTGTTCTTCGGTATTTCCTGCACAGGCCCCTAAAATTAAAAGAGCACCTAAGCCAAATTTCTTCATGTTCTGGATTTTTCCCCAAAGGTAGCTATCGAAAACTAGACCTGAAATTCACTTCTTAGCTTACTTATGAACAGCAGGTAGGCTTGAGGGGAAGATTTGTTTAGATTCGGTGCAAATTCGAAATATGGCGCATCTTTCTACCCTAGATTGGACCATTGTTATTGGCTTAATGATCTTATTTGTCTTTATCGGCATTCGCTTTAGAGGTAAGGCAGAAGGCGGTTTAGCAGGTTTCTTTTTAGGCGGAAGAAAGCTACCCTGGTACATTGCGGGTGTTTCGATGGTGGCGACCACCTTCGCCGCTGATACCCCCCTTTGGGTAACGGAAAAAATTGCGCAGCATGGTATTTCCGGAAACTGGCTGTGGTGGAATATGGTTATCGGGGGCATGCTCACAACCTTCTTTTTTGCGCGATTATGGCGAAGAGCTAATATTATTACGGAGCTTGAGTTTTTAGAAATCCGATATTCTGGTCCGGTTGCATCATGGTTACGCGGTTTAAAATCGGTCTATCTGGGCCTATTTATGAATGTGGTAATTATAGGCTGGGTGAATGCGGCCATGATTTCCATCTTGGAAGTGTTTTTTGAGCTAAGTCCGGATGAAGCTTTTTGGATTTGCATGGGAGGGATGCTGATAGTGGCCTTTTATTCCTCCATCGCTGGTTTATTGGGAATTGCCATTACTGACTTTGTACAGTTTATAATCGCAATGTCGGGCTCCTTAATTCTTGCAGTGGTGGTTTTGGATTTGCCAGAGGTAGGCGGGATAGCCGGTTTAAAAGCGCAATTACCGGCCTGGCGCTTGGATTTTTTCCCCAAGCTTAGTGGGGTTTCGGATCTAGCAAGCGGCACCTTTTCTTTATCAGCGGGAGCTTTTTTCTCCTATGTGGTGCTGCAATGGTGGGCCAGCTGGTATCCGGGCAATGAGCCTGGTGGTGGGGGATATATTTCGCAACGCATGATGAGTGCGAAGGACGAAAAACACGCGGTTTACTCAAGCTTATTTTTTCAAATTGCCCATTACTGTTTGCGCCCTTGGCCTTGGATTATCGTGGGTCTTGCTGCCTTAATATTATATCCAGATTTACCCCTTGAGGAGTCGCGCAAGGGCTTTGTTTTTGCCATGCGTGATCATTTACCTTCGGGGCTAAAGGGTTTGTTGTTCGTGGGATTTATCTCCGCCTATATGTCAACTATTTCCACCCAATTAAACTGGGGTTCTAGTTACTTAACCAACGATTTGTATAAGCGCTTTATAAAAGCAGAGGCTAGCGATAGACATTATGTTTTAGTGGGGAGAATCATCACTCTAGGTATTATGGCTGTGGCGGTGTTTTCCACTTCCCAAATTAAAATGATTGATCAGGCCGCCCAGTTTTTAATCGCTTCGGGCGCCGGATTGGGAATGGTTTTAATCTTGCGCTGGTATTGGTGGCGTATTAATGCTTGGACCGAATTAAGCGCGACCATCGCCCCATTGCTCGGTTTGGCGATTTCCAAATATCTATTGGTAGATTATGTGCCAAAAGCCTTTTACCAACAGAATGGCGATTTCATCTTTACCGTACTTTTTACTACGGTGGTTTGGCTCTTGGTTACCTTCCTTACCAAAGCTACTGATGAGGCTACTTTAAAGGCCTTTTATGAGCGTATTCAGCCTGGAGGCTTTTGGGCAAAATATAAAAATGACGCTCAGACTAAAGTTGACTTTCTACCCATGTTTATTGCTTGGTTTAGTGGCGTGGCTTTGGTTTATTCCTCCCTATTTTTTCTCGGAAAGTTAATCTTTGCCGAATACCAATTAGCGCTTCTGTGGTTAGGCATTGCCTTAGTTTCATTTTGGTTGATGCGTAGATCCATGCAGCGCTCTCAATTGTTTTCCGATTAGTATATTCGCTCAGCTTCAAATTAATAGTTATGAAAGTTTTTAAGTTCTCTGCATTAGCACTGTTCATTGGCGTTTTAAGCGCTTGTGGCAATCTTCGTATTAAAGCTTATCAGCCTTTTCAGGCTCCAGCCAAGGCCAAGTCAGTGGCTCTAACCAGCTTTTACATGGCTCCGCCCGAATTGCCAAAAGTTCCAGCGGCTGATGCGGAAGCTTTCAATAAGAAGCTTTTTAAGTTGGAAGCGGATTTAAATGCTTTAATGAGCGCGAAACTCAATGATTATTACACCCTATTGGATCAGGGTATTGAAGCACAACTCGATGTGGAATGCCTAGCTGGTAAAGAATTGGAGGCAGGTCCTCGCTTTGCGCGTTCTCAACAAAAGCAAGAGCTTGAAGCGCTTCAAATTGAAGGGGCTCGCAACTTTAAGAATATACTCTTAGCGGAAGGAGGCCTTACTTTCTTTGAATTTCAAGGGGGTGATATCAGTAAATATATTGAGGATAGCCCTCGCTTAAAAGGGGCGGTACGCAGCAATTTAAAGAATCTAGGAACCGATATGATGGCCGTAGCTTATTCTCGTTTGGCTCTAGAAAGAGTGACGCGCTACGGACAAAAAGCGAATTTAAAGCTAAAGCTAGATATCTATATTTTCGATGAGCAAGGTCGACCCATTGGCCATGGTTACGGGGAAACAGTTCCAGTAACTATCGAAGGTACCGAGCTATCGGATTTCGAACTGGTACTAGATCAATATGGAACCTTACAACAAGAGGTGCTTACCGAATTAGCTAAGCGCGAGGAATAGGATGGGGGGCTTTCGATGTGCACTGGTCCTAGTCGGATTAGTATTATTGTCTCCAAGCTTCGCACAAGTTACTGAGCGCAGCGGGAGCAGAGCGCGTTCCTATCAAGAAATTATTGAAGGCTATTCTTATTTGGCTCAGGAGTATCCTAATGCGCAACTACTGGAGCTAGGGCAGACCGATGCGGGTAGACCTTTACATCTGTTTTTAGTGCAATCCGAATCCTTTGTTGAGGATAAAACCCTCAGTGAGCTCAGAGCAGAGAAACTAGTGGTTCTAGTAAACAACGGAATTCACCCGGGTGAAAGTTGTGGGATGGATGCTAGTCTAGAATGGGCCGCCGAGCTACTGAAGCGAGGAGGAGTGCAGAGGGATCAATTGTGGGCGATTATTCCCGTTTACAATGTCGGTGGTAGTCTTAAAGCACGTCCCCATACTCGGGCCAATCAGAATGGTCCAGATTTGCAGGGATTTCGTGGCAATGCCCGAAACCTTGATTTAAATCGGGATTTTATAAAGGGAGACGCCCTAAATACGCGGAGCTTCTGGGCACTTTATCAGGCTTTAAAGCCACATATTTTTGTGGATACCCATACTTCTAATGGCGCGGACTATCCTTACACCATGACCTTGATCAGCACCCAGCGCGATAAAATAGCTCCCAGTATTAGGCAAGTCCTTTATGAGAAGATGGAACCATTTTTATTCGAGCAGATGCGGGAACGAGATTGGGAAATGATTCCCTATGTGAATGTTTTTGGTCGAACTCCCAATGAAGGCTATGCGGCTTTTTTAGAAACTCCTAGGTATGCCAGTGGTTATACGGCATTATTCCATAGCATTGGATTCATTACCGAGGCGCATATGTTTAAACCTTATGCAGATCGAGTTATAGCAACCCATCAGTTTCTGGAGGCATTAAAAGAATTTTGTGATGATGAGGCCCCTGCCATTCGATCCGCCTACCAGAAAGCCCAAGAATGGGAGGCCGCGGCGACTCGTTTTCCAGTACGTTGGGAATTGGATAGTTCTAGGGTAGAAAAACTCAGTTTTAAATCCTATCCCTATCAATATGAAAAAAGTAAGCTCGGGGAGTATCAACGTTTGGCCTATTCCCGTGAGAAGGTTGAAGAACTGGAAATTGATTACTACCCTAGCTATAAGCCCATTGCCTATGCTAGGTTACCTAAATATTATGTGATTCCCCAAGCCTGGCATAATGTGGTACAGAAGTTACAGTACCACGGAGTTGAGCTTGAAGCCTTGCAACAGGATACGGTAATTTCGGTAGAATCGGCTTATTTAAAAAGTTGGGAGCACAGTCCGAGGCCCTATGAGGGGCATTTTGTTACCGAGGTTAAGGAGGTAGATTACCGCAAGCAAGACCGCCTTTTTTATGCCGGCGATTATCTGATATCTACCGAGCAAAGTCACCCTTATTTCCTAGCTTCGGTCTTGGACCCTATGTCGGTTGACTCTTATTTGTTTTGGGGATTTTTCGATATAATTTTTCAGCAAAAGGAATATTTCTCGCCTTATGTTTTTGAAGACCGAGCTATGGATATGTTGGCTGAGGATGCCCAATTAGCGCAGGAATTCGAAAATTGGAAGAAAGCCAATCCTTCTCTACTTAAGAGCCCCTATGCAGTCCTGAGTTTCTTTTACCAAAGAAGTGAGTTTTACGAAGAAGAGCACTTACGGTATCCGGTGGCTTTTATTCGCTAAACCTTAGAATATATATTATTTGACCCTTGAAAATATTGACCCCGGCTTTTCGTTAAGATTTTTAATATGACATCAAGCCATGTTCAATAAAGCCCTCCTCTTTAAAATTCCAGAGTACATTCTCTTAACTATCTGCCTTTTTTATTGGGTGGCCGAAGGTATAGTGTTTAATCCTCTGCTTCTTTTTTTAATTGTTGCGCTAAGCTTGCAAACTTTCTTTCGCAATCGAATTGTTGGTATAGCGATTTCTGTTTTTCTAGCCGCGGCCTGTTTATTTATGCTGGGGGCATTAGTTTCGGAGCTTAAGGAATTTCCGACTTTTAATAGCGATGCGCAAGTAATGCTCGTTACAGGCTTATTCTTCTTCCTAACACTAATTTCTTTAGCCGGTATCATGTTATATCGGGAGTTAAATCGAACATAATTTGATTGGCATCGCGCTTTCAGAGCCAATCCCTAGACTGAAAATTTAAATTGAGTGGATTTGTATAAAGTCTTGTGCTTTATGGCAGGCTTTGCGATATTAGGCACTGGATATTTTCATGGTAATTTGGCGTGAAACCATTATACCCTGATACCTTTCGCCCAAAGACTAATAGGCTAAGCAGCAAATAAGAAAACACCAAAGACGATACCTAATGAGCAAAGCAAAAGTGCCGACCATTTCGGAGCATGATATAATTCGTTATTATGATCTCACCGAAGAGCATATGCGCAGGTTCTGGAAGCTGGATGAGGCCATGGGCTTGCATTATGGCATTTGGGATAGCAGTATAAAATCCTTGGCGGAGTCCATCGTAAATACCAATAAAATTATGGTAGAAATGGCCGGTATAAAGAAAGGAGCTAAAGTCTTGGACGCGGGTTGTGGTGTTGGCGGTAGCAGCATTTATATGGCTAAAGAGGTCGGAGCCCATTGTACCGGCATCACCCTTAGCGAGAAGCAAGTAGAGTCCGCTCAGCAATATGCCGAGAAGAATGGTGTTTCGGATAGGGCTAATTTTGAGGTAAATAATTATTTCGACACCAAATACCCTGAAGCCAGTTTTGATTTTGCCTGGGCTTTAGAAAGTATGGGCACAGCAAGTGATAAGAGCTTAGTCCTAAAAGAGTTGTATAGGGTGCTAAAACCCGGTGGTAAGCTTGTGATTTGTGACTGGTATAAATCACATGATTATCCAGTGAGCAAGTATAAAAGCATGCAAAACATGCTCTATCACTGGATGATTTCCGACCTCTTAACCCCACAAATGCAAAAGGACTTGGCTAAAGAATGTTCCTTTGAAATTGTGGCACACCAAGAATTTACCAAGGAAATAAAGAAAAGTGTTAATTGGATCTATGCCTTGGCTTTATTGGGTATGATTGGTACTAAGGCCTATCAGCTTACCCACACTAAAGTAACTTCCTACTCTAAGAATCATTATAAAACCGGTTTAGGTCAGTTCCACGCCTATCGAAAGGGCTTATGGGAACATCATATCTGGGTACTTCAGAAACCGGAAAGTTCTAAATAGGGCATTAGGAAAATTGAGTGTAAGGGATCATTTTTAAAATGATAAGGATTGCCATTATTATCTAGGTAATTTGCTTTGGTTGTTGGCTAACAGTGGCTTATTTCAAATAAATTGAAAATAGAAAGTCTCTATCTTGAAAGACCAATGCGGCGATTTAATTAATTTTATGGAAGGCGAACGATTAATTTTCGATGCCGCTCACATGATTTACGGTGGCTTTAAGTCTTTCCTTTAAAACCTTAACATCCTGGTAAGCCAAAGAAAAAGACTAAGGTCTGGCTAAGGGCCTTTCCCTCTGCATTGCGGGCAGGATACCATTCATTTTCGGACTTTTTTAGGAGGTCAATTAGTTTTAAATCCACTTGCGGATAGCCGGTCCCTTTATCGAGAGTAATTTCATTTAAAAGCCCTTCCTCATTAATAGTAAGGAATAACTTGGCGGGCCTAAGGTCATCGCGACTCAAGCCAGCTACATTCGGATAGTTAGCGATGCGAATTTGCTTGATAAAGGCTTCAATTCCTTCTTTCGGACTTGCTTGCTGCTCTGGGATAATGGTTAAATAGGGCGTAAAGGTATTAAAGGTGGCTTTGCTGGTGTTTTGGTAGTATTCGTAGCAATCAACTTTAAAATTGATATTGCTGCCATAGGGAAGCTCTCGGAGGTAATTTAATTGCTGTTCATTCAATATTCCATCTTCAGAAACTAGTGCTTCGGTGCTAAATTTTCCATCTTGATCCACCGAACGCAGCTCTATCCTTTCATAGCTTTTAATATTTGCGGTGAAATCGGGGTCTAGGAGGTCCTCCAATTTATTAGCCTGCATAATGGCCGATTTCTTAATGCCACCAAAACGTGGTCCAATTGAGTAAAAAAAGCTTTCGTCCAAATCGGGTCCAAAAAGCTCTTCCTGCACACTTCGTGGTCTTTCAGATTCGCCTTCGGTTGCTAGCTGCTCAGGATTTAGGCCAAAGAGGTGTTGGATAGCGAAGAGAGAAGCGATGCCCAAACCCAGGGCGACACTTTTAATTAATGAATTATTCATGTTTTTAGATTTTGATGAATTCAAATCTAGTAGCTGCTTGAAAGTCAATTGGTAAATGGAATGTAAATTAATGTAAATCTTTGTGGTAAGGGACATCTATAGCTTTTTATGGAATAGATTTGTGAAATGCTTCAAAGGATAATCTTCTTCTTTTTTATTAGTGGGACATTGGCCGCCCAAGCTAATTATGCTCTAAAGCATCTAGAAGTAAGTCTAAGGAAATTGGGTCATGAACTCTTGTTGAGTAGCGGTGATTCCAGTTCCAGAGTTTTGGCAGTAGAGAGGGAGGCTAATAGCTTTTATTTAAAGTTCGAAAGTGACTTCAGCTTTGAGCCAGAACGACTGGTGGAGCTCTGTCGAGACTTGCTTTCAAATGAGGATTTAAGCGGTTCCTATATTATTGAAGTAAATAACTGCGAAAAGGATGAGGTTATTTACAGTTTTGAGATGGCCCCTAGTTTTGAGGATGAGATTGTTCCTTGTTTAGGACGGGATCAGCTAAAGGCTTGCTACACGATATCCTTGACCTTTCCTAATCTTCAAACGTCTGAAGAGCCCTCCGCTGAACAAGGCTCATACTGGTATTATCTCATGTTTATACCGCTATTGGCTATTCCTATTTTTCTTAGAAATCAAAGGTCTAAACCTATAAGTGATGCACACTTGCATCAAATAGGTAAGTTTCAGTTTAATCAGGCTTCGGGTACCTTGTCTAAGGGAGATGTGCAAGAGGAGCTTACCGCTAAGGAAGGAGAATTATTGATTTTACTATGGCAGGCGAAGAATTCCGCCGTAGAGCGGGAGGTTTTGCTGCATAAGGTTTGGGGTGATGAAGGGGATTATGTTGGCCGCACCTTAGATGTATTCATTTCACGATTGCGGAAGAAGCTGCTTGCAGATGAAAATCTGCAAATCCTAAATGTGAGAGGAGTGGGCTATAAGCTTATTGATCAAAACTAATTTTAGCCCAGGGTCTAAAAAGCGCTGTACCTTTGCCGCATGAATGAATGGTGGTATTACCTACTTCTTTTTGGTGGTGGATTATTAGCTGGCCTTATCAATACCTTGGCCGGTAATGGTTCTGCCATTACCCTTAGTATTTTAATTCTAAGTGGGATGCCCGCCAATGTGGCCAATGCGACCAATAGGGTAGGAGCCTTGGTTCAGACCATTACCGCTGTACTCAGTTTAAAGCGATCCCCGCGAACCCTTTTTCTATTTAAAGACAGTACCTGGTTTTTGATTCCGGCCATTATTGGCTCGGTAATCGGAGCCTTTCTGGCCGTTGATGTAGACCCTTTGCTCTTAAAGCGCATTATTGGCTTTATTATGCTGGCTTTATTACTGACGATGATTTACAAGCCTTCCAAATGGGCCCGGCCTACTAATGTGGAGCAAAATCACAAGACTTTTACTAATTGGATATTGATCTTTCTGGTGGCAGTATACGGTGGTTTTCTGCAAATGGGGATTGGTATTATGCTTTTGGCGGTGCTTGTATTGGTGGCACAATACAGCTTAAGGGATGCCAATATTATAAAACTGGTCTTAGCTTTTCTGTTTGTTTTACCAGCCTTTGTGGTATTTGTTTGGAGTGGTGATGTAGTTTGGTTACCCGGATTATTACTCGCTCTGGGGCAAGGATTAGGCGCCTGGATAGGCGCTCGCTATATCCTCTTTTTACCCAAAGCCAATACTATCGTTCGCTATACCTTGGTAATTATCCTAAGCGTTTCTTCGCTCAGCTTGCTAGGCATACTAGATTTCATGAAAGGTTTAATAGACATTTAGTTGTAGAAAAGGATGAATAATTTAGCGAACTTGCAGGCCGAAATCGAGCCTTAAAATTTGCTCGAAGCTCATGATTACAATTTACCTTCTTGCCTCGGTATTAGTTGGCGCCTTTTTAGGCAAATGGTTGCGGGAATCGCAAGCCATCTCCATCAAGTTTCTACTTAGTTTCAGCGGAGCTTATCTGTTGGGGATTTCTGTATTTCATTTGCTACCCGAAGTGTATGAAACCCATTCTCACCATTACGGACTCTTGGTAGTGGCGGGCTTCTTAGTGCAATTACTCCTAGAAGCTTTTAGTAAAGGCCTGGAGCATGGCCATAGTCATGTGGCCATGTTTAAAAATAAGGGTCTTCCAATGGGGGTTTTGATTAGCCTGTTTCTTCATGCTTTCTTGGAAAGTATTCCCATAGGCAGCAATCATAACCACTTAAGTAGAGAAGCTCTTCTTTGGGGGATAGTAGTGCACAAAGTGCCAGTGAGCATTATTCTTTACAATATGCTTTGTGAGCTTAAACTTAGCCTAAGTAAGCGTATTAGCATCATTGCCATTTTCGCCTTAATGGCTCCTCTAGGCGTTTACTTTGGCGACTGGTTTAGCTTTTTAGCGGATTACAGCCGAGAACTTACTGCCTTTGTTTTCGGGATTTTCTTACATATCAGTACCACAATCTTATTTGAAGATAATAAGTCGCATCACTTTAATATTATGAAGTATGCGGTAATTTTGCTAGGTCTTTTAATTGCCTGGCTATCTGTATCGCACTAGATTTCTTTTATTTAAGGGTCATAGAAAAGATTTAATACGCTAGTGCCTAGGGCTAATTTGAGCGCCCTACATTTGCAAAGGCTATCAAAAATGAAATTAAATAGCTTTTAATAATAAATAACATAAAAATCAATAAAAATGGGAGTATTAGTTGGTAAGAAAGCACCTGCTTTTAGTGCAGCTGCGGTAATCAACGGAGAAGAAATCGTTGAAGACTTTTCTTTAGAACAGTACAAAGGCAAGAACTACGTAATTATGTTCTTCTACCCTAAGGATTTCACCTTTGTTTGTCCGACGGAATTACACGCATTCCAATCACGTTTAGAAGACTTCAAAAAATTAGGAGTTGAGATCGTGGCTGTATCTACCGATACTGAGCAATCGCACTG
The DNA here is from genome assembly GCA_913055685.1 of uncultured Flavobacteriales bacterium. Lineage (GTDB taxonomy): Bacteria > Bacteroidota > Bacteroidia > Flavobacteriales > Schleiferiaceae > Croceimicrobium. The sequence continues at coordinate 69,855 of CAJXKC010000002.1, forward strand.
GGGTTGGTTACAGTTGACTAAAGATCAGGGTGGTATTCAAGGTATTACTTACCCAGTAGTAGCGGATACTAACAAAACTATTTCTAACAATTACGACGTATTAGCAGGAAACTTCTATTACGACGAGAATGATGAGTTACAAGCTGATGGTGAAATGGTAGCCTACCGTGGATTATTCTTAATCGACAAAGAAGGTATCGTTCGTCATCAAGTAGTAAACGATATGCCATTAGGTCGTAATGTAGACGAAGCTATGCGTATGGTTAAAGCTTTACAATTCTTCGAAGAGAAAGGTGAAGTTTGTCCTGCAAACTGGGACGAAGGCAAAGAAGGTATGAAAGACACTCACGATGGTGTAGCCGATTACCTAAGCCGCAACTAAGCAAAAGCTTAAGATTTGTAAGGCCCCGAATTCCTCACGGATTTCGGGGTTTTTTTATTTAAAAGCGGTAGTATAAACTACTTTGAAGAATGGAGCCGGAAAGGTTGCTCCTTAAATTTTCATCGCGGTTAAAATTGCTGAAGGAAATCACGGGCCGCAAGCCTATTTCATGACCACCGTAAATACGCCAGCTATAATTTAAACCGAGGTTGAAATGATAAGAGCTAATGCCAATTAAAATCGTTTCACCATCAGCGTTTTCGGTCCGTAGGTCAGTGCTAAAGTCGGCAACTCCAATACCGATTAACAATTGCAAGGTATGGCGGCGGCCAGCTAAAATAGTGCGACCGTAATTTAGGTCCCCCATAAAAAGCATCTCTAGATCACTGGTGCGTACATTGCCTTCCTGAACCATTCGCAAATAGGATTTTTGCTCGCTGTAGTTAAAGCTCACGCTTAGAGCAAAAAGGTTTTTACTGTTTTTTAAGTCTAAAGCCATCCATATTCCGTTGGCCGCTCTAAGTTCTGTTTCCAGGACTTCATTAAACTGCAAGCGATTGTAACCGATGCTAAAATTGATTACCTCGTAAACTTCCTCTTCTAATTTGGGGCGGTTTTGCTTTACCTCCTCTAATTCTTGATATTCCTTTTGGTAGAATAAATCTATGGCTTCGTGGTGGTCATCGGCGGCGATAAGCTCTAAAATAAATCGATCGCGAAGGCTCCAGCGATCTAATTCCAATAACTTTTGAGCTTGGTCGTGGCAATATTGCCAATGTAAAACCTGAAGAGGATCATAGCTATTTGGGGCAAATAAGAAATTTAGATGCTGGGAACTAAACTCCTTTAGCGGGACTGCCGGGTCTAGTCCCCCTTTATAAATCAAATCACCTAAAAGCCGGTGACGAATACTAGCAAGGTTCGGATCACATACCAACTCCCATTGATAAAGCACCGCTTCTAAGCTTTCCTGGTTTGGGAATTCTTGACATAGTACCTCGATATTTTCTTTTAACCATTCCTGGCAGAGTTCCCAAGGCTGAATAAAAAGATCGTCGCTATTGTTTTGCGCTTGACCAAAGAGCGGAATAATTAAAAACAGGACTAAGAAATATTTCATGATGGCGTTTCTTTCCGTTCTGCTAAAATTATTCCAATTTATCGAGAACCGAACTCCGATATAACTGGATAATGGTCGCTTAACTTTTCATCGCGCACTTTATAGTCAAAGCAGCGCAATTTGGAGGAGTCGTAAAGAATATAATCTATCCGCAGCGGTAATGGTCCCCGGTTATAGGTACGCACCAATCCTTTTCCTGCACTGAGAAAGCTATCCTCTAGTTTATCGTTTAGCGATCCATAGGTATAACTCGATGGCGGGTCATTAAAATCGCCGGCCAAGATTAAGGGGTAGGGACTAAGCGAAATAAGACTGTCTAAGGCTTGGGTTTGATAGGATCTTCGAATGAAAGCTCTTTTAAGGTCGCCCCCGATTTTACCCAGGTCTCTTTGGAGCTCCATGGTGTTTTTGTCATTTAGGGTAGCAAGGTTATTGTAATCTTCGTTTTGCAAGCCTACCGATGCAAGATGCACGTTAATGAGCCTGATCATGCGTCCTTTCCAGTTGATATCGGCATAAAGGGCAGCGCCATTTTTACTTTGTCCTTCCGGTATGGGATACTCTACATAGCCTTTTTCGAGAATGGGAAATTTGCTGTAGATAATTTGGCCCGTGCCGCCTTTGCGTGCCGGGAATTCATGGTAGGAATATGGGAAATCTATGCTAACTGGCTCCTGGAGGTAGTGGTATTCCTGGATTAAGAGAACATCGGGGTCTTCTTCTTTTATTATTTGGCTAATACGTTGCGGAATATCATCGGCCTCGAGCCAATTAAAGACATTGAACATCCGCACATTATAGGTCATTACTTTTAATTTATCTCCCGGGGCAATAACCTGATTGTTTCCACCGAATTGATAAAGTGTAGGAATTTGTTGGTATCCCAAACTGATAGCCACTATGGGGAGGATAATTTTTAATTTAAGTCGCAGAGCCCACCAAATGGCAAATAAGACATTAGTGAGCAGTAAATAGGGATAGGCTAATCCTAAAAATGAAAACCAGGAGAAATAGCGGGGATCTACCACGGTGCTGAGGTAGGAACACATCAAGGCGAAAGCCGCAATGGTGTTAAGTACATACAGTAATCCGTCGAGAATGGACTTGCGCCGTGCCATTAATCCTTACCAAATTTGAAAAGGTGGTCTTTTTCGTCCTTGCTAAGGCTATCATAGCCGCTCTTCGAAATCTTGTCTAAGATGCGATTCAGCTTCGATTCATCATCTTCACGACGCTTGAGACCTGCACTTTTGGTCCCAGCTTGGGAACGATATACGGTTTTGAGCTTTGATGATTTGGGCTTGCGCAAGTTGGCGAGACGATCGAGGATGGAAGAGAAACCATCGGTTAGGTCCTTGCCATTTTTGTGAGCGCTGGCCATTAAGTAACCAAAAAGAGCGCCACCAAGATGCGCGATTCGTCCGCCAGCATTACTGCCATCGCCCAAAGCGATTAAGTCGGTTAGTAAAGCAAAAATGGCAATACCCCAGAGCGGTACGGTAATCATAAAAAAGAGTCGCACCGGAAAACGCGGATTATAGGTAGCAATGGCGAAAATCACCGCCATGACTCCAGCAGAAGCTCCACGGTTATTACTAAAAGCCACTACATCGCTGAAAGCGGGAAATAAATTATAGAAGAGTACGTAAAGTAGTCCGCCTAAAATCCCGCCCATTAAGTAGGTACTAATAAGTCTACGTCCTCCAAAATATTGCAGGAATAATTGTCCCCCAAAAAATAGCCACAGCATGTTAAACAAAATGTGGAAGAATCCCTCGTGCAGGAACATATAGCTTATAATCGTCCAGGGTCGGGTAGCTAACTTTATAAGGTCGGAGGGAAGAGCGGTAAACTCGATGAAAAAATTGCTCACATTTAACTGCAGCAAGAAGCTTAGGATTCGTAAGATTAAAAAGGCGAGATACACAGCCAGGTTGATCATAATCAACTGGTTGAGGGCGCCCCCCATCTTAAACTGCAATTTGATATCGTCGATAATCTTACTCATTAGTAATAGGTACCGCTATTTTTCTTCCAATACTTCAAAAGTAAGAATCCAAAGAGCATACCGCCAAGGTGGGCAAAATGCGCAATATTGGAACTTGGATCATTGGCAATACCATTAAACAATTCCAGCGCACCGTAAGCCGCTACGAAATACTTGGCTTTAACGGGAATGGCAAAGTATAAGTAGATTCTTTGGTTTGGAAAGAGCATTCCAAAGGCAAGAAGCACCCCAAATACGGCACCGGAAGCACCCACAGTAGGGGTGTTGAGCAATATATTAGCACGTCCCATTATAGGGTCGGAGAAGTTTCTTCCAGATTCCCAAAGTTCTACTCCACGATCCATTAAGACCCGATAATTTTCAGGGCTAAGCTGCTGACTTAAACTATAAAACTCCCAGTACTCTACGCCTAAGTGCAGCAAGGCCGCACCAAAACCGGTCACTAGATAGTAAATCAAGAATTTCTTTGGTCCCCAAATGTTTTCGAGTGCATAGCCAAACATCCAAAGGGCAAACATATTGAAGAAGATATGCCCCAAATTACCGTGCATGAACATATGCGTTACCAGTTGAAAAGGCTGGAATGAATCGGATTGCGGTAAATAAAGTCCAAGTAGACCTCCTAAGTCGATGCCGAAAACACTGCCCAGGGAGGCGGTGGCAAGAAAGAAGAGCCCATTAATTATTAATAGGTTCTTTATTACTTCCGGTAAAAGTTGAAAACGTAACATTAATTGAAAGTTTTATCTAGGTCGCCAAGGGCGAGGTTTATTATTGTGGGCTTGCCATCCGGACTATGATATGGGGAGGAGCAAGCAAATAATTCATCGACCAAATGCGCCATTGCCTTTTGCTCAAGAACTGTACCCACTTTCAAAGCCGCCAATTTGGCCATTTTCCTTGCCATTTTTTCGCTTAAATCATCTTTGCTACTCGATTGGAAGTCTTTATTGTTCTCAATTATTTGATGCAAAAGGTCCGAAAGCGATGGGTCTTCTAAGAATAATGGAATGCCGTGCACCACAATTTCATTCTGACCAAATTCATCGAGGTCGAAGCCCATTGCTCTAAGGCTTGGAATAAGCTCTAAGATGATTGGGTAGTCGGAGGAATTAAAGTTTAGCTGCTGAGGAAAAAGCAATTGTTGTGAGGCCACCTGTTGGTTTTGCAGGGAGGCCATTATTTTTTCATAAAGCACGCGCTGGTGGGCTCTGCCTTGATGGATAAGCATTAGTCCTTCTCCATGCGTTTTTAATAAGTACTTCTTTCCAATTTGCAGGTAACGCTGTTGGACCATTTCCCCATCAGTTGATAGCAGGCTTTCCTGTTGCTGGTCGACATCAGGTATTTCAGGAATCTGACTCAGCAGCGATTCCCACTCTTCACTTTCCTTGGATGTTGGTCGTTTATCTTGATAGGTAGGCTGCGAAGACCATTGTCCCTGAGCACTACCCGAGGGCTTTTCCTTTTTTTGAAAGGGGTTAAAGCTGGGGTCTACATAAACGCCCGGAGCTTCAATTGGCCTGTCACTCGGTGGAGGCGGGGTAGCAAATTGCTGATCGCGCTCAAAGTCAAGGCTAGGGGCAATATTGTACTGTCCGAGTGAGTGTTTTACCGAAGTACGAATAATACTGTGTATAGCCCGCTCGTCCTCAAACTTGATTTCCGTTTTGGTTGGGTGGATATTAACATCAATCCGGGCGGGGTCGATTTCCAAGTAAAGAAAATAGCTGGGGTGACTATCTGGCTGCAATAAACCTTCAAAGGCTTTTTGTACCGCTTTATGCAGATAGCCATTGCGGATATAGCGGAAATTCACAAAGAAAAACTGTTCACCTCTAGTTTTTTTGGCGAATTCTGGTTTGCCTACAAATCCTTCTATCCGAAGTAAATCGGTTTCTTCATAAACCGGCACCAGCTTTTCATTAAATTTCTTTCCGAAGATGTTGACAATCCTCTGCCGCAGCGTTGATGCGGGCAAATGAAAGAGCTCGTTATTGTTGTGCTCGAAGCGGAAACCCACATTCGGGTGAGCCAAAGCTACTCTTTCAAACTCGTCTATAATATGACGTAGTTCTACTTGATTTGATTTTAGAAAATTTCGTCGGGCTGGAATATTGTAAAAAAGGGAGCGCACACTTATGCTGGTGCCTTGGGGGCAATTGCAAAAGTCTTGATGCTCGACTTCATTGGCGGCGATCTTAATTTCAGTACCCAGTTCTGAGTCGGCCTGCCGCGTGCGCATATGTAACTTTGACACGGCCGCAATAGAGGCTAAAGCCTCGCCTCTAAAACCTTTAGTTATAATTCCGAAGATATCTTCGGCCTTTTGGATTTTCGAAGTAGCGTGTCGTTCAAAGGCCATACGGGCATCTGTTTCGGTCATGCCCTTGCCGTTGTCACTTACCTGAATGAGGGTTTTTCCACTCTCCTGGACTACAAGTTGAATTTCGCTTGCCCCAGCGTCTACACTGTTTTCCAGCAGTTCTTTAACTACCGAAGCGGGCCTTTGTACCACCTCGCCAGCAGCAATCTGGTTGGCTACATTATCGGGCAGAAGCCTGATGATATCGGCCATATTATTTGATTAGATAATAGGTTAAAGCAAGAAGGGCTACGATAATTAAGAGGAGGGTTCGGTTGGAACTATTTACCTTAGTCTGGCGGGTATCTTGCCATCTAGAGCTTAAGTTTTCACGAAAACGTTCTTTCTCTGCTTTGGGGTCTTTCGCTTCCGACTTTCCATATTTCTTACGCAACTCCTCGATACGTTCTTTGCGCTCGTCGTAGTAACGAGGCTTAAACTCGAAGCTCTTGTGCTTATTTTGTTTTATGAAACTAGGTAGTTTTGGCGCTTCCATTTAATCTCCTTTATTCCGCTCCACTATTGGGGTCGACCACGGGTGGGTCTATTGGCTGTGATAAACGATCACTTTCCTTTAGGGGAACCTCAATTTCATAAGTTTTACCCTCACGTGCTGGAAGGTATTCCATACGTAACCAAGGGTTGTGGAATTTCAAAATACGATAATTGATGCCAAACTTTTGGTTGAGGTAATCGACATGTGTCAATGCTGTATCTACTTTTACTTTTAAAGTCGGAATTGGCTGGTAGCGATCTTTTTCTCGTACTTGAAAACCAAAAGTTTGAGGATCGGATAAAATCTCCTTAATGACCACCAGGCGGTATACATAGCGCATGGTTTCCGAATTTAAATTTAGGTCGAAGTAAGAACTTCCTCGCTGACGTTCGAGCTGTTTACGTAGACCGTTCATACCCATATTGTAGCTAGCGGCCGCTAAAGTCCAGGTACCAAACTCGGCATAGGCTTCCTTTAGATAAGTACAGGCCACTCGAGTAGCTTTTTCGAGGTGGTAGCGCTCATCAACCGCCTTATTTACTTCAAGACCATAATCCTCAGCCGTACCTTCCATAATTTGCCAAAAACCTACTGCTCCAGCGGGGGAAACAACATGGCTTAGGCCTGATTCGATTAATGGCAGGTATTTGAAATCCTCGGGAACTCCTTCTTCCTTCAAGATTCTTTCGATAGTGGGGAAGTAGCGCGCCGAACGTTTAATGAATAACACTGTCTGACTTTGCCAATAGGTGTTTACCAATAATTCGCGGTCGTAATTTTCCCGCACTTGAGGATCACTCAAGGGAATCACTTCCCCGGCGAAGCTCACTTCATCGGGCAAGGGCAGACTGTAAATGGTGTAATTGTCCTTAAACTTCTGCTTTTGATCGCCGTCTTCGGTTTCATTTTTAGTTGCGAAGGTGAGCACCGAGGCAATGGTAATACCTGCTAGGGCAATAATAATGGTGAAAACTCGGTTTCTCATGCGTACCTAAATTGTGTTTCTAATTCTGCTAAGGGCCGCGCTTGGAGGTCTTTTTCGGATAACAAAGGATCCTCAATACCCCAATCAATTCCCAAGGCGGGGTCATTCCATAAAACGGAACCCTCGCTCTCCTTGTTATATACATTAGTACACTTATAAGAGAAAATAGTTTGATCCTCTAGGGTAACAAAGCCGTGTGCGAAGCCGGGAGGTACCCAAAACATCAATTTATTTTCACCGCTCAATAAAACTTTATGATGCTTTCCATAAGTTGGGGAGCCCAATCTTATATCGACCACCACATCCATTACGGCCCCCTGGATTACCCGCACGAGTTTACCTTGCGCAAAAGGTGGATTTTGGAAATGTAAGCCTCTTAAGACGCCTTTATTACTTAAAGATTGATTGTCTTGGACAAACTCGAAGTTTACCCCAAAGTTCTGAAAAAGCTCTTTGTTGTAAGACTCGTAAAAATAACCCCTTTCGTCGCCGAATACTTTGGGGATGATCTCCAATAATCCGGGAATCTGGGTTTCAATAATTTGCATGTGGGCAGAGGTGCTTTATAGTTTTAATTGGCTACTTCGCTCATGAATTTAATGCGCATCAATCGCAATTCTTCTTCGCTGTAATCGCCGTCAAATTCTTCGTAGGCCAAAGCTAAGTCGTCTGACTCGGCTTCCATAAAGTAATCGTGAATTTCTTCTATCGCTTCTTCATCGAGCATATCCTCGATAACATAATCCAAATTTACCTTGGTTCCCGAATGCACAATGTGCTCGATTTCGGTAATTAACTCCTCCATGGAGAGTCCCTTGGCGGCAGCAATGTCTTCTAAAGGCAATTTGCGATCGGTACTTTGAATGACGTAGACCTTAAGTCCAGATTTGTTCACTACCGATTTTACCAATAGGCCATCGTCCTTCTCAATATTGTTATCGTCGACATATTTCTGAATGAGGGCCAAGAAAGGGGCACCAAACTTGCGCGCTTTTCCTTCTCCAACTCCAGAAATTTGCTTTAACTCGTCGATACTAGTGGGGTAATGCAGGGCCATTTCGTTTAGAGATGGCTCTTGAAACACCGTAAAAGGCGGTAGCCCTTTTTCCTTGGCCACCTTACGGGTTAATTGCTTGAGCATTTCAAAAAGGGCAGGGTCGAAGGAAGCTCCGGCTTTTTGCTCGGCAATTATGTCCTCTTGACCAGCTTCTTCTTCATAATCATGATCTTCTGCAATCATAAAGGGGACCGGATCGATTAAAAACTGATGCCCTTTATCGGAAAGGAATAAGACTCCGTATTTTTCTATGTCTTTTTTGAGGTAGCCCTGTACAATTGCTTGACGAATCACCGACATCCAATGCTTTTCGTCTTGGTCGGCTCCCTGATTAAATACCTCTAGTTCTTGAACTTTATATTGCTTCAAAATAGCGCCAAGCTTGCCAACCAGAGTGTCTACCACCGATTTAGCCTTAAAGCGTTGATTGGTAGCTTTAATGGTTTCTAAAACCAATTTTAAATCGCTCTGGGCGTCAAATTGCTTGCGCGGATTCTGACTATTATCGTCGTTCTTTGCTCCGGGTCCAGCATCTTCATCAAACTCTTCCCCGAAATAATGCAATAAGAACTTACGCCGGTTCATTGCCGTTTCAGCGTAAGCAATTACTTCTTGAAGAAGCTGCATACCAATCTCTTGTTCTGAAACAGGCTTGCCGTTTAAGAATTTTTCCAGCTTCTCTACGTCTTTGTATGCATAGAAAGCCAGACAATGACCTTCACCACCGTCCCTTCCGGCCCGACCGGTTTCTTGGTAATAGCTCTCAAGACTTTTGGGCATATCGTAGTGGATTACGAAGCGCACATCCGGTTTGTCGATACCCATGCCAAAGGCAATGGTAGCAACGATAACGTCGGCCTCTTCCATTAGGAATGCATCCTGATGTTTAGACCTAGTTGAAGCATCGAGACCCGCATGATAGGGCAAGGAGCGAATGCCGTTTACCTGTAAGGTTTGGGCTAGCTCTTCTACTTTCTTGCGACTTAGGCAATAAATAATCCCGCTTTGCCCGTCGCGCTTCTTTATAAAGCGGATGATATCACGATCTACGTTATTCGTCTTAGGACGCACTTCGTAAAAGAGATTAGGGCGATTAAAGGAAGCCTTGTATACGGTAGCGTCTTCCATGCCCAAGTTCTTTTGAATATCGCTCTGAACCTTAGGAGTAGCAGTGGCGGTAAGACCAATAATTGGCTTGCGACCAATCTTTTGGATGATATTTTTCAAATTGCGATACTCCGGACGGAAATCATGTCCCCATTCCGAAATACAGTGTGCTTCATCAATGGCAAAGAAGGAGATCTTAGCCATCCGTAGAAACTCGATATTATCTTCTTTGGTGAGCGATTCCGGAGCCACATAAAGCAATTTTGTAACTCCGTTGAGGATGTCCTCCTTTACGCGTTCAATATCTCTTTTACTGAGCGAGGAGTTTAATACGTGGGCAATGCCGGTTTCATCGGCAAAACCACGTAGACTGTCGACCTGATTTTTCATCAAGGCGATGAGAGGCGAGACCACTACTGCGGTGCCCTCTTGCATTATGGCTGGTAATTGGTAACAAAGAGATTTACCTCCACCGGTAGGCATAATGACGAAAGTGTCGTTGCCGCGGAGAAGATTTTCGATTACTCCTTCCTGGTTTCCCTTAAAACCATTGAAGCCGAAAAATTTCTTTAAAGTTTCCTGAGCCTTAGAAGTTTGTGGTTCCAATGCCGTGAAATAATGTTTAATTCTCTAAATATACTAATATTCTCCGCCAATGGAAATCTTTTTCCTTCCCGATTTCCTTTCCCTTCGCCACCAATTTTTTAGCACCTTTGCAAGCAATTTTAAAAGGTGATGGCGAAGGTCGACAGCGATAATATGTCTTTTCTTGAACATCTTGAGGTGCTACGCTGGCATCTCATTCGTTCGGCTTTTGTTATGGTAACGATGGCCTTAGTGGCCTTCATGGCGAAAGGGATCCTTTTTGATGTCATCATCTTTGGTCCCAAGCAGCCTAATTTCTTTACCTATGAGCTTTTCTGCTCAATTTCGCGCGAAATTAGTAATACCGAATTATTCTGCCTTAGTGAAATGCCATTTAAAATCCTCAATACCAAAATGGCCGGGCAGTTTTCTACCCACCTTTGGGTTTCGCTCATTGCGGGCTTTATTATGGCCTTTCCCTATATCCTTTGGGAGGCCTGGCGTTTTGTGGCTCCAGGCTTGAAAAAAACCGAACGTCGTTATTCTAGATGGATTTTGTTTTTTGGTGCCATTCTCTTTATTGCGGGCGTACTTTTTGGTTATTATTTGATTGTGCCATTGTCCTTGCAATTCTTAGGAACCTATACCATTAGTGATGAGGTTAATAACTTAATTGACTTGATGAGCTATATTTCTACGGTAAGCACGGTAACCCTAGCCACTGGATTAATCTTTGAATTGCCGGTGGTAGTTTATTTTTTGGCCCGCAGCGGTTTAATTACCGCCGAGTTCATGCGGCAATATCGCAGACATGCCATCGTTCTAATCTTAGTTTTATCGGCGATTATTACTCCGCCTGATATTGCAAGTCAGATTTTAGTTTCTTTACCCATACTCTTACTTTATGAGATTGGTATTCGAATTGCTGCTCGCGTAGTGCGCAATATGGAGAAAGCAAATACCGCTATTAATAAGTCTTAATTATGATTCTTAGAGCTGAAAACATCGTAAAGCGCTATCGCAGTCGGACGGTAGTTAAAGGCGTAAGCTTTGAGGTTAACCGCGGTGAAATTGTTGGTTTACTAGGTCCTAATGGCGCGGGTAAAACTACCAGTTTTTATATGGTAGTGGGCCTGATAAAGCCCAATGAAGGAAAGGTCTTTATCGATCAGGAGGAGATTACCAGCGACCCCATGTATAAAAGAGCGCAAAAGGGTATTGGTTACTTAGCGCAAGAGGCTTCCGTCTTTCGCAAGCTTAGTGTAGAGGAGAATATCTTGGGGGTTTTGCAAATGACCAAGCTTTCGAAAAAGGAGCAACATTTGAAATTGGAATCCTTGTTGGATGAATTTAGTCTTAACCATATTCGTAAAAACCGCGGCGATTTATTGTCGGGAGGCGAACGCCGTAGAACGGAAATTGCTCGCGCCCTAGCGGTAGACCCCAATTTCATTCTTTTGGATGAACCCTTTGCCGGCGTAGATCCCATTGCGGTAGAGGATATTCAAAGTATTGTTTATTCTTTAAAAAAGAAGAACATCGGCATCCTAATTACCGATCACAATGTACAGGAGACCCTCGCCATTACTGATCGTACTTATTTGATGTTCGAGGGTTCTATTTTGAAATCTGGAAGTGCCGAAGAACTAGCTTCGGATGAGCAGGTTCGTCGTGTTTATCTGGGTCAAAATTTTGAACTGCGTAAAAAGCGAGACGCCATGTTTAAGTCGGATCAGGCTTAGGCCACCGAGGCCCTTTTCAAGCGATCGTTAATGGCCCTTCCCAGGCCTTCGTTAGGAAATTCTTCGGCTAGGATAACGTCTATATCCTGACCCTTAAAACTCCGTAAAGCTTCAAAAAGCTTACTTGCCGCTTCCTTTAGGTCGCATCGGGGCGAAAGCACGCGCTGCTGATTTTCGGGTATACCGGCAATTTTTCGACAAAAACTAATGCTTCCGGTTTTTAGTCGGTTTACTTTTTGCAAGTTTTCAGCAAGATTACCAAAGGCGACGGGTATTCCAGGTGAATAGTGAGCGCTTAGCATGCCTGGGGCTTTGGGATTGCTGGATGAGCTTTTCGTGTAGGCTATTTCTTCTCCTAAGCAATTGTTTATTTCTTCCAGGCTTAATCCGCCTAAGCGCAAGACTATTGGTTTAGAAGAGCTTAAATCGATTATTGTTGATTCGAGTCCGACACTAGCCCGACCTCCGTCTAATATATATTCAATCTTTTGCCCCAACTGCTCATCAACGTGTTTAGCCTCCGTCGGACTAACCTTTCCAAATAAGTTTGCCGAGGGGGCAGCCAGCGGGAAGTCTAATGCTTCGAGTAATTGGCGGCATAAGGGATGGGCAGGAAAGCGAATGGCGACAGTTTTATGACCAGCGGTAACCAGATCGGGCACCAAAGCGGTTTTCGGCAAAACGTAGCTTATTGGTCCGGGTGAAAAACGTTGGTAAAGTTTATCAAAATAAGGACCCCAGTCTTCTACCAGACTTGCTGCCTGTTCTTTAGTACTGGCATGCACAATTAACGGATCGAAGGAGGGACGGTTTTTAGTTTCGAAAATCTGGGCCACGGCCTTTTCATCCAGAGCATTGGCGGCTAAACCATATACCGTTTCGGTGGGAATAGCCACCAGCTTCCCGGCATTGAGGAGCTCGGCCGCTGCCTTAATATCGCTTTCGATCTTCGCCATGGGGCAAAATTAGAGCAAAATGAAAACCACAATAGCAGACAGGATAAAAAAGAGTCCGAAGGTGAAAATACCGGAGATATTGATCAAAACGAATTTAAAAATGGTTTTGCGCCAACTTTGCTGGTAGAAGCGCCGCATGGCCAGCAAAAGATGGATGCCAAAGCCAAGCATTAAGATTATCAGGACATTGGGGCTGCGGAAAAATAGATTGTAAATGCTTGCGCCTAAAAAGAAAAGTGACTGTTGGTATAAGGTGAAGAAAAGGTGTTCGGGATAATAAAAATCTCGACGCCAATAAACCAATTGGAGGATAAGTCCGAATACAGGAATAAAGAGAAATAGAATCCAGAAGAGCTTATTAATAAAGGCATTATTGAATTTTGAAAAGTCCCCTTCTTTCCGGCTTTGCTCGATTTTAAGGGCCTGGTCATACAGGAAATCATTCCAAAAGCTATCCTCCATACCCAAGCTGCCAAAAATCTCTGCTTTAGAACTTTGGGGCGACTCTTCAAGATAGTCGGTTAAATAATCCAGACGTTCAAATAGTCCGGGGTCCTCCAATGCCTTGTAGTCCTCGCTTATTCGGGCTAAGTTCAAACTCCGTTCTATGCTTGAGGTAGAACTGGGGTCTTTCTTCTTTGGAACGTACTCCTGATCGCCTTCCTTAAAGCGGATGATCTCCACATCGGAGCGATTTAGTTGAATGCTGGTAATAAGAAGGAGGGAGCTTAAAAAGTAAAACCGAATGGGGTTCATATACGTAACCCGCATGCCATTTTTGAAGTCGGTCGCTACTTTCCCGGGTTTAGCTAGGACGCGCCAGAGGGTGCGAAAAATCTTTCCGTCTATTGCCAAAAAATTGGAGAGCGATTCGCTTACCAATTCCCAAAAACTGAGTCTGCGCGTATCATTTAATTGTCCGCATTGCGAGCAGTAATTGGCACTGCCGGTGGCCGTTCCACAATTCAAGCAATGTTCTCCCTTTACCGGTTTAGCCATTCTTATTCGTTAAAAAGGTCATCGGAGTTAAAGGTAGCAAAACCAACTAGGCGATCGTAGCGGCTGCCAATTTCGCGGTGGTAAACTAAAATTTGATAATCATTCTCGGTTTGCCAATGACTACCCTCTAAAAAGCTGAGGTCGGCATAACCCTTTGCGCTGGACTCCAAGGCATAGGAATAATTGTAAAAGCCCTGTTTTAATAAGGCTTGCGCTCGATAAGCCTGACGGTCGTAATCGTAATACATTCGGTATTCGGGCAGTAGTTTCCAATCCGTAAACTCACCGAAAAGGTAGAGGTCGGAGCCAATTTCATTGGGATAATCTAAGTAAAAGTCGACTAGGGCGTAATCGGCTTCCGAATCTGATTTGGCGGCATCCAGTCTACGTACTCGATACTGCCCATTAATGTCGAATTGCACTGAATAGCGCTCTACCGCCCGACTGCGGTCTTCCGCCAAAAAGACATTAAAGAGGCTGTCCTGCTTTATTTGCCGCACGTTTAAACTTAAGGCTAATAAGTTCTTTATGTCGAAAAAGCGCCATTCACTATTTCCTTCAAAAGTGTTTTCATCGTCGTACTGGTATATCAGTTGACCATTCTGGAGGAACTGAGGCTTTAAATCGGTAATCGCTAAGTCCCAACGCTGATTTTGCAACATCACCACGTGTAAGTCCTGAAAGGGATTTGGAATAGGGTAGGAGCCATGACTAATGGTAAAATCCAATTCCTGGTGGCTATTCATTTTTTCGACCCGAGTGGGGCGTTTAACCTTGCCTCCAATTTGAACGATTTCTTCATAGACCATGAATCGACGACTAAGCACTAGATTTTCCTTATTACCGTCGCGATATACCACTAAGAGGTAATTTCCAGACTTGGTAATATTTACTTGCTGATTTGGGATAGCTAATTCATAATGGGTATAAGGGATAAAGGCATTGATGGAATACTCGAATTTCTGAATGTAATCGTCACCGAAATTACTGAGGTAATCGTTTCGCATTAATTCCGATGGAGTCCAATCGGCGTTACAATGAATTAGGGTATAGGACAAATTGGTGAATTCTTCATAGAGATCATCAAAGCTCAGTAATAGTTGCTCTCCCGAATTTAAGGCGATCACCGGCATCGCGAGGTCATTGCCACGCGGCACTAAGCGCACCGTTCGGATACCGGCTTGGTAAATGTGATCATCATAAATTAAGGGTCCGCCCTGATAGTATTCTTGAGCCTTAAGAAAAGGACTCATAAGGCTAAACAAAGCGAGGCAAAGGGCAGTTATGTGAGGAAAGCAATTTCGGAGCATGTCTGAAAAAATGAAAATGGGCTTATTTTATTGCGAAGAAGCCTTAAATTTGCAGCCAATTTAGATGAGTTCTAAATTAATTGCTTTTTAGGCGGGCTCGAGCTTCGTCTTAATTTTGCAGACCAATAATAATGACAATTTTTTGATTCCATTCGATGTCTGAAGTAATCAAAATTAAAAAGGGTGTAGATATCAAATTGGTAGGCGAAGCAGAGAAGATCTTTGCTTCCGCTGATGCGCCAAAGACCTACGCCTTAAAACCCGACGATTTTCCGGGTCTTCGCCTTAAGCTTAAAGTTAAGGAAGGTGATGAAGTTCTAGCCGGTGACACGGTAATGTTTGACAAGGATCGTTCTGATATCCATTTTGCTTCTCCGGTAAGCGGAGAAGTAGTGGAAGTGCTGCGTGGTGAAAAGCGTCGCATCTTAGAGGTACGCATCTTGGCCGATAGTGAAATCCGTTACCAGGATTTAGGTGCTGCCGACCCAAGTAGCTTATCTCGTGAGGATGTGAAGGCTAAAATCCTGAATGCAGGTGCTTGGCCTTTGGTGCGTCAACGACCCTATAACATCGTGGCAAATCCCGATCGCGTTCCGCGCGACATCTTCGTTTCTTGTTTCGATTCTGCACCATTAGCTCCAGATGCTGATTTTGTGGTACACGGACAAGAGGAGGAATTTAAGTTGGGAGTGCAGGCTTTGCAGAAACTTACCGATGGTAAAGTACACTTAGGTGTGGATGGAAGCACTAATCCCAGTCCTGCTTTCAAAGTAGACGGAGCGGTAATCCATGCTTTTAAAGGACCGCATCCTGCTGGTAATGTTGGTGTGCAGATTCATCATATAGCCCCGATTAACAAAGGCGAAACGATTTGGACGGTAAACTACCAAGATGTGATCATCATTGGTCGTTTATTTAAGACTGGTAAATTCGATGCACAGCGTTGTGTGGCCCTTACCGGAGCTCAGGTCGAGAAACCACGTTACTATAAATTAGTTTTGGGTGCCAACCTGCAAACCGTATTAGCAGACAATATCAAAGAAGGTAGCAGCCGCTACATCAGTGGTAATGTCTTAAGCGGTACAAAAATTAGCTCCGAAGGTTACCTTTCTTACTACGATACTCAAATTTCGGTAATTCCTGAAGGTGGCGAAGATGCTTTCTTTGGTTGGTTAGCCCCAAATACCGATAAGTTTAGTATTTCACGAGCGCTTTACAACTGGTTGATGCCGAATAAAAAGCTAAACCTCGATGCCAATATGAATGGCGAAGAGCGAGCTTTTGTGGTTACTGGTGAGTACGAGCGTGTATTCCCCTTCGATATTTACCCGGTTCAGCTATTGAAATCGATTATGGTAAAGGATATCGAGGCTATGGAAAACCTTGGGATCTACGAAGTTGCGGAAGAAGACATGGCCCTTTGTGAGGTGGTATGTACTTCCAAAATTCCGGTTCAAGAGACCTTACGTGAGGGATTGGATTTAATGTTGAATGAATTAGGCGATTAATTGAATTGTTATGAAGTTATTCAAGAATCTTTTAGATAGCGTTAAGCCTCATTTTGAAGAAGGCGGTAAGCTAGAAAAGTACTACCCAGTATACGATGGCTTTGCTACATTCTTATTCACTCCGGGTCACACTGCACACAGTGGCGCCCACGTGCGTGATGCCATCGACTTAAAGCGCACCATGGTAACGGTAATCTTTGCTATGGTTCCGGCTTTATTATTTGGAATGTGGAATGCAGGTAATCTGCATTATTCTGCTTTGGGATTAGCGGAGAGCATGACCTTTATGGATAAATTCCTTTGGGGAGCGATTAAAATCGTTCCTATGGTGGTTGTTTCTTACGCCGTTGGTCTTGGAGTGGAATTTATCTTCTGTATCATTAAAAAGCACCAGATTCAGGAAGGTTTCTTGGTATCGGGAATGCTTATTCCTTTAATTATGCCCATCGACATTCCATTATGGATGTTAGCTATTTCGGTAGTGTTTGCGGTGGTAATTGGTAAGGAAGTTTTCGGTGGTACCGGAATGAATATCTTAAATCCAGCTCTTACCGCCCGTGCCTTTGCCTTCTTTGCTTACCCATCATATATGAGTGGCGACAAAGTATGGATTAATACCAGCACCGCTGAAGGCCAGTCTGTAGTGGACGGATTTTCTGGCGCAACCGTATTAGGTGACCTTGCTACTTCTGGAACTACCCAGTACAGTGTTATGGATATGTTCTTAGGATTTATTCCTGGTTCGGTTGGTGAGACTTCCACTTTGGCCATTCTCATTGGCGCTATCGTACTTATTTGGACGGGTATTGGAAGCTGGAGAATTATGCTAAGTGGCGTAATCGGCGCCGTAGTAATGGGCCTAATTTTTAACACCTTCGCGGAATACGCCATTTCTCCAGAACAGCAAGCCTTTATGGCTGTTCCTTTCTGGCAGCAATTAATCATGGGTGGTTTTGCCTTTGGTATTGTATTTATGGCAACTGACCCGGTGTCTGCTGCGCAAACCCAGAGAGGTAAGTGGATTTACGGCTTCTTAGTAGGCTTCTTCGCGATTATGATTCGCGTATTTAACCCGGCTTATCCAGAAGGCATTATGTTGGCCATTCTCTTCATGAACGTGATGGCTCCATTGATCGACCACTACGTTATTCAAGCTAATATTAACAAGCGTAAAAAGCGCTTGGCAACTGTTAAAGCAGCATAAGCATGGACGTTAATAAGAACAGTTACACCTTCACATTCGCTGCGGTTATGGTAATCGTAGTGGCAGCGCTTCTATCTTTCGCGGCTACTAGCCTCAAAGAGAAGCAAGACAATAATGTGCGATTGGAAAAGATGCAGAACATCCTTTCCTCTATCAACGTAAGTGTAGAGCGTGACGCGGCCGAAGAAGCCTACGCTCAGTACGTTAAAGAAGAATTGGTTATCAATAATAGCCAGTCGGTTGACGGTATCAAGGCTTTTGATATTGAATTGAAAAAGGAGTTAGATAAAACTCCTTTGGAACGCAATGCTCCTTTGTATATCGCCGAAAAGGATGGAAAAACCTATTACATTCTTCCCTTACGCGGTAAAGGATTATGGGGTCCAATTTGGGGTTACATTTCCTTGGAAGAAGACGTGAGTACCATTTATGGTGCGACCTTCGACCATAAAAGTGAAACGCCTGGATTGGGAGCTGAGATTAAAACCGAAATGTTTACCAGCCTTTTTCCGGATAAAGAGGTTTTGGATAATGGAGAATTTGTAGGAATCTCAGTAATGAAGGGTAATGCTAATGGTCCTCATGAAGTCAATGGTATCAGTGGTGGTACAATTACTTCGGTTGGGGTACAAGACATGATCTTAGATTGCATGAAGAGCTACATTCCCTTCCTCAAAGATTATAAGACCGCAGCGATTGGGCAAGCGGAAGAAACTAAACTAGCAAGCATCGACTAACATGGCTGAAGTTAAAGAAGCAGTAGAAGTAAAAAAAGAGCGCGAGCCCCTCTTCAGTAAGAAGAATCGCAAGCTCATTACCGATCCACTAGACGATAGTAACCCTATCACCGTTCAGGTATTGGGTATTTGTTCGGCACTAGCAATTACCGTAAAGCTTTACCCAGCTTTAGTAATGTCAATTTCGGTATTGTTTGTACTAGGTGCAGGTAACGTGATCATCTCTTTGATGCGTAACTACATTCCAAACCGTATCCGTATTATCGTTCAGTTAGTAGTGGTTGCGAGCTTGGTAATTTTAGTAGACCAAGTTTTAAAGGCCTATGTGTACGACGTAAGTAAGGAGCTTTCGGTATTCGTGGGATTAATTATTACCAACTGTATTATCATGGGACGTTTTGAGGCCTTTGCCTTGGGTAATGGTCCTTGGAAATCTTTCCTAGATGGCGTGGGTAATGCCTTTGGTTATGCTTGGATCTTATTAGCCGTGGCCTTCTTCCGTGAATTATTAGGAAGCGGTCAGTTATTTGGAGTACAAGTTATTCCCGAATCTTGGTACTTGAGTAATGGTGGTTTTTACAGCGACAATGGTTTAATGTTGCTTCCTCCAATGGCTCTTATTACCGTAGGTATTATTATCTGGGTACAACGTTCAAGGAATAAAGAATTAATTGAGGATAACTAGTTTGAGCCATGCAAGAACTCATTAACATATTCGTAAAATCCATCTTTGTTGAGAACATGATTTTTGCCTATTTCTTAGGCATGTGTTCTTACCTAGCAGTATCGAAGAAAGTAAGTACTGGGGTGGGCTTGGGAGCAGCTGTAATCTTTGTATTAGGGATTACCGTTCCAGTTAACTATTTATTGGAAAACTACGTCCTAAAGGAGGGAGCCCTTTCTTGGTTAGGACCACAATTTGCTGAAGTAGATTTAAGCTTTTTAAGTTTCATCATGTTTATCGCGGTAATTGCCTCTATGGTACAGCTGGTAGAGATGATCGTAGAAAAGTTTGCACCAGCTTTATACAGTGCCCTGGGTATTTTCTTACCTCTTATTGCGGTAAACTGTTCTATCCTTGGTGGTTCATTATTCATGCAAGAGCGTAATTACAATTCAATTGGCGAGGCTACCGTATTTGGTTTAGGTAGTGGTGTGGGTTGGTTCTTAGCGATTGTAGCGATTGCTGCCATTCGTGAAAAGATCCGTTACTCAAACATCCCTGCGCCTCTACGTGGATTGGGAATCACATTTATTGTGACTGGCTTGATGGGTATAGCCTTTATGGCCTTTATGGGAATTAAATTGTAATTATGAATATTATTGAGATGGTATTATTATCAACCAGTACAGTAATTATTTCCAGTATTGTTGTATTCTTTTTACTGATCATCCTTTTAGTATCGGTACTATTAGGAGCTAAGGCTAAGCTTTCTCCAAGCGGCCCAGTAACATTGAATATCAACGGCGAAGATCGCGCTGTGGAATCAGGTGGGACCTTATTGTCTACCTTATCAAATGAAAAAATCTTCTTACCCTCTGCCTGTGGTGGCGGTGGTACTTGCGCCATGTGTAAGTGTCAGGTTCTCGATGGCGGTGGTGAAATTCTTCCAACCGAGGTAGGTTATTTTACCCGTAAGGAGGTTCAAGAAAACTGGCGCTTAGGTTGTCAGGTAAAGGTGCGTGGCGATATGAAAATCCACGTACCAGAAGAAATCTTCGGTATTAAGAAGTGGGAATGTGAAGTTGTTTCGAACTACAACGTTGCATCCTTTATCAAAGAGTTCGTGGTTCGTTTACCAGAAGGTGAGAACCTCGACTTTGAAGCAGGTGGTTATATCCAGGTGGATGTACCAGCTTGTGAAGTTGATTTCAAGAATATTGATATCACTTCTCACCCACGCTTAGGTCGTGATCCAATGGACTTTAAATCGGAGTGGGATAAATTCGGTTTATGGGATCTAAAGATGAAGAATGACGAGCCTCTGTTCCGTGCTTATTCTATGGCTAACCACCCAGCGGAAGGTAATATCGTAATGTTGAACATTCGTATTGCTACTCCACCATGGGACCGTGCCAAGAATCAGTGGATGGACGTAAACCCTGGAGTTTGTTCTTCTTATGTATTTGACCAAAAGCCAGGCGATAAAGTAACTATCTCTGGTCCTTACGGAGAGTTCTTTATTAAGGATACCGAGGCCGAGATGATTTATATCGGTGGTGGTGCAGGTATGGCGCCCATGCGCTCACACTTATTCCACTTGTTCCATACCCTTAAAACTGGCCGTAAGGTTAGCTATTGGTATGGTGGTCGCTCTAAGCGTGAGTTATTCTACTTAGACGATTTCCAGCAAATTGAAGATCAATTCCCGAACTTCCAATTCCACGTAGTTCTTTCTGAGCCATTGCCAGAAGATAATTGGACCGAGAAGAAGGATGTAAACGATAGAGAAGGGGATGGATTTACTGGTTTTGTTCACCAAGCGGTGATTGATCAGTATTTATCCAAACACCCTGAGCCCGAAGAAATCGAATTCTATTTCTGTGGACCACCCTTAATGAATGCCGCCGTTTTAAAGATGTGCGACGATTGGGGTGTACCGCCAGAGAATGTAAGTTTCGACGACTTTGGTGGATAAGAAAAAAAAAAGCGGCTTTCGAGCCGCTTTTTTTATGGTCTTTTTTTTAGTCTTTTGCTTTTCGAGCCTGACCCGCCATGAGGTATAAGCGGCTAATAATAAAGCCCAGTAATCCGTAAAGGGTAGTAATGGAGGAAACTTTTAGACCGCCTGCGAGCAGAGCTGGCGAAACATCGCCAATGATCTCTATCGCTTTAAAGGCTTCAAATAGTCCGATAAGTTGTCCGAGGATTCCCAAGGCTAAGCCTAATAGTCCGAGTTCGCGTACATAGTTTAGGCTGTCCGATCCGCGGAAGTGCATAATAATGGCAATAAACATTGCCAGCTGACAGATGCTAATGAGGCTCATAAAAAGGGGGCCACCCATGTAAAATAAATCGATCATGATTTTAGTTTTTATGTTCCCTCCAAAGCACTGAAATTAGGAAATCTTTTGCCAAGTCAAATCCCGAACTTGAGCGGTCAAATCCCGAACTTCCTTGCTATATGGCCATTTTCGTCGCATATTTACTTCGTGAAATTTACTAAGCGAATCCTTTTCTGGTTACTAGCAATTGTAATCATGAGTTTCATTTATCAGAGTTTACTGGGCAGTTTTTACTCGGCCAGTATTCTCGCGGTATTATTATTACCCGGTGCCGCTTTAATGAGTTTTGGTATTCAGTATTGGCGTAACCGTAAAGGAGGTTGGCGCTGGTTGCATTTGTTTTACATTCTACTTTTTGCCTTGTACCTCGAATGGGTTGCGATGGTAATTGCTTATTGGCTACTATTTGAATTGAAGCTAGAAGCTTTACCTAAAGTGCTAGTGAACCCGGTTTTTCTTTGGTTTTATATGTTGTTTTTCGCTTTTGCGGAAGAACGCCTTTTTAGAGAAAAGCAAGCCGGGCTGGAGGAACATGGTCCACTGTGGTTTGATATAGTTTCGGATCGCAAGCAAATGCGCATCGATTTACATAAGCTCATTTATATTGAAAGTAAGAATGAGCAATGCTATTTTCATTTTGAAGATAAGGTCTTGGTAAGCCGTGACCGAATCAGCAAATTGTCTGAGCGTCTGCCCGAAGGCTTTATGCGCATTCATCGCTCCTTTATTGTGAATCTAGATCAAGTGCAAACCATCCATAGCGAAGAACTTAAAACCGCTAAAGGGGAGCTGCCTGTTTCCAGAACCTATAGACCCGCTCTGGAAGCCTATCAAAAGAGCTTGGCCTCTTAGTATTGAACGCCCTTTTCGATATCGTATTTGTAAATGTCATCGAGGTTTTTATCATCCTCGATAAGTACTTTTTCAATTACGAGACCACTAGAGATATCGAAGACCCAGCCGTGTAACATTAGGCGGTGTCCATCAGCCCAAGCTTGCTGAACAATAGAAGTTTTTGCCAAGTTCATGGTTTGCTCTTCTACATTTAGCTCCACAAATTTGTTGAGTCTTTCTTCCTCATCGGAAGAAGACTCCTTGATTTCGGCTTCATGTAAGCGATATACGTCTTTTATATTTCGTAGCCATTTGTTCAATAGCCCAAGATTTCCATGTTCAAAGGCCGCTTTAACGCCACCACAACCATAATGACCGCACACAATAATATGTTCTACCTTTAATACAGACACCGCATATTGAAGTACCGATAATAGGTTAAGATCAGTGTGCACCACCATATTGGCGATATTCCGATGAACGAAAACCTCTCCGGCGTGTGTGTCGGTGATTTCGTTGGCGGGAACGCGACTATCACTACAGCCAATCCAAAGGTATTTTGGGCTCTGACCGGTGGCTAGATCTTCGAAGAAGCCAGGGTTCTTTTCGTTTTGTTCTTCAGCCCAAGCTTTGTTTTGAAGAATTAATCGTTTATGTAATTCCATAGTGGTCTAGATATTATGGTCAAATCCCTGAAGAGTAAGCGTAATTTGGCGCTCCTCTACGGTTTTCACAAAGTCGTTTAAAAGTTCTTTTATGTCATTGTCGATGAACTCTGCTCTTTTCGCATCAATTAAAACATGACTTCCGGATGGTATTTCTTCAAAATATGAGAGAAGCAAGGCCTTATTTAAGAAGGAAACATTTTTATTTAAACGGATAAGAAAATGGGTTTTGTCTTGGTGCACCATGCGAATGGAGCGCTGGAAATTGGTCTTTACGATGTAATAAATACCTACGGCCATTCCGATGGAAATCCCAATGAGCAGGTCTGTAAAAAGTATCGCTAAAATGGTAATACTAAAAGGCAGAAACTGGTCGCGTCCTTTTTTGTACATGCTGATGATTAGGGATGGCTTTACCAGCTTGTAGCCAACCATTAATAGGACTGCAGCAAGCGCGGCTAAAGGAATATAGTTTAGCAATGGGGCTAAAAAAATTACACTTAGAGCAATCCAGAGGCCATGTAAAATAGCCGATAATTTAGTTTTCCCACCCGAGCTAATATTAGCGGAGGATCGCACGATTACCGCGGTAATCGGTAAGCCACCAATAAGTCCGGATATAAGATTACCAATGCCTTGCGCTCTTAATTCGCGGTTAGCTGGGCTCACTCTTTTCATAGGGTCGAGCTTATCAGCGGCCTCAATACTTAATAAAGTTTCAATGCTAGCTACTAGGGCAATAGTTAAGGCGATAATATAAATGTCGGGGTTTCCGATTTGCTGAAAATCAGGAAATTTAAACTCGCCAATTAGACCCTTCAATGTCTCGCTAACCGGAATTTGTACCAGATGCTTTGTACCTAACTCGAGCTCGGGAAAGGATAATCCAAACCAGCGGTTAAGCCCCACACCACTAAGCACGGCAATTAATGCAGGTGGAATAATTTTAAAAATTTTTAAGCCTCTAAAGAAGTTTTGTTCGAATAGAATTAACAGAGAAAGCGCGACCAAGACAATAATAATTGCTCCGGGGCTTGGGTGCATCAAGGCTTGAACAATTTCAGTGAAGGTGTTTTGCTCATCCGCTTGAAAAAAGGATTGATCCCCTTCGAAATCCTCATCGTATCCTAAGGCATGCGGGATTTGCTTGAGGATTAGAATTAAACCGATTGCCGCAAGCATTCCTTTTATAACCGCAGTAGGGAAGTAGTAACCAATAATACCAGCCTTTAATAAGCCTAATAGATATTGAAAAACACCAGCTAAAACTACGGCTAAAAGAAAGGTTTCGTAGCTGGGTAAGCTATTGATTGCACTAAGGACAATGGCCGTTAAGCCCGCTGCGGGACCACTTACACTAAGTTCGGAACCACTTAAGCTTCCCACCACTAGACCTCCCACTAGGCCTGCAATTAAGCCAGCTAGGGGCGGAGCTCCTGAGGCAACAGCAATCCCAAGACAAAGTGGAATAGCAACGAGGAAAACCACGAGAGAAGCCGAAAGGTCTTCTTTTAAATACTTGAATGTCATATGGAGGTTTGGTCTGCTTAAAACTATAAAATTGCCCCGACTATTCAAGTATTCCTCTTGCTATTTGCCAATACCGGCGAAATAAAATATTTTTGCCGCCCTTTGCAGGGAATCCTTATGCTTCCCGAATTAAGGATAGGGTCGCGTAGCTCAGCTGGATAGAGCATCTGCCTTCTAAGCAGACGGTCGCAGGTTCGAATCCTGCCGCGATCACCGAAAAAGTCCCAACGCTAGTTGGGACTTTTTTATTTCCAACCGTCCGCCAAGCTTGCTTGAAGCGGTAAGGTTGGAAATAAAAAAGGGTCGCCGCTAGGCGGACTTTTTCGGTGTAGCTCTATAAAGCCTTACCAGGATCTTTAATTCTGCCGGGCCAAGCTTGCTTGAAGCGGTAAGGTTGGAAATAAAAAAGGGTCGCCTCTAGGCGGACTTTTTAGTTGTGGCTCTATAAAGCATTACCAGGATCATCAATCCTGCCATTCCTAGTCTCCTAAGCTTTTTATCTTAGCCTTAGCAAATCGAATTAAAACATGAGAAAACTAATCCCCTATACAGCCTCCCTTTTTATTCTAATCCTAGCCACTTCGGCTATCCCCAAACTACCGGTGGAAGGACCAGTTTTCGTGCTCAATAAGCAAATGCCTAAATACAGCTTTACCGATCAATTTGGGGAAGCGCATACCATGGATGCTAAGATCGAGCGCCTAATCGTAGCCCTGGATAAAGAGGCCGCCCATGCGGTGAATGACTTTTTAGCCAATCAAAAGCCTAGCTTTTTGGAAGACCGCAATACCAGCCTGATTATGGATATCAGTGCGGCTCCTGGAATAATTCAAAAGATTTTCATTTTACCCGGACTAAAGAAGTTTGAATATCCGGTTTTAATCTTCCGAGACGAGCAGGAAGCGGCTCCTTTCCGGATGGGGGTAAATCCTGACTTGCTTTTGGAAGTTAAGCTGGACAATAAAAAAATTGTGGGTCTGAGTGAATATGAAGCTAATGAGTCAGGCGTAAAGGCCATGATGAAAGCGAATTAGAACAAGGATAGACCGGAATACTGAATCCCGTTTTGCTAAAATAAACCTGCCGGATAGGACCTTGTTTTAAAAGCAACAACACCTATTTTGATTTCGCCAGGATCGCGAAGAGAGAAGGAGAGTCGGTTAAGAACTTTTCATCTTTAAAAAATTGCGCTTACCTTTCGCTATGCAGCAGCGAGTTTTTACGGTCCGTCGAAGAGATAGCACGAACATGGGTTGTATGAGTATCCTTGTATACTTTATGCTTACCATGGGGCTAATAGCGGTGGTATTCCTTTTGAAAATGTTTAGCGAAGGGGATTTAGACTTTAGTGAGCATCCCGAGGCACTAATAGTTTTCCCGCTGGTAGGCGGGGCTTTTTACCAAGCTTTTTTTTCCAAGGCCAAAAAACAGATGTTTGGCAATTACGTGTTATCGGAAGCTGGTTTTAAGTTTGACCAAGTTCAATTTTTATGGGAAAACCTGATTTTAAGTGAATACCAGGATGTAAATGGCAATTTCATGTTATACACCCTCCGCGACCGTAATCATCTCTTATGGATTATTTCGAGTAGTAGGGATGAGATGTTTAAGGCCTTAAAGGACTATCCCTTAGAGTATACACTGTATACCGAAGCTGAACGATATTATGTGAAGCGAAATTCAAGTCAGTACAAGATTGTGGCTCGCAGTCAAGATCATCGCCTACGTTATGATCTTTACAAAGGCAATTATTCCTTGGGAAAATTTAATAGCGAGGAGCAAGAAAAGCATCAGCCCAGATATTACTTAGCTGATCCAGAGGTTAAGGAATTAGTCCGTCGCTAAACGAAAGGCTCCCCTAATCAAATACCTGGTCTCCTTTCTAATTTGAGGGGCGCTAAAGTAGCGGCTATTGCGCTGACCTAGTTGCACCGCCACTTTGTTTAATTTGACAGTCTCCGCTTCGCTATTCGCTTCATAAACGAAGAATTGATCACCTTCCTCCAATAATGCTTCTATGGGTAAGGCCAAAAAACTTTCCTCCTGAGTCTTGATTAAGGCTTCTACGTACATCCCTGGCTGTAACTGGGGAATGTCTTGCTGAGGGGATATCTCGGCGTGTAAATTGGCCGTTCCTTTAGCCGCATTGAGCGCTGGGTTTATTAGTTTGATTTTAGCATCATACCATTCTTCCGAACCTTGCAGGCGAAACTTTAAAGCCTGATCAATGGCGATCTTTTTTAAGTCTTCTTCAAAAACTTGGATACCTAAATGCAGCTGACTATTATCGATAATTTTTAGGGCCAATTGTCCGGCCTCCAAATATTTACCCTTACTGAGGTGGACCTCACTAATAATACCATTTATAGGCGCTTTTACCGCTACTCTCGATTGAAGACGCGAGGCAGTCAATTGCTCCGCCGAAATATTTACAAGTGCTAGTTTTTTACGCAAAGCTTGCCACTCGGCTTCAGCCTCTAAAAACTTACTTTCACTTTCCTGCCACTCTTTGTCGGCAATAGCTTCTTTTTCCGCCAAATTTGATAGGCGTTCATAATCTTGTTTTAACCACTGGTACCGCGCATTAGCTTTAAGGTATTGCTCTTGAAGTTCGATGTAGAATGGGGCTTCGAGGTAAAAGAGCGTCTGACCCTTTTTAACCTTTTGGCCACTTAGCAGATGGGTCTCCGCTACGTAGCCGCCGTAAACCGGACTTATTTCGGCTAGAAACTCGGGTGCTACCTCGGTATTCCCCGTACAGCTGATACCATCTGAAAAAACTTGGTTCTGGGCCATGCCAAGCTCGAAATTCCCGGCTTTTATTTGCGCCTGACTTAGCTCCAATACCCGGGGCTCTGCACTTACACTTTCTGCTTCCACCTCGCTCTTCTCCCCGCAGGCTGCGGCAAGGCCAATTGCCAAAAGGAATAGTAACTTTTTCATCAATTCAAATATTTTAATTGCAATAGGGCCATGGTGTAATCCCTTTTCACTTGTAGGTGATCCTCTTTTAATTTTAGCGCCTGTTCGAGATAGCGACTGTACTCGATGAAGCTAATGGCTCCATTCTTAAAAGCAACATCCGCCTGAGATTTTAAAGCTTCAATTAATTGCAATCCTTCAGTATTAAAATAGTCTAACTTGGCTTCTAGGCGCTCTGCTTCGAGTTCCAGTTTTTGCACTTCAGTAGTAAGGCGATTGGCATAGGCGTCTTTTTCGGCTACAGCAATTGCCTGTTCCACTCGAGCGGCTTTCAACTGGGCTTTATTGCTGCCAAACCAAAGGGGAATGGCTATTCCTGCCTCAATACCCGAATAGGGGCGTGCATTTGCCCCCTGATTATTACCTTGAAACAAGCCAATGCTTAGATCGGGTAAAAAACCCTGTGCTGCTTCCTGTCTTGCCGCTTGTTTCCAGCGAATTTTAGCCTCGCTGCTTAGGAGTAATTCTTCTACACTAGGCCTTGCGGCGGATGGGATTTCTCCGATTAATGCTGTCGCTTGCACGGTATAATCATCTTCGGCCTGCAAGAGGGCATTAAAGCTTAATAGGGCGGCTGCTTCTTCCTTTAACCTTTGGTCTTTTAGGATCTCAATTTCCCGCTGTTTAGCCTGAGCGCTAAGTTGCTCCAGTTTAGAGCTTTGGCCTTTTTCGAAGCGTAATTGAGCCAATTGGGCGTAATCGCTATAAATGCTATCTAGGCTTAAGGCCAGTGCGAGGCGTTTTTTTGCATAGACTAATTGGTAATACACTCGACTAATTTCTAAATGCAGTCGACGTTTAGCCAAATCCAGTTGCGCAGTTTGGTAAGCTACTTGCGCTTTGTAATTTTTATAACGCGCTCCATAAATGCTAGGGAATTCCAATCTTTGTCGGAAGCCCCAAACATTAAGGGCCTGGTCATTGGGCGCAATATTGTTCTCGTCGTAACTATAGAATATCTCGGTACGATCAATATTAAAGGCCCCCGAAACTAAGGCTTCGGCTCTTTCTTGTTGCAGGACGGCGGTTCGAAATAGAGCATTATTCGCTTCTCCAATTTCTAGGGCTTCCTCGAGGCTTAGGCTCTTTTGGGAATAGGCTTGAAAGCCTGATAGGCTCAGGAGTAATAATGCCAGTGTAGCGGTATTAGCTTTCAGCTTAAGCTTCTTGTTTCGATATTCATGCATCATCGCATAAAGAATAGGTAAAACGATTAAGGTAAGCGCCGTTGCACTTATGAGTCCGCCTACCACTACCGTTGCCAGTGGTCTTTGTACTTCTGCACCTGCCGAGGTGGAAATGGCCATCGGTAAAAAACCCAGAGCCGCCGCCGAGGCGGTAAGCAATACGGGGCGCAGCCTTTTTTGAGTCCCTTCAATGATTAGTTCCTTAAGACTGCTAAAGGACTGTTTCTCCAGACTTTTAAACTCTTCGATAAGCACTAGTCCGTTGAGTACCGCAATACCAAACAGGGCGATAAAGCCGACTCCCGCAGAGATACTAAAGGGTAAGCCGCGGGCATAGAGGAGGAGCACTCCGCCTATCGCCGACATGGGTATGGCACTAAATATCATTAGGGCTTCATAAATAGAGTCGAAGGCGAAATAGAGTAGGATGAATATGAGCACTAGAGCTATGGGTACGGCTACACTAAGTCTTTGGGTAGCGGCCCTAAGGTTTTCGAACTGACCGCCATAAGTTACTCGGTAGCCACTGGGTAAATTTAAGTTTTGATCGATGATCCCTTGAATTTCTTGAACCATGGATTCGAGGTCACGACCGCGAACATTAACACTAACTACAATCCGTCTTTGGGTATTATCACGGGAAATCTTAGCTGGACCTTTAGTGTATTCAATTTTGGCAAATTCACGCAGGGGTAAGAACCTTCCATCCGGCATTTTTATGGGGCTATTGGCTAAGTCTTCGATGCTTTGTCGGTTTTTCTCATCAAAGCGAAGGACCAGATCAAATTGCCGTTCCCCTTCAAAAATGGTGCCTGCACTTTTACCTGCAAAAGCGGTTTCCAAAACCCGGTTTAGGTCCTCGATATTAAGGCCGTATCGCGCAATTTTAGCCCGATCGTAGTGCACACTCATCTGCAGTAAGCCAACTGTTTTCTCTACTATGATGTCTGCGGCGCCTGGTACATTTTCGATAAGCTTTTCAATTTCTTCTGCCTTTTGGTGCAGTAGGTCAAGGTCTTCGCCAAAGACCTTTATGGCTAAATCGGCACGTACCCCAGTGATTAATTCATTGAAGCGCATTTCTATAGGTTGCGTAAACTCGAAGTCCATGCCCGCCAAGCGCTCACTAAGGGCTGCTTTAAAGGCATCGGCTAAATCATCTTTACTTTCGGCAGTGGTCCAATACTTAGGCGCTTTTAATTTAATGATGACATCACTTTCCTCCATGCTCATCGGATCGGTAGGAACTTCGGCCGCCCCAATGCGAGTTACTACCTGGTCAACTTCAGGGAATTCACCCAGAATCTTTTCAATTTCGGTGGTAATGGAAACCGTCTCTTTGAGGGAGGTCCCAGTTTTAAGCACCGGTTGTATAACGAAGTCGCCCTCGTCTAAGGTAGGTACAAACTCGCCTCCCATGCTATTGAAAAGGAATAAGCTAGCGCCAAATAAACTGAAGGCGGTGACTAAAACTTTTTTCGGATTATCTAAGGCCCAGCTGATGCTCGGTCTATACTTGCCTTGCAGCCAGAGAATGAGCTTGTCTGAGATATTTGATTTCTTTTTTTGCTGCGGCTTAATGAAGATGGAGGACATCACCGGAACATAGGTGAAACAGAGTATCATAGCACCTATCAGCGCAAAGCTAAACACCATGGCCATGGGCCTGAACATCTTACCTTCGACTCCGGTGAGGGCCAGAATTGGTATGAAAACGATGATGATAATAAGTTGGCCGAAAATGGCGGAGTGCATCATTTTGACGCTTCCTTCCAAGCTAATCTTATCGGTAAGGGCTTGTTTGGCCTCCTTATTTAATGCCGCGATCTGAGCACTATTGCTATTTATTTTAAAGGCGATGTATTCGATGATAATTACTGCACCATCGATTATAATTCCGAAATCAATTGCTCCCAAACTCATTAAGTTGGCGTCTACCCCAAATAGGTACATGAGCGACAAAGCAAAGAGTAAACTAAGGGGAATTACGGAGGCAACTACTAAACCAGAGCGCAGATTTCCCAATAGCAGGACCACTACAAAAATTACGATTAAGCAGCCCAGAATTAGGTTTTCAGCAATAGTAAAGGTGGTTTTATCTATAAGCTCACTGCGTTCTAGGAAACCGTTGATACTGATTCCTGGAGGGAGGGTTTTGGAAATCTCCGCTACCCTTTGCTTTACCAAGTCAATCGTCTTTTTGGAATTGGCACCCTTTAGCATCATCACTTGGCCTAAGACTTTTTCTCCCTCACCATTCGCCGTAATTGCTCCAAAGCGGTTGGCGTGTCCAAATTGAACTTTGCCAATATCTCGCATATAAATGGGTAAACCATCGCGCTGGCCAACCACAATGTTTTCAATGTCTTTAAGCTGTTTTATTAAACCCTCCCCACGCACAAAATAAGACTGGCCTGACTTTTCGATATAAGCTCCACCCGACACGCTGTTATTTTTCTCTAAGGCACTAAAAATCTCGGTAATGCTTAGGTGCATGGCCCTTAGTTTTTGCGGATCTATAGCAACCTCATACTGTTTTAAATAACCACCCCAAGTATTTACTTCTACAACTCCAGGAATACCAGAGAGCTGCCTTTTTACTATCCAATCTTGGATGCTTCGCACTTCGCTTAAGGGGTATTTATTTCGATAGGCGGGGTCTACTTCAATGTAATATTGATAAATCTCGCCCAAGCCGGTACTTATAGGCCCCATAAAAGGTTTGCCGAAGCCAGCAGGGATTTTCTCTTCGGCGGTTTTTAGTTTTTCCGCAATAAGTTGTCGGGGTAGATAGGTGCCCATATCATCCTCGAAAACCACAGTAACCACCGATAATCCAAACTTAGAAACTGAGCGTATCTCTTTGACGCCGGGTAGATTAGCCATTTCTAGTTCTACCGGATAAGTGAGAAATTTTTCCACGTCTTCGGTAGCAAGGCTGCGGGAGGTAGTAATTACTTGTACTTGATTGTTGGTTACGTCTGGAACGGCTCCAATCGATAGTTGGCTTAAAGAGTAGAAGCCAAAAGCGCTCATTGCTAAGGTCAGTAATAAAATAATGAGCTTATGCTCGATGCTGTATTTTAATAGACGGTCAATCATTTCTGAAGCTTAGGACAAAATTAGAGTCTGAGGCTATGGCGAATAAGGGCTAATCTTAATTCTTACTTAAGGTGAGTATAAAGTAGTTTTCCTTTTCAGCCCGAGCTTCATACCTGAGTTTAGCCCCCAAACTTTCGGCTGCCTTTTTCGCAATCGCTAGGCCAAGCCCATTTCCTTTAATGCGGCTTTCTAGGCAGTCAGACCCTCGGTAAAAGGCTTGGAAAATTTTATCTCTTTCTTGCCTCGGTATTTGTTTGCCCAGGTTGCCGATTTCGATTTGGTATTCTTCTGCCTTTTCCAAAAGGTTGATCCAAATTTTACCTTCCGGTTGATTATACTTTACCGCATTCCCCAATATATTGCCAAGTATTAATTGAGCCTGATGCTGGGCTAAGGTGAGGGTTTCCTTTTCTTTCTGGCGATGTATCTGAATGTCTAGTTCATTGATTGATTTCTCCAAGCTTTTCAAGGTTTCATCAATTAATTCGCTTAAGGGTCGTTGCTGCTCTTGATGCGGACTCAGTTGTTCGATCCTGGCCATGGTAAGTAGCTGATCGGTGATATCCGACATACGGTCAATTTCACCCAGGCAATACTTAATTTTTTCTTGGTATTCTTCGGCCGTTCTTTCGCGGCGAATAAGGACTTCGAGCGTACCACGCAGACTAGCAATAGGGGTCCGTAATTCATGCGATGCATCAGAAGTAAACTCCTTTTCACGGTTTAAAGCTTGTTCAATTCGGTCCAGCAATTGGTTAAACTGTTGGGAGAGCTGGTAAATTTCATCTTGATATTTAGGCAGTTGAACCCGCTTGGTAAATTGGTGCTGACCAATGCCTTGTACTGCCTGAGTGAGGTCCTCAACGGGTTTAATGTTTCTCTGTGCTAATTGTCGCGAGAAAAAGAAGAGGGTCAGGAGAAGAAATAGGTAGACCCAAAACAAAACCCAAGCTAAACCACTAAGAATGGATAGGGCCGACTCACTAGACATAGCAGCCAAGATATAGCCTTTTAATTCTCCTTCTTCCTTAAGCGCTAATTGCACTTGTCGAATGCGTTGGGTGTTGAGTTCACTATTAAAATGTTCGGTGCGTGGAGGGAAGTGAGCCTTTAATTGTCCTTCTTTGAGGTTGGGCGACTTATCCATCACCTTACCATGGCGATCGATAATCTGAATGAAAACTGGGTTTACTTGAACTTCACGATGTTCTCTTTCTTCCCATTCTGCTTTATTGTAGAAGCGAATACTGTCGCCTTGAATGCGTACTTCATAGGTGTGCTTCTCTGCCTCATAGTCTAAATCGCGGTCGAGGTTTGCGAATACCACTTCTCGAGCTACTAAGTAAACCACTATAAAGCAGATAGCCATTAAAACGGCGGTAGCCCAGAGGTATTGAATGGCGATTCGATCTTTAAAACGCATCTTAGGAATCTTTGATAATGTATCCCACGCCACGAACGGTTTGGATTAAGTCATTTCCCTTGTGGAGATTCAGTTTTTTACGCAAGGCATTGATAAATACATCAATAACTCCAGTAGGATAATCGAAATGGATATCCCATACTTTTTCAATGATGTCTTTGCGGATGCAAACCGAATTCTTGTTTTCCAAGAGGTATTGGAGGAGCGCAAATTCTTTTTGGGTTAGATCGATAGGTTTATCGGCCTGTTTTACTTCGTGCTTATCTGGGTCGAGCCGAAGGGAACCAACACTAAGAATCCGGGAAGATTCCTTTTCTTCCCGCAGCTGTACTTGAATACGGGCGAGTAACTCCTCGAAATGAAAGGGCTTTTTAATGTAGTCGTTGGCCCCGGTATTTAAAGCCTCTACGGTTTCACTAATGGTATCCTTAGCGGTGAGAAAAATTATGGGCGTGGCTTTATTTTCTGAGCGAAAGGCTTCGCAAATTTCTAAACCACTTTTTCCCGGCAACATCCAATCGAGCAGTAATAGCTGATAATGACCAGAAAGGGCTAGGTCGAGGCCCTTGTTTCCATGGTGGGCAATGTCCACCTCAAAGCCTTCTTCTTCGAGGCCCTGCTTTAGGAAATTGGCAATGCCAATTTCATCTTCTACCACCAAAATTCGCATGGGACAAAATTACTGTGCGGGGCAATTCTTTTTTTGCTTAAAAATTAAGGTTTGCTAAAAATCCAGGTCTACGGTACTTCCTATCATTATACCGAAGTAATCGAATTGGGCTGAACCATTAAGTAATTCCTCGGAGGAATTGGCGAAGAATACGCCTACACTGTTTAAGGTGCGGCCTATTCGCAGTCGGCTGCCGGCGGTAAGTACGGTGGTTTCCCGCTGACTACCATTTTTACTGCTAGGTAGATAAGCAAAGCCTAAATAGCTCACGCTGTTGCTGTTAATGCTATATTTAAAACCAGTGCTAGCACGGTAGGAGGCTTCTCCAGCCTGACTCGCTGGGAATAAACCCTGGCTCTGTGCGCCAAAATAATTGAAGTCGGCACTCCATTCTAATTTCGTACCTATTTTATAATCAATGCCAAAACCTATTCTTGCACCATTGGATAAATGGGTTTTAACGTCATTAGTTTCATACGATGTGAATTTTGGTATGGAGTTGGTACCAGCAATACTGGTACTTCCCCGATCTACACCCTGGGCGAATAAATTAAGATTAGGACTAGTAAGGGTGAGTCCCAGTCTTAGCGATTCCCATTGCTTAAGCAGGCCAAACATGGCACCGAGACTGTAAGACTCAGCTTCTTGATAGCCATTATATAAATAGAAATCTGCTGGGTTACCTGTGCTAAACTGTTCAATTACAATGATGTTGGAATAACTGTAGTAATTGCCATAAATGGAAAAACCTAAAGACCATCCTTCGCCTAAGTCTTTTCCAGCCCCTAAAAATCCAGAATAAAGGGACTCTTTTACGCCTTCAGTTATATTAAGTTTATTAAAAGGACTGCCACTGGCCGATTCAAATCTTTCTTCACCGGTATAATCAAGGTAGTTGGGTACGCAGAGTGCGAAGGAAAAATTCCAACCCCATTTGTCCAGATGGTAGATTAAACTGGTAGGCATAAACTGCAAACCACTGGCATTTAGATCGATCGATTCCCCTCCAAGGCTTGCTGCTCCCTCGGCGGTATATTCGAACTCGAAATAGGCATTACCACTAAAGGAGAAGCTATTTCCGGTATTGAGGACTAAAGCGGCAGGATTAAAGATAACCGCACTATTGGGGCTTTGACCTGCGATTCCACTATTAGCCAGGAGCGCCGACTCATCCCCTAAAGGCAATAATTGCTGATTAAAGTATTGGTTTTGTGCATTACTGCTTAGCACAATAGCTAAAAGTCCAAATCCGAGGGCGAATCTTCTCATTTTTAAAAAATCAAATTCCTAATTTAGGGTCCTGCCTAGAGCTTTAAAGATAAACCAAACCTCAACAATTGACCAATAGTTTAAAAAAGGAGCTTTTCGACAAGCTCGCTCAAGATTCTACTTTATTTGATTTAGTGCGGGAGCAGGCGCTCGACGGTATCTGGTACCGAGATTTAAATAATCCCGAAAAGGAATGGATTGATAATCGTTTTTGGGAGACCTTAGGTTATGATCCCGGTAGGGCAGATTTTAGTGCTCCAGCTTGGCAGGATATTATTCATCCTGAGGATAATGAGCGATTACAAGAATCCATTTCCTCATATTTAAAGGCGCCCACGGTGCCCATAGATCTAATTGGGCGTTATAACCATAAGGAAGGCTACTGGCTATGGCTTAGGTCTAGGTTAATTAGCATTACGGATAAAGGAGGGAAGCCCCAGCGAATTTTAGCCATTCACACCGAAATTACCGCTTTAAAACGCAGTGAGCAGCTCTTGGAAAAAGCGAGTCAGGCGGCGCGAATTGGCTTCTGGGAAGTTGACTTAGATAATCAGAAAACCTTTTGGAGTAAGGTTACCCGTGAAATCCATGAGGTAAGCGATGGTTTTGATTCCAATGTTGAGTCGGGAATTAATTTTTACGAGGAAGGTTTCAGTCGGGATAGAATTAGCGAATTGGTAGATAAAGCCATTAATAAAGGCGAACAGTTCGATGAGGAACTGCGGATCATCACCGCTACTAATTCTAAAAAATGGGTGCGAGCCATCGGTATACCCGAGCTTGACCGACAAGGGAAATGCCGGCGCTTGTACGGACTTTTTCAGGATATCGATTTTCAAGTAAATAGTCGGCAGGCTATTCGCTCCGAAAGGGAATTATACCGCCAGGTTATTGAAGGGGCCAATCTTGGGGCTTGGGAAATGAACTTCGAGAGTGAAGAGATTATTGTAAATCGTCGCTTGACCGAAATTATTGGTCACGATTTTGAACAGCTTAGGCGGATTGGCTTTGACCAGTGGTTCGATTTGATTCACAAGGAAGACCGCCCGCTATTCGATCAAAAGCTAGCGGCCTGCGTCTCCGGTGCGGACAAAGAGCTTTCGGCTGAGCTTCGCTTAGAACGGAAAAATGGCCGGTACATTTGGGTTTCGGTTAATGCTAAGGTGTTTTCTCCCGCGGATATATTTAAAGTGGAACGTCTGGTAGGCACGGTGCAAGACATCAGTCCATTCAAAGAAAAAGGGGAAATTTTAAGAACCTTTATTAGCGACAATCCTTTGGCCATGGCCATGTTGGATACTAAAATGCGCTATATCGCTTGCTCCGATAAATGGTACAGCGATTACGATATTCAAGATAAGAACATCATTGGGAAAAGTCATTATCAAGTTTTTCCCAACATTAGTGATGAATGGAAGGCCTTTCACCGCCGTTGTTTGCAGGGCGAAGTTTTAAAAACCAACGAAGACTCTTTTGAGGTTAGCCCAGGTAAGCGCATCTGGCTAAGATGGGAAATACGGCCCTGGTACCAAGAGGATAATAAGGTAGGGGGCATGATCATGTTTACCGAGAACATTACGGAGCGAAAACTAATCGAGCAAAACTTACAAATAAGCGAGGAGGCATTTCGCGGTAATTTCGAGAACGCCGCTATTGGCATGGCCATAATTGATAAAAAAGGTTATTGGCTTAAGGTTAATGATAAGGTTTGCGAGATAACAGGCTATCCAGCCGATGAATTAATGAAGCTAAGTTATAAGGACATTACCCATCCTGAAGATCTGAATATCGACTTAAACCTAGTCCAAGAATTAATTGAAGGTAAAAGGGATAATTACCAACTCGAAAAGCGTTATATCAAAAAGGATGGCAGCATTGCTTATGTCCTTTTAGGTGCTGCGGTGGTGCGAAACGAGCAAAATGAAGTGCTGCACTTTATCTCTCAGGTAATAGATATCAGTAAGCGTAAAAAGGCGGAAATGCGGGCGCAAGAATTACTCGATGCCACCATGGATCATAATCAGCGTTTAAATAGTTTCGCGCATATTGTATCGCATAACTTGCGTACCCACTCGGCCGGAATCTCCAAATTATTGGATTATTTAAAGGAAGATAGTAGTGCTCAGGAGGTATTAGATTTAGCCATAGAGGCTTCCCGAAAACTGAATAATACTATCGACGACCTCAACAAGGTGGTTGAGATTCAGGGGCAAACCCAAGGTAGCTTTTATGAAATCTCGGTGATGAAGGCAATTGAGGAGGCGCAATCTGTTTTGCGAATTGGGCTTCAAAATGCTATATTAGAAATAAACACCATTGAGCAGCCTACAATAAAAGGCCTCCAGGTTTACCTAAATAGTATTGTTTTTAACCTGATGTCCAATGCCTTAAAATATCGTGATCCCAGTCGAAGGCCGCATATTAAAATTAAAGACCGCCTTGAAAAGGATTGGTATGCTTTAAGCATAACCGACAATGGTCTGGGAATTGACTTGAAAAGGCATAAGGACCGCTTATTTGGGATGTATAATACTTTCCATGAAAACCCTGAAGCTCGTGGCCTTGGCTTGTATTTGTTGAAAAACCAAGTAGAATCAATGGGGGGCAAGGTGGAAGTGAAAAGTGAGCTTAGTGTAGGAAGTACATTTACTATATATTTACCTTATGAAGAAAATTGACCTTGCTTGTATAATCGAAGATGATCCGGTTCACGTTTTTTTGACGAGAAAATTTCTGGACATGACCGGCAAGATTGAAAACATTATGATTTGCAAAAATGGTAAGGATGCTTTTGATAAGCTTCAAGCCATTATTACTGCTGGCAATCGACTTCCAGAGCTAATTCTCTTAGATTTGAACATGCCTATTTGGGATGGCTGGCAGTTTTTGGATGAATTTATTAAGGTTAAAATCGATCAAAAAATTACCATTTACATTTTAACCAGTTCGACCAATTCCGCAGATATGGAGCGCTCTGCACAGTATAATTTGCGAAGTAATTACCTAATTAAGCCCATTACTCTAGATAAGCTTAAAGACGTGCTCGATCAGGTAACAGAGTAGTTCCTTTCCCTTTCCCTATCATATAATTGTGGCCCATTTTAGATTGCGGCAGCGCCCAAATTTGTGCGCTAGCTTCCAACCTTTCGTACCTTGCATGCATCTTGCGTATGGACTAGGTACTATGAAACGACTATTACTCTTCTTTTTGCCTTTTATTGTAGTGGCTTGCAGTGCCGATAATGAGGCCTTAAAGCAACCCACCAATATTTCTTTTAAAATGGACATAAATCGCAGTCCGACTAAAGGAGGAAGCCTGGTATTTGATGATGGCTATTTAATATTATCGCGTTTCACTTTTGATGGTGAACGTATCCAAGGGGGTGATAATTATTTTGATCGTCGCTTTGAGAGTGGCCTAGTGGTTCCCTTTGATGCCGAATTAGGGATTTACGACTTGGACTTCGATGTTCCTCAAGGAAATTACTCCAGAATTGAAGTGGAGTTCGAAATTGAGTATAAGTCGGAAGACGAAGATGAAATAAGCCTAGAGGTTCGCGGTAATTACACCAATTCGGATGGTCTTAGTTACCCCATCGTACTGCAGCTCGAGGAACTTAAAATATTTGGAGTCAATGCCCGCAATGGCGAAGGAGGTACGGAGGTGATTTTAGTTTCGGATCGTCAGAGTATTGGCACCATCGAGCTAAATCCCGTCCACTGGTTTGCCGGGGTGAGTATCGAAGATTTAGACGAGGCAGAGTTAGTAAATTATCAAGGAGTGCAGACCATCCTTATTAATGAAGATGAAAATAGCGATATCCTGGATGAGGTCGAAGATAAGGTAGATGAATTACTAGACTTAGTCATACTCTGATGACCCTACAAGAGCTTCAAAAATTGCCCGATGAGGAATTGATAGCCGGATGTCTAAAGGACAAACGCATCTATCAAGAGGCTTTATACCGCAAGTTTGCGGATAAAATGTATCGCGTGGCCTGGACCTATGCGAAAGACGACGATGAGGCCTGCGATATTCTGCAGGATGGCTTTATAAATGTATTTCGAAACCTTAAGCGATTTAAGCAGGAGGGTTCCTTTGAAGGTTGGATCCGCCGCATAATCGTAAACAAAGCTTTAGAACATTATCGCGCCAAGCGTCGCAAGGAAGAAGTTATTGAAGAGTATAATCAAGACCGCGATTTAAGTGTCGATAATGTCTTAGCACAGCTTAACGCTGATGAGATAATTCGCCAGGTTAACAGCCTGCCCGAAAAGGCAGCCATGGTGTTAAAATTATACGCCATAGAAGGTTATGCGCATCAGGAAATAGCCGATTTAATGGGTATAAGTGAAGGCACCTCTAAATCGCAATTGAACCGTGCCCGCGGATTATTAAAGGAAAAGCTGAACAAGTTAAATGGCTAAAAAGGGTCAACATATCGATGATCAAATAAAGGCCAGCTTCGATCAAGCTAGTCCTAAGCCACCGCGTGATTTGTGGTCCGACTTGAGCAGCTCTCTGGATGATGACAGCTTAGATCAAGATTTAAAAAAGGCTTTCGAAGGAACTAATTTGAAAGCGCCACAAAACGTTTGGACTCAGCTTAACCAACAATTAACCATCGACCGGGCTTGGAACCGCATTAGACGAAGGTTAAATTATGCTAGCGCTCTATTCTGGATTAGAAGAGTGGCTTTAATAGTTTTACCACTGGCACTACTTTGGTTTTTATATCCCAATTCAGAGGAATACCATATTCCTGAAGCTAATAGCGATGCAGCTAAGCAAGAAATAGCAAAGCCACAAGCCTTGGAAACCGAAAATAACCAAGGGCCCGCTTCCAAAAACCCGAAAGAGACTGGTTCATCTCCGTCGACCGAGACTAAAAATAGACCAGCAAAGGGTATAGCTAGCGATGACCAGGGAAACTTAGCCGCTAGTCCCGCACTTATTAATAAGGAGACTCCAACAGTTGAAGGTGCGGCCGCTCAAGAAAAAGAAGCTCAGCCTCAATTTAAAGATCAAGAGCCGCCGCCATTATTGACGCAAGCACAAGATTCGGTGTATTATGCTTTAAAGAATTTGGAAGCTAAAGGCTGGCATTCATGGCTTATGGGACCTTGGTCTGCAAAATTAAGAGAGCAATTTATCTTACAGCCGCTTGGCGAAAAACCGGTAGCTTATCCTAAGGAAAGCAAAGCTTGGCAAATTGGAATACGCTTGCATTACGACCGAATCGGTATTTACAACACAATTTATCGCCTAGCTAATGATGCGAACAGCCTAGTGGCGGGTCGGAGTACTTATGGGCTTAATTATGAGCTTTATAGCTCTTATGCCTTTAATGATCGGTCAAGTTTGGAATTTGGCTTTAGCTGGGATGAGCAATTAAGCCAATCTTATAATCGTTTTGGCGAGGGGCAGTTTTTAAGTGAGGGCTATGACTTCTCTTTCAGTCTGTATTCCTTAGTCTATCAGCATCGTTTTAATTTTGAAGGGAAGTGGATTCCCAGTCTTGAATTAGCGGCCGGACCCTATTTTGCGGAGTTAAAGAAGGTTAGTTTTAAAAGTGATTTAGGAGCGGAAGATCTCAGCAGTCTATATACCAATCGATATGGCGCTATTCTGCGTGTAGGCCAAAGCTTCAATGCGGGTGATTTTAATTTTGCCTATGGCATCCAAGGTCAGTTTAGCATCAATAATTTCCATCAGGGTAACTCGCGATTACCAGCGGCTTTTAATGAAAGTAGCAGCAGTAGGCTAGGCTTTTACTTGGGAATGGCCTACCGTTTTTAGGCTCTCAATTTTTCTGCATTAGTTTTCCAACCTATTCGTATTCTCCTTCATCTTGGATATAAAGAGCTCTACTATTACTATTAAAAATTAATCAAATGAAAAATACATCCCTCGTTTTAGCAGCACTAATTAGCCTAGGCCTATTAAGCTGTTCTAAAGAAGAAACACAAAGTGAAGGCGGCTACCAAATTAGAATTGGAGAGTCCCTTGCCAAGAAAGGTAGCGCAATTCAGGTGAATTCGGCAATCGCTTATTTGGAAGAAGTGGAATTGGAGCGTGAATTCGAAAACGATTCCAATGAGGTGGAAATTGATATTGAAGGTCGTTTCACCGTAGATCTATTGACCGGTAATTCTAATCCGGCAATACCCAGTGCCAAGATTGAGCCGGGAACTTACCATGAATTGGAATTGGAGTTCGGTGATGATGACCGCTTAGCTTTTGAAATTGAAGGCGTCTACACCGATACGGCTGGCAATGCCATTAATTTTAGGCTGAGCATGATTCAAGAGTTGGAATTCAAAATTGAGGATGAGGATAATGGTATTGTTATCCCTGCCGATTACTTTGTGACCTTAAATGTGAATTTCCCCGTTTCTACTGCTTTAGCTAGTTTGGATTGGTCTTCGGCCAGCATTAATGCCAACAATAGCATAGAAATAAACCAGCAATCGAATCCGGGTTTATTGCAAGCATTCTTGAATGCTTTGAATTTGAGTGTAGATGATTAATTCATCCTGTAGATTAAAATAGCCTCCTTATTGGGGGCTATTTTTTTACCTCTTGCCCAAAAATTCGGGTCATTAGGAACTCGCCCGGATTAGACCATAGGGCTTTCCCTTCAGAAATGAGCGCATCACCAATTTCGACCGTTGAGCCCCAAATACTTTGCAGGCTTAATTCACGCTCATCCAAATTACCGTTCCAATCTTTGGCTTTATTTTCTACTTGCTGGCAATCGGCTTTGCAGTCGCAGGTGCTTTCTGAATAGACCTTTATCTGCATCGACTCGCCTAAAAGACTTTGCAGGTCATTCCTTACCATTTGTTCGGCCGAATTTTGCCCAAAATCAAGGCCATTGAATACCACTCTCGCTTTAAAGGTTTGATACTCATCACTGCTCACGCAGAAAAAGTATTCCGCAACCTGAGCCTTGAGGCTTATGCTGAAAAAAAGCAAGCATATAAGGTAAAAGCGACTAAGGGTTTTCATTGTAGAGCGAAAGATAAGGCAATTTCTTGGACTCTTTTTTAATGCTGAGCTTTAAAAGAGTGAAATTTTTAGTACTGATTTACAGATATTTAAGTTATTGAATGCACTTTTCTAAGGAATTTGAAATCCAAAACTTTGCTGAGCTCGTAACTATAACTGACCAAGAAGAACATCATGCAAAGTAAGTATCGTTTTTATTTCGTTTTAATCCTCGCTCTAAACACGCTTATTCTCGGGGCGCAGGAGATTAGTATTCTCAATCCGCGTTATTACGATGCCGGTAAGAATGGCTTAAGCTTTAAAGCGGCAGCGACTATTTCAGAAAGTGACTTTATACCAATCGATGAATCGGAAACCTATGTAGGCTTTACCGACCATCAATACTGGCTGCGTTTCGATTTAAGGAATAATACAAACAAACAGCAAGATTACTTCCTGGGTACTGCCAGGCCAGTTACAGATTCGGCTGAACTTTTTTACCGTGCGAATGGCGATTGGCAAACTTATTTAAGTGGCGATTTAATGCCTTTTGAGGACCGTTCTTTAAATCACCGTGAAACGGTATTTCCGGTAAAATTAGAAGCAGGAGAGAGTATTAGCTATTATTTGAAATTGCGCTCCGACGGCGAGACTCTCGATATAGGACTAGAGCTAATGAGTGCTCAGGAGTTCCTTGATTTCAATTACCGCCAGATGCTGTTTTTAGGGCTCTTCTACGGAATTCTGATTATAAGTACCTTAATTTATTTATTCTTCTACACCAGCTTAAAGGAAAGTGCCTTTTTATTTTACGGCTTTTATGTAGCCTCGATTGCCTTATTGCAGGGTTCACTAGACGGATTAATCTACCAGTACTTTTTACCGATGGGGGGCTATTTTAATGCCCGATTCGTGCTAATTAGCGCGGCTTTTTCTAATTTCTTTCTCTTAAAATACGCGGCCAGTTTTTTAAAGGTGGCTAAGCGTAGTCCTAAGCTGTATACACTATATCGAATTTTTTACTGGGTTATTCCTGCTCTGGCTGCGATGGTGTTTGTGAGTCCAGAATTGATGACGGCAGTTTATCCATTAAGTAATGTGAATGGCCTTTTTAGTTTACTATTAATTCTTAGCTCGGTTATTTACATCCACTTCAAGGTGCAGCGAGTAGACCGGTTCTTCCTGATTGGTATCTTTTTCTTGGTAGTTGGATTATTAGGGTTCGTGATGAACAACTTAAGTTTATTACCGAATAATTTCTGGATCGTTAATAGCGCCAAATTTGGGATTAGTCTGGAGGTCTTGTTCTTATCTCTATCAATGACCAATCTTATTGGTAAACTAAGGAGAGCCAAAGAAAAGAGTCAGGCTGAAGCCTTAAAAAAATCGGAGGAGGTATCGGCTTATAAAACCTATTTCATGTCGAATATCTCTCATGAATTGCGTACCCCGATAAATGCAATACTCGGTTTAGCAACTGAGCAATTGGAACAACTTAAAGATGAGCAGGCCAAGGAGAATTACCGTCTTATAAAGAGTGCTTCATTTAGCCTTCTAAGCAATGTAAATGACATTCTCGATTTCGAACAAATCGAAAAGGATAAGCTAGAATTGGATAATGATCAGGTATTTAACCCGCATGAACTTATGGAAGACCTTTGTAAGTCATGGGCCTACGAAGCCAAGCGAAAAGAGCTCGGGTTCGCATGGAATATTGGCTCTAGCTTACCACGGGCCTTGCGTGGCGATGAACGTCGTTTCCGTCAAATCGTAAATAACCTGATTAGCAATGCGGTTAAGTTTACCGATAGTGGTCAGGTGCAAGTAAACTTACACTGTGAAATTAGTGATCAGGCGAAAGCCCAGTTAAAACTAAGCGTTAGCGACAGTGGCATTGGCATGGATAAAGAACAGCAGGAGCTTGTCTTCGAAAGTTTTAACCAAATGAAACTGAATAATAAACGTCGTTATGGGGGATTAGGCTTAGGTCTTACCATAGTTAAACATTTGGTACGATTATTTGATGCTACCTTAAAAGTAGAAAGCGAGCCAGGCTTAGGTACTACCGTGCGCCTATGGCTAGATTTAGATGTGGAGGCTTCGGCAATGCCAGTAAGCAAGCCAAGATCAGAGGCTCAAGCTGGACAGCTGCAAGTTTTATTAGCAGAGGACAATGTGATGAACCAAATGATCATGAAAAAAATCCTCGGCGATCAGGAGCAAATTAAACTTGACATCGCTGGCGATGGTCAGATTGCCTTAGAAAAGCTTCAAGAGTCCAGCTACGATTTGGTACTCATGGATTTACAAATGCCTATTATGGATGGCTATGAGTGTTGTGTTGCCATTCGAAATGGCGAGGCGGGCTTAAAGCATCAAAACATGCCTATAATCGCAGTAACTGCAGATGCATTGCAGGAAACTAAAAAGCGAGTTTTAGA
This sequence comes from uncultured Flavobacteriales bacterium, assembly GCA_913055685.1. GTDB lineage: Bacteria > Bacteroidota > Bacteroidia > Flavobacteriales > Schleiferiaceae > Croceimicrobium. The sequence continues at coordinate 114,516 of CAJXKC010000002.1, forward strand.
CCTAGGGATGAACGCTTATCTCACAAAGCCGGTGCGCAAGGAGCAGTTATTAAAACAAATTTACGGCCTAAGCAGCGAGACAAATACCATTGCCGTTTAAGATCTAAGCTTGGTGGCGAAGGCCAGGAATAGTTCTAGAAACTTGTCGAAAGATGCAGCGGTGCGCTCATCTACAATGGTTCCGTCTTCGGCTATAGTTTGATCCATTTTAGCCACGGTAAGCATTTGGGGATGGGGGAAGCCGTGAATAGTTAGGATGTTTTGCTGCAGCTGATAGGCAGCGCGAATACCACCCATGGATCCCGTAGAACCGGTGGCCACCCCAATGGCTTTATGCATGAAAGGACCCTTAGCATAGAAGTCGATGAAGTTCTTTAATCCTGAGGCTATGGCACCATTGTATTCGGGGCTAACAAAGATGAAGGCATCGGTGGAATTCAATTGTTTTTCCAATTCAACAAAGCGTGGTTCGGGATTTTCTATCCGCGCTAGTCGTTCCTCAAATGGAGCTAACTTTACTTCGAGCAGGTCTACTAATTGAACTTCCAGTCCTCTCTCGGCTAAAGCCGATTTTAAAGCAAGGGCAATACGGTGACTAATACGGCCTTTGCGGGTACTACTAGATATGATACTTATCTTCATGAAGCAAAGATGCTAATTCGTATCTTTAAACAAAGCAATCCATAAGAGATCGACTGCTTGATACCTTTTTAATTAATTGCTTCAATGAAAATTTACACCCGCCGGAGCCGATCGATTCGTCATTTAATCTTAGCCTTAGTCTGGTTTAGCTTAGTTGTATACCAACTTTTTTTAGGAGAGCCGCTAGGCATTCGTGAGCTATTATTTGTCATGGCTGGAGGTCTTTTCGGCTACTTATTCTATAGTGAATGGACCCATCCTTATGTAGTGCTGAAGTACGATAAGTTTATCTGCGGCTTATGGCATAAACAAAGTATTGATTGTGACGACATTAAGTCCTTCGAAGCCAAAGCAGGAGTATTAAAAGTAAGCTCCGATAAAAAGACCATTTCGGTAAACATGATGCGCTTAAGCCAAAAAGATCGCGAAGCCATTTATGAGCGCTTGATGGAAAGAATGCCAGAAGAAGAGAAAAACTTTCGGGAACAAAATGATTTATAAGCAGCTTGGTTTTACAGCACTTTTTCTTTTGCTAGCCTTAGCTGGCTTTGCCCAAGAATCAAAGGATATTAATTTTAAAGGTGTTTACCGCTATCAAAATGGTTTAGCGGCCAAAAAGATTAAAAAGGGAGATCAAGAAATTCATTTACCAGCAGTGGTATGGCAAAGCTCAAGCTTAGAAATTAAGTCATGGGGAAGGGCCAAGCTAAAACAGCGCTTTAGGATGGCCGGTGAAGAGTTTAGCCATAAAATGCGCTGGGAATCTCATGCAGATACTTTATTCCTCTATAATCCGAAAGCCAATATTCCAAGCGACACTTTACTTTACAATGAGCACGGGAACTTGCAAGACCTGAGGGGACAACTTCGTTTTTTCAAAGAAGACGATTAATCAACTAATTATTTAGTTGAATTAGTATATTTGTTGCATGCAAGCATTAAAAGGCAGGTTCCTATTTCTATTTTTTCTAATTATCGAAGGCGGCTTGGTACAGGCGCAAGAAACTAATTTAGAGACTAGTATCGATTCATTAATTGGAATTGCCCAATTTGAGGAAGCCAAAAAACTACTCCATCAGCTCCCCACCAAACAGCTTTTCTACCATGAGAGAATGGCGCAAGTAGCCTTGGCCATGGGGGAGAGTCCCTTGGCGATAAAAAGTTACCAAGCTTTGAGGTCGCTCGACAGCAGTAATTTGAAGTATCTAAATTCTTTAGCCCGCCTAGAAGCCCAGCGTTCAAATTACCTGAAGGCATCGCAGTATTATCGGGAGCTTATGCTCCAAGATTCTACCAATGCCTATTACTGGAAACAGTTAGGGGCCTTAAGCTTAAAACGCGCCCATTTGCCCTTAGCCTTAGCTTATTTTAGTACCGCTTACGCCTTAAATAGTGCAGATATAGAAGTAATTGCCCAGCTAAGTAAGCTTTACCTGGAAATGCGCCTATTTACTAATGCAGATAGTTTAATTGCGGATGGGCTAAATCGTGATTCCGCCAATGCCGCTCTTTGGATGTTGAATTGCCAATCGGCTTATCGACAAAAGGAATACAAACGCATGTCTGCTTCGGCCGACGCCCTGCTTAATTTGCAGATAGACTCTAGCGCCTTTTATCTTAGGCATAAAGGAATTGCCGCTTATCATTTAGGAGCGTATAATAAAACGATTACTTGTTTAGAGAGGCTCTTGCAAGCAGAGGGAAAGAGTGAGCTGACGGCTTTCTACCTGGGGATGGCTTATCGAGCTACGAATGAATTAGAATTGGCGAAAGAATACTTGCAGACTAGTGTGGATGAAGCAATTTCGGATCAGATTGGCACTTATTACCTAAACCTTGCTTTGGTCTGTGAGGAGCAGAAGGATTATGCTCAGGCTATTCCCGCTTATCAGAAGGCCTATCAGGCGAAAGCCTTAAATGTGATTAACTATTACTTAGCCTGCTGCTACGATGCCTATTACAAGGACAAGGGGGTAGCTATAGAATACTTCGAGCGCTACCTGGCTCAAAGTGAAGCTAAGGAAACCGAATACGTAGATTATGCCCAAAAAAGGGTTTCAGCCTTAAAATAGGTTCAACACTTTAAAGTGGTGAAACCTTAATTCTACTGGAATTTCGATTGAAATAAATGGCCAAGCTTAATCGATGATACCACAATCTTTGGTTTCTTCCCTTTATAAGTTAAGCCTATATCTTTTTCAATCACCTCGATTAGGTGATGGAGGTTACCGCCGAAGAATTCCACTTAAGCCACATTTGCAGCATGGAAATTTTAGGATACATACTGGCCGTCGTAATGGGATTAACCCTGGGCCTCCTCGGTGGAGGTGGTTCTATCCTTACCGTGCCAATATTAGTATACGTTTTAGGTATTGAACCGGTCCTAGCCACCGCTTACTCCTTATTTGTTGTAGGAGGTAGTGCGGTAGTTGGAGCGGCTCGCAAATGCAAGCAAGGTCTGGTAGACTGGAAAACGGGAATCATTTTTGCCGTTCCTTCCCTTATTGCCGTTTTCTTTACCCGCTATACCATTGTTCCGGCTATTCCAGAGAGCCTCTTTTTTATAGGAGATTTGGAAGTGACTAAGCAAGTGGCCATTATGATCTTCTTTGCCATTGTAATGCTCTTGGCTTCTTATTCGATGATTAAGGGGCGTAAAGATCAAGAGGCGGCCAAAGAAAAGCATTTTAATGCCCCCATGATTTTATTGGAAGGATTGGTAGTGGGAGTTGTAACTGGTTTGGTAGGTGCTGGGGGTGGCTTCTTAATTGTACCGGCCTTAGTTTTACTAGTAGGTTTAGGTATGAAAGAGGCGGTAGGTACCTCACTTATCATTATCGCAATAAAGAGTTTAATTGGCTTTGTAGGTGATTTAGGCAGTGGTCAGGCTATCGACTGGACTTTCCTCTTAAGCTTCACCGGCTTTGCCATGCTGGGCATGTTCGGCGGAATTTACCTTACCAAATACGTGAATGCAGCAGCGCTCAAAAAGGCTTTTGGCTGGTTCGTTTTGGTGATGGGAATTTTCATCATTTTGAAAGAAACAATTTTTTAATTTACATATATAATAAGCATACATATGAACGTAGATCAGATATATACAGGATGTTTGGCTCAAGGAGCCTACTATATTGAAAGTAAAGGTGAAGTGGCGATTATTGACCCTCTTCGTGAAGTACAACCTTACATTGACCGGGCCGAAAAGGACGGGGCTAAGATTAAGTATATTTTAGAGACCCACTTCCATGCCGACTTTGTAAGCGGACACTTAACCTTGGCCGAAAAGACCGGTGCAAGTATCGTTTATGGTCCCACCGCAAAGCCAAGTTTTGGAGCCCATGTTGCTTCTGATGATGAGGTTTTAAAAGTAGGAGACGTGAGCATTGTGGTATTGCATACTCCTGGTCACACTATGGAAAGTACCACCTACTTATTACGTGATGAAGAAGGTAAGGACGTAGCGATTTTTACAGGTGATACTTTGTTCTTGGGAGATGTGGGTCGACCTGACCTAGCGCAGAAAGCAGCAAATCTTACTCAGGAAGAATTAGCGGGTTTGCTATTCGACAGCCTGCGCAATAAGATTATGCCTCTAGCCGATGAGGTAACGGTTTATCCCGGACACGGAGCAGGTTCTGCTTGTGGTAAGAATATGTCTAAGGAAACTGTGGATAGCCTTGGTAACCAAAAGAAAACCAATTATGCGCTTAGAGCGGATATGACCAAAGAAGAGTTCATTAAGGAAGTAACCGATGGTTTATTGCCTCCTCCGGTATATTTCCCTGCGAATGTGAAAATGAATAAGGAAGGTTACGATAGTATTGATTCGGTTCTGGATCGCGGATTACGCGCATTAAACCCCACCGAATTTGAAGTAGCGGCCAATGAAACCGGCGCTATTGTATTGGATGTACGCCATCAAAACGACTTTGTAGAAGGCTTTATTCCTTCTTCCATCTTTATTGGAATCGATGACAATTTCGCCCCTTGGGTAGGTTCGGTAATTGGTGATGTAAATCAGAGTATTTTACTGGTAACCCCTGAAGGTCGTGAAGAAGAAACCGTTACTCGTTTAGCTCGAGTTGGCTTCGATAAAGTTTTAGGTTTCCTTAAAGGAGGTATTAAAGCTTGGGCTGATGCGGGTAAAGAGATCGATAAAATTGAGTCCATTCCTGCTACCGAAGCCCACCATCGTCTGGAAAATGAAAAACTTCCAGTGGTGGATGTACGTAAGTTTAGCGAATACCAAGCCGAGCACGTAGACAATGCCCTTAATATTCCGTTGGACTTCATTAACGATAAAATGGCAGAGTTCCCTAAAGATGAGAACTTCTATGTACACTGTGCTGGAGGTTATCGTTCGGTAATTGCTGCTTCGATTTTAAAAGCACGTGGATACCACAATTTAATAGACATTAAAGGTGGCTTCCATGCGATCAAAAATGCAGGTTTCATTGTTACAGACTACGTTTGTCCATCAACATTGAAATAAATGAAGCCCAATTTTTGGAATGAAAAATACGCGGAAGAGTCTTTTGTATACGGCACAAAGCCCAACCGCTTTTTAGAACTAATGTTAGAAAGTCGCCCTCCGGGGCGACTTTTATTTCCCTGCGATGGGGAAGGTCGGAATGCGGTGTATGCCGCTAAACTAGGTTGGGAAGTCTACGCCTTTGATCAGTCTTCTCGGGCTCAGGAAAAGGCCCTAGCCCTAGCCAAGCAAGAGGGGGTTTCTATTAACTACGCGCTGGCCGATGCTCTCGAATATGATCCTTCAATAAAGTTTGATGCGGTGGCCCTTATCTACGCCCATTTCCCAGAAGCTATTCGCCAAGAAATTCACCAGAAAATGGTGGGACTCTTAAAGCCCGTAGGCGAATTGTGGCTAGAAGCCTTTGCTCCGGGGCAATTGGAATACCAATCGGGCGGCCCCAAAGACCCCAGCATGCTCTATACTCCCGAAATTCTAGAAGAAGATTTCCAGGCATTACAAATCCGTCAAGCCGAAGTCACCAAATATGTTTTGGATGAAGGCCCTGGCCATAGGGGTATGGGCGAGGTAGTGCGCTTGAGAGGGGTGAACCAAAGTACTTAGTAGTTAGTATCTAGTACTTAGACTCAGACCCGCCTACGGCAATTAGAAGGAGCTTCGAAGCTAGACTTCCTTATATTTCGAAAATGTCCTTGCTTTGCTTTTTGGAGTTGTAAAGCATGACTAGTAACTAGAAAATAGATGTGAGATTATAAAATCTAGAATTTAGACTCTATAATCTCACATCTCATATCTCACATCTCGCGTCTCACTTCACAAACGGCGGCTTAGTCACCACCGCCTTCAATTGCTTATTGCGAACTTCAATAAAGATTTCGGTTCCTTCGGCATTATAGCCTTTCGCGATATAGCCTAAACCGATAGCCTTTCCTAAGCTTGGCGATTGGGTACCACTGGTTACTACCCCAATTTCTTCGCCTTCCGCATTAAGGATTCGGTAGCCATGACGTGGAATACCGCGATCCAGCATCATAAAACCATTTAAGCGACGACTGATACCTTCTTCCTTTTGCTTTTTTAAGTTTTCAGAATTGATAAAGTCCTTATTGAATTTGGTAATCCAGCCTAAACCCGCTTCTAGGGGAGAGGTGGTATCATCGATGTCATTACCATACAAGCAGAAACCTTTTTCCAAGCGTAAGGTATCTCTAGCGCCTAAACCGATGGGACGAATATCTTCGGCCGCACCCGCTTCGAAAATGGCTTTCCAAACCGCAGCGGCATCTTCATTTTTCACATAAATCTCAAAGCCGCCAGCGCCGGTATAACCGGTGGCCGAAACAATTACCTCTTCAGCACCTGCGAATGCACCGCGCTCGAAGGTGTAATAGGTCATTTCCGCTAGGTTAATATCGGTTAAGCTCTGTAAAGCTTGCACGGCACGCGGACCCTGTACTGCGAATAAAGACCAGGCCTCGGACTGATTGTCTAGAGTTACTGTATTGGGACGATGTTGATCTAACCAAGCGAAATCTTTATCGATATTACTAGCGTTTACAACCAATAAATAGTCGTTTTCGCCTAAGCAATACACCAATAAGTCATCTACAATGCCTCCTTTGTCGTTGGGCATGCAGCTGTACTGAATTTTTCCAGGGCTTAGTTTGGCCACATCGTTGGAAGTGGTTTTTTGCAAGAAATCCAAAGCACCTTCTCCAGAAACGAAGAATTCACCCATATGGCTCACGTCAAAAACTCCCACTTTGGAACGAACGTGCAGGTGTTCGGCATTTAAGCCCTCGTATTGAACCGGCATATTGTATCCGGCGAAATCAACCATTTTCCCACCAAGGTCTTGGTGTACTTGATCTAAAACTAATTTTTTCATGAGAGGTGAAAATTGGATTATCCGTGAATATGTTCTTTGGTGCCGAAGTCTTTCATCACTTCCGCTTCGAAGCTTAATAATTCGTCCCACAATTGGTCCACTTCCTCGCGATCGCCAAACTCGCGGGCGAATTTGAGGAACATGGTATAATGATTGGCCTCACTTACCATCAACTTTCGGTAAAAGTCAGATAATTCCGCATCGGAGATATTATCGGACAATACCTTAAATCGCTCACAACTACGTGCTTCGATAAGCGCCGCAATTAAAAGTCGGTTTACCAAGCGCTTATTGCGATCACCAGTTTTGGGGAAAAACTGATTGATGCGGTGTACGTATTCGTCTTTGCGCTCTCTTCCTAAGGTTAAACCTCTTTGAAGAATGCGCTTATGTACCATTTCAAAATGGCTCATTTCTTCACGAGCCAAGGCAGCCATGGCGGTTACCAATTCCGAATGTTCGGGATAAGTTACCATTAGTGAGATAGCGGTGGAAGCCGCCTTCTGCTCACAATAGGCGTGATCGGTTAAAATCTCTTCGATATTTTTCTCAGCGATATTCGCCCAACGCGGATCGGTGGGCAGCTTTAATCGTAAAACACTCATGGTCCTGGCACATTTAGCAGCGCAAAATTAATTAATTGTTAGCAGGCAGCAGTGCCGAGAAAGGGGAGAATAGAACTAATTAGCGGTATTTAGGGTCTTCGAAACTGTGCACGAGCATTAAATCGGAAGGAAGCTCCGAGAATAAGTACTCTAACTCATCGCCAATTAAGCGGCCATTATAGCCCAATTTGGTGTCGGGTGAGTTTAGCAGTAATAGATCGGCTTGCTGTTTTTCGGCAGACTGACTAATACTGTAGCCTGTCCTTTGTTTTAGGCGATGAATTTCTAGGGATGATTCATCAAGCTCGACTTTTGCCTTAATGCCCTCAAAGTACTGGTAATTTTCATCCGCCGAAGCATAAATAGCAATGTGCAGGGGCCTAATATTTAGCCCTTCGGCAATTTTGGTTGCGGTGTAAAGAGTATGCGCTGATTTGGGATGCTCATGGATATTGCAGACCAATTGACCATAAGACTTCGGCTTTCGGCGTTTACTCGGCTTAATGAGTAATACGCTGCAATTGGCCCATTGTACCAATTGCCTTGCTAATGAGCCCGTATAGTAGCGTATTAAACCTTCGCGCAACAGGGCAGGTACTATTAATAAATCGAACTTAATCTTTTCATTGACTTTTAAAATCGCCTGAGCAGATTCGCCCCGCAGGAATTCTTGCTTAACCTTTAAGGCCCCGTGATCCAATTCATTTAAAACCTCTTCAAGTGTGGCGCTTTCTACTCCGGCTTGCTCTGCAATTAGTAAATGTAGCTCATTGCCAAAGTTTTGGCAGAGTAGGAGGGTGTCCTTTAAATCCTGTTTTAAGGTTTTACCAGACTGAATGCATAAGCCGATTTTCGAGAATAGTTTCAAGGTCAAGAATGATTTCTTTAAAGGTACAATAAAGCTGATTGAAATTAAAGAGGAACGTAAAACGTTCCGGGGGAGGAGAGGAGGAGAGGAGGAGGGGGTGAGAAGAAGAGAAGAAGAGAGGAAGAGAGGAAGAGAGGAAGAGAGGAAGAGAGGTTAGGCTGGGGCTGCTGAACGTAAAACGTTCCAAGGGGAGGCTGGGAATGCAGAACGTAGAATCATGCCTACGCGCTGCTACGGCAGGCAGGCTGTTCCAAGGGGGGGGCTGGGGTTTGCGGGTAACCTGATCAGGGGCTGTTAGTGGCCTGTCGGGCTGTGAGTATAAACCTAGCTGTGCCTGTTGCTAAAGCTTTAAGCCTGCTTGCAAAAACGTTGGGTGGCTGCGGTTGCCCTTTTGGTACTTGACTATAATCCGACACATGCTCGTTGCTAAACCTACCTGTATCGGTAGCTAAACCGATGGATTGCTGCGGATACCCCTTTTAGGCCTGAGAGTTAAGCTACCTATGGCTGATGGTAAAGCATCAAAGCCGCTTGCTAAAGCGATACTAGGCTGCAGGTACCCTGTCTGTGTCTGAGTAAATCCTATATACGCCTGTTGCTAAAGCTTTAAACCCCTTTGCTAAAGCGATGCTTCGCTGCGGGTGCCCTGTAGGGCTCTGAGTATAAACCATCGCAGGCCTGCTGCTAAAACATCGATACCCTGTTGCTAAAGCGATGCTAGGCTGCGGGTACCCTGTTGGGCTCTGAGTATAAACCAACCGAGGCCTGTTGCTAAAGCGTCGACACCCTGTTGTTAAAGCGATGCTTCGCTGCGGGTGCCCTGTTCGGGTCTGAGGTTAATCCATCGCAGGCCCGTTGCCAAACCTCGCTGACCGCTAGCAAAAGCGCCATTAGCCTGTTGGTAATCCTATCTATGCTTGTAGGTAAGCCTGCCTATATCGGTAGGTAATCCTATCCTACCTTGTATAAAAGCTCATCCTGCCTGTATATAACCGTCACAGGCCTGTTGCGCTTGTGAATAGGCTTGTTGGCTTTCCGAAATGGCATTTTGAACCCAGTGTCCCCTGCGGTCACGCTAGATTTTTTTCTTCCTGTGAGCCCTGCGTCCCTGCATCCCCTTGGAACAGCCTGCCTGCCGTAGCAGCGCGTAGGCATGGTTTTACGTTCTGCGTTCCCTGCCTTGTTCGGCAGGATGGGTGATCCTAGCGCCGCTAACATTTCAAAGCATACGACAAAAAGGCCTAGCCTTCCCTGCGGTCATGCTAGTTTTTTTATTCCCTACCAGCCCGCTCAAGCAAGCTTGGCGGCCGGTTAGGGAATAAAAAAAAGGCCTGACGAGTAAACTCATCAGGCCTTTTTGTCGGGGCGGCAGGATTCGAACCTGCGACCTCCTGCTCCCAAAGCAGGCGCGATAACCGGGCTACGCTACGCCCCGTGGCGGTGAGAGCGGGATTCGAACCCGCGGTACGGTTGCCCGTACGGCAGTTTAGCAAACTACTGGTTTAAGCCACTCACCCATCTCACCGGGTAATCTTAAACTGTAAGGATTCGGATTTCGGAACCTCAAGGATTCCGCCGTCTCACTTATTTCAAGAACTAAGGAAGACGAATCTTCCGTTATTGGGGCTGCAAATTTAATCAGAGAAAAATACTTGACAAGTCTTCCTGAAAAATATTTCTAGCTTTTTTAAAACTCTCTGCAGATTAAGAAATCTGAAATTTTTTTTCCTTCCTGATTTCCTTTGTTTATAGGGCTTTTAAGGAATAATAAAGTGTTTGTTTAACATTTTTACTATAAAGCTTAAACAAATTGATTTTAGGAGAGTTATATCCTCGAACTAAACAATTAAGTATTATGAGTACACTATTAAATGTAATGGAGATTCCAAAGGATGATCCAGTAGCTTTTACTTTTTTCACTGGCTACATGGCAATGATGGCGGCCTCGGTATTCTTCTTCTTTGAAAGAGGACGTGCAGAGGGCAAATGGAAACTATCCTTATTGGTTTCAGGGCTTATTACGGGTATCGCGGCAGTGCATTATTACTACATGCGAGACTATTATGTGGCAACTGGTGAAAACCCAACTGCCTTACGTTACATTGATTGGACTTTGACAGTTCCGTTAATGTGTGTGGAGTTCTATTTATTGACAAAGGCGGCTGGCGCCAAAACTAGTCTACTTTGGAAATTGATTATTGCATCGGTTTGGATGCTTGTATTTGGATATATAGGAGAGGCATTTAATCCTGCAGGTGGTGATACCGGTCATTCTGTAATGTACGGTTTCTTATCTACTTTGGGATACATCTACATCTTGTATACCGCCTGGTTTGGTGAGGTAGCCAAATTATCCCAACACGATGCCAATGTCGCAAAAAGTGTGCGCATCCTAGCTTGGTTTGTACTGGTAGGTTGGGCCATTTACCCAATTGGTTACATGTGTATGCCTGGCGGTTGGTTAAATACTGCTTTGGGTTGGAGTTCAGCCAACGTAGATTTATTCTACAATATCGCTGATGCCATCAACAAGATTGGTTTTGGTTTGGTAGTGTACAGTTTAGCTTTCTCGGGAGGAGATTCAAAAACCGCTCAAGCCTAAGATTTTAGAATTTTGAAAGGCGTCTTCGGACGCCTTTTTTTATGTCTCGAAGCAGTTTCATATTCATCGTAACGGCCTTTCTTACTTTACCCTTGGCCGAAATTCACCACCCTTATTTCAGTGTGGTGGAGGCGGTTTTTTGCTTGGCCCTCATCGCTAGTTTTGGCATTGCCCATGGCGCTATCGATAACCATTTATATGGCTTTAAAAATCTTGCTGGTAACCTTAAGTTCATAGGAGTTTACCTTCTAGTAGGAGCTGGCTTTGGTGCGCTGTGGTACTTTCAGGCTAGTATCGCGTTTACAGTCTTTATGATTATCTCTGCCTATCACTTTGGGCAGTCGCAGCTCGTTGAGGAGTTGAAATATGATTCCTGGTGGAATAGAGGGGTGTATACGCTTTGGGGCTTTTGGTTGCTTGCTTCTTTTCTCCACCTAAACCGCTTAGAATTATTCGAACTAAGCGCTCAGGATTTTGAAGTTCTTCCAGTTTTCCGATGGATGTTGGAGAATAGCTCAGTTTTATTTTATACCGGCAGCGGCAGCCTCTTTGCCTCACTTCTATACTCCCGATATAAAAGCTTATTGACTTGGCAGTCGCTGTGGATAGAGTTTTATCAAATTGCCATTATTCTCGTAGTATTTTACTTCTCGTCTAGTTTATGGGGTTTTACCCTCTATTTTGTAATCCTTCATTCCGGTAGGGTCCTGCAACAGGAATATCAATATTTATTGGATAGGCAGAAGGTTTCTAGGCTTTTTGATTTTGTGAAGCTGCTTAGTCCTTTCACACTAGTATCCATATTTGGTTTAGCCTTCATTGTCGCTGGCTTTGCCTTTTTTCAAATAAATTATTCTTATTCCTTATTGGCATTGGTATTTATTTCATGCTTAACCGTTCCCCATTCTTGGGTTATGGATCGCTTTTATCAAGAGCGTAATTAATTATTCCCGACAAGGGCTACCTTTGCTCTATGTCCACTCGGCTTCACATCAAGAATATGGTTTGCCCCCGTTGTATCACGGCGGTGCAAAATCTTATGGACGAATTAAATCTAGAGGTAGAGCAGGTGAAGCTTGGCGAGGTCCTATTAAAAAATGGTCCTACTGCCGAAAGTAAAGAGCAGCTAAAACAAGGCTTAGAGCGCTTGGGTTTCGAATTATTAGATGATCAAAAATCGGCGCTCGTAAATCGCATCAAAGCGCTCATTATTAAAGAGATTCATCATAAGGATGAATTAAGCTCCAGCAACTTATCGGAGCTTATTGCTAAAGATTTAAAGCAGGACTACGGCAGTTTGAGTCGCCTGTTTTCTTCGGTAGAAGGACATACCATCGAGCGTTTTACGGCGCTGCAGCGCATCGAAAAGATTAAAGAGTTCTTGGTTTATGATCAGCTAAGCTTGGCCGAAATTGCGGACAAACTAGGCCTAAGTAGCGCTTCCTATGTGTCTAATTTCTTTAAGAAAGAAACGGGGATGACCCCGGGTCAGTTTAAAAAGGATCAGGCACCCCGAAAATCTATCGATCAGCTCTGAAACTTACAATTCCTAAACAAAATTCTGTAAAAAGGGATTATGGGATTTGAAGACCTTTGTCTAAAATCCAAAAATGGCCAAAACTCAAGAACAATCATTTCCAGTTATAGGCATGTCCTGTGCCGCCTGCGCTACTTCGGTAGAATCCATCTTAGAGCATACGGAAGGGGTGGAAAAGGCGGAGGTGAATTTTGCAAGCAATACCGTTAAGGTAAGCTACAGTGGAGTGAGCCCAGAAACTCTTAAAAAGGCCTTGCAAGACATTGGCTATGACTTGGATATTGAAAGCGAAGATGTCCATGCTGCTAGTCAGGAGCAAGCCCAAAAACATTATCAAGAGTTAAAGCGACGCACTTTATTTTCGGCCCTGTTCAGTTTGCCGGTTTTTGTGATTGGGATGTTCTTCTCGGATTGGAGCTACGGTGCCTATATCTCAGCTTTACTGGCCTTACCCGTACTATTTGTTTGGGGTCGCTCTTTTTATGTCAATGCTTATAAACAGGCCAGAATGGGCAAGGCTAATATGGATACCCTGGTGGCATTAAGCACCGGGATTGCCTTTCTCTTTAGTCTATTTAATACGCTCTATCCCAGCTTTTTTGAAAGTCGCGGAATCGCCGCTCATGTTTATTATGAGGCCGCAGTGGTGATTATCACCTTTATTAGTTTGGGTAAGACTTTGGAGGAGAAAGCCAAGTCGGGTACTACCGCAGCCCTGGAAAAATTGATGAACCTACAGGTTAAGCAGGTTTTTAAAATAAAGGATCAGGGCCTGGAGGAGGTTTCCATTGATGCGATCCAAGAAGGGGACCTGATTCGGGTACAGCCGGGTAATCGTATTCCGGTTGATGGCCAGGTGAAAAATGGAGATTCCTATGTTGATGAAAGCATGCTTAGCGGTGAATCTACGCCGGTAGCCAAAAGCTCGGGCGATGCTGTTTATTCGGGTACCCTTAATCAGAAAGGAAGTTTGGATGTACTCGTGAAGGAGCTGGGCGAAGCCACCTTATTGCATAAAATTATTAAAGCGGTGCGCGATGCCCAAGGTTCTAAAGCACCAGTCCAAAAGCAGGTCGATAAAATTGCGGCCATCTTTGTGCCTACAATTTTAGCTTTAGCGCTTCTCACTTTTGGGCTTTGGTATTTCAGTTGTGCGGAAGAGGCCTTTAGCAAAGCTTTATATACGGCCTTGGCGGTATTGGTTATTGCCTGCCCTTGCGCCTTAGGCTTAGCCACCCCCACGGCAATTATGGTAGGAATAGGCAAGGGTGCCGAACATAATATCCTCATTCGAGACGCTCAAAGTTTGGAAATTGCCCGTGAGATTGACAGCTTGGTGCTTGATAAAACCGGTACCATTACGCAGGGTAAGGCTCAGGTGAGTGAAGCCCATTGGCAAAAGAGTGCGGATGGCTATTTGAGCCTAATAGCCAGTATGGAGGAACATTCGGAACACCCCATGGCGACAGCCTTATTAAGGTACACTCGAGAAAATGGCGCGAAATCGGCTGACATCAGTGCCTTCGAGTCGATCCAAGGTAAAGGCATTAGCGCTCTTCATGAAGGCGAAAAGTACCACTTAGGAAATGCCGCCTTAGTAGAACAAGAAGGCCCTGAAATCGATCTAGGGCAGTATCTAAAGAATTTCCCAGAGCAGGAGGGGAAGAGCCGAGTTTATTTTTTCAATCCCAAGACTATATTGGCGCATTTTGAGGTAGGGGATAGCCTTAAAGAAGGTTCGGCTGAGGCTATACAGGCTTTAAAAGAGGCCGGTTTGGAACTCTATATTTTCAGCGGAGACAATGAAAGTTCTACCGCGCATTGGGCACATCAATTAGGAATAGAAAATTACCGGGCGGGAGTACTCCCGCAGGATAAGGCCAGCGAATTAAAGAAATTGCAGCAAGAAGGTAAGAAGGTAGCCATGATTGGCGATGGCATTAATGATTCACAAGCTTTGGCGGAAGCCGATCTGAGTATAGCTATGGGTCACGGTTCGGACATTGCTATGGATGTGGCGCAAATGACGCTGATGAGTTCCGACTTACGGTCGATACCCAAAGCCTTTAAGCTTTCGCATTTCATCCTCAAAGGGATCCGTCAAAACCTTTTCTGGGCTTTTATTTATAACCTGATTGGCATACCGATCGCTGCCGGGATTTTGTATCCCATTAACGGTTTTTTACTGGACCCAATGATCGCCGGAGCGGCTATGGCCTTTAGCTCGGTATCGGTGGTGCTAAATAGTTTAAGATTACGAAGAATAAGAATATAGAATATAGAATCTAGAACCTAGAACCCAGAAAGAACCCAGAGTCTCACATCTCACATCTCAAATCTCATATCTAAACAATGAAATACAAAACCACTTTAAAATGCGCAGGCTGTGTGAATGCGGTGCGCAAAGGATTAGACGAAAAATTAGGTCCCGATAATTGGTCGGTTGATCTAGATCAGCCCGTTAAATACCTGGAAGTAAAGGATGAGGTTTCCTTAAGCGAGCTCAAGCCTATTTTCGAAAAGCTTGGCTATCAGATAGAAGCTTAAGCAAAAACATAACTGGTCATTGATACCGAGGCGAGGTCAAATTCTTTATTGAATACTCTGATTTCGTCTTTGGTATCGGTCAGGCCTAAGCTGTAAAGCAAGGGTATATAATGCTCATTGCTGGGTACCGATAATTGGGCGGCCTTGCCTAGACTTTGGTAGTCGATTAGCGACTTATGTTCTCCAGATTGAATGAGTTGGTAGACCTTAGCATCAAATTCTTGGGCCCAGTCGTAAGCCCCACTAGCATTCCAGTTCACCATCCTTAAGTTGTGCACAATATTGCCGCTGCCTACGATTAAAATCCCCTTTTCGCGCAGGGCCTTTAGCTCACTGGCTAATTGGTAATGCTGACTCGGATTTAGTCGGTAGTTGATGCTCATTTGGTAGACTGGAATATCCGCTTCAGGATACATCGGTTTTAAAACCGACCAGGTGCCATGGTCTAAGCCCCATTGGTGATCTAAAATCAATTCCTGACTCTTCACCAACTTCTTCGTTTCCTTGGCCCAATAAGGACTTCCGGGAGCCGGATATTGTTGGTCGAATAATTCTTGGGGAAAGCCGCCAAAGTCGTGGATGGTTCGTGGTTTCTCCATGGCGGTTGCTAGGGTGCCCTCGGTTTCCCAATGAGCGGAAATCACTAAAATCGCCTTTGGCTTGGGTAATTCTTTAGCCAGGCTACGCCAGCGATTCGAGAAATCGTTTTGTAAAATGGCGTTCATGGGGTTGCCATGTCCTACAAAAAGCACCGGCATTCTTTGTCCTTGTTTTCCGGCTTGCCAATCCTTAAATAAATCCTTCATTTCCATAGCTAGTCCAATTGATAATCCAGCAAAAGCTGCCTTCTTAATAAACTCTGTACGTTTCATCCGATTAAATCCTTAGGCAAAATTGCGGACTAGTTAGCTTAAATGCATTCACCTAGGTTAATTCCCGGTAGATTTTATTCGGCTCAACGACTGTGGTTTGATGCCAATAAAGGAGGCGATGTGGTATTGAGGAATGCGGTCAATTAGGTATGGGAATTTAGATTGAAAGTATTGGTAGCGTTTAGTAGCCGAGCCTTGTAGCTGCATTTGGGTGCGAACGAGAGCCTGTTGATAGGCATTCTGGATCAAAATTCGAAAATAGCGTTCCAAACTGGGGATTTCTTGATATAAATGATCCAGATTGCTTTTGGAAATCTTCCAGAGCACACTGGCCTCTAAACTAGCTAAGCCAAAGAGGGCTTTGCTCTCTTGACTGAAGGCATTTAAGTCGCTGATCCAGTGCTCTTCAATGGCAAACTGCAAGTTGTGTGCTTCCCCATTTTCATCTAAACTATAGAGTCGCAAACAGCCCGATTCTACAAAATATAGATCAGGTACCCGACTATGTCCTGCTAGTAGAATTTCCTCCCCAGCAGAGCATTCCATTCTAGTGAAAGCCTTTTCAATGGATTGGACTTCTTCAGGCCTTAGCCTAATTTGCTTAGCAATGACATCTACCGGCTTATTCATTAGGGTGGATTTGTAGTTTATACTTGGCTACTAATCCGGCTAAAGCCGAAGCACTTAAAGAGGCCTGACTCATTTGATTGCGGTTGGGGTCAATTTGTAGATTGCTACATAAGCGCAAATTCGCCTTTTTCAGATTGCTTTCGTCGAAGGTCACCCCGCTTAAATTAGAGCCCGACAAGGAGACCCCCTCTAAATTGGCGGCGCTAAAGTCGACTTCCTGCAGATTGCAATGCTCAAAGCGGCAGTTACGTAAGTCTAGTTGATAAAAATTACTATTGCTAAGCTGACAATTGCTCGCGTGAAAACCGAAGGAAAAAGTATTGCAGAGGTCAAATCGCAAGCCCAACATTTTACAATCCTTAAAATGGCAATCTTGGATGGAACTGGCTAAGAGCTTGGCATTGCTAAGATTGCAATCGATGAATTCACATTCGATAAATTTCTTTCGTTTCAAGTCTTGTTCCGACCAGTTGCAGTTCCGGAAAGTACAGGCTTCAAACTCATCCGCCTCGAGCCGGTCTAGGCCTTCAAATTCGACTTCGCAATAGTATTCTTGATCCATGCGGCAATTTAGCTAAATGACCTTAGCTAATTGCCTTCAATTAAGAACCAGCGAGGGGAGTACCGAGAATTCCTACTCCCAACTCCACCCAAAGCAGTAGTAGGAGCAAGATTAATCCGATTATTACGGCAAAACGTTTAGTTCCTTTTAATACACGCGCCCAACTAATGGCCGTTCCAAAGACAAATAAGAGCAGGCCAAAAACGATAAAATCGAAGCTAGACCAATTGAAATCAGCAATGGTTAAAGTGGCGATAAGCGGCAGGATAAGTAAGCTTAAGGCACTTAAGCCAATAAGCAGACTGCGTTTTAAATGTAAGTCCATCTGTTTAATTTTTATTGAAACGATGGGCCTTATAGTTTGGTCTTCAATTGCTCGCTTTTAACGAATCTTTAATGGCCCTTTCGTTTAGGTAAGATACGCAAAAGGATAATTAGGAGAGAATTCTAGAAAATCCTAATTTCTTCACATCTTTGCCCAGCAAAAATTAAATTATGCCGGCAATATCTTTGAAAGGGCAAATGATGCCCGAATCACCGATCCGTAAGCTTGCTCCCTTTGCGGAGGCGGCTAAATTTCAAGGTAAACAAGTATATCACCTCAATATTGGTCAGCCTGATATTAAAACTCCTGAAATTGCGATTAAAGCGGTTAAGGAGGCCGATCTCGATATTTTAGAATACAGTCCTTCGGAAGGCTTTGCCACCTATCGCAAAAAGCTTTCTGCCTATTACGCTGCGCATGGCATACATATTAATTCCGAGGATTTAATTGTTACCACTGGAGGTTCAGAAGCTTTGCTATTTGCTTTGGGTGCGATTGCTGATCCGGGTGATGAGATCATTATTCCCGAGCCATTCTACGCCAACTATAATGGTTTTGCTACCAATGCGGGTTTAAACGTAATTCCGGTTACGGCCCAAATTGAAGACGGTTTTGCTTTGCCTCCTATCGAGGACTTTGAGCAATTAATTACGCCTCAAACCAAGGCGATTATGATTTGTAATCCAGGTAATCCAACCGGTTACCTGTATTCTTTAGAGGAGTTGCAAAAGTTGCGTGACTTGGCTTTAAAGCATGACCTCTATTTAATCGCCGACGAGGTGTACCGCGAGTTTGCTTACGACGACACCCATCATTACAGCATTTTAAGTTTAGATGGTTTAGAGGATAATGCAATCGTAATTGATTCAGTTTCCAAGCGCTACAGTATGTGTGGTGCCCGCATCGGTTGTGTGATTTCTCGGAACAGTGCCCTGATGGCTATTATATTGAAGTTCGCTCAAGCCCGTCTGAGTCCGCCCACCATGGCCCAAATTGCCGCCGAGGCAGCCTTAAACACTGATGCGAGCTATTATGAAGATGTGAAAACCGAATACAGCGAGCGCAGAGATATTCTGGTAGATGGTTTAAATAAGATCGAGGGAGTTGTATGTCCCAAGCCCAAAGGTGCTTTCTATGCTATTGCCCAATTACCGGTAGACAATGCTGAGCGCTTTGCCCAATGGTTACTTTCGGCCTTTAGTCATAATAATAAAACGCTAATGGTGGCACCAGCCGAGGGTTTTTACGCTACTCCCAATATGGGTCAGACGCAAGTTCGCTTGGCCTATGTGTTGGAAAAAGAAAAACTAAAGGAGTGCGTGGAATTACTGGAAATCGCTTTACAGCAATACCCAGGCACCCACTACTAGCCGATGCATTTTCAGGAGCATTACAACCTTAAAGAGCTTAATACCTTTGGCTTAGCCGAGGAAGCGCGCTTTTTTATTAATCTCGAAGAAGAAAGCCAATTACCCGAACTGCTCAAATCGGAAGTCTATCAAAATAATCCGGTGCTTTGGTTAGGCGGGGGTAGTAATTTATTACTCACCCGTGATTTTCCTGGTTTAGTAGTAAAGCTAAATTTCAAGGGGAAATCGGTCGATATCATTAACGATAAAGAGGCAATTGCTTCGGCCAAAGCCGGTGAAAACTGGCACCAATTCGTTCAGTTTTGTTTAAAGCAGAATTTGGGCGGACTAGAGAACCTTTCCCTTATTCCGGGGAATGTAGGCACCGCGCCAATCCAAAATATAGGTGCTTATGGAGTAGAGATTAAAGATCATTTTTACCGCCTAAGAGCCTTTGATTTGCAGGAAGGAATTTGGTGCGATTTTGGTCCCGGTGACTGTGACTTTGGTTACCGTTGGTCTATCTTTAAAGGGGAGCATAAAGGCCGTTATGTAATTAGCGAGGTTCAGTTTAAACTTAGTCGCAAAGACCATTTTCTACGCACTTCCTATGGCGCTATTCAAGCAGAGTTAGAGCGCTTAGGTTTGCAACCGACCATTCAAAACATTGCTGAGGCCGTCATCAATATTCGAGAGGCTAAGCTTCCCAATCCGGCTGAAATCGGCAACAGCGGTAGCTTTTTTAAGAATCCGGTAGTTTCTGAAGCTGAGTATGATCGCTTAAAAATGGAGTTCCCAGACCTCGTTGCATACCCAGCAGAGCAAGGCTATAAACTGGCCGCGGGATGGTTAATTGAAAAGGCTGGTTGGAAAGGATTTCGACGCGGCGATGCTGGAGTACACAACAAACAGGCCTTAGTTTTGGTTAATTATGGTGAGGCCAAAGGTTCGGAAATTAAAGCCTTGTCGGAGGAGATTCAAGAATCAATATATAGTACCTTTGCCGTCTCTTTAGAAGCAGAAGTTAATATCATCTAAAAAGCGTTTAGAAGATGGAAGTTTTTTTAGTAGCCGCAGTATTATTAGGATTAGGATTTGCCGGAATCGCAATTAAGATTTGGGCGAAGAAAGATGGCGAATTTTCGGGCACCTGTGCCAGTAATAGTCCCTTCCTTAATGAAGATGGTCAGCCTTGTTCTTTCTGCGGAGCCGCTCCCGAAGATAAATGCAAGAGTGATAGCAAAGAAGGCGAGGTTCGCATTGCTACCACCGAAATTTAATTAAGGATTTTTTTGGTGAAGCCCGGGCTTTGGTAAACCGCCCATTGCCCATCTTCATCGGTATAAATTAAATAGACTTCTAAGTTGTGTTGACCACGATTTACGAAGTCTATACTTTTTCTTAGCCCCATGCTCATAAAAGCGGTGGCATAAGCATCGGCCTCCATACAGGTTTTAGCCAGCACCGAGGCGCTAAGTAGTCTATTTTTAACTGGAATTCCTTTAAGGGGATCTATGGTGTGGGCATAACGCTGCCCGCTAAGGGAGTCGACCCAATACTTGCGGTAATTACCCGAGGTGGCTAAGGCTAGTGAGTCCATTCCCAGAATAAACTGAAAGCGCTCTTGTTGGTCTATTTCCTCGGTGGGTTTATCCACTCCAATGCGCCAAGCCTGACCCTTAAGATTTTTACCTAAACAACGCACTTCGCCGCCTACTTCAATCATGTAGTTGGTTATGGAGAGGCCGCTAAAGAAATCGGCAAGAACATCAACGGTATAACCCTGAGCAATAGCGTTAAAGTCGATTTGAAAGTTTTTAGGCAAGCTCCAGCTTTCGCTGATGGGATTTAATTTGGAAAATCCTACAAAGTTCATCAGTGAGTCAACCATCGAGGCGTCGGACGGAAGCCTTTCTTTAGGTCCAAAGCCCCAAAAGTTCACCAATTTACCCACGCTTGGATCAAAATAGCCTTCGGTTTCGCGGTAGACCTCTTGCGATTTTAGATAGACCTTTTTAAAGTGCACATCCGGTGTAACCGTATCGCCAGCATTGGCCTTACTAATAATGGAATTGCTTTTGTAGGTGCTCATGGAGCGGTCGATAGCCTGAAAAATACTATCCAAGGAAGCGGCTAGATTACTAGGCTCCTCACCCTCGTATAAAAAGCTAATGTGAAAGGTAGTGCCTTGGGCATAACCATTGTAGCTACTTTCTTTAAGAAGACTTTCGTCTGATGAGCAAGCGCTCAAGCCCAGTACAATAAGCAGGGCAACAATCACTTTAGGCATGCTTTCCATTTCGATCTTTCAAAAGTAGCAAGAAGCCAAACATCAACAATCCGTTAAGGATTAAATGTTCGAAGCTCATGCTGTAGCCAAACCATGCTTCGGAATTGTTTTTAATGATATAAGAAAGTACCGGCGCTAGGATAGCGGCCACTGGAACCAGGCGGTCCTTCACCTTAAAATTTGTGAATAAGCCAAAAGCATAAAGCCCTAGTAGCGGTCCGTAGGTATAACCCGCCGCGGTAAAAAGCTCCGCGATTACGCTATCATCGTTTAGCTCTTTAAAAATTACAATTACAATAAATAGTAGAAAGGAAAAGGCCAGGTGAACCAGTTTACGACTGCGTTTGGCTTTTTGAGCCTCCATTTTTTCGATGCCCAAAATATCGACCGAAAAGGAAGTGGTAAGGGCGGTAAGGGCCGAGTCGGCACTCGAATAGGCCGCTGCCACCAGGCCTAAAATGAAGAAAATGGAAACCGCCAGTCCCAGCTTCCCGCTAAGCGCAACCGCGGCAAATAATTGATCGGGTTTATCAAAGCTTATCCCCTCCGCTCCAGCATAGTCATAGAGCAAAGCACCTAGCGATAAGAAGACCAGGTTAACCACTACCAATACCAGGGACAGCCAGAACATATTCTTTTGAGCATCTTTTAAGCTTCGACAGGAAAGATTTTTCTGCATCATGTCTTGGTCTAGGCCCGTCATAACGATGGTGATAAACATCCCGCTAAGGAATTGCTTCCAAAAATGATTAGAGGCTTTCCAGTCATCAAAAAAGAAAATTTGGGAATAGTCCGATTGTTGCAGGTATTCCATCAGCCCCAGCTCGGGAAAGAGGCGGTCTTTAATAATCCAAACCGTAAAAATTACCGCTGCCAGCATAAAGGTGGTTTGCAGGGTATCGGTCCAAATGATGGTTTTAATCCCGCTGCGGAAGGTATAAACCCAAATCAGTAATATGGTGATAGCCACGGTGATGGCAAAGGGGATTTGCAATTGATCAAAAATAGCTAGCTGCAATACAATCGCCACCAGGTATAATCGAAAAGCGGCGCCAATAACGCGGGAGAGTAGGAAGAAGGCCGCGCCAGTTTTATAGGAAGCATTACCGAATCGACCGTTTAGGTAAGTGTAAATGCTGGTGAGTTGTAGCTTATAGTAAAGGGGGAGAAGCACTTTAATGATCACCAAATAGCCGGCTACATAACCTAGTACCACTTGCATGTAAGCAAAGGAGCTATCCTTTACCCATCCGGGAACCGATATAAAAGTTACCCCTGATAAGGAAGCTCCAATCATACCAAAAGCCACTATATACCAAGGGCTCTGACGATTACCAAGGAAGAAGGTTTCATTGTCGTCATTCTTGCCCATCAATCGAGAAATGAGGACGAGGATGGCAAAATAGCCAAGGATAATTCCAATTAGCAGGCTGGCACTCATGCTTTAATTTTTCACAAATAAAGTAAAATGCGTTTTAGAGCCTTCTATCTTTGTGCCATGGATTTTTCATCGAAGTATTTAGAAAAGGCGGTTCAGGAGATTGCTGGTTTGCCCGGGATAGGGCGGAAAACCGCATTGCGTCTGGCTTTACACCTTTTGCGTCGCGATAAAGTAGAAGTGGATGCTTTGGCGGAAAGTTTAGTTGACCTACACGATAAAGTGAAGCGCTGCAATTCTTGTGGTAATCTAAGTGATCGGGCTATCTGTGCGATTTGTGAAAACCCTAGTCGAGAATCGAGCTTGGTATGTGTGGTAGAAGATGTGCGGGATGTAATGGCCATTGAAAATACGGGTCAGTACCGCGGCATTTATCAGGTTTTAGGCGCTTTAATAAGCCCTATGGATGGTGTTGGTCCCAGCGAGTTAAATCTCGAATCCCTTTTAGAGAAGGTCGATAAAGGAGAAGTAAAGGAGGTAATTTTGGCCTTAAGTACCACCATGGAAGGTGAGACCACTGCCTTTTATGTATATAAAAAATTAAAGGACCGTGGCTTAACCCTCTCTACCATTGCCCGGGGAATATCAGTAGGAGATCAGTTGGAGTATGCCGATGAGCTTACCCTAGCCCGCAGTATTAAAAACCGCTTGCCTTATGAGCAGTCGGTAGAACAAAACCGCTCTTAGTTGAAATCGATTTGGCAGCATAAAGGAGGCATCCTGTTTTTACTCGCCCTGGTTTTTCGTTTGCCCTTTTTAGGAGAAGGCTATGGCCGTGAGTTCGATGCTTGGTCCAATATATTAAACGCTAAGATTCTAAGTGAAACTGGAGTATACGAGGTATCACGCTTACCGGGTCATCCTTTACAGGAACTCATTTATAGCCTTATATGGTCCCTCACTGAAAGTCCCTATCCATTTAACTTTTTAACGGCGCTTTTTTCCGCTTGGGCGGTATACAGTGTATACCATATTCTGTGCTGGTATAAAGTAGAGCGCTCTTTTGAATGGGCTTTAGCCTTCAATTTTATTCCTGTTTTTTTTATTGCCAGCACTAGTGCCATCGATTATAATTTTGCCCTGGCCTTTATCGTCGGAGCCTTTCTACAGTTTCTAAAGGGCAGGTATGCCTTGGCGGGTTTGTTAATTGGACTGGCAACTGGTTTTCGTATTTCATCAATTGGCTTTCTAGCGCCTTTTATTTTGATTTTGCCCTACCGTCAATGGCTGAAAGCTTGGCCCATGGTGCTGGTGACTTTAATTACTGCCGCTTCTGCATACTCTATGCCTTACCTAACCTATGGCTGGGATTTTCTAGACTTTCATAAACCCCCATTTCCAGGCTGGGCCTCGGTGCTTTATAAGCTCGGTTTAGGGATTTGGGGTGTGCCTTTGCTCCTGGCATTGGGCATTAGTTTGCCTAATTTCTTTAAGCAGATAAATATTTCATCTCTTTCGAAAGGGTTTAGTCTGGAGTTAGTATTGCTAATTATCATTGCCATGCAATTGGTGGTTTTCTTACGTCTGCCTTTTAAAGCCGAATTCTTTATTCCCGCCCTTCCCTTTATCATGTTATTATGGGCCCTAAGGGCGCCGAAATGGCTTTCTAAGTATATCCATTACCTAGCTTTAAGTTCCTTATTGTTTTTCGGTTTCGATTACGCTGATCCTTACCGTGGCGCCGAGCCGCTTGATTCGGCGATTTACTTTGAAGCTGGCTCAAAAACCTTGTTTATGTCTCCTTTTCAAGGCCCCTTAAGTATTGATCAGAGTAAGCGAAGAGTAAAATCAAACACTGTAAATAGGGCTATAAGTCGACTTACGGAATTGGAGGAACCAGTATGGTTAGTAGCGGGTTGGTATTGGCCCGAATTGCAATTAAAGATGGGGGAGAGCGTTCATTATTTCGATCACTACAGCACTAAAGAAGAACTAAGGGCCGCGCAAAAAGCTGGTCTACGAATTTTATATTTGCCGGAAATCGACCAACAAAATGCCCTAATGCACGAAGGTGTACACCTGCAGGCCTACGGCGAACCTTTGCTATGAAACTGAGCATAATCATCGTTAATTACAATGTCTGCTACTTTTTAGAGCAATGCCTAAAGTCGGTTTACAAGGCTCTGGATAGCATTGAGGCCGAGGTTTTTGTAGTGGATAATAATTCTGCCGACCAATCGGTTGAAATGGTAAAGGCCCAGTTTCCAGAGGTTAAACTGATTGCGAATGAAGATAATCCGGGCTTTGCGATTGCGAATAATCAGGCTATCCGACAGGCTGCGGGTGAATATATTTTATTGCTTAATCCCGACACTGTGGTCGAAGAAAGTACCTTCAGTAAAAGTTTAGCTTTTATGGAAGCGCATCCCGATGCGGGTGGTTTGGGCATTAAAATGATTGACGGTAAGGGTAATTTTCTTCCCGAATCGAAAAGGGGCTTACCCACCCCATGGGTTGCCTTTTATAAAATCTTTGGCTTAAGCAGTTTGTTCCCTAAATCAAAGCGCTTTGCCCGTTATCATCTGGGCCACCTTTCGGCGGATGAGAATCAAGAGGTAGAAATTTTAGCGGGAGCTTACATGCTAATGCCCAAGAAGGTTTTGGATGAAATTGGCTTATTGGATGAGAGCTTCTTTATGTATGGTGAGGACGTTGACCTCAGTTACCGAATCACGCAGGCGGGTTATAAGAATTACTATCTGGCCGAGAGCAGCATCATCCACTACAAAGGGGAGTCCACAAAAAAAGGGAGCTTAAATTATGTGATGGTCTTTTACAAGGCGATGATCATTTTTGCCGAAAAGCACTTCAGCGGAAGCTATGCGAAGTTTTTCTCTTTCCTTATTCACCTGGCGATTTACTTAAGAGCCTTTATGGCCGTTTTGGCCCGAATAGCCAAAAAAATAGCCGCGCCGATACTCGACACCCTCATTCTCTATGGCGGCTTTTTTTACATCAAGGAATACTGGGAGCATAACCATCGATTTATTCAGGGCGGGGAGTATCCACCTGAGCTGATGCAATTTGCAGTGCCAGCTTACATTCTTATTTGGTTGCTAGCGCTTTATTTCAACGGAGCTTACGACCGACAGCCGCGCCTAATGCAACTCTTAAGGGGCATTGGTATTGGTACTTTGGCTATTCTGGTCGCCTACAGTTTAATTCCCGAAGACTACCGTTTCTCGCGTGCCTTAATTATTTTGGGGGCTCTATGGGCTGCATTGGCTTTGATAAGCTGGCGTTATTTGTGGAGTCGCTTACGTGGCAAAGCGGTTTTTGGTAGCCGCGAAAAAGAGCGACGTATTTTATTGATTGGTAACTCCGCGGAATTAGAGCGGGTAGATCGACTCCTGGCTCAGACTTCCAATGCGGCAATGCATCGTTCTTGGGTTAGTGTCGAACGTAGCGAAGACCATCGCTTTATTGGTGCTTTGGATGACCTCGCAGACCTTGTTTCGGTTTTTGAAATAGACGAAGTGGTCTTTTGTGCCGCTGACCTAAGCGCAGAGCGTATTTTTAAAGCCATGGGTGATTTGCAGGCTAGCGAGGTCGAAATAAAAATTGCTCCTTCCGAGAGTCAGTTTATTATTGGTAGCAATAGCATCCACTCCCAAGGATCTTGGTATACCCAGGATTTTAATGCCATCAATAAAGCGGAAAATAAAAGGGCCAAGCGCATGTTTGACCTTCTTAGTGCTTTAGTTTTCTTGCTGCTAAGTCCGTTTGCAATGTGGTTTAGCGCTAAGCCCATTGAGTTTATTAAGGCCTGCCTGCAAGTTATTTTCGGCCTTAAAACTTGGGTAGCTTATGGTCCTTTAAAGGAGTCGCAGCATTTACCAGAATTAAAGCCAGGGGTATTAAATTTAGCTTTATCCCTTAAGGAAAGTTTACGCAATGATCGGAGGGTAGCTCAGCTTAATCAGCTCTATGCCAAGGACTACCACTGGCAAAGTGACCTGCATTTTATCCTGCAGTATTGGCGGAAGATCGGAGCCTAAATCTTGAGCTAAATAGCCATCGGCTCGAGCCACATTAATTTTTACCTTTGCACTCCTGTAAAGCTTTATAAATTCACCTCTCAAAGAATTATGGCAGAAATTGAATTGATCATGCCCAAAATGGGCGAAAGTGTAGCCGAAGCAACTATCATCAAATGGTTGAAGGAAGAAGGCGATACCATTGAAGCCGAGGAGTCGGTTTTGGAAATCGCTACCGATAAAGTGGACAGTGAAGTTCCCGCCCCCGAGGATGGTATTCTTAAAAAGAAGCTATTTAATGAAGATGATGTAGTACAGGTTGGACAGGTTATTGCCATTATCGAAACCGATGCTGCTGCGGCCGAAAGTTCTGCACCTGCGCCTAAGGCTGAAGCATCTGAAACTGCCGGAAGCAATGGAAGCGATGTTGCTAGCGTAGCCGATACAAGTGGAGCGGAGCAATTAGTGGCCAATGGTGCCGTTGCTGCTGGAGTAGCGGAAGTACCTCGCTCGGTAAACGGCAAATTCTTTTCTCCTTTAGTGCGATCAATTGCTAAAGAAGAAGGAGTAGGGGTAGAAGAACTTGAAAAAATTGAAGGCAGTGGTGCCGAAGGTCGAGTGACCAAGGCCGACATCTTAGATTATATCGAAAACCGCGGAGCAGCGCCTGCGACTAAAACTGCTCCGGCTGCTAGTCCGGCTCCGGCCGCAGCACCAGCAGCTAGTGCCCCTGCTGCAAAGCCTGCACCTAAATCGGCTCCCGTTTCCATTGGCGGAAATGATGAGATTATTGAAATGGACCGTATGCGTAAGATGATTGCCGAGCATATGGTGATGTCTAAGCATACTTCCCCTCACGTAACTTCTTTTGTTGAGGCCGATGTTACCAATATGGTGAACTGGCGTAATAAGATGAAAGGTGAGTTCCAAAAACGCGAAGGAGAGAAGTTGACCTTTACTCCCTTGTTGATTGAAGCCTTAGTTAAGGCTATCAAGGACTTCCCGCTTATTAACGTATCGGTAGACGGTGATAAAATCATTAAGCGCGGTAATATTAATATCGGAATGGCGGCTGCTTTACCAAGCGGAAACCTAATTGTTCCGGTTATTAAAAATGCCGATAATTTCAATCTAGTAGGATTAGCTAAGCAAGTAAATGACCTTGCGAACCGCGCCCGAAATAATAAATTGAGTCCGGATGAAATTTCTGGCGGAACCTACACTTTAACTAATGTGGGAACCTTTGGCAATGTTTTAGGTACGCCTATTATTAATCAGCCTCAAGTTGCGATTATGGCGGCAGGCGCCATCGTTAAAAAGCCAGCGGTAGTAGAAACTCCCGAGGGTGATATGATTGCCATTCGCCATAAGATGTTCTTAAGTCATAGTTACGATCACCGGGTGGTAGACGGAGCCTTAGGAGGCATGTTCGTTCGCCGAGTAGCCGACTATCTTGAGGCTTTTGATCCCGACCGCGAAATTTAATTATGGAATTAGAGCTTAAGCGACCTATTTGTTTTTTCGACCTCGAGGCCACGGGAGTTAGTGTTACTAAAGACCGCATAGTTGAGATTAGCATCCTAAAGGTTTATCCCAATGGGAACAAGGAATCTAAAACTTGGTTGGTAAACCCCGAGGTAGAGATGTCGGAAGAGGTAATCGCCATTCATGGAATCACCAACGAAAAGGTCGCCAATGAGCCCACTTTTAAAGAGTTAGCCCACCGCGTCCTCGACATGATTAAGGACTCAGATTTAGCCGGCTACAATTCCAATAAATACGATATTCCCTTATTGGTGGAAGAGTTCCTGCGTGCGGGAATCGACTTTGAAATGGGAAAAAGAGTTGCGGTAGACGTGCAAAACATCTTTCATAAGAAGGAACAACGCACCCTTTCGGCGGCTTACCGTTTCTACTGCGATAAAGAGCTGGAAAACGCTCACTCTGCCGAAGCCGACACCATGGCTACTTATGAAATTCTTAAGCGTCAGCTCGATCGTTACGACGACTTGGATAATGATATTCAGAAGCTCGCTGAATTTAGCAATCGCTTTAGAGCCGCGGATTTCGCTGGATTCATTGTCTTTAACGAAGAAGACGTTGAGGTCTTTAGTTTTGGCAAGTATAAGGGTCAGCCTGTAGAGCAAGTACTCGAAAAAGATCCCGGTTATTTTGGCTGGGTTCAGAATGCAGACTTCCCGCTTTATACCAAGAAAATTCTTACCGCTATTAAACTGCGAAAGCTGCAAGGATGAAAATTCTCTGTATCGGACGAAATTACGCGGATCACGCCAAGGAGCTAAATAATCAAGTTCCGACCGAGCCGGTGGTTTTCATGAAACCGGATAGCGCGATTTTACCGAAAGGTAATGCTTTCTTTATTCCAGAATTCAGTGAGAATGTGCAGCATGAAATTGAACTGGTGGTGCGTATCGATCGCTTAGGAAAGCATATTGAAGAGCGATTTGCCCATCGTTATTATTCGGAAATAACATTGGGAATTGATTTTACCGCGCGCGATCTTCAGCAAAAATTAAAGGATAAAGGCTTGCCTTGGGAAAAGGCAAAGGCTTTCGATGGCTCTGCTTTCATAGGTCCTTGGCTCAATAAGGAAAAAATTTCTTCACTGGAAAATCTCCAGTTTAGCCTAAAGAAAAACGGAGAAATTGTACAAAAAGGGAACACTGCGGATATGCTTTTTTCGGTAGATCGACTGATAGCCGAATTGTCTAAGTACTTCACCCTCAAGATCGGAGACATTATTTATACCGGAACTCCGGCTGGAGTAGGAGCGGTGGCACCTAATGATCTTTTAGAGCTCTTTTTGGAAAAGGAGAAGCTGGCTCAATTGCGCGTTAAATAAAAAAAGTGCGCAAATAATAATTACCAAATTGTTAATCGTACTGACTTCTTATATTTGTGCAACGTCAAAAACTGCACAAATACAAATTCTATGAAGAAGTTATTACTTCTGGCCTTGGGTTTACTTATCGTTCCGGCGCTGCAAGCCCAAGTCGACACTCTGTTCATTGAAACCTTTAACCCTACTGATTCTGTTACTACTACTAGTTTAGGTAGTGCGACTACTACTTGGAAAGATACTACCAACGTGTCTATTAGCGGTGGTCAATCGTATCACGGCCAGGTTCAGCAACCTGCAGTAGGTTCCAATAGCTCGGAAGTGGTTTTCCGCACCAATAGCTTTAGCACGGTGGGTAAATCATTCGTTTTCTTGGAATTCTATCACATTGCCAAGATTAATCAGGTAAACCAGGGTTTAATTCGTATTTCTACTGATGGTGGTACCACTTGGACCACTTTAAACAACTCCAATTGTATTTACTTAGGAAATAGTAACTGGACTTCTTCATCTAACTTCCAAGAGGCTACTTACAATATTCCTAACCAAGGTATTAACCACTGGTTCGCGGGAACCGATCCTCCCGTAGCTAACAGCTGGTGGCAATATGAAAAATTTGATATTTCAACTCTCGCTTTAGGACCAACTTCTGCAGGCTTCTCGAATGTGCAGATCGAGTTTAGCTGTTTTGAGGTTCTTAATCCTGCCGTAGCAGGGCGTCCTTATGGCGCTGGTTGGTGGGTAGATAACTTGGTGGTACTGGGCTCTAACTGTGAGCTTTTCCCTCCAGCTTTCCATTTCAATTACACGCCAATTCCTTGTTTCCCAGTTCAACCTACGGGTGGTATTGTGCAAGAGCCTACCAATAACTATAAAGTAGGGGCGAGAGTAACCGATACGGTTCCTGGTGGCGCTACTAACCCAACTTGGGTTACTGGTATCGATAGTGTAACGGTATTCTACCGCGTACGTAACAGTGGTACTGTCGGTACTTGGCAAAACTTTAATCTAAACCTTGTGAACGCGGCTCAGCATGAGTTCCAAGGTACTTTCAATGGTATTTTAGTAGGCGATACGGTAGAGTATTACTACCGGGCTTGGGATAATGCTTGTCCGAACGTTACGCGTTTCCCTGACTCCCTCGCTAACCCTACTCAGCCTTACCTAAGCTTCTGGCCGGAAACTGGTTTACCGTTTAAATGTGGTTCGCCCGATTGTGGGACCTTACCAGGAACCATTTCGACTTTCCCTTGGGTGGAAGACTTTGAAGGTCCAATGTGGGCGGCAGGTACCGGTATTGGTGATGTGGGTACAGCACACCGTGGTAATTTCCCTAATGAACAAACCGGTATGCGTTATTGGAACGTACAACCACCAGAAAATACCGGTGGTTATGCTTGGTCGGTTCGCGTAGGCGGAACCTCCACTCAATTTACTGGTCCAGATGGAAACCACACCCCTGGTGGTGCACGCTATATTTATGCGGAAAGCTCGCAAGGTGCGCAGAACACCACTACTACCTTGATTACGCCTTGTATCGACTTCCGTACCATTCCGGCTACCAACTGTATGGCCTTGGAGTTCTACTACCACTTCTTTGGTGAGGACATGGGAACCATGCGTATTGATATTGATACCGGTTCCAATAATGCTGCTTGGTGGACAGGTTATAAGTTCATCCGTAAAGAACAGCACGATTCTTCTTCGCAAGCTTGGAAGCGTGAGATTGTAGACCTGACTCCTTTTGCAGGTACTTTCTTCCGTATTCGTTTCCTTTCCGCGAAGCAAACTCCGAAAACGGGTACTCAGGCACGTGGCGATATGGCCATCGATGACCTTAAAATCTTTAATAATGTTGATTTTGACGCCGAGATTCTGAACGTTGATTTAGATCGTAAGTGTAGCTATAGCTCAACCGAAGACGTTTATATAGTGGTTAAAAACTCCGGTTGTCAGACCTTAAACAGTTTACCAGTGCAAATCCAGCTTAATGGTGGTGCGGTGCTTAATGAAACCCTAACCGGCTTAAACTTAGCTACCGGTGATACTACGACTTACTTATTGACTACCAAGTTAAACTTAACCGCTATTCGAGTACACGATGTTAAGGTTTGGGCGAACTTGAGTAATGATGCGATTACCGCCAATGATACGGCGCAATCACTTCCTATTCCAAATACTCCGGCATTCTCTACCTTCCCTTATATCTGGGAGTGGGAAAACCTAACGCCGGGAGCACAAAGTCTTAATGACACCCTTTGGAAAGGAAGAACCGAATTAGATCCTAACTACAAGTTTACCGTAGGCGACCGCTATACCTTTACTCGCGGTACCGGTCCTAAGTATGGTTACTACCAGAAAGGTCAGTACCTCTACACTGAGGCCACGGGATCAAATGGTAATGTGGCTACTTATCTCGAATCAAAAAAATGCGTAGATCTAAGTTCACTTACCAGCCCAACTCTTGACTTTTACTACCATGCTATGGGAGCCAATGTGGATAAGATTACGGTGGAGTATAATGATGCTGCTACCATGAATTTTGATGAATGGCAGGAGATCACCGGGTCAGCCGCTACTCTTAAGCAGACCAGTGAAGTAGATGATTTTATTTTCCACCGCGTTGATTTGACTCCGATTAAAAACGGCTCAATTAAAATCCGTATTGCAGTTCATCGTACCGGTGTTGGTGATTTAGCCGATGTGGCTATTGATAAGATTATGCTTTACGATCGTATTGCGAGTGATGCGGGGGTTGAGATTATCACTAATCCTCAGTATTCTTGGCCAGCAAACACAGTATTGAACTTACCTAATGTGATCGAGCAGGTAACCGTGCGCAACTTTGGTACGAGTAACCTAACGGGCGTAACCGCAAGTATGGCTATTACTCCTCTTTGTGGAGCTAATGCTGGTCAGACTACCGTTTACAACAGCACCTCTTCGGTAAACGTTAGCGCTGGTAATTCTGCGGTATTCAATATGCCGAATATCGACATCATGGTGCCAGAAGGTGATTGTGAAATCTGTGCTTATACCAGCGTTACCGGTGATAACCATGCCTTCAACGATACCGCTTGTCGCATCATTACCGGTCTTGGAACTTATGATATCGACTTTGCCGATGATTTCGACAATTGTAATTATGATGAATATGGCTTCTTTGCTCAGGGTGGTTTCGAGCAATGGGAGCGCGGAACGGTTCCATCGGGACGTCAGTTCAGCTCGACGCAGAGTTCGAACCAAATTTGGGGAACCAACCTTACCGATGGCTACTTCATTGACGGTTTAACCGAAATTCTGCGGGTACCTATCTTAGATAACTTTGATACCATTGTATCGGCTACTATTCAATTCTATCAAAACGTTGATATGGGTACCGCTGCGGCGGGAGCTATCCAAATTAACCGAGGTGGTTGGAATGAATTAGGCGGAAACCTATCGACCTTTAGCAATATTGGTCAGAACTGGTATACAGGTTACTTTGGAACCCTTCAAGGGCCAACAGGAACCGGGGTAACTAAAGGTTTCGTGGGTAGTTCGGTAAATGGTTCTAACCCTTCTGGTTGGGCCTATTCAATCTTCCCCATGTCTCAATTAAACTACGAGCCTAATGCGGTACCGATGCGCTTCTACTTCCGCTCGGGTACCGGTGCGAACACCAGTCGTACTTTAGAAGGATGGGCAATCGATGATTTTGAAGTGTACATTCCACCACAAAACTCGGCTTCTCCAATCGATTTCATTTTCACTAATCCTTTACAGATTCCAACTTTCGATCAGCCAATTGACGTGGTATTAGCGAATACTGGTGCCAAATTGCTGGACACCTGTGAGGTTAATGTACAGTGGTTGGATCAAAATGGAACCATTTTAGATGACCTTGGTTGGGAAGGAGTTTCATTCCCGAACTTCTTTATCGAAGGATCTCGTACGCGTTACGACTTCATGGATTCTATCGATGGCGCTACGGTGCAGTCTGGTAATTACATCTTGCGCTTAATTACTCGTCGTCCTAACGATAAGATGGATAATCGTCCTACAGATGATACCACCGACATTCCGGTGCAGGTATTTGAAGAATTCTTCTTTGACGTAGCAGCGGGTGATACCACCT
Organism: uncultured Flavobacteriales bacterium; assembly: GCA_913055685.1. Taxonomy (GTDB): domain Bacteria; phylum Bacteroidota; class Bacteroidia; order Flavobacteriales; family Schleiferiaceae; genus Croceimicrobium. The sequence goes on from CAJXKC010000002.1 coordinate 148,117, forward strand.
ACTGTAATAACTTCGAACCTGGTAATGGTGCTTTACCATTTATTCCTTTAAATACGAAGACCTACGCACGTGGTCGCTACACTTGGGAGAAAGGTACACCCGTACAGTTCCCTGGTGCCTTTAGTGGTCAAGAGTGTTGGATGACGGGCTTAGATAGCAATTACCGCTCACGTGATGAGTCGGGTCTGTTTACCCCAGTATTTGTTATCGATACGTCAACTGCCTACGAAATTAGCTTCGTACATAAGTTTGACACCGAGAAATACCACGATGGTGGCGTAGTAGAGGTTACCCTTGATGGTGGACGTTCTTGGCAGGTACTTGGTTTTGCGAATGAGCAAAACTGGTACAATACCGAGTATGTTACGGCACTAGATATTATTAAACCAGGTTGGACCGATACCGCTGATTGGGATACTGCTCGTTACGTATTCAAGTTTGACACTGCGGCCGAGCGTGCTGTGTTCCGTTTCCGCTTTGAGTCAGACTGGTCGGTACAACGCAAAGGATGGGCAATCGATGACTTCTGTATGAAGGCTACTTCTGAGAACCCAACCTTCGTAGTAGGAAGTAAAGAGTACAACCCAGTACCCGATTCTTATATCGGTAACTTAAGTCCGAACCCTAGTAATGGTATTACCCATTTACCTTTATTCAATGCGCAAGCGAAGGATATATATGTGAATGTGGTCAATGTCTTAGGGCAGCCAGTTTACGAGAAGACGCATAGTCTCGAAAGAGGTAGTGCGCAGCTGGTATTCGATACCTTCGAATGGAAACCGGGTATTTACTTTGTAAATGTTACGGTAGACGGCGAACGCGTGACACGTAAATTGATCGTTCAGTAAGAGAAATAAGAATTATATCAACCCCGACCTCATTTACTGGAGTCGGGGTTTTTTTATGTCTGAATGTCCGAAGCTTCTTGCCATATCTGACTAGTAGTCAGCTTCTAAAGCTTTTAAAAGTCAGGACGACAGAAATTTACGGCCTCCAGTAGCGATGGAATTGCTTTTGCTCTACTCTTAGAAAAAAATAAAATGGACCTAAGTAAATTCACTATAAAAGCGCAGAAGGCAGTGCAAGCAGCACAGTCTTTGGCGATGGAACATCAGCACCAAGCTATAAAAACAGCTCACCTTCTAAAAGGGGTGCAAACAGCTGATGAAAATATCCTAAGCTTTTTCCTAAAAAAAGCCGCTATCAATGAAGAGGTATTTAATGCCAGCCTAGAAGCAATTCTAAAATCAATCCCGAAGGTAGAAGGTGCCCAACAATATTTGGATCAGGCCGCAAACCAGGCCTTGTTAAAGGCGATGAATGTGGCTAAGGGATTAAAGGATGAGTATATCACACTCGAGCACCTTATTTTCGGATTGCAAGCAGGTAGCGATGATGTCGCTAAAATGATGAAGGATTCCGGCTTAAATAAAGAGGTCTTGGAGGCTAGTTTAAAGGACCTCCGTAAAGGAAATAAGGCCAATTCGGCCAGTGCTGAGGAGCAATACAATGCCTTGGATAAATATGCTAAGAATTTAAACCAATTAGCGGATGAGGGTAAGTTAGACCCCGTTATTGGCCGTGATCATGAAATTCGCCGGGTGCTTCAGATTTTGTCCCGAAGAACCAAAAACAATCCCATTTTAATTGGTGAACCTGGAGTGGGTAAAACCGCTATCGCTGAAGGCATGGCTCATCGAATTGTAAAAGGCGATGTCCCTGAAAACCTTAAGGACAAGAAGATTTACAGCTTAGATATGGGAGCCTTATTGGCCGGTGCTAAGTATAAAGGAGAGTTTGAGGAACGCCTTAAAGCGGTGGTTAAAGAGGTAACGGAAAGTGATGGTCACCTTATCCTATTCATAGATGAGATTCACACTTTAGTAGGCGCCGGTGGTGGCGAGGGCGCTATGGATGCCGCTAATATTTTGAAACCAGCCTTGGCTCGAGGCGAGTTAAGAGCAATAGGAGCAACTACCTTAAACGAGTACCAAAAGTATTTTGAAAAGGATAAAGCCTTAGAGCGAAGATTTCAAAAGGTGCTCGTAGACGAGCCCGATGAGGAATCGGCTATTTCAATCCTTAGAGGCATTAAAGAGCGCTATGAAACGCATCATAAGGTGCGCATAAAGGATGAAGCCATTATAGCTTCGGTAGAGTTATCCCAGCGCTATATTTCCGATCGCTTCCTTCCCGATAAGGCCATCGACCTTATTGATGAAGCGGCTTCCAAGCTAAGGATGGAAATAAACTCGAAGCCAGAAGAAATTGATAAGCTGGATCGTAAGATCATGCAATTGGAAATTGAGCTCGAGGCCATTAAACGCGAAGGTGATCCCGAAAAGCAAGCTTCGATTAAGGAGGAATTGGCCAGTCTTAGTGAAGAGCGCCAAGGCTTAAACGCCAAATGGGAATCGGAAAAATCCATTGTTGAAGGAATTCAAGAAGCCAAAGAGCAAATCGAACATTTAAAGCTTAGTGCCGAGCAGGCCGAGCGACAAGGCGATTATGGCAAAGTGGCGGAAATCCGCTATGGTAAATTGCAGGAAGCCGAAGAGCGTTTAAAGCAGTATGAGCGTGAGGCAGCCGAGCTACAGAATAGTAATGCCTTAATTAAGGAGGAAGTAGACGCCGAAGATATTGCCGACGTGGTAAGTCGCTGGACCGGTATTCCGGTACGCAAGATGCTGCAGTCGGAGCGTGAAAAACTTTTAGCCTTAGAAGATGAGCTGCACAAAAGGGTAGTAGGTCAGCATGAAGCCATAATGGCGGTGAGTGATGCCGTTCGTCGTAGCCGCGCCGGTTTACAAGATCAAAACCGACCCATAGGCAGTTTTATATTCTTTGGAACCACGGGAGTAGGTAAAACCGAATTGGCCAAGGCTTTAGCTGAGTTCTTATTCGACGATGAAAATGCAATGACCCGTATTGATATGAGCGAATATCAAGAACGTCATTCGGTAAGTCGCCTCATTGGAGCACCTCCCGGATATGTGGGTTACGATGAAGGTGGGCAGCTTACCGAAGCAGTGCGCCGTAAACCCTATTCGGTGGTGCTTTTGGATGAGATAGAAAAGGCACATCCCGATGTGTATAATATTTTATTACAGGTCTTGGATGAAGGTCGACTTACCGATAACAAAGGTCGGGTGGCGAATTTCCGCAATACTATCGTTATTATGACCTCCAATTTAGGCTCTAACCTGATTATGGAGCGTTTTGCAGACATCAACGAATCCAATAAGTATCAGGTTTATGAAGATACTCGCGAGGAGTTAATGCAAATGATTCGCCAAACCATCAGACCGGAGTTCTTAAATCGGATTGATGAGACCATCATGTTCTTGCCTTTAGAGAAGGAGGACTTAGCTCAGATCGTTAGGCTTCAGTTACAACAGGTGCAAAGGAGCTTAAATGCGCAGCATATAAGCTTGGAGGCAACCGATTCGGCGGTTCAATATTTGGCGGAAGTGGGCTATGACCCTCAGTTTGGTGGTCGCCCGGTGAAAAGAGTTATCCAAAAGCGGGTACTCAATGAACTTTCTAAGCAAATATTAGCCGGTACGGTTAGTCGAGATGATGCCATCTTAATTGATACCGATGAAGACGGAAAACTGGTGTTTAGCAATGCTAGTATTGATCTTGAAGGCATCGCTTAGCTAATGAATTGATAATAAAAAAGGCTGCCTTTTTGGGCAGCCTTTTTTATTGGAAGATTTCTCTTTTTACTCTTTGATTAATCGCATGCTTGCTTGTTGTTCATCACTTTGAACTTCAATCAAGTAAACACCATCTGCAAAATTGCTTAGGTCGATTTCCATGCGTTTTTGACCTTTGTTGCTAACGAAGTTTCCAGTCCATACCAGCTGACCACTTAGGTCGCGAATTTGGATTTTAGTGTCCTTATTCAAATCAATTTCACTTTCAAGAGTGAAACGACCGGCACTTGGGTTAGGATAAACACGCATACCATTTGCTAGGGCATTTTCGTTAAGGCCCACGCCAGAGCTATCTACAATGCTAAAGTCGTCCAAAGATAAATCGCTACGGAAACCATTACCAGTTTTAGCGCGGTAACGAATATTAATGGTCTTACCAGTGAAGGCACTTAAATCTGCACTTAGTGGCTCCCATTGGGCACCTTGGTGACCTACCACTGCAGGTGCTATGTCTAAGTGCCATCTTTCACCATCGTAAACGTCTACTGCTAAGCGACCCATTTCATTAAGTCCGTTCATATGGTAATAAATGGTAGCGTAAGGACGGAAGGCACCGCTTAGGTCTAAACAAGGCGTAAGAACCATCGCACTAGCACTATCACAGCCACCAGAGGATTCGAGGTAAATGTATTTACCATTAGAAGTCCCAGGATTATGATCGAAGTTTGGTCCAGTACCACTACTAAAGGTTGGTCCGCTGTGGGTACGGAAATCGATATCGTCGCTTAAGAAGTTTTGATAATTGTACCATCCTTGTGATAAATTACATTGAGTACCACCACAATCAGCATTATCCGAACAAATACTAAAGCTTTCAAAGTCTTCGAAATGTGGAACCGTTAATACGCTGCTATTGGTGTTTACATAGCGAGTATTAATGTTTAAGGTATCATTAAATGGATTATTATCTGGATTAGCGCTAATCCAGAACTGATAGCTTAGGTTCACATTGTTTAATAGCGTTAAACGTGCATTAAAGTGGTAGATAATGGTATCACCTGGATTTATAGTACGGTTAACTGTTTCAACCGTTGCAGTAGTACCATTGCGCACAAAGCCAACGTCTACACTGCTGTAGCTGCTGCTTCCGGTATTGCGAATTAATACGGATGGGCGATCGGCATTAGAGCCAGCCGCACAGGTGGCAATATCACCATTACCGGGAGCTAATACCGCTTCGAGCGTAAGGTCATTCGGCACTACACAATTAAATACACCCGGTGTTTTTTCAATAGCCACCGAACGGAAACCAGCCGAAGTATCATTTACTACAGAGGCCACCGCATACCAATCATTGTTCAATGGATTGTGAGGAATAACCGCATCGCTGGAAGTAACGTAGGTAACCGAATCCATGTACTTGGCACCAAGCTGGTAAACGATATAACCGCTCACACCACTCACATCACTCCAGTCGAGGCTTACGCTATCTGGACATGAAGCAACTACAGTTAAATTGCTAGGAACCGGTGCAATGGTAATTGGACCAACCACGGCGGTGTCGAAGCTAGAGCGGATGCGTAAATAAACTTGATCGTTGGTATAGTTGGGCACACTCCAAGTAATACTGCGAGCGCTATTGTTGAAGGTGGTACCTGCGGTAGACCAAGTAGTTCCGCCGTCGATAGAAATCTCGGCAGTGTGAATCGCAGCATGCGGCGCATCAAAACGAATTAACTCAGCATTACCCGTAGCCACCGGCATTCCTGGGGTAGGATAGGTGATTTCCAATTTGTCTTCTTCGTAGAAGGCAATTAGATAAAAACGCTGGTCCCCACCTTGAGGTACATTAAAGCCCTTTACCTTGATACTAGCGGTTCCAGCGCTAGGATTATCGATGGTAACCTGCTCCATGTTGTTAAGGCTATCACGACTGCGTACCGCAGGGCTATTTAAGTTAGCGGCATTAGGGGTTGGGTCTAAAACCCAAGGTAAATAAGTAGTATTGTTGTAGTCAACACTTAAGTCTAAGTCATTAACAAGGTCACGTGCCGCAGCAGTAGAAGCTTCGGGGTCGGCCCAGATAATAAAGAAACGAGCCTGAGAAGTGTTAGCAGGAATGGTCATGTTAACAGTAACTGAATCACCAGTACCTACACTATCCATTACATAGGATCCGTCTTCAATTACTTCGAAGGCACGTTTGGCATTAAGACGACCATAGCCATATCGGTAATCCGGACCTGCATTTCCTAAATCGTCGGCCGTATTCTGAATGATACCTTTTAATAAGGCTCCTTCGGCTTCATTACCATTATTCAAATCTTTGTAGGCCTCCATTAAAACCGCTAAGGTTCCGGTAACACCTGGACAAGACATGGAAGTACCCGTTTTCGAGTTATAGGTATTAGGTCCATTGGCGTCAGTGGTTGAATATACCTGGGTTCCCACGGCAACAATATCTGGTTTGATACGGCCATCGCTCGCAGGACCACGACTACTAGAGGGAGCCAAGCCATCTACTCGAGTTACATTACCTACGGTAACCACGTTTTTAGCTTGCTTGTGACCACCAGTGATATTTCCCCAACCGATACCAGCTCCGTAATTGTTGGAACAAGAGGCACTACCATTGTTACCAGCAGAAAATACGTGTAGCATCAAAGGATTATCGAAAGCATCTTTGTCTAACTGCTGAGACCAAGTAGTATAGCCTTGGTTACAACCATTACTAAAGGAATTAGAGGTAAGACGCGCATTCATACTCACGTAAATATTGTCAGCGTCATTTAAGTTTGAAGGATACTCGCGGTAGAACATATCCGCGCCAGGAGCCATACCAACACCGTAAGGATCACGGTTTCCGGCTCCAGAAATAGTTCCTGCAGTATGGTCGCCATGGTCCGAACCTGCGCCACCTGCACTCTGTGAAAAACGTCCTTTGAAGTCGATGTGTGGCGTAATTCCACCCGCATCATTATGGGCTACCATAATTCCTGAACCATCGTAATTTAAACCACCATTGTAGGCACCTTGTTGTAAGTAGTTGGTGCGGTGATTGGTACGAGCGGTGAAGTTTTCGGGTTCACCGGGAGCGTATTTCTCTTCTAAATACTGAACAAATCCTAAGTCCAAGAGCTGATCCACGTTTTCAGGGTCGAAAACAATTTCAATTCTACGATCACTAGGAACTTCTTGGCGAATAAAGATTTCTTGCGCTTGTAATTGTTGTACTATTTCTAAATGAGAAAGCCCTCGCCAATAGGTGATCCACATAATCATTGATTGGCCATCTTCAGCCCAAGCCCATTCAGGGTAATTATGCTGGAACATGTTCTCGGAAAGTAGCCAAGCATCGTTTATTTCGAGTACTTGTCCGCCTGCATTTTCCAGATTTTGCTTGGCTTGACTAAAATTGCCATTACTTACTCTAGCAAAGGCAGCGTGCTTGGGTATATAATCCAAGGCCTCAAAACCATAGAAGTCTTTAACAACTTTTAAATCGGGGTGTTGGATTACCACATAATGGTAATTTCCATAAGTCAGTGCTTCATTCTGGTGATGCTCATTAGCTCTCACCGTTTCATTTCCAAATAAGATTGGATCATTAATGCTCTGCGCCATTGAAGTGCTTGCAGAAAGCACCAAAGCGCTGAGAAAAAGGATAGTTTTTCGCATAGGGTATAAATCTAAAAGGGTAAAGATAAGCTTTGGGATTTAACTTGGTTTTATGATTTAATAGATACTTGGCCAGGCCCCGATAATTGAGGCTTATAGATTTGAACTTCTCGCTCCTTTTCCACGTATTACATTTATTGATAGCTTTGGCTTTCCAAAAAATACCGCGCATGAAAAAGTTCTCCTTTAGTTTTCTGTCTTTAATAGTCTGCGGATCGATAATAGCTCAAGGAAATTCCTCTTCTGAACTACTGCACCGCATAAAGCAATTAAAAAATCCAACTAGAGTACTTTATCTAGCGGCTCACCCCGACGACGAAAATACCCGCATGATTTCTTGGTTAGCTAATGATATAGGCGCCCAAACCGCTTATTTAAGTTTAACCAGGGGAGATGGTGGACAAAATTTGATTGGTACCGAATTAGGGGCACAACTCGGTGTGCTTCGTACCCAAGAGTTAATGCAGGCCCGAGCTATTGATGGTGGTCGTCAATACTTTAGTAGAGCGGTAGATTTTGGTTACAGTAAGAACCCGGAGGAAACCTTTAGCCAATGGGAGCGTGATGTAGTATTAAGCGATGTGGTGCGTGTTATTAGACAATTTCAACCACACATTATCATAACCCGGTTCCCGCCCGATGCTCGCGCGGGCCATGGTCATCATACTGCTAGCGCTATGCTAGCCTTAGAAGCTTTTAAATTGGCAGCCAAGGGTGATGCTTTTCCAGAGCAGAATTTAAAGCCCTGGCGTACCAAAAGAATTTTCTGGAATCACTCCTCTTGGTGGCAAAGAAACATTGATAGTTTGGCGGCAGCCGATCCTAGTTACTTTGTAGTAGACGTGGGAACCTACTTACCAGAATTAGGACTTTCTTGCAACGAAATGGCGAGTTACAGCCGTAGTCAGCATAAAAGCCAAGGTTTTGGAGTTGCGGTAGCGCGAGGCAGCAGCAAGGAATACTTGAAGTTGATGGATGGAGAAATGCCGGAGTCAGGTATTTTCGATAATATTCCCCAAAGTTGGGAAGAGGCAGGTAAGTCGAAATGGGCAGCGGCGATTAACAAGATAGAAGAAGCTTTTGATCCGCATGCCCCTCATAAGATAGTGCCGCATATTATCGACGCTATTTACACCATTCGACCTCCGGCAGGCGGCGGCTATTGGCCTTATTCCTATTTAACAGATGAGCTGCGTCAATTGGCGGCCGATGCTTTGGGATTAAAGCTGGAGCTTTTAGCCGAGCAGGAATATGCCGTAGCCGGTCAGCCAATTAAATTTAAGGCTAGGGCCATACAACGCAGTCCCCTTAAGGTGAAGGTAAGTAGCTTGACTAATAATTGGGGAAAGCCTGAGGTAAGCTCCTACCACACAACGGATTTGGTTCCTAATGAACTGGTAGAAGAGGAAATCACCTTATACCTACCAAAGAATGCAGAATCTCAGCCCTATTGGTTAAGGGAGCCTTATGGTGCCATGTTCAAGGTAGCTAAGCCATCATTAATTGGCGATCCCGAAAATGCTCCAGCGTACCGCATTGGAGTATCGGTCGATATCGGCGATAAAGGATTTAGCATGGATGTTCCGGCTCGCTATAAGTTTTCAGACCGAGTGGAAGGGGAAATCGAAAGGCCTTTAATGATTGTTCCAGAGATTACGGTCCAATCGGCAGTAAGCAAACTGTTCTTTCTAAATGATGATGAAAAAGAAGTTAGCTTAGATTTTAGAGCTTTTAAGGCGGGGGAGTATACTATCAATGTTTCAGCCGAAAATTGGAAAGTAGAGCCCAGTGAAATACGACTAAAGTTCAGTGAAAGCAACCAGTGGCAGAGCGTTAACTTAAAGGTTAAACCTGGTAAAGGGGCTGGAAGCAATAATCTTAAGATTGAACAAAGGATTGATTCTCAAAATATTCCGGGAGAGTCCTATCGCTTATATCCGGTTAAGAAGCTAGTGGAAATAGATTATTCCCATATCGATAAACGCATGATATTGGAGGAGCCCGATATCCGCTTAATTTCGCTTCCGCTGAAGCGTAAAGGGGATAAAGTAGCCTATGTAATGGGCGCTGGCGACAAGGTTGCAGAAGCTATTGCTCAAATGGGTTACGAAGTAGATTTATTGGATGAACAAAGCCTCAGAGAAGCGGATCTGAAACAATACCAGGCGGTTGTTATTGGTATTCGAGCCTATAATACGCAGGATTGGTTATTTAATCGCAAAGACCAATTGGAGGAATATATGCGAGCAGGGGGTAACGTAATCGTGCAATACAATACTCGCTCACGTTCTTTCCAAGGCAGTGACTTCTCACCTTATCCTTTTACGATTAGCCGACAACGGGTAACCGAAGAAGATGCGGCGGTAAAGTTTTTACTGCCGAAGCATCCGGTACTTAATGAGCCCAATCCTATCAGTCAAGCTGACTTTGACGCTTGGGTTCAAGAACGAGGTCTATACTTTGCCGATTCTTGGGATCCCGCTTTTGAGCGACCCTTGGCTTGGCATGATAAAGGAGAAAGTGATCTCGAGGGAGCTCTACTCATCGCCAAAGTGGGGAAAGGGAGTTTTATGTATACTGGAATATCATTCTTTAGGGAGCTTCCTGCCGGAGTAACAGGGGCCTACCGCTTATTAGCTAACTTGATTTCATACGAGCATGGAGGAGAGTAAGCACAAGTGGAGACAGCTGTACAGCATGGTATTATTCTTCCTTTTTTTGCAGATCATCTTTTATTATTTAGTCACCGCCTTTTACGCCTAAATGAACACCGTTGATTGGATAGTCCTTTTTGGAACCTTATTGGCCATTGTCGCTTACGGGGTTTGGCGTACACGCAATTCTAGCGATTTAAATGACTATTTGCGTGGGGGCAATGAAATGAAGTGGTTTACCATCGGCCTTTCAGTGATGGCCACCCAGGCTAGTGCAATTACATTTTTAAGTGCTCCAGGTTTAGGCTATGAATCGGGCTTGCGATTCGTCCAATTCTATTTTGGTCTACCCATAGCCCTCGTTATTATCGCGGCTTTTATAATCCCGATTTATTACAAGCTTAAGGTTTACACGGCCTATGAGTATTTGGAAAAGCGTTTCGATTTAAAAACTCGACTTTTAGCCGCTTTTCTATTTCTAGTGCAGAGAGGTTTAGCCGCAGGACTCACCATTTTTGCTCCGGCTATTATCCTATCCACGATCTTAGGCTGGAACCTTCAATTCACTAATTTATTTGTGGGCATTCTGGTAATTATCTACACCGTGAGTGGGGGCAGCAAAGCGGTTAGTATTACCCAAAAATTGCAAATGGGCATTATTCTGCTAGGCATGGCGCTGGCCTTTGGAATTTTACTTTATCGAATCGGTGACTTCACTAATCTATCAACGGCCTTTAAGGTGGCCGGAAGTGCGGGACGCATGCAGATTCTCGATTTTAATTTCGACTTGAATGAGCGCTATACGGTTTGGAGTGGCTTAACGGGAGGTCTGTTTTTAGCCTTATCCTATTTTGGTACCGATCAGAGTCAGGTTCAACGCTACCTCACGGGAAAAAATATTAAAGAAAGTCGCCTCGGACTAATGTTCAATGCGATGTTAAAGGTCCCCATGCAGCTCTTTATCTTGCTTACCGGGGTCTTGGTTTTTATTTTTTACCTCTACCAAAAACCACCGATGTTCTTTAATGAGGTGGCCTTGCAAAACTTAGAAAGCACGGAGTACCAAGAAGATTTAAAGGATATTGAGCGACGCTACAATGTAAATTACGAGGAATTACAAAAGAGTAGAGAGCAATTTGAACTAGCCTTGGAGGAAGGAGGTTTAAGAGCCGAAGCATTGAGTCGCGATGCATTCTTAAATCGTTTAGCACAGGACCAAGAAATTAGGCAAGAGGTAAAGGATTTACTATTGGAAGCTAATCCTAATTTTAAGGTGAAGGACACCAATTACGTCTTCCTCACTTTTGTGATGGATTATCTACCTATTGGTGTAGTAGGTTTAATCATTGCGCTGATATTCTCTGCAGCGATGTCCAGCACTTCCAGTGAGCTCAATGCCTTGGCGACTACTACCTCGGTCGACTTTTACAACCGATTGTTTAAGCGGCAAGCGACGGACCGGGAGCAATTGATTATGTCTAAATTATTTACAGTATTCTGGGGAATATTGGCGATTTCCTTTGCTTTGGTGGCAAACCTCTTCGACAATTTAATTGAAATGGTAAATGTCCTGGGTTCCCTGTTCTATGGAACTATTTTGGGGATATTTATCGTGGCCTTTTTTATAAAAACTATTAAAAAAGGAGTTTTCTGGGCGGCATTATTAGCCGAATCCATTGTACTCATAATCCATTTTGCTCAGGTATACCAATGGCCCTATTTAGGAGAGCTAAATGTAGAGTACCTCTGGTATAATGTGATCGGTTGCGGTATGGTGGTGCTCTTTAGTTTTACCTTAAATCTCCTTGCCAAGGATAAATAAAAAAAGCCCCGCAGGGCCTTTCTTAATTACTTTGTAAAATTTCATCATCAGTGGGAATATCGTTGCTGTGGTCGGTAACTCGTTCCGGTTCTGGACCATTATTTAAATAGTCCCGCTCTGCATCATCATTTGAGCAAGCGCTTAAAGCACCAATAAAAAGGGCCAAGATCATTAGCTTTTTCATTTTATAGAATTTTAGTTTAGAGCTAATGTATTGACCTAAAGAGATTTGAACTTGTTAATACTTGTGCATCTCTCCTTAATAAAGCGTTAAAAAAAAATCCCGGCTGCTACCGGGATTCAAGTTTTAAAATTGAACGATAATACCTATTGAGGGGATACGCGTGCCATTACCATTTTCCAATAATTTGGTTGCATAACGTTGCTGCTCAATCGGGTCGCTTGGGTTTAGGATTACTGGATTACCATTCGAATCTCGGTCTAATGCCAATAGCGGCTCGCCGTCTACCGATTGCCCTAGAAGGTTTTGCACATCGAGGTAGAGGTTAAGAGACCATTTTTCGAAGAACCATTTTTTATCGATTCGAATATTAACGCGATTGAAATTACTGAAGCGCTCTTGGTTTAAACGCGACCAGTCCGGAAGTCCCCGGCGGTTAACATTATAAACTTGTACTAATGAACTAGTGGCGATGTCGGTGGGGGTATAGGGAGCGCCGCCCAAGAATTGATATTGTAGGCCAATTTCCCAATTCTTGCCAAATTTCTTTCCTCCCGTAAGGGTAATTATATTCTGGTTATCCCAAGAAGAAGGAACCAAATTGCCTTGTGCATTTTCGAATTCAGATTTAACCAAAGTGTAAGCGAGGGTTCCAAACCAACCATCGTATAGCTTTTGCTGATATAAGAATTCTAAACCATAGGCCCTTCCTGCCGAACTAGAAACAGCAGGCTCATTGCCTATTACCCCAAAGTCGCTCCCCAAATTTGCTAAAGTGATACCACGTTCGGTTAAGAAGGGGTAATCGGCATAGATTTTATAAAAGCCTTCTAAGCTAATCTTGGCATTAAAGGGCAGATAATACGCAAAGCCCGCAACTAGGTGCTGGGTGTTAATGTATTTCATGTTTTCATTAACCAAATTACCCAGGGTGTCTCTAAAGCCAAGGGTGGTAAAAGGTGGTAATTGGTTGTAAATAGAATAGGAGCTATTGAAGCTTAATTCGGAGCTGATATTCCACGACAAGGCTAGTTTAGGCGATATCTGATTAAGCGGATTAGCAGTTTCTTCATTGAAGGTATTTCCGTCTAAACGCAAGCCTAGGTTTAGGTTTAAGCGTTCATCAAAGAAACTACGATTAGCATTAAAAAAGCCAAAGTATTGATAGAGCCGTAGATCGGTTTCGTAATTTCTTGGCGCTGCTCCCGGAGCCACTCTTAGGTCTAACTCGCTGGTGATATATTTCACTTCCTCAAAACCAATCCCACTGGTAAGGCGCCAGCTACCTCTGCGTGCGAAGTTTTCTATCCTTAATTTATTTTCTATTTCTCGCGATAGGTAATCGAGTAATTGCAGTTTCGATTCATCATTGTCTTCGTATTTATAGGCGCTATTATTAAGCATAAAGCGACTAAGGATCACGTTGGTGTAAGATTTTTCACCAAAGTGCGTGTATTTGGCGCCAATGGAGTAATTCCACTGTTCATTAACTGGTAAAAAGGCCAATTGGAACTGTTGCGTTTCCGTTTCATTGGCATCTAAATTCAGTTTAAACTGATCAATGGCCCCAAGCCCCAAGATGGTAAGTTGATTCTTATCATCGAATTTGTGCTTTACCTTAAACTGGAAGTCATTGTAGGTAGGCAGGAAAGGGAGTTCTAGCACCGAGAATAAGAACTGTAAATAACTACGACGGGCAGAAGCTAGAAAGGTGGTTTTTTCATTAATGGGGCCTTCTAGCGTAAGCCCAACTTCCGAAGCACCTACTTGAAATATACCACCAATGCGATCCTTTCGACCATCTTTAAGCTTAATGTCTAAAACTGAACTTAGCGCATTGGCTTTTTCTACCGGAAAGGCAGAAGTATAAAGGTCTACCTCGCGGATAAAGTTAACATTAAGTAAACCTACTGGGCCGCCACTAGACCCTTGGGTGGCAAAGTGATTGATGCTCGGAATTTCAATACCATCTAAAAAGAAGCTATTCTCATTGGGCGCTCCACCCCGAATGATAATGTCATTACGAAAGTTAGGGGTGGATGCAACGCCAGGTAGAGATTGAATAACCAAAGAGATATCTTGGTTTCCTCCAGGATTCCTTTGTATTTCATTAATCCCAAGGGTGCTTACCGACACCGGACTCTCCACCTTACGGGTGATGCGATCTTGAGCGGTTACCTTTACTTCTTGTAAGGTCTGACTACTCTCACTAAGGGCAAAATCTAATTCTCGCGGTCTAGAACGACTTACTTGAACCTCATATTCCGTTTTATTGGTATAGCCCACAAAGGAGGCGGTTACATTGTATAATCCTGGTTCTACCTCGAGGCTATAATTACCGTCTATATCAGTGGTGGTTCCATTGGTGGTTCCTTCGATAACCACATTAGCAAAGGGTAGGGGCTCATTGTTAATTTCATCATAGACCCTTCCGGTGATGACTCCCTTTTGGGCTAGGCCTTGAAAACCAATAACTAAGAAGCTGCAGAGTATTAGAAACTTTTTCAATTTATAAGATTTGGAGTGATAATTAGCAATAAAAAACCCCGACACGGGGTCAGGGTTCACAAAAAATCAAATTTTGTTTAAAGTACCGGGTAGTAAACCTTGGTTAGCCATTTACTAGTGTCGGGTTCTTCACTAGGGTCGGTCACGTAAAACTCTATGCCTACTCCGGCTAAGTCTACCTTATTCTCTAGCGCGTAACTTTCAATTAACTCATGCGCCTTACCGGTTAGTTCATAGGGTCCGTAGTAGTCCACCTCTAAACCTTTAGACTGGGACAATACCCTTTTTTGAATATCCTCTTTTTCTTCTAATTCGGTGACAATGGGAATACAGAATTCGATGGTAGTACTACGAGTTTCTTCATTCCATTCATGGTAAATAGCGAAAGGCGCCCCTTTTACATTGGCCATTTCCTTACCTAAATAGTTGATGATTTTTGTATAATTCTTGGCAAAATACTCAGAGCCATTTTCGGCGAATTCGGCCATGTTCACGGTTTGAGTAATGCTAAAGAAAGGAATGGAGTCTTTTTCAACCATTTGTACAGGTGACTCTACTGTTTTAATTTTTTGACTTTCCACTAAATATTTAATGTTCGCCAAGCCAATCTCAAAATCATTAGCTACGCTGCCTTCTACCATAAGACCCATGATGCGGAACAGGAAAGGAAATTCGGCGCTAAAGCCCCAGGTAACTTCGGTACGGTTGTCATTAACCTGAGTAAAACTCCAGTAGCCATCAGCTTCACCCTGTTGATCAAAAACAATGTGGGTGTAAATACTGTCATTTCCTACTACTCGCGTAATACGCTGACTTCCGCCTCCTTCATCCATCTTGGTAGTCCAGGCATAAGATGCGCCTTCACCTGCCGTTTGCTCATTATACTGGAAGCGCATGGTACTGTCTTTTGCAAGCCAGGGCGACCAAGCCTCCCAATTTTGAAAATCTATTACCTGATCAAATGCAGCTTGCTTAGATCCTTTAATGTTGATACTTCGACTCACTTCTACCGTAGAGGGTAGGAATAGACTTATTATTAAGTAGAGGCCAATAAGTGCTCCTAAGATTATAAGAGTAAGCTTGAGGTAACGCATGGTTTATTATTTTGGTTGATCAAATTTAGCAATATCGCATTGGCGGAAGCTGCTTTTTACCAGGCTTGTTAAAATTTCTTTTCAAACTAGGCTTTTTTGGGCTTTCGGATGCGCCTAAAAGGAATAACTTTGCCGCATGCAAGAAAAAATCCTCATTCTCGATTGTGGTTCTCAGTATACTCAGCTGATTGCTAGAAGAGTACGCGAATTAAATGTGTACTGTGAAATCCATCCTTACAACAATATTCCGGATTTAGATGGCGATTTAAAAGGCCTTATTATTAGTGGAAGTCCATCTTCCGTTAATGATGAGAATGCCCCGCAAATCGATTTAGCACAATTCCGGGCAAAATTGCCGGTATTGGGAGTTTGTTATGGTGCCCAATATATGGCCCAACAAGCAGGCGGTAAAGTTGAAGCTTCGGAAACCCGAGAATATGGACGCGCTAACCTAGCGAGTTTCGATCACGATTCTCCTTTAATGAAGGGAATGCCTAGTCATTCTCAAGTTTGGATGAGTCATGGCGACACCATACTTGAAGTTCCTTCTGGCTTTAATTTAATTGCCAGTACTCGCGATGTTAAAGCAGCCGCTTACCATATCGAAGGTGAGGACACCTATGGAATTCAATTCCACCCCGAAGTGTATCACAGCACCGATGGTAAGATTCTAATCCGTAATTTCTTAGTAGATATTTGTGGCTGTACTCAGGATTGGACCCCTAGTTCTTTTGTGGAGGAAACAGTTGCGGCGATGAAAGAGAAATTAGGCGATGATAAAGTGGTACTCGGCTTAAGTGGAGGTGTAGATAGCACCGTTACCGCCGTGCTTTTATCGAAGGCCATCGGGTCGAACTTGCATTGTATATTCGTAAATAACGGCCTATTACGTAAGAATGAGTTCCATGATGTATTGGAGCAATACCAAGGCATGGGGCTTAATGTAAAAGGAGTTGATGCCAGTGATCAATTTCTTTCGGCTTTAGCCGGAGAGAAGGATCCCGAGCGCAAACGTAAGATCATTGGTCGCGTATTTATCGAGGTATTTGACCAAGAGTCCATGGCCATCCAAAATGTAAATTGGCTTGCCCAGGGAACTATTTATCCAGATGTAATTGAGTCCGTTTCGGTTAAAGGTCCTTCTGCCACCATTAAATCGCATCACAATGTGGGGGGATTACCCGACTTCATGAAGTTAAAAGTTGTGGAACCTCTGAATACCTTATTTAAGGATGAGGTGCGCAGGGTAGGTGCCGCGATGGGAATTGCCGATAACCTTTTAGGTCGCCATCCTTTCCCTGGACCCGGACTAGCCATTCGCATCCTTGGTGATATTACTGCCGAGAAGGTGCGTATTTTGCAAGAAGTAGATGCTATCTTCATCAATGGACTAAAGGAACATGACCTTTATGACCAGGTATGGCAAGCCGGAGCAATTTTATTACCGGTTCAATCGGTTGGGGTAATGGGTGATGAGCGTACTTATGAACAGGTAGTTGCGCTAAGAGCGGTAGAGAGTACCGACGGAATGACTGCAGATTGGGTACATTTGCCTTACGAGTTCCTCGCTGAGGTCTCAAATAAAATAATAAACCGGGTAAAAGGCGTTAACCGGGTAGTTTATGACATTAGTTCTAAACCACCGGCAACAATCGAATGGGAATAAGAAAAATCCTAAAATCCACATTTTTATTCATCTTCCTGGCTAGCAGTATTGTGCTCAGCGCCCAGGAAGTGGCTAATCGTTTTCATACTGTAAAAGAGGGCGAGACCGTATATGGTATTGCACGACAGTACGGTATGAATGCTGAAGCGCTCTTGCAGTTTAATCCAGAAATCGATAGTGAGGGTCTGCAAATTGGCGCTAAAGTCCTTATTCCAGGGAGCAAAGCCTTAGAGCTAATTCACGCGAAAAATGTGGAAGAGCAAAAAGATACAGCACAGTATCATTACCATGAGGTAGAAGCCGGACAAACTTTATACTCTTTGGCCAAGCAATATGGCGTAAAGATGTCTGATATTGAAGAGGCTAATCCCATTGTGGTTTCAGAGGGATTAAAAGTGGGAATGCTTATTCGTATTCCTAAAAAGACGGAAGAAAGGACCGCGGTTCCTACAAAAGATTCGGGTGAAAAGATTCCAACAATAGCGAAGGGCAGTGGAGATACCACAGAGCTTACCAATAGCGATGATCAGTGGTTTTATCACCGAGTGGCCAGCAAACAAACCGCTTATTCACTAGCCAAACGCTATACAATAAGTTTAGACAGTTTATATTTATTGAATCCCACTGCCGAAACGGGTTTACGAATTGGGCAATGGTTAAAGTTTCCCTTAAACCGTAAGCCAAAAGCGGTGGCCAAGGAAAAAGAAGCTCAGCCATTTGAAGGGGAAGTACTTCAAGCTGAGTTACCCAGCACCAAGACTGATACGCCAAAGGTTAGTGGCGCTGCTGGGAAAAGCAATTACTTCCTATATAAAGTTAAGGCTGGGGACACCTTCTTTAACCTAAAAAAACGCTACTTCGTTACCGAAGAGGAGCTTATAAAGTTAAACCCAGAACTAAAGCAAGGCTTGGAGCAGGGGCGTTATATCATAATGCCTAAAAAAGAAGAGTCGAAAGAACTTAGCTGGTTAGAAAAAATCCTCAAAGACAAGCAGGAAGAGGAGCAACCGCAAGAAGTTTCGGATCAAACGGAAGCAGAGAAAAAAGCGCTAAATACCCAAGATACGGGAGATGAAGGCTCCCTTACATTACCGGTAGACAGTTTAGAGATCGACAGTACTAAGGAGTACCGTATTGCGGTGGTCTTACCATTTCGGGCAAGTAACTATCCCGACACCATCAATTATCGAAACTTTAATCCGCATCGCGACAGTGAAATGTCGATGCAGTTTTACTTAGGATTAAAAACTGCGGCAGACTCCTTAAAAGCGCAAGGCATGAATTTGCGTTTAAGAGTGTACGACACCGAGGGCTCCCCTAATAGAATTAAGGCTATTGCGCAGGATATGCGCGAAAATAAAATTGACTTGGTATTCGGTCCGGCCTACAAGCGTAATGTTGAGCTCTTATCGGATGAATTAAAAGAGATTCCAATTATTAGCCCCTTAAGCATGGCGGTTGAAGTGGATAATAAACCAAACTTGGTGCAAATGATTCCTAGTGATGCGGTGCGCCAGAAACGCATTGCCGATTTAGTGAATAATCACTATCCCCAGGCCAAGGTTTATTTCGCACATTGTGGATCTGCGGATGAGAAAGCCGAAGCACAGGCCATCAAAGCCTATCTTAACCCTCGTAGCCAGGAGTACGTCAGTAAAATCGTCGATTGCGATGAATTACAGAATAGTCGGAGCTTTAGTTTAGGCCCCAAGGATACCCTTCCTAAGGTGGTAGTTTTGCTAAGCAATAAGCCTGTTTTTACCACCGATTTGATCTCTAAACTCTATTCTTTGCGGGATACTAATATTGTTTTAGTAGGAAGCCCCAGGGTTTTAGCGATGCCGACCATGGAACTACATTACTTGAATGCACTAAATTTTGCCACTTATGAAGTGCGAAATGTGGAATATGAAGATAGTCTCACCCAAGATTTAATTAAGGATTTTAGAGCGACCTTTGAAGCGGATGCAGGGCCATTTGCCATCCAAGGCTTCGATGCTTCTTATTTCTTTTTAAAACAGCTCTGGACGAAAGGACCTTATTTACTCGATTCTTTAGAACCAGCTTTAATGCGTGGGACTGGTTTTGATTTCATCCGCAAGGAGGGAGGCGGTTTAGAAAATCAATTCTTATTCCTAAGTCAGATTAAGGACTTTGAATTAAAAAGGCTGGACTAGGTAATCTAGCTCACTTCCTATTCGCAGTAATTAGATGAACTTTAATCTTATAATTACTGCACCATGAAAAATTCAATTTTATTAGGCCTTCTTTCTTTAGTGGTCATCTTTACCCTTGATTCCTGTGAAAAAGAGGATCAAAATAGTTCCAGTGACCCTGTTTCCAGCAGTCTAAAAGCAGAAGACCAAGAAGCCTTGCTCTTTATGTTAGAGGAGGAAAAACTAGCTCGTGATACCTACCAATACTTAGATAGTATTTATGGTCTTCAACAATTGGCAAACATCGCTTCCAGTGAGCAAAAGCATATGGATGCTATCGTCACTTTGCTAGACGACTATGGAATTTCATATACCATTTTACCTGCGGGTCAATTTAGCGACGCCGATCTACAGGCTTATTTCAATTTATTTAAACATGACGGCCAAACTAGTGATACTGCAGCCTTGTTGATAGGTGCCACTATCGAGGATCTTGATATTGTTGACTTGCAGGAGTATATAGATGCAAGCGATAATAATGTCTTAATTGATGTTTTCGCCAAATTGCAATGTGGCTCCCGTAACCATATTCGGGCTTTCACCAGTAGCCTCAATACTATGGGCCTAAGCTATCAGGCTCAATTTCTTAGCGATGCAGAGCTACAGGCCATTTTAGCCGGTGGTCATGAACATTGTAATAATTAAAGGTCACCACCTCTTAAATAAGAACTGAAGAGATCGGCGAAATTAAAGCCCTCGTCGATCTTTTCTTTATTAAGTTTTGCGTGTTCGGCAAGGGCCCATAATATCATTTCCATAAAAAAGAGTTGTTCGCCCTTATCGGCTTTCGCCTGATGGCTTTCTACCAATGATTTTAGCGGTTCTACTTGCATCAAGCTATCGGCGTACTCTTTATCACTAGCTTCAAAGAGCAAATCAATGGTTTGTCCACCACTAAACCATTTTAATAGGGCATGATAGGCATGCTCTTCGTCACTTGATTTCAATTTATCCAAGGCAGGGAAGTAATCTGGTATTAGGCTCTTTACCGCGGCTCCAATTAGGTTTTCGGCAACAATACCGGCTCCTTCTTGCTCTCCTTCATAAACCAATTCTACTTTTCCGGTAATGGCCGGGATTATTCCCATGAAATCATTGAGACGCAAATTGGTTTCTTTAGCGCCAGAGATTAACAAGCGTCTTTCCGCAGTACTTATCAAATTCTCTAGGGCAGATATAGTTAAACGGGTAGAGACCCCGCTTTTGGCGTCGATGTATTCATTTTCCCGTGCTTCAAAGGCAATTTGTTCCAAAAGAGTAAAGGCTACTTCTGGAATAATCACTTTTTCCCTCTGCTCGGGTTTTAGTCGTGCCTCTTGGCGAGTAATTTGGCTGGCAACCTTAATGTCTTTGGGGTAGTGCGTAAGTATCTGGCTCCCGATACGGTCCTTTAAAGGGGTAACTATAGAACCACGATTGGTGTAATCCTCAGGATTAGCAGTAAAGACGAACTGCAAATCGAGCGGTAAACGCAGTTTAAAACCGCGAATCTGAATATCCCCTTCCTGTAAAATATTAAATAAGGCCACCTGAATTCGCGCTTGTAAATCGGGCAGCTCATTAATCACGAAAATGCAACGATGTGCGCGTGGAATCATCCCAAAGTGAAGGGTGCGCTCGTCTGAATAAGGTAATTTAAGATTTGCGGCTTTAATGGGGTCTACGTCACCAATTAGGTCGGCAACACTTACGTCTGGAGTTGCTAATTTTTCAAAATACCGATCCTTGCGGTGTAGCCAGCCAATAGGGGTTTCATCCCCTAAATTGCTAACTAGTTCTTTTCCCTCTTTAGAAATAGGATTTAAGGGATCGTCATTTATTTCACTTCCCTCAATCACTGGAATGTATTCATCCAATAGGGCGGTCATCATACGAGCCATTTTGGTTTTCGCCTGACCTCGCAAACCAAGGAAGTTAATATTATGACCAGCTAGTAAGGCTCTCTCTACATCAGGAATTACCGTGTTTTCATAACCGTAAATTCCTTCAAAAACGGTTTTACCAGCTTTCAAAGTCTCAATGAGGTTCGCACGTAGTTCTTCCTTAATGCTACGCGACTGGTATTTTGACGCTTTCAAGGCGCCCAGAGTTTTTATTGACTTGATATCCATTAAATTTTTCGCTTGCGATTGTTTTCGTAATCCTGAAATATAAATTCACCTAAGCCTTTAAGGCCGGTATAAAATGCTTTGCCCTTATTGGCAGCGGTGAAATTTTGCACGAATTGTTGCAAATAAGGGTCCTGAGCAATCATAAAGGTGGTGATGGGAATCCCTGCTCTCCGCGCCGCTGCCGCCCGATTGTAGCACTTCCCAACAATGTATTCATCGAGGCCAAAGCTGTTTTTATAGTAGCTGCCATCTGGTTCATGCAAACAACTGGGCTTGCCATCGGTGATCATAAATATTTGCTTGTTGGCGTGCTTTTTCTTCCGCAATAAATCCATTGCCAAATCGAGACCAGCTACGGTATTGGTGTGATAGGGGCCAACTTTTAAATAGGGGAGCTCTTCCAGTTCAATTTGCCAAGCATCGTTTCCAAAGACTAAAATATCCAGGTTGTCTTTGGGGTATTTGCGTTTAATGAGCTCTGCTAAGGCAAGAGCTACGCGCTTGGCCGGAGTAATGCGATCTTCACCATAAAGGATCATGGAATGGCTAATGTCAATCATTAGCACGGTACTTATCTGACTTTGGTGAAATTGCTCGCGTACTACCAGGTCATCCTGACTAATGTTAAAATCATCGATTCCGCCGTGGATGTAGGCGTTTTTAACGCTTTGTTGTAAGTCAATTTGATTGAGACTATCGCCAAATTGATAAGGGCGGTGATCGCTGCTCGATTCATCACCAGGACCCGAATGCTTGGTTTGGTGGTTTCCAGACTGACTCTTCTTAAGTTTACCGAAAACCTGTTCTAGGGCGCGTTGACGGATGGAACGCTCCGTTTTAGCGGTCATACTTAAACCCCCTGGACCATTCGGATCATCAATTTCCTCTCTTAAAAAGCCTTTTCTCTTGAGGTCCTCAATGAAATCATCAATGCTGTAATCCTTGGTGCTTAGTTGGTATTCAGCGTCTAATTCTCGGAGCCAATCTATCGCTTCGTCTACATCTCCTGAGGTATGTAGCAATAGCTCCTTAAAAACATCGAGGAGCTTTTCGAAGGTGCTTTTTCCACTTCCGGTAAACTGACTAAAACGGAGTCCTTGCATAGAGGGAAATTCAGAATAAAAACCGAGCTATGCAAAGAAGGTTTATAAAGCAATAGGCTTAATTGATAGAACCTACCACCCGCTTCATGAATTTATTGAGAGCCTCCTTCTGAGAGGTACCGGATTGAATGTCTTTATGCACTTCTAATGCTCCGTAGAAGTTAGACATCAGTTCACCGATAACTTCTAGTTCTTCGTCTTTCATTCCCTTGGCATCCGCCATGTGCTCCAATAATTCGATGGTTTCATTTACCCAATCTTCATCATTGGCTTCAATAAATTCTACAGCGTGTTTTATAATTGGTAGTCTCATTTTTACTTTTTTTACAAAGTTACGATATGTAAAGGCTATGAGTATTTTATTTTAATAGCTTTTAGTTATCATAAATCAGTAAATTATTTTTCCAGCTATGGCAAAAATGGCAAAAGTCGAGTATCAGGGCGATTTACGAATTCGCTCCACGCATTTAAAATCCGGTCAATTTATTATCACTGATGCTCCGCTCGATAATAATGGCAAGGGAGAGGCTTTTTCACCAACCGATTTGGTGGCAACTGCCTTAGCCGATTGTGCTTTAACCGTCATGGGTATTAGAGCTAAGCAGGAAGGCTTTGATCTCGAAGAGGCCAGCGCTGAGGTGGAAAAGATTATGGCCAGTGAACCACGCCGTATTAGTGGTATTAAAATCAATTTCCAGCTAAAAGCGAATTGTGACAGCAAAATGCGTAAGATCCTTGAGGGGATTGGCTTAAACTGTCCAGTGGCAAAAAGCCTTTCACCTGAATTACAACAGGAAATGCATTTTAATTGGCATTAAGGAATCAATAATAGCTTGGTATAGGCGCGTTCCCCTTTATTACCGATAACTTCAATTTGATAATAGGCAGGTTTTTCGCCAGCCAAGGAAATTAAGGGTTTCGAGGTTTCACGGATAAGTTGACCTTGTGCATTGAAAACCCTAAGGGTCTTAATCGACCAAGAGCTTTGCACTTTTATTAAGCCTGAGCTGGGATTGGGATAAATGCTTACATCTGACATTAGCTTTTCGTTCAGACCTACATTACCTATGGCTTTGCGGTAAACATCCTTAAAGTTCATTGCCGCGAACATATAATTTCCAGAACCTTGAAAAACCCGCACGGCATTCGTGCCAAATTGATCTATTGGTAGGTTTAAGCTGTCAATATTCCAGCTGCTTCCATTATCATTAGAGTAAAAAATTTCTCCGCGACTGCCCTGGCCCTTGGATTGGGGTCCTAGCCATAAAACATTGTCTTGGAAATGCAGCTTATTAATACCTCGCCTTAAGCCAAAGGCTCCAATGCCTAAAATACCCTGTAATTGCACGGTGTCCCAATTAAGGCCATAGTTAGCGCTGCGGT
Source organism: uncultured Flavobacteriales bacterium (assembly GCA_913055685.1). GTDB lineage: Bacteria > Bacteroidota > Bacteroidia > Flavobacteriales > Schleiferiaceae > Croceimicrobium. The sequence continues at coordinate 172,192 of CAJXKC010000002.1, forward strand.
ATAAGGTCCAGTCTAAATTGGCGTCTAAGCCTCCAATGAACATCAGGGCTCCCGACTTTTGAATATGGCTGCTCGCTAAAATTGGCAAGTCGTTACCCTGAATTGGGCTGAAGGTAGATTTAGCCTGAGTTAAATATTGAATATCCCCATTTAATAAACCCCATAAAGTATCATTTTCGATAGTCCAGCCGCTGAGTGCATTAATATTAGCATAGGAATCTATGTGGTATATGCTAGAATCTTTATGCCGCCATTGAAAGGCATTGGGAATGTTGAATTGGTAAAAAATGTAATCGCCCAATTGCTCCGCTTTAATTACGCTAGCGGGGAAACTCGCATTAAGAGCGCTGCGGGGCATACCGGCTGTGTCTATATTCCAAGTTGCCCCATTGTCGCTACTGTAGTACTGATAGCCCCCTAAAACACCATTAATGGAGGTAGAAGCAAATAATTTTCCATCTGCTTCGAAGAGCAAGGTCGCTGCTCCATTGAAAGTACTATTGGTGGGAAGCCATGTGTTTCCATCGTTATCCGAATAAAGAAGCCCGGTACTGGTATTATGAGCGAAAAGCCTTCCTTGATGCACTATGAATGCATCTATGGTTTGAATATTAGGATTGGATAGCCCATTGCTAACTCCGCAGGAATCCCACTGGGCTTGCATTTGAAAACCAAGGATAAGTAAGAAAACTGGATAAACTTTTTTCATAGTCAGGATTTGCAATCAAAATAAGGCTATTGATACATTCATTTCAATAAGGCAATTGCCCTATTTTTCTAAATCCTGCCGATTTAAAAAATTAGTCTAGTCTTTATTTATCTGTTTTTTAATTCCTGAAATATCTTTTTTGATATCGTCCAAGCTCTGTAACAGTTGTCGATAATTTTGATCTTGGATGTCGTTCTCACTTGGCACTTGAAAGCTTAGAATTCCTTTGGCATGCCACACTTCCAGAATTTCCAAAGCATCCAAGTAATATGATTTATATTCTTTATTGTCCGATTTTAATAGCAGCCGGTTTTCTCGGATTAATTCATTTTCTACCCGTTTGTATACGATGCCATCGTTTAAGGTGAGTAGGATATAGCATTCATTGTTTTTAATGGTCTCCCAATTCTCAACAAACTCTCCTATAATATAGGCCCCAGGTTGTACGGGGAGCATTGAGTCTCCTTCAATTTGGAATATTCGCAGGCTTCCACTTTGTTGCAATTCCGGTAAGGGAAGGCTTATGGACTTTAAGCCCTCTATGTACTCGGTGTCCGCATAACCTCTGGTATAACCCGCGGCGGCTTTTTGGGGAATTAAGCTGATTAGCTCTTGGCCACTGGCATCTACGGCCACGGGTAGTACTCGCAAGGGATAATCTTGCTTGGAAGGTTTGGGAGCTTGCTTGTCAAGGCTTTTGTATAAAAGCTCCTCTAAAGAAACATCAAATAATAAACAAAGTACCTGCAGGGTTGCTAGCCTTGGCTCGGTTCGTCCATCTTCATAAGCACCAATAAGACTGCGATTAACCTCTAGCTTATCGGCTAAATTAGCCTGAGTCCAACCTTTAGCTTTGCGTAAGTAGCGAATGTTATTTCCTAATGACTTCATTTTCTAATTATTGAGGCTAAAATAAGAAGAATGCTAATTATTTAAGCTATTTTTTAAGATTTCGAACAATTTGCCCTCCTAAATCTTATGCCTTTATGGCAAAAATCAAAGCAATTTCAAACGCAGTTCCGACGCATATGCCTGGTTTAAAAACCTGGCGGGCCTTACCTAGAATGAGGATGGATGAATTGGATCCTTACCTCTTTCTCAATCATCACGGACCCGATTTTTTTGAAGCAAACAATAATGGACTTCCTTTTGGTCCGCATCCTCATCGCGGCTTTGAGACCCTAACCTTTATTGTGGAAGGAGAATTGGTGCACAAGGATAGTGAAGGTTTTAGCAGCCGTATCCTTAGTGGCGGCATTCAATGGATGACCGCAGGAGCGGGAATTATCCATTCGGAAACCTCTTCCCCAGAATTTTTGAAGAAAGGTGGGCCAATAGAGATATTGCAATTGTGGATTAATTTACCCTCCAAACAGAAGTCTGCTCCAGCCCACTACCAAGGTTTTAGCTTCAATGAAATTCCGCATATTCTTTTAGCGGAAGGAGTGGAGCTCGATCTTATCTGTGGCGAATGGGAAAATCAAAAGGGGCCAGTAGAAAGCCCTTATCCCCAATTTATGTCCACCTTACGCATGAAGACGAATAGTACTTATCCGCTTAAGCACGGTGGAGGTCAGGTTTTGTTTTATTTGGTTTCAGGTGAACTAATGGTAGAGGGCCAGCGAATAAATCCCCGACAATTAGTGCACTTCGAGCTAGAATGGGGCGACATCAATATTCAAGCGAGCAAGGATTCCTATATAATTTATGGCGAGGCAGAACCTATCAAGGAGCCCATTGCAGCTCAGGGTCCTTTCGTTATGAATACCGAGGAAGAGCTTTATCAAGCTTACGCTGATTATCAAGCAGGGAAAATGGGTCGCTGGCAGGAGCACTAAGTTATTTGCTGGTTATTTTGCCGAAGCTGTACTACATTAACCATATTTGTACGGTTCTTGTTAAGCTAAAGAAAAACAGCCATGACGATCCGCCTACTTTTTGTGTTAAGCTTATGTGTTTCCACTGCTTTTGCCCAGCGGGATGACGCTATAAAGGATTTAACCAAGGCGCGCCAATATGCGAGTACTCAGGACTATGAGGATGCGCTTGAGTCTCTCAATGATGCCCTCGAGGAGGACGAGACTTTTGTAGACGTTTACCTTTTTAAGGCGGATATTTTTAAAATTCTTGGACAAGGAGACAGTGCCTTGGCTCAATACGAGAAGGCTCGGAATTACGATCCTCCTTATTACCTCGACTTATTTCAGGGACGTCTACTTTTTGAACTGGAGCGCTATCAGGAAGCCATTCATTTTTTAGAATCTTATCTAAATCATCCCCGCGCAAACAAGCGTTATTTCGATGAAATAGAGCGCAAAATTGAATCTGCTCAATTTGCGGAAAAAGCGGCCTCTCAGTTGTTCCCTTATGAACCGATCAACTTAGGTCCAGGAGTAAATACCAATCAGTTGGAATATTTCCCTTCCATTTCGGCCGACGGAAGAACTTTGGTCTTTACCCATCGGAAACTAGAAGGCCCTAAATTAGATGAAGACTTTTGGTTTAGCCGCAGAGATAGTAGCGGCGCTGAGTGGTCACAAGCACAAATCTTACCAGGTCGTCTAAACACGCGGGGGAATGAAGGGGCCCAAAGCATAAATGCCTTTGGCGATGTAATCTTTTTTGCCGCATGTGATCGTCCCGACGGCCGAGGCTCTTGCGATATCTATGCTTCCTTTCTGGAGAAAGATGGGCAGTGGTCAAAAGCTCTAAACCTTGGCCCAGCAATTAACACCGGACTATGGGAGAGTCAGCCTTCGATTTCACCCGATGGTAGAACACTTTATTTTGTGCGGGGAAGGAGCGGAGATGATTCCAAAATGGATATTTATCAATCGGAGTACAAAGAAGGACGCTGGACCAAGGCCATTAAGGTGCCAGGACTAATAAATACTCCTGTTCAGGAAACCTCACCCTATATCCATTTTGATAATGAACACCTTTACTTTAGTAGTAATGGGCACCCTGGCATGGGCGACCTTGACTTTTTTGTTTCTAAAAAGCAGGCAGATGGAACTTGGGGAGAGCCTTTAAACCTTGGTAAACCGATTAACACTCCCTTTCAAGAATTTAGTTTAATTGTAGCTCCGGACGGTCGCACTGGTTTTTTTAGTTCAGACGCCCTGGAGGATGGATATGGGAAACTTGATCTCTATCAATTCGAATTGCCACCCCCAGCACGGGCTTTACCTATTGCCTATTTAAAGGGTAAGGTTATCGATAAAGAAAGTAGGCAGTCACTACAAGCCAAATTGGAGTTTAGAGATTTACTTGATAGTAATCGGGTAATTAATGGTTCTACGAACCGCTCCGGTCGTTTTTACGCTGTTTTACCTGCCCAGGCCGAATATGGTCTAAGTGTGGCCAAGCCTGGATATCTATTCTATTCGCGAAACTTTGCCCTTGGTCAACAGCAAAAAGAGTCGGCTCTAGATCTTTTGGTAGAATTGACTCCGCTTAAAAGTGGTCAGTCGGTAATTTTGGAAAATATCTTCTTCGCTACCGACTCCTATGACCTCGATAAAAGAAGTAATAACGAGATTCAAGAATTGATTCATTTCTTAAAATTGAATCCCTCCTTAAGGGTAAGTATTGAGGGACATACTGATACTGAAGGAAGCGCCGAATACAACAAAACTTTAAGTGAAAACAGGGCAAAAGCAGTTTTTAACGCTTTGCTAGCTGCAGGAATAAGCAAAACTCGATTGGAGTATAAAGGTTTTGGTAGCAAGCAGCCTATTGCTAGTAATGACACGGAGTCTGGGCGTGCTCAAAATCGACGAACTGAAATGCGCATCCTTTAAGTAGAAAAATTGATACGTCGTTTATTTACAGAAACACGTCGTTCGTGCAGATTCTCTGGGACTTATAGCATCAATTTTGCATATTTGTAGAGTAAATATTACTCACTAACATGCAATTTAACCAAACTTCCTTCTTCGGGAAATTCGCCTTAGGCGTGGCAACAATTGGACTGTTGTTTTCATGCAGTAAGGAGATTGATTTGGATATGGTGGATGATATCAGAATTAAACCTTCTGCTACCGTACCACTTGCAACCGCCCGACTTACGCTTGATGATTTAGTGCGGGATGTTGATTCAAGTTTGATAATCGATCCCGACGATGCCCTTCGCATTTATTACCGTCAAGACTCGGTTTTTACCTATGCCATCGACGACATTCTAACCATTCCTGATCAGGATGAGCTGCCTTTAATAGTGGACCGCTTGAACCCCATATTCAATGTGGGAGTGGGTTTAGGAACTATTGCTGGCGCCCAACTATTTAGCGCCACCTTTTCTTCGGGAACCATAGATTTTGCTATTAATTCACCCACCGCTGTAGTAGCGGATCGTCGTTTTGTACTCAGCATTTTCAATGCTAGTTTAAACGGACAAACCTATACGGATACTTTTACTTTAGCCAATGGAGCCACTACCAGTCTTGATTCTTCCATAATAGACGGTTTGGTATTTGATTTCACCGATGGTGGAACTCAAGTGAATTATCTCAACATCGGCTTAGAGCTTCTAGATACAGCTAATTTGCCTAACAATGCCATTTTCCAATGTGGGCTAACCCTGAAAGATTTAGGGGTTGAAGTAGCTTCTGGTTATTTTGGTGATCGTATCCAATCTGCTCCTCCCGGTGACTTTAGTTTCGACGTTAGTGGCTTGGAAAACTTTATAGGAGGATTCTTTTTAACTGATCCTTCGATTAAGCTATTTACCCGCTCTACCGTAGGATTGCCTTTAGAAATTAATACCGATTTCGCCGGTGAAAACTTAGAGGCAACCATTGTAAAGCTAAATGCAGATCCTTTCGTTATTAATGCGTCTCCTGCTCCAGGAGTGGTGGAGGTTTCAGAATTAACCCTCGACGCTAATAATTCAAACATCGTAAATTTCTTAGCCAATATTCCCCAACGTATTCTTTATTCGGGTTCGGTACAAATTAACCCTAATGGTCCCACTGCAACCCCAAACTTCATCGCCAACACCAGTGATGTGGTAATCGACTTTGAAGTAGATGTTCCTCTCGAAATGCGCTTGGTGGATATGAAGCTTGATCAGACTATTGAGGATATTACCATCGATACTGAGCAAGACGACTTGTTGGAAGAGCTAACTATGTTCTTCGAAACCGATAACAGGCTTCCTTTTGACCTCGATCTTACCGTCTCTTTCTTAGATAAGGTAACGGGTGACAGTATCAATGGCTTTAATATTCCACTTTTAAATGCTGCCCCAGTAGATGCAAACGGACGCGTTTCTTCGCCGAGTATTTCTTCGATTCCCGTGGTTTTTGATGCGGATATGATTGCCGACTTCTTGCGCAGCGATGCGATGCATTTCGAAGCTAAGGTAAATACTACCAATGGTGGACAAACTAATGTGAAATTGTACTCAGACTACGATTTAACCATTAAGGTGGCCACTCAGGCTAAAGCTAACATTCAAATTAACGGTCTATGAAAACGATAAAGTACTTTATCCTAGCCATGGGCCTTAGCTTAGGTCTTAGTGCCCAGAGCGACATGTTGCTCTATAATTTCAATGCAATTCCCCAGAGCTTGCATACTAATCCGGCCATGCCACAGCAAACTAAAGTTTGGATAGGTTTACCGGCAGTTTCAGGCTTTTCGTTTCATTACCACAATTCTGGCTTTAGCTTAGTGGATATTTTTGAGAAGGGGACCGATGTAAATACCAATCTAGAGAATTTAAGTAATCGCTTAAATGATCAATCCCAGCTCACCCTTAACCAAAGCATGGATATTCTCGGAATAGGTTTTAAAGCGGGAAAAAGCTTTATAAGCTTAGGAGCAACTCAGCAGTTCGACTTCCAAATGGATTTGCCCTATCAATTGTTCCAAATCCTATTTACCGAGGCCGGTAGTATCACCAATTTAGATCTCAACAAATTTGACTTGGAAACCATGGTCCGCACCAATTTCTACGTGGGCTATCAACAGAAGTTTTTGGATGAGCGATTAACGGTAGGTCTACGCGTGAATTACATTATGGCTCAGTCGCATGCCTATATTGATCGTATGAACCTTAGTCTTAAAAATGACTCGACCTATACTTTGAGAGCTCAATCGGATATATTGGTTCGTACCTCGGGGCCTGCGGCTTTAGACAATACCAATAATTTGGATGTAATGTCCTTAGCATTGCCCGATAACTCTGGTATAGGTTTAAACCTTGGTTTGCATTACAAGATTAACGATAAAATGGATGTGAGTGCCTCGGCAATTGACCTAGGGACCATCACCTATAATTCGAATAATCGCGATTATGTAAGTAATGGCGAGTATGAATTCAATGGGGTTGAATTTGACCTTTCGGATGATGACTTCAGTGATAATATTGATAATCTTACCGATAGTCTAGAAGCGGCTTTTAACTTTCAAGAAGTAGATGGCCGTACCTATTCCCGTTCCCTAATGAATCGTTACTACGCGGCCTTTAATTATCATTTGACCCCTAAACATAGCTTTGGTCTTTTATTTCATTCACGCCGATGGAACGGGGACTTCTACAATGACTATGGCTTTAATTACGTAGGGCGTTGGTCTCGTACCTTCCAGTTTACCGCGGGCTATTCGATGATTAATGGAACCATGCATAATATCGGGGCCGGATTCGACCTAAAGCTTGGACCATTCCAGTTATACCTGATGAGTGATAATATTTTTGGTGCAGTTGATTATGCCGGTCTACAGACCACTAATTTAAGATTAGGTCTAAACCTAACTTTCTACGGTCGACGCGCTAAAAAGATAGAAGAGCAAGAAGAAGAAAAAGCTGAAGCTGAAGCGAATGATCAGGCTTCATTATTATTTAAACTATAATTAAAACCCCTCCCAATCATGAAAAAAATGAACTACAAATTATTTGCTGCCTTCGCTTTAGCGGGCGCTTTAGTTTCATGTGACGAAACCAATCCATTGGGTGAAAATGGAGAAGTAGAAGCAGCCTTAGGCGAACTTTACATCACCGCCGAGTCGGCTGCGAGCCGCCTTTTTGGAAACGTTGATTTTGTTTTGCGTAATCCTCCGGCTTCTACCTCTGACTCAATTGCCATTAACGGTGCTTGGGCCAAAATGGACCCCAATAATTCGAATGAATATTTCATTGACTATGGCAATGGTACTGCCGGTAGCGACGGCGTAATGCGTAAAGGTGAAATTCGTTTTTCCCTTACTGGTAATTCTTATTTAGATCAGAATGCCAATGTATCTGTTTCTTTAACCGACTATGAAGAAGGTGATATGCCAATCGGTGGCTCGATAGCGATCACTAACAATGGTCAGACTAATGGCAATGATAATTTCTCTTTTGCAGTAACTAATTTCACAGTAGAAGATGCAGAAGGAAATCCTTTGTCCTTTAATGCTACTAAAGACTTTGTTTGGGAAGCAGGAAGCGCAACGCCTTCAGATGCCTCTGATGATCGCTACACCATTAGTGGAACTTCCAGTGGCTCCAGCTTAGGAAACACTATCTCTACTACCGTAGACATGACCGAGAAGTTAGTAATTGATAATACCTGTAGCTACCGTATGGTAGAAGGAATTTTATCTTTAAGTCTTACTGGAGATAGCCTTGTCTTTGACTCAGGAAGTATCGATTTTAAATCGGCCGACGGTTGTGCTGGATTTTTCGATATTGAATTAGAAAACACTGCCGAAAGTCGTGTGGTTACCCTAACCAATAGGGCTTTCCAAGGTTTCTAATCAGATCCTTTTTCAGAATAATATTTAGGCCAGCGGTATTTTAAAATATCGCTGGCTTTTTTTTCGGCTGGGTTATCCCCAGGCTGATAGAGGGTCTTTCCCTGTAGGGCCTTAGGCATAAACTCCTGCTCTGCAAAATTCCCAGGATAATCGTGACTGTATTTATAGCCATCGCCATAGTTTAAATCTTTCATTAACTGGGTAGGAGCATTTCTCAAGGCTAAAGGCACCGCTAGATCTCCACTCTCTTTTACCGTTGCTTGCGCCTGGTTTATTGCCAAGTAAGCAGAATTGCTTTTCGGCGAGTTGGCAAGGTAGATGGCACACTGCGAAAGGGCTATGCGTCCTTCCGGCCAGCCAATTTTCGCAATAGCGTCAAAACAAGCATTTGCGATTAATAGGGCATTGGGATTTGCTAAGCCAATATCCTCGGCCGCTAATATTATTAATCGGCGAGCGATAAACTTTGGATCTTCGCCTCCTTCAATCATTCGGGCTAAATAATAAACCGCGGCATTGGGATCACTTCCGCGGATGGATTTAATAAAGGCACTAATTATGTCATAGTGCTGTTCGCCATTTTTATCGTAATTACTAACCCTACCGCTTAATACCTGTTCTACTTTATCATTGCTAATGACGGCACCTTCTCCTAGCTGTCCTACCACTAACTCCAAATTATTAAGGAACTTCCTGGCGTCACCACCACTATAGCGCATTAAGGCTTCTTTTTCTTTGAAGCTAATTTTCTGATCTCTCAACCACTGGTCTTCCATTAAAGCTCGATCTAGAAGTTGTTCTAATTCTTCTTTACCTAGAGAATCCAGAACATAAACCTGACAACGTGAACGTAAAGCGGGTATCACCTCAAAACTTGGGTTCTCGGTTGTAGCACCAATAAGAACTACGATACCCTTTTCTACTGCGTTTAACAGGCTGTCTTGTTGTGACTTACTAAAGCGATGTATCTCATCAATAAAAAGGATAGGGGCTTTACCTTGCGCAAATAGGCCCTGACCCTGAGCTTTTTGAAGGATCTCCCTTACGTCTTTCACCCCGCTATTAATGGCACTGAGGGTAAAGAATTTACGCTGGGATTTCTCGGCAATAAGCTGAGCTAGAGTAGTTTTTCCTACTCCCGGTGGACCCCATAAGATTAGCGAAGGGATAAGGTCTTTTTCAATTAGATTTCGCAGTTGTCCGCCTTTTCCTAACAGGTCATTTTGGCCGATTACTTGCTCTAAAGTGCGCGGTCTCAGTCTTTCCGCCAGTGGCACGCTCATAGGTACTGTTTTTGCGCATCTAAATTACTACATTTAGAATCGGAGCATGGATAAAGGAAGGAACATTCAATATAGGCAAGAACAGAAGTGGTGGCTACAGCCCTATGTGTTGATTCCTTTAGCGCTGAGTGCAATAATGGCAATCATATATGGCCTAGATCAAAGTATGGGTTTAGATCTATACCAATTTGGGGTTTATCCTAAAAAGGGGGAGGGCTTGATTGGACTCATATCGGCTCCGCTGGTACACGGTAGCTTCGAGCATTTGCGTAATAATCTTATTTCTTTCACAGTTCTCTCTGCAGCTCTGTGGTACTTTTATCCACGGAAGGCATTGCCACTGCTCATTTTAGCCTGGATATTTAGTGGCTTAGCCATTTGGATTTGGGGACGTCCTTCTTATCATATTGGCGCTTCTGGAATTATATACGCCTTGGCTGCATTTATTTTTTTCAGCGGACTCCTTAGAGCACATCCAAATTTGCTGGCCCTAAGCATGTTGGTGGTTTTTCTCTACGGAAGTATGGTTTGGGGCTTGGTGCCCATCGAGCCGGGAGTAAGTCATGAGGCGCATATATCTGGCGCCATTATAGGAGTGGTGATGGCAATCTATTTACGGAATTCCCCTCCCAAAGACTTTCCTAAGCCATTTCGTTATGATGATATAAACGACGACCTAAGCGAGCAAATTGAAAAGTACGGACCTAATTATTGGCAGGTCGATCACGATTCGCAGCAATCGGGTATGAAAATACATTACGAGTACAAAAGCAATGATACTAAGGATTAGTTTGATTTTGTTAATGGGTTTGGCTAGTATTGGTCAAGCGCAGGATTACCTTTATTTGATGGAAAAAGGGGGGCTTCCGCTTAAGCGCTGGAAGCAAGGCGATTACATAGAGGTGCAGTTAAGAAATGGCGAGGAATTGGACTGGTTTCGCTATCGTTTTGAAGGGGGCGATTCTGCCGGTATTAGTTTAGGAACCCGTTATTTAAGTTTTAATCAAATCGAAGGTGTTCGGTATCCACGTGGACTAATGGGCTTCTTTGCTCAAGCTAGTTATTCAGCGGCCCTACTTTTTAGCGGGATTGCCGCGGTCAACTCAGCGATTAATGGACAGTGGTGGCCCTTAATGACTAGGAATCAATTAATTCTTGGGGGCGGCTTATTAGGACTTGGCCTGGTTTTGGACCTTTTTTCGCATCATCAATACAGCCTCGAAACACCCTATTATTTTAAGCTTATAAAGACAGGAGAATGAAGAAAGTAGCCTTACTAGGGGCAAGCGGTTTAGTTGGTTCATTTCTGGTGAAGCAGCTCTGTGAATCTGACCAAATAGAATCGGTTTTGTCCATCGGGCGGAAGCCCCTAAAGTTTAAGCATCCCAAATTAAGCGAACAGCTAGGGGATCTTTTGGATGATAGTTTTTGGCAATTCGAGGATAAGGTAGATATCGTTTACATCTGCATTGGCACCACTAAGGCAAAAACGCCCGATAAGGAAAAGTATAGGGCTATAGATTATGGGATTCCCCTTCAAGCGGGTAAATGGGCCCTAAACAACGGAGCAAAATTGTTATCAGTGGTATCTTCTATGGGAGCTTCAGCAAAGAGCTCTAATTTTTACTTAAAGACCAAAGGCGATATGGAATTGGCATTAAACTCTTTATCTGTAGCGGTACATGTCATAAGGCCTTCAATGATTTTGGGACCTCGTAAGGAGAGTCGTTTGGGAGAGCAAATAGGTAAAATAGTAATGGGCCTATTAAGACCCTTTATTCCCGACAATTATAAGCCCGTCCAAGCTGAAGCAATTGCCCAAAAGATGTTGGATACTAGCCTGGAAAATGGGGGTAGCCAGTTAATTATGTCTAAAGAGATTTGAGTATCCAATGTTTGCGGTTATCTATAAGTTTAAGGTCAAGCTTGGCCAGGAAGAGGTTTTTACTGAGGCGTGGACTAAATTAACTCAATTGATCTACCAATATGAAGCTAGCCTGGGTTCGAGGTTGCACCGGCAGTCGGATGCTATATACATTGCCTATGCGCAGTGGCCCGATCGTAATACATGGGCTGGATCGGGGGAGAAACTTCCCAAGGAAGCTGAACAATATCGTAATCAGATGCGCGAAAGCTGCGAATCTATTGAGACCTTACATGAATTAGAAATGGTCGAGAATCTATTAAAAAATAGGCCCTTTTAAAATTTTTCAAAAACACCGAGACCAAAAAGAGCAAAGTCGTATTTCACGGGATCACTGGGGTCTAGTTTCAAAAGTGATTCCCGCAGCTCCTCGGCCGCTTTCCAATCGTTAGCCTTACGGCTGAGAAGGCCCAGCTTACGGGCAACCCGGCCACTATGGACATCTAATGGGCAATAAAGGTCGGAGGCTTTAATTTTAGACCAAAGGCCAAAGTCAACTCCTTTTTCGGCCGATCGAACCATCCAGCGTAAATACATGTTCAAGCGCTTGGCCGATGAGCCTTTAACTGGACTTGATATATGTTTTTCGCTGCGCTTTTCATGCGGTGATAGGAACATTTTGGCCCGAAACTGCTCGATACCAAATTTAAGTCCTTCGGGGTGATAGAAAGCATCTTCCAAGCTTCCCTCATGGTAAATTTTCTGCAAAGCCCGGATGAAGAATTTGAGGTCTACCAATTGAAAAGTTCGGTGTACAAAAGGAGGGAGGGCCTCCAAATCGGAGCTCCGATGGTTCACTACAAAATCATAAGGACGACCATCTAAGATTTGGATGAGCTTTTGCCCACTTTTAATGATACTTAGGCGATTCCCCCAAGCAATGGTAGCGACTAAAAGGCCAATTATTTCAATATCCTCAGGTCGACTAAATTGATGCGGAATCGAAATAGGGTCACTGCTTATGAAACTACTAGCTTCATATTGCCGAGCTTTAAAGTCGAGAAAGTCTTTTTTTTCCTTAGCCTTCAAGCTTAGCTACTATTTTTCGAATTTCTTCTAAATCCTCAGGGGTATCTACCGACAGCGATTCGTTTTTAGTGTAAGCTACCTTTATCCGTCCCCCGTTTTCCAACCAACGATTTTGTTCCAATGATTCGGCTTTTTCCAAACTACTTGGACTCATCGCGGCAAAGGCTTCCAAAGCATCAGGTCTGTAGGCGTATAAACCTATATGCTTGTAGAAAGTGTGTTTTTGAAGCCATTGCTCATAAGGGACATCGCGGAGAAAGGGAATCAATTGTCTGGAGAAGTAAAGCGCTTCATCTTCTTTATTAATTACCGTAAAGCAACCGCTGCGATTATCGAGCTCCGACTGGTTTTCAATCGCTTTTACTAAGGTACCCAGTTCCACCTCCGGGTGTTTAAATAAGGCTTTTAGACTTATTAGTTCATTGGCTTCCAACAAGGGTTCATCTCCTTGGATATTGATGATCACCTCACAAGAACCATTATCAGCACTCCACTTTTTATAGGCCTCCAAGCAGCGGTTGGTACCGGTACTATGATTTGGATCGGTCATAATCACCTCGGCACCAAAGCTTTCGGCTTCTACTTTTATTCGCTCATCATCGGTGGCAATCACCACTTGATCTAATGCTAACTTCGCCCGGTCATAAACACGTCGAATCATGGTTTTACCATTGATGTCTACCAAAGGCTTGCCTGGCAGTCTACTGCTTTGATATCGAGCGGGGATGATTCCTAATACGGTCACGGTGAAATTTTCCTCGAATTTAATTAATGTTCAATACTCTCTTGCCTTTTCTTACCTTTGATTTATGGCATCAGATAAGGAAAAAATCGCAGCTGGCATCCGTTTTATGGCAATCGCACTCCCTTTAATTTTTACGGGGCCAGCCCTCTATGTAGCCTTAGGTCAGCCTTTGGCTCGAGAAGGAAACTACCTATGGATTGTCATCAGTATTTTAGTAATGTTGGTAGCAGTCTTCTTTGCAGTTAAAGGCCTGCGTACCATTCTTAGCGGCTTTTTTAACGACTAAGCTCAAACAATGCCACCGCCTCAACATGGGCGGTATGGGGAAACTGATCTACCAAACTGTACTTCTTTAATTGATAGCCGTGTTCGGCTAGAGTAAGCATATCACGAGCTTGAGTCGCGGGATTACAACTAATATAGACCATTCTTTCGGCACCCAAGCGGATAACTTTACGAAGCGTTTTCGGAGCAATACCGGCTCGGGGTGGGTCTAAAGTTAGGGTGTTGATTTTCCCTGCGTAATGAGGGTTTTCGAGTAAAAACTTGCCTACATCATTGGCATAAAACTCCAAATTATTGATGCCATTGGCCTGGGCATTTTTCTTGGCGTCGGCCACCGCTTCCTTTACAATCTCTACTCCAATTACTTTCGATTGAGTACTAGCTTGTGCTAATAGCTGAGTAATGGTGCCGGTTCCCGCAAATAGGTCGAGGATAATCGGTTTATCTTCTATTTCCTTTTCAAACACATAATCCAGGGCTTTTTGGTAGAGCCTTTCGGCAGAAGCAGGATTGGTTTGGAAAAAACTCTCCATGCTAATGGAAAAGTCTAAGCCATTAATTTGCTCGCGAATTGTTTCCTTTCCAAAAAGGATAATGCGTTTGCCCTCGGTGCTTTTGGGGCGGTCACTTATATCGTCATTAATAGTGTGAATTAGGCCAGCCAGGCGCTCGCCAAATTCATTACGGAATAATTGAGTAAGCGCATCGCTATCAAATTGCTCTAATTCGGAGGAGCTGCTGAGGAAATTGATAAGAATTTCATCGTCTACATAGGATTTCCGTACCGCCAACATGCGACAGAACCCAGAGTGTTTTTTTCCATGCCATGCGCTATGCCCGGCTTCCATAAAGAAGCGTCGAAGCTTGGGGAGAAAGTCTTCTATCGCTTGATCGAAAATTCCTGAATCACCTTCGAGGTTTTCTACTGCTAACCACTGTCCACGTCGTTTAAAGCCCAGTGCAAAGCCATCGTGGAATTTATCGTCACCCGGACGCGCCTCAACAGCGGCAAAGGAATATTCCATTTTATTACGGTAGTGGAAAATGCGGGGCGACTCAATGTATTGGTCTAAAAGGTCTTCGGCATTGGTGATTTTACCAATTCGTCTAAATAGTTCAATGCTGGTTTTCTCCTTGTATTCATGCTGCTTTTCAATGGGCAGATTAATATAAGGTGCACCCGGAATTGGATGATACTTAGATTGACTTTCATCACTCGATGCTTCCAAAACTTCCACCAGGCGAGCTTCGGCATAAGCCTTTTTCACCTTCACCATTTTACAGCGCACTAATTGTCCGGGTAGGGTATTGGGGATAAAGACGATGAAATTGCCCTTTTCGGTTTCAATTTTAGCGATTCCCTTGCCTTCAAAGGCTAAGTCTTGGACCCGAAGCTCCACTTCTTGTCCGCGGTGATATAAGTAATTCCTTGCCATAGAGCGGGCAAAATTACCTAATTTGCAGGCCGAATCATCGCATCAAAAAATTAATTCCAATATCTATGGCAGAACAAGGAACCGCTTTGGGTTCAAACGAATTGATGGAGCTTGAAAATAAGCACGGCGCTCATAATTACCATCCCTTACCGGTTGTATTAGACCGAGGAGAGGGGGTATATGTGTGGGATGTAGAAGGTAAGCGTTATTATGACTTTCTTTCAGCTTATTCGGCGGTAAATCAAGGTCATTGTCATCCTAGGATTATTGAAACCTTAAAGGAGCAAGCCGAAAAGATTACCCTAACCAGTAGGGCTTTTTACAATTCGAAGCTTGGAGAGTACGACAAGTACATTACCGAATTATTTGGTTTTGATAAGGTATTGCCGATGAACACTGGGGCTGAAGCGGTAGAAACCGCCATTAAAATCTGCCGTAAATGGGCCCAGGAAACTAAGGGTTATCCTGAAGCCACCACTAAAATAATCGTCGCAGAAAATAATTTCCACGGCCGAACTACCACCATTATTTCTTTCTCAAACGATGAGGAAGCTCGTCGTGGTTTTGGCCCCTATACCCCAGGCTTTATTAAAATCCCATACGATGATATCGGTGCCTTAGAAGCGGCTTTGGAAGATGAACATGTTGCGGGCTTCTTGGTGGAGCCTATTCAAGGTGAAGCAGGAGTGGTAACTCCCGCTGACGATTATTTGCGCCGCACCCGCGATCTATGTAAAAGCAAAGGCGTGCTGTTTATTGCTGATGAAATTCAGACCGGTATAGCGCGTACCGGATCGCTCTTAGCGGTTTGTGGAAATTGCAGCTGTGAGCATAAATGTGAGCGTCAAGAGGCCACTTATGTAAAACCAGATATGCTAATTCTAGGTAAGGCACTAAGTGGTGGGGCTTATCCTGTTTCCGCCGTTTTAGCTGATGATGAAGTAATGCGGGTGATTAAACCTGGCACCCATGGCTCTACTTTTGGAGGGAATCCCTTGGGAGTTTCAGTAGCTATGACCGCCTTAGATGTGGTAAATGAGGAACATTTGGCTCAAAATGCCCGTCGCTTAGGCGAGCTTTTTAGAAGCGAGATGAATAAGTATATCGAGGAAAGTCATATTGTAAAGCTTGTGCGCGGTCGTGGTTTATTAAACGCGATTGTAATTAATGATTCTCCCGATAGTGATACAGCTTGGAATATCTGTTTAAGACTGCGTGATCACGGCTTATTAGCCAAACCGACCCATGGAAATATAATTCGTTTTGCTCCACCTTTGGTGATGACCGAGGAGCAACTTTTGGACTGTGTGTCCATAATAAAACGCACCTTAAACGAATTTGAATAAATAAAAAACCCCGGCCATTGGTCGGGGTTTCTTTTTACTCTTTATCCTCAATTAGCTTTTCTAACTTGTTTGCGCTCTCCAGTTCTTTAGGATTGGAGATTAATTCTTTCGCTAAGCTGAGGTCTATTTTTGCTTGATTGTAATCTTCAGAGAGGTATTTGCTGTAGGCCATCAGCATCCGAGCTTTAAAGCTGGCCTTTTTCTGATTGGAGTAAGCACTTAATTGATAAGCAGCCTCTTTCGCTTGCTTACTATTGTAGTTTTCGGTGATCTCATAAGCCTCATCGAATAGAAACTCGGCCGAAAGAGTAGGCGCCATGCCGTCGGCTTTTTGGCGGATCATTTCCTGGTAAAGGCTAAAGTCGCTGCTATTGTAAGCGTAAACTCTTTGAAAATTTTCTTCGCAAGTTTCTAAGCTATCAGCAGGGCAATAGGGTGGCTTGAGAAAACGATCAATCGCTTTCTTCATTAATTTACTATCCTTATTGGCAATAGCTAAGTCGAGGTTATAGTCCATGGCTTGCGCCTGATAGGCATTTAAATCGAAGCCCTTAACTGCCGCTTTAATAGTATCGATGTGTTCCAGAACTAAGTCGGGATAAGGTGTTTCTAGATCAACCCCATAGGCGGCCAAAATTTCAATACTAGGGGCCATTAGTAGTGAATCAGCCTCCTTTGTATTTAAATATTCTAAAGCCAATAAACAGGTGCTGTTGTAGTCAAAGTTTAGGGCATAAAGCTCTAGGAGATCTATCCATTGCGCTTCGCTTAATTCATGAGCTTGGTAAGCTAGTAATAGGCTGTCGTAATAATAAGGAGCCTTGGCTGCTTCGTTTAATAGCGAATAGAGATTGGCCGCACTTTGATAGCCGTCAATTTTGGCAATCACAAATTCATCAGCATTAAGAACTAGAAAGGATGGCAGCTCATCGAAGGCAAAGATTTCTTGGAATCGTAGACCCATTTCTCCATCGACATTAATGGCCACATTGGTATAAACACTTGAAAGTCGGCTTAAAGCCTGATCTTTAAAGACCCCATCAAAATACATCTTCCGAAAATCGCCTTGGTCTTCATGAATCGCTACCCAAAGTAGTTTATCTTGCTGTTTTACAGTCTCTAAAACTGTTTCGTAATCGCTAAGATCATTAGTCTGAATAAAGCGTACTTGTGCATCAGCCGCAAGCTGAATAAGGCTTAAAACAATGAATAGGAGCGTTTTTTTCATTTTCCGAAGTTTTGTACCAGGTATACATCAAAATTAGGGCCTTTTTTTTCAGGCACTAAAAAAGAGGCGGCAATTCCAATAAATTCAAAGTCACCTAGAAGGTTAGCTCTATGTCCAGGCGAAAGATACCAATCCTTTACGACCTTTTGGGCTAATTGTTGGTAGCTCCGGTAGGGGATCGGGGTGCCGCCTTGCTGGGTGGCTTGTCCCTTGCTATTTATAAAATAGGCTTTGCCCGAGGGAATGTCTAGGAGATAATCCTGAGCGATATTTTCACCAGTACGGTTATAATTGCCTTCGAAGGCTTGGATTCGCTGACGTGGACTTCCATATTTTTTATCGCCTGGCCACTTATGTTGCAAGCGCCTTCGTTTGGCCATACGCTCGGCCTGATAACGAGCGGCATTCTGGAGCGCTTCATTGGCTTTAAAGGCTTCGAGGCCTTCGCGTAGTCGCAGTTGATTAGTAGCTTCAAAGATGGCTTGGGCCAATAGTTCGGCTTGGAACTTTTGCGGGACAATGGCTTCTTGGCCCAGAAGGGGGAGGCTAAATAACAATAGGGCCGCTATTCCTAGGCCTCTTATCATTTAAACAGATCGGCTTTGCTTTTGGGACGCTCTGCGAATCTAGGATTAAAGCCATCCAGGGTTTTTTGATCGGCAGGAATTTTATCCATGGGATGCATTTTACCCTCTGGCTTTTTTAAAAAGGTGATACGCTTCACCTCACTCGACTCCAGTCGGATGAGAATATTACTACAAATACTGCGGTTCATGCCTAGGTAATCACCATCTTCTTCTTTGGGGTAATAAACTGTTTGTCCATTACCACTCACATAAACTTTACGCAATTCTTTTTGGCCAAACTTGCCGGTCATTTTTCGACCACTAACCTGATTATAGCGGAGGCTGTCGCTCTTACTTATCATAAAAGCATTTCCTAATACTTTTAGGGTATCGGGATTGTTTTTAGCGGTAAGTAAATGAATGGTGTCGCCGGTTATCTGGGTAGAATCGTCCCACATAATGGGGTCTTTAAATAAGCTAAAGGTCGAATCAGCCGTAAGGTAGACTAGGGAATCACATTTGCCTTGCATATCCGAGCGATAAAAGCGAACCCCATAGTAGATCAACAAACGGCGGTGCTGTTTACCAAGGCTATCCCGGTAGGCGCTGGAGTAAAGGGTGTCGCCATGGACGAAAAGACTATCCTTATCCTCGTCAACTAAGGTATAGAGCGGCTCCCCCGTAACGTAAGCGCTGTCCTTTTCTCCGAAGTATTCGCCGTATTCACCACTAATGAGGTAATTCTCTACCGTATCGTGAATAAGGACATTGCGAAAAGCTTCACCGTATTCACCCGCCCTTTCGTAGTAAAGGCTATCACCAGTTAGGTATTTTGGACCATCGTAGATGTAAGCGTTTTTATTAAACTGAGCGATGTCTTGGTCGGTGTCGTAACGCCCATTTTCGCAATAGATACTACTGCTGTCACTAAGAATACGACTCGGACCTCTAAAGTAGGCCACGTGACTCACGCTATTATATTCGAGGGTATCCGAATACATGGTGTAATCGGGATTGGTAAGCACTACCGAGTCTTTAAAGCTAAAGTATTTGGTATTGCTATTGTAAAATCCTTTTTGTGAGACTAGCCGATTATCTTGATTTGTAACCGTTCCACCAGTAGTGTAATAAGCGATGTTAGAATTACGGTCTAGGAGAAGTTGGTCGGTAATTAAGGTCATTTCCGGATCTTGCAAACGAACTTCCTTCCCGGTAACCATGGCAATACGCGTGTCGCCCGAGTACTCTAAAAAATCTCCATAAAGGAAAAGAGTATCCCCTTGATTGATGCGAATTTTTTGAAAGGCCTTTACCCGATTTTCTTGGGTAAAAAGCCAAGCGGAATCGCAATACATGAGCGCGCCTTCATGTTCAAAGATAACGTTACCTATAAGGCGGTTTTTACCATCCGCCTTAGCGTAATAACCTTTGTCGGCTTGCCGAATATTTATCTTCTTTCCCTTTTTTTGCTCTTGTGCCTTAAGGGAAAGACCGGTAAAAATGAGGAGAAATACGAGGCTGCTTTTAAATGGCCAGTTCTTCAAGCTGAATGGTTTGAGTACGATTTGGACCCACCGATAAAATGCTAATCGGTACCCCAATTTTATCTTCCACGTATTTAATGTAGTCCTTAAGTTCCTGAGGTGCATCTTCAAGATTATCTAATCCCGTTAAGTCGGCCTGCCAGCCTTTTACTTCTTCATAAACGGGTTCGATAAGGTTTTCATCTATGGAATAAGGTAAATGTTCAATTAATTCACCTTGATAACGATAATGCGTACAAACTTTAATGCTGTCGAAGCCACTCAATACGTCAGCCTTCATCATAATTAAGTTCGTAACCCCGTTCACGGCCACTGCATATTTTAAAGCAGGAATATCTAACCAACCACAACGACGAGGTCGACCAGTAGTAGCACCAAATTCATGCCCTTTGGCTCTTAGCTCCTCGCCGGTATTGTCAAACAATTCGGTAGGGAAGGGTCCTGAACCGACCCGGGTACAGTAAGCCTTGAAAATACCAAAGACCTTATTGATCTTATTTGGGGCGATTCCCAGTCCGGTACAGCTGCCCGCACAAGTGGTTGTGCTAGAGGTTACAAAGGGATAAGAGCCAAAGTCGATATCGAGCAGTGAACCTTGGGCACCTTCGGCTAATATTTTCTTACCCTCGGCTAAAGCTTGATGCAAGAAGTGCTCCGAATCAATAAGGGTCATTTCACGCATAGCATCTACCGCGGCATACCACTCTTCCTCCATTTTTGCTAAGTCCGCTTTGTAGTCGAAGTCATAGTGACTAAGCAACTGCTCATGTTTGCCCTTAAGGGTATTGTAACGCTCTTCAAAGTCGGTCAACTCTATATCACCCACGCGCAATCCATTTCGACCCGTCTTATCCATATAAGTAGGTCCGATTCCCTTAAGGGTAGAGCCAATCTTATTTTTACCCTTGGCTGCCTCCGATGCAGCATCCAGCATTCGGTGCGTCGGTAAGATGAGGTGTGCCTTACGAGAAATCAATAAGGCTGCTTTTACATCAACCTTATGTTCTTTAAGGGCGGTAATTTCTTTTTGGAAAATTACCGGATCGATTACAACCCCGTTTCCAATAAGGTTTTTAATTCCCGCGTGGAAAATTCCACTAGGGATGGTATGTAATACGTGTTTTATGCCATC
This sequence comes from uncultured Flavobacteriales bacterium, assembly GCA_913055685.1. GTDB lineage: Bacteria > Bacteroidota > Bacteroidia > Flavobacteriales > Schleiferiaceae > Croceimicrobium. The sequence goes on from CAJXKC010000002.1 coordinate 193,162, forward strand.
AAATTCTAAGGTGTGACCCGCATTGGGTCCGCCTTGGAACCTTGCTATAATATCATACTTGCGAGTGAGTACGTCTACAATCTTTCCTTTTCCTTCGTCCCCCCATTGGAGGCCTAAGAGTACATCAACAGTCATTGGTCTTTTTTAATGGATGGCTAATTAGTTGCTTGATTTGATTCTTCATCTTCGCTGCGGGTACCGTAGAGGTAAAGCGAATGCGAATTGATATTAATCCCGAATATTTCGGCTACCGTATCCTTTATTTGCTGTAAGCGAGGATCACAAAATTCCAATACCTCGCCGGTATCGGTAAGAATTATATGGTCGTGTTGTTTATTGTAAAAGGACTTTTCATAATAGGCCTGATTTTGGCCAAATTGGTGTTTACGCACCAATTTCGAGTCTAATAATAACTCGATCGTATTGTAGAGAGTGGCGCGACTCACCCGATAGTTCTTATTCTTCATTAAAATGTAGAGCGACTCGATGTCGAAATGCTCGTCATTCTCATAAATCTCTTGCAGGATCGCATAGCGCTCAGGCGTCTTACGCTGCTTATTTCGTTCGAGGTATTCGGTGAATACCTTTTTTACGGTCGCAAACTCTTGTTCGTTCATATCGAAAAACAAACGGCAAAGGTAATTAATCTCGTTCAGCAAATCGCCTTTCCACCGAGCTCACTCCTTCGATCTTCCTCAATTGTTGAATAACTTTCTCTAAATGGAGTTTATCTTGTACCACTACGGTGATTAGGCCCTCGAAAATACCATCGTCCCCAGCAATATTTATACTGCGAATATTTACATTTAAGTCATTGGAAATGATGGAGGTAACCTGGTTAACCAAACCTACAGTATCGATGCCGCGAATGACCAAAACCGAGGAGAATTCTCTTTTCTTATTACTAATCCATTTTGCTTTTAGGATGCGTCCGGCAAAATGAGATTGAAGATAAATGCTATTGGGGCAGTTTTTATGATGGAGTTTGATTCCCTCATTCGCAGTTACAAAGCCAAAGACATCATCTCCAGGAATAGGATTACAACACTTGGCCGGCTTGTAGTCTAACTTTTGTTCATCGCTGCCAAAAACTACAAACTGTTCATCTTTTCCTGCGGGCTTCTTCTCGTTTTGTTTGGCTTTTTCAAGATCCTTTTTAGACCGACCAATAATTCGGTTTTTGAGGTAAGAATAGAAACCTTGATTTTGATCACGCATGAAGGCCTTTAATTGCGCATTGTCAATAATGCGCATGCCAACCTTATAGTAAAGCTCGGTACTGTTTTTAAGGTTGAAGTATTTAACCATCTCTTGTAAGAGATTCTTACTTGGTTTCACCTTTATATACTTCAACTTACGTTCGAGAATCTCCTTGCCGTCTTCTGCAATCTCTCGTCTTTCGCTTTTTAAGGCCGACTTAATATTATTGCGGGCTTTTGAGCTAACCACATAGTTTAGCCAGTCTTCCTTGGGTTTCTGTTTTTGCGAGGTGATAATTTCTACTTGATCCCCACTCTTTAAGCGATAATTAAGCGGCACCAAGCGACCATTAACCTTAGCTCCTAAAGTTTTTAATCCAATATCGGTATGAATACTGAAGCTGAAATCCAGGGGGGTAGAGCTAGAGGGGAGAATTTTTAAATCACCGCGAGGGGTGAAAATGTAAATCTCATCCGCCATTAGGTCCATCCGAAACTCATCCACGAAATCAATCGCATTTCCATCATTAGTCTCTAGAACTTCTCGAATGCGATTAATCCAATCATCCAAGCTACTCTGGCCCGAGGAATCTTCTTTGTACTTCCAATGTGCTGCATAACCTCTCTCAGCCACTTCATCCATACGTCGAGTGCGAATTTGCACCTCTACCCAATGCCCTTCGGGACCCATTACGGTAGTATGCAGACTTTCATAACCATTAGCCTTGGGGGCGGATATCCAGTCCCTTAAGCGGTCGGTATTGGGTCGGAAGTGATCGGTTACGACGGAATAGACTTTCCAGCAATCGGCCTTTTCACGTGAGGGAGTGGATTCAACAATAATGCGAATGGCAAATTTGTCGTAGATCTCGTCGAAAGCTACTCCCTGACTGAGCATTTTTTTACGAATGCTGTAAATACTTTTAGTTCTTTCCTTGATGGTAAATTCAAGGTCCTCTGCTTTGAGGTACTTTTTTATAGCCTTGCTAAAATTGGAAAGGTAGCGATGCGCTTCCGACTGACTATTCTTAAGCCGAAGTACAATATCTCGGTATACTTCGGGCTCCGTGTATTTTAAGCTGAGGTCTTCTAACTCTGTTTTAATGTTGTAGAGACCAATACGATGGGCGAGGGGAGCATACAGGTATAAAGTCTCCGATGCTATTTTTAACTGTTTATGCGGAGGCATGGAGTCCATGGTCCGCATATTATGCAGTCGGTCCGCCAGTTTAATTAAGATAACGCGAATATCATCGGAGAGCGTTAGCAGCATTTTCCTGAAATTCTCTGCTTGCAGCGAAATTTCCATATCGAAGATGCCAGAAATCTTGGTGAGGCCATCGATGATTTTGGCGATTTCCAAATCAAATAATCGCTCAATATCTTCGAGGGTGTAATCACTATCCTCTACCACATCATGAATAAGGGCACTGGCAACCGAGCGCGGCCCTAAACCTATTTCTTCCGAAACAATTCGTGCTACCTCTAGGGGATGGAATATATAGGGCTCTCCCGATTTTCTTCTTACTTCGGCATGGGCATCTTTAGCAAGGTTAAAGGCACGCTTGATGAGGTCTTTGTCTTCATCATCCATACGGTCCTTCATACCGCGCATAAGCTTCCTAAATCGGGAGGCGATTTCCTTCTCTTCTAAAGCTAATTCCTCTTCTGTCATCTCTTTTGCTGAAGAGTCGAAGTTAGTAATTATTGTGCTCTAAAAAAGTGACTTTGGAAATTTGAAAAAGTGCTGATTTTTGGAGATTTAGTGCTAATTAACCGATGTTTCTCTGATTCTTGCTTTTAAATCTGTGCACCGAATCGTCTCTTTTTTGACGGTGTTTGGTAGACCTCCCTTGCACTCGTTTCCGCCACATTTTGAAACTACTTTCTTTCATATGCTTTCGCATCAGCTTTATGACTTCTGCTTCAGGAACTCCAAATTGAGATTCTATGGCGTCAAAAGGGGTGCGGTCCTCCCAAGCCATCTCAATGATACGGTCTAAATCTCGCTCGGTTAAGTTTTTCATATTTCTATTAACCCATTGCAAATACTAAAGTTTAAGCAGAAATTTGCAGCATGTTAAAAGACTTTGAAATTCAATCTACAGAGGGTATTGAAATTGCCATTGGGAAAACGCCAGATGAAAAAGGCGAAAGCACTTTTTTTCTTTACATCATCAATGAAAACCAATTCGCACTGCAAAACGTACTTATATTAACTGAAGCGCATGAAAATGAAGACGGTAGTGGGAGAAAGACTTCGAAACTCCGTCATTTTAGAGAAGAGCTGGAAGCGAAGAGCCACGAAAAAATAGAAATAGTAGACCCTTCAGTTTTTGGCTTCTACAACCGTATTTGGTTGTCCTATTATGTGGATGGGACCATGCGTGATCGCCGCTTTATAATACGACCTTTCAAAGAATATGAATTGGAAGATATTGAGGCGATAGGTTTAAAAGGTAAAATAGCAGAATGAAAAATACCCTCCTATTTTTTATGGCCCTTTTGGCTCTAGGAGCTTGTTCAAAAAAGGATTTAGGCATTAGCTTTCGAATGAACTACGAAGAAGAAGTGGTGATTCCATCATCGGTTGGAATAAACCTACCTTTTACTATTCAGAGTCCGCCTATAACCACTAACAGCGAAAGCAAGTTCAGCAATAACAATACCTCTGCAAATAGAGTGAGTAGTATTCGCTTAGAGGAAATGCAATTGATCCTGGATGAACCCTCAGAAGCAGATTTTAGCTTTTTGGAATCCATTTACATCCTAATTAGTGCCCAAGGTTTACCCGACGACACCATCGCTTGGCAAGACCCCGTCACTAGCAATGCCAGTGTTTTAAACCTGACGACCACAGAGCTTAACTTAAAACCCTATTTGGTTAAGGATGAATTCAGTTTAAAAACAATTACACTTACCGACGAGTTTATTAGCGAGGATCATCGCATTACCATTAAAAGTGGTTTTCGCGTAGAGGCAGAGATTTTTAATTAAAATTTGGAAAGTATTTTTTTGCGTAGTTATTTTGAGCCCATGTTCAAGCAGAAAAACCATCATCATCATTTTTCCACCGTCCACCATCACCGGTAGAGGAATGCTTTGATGTATCTAATATTCATGAAGCCCATCCAACCGGATGGGCTTTTTTTTTGCTCTAATTCCAAAAACCAAAAATGAAATCACTAACTATTGCTCTGCAAAAGGGCGGCCGATTAAATGAAGAATCACTCAAACTTTTAAGGGACTGCGGTATCCGATTAAGCGTCGGTAGTCGAAAGCTAAAAAGTGAAGCCCAAAACTTTCCCCTTGAAATACTCTACCTCAGGGATGATGACATTCCCCAATATGTAGAAGATGGAATTGCTGATGCGGGAATTCTTGGTTTGGATGTGATACGCGAAACCAAGAAAAATGTGAAGGAGGAGCTCGCTTTAGGTTTTTCCACTTGCCGCCTCTCTATAGCATTGGCAAAAGGCGACAATTACCAAGGAATATCCAGTTTGGAAGGAAAAACCATCGCCACTAGCTTCCCAAATTTATTGCGGGATTTCCTTGAGGCCAAGGGAGTTTCTGCAAATATTGAATACCTCAGCGGAAGTGTGGAGATTGCCCCGGGCATTGGTCTAGCGCAGGCCATTTGCGATATAGTTTCCACCGGAAGTACATTGGTTATGAATGGCTTAAAAGAGGTGGAGGAAGTGCTTTATTCTGAAGCCACTTTAATAAGCAGGCCGGACTTAAACCCTGAGCAGCAGTCGATTCTCGATAAACTGAAGTTTCGAATAGAAGCGGTTCGGCGCGCTAAAACCGGTAAGTATATTACTCTAAATGCACCGAATAGTGCACTGGATGAAATACGCCAAATTTTACCGGGTTTAAAGAGTCCCACCATTATTCCCTTGGCCGATGACGATTGGTCGGCGGTACATACCGTAGTGGCCGAAAAAGACTTTTGGGACCGGATTGATCGTCTGAAAGACGCTGGGGCGGAAGGGATTTTAGTCTTACCGATTGAAAAGACCATATTATGAAAAGGCTTATCATTCCAGAACAAGCAGCATACCGACAAATCCGAAAGAGAAATGCGGTAGCCGATGCCGACCTCCAATTTGCGGTCGTAGAGATTATGGAGGCGGTAGCAAAGCAAGGTGATGAGGCTCTACGCTTTTACAATGAAAGGTTCGATGACTATATCGGAGACTTAAAGTTAGATCCAAAGCAAATAGATGAGGCTGAAGCTTTGATAGAAGAGAAGCTGAAAGAAGCTATCGACCGAGCCTATTTAAATATTTACAAATACCACAAAGCGCAAGAGCGAGCAGTAGAAAGAATCACTACCTCTAAGGGGATTGAATGTTGGCGGGAAGCTCGGGCGATAGAAGCAGTAGGCTTATATGTGCCAGGCGGAACAGCCCCTCTATTTTCGACCGTTTTAATGTTAGGCATACCTTCTCAAATTGCAGGTAATCCCAAGCGTGTTTTATGCAGTCCGGCAGGCAAGGACGGAGAAATACATCCTGCCATACTTTATGCGGCTAAAAAATGCGGAATTCGAGAGATTTTTAAAGTTGGCGGGGCGCAAGCGATTGCAGCGCTTAGTTTCGGAACCGAAAGCATACCAAAAGTGGATAAGGTTTTTGGTCCGGGGAATTCTTACGTTACCGAAGCCAAGCGACAGGCATTGGCCTACGGTCTAGCTATTGATATGCCCGCCGGACCCAGTGAAGTCTTGGTTATTGCCGATGAAAAGGCCGAGGCCAGGGTGGTGGCGGCCGATTTACTTTCTCAGGCCGAACATGGTCCCGATTCTCAGGTAATTCTTATCAGCAACAGCGAAAACTTTTTGGATGAAGTGGATGGGGAATTAAGGTCTCTTTTACGCAATTTACCGCGCTCGGCATTTGCCCTATCAGCCCTCCAGCAAAGTTATTCCATTTACTTCCCAAACCTAGAGCAGGCTTTCGAGTGCAGTAATTTCTATGCTCCCGAGCATTTAATATTAAATCTTGATAATGCCGAAAAATGGATCTCTAAGGTTAAAAGGGCCGGTTCCGTTTTCTTAGGTCCTTTTGCGGCCGAAAGCATGGGAGATTACGCTTCAGGTACCAATCATACTCTACCTACTGCAGCCTTCGCTCGAAATTACTCGGGACTTAGTTTGGAAAGTTTTCAGACCCAAATAAGCTTTCAAAATATCAATAAAGAGGGCTTAGCAGACTTGGGACCTTCGGTTAGCCTAATGGCGCGGGCCGAAGGTTTAGAAGCGCATGCCTTAGCGGTAGAGATCCGGTTAAAAAATGAGCGAATATGAGTTTCAATCTAGAAAAATTAATCCGACCCAATATTGCCACTATGAATGCGTACAGCTCGGCAAGAAAGGAGTTTGAAGGCGCGGCAAGTATCTTTTTAGACGCTAATGAAAGTCCTTTTGACAATGGTATAAATCGCTATCCCCCTAGTGATCCCCTTCCTATTCGAAAGGCCCTAGCGGAGGAGAAAGGGCTCTCTCCCCTACAAATAGCATTAGGTAATGGCAGTGATGAGATTATTGACCTTTTAATGCGTGCCTTTGCTCGGCCCGGTACCGATAAGGTTGCCAGCTTAGAACCTAGTTATGGCATGTACCCCATAACAGCAGCGCTTAATGATTTAAGCTATGTTGGCGTAAAGAGTGGTGCTGATTTTAATTTAAATCAGGCTCAGCTCAAGGAGTTTTTAAAGATTGAAAACTTAAGCTTGATTTTTCTTTGTAGTCCTAATAATCCTACTGGGAATAACTTGGACCGCGGGGCAATAGAATTGCTATTGAATAAATTTTCGGGTTTAGTAATCGTAGATGAAGCCTATATAGACTTCTGTCCGGAAAAGTCCTTAATAGACTGGTTGGATCAATACCCTAATCTGGTAATAATCCAAACTTTTAGCAAGGCGAGGGGGGCGGCTGGAATTCGAATGGGGATGATGTATGCTTCCCAGGAGATTGTGGCCATTATTCAAAAAATAAAACCTCCCTATAATCTGAGTAGTCTGAGTCAGGCTGAAGCACTAAAGCTTCTAGCTTCAAACGCTTGGAAGGCGAAACGCCAACAAATCATCGCGGAAAGGGAACGATTAAGCAAGACTTTAACTGAATTAGAATATGTGGAGCAGGTTTTTCCTTCCGAAGCCAATTTCGTTCTGTTTACCAGTTCTAAAGCATCGCAATTGTTTCAGTATTTGAAAAGCTTAGGAATAATAATTCGAGATCGACAAAATCAAATAGACCAGGCCTTGCGGATAAGCATAGGTTCTCCTTTACAGATGGATCAACTTATTAAGGCCTTAAAAGAATTTGCATGAAAAAAGTACTCTTTATAGATCGTGATGGAACGATTATAATAGAACCAGAAGATTTTCAGATAGATAGCTTTGAAAAGCTAAAGTTCTATCCGGGCGCGATTTCAGCTTTGATGACATTGGCCAGACGCGGGGAATACGAGTTGGTAATGGTTTCAAATCAGGATGGTTTAGGAACCGCATCATTCCCTGAAGAAGATTTCTGGCCGGTCCAAAACTTCATAATCGAGACCTTAAAAAGCGAAGGGGTTAATTTTAGTGAGATTTTAATTGACCCCAGTTTGCCGGAAGAGAATTCACCCAATCGCAAGCCTGGCATAGGAATGCTAAAGCACTATTTAAAAGGAGATTACGATTTGGCGAATAGTTTTGTGTTGGGAGACCGTAAAAGTGATGTAGAGCTGGCTAGAAATTTAGGGGCTAAAGCTATTTACCTAGGAGACGAGAAGGTAAACGCCGATCTACAAAGCAAGAACTGGACTGAGATTGTCTCTTTTCTGCTAAACAATGATCGACGGGTCAGAATACAAAGACTTACTAATGAAACCCAGATTGACCTTTATCTAAATCTAGATGGTACTGGTTCTGCAGAAGTATCTACCGGCATTGCATTTTTTGACCATATGTTGGATCAAATTGCTCGCCATGGCTCCATCGACCTAAAAATAAACTGCCAAGGTGACCTTGAAGTGGATGAGCATCATAGCATTGAAGATGTAGGATTGGCACTAGGAGAGGCTTTCCGTAAAGCGCTGGCATCCAAAAAGGGTCTTGAACGCTACGCCTTTGTTCTACCGATGGATGAGGCTCAGGCCCTAGTAGCAATTGACTTTGGAGGAAGACCATATTTTAGATGGGAGGCCGATTTTAAAAGAGAGTATGTGGGCAAAATGCCAACCGAAATGTTTTCCCACTTTTTTAAGTCATTTAGCGATACAGCGGCTTGCACGCTGCACATTAAGGCCGATGGCGTTAATGAACACCATAAGATCGAAGCCATTTTTAAGGGATTTGCTAGAGTTTTGGCGCAAGCCAGCCAAAGAAATGCAAGTGGAAAAATACCATCAACCAAAGGAAGCTTATGATTGCCGTGGTAGATTATAATGCGGGCAATACTCGCTCATTGATGAATAGACTGCAAGATTTAGGCATTAAAGCCACATTGACTAAGGATGCTGATGTAATTGCCCAAGCTTCAAAGGTTATTTTCCCGGGAGTAGGAGCAGCAAAAGCAGCTATGTCTAGCCTGCAGGCAGCCGACCTAGAAGACTGCTTAAAGAGCTATAAAAAGCCGTTTTTAGGAATCTGTCTAGGTATGCAGCTCATGGGTGAACACAGCGAAGAAGGCGATCAAAGCCTATTAGGGCTACTAGATTTCGAAGTGCAGGAATTTAAAGGGGTACCCAAAGTTCCTCATATGGGGTGGAACTCTATCTTTAATTTAAAAGGTCCTCTCTACAGAGGCTTAGCCGAAAAGGCAGACCTATATTTTGTGCACTCCTATTATGTTCCGCTAAGTGATTTTAGTTCTGCTGGCTGTAACTATGGAATAGACTTTAGCGCTGGCCTGGAAAGAGATAATTTCTTCGGTTGTCAGTTTCACCCCGAGAAAAGTGGACCGGCCGGTAGTTTAATTCTGAAAAACTTTGCGGCGCTATGATTCGAATAATACCAGCTATAGATATCATTGGGGGAGAAGCGATTCGTTTGCAGCAAGGCGACTTTAATAGACAAAGTCGGATTGCAGAATCACTTCCTAATTTGGTTACCGCTGTGAAAAATGCCGGTTTAAAGGATTTGCACTTAGTTAACCTTTCTGCCGCTAAGGAAGGTCGGCTAAGAGATTTGGATTTAATCGCCGAAATAGCCTCTAGTGGATTAAAGGTAGATTACGGTGGCGGCATCCGCAGCATAGAAGATGTAGAGCTGCTCTTTGATTTGGGAATTGCGGAAGTTAATGTGGGTTCAATGATTCTCAAAGAGCCCCAAGTGTTTGAAAGCATCTTGAAGAAATATCCAAACCGCCTAATTGCGTCCCTGGATGTTAAGAACGAAAAGATAGCGGTAAATGCTTGGCAGGAGCAAAGTGAAATAAGCATTTACCTACTACTGGAAAAATACCGCGCTTTAGGTTTAAAAAAGGTTTGTGTTACCGATATCGCAAAAGATGGGATGATGGCAGGCCCCTCGCTAGATCTTTACCAGAGCCTATTAAATGCTTTTCCAGATTTGGAGCTTGTTGCCTCTGGCGGGGTCCGTAATAGGCAAGATGTTTTGGCCTTGAATGACATTGGTTGTGAGTCGGTAGTCATAGGGAAGGCCTGGTTAAGTGGTGCAATTCAACTGAAGGATTTATGCTGAAGAAAAGGATTATCCCCTGTTTAGATATTAAAGAGGGTAGAACGGTAAAAGGTACCAATTTTAAAGACCTAAGGGATGCCGGTGATGCGGTGGAGTTAGCGGCACTTTATGCGGAAAAGGGAGCCGATGAACTGGTCTTTCTGGACATCAGCGCAAGCTTGGAAAATCGTTCAACTTTAATTGAGCTATGTGAACGAGTAGCAGCAGTGATTGATATTCCCTTCACCGTTGGCGGTGGAATTGGAAGCCTTAAAGATGCGACAAGGCTTCTAGAAGCGGGTGCCGATAAGATTAGTATAAACTCGGCGGCCTTAAGACGGCCAGAATTAGTAGACGAATTAGCTCAAGAATTTGGAAAACAGTTTATCACTGTGGCGATTGACTCCAAATGGGATCAAGACCAATTCGCCGTATTTAGTCACGGTGGTACCCGACGTACGCCGAGAGAACTTAGGGAGTGGGTGCAAGAACTTGAATCGCGAGGGGCGGGTGAGATTTTGCTCACCTCCATGCAGGGCGACGGTACCAAGGAGGGATTCGATTTGCCGATGTATAGGCAGCTTGCAGATATTCAAATACCCCTAATTGCTTCTGGTGGGGCGGGTTGCAAAGAGCATTTTCTTGAAGTCTTGCGAATGCCACAGGTAGACGCCGCCTTAGCGGCTAGTCTATTTCATTTTAAGGAACTCGCAATAGGCGATTTAAAAAGCTATTTAAACGAAAATAAAATACCTATACGACATGCTTGATTTTGAAAAAGGAAAGGGTTTAGTGCCAGCCATTGTCCAAGATTATCGGGATGGTCGAGTTTTGATGCTTGGCTATCTCAATGAAGAAAGTTGGGCAAAAACCTTGGCAGAAAAAAAAGTTTGCTTCTACAGTCGGTCAAAAAAACGACTTTGGACTAAAGGGGAAAGCAGCGGTAATTTTTTGCATTTAGTAGATTATAAGATCGATTGTGATCAAGACACCTTATTGCTATTGGTTGAGCCAGCTGGAAAGGTTTGCCATACTGGAACTGACACTTGTTTTGGTGAGCAGTCGAGTTTTAACTTTATTCCGCGTTTAGAGGCCATTATAGAGGACCGTATTCGCGATAAAATGGAAGGGAGTTACACCCTTGCTCTTTTAGACCAAGGTATAAACAAAGTAGCCCAAAAAGTTGGTGAAGAAGCAGTTGAAACGGTGATTGAAGCCTTAGGTGAAGACCAAGAAGCTATGATTAACGAATCGGCAGATTTACTTTTTCACTTTACTTTATTGTTGAAAGCCAAAGGACTTTCATTTAGCCAAATTGAAAGTCGCCTGGCAGAACGACACCAAGCGGCTCAGAAATAGATTAAATAGTGACTGAAAATCAGGTTTAATCGCCCGCTGCTTCTTAATTTTGCCACTAGATTTTTAAACCTCAAATCTCAAATAATATGAAAGTTACCGTAGTAGGTGCCGGAGCAGTAGGAGCTAGCTGTGCCGAATACATCGCAATTAAAAACTTTGCCTCAGAAGTTGTTTTAGTGGATATCAAAGAAGGATTTGCTGAAGGTAAAGCAATGGACTTAATGCAAACTGCCTCTTTAAATGGTTTTGATACCAAAATCGTAGGTAGCACTAATGATTACAGCAAAACAGCCAACAGCGATGTGGCGGTAATTACTTCAGGAATTCCACGTAAACCAGGAATGACCCGTGAAGAGCTTATTAGCACCAATGCTGGTATCGTTAATACAGTAGCGGAAAACTTAATTAAGCATTCTCCAAATGTGATTATCATCGTGGTTTCTAATCCTATGGATACCATGACCTATCTAACGCATAAGGCAACTGGCTTAGCAAAGAACCGAATCATTGGTATGGGTGGTGCTCTAGATAGCGCACGTTTTAAATACCGTTTAGCCGAAGCTACCGATGCTCCTATCTCTGATATCGATGGTATGGTAATCGGCGGTCACTCGGATACCGGCATGATTCCATTAACTCGCTTAGCGACTCGCAATTCAGTGCCTGTTTCTGAATTTATTTCTGAAGAGCGTATGGCTGAGGTGAAAGAAGCTACTAAAGTTGGTGGCGCTACGCTAACTAAGCTTTTAGGAACTTCGGCTTGGTATGCCCCAGGTGCAGCAGTTTCTGCCATGGTTCACGCCATCGCCAACGATAGCCACAAAATGTTCCCATGTTCTTGTTTATTGGAAGGGGAGTATGGTCTAAACGATATCTGCATTGGCGTACCCGCTTTAATTGGTGCCAATGGTATTGAGAAAATCGTAGAGATTGATTTAAACGATACTGAAAAGCAAGAATTAGTGAATTCTGCTGAAGCAGTTCGCAAAACCAACGGTTTACTTTAATACCGATTTCAAATAATTAAAAAAGGGTCGCTTTAAGCGGCCCTTTTGTGTTTTAGGACACATTAAGGCAGATTTGAAGGACTAAATTTGCAAGATGGAAAACTTGGTTTCACATTGGAATAAAGCTTTTGAAGCACCCTTAGAAAGCTTGGGTTGGTATGAAGCCGATCCCCAGCCTGCTTGGGATTTAGTTCAAAACTACGCCGATAAACAATCGTCTATTCACCTTGCGGGAGCGGGTCGCTCCATTTTAGTTCATAAACTCTGGGAAACGGGTTTTCATAACTTATTGTTAAGTGATTTAAGTTCTAAGGCCTTAGATCTCTTGAAAAAGGATAATCCAGAAATACCCACTGCCTTTTTTTGGCAAACTGATCTTTCTCGCCTTTGGGAAGCCCAAGATGCAGAAAAATTTGACTTGTGGCTAGATCGTGCCGTTCTACACTTCTTAATCAAAGAGGAACAAAGGCTAAATTACTTCAGTAATTTGAAGAATTCTTTGAAGCCCCAAGGGCGGGTGATATTAGGACAATTTGCCTTGGACGGCGCTAAAAAGTGCTGCGGACTTGATATTTACCCTTATGACACCGAACTCTATCAGGCCTATTTGGGCAGTGACTTTAAGCTTCTAGAAGAATTGCCATACACTTATTTTAACCCCAAAGGCGATCCCAGGCCTTATGCTTATGCGGTTTTTGAAAAGTCTTAAGCTTCCCGTAATAGGATTATCGCCGATTTCGACTTAAGGTCTATGGTTATTTTTTGGGCTTTCGCCTGATAGGTACCGCGGCTGTCTTGGGCTCCCCATAAAACCTTGTAGCGGCCGCCATGCACCGCTAATTCTATTTCTGCTTGTTTATCGGAATTATTAAATAGAACCACTAATTCTTCACTAGTATCCATGCGCCGAAAGGCGAAAAGGTCTTTCTCGTCTTCCGCAAGAATGACTTCATAATCACCGGTCCTTAATGCGGGGTGACTTCTTCGTATCTGAATAATAGCTTGGTAATCATTAAGTAAGGCCTTGTCCTGTTTTACCGGGTCGGCCTGCCTTCTTTTACGCTGATTAGGTAGGTAAAGCTCCGGCTCGTAGCTAATGTCGTCCCAAACCATAGGCTTTCTACAATCGGGGTCATTTGCACCCCACATGCCCACTTCATCGCCATAATAAATCATGGGTGCACCGATATAGGTAAATTGGAAAACCATGAACAAGCGCTGCAATTCTTTCTCGTATTCATTGGGCGCTCTTACTTGATAGTTTTCGTTCGATGCAGCCTGACTAGCCTTAAAATAGGCGCCCCAATTACGGAAGTTTTCCATCCCACGGTTTACGATATGCGAAGCAATACGGTTTACATCGTGGGAGCCAAAGAGATTTTGGTTCTGATAAGCGATATAATCGGGAAAAGCATTTCGCATCCGCTCGAGCTCCGTGGCAAATTCTGAAGGACTAAGGTGGTCTTTACCTTCGGGGTTAAAGAAAAACTCGGTGCAGGTGAAACTCCAATTGTAATTCATTTCGGCATCAAATTCATCACCAGCTAAATAGGCAAGGGTCTCCTCCAAGGGGCTAACCAACTCTGCGGTTATATAGGCCTCCGGATTAAGTGATTTAACCAAGATTCGCCATTCTTTCCAGAAATCATGATCGACACAAAAAGCAACGTCTAATCGCCAACCATCTATCCCGTATTGCGGTCCCATACCCATTGGGTTCATCCATCGCTCCGTAGCCGCGAAGACATAATTTCGGGGACCTTCTACTAATCCCTGTTCGTCTTCTTTAAATTCGGGTAATGACTTTACGCCCCACCAACCTTGGTAGTCGAACTCATTTTCTGGCGTGGATGGGGCATCCCAGGAATTCACAATAAACCAATCTTTATAGGGACTTTTAGCCTGGTTCTTACGCAAGTCGGCAAAAGCGAAACTATTGTAGCCCATATGGTTAAAAACTCCATCGAAGATTATTCGGATCCCGCGAGTATGCGCCTGATTGATTAATTCCAAAGCCAATTTGTCGGCCGCAGTCCAAACCCAAGTATTAGGGTCGAGGGGGTTTTCTTTGCGCATTAAATTACGGTCACCTTCAGGATCGGGACCAAAGTTTGGATCAACATGATGGTAAGACTCGCTGTCGTATTTATGCAAACTAGGCGAATCGAAAATGGGATTAAGGTAAATGGCATTTATACCAAGCTGCTGAAGGTAGTCAAGCTCATCAATTATACCTTGTAAATCTCCGCCATACCTTCGGCGTAAAAGGTGTTTCCACAATTCTGGTTCCCCGTTTTTCTTTTCGTAGGTCTGCAATTTGTACCAGTCTGATCCCCAAGGGTGAATCTGCCAATTTTCAGGCATTTCTTGTGGGTCGGCATATTGTATATCCTTCCGTTGGGGGTCATTACTCGTATCGCCATTGCGAAAGCGTTCGGGGAATATTTGGTACCAAATGGCATCCTTAGCCCATGCCACTTCCTGAGCATTAATGGGAGGAGCTAATGTTAATAAACTAAATAAGCTAAGGAATAAGCGAGCTCTCATATCCAGAAATTTTGAACTAAGTTAGCGTTATTCTTAGTGAGAAATCCAAAATTCTAGTCGATATGAAAGTTTTAAAGTGGATCTTAATTAGCCTAGCGGCCATCGTACTTTTACTGTTTATTGCCTTTAAATGGATGCAATCCAATACTAAGAAACTGTCTCCAGAGGGCTCGGTGTCTTTTAAAACCGAGCAATTTGATGTGGAGATGAATTATAGTCGCCCTTCGGTTCGCGGCCGCACTATTTTTGGTGATTTAGTTCCCTACGGCGAAGTTTGGCGAACCGGTGCAAATGAACCCACTACTTTTACCACGGACACCGACCTAAAGGTGAATGGCGAAGTTTTACCCGCCGGCACTTACACCTTATGGACTATTCCCGGTCCGGAACAATGGCAATTCATCTTTAATTCGAAGTCCTACCCTTGGGGTGTAGGTTGGGATGGAGAAGTTATGCGTGAAGCAGATTATGACGTGCTAAGCACTACGGTGTATCGCGAGGCTACACCTAATATTATTGAGACCCTCAGTATTTCATTAGTGGAGATTCCTAATGGTTTTCAAATGCAATTGGCCTGGGAAAGCACCTTACTGCGGATGGATTTTACCAAATGAATTTAGGCCGTAGCTTACTACTTTTTCTATTATTTAGCCAGCCCTTGTTTCGGGGCTTAATGGCTCAGTCGGATACCACCATTCAATTTGAACTGCGTTTTGCTCTCGATTCGGACCGATTGAGCAGTGATGAAAAAGCTCGTTTAGATAGTCTTTTGGCCGTCTATCCTATTTATTTATTGGACTCCATCAAATTTTATGGGCACACAGATAGTTTGGCCGATTTGGATTACAATCGACGTTTATCCAAACGGCGGGTGCAGGAAGTATTAAAGCAATTTGTGCTTCGTGGCTTAGATCCACTAAAGGCACGCAGTGATTATTACGGCGAAGAGCGCCCGGCTTATCGCAATAGTCCGGAGGAGCGCTTTAAAAATAGACGCGTTCAATTAATGATGTACCTCGACTTATCCCTGCTACCTAATCCGGAGCAGAAATTGAGCGAGCAAAAACTTAAGAAAGGGGATAAATTGAGGTTGGCCAATTTAAATTTCGTTGGAAACCAGGCCATACCTATGTGGCATAGCTTCGATGCCCTTCGTGAATTACTGAGGGCCATGGAGGCCAATCCCGATTTAGAAATTTCCTTGCAAGGACATGTGTGCTGTAGCAATGACTTTGAGCTTTCGGTGGCCCGAGCCCGCATGGTTTATGACTTCTTGGTAGCGGAGGGAATATCAAAAGTACGTCTAGACTACCAAGGCTTTGGCAACAAAGTTCCTTTATTCGATGAGCTTGATGAGGCATCCAGAGCTCTAAATCGAAGGGTAGAAATTGAAGTTTTAGCAAATTCTGAGGAAAGGGTAGAAGCAGAAGCGCGCCGAAGACTACAGATAGAGGCTCCGGTAATGAATGTTCAGTTTAATTCGGGAACATCTCGTTTAAGTCCGAGTGGTGACTTTATGCTCACCTTAATTGCGGAAATGCTTAAGGAATCGGAAGACCTTAGCTATGAATTTGTGGTCTACGACAATATTGATAATAAACGCCTTTCTGGTCAACGTGCCTCAACCTTGGAAAGAACCTTGCGTAAAAAGGGCGTAGCAGCCAAAATATTTAAGGTAAGCACAAAAGCAAATCGCCCAGGCTTGCCACGCACGGCCGATTACAACTGGATACGAATACTAATGAAAGAGAAATGAGTGATCTATTACGTTTTTTACTATTAGATTTTCCACCCGCCTTAAAGAAAATTAAGGCTGATAGTAGCGCCCAATTTGGTGAAATGAATGTATTTCAAATGCTTGATCATTTAAGGAAGGCATTTGATTTGAGCATTCAAGATAGGGAGGTGGACTTGATAACCCCCGAGGATAAGATTCCATTGATGCAGGCCTTTTTGGCCTCCGACAAGGAGATGCGGCCAGGGGCATCTAAGCCTCCGGTCTATGATGAACTCGCAGACCTAGACCTCGATATAGACGAATTAAAATTGGAGCTTATGAAGTCTATGGTTCGCATGTTAGCGCATTTCGATAAGCACCCAGATTTCAAAAGCATGCACCCTAATTTTGGAGAGATTAATGTTGAGCAATGGTTGCAATTACACCATAAGCATATTCGACATCATCTACGACAGTTTGGTGCTTGGCAATAAAAAAAGCCGGAGCTCATCTCAGAAGAGTGGCATCCGGCTTTTCAACCAACCAAACAAAACTATTATTACGAACTAATTAGGTTCGTATGTCTATTATTCTAAACTCTAATTTCACCTGCATCGTATTACTTAATTAAGTTTTAACACTTCCTTAAGAAGGTGCAGGCTTCCATTAAAACCGTAAATATTCCCACTGTGGATAGTGGCCTTTGGGAAAGGGCCCATAGCGAGATTACCGGTTCTTTTTATTTCAATATTTCCATTGATTACCTGGAAGTCCATAAAACTTCCATTAAGTAAAGTTTCTATTCGCGTACCGTCTAAGTCTTGTAGATCATAGGCAGTTTTGATGATATGTCCCTTAAGGAGCTCAACTAATTGGTTGGCCCCATATTTTTGGAGATAGTCATTTAGATCACTACAGTTTTTATCGCGGAAATATTGCTCAAAGGCATAATCGTTGGGAGCGAAGAAAGTGAGATTATCGCTATCACTATTTAACTGAGAGGCGATGGATTTAGCCGGGCCCTGCAAAGCTTGCTGTAAGATGGAAAAGTTGTGATCGTTACTATTAACTAATTTAAAGAGGGTTGCTGGGCGCAAGCTATTATTAATAATATGCACATAACCAGCCGCTAAAGAGTGGTCCTTACTTAGTATAGATAGTCTTTGCCCATTTATCTCTACAATACTTTTCTCACGCACCAAATGGTGATGAATAGCCTTTTGCTCTGCATTCATAGCCAAGGTTGGAATGTAGCTGGTGCGTAAGTTTTCAACTTTTGCCGCGCTAGGTACGAAGTGCGATGCTAGCCATGCGCGGTAATATTTGGTACCCATTTGCGATTTCATGCTGGTGAAGTCTGCCACTTCAAACTCGTTCAGCAAGCGGTTTAGCTCTTCATTACTTGGAGCAAAAATGCTCAAGTTTTGATAGTTCGCATTCATTTTAACTTCGCAAGCTTCCATGGCTTCTCTAAAGCGATCTAATTGTGGAAAAGCTTTTAACTGCTCTACCAAAATCTCCTCCGAACTTGCTGTAAATTGAGGCTCAGTTTCCTTATTACAGGAAAGGGCCAAAATGCTTAAAGCTATGTAGACTAATTTTCGCATATCCTTTCTATAATTGGAAACGAAAGGATTAACGCAAAGGTTTGGTATTCAGATGAAAAAAAGTGAGCTACTTCGAATAAAGTCATTAAGCTATGCCTATGACGAGAAGCCCGCAGTTTCTAAGCTAAATTTAAAATTATTTTATGGGGAGAAACTGGGTATTGTTGGCGCTTCTGGATCGGGTAAGTCAACTTTACTGAAACTAATAGCCGCTCGCTTGCAAGCCTTTGAAGGTCAAATTCTTTTTGAGGGAGTGGATATCGTGGAAACGCGTAATGACCGAGTTCCAGGGCATCCAGATATAGCTCTTATGAGTCAGGATTTTGAGCTAGTCCCCGATTTAAGTATTGAAGAAAACATTGCTCGCAGTGGTCGTCATTTGAGTCCGACTGCCTTAAAGCGCTATTTAGGGAAAGTAAAGCGGGCCTTTCACCTGCAATCGATAAAACATCAAAAGGTAAGGGACTTATCGGGAGGTCAGAAACAACGAACTGCTTTAGCTTGCGCCTTAATTTCCCAGGCTCAATTGCTTTTATTGGATGAACCTTTTAGTCAGCTTGACTACCAATTAAAGCAGGACATGTTAGAGTTTCTCCGCTTGGAGTCTTCGGGGAAATCCATAATAATGGTAGGACATGAACCTACGGATTTAATGCGTTTCTGCGATCGAATAGCGGTATTAGATAAGGGCAAGCTTATTTCGGTGGATGATATTCAGGGTATTTTTCATTATCCCAAAAACCGTAAAGTTGCAGAGATGACCGGTATGGTGAATGTCTTGGATGAAAAGACGCGAAGCCAATTAAACTTCAAGGAAAGCATATTTAGGCCCAGTCATGTTTTTTTAAAGAACAAAGGGGACTGGAGTTTGGAACGAATCGAATACCATGCATTCGGACGACTAGCCTTGATGCGTTTTAAGGAAACCGATATTAGGCTTTGGGCTCAGCTTGCCTCCGATCGAAGCTATAAAGAGGGGGGCACTTGGTCTTTGGAAATAAAAAAACCCTGACACTCACGAGGAGGTCAGGGCTAAGAGTCAAAAATCTTGAATTATTACTTTTTCACTTTGTCTACGATAGCCTTAAAAGCTTCTGGGTGGTTCATTGCCAAGTCGGCAAGAACTTTACGATTTAACTCGATTCCATTGCTTTTTACTAGGCCCATGAAGGCAGAGTAGGAAAGACCATGCTCACGTGCACCAGCGTTAATACGCTGAATCCACAAAGAACGGAAGGTTCTCTTTTTGTTACGACGGTCACGGTAGCTGTAAGAAAGTCCTTTCTCTACAGCGTTTTTCGCTACGGTCCATACATTTTTACGGCGACCAAAGTATCCTTTGGCCATTTTCATCACCTTTTTACGGCGTGCTCTTGATGCTACTGAATTTACTGATCTTGGCATAATTTTTAATTTTTTGTGCAAGGCGCTCTCATTTCTCAGAGAATCTTGGCTGCCTTACCCAGGGTTAATTAATAACTCGAATTAAACTTAAATAGTAAGCTGCTTTTTGATGCTAGCTTCGTCAGCTTTGTCAACCAAACCTGACTGAGTAAGATTACGCTTTTGCTTAGTCTCCTTTTTGGTAAGGATGTGACTTTTAAAAGCGTGTTTTCTTTTGATTTTTCCAGTACCGGTAAGCTTAAAACGCTTTTTGGCACTAGATTTTGTTTTCATCTTTGGCATTGCTCTTTCGCTTTTATCTCGATTTTGACTCTTACTTTTTAGGGGCGATCATCATGATCATCCTCTTTCCTTCTAATTTAGGTAAGCTTTCTACTTTTCCTAAATCTTCAAGATCTTGGGCTAAGCGCAGAAGCAGGATTTCTCCTTTATCCTTAAACACAATCGAACGACCTTTAAAGAAAACGTAGGCCTTTAATTTGGCCCCTTCTTTTAGGAAGTTTTCGGCATGTTTACGCTTAAACTCATAATCGTGATCGTCGGTATTGGGTCCAAAACGGATTTCTTTAACTACCGTTTTTTGGGCCTTTGCGGCGATCTCTTTTTGTTTTTTCTTCTGGTCGTAGAGGAATTTCTTGTAGTCAATGATCTTTGCAACGGGAGGGTCCGCTTTCTCGGTAATTACCACTAAGTCTAACTCGCGCTCACGCGCCATTGATAGAGCTTTGTCGGTATCGTAAACGCCTACTTCCACGTCCTCGCCAACCACCCTTAGCTTAGGGTAATTGATCTTAGCATTAATCTTATGCTTTTCTTCGGGTGCCTCTCTACGGGGACCTCTTCTACGGTTGGAAAATCTCTTTGCCAGAATTATATTTTTTAATTAAACTTCAAATTCACCAATCTCCTCAGAAATTTCTGAATCGATCTTCATTATAAAATCTTGCAGACTCATTGAGCCCATATCACCGCTGCCGTGCTTGCGTACCGAAACAGTATCGCTTTCCTCTTCTTTCTCACCTACAATAAGCATGTAAGGGATTTTTGCTACTTCAGCGTCACGGATTTTACGACCCGTTTTTTCTGCACGCTCGTCAACGAGGGCGCGAAGTTCGTAATTTTTAAGCAATCTTGAAACTTTATGGGCATAATCAAGATATTTATCTGAAATAGGTAAGATTGCTATCTGGGTGGGCATCAGCCACAAAGGGAAGTTACCCGCGCAGTGTTCCAGTAAAACCGCCACAAATCGTTCCATGCTACCAAAGGGCGCACGGTGAATCATAACCGGACGATGATTCTCATTATCAGAACCTTTGTACTCTAACTCGAAGCGCTCCGGTAGGTTATAGTCAACCTGAATAGTACCTAATTGCCATTGACGTCCCAAGGCATCCTTAACCATAAAGTCAAGCTTCGGACCATAAAATGCGGCTTCGCCGTACTCTACTACATAGTCCAAACCTTTTTCAATAACTGCCTCTTTGATTGCCGCTTCTGCTTTTTCCCAATTGGTATCGCTACCAATGTATTTGCTGCGATCTTCTTGGTCGCGCAAGGAAACCTGAGCGGTGAAGTTTTCAAAATCTAAAGTTTTGAAAATGTATAGTACAAGGTCGATTACCTTTTTAAACTCATCTTTTAATTGATCGGGAGTACAGAAAATATGGGCATCATCCTGAGTAAATCCCCTAACACGGGTTAATCCATGAAGCTCACCACTTTGCTCATAACGATAAACTGTGCCAAATTCCGCAAATCGTAGGGGAAGATCTCGGTAGGAGCGGGGAGAGCTTTTATAAATCTCGCAGTGATGCGGGCAGTTCATTGGTTTTAATAAATACTCCTCATTTTCTTCAGGCGTATGAATGGGTTGAAAACTGTCTTTTCCGTATTTGGCATAGTGACCACTGGTTACATAAAGTTCTTTATTACCAATATGAGGAGTGATAACCGGATCGTAGCCAGCAGTGCGCTGTGCTTTCTTTAAAAATTGCTCAAGGCGCTCTCTTAGCTCCGCACCCTTAGGTAGCCAAAGCGGTAAACCCTGACCCACCTTTTGAGAAAAGGTAAATAGTTCTAGTTCTTTCCCCAATTTACGGTGATCACGTTTTTTCGCTTCCTCTAATAGCTCTAAGTATTCTTTTAGCATGGAGGCTTTCGGGAAGCTAATGCCATAAACCCTGGTTAGCTGGGGATTATTTTCGTTGCCACGCCAATAGGCGCCGGCTACATTCATAATTTTTACCGCCTTAATAAAACCTGTGTTGGGAAGATGACCTCCTCTACACAAATCCGTAAACTCAGCATGATCGCAGAAGGTAATACTACCATCTTCTAAATTCTCAATTAACTCTGTTTTGAAGGGATTGCCTTCATACATTTTCAGAGCTTCCGATTTAGAGACAGGACGCATTTTAAACTCCGACTTTTGCCGCGCGTTTTCGAGCATAGTTTGTTCTATCTTGGCGAAATCTCCTTCACCGAACTCATGACCATTGAAGTCGACGTCGTAATAAAAACCATTGTCAATCGCCGGACCAATCGTTAATTTAATTCCTGGATATAATTGCTCAAGAGTCTGCGCTAATACGTGCGCCGAGGAATGCCAAAAAGCCTTTTTACCTTCTGGGTTGTCCCAAGTGTAAAGCACAAGATCGCCATCACCCGGAAGGGGTGTTTCAGGCTCAACAGTCTCTCCATTAAAACTTGCCGATAAAACATTACGTGCCAATCCGTGGCTAATGCTTTTTGCTACATCTATCGCGGAGCTACCTTCTTCAAACTCCTTTACACTACCGTCTGGTAAACTAATCTTAATCATGATTCCCGGTCCTTTATGGGATGGCAAAGATAGCAAGCCATATTCATTGCCAAAGGCTTTTTTAATCTTCCGGATAGAGCTTTCGCATATGATCGAAACTTGCTTGGATTAATTCTTTTAGCGTATCTAAATTAATATCCTCTAACTTGTTGATATAGAGGCATGATTTCCCCGTTTTGCACTTGCCAAGCTGCTTTAATAAATCACCGTGCTGCTCAAAGCCGTCCATAAGGTATAAGGAGTGTTTTCCCTTGCGAGGCGAAAAGCCTCCCCGCATCCAGTCACCCTCCTGTCCGCTGGCATAGCGGTAATGATAGCTGCCAAAGCCAATGATACTGCTTCCCCACATTTCTGCGGAGTAATTACTTATATCTTGGTATAGCTCTAGTAAGAGGTAGGCCTCTTCTTTTTGTTTTTGATTTTCAATGGCCTCAATGAAATCGCGCACCGAGGCATTAGTTCTTTGGGTTTTAGCTTGGTAGGCCATCTAATTTAATCTTTAAAGAAAACGGAAATAAGACTGTATTTTAGCAAGCCTGAAACTATGAAAAAAGAAGATATACTTGCTCAGCTCAATGCCATGAGTGAAAACACGCTCATGCATACCCTCGGAATTGAGTACACCGATGTGGATTTAGTAGCGGGCTTCTTAGAAGCAAAAATGCCGGTTCGGCCATTGGTACATCAACCCATGGGACTCTTACACGGTGGGGCTTCGGCTGCTTTAGCGGAAAGTCTAGGTAGCGCAGCGAGCGCCATGCTTGTAGATCGTGAAAAGTTTGCGGTATTGGGAATAGAACTTTCTTGTAATCACTTGCGTTCCAAGAAGGAGGGAGTAGTTACCGGCACTGCGCGCATCGTGCATAAAGGCAGGAGCACCCATTTATGGACCATCGAAATAAAAGATGAAAGCGGCCGGCTTATTTCCCATTGTAAGCTGAATAATATGATTGTTCCGCGCCGGAAGGAAAACCTTAAAAATGAGTGAAGATCAAATCTTTTTAGCCATACGCCCTCCCAAGGGTGAGCTTAGCTATTACAGATCGGTATCCGCATCGAGTCTTTATTTTCACTTTAGCAATTGGGAACAGGACCAGCAATTAAAAATTGCGGTAGAAAGGATAGGTGATCATGAGCTAGAAAAGGATTTTGCCTTTTACAAGAAGCCTTCCCAGCCTTCAGTGAAGTATGAAGATCAAATTAAGCTTTACCAGGCCGCTATAAATGAAATGAAGAAGGGTGACTTGAATAAGGTGGTCCTTAGTCGCAATGAGAATCTTCGTTTCGATCAATCTCCATTCGTTCTGTTTAATTCTCTGGCCGCGGCTTATCCTAATGCGGCGGTTTACATTTTTTCTCATCCCGAAGTGGGAACTTGGTTGGGAGCAAGCCCTGAAACGCTTGTATCTTGGACGAGCTCAGAAATTGTAATAGACAGTTTAGCGGGAACAAAAACCTGGTCTCAGAGGACAAGTTTTACCGAGAAAGAATATGATGAGCAAGCCCAGGTAAGTGAGGAAATAGAGGCGCTACTGAAAAACACCGAGGGCTTAGTGCAAGTTAAGAAACAAGGTCCGCAGATATTGAAAGCCGGTAATTTGGCTCATTTACATAGCGAGTACCGAGCGGCAATAAGCGCAAGATTTGACTTTAAAAACTTTTTGAAAAAGCTGCATCCCACACCAGCAGTTGGGGGACGACCACGAAAAAAGGCCTTGGAGTTTATCGCTAGCAATGAGCTTTACCGCCGCCGTTTTTACACCGGTTTTTTTGGCTTTGAAAGCTCAGAAGCTGGTCAATTTTGGGTAAACTTGCGTTGCGCCGAATTATGCGAGGACAATATTTTAAGCCTATATCTGGGAGGTGGATTAACCCATAAGAGTGATCCCCAGTCGGAATGGCAAGAAACAGAGGCCAAAGCAGGAACAATTTTAAATGTATTGAAGTCTTAAAATGGCAGTAACATCATCTCTTTACAATGCCAGATTATTAGCAAAAGTTCTGAAAGCCCATGGCTGCGAGCATTTAGTGGTAGCTCCCGGCAGTAGGAATGCCCCATTGATTCAAGCCTGTACCGCGGAAAACTTCAAGACTTACTCCGTTCCTGATGAAAGAGCGGCGGCCTTTACGGCGATGGGTATGGCTTTAGAAAATTCAAAGCCGGCGGCAGTAATATGCACCAGTGGATCTGCTGCGGCAAATTTTTTACCGGCAGTTACTGAAGCTTATTTTCAGAAGGTGCCTTTGGTGGTAATTACCGCCGACCGTCCGAAGGAATGGATTGGACAGGGTGCTGGGCAAACCATTATCCAGGAAGGCATATTTGGCGCTCACATTTTAGGGGAAGCCAATCTCTTGCGTGAACCCCAAGATTCCTTAGCGGAAGCTTACAATTTACGTATCTGCCAGGAGGCTTTACTGCATATAAACAAAGGACCAGTTCATATTAATGTTCCTTTCGACGAGCCTTTATACAATCAGTACGAGGGAGAAAGTGAGGATTTTCGTATTATTCGTAGACCGAGTACCGAAAGGCATTTAAGGGAAAGCGATTTTGAAGAATTAAAAGCGGTATATGCATCCGCCGAAAGGCCGATTTTGTTGATAGGCCAAATGCCACCCTTACCAAGGCTGCATCAAGCCTTAAAAAGGTTAATGGAAAAACGCCCCTTTTTATTGCTGAGCGAAACCTTATCCAATTTAGGGGATCTGGCCGGAGTACACTCGATAGATCGTTTTTTAAACACTTTATCGGAGGCGGAAAAGAAGGCTTTTAAACCAGATTTACTGATTAGTCTAGGCGGAGAGGTAGTTAGTAAAATGATCAAAGCTCATTTTCGGGACTTGGATTATTTCCCTCACTGGCACTTTACTGAAGATGAGGCTTTTAAGGATACTTTTCATAAGCTAAGTTTAAATCTAGACTGTGATGCTACTTGGTTTTTCGAGAAATTGGCCCAAGAGGTCGATAGCGCCGAGAATGAATGGGTAGAGGAAAGCCTTAAACTTGAAAAACAAAAAAGAGAAGGGCATCTCGAATTTTATGAGCAGGCACCATTTAGTGACTTTAAGGCCTTTGGTCGTATTTTAGAAGAGTTACCGGATAACAGTATTTTGCATTGTGCTAATAGCGCTAGCATTCGTTATGCTCAACTTTTTGATTATAAAAATGGCTTGGCTCATTATGCGAACCGCGGAACTAGCGGTATAGACGGCAGTACTTCTACGGCGATAGGTCATGCCTTAACCACCAATAAGACGGTAAGCCTAATAAGTGGTGACATAGCATTTATGTACGATAATGCAGCCTTTTGGAACGATTCTCTACCGGCAAATCTTAAAATTATAGTACTAAATAATGGGGGAGGCAACATATTTAGAATTATCAAAGGCCCCGATCAGATTGAAGGTTTCGAACGATTCCAGGAAACCGCCCATCAATTAAACTTAAAGGCTATCGCTGATTTGTATAGCTTGGAATACTTATTTGCCGATTCGGAGGAAACTTTAAATAAGGCTTTAAAACAATTGTATAAAGGACCGGGGCTTGGAATACTTGAAGTTAAGACCCCTCGAATTGAAAGCCCGCAAGTTTTGAAGGATTATTGGCATTATTTAAAGGAGAAGCATGCTCTTTGAGAACTTAAAAATAGATCCCCAAGAATTACCCCTTTTGGAGGCGAGAGACTTTTCTGTTCTTGAAGAAGACTATCTCTATTACCGCATAAGTGGTCGCATGCTATTCTTCTTATTTGCAGCAGGTATGGCTAGTTTATTTAGTCTCTTCGGTAAGCTATACTTCTGGTATTGGCTTGGACCAATTTTAGCCCTAGCCCTTATCTCCCTTATCTATGAGTTATTAAGTTTTAAGCGCCGCGGCTTTTGTTTAAGGGAACAAGATGTTTCCTATCGAAGCGGCTTGCTCATCCATCGTATCACCACAATTCCCCTAAATCGGGTGCAGCATTGCGAATACAGTCAAGGACCTTTAGGGCGTTTATTTGATTTAGCGCAGGTTAAAGTGTATACCGCTGGGGGCAGTACCTCAGATTTAAGCATTAAGGGACTACGTCGAGAATCTGCTATTAAGCTACGCGATCAGATTACTAAATTGGCTTCAAGCCATGATTAATCAGCCCGATCTCAACGCTCCTCAGCGCCAAGCTCCCTTGGGAGTCGCGGTTCTATTTATTCAGAACCTACGTAAAGCGCTCAATATTTTTGTTGCGGTGGTCTTTGTGAATTTTGGTAGTGACTTCAGAATACTTGGTTTAGGTTACCTTGAGTTGGCCTATCTTATTTCAGCATTTTTTCTGGTCTTTAGCTATTTACAGTACCGTAGGTTTACTTTCTACATCAGGGGGGATAACTTTATTATTGAAAAAGGGGTTTTAAAGCAAGATAAGATAAGTGTGCCTTTTGCTCGAATCCAGACGGTGAACAGCAAGCAGAATATTATACAGCAGCTTCTAGGTCTAGTAGGCTTGAAAATTGATACTGCGGGAAGCGTACAACAGGAAATTAATATTCCAGCTTTATCCAAAAAATATGCAATCGCTTTGCAAGATTATTTAATGGAAAAGCGCTTTGAGCAAAAGCAGCATCTTGATGAGGAATTTGAAAACGCCGAGGAAGAGCAGAAGGAAGAGTTAAGGGAGGAAAAATCCCAACTGCTCTTAAAGATTGGCTTCCCAATGCTTTTGAAGGTTGGTTTAAGTCAAAATCATTTACGCTCTGGATTAATACTCTTTGCCATTGTAAATGGTTATGTCTGGCAATACGAAGAATACTTACTGCGTCCTATTGAGCCCTATTTGGAAGAAACGGCCGCAAGCTTTGTGAGCTCTTGGTTGCTTCTGCTGCCCTTCGCAGTCTTGGTGTTTTTGGTGATTTCAGTTTTAAGTTCATTGGTGAGCACTATCCTTCGCTATTTTAACTTTAAGTTTTACTTAAGTGAGCAGGGACTTAGCATGGAGTCGGGTCTTTTAGCGCGCATTACTTACCAAGTTCCCTTTTCTAAAATTCAATATTTCAAGTGGGAGCAAAACCCGCTTCAAGCATGGCTCGGTTATCGCAGTCTTAGGGTTAAACAAGCTGGAGCTGAAGCGCTGAACGATAAAAAGTTGATTAGCATCCCCGGTTTAAAGGCCAGGCAGATAGTTTTTCTATTAAATCAGCAGTATCAAGATCGCAGGCAGGGTAAATACACCCATTACGATGCCCATGTACTTTTAAGAAATCAGATAGTTTTTTGGTTGGCTGTTTTGCCGAGTATGGTTGCTATTATAATCTTTATTATTCAGGATTTCCCTTGGTTTTTTTATCTACCAGTAGCCTTATACTTCGGGAGTATTCTTTTATGGGCCCATAAATATTGGCAGTCCTACCGCCTACGCGTAAATGAGAATTACCTTGAATTATATAAAGGCTATTTAATCCCCAAGCGAATTCTTATTCCCGCCTATAAGATTCAAAACTTAAGTGTGAATCAAAGTTTTTTACAAGCGCAGCGCGGTATCTCAACCCTTGTTTTACATACTGCTGCAGGTTCTGAGCGATTGCGGCATTTGCCACATGACAGGATTCTAGAACTCTATAATTACCTACTTTACAAGGTGGAAAAAAGTGAAGGTAATTGGATGTAGTCCTTTCCTATATTTGCCTGAGATTTATTCTGAATGCCAAATTTAAAAGTTTGGGTGGCCGCCGCCCGATTACGTACTTTACCCTTAGCCTTTGCTAGTATCTTCCTAGGAAGCCTTTTAGCTGCCTCGCAAGGTCATTTCGATAGTTTGGTTTTCGTGTTTAGCCTACTAACTACCTTATTCTATCAGGTCTTATCCAATTTCGCCAATGATTATGGTGATGGCATTAAGGGAACAGACCAAGAACGCAAAGGCGAAGCAAGGGCAGTGGCTAGTGGGACCATATCAGCGAAAGATATGCGTTTTGCGGTGCGGCTTTTTGTGATTTTAAGCCTTTTATCAGGTAGCTTTCTGAGCTTTTGGGCTTGCCGCGACTTGGGCCTTGAGTATCAATTGGGTTTTACAGCTTTGGGAATCCTAGCCACTTGGTCGGCAGTGAACTATACAGTTGGTGATAGTGCTTATGGGTATAAAGGCCTTGGTGATCTCTTTGTATTATTATTCTTTGGATTTGTAGGAGTTGGCGGATCCTATTTTTTACATACTCAGTCTTGGTCATGGTTGGTTTTATTGCCGGGAACTAGCTTAGGCTTTTTCGCCATGGCGGTATTAAACCTGAATAATATGCGCGATCGCGAGACTGATGCCAAAAGTGGAAAACAAACCCTAGCCCTTAGTTTAGGGGAGCAAGGAGCTAAGGCATACCATGCTCTTTTACTGATTCTGGGCTTTGATGCCGCCTTTCTTTACAACCGATTGTTGCCGAGTAGTATTTGGCAAAATCTTTACTTTATAAGTCTGCCCTTTTTAATCTTAAATTTGCTATCCGTTCTGAAGGCTAAGAAGCCGGAAGACTATGAACCTCTACTTAAAAAAATGGCTTTAACCACCCTCTTGTTTTCGGTGCTGTTTGGCCTTGGCAAGATATTGTGAAGGCACGATGGCAGAAATATACTTTAGAGTTTAAGACTCCGGCTGGTACTTCAAGAGGGGTGCTCAAGAGTAAGGATTCCTACTTCCTAATTCTAGATAATGGTAATTCCAGAGGCATCGGAGAGTGTGGTATTTTACGTGGCCTAAGTGCAGACGATAGACCCGATTATGAAGATAAACTGGACGAAGTTTGCGCTGCCCTTGACGAAGGAATCGATTACCGAGATCTAATTTTGGAATTAGATGAGTGGCCAAGTATTCAAGCTGGTCTGGAAATGGCAAGCATGGATTTAGACGCCACTAATCATTTAATTTATCCCAGTGAATTCACCGACGGTACTGAGCGTCAACCTATAAATGGCCTTATCTGGATGGGCGACAAAGACGATATGCTTAAGCAGGTCCGCGAGCGTATTGAAAAGGGCTTTTTGGTCTTAAAAATGAAGATAGGGGCCATAGACATTGAATCGGAGCTGGATATATTAACTAGTATCCGCAAAGAATATGGTCCGCATGAAATCCAATTAAGAGTTGATGCTAATGGTGCTTTTAGTCCGGAAGAAGCACCAAGAATTCTTGATCGTTTAGATCGCTTGCGTATTCACTCAATAGAACAACCCATAAAGGCTGGTCAAATAGAGGAGATGGCTAAACTTTGTCAGCGATGTATTCTACCTATTGCCTTAGATGAGGAATTAATCGGTATTAGTAAGCGCAGCGATAAGGAGGCCCTCCTCAACCATATTAAACCTCAGTTTGTAATTCTTAAGCCCTCTTTTTTAGGTGGATTTAAAAAATCGGAAGAGTGGATTGATATGGCCGAAGGGCGCTATATAGGCTGGTGGGTTACTAGTGCCCTCGAATCGAATGTGGGTTTAAATGCTATCGCTCAGTGGAATTATACCCTTTATGGCCATTTAGCTTCAGGTTTAGGCACCGGTAGTCTTTACACTAATAATTTCGATACTCCCTTGCGTCAAATAAGAGGCACCGTAGCTTTTGATCCCCAAGCCACCTGGGATTTATCCCCGCTAGGACTATAAAAATAAAAAGCGCCGTAGGGAAACGGCGCTTTCTAACTAAACAGGGTACTAATGGTTATTAAAACCAATTTATAAGGAACTGTACAATAGAAACGCGAAGCATAGGGGAATGGTTGGGTAAATGGAGAAAAAAAACTGAGAATAGTTTAAGGCTTTGAAAATCAGTAATAAAAAATTTGCATCGGAGGACTACCTAAACCAAATTGCTGAAATTTATAATTGGTATTTAAGGGGTAATGACCTTGTTGTAACTAGTTCGGGAACCACGGGAGAAGCGAAGAAAATTCACTTAAAGAGGGAGCACGTTCTTCATTCAGCTCAGCTTAGTGTAGATTTTTTCCAATTAAAGGAGAACTCCAAGATATTATTGAATCTACCATTAGATAAGATCGGTGGGATCATGCTCGCCATACGGGCTTTTGTAGCCGGGGCGACTATATTCCCAGTGGATCCTGCTCGTGCCTTTATGGCTGAACTGCCTAGGGAGGAAACATATACTTTCGCATCGATGGTGGCCAACCAAGTGGACGGGAATCTGCCTTATCTCAACCAAATTGAAAAAATACTGATTGGCGGTGGACCAATAAGCAGCGATTTAGAAAATAGACTTCAGGCCATAGAGTCCAAGGTTTGGCATTCCTACGCAAGTACTGAAACAATTTCACATGTCGCCCTGAGGCAAATTAGACCGAATGCCAGTGAGGTCTATCAAGGCCTTCCGGGCCTTTCTTTTTCAACCGCAAAGGGAGGAAACTTGGTAATAGATGCTCCTGAGCTTGGCCTCCTACAACTAGAAACCAAGGATCAAGTAAAACTCCTTTCGGCACATAGCTTTATCTGGTTAGGAAGAATGGATAATGTTGTTCTAAGTGGAGGCTTAAAGCTGTATCCAGAAAAGTTAGAGGCGAAATTAAAATTGGATGCTCCTTATTTTTTGGATAAAGAAGAGGATAGCTCTCTCGGTGAACGCCTAATTATTGTTATTGAAGAAGGGCTGCCCATCCCCAAACTAATTAAGGATATAAAAAGCCAATTGAAAGGATCAGAAAGGCCGAAAGCTATTTATGTAGCTAAACAATTTAGGTATACCTCCAATGGGAAGCTAAGGCGCAAGGAGACCCGAAATGGGGCTGAGTTTCTTCAATTGATTTAAGCCTTTTCCACGGGCAATTTGCGGTAGGACCAAAAAAAGGAAATGGCCAAACCACTTATAATATGCCAAATTCCCCACCACGCGGCAACCAGGGCCATTCCTCCGAGACCTTGAAAGAAAGTGAAAATCAAAACTAGGCCTAAACCAGAATTTTGAATGCCAGTTTCGATAGTTAATGTTCGCACATCACGCGGTGGTAATTTCCAGATCCGACCTAAACTGTTTCCTAAAAGCAAGGCGAGACTATTATGAGCAAAGACTAAAAGAATTACGTATTGAATGTAATCCAAGAATAGCTCAAAGTTTTTACTGAATGCGACAAGCACGAAGGCGATAAAAATTATAATGCTGCCAATTCTAAAATAGGGAGATAGAAGTTTACTGATTTTAGGCTGCCTATGTCTTACTAAAATACCCAGTAGCAGTGGAATAATAATAATCATTAAAACGGTAGTAAAGACCTCCCAAAATCCTAAATGTATTTCTTGCAGTAAAAACTCAGTTTCCTCGTTTAGGCTTCCATAAAGCTGAAAATTTATGGGGGTCATCACTAAACTTAACATGGTGCTTATGGAAGTTAAGCCCACCGATAGCGCGGTGTTGGCACCACTTAAGTGGCTCATGAAGTTTGAAATGTTGCCACCCGGACAAGCCGCAACTAAAATCATTCCCAAGGCAATGCTCGGTTGAGGCTCTAAAATTAAAATCAGAAAGAAGGTAAAGAATGGTAAGGCTAAGAATTGAGAAATTATGCCAATTACCGCTGAACGTGGGTTTCGAGCAATCTCCTTAAAGTCTCTAAGGTTTATATCTAAGGCAATCCCGAACATGATGATTGCCAGGCAGATATTCAAGATAACTAGTGATTCTTGATCAAAGTTGAGCCGAATGGCATCAATTGCTTCCATGCAAGCAAATTAAACAAATTGTAGGCTTGCTTAACGAAGTTCGATGCGTCGACTAATTTCAAATACAGCCGGACAAAGATTGGCGTTTTTTTCGGTTAGCTTTAGTATTTGATGCATTCGATTCCGATCGGTATGAGGGTAATCCTTGCAGGCTTTGGGTCGGACTTCATAAATGGAACAATAATTATCCGCTCCTAAAAAGGGGCAAGGCAGGCTTTGGAACACCCAGTCTTGGTCTTCGTCCAACTTTACATAACGGTCCATAAAGTCGGCAGGTTTTAAACGAAGGTGTTTCGCTATACGATCAATGTCCTTCTCCAATAATCGCGGACCGGCAGTTTTACAGCAATTGGCGCAGCTTAGGCAGTCAATTTCACTAAAAACCTCTTCATGCTTATCAGCGAAAGCTTGGTCTAGCTGCTTGGGACGCATCTTTTTAAGCGTCTTAAAGATTTTACCAGTTTCGGCTTTTTCTTGCTTTGCCTTCGCTTTAAATTCCTCTAGATCCATTATTTACCCCTTCCTTGTAAGACTATAATAACGGTGTAAATTAGGATTTTAAGGTCATTGAGCAAACTCATGTTTTCGATGTAAATCACATCATACTTTAAGCGCTCAACCATTTCTTCCACATTTTCTGCATAGCCAAATTTAACCATACCCCAAGAGGTAATGCCAGGTCTAACTTTCTGCAAGTAGCGATAGTGGGGGGCATGCTTGGAAATTTGTTCCATATAGTACTTCCGCTCCGGGCGCGGACCTACAATTGACATATCGCCAATTAAAACATTGTAGAACTGTGGTAACTCGTCTAAGCGGTATTTACGCATAATACGACCCCAAGGGGTAATGCGATCATCGTTTTCACTGCTCAGCTGTGGACCATCTTTTTCGGCATCGACCACCATCGAACGGAATTTATACATAAAAAATTCCTTGCCATGTATTCCTACTCGCTTTTGACGAAAGAAGATAGGGCCGCGGTCACTAAACTTGGTGATAGTCATAACGACTAATAGGAGTGGGGAAAGTAAAAACAGGATTAGGGCAGAAGCAATGATGTCAAACAGCCTTTTTAAAACCATTTGCCATACCGGCATTAACTGATGCCGGATTTCCACCAGGGGGATGGAACGAAGTGATTCCATACGCACCTTTCCGGAAATGATGTCATAAGTATCCGGGATCATCTTAATCTTCACCTCGGTTTCCTCTAACAGATTCACAATTTCCTCTAGTTTGTGATGTTCTGAGGATTCAATAGCGATAATCACTTCTTCAATTTGATTTTGCTCAATTATTTCGGGCAGTTCGGTATGATTACCTAGATGGGAAAGGTTTTTTTCGAGTAAGAAGCGAATGTTGTTATGGACGCTGGCAAACCCAATAAATCGGTGTCCTGTCTTACGGTTATCCCTCGACTCTAGTTGAGCGTATAGCTCTGCCGCCTTCTCATTGCTTCCAATCATTAAGGTATTAAAGGCAATCTTACCGCTTCGGGTACGATAGGCGGTGCGGGTAGTTAGTAAGGACCGGAAGAGCGCGGTAAAGAAAAAGTGGCTGCCAAAATATACTAGGAAGCCCCGGTAGTAGTCGGTATAGCTGGATACGCTATCGTCTAGAATCAAAGCAAAAAAGATAACGATACTACCCAGCAAGCTGGTATTGAATGTGTAAAAGAGATCTTTAAGACGGGAACGCCGATAGATGTCGCGGTAAAAGTCGGTGATCAAATAAACGGTTAGCCAGAAGACTGGGATTACCACCAGGCCAATAAAATAATTTGGTGTAAACTCTAAATTACTTAAACCAAACTTCTCGGCTTCTACCACCAATTTTCGGAAAATGAAAAGTGAGCTGTAGCTAAGCATCGCTGCTACTACATCCCAAAACTGGTATTTGAAACTTTGCCAAGCCGGTTTTTTCATTTCTCGTAGACTAGTTTCAAGTTATCTAGGTAGATCCGACCTTCACTAATGGTTTCAGGTTTACGCGCCCTTATTAGCAATTGGTAACCATTGGCACCTGGGAAAGCCTGGAATTCGGTAACCAAGTTGATGTATATTTTACTCCACTCTGCTTTTGGGAAGACTACAGCGGTAACATCACTTTGGTTGCCTGTAGGGTAGTTGGCAATTAAGCCAAATCCAATATCCATATTACTGCGGTAAGTAACTTCCAGGTAAATATTCTGTACCCCAGCTGGGATATTGTAGGAAACAACAGACCTTAGTTCGGCATTAGGGTTTAAATCATCTAAAACTAAAAGGCCGGAGTTGGTATT
This sequence comes from uncultured Flavobacteriales bacterium, assembly GCA_913055685.1. Taxonomy (GTDB): domain Bacteria; phylum Bacteroidota; class Bacteroidia; order Flavobacteriales; family Schleiferiaceae; genus Croceimicrobium. The sequence goes on from CAJXKC010000002.1 coordinate 227,471, forward strand.
GGGCTCCGGACTGCTGGCTCCGAATGGAGTGAAAATAAAAAGGCTGTCACCGTCCTTAACAAAATTCGTGTCGCTAAAATTCGTGCGCTCAAAGTTAAGGCCGGGTTTGTCAAAATCTTCCAATACGATCACATTGTAGAAGTCCCGGTAGGTGACCGTGAGATCGGATGGGTCTGGAATTATGGTGTCAATCGGACCAGCATTATTTCCATCTACCTCAAGAATGATCGGTTTAAATGAAGCATTAATGGCGCGGAATGACTTAATACCATTGGTATTAATACCCGCTTCGAGTCGCAGAGTATTACTGCCTTCATCTAATATTAAAGGGATGGTCGCTGGTAATTCAAAGGCACCAACTGATTGACCATTTAAATTAACCCAAACCGTAGTTATTTGCTCATGGGCACTCCCTTGCTCAGCGTAATTAGTGCTAAGGTGAATGGCGTCAATTTTTAGATAAGTAGGCTTGGCGGCTTCATCCGTTTCACAAGCAACTAATCCCAATAAAATAATGAGGGCACTAAGGCCTTTGAATAATAGTTTTGTCATCTCTTGCGCTTAGGCAATGAGGTTGAGGTTCATTTCAATCTTGCGGAGAATATCCTGAGCTACTTGGAGCGCTTTATATCCATCCTCTAGACTAACGTTCACTTCCGTGTTTTTATTGATTGCCTGTGCAAAAGAATGCAATTCTTCTTGAATAGCGTTACTGGGAAGGCTTTCAGGTTTTTCAAAATAGATTTGTTTCTTCTTACCCTTTCCAATATCCATGATCATGGCGTAAGGATCCTGCTCGTCGATCTCGTCTTTCATGCGCACTAGCTCGCTACTTTTCTCGAGGAAGTCGATGCTGATATAGGCGTCCCGTTGAAAAATCCGGGTTTTACGCATATTTTTTAAAGAAATCCTACTGGCGGTGAGGTTAGCAACACAGCCATTGTCAAACTCGATGCGGGCATTGGCGATATCCGGACTGTCGCTTAATACTGCTACACCGCTGGCATTGATCTTCTTTACGCCAGACTTTACCGTGCTCAGTACAATGTCAATGTCATGAATCATTAAGTCCAATACCACCGGAACATCGGTACCTCTTGGGTTAAATTCAGCTAGTCGGTGCGTCTCAATAAACATTGGATTATGGATATGCTCCTCGACTGCCTTAAAGGCTGGGTTAAAACGTTCTACGTGACCAACTTGGGCTTTTATGCCCGCTTCCTCAGCCAGCTTCATCAATTGCTTGGCCTGTTCTGGAGTTTCGGTTATGGGCTTCTCGATAAAGAAGTGTTTAACCTTCCGGGCTGCCTTAACTCCTAAGTCATAGTGATTTAAGGTGGGAGTCACAATGTCGACTACATCCACAGCATCGATGAGTTCATCTATATCAGCGAAAGCTTTAAGATTAAACTCTTGTGCCACTTTTGCTGCGGTCTCGGGATGGGGGTCGTAAAAACCTACTAACTCATAGACCTCATTAAGGCCTTGGATACACCTTAAGTGAATTTTACCAAGATGACCTGCACCAAGAACACCAATCTTTAACATGCTTCTAATTTACGAGCACAAAGGTAACTTAATGGCTTGGCTATGCATGCCTTTAGGAAGATTACTGTTCACAAATAGCTGTTTATTTTTCTTTTTACTTCTAGGACAGATGTCGACCAATATTCGGATTTTAGCGAGGTGAATGATTTGGCTCGACATAAGGGAATGCGCAATAAATTGGTGCGCCTTTTAATTGATAAAGGGATTCGTGACCGCGCGGTGTTAAAAGCAATTGCTCAAATACCTCGTCACCTTTTTATAGACAGTAGTTTTGAGGATTTTGCCTATCAGGATAAGGCCTTTCCAATCGCTGCCGGTCAGACAATTTCGCAGCCCTATACCGTGGCATTTCAGTCCGAAAAACTCGCTTTACAAGCGGGGCAAAAAGTTTTAGAAGTAGGCACAGGCAGTGGTTATCAAGCAGCGGTCCTTGCGGCTATGAAAATGAAGGTCTACAGTATCGAGCGTCAAAAGGAACTATTTGATGCTACCCGGCCTTTGCTGCAAAAATTAGGCTATCCGGTGTATATGAAATTTGGTGATGGCTATGCCGGATTACCTAATCACGCGCCATTCGATGGAATCATTGTAACCGCGGGCGCGCCTTATATCCCAGAGGCCCTACTGGAGCAATTAAAAGTAGGAGGGAGGTTGGTTATCCCGGTCGGCCAAAACACCCAAGATATGATCGTAGTGCATAAGGATGGACCCCAAAAATACCGACAAGAAAATTTGGGGGAGTTTCGTTTTGTACCCATGCTTCAAAATAAAAATGCCTAATAACTTTCACTAATCTGGTCGCCTATAAACAGCAAGGCCTTGCCGCTGTAATAAAGGTGGTACTCGAAATTCACTGTACTAATCATTTCTTCCGAAGAAAAGAGAAGTCTTAAGTTTACGATGTAGCGGTTTTTCCAATAAGGGTGCTCCTCATAGCTGTAAGAGAGGTATTCTAATCTACCACCATTTTTGATTCCCTCTTGGTAATAATCGACTATTAGGCCAAGGCGTTTATGAAATTCTTCGTACTCGTAGGGATAAGACTTTTGAACTCTCAGCTTTACTTCTTCCTTTTTTGAGTCAGGCCAATCTTGCTCATCAATTAGTTGATTATAGGTTTTAATCCGAATATACTCAAGCTTAGGAATTTCTGCTGTATCTGCTATTAGGGTGTAGAGGTCGCGATTAAATTGCTCAAAGTCATTTTCGGTTTGGGCTTTCGCCTGAAGGGAAAAAAGTATTAAAAAGCTAATAAAGCCCTTAAGTAAGCTCCTTTTCAAATTAATTATCACCATCTAGAAGGTCTCCTAAGGTTCCTAAAATACTGCCTTCGCCTTTGGACTTACCGCCCATTTTGGGAGCAGAGGCAATTACTCTATCTGCTAAACGACTAAAGGGTAATGATTGTATATAAACCTTTCCCGGTCCCCTTAAAGTAGCGAAGAAGAAACCCTCACCACCGAATATGCTGTTTTTGAGTCCGCCTACAAATTGAATATCATAGTGTACCGAAGGTTCAAAGCCTACCAAGCAACCGGTATCCACTCTTAAGTTTTCACCTGCAGCTAAGTGTTTTTCGATTATCGTTCCGCCAGCATGTAAGAAGGCCATTCCATCACCTTCTAATTTTTGCATAATAAAGCCTTCACCACCAAATAAACCCACGCCGATTTTTTTACGAAACTCTAAGCTCACACTCACCCCTTTGGCGGCACAAAGGAAAGCGTCCTTCTGGCATATTATCCGGTGTCCTACCTTGCTAAGGTCTAGGGGGATAATTTTCCCAGGGTAGGGAGAAGCAAAGTATACTTTCTTTTTTCCCAAGCCATTGTTGCTAAAAGCAGTCATGAACAAGCCTTCACCGGTAAGGGCCCGCTTGCCCGCATTCCAAACCTTACCCATAAAGCTTTCATTTTCACGAGAGCCATCGCCAAAAATGGTTTGCATCTCAATGCCTTCCTCCATCATCATAAAGCTACCGGGTTCGGCAATTGCCGTTTCTTGAGGGTCTAGTTCAATTTCTACCGCTTGCATTTCTTCACCAATGAGGCGGTAGTCGATTTCATGTGCATTCATCTACAGGGAATTTGCTACGAATTTAGCCAAATATGTCAGGATTAAACCAGTAAGAACCCCTGTTTCGCAATGCGTAGCAGGGGCCTATATTTTATTTTAAACTTGCTGAACCTAGCTTTTAGAGATACTTTTGCCGCATGGACGAAGGCATTCAAAAAGCAGTAAATTTAGGAACCATGCTTCCTCTCATGGAGGAATTTTATACCATTCAAGGTGAAGGCTTTCATACGGGGAAGGCGGCCTATTTTATTCGTATAGGCGGCTGCGATGTGGGTTGCCACTGGTGTGATGTAAAAGAAAGCTGGAACGCTGATCTTCATCCTCCGACAGCCATTGATAGGGTAGTAGAGAATGCCGCGCAATTTTCGGATACGGTTGTGGTTACCGGAGGTGAGCCGCTTACCTGGAATATGAATCCGCTTACTGAAGCCTTAAAAGCCAAGGGACTACAGGTGCATATTGAGACGTCTGGGGCTTATCGATTAAGCGGTAATTGGGACTGGATTTGCCTTTCCCCTAAAAAAACCATGCCGCCTAAAGAGGAGGTTTATGCCGAGGCGGATGAGTTAAAGATCATTATTTACAACAATCATGATTTCAAGTGGGCAGAGGAGCATGCGGCTAAGGTTGGACCAGAATGCAAATTGTTCTTGCAGCCCGAATGGAGCAAAAGAGAACAAATGACACCCAAGATTGCCGATTATGTAATGGCAAATCCAAAGTGGCAGATAAGTCTACAGACCCACAAATACATTGGTCTTCCTTAATCGCGATAGCTTGAATTAACTAGGGCCTCCTCACATTGCTTGTAAATCGGACAATTGGGATGGTGTGCTCCAGGATAAAAACCGGCGCTCATCATAAATTCATTTACAATTTCGCCACCCACAAATTTAAAGTGGTGTTTAAAAAGCTTTACCCATTCCGCTTTCGAAAGCTCGCCCTGGTTTAATATCCAGTTTTTAAAGCTGCCATCGCTGTCTTGCAACTTTAGGACAGCCTTAGCATTGGTAATCGCGGCTCTAATTTTAAGCTTATTGCGAATGATGCCCGTATCGTTCATCAGGCGATCGAAATCCTCTTCACCATAGTTGGCAATCTTCGCTATATCGAATTGATTATAGGCAGCGCGGAAGTTTTCCTGCTTTTTTAAAATGGTGGTCCAACTTAATCCCGCCTGATTTATTTCTAGGATAAGTCGACCAAATAATTCATTATCATCCTCAATGGGAAAACCATAGTGATGGTCGTGGTAGACTTTGTGCAGGTCAGATTTATATAAATCCTGCACAAAGTGGCAATAAGATTGCTCGAAGTTAGCCATTCATACTCGCCAAGAATTCGGCGTTATCCTGAGTCTTACTCATACGGTCGTATAGGAATTCCATCGCTTCAACGGAAGTCATATCAGCAAGGTGGCGACGCATAATATACATCCGTTGTAAAACGTCCTTACCTAATAAGAGGTCCTCTTTACGTGTTCCAGAACTCATCAAATCAATAGCCGGCCAAATACGACGATTGGCAATACGGCGATCGAGTTGCATTTCCATATTACCCGTCCCTTTGAATTCCTCGAAAATCACTTCATCCATCTTAGAGCCGGTATCAATTAGGGCCGTAGCTAAGATGGTTAAAGAACCTCCGTTTTCAATCTTACGAGCCGCTCCAAAGAAGCGTTTGGGCTTGTGAAGTGCATTCGCATCTACCCCTCCCGAAAGTACTTTTCCAGAAGCAGGGGAAACGGTATTGTATGCACGTGCTAATCGGGTTATTGAATCCAGTAAGATAACCACGTCGTGACCACATTCGGTCATTCTTTTAGCTTTTTCAAGCACGATATTAGCCACTTTAACATGGCGGTCGGCAGGCTCATCAAAGGTAGAGGCCACTACCTCTGCATTTACGCTCCGTGCCATATCGGTAACTTCTTCAGGTCTTTCATCTATAAGAAGCACAATCATATAGGCCTCCGGATGATTGGCTGCGATTGCATTGGCAACCTCTTTCATTAAAGTGGTTTTACCCGTCTTTGGTTGCGCTACTAATAGGCCGCGTTGTCCTTTACCAATCGGTGAGAATAAATCGATAATACGGGTGGAGAGTGTTCCTCTACGACCAGTTATATTGAATTTTTCTTCGGGGAAAAGCGGGGTTAAATGTTCAAAGGCCACACGGTCGCGGATCCAATCTGGCTCACGACCATTAATGCTTTCTACTTTAACCAGCGGGAAATACTTCTCGCCCTCTTTTGGCGGACGAATCTGACCACGTACCGTGTCACCAGTTCTTAAGCCAAATAATTTTATTTGATTCTGAGATACATAAATGTCATCCGGAGAATTGAGGTAATTAAAGTCGCTAGACCTTAAAAAGCCATAACCATCAGGCATCATTTCCAGCACCCCTTCGCTCACTACGATGCCATCGAAGTCATATTCCTGCTTACGATGACGGTGGTTGCGATCATTGTTCTGATTATGCTTAGAATCGTTGTTCTTGCGATTATCATTTTGACTCCTGCCACTATTGCGATTATCACCTCGATTATCACCTCGACTATCATTGCGATTGTCTCCACGATTGTCTCCGCGATTATCATTACGGTTGTCATTTTGATTCCGCGATGAATTCGAATCCTTTTCGCCTCCTTGATTTTGATCTTTACGAGGACGTCGCTCTTTTTTCTGATCTGGCTTGCTATTCTTGCCTTCTTCCTTAGACTCAAAATTCATTTTCCCTTGTTCCTCGGTTTTTTCGTTTTTCCGAGGACGCTGACGCTGATTGCGATTTTCAGGTTTTCCTTCTTTGCTATCATTAGGCGGGGTACTGGTCTCCTTAGAGCTATCATTGCTAGGAGCTGCCTCAGTTGATTCCATTTTAATATTTTTAAAAGCCTCAGGGTTAACCGCTTGCTTATCTAAAATAGCGTAAATCAAATCCATTTTTTTAAGGGTGCGGAATTTGGAAATCTTAGAAACTTCCGCGATTTGCCTTAAATCAGGCAACTTCATGGACTTTAGTTGATTGATATCGTACATCGTAATGAATAGGAAAAATTAAATCCGAAATGTAATCTGTAATAGAGGAATAGCTCTTGGTCTTCAGAAAACAGCTTGACCAGAATTGATAGGAGCAATAATACAAAGATTTCCCTTAAAGCAAGCGCTCTCTCTTATTTTTTAGCAATTTTGCAGGAAATTTCGAGCATGATTCAACGCATTCAATCCTTGTATTTTTTACTAGCGGCTTTAAGTAGTTTAGTACTGTCTTTTTTTGTATCCCTGTATGCTGGAAACCAAGGCCCCATAATGCTGATTGATGAACCTATTTTCATGGGGCTCTATATTCTTGCCGGTCTTTCTAGTTTGGCGGCTTTGCTATACTTCAAAAATCGCCGTACTCAAGTAGTTTTTGGGCGATTAGCCATCATTTTCAACTTTATCCTCTTGGGCCTGATGCTGTATTTTTGGTTTGACCATTATGAGGCAACTGCCAAGGCCTTAGGATTAGGCGTCTTTTTGCCAATCATTCAGGTGATTTTACTTATCCTGGCTAATCGTGCTGTAATGAAGGATGAAGCAATGGTAAGAGCGGCAGACCGTTTCCGATAATTAAGGCCATCTCGGCAACTCAATTAGCTCCAAGTCTTTTAAGGTCGCATCCTCGATCTTAAACCTCAACATTGTACGAACCTTGTGAAAACCCTGTAGACCAACTGCACCAGGGTTAAGGTGTAGATGACCATACCGAGGATCCCGCATTACTTTTAGAATATGACTGTGACCACAAATTACTAAATCATATTTGTGCTCTTTTAATATTTTCTGAAGCCTTTGGTTATAGCGTTTGGGGTATCCAGCTATATGGGTCATCAAGACCTTGAGTCCGTCAATTTCAAAGCTGTTGTTTAGAGGGAACTCATTACGGATATCGTTTCCGTCAATATTACCGTAAACCGCTCTCAAAGGGGCAATAGTTCTTAACTGCTCTACAATTTCGAAATTACCGATATCACCCGCATGCCAAATTTCATCGCTTTCCTTTATGTGTTTCAGGAATTTATCGTCTAAGTGAGAATGACTATCACTCAATAAACTTATTCTGCGCGGGCTTGCCATGCTTTTAGATACCTTTGCCACAAAGAAAAGCCCTTTGCGTTACTTTTTAAAATTATCCTATAATGGATCTTCCTTTCACGGTTGGCAAATTCAACCCAATGCACCCTCGGTGCAGGAATTTCTTAATGATAAACTAAGTTTAATTTTAAGAAGTGAGATAAATGTGGTTGGCGCAGGTAGGACCGATACTGGAGTGCACGCCAAGGTGATGTATGCGCATTTCGATTGGCCGGAAGCTTTGACTGACCGATCCGCCTTCCTAAACTCATTGAATAAAATGCTTAGTCCGGCGGTCTACGTTCAGGAATGCTTGGCTGTAAAAGATGATGCTCACGCTCGTTTCGACGCCAGCAATAGAGCTTATGAATATTGGGTGAACAGAGAACGCAATCCCTTTCAGCATTTTTTAGCGGCGAACATCTTTTACCCTCTCGACTTTGATTTAATGAATGAAGCAGCAAATACTTTGTGCTACCAAGGTGACTTTAGTTCATTTTCTAAGTCTAAAACCCAAACCAAGACCAATATTTGCGAGATTCGCAAGGCTTATTGGGAAGACCATGGTGCCCAATGGGTTTTTCACATTGAGGCCGATCGGTTTTTGCGCAATATGGTTAGAGCAATCGTCGGTTCATTAGTGGAGGTAGGCAAGGGCCGAATGTCGATTCCTGAATTTAAAAATATGATAGAATCGAAAAATCGTTCCAATGCTGGGGAGTCGGTGCCTGCCCAAGGTTTATACTTAACAAAAGTGGATTATCCACCCGAAATATTTTTAGATGAGCGATAGTGTTAGTGGTAAGGCCTTTGACCTGAAGTTGTTGCGAAAGATTTTACAATACGTAAAACCTTATCGCGGGGTCTTTTATGGATCTTTCTTCTTAACCATTTTGTTAAGTGCGCTATCTACTGCTAGACCCTTACTGATTCAATATGTTATTGATCACTTTATACTACAGCCAGATTTAGATAATTTGGGACTATTCACCCTCTATCTAAGCATACTCTTAGTCTTGGAGGCGGTGGTACAGTTCTCTTTTATTTTCGGTGCAAACTATTTGGGACAGAGTATTATACGTGATCTGCGTATTCAGCTGTATGAGCACATTTTGTCTTTTAAACTTAAGTATTTTGATCAGACGCCAATCGGAACTTTGGTAACTCGTGCGGTTAGTGATATAGAAACCATTGCCGACATTTTTGCTCAGGGGGTATTGGTGATTTTTGGCGATTTGCTAAAGATCTTGGTAATGGTTTTAGCGATGTTCTATTTCTTCGATTACCGCTTGGTTTTAATATCGCTCTCGGTTGTTCCAGTCCTTTATTACGCTACTCGCTTGTTCCAGTTAAAGATTAAAAGTGCTTTTCAGGATGTGCGTACTCAGGTAGCTTCCTTAAATGCTTTTGTGCAGGAACATATTTCGGGTATGTCGGTGGTGCAAATATTTAACCGCGAAAAAGCGGAGATGGAACGTTTTCAAGCAATCAATAGTAAACACCGAGAGGCGAATATTCGCTCTATTTGGTATTTCTCTATTTTCTTGCCGGTCATCGAGATAATGAGTGCTATTAGCATTGGTTTAGTTGTTTGGTTTGGGGGTTTAAAAGCAGCCGGACTAAGCGATAAGGTTTCGGTTCAAATTTGGTGGCATCAAATCATGGACTGGCCCATAGCCGAGCAGATGGCTCAAATTACCTTAGGAGAAATTACCGCCATTATCATATTTGTGAATATGTTATTTAGACCCCTACGTCAATTGGCAGATCGCTTTAATACCCTGCAAATGGGAATGGTGAGTAGTGAGCGGGTCTTCAAAATTTTAGAAACAAAGGACCGAATTGAAGATCAAGGGGATATTGAGCTGACGGAGGTAAAGGGTGAAATTGAATTTCGCAATGTTACCTTTGGTTACAAGGAAGATGAGCCTATCATTAAAGGGGTAAGCTTTAAGGCTGCTCCAGGCGAAATGCTTGCCATTGTGGGGGCTACAGGTGCTGGAAAATCTACTTTAATAAACCTATTGGGTCGTTTCTATGAGATTTGGGATGGTGAAATTTTATTGGACGGCGTCGACATTAGATCCATTAAACTGAGCAGTTTAAGGGCTAACCTAGCGGTAGTTTTACAGGATGTCTTTCTTTTTAATGATAGCATCCGAAATAACATTACTCTTAATAAGGAGATATCACACGAAGAAGTGGCTGAGGCAGCTGAGTTTATTGGTGTCAGCGAGTTTATAGAAACCTTACCAGATCAGTATAACTACAATGTTCAAGAACGAGGTAACATGTTGTCGGTAGGACAGCGTCAGCTTTTATCTTTCCTTAGGGCTTATGTGAGCAATCCGTCCGTTCTAATTTTGGATGAGGCAACTAGTTCGATTGATACTCAAAGCGAAATGCTGATACAGAAGGCGATTGAGAAAATTACCGATGGAAGGACTTCAGTAGTGATTGCCCACCGTTTAGCGACCATTAAAAAGGCGGATAAAATCATTGTAATGGATAAAGGTTTGGTGGTTGAAGAAGGTAAACATGAAGACCTCCTCGCCTTAGAAGGTTACTACCACAAATTGTATCAAATGCAGTTTAAAACTGAAGAAGATACTCCCGCTAATGAAGGCTAAGCTCGAAAATAGTGAGCTAAATTTTGCCTTTTGGTTTCACCTTTTCATAACCTTATTGGCTTGGATCGGACCCTTTTTATTTTCCTGGTATTGGATGCTAAGCGCTTATATAATTGTGATTTTACAGTTTATCTTTTTTAAGCGCTGTTTGTTGAATAAATCCCACGGATTGGATGCCAATCGCAATGAGGCTACTTTTTATTCGGTACTTCTAAATTGGGTGAATTACAGGCATAATCCTAAAAGACTTAAATACTGGGTTAGAGTATGGCTTTATCCCATATTGGCTCTTTTTACCCTAGTGTATCAATTGGTTTTTGGTTTTAAACCGCTAATCTTTTAGTAGAATAAAATTACCACCAAACTACTAATCGAAATAAAGACCCAGAGGCTTATTCCCAAAGCCAAGGACTGCCAGCCGGCTTGTTTGATTTTTTCAATTGATAGGCCTGCACCTACTAGAAAGAGGGTTCCAGTTAATATTTTCCGGGCAATACCACTAATGCCTTGACTCCAGCCTTCTGGCAAGCCTACCAGGCTATTGATTAGCATCGCGGCTACGAACAACAGAATAAACCATGGGAACTTTATTTTACCCTCAGATTTGAAAAAGCGGGTAGTAATTAAGGCCAAAGGAATAATCCAAAGTGCCCTTGCTAATTTGATGGTAGTGGCAATTTCTAATGCCTCTTTACCATAGGTCGCTGCTGCACCAACTACAGAACTGGTATCGTGAATGGCAATGGCCGCCCAAGTACCAAACTCTATCTGCGACATTTCAAGCCATAAACCAATGGGAGGGAATATGATTAGTGCAATTGAATTCAATAAGAATACGGTGCCTATTGCCATGCTAATATCACGTTCCTCGGCTTTAATAATTGGTGCGATAGCAGCAATGGCACTACCGCCACAAATTGCCGTTCCGGTGGACAGTAAATAGCTACTTTTTGGATTAAGCTTAAGAATTCTACCAATTAACCATCCTAAAAAGAGGGTTAAGCTAATACCAGCTATGGTTAGTAAAAAGCCCTCCTTACCGGCAGATAAGGCCTTTTCATAATAAATGCCAAAACCTAGGCCCACTACTGCAATTTTTAAAGACCAGTTTACGGCGGTCTTGTTGTGTTGGGCAAAAGGATGACCAAAAATTAGGCTAAAAAGAAAACCAGTTATCATTGCCAATGGAGGATTCATCCATGGACTAAGACTAAAGGCAAGTAGGCTAATAAATAGAGCAGGACGTAGGATTGACAATGCTATAGATTTTGCAGCAAAGGTAATGGCCTTTGCGATATAGGCATTGTGACCTTTATCGCTTAGTAAAGTTTAGAGCAAATTCCTATTCCCACTCGACCAATGATGTCTGAGCCTGCACCGGTACCGGCCAAGCCATCAATGTCATCACTAAAGGTACTGCGACCAGCGGCAAATACATCAAAGGATAGTTTAGGGTTTACTCTAATCTTTATGCCTATCATAGCTTCCGCATAGGGATGAACCTTTGTTTGATCAAATACCGTAAAACTACTCGGTAAATTAACTACGTCTATTGGTTTATTATGTTGTACGGCCATCCCTCCGTTTCCCGCTATGTATAAACGGAATGGTTGATATAAACTGGCTCTTCCACCTGGTGCAAAGGGGAAAATCATTAAGCCTACACCGACGGAGCTGTGACTTCCTTTTCCATAATAATAACTACTCTGTTCGGTTCCCGGACTCATATAGTCTATGGAATAACGCAAATGACTCGCCACGAGATTAAAATGAGCACGATTGCCCAGTGGTAACCCATAAACTAGGTTTAGGCCTAGTCCAAGGTCATCACCAATATAACCGCGTCCCATTGCTTCGCCTTGGATAATCATACCGCTAAAATGTGTGGTAATGCATGCTTGTGACTTAGCGCTGAACTGCAGCAAGCAGAACAGTGCCAATAGTAATGTTTTCCTCCCCATAAGATGTGATTTTGTTCCCTGTTTTAAAATCAATCTAAAAGTATTAAAAAATAATACTATATAGGTAATTTAAACATTAACTTGTTGATAAATAAATGGTTGCGAAATAGCTTAAAATAATTTGATAATAGCTCAAGAAGCTGACCTTTAGCTATTTTCAATCCGCTATTTTTTAAAGGGAATAACTAAGGCCGGATCGAATTAAACCCATGAGTTCTGGGGTAGAACTGCTGCCATTTATTCCGTCCATGTCGTCATCAAAGCTACTGCGAATGCTAAATTGAAAATTGAAGGCCCACTTCGGATTGGCTCTAATCTTAACTCCGAGTCCGAGCTCGCCTACGGGTGAAACAAAGCCACCATCGATATAATCAAGATTAAAATTCGGGCTAACCTCGGTGCTTAAGTTTTGGTAAACAATCCCCGCATAGACAAAGGCATAAGGCCTAAATGGTTGATAGATATTAGACATACCATGATTACTAAGGAGGTAGATGTTTAAGCCGCCCGTACCGCTCCAATGACTACCATTAACTTCGGCATAGGAAATAGAGTTTGGATCGGCTTTGCCTATAAAGTCCATTCTTAATTTTAGGTAATCCACTTTCCAGGATAATTCGTAACGCGGATTTATAAGGGGAAAATCTCCAGTTAGACCGAAGCCCAAGGCCAAATCGTCGCTTATAAATTTATTTTGTGAAACCTCTCCTTGCATGGACATGAGGTTTAAATTAAAGCCATAGCTAGTTCTTTGGCCGTAAACCAAGGATCCAAAAAGCAAAAAGTATAGGATAACGAAGCGTCTCATCTCTAAAATGCATAACCTAATCCTAGCTGTACAAAGCCGATATAGTCTTTTATGTTAGTGGGGCCAGCTATACCATCCCAGTGGTCATTGTGGCCATATTTCATGCCTCCAGAAATCTCACTGTACCACTCTGAGTTAATAAAAATACGTAAGCCTAATTCGCCGCTTATATATGGACTAAGCTTAAAGTCTTCGTTCATATACTCCGCCGCACCGGCACCCATGCGGTTGGCTTCGGTATTACTGTAAAAACTTTCTAGTCCCAGGTAGGCGGCGCCAAAAATGGCCCACTGACCCCGACTAGGCTGGTAATGGCTTAGTTTGGGGTCTAGGTAATACCGCATACCCGCTCCCAAGTTAAAGTGCCTTGTACGCGATTGATAGAGTGTATTCGAAACTAAAAAGTTTTCTACTTGGATTCTACCTCTTATTTGATGGTAAGTAGCCAAAAAAGAATACTGCCATCGCGAATCCTTTAACCATCTATTATAGTAGAAGTAGGCGCTACGACCAATTTCTTCTACAGCGAAATCTTCATAAGTTGAAGTTTCGCCCTCAAAAGTAGCGGCGCCAATCCCGAATCCAATACTTTGATACTGAGCGCTTAGGCTACATGAAATTAATAGAAAAAGGTGCAGTAAAAATACTTTCCTTATTATCCCCATTCCCCTGTTTTTTAATTCCCTTGTTTATTCTGCTTGATTCGTTGAATCTGTCTGTTCCTGAACTTTGCTTCCCACGGCAAAGGAGGTTACCAAATCATTAAGCATATTACTGGCCGAATTCGGACTATTTGGTAATAAAATTAGATTACTATTGGTGTTCTCGCTCATGGCGTGAAGGGTGTCGTAGTGTTGGGTAATCACGATAAGGGCAGAGGCTTCCTGACTATTAATTCCCACCTGATTCAGCACTTCCACAGATTCCTCCAAACCTTTAGCGATCTCACGTCTTTGGTCCGCAATACCTTGACCCTGCAATCTTTTGCTTTCAGCCTCAGCGGTAGCTTTAGCAACAATACGGATACGTTCTGCTTCACCCTCATATTCGGCCGCTACTTTCTGACGTTCGGCAGCATTAATTCGGTTCATTGCGCTCTTAACCTCATGGTCTGGGTCAATGTCGGTTACTAAAGCCTTAATAATTCCATAGCCATAGGTGTTCATTGCTTCTTCTAATTCACGCTTTATGGCGATGGCGATATCATCCTTCTTCTCAAACACGTCATCCAATCGAAGTTTAGGCACTTCGGCCCGAACGGTATCAAAAATATAAGAGGTAATCTGAGCTTGGGGACTTTCCAAGCGATAGAAGGCATCGTAAACCGAATCTTCCAAAACCAAATACTGAACGGAAACCTTCAATTGAACAAATACATCATCCTTGGTTTTGGTTTCAACCAAAACATCCAATTGCTGAATTCGAATACTAACCCTTCCAGAAACCCGATCTACTATCGGAATTAAAAAGTGAATACCTGGCTTGCGAATGCTGTGAAAACGACCAAATCGCTCAACGATGGCAATTTGCTGTTGCTTTACAATGAAGACGCCAAAAATTAAGATCAGCAGTCCCAATACGATCAGGAGGATAGTTTGAATCATGTGGTTTGTTTTAATTGAGGCTTTGAAATTACAAAATAGAATTGGCCAAAGATTAGTTTCTTTGTCTCAATTTAGGGGCCTTTGGAAGAGTATTATAAAATATTGGGAGTGCATCCAGATGTATCTGATGAGGTTTTGAAGAAAGCCTATCGAAAATTGGCATTTAAATACCATCCCGATAGACAAGCTGGGGCCGAGGAAAAATTTCGCAGCATTTTAGAGGCCTACGAAACCATTCTCAATTGGCGAAAGGCGAAGACCAAGCTGAAAGACTTGAGTCAGGCTGATAAGCAAAAAATCTACGAACACCTTAAGGCCAAAGCTCAAGAAAAGGCTAAAGCGGAGGCTCATGCCAGGGCCGCTGCATATCGAAAAAAGAAGGAAGAAGAGGAAAAGCGCTCCTATATTATCGCAATCTACAGCTTTATTGGTCTAGTATTCCTCATCTATTTCTCCTACCAGGCTTACCACTGGTTTATAGATTTTAAAATTAGCCAAGAACCAAAAAGAAGTTTAGTAACAGTAGTAGGAGTGGAGCGCAATAGGGTTGTTTACCAGTTCGAATACCAGGGCAAAGTGAAGGAATACCGCGAATACGTATCCGGGTTTGGCTTACAGATGTTTGCCGATAATGGCTTACCCTTAAAAACTGGAGATCAATTTTACGTCGATTTTAATGCCAGCGATCCCGATTATCACAAACTCGATTATTACACCGTTTCTTCGCAAACCTTTAATCGATACCTAAATCTTGCCACCCAATCTTTAATTCGCTGTAGCTTGGATCCGCTGAATCCCGAAAAAGTGCTAAAGGGGAATAAAGCGAAATGTATGGCGCTACTTGCTTATAATCAATCAGGTTTAGAGGCTTTAGCTAAGATTTATCACTTTGATACCAATCCTCTTAATAAGCTGCGCTACAATCAATTCACCTGGTATATTTATAAAAATTCAAATGAATTTAATCTAGCTAAGCAAGAGTGTAAGCTTGGGCTTGATGGAGGCGATTCTTTTTAGCTAATTTTGCCGCAAATTCTAACTATGTCCCAAAAGCCCTCTTTACCCAAAGGAACTCGAGATATTTTGCCGGATTCAATGTTGCAAAGGGAGTTTATCCTTGAGCATATCAGAGCTGTTTTTAAAAAATACGGTTTTGCCCCTATTGAAACTCCGGCTATGGAAAAGCTATCTACCCTAACCGGAAAGTATGGCGAAGAGGGCGATCGACTAATTTTTAAAATTCTTCCGCGAGGGCGAAAGTACGATGCGGCCTTTCAAGAAGATGATACAAGTAAAGCGGAGCAGAAATTAAGCGCCAATATAGAGGAGGCCTTGCGTTATGACCTAACCGTACCCTTTGCCCGTTTTGTGGTTCAAAATCAAAATGAGCTCAGCTTTCCCTTTAAGCGCTATCAGATCCAACCAGTGTGGCGTGCTGACAGACCCCAAAAGGGCCGTTTTAGAGAATTTTATCAATGCGATGCTGATGCCATTGGCTCGAAATCACTCTTACAAGAACTTGAGTTTATTAGCATTTATAAAGAGGTCTTTGAAAAGCTTGGCTTGCCCATTGAGTTGAAGATGAATCACCGTAAGGTTTTGGCGGGCCTAACTGAGAACTTTAATATTTATGATTCTTTCGCCGACTTTACCGTAGCCCTAGATAAATTAGATAAGATTGGTCTAGACGGGGTAGTAAAGGAATTGAGAGATAAAGGTATAGCCGAATCGGCTGTGGATGCGCTAAACGGTATAGCTAAATTAAAAGGGACTAATTCCGAAAAGCTAAATTCCTTAAGCACCTTGGTAGGGGACTCTGAGATTGGTCTGGAGGGATTAAAGGAATTGAGCTTCGTATTTGAAGCGGCCCAAGAACTAGGGATGGATAAGGTTCTGGATATAGACCTTAGTTTAGCCAGAGGCCTTGATTATTACACCGGAGCCATTTTTGAAGTTAAGGTAAAAGGCATCGAGCTAGGTTCTATTGGGGGTGGCGGTCGTTACGATGATTTAACCGGTATTTTTGGCTTAAAAGATATGCCCGGGATTGGCATTTCATTCGGCCTAGATCGGATCCAGTTGGCAATGGAGGAACTCGACCTTTTCCCAAGTCTAGAGGCTAGCAGCACCGAAATTCTTGTAATCAACTTCGGAGAGCAGGAGGCTTTATACGGATTAAAGCTTGCAGCACAGCTTCGCCAATTAGGAATTAAAGTTGAATCCTATCCAGATTCAAGCAAGCTTAAAAAGCAATTGGATTACGCCAATAAAAAGGGCATTCAGTATGTCTTGATGATTGGCTCAAATGAAATTAAAGAAGGAAAATTCCTGTTAAAGGATATGAGGGATGGAAGCCAAGAAACTCTTGGTACAATAGAACTACTCGAAAAATTCAACCCTCAAAAAAACGCCCATCATGGCCACTAGCACCTATAATATTAGTCCAGAGCACTTAAGCTTAGAACAACTGTATCAAATTTTTAACGAAAGACATCCAGTTGCTCTCTCGGAAGAGTCTAAAGCACTAATCGAAAAGTGCCGTCACTATTTGGATGCCAAAATGGAAAGCCATGATGGAGCCATTTATGGTATAAACACAGGCTTTGGTTCCTTATGTAATGTTGCCATTGAGGGTAAAGACCTACAACGTTTGCAAGAGAACTTAGTGCGCTCTCACGCTTGCGGGACCGGAGCGGTTTTGGATCCAGAATATGTGCGCTTAATGTTATTACTTAAAGCGCGTGGCTTATCCTATGGGAACTCCGGAGCAAGTCTCAATACCATTGAAACTTTACTGCAGTTCTACAATAATGAAGTTTTACCAGAGGTTTTTGAACAAGGATCCTTAGGAGCTTCTGGTGATTTAGCGCCTCTGGCACATTTAAGTCTGGCCCTAATGGGAGAGGCTAAGGTCTACCATAAAGGAGAATATCGCCAAGCGGCAGAAGTTTTGGCGGAGCTGGGAATTGAACCCATAAAATTGCAGTCCAAAGAAGGCTTAGCGCTTTTAAACGGCACCCAGTTTATGTTATCCTTGGGAATCAAAGCTTTTTTTGATCTAAAGAAACTAGCCTACCTAGCCGATTTAATCGGTGCCATTTCCTTGGAGGCCTTCGATGGTAGGAAAGATCCTTTCGATGCTTTAATTCACCTCGCTCGTCCCCATAATGGTCAAATTAAAACAGCGGCCTTTATTAGGGAGCTATTGGAGGGAAGTGAACTTATCGATGAACCCAAAGAGCATGTTCAGGATCCTTATTCGTTCCGTTGTATGCCTCAGGTTCATGGGGCCAGTAAGGATATGATGGATTATGCGGCAAAGGTTTTTGAAACTGAACTAAATTCGGTTACGGATAACCCTACTATTTTTGTTGATGAAGACAAGGTAATTAGCGGTGGGAATTTCCACGGGCAACCCTTAGCCTTAGTTCTAGACTCCTTAGCAATCGCAACAGCAGAGTGGGCGAATATCTCTGAACGTAGAACTTATTTATTGATTTCCGGTCAAAGGGGATTACCAGCATTCTTAGTAGCAAAGCCTGGACTTAATAGTGGATTAATGATAGCCCAGTATACCGCAGCATCTGTGGTAAGCCAAAATAAACAATTATGTACGCCAGCTTCAATCGATAGCATCGTTTCTTCTAATGGACAAGAAGATCACGTTAGTATGGGCGCGAATGCAGCGACTAAATTGCAAAAGGTGGTAGACAACTTAAAAACGGTATTAGCCATAGAGTTAATCACCGCTTCACAAGCCTTGGCCTTTAGAACAAAGTCTAGTTCTCCTTTCTTAATGTCTTTTGTCGAGAGCTTTAGAGAGGTGGTGCCATTCATCGAGGAAGACCGCTATCTGCATGATGACATTGAACGAGCGCGTCAGTTCATTGATCAACTAAATGTAGATGAGGATTTACTTTTTTAACGGACAAGACTAAAGTAGCCTGTTAGTTTACGCTGACTCTCTAAAAGGATATAAGTATAAACCCCTCCGGGAGCATTTTGCCCCTGGTAGCTGCCATCCCAGAATTCGGTGTAGGGATCATCGGTTTCGTAAACTAGAACTCCCCAACGATTGAAGATCTTTAGGTTTGCAGACTCATCACAGGGGTCTCCAAAAATCTCAAATTGGTCATTTAGGCCATCACCATTGGGTGTAAAGGCGGTAGCGGTATAAACCTTTTCTTTAATATCGTCGATTTGAATGGTGTAATTTTCGGTATAAACCTTATTACATACCGTGTCTTCGATAGTAAGAGTGATGGTTTTTTGTCCAGGCTCAAAGAATCTAATATTGGGTTGCGAACCTTCATAATTTTTACCGCTTGTCTGCCAGTAATAACGCAGCCAAGGAAGGGAGCTAGTATTATTAATTTCCAGTTCACCATTGCTGCACGAACTTAGGCTTACTTCAATATCTGGAATAGTGGCAGTATCTCGAAACTCAATGGTCTTATAAATGGTATCCGATCGCCCACAAACGGTATCTAGGGCAACTAGTCGTACTTGATATTGACCGAATGACTGATACTGGTGGAGGGGATTAGCTTTAGAGCTGCTCGTCCCATCTCCAAAGTCCCATTCATAACTATTTGAAATTATACTTAAGTTTTGAAACTTGGCTTCTAGATTGTTATCACAAGAAGTATAATCGATTACAAAGTTGGGGATAGGCTCCCTCACTGCTGCATGCTCGATTTCCAAGTAAGAGGTGTCACTAATATTACAAATGGTGTCGTAAGCGATTAAGGTAATTTGATAGCTTCCTAAACTTCGATAGGTTACCGACGGGTTTATATCTGATGAACTTTGACCATTTCCAAAGTCCCATAAATAATTGGTGGCATTGGTACTCTGGTTATCGAAATTCACAATCAGGCCATCACAGATTGAGTCCACACCGGTTGAGAAACTTATTTGGGCATTGGCGTGCAGTATTTGGTTAAAGCTAAATTTAAAAACCGCCATATTACAACTTGGCCCACCTGCATTAGGGGAGTAGGCGCCGGGAGTTGTTGGGAAGCTTTGGTTATTACAATTCGAACATACTGCTTGATAGATAGTACCATCTTTATTAAAACGAGAGGTACCACCATCGACATGTTCGTTGTCATTACCGCCTAAATAACTAGCAGTTTGCAAACTACTGGCATCATGTCCTAAGATCATAAAGTAAAAGTCACTACCATCAGTCGTGCTTTGGAAGGCATCTTGCGTGATGGGCAGTCCATTGGTATTTCCATTCTGCGTCCCTGGGAATCCAACCATATTTGCCGAGCCATTCCAACCAGAGAAGTAAATGTTAAGACATCGGTCGACCATAAAGGCACTGGGCACTAAATCTTGTTTATTCTGTCCACTACCTACCATCGTTTGCCAATAAACCTGACTAAGATTAGAGTCCAATTTGGCAATAAACTGACGCGAGCTAGGGTTTCCATAGACGCCCGGACTAATTGGTAAACTACCATTGGTTTGTCCAGCAATGTAGAGCGCTCCATTATAGTCGATATCCATCAGGAAGCTCTGATCCCGCATGGAAGTACCAAAGTAAGTCCCTGCTAGGAAGTCACCATTAGCTAAGTCAAATGCCGCAATATAGCCGTCTAAATCGCCCTGCAATTGATCCTTGTAGGCGGCACTGTGCATGGTTAACCCCGTACTTTCAGTGGCACCGGTAATGTAGAGTCGATTATTGAAAATCTTTAAGGCATAGCCGGCGTCAGCTTGAAGGTTTCCATAATAACGTCCCCAAATTAAGCGACTGAGGCCAGGGTTGAATAGACCAATTAAAGCGTCTTGTGAATTTTGATTACGATCTTGAGAATTGTTTCCAAACAAGGGAACATCCATACTCTTAGTGGAACTTACTACTGCGATGTTACCATCATCAGTAAGTATTACTTCACCTCGGTAATGATCGCCGTAATTGTAGTATATATCTTCATTAAGCCCATCGTTTTTGCTACCACCCCAATAAGTTGAAGCGAGAAGCTGCTGTCCGTTCGTACTTATTTTAGCAATGAACAGATCCGATCCATGGTCGTAATTGTTAAAGGCATAGGACATTGCGAAATCTCCGCCATTGAAATTACTTTGAAAAGCATTGCTTTTAGTTGGGAAGTCATTCGAGCCCGTATTTCCAAGTACCACCAAATTCCCCTGGTCATCGCTGATTAAAGAGTGAACCACCTCAATATCTCGTCCTCCGAGATAAGTGGCATAAAGCAAGCGACTGCCGTCCGAACTAAATTTACTGATCGTAACATCAACATTAAAAATGCTATCGCCGGCAAAGCTGGGCTGGAAAACTCCAGTGGTGGTGGGGTAGTTCACGCCGAAATTAACTCCTGCACCATACATGCTACCATTGTCACCATAAGTGGCGGAATTCCCAAAATTGAGGTCGGCCGAGCCAGAAAAGGTGGCGAACTCTAATACGGGGTCAATAAGCAGCGGGTATCCTTCACGATAGCCGTCAACTTTAAAACTTACCGTATCCCCGTTTAACTCGTAATGAGCATGGACCTTTCGTTTCTTGCCGTTTATCAATTGGTAGCTGAAGGGAATACTCTCGCGTACTTCACCGAAGGCCGTTTCAATTATTAGTTGTTCTTCTCTAATTTTCAATGACTCAATTCCGTGAAAGACCATTTTTAGTTCACGGGGATGGGCATTTTGGTCGAGCTTAATATCGTACTTAAGCTTTTCTTGCTGTTCATAAAAAAGCAAGTCTATTCCAGGATAAATGTCTTTTCTTAAGGCCTGTGTAAATGATCCTAGACCGGATTTCCATCGACTGGGGTCATTGCCTAAAAAATAATTACGGGTATAGGCCTCTTCACCTTTGCTTTGCCAAGTCTCTCCCTGCGCCGCGATAAATTCTACTTGATAGGCTAGTGCCTTTTGAGGTCCATGATGATGACTATGGTCATGATGATGGGCTTCGTCAATTAAAAGCACCCGGTATCCGTCTTGATTAAAGAATACAGCTCCTTGTTTCAGCTCCAGTTTGGTGCTGAAATCTCCTTCCCACTGGCCTTCATTTTGCACAAAGTAGGCCTGGGCAAAGCTTTGCGCGTTCCAAAAGACGCAAAGCAATAAGCCATATAAACGTAGTACCCTCACGATTGGGTCTAAAAATAATAAAAAATAAAGGTTCTAAATAGCTATTAACAAGTCATTTATCTAAAGAGCCGCATCACTTATTAAAGGACTAAGTCGGCCTCTATAAATACGTACTCTTCATTGGCTTGGCATGCAATAAGATGTTGCTTGTGGTGTGACTTTTTGATTTTCAGTTTATTAGCAATGAAAGCGCCATCTTCTGGGAAGTTCCTAGATATGATATTATAGGTGCCTTTTCGAAAGTGTGAATGGTAGGGTTTCAATGTTTGTAAAACCTTGAAAACTCTCCCAGGGTAGTCTGAAATTAAATCTGCACTACTGTATAAATGAGTGTTCGGGGCGAGCTTTCCCAAATTAAATTCTTTCGCCACATGATCTTGCAAGCCCGCTTTTAAGATGCTAGCATTAGGCAGATAGAGGTAGTGAAGAATGGGACTTGTTTTTACTATCGCTTCCGATCCTACTAGATTTTCATAGTACTGATCTTGCTTAGGGTGGAGGTTAATAGTTCTTATTTTAAGCGAACTTGGAACATTAAAATTCCAATAAAAACAAACTTCTTTACACTCATTACGCTGACTAATAACCCACACTTCAGAAACGCCCGATAGTTCTTTTAAATAATGCGGAATACTAATCATTGGACTTAACTTCACCAAAAGACTCTGACTTTTAGCTTTAATTAAGTTAATGACCTCTAGTAAATTAGGTTGATAATTTTCCACCTCAATGAGACTTTGCTCGCCCTCATCTCTGCGCGATGGATCTAAATAAATCAGGTCTACCTTGGGCATGTCTTTTAAGAACTCCTCGGCTTTCGCCTGATGGAAAACTACTTGGTCTAATCCCAAAACCTTAAAATTATGTCGGGCTATTTTTAAGAGATCAGGGTTCGGTTCTACATAGATTACTTCATTAAACATAGCAGCCAGAATGCTACAGTCTATGCCTAAGCCTGCACTTAAATCGGCCATCGACTGAGCCGCTTTTAACCAGTCTCTTTTTACTTGGGCGGTTTCTTCACTACTCGCCTGCGCCAAATTGAGGCTTGGGGGCAAAATTAAGCGCGGGTTTTGATAGTAACTGGGAAGTTTTTTGCGAATCCTTTGCTTTTGCGCTATTTGTTCAATGAGACTTCTCTTGTCCTCATTATCGCTGTATTTCAAGAGTAACTTGGTGTAGTCCTTTTGCAGATTTTCTCTAATAAAGGCTACGTTTTCCTCTTCTGCCAATAATTCTTTAAGTGGCTTCCTCATTTTCATTAAGTGAACTTTGGGTAAGCCAGCGCACAAACTTTACTTGCGGGAAAAATTCTGCCGCCAAAAGGCGTAAAACGCTGTAAACAGGCACTGCCACAATCATACCGGCTATACCGGCTAAAGATGCGGCGAAAGAAATTACGAGGAAGATTTCTAAAGGGTGAGCTCTAATGGAGGTTGAAAAGATAAGCGGTTGAGTAATAAAATTGTCGATTAGCTGAACGGATGCAAAAATGATGAAGATGAAGAAAAATGCTGCTCCTAATTCCATTCCAGGATTAGAGATGGCTTGTGCCATACCAATCACTAGGCCAAAGCTAGCACCAATCATGGGTCCTAAGTAGGGAATTACATTAATAAGCCCCGCGAAAAAACCAATAACGATAGTGTTGTGGAAACCAGCAAATTTTAATCCTACGGAAACCAAGGTAGTAATGATGGTTATCTGAATAAGTAGCCCGACGAAATACCTTGATAAATTATTCCTTAGACGAGGTGAAACATGATGCACTCGCTCTTCATATTGATCGGGGATTAAGGCCATGATGATGTTTCGGAACAAAAACTTTTCACGCATAAAAAAGAAGGTGATAAAGATGATGCTGAAAATGGCGAAAGCCAAATTACCTAGACTCCCAATAAGGCCAGTAAAGGTATCTGTGACATTTTCTACATTAAAGACTTCACTAATACCGGGGCGCATGGCACTGGCTTTTTCACCCGCCTGAATCTCAGCAGGGGAGAGTCCAAAAAAGGCCTGTAACTGATCTATTTCTTCGCGAATCTCTGCAAATACTGAGTCAAAGTTAATTTCTGCCAAGGCACTTAACTCTGTCATTAATGCTGGTACGAAAATGGAGAAGAGTCCGCCGATAATTCCAATAAAAAGCAAAAGGGTTAAAGCAGCCGCTAGACTGCGGTTTAAATTGATTTTTTTCCAGCGCTGGCCGTTTAGAGCATCTACCACTGGTTTTCCCATCAGGGAAATTACGGCCGAGATTAATACATAGATAAGGGTGTACCTAACAATCCATACGGTATAAGCTAACCAAGCAATGAGCACTACGTATAGCAGGCTAATGAGAATCTGACGGGTTATAGTATTCATAAAGCTTGATTAAAGGCGTGGTGTATTATGTTAGCACCCATTTGCAGTGCTTTTAAGCGTAATTCTTCGGGGTCATTATGCACTTCTTGGTCCTCCCATCCGTCGCCCAAATCTGCTTCATGGGTGTAGAGTAGGGCTAAGCGACCTTCAATAAAGATAGCCCAAGCTTCTGGTGCTTTGGCATCATGCTCGTGAATCTTAGGTAATCCTTCTGGAAAGGAAAACGGAGCCTGAAATATAGGGTGGTCCTTAGATAAAAGCTGTAACTCTCGATTTTCGAACAATGCTTCAATTTCGCGTCGAATGTAGGGGTCCATACCATAATTATCATCGATATGGATAAAACCTCCGGCCTCAAGGTAGAGCCTTAAGTTAAGACGCTCCTCTTCACTTAACACAATGTTTCCATGCCCGGTTAAATGCAAAAAGGGATAATTAAAAATTTGCGCTGAGTTGAGTTCTAGGTCGACCGGCTCTAGCTGTAGATTAGTATTAATAGATTCATTGCAGAATTCGGCTAAATTATAGAGGGCCGTGGGGTTAGCATACCAGTCACCACCACCATTGTACTTAACCAAGGCTAATTGCTCTTTCTGAGCATTTAGGCCTAGGCTTAATAATAGACTTAATGCAAGTTGTACTGAATACCGGGTCATTTCACAAATTTAGGATTTCTTAGCGCTTCTGAAATCTCTTTGGGCATTAGCTAGTGCAGATACTAAGATTGCTGCTGTTTCGGTACGTAGAACTTCACTTCCCAAAGAAATCAACTCAAATCCTGCTTCACGCGCTAATTCTATTTCCGACTTCGAAAAATCTCCTTCTGGGCCAATTAGTACCAAGCTAGGCTCATATAAATTAAGGCTGGAAATCTTCTTAGAGGGATAATCATCACTTAAAGCAGCAATATACTTTTGAGGAAATGATAAACCCAGTTCGAGCAAAGCTTTAAAGCTTAAACATTCCTTTAATTCGGGCATGTAGCCTTTATGGCTCTGTTTAAAGGCTGCTTCGAGAACGCGTTTTCCACGTTCTTGTTTGTATACTTTTCGTTCGGAATGATCGCATATGATGGGGAAAATACGGTCAACTCCCAATTCGCAGGTTTTTTCCAACGCTATTTCAAAGCGATCGTTGCTTTTTGTAGGGGCGATAGCAAGACTTAATTGAGGTTTTTCCTGTGTCCACCTTTCTTTTAGAATGCTAAATGATACCGCGTTTTTTTGCTCACTGCTAATCTCGGCTAGGTATACAATCCCATCGCCATAACTTACCGATATTAAATCTCCAATCCCCAATCTTAATACTCTTAGGGCATGATGACTATCATCTTTGCTCAGAAAGCCAGATTCTTCATTGCTCTTTTGGGCAAAAAAATGATTCATAACTATAAACTTAAAGCTTTGCGCGCTTTTGCTACTACCGATAAATCGCAAAAATCTTTTTCCAAGAATTTGTAGTAGGCGTTAATGGCAATCATGGCCCCATTATCGGTGGTGAACTCAAATTTTGGAATGTAGCATTGCCAGGCCAAGTTCTGCTCTCTTTCCTTTAAAGCTTGCCGTAGGCCCGAATTTGCAGAAACACCCCCAGCGATAGCAATTCTTGATATTCCAGTATCCTTGGCCGCCTTTTCCAATTTATCCATGAGGATATCTATGATGGTACGCTGTATACTTGCGCAAAGGTCATTCAGGTTTTCTGCAATGAACTCTGGGTTTTCCTTTACCGCTTTTTGTAGGAAGTATAGAATGCTGGTTTTCAAACCACTAAAGCTAAACTCATAATCCTTCATTCGCGGCTTGGCAAAGTTAAATGCTTGGGGGTTCCCCAATTTTGCCTTTTGATCAATTATTGGTCCGGCCGGATAGGGTAGCCCCATTATTTTACCGGCCTTATCAAAGGCTTCTCCTGCCGCATCATCAATCGTTTCCCCCAGCAATTCCATTTCATAAGGGGATTTAACCACAATAATTTGGGTGTGACCGCCGCTAACAGTTAAGCATAGGAAAGGGAACTCAGGATTAATTTGATCCTCCGTTTCGATCATATGCGCAAGAATATGGGCGCGCATATGATTTACTTCGATTAGGGGTATATCTAAGGCTAAACTTAAACTTTTGGCAAAGGAAGTACCAACGAGCAATGAACCTAAAAGTCCAGGACCAGAGGTAAAGGCAATGGCATCGAGGTCTTCGAGTTCCAATTGAGCCTCTTTGAGCGCCTTGTCTAAGCTGGGAATAATATTTTGCTGATGGGCTCTGGAAGCTAATTCTGGTACAACTCCGCCATATTCCGCATGTATTTCTTGGTTTGCGGTTACATTTGCAAGAATTTTACGATTTTGGGTAATGGCAATCGAAGTATCATCGCAACTACTTTCAATTCCCAGAATATTAATTTCCATAGAACAAAGGTACAATCAGACGGGCGATTAAAATACTATCCAGGACAATCCTCATATTTATAGGATTTCTACTGCTTTTGGCTCTGGTATTTAGTTTACCAATGGTCCAAAATTATGCGGCAAAGAAAGCCACTACCTATCTTAAAAGCTCAATCGGTCTAGAGATTCAACTGCGTCGTTTTTCGTATCAATTTCCCAATCGAATACATCTAGAAGGAGCCTTGGTGCCCGACTTTAAAGGGGATACCTTGTTCTATGCCGGTAGCTTGGACGCCGACTTTAAAGCCTATGGATCTTTTAGTGAAACCTTTCATTTCAATAGGTTAATTGGCGATAGTTTGTATTGTTATATGACCGCCTATCCAGAGGGAGACAATATGATGAAGTTCGTAGAACTCTTCGAGTCAGACGAGCCATCCGATCCCAATGCGGTATTCAATTTAGTAGTCGACGCCCTTGATTTAAGTAATAGCCGTTATTACTTGCGGGAATTGCCGGATAGTGGCGATTTAGCTTTTTATTGGGATGATATAAACGGAAGCTTCCAACGCTTTTTTGTGAGCGGTAGGGAAGTAGGGGCAGAAGTAGAAAGGCTTCGCTTTAGGGATAGTACCGGATTTACGGTGCGAAATTTGTCGAGCTCGGTCATTTATGGCGATAGAGGAATTAGGGCTAAAAACTTGGATTTAACTACCGACCGCAGTTACCTGAAAGGGGATGTAGACCTAATTTACCAGCAAGCTGATGATTTCCTTGATTTTATAAATGCGGTAAATCTTGAGGGAGAAATTGAGAACGCATCAGTCCACCCTCTAGATATTCAATACTTCGCTGATGCATATCCTGCTTTTCCCACGGCGCGACTAAAAGGAAAATTTAAAGGTCCGGTTAATGATCTCGTGTTAACCGATATCGAATTAAGTGCCTGGGATAAACTAAAAGCAGAAGGAGATTTACGATTAAGTGACCTTGACCAAGGAGCTCAACTTTCGTTTTACACAGACGGATTTAGTGTGCAGGCATTGGGTTCTGAAGTTCAGGGTATTGTTGACCTTTTCAGCGAAAGCGAACTCCCGCGCTTTATTGAGGATACGGACCTTTTTAAGTGGGAAGGAAGTTTTCAAGGAACCCTTTACGATTTTAACACTTTTAGCAGG
Source organism: uncultured Flavobacteriales bacterium (assembly GCA_913055685.1). Taxonomy (GTDB): domain Bacteria; phylum Bacteroidota; class Bacteroidia; order Flavobacteriales; family Schleiferiaceae; genus Croceimicrobium. Next base: position 255,275 of record CAJXKC010000002.1, read on the forward strand.
CTTGAGTCCAATTTAGTGGCGGCCGACCTACGAATGAAGGTGGCTAATTTGTCGGATTGGGATGCGGTTACCTACAATGGTAACGTACAAGTGGATCGCTGTGCCCTCAATAAGTTCAGCGCTAATGCTGATTTTGGGAATTTAAGTGCCCGACTGCAATTGAATGGTCAGGGTCTAGATCCAGCTACCATGAGTAGTGCGGTAAAGGGAAATATCAATACCTTGAACTTCAAGGCTTATAATTACCACGGCATTTCAATTAACGGCGACATCGCTGAAGGGCAATTCGACGGAAACTTAAGTGCTCGTGATCCTAATTTGCGCTTCGATTTTATCGGTAAGGCCAGTTTTATTGCCGATACCTCTCAATTTGACTTTAGGCTTAAAGTAGATTCTGCTAACCTGTTTGCTATCAATTTAGTAGATGATAGTTTGGCCCAGTATCGCGGCTTCATTGACATCGATTTCCGGGCATTAAACTTTGACGACTGGGAAGGGCAAATTGCTCTGCGAGAGTCAGAATACCACAATGCGCGGAAGGATCATTATATTCAAGATATCGAGATTTTATCCATGAGTCTCGACACGGCTAAGCAATTAGTGATTGCTTCAGACATAATGGAAGGACGTATTTATGGAAAGTATACCTTGGCAGGTTTACAAGGAGTCTTTTCCAATACCTACAAGAAGTTTACCTCACCGAATCGCTATCGGTCGCGAGATAGTCTAAGACAGGCCTTTAATTACGAACTAGAGCTCAAAAACACTAGTCTACTTTCGCAATTGTTAGTGCCAAAATTATTGGTAGAGCCTGGTACCCAAATTAAAGGGGCTTATCATTACAAAAACGATGAGTTAGACTTAGAGTTAATGTCTCAGGCAATCCGCTTCCAAGAACACACGCTAACCGACATCCAACTTGATTTCCAGAGCTCTTATCGATATAACACTTTAAACTTCACCACCAATTCCTATCTCTATAAGAATGGACAAATTGAAGTAGATAGCCTGCACTTTCAGAATTCCTTTGTGGACGATAGCCTGCAATATCGATTAAAATTAATCCTGAGAGATAGCATAGATACCTATGCTGGCTTTAAAGGGCGGGCGGTTTTGATGGATACTAATGCTTTTTTGGTGAGCTTCGATTCTAGCGGCTTTAATCTGGGAAAAAAGCATTTTAGTTTAAATCCCGATTCTAAAATGCGGGTAGATAGCAATGGCTTGTCCTTTGACTGGTTTCAGCTCAATGGTGAAGAGCTAAAGGCAGAAATCAGTGGCTTTGTGAGTAGTGATCCAAACCGAATCTTACAGGCTAATGTCCAAAATCTAAATCTGGAGTTAATCAATTACTTTTTAGCGAACAAAAAAATTAAAGCTCGCGGGTACCTCAATGCCAATGTGATTGCGACCGAGCTTTTAGGCGAACCAAAGTTTTTGAGCGATTTAAGCATCGATACCCTAGAGTTTAATGATGTGCTATTAGGTCGACTTAGTTTAAACACCGATTTTGACTATTACAAGCAGACCGTATTCTTGGATGGTTCCATGAACTTAGGAGATCTCACTACCTTAGATTTAGAAGGCTTTTACGAGACCTCCAAACAGGGGAGCCTCGATGTAAACTTCAATTTTAATCGATTCCGCTTGGCAGCTTTAGAGCCCTTTGCTAGTCCAATTGCGGAAAATTTACGCGGTTTAATGAACGGTGATTTACGCCTCTATGGTAAGGTGGATGACCCTGATATTGATGGTGAATTGTTCTTACCCAAAACAGCGCTCACAGTTTCATTTTTGCAAACAGATTATAATTTGGTTAACAATCCCCGTATTCTCATAAATAATCAGCGGATAGCCTTTCCTGACTTGTCATTGCGAGACACCAAATATGGAACTGAGGGAATTTTAAGGGGAGAGGTTCGACACCATAATTTCCAGGACTTCTTCATCGATTTATATTTCCTTGCCGATGAATTATTGGTGTTAAATACTACATCCGAATTAGGAGACGCCTATTACGGAACGGCATATGCTTCAGGAAGAATTGATATTAAAGGTCCACCCAGTAATGTTCAGGTATTGGCGAATGTGAGTTCGGCCCGGAAGACAAACTTCAATATTCCCATTGGTGGCGCTACTGAGGTGAAGAATTCAGGATATGTTAACTTCTTACCGCCGCCATCTAAAGAGGACTCCATTAGCATTCTAGATTATAATTTTGATCTTGATGAAGGGGTTTCCTTAGACTTCGATATTGATGTAAATAATAATGCACGTGTAAGTATCATTCTCAATGAAAGCACTGGTAACAAGCTAAATGCCAGTGGTGAAGGGCTTATTAAAATGAAGTTAGAGCCCAATAAAGACCTCGAGTTATTCGGAACCTATACCGTTAATAAAGGAGAATATCAATTTAATATCGAAGGCCTCTTTCGTAAAGACTTTGTCGTTCAACGTGGGGGAACAGTAGTGTGGAATGGTGATCCCTATCAAGCTCGACTAGATTTAACGGCCGTATATTCTACTAAGGCCAATCCCGCGGTGATAACCGGTGAAAGTAATGGCGTCACCACCCCCGTAGAAGTTTATCTGTATATCAGCGGGGTTTTAACTAACCCTGAGATTTCATTCGCTGTAGAATTACCGAGAGCAAGTTCTTCTACTCAGTCAATTTTAAGTAATCGCCTTAATACCGAGCAAGCCATTAATCAGCAGGTGTTTAGTCTATTGGCCTTTAATAGCTTCACCCCACCAAGCAATTTCTTTGCCGGGGCTCAATCTGGGATCAACCAGTGGGATATCATTGCCAACCAGGCCGCTGCTTTCTTGAATAAGTTTACCGGAGATTATCGCGTAAGTCTTTCCTATCAGCCGGCTACGGAAGCGGGTGCCGATCCAGCCGCCACAGGAGTTAGTAATGAAGAATTAGAGGTGGGCTTGTCTAAGAACTTTTTCGACGAAAGACTTACGGTTAACTCTTCGGTAGAAGTGCCGCTCAATGAAAACAATAACGGAATTGCTGGTGATTTTGAACTGATTTATAGTTTAACTGAAGACGGAAGGATTAGAGCTAAAGCCTTCAATCGTTCGGTGGATAACCGTTTCAGTGTTAATATTTCTCAGCAACAGCTGTACCAACAGGGTATGGGACTCTCTTTTAAAACTGACTTTAATACCTACTCAGAGATTTGGCAACGAATTTTAGGAAAGGCTAAAGAAGAGGAAAACGCGGAAACAACGAAAGAAGAAGCTAAAGCTGATGGCGACCCAAGCTTAGATTAGTACTTACTTTCCTTTTCCATTTGTAATGACTCGCGATCGCGATTTAGGTAAAAACGATAACCTTCTCGGGCCTCATAAGACCGCTTAAAAATAGTTCTAGCCTCTTCGATGATAGGGTCCAAGTTTCTATAGCGAGCCGAGAAATGACCTAAAAGGAGGTAGCGAGCGTCGCAGATTTCAGCAATTTCTGCTGCTTGTTCTGCCGTACTGTGGGTAGTTGCCAAGGCTCTTTCACGGTCCTTATTGAGAAAGGTTGCTTCGTGATAGAGGAGGTCTACTCCCTTGAAATAGCGGTGTAGGTGTTTTACGGGCAGGGTATCGCTACAATAGGCATAAGAGAAGGCTGCTGGTGGGTCTAGGGTAAGTTCTTCGTTAGGGTATCGTTTCCCCCTTTTGTCCAGCCAATCTTTACCATTTTTTATCCCTCTAATTTCCGCAACAGGAATGTCTAGCTTTTCCAAAAGCTCCTTATTCATTTTTCGCGGTCTCGCTTTTTCCTGAAAATAAAAACCAAAACAATCCACACTATGTCTTAAGGGAAAAGAGTGAACTTCTAATTGCTCACTTTCGTAGATGAGCGTTTTGCTGTTTTTATTAAGCGGGTGAAATTTTAGGGGGTACTGGATTTTAGCCTGAGTCATTTTTAGAAAAGTACGCAGCACCTCTTCTAATTCTTGCGGTCCATAAAGGTGCACCGCCTGCTGTCTTTCCAAGAGTTGAAGGCTAGTAAGCAGAGGAATGAGTCCATAGAAATGGTCGCCGTGCAAATGACTAATTAAAATATGCTTGATTCGCGAGAACCCAATCCGATGCTGGCGTAGCTTTACTTGCGTGCCTTCACCGCAATCAATTAAGAAGTGCTCATCAGCAATGCTTAGGAACTGGGCACTCGGACTGCGGTTGCTGAGTGGAATTGCAGAAGAAGAGCCAAGTATACTTAAGCTAATTTGCTCCATTAAGCTTTAAAGTTCATCTCCTTTTTAGCGGCTAGAAGGTACATAACCGCCATGCGAATGGCTACGCCATTTTCGACCTGATTGAGGATGATGCTCTGATCACTATCGGCAACATCCGTGCTAATTTCGACCCCTCTATTAATCGGTCCCGGGTGCATGATTACAATCTTTTGACCAAGAGAATCCAGTAAGGCCTTGTCAATACCATATTGTTGCGTGTATTCACGAATACTTGGGAAGTATTTTAGGTCTTGGCGTTCGTGCTGAACTCTAAGCATATTAGCCACATCGCACCACTCCAATGTCTCCCTTAAATTGAAACTTTGTTTTACTCCAAGACTTTCGATATGCTTGGGTATTAAGGTGCTGGGGCCGCATACTCGCACTTCGGCGCCCATTTTTTGTAGGCACAGGATATTAGATAGGGCTACTCTGGAGTGTAGAATATCTCCTACGATGGCAATTTTTTTCCCTTCTAAGCTTCCTAAACGTTCTTGGATGGAAAAGGCATCTAAAAGCGCTTGTGTGGGGTGCTCATGGGCGCCATCTCCAGCATTTACAATGATACTGTCCACGTTTTGCGATAGGAAGTAGGCGGCTCCCGGTTTGGGATGGCGCATTACAACCATATCGACCTTCATGCTTAAAATGTTATTTACGGTATCGATAAGAGTTTCACCTTTGGAAACCGAAGAGCTTGCGGCAGAAAAGTTTATCACATCCGCCGAAAGGCGTTTCTCTGCTAGCTCGAAAGATAAACGGGTACGGGTGCTATTCTCAAAAAATAAATTGGCGACGGTAATATCTCGTAAAGAAGGAACCTTTTTTATGGGTCGATTAATAACCTCTTTAAATTGCTTTGCCGTATCGAAGATGAGCTGAATATCGGAGCTCTGTAGGTATTTTATGCCTAATAGGTGATTTACACTTAATTCACTCATGGATTCCTTTTTCTAGATAAACTGCATCTTCGGAAGCATTGATATCTTGCCATTCCACCGATACTCTATCGCCCGCCAAGCTATCTACTTGTTCGCCCACATAATCGGGTTGAATAGGTAGTTCGCGGCTAAATCTGCGATCTATGAGTACCAGTAATTCTATTTCGGAAGGTCGGCCAAAGGATTGCACTGCATCCATAGCCGAGCGCACACTTCTGCCCGTGTATAAAACATCATCAATAAAGACTACTTTTTTACCTTCTAGTAAAACGTCAATTTTGGTCATGCTTGGCTCTAGAGGGCTATCTCTGCGTCGGAAATCGTCGCGAAAAAAGGTGATATCCAAGGTTCCCGAAGCGAGCTTATTGACTCCATTGGCGTTTAAAATCGCCACTAATTTTTCGAGTACATAGATGCCTCTTGTTTGCAGTCCAATTAGCACCGTATTTTGAAAATCGCCGTGGTTCTCAATTAATTGCTGAGCTAAACGATTTAGCGTAATTGAGATACTGCGGGCGTCGAGTAATTTCTTTTTATCCATAATCGGCGATACAAAAGTACTAATTACTGAAAGTGTTTAGACCAATCGATGCCATCAAAATTCCCAGAGCTCATTAATAAGAGCACTTCATGCTGACCAGCGTTGCTAAGCACATAGTCCTCTAAAGCCTTACTTTCATCGATAACCTTAATAGCCTCGTTACCAAATGCCTTTTGCACAATTTCGGGACTTAAGGGGGCTAATTTTTTATGGGCTATTACGGATGGATTAAAGTAAACAATAGCCAGATCTGCGGCATCCATGCTGCCCTTGTATTGCTGAATAAACTCGGCGTTTAAGCTGCTAAAAGTGTGTAATTCCAGCACGGCCATAATTTTACGGTCGGCATAAGCTTCACGCGTTCCATTTAAAGTAGCTTTAACCTTACTTGGTGCATGAGCGAAGTCGCGAAAGACCTCAAAGTTTGGTCCTTTAAAAAGTGGTTCTAGGCGTTTTGAAGCACCTTCGAACTCTACAATAGCCTCATAGAACTCTTCATCGGTAAGGCCCATTTGGCTGCAGATCCATCGTGCGCCCTCCAGATTACTCATGTTATGGGCACCAAAGACTTTTAGATCTAAGTCCCCTTCAAAGGTTTCCAGCACAAACTTTCGGTTCTCTACATGGTATTTGGGCTTGCCGTAGGGGAACTTTTTTATTTCATTCTTACTTTCTTCCACCACACGTACTACCTCGGGATCATCTTCATTATAAATAATTAAACCACCCGAATCGATGCATTCCATTAGTAGTTCGAACTGATGAAAATAGTCTTGGTAATTAGGGAAGACATTATAATGGTCCCAGGCAATGCCTGATAACAAAGCAATATTGGGTTTGTAATGTATAAACTTTGGCCGCGGATCTAGAGGTGAAGAAAGATACTCATCTCCCTCAATGAGCATAAATTCATTCTCGTCAGTGATTTTAACCATAGTGTCAAAACCTTCGAGCTGGGCGCCCACCATATAATCGCAATCGTGACCATGAAAATTTAAAGCGTGCAGAATCATGGCTGTAATAGAGGTTTTACCATGACTACCGGTAATAACCACCCGGGTTTTATCTTTTGAGGCCTCATAGAGGTATTCGGGGTAGGAGTAGACCGGTATTTTAAGCTCCAGGGCTTTTTTAAGCTCAGGGTTATCAGACCGAGCATGCATACCAACGACCACTAGGTCAAGCGAGGAGTCAATTCGGCTGGCATCCCAGCCCATAGTATTGGGAAGTAGACCTTTATTGGCTAAGCGACTACGTGAAGGTTCGAAAACTTCATCATCACTACCGCTTACGCTATGTCCCTGCTCTGCCAAGGCTAGAGCAAGATTATGCATGGCACTGCCGCCTATGGCAATTAGGTGAATTCTTTGTTTGCTCATAAGAGCAAAACTAGCTTATTAGCGGATTTCTAGCTTAGCTGTAGCGGATAAGTTTTCCATAAAGCGACGTGCAATATCAAAGTCGCCAGGATTTAAGCTATCTCCCACCTCACTATGAGTTTGAGGCTCATTGCGCATGTCAATACCCTCGCCATGAGAGAAGAGCTCATCTACAAAAACTACTAGTTCTATCTGGTAAGAAGCGCCTTCTGAAACCTGAAGGTTGAGCGGGTAACTCTTTACCTGATAAAGGCTGTCTAAACCTGGGTGATAGGCATTAAGAATGTCGGTACTATCTCCATTGAGTTGTCCGCTATTGTCTGATCTTCCTTCCAGAATTGCAAAGCGGTATTTGAGCATAGTCCAATACATTTGATTGTAAGAGGAAAGGGGATGCTCGTCTGGAAAACTTTCTGGATTGGAATTATTTTGATCGGCATCCAATCCAAAGCCTAATTCGAGAGTGCGGTAGGTGTCGGCTTCGATGTCAACCATAAATGCACCAGTTTCAGAATCTCCGACATCTGCCAATAGTATATCTTTAATCTCTACCCTTCCTTTATCCCCAACTAAGGTAATATTAGACAGATATAGCTTAAACTTCTTAAGGTTGAAGTCATAGCCGGTGTTCATATAAAGAGTATCTCCAATTTGTGCCGTGGTCGCCCCTTGGTCAATAGCCAAAGCAGTGCTAAACTTTAAACTAGCTTGCTTTTCCTCCTCCTTGCTTTTCCGACAATTGGTGGCGATAAACAGGAGGGAAAGAACGATTAGGACGGTATGAAGATACTTTTTCATCAAATTTAGAATACGCCAATTTGTAGACTGTCGCGCATAATTTCGGCGATAGTCCAATCTTGATTATCAAAGAAATCACTCTTAACCTCTTGCACTGCGGCAAGATTTACGTGATGAAGAATCGGTTTCACATTAGCCAAAAGGAAAATGGCGATGTTTTGAGAATTGTCAACCGAAAAATAACGGGTTTCACTTACGGCCGTATCCGCTAGGAAAAAGGTTCCTAAAGTGTATTGAACCGGCAGGAATACAGAGTCGGTTGGAGGTTTACTGGGGTCGAAAATACGTCCCTTAATGGTGAAGAAGTTTACGCCCAAACCGTCTCTGCGCACCAGGGTTGGATCGAGCTTGTTTAGCTCCTGAATATCATCTACTAAAATAGAATCACCACCATAGCGCACTTCAAACTGACCATAATAGCCTCCCGCAGGAATTAATCCACCTTTACCTCTTGGCCAAGTATTGTCTAAATGTATCCAGTTTTTAGCCGTATCAATCGATTCTTCCGAATCGGCAGGATTAAAGATGATATTATCTACAAGTAGTCCCACCGAATCGATGTAGAACTGTACCCCTTGAGAATTGGTGTAAATGGAATCGTATTTAATCGGTTCCTCACCATAATAGGTCAGAAGCGTGACATCAATATTATCGGTAGGAGGAATATCTTCCACTACTACAAGGTTGTCTTCCTTACAGGCAGCGAATAAAATTAGGGATAATCCGAGTAAGCCAATCAGCTTTTTCATGGGGGGAAATTCTTAATAATTCTGTATATAATCAGTGATTTGGGTCGCCTAAGTTAATTAAATAACGAATCGAAATGCCTAAGCGTTGGAAGCCTCAAGATCTTCCTCTATTTTTTTCATGGTATTGTAATCCTCACTTTGCTCGATGCTATCCATTATTTGTTCTAAAATAGCGGCAGAATCCTTAGTGTAATCTATGTCTAATGGATCCTTAAAACGAATGGATAAATCCACTCCCTTCTTTTTCAGGAATAGTCCTTTTTTATCAAAAGCTCTCCGGAAGCCATCTACGACTACGGGAATTACAATCGGTTTAGTCTCTTTTATGATATGTGCAGTGCCCTTACGACCATTCACAAAGGGAGTGGTGGTGCCTTGAGGGAAGGTAATTACCCAACCGTTTTCAAGGGCGGTGAAGATTTTCTTGATATCTCCTGGATCCACCCCACGGTTGACCATCTTCCCAGCCGATCTCCAAGTACGCTTGATAGAAACGGAACCCACATAGGCGAATAATTTGGGTAAGATGCCGGCAGACATCGTTTCTAAGGCAGCGATGAAATAAATATTCATCTTCGGGTTTAAGACAAAGAAGGGGAAGTTAATACGGTCATAAATTCCCCATTTTGCACAACAGAATACCTGATACATGCCAGTTACATCAGCGAAGTAAGTTTGATGATTACTCACGAAGAGGACATTTTTCTTTTGCAGTCCTTTAAGAACATGGCTACCGCTAACCTGGGTTTTATTAGCAATATTAAAGCGGTAATAGGCTATTGAGCCAAATACAAAAATTAGCAGGCGCTTAATAAGAAGTGAATTGCCAAAAGCGTCACGAAATCGTATCCTCATAAATGTATACCTGATTTGCAAATATACACGGCTTGGAGAATTTAGTGCCGCCGAACTAGGGCCCTAATCTCTGAAATGATCATAGCTGTTGCTCCCCAGACAGTTAGACCTTCTATTAAATAGGCTTTTGTTTTAATTCGAAAGCCCCCGCTCACTTCAACACTTGTCTCCTGAATATTGCTTTCGTCGAGAAAAGCGGTAAAGGGGATACGATGAATTTTAGCCACTTCCTTTTCTTCACGGGTTAAATCGGTAGCATTATCGGCGAAGGCAAGATAGGGGTGTACTAAAAAGTTACTCGGTGGAATGTATAATTGGGTGAGAGGACTTATAATTTGGTACTCCTCCTGCCTTAAACCAACCTCTTCTTCAGTTTCTCGAATGGCCGTTTCTTTAAAGTCGGAATCTTCTAACTCGTGTTTACCACCGGGAAAACTAATCTGACCGCTATGCGCACCAGGATATATGGTTCTTTCGGTAAGCAATAGATAGGGAGTTTGGGCGCGGTTCTCAATTAAGGCCAGCACCCCTGCTTTACGCACTTTGGCTAGGTTTAAGTCCATCTGAGACAACCTATTTCTACTGCCTGGAGCAATGCTGTATTGAGCCTCTTCTCCTGGTAGTCCCTCTTTTAGAGCGCTTTTAATTACTTCTTTTAGTTCGAGATAGTTCACCTTTAATTATATAGACAAAAGTAGATAAGAGTTACAACATTTAATAGCAATTATTTATTAATTTTGTGTAATCATTAAAGGAGAACTATGACACTTACACAGTTAACATATTTAATAGCCGTTGATAATCATCGACATTTTGCAAGAGCTGCCGAAGCTTGCTTTGTAACTCAGCCCACCTTATCCATGCAAATTCAAAAGCTGGAGGAGGAGCTAGGAGTTTTACTTTTTGATCGAAGCAAGCATCCGGTGAAACCGACTTCCATTGGTGAGAAGTTAATCGCCCAGGCGCGTACAATACTGCATGAGGCTGAACGCATGCAGCAAATTTTACAGGAATCGAAAAATGTTTTGGAGGGCCCTTTCAAACTGGGCGTAATACCCACGATTACTTCTTCTTTGGTGCCACGTTTCTTGAATCAGTTTAATGCGAAGTTCCCAAAGATTCAATTACAGGTAATTGAACTTACCACAGAAATGATTTTGGAGAAATTGCAAAGAGATGAATTGGATGCAGCCATTCTCGCCACGCCATTAAATGAACGTTCGGTTATTGAAAAGCCTTTATACTATGAGCCTTTTATGGCTTATATCCCCGAAGATCATCGATTAGGTAAGGAGACTTTTGTAACGAATTCCGAATTAGATATAGACGAAATTCTTTTGCTTAATGAAGGTCATTGTTTCCGCAACTCGGTGATCAATCTATGTCGTACTAGTCCGAGTATGGGGCAGAAAAACGTTGATTTAGAGAGTGGTAACTTCGATATTTTAGTCAAGCTAGCGAAGAAAGGCTATGGAATGACTCTTTTACCTTATTTATATGCTATCGACCTTTCTAAAGAGGAGCAATCGAGATTGAAACCGATAGCGGACCCAAAGCCTACCCGAGAGATAAGCTTGGTTTATTCTCGAGCCGAATTAAAAATTAAGGTAATCGAAGAATTGGGCAAAATAATCCAGAATTCAGTTCCAGAAAAGCTATTGGAGTCAAGCGACCAAGTGCTGAGTCCGGTGCACGAGCTTTAAATTAGAAAAACAATGCACTTAAAAGCGGGTTATCTTTTACATGAAGGATTGCCCGCTTTTTCCGTTAAATATATTTCTGCTGCCGAGTGAATACACCCAGCTTTACATTTTTGAAGCACGTTACAAGCAGCTAATAAAAGAGTGCTGGGATCAAAATGAGCCTTTTGGAATCCCATTCTCGAGTAAATTAAATGCCCGTAATTTAGGTACAATAGTGAGGGTTAAGGAAATTATGAGTGTGACTGAAGATGGAGAAATGGAGATCATCGTCGAAGCACTTGGAAATTTTAAATTGGAAAAGTTTCACTATCAAAAGGAAGGCAAGCTTTACCCGGCTGGTGATATCGAATTGCTACCTAATGTAATATCTGAAACCTGTAGCGATGCACTATACGAGGCCTTCAGAAATTACCTAATCAAGCAAGACCATCTTGACACTGAGCTCTTAGCTCGCCGAAGCTTTAACTTTGCCGAAATGGCCAGTTTGTTGCATCTCAATGAGGCAGAGAAAATGGACTTAGTTTGCATCAAAACTGCTTCCGCATTGGAAAAGTACTTGCAGAACTATCTTCGATATTTAGCTTTGTTGCATGAACAGGAATCAAAGCAATTTCAGAATATCTATCTCAATTAAGAGCCTTTTTGTTGGCTTAACTTTTTTCCTCTTTGGTGCTTGTGATTCAGTAAGTGATAAAACTGGGGAAAAAGCCGTACAAACCGAAAGTTCAAAGTCCGCTAAAGCGGAGCCCGAAGGAGAATCTGTTTCTACGGGTTTTCCCATTTTTAAAAATGACCTTGAAGCGGAATCTTTTTTAAAATCTTATCAGCCGAAAGGCAGCTCCAATAAAGTAGTAATTGAATCTGATTATGGTGAAATCGTAATCGAGTTATTCGCCAATACGCCGCTTCACCGGAAAAACTTCTTGTACCTAGTAGATCGAGCGTACTTCAACGGTACCTGGTTTCATCGCATAAGTGCTGGACATGTTGTGCAGGCGGGAAACAATGATGAACAAGAACTTGTCCAGTTACGTCGCTCAATTGGTGATTATCGCTTAAAACCAGAGGCCTTGGAGGAGAATTACCACCAATATGGTGCAGTGGCCATGGCCCGCTCTTACTCGCATAATCCGGAGAAGAAATCGGATCCCTTTGAGTTTTATATCTGCATGGGGAAGAAATATTCTGCGGGTCAACTAAAGGCCATGGAAGAAGAGTATCAGATCTCGCTTAATTCTGATCAAAAGCGGATTTACCAAGAAATAGGGGGAAGTCCACATTTAGACGGCCAGCATACGGTCTTTGGTAAGGTGATAAAGGGTATGGAAGTTTTGGAAGAAATATCTAAAGTGGAAACCGATGAAGGAGAGTGGCCTCTAGAAAACATTGTCATTAAAATCAGAAATTACCAAGATCGGTAAATCGAAAGGAAAAATTTTTATCTTCGTAGACCAATGGTGAAACAATTCCATCAATATAATCGCATCAATAAACGCAATTGGATGACAATCCGATCGCGAGGTGCATTAATGGAATCTGAATAGAACCAATCTAACAGGAACTGTAAAAGCCCTCGCAAGCAATTGCGGGGGCTTTTTTTATGCAATAATTGAATTAAAAAATGAGCGCCTTTATCAATTTACTGGAAAGACAGAAGAAAAGAGAGCTTTACAAGCTGATTGACCTTCCAGCGAGAGGTAAAAATCTTCAATGGATTACTTTGAAGGGATTGGAAGATCAAGCCCTAGAATTACATGATCAGGTAGCTAGTTTATTGCCGAATAATGTTGGACTTATTCGTACGGGAGTGCAAATGGAGACTTTTGCGGAGGCACGCCCGGCTACTAAGATTAGGATTATGGCTCAAATTAGTGCAACTAATCACCGCTCTTATATGGTAAAGGTTCATTGTCATGAAGTTAACCCGAGAGGGAACTGGCGGAAACTCGCTAAAGCCGAGTATCACTATGCCGAAAAGCGAAGACCGGCCTAAACATTCTTAGCGATCATTGTGTATATTAGTGGCCCGATACCGATTTCCCATTCAGGAAAACAATTGCACACGATCCATGAAAAAATTACTGATTACCTTTTTAGCGGTAGGCACGCTTGGTACCCTAACCGCACAAAATCCCTTTTTAAGAGATTTACGATTGAGTCCCGATGCTCAATCCCTTGCCTTTAGTTACCAAGGCGACATATGGTTTTGGCAAAATTTGGAAGGAAACCCTTTGCGGATTAGTCTTCATGAGGCCTATGAATCCAATCCGATTTTTAGTCCGGATGGAAAAAGTCTAGCATTCAACTCAACACGATTCGGCAGTAATGACATTTTCATTAGTGACCTTAAAGGTCAGAGCCTAGAGCGTCTTAGTTATCATTCTGCCAGTGATAACCTTTCGGATTGGCATAAGGCTAAAGGAATTCTTTTTAGTACCGAAAGGGCTTATAATCGAGTAGAATGGGATCCAGAGATTCATCACTTTCCCAATGCTAGTGGTACTCCACAACGTCTTTTAGGAGCTTTAGGAGAAATGGCAGTAGTTTCACCAAACGGTCGCTACATTGCCTTTACCAGAGGCGCTTGCCGCGTGAGTAGAGAAAACTACAGTGGTCCGGCCGATAATGAAATTTGGATTTACGACAGTGAAAGTCAAAAATACTCAGCGCTTACCGATAATGAAGTAAATGATATTTACCCGCAGTGGATCTCTAATGACGAATTAGTATTCCTTTCTGCACGCGAGGGTCGTTATAATTTAAAGAAGAGCAATTTAGCTGGTGAAGCTAGTTGGCTTAGTAATTTTAAGGATGAGGGTATTCACCATTTTAGCGTGGCTCAGGCTAAGGTGGCTTTTAGCAGGGGCTCGACTGCTTACCTTGGTGACCTAAATGCAATTTCTGAGGCCAAAGCGCTTAATCCATCATTACCAGGTGACTATCGTTTTTACCCTACCGAGCGTAAAACCTATCGTAATGCCATTAGTGATTATACGATATCTCCCAATGGCAAGCTGGTAGCATTAGAGATTCATGGCGAAATTTTCGTGAAGGAGATTGATGAAGATGAGTCACGTACGCGCAATCTATCCAATCACCCTTATTTTGATCGCGAGCCAGCTTTTATCAATGACAGCGTACTCATCTTTAGTTCTGATCGCAGCGATGATACCTACAATTTTTATGCGGTAAAATCGAGTGACGACAAGAAGAGCGGTTTATTTGAAAGTTTAAGACATGAAATAAGCGATTACCGCAGTGGCAAAGCAGACATGCGGTCGGCCAAACTTTCTCCAGATGGTAAGCGCTTAGCTTGGTTGGAGAATGATCAGCGATTAATGGTAGCCGACCTAAACGATAAGGGTGAAATCTCCAATCCTAAGGCCTTAGTTGAAGCATGGCATGGGGCAGGAGGTATAGCTTGGAGTCCTGATGCGAAATACCTAGCCTATCATCGCGACGATTTAAACTTTAACACCGAGGTATTTATTCATGAGGTGAAATCGGGCGCTGAACCGGTAAATATTTCTATGCACCCAGGTAATGATTATGGTGCAGTCTGGAGTCCGGATGGTTCTAAATTAGCCTTTATGTCAGATCGCAATAATGACGATCAAGATATTTGGTTCCTATGGTTAAAACGCGAAGATTGGCTGAAAAGCGAGGAAGAGCGTAAGTATGGCTATTACTTTGATGATAAGTCATCTGAAGATGAGAAAAAGGATGAAAAGTCGGATAAGGAGGATGTGAAGCCGGTTGAAATTGATTTTGAAAACATTCACATGCGCTTGCAACAGGTTACGTCCTACACTGGAAATGAATCGAATGTATTAATCGACAAAGACGGCGAAACTTTCTACTTCACCAAGTACGATGCCCTAAATAAGGGATCGGATCTTTATAAAATAAAATACGATGGCTCTGATTTAGAGTCTTTAACCAAAGGTGGGGCTAGTCCTTATAACTTACAGTGGGATAG
This sequence comes from uncultured Flavobacteriales bacterium, assembly GCA_913055685.1. Lineage (GTDB taxonomy): Bacteria > Bacteroidota > Bacteroidia > Flavobacteriales > Schleiferiaceae > Croceimicrobium. Next base: position 270,458 of record CAJXKC010000002.1, read on the forward strand.
CGATCAGAAAGGGATGTACTACTTAAGTCGCGGTAGTTTAAAATACATCAAAACCAGCGGCGGCAAGAGCACTTCCTACAAGCACGAAGCGAAGATGATTATCGATAAAGTGGAAGAGCGTAAGCAAGTTTATGCGGAAGCCAGTCGATTAATTCGCGACCGATTCTACGATCCCGATTTTCATGGACAAAATTGGGATAAACTAAACCAGTACTACCGCGACTGGGCCATTTCGGCCAGTACTGATGAAGACTTTAGATTTGTCTTTAACCTCATGCTAGGCCGCCTTAATGCAAGTCACATGGGCCTATACGGTAGCTCGGAGGCTGATGTGAACCGCGAGCGTACCGGTCGCCTGGGGATTGAAGTTCGACCCAGTTCAGGCGGAGTTGTGGTTAGTCGGGTGATTCCCAATTCCCCTTCCGATCGCAGCAGCAATAACCTTAAGGTGGGCGATAAAATTACCGGTGTAAATGGGCAAAGCGTAAATAGTGAAATAAACTTCTATGCGTTGCTAGCCGAAACTTCAGAAGAGGTGCAACTTCTCGAAGTTGAAAGGGAAAACAGCAAATTGGAAATAGCCATTCTACCTAGTCGCTCAGTTAGCTCGGAGCTTTATGAAGAATGGGTATCCACCCGTAAGGCATTGGTTGAGCGCTATTCAAAAGGTCGCTTGGGTTACATCCATATTAAAGGGATGGATAAACCTAGTTTTGAGCGATTTGAACGTGAGTTAATGGCCTCAGGCTATGGTAAAGAAGGTATTGTTATTGACGTACGCTTTAATGGTGGGGGCTGGACTACAGATTATCTCATGGCTGTTCTAAGTGTACGCCAGCACGCCTATACCATTCCTCGCGGTGCGGCAAAGAGTTTAAAAGATAACAAAGCATTTAGTGATTACTATCCTTACAGTGAGCGCCTGCCCTTGGCTGCTTGGACCAAACCTTCTGTGGCACTATGTAACGAGAGTTCTTACTCCAACGCCGAAATCTTTAGTCACGCTTATAAATCTTTAGGAATTGGAACCTTAGTAGGAAAGCCTACTTTCGGTGCGGTAATTTCTACTGGAGGATCAAGTTTGCTTAATGGCTCTTTTATCCGTTTGCCTTTTAGGGCTTGGTATGTTAAAGAGAGCGGTATGAATATGGAGAATGGTCCAGCAGTTCCAGATATTGTTCTCGACAATCCACCTAATGTACGTGAATTAAACGAGGATGCTCAATTGAAAAAAGCGGTAGAAGTTCTTATTAACCAAATCGATAATAAAAACTAAAATGAAGCGAAATTTTAAATTTTTAGCGGCAGCCTTAAGCATTAGTATTGCGGCTAATGCCCAAGACGATTTAATAAATAAAGTTAAAAACAACGGAGGCGATAGTAAAGAAGGCTTTCAGTTCGAGACCATTGTTGATCTTGAGGCTACGCCGGTAAAAAATCAGGGGCGTAGTGGCACCTGTTGGAGTTATGCTACCACCGGATTTATCGAAAGTGAAATGCTTCGTATGGGTAAAGAGCCAGTCGATTTATCGGAGATGTTTACCGTGCGCATGGTATACATCGATAAAGCCATAAAATACGTGCGCTTGCACGGGAATTTGAACTTTGCCCAGGGTGGTGCCTTACCGGATGTTTTTTACGTTTTAAAGCATTATGGTGCAGTTCCTCAAGAAGTGTATGAAGGTTTGGACTATGGTACGGATATCAATAATCACGGTGAGCTAGAAGCAGTTCTTAAAGCTCAATTGGATGAGGTTATTAAAAACAAGAATGGCAAATTAACCCCATCCTGGAAGAAGGCCTTTATTGCAACTGTGGATGCTTATTTAGGGGAGTACCCTGAAGAGTTTACCTATAAAGGAAAGAAGTATAGCCCGCGTAGCTTTGCCGATGAATACATTGGTATAGATCCATCCGATTACGTACAGCTAACCTCTTTCAATCATCATCCCATGCACGAGGAAGTAATGATTCAGGTTCCAGATAACTGGGCTTGGGGCAAGGCTTATAATGTTTCCTTAGATGAGATGATGGGAGCCTTGAATAATGCTTTAGATGAATCTTATCCTGTAGCTTGGGCTACCGATGTTTCCGAGCGTGGATTCTCCCTACGCAATGGGGTAGCCATCGTTCCGGCGAAGGCCTATTCGGATATGAATGAGGAGGAGCGTAAATCGATGTTTGACGGTCCTAAGCCAGAGTTGGAAGTTAGCGCTGAAATTCGTCAGGAGGCTTATGATAACTACGAAACTACCGATGATCACGGCATGCTAATCACCGGTAAGGTTAAAGACCAGGAAGGAAATATTTACTACATCGTTAAAAATAGCTGGGGCGAGAGAAATAATGATTTCCGTGCGGGTTACATAAATGCATCCGATGCCTTTGTGCGCTATAAAACCATTGGTATTATGATGCATAAAGAGGCCTTACCTAAAAAATTGAGAAAGACCTTAGGTTTATAGAATCAAAAATCGAGTAAAAAAAGGCGAGTGTTTCACTCGCCTTTTTTTATTCACTTAAGGGATAGGATTTTATAAAATCGCTTATTAAGTATACCAGCGCTTTTAGACTCATTTCTTTGTCATTGGTATGCGCGGCTAAATTAGGAGCAGCCTCGGCAATATGGAAATATGCAGGTGCGGCTAGATTGGCAGCCGTTTTTACCATTAGCCTTGCCTGGCGCATTGTAAACCCACTGGCATTTAAGGCACTAGCCGGAAAGCCTTGAATACTGTCGGTGTCGAGTTCTAAACCGATAGGACCTGGTCCAAGCCACCTTAAAGCATCTTTAAAAAGACGATCGCGCTCATCAGTGCTATAGGATAATAATTCATCGTAAGACAAATAATACAAATCAGCGGAAGCGCGGAAATCTTCTAAAATCTGCTGGTTATTATAAGATTCGTGTAAACCAAAAACAGCATAACGATTTAAATATTGGTCCTTTTTAGCATAGGAAAAACCATTGCCACTGTGGCGACCTTCCAGAGCTCGGTAGTCGGCATGCGGATCTATGTTTAAGACATTAATCGCTTCGCCATTAAGCTGAGCGCTGGCTTTAATTAATCCGTAGGAGTTGTTATGCCCGCCTCCAATTACAATGGGAACTTTACCTGCCTTTAAAATTTGAAGCGCTAATTCACTCACTTCCAAGTCAATTAGACTGCATAATTCTCGCAATCGATTTAATTCAGATTCTTCTTGCGGATTAAGCGAATCGGCCTCTGCTTGCCAATCTGAAAAATCGAGATAAGGCCCGATAGCGAGCATTTCTGGGTCAAGGAAGCGGTTTACTTGTATATTAAGTAAAGGCTTTAGTATCTGTACAAAAGTATCCTTACAAGCAGGTCGACCTAGATTGGCTTTTACGCCTATTTCTTCTCCAATGCCAATCAGAACAAAGGGGGCAGCTTGACTCTTTAGATCTTCAAGACTAGTTAAAACCTTGATAACTTCACCTAGTTTTTGTTCACCTGGTCGGATACTAACTAGGTCTCGTGCATGTTGCGGCTCAATGTATTTAAGATGCTTCATAGCGAACTTTTCCACGGATAATATGCTTGGCAATGATGTTATGGCCAAAATGATAGGCAATAGAGGCAGAGCTAAAGCCTGGCTTACAAACTAGGAAATTAGCTTCTTTCCCGATTTCGATGCTGCCAATTTGCTCCGAAAGTTCTATGGCGGCGGCGGCATTTAGAGTGGCGGCACATATTGACTCATCCACTTTCATTTTCATCTGGCTGCAGCCTAAAGCAAGCATTAAAGCCATATTGCCACTAGGAGCAGAGCCTGGGTTCATGTCGGTTGCCAATGCTACAATAGCGTTCTTATCGATAAGCTTTCGAGCAGGTCCATAAGGGATGTCAAGAAATAGCGAGCATCCAGGCAGTAAAGTCGCAATGGTATTACTTTTTGCCAAGACTTTGATATCCTCCGCGTTCATCACCTCTAAGTGATCCAAAGATAGCGCCCCGCGGTCCACAAAGGCTTTTACCGCTCCCAAACTATTAAACTGGTTTACATGTAATTTAGCTTCTAGGCCATAAGCTTTAGCGGCTTCAACTATACGCAGACTCTGATCGAGATTAAAATAACCTTCTTCACAGAAGACATCAACATAATCGGCTAAATTTTGCTCGGCCACCGCCGGCAGCATTTCCTCAATTATTAAAGCAATATAATCCTCATGCCGGTCTTTGTACTCGCTTGGAAATGCATGGGCCCCTAAGAAGGTGGTTTTAATGGGAAGGTCCATTTCTTCTTTAAGCCGCTTTGCCACCCTTAACATTTTAAGCTCTGCTTCCAGATTTAATCCATAGCCACTCTTTATTTCAATGGCTCCGGTGCCCAAAGAAATAAGGTCTTCTAAACGCCTTCGAGCCGATTGATATAATTCTTCTTCACTGGTCTCAGATAATCTGCGAGCTGAGTTTAAAATACCCCCTCCCGCGGCGGCAATCTCGGCATAGGATTTCCCTTCTAATCGCTTGGCAAATTCATCCTCTCGATTGGCGGCATATACTAAGTGAGTATGACTGTCTACAAAGCTAGGCAGTACTAATGCTCCTTGGCAATCAATACCTTCTTTGTATGAATCTAATTGGGAAGGATCTCCCTCACCAATATTTACAATTTTGCCATCAGCTACCTCAATAAAAGCATTCCTAAGACGTGGAATCTGGTTCATTTCAGGACCTCTTAAATAAGGCCGACCCTGACTTTCCACTAAAACTAATTCACCAATATTGTAATAAAGCTGTTTGGCCATCTGCTAATTTTTCGGCTAAGATAGAGAAGGTATACACAAAGACGGCGATAGCTTTGGTTTTGTACCTTGCAGAAAAATTTCCTATTGAAGAAGTTTACCAGACTCTGCACCATTATGGGCTTCCTCCTTCTTTGTGCTTGCCGGCCGGAGCCACAGGCAGCGCATTGGGAAGTTGATACCTTAGTTCCCTTGCTACAGACCCGTTTGGATATACAGGATTTAGATAGGGGAGATAGCATTTTACAAAGTCAATCAGACGGAGAGCTAAGTTTGATTTTTAGCAATAAACTACTTGACCTTAAACCCGGTCAAATCGCCCCACCATTCAATGAAACTTTTAGCAATACTGCCAAGCTTAATAAAATCACTTTAGGTCAGAGAGTAATTCAAGATCGCATATCCTTGGGTATGATTGCGGCACAAGCGGGATTAAACGGAGCTTTATTAATTGCGGCCAATGGCACCAACCAGGTGATTCCGCCTCTTACTAATATTGGTCCGTCCAACTTCAATATAGATGCGACCGATTATTTCCAGTCTATTACTTTAAGAGATGGTTGGTTGGTATTACGTTTGGAAAATAATTTCCCGATTGATTTAACTAACCTCCAATATGGTATTCAAAATCAAGGGAATGGTAATTACATTTTGCAGAATACCCTTAGTTCTTTAGCCAGTGGCGCGGTGCATTATGATTCAGTTCACCTGGTAAATAACTTTTTGATTGAAGGAAACCTGGTAGCCTCTTTGATAAATATGGATTCACCTGGTAGTAATGGCAGTTCTGTACTTATAGATACCTCCGATGCTTTGGAGTTAAGGGTAAGCTTGGATAAAATGGACCCGGTTGCTGCTACGGCTATTTTTCCCGCTCAGGATCTTTTTAATGATACGGCTGCGGCTAGCATTTATCCGCCTTCAGCGCTATTGCATTCGGTGCATGTTTCTGAAGGAGACATTTTTATGAATGCCTTTAGCACCATTGACGATAGTATTAATCTACGCTACGCCTTGCCAGGCGCTTTAAACCCTTCTGGAAATATTCTTCAATTCTTAGAAGTGATACCTGCGGCGCAGCCTAATTCTGTAGTTAATGCTTACATAGAAGTTCCGGTAAGAGACTATTTATTGGACCTCACTGGTCTACCTGGCTCAAGTGGAGTATTTAATACTTTTTATACCATTTTTACTGGTGGTATTGATAGTACCGGGCGCCTAATAAACCTGTCCCTTATCGATAGTGTGTATGTGGAAACAGGAATAAAAAATCTCCGAACGGATCGTGGTTATGGATTTATGGGCTATGATACCTTGCAAAGTGAGGAAGTCCTGGCGATTGAGGCTTTCGGCGATATTTTAGGTGGAAGTATTGATTTAAAAGAAGCCCAAGTATTTTTAAGTATTGATAATTACATCGGAACCCCCTTTACGGTGCAGATAGATCAGCTTAAGTCGATGGGGATCGACGGAACCAAGGATTTGGCTTGGAATCAATTGGGCTTTAAGTTTTCTATTCCGCCTGCAAGCGAAAACCAGCCTGGCACAAAGCCTAGTCCAGGCCAATTACAGATAAGCTTGAATGAAGGCAATTCGAATATCCAGGACCTTATAGAAATACGTCCCGATAGCTTTGATATTAAGGCCAAAGCCTACATGAACCTAGGGCAAGCTAATACCGATTTGAGTCAGTTCCTTTATACCGATTATGGTATTCAGGCATCCGTGGACTTGACTATACCCCTGCATTTGGCTTTAAGCGATCTTTTTCTAGGCGACACATTAGCTTTTAACTATTCTGATTTAGACCCGGGAAATCGGCTTCGCAGAATTGGCTTAAAGTTGTTGGCGGAAAATACATATCCTTTTTCGGCCGAGGTGGAGCTCTTAATGTTTGATGAGAAGCGCCAGTGCTTGGATACCTTAAGTAGTGCTGACCTCATTAAAGCGGCACCGGTAGATGCCAATGGACTTTCGATCGGTGTCGAGTCGAGTGAGGTTTTATACAGCCTAAGTGCTAATCAGGCTGAATTCTTAAAGGATACCAAATACCTTTTTATCCGAACGGTGCTTAATACGGGCGCAAATGGTGCGGTTAAAATTCATTCGGATAATTATTTAGACCTGCAAATTGTTGGCGACCTAAGTATGAGCACACGATGAGGTTTTATTTAAGCAGCTTAATCTTATTGCTATCGCATCTTGCTTGGGCCCAGAATCCTCTTGACTCTGCAAAGGTCAAGTTTGGTGAAGTTCCAGTCATTTTCGGCAATTTAGCCAGACCTTATTTGTCTGTAGATTATGAAATTGATGCCGGTAGCCGAGACTGGTCGAGCCAAGAAATGCTTGATTTCTTTTATGGTGGCTTCTTAAACCATGAATTGAAAAGTGGTCTTTTAAGATCAGTTGACGAAGAGCTTAGCCTAGGTTTCCAAAATTCTTGGCAGCTAAATTTTGTTTACCAAGGACATAAGAAGGTCAAATTACTACCCATCCCTAAACGCTCCATTTATTTTTACAATCGCTCTTACTCTTCATTAAACCTATCGAGAGATTTGGTAGAATTGGCTTTGTTTGGGAATAAGCTTAGGGCAGGGGAGCGCTTCAATGACTTAACTATGAACTATGAATCTTGGTTCTACAGTGGTTTAGGTTTTCAATTCGGTCTTTTGGTTGATACTATTCCAATATCGCTAGGTCTTAGTTTAGTTGGTGTGCATAGCTTTCAGGGTGCTGATGCAAGCATCAATGAGCTCTATACTGCGCTTAATGGTTCCTCCATTCAATTTGACGGCCGCTATAAATACGACCAAAGCTCAGGAACATCTACTCTAGCTCTAAATGGTCTTGGCTTTGCCTTATCTCTAGCAACTGAAGAGCAAAGGGCTAATCATCGGCTGCGGATTTCCCTAGATGACCTTGGTTTAGCTTATTTAAGCGATTTGCAAAGGATTAGCCGTGACTCAAGTTTTACTTTTAATGGCTTTGCTATTCCCCGTTTATTAAGCGCGGAAGATCCTTTTATAGAGGAACAGGGTGATAGCATATCTGGCGCCCTTGTTGGTGCTGAGAAGGCGGAGGAGTGGCGTTTATTACCTTTCCGTCTGGCGCTAGATTATGGCTATACTTTTAGTAAATCCGGAAGGCATGGTATGGGACTTCGCTTTAATTACCTCTACTTGCAAGCCTACTTTCCAAAAACCAGTCTTTACTATCAATATCGTGTAAAGGATCTACGCCTTGCGGGCGGTTTGGCCTATGGTGGATTTAGGGAATGGAGCCTCGACTTAAATCTCGATTGGTCATTTGCCAAGTATTGGCGGCTAAATTTTAATTTGCAGAATGTGGCGGGTCTGTTTTTCCTTCAGGAGTTCCAAGGTGCAGGAGCCTATGCCGCTATACGTTATTATTTATGAAAAAGGCATTTATAGTTTTCCTTTTATTACTGGTATTTGGAGCCTGTGAAAATGCCCCCAAAAGGGATTTAAGTACTGTTTTTCGATATAATGAAAGTGCTGGGGTAAGTAGTTTAGATCCAGCATTTGCTCGTAACCAAGCTAATATCTGGGTTTGTCACCAATTATTTAGCAATCTGGTTAGGATGAATGACAATCTAGAAGTTGAACCGGATCTCGCAAAATCTTGGTCAATTTTAGATTCAGGAAGAAGCTACCGCTTTGTCTTAAGAGATGAGGTTTATTTTCATGATGATCCCTGTTTTCCGAATTCAAAAGGAAGGCAATTAGTAGCCAGCGATGTAAAATGGTCCTTGGAACGATTAAGAGACCCCGACTTAGCGGCACCCGGAGCCTGGGTTTTGAATAATGTCGAGGAGATTAGCCTAGAATCCGATTCCATTATTGAAATACGCTTGAAAGAGGCATTTGCACCTTTCTTAGGTATTCTAAGCATGAAATACTGCTCAATTATAGCGCCTGAAGCGGCAGATTACTACGGTTCTAATTTAGGCGAGCACCCGGTTGGCACTGGTCCTTTTTATTTAAAGCTTTGGCTGACTAATGATCGTATGGTCCTACGTCGTAATCCCCATTATTTTGAAAAAGATGAGCAAGGTCGGACTATACCTTACTTGGAATCCGTGCTCATTAGCTTTATCAGCGATAAGCAATCTGCTTTCTTGGAGTTTCTAAAGGGAAACCTCGACTTTATTTCCGGTATTGACGCTTCTTACAAAGATGAACTACTGGATCAAGAAGGTGAACTAAGAGCGAAATACCACCACCGACTAAATCTTTATCGTCAGGCCTTTTTAAATACGGAATATCTGGCCTTTTATCTAGATTCAAGTGCGAGTCACCCCGATTCGCGTTACTGGGCTAATCCATTAATTCGCCAAGCTTTAAATTACAGTTTCGATCGTCGAAAAATGCTGCGCTACCTCCGAAATAATATTGGCTCACCAGCCGAGCAAGGAATGGTGCCTAAGGGCTTGCCTACTTATGACTCAGCCGCACGCTATGGCTATCATTACAATCCACAAAAGGCCGATTCTTTGTTAAGGGAGGCCGGTTATCCAAATGGTAAGGGTTTACCGGAACTAAGTTTACAAACCAATTCTAGTTATTTGGACTTATGTGAATACATCCAAGGAGAAGCAGCAAAAGTGGGTATTCGTTTAAAGGTGGAGCTTAATCCACCTTCGACTTTAAGACAGGCAATGGCCACCGGTAAATCCCCATTTTTCAGGGCCTCTTGGATAGCCGATTATCCAGATGCGGAAAATTACCTTTCCTTGTTTTATAGCGCCAATCATACGCCCGAAGGTCCGAATTATAGTCACTTTTCGAACCAGCAGTTTGATAGCTGGTATGAAGCCGCGCGCACCGAGAGTTCAGATTCAAGGCGTCGGGAATTATACCGAAAAATGGATAGTCTGGTAATGAAAGCAGCCCCGGTGGTGCCGCTGTATTACGATCAAGTATTACGATTTTATCCTAAAAGTATTAGTGGCTTATCGGGTAATGCCCTTAACCTTCTCGATTTAAGAAGGGTTCAAAAACACTAGTCCTTTTTAATCAGCTTTCTAATTTTAATATTGAAGGCCGCGTAAATTAGGGTCATAATTGGACTGAGATAGTTAAAGAAGGCATAGGGTAAATAGGCCATAGTATCGACACCCAATACTCCACTTTGATAGGCTCCACAGGTGTTATGAGGAACTAGTACCGAAGTAACCGTTCCGCTGTCTTCGAGTGTTCGACTTAGATTTTCTGGGGCTAAATCTTTTTCTTCATAAGCTTCTTTAAACATCTTACCAGGCACTACTAAAGCCAAGTATTGATCCCCAGCACTCACATTCATAAAAGCGGTCGTCCCAACCGTAGTTGCAATGAGTGAAAATGTTCCCTTTGCTAAACGCAGAAGAGCCACACTAATACTGTGTAAAAAGCCCGTCGCTTCCATACTTCCTCCAAAGATCATGGCAGCAAGAATAAGCCAAATTGTGCCTAGCATGCCCGACATGCCGCCAGAGCTTAAGAGTTCTTTCAATACCGGATGCTCTGCCGGATAAGCCATATCTACGGTAAGGCTATTCATTAAAACCCGGTAGAAGTCCGCTATTTGGCTTCCACCTGATAAGCTGACTAATAATTCGCTTTGGAAAATAAGCGCAAAGACGATTCCTGCTAGGGCGCCAATTAATAGGGCCGGAATGGCAGGCACGCGCATTATGATCATCGCAATAACCGCCACCGGAACCAGAAACAACCATAGGCTTAAATTAAAACCAGCCGCTAGCTCAGACATAATTGCTGATACAGATTGTATTTGTCCTTCCGCTTCTTTGAAAAGGCCTATCATGGCAAATAAAACAAGGGCAATAATAAAGGAGGGTAGGGTGGTATACAGCATGTAACGGATATGCGTAAACAGGTCTGTACCCGCTACCGCTGGGGCCAAATTTGTGGTGTCGGACATGGGCGAAAGCTTGTCGCCGAAATAGGCACCAGAAATTACCGCACCGGCTACGATGGCTTCGTTCATGCCTAAAGCTTGACCAATACCTACTAAAGCAATACCTACTGTGGCTGAAGTACTCCAGCTACTCCCTGTAGCTAAGGAAACCGTTGCACAGATGATGGCGGTTGCCGGTAGAAAAATTGAAGGGCTTAATAGCATTAAACCGTAATAAACCATCGCCGGAACGATTCCTGAAATCATCCATGAACCTGCGAGAGCGCCGATTAAAAGAATAATAATAATAGCTCCCGATGTATCGGCAATAGATTTCTCAATACCTTTTAAGATGTGGCTCCAACTTGTGCCACGATACATACCTAAGGCCACAGTTAAAGAGGCACTAAGGATTAGAATGAATTGGTTTGAACCACTTAAAGCATCATCACCAAAGACTCCAATTACATTGACGGATAGGAGGCCAATAAGAAACAGTACTGGGATGAGCGCAATTTTTAAGGGTACGCTTTTATTAATTTCTTCCATAAGGCCCGTGATATTACAAAATATTCAGCTAAAGCTTACCAAGCTTCCAACTCTTCGGCAATTCTGTGACATGGTAATCCCATCACGGTAAAATAGGAGCCCTTAATGGATTCGATGCCTACCATGCCTATCCATTCTTGGATGCCATAGGCACCGGCCTTATCAAAGGGTTGATACTGATCTATATAATAGTCAATCGTTTCAATGCTAAGACTCTTAAATTTTACCAAAGTCTGATCATGACAAAGCAGGGATTTCTTTTGGTTTCCCATAAATAGGCCACTAATAACCGCATGTTCTTTACCCGATAAGGCCAATAGCATTTCTCTAGCCTCGTTCTTACTTTTTGCTTTTTCGAGAGATTTACCCTCCAGCCATACCACGGTATCGGAGCAGATAAGTATTTCGTCCCCTTCAAGTTTATCCAATAGGGAATTGGCCTTTAATTCGGCCAAAAACTCCGCAATTTGTGCTCCTTTAAGTTCGGAAGGGTAGTGCTCCTCTACTTTAGAGGCTAGCTGCCTAAAACTTAAGCCCATATCCTTTAATAATTGTGCTCGTCGAGGCGATTGAGAACCTAAGAGAATGGGATGTTTTTGCCAAGCTACAGCCATTGGTAAATGAGCGATAAAGTGAAAAAAGGCATGCTTAAAATTCCCAGGAGCATTAAAAGTTTTAGGGAGGTGCTAAGTTGTTTATAGTGCACAGATTCTTTGGCTTGCCAGAGCTTAAAGAAGATGTATAGGGAAGGGAGAATGGTAGCTAATATTACGTAGAGACTAGAGGTCTTATCATAGGGCCAAGTTCTATTCACGTAAAAAGTTAAAGCGCCAATTAGAACCAGGAGTAAAGCGCTTACAATTACTTTGAAAGCTTTTTCGGAAACGATAATTGCCAAAGTTTTATATCCAGATAATCGATCGCCTTTGCGGTCCTCAGCATCTTTGATCAGCTCTCGAATTAGAGTAGTCCAAAAAGCAAAAAGAGCGTAAGCAATAATTACCTCAAAGCTTTGACGTACTTGCTCGGCATTCTCTGCCGTAGCGGCAGGTAAAATGTCGAAGATGGCAATTAGAAAAACGGGCATCGCACTTAAAAAACTAACCAATAGGTTTCCCAATACGGCGCGTTTCTTTAAGTCGCTGGCGTATAAATACAAAAGGATAGAAGCTAAGGGGGCGATGAGCCATAGGTTATCCAAACCGGCAAAGTCACTTAGGAAATAGGCCGAGGCGGTTGCACCTAAAAGACTGATGAAATACAAGTTCCAAGCGACATTTAAAGAAATGCCCTTGCCGATGCTAATGCGATCTGGTTTATTGTGGGCATCGGTCTCCAAATCATAAATATCATTGACGATATAACCTCCAGCAGCGAGTAGAATAGAGCACAATACTCCCAGGCCATAATAAAACTCGTCTAAGGCATGGGGGAGATTAAGCGGGATAATTAGGCTATAGCGGATTAAATACTGAATGAAGGCAATCATCAGTAAGTTTGGCCAGCGTATTAATTTTAAAAGTGAAGCTACCATGCAAAATCTTCTTCTAGCATCCAGTTATCTTGAAGTTTAAGGGTTTGTTCAATCACGTCCCTAACGCAGCCATGGCCACCTGGCACAGGCGATACATAATCAGAAATGGACCGGATTTCGGGTGAGGCATTTTGCGGACTGCAGCCTACACCTGCCGCTTCAATTAAATGATAATCGGGAATATCATCGCCCATATATAGAATGTTCTTTTCTTCTAGGCCCTGGTGTTCATACACGGCCAGGAAATCTTTCCAAGCATCCATCTTATGACTGGCGCGCATGTAGATATCGGTGATTCCGAGTTTTTGCAGGACACTTTTAACTCCTTCACAATGTCCGCCGGAAATAATGCCTACGATATAGCCTTTTTTAATCGCAAGCTGCATGGCATATCCATCTTTGCTATTGAGATTACGAATGGGCTTTCCATCGGAGCCAACTTGAAAAACGCCTGAAGTTAGCACTCCATCCATATCAAATACAAAGGCCTTGATATCGTGTAAGAGTTCCTTATAATTCTTTTTCATGTGTTTTCTGAATAAGTGCGCTTAGGCGCTGGTATAAATCTTTGTATTCTGCCGCTTTAATTTGTTCGAGATGCTTTGCTTGGGTTGATACATCACCGCGCACCGCTGGTCCGGTCTGCTTAATAGCCGGGTCAACCTCTCCTAAACCTTTCAAATGCTCCATTAGCAAGGGCTTAAGGATATTGAAATCTAAATGCTTTTCCTTTAAAACCTGATAGGCCCAATGAAAAAGGTGATTACTAAAATTCTGACTGATCACCGCGGCAAGGTGAATTCTAGCCCTTTCCTTACTATTTAAAAAACGAAAGTCTAAGGCTAGACGATTTCCTAATTCGCTTAAATATTCAGCTCCTAATGAAGAACTTGCTTCAAAGCAAAAGGGGATGCTAGTTAAGGGGATATCGGCATCAGCCTTAAGGCTCATTAAAGGATAAAAGATAGCCCGCTCACTATGCTTAGGGTCTATTTGTTCGATTGAAACGGTGCCGGAGCTATGTGCGACAATACCGCTTGATATAGCTAAAGCCCCACTTAGTGAAGCAATGGCATCGTCGGGGACGCATAATAGACTGAGGTCAAAGTCACCCTGGTACTGCTCCAGACTTTTACTAAGTCCTTTCACCGCCTTTCGGCTGAAGACTTGCACCTCTAATCCAGCAGCTTTTAAACGTGGTGCCAGAAAGCTACCCACATTTCCCAAACCTATAATGGCCACTTTCTTAATCATGCTTCAAAGCTAAGAATCAGCCCGCAATTCATTTGTGCAATTTTCTTTCTAAATTCGAGGCAACTCTGTTACTATGAAACCATTTTTCTCTTCCCCCTTTAGATGGCTTTTATTATTGATTGTAGTCTTGGCTTGGATTAAGCCATCGCAGGCAGCCCATTTAATTGGTGGTGAAATCACCTATGAGTGTCAAGGAAGCAATCGCTATACCATATCCTTGCGCATTTACCGCGATTGTCAGGGCGGAGGCGCGGCATTCGACAACAATGCCCGGGTGGCGATTTATGATATCAACAATAACCTTATTCGTACTCTTTTTATAGGTCGCGGACCCATCGTAAGTCTGAATAACCTAAGCAGTGATTCTTGTATCACGGTGCCGCCCAATTTATGTGTGGAGTATACCGATTACATCGATACCGTCACTTTAGCGCCAATTTTAGGCGGCTACACCCTAGTACATCAGCGTTGTTGTCGAAATGCCATTATAGGAAACGTTACCAACCCCGGTAGCATTGGCAATACTTATTCTATTAGCATTCCTTCCATGGATACCACTTGTAATAGTTCTCCCAAGATAGATGTACCACCCGATAATGTGATTTGTTTAAATCGCCCCGCCGTTATTCCTATTTCGGTTAGCGAAAGCGATGGTGACTCTATATCCTATGAGCTTTGTCGCATTTATGCTGGTGGAGGTTCGGCCGGTGCTGGTGGAGGTAATTGTTTTTCCGTTATTCCTAATCCTCCGTGTCCGCCTCCCTTTAGTCCGGTTGCCTTTACAAGTCCTTATACCTACCAAGATCCAATTCCCAGCAGTGTTACCTTTCGCATTAATCCGCAAACGGGTGTCCTCACAGGAACGGCTAGTCAACAAGGAATCTATGTAGCGGGGATTTGCATAAGTGAATGGCGTAATGGGCAGATAATGAGCACGGTTCGCCTCGATTATCAGTTTGCGGTGAGTAATTGTCAGAAAAAGGTGATTAGTGATATGCGTACGCCCATAGAGGATCCAACCATACTCTGTGATGGCCTAACTGTGAAGTTTGAGAACCAAACCGTGGGCGCAAATTCTGTTCTATGGAATTTTGGTGATAGGAATACGGTAGCCGATACCTCTCGTGATTGGGATCCGACCTATACTTATCCTGGGCCCGGCACTTATCTAGTAACCCTAATCGCTAATCCAGGTCAGTCTTGTAGCGATACTACTTTCGCTCCTTTTACCGTGAAGCCACCGGTTGTGCCCACTTTACTTTGGGACGGAGTGCCTTGTTTCGAGGTACAGAACCTCAGTTTTTCTACCGCTGGTAATTTGCCATCTAATGGTCGCTATCGCTGGGATTTTGGTGCAGATGCCGAAATTCCCTTCGTAAACGGAATTGATGCTTATGGTATTCGTTGGCAGAGTCCCGGTCGAAAACCAGTAAAATTAACCGTTGCTTGGGATTCATGCTCGGTAGAATTACATGATACCATTGATATTACGGCCAATTCGGTTTTTGTAGATGCTGGTCCGGATACCAATGTGCCTCGTGGCCAGATCCTCGGTTTAAGGGCCAATTTCGGTTATGATTATTATTGGTACGCCTCTTCGCCTATCGAAATTAATAATCCATTTGCCCGTGATCCTCGGATTAGATTTAGAGATCAGGACGATACGGTGGTGGTATATTTACGCTTAACCGATCAATACGGTTGCCAAGGTACTGATTCCTTATTCGTTTATCTCTACGATGATCGAGAACAAGCGGTTTACAATATTATAACCCCCAATGGCGATGGCCTTAATGACTTTTTCGACCTATCCTATTTAAACCCATCTGGTTCCTGTAAGCTTACTATCCTTAATCGCTGGGGTTCGGAAGTTTACACGGATGATGCCTACGGTAATGATTGGTTTGGAACCGATCAAGACGGAAATACGCTACCTGATGGCACCTATTATTATGTGCTACAATGTGGTTTTGAAGTGAAATCTACCGGACCCATAAGTATAGTAGCTTTTCCTTAAGCTTGCTTAATCCGTTGCCAAACAGCAATAAAGGATCCAAGGACCATTAGAATACTACCTAACCATAGGATGTTTATCATCGGGAAAACAATTGCCTTCATTACAATAAAAGGCTTTTCGTTTTCGTCGAGTTTAGTCCAAGCTTTTATAATTACCTGATTAGTCTCGGTGTCGATATCAGCAAAGCGAAATTTAAAGCCAGCTTCTTCCAGGTAGGCGTCCTCGTGACTCAATATTTCGCCTTCCAATTGGTAGGTAGGACTAATTTTAAACTCTTGTCCCATGGCATTAATGACCCGACCTACTCCTGTTAAGGTTAGGCGTTCCATTTCGCCAGTACTATCATTGATACCTGCTCTCACCTTTAGACTATCGAAAACCACAAAGTGACTGCGGTAAATTGCGGTGTCGCCTTCTCTTAGCTTTACTTCAGCTTCTTTTCCATAGCCATCGCCCGTAGTGGGTTCGAGGTAAGAAGAGTAGGTGACATGGGTGTAAATATCCTTGTCCCAAAAGTGTCGGGTATCTGGATTTGGAGTGGGACCCATTTCATCGCTCATTAACAAAAAGGGCTCAAGCTTAAAATTAGCGGAAGACTGACCAGGTTCATCGAAGTAGTTTACTTCATAAAACTGTTTATTTCCCTCTTGTTTTAAACCTTCAAAAACCGCAGTGTAATTACCTAATGCAATACTGTCACCTTGCTCCATTAAGGCATTCTCATTAGCAGGTAGGTCTTCACTTAGGAATACTTTACTCTGACTAATAGTCTCCTGTTTTCCATTGGAAATTAAGGCACCCACTAAAAGTAAAGCGAAGCCCAAGTGTGCTACAGAAGATCCGGCAAAACTGAATTTACCACGACCCTGAACTAACCAATAGTACAAATTACTGAAGGCCGCAAAGAAGCCTGTGAATAGGAGGGCCAAATAAAGTCCGTTCGACCAAAAGCTGTAGAGCTGAGCAAAGAGAGCGGTAACTACAATACTAATGGCTAAGCTTAAGCTGATATTTTTCCAGAAACTTTTGGCTTTGGTTTTGCCATAGCGTAAGAATTGGCCAACTGCTATGAATAGGGCGATTAGAATGGCAAAGGGAAGCTGAAAGCTATTGTAGTGCTCTATTGCATCCAAGGGCGGAGCCATCTCTTCTTCCATAAGGGCTATCCAACCTTCTGGTCCAAATAGACGGTTTAATACTGGGATAGAAGTGCTAAAGATGATTTGAAAGGCTGAAATCAAGAGTACTAGACTGCCTATGAATAACCAAAACTCCCTCGAGCTAAGATCATCTTCAGTTTTACTTTTAGGTAATTCTTTGTAACGCCAAATTAATAGTCCGAAGGCGATAAGGGTAAAGAAGAGTAGGTAAATCAATAATTGCCCACTAAGACCTAAATCTACAAAAGCATGCACCGATGAATCGCCCAATACCCCCGATCGGGTTAAAAAAGTGGAGTAGAGGATTAAAACGAAAGTGAGGATATTCATAAAGAATGCTGCCCCTAAACCCGATTTCTTATTACGGTAAACTAAGAGTAAGTGAGCGCCCCCAACCATGGTTATCCAAGGTACCAAGGACGAGTTTTCTACCGGGTCCCAAGCCCAAAATCCACCAAAGCTTAAGGCTTCATAAGCCCATGCTCCTCCCATTAAAATACCCAAGCCTAATATACCAACGCTAAAGAAGGCCCAGGGAAGGGTAGCCTTCACCCACGATTTCAAGTCGCCTTTTAAAAGTGCGGCAATAGCAAAAGCAAAAGGCACTAAGGTAGAGGCGAAGCCCAAGAATAGAACCGGTGGGTGGATGGTCATCCAATAGTTTTGCAATAATGGGTTTAAGCCACTACCATCCATAAAGGCAGGGAACTTTTCGAGGTAATCAGGGATCTGAGTCCAAGGTAGTCCGAGGTTATCCGCTGTTTCACGCATCAAGACAAAAGGACTACTTCCAATGCGGATGCCGCCAGGGAAGACTCCTAAAATCATGGAGGCTAGAAAGGCTTGTACCGCCGCAAAGACCATCATGGTGTAGTTTTCCCACTTTTTAGCGGTAAATACCAGGATTCCTCCTAAAATAGCCTGCCAGAACAACCAGAGGATAAAGCTTCCTTCTTGTCCTTCCCAGAAAGCGGAGAAGACAAACCTTTGCTCGAGGTCAAGCGAAGAGTGTTTCCAAACGTAATCGTACTCGAAATAGTGACTAAGTAAAAGGTAGAATAGACTTAAAACTAGACCTAAGACCCCGGTGATATGCGCATAGAATGCGATTCGACCTAATTTTTTAAAACTAGTTGAGTCCTGTTTTTCCGCTAAGTAGTAAGCAATTACTGAAACTACTGCCGCGGCAAAAGCCAAGGCAACAAAAGTTCTTCCCAATATCCCTGGCAAGAGGTGCTCTCCAACATACTCCATAAATCAGCTACTAGTCTTGATAGGTTTCGTATCCCGCAATTTGATTTTCTTCATTGTACTTGCTGGGACACTTCATTAAAATTTCTTCTGCAACAAAGGCCGAATCAGTGGCAAAACCTTTCATGGTAATTTCTTCGCTGCGTTCAAAGTCTTGGGGCTTTGGTTGATTATAAAAGACTTTCGATTTTTCACCTTCTTTGTCGATGGCAGTAAAGACAAAGGTGTTGGCTTTGGCATTGTAATCCATAGCCGCTTCCTTATCTAGGTAACCAATAACCGTGTATTTAGTGCCAGGAACTTCTTGCGCCTTGGCGAAACCGACATAGGTAGAGGCATCGTTAATAGTGGTAATGATGGCACCAATAGCCACTGCGATAACAATGATAATAGCAATATGCGTCTTTTTCATGCTTATTGACCTTTTTCCATTTTGCTGATCTTTCGATCTAAGTTGAACAGGTAGGCAGCCACTCCAATAAAGATTAGGCTCATGATAATTATTACCACAAATATTTTACCATTCTCACGTAAAGAATCGGCCATTTCAACTTCCGGCATCTGTTGTGCCTTAGCGCTGAAGCTAAATAATGCTAAGGCTAAAAGAGTGATATATCTAGATAGTTTTTGCATCTCGTAATTTTTTATAGCGAATCCGTAATTGACTTATCCATAAGCCGATAAGTATCCAGCCTAAGACAGCCGCATAGAAGATGGGTCGCATATTAGAATCTAGGTCGTATTGATTGAAACCAGGGTTTCCGCCATTTCCTGGATGTAAGCTATCGGTCATCCTAGGTAAAATGCCAATAAAGACAATCATCATTACGAAGGCGAAAATATTGTAGACTCCGGCCAAGCGAGCTCTTTTTTGCGCCTCCTCAACAGATGAGCGTAACACAAAATAAGCTAGGTAAATAAGCATGGTTACCGCAGTGCCATTCAACTTTGGATCATTTACCCAAAAAGCACCCCAGGTGAAGCGGGCCCATACCATTCCAGTAATAAGACCCAATGACGCTAGGAGAAAGCCTGTGCGAGCAAATTCAAAGGCCTTTAAGTCTGCTCCTTCTTTTTCTCCTAAAGCTTGAATGCTGAAAATTAAACTGGCCAACATCATCGCGATCATAGAAAACCACATCGGAACATGGTAATATAGAACCCTTATGGTTTCATTTAAGATTGGTAAACGAGGTACAGGACCATATAATCCCATGCTTATGGAATAGAGAATGAGTAGGGGTCCGAGAAGTTTCCACCAGATGCCTTTCATAGGGAATTTTAATCGCGCCAAAGGTAGGGAAATAAGAGGTAGGATAATAGTAATGAAACCAATGCCAATAAGCTTAAAACTATCAGCAACGGAGCATTTACTTCCCAACTAAAACCACTTAAACTGCGCAGGCTTAATTTACTAAGAGTTATAATTTGCGGGTAAAGGAGTGGGATGCTAAGAATGGCTGGTAAGGCTGGATTTGCGCCGGCCTTTGCGGCTATGCCAGAAACTAAGGTTAGGATGGCACTAAATCCTAGCGCGCTCAGGAAAAGAATGAGTAAAAATGCTTCTGGATTAGCCATGGGGAAACCCATTAAGCCCCCAAAAATGAGCACCGTGAAAAGGCCTAATACGCCTAAATAAAGAAAGTTATAAAGGATTTTACCGAGTATAAGGGATTCGGGGGCTACCAAGCCAAAATAAAGTAAGAAGCGCCGATCTGCTTCAAAATAGAAACTTCGGTATGCGGCTTGAACAGCTGCGAATAGAAATATAACCCAAAAAAAGGCATTCCAACTTTCCAATCCGATCGTTTGTTCGAAAACCAAATTGGAAATGTAAACTGTGGACAGAATATAGATTAGCAGCGAGAAGTAAGATTGCCTTGCAGACCACTCTAATCGAAAGTTCAGTTTTATAATTTGAAATACGCCCTGCATGCAGCAAAGGTAATACAGCCTTTAGATTAATGGAGTGAAGAGAAACCTTTTCTAAATTTGTGTGTTTTTAAAAGAAAACAAGAGATGAGAAAAATTCTATTCCTTTTTGCAGTTACAGCTTTTTTAGGTTCCTGCAATCAGTCGGTGCCTAGCACAACCGCCAATTCAAATACCTTAGCATTGAATAATTCTATCAATGAAACTTCCTTCCACGATTTTGTAGTGAAGGATATTAATGGTCAGGATTTTGCCTTTAACAAGCTCAAAGGGAAAAGGGTGTTAATTGTAAACACGGCTAGTAAGTGCGGTTTTACGCCTCAATATGAAGACTTGCAAAAGCTTTACGAGCAGTATGGGGGAGAGAACTTTGAAATTATCGGTTTCCCATGTAATCAGTTTATGGGTCAGGAGCCTGGTAGCAACGAAGAAATAAAAGCCTTTTGCCAAAAGAATTATGGTGTAAGCTTTCCGATGATGGATAAAATTGATGTGAAGGGAGATGCTCAGCACCCACTGTATACTTGGCTTACCGACGCAAACTTGAACGGTGTGGATGACGCTAAGGTAAGTTGGAACTTCAATAAGTTTTTAGTGGATGAGAATGGTAATTGGGTAGCCCATCTAGGTAGCCGGACCAATCCTTTAGATGAGGAAGTTGTCAATTTTGCTAAAGGTTCATAATAAAACATAAAGGGGAAGGGAAGCGTGGTTTTTGCCACGCTTTTTTTATTGCGCTAGTTTTCAATACCATGATTGATAGACTTAATGAATTTAAGCCTGCAATATTTAATACTTTTGCCGCATGGAAATGAACGGGAAAAAGGTAGCCTTTCACACCTTAGGCTGTAAACTTAACTTTTCGGAAACCTCGACCATTGCGCGCGACTTCAAGGAAAACGGGTTTACCCAAACCGATTTTGATAAGGCGGCCGATGTTTATGTGATTAATACCTGCTCGGTTACCCATAATGCAGATAAGGAGTGTAAGTATTGGGTTCGCAAGGCCCAAGAGGCTAATCCCGAGGGCTTAGTGGTGGTTGTGGGCTGTTATGCGCAATTGCAGCCTGAAGAAATTGCCGCATTTGAAGGAGTAGATCTAGTTTTGGGAGCTACCGAAAAATTTAAAATCACCGATTATTTAGATGGCCTCACCAAGAGCGATAAGGGAGAGGTTCATTCTTGTGAGATTAATGAAGCCGATTTTTACGTTGGTGCTTATTCTATGGGTGACCGCACCCGAGCTTTCTTAAAAGTACAAGATGGTTGTGATTACAAGTGTACGTATTGCACCATTCCTTTAGCTCGCGGTATTTCTCGTTCCGATAGTCTTAGTAATGTCCTTGCCAATGCCGAGAAAATTGTAAAGGAGGGAGCAAAGGAAATTGTCCTCACTGGGGTTAATATTGGTGATTATGGTAAAGGAGAGTTTGGAAATAAGCGGCATGAGCATACCTTCCTAGAATTGGTCCAGGCTTTAGATGAAGTGGAAGGAATTGATCGCATTCGAATCTCCTCTATTGAGCCAAATTTGCTGAAGGATGAAACAATTGAATTTGTGGCAAAATCAAAGCGATTTGTGCCCCATTTTCATATCCCGCTGCAAAGTGGCTCCAATAAAATCCTTAAGAAGATGAAACGTCGCTACCTGCGTGAACTGTATGCAGATAGGGTAGCGAAAATAAAGGCTTT
This sequence comes from uncultured Flavobacteriales bacterium, assembly GCA_913055685.1. Classification (GTDB taxonomy): domain Bacteria; phylum Bacteroidota; class Bacteroidia; order Flavobacteriales; family Schleiferiaceae; genus Croceimicrobium. The sequence continues at coordinate 292,534 of CAJXKC010000002.1, forward strand.
AATGCCACATTGTGCCATCGGTGTCGATGTGATCTGTGGTTTTCCAGGTGAAAGCGAAGCAGATTTTTTAGAGACTTACAACTTTGTTAACGACTTGGATGTGAGTTATTTACATGTATTTACCTATAGCAGAAGGCCAAACACGGAGGCCGATGGAATGGAGGAGCAGGTGCCCTATGCTGAGCGAAAACGTCGCAGTAAAATGTTGCGTGTCCTCAGTGCAAAAAAGCGCCGTGCTTTTTATGAATCGCAATTAAACTCTGATCAGGAAGTACTTTTTGAAGATAACTTTAAGGCCGGCTATATCACTGGCTTTACTCGCAATTACCTGAAAGTTAAAACCACTTGGAACCCCGAGTTGGTGAATCAAAGTGCACGCATAAAATTAAGGACTATTGATGAGGATGGTCTAATACGATTTGACTACCTTGAGGCACCTGCCTTACTTAGTCAATAATGTTTGCATCTGTAGTTGAATTTCGTCTAAACCCTATATTCAAGGAGGAATTCGTAGTGCATTGGCAAGACTATGTTTCTTTTTTAAAGAAGCATGAAGCGCTTATAGAAGCCACTCTGCACCATGAAACGCCAATCAGCCTAATAGCTTATTATAAATGGAGCTCGAGAGATAGCTTTGAAGAATATTCTTTGCATCCTCGTGGTGAAGCATTGTCTATAAGTCAAGTTTTACAGGGCTATTGTAATGATGTAAAGCTTTTACATCGAATGGATATTATCAGTTTAAAGCACCAAGAGCAATGAATCCTCAAGACATCTCCATTCAACTTAATTCCCTCTGCAGAGAAACGGGTGAGTTTATTCTTGAAAACCGCAAAAAGGTACGGGGTGAGCAAGTAGAAATTAAGGGGCTAAATAGTTTGGTGTCCTATGTAGATCAAGAAACAGAAAGGAGGCTGGTTGCAGGCCTAAAGGATATTTTCCCTGAGGCTGGTTTTATTACCGAGGAGGAGACTGTTGGTCAAGAGCAAAAGGAGTGGAATTGGATTGTAGACCCTTTAGATGGAACCACCAATTTTTTGTTCGATTTACCGGTCTTTGCAATCAGTGTTGCCCTTTATCATGGTGATCGAGCTGAGGTCGCTGCGGTTTATGAGTTAGGGCAGAAGGAGCTTTTCAGTGCGGTGAGAGGTTCAGGTGCTTATTTAAATGAGCAAGCAATCCAGGTTCGTTCGGAATCAGAATTAAGCAAGGCCTTAATTGCCACAGGTTTTCCTTACTATGACTTCGATCGCCTTCGGGAGTTTAATGAGCTTTTAAGTCACCTTTACACGCATACACGGGGAGTACGTCGCTTAGGTTCGGCGGCTACCGATTTGGCCTATGTAGCGGCGGGGCGCTTTAATGGCTTTTTTGAGTATGGCCTACACGCCTGGGATGTTGCAGCAGGTATTCTTTTAGTGCAAGAGGCTGGGGGTCAGGTTTGTGATTTTAGCCTAGGCGATAATTATCTATTTGGTAAGGAAATAATTGCCAGTGCAGCTTCAATTCACCCCGATTTCTCGAATTTAATAAAGGATAAAATGAAAGCTTAGGCTACCGGCAGCCATTGTTTATGCCAGCTTTCACTAACCGGAGTTTCCCATTTACGTTTTAACTCGGCCTTAGAAGTCACTAGGTTGTTAAAGACTATGGTGTTTTCATCTAAGTCACCATTGTCTAAAGCAGCCCTAAAGTCCATCATATGCACCGTCTCTATAAGGTCATTATGGTCTCTAAAAGCAATTTGAGTGCGATCCATCAAGGAAATGTTTAACTCTTGCTCCAAGGCTTGAATTAAATGGGTGAGTTTATCTATGCTACAACCAGTAGCCTGATAAGAGGCTTCATCGAGTCCTACTACTATGAAGCGCTCATAAATCACGGTAAAACTTGCTTGTAAATCGTAGCCATGTGCTTTCCAGTCGCTTAGGAAATTCATTAAGCGCGCAGAAATCCTTTCTACTTTTTCAAATTCCAAATAATGAGTGCTTTGGAAAATCCATACTCTCGCTTGGCTATCTAAATCTTCGAATGGTAAATACATCTTACAAATCTTCGGCTTGAATTATCATTTCGGCAAGGTCTAAAACAGGCAGACTTCCTTCTCGGTCGCTGTTTTTTACGCCATCAGTCATCATGGTATTACAGAAGGGGCAAGCGGCCGCGATGTAATCGGGCTTCGTTTCTAGCGCCTCTTCGGTACGCTCAATATTAATATCCTTATTTCCCGCCTCGGGCTCTTTGAACATTTGTGCACCGCCTGCGCCACAACAAAGCGCATTGCTTTTACAACGGCGCATTTCCACTAATTCGCCATCCAATTTCTGGATTAATTCGCGCGGCGCCTCGTAAACACCATTGGCTCTACCCAAGTAACATGGGTCATGGTAAGTAATTTTCTTGCCCTTAAAAGCACCGCCCTCAATACTTAGGCGACCGTCTTCTAGCAATTGGTTTATAAACTGAGTATGATGAAGCACTTCATACTTCCCACCTAATTCGGGGTACTCATTGGCCAGGGTATTAAAACAATGGGGGCAGGTGGTCACGATTTTCTTTACTTCATAGGCATTCAGAACCTCAATGTTCTGCATGGCCTGCATCATAAAAAGAAATTCATTACCCGCTCTTTTAGCAGGGTCACCGGTACAAGTTTCCTCGGTGCCTAAAACCCCAAAGTCGACCTTAGCTTTATGCAATATTTTAACAAAAGCCTTGGTAATCTTCTTTGCTCGGTCGTCGAAGCTTCCTGCACATCCTACCCAGAAAAGAACTTCGGGTAATTTATCGGAGGCAGAAAGTTCTGCCATGGTAGGGACTTTCAATATTTCTTCCATCAGTTGATACGTTCAAATGCCACATTATCTCCACTAACAAAACCAACAATACCTTGTTGTCCGGTGAAGTAAAACTGTTTAAAATCTTCAGTGCCGTTCAAGGGACTAAAGACTTCATAATATACTTGGTTAATCAAATTTAAGGAGTCGTAATAGATCAGCAAATTTGGATCGAGAACAAAGGTCTCACCATTATAACTAATGCTTAAACTCTCCGCTTTTTCTCCATTTTCATCACTAAAGCTTAGGACCAAATCATCACGCTGGTTTTGGCCGCTAGTACTACTAGGAAAGCAAGAAAATTGGTAGTCAAATCGAAAGAAGGGGCTGTCGCACTGAGTCTGATACCAGCGCCTTTCGGTCTTAATGAGTTCGTAGTTTAAATTACCGATTAATCCACCTTCATTAATTTCTTCTACGCTTGCTTCGCTATTGACCAGGCTTAGGCTAATAGTATCGCCCAAGCTTGAGACAAATTGTCGAGCAGTGCTGCTCGGTTGTAAGCTCAGAATTTCGGGATTCAACTGCAAGTTTAGACTTTGCTCTTGCTCACAAGCGAGAAACATTAGACTTAGCGCTATGACGATTAGTCTATTTTTCAAAGACTTCGATATTTACTTCACGCTTCACTAAGTCGGTGAATTTGCCTTCGTAACGGGTTGCTTTTACCAGATGATTGTCTATCCAGTGGTAGTTTCCTCCCCGAGGTTTACCCATTAACATTCCGTGGTATTTAAAGCCTTTCTCTTCTAACCATTTTTCGGTAACTCCACGATGTTCCTCGGTGCGAGAGGTGAAAAAGTAAATGATGTGACCTTCTTCGTACCAACGATTTAAGGTCTCTAAAGCATCGGGGAAATGCTCGGCAGTTGCCATTCTCTCCGGCTCCTCATTGGGAATATCGTCGCAAATAGTACCGTCGATGTCAATTAAATAGTTCTTCATGCCCTCCGGTAGGGTAGGGCTCAGTTTTTTACCGTCGACTTCTAATTCTCGAAGTTCGACCTGCTTGTTGCCTTTCATTGCTATTCATTTATCCAGTTGGCCCGATCGGCTTGAGCATAAGCCCATGGAGCACCGTTGTTTTCAACATTGCTCATCATGGTGTTTAATGATGGATTAGCCGCGGATTCTTCCATTACTAAATAGCGGCGCATTTCTACAATAATGGACATCGGGTCGATGTTTACCGGGCAGGCATCAGCGCAAGCGTTACAGGTGGTACAAGCCCACAGTTCTTCGCGGCTAATGTAATCGTCGAGGAGATTTTTGCCATCCTCTTCGAATTGGCCTTTGGCATCGATAATCGCACTTACTTCTTCAAGGCGATCACGGGTGTCCATCATTATTTTTCGAGGTGAGAGTTTCTTACCGGTTTGGTTAGCCGGACAAGCGGCAGTACAGCGCCCACACTCTGTGCAAGAGTATGCGTTCATGAGTTGTACTTGATGCAAGTCCATTACATCTTTGGCTCCAAAGCGTGAGGGTTCCGTGCTATCACCTTCCGCAGGAGCGGCAAAGGGATCTGCATTAGGATCCATCATTAATTCAACTTCTTTTTTAACGCTTTCCATATTGCTGAACTGTCCCGCTGGCTCCAGTTTGCTGTGCCAAACATTGGGGAAGGCCATGATAATATGGAAGTGTTTTGAGTAGGGAAGGTAATTTAAAAAGGCTAGGATGCCAAGGATGTGAAACCACCAAGCAATGCGCTCAATTATGTGAAGGCTAGCCTGATCCATTCCGGCAAAGAGAGGTGCTAACTGTGAGCTTACGACCCATCCCTCAACGCCATTACCTTCAATATTTGCTTCGGCTGCACCTAATAATAACAAGGCCGCCATCAATACAATTTCGATGTAAAGAATATTATTACCATCGCGTTTAGCCCAACCCTTTAGGTCTTTGAAGCGATCAACCACTTGTACATTACGACGCCACAAGAAAATAATGCAGGCAATAAGCACCAATACCGCTAGGAGTTCAAAAAAGTGAATTGCTGCATCATAAACTGGCCCTAGCAAAGGCATAAAAACGCGGTGGGTACCTAAAACTCCATCAATCAATATTTCTGCAACCTCAATATTGATGAGAAGGAAACCAGCATATACGATGATATGAAAAAAACCGGCTACGGCTTTTCTACGGACCATTTTACCCTGACCCAGAGCTACTTTCGCCATCAATCGCCAACGCTCAGCTTTTCGGTCGCTACGATTTATAGCGCGGCCTAATCGGATGTTTCGCCATATTTTGGAGAAGTTGCGGGCAAAGAAAAAAGCCGCCACACCTACTGCAAGGAGAAATAGGATATTCTGAATTCCGAAATGTAGTTCCATAGATCTATTTTGAATTTGCGGTATCGGCACGTTTGGCCGCCGCTTCCGCCTCTTTCTTCATTATCTCCTCCTCATCGTAATCTTCACCTCCACCGAACACAGAAAAGCGGACGTATCGACTTGGATTGTATTTCAAATCTAATAAGATAAGGTTTAATTGCTCAGTTGCTTTTAATAAGTTTTGATAAAGTTCCTTATCGTTGACCAATTCACCAACCGTTCCATTTCCCTCATTGATTTTTGCCATTACCTCGTTGGTGTTACTTAGAGTAGAATCTAAGTTTTGCAAGGTCCGCTTGAAATCCACTTTACTTAGGCTATCGCTTAAATTGGCAATATTCTTAAAGGTTCGGTCTAGTTCCTGTCGGTTTTCCTCAATGGTTTCGGTAATCTTAGATACATCTTCAATACTGCCAACTAAATTATGATCACCACCAGAAACGGCCCGATCTAAGGCATTAACGGTATTATTGAGTTTTTCGAAGGTATTTCGCAGATTGGCAAATGTTTCGGTGAAATTGCTCTTTGTGTCCTCATTTAAAAAGCCAGAGGCAAGAACCATAACGGTATCGATCGAGCCAATTAGCTTTTCCGCTTTTTCTTTAATTGGCTTCACTTGTTCGTTGACCTCGTCTGTTAGGCTAAGCTCTATAGTAGATCTAAGGGTGTCACCGGTTTCGGCCCATTCTTGAGAATCACCCATTACTAATTCCACCGCCTTAGACCCTATGAGGTCCGAACTGTAAATGCGGGCTACCGTATTTTTTGGAATAGCGATATCATTGGTGATGTTTAATGATACTACGAGACGACCGCTGCCATCAGGATGAAAATTAATTTCATGCACCTGACCCACACGGTAACCATTGATGTTTACCGGTCTGGCTTTAGTGAGCTCATCGATTTTAGTGTAAACGGCATAGAAAATCCGTTTATTCTCAAAAAAATCTTGACCTTTTAAAAAGTTTATTCCGTAGTAAAGCCCGAATAGGGCCAAGAGGGTAATACCCCCGATCTTTATTTCTCGTGATACTTTCAAGCGATCGGCTTTTAGACTAGCAAAGATTAAAAAATTATAGGAGCTTTTTACGGGCTTCAGAGGCGCTAATCTTGCGACCATTATCCAAACCAATAACGAAGGCACCTTTAAAGCCTAAAGCTCTTAATTCTTGAGCTTTCCCGCTGGCCAAAGCGTATTTTTTAGTGGGGTAGGCATAATATTTAAAGAGTCCATCTTCTTGGATGACTCCAATTTCATTCACACCTTTAAATACAGGGTCCCCAGCTTGCTTTCGGCTGCTTAGGGTTAAAATTTGCACGGCAAACTGAATACCTTCTGCTTGCACAAAGCTTGGCTTTGCCTGAGCAGGCTTAGTTTTTCCAGGCTCGTTTTTAGATGCTACTTTCTTTGTAGTTTCTACCGGCTTCTTTTTGGAGTCTGATTCTGTTTCTTGAGCTTTACTGGGCTTCTTACTTTCTCCTTTTGAATTTACCTTTTGGTTTTTTACCGCATCGGCGACCAAAAGGTCTTGCTGCGCTTTAAAATCCCGAATCGCACGAAAAATGGCCGATGCCATGTAAGATTGACCACGATCGGAGTTGAGAAAATCTTCTTCAGTAGGATTGGTTAAAAAGCCCAGTTCAATAAGCACGGCAGGCATCGCAGTTCGACTCGTTACATAAAGAGGTTGCTGCTTTACCCCGCGATCTTTGCGCTGTACTCTTTCCCTAAATTGTTCTTGAACTAAACTCGCAAAAGCAATGCTTTCGTTGAGATAGGTCTGTTGCATTAAGTTTAAGCCTATTGCCGATTCTGGGTTATTCAAATCGAAACCCTCGTAACGATTTTCGTAGTCGTCCTCTAACAGAATTGCGGCATTTTCTTGCAAGGCAATGCGGTTTTCATCATCATGATTTCTACCTAAAACAATGCTGGTGCAGCCATTTACCGCGGGATTATCAAATGAGTCACAGTGAATACTTACAAATAGATCACCTTTAGCTTCATTCGCAATTTCGGCTCTTTTTTCTAGGGTAACCGAAGTATTATCAGAGCGGGTGTAAACGACCTTCACGTCGGGTAAATTCTCACGTATGTACTCCCCTAACTTAAGAGTAACCATCAGGGTAATATCGCGCTCAACCGTCTTATAGCGTCGGGTTCCCAAGTTGCCAGGGTCACGTCCACCGTGACCTGCATCTAGTATTACCGTCCGTATTCCGCCGAAATCTGTATTTTCCTGTGCATAAATATTACCGCGAAAGCTGCAGAATAAAGCGATGATTAGAATCGTTTGTAGCTTCAATGGTCTGTTTTTTGATTAGTTTTGGCGGCAATTTGCAGGTGCCTTTATCATAACAAGCAAAGTTAAATTCATATTGCGTCGGTCGACCTTCCAAATCATCATTTTATTAACGGTCTTTGTTGGCTTAAATCAGTCTGCTCTGGCGCAGACCGATGAAAATACTGCTAAAGCCGATAGCTTGGTTAAGGATAGCACTGGTGGCGATTTCCCGGATGATTTATTCATTCCTGCCGACAGCATTAAAGGCTCAAAGAGCAAAAGCCAGTCTTTTCTCGATCACGATATTGTTTATAATGCCCTTGATTCTATGCCCAGTTCTCTGGAGAACAATAGTATAGAGTTGTACAATCAAGCGGTGATTGAATACGGCGGAATGAAAATCGAAGCGGGTTATATCCGCATTGAGTTCGATAAATCCGAAATCTTCGCCAGCGGATTAGCGGACTCCACCGGGAAAGTTGGGCAAAAACCAATTTTTACCGAGGCCGGGAAAACCTATCGAGCCGACGAAATGCGCTATAATTTTGAATCGGGTAAAGCACGAATCAATAAGGTTATTACTCAAGAAGGAGAGGGTTTTTTACATGGAGAAAAAGTGAAGAAAACGGATGGCCAGGCTTTTTTCGTTAAAAATGCCTCTTATACTACCTGTAGCCACGAACATCCACATTTCAGCATTCGTACGCCCAAAGCAAAAGTTATACCCGGCGAAAAGGTGGTTACCCAATTTGCCTTTTTAGAACTTTTTGATATCCCGACGCCATTAATGGTGCCTTTTGGCTTTTTCCCCACTACCGATAAACGTAAATCGGGAATTATTATCCCCAGTTATGGCTCCTCCCAGTTTCGGGGTTACTTTTTGCAGAATGGAGGTTTTTATTGGGCAGCGAGCGATTACTTTGATCTAAGTTTAACCGGAGATATATATACCAAGGGGGGCTATGGAGTACAAGCCTCAAGTGCTTATCGAAAACGTTATAAATTTAATGGAAACCTAAACGTGCGCTACAACTTACTGCGTTATGGTTTACCAGAATTTCAGCCATTTGTGCCCCAAGCTTTTGATAATAAATCTGACTTTAGTATTAGATGGAGCCATAATCAGGATCCCAAAGCCAATCCTTTTTACCGCTTTTCGGCTAATGTCAATATTGCCACAACCCAATTCTTTCAAATTACCAGTATTAACCCTGACCAGGTATTGCAAAACCGCCTAAACTCCAGTGTTAGTTTTTCACGTCGCTGGCCTAATAAGCCTTATAGTTTAAATGTTGCCCTTAATCACTCGCAGAATAATGCCACTCAGGATATTACCTTAACCTTACCTAATGTAAACTTTGCGGTACAAAGGTTTTTCCCCTTTAAAAAGGAAGGAGGAATTAGCGGTAAGAAAAAGTGGTATGAAGAAATAGGGATTAGTTATACCCTAAATGGAAAAAACCAAATTCAAACGCGGATGGATAAGCCCATCTTTACGGAAACGGTTTTTAGGGATAGCAGTAGGATGGGGGTGCAACATAATATCCCAATTTCTGCTAACTACAAGGTTTTTAAATATTTTGTTTTCAATCCAAGCGTAAATTTCACCGAGAGGTGGTATCCCAATAAGTTGGCATACGATTATGACCCCGACCAAAACAGGGCAGTAGTGGTGGATACCATAAATGGGTTTTTTGCCAACCGCGACTTTAACGCTTCTGCTAACCTATCCACGAAAGTTTATGGATTATGGCGTTACAAAGGATTTTTGCGCGCTTTACGTCACGTGGCAACTCCCACTATTGGCTTAAGTTACCGACCCGATTTTAGCGATCCATTTTGGGGTTATTATGAGGAAGTTCAAAACGACTCCTTGGGCAATACCACCCTGGTTAACCCATTCTCAAGAGGAGTCTATGGGTCGGCGTCTGCAGGGCGCTCGGGTTCTATAAATTTTGGGGTCCAAAACACTTTAGAAGCGAAGGTTCGCTCCAAAGACGATTCGACTGGTCTTAAAAAAATTAAACTACTAGAGCGCCTTTCAATTAATGGTAGTTACAATATGGCGGCCGAGGAATTTAAACTCAGTCAGATAAGGTTAAATGCATCATCTACAGTATTTAAGGGTCTATTTAACATTAACTACAATGCCACTTTCGATCCTTACTATTTCGATGAATCATTAAATCAAAGGGTAAATACTTTCTCCCTAGATCGCGGTGGTCCTTTGGCGCGGGTTACAAGTCAGCGTTTTACCCTCGGAACCAGGCTTGATGCCAAACGCTTTGCGAGTGGAAAGGCCAAGGATGAGCCGGAAGAAGACCAGTCACGGCAGGCCGCCCAGCCAGTAATGGGAATCACTGAGGGTGATATTGATTATTATCGCTTACCAGGTTATGTAGACTTTAATGTGCCCTGGTCGGTGAATTTCAATTACAACTTATCTTATTCTAATCCCGGGGGCCGAGAGCCTGTGGTGCGTCAATCAGTAGATGTTTCAGGCGATATCAATATTAGTGAAGGCTGGAAGTTAGGGTTCCGTACCGGTTATGATATCGAAGCCAAAGACTTTACTTTTACCACATTCGATTTTTACCGGGATTTACATTGTTGGAATTTAAGCTGCACCTGGGTGCCCTTTGGTTTCCAGCAGTCTTATGTGATAACCATCAGAGTGAAGTCCAGTATTCTTCAGGACCTTAAACTGCAACGTCGCAGAGGTATCGGTGATTTCCAGAGATAATTTAGGCCTGTACCTTTAAATCAGCTACACTGTCATAGCTTAATTTTTTTCGGATAAACTCCTGCTTTTCCTCATCAAAGATTCTGCAAGAATCAATTGGATCCATATAAAGATGTAGCGTCATGGCGCGCTCTCCCTGCATATTCTCCAACAAGTGAAAGCCCATATTATCATTCATATAGGAAATTCCACCATCTTGAAGGATTTCGTTGCTGGTTGCAACTAATTCACCGGAGTCCGGGCTTTTTTCTTCGAAACGTATTTCCTTAAGTTCTCCCTTAAGGTTTAAGACCCAACACTCCTCGCCATTATGGCAATGTATCGGCGTTTTTTGATGTCCTTCCCAGCAGAGAAGAATTAGTTCATAGTGATCGTCTTTGCTAATGCAATTTCGGGTGTAGTGTTGCTCTGACCAAGTTGCAAAGCCTTCAAAATCAGAAGCTTTTAAATTTAACCTTTCACTAATTCCTACAAATTCGTGTGCTTGGCTACGGGCTAAAACCGTGACCAGTTCTTCCACACTATCGATGGACTCCATTTGAATTTAGATTTATATAAAAATGCCACGATTTTGAATGAAAATCGACGATTTTTAATTGATTTTGATACAAAATAAGTCAATTTTATTTCAAAAATTGGTGATTTCTATAAAAAATGAAAAAGTTAACTTTGCCTGCTTTAGCCTAAAAAAGCACTATGAAAAATGATCTCGATCTGTTTAGATCGATTGCCGACAGCCTCTTCCAAGCCGAAGAAAAAGAACCAGTTTTAAAACCAATTGATCCCAAAAAACTCTTTTCGGAATTAGACTTAAGCCTTTCCGAATCAGGTTCAAATGAGGAGGATTTTGAAAAGGCTTTAAGCGAATTAGTACTCAATACCCCAAGGACCGCGAGCCGGAAGTTTTTTAATCAATTGTTTGGAGGTAGGAACTCCAAAGCCACTTTGGGTGAATTACTTGCCGTGCTGCTCAATAACAGTATGTATACCTATAAGGTAGCAGGTCCTATGGTCGGGGTAGAGAAGGAAATTCTCCATCGTTCAGCCGAATTATTAGGTTATCCCGCACAGGCCGATGGAACTTTTGCGCCTGGCGGATCCATGACCAATTTCATGGCTATGTTAATGGCTCGAGATAAAGCACAGGAAAAGGCCCGTACGGAGGGTCTTAGCGGTAAGTTGTGCATGTACACATCTAAAGAATCGCATTATTCCATTCCCAAGAATGCCGCATTTATGGGTATTGGTCGTAACCAAGTGCGTTACGTTGCCAGCGATGAAAAAGGAGCCATGGATGTAAACGCTTTAACGGAAACAATTAAGGAAGATAAAGCTGCTGGTCATCATCCTTTTATGGTAATCGGTACAGCTGGTACTACGGTAATGGGGGCATTCGACCCCATGGGTGAAATAGCAGCCATCGCAGAAGAAAACGATTTATGGTTCCATGTAGATGGTGCTTATTGTGGGAGCGTAATTTTTAGTGAAAAGTATAAGCACCTCATAGCAGGAGCGGAGCTAGCAGATAGCTTTAGCTATAATGCCCACAAAATGCTCGGGACACCACTATCTTGCTCGCTTATCTTAGTGCGTGAGAAGAAATACTTATACGATAGTTTCGCCAATGATGCGGATTACCTCTACCAAACCGATGGTGATGATTATAATTTAGGGAAAACTTCATTGCAATGTGGCCGCCGTAACGATGCCTTAAAGTTTTGGACTTTATGGAAATCGGTTGGCAGCAAGGGTCTGGGCGAAATGGTAGACCGACAGTTTGAATTAGCTCAGTACGCCCTTGATTATGTCGAGAAGCACCCTGATTATACCGTTTATTCCTATCCTAATTCATTGGGTATATGCTTTAATTACAAGGACATAGCAGCTGATGCCCTTTGCAATAGTCTATACGACCAAGGTGAGTTAATGATTGGCTTTGGTAAATTTAATGACGATGAATTTGTTCGACTCGTAACTGTAAACGCCGGTAATACGGAGGAAGACATAGATGCCTTTTTCTCCGTCCTCGAAAACTTTGCCGCAAAAATGTAGCCTATGACTCTCAATTTAGTTGTACTTGGATTTTACTTTTTAATTCTCTTTGGAATCGGAATAGTCGCTTCCCGAAGGATTAAGACCATGGACGACTATTATGTGGGAGGGAAAACTTTAGGGTATTGGTTGGTCGCATTTTCAGCTCGAGCTACCGGGGAATCGGGTTGGCTTTTACTCGGACTCACGGCAATGGGTGCCATGGCCGGAGTATCTGCTTATTGGGTAGTGATAGGCGAAGTATTGGGAGTGGCTATATCTTGGTTTTGGATGGCCAAACGCTTTAAAATACTTAGCGATAAGTACCAGTCTATTACTATTCCCGATTTTTTAGAAAGTCATTTTAAGGCTAAGGGTCATACCCTAAGAAGCATTGCGGCTTTCTGTCTTTCCGCCTTCGTTATCATCTATGTTTCGGCGCAGATCGACATTACCGGTAAAGCCTTTGAGACTTTTTTAGGGGTTAATTATTTCACTGGAGCCATTGCGGGATTTCTAATTGTGGTGGCCTACATCTTCACCGGTGGATTTTTAGCGGTGGTTTGGAGTGATTTCTTTCAAGGTGCCCTTATGTTTTTGGGACTGGTTTTACTGCCAGTAGTCGCCTATTATAGTATTGAACATCAAGGTCCGATTTTAGAAAGCCTCGAGCAGATTGACCCTAAGCTCACTAATATTTGGGGCGGTTTCGATGATCCCTGGATGCAACTCGCCACAATGGGAGGTTTTGCCTTTATAGGTCTAGGGTTTTTGGGTTCGCCTCAGGTTTATGTGCGATTTATTTCTGTTCGAAATACCAAGGAAATAGATAAAGGTCGTTGGGTAGCTATACTGTTTACCTTAATTAGCGATGCTGCAGCGGTAAGCATTGGTTTATTGGCGCGTTACTTTTTCACTGAAATCGGTCAGGATCCCGAGTCGGTGCTTGGTTTGGCAGGAGAGGATAGTCTTATGGTGCTACTCAAAGCGACCTTCCCGGCAGTAATCATAGCCATCTATATTGCTATTATACTGAGCGCAATAATGTCTACTATCGACTCACTATTGGTGGTAGCCTCTAGTGCCATTACTAGAGATTTTTATCAGAAGATTTTAAATCCGAAAATTAGTAACGATAAATTAGGCCGACTATCCTCAGTGGTAACCTTAGTAATGGCCTTATTTGCCTTATTGGTGGCAATGATTGTGGCCTTAACCGTTCCTGGTAGAACAGTATTCTGGTTTACCATTTTTGGTTGGTCGGGTATTGCAGCAACTTTTTGCCCCATGATAATCCTTTCCTTATTCTGGAAGGGTTTCAAACAAAAAGGTGCAATTGCGGCAATGTTAGTAGGCTTTTTAGGGGTGCCCTTCTTTAAGTTCTTCGTGCAAAACATAGAGGTGATTGGGCCTTATTTCGAAAAACTAGATGTAATGGGACCAGCTTTTGCCTTGTCCTTTATCGCAGGTATTCTAGTAAGTAAGTGGAGTAAAGAGAAAAGTCTTGGCGAACTGCACGCTTAGTGGCCAATTTCTGGGAAGTGCTGGCTTAACAAGCGCGAGCACAGACCGGTATTGTAATCAAAATTACCTTGATCCATATCCGGTAAAAATTCCTTTGCAAAATCCATCACCCGATCTTCCAGTTCGGTCATGTAGTCTTCGTTAGGCTGACCGTTTACGGTACAAGCTACTGAGATACGTTTAAAAGTAATTAAGTAGATTTTATAACCATTAAAGTCTACCCAATCGAGGGCCTGAGTCTTGTTACGAACTACCGCGTCTTCTACCATTCGTCGAACCGTGTCTAGCATAAGTGAAGTAACTTCTTGATTACTATCACCGCTAAACTTACTGCGCATACCCAAAAGGTTACGCGCCGTGTTTTCCAAGACAAATAAATCACTTAAAGAAACTTTACCTTTAGGAGCCTTGGCTTTTCCTTCTTCAGGTAAATCAACTTTCTCGCGATATAGGGTAGTGGGGTCTTTTAATTTATTGATGCGACCAAAACCTAGATTATCCCAAAAGCCCTTGCGCTTGTCACCTGTGTATTGTTCAAACATTTGAACGAATAGGGGATACAGGGCATTCTGAATGCGTTCGGGGTTTTCGTTAATCTCTTTCTCTAATGTTTGGTAAAAAAGATGACCGAATTCTTTCGGGAATTCCCTCCGGAAGCGCATAAACCAGTCGGCAAGAATGGGCTCAATATTTTGCTCCATCTTCTCGCGGACCTTAATCTCATCCTCCAGACGATTAACATCTTTCTCCGTATCTGCCTGTTTCGCTCTTTCTTCACGAAACAAGAGATCCTTCAGAATTTCCAAACTATTAGGATTATTACTCATCGAGTAAGTCGCTTAGTTTTTTAAGGGTATCACGTAAGGCTTTCTTTTTAGGGTCCTCGTAGGAACGTCCCATTTGACGTTGACTAAGATCCATAAAAGCCTCCATTTTAGCTTCCATACGAATTTGCTGTTCACGAACACTGCGTTCTAAATCAGCTTTCACGCGTTCGATATTGTAACCTTGAATGCTACCTCCACCTCTTTTGAGGAGTCCGAGAATATCATTTTCTAGAATATCTTGAATAGCGCTCACGCGGTGCTCAAGAGCTTCTCTTTCATTTTGTGCAAACTCAAAACGTTCATTTACACGGCCAGCTAAGCGCTCCAGTAAATCCTGGGTTTCGTTTTCAAAACGATCTTGGCGATTGCTAAGGCGGTTTTCCACCTCATCAAGAGCCTGGGGGCTAAGGCGATTAATCTTGGCCTCAAGCTGGGCTAAACGATCTTCCAACAAACTTTTATTATTATCCTGGTGTGCACTGCTACTAAGTTTTTCACTAAAGTCATTTAGACTGTAGCGCTCACTTATTTCAGGCTGCTGTTTTTCGCTTTCGCGGAAATTACTTTCCATTTTATTGATTGGTTCCAAGCTTTTTTCTAGTTCAGTTTTACCTTCGAAAGAAGCTAATTTACTTTCTTTCTTGGCTCCAGACAATTTTTGTAGGGCCTTTTCAAGATTGCTTAAGTTGCTATCTTCAGTAAGCTCGGTAGTCGACGGTGTCTTCTTTTGAGGACTTGCCGTTGCTTTAATGTTTAATTCCGAACGCAAATAGTTTAACTGTTCTTTCATCTCATTCATGGACTCCAGCATAGTTTCATTACTTTGGTCCACTTTCGTGCTCAAACCTTCAAATCTGCTTTCCAAACGCTCGATTTGATTGCCAACCAAGATCTTCTTGATCGCCTTCAAACGCTGCTCCTCTTGGAGCTCCTCGCTATTGGGAATGTAATTTGGTTCTAGTCTAATTTGTCGCGCTTCCATAGGTTTTACCTTTTAGCTTCACCAAAGGACTCTATTATTTAATGGAATCCAATAATCTTTCGATAAGCGGTCGTTTTTTTCAGTTCATTGAAAAAATCGTGTTTCGCTATAATTCATTAGCCCTATAGATGGGGACTTTTTGCGCAACAATTGTATATTCGCAGCCTTAAAATAAATTGATTTTAATTAGATGGCTACACTAGAGCGCATCCGTCAACGTTCAGGATTCCTATTAATCGTTATTGGTTTGGCCATGTTGGCCTTTATTCTAACCGATCTATTTAGCTCCGGAAACTCAATGTTTCGTGGAGATATCAATATCGTAGGTGAGGTAAATGGGGTAGAAATCGATGTGCGCGAATTTACGCAGCGCATGGACCAACGTCAGACTTTATTGCAAAGACAAAACCCACAGCAGTTTAGCGGTATCTCACGTACCGTATTAGCTGATCAAATGTGGCGCGAGTTCCAAGAGGAAGTACTCTTAGAAAGCAATTACGATAATTTAGGTCTAGCCGTAAATAACGAGGAGCTATTCCGTCGTATTACCAGTAATCCTCAAGTTCGCAGTCAGGCTGGCTTCCAAGACCAAGTTACTGGTCAGTTTAGCCCTGCAGCGGTTCGCAATTACATTTCGCAGATTAAGCAAAATGTAAACAATGATCCTCAGGCGGCAGCAGCTTACGAGCAGTGGATTAACTTCGAAAATGGAACACGAGAAGATGCCTTACGCAATAAGTATTTATATGCCGTGCGTAAAGGTATTTACATGCCTACTTCATTAGCTCAGGCAGATTACAAGCGCCGTAATGAGTTAACCACTTTACAATACATCGGATTAGAATTTAACAGCATTGCAGATTCTACTATTTCTGTAGAGGAATCGGATTTGAAACGCTATTACAGCGAGCATAAAAGCGAGTACACTTCCGAAGAAAGCAAAAGCATTGCCTTTGTTAGCTTTAACGTAGAGGCTTCTCAAGGCGATCGCAATGCCCTTAAAGATGAGTTGAAGTCTTATTTAAGTGAGCAGGTTATTAACACCCGCGGAAAAGTTGATACACTGCCATCTTTCTACAATACCGAAAATGATTCAACTTATGCAGTTGGCCGTTCTGATTTACCGGTACAGGGAAGTTACTTCACTAAAGAGGAATTAAGTGAGCCTTTGGATTCCATTTTAATGGAAAAAGAAGTTGGATATATCCATGGTCCTTATGAAGAAAATAGTACCTACGTTCTAGCTAAGATTAGTGATATTATCAATAAGCCTGATTCAGTAAAGGCTCGTCATATCCTTATTAGTTACCAAGGTGCTGCTAATGGTCAGTCACAAGCAACCCGTGCTCCGCAGGAGGCTAAGGTTTTAGCGGATTCATTATTAGCGATAGTAAAAGAAGACTCCACTCAGTTCGGCGCTATTGCTCAGGCTAATAGTGATGATCCCGGAAGCGGTGCTAAAGGTGGTGCTTTAGGTTGGTTTAAGCCAGGTGCTATGGTGCCCGAGTTCAATGACTTCTGTTTCTACAAAGAAAAAGGAACCGTTGGGATGGCTTATTCACAGTTTGGAATTCACATTATCCACATTCAGGATCAAATGGGAGCCAATAAAGCCATTAAGTTAACTAAGATTGCTCGAGTTATCGAGGCTTCAGACGCTACCCGTGATAGCATTTATGACTTGGCCAGTAATTTTGCGGCTAAAGCCAATGATACTACCGACTTTGCTACCAGTGCAATAAACAATGGTTATAATCCACGTCCGGCTGCGGAAATTACTCCTATGCAAGAATCTATTCTTGGTATTGGTAATAACCGCGAGATTGTGCGCTGGATGTATAATGAGGAAACTGAATTAGGCGATATCCAGTTATTTAATCAAGATAACAATGCATTTGTTGTTGTTCAAGTTACTGGTGCAGCTCCAGAAGGCATTGCTCCACTAGAAGACGTGAAAGACGATGTACGTGATGCAGTTATTGCAGAGAAGAAAGCCGCTCAGCTTACTAAAAAGATGGAAGAGGCAATGGCTGCTAACGGCGAAATTGAAGCCGTAGCGGGTGCCTTATCCCTTAGTGTAAAGAACCAAGGAATGAATTTTGCGACTTCTAATTTGCAGGGCTATGGTTCAGAGCCAGTGGTAATTGGTCGTGCATCTAGCTTAGAAATTGGTCAGACTGCTGGTCCAATCGTTGGTGATAGAGGCGTGTACCTAATTAAAGTTTCTGCTCGTAATCCTGCTGCCGAACTTCAGTCTTATGAGTCAGAGCAAATTCGTATCGAAACTAATATTGCGAATGAGGCGCCAACCAAAGTATTGGAGTCACTTAAGAATTCTGCTAAGGTGGTAGATAATCGCCGCAAGTTCTTCTAATATAGATCGAAAAGATTAAGAAAAGGCTGTCCTTAGGGCAGCCTTTTTTGTTTTTGGTCCTTTCACTATACCAGGTAGATATTACATTTGTGGACCTTAGAAAATTAGACTGATGAAAAAGTATGTTGTTTTAATCCTAAGCGTTGGATTGAGCCTGGGCGCTATCGCCAAAGAAGGCATGTGGTTACCCCAATTAATTGCGCAACTCAATTACGATGAGATGCAAAGAATGGGATTACAGATTAGTGCCGAAGATATTTACAGTGTAAATCAGAGCTCCTTGAAAGATGCTATAGTGCATTTTAACGGTGGCTGTACGGCCGAGCTAATCAGTAATAAGGGTTTATTACTTACCAATCATCACTGTGGCTATAGCCAGATTCAGAAGCATTCAAGTTTAGAGCATAATTACCTTAAAGATGGTTTTTGGGCGCAAACCTTGGCAGAAGAAAAACCCAACCCTGGTCTATATGCGGCGATTATAGATCGTTTAGAAGATGTAAGTAACCAAGTATTAGCAGGAACTAATCAGAGTCAGGTTACCGAAAAGAGAGATTCAATTATCAATGCAAATATTAAGGGCTTACTAGCTAAGCTCAAAGAAGAGAATCCCGCTTTAAGCTATGAGGTGAAGGATTTCTTTTACGGGAATCAATACATCCTTATTGCAAAGAAAATTTTTAATGACGTTCGCTTAGTAGGGGCACCTCCTAGCAGTATTGGCAAGTATGGAGCAGATACCGACAACTGGGTCTGGCCCCGTCATACAGGCGACTTTTCAGTTTTCAGAGTCTATGCGAACCCCGATAATCAGCCGGCAAACTATTCTGAGGAGAATGTTCCTTATCAGCCAGCCCAACATTTAAAAGTGAACATTGCGGGAGTAGAAGAGGGTGATTTTACCATGGTATATGGTTTCCCAGGAAGTACGCAACAATATTTGCCGGCTGCCGAAGTGGAAAATATTATTGAGGTTTATAATCCTGCTCGCATTGCGGTTCGAGACGAAATCTTGAGCATTCTCGATGCAAAAATGCGGGTCGATGAAGCTACTCGATTACGTTATGCAAGCAAATATGCGCGTATCAGCAACAGCTGGAAACGTTGGAAGGGTGAAATTTTAGGGATTGCCAGAACCGATGCTATCGCTAAGCTTAAGGAGGAAGAAGCGGCTTTCAAAATGGCCTCTAAGTCAAATCCTAAGCTTAAGGGTAAGGAAAGTTTAGTTACTGAATTGGCTGACTTGTACAAGAAAAGAATGCCCTTAAGCCTGGAGCGTTTCCATTATATTGAAGTAGGTTATTTCGGAATCGAATCGTTCCGATATGCCTTGGGTTTTGGCGCTCTTATAGCTGCTGCTGAGGAGGGAGATGAAGCGGCCTTAACTAAGGCGGCGGAGCAAGCGGCTAAAAGGTATCAGTCCTTTATGAAGGATTATGAGTATCAGCTAGATCTGCAGGTTGCACAAGCCATACTTCCCATGTATTTAGACGCGGTGAGTACCGATTTACCTGATATTATTGCCGATTTAAAGGGGGAGGATGCCGAAGACCGTCAAGAGGAAATCGAGGATTTCTTCGAGGATGCTCTGTTCTTGCATGCTGGCTTCGAGGAGAAGGTTTTAGACAATCCTAAATCTATGGCTAAGAAAATTGCCAAATCTGAGCTTTATCAATTATCCAGAGCGATGTATGATCATTATTTTGCTGTCATCGCTGCGGGTCTGAGTGAATATGAATCGGCTATAAAAAGTAAGCAAGCCGAATATGTGGCAGCTTTACCAATTGCGTTTCCTGAGAAGCCTTTTTATCCCGATGCGAATTCTACTTTAAGAGTTGCCTATGGTCAGGTTAAAGGTTATGAAGCTAAGGATGCCGTAGAGTACAATCACCAAACTTATTTAAGTGGGGTTATCGAAAAATATGTTCCAGGTGATTATGAATTTGACTTACCCCAAAAGTTGATCGACTTGTACGAGTCGAAAGACTTTGGTCCTTATGCAAATGAGGAGGGGAAAATGCCAGTATGTTTTGTGGCTACCAATCACACTACTGGTGGCAACTCAGGCTCACCGGTTTTAAACGCTAAAGGAGAACTTATCGGTCTCAACTTCGATCGCGCTTGGGACGGAGTAATGAGTGATATGTATTTCGATAAATCTATCTGTCGCAATGTAATGGTAGATTTACGCTACGTATTGTTTATCATCGATAAACTAGGGGGCGCTCACTATTTAGTGGAGGAAATGGACCTAGTAACTACTCGTCCAGGTCAAGATGAGGATAGCAAAGAAGAAGGCACTCAGCAAAATTTACCCCAAGCAGGGTAAATGATAAATTCTTAAAGTATAAGCCCCGACTAATCTTAAAATTGGTCGGGGCTTTTTTATTTTAAACTCGCTCTTTAATCTGTTGTAAATTGGCTTCAAGCTCTTCACCGTTCAGGTAACCACGGGCTAAGAAAAAGGCTTTATCCTTTTCTTGGTAAACTAGCGACGGAAAACCTTGAATGCCCCAAGACTTTACAATTTGAAATTCCTGTTTTACCAATTCTAGGCGGTCTTTATCAACCATTAATTTCATGAAGTCCGCGCTATTCATGCCAAAGTCCTCTGCGCAATGTCCGTAGGTTTTGGCTGCGCTTGGCTCTAGGCCTTCTTGGTATATGGCTTCTTGCATACGCTTTGCGAAGGCTATGGTATTATCCGGTTGATAAGTGCGGAAAGCAGCCATTGCCAATGCGCCAGGCAAGGAACTCAGTACAGCGCTTCCTTCTTCTAGCATTTGGTAAAATTCGTCGCCAAATTTTCGGCCACTAAGCTCAGAAACCCTTTTAAAACCATCCTTAATAGAAGCAGGTAGGTCTCCAATCGGACCTTCCTGTTCGCCCAGAACCATTCCGCCGGACATTACTCTAAATTCGAATTCATCCTTATGTTCTTCATAAAACTTATGGATCACTGGACTAAAGCCATAACACCAAGAACATAGAACATCGTAGATATAATAAACAACTGGTCTTTCCATAATTTAAGATCTGCTGCAAAATTAGCGCTTTTAAAGCCGTTAGAAGGTTCAATTAATGAGGGTATAGAGAGAACTAAAGACCTAAATCTTTGATTAATTCACTTACCTCCATTTCCGTGTCCCTTAGCTTGGCATGACAAAGCTTTAGGAGTTCTGAGGCCCTTTTAACTTTAGCACTTAGATCATCAACAGAGATATCATCGGCCTGCAGGTCGGCCATAATAATCTGCAATTCGGCAAAAGCCTGGTCATAGTTCAACTCTTTTTTAGCCATTCTTTTCAATTTTAATTATTTCGGAAATAATCTTTCCTCTTTCCAATTCTGTTTCAATTTGGTCACCCAGGACAAGGTTTTCCGTATTTCGAATACTTTGGTTTTCCTTACGGGTAATGCTAAAGCCTCGTTTTAAAGTTTGTTTGGGACTTAAGATTTCAAGGGTTTGTTTAAGATTATCGAGCTGCCCTAACCTTTGGTTAAACTGCATTTGGGCAAAAAGCTCTATCCGTTCTTGTACAAGGGTTAAGGCGGGTCGATAGGATTCGCGGATTAGCTGCAAAGGTTTATGCTTTAAGCTTTCGCTGATGCGATCTAAAGCCTGCTCTTCCTCCTTCATTTTTGAGCTTATGCCTCGAATTAGGCCATTAGCATGCTGATGCACATATCCTCTTTGAATTTCAAGAATTACTTGTGGTTTGCTTTTTAACAGGTTTTGAAAGTCCTGTAATTCTAACTTATGCGTATGCAGTAAATCTATTGCTAAGGCTGCTATCGATTGGTATTTCTGATTAATTTCTCTTTCGAATGCGGTCATTTTATCCAAAAGATAATCGGCAACCGCGGTAGGCGTTTTTTGGGGGGTATGCGCTACACGATCAACTAAAGTCCAGTCGCTCTCATGACCAATCCCCGATAAAACCGGGAGGGGGCAGTTTAAAATAGCCATACACAAGCTAAGGTCATTGAAGGCGTCTAAATCTAAGCTAGATCCGCCGCCGCGAATAAAAACTAAGCAGTCATATTTAGAAAAGTCAACCTTATTAAGCGCTTTAAGGAGGCTTTGAGGAGCATCACTGCCTTGCACTTTGGAAGGGTATAAGTCAACCAGAAATCGGTAGCCAAACTCATTTTCACTTAAATGTTGCATGAAATCCTTAAGCGCCGCCGCTTCAGCTGAGCTTATTAGGGCTATTTTCTGCCACACTGGCGATTCTTCCAGCGAGCGGTTCGCTTCGATGCGGCCACTGGCCTCCAATTTCTTTAAATTAGCTTGCCTTCTTTTTTCAAGTTCACCCAGACTGTAATTAAGATCTATGTCCTTTACAATAAGTTTTAGTCCGTAAACAGGATGAAAATCTACCAATACTCGAATAACTAGATCCTGACCCTTTTGCAGTAAGCTAGGGAGGTTTTGAGTCAGCTGTTGGGCCAAAACCTCATAATCAGCTTTCCAAAGCACCGCCGCCATACTTGCTAAGCGCAAACCATCTTTTTCCTCCACCAAGCTTAAGTACCGATGGCCGGAGGAAGAGGCACTAATCTCCGCTATTTCCGCTTTTACCCAGTAAGATTGCTCTCCTAATTCTCTCTGAAACAATCCCTGGATTGCGGTGGCAAGCTTTTGTAGTCTAAATATTTTGCGCTGCGGTGAAGACATAAGGCAAAGGTATTGTTTAGGTGAATGCTGCCTAAGCCTTGTCCTTAATAGGCATTTAAAAAATTCTTAGTCATTTAAAATCAGGGGTTTTTTGGCCTTGGAATAAAGCTCTACTTTTGCGCCCTTTTGAAATTGTGATGAAAGAGTTTATCCGTAAACAAGGGGCCAATGCCCGTAACGATATTTTTAGTGGTTTAACCGTAGCCCTTGCTTTAGTTCCTGAAGCGGTGGCCTTCGCTTTTGTGGCCGGCGTTGATCCTTTAGTAGGCTTACACGCGGCTTTTATGATCGGTTTAATCACCGCTATTTTTGGGGGGCGTCCGGGTATGATTTCTGGTGCCACTGGTGCATTGGCGGTAGTAATGGTAAACTTAGTAGCGGAAGGAAATGCCTTGGGGGCAGATGGCGAGCAATTGGGACTTTACTATCTCTTTGCCGCCGTAATTTTAATGGGTCTTATCCAAATGCTGGTAGGTGCTTTAAAATTGGGCAAATTCGTGCGGCTAATACCTCATCCGGTTATGATGGGTTTTGTAAACGGTCTGGCCATAGTAATTTTCTTATCCCAATTAGGAATGTTTACCGAGCGCATAGCCGGTGAGAAAGTGTGGCTAAGCGGAAGTCCTTTGTTTTGGATGTTAGCCTTGGTAGCGCTAACCATGGCGCTTATTCATTTTCTACCATCTTTAAACAAGAAAATTCCCGCTGCCTTGGTGGCTATTCTAGCGGTTTCTGCTATTGCAATTTTTAGCGGTTTAGATGTGGCCACGGTAGGAAGCTTTATACGACAAGGCGGTGGAAGCGGTTTGCAAGGTGGCTTACCAGAGTTTCAATGGGCTATTTGGGATAAAGTTCCCTTCACTTGGGAAACCCTATCTTTTATTGGTCCCTATGCCATAATATTAGCCGCCATCGGCTTAATCGAGTCATTAATGACCTTAAATCTTATTGATGAGCTTACCGAAACCCGTGGTAGTTCCAACCGCGAGTGTTTAGCTCAGGGTGGGGCCAATATTGTTACCGGTTTATTTGGCGGAATGGGCGGCTGCGCTATGATTGGTCAGTCGATTATTAATATTAAAGGTGGCGGTAGAACTAGACTTTCGGGGATAGTAGCCGCAGTAACCTTGTTGATTTTCATCTTATTTGCCGCTCCTTTAATTGAGCAGGTTCCTATTGCCGCTTTAGTTGGGGTAATGTTTATGGTGGTAATTGGCACCTTCGCCTGGAGTAGTTTCCGTATAATGAATAAGATTCCTCTTAGTGATGCAGTGGTATTAGTAGCGGTTTCTGCCTTAACGGTAATTTACGACTTGGCTATTGCGGTAGCAGCAGGTATTGTACTAAGTGCTTTGGTGTTTGCCTGGGAAAGCGCCAAACGCATTCGTGCCCGTAAACATCTTTTAGAGGATGGCACCAAGGTTTATGAAATCTGGGGCCCGCTCTTCTTTGGTAGCATCCAGACCTTTAAGTCAAAGTTCGACCCGACTAATGATCCCGATAAAGTAATAATCGATTTTATCGAATCTAGGGTTGTAGATCACTCAGCTTTGGAGGCATTGTTTACCTTAGTAGAAAAGTATCAAAGCTTGGGTAAAGAGGTTAAAATTCGTCACCTAAGCTCTGAATGCCAGGACTTAATGATTAAAGCTTCGCCCAAACTCGCTGCGGTCATTGAAGAAAATGTAGACGACCCACGCTACCACGTAATGGCGCAACTAATGCAATAGCAATGGAATTAGGAAAAATCAACAAATTAAAAGCAGCCCGTTTTGCTCCGCAAGGCATGTATTTTACCGATGAAGACGGGAATGAAGTTCTACTTCCTAATAGCCGCTTGCCCAAAGAGCTAAAGTTAAACCAGGAGTACGAGGTTTTCGTTTATCGCGATTCACAAGAACGACTAATCGCTAGTCTGGATCTCCCTCTGGCTCAAGTAAATGAATTTGCCGCTTTAGAGGCTAAGGAGCGGGTGCCATTCGGCGTTTTTATGGATTGGGGTCTGGATAAGCAGGTATTAGTTCCATTAAGGGAAATGCGCGAAGAGCTCGAAATTGGCGAAAAGCATGCCGTTTACTTGTACATTGATGATAAGAGTGAGCGGGTGGCGGCAAGCACGCGTTTAGAGCTTTTCTTTGACCGTGAAATAGATCACCTTCAGGAGCAGGATAGAGTAGAGGTTGTCATTTTAGAACGCAGTTCTATAGGGTATAAAGTGGCGGTTAAGAACCGCTACCAGGGAATGCTCTACCACAATGAGATTTATCAAGAATTATCCTTAGGTCAGAAGGTGAACGCTTACATTAAAAAGCTTCGGACCGATGGAAAGGTAGATTTAATCCTTCAGCCGGAAGGCATGGACCATATCGAACCTAGCGCTCAGGCAATACTTGAGAGGCTCAAAGAAAAGGAGGGATTCTTAGCTCTACACGATAAGAGCGACCCAGCTCTAATCCAGCAGGAACTTAAGATGAGTAAGAAGACTTTCAAGAAAGCCATCGGTACACTTTATAAAAAGCGCTTAGTAGAGCTAAAAGAGGACGGTATTCATTTAATTTCCACTACGCCTTAGAATTTCGGACACGATCAAATCGGCGTGAACCCGCGAGTTCTCGATGAACCACTTATTGGTTTCTAGACCGCCGCAAATTACCCCCGCAAGGAAGATGTTCTCAACCGAGGATTCCATGGTCTTTTCGTTGTAGATGGGCTTTCGACTAGCCTCCGTCGAAAATTTAAGCCCTAGCTTTTCTAAAAGCTTAAAGTCGGGTCGGTAACCGGTAAGCGCCAATACGCGATCATTTTCGATTGTTTTTTCTTGACCCTCATGTTTGAAGTGAATCTGGTTCTCCTCAATACGGCTTAGCTCCGATTCGAAATAAGCCTTTATCGAACCTTCTTTAATGCGGTTTATAACATCGGGCCTAACCCAATACTTAACTCGTTCCGAAATTTCGCTTTCGCGGATAATCATACTTACTTCCTTGGCTCCTTTACGGTAAAGCTCCAAAGCTGCGTCTACGGCCGAGTTAGCCGCTCCTACCACTGCTACTTTCAAATTGAAATAAGGGTGGGGGTCTTGATAATAGTGACTCACCTTTGATAGATCCTCACCCGGAATATTCAGTGGATTAATGAGATCGTAAAAGCCAGTGGCAAGGATCAAATTTTTAGTTCGGTAGCTTGACTTAGACGTTTTAAGTTCAAATACGCCATTCCTATCTTTTGTAGCTGAATAAAATGCTTCATGCAGATGCATCTTAAGCTGGTGGTGCATGGCAACTCGACGGTAGTATTCCAGGGCTTCAGATCGAGTGGGCTTGGTATTTTGGGAAATAAAAGGTATGCCGCCAATCTCAAGTTTGTCGGCAGTTGAAAAGAAGGTCATGCTCTGCGGATAATGGTATAAACTATTCACCAAATATCCTTTGTCTATAATGAGGTAGGAGAGACCATTTTGCTTAGCGCTTATTGCCGTGGCCATTCCAATTGGACCGGCTCCAATTATTACAAGATCATACATAAAATAGTAAGGTCTGAGAGCTACATTGGGTTCATAGGGCAAAATAAAAGAATGTAACTTGAAGCACGAATAATAAATGCCTAAAGCAGGAAATTGCCGATTAATCCGATTCCTATGAAGAAGTATTTATCCCTCTTAGGTCTGTTGAGTTTAAGCCTTATGCTTTCTTGTAATCAGCAGGCAAGCGAAAAGCAAGAGGCAAAAAAAGAGGCCTTGAAGTTTGCCAAAACTAAGGGCTATTTGAAGAATAACTGTTTAAGTTGTCACTCAGAAACAGCTGGTGAAGGAGAGCGATTAGCCCCTCCTTTCTTTGCAATTCGGAAGCATTATTTAAAACGATACCCCAATGAGGAAGCTTTCACTAAGGCTATGAAGAGCTTTTTGCTAAACCCTCAGAAAGATCATGCCCTCATGCAAGGTGCGGTCGATAAGTTCGGACTAATGCCACCCTTGAATTACCCCGAAGGACAATTAGAGGATATCGTGGAATACCTATATGAGGTAGAACAGCCGAAACCTCAGCACAAAGTAGCTTCAGATAAATCCCTAGCAAAAGCTAAAAAAATGGCGCTTGCCACTAAAAAAGTA
This sequence comes from uncultured Flavobacteriales bacterium, assembly GCA_913055685.1. Lineage (GTDB taxonomy): Bacteria > Bacteroidota > Bacteroidia > Flavobacteriales > Schleiferiaceae > Croceimicrobium. The sequence goes on from CAJXKC010000002.1 coordinate 319,268, forward strand.
TTGGGTAAGAATTTAATGACCGCTTTACAAGATAGCGGGAAGTATCATGCCTTAAGCTTTTGCAATGTCCGCGCTATTCCTCTAACCGACAGCATGTCGCAAAACTTAGCCCATTCGATTAAAAGAGTGAGCGATAAAGCGAGAAACCCTAATAATAGAGCTTCTCAATTCGAAAGGGATATTCTAGCTCAATTCCGCACCCAGCTCGAGAATGGCGAGGAGCCAGAAGGTCAAATCGCGAAATTGGCAAGTGGTGATTATGCCTATTACCCGATTATAACCAATGCCATGTGTCTTCAATGTCATGGTGAAATAGGCAAAGATCTAGATTCCGATTTTTATAAGGAGCTTAAAAAACTGTATCCCCAAGACGAAGCAATTGGCTACCAAACAAACCAATTGCGTGGAATGTGGGTCGTTGAGCTTAGTGAGTCTAATTAAAGAAAAAGGGAACCAAGAAATAGCTATATAGGGCTATTAAAAGGATGCTTATTAGGTTAAGGAATAGTCCAGTGCGGGCCATGTCTTTGGTGTTTAACAAGCCGCTACTATATACAATGGCGTTCGGAGGGGTGGCAATAGGAAGCATAAAGGCACAACTTGCCCCAAGGGTTAGGGGAATCGCTAAACTAAGCTCATCGAGTCCAAGGCTGCGCGCAATTATAAAGCTTACTGGAATAAACACTGATACGAGTGCCACATTGCTCATTACCTCGGTTAAAAACACTGCAAAGGCGGTAATGATAAGTAGTATTAACAATTGATTTTGCCAACCACTGGCAATGATTAGGTCCGCAATAGACTCAACCAATTTTGAGGTTTCCAAAGCTTTGGCTAGGGATAGTCCGCCGCCAAAGAGCAAAATGATGTTCCAAGGTAATTTTCCCAAGTCTTTGGCTAGGAGTAGACTCTTTTCACTTTGCTTGTTTGCGGGAATAATAAAGAGTAAAACCATCCCAGACAAAGCGATTATCGTGTCGGATAAACTATTCAGGGCTTCAATCCGATTAATTTGAGAACGGAAAATCCATGCGAAGGCCATTAAGCCTAATATAATAGCGGTACGCCTTTCGGCGGATGACATATTTCCCAAAGCGCTCAGCTCTTCCTTAAGCACCGCTTCTATACCTTCTAATTTTAATTTTACAGGGTAAAAAACCTTTGCCAGTAGAAGCCATAGGATAATTATTAATGTGATGCATAAGGGCAAAGCGAAGCTTATCCAATCGGCAAAAGCTAAATCGACCGCCAAACTACTACTGCTAAAACTGGCTAAAACTAGATTAGGTGGAGTGCCAATAAGGGTACTCATTCCGCCAATATTTGCCGCATATGCAATACCTAAGAGTAAGCTGATGGCTAAATTCTTAGTGCTTTTACTTTCGGGCAGTTTTTGGGCGAGTAGTTGATAGAGGCTTAAACCAATAGGAAGCATCATTACCGTGGTAGCGGTATTCGAAATCCACATGCTTAGTAAGGCGGTTGCGAGAATAGTACCCAAGAGAATTCGAGCCGGACTACTTCCACTTAGCCTTAATATGTTTAGGGCGATGCGTCGGTGTAAATTCCATTTTTCAATCGCAAGACCGAGGGCAAAGCCTCCCAGAAATAGAAAAATTATCGGGTGACCGTATAATGCTCCCACCGTTTTTGCCTCCATTAGGTTTAAAAGCGGAAAGAGGATTAAAGGTAATAATGCGGTTACCCCTAAAGGGATGAGGTTGGACATCCACCAACTAAGCATCCATACTAAAATGCCTAAAACCTGCATTTGTGCTTGTGGGAGGAAGTTTAGCTTACTGAGTAATAAAAAGGCCAGGGGCCCAATGCCTAAAAAGATAATTTTCCGTCTAAGGGTCATTTTCAACCTTTGGTCTAAAATTAAGAAGGCTTCGCTTAAAAAGGCCAATCTTTGAGATGCAATTCTTAATTTTAAGAGCAGATAGTAAGCATGAAAAATTCTCTTCCTTCTGGCATCGATATGGTTTATCGTTTTAAACCGGATGGCACTTATCTATATATGAACTCTAAAGTCGCCGAATTTCTGGGCTTTAGCCAGGAGGAAATGCTTGGGCGTCACTTTCTGGAATTTGTAAAAGAAGATCAGCACGAGGAGGTAAAGGAGTTTTATTATCAACAAATTCGAGAGCGTCAACCTTCCACTTATTCTGAGTTTCAAGTTCGACAAAAGGATGGCAATTTTCGCTGGGTGGGTCAGAGTATTGAGCTTATCTGCGAGAATGAAGAGGTGGTGGAATTACTCGGCGTAGCTCGGGATATTACCGAGCAAAAGGAAACCCTAAAGAAATTGGACATTAGTGATTTCCGTTTGCGCACGGTGATAGACAATATGGATGCCGCTATCCTAGTGGAGGACGAAAACCGAGTGCTTCAATTTGTAAACCAGAAGTTTTGCCAATACTTTGGCATTCCTGCACAGCCAGAGGAATTGGTGGGAATGGACTGCGCTCTAGCTGCGGAACAATCAAAGGAATTATTCGATGATCCGGAATCTTTTTTAAAGGGGATTTCCAAAAGCCTTAGCAACAAAGTAAATCACAGCGGCGAGCGCCTCAAGCTCAAAGACGAAAGAGTTTTTGAAAGAGTCTACGTACCGTTCTACAAAGGGGAGGTTTACAGTGGTCATATGTGGATATACCGAGATGTTACCCTGCGCGTATTAAGTGATCAGGCCATCAAGGAATCGGAAAAGAAATACAGGGAGGTTATTCAGAATATCGACCTCGGATTAATGGAGGTGGATACGAACGAAACCATTCTATTTGCCAATAAGCCCTTTCTAGAAGCTACTGGATATGAGCTTCATGAAATAGTAGGTAAAAATGCCCGGGAGGTATTTTTATGGGAAGAAGACCGCAAAATACATGATGAAATTCTGGGACTTACTTCCGAACAAAGGGCTTCCGATCAGTCCAGTGCCTATGAATTGCCGCTTAGGGCAAAGAATGGTGATCAATTATGGTTTCTTATTTCGGGGGCTCCCATTAAGGACTTTGAAGGCAAGATTATCGGCTCACTCGGAATTCATCACAATATTAGTGATCTAAAAAAGCTACAAGGCCAGTTAATTTACCGTACCCAATTACAGGAAACTCTTTTAAGATTGGCGGGTGACCTAATTAATATTGACCTTAATCAGGAATCCAATATTATTAATGAGGCCTTAGCGCAAATTGGTTCCTTCGTTAAGGCCGATCGAGCCTACATTTTCGATTATCATTTTCCAGAAAATATCACTAGCAATACCTACGAGTGGTGTGAAGAAGGTATAGAACCAGAGATCACGAATTTGCAAGAAGTTCCATTAGATGCGATTCCTGATTGGCCCGAGACACACGCCAAGGGAGAGGCGATGATTCACAAGGATGTGATGGCTATGGACCCGGAAAGCCCCATCCGACAAATATTGGAACCCCAGGGGATTCAGTCTATTATAACCGTTCCCATTGGTGCCGGTGAAGATCTAGTCGGTTTTATTGGCTTCGATGCGGTGCGCAATCGAAGAAACTGGACCAATACCGATGTGGAATTATTGAGCTTCATGGCTCAATTATTATTGACCCATCACCATCGAAAGGCGGCCAGCAAGCGACTGGAGGATACCGAACTTATGCAAAGAACCATTTTGCAGAGTGCTCTGGATGCTGTAGTGATTATTGATGAGAATGGCTTGGTGCGTTTTTGGAATGCAAATGCCGAGGAAATTTTTGGTTACAAGGAAGAAGAAACCTTGGGCAAATCGCTAAGCGGAATTATTATCCCAGAAAAATTCCAGATGGCCCATGAAAGGGGAATGCAGCATTATATGGAAACAGGTGAGGGGGCGGTATTAAACCAGCGTATTGAATTGGTATCAATTCATCGCGACGGGCATTCATTTCCGGTTGAACTGAGTATCATACCTATTAAGGTTGGTCGGCGTCAGTTGTTTGCCTCCTTTTTAAGGGATATTAGTGCTCGAAAGAAAGCTGAGGATGATATGAATGCCGCATTGGAGCAGCAAAAGGATTTGGCCAAGATGAAGTCGAGGTTAATTTCTATGGCCTCCCATGAGTTTAGAACCCCACTCACTACAATTAAAGCCAATGCAGAAATGTTAGAGATTTGGTCCGAGAGTCTTTCTGAAGATCTTACCGAAAAAGCCAAGAAATACTTTAAGCGACTGAATAGTGAGATTGACCGTTTAAGTAATATCATGACCGATATCCTTATTATGGGAAGGTTAGATTCAGGTAAGATTAAGCTTAAGCCGCGCAATGTGGATCTTTACGATCATATTTTAAGTTATGCAGAAAGACATTATTCTAATCGTCAAGATAAGCGAGAGTTGGAAGTGACTCTAGCTGGAGCTCCTAAGCTGTTACCCATTGATACGGAAATATTCGATCACGTTTTAGGGAATTTAGTAAGCAATGCCTTTAAATATTCTAAAGGTTCAAAAAACCCTAAATTGACCCTAAATTTTGCGGCTGATTATGTGAGACTATCCGTAATAGATTATGGAATTGGTATCCCAGAGGAAGAGCAAAATAAAATATTCAATTCTTTTTACCGCGCCGAAAATACCAGAGGCTTTGAAGGTAGTGGAATGGGCTTGGCAATTGTTAAACAAATGACGGATATGTGTAATATCGAACTCAATGTGTACAGCTCTCTAAATGAGGGTACGGAGTTCGTGCTTAATATCCCTTATAAACTGAATAATGGATAAATTAAATATTCTTGTGGTCGAAGATGATCCTATGATCGCGGAGAGTCTTCAAGAAATGTTGGAGTTGTTAGGACATAATGTTCTTCGGGTGGCCGAAAGTGGTGAGGAAGCCGTACTTCAGTTATGTGAGCAAGAACCCGATTTAATATTATTAGATATTCAGCTAAAGGGTAAGATGGATGGAGTAGAGGTGGCGAAATTGGTGCGCACCAAATACAATATTCCATTCATTTTCACCACCGCTTACGCTGATGGGCCGACCATTGAGCGGGCTAAAGCAGAAGGACCATTCGGCTATATTGTAAAGCCCTATGGGGTGAAGGATATCATGGCCGCTATCGAGGTGGCCATGTCTAATTACCGATTATTTAAAGAATTAAATGGGAATACTCCAGCCGCACCGATGGCTCTAAATGATCATCTTTATATTAAGGTTGATCAGCGCTTATTAAAGGTAAAAATGACCGAAATCCTTTATATCGAGGCAAAGGGAGATTACGTTTTATTCAAGACCAAGGACGAAAGCTTAATTGTTTACTCAACCCTTAAGAATGTGGTGTCTAAACTTTCCGAGATTCACTTTATGCAAGTACATCGTTCCTTCGTAGTAAACTTAAATAGTATTGATGACATCGAGGAAACTAGTTTAAGCATTGGCAAAAAGGTAATTCCTATCAGTAGGTCTAACCGACAAGCGCTTCTGGCTCGCATTAATACCCTCTAATCCATTCGTCGGCTAATTTTTACTTTTCATCCGGAAGGGCTTTTCAACCATCTAATATTTCCCTAGCAATCTGTAGTCACCAGTACTTTCGTATAGTGATTTAAATAAACCTCCTTTAAACAGATTGTTATGAACCGTTATAAAGAACTATTAGAAGGTCGCACCAAAATTGCGGTATTGGGATTAAACGAAGAGTCCATGGACTTGGCCTTAAATCTTGGCGAAAACTATTCCGTACTTATTGGCGATCTAGCCAAAGAAGGTCAAATGGAATTAGATGTATTTCTTAGTCGCAAAGGATTCCATCATATAAATACTAGTGGTAAAAGCATCGAGCTTGTCTCAAACGCATCCGAACTGCGTGCAGCGGGAGTTTATTATCTAAATGGAATTACTTCCAGCATTATGGATTGGGATTCTGTGAAAGAAACAGCAAATCTAATTGGCCGTACCTTAAATGCTGGTGATTGGGTGGTCTTTGGTGCGCATATAGATCCCGATATGGCGGAAGTAGTATTGATTGACATCTTGCAATCTAAAAGTGGTCTGGAACTAGGTAATGGTTTTGAAATTTCATTTTGTCCAGCACTAATTAAAACTGCCAACTTCGATAATATGAGTAATGAGATGAAGCTATCTCATAATCTAATTATTAGTGAAGTAGAGAAAATTTTCAAGGTTAAATCAGGGGGGGAGTTTGGTAGTAACCAAATTAACTTTCGGGACCCCAAACAAGAATTAAACACAATAAAGGCTAAGGTTGCTCAATTATGGGTACCCATGCTAAATGATATGACCCCAGGTACTTTTCGCGAATTTGTTGATCTAGCAGTTAACAACAGCTTTTTAGATGCATATAACCATTTAAAAATGTCCAATGAAATTAAAGTAGACTGGAAGCGCTTTTTTAGACTTGCTACAAGAGCTGGTCTCAATCATCGTATTGAAGATATAGCGGTCTTAAGTGGACTTCGACAAGTTGGTTAAATAGAGAAGGAGGGAATTGCTCCTAGCAATCAGAAATAGAAAAGGGCTCAATTTGAGCCCTTTTCTAGTTTAATAAGATTATAGAATTACCTACTTTTCTTCGCTTTCGGAAGTTTCGGTTTTCTTTTCCACTGATACCACAATCTCTTCTTGATCTTTATTCTTCTTCAATTCGATTATGATGGTATCTCCTTCTTCAATTTCTGAATTTATGATCTGTTCCGCCAAGGGGTCTTCAACATATTTCTGTATAGCTCTCGCTAATGGACGAGCACCATACTTTTCATCAAAGCCCTTGTCGGCAATGTAAAGTTTGGCCTTTTCAGACATTTCAACTTCATAACCCAGCTCATTAATACGAGCATATAATTTGCGTAGCTCGATATCGATAATCTTTACGATGTTCTCTTTTGAAAGTGTATTGAACAGAATAACATCGTCTATTCTATTTAAGAACTCGGGCGCGAAGGCACGTTTTAAAGCAGTTTCAATCACTCCTTTTTCGAGGTCATTTTTACCTTGTTGACGAGCACCGGTTCCAAATCCTACTCCGGTTCCAAAGTCTTTAAGACGGGAAGTACCGATATTGGAAGTCATAATAATGATGGTGTTCTTAAAGTCTACCTTGCGACCAAGGCTATCGGTCATATGACCATCGTCCAAAGCTTGTAAAAGCAAGTTGAATACGTCTGGGTGCGCTTTTTCAATTTCATCCAATAGCACTACCGAATAAGGTTTTCGACGCACCTTTTCGGTAAGCTGACCACCTTCTTCATAACCTACATATCCAGGAGGGGCACCTACTAGACGGGATACCGCGAATTTTTCCATGTATTCGCTCATGTCTATCCGAATAAGGTTATCCTCACTATCAAAGAGCGAACGCGCCAATTCCTTAGCCAATTGCGTTTTACCAACTCCAGTAGGGCCTAAGAAAATGAAAGAGCCAATTGGTTTTTTCGGATCCTTTAATCCAGCCCGATTTCTTTGAATCGCTTTAACTATCTTGTCAACCGCCTCATCCTGACCAATAATCTCCTTCTTCATGTCATCGCCCATATGAGAAAGCCTTTTGCTTTCTTGCTGAGCAACTCTTTGCACTGGAATACCGGTCATCATAGCCACTACTTCTGCGACATTTTCCTCACTTACCGTTTCGCGATTCTGTTTAACCTCTTCTTCCCAACGAGCCTGTGCTTCTTGTAATTGGTTCTCAAGGTTCTTTTCGTCGTCACGTAGGCGAGCCGCTTCTTCGTATTTCTGCTTTTTAACTACCTGGATTTTCAAATCACGGATTTCCTCGAGCTTTTTCTCTAGGTCCATGATGTCCTGGGGTACGTGGATACTGGTGATATGCACTCTTGAACCCGCTTCATCCAAGGCGTCAATGGCCTTATCGGGCAAGTGACGATCGGTTACATAGCGGGCAGTCAATTGCACGCAAGCTTTGAGGGCTTCTTCAGTGTAATTAACATTGTGATGCTCTTCGTACCGATCCTTGATGTTATTCAGAATTTGTAAGGTTTCCTCTAGATTGGTAGGGTCTACCATTACCTTTTGGAAACGACGCTCTAAGGCACCATCTTTTTCAATATGCTGACGGTATTCATCAAGGGTAGTTGCCCCTATACATTGAATTTCACCACGAGCTAATGCCGGCTTAAACATATTACTGGCGTCTAGAGACCCTGTTGCTCCTCCAGCACCGACGATGGTATGCAATTCATCAATAAAAAGAATGATGTCGTCATTCTTCTCCAACTCATTCATTAAAGCTTTCATGCGCTCTTCGAATTGACCGCGGTATTTAGTACCCGCAACCAGAGAGGCGAGGTCTAAAGAAACCACGCGCTTATCGAATAGCACCCGAGAAACCTTACGCTTAACAATCCGCAGCGCCAAGCCCTCGGCAATAGCAGATTTACCTACTCCAGGGTCACCAATTAACAGCGGGTTATTCTTTTTACGGCGTGAGAGAATTTGGGAAACGCGTTCTATTTCTTTTTCTCGACCCACTACAGGGTCAAGCTTTCCTTCTTCGGCCATCTTAGTGAGGTCGCGACCAAAATTGTCCAATACCGGAGTTTTGGTTTTGCCCTCAGCTTTGCTTTTTGCGCCACCTGTAAAGCGACTGCCTTCATTTCCGCCGCTGGGGAATTCGTCGTCCTCATCGCGATAGGAACTTTCGCTGCGCGGACCTTTATCCTTAGTCCATTCATTATCGAACATCGACTGATACTCCATTTTCACGCTGTCGTAGTCGATATCATATTTGCGCAATATCCTTGAAACCGGATCATCGTCATTACGCAAAATACATAATAACAGGTGTGAAGTGCGAATCGTGCTCGAACCAAATAGTTTTGCCTCCAGAAAAGTTGTCTTTAAGGCCTTTTCCGCTTGACGAGTAAGCGGTAAATGTTTTTTAGCATTGATCTGACCACTCACATTGGGGGCGCTAATCGCTTCAATTTGGCGTCGAAAGGCAGCCACATCTACTCCTAAATCTTCTAAGATTTTGATGGCGCTACCTTCTCCCTCGCGGATTAATCCTAACATGAGGTGTTCGGTACCAATATAATCATGACCCAGTCGGAGGGCCTCTTCTTTACTGTAACTAATCACGTCTTTTACACGTGGTGAAAAATTCTCATCCATATCTTCTGTCCTCGGAAAATTCTTTGTGATTAAGGAGCTAATTCCATGCCAAAGCTCCCCTTATAACCAAAGGTAGTTTTTAATTAACAAGATCACCTTGCCAAGGTTTACTTTTATCAACATCATTAAGGGGAAATTGTGAGTAAAATTAGGCGCTAGCGGCCAAAATGGGCCCTTAGAGAAGTTATATTTGACTTTTGCATATAATACACTAAAACAACTGACAGTATGGCTGCAGGTGAACGTATCATACCTATCAACATTGAGGAAGAAATGAAGTCTTCCTACATCGATTATTCGATGTCAGTAATTGTGTCAAGAGCACTACCAGATGTTCGTGATGGGCTAAAACCGGTACACCGCCGGGTTTTATTTGGAATGTACGAATTAGGCGTACTTTCTAATCGTCCTTATAAAAAATCAGCGCGTATCGTGGGTGAGGTTCTGGGTAAGTTCCACCCTCATGGCGATTCTTCGGTTTACGATACCATGGTTCGGATGGCGCAACCTTGGAGCTTACGCTACATGCTAGTTGATGGTCAGGGTAACTTTGGATCAATCGATGGTGACCCTCCCGCAGCAATGCGTTATACGGAAGCTCGTTTAAGGAAGATTTCGGAAGAAATGTTAGCCGATATCGATAAGGAAACGGTAGACACTCAGCTTAACTTCGACGATACCATTGAGGAACCGGTAGTAATGCCTACCCGTATTCCTAACCTTATTGTTAATGGCGCCTCAGGTATTGCTGTAGGTATGGCCACTAACATGCCTCCTCATAACCTTACCGAGGCCATTAATGGTATTAATGCCTATATCGATAACCGCGATATTACCGTGGAGGAAATGATGCAGCATATTACTGCACCTGACTTCCCAACTGGTGGTATCATTTATGGTTACGACGGCGTTAAAGAGGCATTTGAGACCGGTAGAGGTAGAATCGTATTACGCGGTAAAGCGGAAATCCAAGAGGTGAAGGGTCGCGAAGCCATTGTGGTTACCGAGATCCCTTACATGGTGAACAAGGCGGAGATGATTAAAAAGACCGCCGACCTTGTTAACGATAAGAAGATTGAAGGTATTTCTGATATCAAAGACGAGTCAGATCGTAAAGGACTGCGTATTGTTTACTATTTAAAGCGTGATGCAGTGCCCAATGTGGTGCTTAATATGCTGTATAAGTATACCCAGCTTCAATCAAGCTTCTCGGTGAACAATATCGCCTTAGTAAAAGGCCGTCCAGAGCAATTGAATATTCGTGACATGGTGGAGCACTTTGTGGATCACCGTGTTGATGTAGTTATTCGTCGCACTAAGTACGAACTGCGCAAGGCAGAGGAGCGTGCCCATATTTTAGAAGGCTTAATCATTGCCTCCGATAATATTGATGAGGTTATTCAAATCATCCGTTCATCTTCTAGTCCGGATGAAGCTCGCGATCGCTTAGAAAAGCGTTTCGAACTTTCTGAGATCCAAGCCCGGGCGATTGTAGACATGCGTTTACGTCAATTAACCGGACTAGAGCAAGATAAATTACGTGCAGAGTACGACGAGTTGATTAAAACCATCGAATACTTAAAGCGCATCCTCAACGAAGAAGATCTGCGTATGCAGATTATTAAAGAGGAGCTTACCGAAATTAGAGAGAAGTATGGCGATGAGCGTCGTACCGATATCGATTACACCGGCGGTACATTATCGATTGAAGATATGATTCCAGATGAGGAAGTGGTTATTACCATTTCTCACGCGGGCTACATTAAGCGTACTCCTTTAGCAGAATATCGTAAACAAGGTAGAGGGGGAGTTGGTCAAAAAGGAGTGAATACTCGGGATGCCGACTTTGTGGAGCATATTTTTGTAGCCACTAATCACAATTATCTTCTATTCTTTACGGAATGGGGACGTTGTTTCTGGCTAAGGGTTTACGAAGTGCCAGAAGGCAGCAAGGCAAGTAAAGGTAGGGCCATCCAAAACCTTATCAATATTCCTCAAGATGATAAGCTACGTGCCTTTATAAATACGAAGGATTTACGTGATGAAGAATACGTAAATAATAATTACATCGTAATGGTTACGCAGAAAGGGGTAATTAAGAAAACTAGTCTTGAGGCTTATTCGCGCCCACGCTCTAATGGTATTAATGCCATAACCATCCGAGAAGGGGATATGCTTCTTGAAGCGAAGTTAACCACTGGTAATGACGATATTTTAATGGCCGTGCGCAGTGGTAAAGCTATTCGCTTTAATGAGGGTAATGTACGTGCCATGGGTCGTAATGCCAGTGGAGTACGTGGTGTGAGCCTTGCAGATGACCAGGATGAAGTGGTGGGTATGGTAACTATTCCACCAGAAATGGCCGAGGAAACAAGCATCTTAGTTGTTTCTCAGAATGGTTATGGAAAACGTTCGCCCCTGGAGGATTACCGAATTACTAACCGTGGTGGTAAAGGAGTAAAAACTATTACCATTAGCGAGAAAACGGGAAATCTAGTTTCTATCAAGGCGGTAGGTGATGAGGATGACTTAATGGTAATCAATAAGAGCGGCATCATGATTCGAATTGGAGTTTCCGACTTGCGAATTATGGGTCGTGCAACCCAAGGAGTTCGTCTAATCAATCTCAAGAAGAATGATCAGATTGCTTCGGTGGCAAAAGTTCCCGCCTCTGATGAAGAAGAGGAAATGGAAGGAGGGCCAGAAGGAGCTGCAAATCCGGATGGATCTGCGCCAGAAGGTTCGGCGCCAGAAGCAAGTGCTGAAGAATAAATTAAAAACCTCCCATTTTGGGAGGTTTTTTTATCTTTTACTCATGCTTAACCGACTCTACCTTTTCCTTTTGGTTGGTCTGCTTTGGACCCCATTTCAAATTAGGGCCCAGACTAATATCAGTGGAACCATAAATACCTATGATACACTGGCCTTGGCTTCAATCACCGGCCTATGTTCGGATACTTTAGTAGTTGCACAATTAACTTCCTACACACCTGGGGATTTGATTTGCTTGTATGTTGCGGCGGACGCTAATTTTGATACGAGCAATACTGCAACTTTTGGAGATACTCTGAGTCTTAATGCAAGTGGTCGTTATGCATTTGCTTATGTGCAACAGAGCATTGGTCCAAAAATAATATTAGATCGTAATTTAAATCAGAGTTTTCCCGCGGGGGCGATGCTAATTAAATCTCCCCAGTATGCCTTTGCAAATGTAAATGGAACCCTCACTGCACCTAAATACCAAAATGGAATGGGAGGTGTTTTAGTTTTGAAGGCTCGAAGATTAAAGCTTAGTGCGAATATTGACCTTAGTGAAAAGGGTTTTTCTGGCGGTTTTAGCTCCCGTAACATGGGGGTGAATTGTGGGACCTTAGGCTATAAATTTCCTCTAAATACCAATGGTGGCGCACCAAAAGGCACTGGGATTGGACCTATACCAAATTCGATGGCCAATGGTCGTGGTAAGGCTATAAATGCTGGTGGTGGAGGCAATAACCATAATGCCGGTGGAGGCGGTGGTTCAAACGCTGGATCCGGTGGCCAAGGAGGAAAGGAGTGGAGTGGATGTTCAGGAAATGTAGCCAACGGTGGCTTGGGCGGTTTGGCCCTAGCTCAAAGTCCGGGTCGCTTGTTTTTTGGTGGTGGCGGTGGATCGGGTCATAATAATGTGAGCGGACTTAGTTCAGAAGGCGGTGATGGGGGTGGCATTGTCATTTTACTATGCGATACTTTGGAAGACAATGGAGGAGAAATTTTGGTTAATGGAGGAGATGGTAAATCCATTATTAATCAAGGCGCGGAAGGTGCTGGCGGTGGCGGTGCTGGTGGATCAGTAGCGCTCGTTTTTTCTAGAATTATTGGCAATGTTAGCTCTCGTTTAAATGGGGGTGATGGAGGTGACTGCACTGGTGGCTCAGCAGGACCTGGTGGCGGTGGCGGCGGCGGACAGCTCTATTCTTCCCATGCTAGTTTAGCGGACTATAGTCAAGGTAATGTATTTGGCTTCCAATTTGGAGGTGCAAGTGGAAGCCTTGCTAGTCCTAGCAATACCTATGGTGCCAGTGCAGGTCAAAACGGTGGCTTTAGCATTAATCTTTACTTATCGGTTCCTGTTTATAATAGTGCTGCCCCTCAGTCTTTTAGTTTAGGTGCCGATACGGCTCTTTGCACAGGGGATTCCCTGTACCTTCAAGCCCCTAATTTTAGCGTTCGACAATGGAGTAATGGCAGCTCAGGCGACAGCCTTTTAGTAGTTGGTCCAGGGGTTTACTGGCTGGAAGTGGGACAAGGGCCATGTTTACAACGTGACTCTATCATCATTACTTTAAAAAGTTCAGTCAATTTATCCATAGGGCCGGATACAAGTATTTGTGCTGGAGATAGCCTTCTGCTACAAAGCCCCTATCCAAATGGAAATATTTGGAATACAGGGTCCACGGCTACTTTTATTTATGCCAAGACTCCGGGTTGGTATAGCTTGACTTACAGCTCTGACTCCACTTGTACGGTAAGGGATAGCCTTTTACTTAGCATACGAAATTCTACGGCAGGTCAGCTTTTAGATACTAGTATTTGTCCAGGTGATAGTCTGCAACTGCAATATGCATCAGCTCTAAACCCACAATGGAATGACGGCTCTACCCAAAGCACCAGGTATTTAAGTAATCCAGGCACTTACTGGGTTCAATTAGAAGGAGGGGCTAATTGCAGTCGAACAGATACCATTCATTTATCCTTTTTAAACGTTTCTGGTGACAGCAGTTTAATTGAAAATCCAGATACTTCAATTTGCGAAGGACGTTTTTGGAATATCGATTTAAGCGCTTACCCTGGTGATATCCAATGGTTTGATGGTGGGACTCAAAAGTTGCGCTCCTTTTGGTCTACAGGAATCTATAGTTTCGAGTACCGAGACCGGTGCATCCAAATTCATGATACCTTGTATTTAAAGGTAGTCGATTGCGATACCTGCAAAATTTTCTTTCCCAATGCTTTTAGTCCAAATGGTGATGGACTGAACGATTTTTTCAGCCCAATAAGTTCGTGTGAACCAGTAAGCTACCGATTGGTGATTTCAGATCGCTGGGGCGAGAAAATCTTCGAGAGTAATTCATGGAACCAAAATTGGGATGGTTACTTTAAAGGTCAAAAAGCCATGCAAGGTATTTATCTCTATGATTTGATCTACACCTTTCCTGCCAAGCAACAAGTTCGCAAACAGGGATATTTTTTACTTAGCCCTTAAGCTAAGAACTGTAGGGTTCTCTGATTAAATTCCCCTGGTTTTTCCACATTTACTACATGTCCGCAGGTGGGAATCACTTGTAATTGCACCCAATTTAAATTGGCATTTTGTACCAGTTTCTGAATGCTTGGGAGGAACATATGGTCTTCATCTCCCATCAGATAAAGGGTAGGATGATGGCTATGTTTGGTTCGATGTGCTTTTAAAAGGGGATTAATTTCAGCCGCGAGTTTAAACCAGCGAATGAATTCTTTCTGGTACAATTTCTTAGCTTCCCTAACGAATAAGGAGCGCGACTCACGGTGTTTTTTACGTGGCATGATAATCCAGGCAAATAGCTTATAGAGCAGGATGTAAGGGATTACCGACTTAAAAATCACGCCAATGCGCATTAAAATTTGAGAACGGAAGTTTAGTTTAAAAACCGCTCCTCCCATTACAATTTTTGACACCCGGTGGGGATGTCGCTCTGCAATCTCTTTAATGATAATTGTACCGAGAGAAATACCGATGAAATGAGAGCGCTCAATTTTAAGGTAGTCCAAAACCTCAATTACCTCCTCACTAATTGATTCGAAGGTATAAGTAGGAAAATGGTTCTGGTTAAGATGTGATTTCGAGTTACCATGACCGCGTAAATCGATCAGCAAGACATTGAATTGCTCCTTAAAGTCTTTTACTTGTTTATACCAAATGCTCGAACTTCCACCAGCGCCATGCACAAAGGTTACCCATGGTTTTCCTTCTTCCTTATGTCCGTACAGTTTGTAATGTAACATGGCTATAAAACTACAGAAAGCATTTGAAGTTCGATTCGTATTTGCATTTTGAAAGCTTATTTTTGTAATCCTAATTAAAAATTGATTCGGAAATGGGTAGAGCCTTTGAATACCGTCGCGCAGCAAAAGAGAAACGTTGGGGAAAAATGTCCCGTTTATTTCCTCGATTGGCAAAAGCCATAACCATGGCGGCTAAAGAAGGTGGAGAAGATCCGGATACCAATTCTGCACTGCGCACGGCGATTGCCAATGCCAAGGCTCAGAACATGCCGAAAGACAATATTGAGCGGGCGATAAAACGCGCTAGTGGAAACGATGCGGCTACTTACGTTGAGGTAAACTACGAAGGTAAGGGTCCGCATGGGGTATTGGTTTACGTAGAATGCGCGACCGATAACACCACTCGCACTGTGGCCAATGTAAAGTCCTATTTCAATAAGTCGGGTGGCCAAGTGGTTCCTAATGGTTCTTTAGAGTTCATGTTTGATCGTAAGGCGGTTTTTGAAATTGCTAAGCCCGAAGAGTTTGACGCTGAAGAATGGGAGCTAGAGCTTATAGACGCTGGCTTGGAGGATATTGAAATCCATGACGAATCGGTTTATATTTATGGAGATTACACCGACTTTGGTAGCTTATCAACTGCCCTAGAAGAAAGGGAAGTAGAAGTGAAAAATGCAAGTTTAAAGCGTTATCCAACCACCGAAGTAGAATTCGATGAGGAACAAACGGCTGAAATTGAAAAGTTACTGGATAAGTTAGATGACGACGACGACGTGCAGGCCGTGTTCACCAATATGGCTTAAGTGCCAAATATCTTTTTGAATCTGTCTACAAGGCTTTCTTTGATGGACCAGAAGAAGGGCAGCCAAGGCATGCTATACATAATTTGAAATTCTTCATCGAAACGACTTTCCTCGTCTAGAAAACGGAAGATTCGAGGCAATGGATGCCTTTTAAAAAGTCTTTCGAATATACCTTTGATAAGCGACTCTTTTTCAGTGATAAGGCGCATTAGAAGTTCATCGTATATCTGAAAACGCTGGGGGTGATAAAGACTAGGGATGGGCTTTTGCTTCTTCAAAGCTAAAGCGATTTTCCAGGCGTGTTCCACAAAGTATTTGAAAGCGAAACCACTAGAGGCCTTTATGGCTCCCGCTCTGGCTCCGATGGCAATATGAAACTCATCTTGACTGTAGTACCTACTTGAGGCGCTGAGTCCTTTAGTCATGGGAATCTTATCGATTTCTTTCTCCACAATTTCCCAATCCTCAATACCTAAGCCTTTCAAATAGTCTTCAATAAGGGCCTGGGAATAAGCTTCGCTTAGCACTTCTTTCCCAAAGCGCGTGAACTCAATAAGCGCTTCCTGCTCACTAGTTGGTAGCCAGTACATAAATTGCAAGCCCTTTTCCTGCGGTACTTCAAAATCCATAAGCCTGCAGCTATGAATGTCTGCGATCCGCTGTTTGGTTTTTATTCGGTATCCTACAAAGCTTTGCCAAATTAAATCCTCAAAGGCGAGGCGAGGAGGGCGACTATCGAAGACGTATTCGGAACTAAATTTAGCGCCGTCTTCGAGCTCAACTTGATGCAGGTCATTTTCTGAAACCTTCTTAACCCGGCCCCGATACCTTTCAAATTTTGGGTAGTTTTCTAGGGCCTGATTTATAAAATTGTAGTAATCCTTACTGCGAATTTGAACGTATTGATATGGAGCCATTGATTGCTGACCCTCAAACGGACCTTCGGCTTTAGACCATACTTTGGAAACGCAAGGGCTAAACATCTGCCAAGCCGCATCACTCTCATCGGTCCAAAAGCACCAGGTACGATCGTTCTGATTCTTTTCCTCTGCTTCTATAAGTAATACCTGTCTATCCTTTAAAATACCTTGCAAATGCAGGGCATAAAGTAAAGCTAGACCAGATCCTCCTCCTCCAACAACGATGATGTCCGTAGACTTATTCATTCGGTATAAGTAACATTAGCAATCCATTCTTCAGCGGCCTTAAAGATATGCGCTTTACGTTCCTTATCCATCTTGTTTAAGGTGGCAAGCATCATGCCCATACGATGGTTTTTCGCAAAAGTTTCCCGCTGTCTGTCGATAAATCGCCAATATAATCCATCGACAATATCGCACCAGTCGCCTTTGGGGTAATGACTCATTTTCCGAAGGTAGTTACTTCCAGCAATATAGGGCTTGGTGGCAAAGCTACCTCCATCAGCAAATTGCGACATGCCCATAACATTGGGGGCCATTACCCAATCGGCACTATCGATATACATCTCCATAAACCACTTGTAGACCTCATTTGGGTTTACCTCACTCATTAGCATTAGGTTGCCAATAACCATTAAGCGCTCGATATGGTGAGTATAGGCGTAATTTTGGGCCTTACGAATGCTATCGTCTAATGGCGGTATACCGGTCTTTGCTTCGTACCATTGCTTTTTAAGCTTTCGCTGGAAGCCGAAGTGATTTTTATTAAAATCATAATTCTGATCCATGCCTCGAATAAATTCCCGCCAACCAATTATTTGACGCACAAATCCTTCTACCGATGGATAATGGGTGTCCTCTTTTTCCCAATGGCTTATTACCTTGTTTAAGACTTCCTCAGGGCAAATCAAGCCAATGTTTAGATAAGGACTAAGGGTGCTGTGGTATAGGAACACTTCCTCTGCTTCAAAGGCATCTTCATAGGGACCGAAGTTTTCGAACTTTTCTTCAATAAACTGATCTAAAACTTGGAGGGCCTCTTCTCGGGAGCTAGCCCAATTAAAGTTCTTTGTCGATCCCGGATGATCTGGAAAAAGAGTATCAACCAGTACTGATACTTCCTCAATGGTTTTATTATTGCCAAAGGCAATTGGCATCGGAGCGTGATGATTCTTTGGCAGCTTTTTACGGTTCTCCTCATCGAAACTCCAGCGACCACCTATTGGATCCGCATTACCATCTAGCAATACCTTTAATGCTTTACGCTGCCTTTGGTAATAGGTTTTTAAGAAGGGTTTTTTTCCTTCATTTAAATAGTCTTGAAAATCGCTGCGCGTAAATAGAAATTTAGGACTATCAAGCGGACAAAGCTGTAGCTGAAGTTGATCCGCAAAAGTCTGCAGTTTTCTTTCGAAAAACTGATCATCCACCGAATAGTAATGGATTTCATCTTGTCCATTCTCTTGAATGAAATTAGATAGCCTATCAAGTAAAGTGGTTTCCAGCTCATCTTCGTTTAGTCCATGATAAAAGACAGTATAACCTTCCGCTCGTCTTGCTTCCGCCCAACGCCGCATAGATCCTAAAAAGAAAATCAACTTGTGCTTGTGGTATTTGAAATGAGTGCACAATTCAAAGTCTTCTGCCATAAATAGGGCGAAGTCCTGTGGAGGGAAATCTTGCTTGATCTTTGGGTACAATTGGTCGCCCAAGACTACTACTAATTTTTTGGGCTTAGGCTCATTTTGATGCATGTTCTAAAAACCATCGCAGCCTAAGAATGTTGAGCTTTTATGAAGAAAAGTGAATTGCCAGAGAAACTCTGTCCGGTTTGTAAGCGGCCTTTTAGCTGGCGCAAGAAATGGGAAAGAAATTGGGAGGAGATAGTCTATTGCTCCGAACGATGTCGGCGAAATAAGAAAACAAAAAAACCAAGCACCTAAATAGGGGAAGGAGGTTGCAATAAGGGGATTGCAAAAGGTGCTTGGTCTCTCTCGATTGTAATTTTGTCCTCACAAAGGAAGTAAATTATCGGAAGAAACCAAGTGTAAATAGACTTATTTAAGAAGCTGTGAACTAGGGTTATAGCTGTGATTATTGAAATTTACTACTACCGATTTCATCTCTGGCAAAAATCAATTTTAGAGTCACATTTCAATAGCATTAGTTGCGAAAATTAATTCTAGCTATGCGCTATTTCCCCTAATTAAGATAGGGCTTCTTCAAACCAGTTTTTAAGATCCTGTAGGTTATCTGGATTAAGGCCATGTCCAGCCGGATATTCCTGGTAATGATGTTTAAGTTGAAGTTTTTCGAGAAACTCCACGGTCATTCGCGCCGCTTCGATAGGAATTATATCATCTTCACTACCATGCGACACGAAGAAGTCTAGATGTTGCATAGCCGCTAAGGCATATTTGTTAGGAACAATTTCACGTAAAACGTAACCGCTAAGCGCTATTACTTTTTGAACCTCTTTGGGATAATTGAGACTATAGGCGTAGCTAAGGATGGCGCCCTGACTAAATCCCATCAGCCAAAGCGGATTGTCTGGCAATTGATGTTCTTCTCTAAATTCGGCTACAAATTTTCGTAATAAGTCCCTCGCTTCGGCTGCTAGAGTAGTGTCAGAGGTTTTTGCTCCCACTTCATCGAAGTGAATGGGGTACCATGCAAATCCACCAAAGCCTAAAGCCCTCGGTGCACGAACAGAAACAAAATGCGCCTTTTTACCGAAGTAATCTTTTAAACCGAAAAGGTCATTTTCATGACTTCCATAACCATGAATCATTAATACCAGCGGAGCACTGTTTTTTAAGTCTTCTGGCGCCGCCTGATAATTATGAATAAGAGAAAGTGAGGCCATTTTAATTTTGGTTTTGATAGGAGCCTATGCTTAAGCCTTCGGCCAAACCTTTTCGTTTTTGAATAAGGTGTTCGATAGCGTGACTATTACTTGAGAAGGCTATTTGGTCCCAAGGAATTTCGTTTAATGGAAAGAATTCAATTGCAGTGCTCTCTGGAGTAGTTTGGTAATGATCGTCTTGCATTTTTGCTTGGAAAATGAGGTAGACCTGTTGCGCTTTCACTAGGTTGTAGATACTGTGTAGCTTACCTAATTGGACCTTAGCACCAGTTTCTTCGAAAACCTCTCTGATGGCACCATCTTCTACGGTTTCATTGTTCTCCAGAAATCCACAGGGGAGGTTCCAAAAACCTAATCTTGGTTCTATTCCCCGCTTGCAGAGCATTATTTCGCCTTTTTCATTCTCAATGATACAACCCACAATCATACGGGGATTCTGATAATGAATACTATGGCATTTGGAGCAAATAAAACGAGGGAGATGATCTCCCTCGGGTATGCTAAATTTTAATGCATTGCTTCCGCAATTACTGCAATAATTCATATTAGAACATCCAACGAATACTAAGCGCTAAATCTAAATCGAAGTCGTCGTAGTAGTCGTTCAGTAAATTTATATTTGGATTAAAGTCTAGGGCCAATTGTAAAGGAATACCGGCCGAATTTGCCAAGCTATATTCAATCCCAAGGATGCCTTCTACGCTTAAAAGCACTGTACCATTATTATCGGCATCGAATTGATTATCAAAGTCAACATAACCTACTCCAGCGCCAAATCCATAATACCAGCTAAAGTCATTTTGCAAAGGTTTTACCCATTGGTAAGTACCAGTAACTTTAAAAGCATCAGCGGCTCTATTACTATGTAAGCCAAGGTCCAATTGCAATCGATTGGAGCTCCCCATCGCCATTTGGTAGGATATTTCTGATCCAAAGCCATTGCTGCCTCCTAAACGTACCCCTAAAGCATTTGGGCTTACCTGAGCACTAAGCGTTCCCATACCTGCGAGCAGAAGGGTTAATAAAAGAAACTTTTTCATGTTAATTGATTTTAAACCAAAAATAGGTCATTTACGGCAGAGTGGGTGTGAATTTTGGCACCTAGTAGGTGTAAAATATTGTATAAACCAAAATAGGTGCGGTTTAAATAGATGGCGTCTTTTGGCCCACGACCCGCTTTAGCATTGCGGACCAGTTTGTCATTTTGGAATATCTCGCTGAGTGCATAGACCTCCTCGAAATAGGCTTTGTTTGAAAAGTCAAATTGCTCTTCAAAGAAGGGGCGACCTAGGAGTTTTAGTAAGTCGGCATAAATTACTTTGAAGTGATTTACTTCTTTCTCACTATCGCTAGGTAAGAGAAATTGGAGTTTGTAAAGTAGGTCTAAAAACTCCTCTTCATTCTCACTAATCGCCGGCTTCATAATTTGGAAATAATTCTGATAGAAACTATCGGGCAATGTTTTAATACAGCCAAAATCAATGATTCCTAATTCGCCATTTTGGTTAAATAGGAAATTGCCTGGATGAGGATCAGCATGCAGTTCTCTTAACTTGTGAATCTGAAAATCATAGAAATCCCATAAAATTTGTCCCAATTGATTACGGCTTTCCTGGTCGGGATTAGTCGCAATAAATTTATCTAAATGAAGGCCTTCTAGCCAGTCCATGGTAAGGATGCGTTCAGAGCTGAATTCCTCATAGTATTTTGGGAATCGCAAACCTTTTATATCCTTACAGGCTTCACTTATACTCTGTCCTCGCTGCAGCTCTAGCTCATAGTCGGTTTCTTCCAGCAGGCGCACTTCAACTTCTTCAAGGTAATGATTGATTTCCGCCTGTGATATATTAAACATAGTACTGACCACTGGCTTCACCATCTTTAGATCGGATTGAATGCTAGTAGCTACACCAGGATATTGCACTTTAACCGCGAGTTTTTTTCCATTTAGGCTTGCCTGGTGCACCTGACCAATACTGGCGGCAGCAACACTTTGCTTTGAAAAACTGTCGAAGAGCTCAGTTGGACTTTCCTTAAAATACTGCTGAAAGGTTTTTACAACTAAGGGATAGGAGAGAGGTGGGGCCGAGTATTGAGCCTGAGCAAATTTCTGCGTGTAAGCTTGCGGTAAAATACCCTGATCCATGCTTAACATTTGCGCCACCTTTAATGCGCTACCCTTTAAACTGCTTAAGGCTTCATAAACATCTTCAGCATTGCGTTCTTGTAGGGAGTCTCGGTTATCTTCACCGGTAACCATTTTTTTGCCGTAATGCTTCAGGTAATTGGCGCCTAGCTTAACGCCTGTCTTTAAGAACTTGCCGGTTCTCTGACTCCGACTACTGTAAATACGATCCTGTTCTTTCATCGATTTTGGAAAATAAATTTTCCGAAGTCGAAGGCACTATCCAAGGCGTTTTTCTCGATTAAGTCGAAAGATAGGTTTACCGATTTCTCTATTGCCTCGTCGGTTTTTTCAAAATTACTGGAGCGGTCCTTGCGCCAAAAATCCAGCAAAAACATAAATTGATACCAAAATATATCGTCATAGATATCGCTTAGCTTCGAACGACCCGCGATTTCTCCTTGTGCTTGACCCTCATTAATGAGCCCCTTAAGCCATTTTTTATAATCGGTCTTAAGATCTTTAATATCCGCAAACTCTTTTTTAAAGCCTAAAAGAGAGCCCTTTAAGGTTAGCAAGGCATAACTTCGATGCCCTTTGATGGCTTCAAAGAATGAATAATAGAAGGTGAGTAATTTTTCGCGCACCATAAATTCGTCCCATTCTGGAGAGCCTCCAAGGCGCTTGGTGCTCTCTTTGAAAATACCAATCCAAAATTGTGAAGCGACTGCTTCAAAGTCACTGAAGTGCTGGTAAAACTCCGATTCGGAAATACCTAAGTCCTTACAAAAAGCGTAGACGCTTGCCGGGTTTTCACCTTTCAGCAAAAGCTGTTCTTGGTAAGCTTCCAAAATTTTAGCGCGGAGATCTTTTTTTGTGCTCTTCTTTTTAGCTGTGCTTGTACTTGCCATAAATTAATTTCTAGGGTATAAACGTTTTATTCCTTTGATGGTTTTAAGGTTTTACTATTATTCAAGCCATAATTGGCGGTATTCAGCATTGGGGTCATAGCGGTCGGCCTGACCCTTAACATTAAACCAGCGATTTTCCCGAGGATCATTACCTATTCCGGCTATATAAGTCCAGTTCCCATAATTACTGCAAACGTCGTAGTCGATAAGTTGAGATTCAAACCACGCGGCACCTAAATACCAATCTTGTCCAAGGTCTTTAACCAGATAGCTGGCCACATTTTGCCGACCCCGATTACTCATGAAACCACTTAATCTTAATTCCCGCATGTTGGCATCTACAAAGTCCTGACCGGTTTCTCCGCGACACCAAGCTTCGAATTTCTTACTGGTAGAAGGATTATAATTCCGAGGTACTTTAAAAAAATGTCTACCTAATTTAAGTGCACTTAGGCGAAAAAAGTCTCGCCACATCAACTCAAAGTAAAGCCAATAGGTAGATGAGTTCTTTTTAACCTCCGCCTCATATTTTTTAATCTCCCAATAAATGCTTTGGGGAGAGATGCAACCAATGGCCAACCAGGGTGAAAGTTTAGAGCTGTAATCGGCTCCTATTAAACCATTACGGGTTTCCTTGTAAGTTTTTAGCTGATCTGCTTGCCAGAAATAGTGATCAAGACGTTCCCAGGCGGCAGTTTCCCCGCCTTTAAATGCAAGTGCAGATCTAGGCTCCCTTGCTTTTTGCTCTAGTTCCAAATCGGCCAAGCTGGGTATGGGAGAGGGCTCTAGATTTTTTTTAAATGGGATTTTTGCGGGCGCAGCAATGCATTCTCTAATAGGGCTATACTTTTCTACTTTCTTGCGGAAAGCGGTAAACACCTTTGGTAATTGCACAATATCGAAGGGCAGTTCTTTTGGGTGATAAATGGTACTTTGCCAAATACGCTTCAGGCGAAAGCCTTGGTCTTCTAAAGCCTTTTCTTGCTCTTGTTCTTCATAAGTGCATTCTGCTGCACAGTAAATGGTATCAAAGTGGTATTCCTCAGATAACTTTTGAATCTCCTGAATGGTATTGCCTTGTCGTACTTGCAAAACGCCAGACCGCTCTTTTAGCTGTAGCTGAAGATCAGTGAGGGCTTCGCGAATAAATTGAGCTCGAAAGGAATCTGTACGTGGAAAACCCCAAGCGCTATTTTGATAGAATTGCTCGTCGAAACAATAAAAGAACAGCACTTCCTCTGCCTCTCTGCAGGCTTTGTCGATTAAAGGGTTATCCTTTAATCGAAGCTCATTTCTTAACCACACCAATGCCTTCATCGCTAAGCTTTTCAGACATGACGAAAAAGGCTAGAAAATGTTTATTCAAGAGCAAAAAAAAAAAAAGCGGCCGAAGCCGCTTAAATTAGGTTTGAAGTACACCCGGATTAAAGGCTTTTTCAATAGGCGCGTGATTGGCCATCTCAATTCCCATGCTAATCCATTTACGGGTGTCTAAGGGATCAATAATTGCATCTGTCCACAAGCGTGCCGCTGCATATTCTGGTTTCATTTGCTTTTCATAACGGGCATGGATGTCGTCTAAAAGCTTTTTCTCATCCTCAGGAGTAATTTCTTTCCCTTGCGCTTTTAAGCGGGATTTCTCGATCTGTAAAAGCACTTTGGCTGCTTGCGCACCGCCCATAACTGCCAGTTTGCTATTGGGCCAGGCCACAATAAGCCGCGGGTCATAGGCCTTGCCACACATGGCATAATTACCGGCACCAAAGCTGTTACCCATGATTACGGTAAACTTAGGTACTACCGAATTACTCATGGTGTTCACCATTTTGGCACCGTCTTTAATAATACCACCGTGCTCACTGCGTGATCCAACCATAAACCCGGTTACATCTTGTAAGAATACCAGAGGAATCTTTTTCTGATTGCAGTTAGCGATAAAACGCGAGGCTTTATCGGCGGAGTCGGAATAAATAACCCCACCAAATTGGGTTTCACCTTTCTTAGTCCGCAGTAATTCGCGGTTATTTGCGACAATTCCCACTGCCCATCCATCGATGCGTGCATAACCGGTTATAATCGTGCGGCCGTAGCCCGCTTTATATTCTTCAAATTCCGAATCGTCGATTAGACGGTCGATGATTTCTCTTGTTTTATAGGGTTTGGCGCCATCTTTAGGCATTAAGCCATAAATCTCTTTAGGATCTTTGGCAGGTGCCTTAGCCTTAATGCGGTTAAAGCCGGCTTTATCAAAGTCGCCTATTTTATCGACAATATTTTTAATCGAGTTTAAAGCGTCCTTATCGTCTTTACTTTTATAGTCGGTAACTCCCGAAATCTCGCAATGGGTAGTCGCTCCTCCCAGCGTTTCATTATCGATATCTTCACCAATAGCAGCTTTAACGAGATAAGAACCCGCTAAGAAGATGCTGCCTGTTTTATCGACGATAAGCGCTTCATCACTCATTATCGGTAAATAGGCACCTCCCGCTACGCAGCTTCCCATGATAGCTGCAATTTGAGTGATCCCCTTGGAAGATAGAATTGCATTATTCCTAAAAATCCGCCCAAAGTGTTCCTTGTCTGGGAAAATTTCATCCTGCATAGGAAGGTATACACCGGCGCTATCTACTAGGTAAATAATGGGGATATGATTTTCTAAGGCTATTTCTTGAGCGCGAAGGTTCTTTTTACCGGTAATAGGAAACCAAGCTCCTGCTTTTACTGTGGCGTCATTGGCCACCACCAAGCACATTTTACCTTTAATATAACCCAATACTACGACCACTCCACCACTAGGGCAGCCGCCGTGTTCTTCATACATTTCGTATCCGGCGAAAGCCCCAATTTCAATCTGTGGCTTTTTCTCATCCAATAAGAAGCGAATTCGTTCCCGGGCAGTAAGTTTTCCCTGGTCATGCTGCTTGGCGATTTTCTTGTCACCGCCTCCTTTGTGGATTACATTAAGTTTCGACTTAACTTCCGAGAGAAGCAGTTTAAGGTGATCTTCGTTCTTATTAAAATCAATGTTCATCGGAATGGCAATTTTCTAAGCTAAATACGGAATTCAGGCTGAATAGTTCGGAGTTTCCAGGATTACTTTGAAGCAAGTAAAAAACGTTTGCATTTTCACCTACGCTCACAAATATTAGTTCGGGGTACTTATCGCCGCTAAGGTCACCATACCAGTACAGCTCGGGTATCGAGCATTGTCCGTAATCGGAAATAAGACTGGCTAAGTCTTGTTCTATCACTTTAGCTCCGCGGCTAGCCTTAATTTTAAGCTGGTAGTTCTTAGCCTCGGGACAGGGGCCAGCTTTGGTTATTTGGCCGGTGGCGCTTAGTCTTAACTGATCCGAATCATTAAGGATTAGTTCTTGACCAGGAAATAATCGTTTTCCTCTTAAGCGAATTCCTTTAAGAACATCCTCCAGTTGGATCTCCTTATGAAGTATAACCTTATCACTGCCAATCAAAAACAAACTGCGTTCCTCTTGATCGGTGAGTAGGTCGAACTCCATACCCTTAGATACTTTTTCTTTACTAAGTATAATCTTTAGGTCCACCGGACGAATAGCCAAATTACCGGTAGGTTTAGCTTCATCATCCATAAAAACTCCATACCAGTATAGACTTAGGTCGATTTTGGAAACATCGCCACAGTAATTATAAGTTTCAATTAGAAACTGAAAGTCTTTTCCTTTGAAAAAGGGATGAGGATTGGGTGCAATTGGCTTTTTGCCTCCCTTTGCTTTTAGCAGGCTGTCTGATTTGGCCATGATATCCTGTGCCGAAGAGTGAAGCGAATCGCTTCCGGTGCCGAGCGGCTTGATAAATCCATCGAAAGAATATCCTTCTTGGCCTTGGTATTGAACTTTTCGCCAGAAGCCATCAATTCCTTCATAGCTTAAACTACCAAAGCTTTGATTGCTGCAATAGGCAATGGTGTCGCCCATGGGAATGGAGCTCACAAAACCTTTTCCAGGTGATTTTCGAAGAATCAATCCACTCTCGGCGGTTATAGTCGCCAAAGTCCATTCACATTCTTGGCCATAGCTGCTGCCTCCCAGGCCAAAGATTGCGATAAAAAAAACGGTCAAAGATTTTTTGAGCATGTGCGAAAATACAAATTAAAGCTGCTGCAGATAGTCGTAGGAAGCAGGCCCTTCGTTAAAAATTAAATCGAGTACCGATAAGTTTTTCAAAAACCCGTGCTTGTGATCGAATACTTGTGGATAGGCCGTGAAATCGGTTTGCGAGTCTTTTTTTGGATGAAACTTTTCCCTTAAATCGAGCTCATTTTGATCTTCAATTTGCCAACTAGAGCTTAGGTAGAAGTCATTACTTAGTCGAAGGCATTTACCTATCAATTCGTGACAGGCTAAATTTAAATCGATTAAGAACTGCCAATCCTTTTGATAAAAGAGCTCTATTTCTGGGGCAATAGCATCAAAAAAGGGGCTGTTACCATAGGAGCTAATTAAGGCCTGCCAATGCTTTTGTTGCCATTTTTCTTTTGTGGATAGGCGTGTGTCTTTGATTTGCTTCTTGGAACTGTGGTCCACCGGAAAGTTTAGCATAAGCTTGCCATTGGGGCTATCAATATAGCAGCGATTGCGATAGCTCTGCTTTGGAAAGCTCTCCCATTGCTCAAAGCAAATGGAGTCAAATTTCAGCAGACTGGCATAATAGTCAACCGGAGCCCAATAGGCTAAACTAAAGCGCGCTTTACTCACGCTTTCTTCTTTTTCTTCCAGAAATAATTAATACCATAGCCCAAGCCTACCAAAATTGCAAAGGGCCAGAAATAACTACGACGCTCAGAGTCTCCGCTAACGGTAGTGAAAACACGATCGGTACGTATCTTATTGAATAGCCCTTCGGCATATTTATCGTAGCTCATCCAAATGAAGACTGGCTTACCTACAATGTGGTCCTCGGGAACAAAGCCCCAATAACGGCTGTCCAGTGAATTATGGCGATTATCGCCCATCATCCAATAGTAGTTTTGTTGGAAGGTGTAACTAGTTGTTCTTTCGCCATTAATTATAAAGTCATTGCCATCCTTTCTAAATTCATTAGCCTCATAAACCTCAATAATACGCTTGTAAAGGTGGTAGTTGTTAGGAGTAAGTTCTACCGACATTCCGGCTTTTGGAATGTAAATTGGTCCGTAATTATCACGAGTCCATTTAAAAGGAATTTGCTGACTATTAGCGGGATTGGGGAAAATCTCGCTGTTCACCATAAGCGGCGGGTACTTTTGTAAAAGAAGTTTGAGGTTAGCAGGGAAGTCCTCAGGATACTGACTATGGTCTACCTTACTATTTATAGGAATAACTAATTCTACATTAGCCTGAGCCTTAAAGGCCTCCAATTTGGAGTCGGAGATAGTCACTAAGTATTCGTGGAAACCTGCCGGACTAGGAGGGAGGTATTGACCGTCGAAATAGGAGACATCCCCAGCTTCCGAATTCATATTAATATCGAATTCCGATTTAAGGAACTCTGGATTCAACTGATATTGCTTGGTGCGCACAAAGTATTGAAACTGACGATCGGCACGAGCGGGAAGCTCATTCTCTTTGCCATTAATAATTACCCTACGATCGATTATTTGTAGCGTATCGCCTGGAATGGCTAAGCAGCGTTTTACGTAGTGCTCCCGTTTATCGACCGGATAATAATCTTCCATCGGGTAGTTAAATACCACAGGATCATTTCGTTTTACTTCACTAATTTTTGGCAAACGGGTATTGGGAAATTGAACCAGGTCGGTAAAGGACTTTACTTCAGTAAAGGGCACCTTATTATGCATTAAGGGCAGTGAGAAGGGGGTCATTGGTAAACGACTGCCATACTGCAATTTACTTACGAAGAGAAAATCACCTACCATCATCGACTTTTCCATCGATGGCGTAGGAATAGTAAAGGCTTCAAAGGTGTAGGCCCGAATTAAAGTAGCGGCTACTACCGCAAACACAATTGAGGCAAATCCTTCACTAATGTACTTACGAATGATTTTAAGGTCGCGGTCATGGTAATCCAGTTTACTGGTGAAACCCAAATAGCCAAAGTAAAGGCCGAAAGTGATAACCCCAAGCACAGTGTTTTTTACGTTAGCAATGCGGTACATGTGCATCAACTCAAAGAAGATAACCACAATCATTACATTGCCTACTACCGGTAAAATGGTGAGGATGGTCCACCACCAAGGCCTTTTAATGACCTTGGTCATTATGTAAATATTGTAGAAAGGCACAAGAGCCTCCCAGGATTTATGACCCGCTCCGGTAATGAATTTTAGCGCTAAGGCACCGTAATATACGTGGAGTAGGAGGAGAAAAACTATAGTTTCTACCGCAGTCATGCTTTTAAATTTAATACGTCAGACATGTCGAAAACGCCTTTTTTACCCTTTAGGTATTCGGCCGCTAATACCGCCCCCAAAGCAAAGCCTTGTCGGTTTTTGGCTTCATGGCTAATTTCTATAGAATCAATTTCATTTTCATAACGAATGATGTGGGTTCCAGGCACCTCATCGATACGTTTAGCTTCAATGGGAATGGCAGAATTTTTCTTTTCTGGTACTAAGGTCCAATCCGAATATTTAGGGTGCTGATCAATAATTTGCTCGGCTAAACTTATTGCCGTTCCAGATGGCGCATCCTTCTTGTGGATATGGTGAATTTCTTCCATCTCCACTTGATAATCGTATTTGGAAATCAATTTGGCAAGGTATTGATTTACAGCGAAAAATAAGTTCACACCTAAACTAAAGTTAGAAGCAAATAGAAAGGCCGATTGATGTTCTTCACATAGGGTTTTGGCCTCTTCAAAGCGATC
Source organism: uncultured Flavobacteriales bacterium (assembly GCA_913055685.1). Taxonomy (GTDB): domain Bacteria; phylum Bacteroidota; class Bacteroidia; order Flavobacteriales; family Schleiferiaceae; genus Croceimicrobium. Next base: position 348,861 of record CAJXKC010000002.1, read on the forward strand.
TAGCCAACCCGTCGTTCCCGTCACCACAGGCACCTTATTTTCGAAACAGATTTTTAGATTATTAAATGCGGCTTCAGGCACACTAAACTCAATGGCCACCTCCGCTTTTTTCAAATCATCGACCTTAATGCCATCTGATCCAAAACGCGCCACCACCTGGTGACCACGATCTTCTAAAATACCTTCGATAATACGGCCCATTTTACCGTATCCGATTATGGCTACTTTCATGGCGAAAATTTTATTTCCATGCGAAAACCTACCGCGGGAAACTGATTAACGTAAAAGAGATTAGGCTGAATACGCATACTTAAATCTTCATCCACATTATAGTAATAAAGATGTGCGTCAACATGCGCGTCTATCACGTTTAAGGCCCAAACCAATCCGCCGATTATAAAGGAGAGGTCGCGCCAGTCGCGATAAATATTTTGTAATTCAATTAACTGCCTTTCATTGTAAAAGGGGAAGGCGTCAGTGGTAGTGGAGTCACCGTCGACCCTAATTAAAAAGGCGTCGAGATATTGTCGATAAAGCCTTTGGTTTTCGATTGCGAAATAAACGCAAGTACCAATGCCTCCATAGACGATGGGGAGTTTCCAGTATTTTTTATTGTAAATCTGTCCAGCTCCTGGCAGGGCAGTAGACAACCAGGTGGCACGGGCTACAGAGTGACCAGTATCGGGAACAGCTTCGCTGCGAGCTTCTACGCTGAGACTGTCCGAATTTTGGGCCTGTAAAGCGAATCCAGAGCCAAGAAGGATGATATATATAAGCAGTCGGCTAATGGCCTTAAGGTTTTAGAAGCTCAACAATACGTTGAAATTCTTCATCATTTTTAAAGCTAATGCTAATCTTGCCCCGCCCGCGCTTACTACGACTTAGGCTTACGCCTGATGGGAAATGATTCTCCAATTCGGCCGCAGCCTGCTTGTATTCCGCCGGTAAATCACTTTTGGCGGTAGAAGTCTTCGACTCCTTGCTCTTAAGCTTTCGAGCGGCTTCCTCTACTTGTCGAACACTTAAGGCTTTTTTGATGGTATCTTCATAGAGGCCAATCTGCTGCTCTTCATCCTCAATATTGATGAGCGCACGAGCATGCCCCATGCTAATCATTTTATCGCGCAAGCCAGCCTGTACGAGCGGTTGAAGTTTTAAAAGACGCAGATAGTTGGTGATGGTGGAACGCTTTTTACCCACGCGATCAGACATCGCTTCTTGGGTAAGATTACATTCTTCTATAAGTCTTTGATAAGTGAGCGCAATCTCAATGGGGTCTAATTCCTCTCTTTGAATGTTCTCCACCAAAGCCATCTCAAGCACGGTTTGGTCATCGGCCAAGCGAATGTAAGCGGGGATTGCTTCTAAACCTGCAATTTGAGAAGCTCTATAACGACGTTCACCACTGATGATTTCAAAGAGCTTGTCTTCGGTGCGGCGCACGGTTATTGGTTGAACGATACCTAATTCCTTGATGGAACTGGCCAGTTCATTCAGGGCTTCTTTGTCAAATATAGTACGAGGTTGCTCGGGATTAGGTTTAATTTGATCAATCGGAATTTCTGCAATAGAGCCAAGAATTTTATCGGCATCTTTTTCCTGTGCAGAACTAATCTCCGCATTGTCCTTTAAAAGGGCCGCAAGGCCTTTACCCATAGCTTTTCGTTTTGGTGTTGCCATTTAAAATTTATCAAGAAGGATTTAGGCTTCTGCCTCAATTTCCTCGTTCTTCTCCAAAAATTCGCGCGCCAAATTTAAGTAATTCTCCGCGCCATTGCTGGAAGCATCATACATGATAATGGTTTCCCCGTAACTCGGCGCTTCACTTAAACGCACATTTCTCTGAATAATGGTGTTAAATACCATTTTATTAAAGTGGGTACGAACTTCTTCTACCACCTGGTTGCTTAGTCTAAGGCGAGAATCGTACATGGTGAGCAGCAATCCTTCGATGTCTAAGTCGGGGTTGTGAATGTTTTGGACACTCTTAATGGTGTTCAATAATTTACCTAATCCTTCTAGGGCGAAATACTCACATTGAATGGGGATGATAACGGAGTCAGCAGCAGTTAAGGCATTTAGGGTGATTAAACCCAAGCTTGGGGCGCAGTCGATAAAAATATAGTCGTATTTATCCTTTATTGCCTCCAAGGAAGTCTTAAGCATATGCTCACGTCTTTCCTTATCCACCAGCTCAATTTCTACCGCCACTAGGTCTATTTGCGCCGGTATAAGGTCCAAATTGGGATTATTGGTTTTTACGATGGCGTCCGCGGCATTGGCTTCATGTTCCAATACCTGATAAGTGCCCAATTTAACCTCCTCTGGGTCATAGCCAAGGGCAGAGGTAGTATTGGCTTGGGGATCGGCATCAATAACCAGAATCTTGCGCTCAAGGACACCTAGGCTGGCCGATAAATTAACTGCCGTAGTGGTTTTACCAACTCCCCCTTTCTGATTTGCAACGGCAACAATTTTTCCCATGTTTAGTCTTTTTGAAAATCTTTTTCCAGTTTTCCGTGTTGTCTAGCTAAGTTTATCGCTTCAAAATGAAGCATTCTTAAGCTACCTTTCTGAAATTAGAAAGGATGCCTAAAATACAAATCTCTCTTCTTAGGAGGGGGAAAACAAAGAGAATTTACCAACAATAAAAAGAGCTAATGATAACTGTTGTTTGTGCGACGCATAGGCCAAAAAACGTCACATTTAAGGTAGTCGAAAAATACCTTCAGCTACTTCAGCAAAGGGGAGAAGATTGCCAGTTACTAGAAATGGCCGAACTACCTAAAAACTTCTTATTTGAGGATAGCTTTGGCAAACGTACCCAGGCTACCGACCAATTGATAGCGGATAAAATACTTCCCGCAGACCGATTGGTAATTGTTTCCCCAGAATACAATGGTAGCTACCCCGGAGTCTTAAAGGCTTTTTTTGATGCTGTGAAGCCCCATATTTGGAAGGCTAAGAAAGTTGCCCTAGTGGGAGTAGCCTCTGGTAGAGCAGGGAATATTAGGGGTATGGATCACTTAACCCATGTTTTGCATCATCTGCGCATGGAAGTGTTTTCCAATAAAGTACCTATCTCAAAAATTGAGGGGCTTTTAAATGAAGAGGGAGAACTAGTTGATGAAGAAACCATTGCGGTATTGCAAAAACAGATCGATGAATTTCTAAGATACTAGCATAAAAAAAGGCGGCTTAAACAAGCCGCCTTTTTTGTTGAATGATTTTTAACTAAATGTCATCAAAGCTTAAGTCGGTGTATTCCTTTGCAGGTTCCTCATTAGACTCATCTTCATTAAGATCAATAGCATCGTTATGCTTTTTGTGATAATCGGGCTCATGGCGATCCGAGATCACCTCTTCACCGCGTTTATCAATGATGTAGTCGGTTGCTTCGGTTAACATTTCCTGAAAAGCCTCGAAGTCCTCCTTGTAGAGGTAGATTTTGTGCTTCTTATAAAAAACACTGCCGTTTTCGGCGGTATGCTTTTTACTCTCGGTAATGGTTAAATAATAATCATCGGCCTTGGTCGCCCTCACATCGAAGAAGTAAGTTCTTCGTCCCGCTCTCAAAACCTTAGAATGGATTTCCTCCTGAACATTTTTTCCGTGATCGCTCATTACATTTCTGGTTTAGTTGAGGCAAAGCTAAAAAAAAGTCGATGTCTGTTTAAGTAGAGCGAAAAAAATGCTTAGGCAGTCTTTTGTTGGTCCTCAAGTAGCTGTTGCTCATACATATCCTGATAGTAGCCACCTAATTTCATGAGCGTTTCATGGTCGCCCGACTCAATCACCTTACCATTTTCCAGCACCAAAATATGATCGGCATTCTTCACCGAAGAAACCCGGTGACTAATAATGAGGGAGGTGCTTTGGGCAATGAGACGTTTTAAATTATTAAGAATCGCTTCTTCGGTTTCCGTATCTACTGCAGAGAGGCAGTCGTCGAAAATTAAGAGGGGGGGAGCTTTTAGAATGGCTCTGGCTATACTTACTCTTTGTTTTTGTCCGCCCGACAAGGTAACCCCTCTTTCGCCTACTCGCGTTTCATAAGCTTGGGGGAAGTCCATGATATTGTCGTGAACATGCGCATTTTTAGCGGCGTTTTCAATATCCTGCTGACTAGCATTATCTACGCCGAAGGCAATGTTTTCACCAATGGTGTTGGAAAATAAGAAGGCCTCTTGTGGTACATAACCAATATTCTGCCGTAGCTCATCCAGATTGATTTGCTTTATATCCTGCCCATCAATTTTAACCGCTCCTTGATCGGCATCATATAAACGGCCGATTAAATTCGCAACGGTACTTTTTCCACTGCCAGTTCTACCCACAATGGCTAAGGATTTTCCGGCTTCCAACTTAAAGCTTATGCCGTCCAAAGCTTTTATACCCGTGTCGGGATAGGTGAAACTTACCTGGTCAAATTCAATATTGCCTTTAAAGTTAAGGGGGAGCTCGCTAGGGTTTACGATTTCGGGCTTAACTCTAAGGAATTCATTAATACGCTCCTGACTAGCCGCTGCGCGCTGCACCAGTGAAGTAACCCAGCCAATTGAGGCTACCGGCCAGGTGAGCATATTCACGTAAATAATAAACTGGGCAATGTTTCCTGCTTTAATATTTCCTGCTATGGTCTCTTGTCCGCCGATGTAAATGGTCATAATGGTCGACAGACCAATTAGCAAAATCATTAAGGGGAAGAATAGAGCGTTGATTTGGAATAACTCCTTATTGCGTTGGAAGTAGTGATTCGCTTCTTCATTAAATTCTTGCAGGGACCTTTCTTCCCGCACATAAGCCTTTAAAACCCGAATACCCGAAAAGGCTTCCTGCACATAGGAGCTTATGCTACTAAGCTGACGTTGTACTTGCTCGCTACGCTGGTTTATTTTACGACTTACATAATAGATGCTAAATGCCAGGATAGGCAAAGGAGCAAGAACGTAAATGGATAAACGCGGACTAAAGTAAAACATGATCGGAATGATTAAAATGAGGTTAATGCTCACATTAATCGTGTACATGATGGCTGGACCTAAGTACATACGTACGCGGCTAACATCTTCGGAAATCCGGTTCATTAAATCCCCAGTCTTATTGCGCTTATAGAAAGCTAAGTTCAGAGCCTGGTATTGTTCAAATATCTCATTCTTTAGGTCGTATTCGATATGGCGACTAACTACGATAATGGTTTGGCGCATGAAAAACATAAAAACGCCTTTCAATAGGCTCGAGCCGATAATGATAAAACCATAGAGAATAAGTTGGTTGCGTAAATCGGAATAATCAAAATTGGGATCATTTTGATAGGCATCAATGGCCTTTTCGACGATTTCAAAACTTTCGCGCACAAACTCTGCCGGTAAGATCCCGAAAATCACGGATATAGCGACAAAGAGTACACCGGCCAGAAGTTTCCAGCGGTATTTAAAAAGGTACTTATTAAGGGCTCCTAAAGACTTCATATATATTGTCGGCTCAAAAAAATTAGCCTAATTTCGCAGCCGAAACAGCGAGGGCAAAGGTAGGAATCTACCCCTATGCTCTCCTTTTTATCTCATTAGATTTAACAATGAACGATCTTAAACTTACTGATTCAAACCTTGAGCTTAGCGGAGTGTTCTCTGCAGAAGCCTTTAAAAGCCACGAACAGGTGGTTTTTTGTCACGATCCAGAAACTGGTTTAAAAGCCATTATTGGAATTCATGATACGACTTTAGGTCCGGCATTAGGTGGAACCCGTATGTGGAGTTACCAGAATGAACATGAAGCGATTCGGGATGTTTTGAGACTCTCGCGCGGAATGACCTATAAGGCGTCTATCAGTGGCTTAAATCTTGGCGGTGGAAAAGCGGTAATCATTGGTGATAGTCGTAAAGACAAGACCGATGCGCTTATGCAGAAGTTTGGAGAGTATGTTAATTCTTTATCAGGTCGTTATATAACTGCAGAAGATGTAGGTATTAATACCCATGACATGGAAATGGTTAAAATGAAAACCGACCATGTGACCGGTATTCCGGTTGAAATGGGGGGCTCTGGAGATCCTTCACCAGTAACCGCTTACGGCGTGTTTATGGGTATGAAGGCGGCTGCACATTATAAATTCGGAAGTGCAGATCTTGCCGGAAAGCGCGTGATGGTACAAGGTATTGGTCACGTTGGTGAAACCTTAGTTAAGTATCTAAGCGAGGCCGGCGCCCAAGTGATGATCAATGATATCCACATGGATCGTATGGAAGAGGTGGCGACCAAATACCAGGCGCAAATTCACCAAGGCGATGTTTTCACCGCAGATTATGATATCTATGCTCCTTGTGCTCTTGGAGCCACTGTTAACCCTGAGTCCATCGAGCGCCTTAGTGCCACTATTATTGCTGGTGCCGCCAATAACCAGTTGGCAAATGAGCATCGTGATGCGGAAACTCTGAAGAACAAGGGTATCCTTTATGCCCCCGACTTTTTAATCAATGCCGGAGGTTTAATTAATGTTTATTCGGAAATTGCCAAATACGACCGAGCAGAGTCTATGCGCAGAACCGAAAACATTTACGATACTACCTTAGCGATCTTCCGTAAGGCGGAAATTGAAAATATTACCACGCACCAAGCAGCTTTAATAATGGCGGAAGAGCGTATTGCTAAAGCTAAAGCTGAAAAGAACTAATATGCTCACTCGACGTCATTTACGTATTAAGGTATTTCAAGCCCTTTATGCCATGCAATACGACTCAGAACGTGGTATGGCAGTAGCCGAAAAACAATTACGTAAATCAATTGATGATATTTTTCGACTGTACCTATTTGACCTTGCGGCTTTGGTGATGATACATCGTTTTGCCAAAGAGCGTGTTGAGTTAAATAGGCAGAAGAAACTGCCGAGTCAGGATGACTTAAACCCGAAGCTAAACTTTGTAAATAACCAATTCTTGGTTTGGCTTAGTTCCAATTTACCTTTTCAAAAGGCGGTGCAAGATCATCACATCTCTTTTGGGGATGAGAAGGAAATTTTACGCTCAGTGTTTAAACGAGTTTTAGAAGATGAGCGCTACCACGAATATTTAAATCAGGCGCAGCCATCCTTAAAGGAGGACCGTAAATTCGCCAAATACCTTTACGGGACCTATTTGGTGGAGAATGAAACCCTTCATGAGCATTATGAGGAGCTTAATATGTATTGGTCTGACGATTTAGACGCAGCGCAAGCCATGGTTACTAAAACCATCACTGCCTTTGATGAGACTAAAGATGAACAAAGTTCTTTGGTACGCCTTATTAAAAATCAGGATGACTTAGACTTTGCCATAAAGCTCTTCAGGGAAACCTTTAAAAATGGCAGTACCTACGAAAAAGACATTTTGGCAAAGGCCGAGCATTGGGAGGGCGATCGTATCGCCAATATTGATAGTTTACTCATGCAAATGGCTTTGGCTGAATTGGTGAGCTTCAATCAAATCCCGGTGAAAGTAACTCTTAATGAGTACATTGACCTGGCAAAACAGTATAGTACTAACCGTAGCGGACAATTTGTGAACGGTATTCTGGACAAGCTTCAGCAGGAGTGGCAAGAGCAAGGAAAGTTCAAAAAAATTGGTCGCGGTTTACTTTAGCATAATTTTTGTTTCCTTTTGTACAAATTAAAAATCAAAGAAAAATGACTAAAAGACTCTTCTTGAGCGCAGTGATTACTCTAGGATTATTCTCTGCATGTGACAATGCTGCAAGCAAAATCAAAGAAGAAGGCAGCACTTCTAGTAATTCAGTAGCAAGTACTGCTCAGGATAATGGAATGGAAATTTCAACCACTATCAACCCTGATGGTAAACTTCCTTCTTTTGAGTTTAGCGAAGAAAATCATGATTTCGGAACTATCGAAGAGGGGACTATCGCTAAGCACGATTTCGTATTTACCAATACTGGTGATGCGCCTTTAATTATTACTAATGCGCAAGGTAGCTGTGGTTGTACAGTACCAAGTTATCCTAGAGAGCCAATTGCACCAGGAGAGCAAGGTACCATCCACGTAGAGTTTAACTCAAATGGCCGTACCGGTAACCAAACTAAAACCGTTACTTTAACTTCTAATACTGTACCTAATAAGAAGGTATTACGAATTAACGCTTTGGTTAATCCAGATCCTAATAAGCAACAAGCACAGCAATAATTTAGAGCATGCTAAATATACTTTTACAAGCAGCGGGACAATCTCCTTTAGGAGGGTTTTTACCCTTGGTCCTTCTGCTACTGGTAATGTACTTTTTCTTCTTCCGTCCTCAGATGAAACGTCAAAAAGAGGAGCGTAAGTTTAGAGAAGAAGCGCTTCAAAAAGGGATGAAGATTGTGACCAATAGTGGGATTCACGGTAAAATTCTCGAGATTAACGAAGATACCTTGGTTATTGAAAGTGAGAACAGTCGATTAAGACTAGATCGCACCGCGATAAGCAAGGAGCTAAGCGCCATGTACCTTCCTAAAGAAGAGAAAAAAGAAAAAGACAAGAAATAGTCGAAAATGAAAAAGCCGGTTTACGCCGGCTTTTTTGTTTTACGTAATTTCACCTGCGTGAAAGAAACTCGAAAGACTTCGGAATTATCTACCAAACTGCTTAAGAACCTCAAGAGCGGCAGTACCCGAATGAAATTAGCTTTTTTAGGCTTATCACTATTATTATGGTTTCTCATTAAGCTTTCGAAGGGCGGTTACCTTAGTGAAGTAGAGTTCAAGGTCGACTATCAAGAGCTTCCAGATAATAAGGTATTTACAGCCGACCCACCGCAATCTATTCGCTTAAGGTTGCAGGGCACGGGCTTTAGCCTACTCAAATACGCCTGGTTTAATTACCGCTCTTTGGATATCGACCTCAGTAGCCTGGAACAAAACAAACAAGGCGATTATTATTGGCTTAGCAAGCGCGGTAAAAACTTCTTGGAAAGTCAGATAAACGCGGAGGATACTCGACTATTAGACATTTATCCTGACACTTTATTCTTTCATATCAGTAGCCTTCAAACTAAAGAGGTACCGGTAGTTCTGCAGGCTAGTATTGGTTTTGATAGTACCAAGTATTCCATTTATGGTCAGCCTGAAATAATTCCAAGCCAAGTAGCAGTCCGCGGCCCAAAAGAATACCTAGATCAAATTCAATTTATCCGCACGCAAAAAATAGCGCTGAATGATATTCAGGATAGTATGCGTTTAGCGCTAAATCTAGAAAAGCCAGATTGGGAGAATCTTTTTCTAGCCGAAGAGGAAGTCCAAGTAAATATTCAATTCTCAACACTTACGGAAGGAAAGCTTTCCATTCCGGTGTTGCCTTTAAATCTGCCCGATAGTCTGGAAATGGAATTATTCCCTTCCGAAATTGAAATCAAATATCAATGTGCTTTACGCGACTTTAAAGATATCCGAGCAGACGAGTTTTTCATTTATGCCGACTATCAGGAAATAGCGAATAAACCGAATGCCCAATTTATTAGCCTACGTTATGAGCAGCCGCCTAAGCAAGTCCGTTCGCTAAATCTACTCACAAAGCGGGTGGAATTTATCCTAAGTAAGAAATGATAGTTGGTTTAACCGGAGGAATTGGTAGTGGTAAAACCACGGTAGCCCAAATCTTTGCTGCATTGGGAGTGCCCATCTTTGTGGCTGATGAGGTGTCAAAGCATCTAATAGACACCAATAAACGAGTGCAAAGGGCCTTGCAAAATTTATTAGGTGATGATTTAGTGAAGGAAGGGAAGATTGATAGACCCTTAATGGCCAAACTCATTTTTAATGATGAGGAGCTCCTGAAAAAGGCCAATGCAATCATTCATCCAGCGGTGGCAGAGGCCTTTAAACAATGGCAAGAGGAGCAAGACTATCCCTATGTGCTCCGCGAAGCAGCAATTCTGTTCGAAAGTGGTAGTCACCGAGACTGTGCAGCGGTGATTGTGGTTAGTGCTGAAGAAAAGCTACGTATTAAGAGAGTGCAGCAACGTTCGGGCGAGTCGGTGGAGCAAATAAAAGCTAGGATGAGCAAGCAATGGCCGCAAAAAAAGAAAGAGGAACTAGCCGATTACCTTATCTTTAATGATGAAAAGGAAATGTTAATTCCCCAAGTTATTCGTATCCATGAAGATCTTATCCGCCGAGCAAGGCAGGGCAGCTGACCAATACACGATTAAAAATGAGCCTATTGCTTCCATCGATTTAATGGAGCGAGCGGTAGAAAGGGTTTGTGAGTGGTTTTTAGAGCAATTCGAATCAAGTGTAAAGGTGTCAATCTTCTGCGGACCAGGAAACAACGGTGGTGATGGTTTAGCTCTTGCGCGCCTCTTGCATACAGCAGCTTGGGAGGTAGAGGTCTTTCTAGTACAGAAAGAAGGAAGCTCCGATTTTAACACCAACCTCCAGCGCTTGCCGAAAGAAATACCATTGCATGAAGCCTTGGAGTTTAATTCAGATGGCTTTGAAACGGATATTATCGTCGATGCTCTATTTGGTTCGGGCTTAAACCGGACTTTAGAAGGGCCTTATCACAATTTGATTTTGGAATTGAATAAGGCCTTGGCTTTGAAAGTGGCGATAGATATACCTTCAGGTTTATTTGCTGATGATAATAGCAGCAATGATTTACCCCGAATTTTTAAAGCTGATTATACGCTAAGCTTTCAGCATCCTAAATTGGCTCTATTGGTTCTACCAGGAGCAGAATTAGCTGGTGAAACGGTGGTTCTTGATATTGGTTTATCTCAAGATTTCTACGAGGAGCAGGAGTCTCCATACTTTTACTTGGAAACTGAAGATCTTAAATTGTTCTACCGTGATCGCAGCAAACATTCCTATAAAGGAACTTATGGCCATGTCTTTCATCTATGCGGTTCCGAAGACAAAATGGGGGCCGCCCTAATTGCAGCTGAAGCAAGCTTGAGGGCAGGAGCGGGACTACTTACATGTTCGATTCCACAATCTGGCTTTAATGCCTTTAATAGTCGCCTACCTGAGGCTATGCTAGAAGACCGGACTCAATTTAATAATCAAAATTTGAGTCGATACCAAGCCATTCTTATTGGTCCTGGTTTGGGCCTCGGAGGTCCTTCTGCGGCACTTTTAAAGCAGTGTATTCAAGATTACGGCGGACCACTGGTAATTGATGCCGATGCTCTAAGAATACTAGCGGATTCTAAAACCTGGCTTTCTTTCATGCCAGAGGGAAGTATTCTTACTCCTCATATTGGCGAATTAAAAGCTTTGCTTGGGCGAAAAGAACTGGGTTTAGATTACCTCGAGGCGAGTGCTGACTTTGCGCGAAAGTACCGCGTTTATCTGCTTGTGAAGAATAGCATTAGTGCCTTGATTAGTCCGTCTGGTAAAATTTACTTTTCGGATTTTGGTCACCCTTCCCTTGCTAAAGGAGGGAGTGGTGATTTGCTGGCGGGTCTTATTGCGGGCTTTCGAGCGATGTCCTATGCGCCATTCCCGGCAATGGCCTTAGCTTGTTATGTGCAGGGTGAAGCGGCCCGTATGGCGGCTGAAGCCGGACATGCCCATTCGGTTTTAAGCTCGGATGTACTGCGTTTTATTGGTTTGGCTTACAGTAACTTAGAGCCTTAAGGTCTAGCGTTTATTGCTGGTAAGCAAGATGTACTTGCGACCGCCCATTTCCCATTCTTTTTGAATATTTAACCAGCTTATTGAACGCAGGTATTCTTCATCTACCTTGGTATAAAAAGGAACATTATGACTGTCCCAAAGGAACAGGGCATTTGAATCAATCTGGCTGTAAAGCTCCAATTCCACGCGCTGCCAGTTAACCTGCTCCTCTGGGTTTAAAGGATTGTGTCCCGAGAGTAGGGAAAAATAGGGCAGGTCAGACACTAATTGCTTATCACGGAAATCGGGGTACTTTTCTTTGACATGAGGAAATACCTTCTTTTTTAAAAATTTTTGGTAGGGCCCAATGGCATAGGCTTGTTGATAGTACTTCTTTAATTCATGGGGTCGATCAATAGTGCTATATCCACTTAGTCCAAAAAAGACTATCGCAGCCACAATATTAAGTTTAGCGGGGATATATCGGACAATAGTATTTAGGAAGTACAGACTGATTAACCACAATAGGGGGAATATTAAAATTAATACCCTTTCTAGGCCGGCTGAGGCGTATATTCCAAGCGTCCAAACAATACTATGAGCTAGAATGAAAATAAGCGAGGGGAGGGCAATTACCAAAAGCTCATTCTGCGCCCAAGCCTTTTTTCGAAAGGCTATAATTAGCATCAGAACAAGGCCCACCAAGAAGCTTAGGTTTATGGGCATGCTTAGCATGATATTTAAACGCTCTAGGTAATGACTCCAAGTTCCACTGCCATAAACGCTGGCTCCAGCAACATAAGGGCTATTAAACACCCATAAAATATCCCCTCTAAAATAGGACCCAATTATAGAGTAGGATAAAGTGCCCAAGGCTAGCAAAGGAACATACTTAAGCTGTTTATTCAGGAGACCGTATAAAGCAAAAAGGGGAAGAAGCACCTGTGCTTCACTGCGACAAAATGGAAGAAAAGACAGCAGACTATAGGCGGCAAAGGCCATTCTTTTGTCGCTCTGACCTTTATTTAAAAGGTAGAGGCCCAGAATTAACACTAGGGCGGCAAAAGGCTCGGTAAGACCTGTGTTAAGATAGCTTATAAAGGCCGGCCCACTAAAAGCGATAAGCGGTATTAAAAAAGGCCGGAGCCATTGTTTCTCAATAGCATATAGGCTAGTGAAATAGGAAGCAGCGACTCCGCATAGAATGTTAAATACTTTAATGCCGGCAAATCCAAATAGAGTCCAAGGTGCAGCGAAAAGGGTGAAAAAGGGTTTTGCCCAGGAGCGAAAGAGTGCGTCAGGGTCACTTAAAGCTTGGTTAGCCCAGAAAAAATGCATGATGGTATCGCCTTCACCACCTACAGCGGGATTTAAAAAAGCGATGCTAGCTAAAACTAGGAAGAGAAGAATATGGGAAGCGAGCAGGATTCTTTTCAAGCGAGGAGTTTTAGAGTAAATCCAAATCACCTTTACCTTCTCGGATTACTTCTGGATAGCCTTCGCTTAAATCAACTACTGTAGATGCAAAAAGATCGCCTATGCCACCATCGATAACCAAATCTACCTGGTGACCATATTTTTCGGCGATAAGCTCGGGGTCGGTGGTGTATTCTATGATTTCATCTTCGTCGTGCACCGAACTGGCAATTATCGGTCGGCCCAAGGCCTTAACAATTTCACGCGGTATGCTATTATCGGGAATACGGATACCGATGGTTTTCTTTTTGCGGTGGAAGATCTTAGGAATGGCGCTACCCGCTTTTAAGATAAAGGTGAAAGGTCCGGGTAAACAGCGGTTTAGAATTTTATAACTAGGCGTGTCAACCGATTTAGTGTAGGCACTTAAAATACTTAGATCGGGAAAGATTAAAGCAAACTCGGCTTTTTCAGGCTTTAAGCCTTTAATGCGCGCCACTTTATCGATGGCTTTGCCTTTATTGATATCGCATCCGAAAGAATAAACCGTGTCGGTGGGGTAAATAATTACCCCACCACGGTCTAATACTTCAACTACCCGGTCTATATCCTTAGGATTCGGATTTTCGGGGTATATGCGAATTATTTCAGCCATTATTTATTTCCCTTGCGGTAGTCGGCTAAGAATTTTTCCAGACCAATATCAGTCAGTGGGTGGTTCAATAAACCAACAATACTGCTTAATGGGCCCGTAATAACATCGGCGCCAATTTTGGCACAATCAATTACGTGCATAGTATGACGAACACTAGCGGCTAAGATTTCGGTTTCAAAACCGTAGTTGTCATAAATTAAACGAATGTCTTCAATAAGCTGAAGTCCATCGGTAGAAACATCGTCCAAACGACCGATAAAAGGAGAGACGTAAGTGGCACCTGCTTTGGCGGCAAGTAGAGCCTGACCAGCAGAGAATACTAAGGTGCAATTGGTTTTGATGCCATTGTCCGAAAAGTACTTAAGCGCCTTAACGCCGTCCTTAATCATAGGAACTTTTACCACAATCTGTGGATGAAGGTCAGCTAGCGCTTCACCTTCTTTAATCATTCCTTCAAAATCGGTAGAGATTACTTCAGCACTTACATCGCCATCTACTAACTCGCAGATATCCACATAGTGCTTTAAAATGTTGTCTTGGCCAGTAATTCCTTCCTTGGCCATTAATGATGGGTTGGTGGTAACTCCGTCCAATACACCAAGGTCTTGGGCTTCCTTGATTTGGTCGAGGTTGGCAGTGTCAATGAAAAATTTCATGGAGTGATTAAATTTTGCCGCAAAGTACGGCATTTCTCACGAGCTTAGGTAGCCTCAGATAGGATAAAATAAAACTCACTTCCTTGATCCACAGCACTGTCTATTTGTAGGCTGGAGTCCATGTTTAGCAGCAGTTCTTGACAAAGGGGAATACCTAAGGCAGTGCCTTTTTCACCACTGGTTCCAGGTTTAGAAACACTATTTTGATTTTGCAGTAGACGGTTAATTTGACTACCATTCATACCAATACCATTATCGCGAACGGCAATTTTAACTTTGCCTCCTTCTAGACGCGTACTAATTAATTCGATGCGGCCAGTTTTGGGATGCACGAATTTAATGGCATTACCTAATAAGTTCCGCAGGACAATACGCACCGCGTCGGGATCCCCCTTAACTTGCAGGTCCTTTTCTACTTTATTGAGAATCTGCAATTCTTTTTCTTCCACTTTCCCTTGAAACTACTGCAGGATATCATTCATAAGACGGTCGGCATAAAAAGCCTGTTTACTAAGTCTTAGGCCATCACTCTGTTGCTTTACCCAATCGAGCGTTTTCAACAAAAGGGTACGGGTTTTACCCAAGCTCTCGGAAATAAGGCGCATATGGGTTTTTATATCTTGATCGTCTTCAAGCGAAAGCTTGGCGAGCTCTAAACTGCCAATTACGCCCTCTTTGAGGTCATGGGCCAGCAGCGATAGCATTTTTTCTTTGGCCTCATTGGCTTTGCTTAGGGCATTGGACTTTTTAACCAGCTCCTGACTTTTGCGTTGATTTTCGGTAATGTCGGTAATGACCACTACGAAGCCTTGCGGATTTCCATCGCTCTCGATTAAGGCTAGGGAAATAACGTGGTAGAAATTTTCGCCGCCAATTTCATGCTGACTAATATTTTGGAAATTGCCTTTTTCCAGCGCATTCTTAAAGTGATTTTCCCATGCAGTAGCTATTTCGGTCTTATTAAACTGTGGCAGAAAAGGCTTGTCCAGAGAAGCCTTAAAACCCAAATAGTCCTGCATATAGCGCAGAGCGGTTTTGTTGGTGAAAACTAAATTAAGGTGCTCGTCCAAGGCAAATACCGCATTGTCCATGGCATTAGCCGCGGCAATGGTTCGCTTAGATAGAATGGTTACTAGATGATTCGCCCTTCTTAAATTGTTGTTGAGTCGGTAAAAGATTATAAAGCCAATAAGGCTAATTATGGTAAAGATGGTAAT
The DNA here is from genome assembly GCA_913055685.1 of uncultured Flavobacteriales bacterium. Taxonomy (GTDB): domain Bacteria; phylum Bacteroidota; class Bacteroidia; order Flavobacteriales; family Schleiferiaceae; genus Croceimicrobium. The sequence goes on from CAJXKC010000002.1 coordinate 364,385, forward strand.
AAGCGCAATAGTTCGATTTTGCGATTTAATCACCTCTTCTTGGCTTTTGCTTTTTTGCTCTAACAGGCTTAGCTTTTCGCGATTGTCAATAAACTCCCTTTGAGCCTGAAACAAGTCGGATTGCAGACTATCCTTTAAGGAAATGATTTTACTTCCTAATAAGTTAATTTCTCTCAGAAGTAAGTCAGCTTTACTATCAGAGCCTTTTTTACGCAAGGCCTTTTCCTTCTTGAGTAGATAATGATAAAGCCAATCTTTGTTACCAGTTTTTCTAGAATAGGCGATACTACTATCTAAGTATCGTATCAAACTATCATTTTGCTTAGTTTCTTCAAATAGCCTAATTTTTAGATTTAACCAATCACGTTCCTGAAAAGGTCGTTCCATTTTCGAGGCTTTCTGAAGGTATTTTGCAGCTTTTTCAAATTCCCCTTTATCCAAGCTTAAATCGGCCCATTCGGTATAAATCTGACCAAAAAACTCTAAGTTTTTAGCCATGGCCGCATGATATTCAGCTTGCTGGAGGCAGGAGTCGGCCATGGAATGCTTGTCAAGAATACGGTAAGTACGGGAAAGGTAAAGCAAAGAGTGGGCGATGGGAAAGTGTTTCTTAAAGTTTAAGCGCAGTTCAAATGCTTTAGTAAAACTTTCAAGAGCCTTTTTTGGACGATCCAATTTTAAATGTGACAAGGCGATATTATTGTAGGCTACTGCTGCACCGTATTCATCCTCATTAGATAACATCACCTTAGCACAATCCTCAAAAATTTGGATAGCATCTTCATAAAGGGCGACCTCATAAAGCACAATCCCATAACCGGTTAAGAACCAGCCTTCCTGACTCCGTTCACCTTGGGTTTGGGCATGACCCAAGTACTGCATGCCTTCTCTGAAGTTTCGTAAGGACTCAAGGTATTGGCCTTTCTGACTGTAAAGCATTCCTTGGTGTGCCTTAATACTCATTATCCGAAATAAACCACCATGCTCCAAGGAAAGGTTTTCGGCTATTGATAAATATTCTAACCTTTCTTTTAAAGAGTATTCGGGGTTTTCCCCCATGAGATAATATGCGAAGATGTATTTTTCCGGACAATCAAGGCTATCGCAGGATTCACGGGCAGTATTTAATAATTCGGAACCGGTATTCTGACCAATAGAATTTTGGACAAAGAAAAAGAGGAGTACTATTAGACTTTTGATTCTCAATTAATCGGCGCTAGAATAATTCTTACGAAGAACGTAAAAAATACCGAGTGAAAAGAAGAAAAGTAATAAGGCAAGCGATCCATATCACACCGCTACGACCGATTACCCTTGCTGCGTTCCCGCCCTGGGGGAGTTCATCAGGAGCTGGTTGTATGGGACTTGCCTTATTGCCTGCAAAAATAAGGGCTTTCGGAGAAATGGAAAATTTTTTCCAAGCAATATTCAATTATATTTGTCCAATAAGTAAACACTATGCAAAACAACCGTCAAGCCATAATCAACTTCGGACTTATCCAGGGACTGGTAAGTGTCGCATTAGCAGTGGTTTTATACGCTACTGGCAACTATAATATGAGCGGTCAGGGTGACGCGAATATTTTATACTCTATTCTAAATTTAGCGGTTTCCGTGACCTTTCCCTTACTCGCAATCTTAAAAGTTCGAGAATTAAGTGGAGGATTCATAAGTTTCGGTAAAGCTTTTAGCACCGGATTTCAGGTGATTCTAATTGCTTCCATTTTAGGAGCGGTTTGGCTATTAGTATACACTACTAGCTTAGAGCCAAATTACCAGGAAGCGATTTTGCAGAATAATTATGAGCAGATGGCCGAGCGCGGTATGACTACCGAGCAAATCGACCAGTCCATCGAAATGACCAAACGCTTTACTACGCCTACTTTCATGGCGGTATTTGCAGTACTAACCTCGGCCTTTTTCGGGGCTATTATTGCTTTAATTTTAGGAGGAATCTTACAAAAGAAAGACCCTAATTCAATCGTTTAAAAACTATGGATTTATCCTTAGTCATTCCTCTTTATAATGAGGAAGAATCGCTCCCCGAATTGTACCGCTGGATCTGTAAAGTAGGGGAAGCGGAAAAATTAGATTTTGAAATAGTCTTCGTTAATGATGGCTCTACCGATAATAGTTTGCCGGTTTTAAAAGAGCTGGCGGCTCATGACTCAAGGGTTAAGATTATTTCTTTTCGTCGTAATCATGGTAAGTCGGCCGGCTTAAATGTAGGCTTTGCAGCCGCTTCTGGTGATGTGGTTATTACCATGGACGCCGATTTACAGGATAGTCCGGATGAGATTCCAGACTTGATGCGGATGATTAAGGAAGACAATTTTGACTTGGTAAGTGGCTGGAAGAAAAAGCGTTACGATCCCATTTCAAAAACCATTCCTACTAAGTTTTACAATTGGACGACCCGCAGGATAAGTAAGATTCACTTACATGATTTCAACTGTGGCTTAAAAGCCTATAAAAACGAAGTGATCAAAGCGATTAATGTCCAAGGTGAAATGCACCGTTACATTCCTGTTCTTGCAAAGAATGCCGGCTTTACAAAGATTGGAGAAAAGGTAGTTCAACATCAAGCTCGGAAATACGGTCATACTAAATTTGGTCTAAGCCGCTTCATTAACGGGCCTTTAGACTTGATAACCCTTAGCTTCGTTTCGAAATTTTCGAAAAGACCGATGCACTTTTTTGGGCTCTATGGTACTTTGATGATGCTTTTTGGATTTGCTGCGGCCTTCTATATTGGGGCAGAAAAATTAATTGCTCTGCAAATGGGGCATAAAGCCCCTTTGGTAACCGATAATGCTTTCTTTTATATAGCATTAGCAACGATGGTAATTGGGGCACAGTTGTTTTTAGCTGGTTTTGTAGCGGAGTTAATTATTCGCAATAGTGCCAGGCCTGTAGAATACACTGTTGAAGAAAGGATCAATTTTGAAGATTGAGCTTAGCCTTATAATTCCCCTCTACAATAGACCCGAAGAAATAAGGGAGCTTTTAGAGAGTTTGTGCCTACAAAGCGATTCTAATTTTGAAGTAATTGTTGTAGAAGATGGCTCTACTCTTAAAAGTGAGAATATTGTGGATAGCTTTAGAGACCGACTAATGCTGTCTTATTATTTTAAACCCAACAGTGGTCCGGGCCAAAGCCGTAATTACGGTGCTGAAAGAGCAAAAGGTAATTACTTCGTATTTCTCGATTCCGATTGTATTTTACCACCCCATTATGTGCAGGAGGTATTAAGCTTTTTGGAAGCTTCTTATGTAGATGCATTTGGCGGCCCCGACAGGGCGGATAAATCATTTAGTCCAATCCAAAAGGCTATTAATTACAGCATGACCTCCCTCTTTACTACCGGAGGAATAAGAGGAAATAAAAACTCAGTCGAGAAGTTTCATCCCCGCAGCTTTAATATGGGTTACAGTAAGCTCGTTTTTGAGAAAACGGGTGGTTTTGCTAAAATGCGTTTTGGAGAAGATATTGATATGAGTATTCGTTTGATGAAGGCAGGGTTTAAAACCGCTTTAATTCCGGATGCCTACGTCTATCATAAGCGCAGAACCAATTTCAGACAGTTTTACAAACAGGTGCATAATTCAGGAATTGCCCGGATAAACCTCTATAAAAGGCATCCGGAGAGCTTGAAGTTGCTGCATTTTTTTCCTGCCGCATTTACGGTTTATAGCCTATTAAGTCTACCGGCTTGGTATTTTCATCCTTTGCCGCTAGTATTATTGGCATTCTATTTAATTTTAATTGCGGTAGATGCCAGTGTGAGAAACCGTTCTTTACTAGTAGGAGGCTTGGCTGTCTTAGCTAGTTTTATTCAGCTATTTTCGTATGGCTTAGGGTTTATAAAAGCTTTTTACCGTCGACTAATTTTAGGTCGGGGTGAATTCGCCGCCTATCAGAAAAACTTTTACAAATAGTCTTTTCTTAAGAAGAGCACCCCGCCACTTGGGTAATCCTTAACCCTCTCGTAGCTCTGGTCTTCCTCTAGCTTGTTAATCCATTCTTGGTCCTTTTCCATACGCAGATAATAGCCGTCGTAGGCCTCCTTTTTATAACCTTCGCGGCTTAAGCTTTCTAACCAATTTAGCGCTAAAGATTCGCGGTAGAAGTTTAAAGCGGGTTCAAATATCCAATTGATTCCTAACCTAAAATTTTCATTTTCGGTCACGGCCGGATGTGACTCTAATTCATTGATTAGCGTCAAGTTGTCGGCGTCGTATTGCCATTCAAAAGTGCGTTCGGTATTAAAGCCAAAGAAATTAAGGGCAAAGGCCAGAACCAATATCAGCTTTAGGCCAAATTGTAGTTTCTCTCCCCATGGATAAGCATTGAAGCGTTGAAAAATAAACAATAGACTTACCAAGAACAAAGGGGCGTAAACCAAGGCGGTACGCCCGGTTAAAAACTCGGTTCCTAAAATATAATGCTGTGCTATTTGCACCATAGCAGTTAGCACTAGCCAAAGTAAAATATCGGAATAGAAATACCACTGTTCGATCCGATGCGATCCGATCCTGTCTTTGATGAAAAAGAATCCCCCGATTAAAAGCAAGAAAGCAAAGACGATGTTTATAGTGGCCGAGGCAGGTCCGAATTGCCCATAGCGCATGCTCCAGCTAAAAGTTTGGAAAGTCGAATTCCAAAAGCTAACGTCTCCGCCGAAAAGATCGCCACTGATGTTTCGCAGCGGCAGGGTTATAAATGCCGCTAAAATGATAGTGACAATACTAACTGGTCGCCATAAGGTGCCAATGCTTTTCTTTTGTTCGGGATGGGTGTAATATAAGAGTACCAGTAGGCCAGCTAAAGCTACATAGGCATAGAGAAAGATGAAGTTTGCGTAGACCGCGAAGGCAGCAAAAATGAGGGTGCGCCAGATATGGTGACCATTATCTAATTCTCGGTAAGAATAAAAGTGATAAATGCTCGCCAAGCTTAATGCCAATCCCATTCCATAGCCTCTAGCTAAGGCGAAATAGTCGAAGAAATATACCTGTAAAATAAGGGCCAAAAAGGCTAAAATCTGAATGCCAGGAAAGCGAAACTTCTTTGCCAAAGCAGCTGCATACCAGAAGTAAACCAAGGAGAAAAGCACGTTTGGTAGACGCAGGCTAATGGTTTTTAGCCCAAACAAACCAACGCTTAGCTTTATTAAAAGCGTATTTAATATGTGGTTGTTAGGAATATGGGGTGGTTTGTAGAGAATAATTCCCAACCAATTTTGTTTTACGTAGTGGATATAGGTGTAAGCTTCGTCGTGGGTAATGGCAACTCGATAAGCTCTTAATACCACCAGGGCAAAGGCGATAAGACTAAGGGCTATCATAAGCCAAGTAACGTATGGCTTGCGTATTTTTTTACTCATTTGGTTAGGTTCTAACTGTATTGGATCAGTACAGAATGTGAGCAAATTTATTGATAAGCTCGAAAATGAACCTGCAAAGGGAAAATAAAGACAGTATTTTTGCAGCATGAGAAAATTATTCTTGCTTTTAATAAGCTTCTTTTTTGGTTTAGCCTATGCCCAGGTAGATCAGAGCCCTACGGATGCACAAGGCCGTAGGCACGGCTTATGGTTAAAATACCACGCCAATGGAAAGCTGCGTTACCAAGGAAAGTTCGAACATGGGATACCTGTGGACAGCTTCAAGTATTACTTCGAAGATGGTGGACTAAGAACCATTAATATCTTTAAAGGGAAGAGTGGAAATTGTAAAAGTTTACAGTACGGAGAAGGTCAGGTATTGGCCGCAGAAGGACATTATCAGAATAAGAAAAAACAAGGGGAGTGGCAGTACTTTAATCGAGAAGCACAGGTTATAGCGACTGAAAACTACCAAAACGGAAAGCGGGAAGGCCCATCAAAAAAGTTCCATTCAAACGGAAAGTTGGCGGAGAGCTTTGTTTATAGAGAGGATAAGAAGGAAGGACCTTGGTTGCAATACTATGAGAGTGGCGCAAAAATGGCCGAAGGAAATTATGTGAACGATAAGCTAGAAGGAAAGGTTACCTATTATTACTCTAGTGGAAAGCCGCGCATTAAAGGAGAGTATAAGAATGGATTAATGCATGGTACATGGTACTATTTTAAAGATCAGCTTAAGCTAGATCGTAAAGAAATTTGGCGCTACGGAAGAAAGGTAGAGCCAAAAGAAAAAGCAGAAGAAAAGAAGGAAGAAAATTAAATGGCACGCGTAGTAGTAGGATTAAGCGGGGGAGTAGATAGCAGTGTAGCTGCACATTTACTTTTGGAACAAGGCCATGAGGTAATTGCACTTTTCATGCGCAATTGGCATGATGAGTCAGTTACTATCCACGATGAATGTCCCTGGATAGAGGACAGTAATGATGCCATGCTTGTTGCGGAAAAATTAGGCATCCCTTTTCAGGTTATTGACCTGAGTGAAGAGTATAAGGAGCGCATTGTTGACTATATGTTTGCCGAATACGAGGCCGGTCGCACACCAAATCCTGATGTATTATGTAATCGGGAAATTAAGTTTGACGTTTTTCTAGATAAAGCGATGGCCTTAGGGGCCGATTTTGTGGCTACCGGTCACTATTGTCGAAAGGATAGCATCAAAAGAGATGGTAAAGTCATCCACCGCTTACTAGCAGGACGTGATAACAATAAAGATCAAAGCTATTTCCTCTGTCAGCTTAATCAGGAACAATTATCCAAGGCTTTATTTCCTATTGGTGATTTGGAGAAAAGCGAAGTGCGCCGCATTGCCGCTGAACTTGACTTGGTAACTGCCGATAAAAAGGACTCTCAAGGACTATGCTTTATCGGTAAAGTACGCTTGCCTGATTTCCTTCAGCAGCAGCTGGCACCAAAGAAAGGCGCGGTAATCGAGATTCCTAAAGCATATGAGGTGCCGCTCGATGAGGAGCGTATACCCGAGGAATCGCCTTGGCGTAGGTACGCAGCGCCTTACGCTTTTGAAGCAAAAATGGGCCAGCGCTTAGGGGAGCATAATGGGGCGCATTATTTTACTATTGGTCAGCGTAAAGGTTTGGCCATCGGCGGAACTGCGGAGCCTTTGTTTGTAATCGGCACGGATACAAAGAATAATATTATTTATACCGGTCAGGGTGAAGACCATCCTGCTCTTAAGAAGAAGGCCCTCTTTGTGGCTGAAAAAGATATTCATTGGTTGCGCAGCGACCTTAGTTTAAAACCCGGCGAATCGAGCTCTTATCAGGCGCGTATTCGCTACCGTCAAACCTTATTCGGAGTAGAACTCCATCGTACGAACCACGGACTATATGTTGTTTTTGACGAGCCGCAAAAAGCGGTGACTCCAGGTCAGTTTGTGGCCTGGTACAAAGATGATGAGCTCATTGGTTCGGGTGTAATTCAGTTTTAAAATGAAGAAACTATTAGTAATTGGCCTTTTAATTGGCTTCGCAGCAAAGGCTCAGGATATTCCTGAGTTTCGGGTGTATTTAAAAGACAAAGGTTCCAGTGTATCCTTGCTCGAAAAGCCTGAGCATTTTTTAAGTGAAGCGGCCCTAAACCGCAGGGCACTGCAGGGAATAGAGATTGATAATAGCGATTTGCCTTTGGCGCCTGAGTACAAAGCGGCATTGGTTAGTATGGGGGCCGAACTAAAGGCACATTCTAAGTGGTTAAACTACGTTTATGTTAGCCATCCACAACCTGAGCTTATTGCTCATCTTGACTTTGTAAAGCGCATCGAGTTTCCCAAGGCCCATCAATCGAATTTATCCGGGGTCGCAACAAATGATACTTTAAATTATGGATTTGGCCGTACTCAGGTTGAAATGCTGGCCGGCGAAAAGCTTCACCAAAGAGGATTTACCGGAACAGGTATTACCATTGCCGTTATCGATGCTGGTTATATGGGTTATTTTGCCTCTAATGCCTTAGATAGCTTACGTAACTCCAATCGTTTCCTCGGTTCATGGAACTTTATAAATGGCGATACGAATGTATTTAGTGGTAATGGGAGTCACGGTGCCTCGGTACTATCTACAATGGCCGCCCTTCTACCAGATACTTTTGTGGGGACAGCTCCGCATGCTAATTATTGGTTATTAAGCTCCGAGAATGTGGCCCATGAACGTCCGATTGAAATGGATCATTGGCTGATGGCCGCAGAATTCGCTGATAGTGTGGGCGCGCATGTTATTAATTCGTCGCTAGGCTATACCACCTTTGATAATGCATCCAATGATTTTTCATACAGCGATATGGATGGTAATACTACGGTGGTTACTAAGGCAGCTGACTGGGCAGCCAGTAAAGGAATTTTGGTGGTAGCCAGTGTCGGCAATAGCGGGGCGTCTAACTGGCGGTACCTCGGTGCACCTTCCGATGGTGACTCAGTTTTAGCGGTAGGAGCGGTTAATTGGCAAGGAAATTACGCCAGCTTCTCGAGTCACGGTCCCAGTGCCGATGGTAGAGTAAAGCCCGATGTGGTTGCTCAAGGCTCTCCAGCGACCATTAGCGATATGATGGGCAATGTATCCATAGGATTTGGTACCTCATTTTCCGGACCAATTATCGCTGGTATGGCCGCTTGTTTAATAGAAGCCTATCCAGCGAAACACAGCGAGGAAATCGCGGATCAAATTAGAAAGTCGGCCCATTTATATGCTAGTCCCACTGATACCATGGGCTATGGTATTCCTAACTTCGACTTGGCATATGTGCTTAATCAGCCCGAATACATTAGCAACGAATCACAATTAAGCCTTTATCCAAACCCCATAAAGGATTACCTAATCATTGATTCGAAAGGCCTTAAAAATTGGGATGTTAATTGGCGTATTGTTGACCTGAACGGACGAGTTATAAAAGCTGGTCAGTTAGGAGCTTATGATGCAGCTCGACTCAATTTAAATCTTGAATCTGGTATATATCAGCTTCAATTGGAAGGGGATTTTAATGCTAGTTATAAAATTGTAGTGCGATGAAAAACCGCATAACGGCTTTATTTGGAATTGAAAAGCCCTTAATCCAGGCAGGAATGATTTGGTGTAGTGGCTGGGAATTAGCCACTGCCGTTTCCAAAGCTGGTGGTCTAGGTATTATTGGAGCAGGATCTATGTATCCCGATGTTTTACGAAGCCATATCGAAAAGGCCAAAGCGGCCTTGGGCGATAAACCTTTTGCGGTTAATGTGCCTATGCTTTATCCGCAGATAGAGGAATTAATGGCCATTATCATTGAGCTAAAAGTGCCAATAGTATTCACTTCGGCAGGTAATCCCAAAACTTGGACCCAGCATCTAAAAGATCAAGGTATTGTTGTAGTACATGTTGTAAGTTCTTTAAAATTTGCTTTAAAGGCGGAAGTGGCTGGCGTAGATGCTGTGGTGGCTGAAGGTTTTGAAGCAGGAGGGCATAATGGTCGCGATGAAACTACAAGCTTGGTATTATGGCCTATGGTCGCGAAAGAGCTTAAGGTGCCCATGATTGCTGCTGGTGGGATTGGCTCTGGAGCGCAGATAGCGGCGGCATTTGCATTAGGTGCTGAAGGAGTACAAATAGGTTCACGCTTCGTGGCAAGTGAAGAAAGCTCGGCGCATCTCAACTTTAAAAACGCCGTTATTGCGGCTCAAGAAGGCGACACCATGCTTACCCTTAAAGAATTAGCTCCGGTACGTCTCATCAAGAATAAATTCTTTCAGGATGTGCAATCAGCCTATCAGGCCGGCGCTGGCGCAGAGCAATTGAAAGAATTACTCGGAAGAGCCCGAGCAAAGCGAGGCATGTTTGAAGGCGACTTAGAAGAAGGGGAGCTTGAAATAGGTCAGGTTTCGGGTATGATTGCCGATTTAAAACCGGCGGCAGAAATAGTTAATGAGTTATGGTCCGATTATGAATCGACCCTGGCAAAGTTGCTACAATCTGCCCCTAACTAAGATAATAGCCTCTTAAAATAAATAAGACTTGGTCTGCCTGCATCTTTAAAATATATTTGAGTCCTAAACTAGTTTTTAGAATGAAGCGCTTAAAAATCTTGTTAGTGGCAATCCTTGCCCTAGGTTCATTCAATATCCAAGCTTCCCACTTATTAGGGGGAGAAATCTATTGGGAATGTACCGCCAATGGTAATTATATTTTTACTCTTGTTTTGTACAGAGATTGTACAGGTATCACCATACCTACTGGAACCCAGATGATTAATGGCCCGGCAGGTAACATTGCTTGTACCTATATATCCTCCCTTTCGGGTGATGTTTCACCGGATTGCCCGAACACAGCACTAGACATTGATTGTGGCACCGGTAATTTTGCGGGAGACCCTGGAAGTATCGAGAAAGGTGTATACCGCAGTGCTCAGGTAAACCTTAGTGGCATACCGCCAGCGGCAGGTTGGGAATTTAGTTGGACTTCTTGTTGTAGGCCAACTTTACAAAACACAAATGCCTCTGGTTATTACCTTCGCTCAGTGATGTATCCTTACACGCCCTTTGGCGCAACACAACCCCTAAATACTAGCACATGTTACGATAATTCTCCAGTATTTGCCCAGGATGCGAATGCGGTTACTTGTCCGGACTTCCTTTTTGAATTTAACCACTTACCCGCAGATAAGGACATTGACTCTTTAGTTTTTGATTGGGCTAGTCCTTGGGATGCAGCTAATTCAGCAATTACCTTTAATCCTTCTGGTGCCAATGGATATGCATTTAACGCCCCCTTCCCAGATCAAACTGAAGACCCTAACAATGGTCCCAATACTTTGGATCCAAGCTCGGGTGAGATCACTGCCCTGGCCAATGACCCGAATGAAGGTTGGTACGCTTCCTGTGTGGTAATCAAGGAATACCGATGTGGTCAGCTTATTGGTGAGGTATATCGTGATGTTCCGCTTTATTATTTGGATGATACCGATTGTCCTACCAATAACAGTACCCCCTCGGCAGAAATCGATACGGCTATCTATACGACTGTACAACGTACTGGTAATGTATACCGAGTGCGTACTTATCCTCAGGATACCGTTCAGTTTAGGGTAGTAGCGCGAGACTTAGACCAGTTTGCTAATGGTGCTTTCCAAGAGATTTGTATGAAAGCGGGTGGTTTACAGCTCAATACCAATAACTACTCCTCGAGTACTGGTTGTGACGGCGCAGCTCCTTGTGCGACGCTTACTTCTTTTAACTCGACCGGAACCTATTGTAGTGTAATTCAAAACACGGTAGAGTTCTTCTGGATACCCGATTGTGTTCACCTAAACTTTGGTGGTTGTGGTACTGCTTCTAATACCTATTTCTTTACCGTTCGAATGCAGGATAATGGTTGTGCAGCCCCGAAAGTGGGTCTAGCGACGATTATTGTAGAAGTTATAGCGGGGGATCCTACGCCACCCGGACTCACCTGTGCCGACGTTCAGAAAGATGGTTCGGTACGCTTAAGCTGGAAAAAACCTGAGCTCGACTCGGTTCTAGAATTTAATTATTACCGGATATATGGCTCGTCTTCACCCAATGGCCCTTGGTCGGTGGTAGACAGTGTGCCTTATTACGATACTACTTCTACCATAGTTACCGCTATGGGCGCGAATAGCTATTACTGGATGCAGATGAGTACAGGTCCTTGTGACTTCTTGTCTTTACCAAGTGATACGATTACCACCATGGATATGACCTTAACGGCGATTCCACCTGGAAGTCCGGAGTATGCCCAGCTGAGTTGGACGCCCTTGGATGGAGGCTTAGATGCCACTAGGGGTAATATATACGAGGTCTGGATAGAAGCGCCGGAGGGCAGTGGCAACTGGACCAAAGTAGGGGAGACCACCAATACTTCCTTTACCGATACGGTATCGGTATGTGATATGCTGGTCGCTTATCAGGTAAGGGTTCCGGATACTATTACTGGTTGTTATTCCGGTACCACGCAAGATACTGGTCGTTTCCAAGATCGTACCAACACTTCTAATCCGGACATCAGTACGGTTAGTGTGAACGGAAACGGCAATGCTACCTTAGACTGGGATGCGGCGCAAGTAGACGATATCGTTCAGTTCTACATTTTCTATAACGATCCTTTAAATGGCTGGGTTATCGTTGATACAGTGGACGCTGGAGCCACGATGCCCTATGAGTGGGCAGATAGTGATGCCGATTCACGTTCAGAGCAGTTTAAAGTGGTATCGGTAGATAGTTGTGGTAACCAGAGTGATGATCTTGCAGTATTACCTTACAATACTATTTACCTGCGTAATTACTTGAATAAATGTGAAGGCTATTCTCAAATCAGTTGGAATGCTTACAAGGAATTCCCCAATGGAGTACATGAGTACCGGGTATGGGTAGAGATTACCGAAGCGGATGGTACCCAGATTCCACCGACGATCATGTCGGTAGCTTCTCCTGACGATACGACCTTCCGTCAGAATGTATTGGAGAAAGATTTTGAATACTGTTATTGGATTGAGGCTCGTGATACCATTGCCAACTTGAGCTCTAACTCAAATCGCTTGTGTATTACGGCTGAAGTACCCCGTCAATCTCGTCAATTATACGTTTCTAAGGTGAGCAATGACTTTAGTCGCGGTTCATTAAACGTAGAGATTTACATCGATGGTCAGGCGGACGTACGAAGCTTCCAAATCCAAAGAGCACCCGAATACTACGGTCCCTACAAGCAAATTGCTCAGGTAGGAAAGCCTACAGCGCCTCCTTACATCATCCGTTTCCAAGACTTCGGAGTAGAGGCGGATAAGTTCAATTACTTCTACCGCGTTACGGCAACCGATAGCTGTGGTGGCTACGATACCATTAGTAATATTGCCAACAACATTATTTTGAATGTGCGTGCGGCAGAGGATGTAACCAATCGCTTAAGCTGGAACTCTGTATTAGGCTGGGGAGGTTATGTTGAGAAATACGAGATCTACCGTAGTGTCGCCGGTTCAGGCGCCTATGAGAAGATTGGAGAAAATGTTACGGTAAACGGCCGTGAGGATACCACCTATATTGATTATGAGGTTCGCGATTTAGTTAAGGCGAATCCCGATCAAGGTTCATACTGTTACTATGTAGTAGCGGTCGAAGGAAACAACCCGCAAGGAATAGTAGACAATCGCGGTAATGCGATTACCACGCTATCCAATCAGGCTTGCAGCCAACAGGGAGCCAAGGTATACTTAGCCTCGGCCTTCCGTCCGGGAAGTACTATTGCTGAGAACCAATTCTACGGTCCGTCTTTACGCCTGGCCAATGTTGAGGACTATGAGTTCTACATCATGAATCGTTGGGGTAAGAAGGTCTTTGAGACCATTGATCCTAACGAGAAGTGGGACGGAAAAGTGGGCGGTAGTCCAGCCCCTCAAGGTGTTTACGTATACTTTATTAAATACGCGACCCCCGGTGATAAACCGGTCGACGAAAGAGGGAACTTCACCTTGATTCGTTAGTAATCGTTAAATCATTAAAACCTCCCTTTGGGGAGGTTTTTTTATGCCGTAAAACCAGACCTTATGTCCATTATTTAGTTTTAAGGCTCTTAAACTAATCCGCACTTTACAGCGAGCTTATCATATTATACATTTAGCACTGCAAAACTTACATAATGAAGAATCTTAAATTTCTCTTAGCGCTATTACTGAGTACAAGCTTTTTTTCCAGTTCCGCTTCCCACTTATTAGGAGGTGAGATTTACTGGGAGTGTACCGCTAATGGTAATTACATTTTCACCTTAGTGCTTTACCGTGATTGTACCGGAGCGTCTATGCCTACCGGAACCCAGTTTATTAACGGACCAGCAGGTAATATTGCCTGTACTTATATTGCTTCTCTGTCGGGTGATGTATCACCAGATTGTCCCCAAACTTCCTTGGATATCAACTGTGCCGCGGGCGATGATGGGGCGATAGAAAAAGGAGTTTTCCGTAGTGCTCAGGTGAACCTCAATGGTATTCCACCGGCGGCGGGTTGGGAATTTAGCTGGTCACTCTGTTGTAGACCTACTTTGGAAAATTCTCAGGGTAATACTAACTATTACCTGCGTTCCAAAATGTATCCTTACACGCCATTTGGAGCAACTCAACCTCTAAACACCAGCACTTGTTACGATAACTCACCCACTTTTGCGCAGGACGCTAACGCGGTAACTTGTCCGGATTTTCTTTTCGAGTTTAACCACTTACCTTCAGATAGAGATATTGATTCTCTAGTATTTGATTGGGCACAGCCTAAATTGCAAGCTGCTCAGAATATTGCATTTAATACGGGTTACCAATTTAACGCCCCTTTCCCAGATCAAACTGAGGACCCTAATAATGGTCCCAACACCTTAGATCCATTTTCGGGTGAGATTACCACTTTGGCCAATGACCCGAATGAAGGTTGGTATGCTTCCTGTGTAGTTATTAAGGAATACCGATGTGGTCAGCTTATTGGTGAGGTGTACCGTGACGTGCCAATTTATTATTTAGATGATACCGATTGTCCTACCAATAACAGTACCCCCTCGGCAGAGATTGATACCGCTATCTATACGACTGTGCAACGTACCGGTAATGTGTACCGGGTGCGTACTTATCCTCAGGATACGGTGCAGTTTAGGGTTGTAGCGCGAGACTTAGACCAGTTTGCCAATGGGTCTTTCCAAGAGATTTGTATGAAAGCAGGTGGTTTACAGCTCAATACCAATAACTACGCCTCGAGTACTGGTTGTGACGGCGCAGCTCCTTGTGCGACGCTTACTTCTTTTAACTCTACCGGAACCTATTGTAGTGTAATTCAGAATACGGTAGAGTTTTTCTGGATACCCGATTGTGTTCACCTAAACTTTGGCGGTTGTGGTACTGCTTCCAATACTTATTATTTCACCGTTCGAATGGAGGACAATGGTTGTGCCGCCCCGAAAGTGGGTCTAGCGACGATTATTGTAGAAGTTATAGCGGGGGATCCTACGCCACCCGGACTCACCTGTGCCGACGTTCAGAAAGATGGTTCGGTACGCTTAAGCTGGAAAAAACCTGAGCTCGACTCGGTTCTAGAATTTAATTATTACCGGATATATGGCTCGTCTTCACCCAATGGCCCTTGGTCGGTGGTAGACAGTGTGCCTTATTACGATACTACTTCTACCATAGTTACCGCTATGGGCGCGAATAGCTATTACTGGATGCAGATGAGTACAGGTCCTTGTGACTTCTTGTCTTTACCAAGTGATACGATTACCACCATGGATATGACCTTAACGGCGATTCCACCTGGAAGTCCGGAGTATGCCCAGCTGAGTTGGACGCCCTTGGATGGAGGCTTAGATGCCACTAGGGGTAATATATACGAGGTCTGGATAGAAGCGCCGGAGGGCAGTGGCAACTGGACCAAAGTAGGGGAGACCACCAATACTTCCTTTACCGATACGGTATCGGTATGTGATATGCTGGTCGCTTATCAGGTAAGGGTTCCGGATACTATTACTGGTTGTTATTCCGGTACCACGCAAGATACTGGTCGTTTCCAAGATCGTACCAACACTTCTAATCCGGACATCAGTACGGTTAGTGTGAACGGAAACGGCAATGCTACCTTAGACTGGGATGCGGCGCAAGTAGACGATATCGTTCAGTTCTACATTTTCTATAACGATCCTTTAAATGGCTGGGTTATCGTTGATACAGTGGACGCTGGAGCCACGATGCCCTATGAGTGGGCAGATAGTGATGCCGATTCACGTTCAGAGCAGTTTAAAGTGGTATCGGTAGATAGTTGTGGTAACCAGAGTGATGATCTTGCAGTATTACCTTACAATACTATTTACCTGCGTAATTACTTGAATAAATGTGAAGGCTATTCTCAAATCAGTTGGAATGCTTACAAGGAATTCCCCAATGGAGTACATGAGTACCGGGTATGGGTAGAGATTACCGAAGCGGATGGTACCCAGATTCCACCGACGATCATGTCGGTAGCTTCTCCTGACGATACGACCTTCCGTCAGAATGTATTGGAGAAAGATTTTGAATACTGTTATTGGATTGAGGCTCGTGATACCATTGCCAACTTGAGCTCTAACTCAAATCGCTTGTGTATTACGGCTGAAGTACCCCGTCAATCTCGTCAATTATACGTTTCTAAGGTGAGCAATGACTTTAGTCGCGGTTCATTAAACGTAGAGATTTACATCGATGGTCAGGCGGACGTACGAAGCTTCCAAATCCAAAGAGCACCCGAATACTACGGTCCCTACAAGCAAATTGCTCAGGTAGGAAAGCCTACAGCGCCTCCTTACATCATCCGTTTCCAAGACTTCGGAGTAGAGGCGGATAAGTTCAATTACTTCTACCGCGTTACGGCAACCGATAGCTGTGGTGGCTACGATACCATTAGTAATATTGCCAACAACATTATTTTGAATGTGCGTGCGGCAGAGGATGTAACCAATCGCTTAAGCTGGAACTCTGTATTAGGCTGGGGAGGTTATGTTGAGAAATACGAGATCTACCGTAGTGTCGCCGGTTCAGGCGCCTATGAGAAGATTGGAGAAAATGTTACGGTAAACGGCCGTGAGGATACCACCTATATTGATTATGAGGTTCGCGATTTAGTTAAGGCGAATCCCGATCAAGGTTCATACTGTTACTATGTAGTAGCGGTCGAAGGAAACAACCCGCAAGGAATAGTAGACAATCGCGGTAATGCGATTACCACGCTATCCAATCAGGCTTGCAGCCAACAGGGAGCCAAGGTATACTTAGCCTCGGCCTTCCGTCCGGGAAGTACTATTGCTGAGAACCAATTCTACGGTCCGTCTTTACGCCTGGCCAATGTTGAGGACTATGAGTTCTACATCATGAATCGTTGGGGTAAGAAGGTCTTTGAGACCATTGATCCTAACGAGAAGTGGGACGGAAAAGTGGGCGGTAGTCCAGCCCCTCAAGGTGTTTACGTATACTTTATTAAATACGCGACCCCCGGTGATAAGCCGGTCGACGAAAGAGGAAACTTTACTTTAGTGCGATAAGCATTTGTAAATGAGAGAGATGAATATCCCTTCCCCAACCGGAAGGGATATTCTTTTTTAGGAAATATAAATACTGCCTATCCCTTTAAGATTATTGCCGAGCACTCATTAAAAAATGCTAAATTTGCGCGCAATTTAATTCTAATTGCATCCGCTCTATGTCAACTTTTAGCGATAAAATCATGGGTGAAGGTTTAACCTATGACGACGTACTTTTAGTACCAGCATATTCTCAAGTATTGCCACGCGAAGTTGATCTCACTACCCACTTTACTCGTAATATAAAGCTTAAGGCTCCGATTATTTCCGCGGCTATGGATACCGTGACCGAAGCTCGTATGGCTATTGCAATTGCGCAGGATGGTGGCATTGGGGTCCTTCATAAAAACATGACCATCGAGCAGCAAGCGGTGGAAGTACGTAATGTTAAGCGAGCGGAAAGCGGGATGATTCTCGACCCGGTTACTTTACAAGAAAACGCCTTAGTGCGTGATGCCAAGAAAATGATGGCCGATTACAAAATTGGCGGTATCCCAATCGTTAATGAGCATAAGAAGCTGATGGGGATTATCACCAATCGTGATTTGCGCTTCGAAAAGAATGATGATCGTCCTTTACGTGAAATCATGACTAAAGACGGTCTGGTAACTACCCATGAAAATACCAGCTTAACCGAAGCAGAGGTTATCCTACAACAACATAAGATTGAAAAGCTTCCAGTAGTAGATAAAGAAGGTAAACTAATTGGTTTAATCACTTATCGCGATATCACTAAGAGTAATATCAAACCGAATGCTAATAAAGACGATTACGGTCGTTTACGCGTTGCCGCTGCAGTTGGTGTTACCGCAGATGTTTT
This sequence comes from uncultured Flavobacteriales bacterium, assembly GCA_913055685.1. Classification (GTDB taxonomy): domain Bacteria; phylum Bacteroidota; class Bacteroidia; order Flavobacteriales; family Schleiferiaceae; genus Croceimicrobium. Next base: position 382,225 of record CAJXKC010000002.1, read on the forward strand.
AGATCGAGTAGGTGCATTAGTAGAATCCAATGTAGACGCCATTATTATAGATACAGCTCACGGTCATAGTGCCGGAGTGGTAAAGGCTTTAAAAGCCGTAAAAGCGAAATTTACTGGCTTGGATGTGGTGGTAGGTAATGTAGCAACAGCTGATGCTTCTCGCTATTTAGCCGATGCAGGTGCCGATGCGGTGAAAGTGGGTATTGGTCCTGGTTCTATCTGTACTACCAGAGTAGTAGCGGGGGTAGGAGTACCGCAGCTTACGGCGATCATGGAAGCGAAAAAAGGTTTAGTTGGAACTGATGTTCCGCTTATTGCCGACGGTGGTATCCGTTTTACTGGAGATATTGTGAAGGCGGTAGCCGCTGGTGCAGATACGGTGATGTTAGGATCTTTACTAGCCGGAACTAAAGAAGCCCCAGGCGAAACTATTATTTACGAAGGACGACGTTACAAGACTTATCGTGGTATGGGTTCTATTGAGGCCATGCAACAAGGGTCAAAGGACCGTTACTTCCAGGATGTGGAAGATGATATCAAGAAATTAGTTCCTGAAGGCATTGTGGGTAGAGTTGCTTATAAAGGTGAAGTTGGTGAAGTAATGTATCAGTTTATTGGGGGCTTACGCGCCGGAATGGGATATTGCGGAGCCAAAGACATTAAAACCTTACAAGAAACCGGTAAGTTTACCCGAATTACCGCGGCTGGTGTACACGAAAGTCATCCACATGACGTTCACATTACCCGCGAATCGCCAAATTACAGTAGAAGATAATAACCCTATTTTACAATTTTAGATTGATGAAGAAGACTCTGTTTTTACTTTGCGCATTGGGCTTGATGCAGCCTTTAGTTGGACAAGAAAAATTGGCTGACAAGGTCTTATTTACAGTGGCAGACGACACTGTGAAGGCGGAAGAATTCATTGCGGTTTACAATAAAAACCGAGATATTGGTGAGGAAATTGATCCCAAAACCCCATCCGAGTATTTAGAACTTTACATCAACTTTAAGCTTAAAGTACACGAGGCTAAAGCTTTAGGTCGGGATACCTTGCGTTCCTTTGTGAGGGAATTTCAAAACTATCGCGACCAATTAGCAAAACCTTATTTATCGGATAAGGATGTAACAAAAGAGCTCATCAAAGAGGCTTACACTCGCATGAAAACAGATGTTAGAGCGGCACATATAATGATAAGCCTGCCTAACAATCCTACTCCAGATGATACCGCGGCTGCTTACAAGGAAATTATGGAAATCCGCAAAAGAGTAACTACTGGGGGGGAATCTTTTGATCTTGTAGCCCGCGAATATTCCGATGATACTTACAGCGCTCGAAATGGTGGAGACCTTGGTTATTTCACCGTATTTGATATGGTATACCCATTTGAAACCGCCGCCTATACTACTAAGGTTGGCAAAGTTTCTTCGCCAGTACGTAGTCAGTATGGATATCATATAGTGATGCCCACCGATCGTCGTCCAGCACGAGGAAAAATCAAAGTAGCGCACTTAATGCTCATCGACAACGATAAGACCACGGCTGATCAAAAAGCCAATGTGAAGAAGAGAATCGATGAAATCTATGCTAAGCTTAAGGCAGGAGAAGACTTTGTGACCTTGGTTAAGCAGTATAGTGAAGACAAGACTTCGGTAGTCCGCGACGGACAATTAGATGTATTCGGCATCAACAAAATGTACGATACTTTTGAGGATGCTGCATTTGCGCTCCAAGACAGTGGTCAGTTTACCGAGCCAGTAAAAACTCCTGTAGGTTGGCATATAATCTTACTCTTGGATAAAATTGGCGTGCCTTCTTTTGAATCCGTGAAGGCTGAAATTCGCAATAAAGTAGAGCGCGACGTACGTGCACAACAGAGTCAGGTTTCCGTGAAGAAGCGCATCAAGATGGATTACAAGTTTAAAGAGTACCCAAAGGACTTTAAACTGGCATTTAATCAAATTGGTGAGGAAATGCTTCAATCGGGCTTCAAAGTACCGGCAAAGGTTAAGTCAGCTGATAAAGTATTATTTGAGTTTGCCAATAAGCAATATACTGTAGCGGATTTCCTTGCTTACGCTGAAGCACATCAGGGCGCTTACACCCGCAGTACAAAGATTGAAGCTTCTTTGTACCGGATGATGAAGGTCTACCAAGAAGAAGAGCTATTAAATTATGAAAAGAGTCGTTTAGCCGAGAAATTCCCTGAGTTCCGTTTATTGGAGCGCGAATACTATGAAGGGATTTTACTATTTGATTTAACGGAAGAGAAGGTTTGGCGTGCGGCCATGAGTGATACGACCGGTTTAGCGGAGTATTTTGCGGCTAACCGCGATAAGTATCGTTTTGATACCCGTTACCATGCCTACATTGTAGACGCTGCGACTAAAAAACTAGCCAAGAAGGCCATCAAATTGCTTAAAAAGGGTATGAGTAGAGCTCAGGTAATGACTGAGCTTAACGTAGAGTCCAAGCTGAATTTAAACATCGATAGCGCGAAGTTTGAATTAGATGGCTTAGATATTGCTTCCGCCTTGAGCGAAATGGATGAAGCCGGAAAATCGGATATGCTTGAAATCAATGAGCGCTATAAGCAGGCATATGTTTTAGATATCGAAGCTCCTCGTCAGAAAGAGTTGAAAGAATCTCGCGGTGCGGTTATTAGTGATTATCAAAACTATCTAGAGCAGCAATGGATAAAAGATTTGCGCTCTAAATATGCAGTAAAAGTGGATCAAGCTGTATTAAAGGAGGTAGAGGCAGCGCTTGATTAAAAGAAGCTTTCATATCACCCTATACCTTCTAGTACTGTTATTGAGCGCCTGCGACTTCATCGAAAGTTTTGAAGGTGAAGAGGATAAAGGTAAAATGATTGCTAGGGTCTACGACTCCTATCTTTTTGAAGCCGATATCCAAAATGTTCTCCCCAGTGATTTAAGTAAGGACGACAGTGCCAGCTTCGTGCAAAATTACATCAATGTATGGGCCAAGAATCAGTTGATGATTTATAAGGCGGAGTTTAACTTAACGGATGATGACAAGCGATTTGAGGAGCAGATTCGCAATTACCGTAATGATCTTTTAAAATTTGCTTTTTTACAGAAGTATGTAGATGATCGTTTAGACACTGCCATTACCGACGCTCAGATAAAGGAATACTACCGCGATAATGAAGATGACTTTCAATTGAAGGAAAACATCCTGCGGATGCGATATATAAGCGTACCTGTGGATGCACCTAATATTGATGAGCTTAAGAAATTATTTCGAACCCGTGACAGTTCTAAGCAAGAGGCTTTATTGGATTATGCCCTAAGTTATGCCCGCAACTTTTCTTTAGAGGACACTTCTTGGATGAGCTTTAATCAATTTCGCAAACTCATTCCTATCCAAGCTTACAATCAACAGGAGTTTCTATCTAAAAACTCATACCTTGAGCTGGAATCACAGGGACTTATGTACTTAGTCTCGATTGCAGAATATAAAATCAAAGACAATACTTCTCCGCTTCTATATGTGCGTAATATTATTCGCAATATCTTGTTGAATAAACGCCGCCTTGATTTAATTGCGGATTTGGAAAAGAACTTACTTAGCGACGCTATAAAAAAGAAGGAATTTGAAACCTACGATGAATAAATACTACTTCGGAATACTGTTTTTTGTTTTGAGCCTAGGCTTAAGTGCGCAACCTCGACTGGTAGACGGCGTTCTTGGGGTAGTAGGTAAAAACATTATTCTAAAAAGTGATTTAGATAAAGCTTTAGAGGCTCAGAAAAAGCAAAACCCTGCCTTAAAGGTTGATCAGTGTACTGTTTTTGAAGACCTCTTGCTGGAAAAACTTTTACTGCATCAAGCTGAGCTCGATTCGGTAGAGGTTAGTGATGAAGAGGTGCAAGCCAATATTGATCGACGTATTAATGTCTTTATTCAACAAATTGGTAGTCAGCAGCGCCTTGAGCAATATTATGGAAAGTCGGTTGTCGAGATTAAAGAGGAAATGAGCGATCTTATTCGCAATCAGCTTACCGCCCAAAGAATGTTGCAGCAGATAAATGGAGACGTAGAAATCACGCCCTCCGAGGTGCGTGAATTTTACCAAGCAATCCCCCAGGACAGCTTGCCTCTTATTAATGCTGAAGTGGAGTATGCAGAAATAGTCTTTTTCCCTGAAGTTAGCGAAGAGGCTAAGCAAGAAGCGATTGATAAATTAAAAGAAATCAAAGGCAGAATTGAGAATGGCTCTTCCTTTAGTACGATGGCTGTTTTGTACTCAGAAGACCCAGGTAGTGCGCGTAATGGTGGCGAGTACAAAGGAATCAAGCGCGGTCAGTTTGTAAAAGAATTTGAAGCGGTAGCCTTTAACTTAGCCTTAAACGAGATTTCCGAACCTTTTGAATCAGAGTACGGCTATCATATCGTGCAATTGCAGCGGAAAGTGGGGCAGGAGTTAGACCTACGTCATGTCCTTATAAAGCCAAAGATTTCAGCTGAGAACCTCGAAAACGCAAAGAATAAGGCGGATAGTGTGCGTCAACTTATTTTAGACGACAAGCTAAGCTTTGTTGAAGCCGCCAAGGAGTTTTCCGATGATGAAGAAAGTAAGCTCAATGGTGGTAAAGCTATGAATCCTCAAACTGGTGATAGCCGTTGGGAAACCGGCCAATTGGATAAAGGAGTATTCTACACCTTACAGAACATTGAAGAGGGTACGATCTCGGCTCCATTATTTTTTACCACTCGCGATGAAAAGGAAGGCTACAAATTGGTTAAGTTAATAGACCGCACCGAAGCACACACCGCTAATCTCAAGACCGATTACCAAAGAATAATGCAAGTTGCCAAAGGGCAAAAGCAACAGAAAGAGCTTGAAAAGTGGGTTAATGATAAGATTTTAGACACTTACGTTAGGGTGAATAATGAGTACCTCAACTGCTCTTTCGAAAGAAATTGGATAAATCAAGCTCAATATGCAGAATAGTCAGGATGACGTTGCCGCAGTAAAGGAATTAGGCCAGAAATACGAAGCTTTAAAGGCAGAAATCGGAAAAGTAATCATTGGTCAGGATGAAGTAATCCACCTCTTATTATTATCCATTTTTTGCAAAGGTCATGCTTTATTAGTTGGTGTCCCTGGCTTAGCAAAGACTCTTCTGGTAAACACTGTTGCTCAGTCATTAGGCTTAAGTTTCCGTCGTATTCAGTTTACACCAGACTTGATGCCTTCGGATATTGTTGGGGCCGAGATTCTTGATGAAAACCGTCAGTTTAAGTTCGTTAAGGGGCCTTTATTTGCTAACATCATTTTAGCGGATGAAATAAACCGTACTCCGCCTAAAACTCAGGCTGCTCTACTGGAAGCGATGCAAGAACGTTCGGTAACGGCGGCTGGCCATACTTACCAAATGGCTAATCCCTTCTTTGTTTTAGCCACACAAAACCCCATAGAGCAGGAGGGGACTTATCCTTTGCCAGAGGCTCAATTGGACCGTTTCATGTTTAATATTGAGGTGGGCTATCCTAGCTTTGAAGAAGAGGTGAACATCGTTAAAAATACCACCGTGGGTGTAGAAGCGGAAGTTCGTGAAGTTCTAACGGTGGAGGAAATCATTAAATTCCAGAAGCTGGTTCGAAAGATTCCGGTTAGCGATAATGTTTACGAGTATGCCATTCGCTTGGTTCAGGCCACCCGACCAGGTACAGAGGCGGCAAAACCGATAACCAAAGATTATATTTCTTGGGGTGCTGGGCCCCGTGCGAGCCAGAATTTAATTCTTGCCGCCAAAGCCCATGCGGCTTTAAAAGGTAAGTTTAGTCCGGATAGTGAGGACGTATTGGCCGTAGCAAAGCCGATCTTGCGCCACCGAGTGGTGAAAAACTACCGCGCCGAGGCCGAAGGAATAAGCATTGAAAAGATCATTGAAGGCTTAGTGTAAAAAGCCATTTTCCAGTATAGAATTAGTAGCTTTGCGCCGTCTTTAGCGAAACAGGTCTATCCGTCTATGCCATCAACAAAATACATCTTCGTTACCGGTGGAGTTACCTCATCTTTAGGTAAGGGAATTATCTCCGCCTCCCTAGCTACATTATTGCAATCACGCGGTTACAGCGTTACTATTCAAAAGCTAGATCCTTACATTAATATTGACCCAGGGACATTAAACCCATACGAGCACGGTGAGTGTTACGTAACTAATGATGGCGCCGAAACGGATCTTGACCTGGGGCATTACGAACGTTTTTTAAATCGCCCTACCTCACAGGCCAATAATGTTACTACTGGTCGGGTTTACCAAACCGTTATCAATAAAGAACGTCGTGGTGATTATTTAGGGAAAACAGTACAGGTTATTCCCCATATTACTGATGAGATAAAAAGACGTATTCAGCTATTAGGTAATACCGGTGAATTCGAAATTGTGATTACTGAAATTGGTGGAACTGTCGGTGATATCGAAGCGCTGCCCTATATCGAAGCTGTTCGTCAGTTGCGTTGGGAATTAGGCGAAGACAGTTTAGTGGTTCACTTAACCCTGGTACCATACCTCGCGGCTACTGGTGAAATGAAAACCAAACCAACTCAGCACTCAGTACAAAAGCTGCAAGAAAGCGGAATCCAACCAGACGTTTTAGTTTGTAGAACCGAATATGATTTGGGCGAAGACATTCGTCGTAAGCTGGCTCTTTTCTGTAATGTTAAAAAAGAGGCGGTGGTGCAAAGTATTGACGCAGAAACCATTTATGCGGTGCCTATTTTAATGCGTAACCAGCATTTGGATGAAGTAGTATTAAAACGATTAAACCTGCCAGTAGAGGATAATCTCGACTTGGTAAATTGGCGTGACTTCCTTTACAAGCTTCGCTATCCTCAAACCGAGGTGGAAATTGGCTTGATAGGGAAATATGTAGAATTGCATGATTCGTATAAGTCTATTGTTGAGGCATTTATTCACGCCGGAGCAACTAATGAGGCCAAGGTTAAAATTCGTTGGATTCACAGCGAAAACCTCAGCTTAGATTCTGTTGAGAAGAGCTTAGAAGGTCTAGATGGGGTTTTAGTAGCCCCTGGATTTGGAGAGCGTGGTTTTGATGGTAAGCTTGACGCGATTCGTTATGCGCGTGAAAACAAGATTCCATTCTTAGGGATTTGCCTGGGTATGCAAGCGGCTGTTATCGAGTACGCGAGAAATGTTCTAGGATTAGAAGGTGCTAACTCAACCGAAATGGATGCCGAAACGGCCCATCCCGTAATCGATTTAATGGATGAGCAGAAGGAGGTAACCGAAAAAGGTGGAACCATGCGTTTGGGTGCCTGCGATTGTAATATTAAGGAAGGCACGAAGGCCTTTGAGGTTTACCGTCGTAAGCAAATTAGCGAACGTCATCGTCACCGTTATGAGTTTAATAATAAATACCTGGAAGATTTTGAAGCAAGTGGCATGATTGCTACCGGCCAAAATCCAGGCACCGAATTGGTGGAAATTGTAGAAATTCCCGAACACCCATGGTTTATTGGTGTTCAATTCCACCCCGAATACAAAAGTACCGTGGCTAACCCACACCCATTATTTGTGCAATTTGTAGCTGCCGCTATCCGCTATAGCGAGAGTCAAAACGCTTAGAATGAATAACAAATTAGACATCAACACCATTGTGGGCTTTGTGCTCATTGGTGCCATTTTAATGTATTTTGGAATTTTCTCACCCGATAGTGAGAAAGTAGCCAATGAGGCCCAAACCGAAGTTTCTGCCGATTCTAGCGCAAGTGAGAGCCCGGTTATAGAAGACATACCTGCCGCAGAGGAAATTCCTAGCCTTGCCCTCGATACCACAAGTAGCGATAGTGCATCTTTTGTAGAAGCTCAAAGGCTTTATGGCCCATTTGCCAAGCAAATGTTAAGTACGGAGGAGCAGTATTTTGAATTGGAGAATGAGTTCTTACGCTTAAAGATTAGCTCCCTTGGCGCGCAGATTGTTGAAGCAGAATTAAAGAATTTTAAGACTTATGATTCGCTGCCTTTATATCTAATCAGAGATAATGCAGACCTCTCTTTTCCGATCCAGGCCGGCCAATTGAAGTCAAGTGCCAGCCTTAACTTTAAGCTCTTATCTAAGACTGATAACCAGATTAGCCTAGCGGTACAAAGTGATCAAGGAGCTAGACTGGTGTATAATTATCAACTTCCAGCAGATTCTTACATGCTGGATCTTAAGGTGGAGTCAGAAGGAATGGCTTCACTATTAGCTGAGGCTGATAATTATTTACGTTTCGAATTAAAAGCGAATCGTCACGAAAAGAATCGCGACAATGAATTAACCCGTTCTGAATTTCAATACCGCTTGGTTGAGGAAGGAGAGGTGGAGAGCTTTAATACCACCAGTACTGATGAGGAAATTTCTGAACAGCCGGTAGAGTGGGTGGCATACCGCCAACAGTTTTTCAGCACCATTTTACAGTCCAAGGGTCAGGCTTTTGCCAAAGCAGATATGGCTTTAGCTAATTTGGAGGAAGAAGAGCACAGCAAGTTTTACGGGTCTAAATTGCTTTATCCTCGCGATTCAAGGGGCGACTTAAATCTAGATCTTGGTCTTTACTTGGGGCCTAATAAATATGAGATCCTAGAATCATATGGTTCGGGCTTTGAGGAGCTTGTTCCCTTAGGATGGGGTATTCTAGGATGGATTAACCGTTATGCCGTTTTGTATATCTTCAATTTCCTAGAAGATTATGGTCTTAATTATGGATTGATAATCCTAATTATTGCGGTAGTTTTCAAAATGGTATTATTCCCACTTACCTATACATCGTACCGCTCAATGGCTAAAATGCGGGTGATAAAGCCTGAAATTGATGAGCTTAGTGAGAAGTACGATGATCCAATGAAAAAGCAGCAGGCGCAATTGGAACTGTACAATAAAGCTGGGGTGAGCCCATTAGGAGGTTGTTTGCCAATGCTCCTGCAATTCCCAATTCTAATTGCCTTGTTCCAATTCTTCCCAGCGGCGATAGAGTTAAGACAGCAGTCCTTTTTATGGGCCGATGACTTATCGAGCTACGACTCGATTTATAATCTACCCTTTGATATTCCATTTTACGGGGATCATGTGAGTCTCTTTACTTTATTGATGACCATTTCGACCCTGATTTATACTTGGATGAATCAGCAATTAACTGGTTCTGCTCAAAATCAGCAATTCCCCCAAATGAAATACATCATTTACTTGATGCCAATCATGTTCTTAGGGGTCTTTAATAATTATGCTGCTGGACTTAGCTATTATTATTTCGTAGCTAACATGATTACCTTCGGGCAGCAATTTGCTATTCGTTCATTTATTGATGAAGATAAAATTAAGGCTAAGATTGCTGAGCGTAAGGAACGTCCGCAGAAGGAAAATCGCTTAATGCGCAGAATGCGTGAGGTTCAGGATCAGCAAAATCGTCAAACCCGACGTAAAAAGTAGCATGATCAAAAAGGGCTTACTTTTAATCACCGCCGCCTTATCATTAAGTGCTTGCGCTAGTTTAAACTACAGGCAATTGAAGCGTGAAAGTGCGGAATGGGAGTTCCATATAAACGCTGGTCCATGCTTTAAGGCTTGTGCAGTTTATCAGGCTAGTGTAGATGAATCTGGACAATTACGCTATAACGGGATGTCCCAAACCGGTTTTAAAGGAGATACGCTAATTGACCTAGGAAGGGATTTTGCCTACAATTTAATGTTGGACCTAGAGGCCATGGACTATTTGGCTATTCCTGATTCTAATGGGTTAGACAGTACCATATTCGATGTGCAGTCTATCCAATACGAACTAATTAGTGATGGTCAATCTAAAAAGGTAGCCTGTCAATTAGAAGAACCCCAAGATCTTTACCGTTTAAGGCAAGTTTTTAATAGCAAGCTAAAAGAATTAAAGCTTCTTTAAGCTTTATAGGGCCTGCAGTTTAAAGCTCTTACTTGCCTGGTTTTCATCCGCAATCTTAAGAATGTAAATCCCTGCCTTTAATTCAGGGAAGCTTAACTCCACCTTGAGGCCATTGATATTTCCTTTTGCTACCGATCGGCCATTAAGGTCTAGCAGTTCATATTGCGACAAATTACGCTCACTTTCTATGAACAGCGGGGCCCGCTTGCGTGCGAAGGCCATGGTATTGTAAAGTTTAATTTGAGTGCTATAAGCACTAGCCTCATTAAGGCTGAAGTCAGCTGGCAGCACATTTCTTCGTACAAAAGCGTCCTTAATAATCTGATAGTTTTGCCCACCATTTAAAACTTGGTCGGCCTGAATTACCATCGAAGCAAAATCGGGGTAAGTACTATTATTAAGCAAGGGGAAAAGCGCTTCCAGTACCAGGGCATCGGCAGTAGCACGATCGGTATTGTCATGAATTTCCACTAAACAGGAAGCCATTAAATCGGTGTGCTGATAAATATTATTGGTGAAGCTTAAGCTTTGATAGTCCTTATTGCTGGAAGCCATGCGACCAGGCCAAAAGCTATTGTGGCCATCCCAATTAAAGACACGGTCTCTCTGATTAGGGCTGTGAGCTAAACTGTAGCTTACCGCAAAATAATCGCAAATAGCTTCTTCCATACCTGCTCTTTCGCTAATTCGACCGCTATTGGCCGAAGCGCCATAAACTAAACTGTGTACGTATTCGTGAATTATAACATCAGCATCTTCGGCATCATCGACCCCACCTTCTCCCATGTAGATTTTAAGCTCACTGGGACTATAATAACTTTGGTCGGCATTGCTTAAAGCATGCACATCAACCGAAATTAGGTTACCGGGTAAATTACTGTAACCGAGACTATCAATATATTTTTTAAAGGTGCTTAGGTGGTAGAAGGCATTTACATCCTCAAAACCATCCATACTCCGGGTATAATTAAAGGTGGTGTTATTGCTGGTTGCCGGAGCAATGTTAGGAGCGCTAAAGTCATCAATTTTAATATCCGCGTTCTCCAATTTAAAGGTTCCACTGTCGTAGGTGGCGGTGAAGCTCACCAGCTTGCGTTCGCCATTTAGACTACTGTTATCGCCATCATTATTATCAACAAAGCTTCCGCCGTAATTTACATTGGCAGTAGAAAGTGGGTCGGGCAAGAATATGAAAGTATAGCAAGTGCTATCGCTTCCGCTGAAATGCCTTCTTTGATCTTCTAAATAATGAACTTTAGAGCCGCTTAAAAAGCCCTTTATATGCAAGCCCTCGTTCCCGTAGAAATTAGCGCTAAAGCCGCTTAAAAGCCCCTCGGTGCTATTAAAATAGGCGGGTACAATATCAGAACGATAGCAATTTAACTCTTGCTTTAAAGCAATGGTATCAATAGTAAGTGCTTGAGCCTCAATTTGTGTTTGATTTAGGGCGGGATATTGAATTAGAAGATCGCCATTTTTATATTCATGTACCGCTAACTTCTGGTTATCGAGAATCAAGTCCCACTTTTTGAGAATATAGAACCAATGTTTGCCTCCTAAAGAATTTACTTCTTTTTCGAGTATCAGCTCCCAGCCAGGAACAAAAGACTGCGCCTTCACTAAGGGATTTTCAATATTCCAATTTTCTGCTCGCCATTCTAAAGTAGGGGCTGAAGCAGTAAAGACCTCTGGCGTGCTGGTGCCTTTTTGTGCAATACTAGGAAGGCTAAGGACAAGGCCTAAGAGGAGGGAGGGAAAAGGCAATTTCATTCGTTAATCTCTTTCAGTTTTATTTGGTACAAATCTGTTATTTGTTGCAGGGCTTCATTGTAATTATTTAAACGCACCCTTAGTTTATATCCAGCATCAGCGGCCATAGCTTCTTCGAAAATTTCGAAGTGGCTGTGAGGTAAGACCCTCATTACCGCATCCATTGCCTCATAAGGAAAGCGCATTTCAAAATAGCGGTATAAATATACATCCTTATGCTTTGCCCCGCTTAAAGCTGCTTCGGCCGCTCCGCGATATGCTTTTATTAAGCCGGGTACTCCTAATTTGGTGCCGCCAAAATAACGTACCACTACTACTAAAACATTCCATAGTTCAGAAGATTGTATGGCGTTAAAAATTGGCGTGCCGGCCGAATGCGCCGGCTCCCCGTCATCATTAAAACGAACTTGAGGCTCTTTAGGTTGGCAACGGTAAGCGTAGCACCAATGGCGCGCATCGTAATATTGCTTTTTAACCTCATCTAAAAGCTCATTTAATTGGCTTTCACCTTCTAGGGGCAATGCAATGGCAATAAATTTAGAGCCACGATCTTTATACAATCCCTCACTTTTGGATTTTAAGGCCAAATAATGATCTCCGCTTATGCGCTCTTGTATCATAAGGCTAAAGCTATCAATACAATTGAAATGATGGCCAAGAATATACCTATGATATTAAGTCGGCTAAGGTTTTCCCGGAAGAAAAAGGTGCCCAACAATGCGCTGAAGGCCACGATGCCCACATTGTTTAAAGCAAAAATGCTTGAACTCTCTAGGCCTTCGAAACTTAATGCACGCAGCAAGTAATATATGCTACCGTAATTTGGAATTCCTAAAGCCACCCCGCCAATTAACGCTTTCCATTGTAGCTTTTGCTTTAAGATGAATACTTGATGAAGCACAAATAAAATTCCAAACAAAGCGGCCATGCCAAATATACTGGAGGCAAACCAGGCCTGCTGAGAGGGAGGAACTAATTCCGATTCATTGTACTTTAAGAAGGCATCGAGAAAGCCACTGCCTAAGAATAATATTATGGGGTACCAAAGGAAACTGGCACTGCGCTTCGTTTTCTCGGGCTTATAGGTAGTCATGTAAACGGCAATCAAGGCTAGTAAGATGCCGGTGATTTTTATGAAACCCAAAGACTCCTTAAAATACACCACTCCAAAACTCACGGGTACAATTACTGACATCTTAACGGCAACCGATACAGTAGCTAAACCAAAATTCTGACTAACCCAAGCCATTAGGCGAAAGAGGGTTATAAAAAGTAAGCCTAAGATTAGAATGGATTCAAACCAGGCTTGTTGGCTTACCTCCCAAGGGGCATTCGCCCAGTCGTTTTGCCAGTTACCAATGCTAAAGGCAATGAAGTAGTTTACCAGTATAGCTTGGAGATTATCAACCTCATACTTCTTAAAGTATTTAAAAACGATGAAAATTAGTATCGAACAGCTGATGCTAAGGAGTAGCCAAATCATCTACGGTAATGCTTTAAAAGGTCATTTTTTAGGCGAGAAACTTGACCATCTAGTTCAATTTTAGGTGCTTCTAAGCCGTCTTCAATCACTTGTTTAGATTCGATAATAAAGGCCTCATCCCATAAGTCTGCTTCAATAAAGGCCCGAAGGGTGAAGCTGCCGCCCTCAACTAAAATGCTTTGCAGCCCTCTTTCATATGCCGTCTGGATAATTTGGGGGAGTAAATCTCTATCTGGCTTTAAAATTACGTCTTGATTATCAACGCTTTGATAGCAAAAGCGTAGATAACTTGAATCTCTAAAAACCTTTAAATGTTGGTCAAGGCTTCTTTGGGGGTCGATAATCAACCTTAAAGGATTAGCACCCTGATAGGCACGGGTATCTAAGCTAGGGTTATCTATTTTAGCCGTTTTACGACCAACTAATATAGCTTGATGCTCAGCCCTTAGCTTATGGGCGAAAACCTGACTCTCGGCTTCACTGATCCACTGGACTCCTTTTTCACCATTGGAGCGATTGGCATCCATGATACCATTGCTCGATTGTGCCCACTTTAGGGTGATATATGGCCTTTGCTTTTTATGAAAGGTGAAGAATTTACGATTTAATTCCTGTGCTTCGCTTTCCAATACCCCTTCAATAACCTCGATACCGGCCTTTTTTAAGCGAGCAATACCCTTGCCATTAACCTCCGAATTGAAGTCGCGGGTAGCAACCACTACCCGAGGGATTTCCATTTCAATAATTAGGTTAGTGCAGGGAGGAGTGCGTCCATAATGGGAGCAGGGTTCTAAGCTTACATAGAGAGTACTTTCCTTAAGCAAAGCCTTGTCCTTAACCGACTCAATAGCTACCACTTCGGCATGTGGTCCTCCAGCATGGTGATGATAACCTTCACCAATAATTTTATCCTGATGCACAATTAGGGCACCCACCATCGGATTGGGAGCAGTGCTCGACCGGCCCATCTCGGCCAAGTAAAGACATCGCTGCATGTATTTTATATCCTGCGCTCGCATTGCTGGCAAATTTAGTTATTGCACTTGAGCTATTTTAGATTCAGTCTAACCCCGCTTTTTCTAAATTAGCTTAATGGCTGAATTAGCACTAAATGAATACCAATTAAGGCCGCGCTATAAATTCCGTAATCATCGCTCTATAAGGGACTTACGGAACTCTTTACGTCATGCTTTAATTGAGGATGCCGAGCAGTGGCCTTTGCAGTATAAGGACACCCATGGGCATTTAATCTTTTCTTACCGTCGACCACATAAGCACGCCTGGTCGCCTGAAATGGATTTAAATCTTGAGGAAAGTGAAGATGGTAGCACTATCATAAGGGTGCTAATTGGTCCCGCAGCGGGAGTGTGGACCTTATTTATGTTTCTTTATGCCCTCTGCGCTTTATTGCTAATTGGAGGTTTCGTTTTGGCCTATTCGCAATATGTATTGGATAAGAGCATTTGGGGCTTTTGGTTATTACCAATAGGGGCCTTGGGTGCCATTGCCATTTACCTAGCCGGATTATATGGTAAAAGCAGAGCTATTCCTCAAATGATTTTCCTGAAAAAGTTTTTTGATGCCACTTTACCTCAAAGTGAACTCATTGAAGGGGACCTCAGAAAAGTATAAGTGCTTATGAAGTTTTATAAAGCGTTTGGCTTTGGCCTTATTTTTATTGTTTTAGCAGGCTGCCAGTGGGAGAAGGAGAGCAATGCTTCTTCCATTACCGAAATAGAAGAAGAGACTACAGGAGGTTCTAATAAGGCAAGCTATTATCGAAACCTGAGTCGACAGAAACATTTTAGGTACGCGTCTCTCGGTCCATGTACTTATCCAGATTCGATACCAAGGAAGGAAATTGGCTTTAATAGTTTTAGCCGCCTAGATTCTAACGAGACTGAACTAGAAATAAGCCTATATGAAGACTGCTGTCAGGAGTTTGGATTCGATTATCAAATTAATGGCGAAAGGCTGATTATTTTCTATGAAGCCATAAGTGAAGAGGTCTGTGAATGCAAATGCCTATATCGCTATAAATTGATTTTGGCTGAAGATTTGAACCCGGGGATAGAAGTTCAGGTCAAGCGACCGCTTTAAACGAAAAAAGACCCTGATTTTCAGAGTCTTTTTTAATCTAGTAGCGAGGACGGGAGTTGAACCCGTGACCTCCGGGTTATGAATCCGACGCTCTAACCAACTGAGCTACCTCGCCGTTTTCGGGCGGCAAATATAAAGACAAATCTTATTTCACAAAGATAAGAGCCGGGGTTTTTCACATTTAGTTTTTTTTATATTGCGCCCCAGCTCAGGCTAAACAGATTAAAAATGTCAGATAGAATAAAATTCGAACTTGAATTTCCAGTAAAGGCTTCGCCCTCAATGTTATTTCCTTATTTATCTACTCCCAGTGGCCTGTCCGAATGGTTTTCGGATGACGTAAATTCTAGGGGAGAGAAGTATACTTTTATATGGGATGGTGACGAAAGAGACGCCTTCCGCATTGCCAGAAAAAAAGATCAGTTTATTCGTTTCCGCTGGTCGGAGGATGAAGAAGAAGGAAATAAGTATTTTTTTGAATTCCGCATTGAAGTAGACGAGCTCACTAATGATACCTCTTTAATTATCGTTGATCACAGTGAGGAAGACGAACTCGAAGAAGATAAGTTACTCTGGGATAGCCAGGTACATCAGTTATTACATACTATAGGCTCTTAGGATGAATTTGGGTAAGCTTATCCAAGTAAAATCCACCTATTTAATCTTTAGCATGCTCTTCATTTTGGGGAGCATACTTCTTATTAGTCAGTATAGTCAGGCCGAGATTCACCTTTGGTCAAATCACCATCATTACCCTTGGTTAGATGCTATCATGCCTTGGCTTACCTATTTAGGTGATGGCTGGATTTATTTAATCCTGGCCATTTACAGTGTTTTACTTTTAGAGCGCAGGGCATTCATGTCGGTACTTTTTACCGCTTTGCTTACCCTTATTTTTTCTTCTTCATTAAAAGCTTATTTCAACGAAGATCGCCCCATGAAGTATTTTGCTGATCGGGGAATCGAATTAAATGAGGTAGCTGGGGTAAAGCCAAGGTATCAACATAGCTTTCCCAGTGGTCATACTACTACGGCCTTTGCCGCTTGGGGAATACTCGCTTTTTGGTGGCGGAAAAAGCATTGGCAATTTTTGGCATTTCTAGTGGCAGTATCCATTGGTTATTCGCGTATTTATCTAAACATGCATTTTTTGCGCGACGTAGGGGCAGGGGCAAGTTTAGGTACTTTCGTGGTATTGCTTTCCCTTTATTTAGCTCATCGCTTAAAAGGCGATTGGTTTAAAGAAAAGTGGTTTAAATAGGCTTGCTCATGAAATACTTCGATCGCAATACCTGGTTATGGATGCTGCTCGCAGCACTTTTCTTCTTACCCTTTTTAGGCGGAGTACATTTATTTGATTGGGACGAAATAAATTTTGCGGAATTGGCTCGGGAAATGGTCCTGCGAGGCGATTGGCTGCAAATGACTATAAACTTTGAAAGCTTTACCGAGAAGCCCCCTTTGTTTTTTTGGCTTCAAGCAGCGGCTATGAGTCTTTTCGGAATTGGAGAGTATGCCGCCCGCTTTCCCAATGCTTTACTAGGAGTTATTGTATTGCCCTTCCTCTACATTAGCGGGAAGTTTTTAGTAGATCGGAAATTTGGCTTCTTATGGGCCCTAAGTTGGTTTGGATCGACCTTACCATTCTTATATTTCAAATCGGGTATCATCGACCCCTTTTTCAACTTCTTTATTTTCAACGGTCTTTTCTTTCTAATCCATTTCCTTTGGAAAAGAAACCAGGCCTCTTTCATTTTTCTTTCTAAGTCGGCGACCTTCTATTTAATGATAGGGGGCGTCTTTATTGGTCTTGGAGTTTTAACTAAAGGACCAGTAGCTTATCTGATTTGGTTTCTGACCTTGATCGTTTACGGTGCATTACATTCTTTTCGTTTTGGAATGCGCTTCAAGGACTTTTTAATCTTTTCCTTTACCGCTTTAGGAGTCTTTTTAATTTGGTTTGGCATTGAGTACAGTGTGAATGGACCCGACTTTATTGTGGAGTTTACCCTTCGTCAGTGGGAGCTCCTAACCACTAATGACGCCGGGCATGGTGGTTTTCCAGGATATCATTTTGTAGTGTTATTATTTGGATGTTTTCCCGCTAGTATTTTTGCGATTCGAGGCTTGGGGAAAATTCAAGGTTTGCATTCTCAGGTAGCTGATTTTCAAAGATGGATGATTGTATTGCTGGCGGTAATTTTAGTGCTCTTTTCGCTGGTAGGTACAAAAATCATTCACTACAGCTCTATGGCTTATTATCCTATTAGCTTTTTATCCGCCCTTACACTATGGCAAGCCAGTGAGTTCCCCCGCAAGAAAAGAGAATGGATACCTTTAGTGGTGTTAATTGTAGGCTCTCTAGCTTTACTGATATCAATTGCCTTGCCGTGGGCAGGTATGCACTTAGAAGCTATTAAACCCCTTTTTGAGAAGGATCCATTTGCCATGGCCAATTTGGAAGCAGAAGTGCCTTGGTCTATTTGGGATTATATTCCAGCATTAGTATTAGGGATAAGTTTAGCTACCTATATTCTTTACCAGAAGAAGCACCCCATCTTTTCTACTCGGGTCCTATTCTTCGGTAATGGCCTTTGGGTATTCTTAGCGCTCATTTTCTTCATTGCCAAGGTGGAACGGATTTCCCAGCGCGCGGCAGTAGAATTTTTTGAGGATCAAGCGACTGAAGATGTATATGTAGTCAATTACGGCTACAAGTCTTATGTCCCATGGTTTTATGGCGAGGTAACTGCCCATGAAAATAAGTCGGCTTACCAACGCGAATGGCTCTATCATGGTCAAATAGATAAGCCGGTGCGCATTGCCACAAAGATTAATAAGCGGGAACAGCTGGAGAAGGAAATTCCAGATGCTCAATTCTTATACGCTAAAAACGGGTTTTACTTTTACGAAAGGCGACCTTAATTACTTAATCAAGTAATCAGGTTTAATTAAGCCCCATTTTGCTAGTCGATATTGTAAGCTCACTTTTAATACGCCTAAACCATAAATAGCAGAACGCTTAAAGTTTATGGAGCTGGCCTCTTCAAAATATTTAGTCGGACAAGTAATTTCCGCAATTTCATAACCCTTGTAAAAAATTTGGGCGAGCATTTGATTATCGAAGACGAAATCATCGGAATTCACATTGAAGGCTGTGTTTTCCAAAACTTCTCTTGAAAAGGCGCGATAGCCGGTATGGTATTCCGATAATTTTTGACTCATCAGAATATTCTGGCTCAGCGTAAGAATACGATTGGCTACATATTTATACCAAGGCATACCACCCTTTAATGCGCCTTTGCCCAAAATACGGGAGCCTAATACTACCGGATATACATCATTGGCAATGAGGTAAGCCATTGATTCAATTAACTTCGGAGTATATTGATAATCGGGGTGGAGCATAATGACTATGTCGCCTCCCAAGTCTAAAGCTTTGTTGTAACATGACTTTTGATTACCACCATAGCCCTTATTCTGCTCATGCGGAATAATATGCTTTATGCCTAGGCGCTTTCCTTCTTCTATCGTGTTGTCGGTAGAGTTGTCATCTACTAAAACTACTTCATCAACGATATCCATAGGGATCTCGTGAAAGGTGCGCTCCAAGGTTTTCTCGGCATTATAGGCCGGTAAAACCACTATGATTTTTTTCTTGTCGATCATCTGGTGCAAAAATAGAATTTTAGACCGCTCAGAAAAGCTGGTTTTTAAAGAAGAATTATTTAGCTTGCTGAGCACTACTAATAAACAGGACAAGTGAGGAAAGTACTACTACTAGCAGTCTTTGGGCTGATTGGGCAAATTCTTGTTGCTCAGGAGATTAGTGGAAGAGTTATCGATGATAAAACCGGTGAATCGGTGATCATGGCTAATGTGCTAATAAAGGGCACTACGCAAGGAACTTCTACCGATATCGACGGAAATTTCACATTAAAGCTTGGTAATAAAGCCTTTCCAGTCACACTGGAAGTTACTTTTATCGGCTACAGCAAGGCTGAATACACGGTAAAAAGTGCTAACCAAGAAGTGATTATTCGTCTTAGAGAGGATAGTGAAATGCTTGATGCGGTGGAGGTAATTGAGCAGAGATTAAGTAAAAAGCAAAGAGAGTCGGCTTTAACCGTAGAAGCACTAGATAATTTGGCCATAAAGGAAACCCCCGCAGCAAATTTCTACGAAGCGCTGGGCAATTTAAAGGGTGTAGACCTAACTTCAGCAAGTATTGGATTTAAGATTATTAATACTCGTGGCTTTAACTCAACCTCTCCAGTCCGTAGCTTACAGCTTATTGATGGAGTAGATAACCAGGCGCCAGGTTTAAACTTTTCTTTAGGTAACTTCTTGGGCGCAAATGAGTTAGATATCATGAATGTAGATATCATTGCGGGCGCTTCTACCGCCTTTTATGGTCCGGGTGCCTTCAATGGTGTGATTTCTATGACCACCAAAGATCCCTTTTTATTTCAGGGATTGTCATTTTCGCAAAAAGTGGGAGAGCGGGCGCTTTCCGAAACTTCCCTCCGCTATGCCGAGGCTTTTAAGCTTTTTAGCGATGAGCGAGAAGACTTTGCCTTTAAGCTAAACCTGTTCTATTTACGGGCTGATGATTGGGAGGCCGATAATTACGATCCAGTGGATGGCTCACCAGTGGGTGCCGATAATCCCGGTCGCTTTGACGCGGTTAATATCTATGGAGATGAGAGTCTGGCTAGCAATAATGAGCGTAATAGCTTCACTGACGTGAAGTTTAATGACGTACCTGGTTTGGGTATTTTCTACCGTCCTGGTTACCGTGAGCCTGACTTAGTAAATTACGACACCCGCAACTTTAAAGCCAATGCAGGACTATTCTATCGTACTAAGAAAGATATTCAGTTTTCCTATACCCTTAATTATGGCACTGGTACCACGGTCTATCAAGGTGAGAACCGCTTTAGTCTGCAGGGTATTCAGTTTATGCAAAATATCTTCGAGGTAAAGAAGAAGGATAAATTCTTTATACGTGCATACAGCACGGTAGAAGACGCGGGGGATAGCTACGATGCGGTGCTTACTGCATTTAAGATGAATGATCAGGTCTTAGGTGATGAGGCTACCTGGAACCAGAATTACGCATCGGCATGGAAGCGTCCTTTCCGTTTTAATCAGGCCTTCCAAAATGCCGCAGGCTTTAGTGTGGCAATGCCAAGCTTTGACTCTGCTTTCTTCGAAAATGAGTACCAAGATATTTTACGTGAATACAACGAGTTACTGCGCGACTTCCATGATTCCTTACTAAATATCACCTCGGGTAATAGGCCACTTCCCGGTAGTCCTGAATATGATGCCCTCTTCAATGAAATTACTGGAAAGACTTTTACCGAAGGAGGATCCAAGTTTTATGATCGTTCGGCACTTTACCATATCATGGGTGAGTATCAGTTTGAGCTTTTTGATGATTATAAAATGCGGGTAGGAGGGAACTATCGTATGTATCGTCCCAATTCTCGCGGAAACATTTTTGATGAAGTAATCCCTTCTTCCATTGTTACCGATAGTGTGGGTAATGTTATTTCTCAGGAATACCGGATTATTACCAACCAAGAATTTGGTGCCTATTTTGGAGCGGAGAAGAAGTTCTTGGGTGAAATGCTTAAGGCTAGCTTTACTTTGAGGATGGACAAGAACCAGAATTTTGACTACCTCTTTTCACCCGCATTTTCTTTAGTCTATACCGTAGACGAAAAGAATACCATCCGTGCTTCTTTGGGAAGAGCGATTCGTAATCCAACCTTGCAGGATCAATACTTACGCTATGATGTAGGTAGAGCGGTCTTACTAGGTAATATTAACGGCTATGACTCTTTAGTGACGATAGAGTCTTTTGACTTTTATCGTGAGCAGCAAACTCTAGATCGGGATAACCTCGAATTCTTTAATGTAGCGCCCATTGCTCCAGAAAAGGTTACTACTGCCGAAATAGGGTATCGCGGTACTTGGTTTAAACGCATTTTCGTGGATGTTAATTACTTCCATTCTTGGTATACCAATTTTATCGGATTCCAGTTTGGTTTAGATCCACGCTTTTCGCCGGATTTCCCAGACCGTATCTTAGGTCTTAGGGCCTATCGGGTCGCGGCTAATGCCGAAGGCTTGGTAACTACTCAGGGTTTAAACATTGGCTTAAATTATTATTTAGATGACCACCTTAGCTTAAATGGTAATTACAGCTATAATGATATTAACTTAACACCCAATGCGAATTTCATTACGGAAACCTTTTACAAGGAACAGCTGGAAAAATCGCAAGAGGTAGATCCCATTGTACCAGCCTTCAATACACCGGAACATAAATTCAATATTGGCTTAACCGGAAGAAACTATAAGCCCTTTAGCACACGCGATGATAAGATTGGATTCGCAGTAACCTATAAATGGATTGAAGGTTTCCTTTTCGAGGGTTCTCCTCAGTTTACGGGCTTTATCGACACCTACGATCTACTTGATGCTCAGGTGAGTTACGAGGTACCTGCTTGGGATATGACCTTTAAATTAGGTGCCTCAAACCTTCTCAATAACAAGGTATTTCAGGTCTACGGCGGACCCCGCGTTGGGCGCCTAGCCTATTTTTCACTACTTTACGAACTAGATAGGAACGATTAATTTTATACTTTAGGATCAATTAAATTTTCACTTATGAAAAAAACACTACTATTTCTCTTAGCCTTTGCAGGAGTGGCTCAAGCACAACGCTACACCTCAGAGGTTTTTACTTCGGTTAATGTAACGGCCGACGTGCCTTACGCTACCAATATCGATTTCTTAACCTCTGATTTAAGTGACCCAGCTTCTGTGGTTGCGGATGTTACTGAAATTAAAACAGCATTAGCTACTGGCCAGCCTATTCCTGCTAAGTTTTACAATCCTTTCGATACGGCTTCTGATGTAAAAGTTCGTCAGTTAACCATGGATGTATACGAGCCTGCAGGGGATACCGCTACAAATCGTCCATTAGCTATTTACATTCACACCGGAAACTTCCTTCCTCCTGGGATTAATGGTGGTATCAACGGATCTAAAAATGATTCGGCTGCAATTGTAATGTGTGAGAAGCTTGCCAAGCGTGGTTTTGTAGCTATTGCTGCTAACTATCGTTTAGGTTGGAATCCATTAGATCCTAACCAATTCGTGCGTCGTGCGCAATTATTGAATGCGGTTTACCGTGCAATTCACGATATGAAGGAATTAGTAAGAGTGTCTAAAGCAGACGCTGCTAACCTAGGTATCGATCCTAACCGCGTAGTATTATTCGGTGAAGGTTCTGGAGGTTACGTAGCCTTGGCTTATGCTACTCTTGATAAGTGGGCGGAAGTTGAAATTGCTAAGTTTATCAACCCTGCTACTCAGCAGTCTTTCGTTGACTCCAACCTAGTAGGTAATATCGAAGGATTAGGTGGTAACTTAAACCTATATGTTGACAATGGTGAGTCAACCGATGTATCTATGTGTGTTAACATGGGAGGTGCTTTAGCGGACATATCTTGGTTAGAAGCAGGAGATCCTTCAATGATAGCTTTCCACTGTGTACGTGATCCCTTTGCACCATTTGGAGATGGCACGGTAGTAGTACCAACCACTCAGGATGATGTGGTAGACGTAAGCGGTGCCAATGTGTTTATGGTAAAAGCTAATAGCTTGGGTAATAATAATGCTTGGATTAATCAAACTTACAATGACCCAATCACTCTAGCAGCTCGCGCCCGTTACGGTGTAACTTATAACTACATTTTCCCTGCGCCATTTGATACTATTACAGTGAGCAATGCCGAAGGCTTGTATCCAGTAGTATTCCCATTGGCTACTACCGGTTTGTTTAATAATACTGGTGCTCCATGGCAATGGTGGGATCCTAATGGTCCAATAGCCAGCGATACTCTATTAGCAGGTCCTCCAGTAATTACTTACCACATGGCTGGTTTAGCAAGTAATCCAAATATGTCTCCTGCTTTCGGTCGCGCTTACCAAGATACTATCTTGGGCTATGTTGCTCCACGCTTAGTACATCAGATGAACCTAATCGGTACCGATGAGTACGCTTTAGCGCAAGCAGTACAGATGTATCCTAATCCTGCTAAAGAGGTTTTAAACATCTCACTTAGCGATGCCGATTTATCTTTAGAGTCTTTCGAGATTATGGATAATACCGGTCGTATTGTTAGTGCAGGTAGCTTAGAACAAGGCTTAAACCGCGTAAATATTTCAGGTTTAGACCGTGGCGTTTATATTTTAACTTTAAAAACGAGCATGGGTGAAACCAGCCAACGTTTTATAAAGGAATAAAATAGATCGATCCTATAGATTGAAAGCCTCGACCTTAGTGTCGGGGCTTTTTGCTTTATACCTTTGCCAAAATTTTGAAGATGGACTATAATCTCAACGGCTATATCATTCGCAATAAGCACCTTGGTATTCAGGTTAATAACCGAGGTTTAAATTATGGTGATGGCGTTTTTGAAACAATCAAATACAGTCGCAAGAGATTAAACTTCTTTGAAGATCATTATTTCCGTTTAATGTCCGCTATGCGCATCGTGCGAATGGAAATTCCTATGGATTGGTCTCCAGAGTATTTGGAGGAGCAGATACGAAAAACACTAGAGGCTAATCAATTAAGCGATAAAGCGGCCCGAGTAAAAGTGCTAGTCGTACGTAAGGCCGGTGGTTTTTACAGCCCAGAAACCAATGACGTTGATTTTTTAATTACCACCGAGGAGTGGCCAATGGACTCATTTGAATTAAATGAGAAAGGTTTAGAAATTGAGTTGTTTAAGGATTTCTATAAGGTGAGTGGCCTTTTGGGGAATGTCAAAACTACCTCGGCACAGATTTATACAATTGCCTCCATTTTTGCCCAAGAAAACAATTACGATGATGTGGTTTTAATGAATGAGCAGAAAGAGGTTTTGGAAAGCACAAAGTCAAATTTGTTTATACTCAAAGGAGAGGAACTCATCAGTCCACCTTTAAGCTCGGGTTGCTTAAAAGGAGTAATGCGAAAGAAAATCCTGGAGCTTGCACCGCAATTAGGCTTAGTGGTTAAAGAAGAAACTTTTTCGCCATTTGCCCTTCAAAAAGCAGATGAAATTTGGCTTAGTAATGCTATGAACGGCTTACAATGGGTGGCAAAATACCGCAAGAAAACCTATGCCAATACTCAAGCAGAAGCGATGCTTAAAAAGTTAAATGTGGCTTTGGCTCTTAGTTTAGACTAGGGTCCAGTGGGGCATTATGCCACAAAGCATATTCTCCACCTAATTGACGCATAATCGCCGACCAAAGGCCTTCGCTATCCCGGTTAAATACTAGGGCTGCATTGCTGTCGGCCACTAACCAAGATTTTTGTTCTAATTC
This sequence comes from uncultured Flavobacteriales bacterium, assembly GCA_913055685.1. GTDB lineage: Bacteria > Bacteroidota > Bacteroidia > Flavobacteriales > Schleiferiaceae > Croceimicrobium. The sequence goes on from CAJXKC010000002.1 coordinate 406,903, forward strand.
TTCGCTAAGCTGACCAGGAGACCAGCCGCTGTATCCGAGAAAGAATCGTATGTCCTCGGGGCCTATCATATCAAGGGAAATCATTTCTTTAAGGATTTCCAAATCGCCGCCCCAAAAAACACCCTCCATTATTTTTTCACTTCCCGGTAATAAATCACCTCTACGATGTAAAAAGAAGAGGTTGTCTCCTTGCACCGGCCCGCCTTCAAAGATTTTTGCATCAAATTCTGGAAAGTCAACGACCAGATCGTCAAAGGCAATTTCTACTGGCCGGTTTAAAACGAAGCCTACGGTACCATTCTCATTGTGTTCAGCAAGGAGCACAATGGAACGATCAAAATTCGGATCACCAAGCAAGGGCTCCGCAATTAAGATTTTTCCGCTATCGGGTTCGCTTAAATTTAGACTCATAATAAACCGAAGATAAAGGCTTATCGGTAATTTTGCAATCTAACTTATCAACAGCTTTTAATAAGTCAAATTCCATTATCATGAAGGAGAAACTGCAGGATCAGCGCATAGATTATACTCAGGGTAGTCTAGAAATTGGAGATGTTGACCCCAATCCGCTCAAGCAATTTCAAAAATGGTATGAGGCCTATGAGCAATTAAAGCCAAAGGATCCCAATGCTTTCGTTTTAGCTACCGCTGGGGCCGATGGAGCGGTGCATGCCCGGGTTTTACTACTAAAAGGAGTTGATCAGGGCGGTTTCGAGTTTTACACTAATTACCAGAGTGATAAAGGGCGAGAAATGGAGGAGAACCCCAAAGTGAGTATGTGTTTCTTTTGGCCCGAAATGGAAAGACAGGTTAGGGTAGAGGGATTGGTGGAAAAACTGACTGAGGCTGAAAGTACCCAGTACTTTAAATCCCGACCCCATGGCTCACAAGTAGGTGCTTGGGTTAGTCCGCAAAGTGAGGTAATAGATTCCAGAGCTTTCCTTGAAGAGCGAGTAAAGCACTATAGTGACAAGTATGAAAGCGAGGTTCCTAAACCCCCGCATTGGGGCGGTTACCGCCTTATGCCGACCCGAATTGAGTTTTGGCAAGGAAGAGCCTCACGCTTACACGACCGCATTGTTTACAATAAAGAGCAAGGTGAAAACTGGCTATTAAACCGACTGGCGCCTTAATTAGCAGCAAGCTAGTACTTCTAGCATTTTAATATTGCGAATTACAATATTATCGCTTTCTTTAGGAGGTACCCAAAATCCTAATTGTCTGGCCATTACTGCAAACTCCTGCAGTTCAATCTTCAATTTTTCTAAACAAAGATTGCAAGCACTTAAATTGAGTTCCCCGCGCAAATGATACTCAATGAGCACATTCATCAGCTCGGTATTTAGGTAGTGGTCCACCAATTTTTTAGTGGGACCAAATAATTCGGGCATATTCTCCGCATTCATCGAGAAATTGTGGTAAGTAGCGCCACCATTATGCTTGATGAGTTGGGCTTTACCGGCCGCGACTAGTTCGCTTACCGGAGCCTGCACTTCCTGCCAAATAATGTCCACCGCTTCCAGTAGGCTTAGATATTGCTCGCCGTCCGTGGTATTAAGAAATTCCCCGTATTCCTTCTCGAGGTAATTGCGGTAATCGTAGACCAGCGCTTTTGAGCTCGAACGAAAAACGGCCTCATTGTGCTCCATATAAGAGTCAAAAAGCTGCTTACGGTAAGAATCCTGAAAAAGGGCCTCAATATCTAAATTGTGGTAGTCCTTTATTATTTGTTCTACCAAGTTATGAGCCGCCTCGCGCTCAGCTTTATTAATAGAAGCGAGACTTAAGTTTAGAGTATTTAAATAGAGCATTTGCAGCAATTTGCTGCAAATCTAGAAAAATATTACGATAAAAATAGTAATATGTTGAAAATGAGACTTTAAGTTTTCAGTAAATAGCTATTTCAAATTAATCTAAATCGGATAATCGACCCAGAAGGGCTTTTAATTCACGATTTGCCTCCAATATATCCTTATTTTGATCTAGTAAATCACTTAAGATATTAAGCTTCAGAGTAATTATATTCCTAAATTCTCTGGTATGGATTACTTGGTCAATTAAATTGGAACTTACAGGTTTAGGCATATCGTATTCATCAAACATTTCACCTTGAATTGCCTGAAAGTCCAGCTTTTTGAGAATAAAGGGCTGATAGGAATTAACCAATTGTAGCTCATGGGTATTTTGTACCACTTTAATTAAATCGACCAATTGATAATAGGCGGCAATCTGGTTTTTTAATTCAAAGCTGCGGATTAGCTTGAAGTCACCCGAGCCAATAATATTATTGTAAATACGATCGGTACTTAGATAAGTAGGCATTCCTTGGATTAGCGATAGATAGTAATTGAGACTATCAATAGGTAAGCTAATTTGTTCTTTAGCGGATTCTTCGAGTAGTAGCATTAAGCGCGGAACCATGTACTCGATCCACTCAATGGTAGATTTGGAGGATTCTAAATTACTTTCGATATCCGAACGCCATTCCTTTAAGTAGACCTTTTCTAGTTCCCTTGCTTTCGACAATTCATTTTGATTGTTGATCTGTAAAGCAATTAAAATCCCTAATACCACCAACACAATCTCGCTCAAAGCGTATTTACCATAGGTGTTAAGTTGCGATTTGAGCAGCGCATTAAAGCGAAGTTTGTTAAAGGCTTTTATCATGACAAATAAATGCTTTTGGTATTGCGTTTTTCAATATCGGGATTTTTTCACGCTTGCTCTGGCTTAATATCTTAATCCTAGTGTTGCCCTAAGGCTTTTACGATTTTTAAATACAAGGATTTGATTGTAAATTCAATCCAGAATTATAAGCAATATGAAAACCAAACCAATCTTAATTTTAAGCCTAGTTGGCCTTAGTACCTTCACTAGTTGTAAGGATGACGAGCTTCCAGGTGACCAAGGGAATACAGATTCTACGCCGGTTCCAAATGGCTATAGTTTGCTATGGGCCGATGAATTTTCAGGTAATGATATTGATCCTTCCATTTGGACCTATGAGCTTGGGGATGGTACTGCCTATGGCTTGCCTCCAGGCTGGGGGAATGATGAAAAGCAGTTGTACACCGATGCCTCAGATAATGCCTATTTAACTATGCATGATGGGGAAGATGTTTTGGCCATTACCGCTTTAAAAAGTGGAGACGATTACAGCTCAGCAAAACTCACTACCCAAGGCCTTAAGAGTATTTTATTTGGACGCATCGATATTCGCGCAAAAGTACCAAGTGGCAATGGCCTTTGGCCCGCCCTCTGGATGCTAGGCGAAAACCGGAACATTATCGACTGGCCTGGCTGTGGGGAGATAGACATTATGGAGGTATTAGGGAAAGATCCGTCCAAAATGTATACTACTTTACATTATGTGGCGACCGATAACAAAAAAGGCGAACTTCAGAAGGAACATCAATTGGCTGCCGGGGCTTTGTTCAGTGATGATTACCATGTTTACAGCATCGAATGGACTCCTTCAAAAATTCAATATCTACTAGATGGTAGCCCGGTTTATGAAGAATTAATCCAATCGGATATGAAAGAATTTCTTCGCCCGCACTACTTCATTATGAACTTAGCGGTAGGTGGATATTGGCCCGGAGATCCCGATCCGAGTACAAGCTTCCCCGCAAGTCTATATATCGACTATGTAAGATGTTATTCCATTGATGGATTAAATATTCCCACCCCGCCACCATTGGACACCAATGAAGAAAGATTGGGCCCTATCTTGGATACCAATCTGGCAAATGCAGCTATTAAGGATGATTTTACCGACTTCGGCCCTTTAAGTATTACACCTTATGGTGCAGGAGGTGAACCAGCTCTGCGCCTTTCGGACACCGCCGTAGATGGTAGTCATAGCTTGGTATTCGACTTCCCTGGAGGCAACTGGGGCGGAGCATACATTGAGCTTGATGCGCCCAAAGACCTGTCCGCTTACAGTAGCTTAAACTTCTCCTTACGAAAGCCCGCTAGTTTACATGATGCCGAAATTAAATTAGAAGGGGTAGGCAATAATGCGATTGTCATGTTAAAGGATTATACTGGAGTACCCACCTCTAATGGTTTTGAGGAATACAGTATTCCTCTTAGCGACTTCTCGGGAGTTAATTTTAGTGAATTGCGCATTCCCTTTGCGATGTGGAATGCAATGGACCTCAATCAGAATTTTAGTCCGGCTACGGTATATGTAGATAAAATCTACTTTAATTAATTCATAGAAGCATAAAGAAAATACTTATCTGACTCCTAAACTTTGGTATTTCATGGAAAGAAGCCTTCTGGGCTTCTTTTTTGTGGACAAACTCTTAATTTCGGGGCCCTATTAAGAATCTCTACCGAATATGAAGAATCATCAATTAAAAGCTTTTCTCGAGCAATTAATTCAAAATACACCCAGTGACTGGTTAAAGCTAACTACGCATCGATTAGATATTTACAATGAGGCTAGGGCTAAATTTGAGTTTTTGGAGCAATTAGAGCTTGTCTTTAATCGGGGAGAGTTTAATGAGGCAGAATTAGCAAAACTACCAACGGCCTACGATTACATTCGTCTTGGGCATCCCTTGTCCTCTGTGCTAGAATGGTCTATAGCGAAGGAATTAGGCTTTAAGCCTGATGACTTAATCGCCTTTGCCTCGGAAACTATGGCGTTGATGGCTATTCTACGCGAAAATCTAATGCGGAAGCAAGAGACCATACTTTGGTATGAGGGTTCCTTACCAAGTGCTTTAGATCTTGAAAGCTTGAAGCAGGTTTATAATTATCAATTCAAATTGAAGGAATGGCAAGGGGAAGAAGATTTAACTAAGGAATCTACACCCTCTGTTTTTATAAGTGAAAAGGATCTAGTTAATGATTGGGAATCTTTGCCTAAAGCTGATTTTTACATCAGCCGTAAGGCAAAGCGCGGAAGTATAGTCTTAATAAATGCTAAAGATTCGAGTTCATATGTAAAGGCTATTCAGCATGTGCGTAGGAGGGAGTCTATTGCCATGACTCCGGCAGATTGCTTTAGCACTTTAAAGGAAATGCTGAGTCAAAAGTCCAATGCGTCCCCGCTTGATACCACAAACAGCTTAGCCGAATTGCGCTCTACCATTGCGCAAATCACCGCCTCAAAAACACCTGCTTTGCTAGCATCTAGTGGTCTTTCGATTCAATACGCCATAATGATGGGTTTGGTGGATGATGCGCTTGAAAAACATCCAGGAAAAGCAATCAAGATTATCGTGCCTCCCAATTGCTACGGAGGTACCAATGATCAAGCACGACGCGTGGCCGCTTCTCATGAGAAGGTATCAATCATGGATTTACCGGTAGATGGTCGTAATGATATGGTGAAAAGTACCCAAGTGGTTCTAGAAGCATCTGCGGCTCTCGATGCGGTGCCTTTAATTATCGCTGAAATACCTACTAATCCGCGCGTGGAGGTCCCTAACTTAAAGGCCTTAAGAGAGACCTTAGCTGCTAAGCGTCTTACGCCTGAAGCTAGGCCTGCGGTGGAACCGGTCTTTATTTTGGATCAGACTTTTTGTCCCAATTATCAATTTTTAAAGCCAGGGGGCATCTTTGCCGAGGTATCAGCTATTTCTTATGTAAGTGGATCTAAATTTCCTAGCGGAGGTAAATGTACTGCCGGCTATTGTGTGGCAAATGAACAAGCAGCTTCACTAATGGCCAAAATAGAGAAGCACTTAGCTATCTGTGATAATCAGGCGACCGACCTGCAAATTGAGATTTTAAAAGAGCAGATGCCAAGTATGAATGAGCGCATTGCAAAGGCCTACCATAATACCCGTGAGTTCGTAAGTTTTATTGAGAGTGAGCTTCCCGAAGCTAAAATCAATTTCGTATCCGAAGAATTAGCTCAGCAAGGTTTTACTCCTTCGGTTTTTTCGCTCGATTTACCTACCAAAGGAGAGAGTCCGGAAGAAAGAGAAAGCTACAAAAGGATGCTTAATCAAAGACTAATCAATAGTATGATTAGCGAGATACCGAATGAGAGTAAATACTGCGTTAGCTATGGCCAGCTAAAAGGCTGCTATTGGACGATTCCGGCAACCTCGACCCAAGGCACTACCAAGGAGGAGGACAAAGACTATATCGCCCGTGTATCGGTATCACCTAAGCTCGATTTAGAAAAACACAAAGAAGTTTTTAAAGAGTTTGTGGCAAGCCTTTAGCCCCCAAATAACGCTAGAGACTTTATTACCGTCTGACTTAAGCCCCATATTAAAGGGATTGCCACTAGGGTCCAGAATAAAAGGACTTTTAGCTTTTCTTTCATGACTGGAAGTGTTTGTTTTTTACGGGTTTAACGCTCAGATTAACCACAAAGCCAATTACTAATAAAGCGGCCATAATATACATGGTAGTGCTGTAGGCTTCGGCAGGAGCTAGGCCCATAGAGTTTATCTGATAGGCACGGATGTAATTTACCAGCACTGGTCCGAGTAAGGCCGCCAGTGACCATGCTAATAATAGCCGACCGTGGATGGCACCGACCTGCTTGGTTCCGAACAGATCCTTTAAATAAGCCGGGATAGTAGCGAAGCCGCCTCCGTACATGGAAATTATTAAGGCAAAGAAGCCTATAAACAGAAGCACATTGCCTTGTGAGCCCGCAAAGGGCACTAGGATGTATAACAAGGCTCCTAAAAGGAAAAAGATGCTAAAGGTATTTTTTCGACCCAGTTGGTCGGAGAGGGAAGACCAAAAGAAACGGCCCAACATATTAAAAATACTCAGCAACCCCACAAAACCGCCAGCCGCTGCAGCTCCAACAACTAAATGCTCAGGAACAGATTGGATTGAAAACATTTCCTGAATCATAACCGAAGCTTGACCCAAAACACCTATACCTGCGGTTACATTCAGGGCCAAAACCGTAAAGAGTAAGTAGAACTGAGGGGTTTTTACCGCTTGATTAGCGTTTACAAAAGGTTCCTTTTTTACGGATTTTTCCTTGTTAACGGCGAGACGGTAATTCTCTGGTGGGATGCGGATGATTAGCATACCAAACATCATAAAGAGAAAATAGATTAAACCCATTGTAAGAAAGGTTTCGCCCACCCCAGTGGAGCTTGGGCTGCTGTAAAAGTTCATTAGCCCCACGGCCATCGGGGAGGCAATCATTGCACCACCGCCAAAACCCATGATAGCCATTCCAGTTGCCATTCCAGGTTTATCGGGAAACCATTTCATTAAGGTAGATACCGGAGATATATAACCAATTCCTAAACCAATTCCGCCCAATACTCCGTGTCCTAAGTAAACTAACCATATTTGATGGAGATGGATACCTAAGGAGGCAACCAAAAAACCACCCGAAAAGGCTAATGCAGCGGCAAACATGGCCTTTCTTGGTCCCACTCGCTCCAGCCACTGACCAAATAAGGCGGCCGATGCACCAAGGCTAAATAAGGCAATCGAAAATATCCAGCCCAAAGTGGTTAGCTCCCAATCTGCTTCTGCAGAATGGTCAATGCCAATGATTTGGGTCATTGGTTTATTAAATACGCTGTAGGCATAAATCTGGCCGATACAGAGGTGAATTGCTAGTGCTGCCGGAGGAACGAGCCATCGATTGTAGCCAGGTTTTGCTACAATGCGTTCACGGTCTAGGAAGGTAAATGGCATAATTCTTATTTACTACGAAGGTAGAATAGGGATCAGGCGAGAACTATGATATTTATTAGTTGTGCCTTGAAGGAGTTACAGATATCGAAAGAGTGGAGGCCAATATTCTATCATTCTTAGTTTAAGACACTAAAAATATTTAGATAGGCTTCTTTAAGTCTTACTATTGGATATAAAAAAACCCGACGAAATTTTTCGTCGGGTTTTAAGTGCCCAGAACAGGATTTGAACCTGCACGGCCATAAGGCCACCACCCCCTCAAGATGGCGTGTCTACCAATTCCACCACCTGGGCTTAAATCGTCTAATTCCTATTATTGGATCTCGACTTAAAATTAAAGAACTGAACTAAAGTAGCAATTTGACTATTAAAGTTCAAACCCAAAAAAAGCCCTCGAAGGGCTTTTTCTTGTGACTCAGCAGGGGCTCGAACCCTGGACCCTCTCCTTAAAAGGGAGATGCTCTACCAGCTGAGCTACTGAGTCAATCCCGTTTTGTTTTGGGGCTGCAAATATAAGGGCAAGTTTCCTTTTTAAACAAGGCTCATCAAGAAAAAAAATAGAGAAATTTTTCCCGGCTTCTGCATTAGCTTTGTTAGCAGTAATTTAGCGCTATGAAAATTTCACTTTTAGGCTATATGGGCAGTGGTAAAAGCACCTTAGCTCGGCATTTAGCTTTGCAATTGGACCTTCCACTCAAAGATCTCGATCAACTTATTGAGCAAGAAGAGGGGGAGTCCGTTTCCGAAATAATTTTTAACCGAGGTGAAATATACTTTCGCAAACTGGAACGGGAAATGTTAGAGGCAGTGCTTCAGGAGGAATCCTTTGTTTTGGCTTTAGGGGGAGGCACGCCATGTTATTATGATAATATTGAACTGGTGAATAAATTCTCCTTATCCGTTTACTTAGAAGCGACTATTCCTCAATTATACAATGTGTTGAGTCAGGATAGACGCGAACGACCCCTTATAGCTCATTTGGCCGATGAAGAATTAAAAGAGTTTATCGCTAAACATTTGTTCGAGCGAAGAGATTATTATGAAAAAGCAATTCTAAAAATTCCAGCAAAACAAAATAGCCTCGAAGATCGACTTGAGGCCATTCAAGCATACTTATCATGAACGAAGCATTAGTACATCTAAAGAGCATTATAGCTGAAAGGCGCACGGTTAAGCCAGATACTTTCAGTGGTGAATTGATTGATGATCATTTTATAAATCAAATTTTGGAACAGGCCAATTGGGCCCCAACGCACGGTTATACTGAGCCATGGCGGTTTGTGGTTTATAAAGGGGAGGCCCTTAAGCGTTTAGGGAGATTTTTAGCCGATTACGATCAGCCAGATCCTGAGGCGGAAGGATTTAACCAAATTCGTTACGATCGTATTGCTAATCGCCCTGGTTTAGCTTCTCATGTAATCGCTATCGCGATGAAGCCCGGTACTAATCCTAAGATTCCTGAAATTGAAGAGGTATCTGCCGTGGCCATGGCAGTACAAAACATGTGGTTGATGAGCCATGCTTTAGGATTAGCAGGCTATTGGAGTACTGGCAAGGTCGCTTTCTCCGATGAGCTAAGAGACTTTATGGCTTTAGATGATAGTCACCAAGCCTTGGGCCTATTTTACTTGGGTAAGCCAGGCAAAGAGAATCCAAAGGGTAGAAGGATTACCGATATCAGCACTAAGGTTCGCTGGGAGTCCTAATTAAGGACCCCAGCTGCCGCTGCAAGTTTAGCCTGAACCTGGTTTAATTTACTCTCGGTAGCAATTTCCTTTAAGCGGCTATCGATGTATTTCAGCTCCCTAGAATTAACTAAGAATAAGGAACTTTCGCCATTGCGGAATTTGGTGTTTTCCGCCCGAAGAAGGCGACGATAATTATTAACCATTGCCCTTATTTCGGTAAGTTGGGCAGCGTTTAAACTGAGTTCATTCTCCAAGGCAGCTACCTTATTGCGTATTTCTTGCGCCTTTAAATCACGGGATAGCTGACTCTCCTGAATTTTAACCTTTTGTTTTAAGACCTCACCACGTCCTTTACGCACAAAGAGCGGAAAGCTCGCCTTTAAACCCCAATTGTAATTATCGACCGAGTAATTGGCAAAGAAATCATTGGGTGCCGGCTGGTTTAGGAATTTATAATTAAGGGTAATTTCTGGCTTAATTTGCTCTATCTGTAATCGTCGCTCTACATCCAGTCTCTCAATTTTAAGGTCGTAGACCGCCAAGGCAGGGTGGGAGCTAAACCAGTCCTCGGGTAAAATTAAATCGGAGGCAGCCATTTGATATACAGGGTAGGCGCGACCGCTAATTTCCAAGGGAATCTGTCCTTCTAGCCATAGGTAAGTGGCTAAAATGTTACGTTTATGGATAAAGTCGGCTCGACTCTTCTGTAAACTAACTTTTCGGTCTTGCACCTGTATAGCCGCTTCTAAAGTGTCGATAAATGGTTCATCACCAACTATTGCTGCTCGCTTTACCGCATTAAATCGAAATTGGGCAAGGCGCAGCGCTTCTTGATAAATCATTACTTCTTGGTAAGAAGCATACCAATCCCAATAAGCATTTAAGGCATCTTCAAATAGTTGGTTAAGGGCTAGGTCGATTTCAAATTCTGCTGATTCTTCTAAAAGTCGCGCCTGTTTTAGCATCGCTCGTCGTTCATCAATGAACAGGCCCCTCCCTAGAGTCCAACTAATATCCGCGTACCAAAGACCACTAGCAGGCACGGTGTTCTGCCCGTTCAAAAAGAGACCTTCATTGAGTTCGTATCCGGCCTTAGCCTTAAAGCCAAGCCAGCCCGGGATTTCTAAACCGCTATTTTGTAACTGGTAATAGTTTTTCCCATCGAAACGCTTGTTGTCCATTTCGGAGAAGAGCTTGGGGTCGAAATTACCACTAGCCTTTAGTCTTGCGGCGCGCGCTGCCTCACGTATTAGCCGAGCTTGAGTCGCTAAAGGATGATGGCGCTCGACTAAAACCATAAAGCTATCTACTGGCAAAGCCACGCTATCAAGGGATTCATCTGAATCTTGAGCGCTCATGTTCCATGCCAAAAGCGCGAGAAATATGAACAGACTATTTCTTCTTAGCATCGCTTTCTGGGGCTTTTTCGGGCTGGTAAAAATCAGCCGGGAATCCATTAATTTGTCGCCAAATCTCGTACCAGATCTGTACATCGTTTAAAAGAGCAAAGGTGCGGGCACCTGCGCCAACCCTTACCCCCTGAGGCCAGGGCTCTTGTTCTGGGTCAGGGGCCACTAACAAACGGTACATTCCATTATCGGAGGTGAAGTTATCAATGGCCACAATTCTGCCTCCAAAGGTTCCCACCGATACTCCGGGCCAACCACTAAAGAAGAAGGCAGGCCAACCATCGAATTGGATACGCACCTCTTCGCCTATATGCATTAAGGGGTAGTCGAGAGGTTTTACGAACATCTCGATTGCCAGATCATAATTAGCAGGCATAATGGTTAAAATACGCTCGCCTTCCTTTACTGTTTCTCCAATACCGGTTTTAACCGCTTTTGTAATGTATCCATCCTGGGGAGCGGTTAGGTAATAATTGCTGCGGCGGATGGAATAATTGCTAAACTGGTTCTCCAATTTGCTAACCTCAGCATCGGTACCGTACATGCTCGATAAGGTGGCAAATCGCTCACTGCGGGCTTTAGAAATCTTAGAATCGTACTCGGCCTCTAAGGCATTGAGGTTTACCTTAGCATTAATTAACTCATTGCGACTGGCCAGTAGTTTAGACTCTTGAGAGACTCTTTTGGAAATAGTTTCTTGCAGTTTCTGACGTCTTTTTTCTAGGTCAGTTCGAGAATACAACCCTTGGGCAAAGAGCGTGTCCATCCGCTTCATCTGCGCTATAGCGATGTTTTCATTAGTCTGGGCCGCTACTAAGTCAATGGAATCTGCTGTAACTTTTAAACGACTGATTTTAATCTTATTAAAGGCCTGTTCGAGCTTTAAACGCTTGTTTTCTACCAGCGCATTGATCTGCGTTTCAAGAGCATTAGCCTTCTCTTGATAATTACTACGCGAAGAGGTCTTTGCCTTTATCTGTGCATCGGTTCGGTCCAGTAACTGCGGGTCGAAATAATCGTTTTTGGTTTCCGAGATATACAGAATTGTATCTCCCTTTTTCACAAAATCACCTTCCTGCACAAACCATTCCTCGATTCTACCACCGATAACCGATTGCAGGGTTTGAGGTCTTTTATCGGGTTGAAGACTAGTTACATAGCCTTTAGTCATAACGTTCTGAGTCCAAGGCAGAAACAAAGCCCCTAAAATGGCTACTAGAAATGCGATGAATAGATTTCGACGGCCTTTGTTAAAGCGTTGTTCGTCTAGAAAAACACGTAAACTTGAATATTTGCGCCGATCTACCTTCGACTCGATTGAATTTTCAGGAGATATATTTAACATGGCAATTCGTCTTTTAAATCAGCGTAGGTTCCTTCTTTTACAACTCTTCCTTTGTCGAGCACAACAATACGATTCATGCGTTCCAAAGTCTTGCAATTATTGGTGGCAATAATTACCGATTGCCCGCAGTCGAAGCAGAGGTAGTCTAACCACACTTGTCTGGTTTTATCGTCAACATCGAACCAATTATCCTCTAACAATAAGAGATTATGCTTACCCGCTAAGCTGCGTGCCATTAAAATTCGGTTGCGGGTTGAACTAGCCAGTCCCAGCCCAGAAGAAGGCAACTGGGTGAAAATCCCATTGGGTAAATCCTCAACAAAGTCTTTTAGGCCTACTAGGTCAATAAGTTGCATCACTTCATCCTGACTAACCCCGTCGCGAGCTAGACTAATATTGTCTAGAATAGAGGCTTCAAATACTTCCTCTTGGCGTAAATTATCGCCAATAAGACTGCGTAAGGTTTCCAATCGCACATTGCGATGAGGAGTGGAATTGTAAAGGATAGAGCCTTCGTAGGAGTCAAATAAACCCGCTATTAATTGAAGGAGGGATGACTTACCCGAACTCATGGTACCGGTGATTCCAATTTTTTCACCGTGATTCACTTCCAGATTAATGTTGTGAAGGATTTTATGTCCCCATTGAGGAGATATTAAGTTGATGTTTTTCAGCTTAATATGTAGTTTGTCTTCACGTTTTAAATCAATCTGGGTTTCCTCATCATGATTCTCTAACTCAAGGTCGGTTACAGCCCCTAATTTTTCCAGGCCTGTGAGTACATCGTAAATGGTTTCGATGCTGTAAACCAGTTTCTCTACCGAGGAAATAATCTGTACAATTACAATTTCGGCGGCAACAAACTGACCAATATTCATCTGAGCGTCAAAGACCAATAAACCACCTAGTAATAACAAGCCTCCGGCAATAAGAACCTTAAAAAAGATTAGGAAACCATATTGGCGCACCAGAATGGCGAAATGAGATCGGCGTGACCTGAGGTATTTACCACTTAAGACATCCGTTTTCTGAAGCGGCAAATCGGTTTTACCGGCCATTTTAAAGGTAGAGAGGTTTCGGGCTAGTTCTTCCAGCCAGCTCACCACCTCATACTTATGCTTACTTTCTTCAAGACTGGTTTCTAGTCCTCTCCGTGAAGTTGTTCGGAAATACAATGCCAATAATACCACCAAGAAAAGCCCAAAAGCAATAAAGAAGGGGTGATAAAGCGAAAGTAGGATAAGTCCAAATACAATCTGTAGGCTGGCTACAGAAAAGTCGAAAAGTAATTTGTACAAGCCCTTCTGGACGGTTAAAACGTCGAAGAAACGGTTAATTAACTCGGGCGGATAGTTATTGCGCAGTGCGCTTAATTTTAAACGTGGTATGCGGTAAGCAAATTCTACCGATGCATTCACAAAGAGCCTTTGCTGGATGCGCTCCGCAACGCTTAATTGAAATATTTGAAAAATTCCGGCCAGCGTTAGGCCAATTAACACTACGATTACTAAAACCACCCAAGAGGTAGAAGTACTGCCGCTTTGGATTAGGTTAATAATTGCCTGAATTCCCAAAGGAATAGATAGGGTAAGTAGCCCGTTAAATAGGGCGTAAATGTAAATATTGCCTATATCTTTTCGCTCGCTAGCAAGCAGTTGCCAGAAGCGCTTTAGAGGCATTTTAGGGTCACTAGCTGCCATAGTTCAGGGTGCTAAAGGTCATTGATTTAAAAAAGGCGATCACATCTTCGTCGCTGTGGGCGATATCGGTAATACCAGGTATATGTGCGCCAAAAAACTTTTGCAAGTGATTAGACTCTAAAAGGGTAGAGGCTAATGTTTTAGGGAAAGGATACTGGGGGTTTAAACCGCTAATAATTCCTTCTAATCGCTCCACAAGATTTTTATAAGATTGAAAATAACCATTCTTATTCTCTGAGTCAATTTCCTTGGTTAAGAAGGCTTTTGAAGACTCTGAAATTACGATTTTTTGAAGCTTTTCTTCATTAATATGACTAAAGTCTTGATCTTCTTCCACAGTTTCACAAATAGCACGAATGGAGTTTTCTAACTGTTGCTCGCAAGATTTAATATTAGCGGTGGCAAAGGCTACTTTATACTCCAGCCAACCCCAATACCAAGAGGTAAGGTATAAGAGGAGCTTGTGCTTGTTTTCGAAGTAGCGGTAAACCGTACTTTCTGGCGAACCAATGGCAATACCAAGCTTCTTAAAGGTGAAAGACTCAAAGCCTAACTCTTCGATTAATAAAATACTGTGCTCTACTATTTTTTTACCTAAGTCACTGGAATCCGGGTCCTTAACATATAGTTGCTCCGGAATTTGTATCCTTAGATTTCCCAATAATCGCTGCATAGGCCATTAAATTAGTGTCGCAAATATAATAGTATTACTATCATAACTGCAAGTTTTGCCTTTTGTTCAGTGATTACTCCTTTATTGGTATAAAATTTTCATCTTAGCAAAAAAACCTATGGATCTCTTTACCATCATAGCCCTACTAAGTACTATGGCGGCTATTTTCGCCTACCTCAATACCCGATATTTAAAATTACCATTTACCATAGGTTTGATGGTGCTGGCCCTGGTCTTTACCATTATTGTGATTGCTCTGGGTGCAATTTTCCCCGTGGTGCTTGCAGATGCCAAGCTAATCGTTAATACGCTCGACTTTAAAGCGCTTTTACTGGATGTGATGCTCAGTTTTTTACTTTTTGCCGGCGCTTTGCATACCAAATTGGATGCCCTTTCGAAAAACCGGGGACCAATTTTAATGCTCGCCACCCTCGGGGTCTTGCTTTCTACCGTGCTAATTGCTTCTTTTCTGTATGCTTTAATGGCCTGGGTGGCTTATCCCATTGACTTTATCTATTGTTTGCTTTTTGGGGCTTTAATTTCTCCCACCGATCCCATTGCGGTTCTAAGCATCATGAAGGAAGTCGGGGCGCCCAAGAATCTAAATGTTAAGATAGTTGGGGAGTCGCTATTTAATGACGGTGTAGGGGTAGTAGTCTTTTTAGTATTACTGTCGATAGCCGCTCAGGGAATGGAAAATTTTAGTTTGGGTGAGGTTGGAATACTATTTTTAGAGGAAGTAGGAGGTGGACTGGCTTTGGGCTTATTGGGTGGTTATGTAGCCTTTCGGCTGATGCGAAAGATCGATCATTACGAAACCGAGGTAATATTAACCTTAGCCTTGGTAATGGGTTTGTATACTTTGGCTTCACATCTACATTTTAGTGGTCCGCTCGCAGTGGTGGTAGCCGGATTGTTTATCGGTAATAAGTCACCAGAGGCTGCTTGGTCTATAAGTGCTCAGAATTACATCGATAAGTTTTGGGAAATGTTGGACGTTTTCCTAAATGCTATACTCTTTGTTCTCATTGGATTAGAGCTCCTCATTGTTGAGCTAAATGCCTTTCATCTAACCCTTGGTTTAGCAATGATACCCTTAATGCTCTTAGCTAGATACATTTCGGTTTTAGGTCCGGTTGAAATCTACAAGCGGCGACTCGAGTTTGCTCCTAAAACGGCCTTTTTACTTACTTGGGGTGGGATTAGAGGTGGCATTTCTATTGCATTAGCCTTAAGCCTTACGGCTGATATGCACCGCGACCTATTCCTTGCCATGGCTTACGTCTTGGTGGTTTTCTCTATTTTAGTACAAGGTTTAAGCTTGTCTAAGGTCATGAAAAAGGTGCTTAATAAATAAAATTCCCCTTTGCTCTTGCTATGAAAATTTATAAGTCGAAGTCTCGAACCATTGCGCATACCTTTATCGGTCTTTTCCTGGTAGTTTATTTCCAACTTTTATACAGTGGATCGGCAAATAGTTCTTTACAATCGTTTATTTGGATTGCGGTCCTAATCATTGGAGTTCTTACCACCCTTTTAGAGCTACCTAACTTTTTTTTACCCCTCTTTTACATTGAAGACGAGAAGATTTGGTATCGTACTAGTTTTCTCCAAAAAAAGCAGCTGCAAGGTATTGAAGGCTCAAAGAATAGTTTTTACAAAGCCAATCGCCTATACGATAGTCAAGGAAAGAAGTATTGGGTCTTAGAACGGGATTTAAATTACGAAGACTGGGAAAAGATATTTAAGGTTTTGCCCAAGCGTAACGCAGAGTTAAACGAGTCCTAGGCTTTCTTTAAATAATCAATCAAATTGCTCCAAAAAACCCTCTAGCTCGCGATCCTTCATGTAGCGCTGAAAACAGGCTTGTACCGCTAAAAGAAACTCGTAATCATTTAAGCGATTCATGTTCACCGGTATGTACTTACAATAGAACATAAAGGCCTCTAGCTCGCTACGTTTAAGTCCGGTTAACTTTATAACCGATTCACGATTATTGCTTTCTTCCAATTTTTCGCGGTATGCATCCTCGGCTTTTAATTGAGCTAATTTCCGAAGCTGACGTGGCTTAGATCCAAAAAGGTTGTAAAGGTATTCGGCAGGGTTTTGCAAAGTGGCTTCTAGGGGCTTTCGATCCTTTATTTCGGCATTAGATTTTATCGCAGGTTTTTTTAATTCCATTGGTCGAGGCTTATTGGTGCTAAGGGTGTAGCTAAAAACACTCACTTCGTCTAGTAGGTAATTCTGTTCTTCCATTTGGATTATAACCTCCTCTAATACGCTGCTATCGCGGTAAACGAAGTAAAAGTATTTAAAGGCAATATTGCTAAAGAGAATACTATCCCCCCTTTGCAGCTCGATTTCAAAAAAGCCTTCACTATTCGTTACTGTGCCCTCTAAAGTCCTTTTGTTTATTACATGCACTCCAGGAACAGTTTCTTTGCTTTTACCATCTAAAACCCAACCGTTTAATTCCTCCATTTTTTGAGCTGCTAAGGAGCTTCCAATTAGCAGGAGACAGGTTAGCACGATTGAAAATAGCGCTGTATCTTTGAATGCCTTTAGCATAGGATATTTCTAAGCTTTTATTCTAATTAAACAGTATATGTCAGACGATAAAAAAGTCATTTTTTCGATGAGCGGGGTTACTAAGACCTATGCTCAGAATAATAAGACCGTTTTAAAAAATATTTACCTCAGCTTCTTTTATGGAGCTAAGATCGGTATCCTCGGTTTAAATGGTGCAGGTAAATCTACACTATTAAAGATAATCGCAGGAATCGAAAAAAATTATCATGGAGATGTAGTTTTTTCTCCCGGTTACACCGTCGGTTACCTCGAACAGGAGCCCGAATTAGATGAATCCAAAACGGTTATCGACATTGTTAAAGAAGGAGCGGCCGAAAAGGTAGCCATCTTAGATGAATACAATAAGATAAATGATGATTTCGGTTTACCAGAAGTATATGAGAATCCCGATAAAATGGAGAAACTCATGGCGCGCCAAGCCGAATTGCAGGATAAGATCGATGCCACCAATGCTTGGGAACTGGATACGATGTTAAATCGGGCAATGGATGCATTGCGTTGCCCTGAGCCAGATACTCCTATTTCGGTACTTTCAGGAGGAGAACGTCGTCGAGTAGCCCTTTGTCGACTATTGATTCAACAACCCGATGTATTGTTATTGGATGAGCCCACTAACCACTTGGATGCCGAATCGGTATTATGGTTAGAGCAACACTTACAGCAATATAAGGGGACGGTGATCGCCGTAACGCACGACCGTTATTTCCTCGATAATGTGGCAGGCTGGATTTTGGAATTGGATAGAGGAGAGGGAATTCCTTGGAAAGGGAATTACAGTTCTTGGCTCGATCAGAAGTCAAAGCGCCTGCAACAAGAGGAGAAACAAGCTTCTAAACGACGGAAAACTCTAGAGCGAGAATTAGATTGGGTGCGGATGTCTCCCAAAGGGCGTCAAGCCAAAGGAAAGGCTCGTTTAAATAATTACCAGAACCTTCTAAATCAAGAGCAAAAAGAGCGCGAAGAGAAATTAGAGATATTCATACCTAATGGTCCGCGCTTGGGAACAAATGTTATTGAAGCGAAGGGGGTTAAGAAGGCTTTCGGAGATAAGTTGCTATACGATAATCTCGAATTTAACCTACCTCCAGCCGGTATTGTAGGAATTATTGGTCCCAATGGCGCTGGTAAGACCACCATATTTAGGATGATTATGGGGCAGGAAGAGCCAGATGGAGGAGAGTTTTTAGTTGGCGACACCGTAAAAATCTCTTACGTGGATCAGAGTCACAAAGACTTATTGCCCGAGAAAAGCATTTATGATGCAATTTCTCAAGGTGATGAAGAAATTATGGTAGGTGACCGGAAACTAAATGCACGTGCATACCTCTCTCGTTTCAATTTTGGTGGATCTGATCAAAATAAGAAGATCAGTGCTCTTTCGGGAGGTGAAAGAAACCGCTTGCATTTAGCGATGGCTCTTAAAGAAGGGGGTAATGTATTACTTTTAGATGAGCCCACTAACGACTTAGATGTTAATACATTACGCGCATTAGAAGAAGGCCTAGATAATTTTGCTGGATGTGCGGTAATCATCTCTCACGACCGTTGGTTCTTAGACCGAATATGTACCCATATTTTAGCTTTTGAGGGCGATTCAAATGTGTATTATTTCGAAGGAAGCTTTAGCGATTACGAAGAAAATAAGCGCAAGAGGTTAGGTGATGTTGACCCAACCCGGATTAAGTATAGAAAGCTGCTTAAAGACCAGTAATTTGTGGCTTAAGTTCTTATATCATTGGAAAAAATGGAGGGCCTCTTTAGCATCGGCGCAAAGGGTTAAAGAAGCCCCCCTTTTTATTGCGACTATCATTAAGAACGAAAGACCTTACCTGAAGGAGTGGATTGATTTTCATCTTGCTCAGGGTGTGCGCCGAATTTACATCGCGGATAATGGCAGCAAAGATGACCCCATATCGGTTTTGCTACCCTATATGGAAAGCGGAAAGGTCTATTTTCAACGTACCCGCTCCAAGGCCTGGTCTATTCGCTTACAAGCTCTTGAACTCAACCGTTTACTCTCCAATATTAGCTTAGCCGAAGGCAAACATGCCTGGGTGGCAGTGTTTGATATTGATGAGTATTTGTGGCATACTGAAGGTCGAAAGCTTATATCATTTCTGCAAGACTTTAAGAATCAGAAGATTGCCTCCATTTCTGTTAACTGGCTTATGTTCGGGACCAATGGTGTAAAGCACTTAGATACCGAAAAGCCAATGCTAGAGCAACTTACCATGCGGGCCCATGTGTCATTAGGAGAGCATAAAATGGTTAAGCCTATTCTATATTTGAGGAATACAGCGGGCTTTCTTGAAGGTCCGCATTATGCTTTTGCTAAAGGGGATGCGCAAGATATTTACAGCGACGGTTCTCCTTATTTGCCAAAAGAACCTAAAATCGTTCACCAGCCTTTATGTTTAAACCATTATTGGTATCGCGATGAGGCTTATTATAATTCAGAAAAGCGAGCAAAGAGACTGGCTTTTGGTGATGAACGCTCCGGTAAACGCGAAAGTGACCATATTAGAGCTTGCAATTATGAAGAAGACCGAAGAATTTTAGAAAAAGGACCCTTTACGAGCAATTCTAATTAAGATCAATTTGGTTAATAATTTTCCCAATTACTCCTCCAAGGCGGAATAAGTTCCTTTTATTTTTGGCTTATGAGTCCAAAAGAAGCCCAGGAACAAATCCAAGCCTTAAGTTCAGAGCTCCAGCATCACAATTACCTTTATTATATTAAGGATGCTCCTGAAATCAGCGATTTCGAATTCGATCAAAAACTAGTGCAGCTGCAAAAATTGGAGGCTGAATACCCTCAATTTGCAGATCCCAACTCACCAACCAAAAGAGTGGGCGGCGATATCACCAAGGATTTCCCCACCCTTAAGCATAAATACCCAATGTTATCCCTCAGTAACACCTACAGTAGGGAGGAATTAGAGGATTATTTAAAAAGGATTCAGAAATTAATTCCGGATGAGGAAATTGAGTTTGTCTGCGAATTAAAATACGATGGTGCCGCCATTAGCATAACTTATAAAGATGGCGCTTTGAAGCAGGCCCTAACTCGCGGCGATGGTACCCAAGGTGATGAGATCACCAATAATATCAAAACGATATCCTCCATTCCTTTGCGCTTGCGGGGAAATAACTATCCAGCGGAATTTGAGATCAGAGGTGAGGTGTTTATGCCCTTAGAGGGTTTTAGTGCACTTAACAAATCCCGTTTAGATGAAGGATTGGAGCCTTTTGCTAATCCTCGTAATTCTGCTTCGGGCTCTTTAAAGATGCAAGACTCAAGTCTTGTGGCTCAACGTCCTTTAGATTGCTTCCTCTATTTCGTGATGCAAGATGAACCCATATTCTCAAATCACTACGATGCGGTTATGGCTGCAGGAGAATGGGGATTTAAAGTACCGCAACCCGAAAAGAATTATTTAAAAAAGGCGAAGGACCTTGATCAAATCTTCGACTTCATTAATTACTGGGACGAAAACCGTCATCAATTACCCTTTGAAATAGATGGGGTGGTGATTAAAGTAAATAGCTACCAGCAGCAAGATGAATTAGGAGCCACCGCTAAAAGTCCGCGTTGGGCCATTGCCTACAAGTTTAAGGCCGAGCAACAAGAAACCATTTTAGAAAGTGTGAGCTACCAAGTAGGGCGTACAGGAGCAATAACACCGGTCGCAAATTTGAAGCCTGTATCCCTAGCAGGAACTACGGTGAAGAGAGCTTCTTTGCACAATGCTGATCAAATTGCTAAACTTGATTTACGCATTGGTGACAGTGTATATGTCGAGAAAGGTGGGGAGATCATTCCCAAAGTTGTGGGGGTTAATTTCGCCAAACGCCCTGTCGATTCTCTTGAATTTGAATACATCAAGCAATGTCCCGAATGTCAAACCGATTTAATTAGGCTCGAAGGTGAAGCCTTACATTATTGCCCTAATGAATCTAGCTGTCCGCCCCAAGTAACTGGCCGGATTCAGCATTTCATCAGCCGAAAGGCCATGGATATTGAAGGAATGGGTTCGGAAACAGTCGAGCAATTTGTAAAGGCTGGTTTGATTCAAAATTTCGCCGATTTATATTCCTTAGAAGTTGAGCATATCTTGCCTTTAGAGCGAATGGCCGAAAAATCGGCGCAAAATATTGTAGACGGAATTTCGGCTTCTAAGGCCATTCCCTTTGAACGTGTTCTATTTGCCCTGGGTATTCGCTATGTCGGAGAGACTGTTGCTAAAAAACTAGCCCGTCATTTTGGTGACATTGAGACTTTAAAACAAGCTACCCTAATCGATTTAGTAGGGGTACCGGAAATTGGTGAGCGCATTGCTCAATCGCTTGTAGATTATTTTAGTAGAAAAGATCATCTCGATCAAATAGAGGCTCTAAAAGCTGCAGGCCTTCAGTTTGAAGTGGAAAAACAAGAAGGCGGCAGTGATGCATTGGCGGGTTTGACCATTGTTATTTCAGGCAAATTTGAGCGATTCTCTAGAAATGAAATCAAGGATTTAATTGAATTACACGGCGCTAAAAATAGTGCCTCCGTATCCAAGAATACCGATTTAATTATTGCTGGAGAGGGTATGGGACCGGCAAAGCGGAAGAAGGCCGAAGATCTTGGTGTGAAGATTATTGATGAAAACGAATTTGCAATGCTTATCGGATTATGAGTATAATAGATTGGCTTGCAAAGCGAGAGTTCAAAAGGCAAGCGCCTAAAAGGCGACTCAATTATCCCGGGTGGATAAAAGCGCAGAAGGTGGGGATATATTTTGAGGTAAACCCAATGACTAAAGATGACTGGCATTCATGGAAAAAGGCTTTTGAAGCAGAGGGTAAGGAAGTGCATTTGCTTAGTTTTCAGTCAGTAAAACGGAAAGAACTCGCCTCTGATTGGGATGTCCCAACTTATTGCAAGGATGAGAAATCTTGGTTAGGCTTTCCACGGGCTAGTTCGGCAAAAGACTTTAAGAAGGAGGAGTTCGATGTTTTAATTGACCTCAGTAGTTCGGATGACCTTTGTCATGAGGCTATTTTTAGAGGTAGTCATGCTAAATTAAAAGTGGCCTTTTCACCAAAACGGAAAGCTTGGTCGGATCTGCAGGTGAATTGTAAAGACCTAAAAAACACTAGGGCTTGCCAAGAGGAAATAGTAGCTTTGCTGAAATTTATAAACGCTTAAATATGCATGCTTTTCGAGGTACTGGTGTGGCACTGGTAACACCCTTTGCAAAAGACCTTTCGATTGACTTCAACGCTTTAGAACGTTTGGTAAGTCATTGTATCGAAGGTGGTGTAGAATATTTGGTAGTGATGGGTACTACCGGAGAAAACCCCGTTCTCACTAAGGACGAAAAGAAACAAGTTTTAAAAGCAGTTATTGAGGCAGCTAACGGACGAGTACCTATTGTTTACGGCGTAGGCGGAAACAATACAGCGTCGGTAGTAGATGAGCTGAAAAGTCAGAATTTTACTGGGGTGGATGCCATATTATCGGTTTCTCCCTATTATAATAAGCCAACCCAAGAAGGTATTTATCAGCATTATAAATTAATCAGTGAGAATAGCCCCTTGCCGATTATCCTTTATAATGTACCTGGAAGAACCGGTTCTAACATGAATGCTAATACCACCTTACGCTTGGCGCGTGATTTCGAAAATATCCTTGCGGTTAAGGAAGCAAGTGGTGATCTTAACCAAGTGATGCAAATTATAAATGAGCGCCCTGAAGGTTTTATGGTAATCAGTGGAGACGATAATTTAACTTTCCCCATGCTGGCTCTAGGTGGCGATGGCGTTATCAGTGTAAGCGGTCAGGCTTTTCCTGCAGTTTTTACCGAAATGGTGCGCAAGGGATTAGCAGGTGATTTTACCGCTGCCCGTCCTTTACATTACCGACTTTTCGATATCACCAACATGCTTTTTGAAGAAGGTAACCCAGGGGGAGTAAAAGCTTGTCTAGATATTCAGAACATCATGCAGCCTTACATGAGACAGCCATTATGGCCTATCTCCAATGAGCTGCGCAAGCGCCTCGAACTAGAAATAGAGAAACACGGATTATAAAAAAAAAAGAGGCCCTGAGGCCTCTTTTTTTATGCCGTTTTCATTTCAATGGTTGGCTTTTTGAGTAACTGTAGCGCCATATAACTAATCACAAAAGAGGAGCCAAGACCCTCAATAAATACAATACCTGCGGCACTAACTGGTGAAAGAAATGGACTAGCACTTTCCATATCTCGTAGTTCCTGCATAAATACTGGATCAATCACATCTAAGTAAAGTGCCAAGAAAACGGAGAAACTAGCAATTCCGATAAAAGCAGTGCGCATGGCGATTTTAAAATGTTCGATAAAGCTTCCATAGCGTTCATGGTTCATGCTTTTTCTATACTTGGTGATCACCTGGTGTATTACCATGAAAAGGATTAGGGCGTTAAACACTCTTAGGTAATATTCGTGACCTAATCCAACCAGGCGCATCACCAAGAAATAAGCACTTAAGAAAACACCAAGTGCAATTCCATAATTCCTCGAAATTCGAAATCCTTGTATTTTTAAATCTTCCATTCTAATTTTTTAGAGTTAGCTTAAAATAATCCTCGAGGGTGATTTCAGCATCTAAGCGACTCGCTTTATCCTGGAATAATGGGCTTATGGTATCCTGATAGTTCATCAGAAAGACTGCTTTTTCTTCCAGAAGGGAAGTATAAGTTTTAGCAGCAATGCGAAAATGTCCCTCGCTATTGATACCCTGTAAGTCTTCGTGATCAGAGTATTTTTCAAATATAACTCGCAGAGAATCATATTGTTCAAAGCTTTTTCCGATTTCGGAGTAAATGTATATCTCCTCTGCGCCAGGATATTGAACGATATTAAATGAGAGGCTCAGGCTATCTCTTTCTGGACTCCTACGTTTTAAGGAATAGATTAACATTGGAGCCTTTGAGTGCCGATCTATGTGATAATAGTAGGAACGAATATTTTTAAAATACAGGCGTGAATCGGCCGTAGATAGATAAGAGATGGAACGATAATCTACCGGCTTAGATTCAGGTGCCGAAAGTACCGCGAGGATTACTAAAGCAATAATACTTAGTGCAAACCAGCGAATAGGCGGAGAAAGTGATTGAAATTTGCGCCAATATTTCTTCATATCCACTAAACATCGTAGGCATTGTTTAGTTTTATTGCTGGTAGATTATGCGTGAAAAGGTAATTATAGTAGGAAGTGGTATTGCTGGTTTAGCCACCGCCTGTCGTTTGGCAGCGCAAGGCCTAGAGGTTCAAGTTTTTGAAGCCGCCTCTGGTCCGGGTGGAAAACTAAGTGTAATCGGAGATGATCGCTACCGCTTTGATGCAGGCCCTTCCTTATTCACTTTACCTCATTTGGTCGATGAACTAATACGCTACTGTGGCAAAGAGCCTAGCGATTATTTTCAATATAAAAAGAAAGATCTTGCCTGTGTATACTACTGGGAGGATGGTACACGATTAGTGGCCCATGCCGATTCGCAAACTTTTGCCAAGGAAGTAGAGGAGAAATTAGGGGTCTCTTCCGAACAGGTTTTAGCTTATTTGAAAAAGTCGGCCTACGTATTCAAGTATACTGAAAAGGTTTTCTTGAGGTCTTCTTTACATAAGTTGGCTACCTATTTAAACCGGAGTACTCTAAAGTCTTTGTTGCGCATTCATAAACTGCATTTGGGCGATACTCTGCATAGACTCAACGAACGAAAACTCAAGAACTCAAAGTTGGTGCAGCTTTTTGATCGTTTTGCTACCTATAACGGAAGCAGTCCTTACCTCACTCCGGGAGTAATGACCAGTATTCCGCACCTTGAGCATAATGTGGGTACTTTTTATCCTAAAGGAGGAATGTACGCCATTGTAGATGCCCTTTACCAACTTGCCCTAGACATGGGGGTGCAATTTAATTTTGAAAAGCAAGTTGAGGAAATTCTGATAGATCCCAATCAACAGGCTAGAGGGGTAGTGGTAGGAGGTAAGGAGCAGTATGCCGATATAGTGGTTAGCAATATGGATATTGTTCCAAGCTACCGCAAACTTATGCCACAGCAAAAGGCACCAGAGAAAACCCTGGCCCAAGAAAGAAGTAGTTCTGCACTTATATTTTATTGGGGCATAAAAAAGGATTTCCCACAACTGGATTTACATAACATCTTCTTTAGTGAAGATTATAAGAAAGAGTTTAAGGAAATATTTGAGTTTAAAAGGGTTTATGAGGACCCTACCATTTATGTGAATATCAGCTCGAAAGAAGGAGAAGGAGATGCTCCTCCGGGCTGCGAGAATTGGTTTGTGATGGTCAATGTACCTGGGAACATTGGTCAAGATTGGGATGCATGGATTCCTCAAATTCGTAATAATGTCATCAGCAAACTAAACCGAATGCTTGGAGAGGATATTGAGTCTTTAATTGAATTCGAAGATTATTTAGACCCTAGGCGGATTGAAGCTCGAACCTCGTCATTCCAAGGCTCATTGTACGGAGCCGGATCAAATGATACCTTCTCGGCATTCTTAAGGCATCCTAATTTTAAAAGAGACATCCGGGGTTTATATTTCTGTGGAGGATCGGTCCATCCTGGAGGAGGAATTCCCCTTTGTTTAATGGGAGCGGAAATAACGGCTAGTTTAATTAAGAAAGATTATGCTTGATACTTTAGCCCGATTTTCCAAGCAATACGGCATTTACGTGCTCCTGGCATTCCATTTTTTTGGCGTAATAATGATGGCTTTTTACGATTTGGATTTATTCGCCAGTTTTACGCCTGGCAATCTAATTTTGTCGGCCCTAATATTGTTTTTTGCCTCAGAGCGAAGGGAATGGAAGAAGTTGGCAATATTCTTTAGCCTCAGCTATTTAATTGGTTATTTGGCGGAACTCATCGGTACCCAAACCGGATTTCCTTTTGGTGAGTACTGGTACTTACCCCATTTAGGGCCTCAATTGATCGGGGTTCCTCTGGTAATTGGGGTAAATTGGTTTCTAATTGCTTACAGTGCTGCTTTATGGACGAGAAAGTTCAGCCCTAATTCAGTCGTGCAAGTACTCGTTGCAAGCGCCTTAATGGTCGGTTTAGATCTGTTTATAGAGCCACTCTGTGAAAGGCTTGGGTTTTGGGCTTGGGCCGATAAAATTGCCCCCTGGCAAAACTATTTAGGTTGGTACGGGGTTTCAATGATAGTGCAGCTTATCTTCAAAGCATTAAAGATAAATGCCGATAATGCCCTTGCGCGCTGGTATTTTGTGATGGTGACCTTATTTTTTATTATGCTCAACCTATTATTATGACTTGGTATTGGATTGCCCTAATCGTGTTTTTAACCTTTTGGTTTATGGAGTTCATGGCCTGGTTTACCCACAAGTTTGTGATGCACGGCTTTCTGTGGTTTTTACATGATGATCACCATAATAAGAAGCCTGGCTTTTTTGAAAAAAATGATGCTTTCTTTCTCATTTTTGCGGTGCCCTCCTGGCTTTGCATCATGCTGGGAATGATGAATAATTCTTGGATTTCAGTGAGTGTTGGAGCCGGTATAGCGGTTTACGGCTTTGCTTACTTCTTGGTGCATGAAGTATTTATCCATCGCCGGTTTAATTGGTTCAAAAACAGTAATAACCTTTATCTAGCGGCGGTTTTGAGAGCCCATAAAATGCATCATAAACATTTAGGAAAAAATCCAGGTGAGAGCTACGGAATGCTACTTATCCATCCTAAGTATTTAAAGGCGGAAATAGAGGCTAGACGTAAGAAAAAATCTAAGGTATCCCTAGCCTAAAGTTTAGCGAACCTCTACCGAATAAGGTTCACTTTCGATATTTACACTTACATGTTCCTGCAGGCTGGTTGAGAGAGATAAACCTTTAAAATCAGCTTTCACAGGATATCTCTTATGATTTCGATCCACTAAAACTACCGTTTTCATAGATCGAATTTCGAAGTCCAAGAAGTACTTAACCCCGTAGATTAAAGTTGACCCGGATTTTAGGACATCATCCACTAATACAATGTTCTTGTCATTTAGGTTGGTAGAAGGGTGAAGAATGGGCTTAT
This sequence comes from uncultured Flavobacteriales bacterium, assembly GCA_913055685.1. GTDB lineage: Bacteria > Bacteroidota > Bacteroidia > Flavobacteriales > Schleiferiaceae > Croceimicrobium. The sequence goes on from CAJXKC010000002.1 coordinate 434,041, forward strand.
CTTCTATAGGATTGTCTTTGTCGAATTGCAAGGAGCAAATGCCTATTTCAATATCTGCAATTCTATCTAACTCCGATTTTAATAGTTCAGCTAAGAGAAAACCACGTTCGGCAATGCCAGCTAAGAGTACCGCTGGTTGATCTTGAAACTCTTCGTAGATCTGCCATGCAATTCGCTTAATGCGATCTTTAACTTCCTTGTCGTTGAGTACTTGCGTTTCCGTGGCCATAGATGATTTTTAGCAAAGATACATCAAGCAATGAGCTCTATGAAAAATTCTCGTCCTTGTCTGGGCTTTATTGAGTTCTTGGCTTTTTCTAAACGCTTAATGTGAAACTTAGCTTCAAATAATTGCTTGTATTCCTCATAGGAGCCTCCATAGGGCGGACCTTCCTCACTTAAGGGAAAGTCGAATAGCAAACCAATCAAGCGACCACTTTTCTTTAAAAGTGAGTGGCATTTCTCGGCATATTCCTTCCTCATGCTAGGGCTTAAAGCACAAAAGAAGGTCTGTTCCATAAGGTAATCATATTGGCCCTGATGCTTAAAGAAATCGTCTTGATGCAAAGTTGCCTTATTTAAAATGGGGGCCCTTTCTAGCGCCTCTTTTAAAGCGGTGGCACTCCAATCCAGTACGGTAACATTTTTAAAGCCTTTTTCTAAGAGGTATTCTGCTTCATAAGCATGACCAGCACCCGGAATAAGAATTTGCGCCTCGAGGTCTACTTGTTTTGTGAAATACTCTACCAAAGCGGGAGAGGGGTAACCAATGTCCCAACCAGTTTTTTGCTGATCATAACGTTCTTCCCAGTACTGAGCATTTAAAGTTTTCATGGGACAAAGGAAAAGATTAATGAAATGTATAACCTGAAAATTCTGCAGGTTTTCCCGAAAATCTGTCGGCTGACAAAATTGCAAAATGGGTTAGAAAACGCAAAAAATTGAATAAAAAGCCCTTAAAAAGCTAAAAAGCGAAGGTTTTTAGGTGAAAATTTGTTAAAAATGGAGTTTCGCATGATGCTTGCGCCAAATGGTGTATGCTTTTAAGCAAATCATTTTTTATAATCTAAAAACATCATGAAAGTACTAGTTATAGGTGCTGGCAATATGGGCCTCGCCTACGCGGATGCCATTGCTCAAAGTGATCTCCTTCGCACAGGAGATATGCTTATTTACGACAAGGATTCGGAAAAACTTAAAGAGTTAAAAAAGATCAAGCACTTTTCAGTGCAAGAAGATTTGGCGCTTTGCACTCCGGAAGCGGATATTATTTTTCTGGCAGTGAAACCTTTCCACGCAGAAGATTTATACGATGAGTTACGTCCTCATATACAAGAAGATCAAATAATTATATCGATAATGGCTGGCGTCTCCATTGGTGCTATGCAAGGGGGAATGGGACTTAAAAAGGTGGTTCGAGCTATGCCTAATTTACCCGCGCAGGTAGGTAAGGGACTTACCACTTTTACCGCGGCACCCGAGGTTAGTCGCCTTGAATTATCTACGGTCGAAAGTATTCTAGATACCACCGGCCGTAGCATTAAGCTAGATAATGAAAATGATATTGATGCCTCAACGGGTATATCAGGCTCAGGGCCGGCTTATGTCTTTTACTTTATGCAATCAATGCTGGAGGCCGCTTTAAAAATGGGCTTTAGCGAATATGATTCCAAGGTATTGGTAAGCGCGACCTTCGATGGGGCCATCGAATTATTTAAGAAACATAAACTTAGTCCGGAGTCATGGATGCAAAAAGTAGCCTCTAAAGGAGGGACTACTCAGGCAGCACTGGATTCTATGGAAGATAATAATGTGAAAGAACGTATTCAAGAAGCTGCCTTTGCTGCCTTTAATCGTGCTGTAGAATTAGGAAAGGAAAACGCTTAATATGACACTCGACACGAATAAGGACATAAAAAGAGTTGTGGTAAAAGTGGGTACCAATGTGATGACCAATAAAGACAATCGCATTGTTGTACCCATATTAAAGGGACTAGTAGAGCAAATAGCCGCCCTTTACGAAAATGACATCATGACCATTTTAGTTAGTTCAGGCTCGGTTATCGCCGGAATGGAGGTGATGAATAGTAAAATCGAAGATGAAACGATACGTCGGCAGGTTTTTTCTGCTGTAGGGCAACCGCGCATGATGCGTCACTACTACAGTATTTTCCATGATTATGGTATGCGTTGTGCCCAAGTTTTAGCTACAAAAAGGGATTTTAGTCCGGGTAAGCATCGCGAAAATATGATCAATTGTTACGAAGGTCTTTTATCCCAAGGCATTATCCCCATTGCCAATGAGGATGATGCGGTAAGTTTGAGTATGTCAATGTTTTCGGATAATGATGAATTAGCCAGCTTGGTAGCCGAGCTCACCAATGCGGATATGCTCATCCTGTTAACTGATACCGATGGTCTTTATACCGGCCATCCCGATGATGAAGATAGTCGACTCATTAGCACGGTTACCCCTGATCAGGATGTAGAAAAATACATCCAGAAATCGGATAAGGGAGAAGCTGAAGGCCGCGGTGGAATGGAGTCGAAGCTAGGAGTAGCTAAGGCTACGGCCAAAAAGGACATTCCAACATTTATTGCAAATGGTAAAAGAGAAAGGGTGATTTTGGACCTAGTGGAAGGTAAATCAATCGGTACCCGAATTGTTGAACCAAAATTTGAAAACTAAGATTATGAAACTACTAGATATAGAAGTACGAAATAATGTTTTAGCCAGTATGATGCGCATTTTGGAAGAAGACCGAGCGCAAATTCTGGAGGCAAATCAGAAAGACTTAGAAGCCTTTAATAGAGACGACCAGGCCTTATACGATCGCTTAGTAGCCGATGAGGCAAAAATCGACACCATGATAAAGTCGGTTGAAGAAGTGTGGCAGCAAGAAGATCCGGTTAACAAAACAAAAGAGGAGCGTTCATTGGATAATGGCTTAAAGATTATCAATAAAACAGCGCCATTCGGAACGATTATGATTATCTACGAAAGTAGACCAGATGTGACTATTGAGGCGGCCGTTTTAGCTTTTAAGGCAAACAATAAAATTTTATTGAAAGGCGGTAAGGAGGCCAAGCATAGCAATAAAGCCCTAGTTAATTGCTGGCACAAAGCTCTCTTGGAGAATGGTTTGGAAAAAGACTGGATTCAGTTTTTAGAAATGAATCGTGAAGAAACGCAGGCTTTTTTAAGAGAACCCGACCAAGATTTGGATTTAATCGTGCCAAGGGGAGGAGAGCGTTTAATCCAGTTTGTGAAAGAACATGCGAAGTGTGCGGTATTGGTAAGTGGACGTGGTAATAACTTCGCTTACCTTGCCGAGGATGTTGATATAGACAAGACTTTACCGGTTTTGATAAATGCAAAAACCGATAAAATTTCGGCCTGCAATGCTTTAGATAAAATCTTGATTGATCAAAGAAATCCAAATTTCAAGGAAACCGTGACTAAAATCGGTGAGGCCCTTAGAGAAAAAGGAGTTAGTCTAAGTGCAGATGAAACCTGTGCACAAATACTGAATGACGCTCAACCCATAAGCTCTGAGTCTATTTGGTATGAAGAGTTTCTAGCCATGAAGGCGGTGATAGCGGCGGTGGACCATCAGGCGCAAGCCACCGAATGGATAAACAAATATTCTGGTGGGCATTCGGTGAGCATTTTTACCGAAAACCAAGACAAGGCCAAGGAATTTATGGATGAGATTGATGCGGCTGCCGTCTACCACAATGCCAGCACCCGCTTTACAGATGGTGGTGCCATGGGGGTAGGGGCCGAATTGGCGATTAGTACTGATAAACTGCATCACCGCGGACCCTTGGGATTAGCCCAGCTGGTAACTAATAAGTACTATGTATTTGGTGATGGTCAAATAAGAGTTTAAAAAGACCTAAACAACAAAAAACCCTGACCAATTTGGTCAGGGTTTTCTTTTGGTGTTCTATTGGAATGAAAATTTAAGACAATTGCATTGGAACCTCCATGAGTAGCATACGACCCCCAGTGATGTTTTCGATTTCTACTTCTTCTAAGTCCCATAGTCCTAAAGCGTCTCTTTGACCAAGGGTTTGACCGTTTACTTTAAATTCTCCTTCAACCACCTGGGCATATAGGCCGTTGGTTTTAGGTGAATTTAATTTGTGCGTAATCTTAGTTCCGCTCTCTAGATCACCAAGGTGGAACCAAGCATTTTGATGAATCCACACCCCTTCATCGTCAGGATTAGGAGAAAGAATTTGCATGAAGTTATTCTTCATCCTTTGGGTGTCGAGGGTAATTTGGTCGTAACGTGGCTCTACGTTTCGCTTATTCGGAAATAGCCAAATCTGAAACAGACGTACATGTTGATCTTTATTAGCATTGTACTCGGAATGATAAATCCCGGTTCCAGCGCTCATAACCTGAACGTCCCCGTTTTTAATCACTTCTTTATGGCCCATAGAGTCTTTATGCTCCAAATCACCTTCCCAGGGAATGGTGATAATTTCCATATTATCATGGGGATGGGTGCCAAAGCCCATTCCAGGAGCGATAAAGTCATCATTTAGTACCCTCAGAACCCCGAAATTCATTCGCTCGGGATTGTAGTAATTCGCAAAGCTAAAGGTGTGATTAGCTTTGAGCCAGCCATGGTCGGCGTGACCTCTGGTATTGGCTTTTATTAAAACGGAATTGCTCATAATTCTATCTTTTGGATTAGGGAGGTGGTTAAAACCGACCTGCATTTTTTCGTCTAGGGTCATTTTGGTTTCTGAAATAGCCGTCTCTTCGGCCTTTAGATTCTTTAGTATACCTAAAGATGCGATTCCTAATGCACTCGATTTTAAAAATTTACTCCTTTTCATATTCAATCAATGTTACAACATCAAAATTAGATAGAATTTTTATTCCTTGCAAGTGATTTGATCATTCATCAATTATGTCTATAAAACCCGTTTTGTGGCTAATAGTTCTTCTGAGCTTTATGCAAAGCCTTGCCCAGGATACTAGCAGTATGTTGGAATGGACTTGTCCTATTGAGAAGAATAACTTTCGGGGCTTATCCGCCCTTAACAGTAAATCCGCTTGGTTTTCCAGCGATAATGGTCAGGTTTGGTATTTCCACGTAGACAGTGGCTGGCGTGATTGCAGTCCTAGTAATTATCCAGATAGAGTGATAATGTGGCGCGATATTCATGCCTATGATGAGAATACTGCCCTAATTTTAAGTGCTGGTTCGCCCGCTCTGATTTTAAGAACCTCAAATGGCGGTTCTACTTGGGAAGAGGTTTACCGAGATGATCATCCCGAGATATTTTTTGATGCTTTTGACTTTTACGGAGGCACTGGCAGAGCTTTTAGCGATGCACTAGAAAAACAGATTGGTTTAATCGAAACTAAGGATAGTGGTAAGACCTGGAATGCCTGGGAAGATTCTAAAATGGCGCTTGAAGTAGCGGAAAAGCAGGGAGGCTTTGCCGCTTCTGGGACATGTTTACGTATGCTGGATGAGGATTTAGGCTATATCGTTTTAGGAGGGGAGGATGCTCTATTTAAGAAAATTGGCCAGGAGACCTCTTTAAGTGTTTCCTTACCCTTAGATAAAGGGGAGAGAACCAAAGGGGCCTTTAGTATAGACTTTAAAAATGAGGATACACTGATAGCCGTTGGAGGTGATTATCGTGCGGATTCCCTTAGTAGGAATAGCGTGGCCTTGTCCTATGACGGCGGAAGTACGTGGAGGCTTGCCAGCCAGTGGCCCCAATTGCAGCACTCTTATTGGTCTTGTGTTTCATGGGAAGACCTGCAAATTGTCTTGTGTTCTCGCTTTAAGACCGCCGTAAGTAAGGATAATGGTAAGACCTGGTCTCTTTTAGAAAAAGGCTATTACACCTTTAATAAAGGTTGGTTTGCGGGCCAAGATGGTCGTATCGCTCGATTTAAGGCTTCTTCAGGATTAGGTACTCGCTAGGGGCTAAACTCAGACTAGAGCCGAATGTAAGGCTGTCATTTGATCTTAGATTAATCCAGTTGCTCCCATTAAACTCGCTAGCCAACTGATAGTTAGAAGCGCTGTTACGGGTATTAATAATTACCAATATTTGCTCTCCTTGCTTTTCCTTGCTAAAAGCTAATACTGCATTGCTACTGTAATCGATAAGGTCTTGACTACGAGCGGCCGCCTCCCGATTGTAAATTCCCATAAACTCCTTATACGCACTTAGGGTATTGGGGTTTGCATTCCAATTGATGGGATCATTATTAAAAAAGGCTAGATTACTATTCCGACCCACCTCTTGCGAACTATAGATTAAAGGAATGCCACCTAGATATACGTTGGCCACCATCGCGGCAATGGCTTGTTCTTGTGATCCAAACAAGGATACAGGGGTGGCATCCCAGGCAGATTCATCGTGATTTGTGATAAAGCGTAATATCCCTTGGTTTCCCACCAGAACATTGTATTCGCCTAAATGGAAGTTGCTTAGCTGGGATGCAGGATCTCCATCCTTAAAAACCTTTTTTATTTGATCGTAAAAAGACCAGCTAAAGCGCAAATCGAAGCCCGCTACCAGATGATTGAAACGGTCTCCTTCCGCAAGCATCAAAAGATTGCTGCGGTGGTAATTTTCAAGCGAATCAATCGCTCTTTGCCAGAAACTAAATGGAACGCCATTGGCATAATCACAACGATAGCCATCAATATTAGCTTCTCGTATCCAAAATTTCATGGCTTCAATTAAGGCCATTTGCATGGAATCGACCGCAAAGTTTAAATCGGCTACATCCAGCCAATTTGTACCCGGAGGGTGTACGATATTACCCGATGCATCTTGGGTATACCAATTGGGATGTTCGCTAATCCAAGGGTGATCCCATGCGGTATGGTTGGCTACAAAATCTAAAATAACCGCCATTTCCCTTTGGTGTGCCTCTTCCACTAAGAGCCTTAGGTCTTCGAGACTGCCATATTCACTGCTAACTGATTCAAAATCACGGATACTATAGGGTGAGTTTATTCCCTTTTCGATTCCTACCGGATAGATGGGCATCAGCCATATTACATTAACCCCAAGGGATTTGATACTATCGAGTCTTTGCTGTACTCCGGCCAAATTCCCCTCTGGTGAAAAGGCCCTTAGGTTTACCTCATAGATTACCCAATCGTTTACACTGTCGGGAAGGTTTAAATAAACTTCTCCATAAAAACCATCTCCGGGTTCTATTGGTTTTATTGGTTCTGGAGCAGAGCCGCTTTCTTTCTTGCAAGAAAGGAAGAGAATCAATAAAACCAAATAGCTTAAGAATTGCTTCATGGATCAAATTTAGCTATAAAAAAAGCTGCCCTAGAGCAGCTTTTAAAGAGAAGAGTGATTTTATTCCTTGGCCGGTAACACTTTGGAGCGGACTTCACCGAATCCCATACGTAAGCCACCTTTTTCACAATAAGCACGCATTATAACGGTGTCGCCATCCAATAAGAACTTTCGCTCGCTACCATCTTTTAGTTTTAGAGGTTTCTCGCCTCGCCAGCTTAATTCTAGCATTGAACCATAATTATTTGGCTCAGGGCCTGATATAGTGCCACTGGCCATCATATCTCCGGCATTGATATTACAACCGTTTACGGTATGATGGGCTAATTGCTGAACCATGGTCCAGTACAGATACTTGTGGTTACTTTCTGAAACTAAATTTTCTTCGCCACCTTCAGGTTGGATGTAGACCTCTAAATTTATGTCATAGGCAGTATTCGAAGCACATTGAAGATAGGGAAGAGGCTCAGGGTTCTGTGCAGGCCGCTCAGTGCGGAAGGGCTCTAAAGCATCGAAGGTTACCACCCAAGGAGAAATGCTGGAACCGAAATTCTTGCCTAAAAATGGACCTAAGGGAACGTATTCCCACTTTTGTAAATCACGAGCCGACCAATCATTAAAGACCACCATCCCAAACATGTAATCTTCTGCTTCCTCAGTGCTAATGCGCTCTCCTAAATGCTTACCATCGGTAGTGATAAAGGCCATTTCTAATTCGAAGTCCATTAGTTTTGAAGGGCCATATACAGGAGTTTCGCTTCCAGCGGGAAGACTCTGACCCATAGGGCGATACACGTCCTCACCTGAAACAATGATAGAAGAGCTTCTGCCGTGATAGCCAACTGGTAAATGCAGCCAGTTTGGCATTAGTGCATTCTCCTTTCCTCGGAACATTATCCCCACATTCTCGGCATGTTCCCTACTGGAGTAGAAGTCGGTATAATCCTGAATGAAAACCGGCATCAACATCTGCAGTTCAGAAACCGGGAAGAGAATTATTTCTTTGTGATCTTCTCGATCTTTTAATTCGCTGTTGTTTGCGTCAAAAATTTCAGCAATGCGATTTCTTACCTGACGACAAGTTGGTTTGCCCAGGGTAATAAAGTCATTTAAGGTATCTTGAAGGAAAACATCCTCTGGAAGACTAATATCCTTGAAGTATCCTAGCTGATGCAAAGCGGCAAGATCAATCGCCGTGTCACCAATTCTAGTGCCGATACTTATATGATCATCATTGGCCATAAAAACGCCAAAAGGTATGTTTTGAATCGGGAAGTCACTTCCTTTGGGTACTTCCACCCAAGTCTTACGAGAGGGGTCGTTTGCTGTGAGCATTTTCTGTTTACTTTTGGGCAATATTAATAAGATTAACCACCTTAGAAAAATAAGTTTATGTACAAAGATGACCAGATCTTCGATTTAATCGAACAGGAGCGTGAAAGACAAAGCGAAGGAATAGAGCTAATTGCTTCCGAAAACTTTGTTAGTGAGCAGGTTATGAATGCTATGGGTTCGGTACTTACCAATAAATACGCGGAGGGTTTTCCTGGTAAGCGTTATTATGGTGGTTGTGAAATCGTCGATCAGGTAGAGCAAATTGCTATCGATAGAGCCAAAGCCTTGTTTGGTGCTGAATATGCCAATGTTCAACCACATTCGGGTTCACAGGCCAATGCAGCAGTTTTTCTAGCTTGTTTAAAGCCAGGAGACAAAATCATGGGATTCGATCTTTCCCATGGCGGACACCTTACACATGGCTCGCCAGTAAACTTTAGCGGTAAAACCTATAAAACTTGTTTTTATGGCGTTGAGAAGGAAACAGGCCGTCTTAACTACGACCGCATTGCAGAAATTGCTCAGGCTGAAAAGCCCAATTTGATTATTTGTGGTTTTTCGGCTTACAGTCGCGATTTAGATTACCAAAGGTTTAGAGAAATAGCAGATTCGGTTGGTGCCTTATTGTTGGCAGATATTTCCCATCCTTCGGGCTTAATCGCAAAGGGATTATTAAACGATCCACTACCACATTGCCATATTGTAACTAGTACTACCCATAAAACCCTGCGTGGCCCAAGGGGAGGAATTATACTAATGGGTAAAGACTTTGAAAATCCTTGGGGGGAGAAAACGCCAAAAGGGATCACCAAAATGATGAGTCAGATTTTAAATGCTGCTGTATTCCCAGGCACCCAAGGCGGACCTTTAGAACATGTAATTGCCTCTAAAGCGGTGGCATTTGGAGAAGCTCTGGAAGATGAGTTTATGCACTATACTCTTCAAGTACAGAAGAACGCGAAGGCTTTAGCCGCGGCTTTAGTTAAGCGAGATTACCATATTATTTCTGGAGGTACCGATAATCACAGTATGCTCATCGATTTACGAAATAAGAATATTACCGGTAAGCAGGCCGAGAATGCCTTAGTATTAGCCGATATTACGGTGAATAAGAATATGGTTCCCTTCGATGATAAATCTCCATTTGTAACCAGTGGCATTCGTTTGGGAACACCGGCAATTACGACCAGAGGCTGTGTTGAGTCGGATATGGAGCAAATTGCTGATCTGATTGACCGCGTGATTACAGATTTTGAAAATGAAGATAATCTAGCTTCGGTTAAAGCTGACGTAAACGCCATGATGGGAGGTAAGCCACTATTTAGCTGGTAATTTTCTGATTAATCATAAATTTAAAAAGGGAGCATTTGCTCCCTTTTCTTTTTCATTGAATAAAAATTCGATGTTTTTCCTCCTTAAAGCAAAAGAGGTAGTAGCCTGGTTTTAAATGTAATTCCAGGTTTGGAGCAAGAATCGAAGCCATCTTCAATGAACCTTGCAAATCGTATACTTTGAAGGGTTGGCCATAAATTTCGTCTGACGCTTTTATATAAATAGTCCCCTTGCTAGGGTTAGGGAAAAGCTCTAGACTTCCCTGCTTTTTCTCCTCAATAGTCAAGGCAGGAAGTTGATTTAGAAAATGGTGAATAGTATCCATTAGTCGCACATCCACCTTAGCTAAGCTATCCTGGGTCATATAATGATTTAAACCACTTAGTTGATAAAAGCTATATTGATTTTGCGCTCCCAAACTATCTTTAAATCGCTGCCATTCTGCCGCGGGCACATTGAAATCATTTTCCATACCTAAGAACAACGTAGGTAGATTAGCCAGTTCATAATAGGCCTGTACGGAATCATTTACATTGATGTATTTCTTCCAAGCACTAGCGGTTGCGCCTAGGAAATCGGGGAGGCCTGGACTGTTATTACGAACCGCTGAATAGTAGTTTAAGATTTGCTGAGCTTGCAGCTGCGCCTGACTCACATTGCCCCCGCATTTACTCGCGATTTCCACCAATTGTCGCGCTAATAGACTATCAAATGGGGTATAGGCTCCAGCAATATTTATTAATGCGGCAATATCATTGCGCTGATAGGCTAAATAATTAATCAGGGAACCGCCTTCACTATGTCCCATGAGGTAAACCCTACTTGGATCTACTAGAGGGTTCTTTACAAGGCTGTCTAAAGCCGCTTCAGCCGGATACCATAGTTTGTTATAATCTGAAATAGGCGTAGTCGTATTGGGGCAAGAAATGAATAACTCATCATAGCGCAGTACAGCATAGCCAAGTTCACTCAGGCCTAAAGCCAAATCTTTATAAATAGTCAAACTAGAATCGACCAAACCCGGATATAAACATTGGGCATTGCCACCACTTAAACTGATGCTCCCATCCATATCATTTTGTCCGGAGCCTGGAATGAGCATTATAGTAGGGCAGGGCCCGGTTCCCAAGGGGTATGACAATTTCGCATTAAAGTTACAGCCCTTGTGATTAAAACTGAATGTTTGTTCTTGGACAGATTGTGCCTGGGAATGGCTTAAGGCCACTCCTAATAGAAGCATTAATAACTTTTTCATTTATAGCTGTTTTTAGTTGAGTATTGTGACCAGGTATATGCTTAAGGTCATGGATAAGATTAAACTCAAAGCGAAGTACCAATTTAGTTTGGCCCCCTTTAAGCCACTATCCACTTTAAACAATCCAAAAAGAAAGTGAACTTCGAAAATAATACCAGCAATTAGGGCCAGAGTAGAAAACCAAAATGACCCTGAACTTAGCATGTCCAAGCTTTCGGTGCCTAATGGCTGGTCTTGACTTAATGATTGTAATTGCTGGAAATCAAATAGGAAACTTAGCAAGGATAAAGGGATGAGAGGCCATTGCGCCCAGATTAATTGAGGTATTAGATCAACTAAACGAGGAATACGCCGCGTAATACTATATAGTGCTGCACCAAAAAACAAAAACAAGCTCAATAGATTAATAAGCATGTCTCCTAAGAGTGTTGCTGGCGATACCTTAGAAACAAAATGTAAGCTTAAAACTCCATCTAGTCTAGCATTTCCTATTAATGCCGAAACGTAAATACCAATACCGATGGCTAGGGCTCCCCAGATTAATTTCTTTCCATACAGTCGTTCAAAAAAGCGCACACTATTCATGATCAACACTTTTAAGTTTTTGAACTTTTTGAATAAGCTCATCCAGCATGTTTCGAACCTTTGGATAAGAGAAGCCTAAAATTTTAGACATTTCTTTTAAACTTCCAGAAGCCATAAGAAATTCAATCAGAAATTTCTGCTCCTCGGCATTTAGGTTCATAATGTCTGGTAAGGCAAATTGTCCTTGAATTTTTGTTTCACACTTGGAGCATGATAACTCTGATACATGGAGGTCAGATGAACAAGCAGGACATGAATTAGGAAATACTTTCACTTCAATAATTTGAAGCAAACTTAATAAAAATTAAATAATATTAATTTTCATTTGAATAATGTTTAATACTAAGCAGATATAATAAATATACTAGGTCTTTTTTCTAAATCCGGTTTTTGCTTCTTCCACCAAGCTATGCTAGCCGTTTTAATGTATTCCTCCGCCAAGGTAACTTCCCGAGCTACACAAAGCTTTGTTTCTGGGTTTAAGATGGAGACTAAATCTTTAAGGAGTTTTTCATTACGATAGGGCGTTTCCATAAAAATCTGACTTTGGCCCGTTTTTCGGCTTAGACTTTCGAGGGATTTTATTTTCCGCTTTCGCTCACCGGGATCTATCGGCAGATAGCCGTTAAAAGCAAAATTTTGCCCATTCATACCACTGGCCATCATAGCCATAAAAATAGAGGAGGGGCCAACTATAGGAATAACAGGAATGCCTTCACGATGGGCAATACTGATAATTTCGGCTCCAGGGTCTGCTATTCCAGGTGCGCCGGCCTCAGAGATTATCCCCATTGGTTCACCTCGTCTGCAGGCCTCTAAATAGCTTGGGTATTCCGCTGGATCCGAGAATTTATTAGTCGTGTAGATTATTAAATCTGCTTGGCTTTTACTGGGCAAGACCCGTTTAATGAAGGCACGAGCAGACTTTTCATTTTCAACTATGTAGTGGTCGCAAAGGTCAATAACTTTCTTAGCGGCCAATGGTAATACCTCTAAAGGCTCCACGTCTCCAAGTAAGGAGGGAATTAAGTAGAGATTTCCAGCCTTATCTTCAGATGCTTCCATTTTCCAGCTTGTTTACAATGTTGTCTGTTGCGGCGTCAAGCAATCGGTAAACCTGTTCGAAGCCTTCATCCCCACCGTAATAGGGGTCTGGCACATCTTGATTACTATTAGCTTTTAACTCGTTAAGAATTAATTCAACTTTGGCTCGATCTGCATCGGTTCGTGCCAATTTTAAGACGTTTTGCAAATTAGAGTGATCCATCACATAGATGCGATCAAACTCATCGAAATCGCTAAGCTTAAATTGGCGTCCTAGCTGTTTCGAGATATTAACCCCGTTTTTTCGGGCAATCATAATGCTGCGAATATCTGGGGCTTCTCCAACGTGGTAAGAGGCGGTGCCAGCAGAATCTACCAAAACCTTTTCAGGATCTACTTTGGATTTTAAAATCCCTTCGGCTAAGGGAGAGCGGCATATATTGCCGAGGCAAACCATGAGTATTTTCTTCAAAATGAAAAAATTTGCATTAAAGGTAAGGGAAAGCTTGCGGTCAAGCTAAACTTTATCATCCTTTGGGAAATAAGCGCTAAAGGTGCTGCCTATACCAGGCTCTGACTCTACGTGGATTTCTCCTCCCAAGCTTTCTAATTGCGCTCGAATCATATACAGGCCAATTCCATTACTGTCGGGGTGACCATGAAAACTTTGCTTTAACTTAAATATGCGATCCCCAAATTTGTCTAAGTCAATTCCTAAACCATTGTCTTGCACCTCCAGTACATAAAAGTGTTCTTTTTCAATACAGCTAACATCAATGCGTGTTTCCTTTTCAGGATCGTGGTACCGCACGGCATTACTAATCAAATTAAACACAACACTGTCCAGGTAAGCAGGGTAAAAGCTTATTTCTTGATCCTCGCTACAATGAAAATTGATTTGCGCCTTAATTTTCCGAATTTCATTCGATAGCAAATGCTCGACCCGTAGACAGCATTCCATCAAATTGCAGACTTCAGTAGGCAATTCATTTTCCTTTTCCTGATTTAGGATCGAGGAAGTTTCATTTAAACTTCGCATCAAGCTTTCGGCCGATACCTTAAGATATTGCTGTAACTGTTCTATTTCACTTGGCTTAGTTTCCCGCTCTAACTCCTCTAATAATTGAATAATATTACCTGCATGGGAACGGAAATTATGAGTAATGATATGGGCGAGATTACGCAGGCGATCATTTTGCTTGGTTATAAGCTTTAAATAATTCTGAACGGTATTTTCTTCCTGCTTACGCTGGGAGATATCGGTTTCAATAGAAATGTAGTTTATCAACTTTTGATTGGCATCAAAGACCGGCGTAACAATACTTTCTATCCAGTAATGCTCCCCGCTTTTACGATAATTCACATTTTGAGCCTTAAATGGCTTCTCAGACTTCAATAAAGCTTCAATGGTATTATTGAAGATGGGCTTACTAAGCGGACCGTGCAGGAGCTCAGGCAAAAAGCGTCCCTTGGCTTCCTCTAAAGAGTAACCGCTCATGTCACTGAAACTTTCGTTTACCCAGTCAATCCTTTGGTCGGCATCGGTGATAATCACCGCATTAGAAGTACGATTGGCTACCAAGGATAGCTTTCTTAGCTCTTCTTCGATTTCATGTTCCTTCTGAATGTCCCGCACATTCACATAGGCCTTTACTCGGTCCTTGCTGATTTCGAAACGACCATTAGCTTCTACCCATACCCAATTGCCATTCTTATGGCGGGCACGGAACACGGATCGGGTCACTTTGCCCGGATTTTCAAAAGCTTCCTGAAAGGCCTTAGCTGCAGTCTCTGCATCGTCTGGGTGCATTAAACTAAGATTATCCATCCCAATTATTTCACTGGGTCGGTAGCCCAATAATTGCTCAATATTGGGGGAGGCGTAGTCGTACTTTGCTTCTTCATTTAGGCTTACGAAGACATCACTACTTTTCTCAATATAGTGTTTAAAGCGGTTTTCAGCTTCTGCTAGAGCCAGGGTACTCCTTTCTATAGGACCTAGGTCTAAGACATGAATCCAGGCGAATTGCTCATTTTTAAAGTTACTTGCCGAGGCCGAAACTATTACGGTTGTTTCACTTAAATCCTTTCGTACTAATGTGGTCTGAAAGGCTTCGATCTTTGCCTTTTGACGTAGGGATTTAAGTCGTTCTAGGTTTTGTCCGTATTGATTCTCTGGCACTAATTCCTTTAAACTACTATTAAGAAATTCCTCTTTTCGATAGCCAATGATATTTAATAAGGCTTGGTTGCAGTCCTTTAAGGCTAAACTTTTAAGATCCAGCATTATCATGCCAATGAGTGAGCCTTCAAAGATTTGTCTAAACTTTAATTCTTCGTTGCGCAGGCGTTCCTCATATTCATGTCTTAAACTTATATCGTGCATTGCGCCTATTAGTCGAATTACCTCTCCAGATTCATCTCTAAGAGCGTATCCGCGATCCAAGATTCTTAAAATCGCCCCATTCTTATGGTAAAAGCGGTAAGAAGACTCCCATAGGTCTTTGCCTGATTCATTAAGCGCTTCAACCGAACTTTTAAATGACGCTTGGTCTTCTAAAACAATTTTGTCGGTAAACTTTTGACCATCATCGACTTCTTCATCCTCATATCCTAAAATATGCTTCAGGTTTTCTCCCCAAGCTATCGCATTGCTTTGAATATCCCAATCCCAAATAATGTCTTGGGTTGCTTTAGAGCTTAATTTAAAACGGCGATTGGAAACCTCTAACTCCTCGATGATTTTCTCTTGCTCGTCGACATTAATGAAATTACTGATAATGGCTTCAATTCCAGGCGTGTAGCGATGATCAGATATTTGTGATTTAATCCAAAGGTAATGTCCATCTTTATGACGGATTCTCACTTTTACTTCGGCGTTCTTTATGTCTTTCTGCTCCATTGTAGCCAACTGTTTGCGGACTACCTCAAGATCCTCAGGATGCATAAAGTCGAAACTATTTTTACCGACTAATTCGGAAGGCTTATAACCTGCGGTTTTTTCAATCGCCTGATTAATATAAAGTATGGTGCCGTCCTCTTGTCGCAGCATAACAGGATTATAGTTGCGCTCCATTAATTCATTTAAGCGCACCTCATTATGGGCCGATTTTTCGGTTAGCTCCTTGAGCTTTTGCCTTAAGGCCGCGTTTTGATCTTCCAGGGAAGGGGACTCAGAGAAGGAGGGCATGGCACCTTCATATCGATGGAGGCTTTTTGCTGCTGATAAAATTCCTTGGTCTAATACCTGGTCATCCTTGTAATATAGGTGCAGGTCAAAGCAAGAGTCTTTAAAAATTTCCTGGTAATCTTCTACTAATAGATGGAGCGCACCGCAATTACTGGCGCAACTGGTGCTAAGTTTAAATTGAGCCTCTTCGCTAGAGATTAAGTCGAAGTGATCAGGCCATTTAACGCCAGATTTAAGGGCATATGTCTTTTGTGATTCCTTTCTTTCCCCAGCCATATTTGTATGCAATAGATACCTATAAATGCCTATGTACCTAAATTTGTTCCTAAGATACGAAGGGAATAAAAAAAGCCATCCTTTTGGATGGCTTCAATTTACTTTAAAGTAAGCTTTTTACGCAGATCTTCCACATAGGTACGGAATCGTTTATCCGTTTCGGTGAGATTATTTACCGTCCGACAAGCGTGCAATACCGTTGCGTGATCTTTATTCCCACACTGCGCACCAATACTAGCGAGTGAATTTTTAGTAAGCTGCTTACTAAAATACATCGCCAATTGGCGTGCTTGAACAATTTCTCTCTTACGGGTTTTCGATTTTAAGAGTTCTATTGGCATGTCGAAATAATCGCACACTACTTTTTGAATGTAGTCGATACTTATTTCGCGTGTGGTGTTCTTTACGAACTTATCAATCATTTGCTTAGCAAGCTCTACAGTAATCTTCTTCTTATTTAAAGAAGACTGTGCTAAAAGAGAAATAAGGGCTCCTTCCAGCTCACGAACATTGGAGTTAATACTGTAGGCTAAGTACTCAATAACATCAGCAGGCATTTCGACTCCATCGTTATAAAGCTTCTGATTTAAAATGGCAATACGTGTTTCCAAATCAGGAACCTGTAAGTCGGCGCTAAGCCCCCACTTAAAGCGCGATAGGAGACGTTGCTCCATTCCTTGTAAGTCAACCGGAGCCCTATCGGAAGTTAAAATTACTTGCTTACTATTTTGGTGAAGGTGATTGAAAATCTCGAAGAATGCATCTTGGGTTTTCTCCTTGCCAGCGAAAGAATGTACATCATCAACAACTAATACATCTATCATTTGATAGAAGTGTAAAAAGTCATTCTTGTTATTAGTGCGAATTGCCTCTACAAACTGTTGTTGAAACTTCTCTGCAGATACATACAGAACCGTTTTTTCCGGATAGCGATCTTTTATTTCAATGCCAATAGCGTGAGCTAAGTGGGTTTTTCCTAGTCCGTTTCCGCCATAGAGTAGGAGTGGATTAAAAGAAGTTCCTCCTGGCTTTTTTGCTACCGCATACCCAGCTGAGCGTGCTAATCGGTTACAATCTCCCTCTACAAAGTTTTCAAAGTTGTAATTGGGGTTTAATTGCGACTCTACGTGAACCTTGCGAAGTCCGGGTATGATAAAAGGATTCTTAACTCCTTTGTCACCCAGCTCCATGGGCATATTAACTTTAGGATTCTGTAGGTTACCGCGATTGCTTGAAGGAATTTTTACTGTAAAGGGCTTCGTGTTACCATAGGTGTTCTCCATGACGATGCTGTAGACCAATTTAGCATCTTCACCAAGTTCCTTGGTAATGGCACTCTTTAAAAGTTTGATGTAGTTTTCTTCCAACCACTCGTAAAAGAATTTAGAAGGCACCTGAATGCTGAGCACATTCTCCTTTAACTTAAGTGGCTTGATAGGCAAAAACCAAGTTTTGTAACTCTGAGCAGAGATATTATCCTTTATGTAAGAAAGACAATTATCCCATACTGTTTTTGCAGTCAATTCCATTTGCGTGTATTAATATTGTTGGTTTGGTTGAGGGGAAAACGCACTCAAAAGATGGTCAAAATTGCTCTCCCCTTGACAAGGACAAATGTGTGTAGAAAAAAGTGATAAAAAAAATCAAATTGGTATTGACAAAAAGGTTTTTTAGTGCGAGATTAAGGCAGCGTTAATCGCTCTGAAACCCGCATTCCACCGTAGAATAACGTTAGTAATCAGCACTTAAGAGTTTATGTATGTTAACTTAACATCAAGTCGCGTTCGGTATGCCGAAACCGATCAAATGGGCTATGTTTATTATGGCAATTATCCTCAATTTTTCGAGATAGGGCGCGTAGAGGCTTTAAGGGCCTTGGGTATCAGTTATAAAAAAATGGAAGAAGAGGGAATAATGCTCCCCGTTTTGAAGTTAGAAATCAAATATGTGGCTCCGGCTAAATACGATGAGCTTCTCGAAATAAAAACTGAAATTCGAGAAATGCCGAATACACGAATTACTTTTCATCATGAAATTCGAAATGAAAAAGGAGATTTACTCACTCTAGGCATGGTGCAATTGGTATTTGTTCGAATCGCGGATAAAAAGCCTTGTGCTGCTCCAGATTATATCAAGGAGGCACTAGGAAGCCATATAGAATAAAAAAAGGAGCCCTATGAGCTCCTTTTTTTTAGATATCGTTTTTGTCACCTACAATTGAGTGAATACGGAGTTGATGTAATCGTATCGTCCGGTTTCTTCATTGTAGCACCATATTACGGTTAAGAAGCCAGGATCATACTCTATACCTGGTTCAAAAGCATTGTCAAAACCTAAATCTGGTTTGTTGAAATAATGACGGATAGGAGTGCTGCTAGTACCAATTACGTCATTTTCACTGAAACTCTGACCGAAGGGAGTATACTCTTCTAGTTTGAAGCCCCAAGCACTTTCTTCATTAAAGTTTTTAGCTAGTACGTGCTTGTGATAAAAGATTTCCCCCATAGAGGTAAGGGTGGCGCTAGAATCAATATTGTTTAACTCCATATCCCAAACACTTAGGCTGTCCTGATTTACCACAAAATTTGGCGCGGCATTAACTCTTAGGTCAATGTTATTGGGATATTGCGCAGCTTTAAAGTTAGCGGTTAGATAGGTTTCTATTCTAAACTCTGGGTTATTGGTATCTCTGTAGAATTTAATTTTAGAATCTACTAACCAGGCCGTATCGTTAGTGGTTACCACGTGATTTACCGAAGCAACTGGCCTTCTAGCCAAAGCCAATTCTGTTTCCTCATATAAAGCACTTGGATCAACGGTCTTGTCATTTAAGTAAAAAGCAATGGCGGGCTCCAAAGGCTGATTCAAAGCTATAGAATCGGTAAGCGGACTCGTTAAGGCGGTGTTTGGAATGGCTACCGTGCTTAAATAATTGAATTCTCCTTTGTGCGCATCTTCCAAGATCAAACTTGGAATTTGAGAAGCATAACCCACTAATGGATTGTAGGAATGAATAAGTAATGCCTGCTTAGTTTCCTTAAGGCTGATGCCGTCGGTAACGTAGGCAGTATCTACTGGCTCGTCATCAGGATTACAAGCAATAAGAGCGGTAACTAGCAGAGCGAACGAAAAGTATTTCTTCATTTTAATTCAATTACGGGTCAAATGTACTATTTAAAACGCCTTTTTACTAGTCCTAGGTATTAGGCCTATTAGCAATACATTGTTGATAAGCTTTCATTTATTAATCGCTACAAAATCCCCAAGGGTTGGGTTTCAAATTACTTAATTATCAAATAAATAGGGAGATGGTCACTAAAGCCCCCCAAAAAAAAGTTGCCTTTGAAACTGCGATACACCACCTTTCCTGGATAGCGTTGGTCTTCGGTAAGAAGAAAATCAGCCTTGTAAATGTCACAAGCTTTAAGTTGGGGAAGCATGTTTTCACTGATGATAAATTGATCCAAATAGGCCCAATCGCCTCTAAAACGATGACTGCCCCAGCTTTCATCTAAATCAGCCATCAGGCTTTTTAATTTAGCTTCCTCCCTAAGTTCTTGAATACTCTGGTCCTGAGGTTCATCATTAAAATCACCCATAACCACCACCTTGGCCTTTTTGCCTAGCGCTTTAACTTTGGAAGCCAAAATATGTGCTGCCGCTAACCTGCGGGGTGCAGATTGTTCCTTGCCCCCATAGCGACTTGGCCAATGGCAAACAAAAATATTAAGGGTATCTCCATTATTGCGCTTAAACCTGGCATAGAGTATATCTCGACTTTTATAGTCGGGTTCCAATGGATTATGATAGGCCAGCACTTCTGAACTAAGCAATAATAGCTCGGACTTCCTGTAAATAAGGCCTACATCTATTCCTCTCCGATCTGGGGAATCGTAATGCACCCATTGATAATCTATTTTATGCAAGGCCGGGCGTTTCAATAAGTCGTTTAAAACTTGGGCCGACTCAATTTCGGCAAAGCCCACAAGAGCCGGACTTTGCATGGCATCATCGCTTAAGCCTAGAATTACTTTAGAAATGCGATTAAGCTTAGTGTAGTACTTGGCAGTGTCCCAGTTTTTGGATCCATTCGGACTAAACTCTGTATCGGGGTTAATGCTGTCAATACTAGGGTGGAAGAGGTTTTCCACATTGTAAAAGGCCATTTTAAGGGACTGAGCCGGAGCAGACTGCCAGTGAAATACTAGACCCAGCAGAATACAAATCAGTAAACGCATTAGAGAACTTTTAAACTTTTACGGTAAATTTTATACTCGGAGCTAACGGTCTGAATTAGATAGTTTTCATTGCGGTAAAAAGCCATAGACTCCTTCTCACCTAAGGCCATAAACCCACCTGGCCGTAGATGTCTAACCAAACGAGAAAGAGGCTTGCTTTGATATTGATGATTGAAATAAATCAGGACATTTTTGCAAAGTATTAGGTCGAACTGAAGGCCAAGCTCGGATTGAGTTAGATCAAACAAACTCCATTCTACATTTTCCATAAGTTCCTTATGAAAATAGCACATGGAAGAAGTTGCTTGATAATAGGCCTTTAGGCTTTGCTCACCACCAGCCTTTAGGTAATTCATTTCCGCATGCTCAATCTTTGTTTTGGAAACGGCAAAATCCTTGGCCTTTTCAAGTGCTTTCTGGGATAGGTCAGTTGCAATAATCTGTGAACGGGAAAGCATACCTGCCTCCTTAAGCATGATACAGAGACTAATAACCTCTTCACCGCTACTTGTACCTACTACTAATATTTTTGGATTTAAAAGCCTTTCCAAGAAAGGGAAAGTGGTCGTTTTTAACTCCCTTAAAGCCAATGGCTCCCTAAATAGCTCCGTTACTTGAACCGTAAATAAGTCAGTGAAACGCCAGAAGTAATCCTTATTCCGACTCATCAATAAAGCCAATTGAGTCAGGTTGGTCAAGCGATTTAATTGTAATACCCGATGCAGTCTTCGAATTAAGGAAGATTGGTTATACCAGTCTAATCTTAAGCCATAGGCATCATAGATGAAAGAGCTGAAAGCTTGGAGCTCTTCATTGCTTATGTCTTCAAGGTCTTTGGTTGAGCTAGACTGCATATCTTGCGAAAATAAAATAATTCGATACGTATTAATGAAGAAGTGCTTACTAAGCTTTCTTATTTTATTCCTAAGTGCTTTTGGACCCTGTACTGCTCAGGACAGTGAGGTAAAGTTTTCTTCACTG
This sequence comes from uncultured Flavobacteriales bacterium, assembly GCA_913055685.1. Taxonomy (GTDB): domain Bacteria; phylum Bacteroidota; class Bacteroidia; order Flavobacteriales; family Schleiferiaceae; genus Croceimicrobium. The sequence continues at coordinate 455,582 of CAJXKC010000002.1, forward strand.
GGCAAAGATTTGTGGACCCATTCTGGTCGGCTCTTAAAAGAGATATCACAAGAAAAAACCTGGGCTTACTTAGGGATAAGTGGCGCTAGTGTGTTGGCAGTCATGTCCAATGATTTGCCCCTTCAAAGGAGCATGCAGCTAAGGGATTCTAGATTTAAGAATACTTTAAATGATCTAAGTGAGGCTTATGGGAATCCTATTTACATGGGCAGCTTAAGTCTTGGTACTTACTTATTGTCCACCGCCTTGGATAAGCCAGATCTTCAAGACTTAAGCAGTACCGCACTGCAAGCAATGGCCTTTAGCGGCTCGACGGTAATGGGTTTAAAATTACTATTTCATCGCTGGCGGCCTGAAGAACAATTGGAATTAGATCCATATCAATTCGATGGCCCTTCTTTAAACCAAGATCAACTTTCCTTTCCCTCTGGTCACTCGGTAATTGCATTTTCTTTCGCAGCAAGTGTTTCTGCTCATTTTGAAGACAAATGGTATGTGGCAATTCCCTTGTATGGACTAGCTAGTTTAACGGCTTGGCAAAGAGTGTATGACTTTAAACACTGGCCTTCAGATGTGTTAGGAGGGGCTATTCTAGGTGTCTTAATTGGGCGTCAAGTGGCTGCCTGGCAAAAGGAAGGGAGAACAAAACTTAGTTTTGGTAGTGATGCATGGGGCAGACCCAGCATAGGGCTTCATCTTAAGATTGATTAGTCTTTATAAATAATAAACACTTGCTTGGCCTGAGGATGCTCGATGCTTAAGATATGGCTACCCCGAGAAAGTTTTTTGAGGTCTAAGTTTAAAGACTGATCATTCAAATATTTATTGCGAATGGTATCGGAAGCCACAGTGCTGCCATCTTTTGCATAAACTTGCCAGAATACCCCCTCATAGGCAGCTGGGTTTTTTAAGTTTACTTGAAGACTATCTTTAAAATGTTTATTATTAAGACTTGCCGAAACTGCTTGTTGTGGCTGGTATTCGCTTAAAAAATCAAGGCGTGCTTTATGCAGTTTTCCAGGCCTAGTAAAATGGCTTTCCTCGGTAAAATACAGGTTTGGATATCGAAAAGCGAGACCTTCCTTCTGGGAAAAGTAGCCTAAATTATACCGCAGGAAATCAGCTTTGCCTTCTCCTTTAAGTTCCGGGAAATACCATAGGTACTGATAACCTAAAAGGAAAAAATCATTGCTGTGAAGCCCTTTTTCAGCACCAGTAATCCATTTCATTTGCATTAGACCACCCTTCATGTCAATCTCCTGGATTAAAGTAGCAGCTTGTTCCTTTAATTGTGGATTGAGATAGTAAACCTTAAGCAAACCATCAAAGGGTTCGCTGCGGTTCTTGGTGAATAAAAGGAGAGAGTCATTTCGATAAAGCATCGCCTCCAAATCGTAATAGAGTTGATCCTTGTCGGGAGGGAAACCCATTTGTTCGGGATAGTAGAATTTTAAACTGCGTTTTAGCGACCAATCGTTCGTGCTAACCACATATACCTTTAAATCCCTACGATCATTATTGTTATTCCCAAAATCTCCAATGAATAGCTCATCTTCGGCAATGGCAAGGGATTCCCAATCGGTGTTTTTAATTCCCCTAAGTTTAATTCGGTTTATAAAATTGCCATTGGTGTCGATAATAAAAAGCTCAGGCTCATTTCCGCCATCATTTATCATGGCCATACGGAAATCGTCGATGAACACCATCCCACTGCATTCATCCAGATCGGAGGGGAGTTCGGCAATTACTTCAGACTCAATACCCTGAGCAAAACCAAACCAAGAGCTGAGCAAAAAATAGAGCTGCCAAAGAAGATTACGCATTAGTACCATCATAATTTAATAAACAACCGTCGCCATAACTTAGAAAGCGAAAATCATTATCTAAAGCGTATTGATAAACTTTTTGCCAATCGTCTCCTAATATCGAGGCGATTAACAACATAAGTGTGCTTTTTGGTTGGTGAAAGTTAGTAACTAAACCCTTTATAATCCGGTGTTGGTATCCCGGGGCTATTATAATTTGGGTTTTGAAGGATAACCAATCCTTAGCTTGATCTTCAAAGAAATTTAGTAGTACTTCCAAGGCATCAATTGGACTGAGGGCCTTAAAAGACTGGTCAAAACCTATCCACTGCGGAATAATCATATTATCAAGATCCCAATGCTTGCCTCCCTTAAGCATACAGGCCAACCAATACATAGATTCAATCGCCCTTAAGGAAGTAGTGCCAACACAAATTATCGGTTTAGCTTCAAGAAGTGCTTTATGCATTGACCTAATAAAATTGGCCTCCATAAAAACCTCCTCGGCATGCATTTCGTGCTCAGCCACTGAGCTGCTTACCGGTTTAAAGGTACCGGCACCTACATGTAAGGTTAAAAAGTTACGGGCTATTCCTTTTTGATCAAGATCATTGAAAATGGCATCATTAAAATGGAGACCAGCTGTTGGAGCAGCTACCGATCCCATTTTCCGGGCATAACTAGTTTGATAGGTAGTTTTATCCGTTTCTTCGGCGGCTCTTTTTATATATGGCGGGAGAGGGGTTTTGCCTGCTAATTCTAGCATTTCAGCAAAATTGATATCCCCGGTCCAGCTTAAACGGATGCGGAAGCTGGAATCTAAGCGCTCAAGTTTTTCGGCCTTAAGTTTAACAGACCCTAAATCGATATATAAATCATGATCCTTCCATTTACGTGCACCGCCCACCAGGCATAGGTATTCAATACTGCCTTGCATCTGCATAGCTTGTTCGATGCTTAATCCGCCGTAAGGCTCAAGGCAAAATACTTCAATTAAGCTATTCTCGTTTTTAGGAAATAATAAACGTGCCTGCACAACCTTGGTTTCATTGAAAACCATCCAGGTGTTTTCAGGAAGGGCCTCGGCAATGTACTTGTACTGACTTTGACTAATCTTTCCGTCTTTGTAAATGAGTAGCTTACTTTCGCCTCTAGCTAAGGGGTATGCGGCGATGCGCTCCTCAGGCAAGGAATAGTTAAATTCTTCTATATCGATATCTCGGTAAGACAAAATGGTGTTTTGGACAAAATTAATACGGAAACTTGGCACTACCTTACAAATTGAAAATTCTAATATTGCCACATGAAGCGGGTAGTACTGTCGGTAACAAATGATCTAGTGAACGACCGAAGGGTTGAGCGCAGCATAAAGAGCCTGCAAGAACAAGGTTATACTATCCATTTTGTGGGAAGACAATTAGCGGAAAGTAGACCAGTAAAAGCTTCCTATTCCCATAAGAGGTTTAAACTGAGTTTTAATAAGGGCTTTCTTTTCTACGCCACTTTTAATTTACGCCTCTTTTTTCACCTCCTATTTCAGAAAGCTTTTGACCTTTATTGGGCAAATGACTTGGACACCTTGTTGCCTAATTATTTAGTGGCTAAAATCTATCGCAAACCGCTTGTATACGACAGTCACGAGTATTTTAAAGGGGTGCCAGAAATTCAAAACCGACCAATAGTTAAATGGGTCTGGACTCAGCTGGAAAACTTTCTATTCAAGAGGGCTGATTATCATCTCACGGTGAACGAAAGCATCGCCAATCTTTTAGAATCTGATTATGGCCTTAGGCCTGCGGTGGTGCGCAATATTGCGGAATCCTATTTGCCAGAAATAAAGAAGGGTCGAGCTGACTTAAGCCTTCCTGAAGATGCCTTTCTTCTTATAAATCAAGGAGCGGGAATTAATATAGACCGAGGCATGGAAGAGGCTTTTGAAGCTTTAAAACTATTACCAGAAAACATTCATTTGGTTTTAGTTGGTAAAGGCGATGTGATTCCCTTTCTAAAGCTAAAAGCAAGAGAAGAGGGTCTGATAGAGAGAGTTCATTTTGTAAATCCTTTGCCTTATCAAGAAATGATTCAGTATACCCTGCAGGCCAATGTTGGACTTTCCTTGGATAAGGATACCAATATCAATTACCGTTTTTCCTTACCCAATAAGCTCTTTGATTACATTAAATGTGGTATTCCCGTACTCAGTAGCCAGGTAAAAGAGGTCGATAAAATTGTGCGAGGAGAAGGGATAGGAATAAGTGTAGCGGTGGAGCCAAAAGCTATTGCTGAAGCGGTATTAAGTATCCAAGCGGAGCCAGAAAAATATAAGCAGGCTTTAGAGATAGCAGCACAAAAACACAATTGGGAGCATGAGTCGAAACGCCTAGCTGCCTTTATTGCTGCGATCAAGCTCTAAGAGACGCAGTAATCGGTAGAGATCAAAAACTTTTAAAGAAGGCTTGGAGGAACAAAGATTCGAGTAAAACCGCTTTCCTCCCAAATGATATAGGCCAAGAGCCACAGTAGTAAGTCGCCAAGACTTAATTTTATTTAAGCCTATCAATAAAGGGAAATATTGCGCATAATGCGGATAATGCTCTTTGATATAGAGCAAGTTAGATAGAGCTTGCTCTGTTTTTGCTAAGAATTGAGGACTTGCCTCATCGGCCTGATAGATAGTTGGCAGGTCTATGTGATTTATAGACCAGTCAAGGTCCTTAAGCCTAAGGCCAAAAAGACTATCCTCATGACCATAGCCCAATAGCTTTTCATCAAAATACAGCCCTTCTAAATGACCAAGGTCCATTAGAAAGCAATTGCTTTGAAAGCTCAAGAAGCCTCTTTCTTTTCGTTTTGCCACACTGCGAATTTCTCGCTGCTGAGCGTAAAGCCAGCGCAATTCGCAATTAGGGGTCGCTTTGGTATTGGCCAACTTTTTACCACCTACTGAAACTGTTTTAGACTGCGCCGAAGCCCAGTACTTCTCTAAAAAGTCGGGGTCTTCGATTTGCGCATCCCCATCAATCATTAATAGATAATGGGCATCTGCTTTTTTTAAAAGAGTATTTCTTGCCTTAGATCGACCTTGATTAACTGCGCTTAAAGAAAGTTCAACGCGAGGATCCTTAGACCATTCATTTTTCAACTTTTCCTGCCAGGACGGGGCAGAGCCATCGTCATGTATGAGAATATAGGTTTTTGCCGAAACCCTTTCAATTTGGGCTATAATTTGCTTTAGGAGCGGACTTGGGTCAAGCTCATAAACCAATATGCCAATGCATAAATCCAATTAAAGGGTATTTTGAACTGTGTTTATGACCTTTCCCTGATGGCATTTTAAGGTTTCATGCGGAAACTTTAAGATTAAGGAGTAATCGTGGGTAGCCATAAGAATAGCTCTACCACTATTGGAAATTTGCTCCAACAAAATCATAATCTCCTCGGAGGTAGAAGGGTCAAGGTTTCCGGTGGGCTCATCCGCCAAAATTATTTGGGGATCATTTAATAAGGAACGGGCAATGGCAACCCTCTGCTGTTCACCACCAGATAATTGATGGGGAAGCTTGTTGGCATTAGCGCCCATATTAACCTTATCCAAGACCTCTTCAATTTTGTTCTTAATCTCTTTAGAAGACTTCCAGCCGGTAGCTTGGAGAACAAATTTTAAATTATTGTAAACCGAGCGATCATTTAGTAATTGAAAGTCTTGAAAGACAATACCTATGCGCCTTCTTAAGGTTGGAATATCACGCTCTTTTAGCTTGCGAAGATTAATTCCTGATACTTCTCCTGAACCGTCACTTAGCGGTAAATCGCCATAAAGTGTCTTTAATAAACTGGATTTCCCAGAACCAGTAGAACCGATTAAGTATTGAAAATCACCCTGACTAACCAATAAGTCTACTTCACTTAAAACTGTTTTTGCCCCCTGTTTTATGGTGGCATTGGTCAATCGTATTATGGGGTCTCCGCGCATATTCTTTTGTTACAAATTTAAAGTTTGCCTATTGCATTAAAGCTTTAGGCTTCAATAATAATTAACAGCTCGCGTTAAAAACTTATTGTTTGTCTAAAAAAGAGACCTATTAATTACCGCTACTTTAGAATTCAGAAAAATATAATGCTAATATGCGGATTTACAGAGTGTTAATCCTTGTGTGGTGCTGCTTATTATGGGCGGGTTCCAGCTTAAAGGCTCAGGTAAACGAAAGTTTCAGGGGAATTAATACTGAAACAAAAACGGCGATGGAGCTTTTTGACAAGCAACAATATGGTAATGCCCAGTTGCTTTTCGACCGTATAGCCGAAACCAATGCGCTTAGTTCAGAAACTCGCATGAATGCACGTTATTATGCGGCGGTTTGTGCTATAGAGCTTTATCGAGGTGACATTAAGGAAAGGGTGGAGGAATTTGGCCGTCTCCATGAAACTAGTCCCTTGCAAAATCAACTGTGGCTTCGCTACGCGAATAATTTATTTAGTCTAAAGCGCTACCGTCAGTCGGTAGAGTACTACCAGAATGTAGATGATTATGCCATGGGTAAATCAGCTAAAGCTGAACTTCAGTTTAAACTGGCTTATTCCCATTTACAAACCGAGCAAAGCGCCGATGCTGAAAGACTCTTTTTTAAATTAAAAGATGGCGCAAGTGCCTATGCCTCTTCCGCTCGATACTACTATGCTCACCTAAGGTACAGTGCAGAAGACTATGCGACTGCGCTCACTAATTTCTTGCCTTTGCAGGAGGATCCTAATTTTGGTCCGCTTGTTCCTTATTATCTAGCGCATATCTATTATGCCCTTAAGGATTACGATAAACTAGTATCGGTTGGCGAGGATTTAATTCAGACGGCCAGTCCCGGAAGGGCACCGGAAATAGCCAAATTGCTAGCCGACGCTTTTTACCAACGAGAAGATTATCAGAATGCGATTAAGTACTTAGAGTTATATCAAGATAAAGGCGGTAAAATGCGTTTAATTGATCATTACCAAGCGGGTTATGCCTATTATCAAGAAGATCGATTCAGTGAGGCAATCAAGTCCTTTAATAAAATTAGTGCTGGTCCGGAAGACCTTAGGCAAAATGCTTATTACCATCTAGCAGATGCTTATTTAAAAGTTGGCGAGCCAAATCAGGCCTTGGTAGCTTTTAAAGCCGCTTCAGAGATTCAGGAAAATGCCGCTATAGCTGAAGACGCTTACTATAATTACGCGAAGCTTAATTACGAACTTTCTAGTCCTTTTAAGGATGCCATTCAGACTTTCCAAGATTATTTAAGCCTTTATCCTAATACCAAACACCGGAAAAAGGTAAATGAGTATTTAGCCAATTTGTATATAACCTCTAAGGACTACGACCGTGCGATGGCCGCGATTAAAATTGCCGGTTTAACTAGTCCTGAAATGCGGGGTGTTTATCAAAAAATTGCCTTCTATAGAGCCATCGAACTCTTTAATGTTGGTGCTTTAAAAGGCGCCTTAGACCGCTTTGAGGAGTCGGCTCAATATCCCGAGGACCAATCCTTAGCTACTTTAAGTTTGTACTGGCAAGGAGAATGTCAGTATCGTTTAAAAGACTTCGAATCTGCAGAGAAGTTATTTAAAGATTTTCGCAGTGGTTATGGTGCTAGTGCTCAAGAGGTATACAATCGTTCATTTTATCATAGCGCATATATAGCCTATAAAAAGTTCGATTTTAAGGCCTCGGCTGATTTGTTCAAAGTTTTTGTCCGCGATGCCGATGATCAAGATGCGCGTAAGCCTGATGCTTATTTAAGGTTAGGCGATGCTTACCTCCTTACTGGAGGTTATTTATTAGCTCGTAATTATTATTCCAAGGCAGTAGAGGCGGGAATTAAGGATGTAGATTATGCCTATTTTCAAAAAGCAGAATGCTTGGGCCTCGAGGGTAAGTCGAGAGAAAAAATCGCCCAGCTTAAAAGTCTGGCTCAAAATTATCCCAAGAGTATTTACGCCGAGCGTGCTCGTTATGAAATTGCCCTGAGTCTATTACAGTTAGAAGATTATGAGGCAGCTCTAAAGGCCTTTGCCACTTATGAGCAAAGCTATCCGCAGAGCGATCGAAAAGCGGAAATCGGTTTAAAGCGCGGGCTTATATATTCCAATCAAGATAAGAATACCAAGGCTATCGATGAGTATAAGGCGGTAGTCGCTAAATACCCAGGTACACCAGAATCTTTGGAAGCAATTAGGCTGGCCGAAATCAACTATAAGCGTATACAGAAGATTGATGATTATTTAGATTGGGTTGCAACCATTGAATTCGTAGACTTCAAAGATTCACAGCTAGATAGTACCGCTTATGCTGCTGCGTTTGACGTTTATGCTGCAGCCAACTATTCCCAAGCAGTGGGATCGTTTCAATCCTATCTAAGGCGTTATCCAAAGGGTATTTTTTATGAGCCCGCTCTTTATTACGGGGCTCAATCTGCCGAAAGGGTTAAGGCCGACTCATTGGCTTATCAATTTTACGATGAATTAAGCATCAAGTCTAAAATTGAGTATCGAATTAAAGCGTTGCAGTACACCGCAGCAGCCGACCTCAAGGATTCTTCTTTTGTAATGGCTCTCGAGCGGTATGAAAGGTTAAATAGCTTGGCACAGAGCAATGAACAGCAGATTCAGGCTCAGGAAGGAGCTCTCAATGCGGCTTGGGCTTTGCGAGATACACTTAAAGCGGATCAGTATGCGGATGCATTATTGGTTCATGCAAGTTTGCGCCGCGAAGTAAAACAAAAGGCGATTCGGGTAAAGGCGATGGTGAGCCTCGGTAAGGAGGCCTGGAATCTAGCTATGATGCAATTTGAAAGACTCTTGAAAATTGCAGACGGTGCCCCTAAAGCGGAGGCCTTTTATTATCAAGCCCTTATCCTACAAAAACAGGCCTATTACGACAGCAGTAATAAGAAAATAAATCTGCTAATTGATGAGCTACCGAGTTACAAAGAGTGGAAGATGAAGGCGCTTTACTTGATGGCCTTTAATTTCTGGAAGCTCGATGATATTTTCCAAGCTAATTACATTCTGGACTTTATTATAAGCTCTGCAGAGGACCAAAAATTGGTATCCAAAGCCGAAGCTTTAAAGGCAGATATAGCAGATGCAGAGGCAAGAGCCTTAAAGCAAAAAGAGGAATTGCTGCGCAAGCAGGCATCACCAATCATGCTTGATTCGGAAGGAGGCTTGCAATTAATTGATTTCCCCTCCGAAGAAGAACCGCTCGAAGAACCTGAAATAATTGAGAAGTAAAATGAAGCGAGTATACAGTCTTTTTTTAGTGGTTCTAGCTTTTAAGGCTTGGGCCCAGCCAGATGAAAAAGAAAATCTAGGTCAAATAGAGTTAAGTGTAACCGATCGTTACAAAGCCCAGGTAATGGAAGCTCAAAAGGTTTTGGAGCGTCCTACTTATCAAGATAGCATTGAGCAAAAGATCGCGGTTCAATATGCTATTTTTAGTAGCCCCATCGAAGTGCGCATGCAACCCGAAACCTTGTCCCCAGCACGTATTGCAAAGATAGAGGTCCCCGAATTATACCGGGCATTCATTCGCACGGGCTATGGTCTTTACAATACTGCTTTAGCAGAAGCTTATTACAATAGTGGTCGAAGTGCTAAATCAAGTTTTGGGATTTCAGCGCGACACTTATCTAGTCAGGATGGGGTAGAAGGTCTCTACTATGATGATAATAGTTTTTCGCGCAATCATTTAGGCGCTTTCTTCAACCGTTATTACCGCAAGTTAACTTGGCATACCGAAGCTGCGGTTAATCTGGATAAGTTTAGCTATTACGGCAATCCTATTACTGGTGCTTTTTCCAATGAAGATAGCACCAGAGGTTCGGCTCCGTATAATTGGTATCGATCATATGCAGTGAAATCATCAATTAAGGAAGCTAATAAGAAGGCCTTGGGATGGTTGCAAGGACTAAGTCTGGGCTTCAGTCATTTTGATGATAATTATCGCAGTGCTGAACAAGATTTTCAGTTAGAAACCGACTGGGCATTACCTGCAGACGATAAGAATTTATATCTAGAGCTTAATGCGATGTATTTTCAAAATCAGATGGATAGCCTCTATGCTGGATTTCAAGATAGTAGCGCATTTAAGCAAAGTACCTTCCAGTTTCAAGCGCGTCCCCATATTCATATGGAAAGGAATAATCTGGGCTTTGACTTTGGCTTAAATCTTTTTATTCTCGATCAAAAAGATAGTCGCCCCGATTTTTCGGATGGCCGTGTTTTCTTTTTCCCAGAGCTGATTGTGCGCTGGAAAATGATTCCGGGTGTATTAAGCATAAAGGGTGGTATTAAGGGTGAACTTTCTAGGAATAACTTCAGAGAACTTAGTCAGCTTAGCCCTTTTATTGCTCCTGGTCAGCTTACAAGAGCAGGTGGGGAGAATCGGATATTTGCCGGTATGGAAGGTATTTTAGCGTCTAACCTTAGCTTTAATTTAGAAGGAGGCTATCAAATTTTTCAAAATCGAGCTTTTGTTTACGCCAATCCCAGTTTCGATCGTAGTCTGGATCAGGTTCTATACGTTGGACTGCGCTACCATGACATTAACATCCTATACGCCAAGGGTGCTTTAGACTTTAACTGGAATGAGAAGTTGCGCATTAAAACTTCGGCCATTGCCCGCAGTTTTCAGAGCAATGAAAGCGGTGCCAGAGCTTGGTACATTCCTTATTTTGAAGCTAATCTTAGTGCTTATTATAATTTAAAGGATAAAATAGGATTTCAATTAGGTCTAGATTACATCGGTTCGCGATTCGCTAGCAATACCGCTTTTCCTAATTACGATGCCTTACTTAAGCCTTATCTAGATTTGGGACTAAAAATCGATTACCGATACAATTCGAGAATCGGAGCATTTGTAAACTTCAGCAATCTATTAAATAGTCAATATGATATTCTCTTAGGCTATCGCGCGCAAAGTGTGGGAGTCATGTTCGGGCTTAATTATAGATTTTAGAGGGCTTTTCGCAATCAAACTGTAGTTTTGTAGCATGAGTGAGCAAGGCTTATTTTCTCAGGCCATAAAAATTCGCTGGAGCGATTTAGACCCAAATGGTCATGTAAGGCATTCCGTTTATTATGATTTTGGCGCACAATTGCGCACTGAACTATTTATTGAACGGGGAATAAGGGTAGAGGATATGGGCCGACTAGGAGTAGGCCCTGTGCTATTTGAAGAAAAGGCAACCTTTATAAAAGAATTGCACTTTGGTGATCAATTAATCATGAATGGTTCGCTTTTAGGTTTGCGAAAAGATTACAGTCGCTTTGCATTTCGCCATGAAATTTGGCGTGGGGAAACCTTATGTGCCAAAGTAGAAGTGCTTGGTGCCTGGATTGACCTAAAAGCGAGAAAACTTACCATTCCTCCGTCAGAACTTTTAGATAAGCTTAGTAACTTACCTCGCCACTCAGAATTTCAGTGGCTCGATTAAATTTGAATAAAGGATGAAATTATTAGCAGGAAAAACCGCTCTAATTACGGGAGCTTCAAAAGGTATAGGCAAGGGTATTGCCGAAGTTTTTGTACAACATGGCTGTAATGTTGCTTTTACCTATCTATCTAGTGTAGAGCAAGCAGAGGCGGTGGAAAAAGAATTAGCTGCCCATGATGTTAAAGCAAAAGGATACCGCTCGGATGCATCAAATTATCAGGCAGCTCACGACCTAGTGGATGCAGTGCTTGAGGATTTTGGTAGCATCGACATTGTCATAAATAATGCTGGTATTACTCGCGATACTCTATTAATGCGCATGTCTGAAGAGGATTTTGACAAGGTGATGGAGATTAATTTAAAATCTATTTTCAATCTTACTAAAGCAGTACAGCGCACTATGCTCAAGGCCAGAAATGGTTCCATTATTAACATGAGCTCTGTAGTAGGTTTAAAGGGTAATGCAGGTCAGGCTAATTACGCGGCCTCCAAAGCCGGTATCATAGGCTTTAGTAAGTCGGTAGCCCTGGAATTAGGTTCCCGTAATATTCGCTGTAATGTAATCGCCCCTGGCTTTATTGAAACAGAAATGACCGATAAGCTCGATGAAAAAACGGTGCAAGGCTGGCGCGATGCAATTCCATTGAAGAGAGGAGGTAAGCCAGAAGACATTGCCAATGCTTGTCTTTTCTTGGCATCTGACCTATCATCTTATGTTACGGGTCAGGTTCTACAAGTAGACGGAGGTATGCTTACCTAATAAATGAGTGAACTAAGCTTTAGTTATAGTCCATGGTGGTTATTGCTAGCGATTATTGTCGCGAGCCTCATGGTCTATGCTCTTTACTTAAACAATAATAAGTATAGCCCCAAGCAGAAGTGGTTGCTTGGGGCTTTGCGTTTTTCAAGCCTACTCTTATTAAGCGTTCTTTTATTGAGGCCTTTGATTATTAGCCAGGAAATGGAAGAGCAAAAGCCTTATTTAATTTGGCTCGAAGACGCTTCTCTATCGGTAAGTGAGGAAGATCCAAACTTCAGTGCTTTTTTAGCGGAAAGGGATAAGAGTTTGGAAAGGTTGAAGCAGAAGTATGAGTTACGTAGCTTTCAGTTTGCTGATCGGCTTTATGTAGATTCTGTTGCCTATCGGGGCCTGACCAATATTGAGCGCAGTATTCAAGACTTAAAAAGCCTTACCTACGACCAAGACATTAACACCATGGTGCTGCTCAGCGATGGAATTGTGAATAGAGGAAGAGCCTTAAATAGCATCGATTTTTCATTTACAGAAAGGCTATACAGTCTCAAAGCGGGTCAAAAGAGTCAAGAACGTTTTATAAGCATAAGTGATTTACGTCATAACGAAAAGGTTCTCTTAGATCGCAGTCTACTCTTAGAATACGACCTCAAGGCCGTAAATAAGCAAGGCGAGGAAATTAAAATACAGGTTTTAGATGAGAATGGTGCAGAGCTAATAAGTGATAAACTGAAAATCGATATACCAACCTGGTACGAATCAGGGATACTCGAATTAGAGGCTAAAACAGAAGGCTTGCAGGAGTGCCAATTAATCATTGAGGACTCGCAGGGAGCTAAAGTTAGACGTCCCTTTAGCTTTGAGGTTATCAGCGATAAAATTCGAGTGGCGGTTTACACCCAGGAAAGTCAGCCTGATATTGCCGCACTGGCGCGTGCTTTATCCAGAGATCCTTTGGTGGAAATAAACTATAAATCCAATCTCGCCGATTTAGAGGCTGAAACACTAGACCTAGTGCTTAGTACTAAAGCTCAGCCCGCATTCCTGAGCTTGATGGAGCAAAAGCAAATACCATTTATTTTATTGCAAGGTGCCGAGGGAACCCCAGGCTACTTGCAGACACTCTACCAAAACTCTAGTTCTGAGAGTGAAAAGCAATATGCTAATTGGCCTCAAGATTTTAGCTTGTTCCCGCTTTCGGAGCGCATGGAGGATATCTGGAAGGACTTCCCACCTTTAGATGGAATCTATGGTAAAGCAGATATTCCCCTCAGTGCTAAAGTATTATTCTATAAGCGCATCGATAATTTAAGCACCCAAGAGCCAATAGCTTTTTTTGACGAGGAAAGTTTAGGTACTCGTTATTGCGTATTCCTAGCACGTGGCCTTTGGCGTTGGCGGATTTATAATTACCGAAAACAAGAGAATTTCGATGCTTTTGACGACTTCATTGGGCAAATAAAACAGTACTTGTTGGCGCAGGAAAAAAGGGAACCACTGCAGATTATTTGGGAGAAAGAAATTTTAGAAGGACTCAGTACTAAGCTTAAAGCAAAGGCTTATGATAAATCCTCTAACTTAATAAACAACAGGGATTTAAGTATCAGGATTTATCAGGATAGGAAAGTAGCTTATCAGTATAAATTAAATCCCTATCGCAATATCTATCAACTAGAGTTGAATGATTTAAAAGCGGGTCGTTACACATATGAAGCTGAATTGGATTTAGGAGATGATAAGCTCACAAAAAAGGGTACTGTAGTAGTAGAGGAAAATAATTTGGAGTCACGGGATCTACAAGCCAATTACGAAGCTTTAGAAGCAGCTGCTGAGACTAATGGGGGTGAATCATATAAATTAGAGGAGCTTTCTCAATTAGTAGAAAACCTCATGAACAATGAGGCCTCTGGTCAATTAGTGGAAAAGAGGAATAAGGAGGAAATTCTTAGCAGATGGCCTCTGTTCTTCGTAATTTTGGGCTTAGTCAGTTTAGAATGGTTCCTTCGTAAATATTGGGGCCAGTATTAAAATATCTATCATGAATCAAAGAACAACCTATCTTATTATAATTGCTTTCGTAGGCTTCCTTGCGATTGTACTAACCTGGAACTCCATAACCTTTACTATCAAGCCAGGAGAGAAGGCGGTTATTTTCCGCAAATTTCAAGGAGGACTTGACAAGGATAAAGTTTATGCACAAGGCTTTCATATTAAATGGCCTTGGGATGATATCTACATTTACGATATCAAGAAGAAAGAATCTGTAAGTAGCATGGAAGTCTTGAGTCGTAATGGGCTTACCATCAAACTAGAACTTTCTTACCGCTATTACCCGCTGGATAACCAAATCGGTTATTTACACGATGAGATTGGTGAAAACTACCACGAGAAAATCATTATTCCTCAAGTTAGATCCGCTACTCGTGAGGTAATCGGTAAATATCTTCCTGAAGAGCTTTACTCAACCAAGCGTGAGAATATTCAAGTAGAAATATTTCAACGTACCTCGCAGGCACTTCAGGACAACTATCTTCAGCTAGACGCGGTCTTAATCCGTGAGGTGACTTTACCTCCCAAATTAAAGGCTGCGATTGAGCGAAAGTTAGAGCAGGAGCAGGCTTCCTTAGAGTATGAGTTTAAAATTCAACAAGCTAAGAAAGAAGCGGAGCGTCAGAAAATTGAGGCCGAAGGTAAGGCTCGTGCTAATGACATTATCAATAGTTCTTTAACCGATAAGATTTTACGTGAAAAGGGGATAGAAGCAACCTTGAAGTTGTCTGAATCGCCAAATTCTAAAACGGTTATTATCGGTTCCAGTAAGGACGGCTTACCCATAATCTTAGGAAATCAATAAAAATGTCTCAAGAGATAAGAAACTTAGAGCCTCGCAATGTGTGGGGCTTTTTTGCGGATTTAAACGAAGTACCTCGCCCCTCAAAAAAGGAGGAAAAGGTTCAGGCTTTCATCATTAACTGGGCTAAAGAGCGAAACTTAGCTTGGAAACAAGATGAAATCGGTAACATTCTAATTGAAAAACCAGCCAGTGCTGGTATGGAAGACCGCCGAAAGGTAGTTCTGCAGGCTCATTTGGATATGGTATGTCAAAAAAACGCGGATACCGATTTTGACTTCGAAACCCAAGGTATAAATATGTATATCGATGGGGAATGGGTTAAAGCCCGGGGAACCACTTTGGGAGCTGATAATGGTATGGGAGTAGCCAGTATTTTGGCGGTACTCGATTCCGATGATATTGCTCACCCAGCTCTCGAGGCTTTATTTACAACCGACGAGGAAGCAGGGATGACCGGTGCGCACAATCTTCAGGCAGGCTTCTTGTCTGGTGATATTCTAATGAATTTAGATACCGAGGACGATGATGAATTAAGCATTGGTTGCGCCGGTGGTATTGATACCGATATCAGTTGGAACTACAGTGAAATAGATACTAAGCCCAATTCAGAGATGGCTTACAAGCTTACGGTAAAAGGTCTTTTTGGTGGTCACTCGGGAATGGACATAATCTACGGCAGAGGCAATGCCAATAAGATTCTAAACCGTATGATTTATGACCCTGAGGGGAACTTTGCTTGGTCTATAAGCCAGTTCGAAGGGGGAGGTCTGCGCAATGCCATTCCGCGTGAAGCTGAAGCAATACTTGTGGTTCCTGAAAGCAAGGTTGCACAGGCATTAGAGTATTGGAAAACGCAAGCTGCTGCTTTGGAAGCTGAGTTTAGTACCACTGACCCTAATATTTCAATTCAGGTAGAAGAGGTGAGTTTGGCTGCTAAGAAAATGCAGCAGGATGACTTTAAAAGATTTACGGCCGCCTTGCAATGCACACACGATGGTATTCGTCGCTTAAGTCCGGATGTAGAAGACTTAGTAGAGACGAGTAATAATGTTGCTCATGTAAGCCTAGCGAATGGCCAATTAAACATTAAGGCTTTACAAAGAAGTGACCGTGAAAGTGCCAAATTTGATATTGCTGATTCGGTAGGGGCTCCTTGGCGCATCCTAGGTGCAGAAGTGAAGCACAGTGGCTCTTACCCTGGCTGGAAGCTTGATCCGAATGCTCCCATGCTAGGAATGATGAAGGATTTATACCAAGAGTTATTTAGTGAGGAACCAAGGGTATTGGCCTGTCATGCGGGATTAGAATGTGGATTATTAGGTCAACATTACCCGAATTTGGAAATGATATCCTTCGGACCCACCATTAAAAATCCGCATTCACCGGATGAAAAAGTAAAAATAGCCTCAGTGGCTAAGTTTTGGTCTTATTTCTTAGAAGCATTAAAGCGTATTCCTGCTTAGGAAATTGCTTGTATTTTCGCAAAACCTCTCAACTCAAAAAAAAAAAAACGCGAAATTGACTTCAAAAGCGCTTAAGATCATTGAGTGCCCTCGTGATGCGATGCAGGGTATCGATGAATTTATCCCGACCAAAAATAAAATAGCCTACCTGCAATCCTTATTGCAGGTAGGTTTTGACACCCTGGATTTTGGAAGTTTTGTCTCTCCTAAAGCTATTCCGCAAATGCGGGATACAGAAGCGGTGTTGTCGGAATTAGACTTATCTAAAAGCGATACCAAGCTACTAGCTATTGTTGCTAATCTGCGAGGTGCGCAAGAAGCGGCGCGACATTCAGAAATTCAATATTTAGGCTATCCTTTTTCCGTTTCTGAAATTTTCCAGCAGCGCAATACCAATAAGTCTATTGCCGAAAGTAGAGTTTTAGTAAAACAAATTTTGGAAATCTGTGCAGCGTCCGGTAAGGAGCTAGTGCTCTATGTTTCTATGGGTTTTGGTAATCCGTATGACGAAGCTTGGAGTCCGTCCATCGTCGCAGATTTTGTAGAAGATTTGGTACAAATGGGCGTGCCAATTATTTCGCTATCTGATACCATTGGTACATCTAATCCTGATAGTATAAAGCAACTCTTTGGAACTCTAATTCCCACTTTTCCACAAATTGAGTTTGGTGCGCATTTGCATACCCAAAGCCATAACTGGAAAGAGAAAGTAGCAGCAGCATATGAATCGGGCTGCATGCGCTTTGATGGTGCAATAAAAGGCTACGGTGGTTGTCCGATGGCTAAGGACGATTTAACGGGAAACATGCCTACGGAAAAGCTAATCACCTTTTTCAATGAGCGTCAGTTAAAGCATGGTCTAGACCTATTAGCCTTTGAATCGGCCTATAACAAAGCCTTGCAAACCTTTCCCTTGTAATTTTTTTTGTATCGATTTTTCTCCGCCTTCTGGTAGTAGGCTAATTTCCTTTTGTTTAGAAAGCACTATTCCCAAGTCTTGATTTTCAGTCAAGTTTCAAATATTGATTCGGAATTGTAATCTAGTAAATCCGATATCACTTTTTAAACGTATATAGTCTAAAGTCAATGTATATAAGGCTTAAGGCTAGATTTTTATTTGGTTTTTAAGCTGGGAAATGATTAGTTTTAATTCCGAAACGAAAACAAATGGGAGAAATTTTACAAATAGCAATTCGTGTAAAGGAGTATGTGGAGGAAAATGGAAGAACACTCTCCATTAGCCAGGGAAAAATGCTAAAGGATACAGAATCTATAGAAAGCCTCTATTTAAACAAGCAGACCGCATAATTGCTAAATTTGCGGAAAAAGCTTGTTCCAGAAATTACAATCTACTCAAAATCCACCGGCTAAGTCCACCCTTGTATGGGATGGGAAATGTGCCTTCTGCGCTTATTGGATAAAGTATTGGCAAGACTTAGACCCCGGGCGCTTTGATTATATAGCTTATCAAGATCTTAATGGTCGATTCCCGGATATCGACATCATTCACTTTAAAGAAGCAGTTCGCTTGATTGATACTAGGGGACAAATTTACTCTGGTCCCGAGGCTGCTTACTATAGTTTACTGCTAATGAATCGCTGGAAGTTTCTCTATCCAGCTTATCTCAAATCATCTTTGTTTAGACGTATTAGCGATTATTTATATCAGCTAATTGCTAATAATAGATCTTTCTTTTTCAGAATAACCAAGTTTTTATGGGGATCTAACCCGCATAAACTACGACCTTTTTGGGCGATATATTTGTTTGTGATTCTGTATTTCATTTTTATCTAAGGCTTGATAGTTCCTGTAAATGTATCAGGGGAAATTTAATTCTAAATTTGTGACATGAAAGAAGTGGAGTGTATCCCTTATTCCCAGACAGGATTCTTTAGTCCCTTGATTTTAGACTATTTGGCGGAATCGCCTAAGCTCAAACCTTTTATAGAAACCTTTCCCAATTTAAAAGCTTTCGAAGGCCAGATCGAACGCAAGTCGGGTTTTAGAGACCCTCAGCGTAAGCTTTTGGTACAAACTTTAAGAAAGCAGTACCAAGAGGGGGAGATTGAATTGGACGATAGTTTAGAAGAGCGACTGCTTAGCTTGGAAGCTAAAAACACCTATACTGTTTGCACTGGTCACCAGCTCAACATCTTAACCGGGCCACTTTACTTCATTTATAAAATCATCAGCACCATTAATTTGGCGGAGCGTTTAAAAGAGGCCTACCCTAAATATAATTTTCAGCCTATTTATTGGATGGCTTCTGAGGACCACGATTTTGAAGAAATTTCCTTCATAAATCTCTTCGGTGGGCGATTGCATTGGCAAAACTCCATTAATGGAGCGGTTGGCCATATGCCTAACTATGGGATGGGCAAGGTACTGGATGAACTAGAAGAGCATTTAGGTCCGGGTGAGCAAGCGGCAGAAATACTTAAGCTATTTAGGGAAGGCTATCATGAGCATGATAACCTAGCGCAGGCTACTCGTTACATCGTGCATGGTCTATTTAATCAGTACGGTCTTTTAATTATTGACGGGGATGATGCAGAGCTTAAGCGGAGCATGTTACCCTATTTCAAAAAAGATCTTTTTGAGGATGACTTTCAAGTGGCTGCTCAAACTCAGAGCCAGGCTTTAAAAGAAGCCTATTTTGCCCAAGTATTTCCTCGCGAAGTAAACCTTTTTTACTTGCAGCCAGGCAGTCGCGAGCGCATTGAGAAAAGAGGAGACTACTGGTTCGTATTGAACACTGACTTAAAGTTCAATCGCGCTGAGCTAGAGGCAGAGATGGATAAGCATCCCGAGCGATTTAGTCCAAATGTGGTTCTAAGACCCTTATATCAAGAGGTAGTACTGCCCAACTTGGCTTATATCGGTGGAGGTGGGGAAATTGCTTATTGGCTACAGTTAAAAGCTCTATTTGACGCGGCTAAAGTTCCTTTTCCCTTGCCGATGCTGCGTAACTCCGTACTCTTTATTGAACCGAAGTGGCAAAACAGAATGGCCGACATGGACTTGAAAAGCTCAGACCTATTTAAAGGTTTGGAAACTCTAAAGAAGGAGTTTATTGCTAATCATTTCCCTGAAGATATTCAACTTGAGAAGTTTGATCGCCAATTGGAAGATTTGTTTAATGACCTTGAAGCCATTGCTAATATCACCGATAAAAGCATGATGGGAGCGGTGAACGCTCAGAGGCAAAAGCAATTAAATGGCATCGAAAACTTAAGGAAGAAGCTATTACGCGCCGAGAAAAGGAGGCATAGCGAGGACATGGAAAAGCTAGAACGTATTTACTACAGCTTATTTCCAAAGGGTGGTTTACAGGAGCGTCACGATAATTTGGCCTATTATTTTTCTGCTTACGGATGGGACTTTATTAGTCTTTTGAAAGCCTCTTTAAATCCCCTTGACTTTTCCTTTAGCATTATTAAGGCTTAAGAAGTATCTTCGAGCTTTAATCCAATCCTATGAAAAGAATTAGCCTCTTTAGCCTTGGCCTGATGCTAAGCCTAAGCGCTTGTCAATCGCCACAGTCTGAAACAACAAAGGAATCTGAAGAAATGCATACTGAAAATTCTGATTTTCAATGGCAGACTGAGCAGTTTGCCGATTTGCGCATTTTGCGCTATCAAGTTCCCGGATGGGAAAAACTAAGTTTACAACAAAAGAAATTAGCCTATTACCTTAGTCAAGCTGGACTAGAGGGGAGAGATATTCTCTGGGATCAACAGTATCGTCACAATATTGAGATCCGCAAGGCAATAGAAACCATTATTAAGAACTACAATGGGGTAAAGGACACCAATTGGGAAAACTTTTTGGTTTACGCCAAACGCGTTTTCTTTAGCAATGGTATTCACCATCATTACAGCCATGCCAAAATAGTTCCCGATTTCAATTCAGATTATCTGCGAAGCTTATTAAAAGATACCGAGGCTAGTCTGAGTGATGCCGCTTTTGAAGTCATTTTTAATGATGAAGATGCAAAAGGCGTTAGTAAAGACCCAAATAAAGATTTATTACTGGCTTCAGCGGTAAACTTTTACGATCCCGATATTACTGCCGAAGAAGCCACGGCATTTTATAAAGCACAAGTAGACCCTAATGACTCGAAGCCAATTAGTTATGGCTTAAACAGTAAATTAGTACGAGAGAATGGGGAATTGGTGGAAAAGACCTGGCACTTAAACGGTATGTATGGTGCTGCTATCGAAAAGATTATCCACTGGTTAGAAAAAGCCCAAACAGTTGCTGAAAATGAGCAACAGGCAAAGGCTTTAGGCTTATTGATTGAATATTATACTACTGGTGACCTAAAGAAATGGGACGAGTACAATATTGCCTGGGTAGAGGATACTACTAGCACAGTAGATTACATCAACTCCTTTATTGAAGTTTATCACGATCCACTAGGATATAAAGCTACCTATGAGACAGTCGTTCAAGTAAAAGACTTGGATGCTAGTGAAAAGATGGCGGTTATCTCTAAGAATATCCAGTATTTCGAAGACAATAGTCCAATTCTGGACCAGCATAAAAAGGAGAAGGTAGTCGGAGTTTCTTACCGAATGATTAATGTGGTAGGAGAGGCAGGCGCTACCACGCCTAGTACTCCGATCGGGGTAAATCTACCAAACGCCAACTGGATTAGAGAAGCACACGGCTCGAAGTCTATAAGCTTAACCAATATCGAAGGTGCTTACGAAGAGGCAAAAGGAGCAGGGTTCCTAGAAGAATTCACTTTTTCGGCAGAAGAAATTGAGCGGGCCAAAAAATACAGTGCTCTAAGCGGAAAAATGCACACCGCTCTGCATGAAGTAGTTGGTCATGCCAGTGGTAAATTGGAGCCAGGGGTGGCTACGCCTAATGAAACGCTTAAAAATTACTCCAGCACCCTAGAGGAAGCCCGCGCCGACTTAGTAGCCTTGTATTTTATTATGGATCAAAAAATGCTTGAGCTAGGTTTAATGGAAAGCCTAGAAGCGGGAAAAGCTGAGTATGATAATTATATCAGAAATGGTTTGATGCTGCAATTACGTCGATTAAAACCAGGCGAAATTATTGAGGAAGATCATATGCGTAACCGTCAATTAGTGGCAGCTTGGGCCTATGAAATGGGGAAAGAGAATAATGTTATCGAGAAAAAAGTACTGGACGGCAAGACCTATTTCGTAATCAATGACTACACAGCATTACGCGATATTTTTGGTCAGCAATTAAGAGAAATTCAAAGAATTAAGTCACAGGGTGATTTTCAAGCTGGAAAGGACCTTGTAGAAAATTATGGTGTGCAAGTGGACCAAGCTCTGCATGAAGAAGTATTAGCTCGAACCGAAAAGCTCAATATTGCTCCATATGCTGGCTTTATACAACCAGAGATGCGCCCGGTATACAATGGTGAAGAAATTAGTGATATTGAGATTCATTATCCAGATGATTTCTTACAACAAATGCTCTTCTATGGAGAGCGTTATTCCAACTTATAAATCTAAAGGGCCTGCTTTTTTTGGCAGGCCTTTTGCTTTTTCTCCAAAAAGATAATTCGATGCGTAAACCAATCCTCTTTAGTATACTTTTCCTTGCCATAGCCTGCGGCGGAAAAAGGAATGTGGCAATAAATACTATGCGTCCTGCAGAGATTAATGTTAATCAAGAAATCAAAACAGTATTAGTTTTAGATCGGACGAAACCCTCTGATAAAAACGCTTGGATTACCATCGGTGAGGGGATTTTAACTGGTGAAGGTATCATGGCCGATAGGGCTGCGGCTCAAGAGTTGGTAAACAGTTTAAAAAACACCTTGCAAGCATCTCCCCGTTACCAGGTTAAAATTGCTAAAGAACGTTTAGAAGGTAATAGTCTCACGGCAGTTTTTCCCGACCCTCTGAGTCAGGAGCTGCAAAACAACATGATACGTCGTTATAATGCTCATGCCATTGTTGCTTTAGAAATCATGGATACCGATTTCATCATAACTAAAGGACAACGAAAGGTTAAGAAGAAAGTGACTAATCGGGAGAATCGAAATGAGGTAGAAAAAGAAGTGAATGAATGGTATGCCGAAGGGGTAGGAAATATTAAAGTAGGGATTCGAATGTATGATCCAATTCGGCGCGAATTAATAGACCAGCAACTATTATCCCGCACTAACACTTGGAGTGCTACTGGTGAATCGGAGGCCGAAGCTTTAGCCGCTTTAATTGATAAGGATGAAGCCACCCGGGACTTATGCAGAAGGCTGGGGCATGACTATGCCTTTAAAATTGCTCCTATGCCTATTCGCCTTAGTCGCAGCTTTTATACCAAGGCTAAAGAATCTAGTGATTTAGAAAGAGGTGGTCGTTTAGCGGAAGTGGATAATTGGAGGGAAGCGATAGACGTTTGGAAAAACGGCATTCCTAAGGCTACTGAAGAAAAGGATCGAGCACGTATGGCTTACAATATAGCTGTGGCCTTTGAAGTAATTGGTGATTTGCCACAAGCACTAGAATGGGCCCAAAAATCATATGCCGATTATGGGAGTAAAGATGGCTTAGCTTATGCTAAGCAATTGCAGCAACGCATGCAACATGAAGCAGAAGTGGAAAGACAAATGCAAAAATAATTATGGATTACACCGTCCTCTTTAGCGCCGAAGGGTTTATCGCCTTTCTTACCTTGAGTGTATTGGAAATAGTGCTAGGAATCGATAATATTATTTTCATCTCAATTTTAACCAATAAACTTCCGGTTGAATATAGGCCCAAGGCACGTTTGGCCGGTATTTCTTTGGCCTTAGTACTACGAATTTTAATGCTGTTTGCCATTAGCTGGATAATTCAGTTAAGTGAACCTCTTTTTAATCTAGCGAGCATTGATTTTACCGGTCGTGATCTTGTCCTAATTGCGGGGGGCTTGTTTCTTTTAGCTAAATCGACTAGCGAAATTCATCATAAGATGGAAGGAGAGAGTGCGGTCGAGGAGCCTTCTAAAAGTGTTAAAAAGGGTTTTGCTAGCATCATCATTCAAATTGCCCTCTTGGATATCGTCTTTTCTTTTGACTCCATACTGACCGCCATTGGTATGACCGACCAATTATTCATTATGATTCTTGCGGTAATTGTTTCCTTGGGGGTTATGTTAGCCTTTGCCGCCAAGATAGCAGCCTTTATTGAGCAACACCCTACTTTACAGATTTTAGCTTTATCCTTCTTAATTCTAATTGGGGTGGTGCTAATTGCAGATGGACTACATCAGCATATTAGTAAAGGGTATATCTATTTTTCGGTGGCTTTTTCGCTCCTAGTAGAGCTCATAAATATGCGTATGCGAAAAAGACGTTCGCAGGCAAAACCTTAATTTATGTTAAATAGGCGAATTCTATTGCCTTTCTTAGGACTAGCCTTAATTTTGGGGCACTAACTTTATTTAATTCCTATGAAAAAAATAGTACTATCCCTAGCTATCCTTTTGGGGATATCAGCTCAAGCGCAAAATGACTTGAGCGTTACCTTAAATCAGCCAAGCGCTAATTCGACTATTGGTCCCGGTTTACAATTTTCTTTTGATGTTAGCATCACCAATAACGGTACCCAAGCAGTAACGGCTAATGATACCGTATTGTATTACCCAACCTTAAACGGTGGACTCCTCACGGTAAACCAGAACGGGCAAACGGTACCGGTAGTTTTCAGCATTACTGGTACAACCATGAATAATGGTGATACCGAAAATCGCTCTGTAAACTTTGCAGGTTTAAATATTTCTGGAGCTTCAGCAATGACCGTTGATTTTTGTGGTGGCGTAATCGGTATTGGTCCTAACTGGACTGGTGTAACAGAAAGCGACACTACTAATAACCTAGACTGTGCAAGCATCAACTACGATCCTAATGGAGGAAATGTAGGTATAGATGAAAATGTTTTGTTTGCTAGCTCTGGACCTCAGGTATTAGATGGCTCTTACAGTGATGGAAAGACCTACTATGTTCAGGTGTACAATTTAAAGTCTAGCACTGTAAATTTGAAGTTCATCGACTTAACCGGTCGCACTATTGCTAGTAAAAACTACCAGAGCAATAATGGTGAGCTAAGCGCTGAATTTGATTTAAGCAACTTGCCTAAAGGTGTTGTATTGGCCGTAATTGAAGTAGAAGGTCAACGTATCAATGCTAAGAAAATCGTGGTTAAATAGTATTCACGATTCAACAAATAAAAAAAGCCCTGTATACTTTAGTACACAGGGCTTTTTCATTTAGATGATAAAAGGCCTTAATTAATTACCACTACGTTAATAGTACTGGATAATTGCTCGCCATAAGAGCGGTGATATCCATCCGCAAACTGCATAGTTAAACTGTAGTTTCCGGGATTTAAATCGAGACTATCGCTAGTTTGTCCGCCTCCATAATGAATGTTAACGCTATCTGCTGGCACCGTGCCACCAAATTCGATGTAGGAATTATTGATAATGATATGATGGTGGCCCTTGCCTTCATTTACCTCTCCGGCTGGTTCCACTTCCATACCTTCAATACCGAACTCCACTAAGAAAGGGCTAGTTAAAGTATCACCCTCATTTAAGTTGGCGAAAAATACGCGTGCACCATCCGGCACCGCAGGAGGGGTATTCGTATTTTCTTCTGCTTGGCTAGAGGTATCAGTTTGGTCCTGGTTTGCGTCTTTAGTGCTAGCATTTTGACAAGCAGAGAGGGATAAGGCGAATAGGCCTAAAACAAATAATGATTTTCGATGCATGAAATTAATTTTTACGCAATTTACAATACTAAAAGTGAGTACAAAAGGAACAATTTTATCCAAACAATGATCGAAACTTGGGGCGAATTGCGGCTAAGACTTAGTCCTAAGCAGGCTTTAGGTGATGGTCTCGAAGCTGCAAGGTGATGGTTATCAATGATTTGTGACTCAGTGATAAGTCTAGGTTAAATATTTTAACATGGCTAAAGTGAATACTTTAAAGCGTACCTTGCAACAGCAAAACCTGATTATGCTTTTTAATCTTTTATTTTTTTTCAATGAACATTTTTGTGGCAAGCTTGGACTATGGAGTTCAAGAACAAGATCTTAGAGACGCTTTTGAAGCTTATGGCGAAGTGTCTTCAGTAAAAATCATCACCGATCGTGAATCTGGACGTTCCAAAGGCTTTGGCTTTGTGGAAATGCCAGGTAATGACGAAGGCGGATCAGCAATCGAAGCGCTTAACGGTTTTAACCTAAAAGGACGCGACATCGTTGTTAAAGAAGCTCGTCCACGTGAGGAACGCTCTGAGAGACCAGCATTTAGATCAAGAAATCGTTATTAATCGATTCGGATACTAAAAATTTTAGACCCTGGGTTTTAACCCGGGGTTTTTTATTTCTCTTCGATAAACTCCTTTTCCGTATGTTCAAATTCTTTAACACTTTGGTTCTTTTTAATCCTAACAATAGCTAAGAGCATGAAGAACGCCGCTTTTGGAAGCTCCCATAGTATTGGGAGGTTAGACCACTTAAAGTAGGAGCCAGGAATACAGATGAATAGGGTTAAGGCATATAATCCAAATTGGTAATACCACCAATTGTGACCGAAATCAAATAGCCAGGCTGCTAAGGATAGAAGACCTAAGAGAATGGCAAATAGCAGTTTTGGAACAAAGGCCATTTGTAAAGCTTTATCAAAGAAGCCAAGGTTTCCTTTAAACAATTGCTTAAACCCTGGAATTATAAAAAGCTTGAAAGCGTGTATCTGTCCGGCAATCCATCGTTTCCTTTGATTACTAAAGTTTTTCCCGCTAGACACTTTTTCATCATAAACCGGTACCTGCTTTACGTATTCTATAAAATACTTTTGCTCAAGTAGGTAAAACTCAAATAATTTATCTTCTACTGCAGAATCGCGATTAATGGCCTGAAGTGTTTCTTGAAGAACCTCGGCCTTAAAGAGCATTCCACTGCCTACCAAACCGCTACTTAGGCCTAAGTTCCGATGACCTTTACGAAAGATATTATTGCTTATCGCTTCCGTAATCCCGTCTAAGATGGCCAGTTTAGTATTGTCATTCTTAGCTGTTCGATGCAGCTGGTAAACCGGAATATCGCTATTAATGATGGCATTGGTTTCCTGTAAGCCATTGGAATCCATGCGGTTATCAGAATCTAGAATGAGAAAGTAATCTGGCCATTTATCACCTAATTGACTTTCTACTTGCGTTAAAAGGTTTTTAGATTTAGTGGAATGCTCAAAATTCATTTCCACTACTTCAGCGCCCATTTCCCGTAGCTTATTGTTGGTCTCAGCTAGCATTTGATCAGCACCTACAATTACTCGAAACTTATCTTTTGGATAATCTAAATCCAAAGCTTCGCGAGTGGTACTTAAAATTATTTTATCCTCCTTATAGGACGGAATCAGTATACTAATCCGAAAGTCCTTCTCATTCTGCTTCTTGAGCCGATAAGGGATATGCGAAGCCAGGGCGAAAAGAAAGCTGTAAACAGTTTGAATACCTAGTAGTATCAAAAAGATCAAATCTAGGTAGGAGAGAAGGTTGGCTAGCATTTCAATTTAATTTATTGGCCCAACAAGTTAGGGAGATTCTCAAAAATGATTGCGATTAATTACTTGCCGATACACCTCTTAGGTGTTTTTAAACAAGCCTCAACACGCTTGCAGTCTACGATTTAGCGTCTAAAAGTGCGCAACAAATTGGCACCAGGTGCCTTTTTTGGGGTTTTGCAGCGCAACAAATAAGCAACACCAAAAAACGGTAAAATGAAGGTAATTCTTTTTTGTCAATGCTTCGTTTTGGAAGTTGATTTTAGATCTGGGAGGAGGGCTTAGGTTCTGTGTGGGGATAGCTGAATTCGTGGTGCTTGTATAGACCTGAATGTCTTTCTACCAATTTCAAATAGATTATTCAAAATATTTCTGCTCTTAAGAAAAGGGGGTCACAGCAGAATAAACATGTCAATTTGGCCTTTATTATTCTTTGCAATAAGTCATACATCGTTTTGAGGTTTGCTGCATTGGCACGAGGTATCTAAATCCTAAAATACACCAAATACTTACAAATAGGGTGTACAGGGCAAAAGTGATTTGTGGCCATTCTTTAAAACCTCTAATCAGGTTTAAAGATGGTAAGACAAGGACGAGTTCTGTGAGAAAAAAGAAAAACCAGTAAAAAACTATCAATTTGCTAAATCCGAAAATGCGATCCTTGAGAGCATCCCAAATGAGGGGGGTAAAGATGCCCAAAAATATAAAGTGTAAGTAAGCGATGAGGGTAAAACGACTATCCACCACTTCATTGGCAATAGGCGGAACAGAACCGCAAAGCTGAAAAACCCATTTTAACGAAAGCATAACTAATATTAGATGGAAATGTGAAAATGACTTTTTTGTGAAGACGGGCTTTAATAGGATGAAGCCTGCCCAAAGCTGTAGTATGGAACCAATTGCAGAAAGCATGTTTATCCACCAAAAACTAAAGGAATAATCAAGCTTGTGAAACCATGAAAGCACGGTGCCTAAAAGCATAAATATGTAGAATACTGTGGGCTTGTTTGGCCTGAGACCAAGCTTTTTGATGATATAGGCCAGAATGAAAAAGAAAAAAGCACCATTGTATAGAAAGTGGAGGTAAAAGAAAATGGCCTGATCATACCATGGGGAGCTTTGCATCTGGTTTGCCATTAATGGTCCGAGGCTATAAGGGCCAATTGAAGCCAAATAGAATAGAATTATGCCTGTTCGCAACAGTTTTCCTGATAAACCATGGCTACGACTTAGCTTGAAAATTTTGAAAAGTAAAACGTAGCTGAGCCAAAGGTGTAGCGTAGAAAAAGTTATAGACACGGCTGCATACCCTTGAAAAGGAAAAGAAAGTAGCATTCCTACTACAGCTAGGGTCATAGTGTAAAAAATGCGTTTGTGCGCTATTGGTATTTCAATATCCCACTGTCGGTATATCAGTAAAACCAAAGCCGGTAAAAGCCACCCCAAAAGCATAGTGTGTGAGTGTGCATGGAGCATGTATTTAAAATTGAAGGGTAGGGGCCAGGCAAAATACAGACGCAAAACAAGACCTAACACAGCAGCTATTAACCCCAATACGATGGTGATTTTCCAAAGGGTGTTGTTATTGCCTAGCATGTGATGATTTGTTTTTTCTAAACATAAGTACCGCAAAGGATGCAAAAAACATCAACATGAAAACAACCTGGAAAAGTCCTGTCCATTTGCGTAGCGGCCAGTTTACTGAATAATCTGCGTATAGGCGCAGCAATAGCAAAACATGTGTAGCCCATACGGGGATGTACAGTTTTTTGTGGAAGGGCGTTTTACGTATTTTAAGCAATGCTGGAAATATGATGGGTGCATGGGCATATATCATAGAAAAGGCAAAGCCAATGAAAAAGGCATGAAGCACAGCATCATAGTGATAAAAGGTTTGTAAAGGAAAGCTCATCAATATTCCGCTGATCATAAGCCATACAAAACCACTGTAAAGTGTGCTTCCTGTAAAATAGAAAAAGCCGGACTTACTGAGGTTTTTGGTAGCCATGTCAAACTGAAGGAGCCAAAAACCTGTGGCTGCGATCAATATTCCCGAAATATGATTGGTTCCCCAATGAAAGGGAATGGCCTGTGCGGCAAACAGCAAAATGAAGAATAGCAACAACAGCGGCTTGGCCCACTTTGGAGTGGTAATAAACTTGCTCAGTTCCAGCCGCTCGGCCACTATAGTATACAGCAAAAACAAGATGAGCCAAATACTGGCAGCTGCAAAACCTCTGCCTATGGCCAAAACAATACCTGAGGTCATCCAGGCTAGGCCACTGAGGGTGAGCGCTAGTAGAAAAACTTCTTTATGGCGAAGCCATTGTGTAAAATATAAAGTGGCGAGCAAAAGTGCTGAAAGCCCTTGAACGGCAAAACCTACGGTTGTTATTTCCAAAAACACCAGAGCCACCGAAACAATACTAAGCAATGGGATGGAATGCCAAAGCCTGTTTTTTAGAATCAACGTGCGCTCAAAACTGATAAGCGTACCAAAAAGCCCAGACACCATATAAAACCCGTGCTTAGCTGCAACTTCAGGTATGGGAAGTTCCCAGCCCACGCGACCAATGGCGGAGTAAGATGCCAATATTAGCAAAGCAGGTATGATAAAAAGCAGGTGATGCTTTTTCATCGATTGGGGTTTTAGTTATTCCTCAAAGGAATCAAAAATCCTTTTTACGGGCTTTGCGTAGTAGAAATCCCAGCGGAATACTAATCCATAGCAGGTAAGCTCCACCAATAATAAGACTGCCGCTAAGTGTACCAAAAAACTTTTCGAATACAGCTCCGGTGTAGCCCATCAGCGCACTGTAGTCCAGCTGAAAGATCAAAAGTACACGACCCATATCTACAGGATTGAGAAGTGTTAGACTCAGTGCCAATCGTTCTATGGGGAACCCTTCCAAGGCTATAAGGGTGACAAGGAATATTCCATCATAAATAACCGCCAGTAGCAGCCAGATAAACAATCCCAATCCAAAGCCCTTTAGTCGATTTTCATTAGCCAACACTAGCCAGCTGGCCAGTATGCTGAAGATTACTGTAAGCAAAATAGAAATAGCGGTGAGCATCAGCCATTGGGCACTCATAATTTGCGGAGCATCATAAAATGCCAATGGTATTAAAATACCCAGAGCCACGCTCACGCTAAGGGCAGCACTAAGCCCCAACACGTATCCACCAAAAATGCTTTTGCGTGAAATAGGCTGAGCGAGTAATATTTCTACATAATCGCGTACCTGGTACATATACATCATACCGTAAATCATACTTATAAGTGGTACTAATAGAATCACCACATTCATCAGGCTTACTACAACTTTGGCGCTGTCGCCACTCAGGTACAATAGCCCTCCACAAGTGAGAATGAAGAACAGCAGATAAACGATAGTCCAGCGGCTGCGAATAAGATCGAGGAAGCAATATTTGAAAACCTTTATCATGGCTATGATGCTTTTTTAAGAGTGAGCAATTGAGCAATAGCATGCTCGGTACTAGGTGTATTGGTTTTTTGCAAAAGCTCCTGTTGTGAGCCGCGGTAATACACTTTTCCATCGAGCAAAAACACAATTTCATCTGCCAACTCTTCTACAATATCCATTATGTGAGTGGTAAGCAAAATGGTTTTTCCGGCTCCCTGCTCTTTTCGTATCCAATCTTTCAGTGCAATAAGTGCCACGGGGTCAAGCCCAATGGTGGGTTCGTCTAGCACAATAGTTTGAGTATCGTACATCAGTGCGCTCACCAGGTTTACTTTTTGGCGCATTCCGCCCGATAAGGCTCTTAGCTTTTTATCGGCAAATTCATTGACCCCAAAGGCAGTCATTAACTCAACCTTGCGGGTAGCTTTTCCTCTTATGTTTTCAATAAAATCAAGGAATTCATTCACACTTAGATTTTCGGGAAACCGTGCTATTTGCGGCAGATAAGCGATATTGTTTCGGTACTCGTTTCCTTGCTTGATTTGGCCGTCAATCAATATTTGGCCGCCAGTAGGATGGACCATTCCCATCAGTGATTTTATGAGGGTGGTTTTACCAGAGCCATTTGGGCCCAAAATGGCAAATATGCCGGGTTGGTTAAACTTCAGGTCTATGCCGTGCAGCACATGCTGTTTGCCAAATTTTTTCTGAATATTTTTAAACTCAATCATGGTTGTATGTGGGTTTCATTAATGGTTGTTCATCAATGAGATTGGTGGGGGTAACTGCAGGTGCTACTTTTTCTGCAAAATTGAGCACCTCAATAAATGAACTCCTCAGCAGAATTATACTTTCATCAATGCGGGAAACCAAGTACGAGAAAAGGTTTACCGGGCGGTGTGGTACATCTCCAAGTCCATCTTTATCCAGATCATAGCCTTCGTAATTATCCCAATAATTGCGGAGGTAGGTGTTATGATCTTTTTTGGCATCGGTGGCCACATCAAAGCTGTTGGCTACAAAGTTGTTTTGCGAAACCTCATTATCCATTGAGCTACCGCGCATGCGTAAGGCCCAGCCATTGCCTTCAAAAGTATTTTCTGTAAAAGCCACACGACTACTGCCTTCGCTAAAAATGCCGGTGGTGTTTTTTTCAAAGAGGTTTCCCTCAATCTTACTGTCATATATTTCTTTGAGCAATAGACCGTAGGATGCACGCCCCCAGTTTTCCAGGAAGTGATTATCTACCATCGCGATATGATCACTGAACATCACGGCTACTCCGGCCCCATTGTACGTAAAGGTGTTTTGCTCATACAAATCATCATTGCTAAACATAAAGTGTAGACCATAGCGCAGGTTATGGCGACTCATATTGCCTGAGATGGTGGAATTGTCAGTAAACTCCAGATAGATTCCATCGCGATGATGCTCTACCATATTATTGGCAACTGTCATGCTATCGCAGTACCATAGGTGGATGGCATTGGCGGATGAGTGTTCCTGCACGGCATTACCGGTTATGTTATTTTCTGCTATGTATCCGTTTTTTGATTTGGTACAAAAAATAGCAAAAAAGCAATCGCGTATTGTGTTTTCGGTAAGGGTAAAGTGTGTGGCGTAATCTACCCAAATAGCTGCCAAATCTTTGGTGTAGCTCTTTTCTACATTGAGTAGTGTAAAGCCTGAAATGGTAACAGAATCTGCCCGCACTTCAAAAATCCCGGCATTTTTAGCGGCAATGATGCTCACATCCCCACAGGCAATTAGGGTAAGCGGTTTGTTAATGATTACGGCACTGGTGTGGGTATAACTTCCAGCGTTTACACAGATAGTGTCGAAAGGGCTGGCATCCTCAATAGCTTGAGAAATGGAGGCGACCGCCTGAGAGGAACCCACTTCCCACTCCTTTGCTGAGGCAGCCGCACTCCAGACCAGTACTATGAGAATAACAACCAAATCTTTATTCATAGCGCCGGTAGTATATTTATACTTTGTTCTATTTCTGGATAGGTATAAACTGTTCCATCCTCCCCCTTTAGCTCATCTGCCGCGACCTTATTAGGTAAAGCGGTAAGGTACATTCCCATTGGGCTTGGGAGGTTTGCACTTCTTACTATCCAGCATACCTCTGCCGGGATAAGTTTTTTAGGACGGTTGTAATCGGTTACTAACACCTGCTGCCATTCCTCCGTATGTTCATGTTTGTAGTTGATCATACATTCGATGGCATCAAAGCTGTAGGTTTTGCCTTTGCAGCTCACCAGTTGAGCTGCATATCGTTCATCTACAATGCTCATCCGGCAATAGTCACAGGCTTGTTTGCCATACTCTATTGGCTTTGCCTGACGGTTACAGCCGAACAGTCCAAAACTTACTACTGTAATTAAAAGAACTAGGTATTTCATGATGTTGTGGGTTTTATACTCGCTCATCAGGCGAGGTGGGCTTTCTGTTTTTTTTAAAGGGAAGAAAACTTACCCCGTGTTTTATGTATTAGCTTCTTGCGGTCTTTCTTTTTATCCACCAAGCTACAAATGCGAGAAACATTGATATTCCCATAAAAATACCACCGGTACCTGGATAAGAAATAGCATTGAAATTCAAAAGCATTTTAGAACCAAAAAGAGGTGGCTGGTAACTCATTCCGGGCACTTTTATAGGAGCTGTAGGGCTAAGGTTGTGACCGTAATCATATTCCCATAAGTAAAAGTCATAAATACCTAGGGCAGCCAGTACTAAGAAAACCACTGCCCATGCAAGGTGTAGCCCTGATTTGTTGACAAAAGCAGCAATCAAGCCTAAGAGTCCTAATGCTCCCACTACCCATGGGAAGTAGGTAAGCTCGGGGATGCTATCTGGCTCAATGTGTTTCATGCCTACATAGTGATTCAGAATATTGATGTTTTGTAGGGTTCCGGGAGAGTCTCCGGTTATCTTATTTATCCAGATGTACATAGTTACACCATCAGGATATTGAGGGGCTATTAATGTAATTCTCCAAAGTGGGTAGAAGAACAACATCATCAGGCAGGCTACTGCCAGAATGGTGATTATCCGAGGGGCGGTTTTCATAATTGTGGGTTTTTGAAAGAAGATTGTGTAAGTGTGGGGCTGTCTTTTATTATTAAAGAAAGCACTATTTCTAACTATTTAAAACAGCCCCATGCACAGATACAATTACTTATTAATCACCGGTAGTGGCCAATACCTCTGGTGCTTGCCCTTTGGCAGAGACTCTAAGGTATCCTTGCATTTCCTGATGCAGAGCTGAGCAGAAGTCTGTACAGTAGAATGGATAAATACCAGGTTTCAAAGGTTCCCAAAGCAGGGTTTCGGTTTGACCAGGCATAATCAAGAGTTCAGCATTTTGTGCACCCAGTACAGAGAATCCATGTGGTACATCCCAGTCTTGCTCAAGGTTGGTTACGTGGAAGTACACCTTGTCACCAGCCTCAATACCTTCAATATTATCAGGGGCGAAATGACTACGGATGGTGGTCATGTACACATGTACTTCATTTCCATTTTTCTCCACACGTGCCTCGCTTTCACTTTTTGCAGCGTGAGGGTGCTCGTTTTCTTCCAAAGAGTAAATCTTCTTGCTTCGGTTCATTACAATATCTGCAGCAATAGCTTGCGCATAGTGTGGTTCACCAATGGTTGGAAAATCAAGAATCAACTCCATTTTATCTCCACTGATGTCATACAGCTGAGCAGAGTGTGCCAACTCAGGGCCAGTGGGCAGGTAGCGGTCTTTGGTAATTTTATTAAGGGCTACCATGTATTTTCCCCATGGTTCTTTGCTGTCTCCTCCTGGAATCATTAAGTGACCAACAGAGTAGTAGGTAGGTACACGATCTAATACTTCCCAGGTGCCGAGTTTCCATTTTACTACCTCACTACTGATAAAGAAAGTGGTGTAGGCATTTCCTTGTCCATCAAACTCAGTGTGCAACGGCCCGAGACCTCCACTTTCAACAGTACCTGCGGCTACATCTTCAAAGTTTAAAACGGGGATGCCGTAAGCCTCATCGGCAAAAGATTTGTTTTCTATGGCCTGAATCATTTTATCAAAGCTGTGTACAGTAAGGTTTGCATTGAGCTTACCATTACCAATAATGTAAGAACCCGTAGGATCCACATCTACTCCATGTGGAGATTTTGGTGTAGGTAAGAAGTACACTACTCCAGGACATTCAGTGGGGTCAAGCACTCGTACTTTGTTCTTTTTAATAGTTTCTGCCAAGTGCTTTTTCTCATCATATCTGTTAATAAGATACTCAGAATCCATTTCCTTGAATTTTCCTTGCTCAATGTATTCCTGAGCTTTTTTCCAGTTAATAGCTGCTATGTAATCCTTATCATTCTGAGAAGCATTCACCTCTTTTAGGGTGTGAGATTCTTCAGTGTTATAAGTAGTAAAGAACATCCATCCATGCGATTTTCCTTTACCACCGTGAGCCAGGTCATAGTCAAAACCAGGCATCAATACTTGAAAGTCAATATCCATATGCCCATGTTCAGGATCAACAGAAATAAAAGACAAAGAACCTTTGAACTTACCTTTATAATCGGCAATAGACATATCACTTTGTGGAATGGGCACGCTAAAACGTGTTCCGGCTACTACATATTCGCTGTTTTCGGTAGTAAACGGAGAACTGTGGTTACCACCAGCATTGGGCAATTCGATTATTTCAGCAGTCTCAAAGGTGCTAAGGTCGATACGTGCTACACGCGGGGTGTTGTTCCCGTTGATAAAAAGGTATTTACCATCAGGCTTACCCTTGGTTTGAGAAAGCTCAGGGTGATGAGCGTCATCCCATGGAATAAAGCCGTGGCTGGTTTCTAATAGAGGTTTGGTTTCTTCATTAAAGCCATAGCCTTTTTCACCATCTACAGAAAATACAGGAATAACCTTTAGTAGACGGCCAGAAGGTAACCCGTACACACTTACTTGGCCGCTAAAGCCACCAGACATAAAGGAGTAAAATTCGTCATATTCACCAGGGGCAACATATACTTTTTCGGCTGCGCTTGATTTATTGATCGCTCCTGTATTTTGCGCACCTTCATTGTTGTTTGTGCAAGCTGGCAGAACCAATATGGCCGCAGCAGCCAGTACACTCAGTTGTTTTAAGGGATTCATTGTTTACCTGTTTTTGTTTGTATTAAAGCGTTCTGAAATATTCCAGGATTTTCCTGGCATCTTCTTCCTGAATGTTTTGATCGGCCATGATAGCACCGTTCGCTTCGGCTAGTACTTGCTTAGCTATAGGGTCTTTCTGAACCATTTCGGTTGGGTTCATTATCATGTTCATCACCCATTCAGGTGTTCTACGATTAAGGATATCTTTTGGAGCTGGCCCAATGTATTTTTTGTCGGGTTTATGGCAGGCCGCACAATTTTTGTCAAACAAAGCCTTTCCTTCGGCTACCATACCCTGATCTATGGTTTCGGCAAGAGTTAGCTCTTTGATAGGTCCGATTCCTTTGCTACTCATTGGGTCCATTGTGGTCGATTTCTTAACCTCTGCTTTTGGCTGAGGTGTAATAGATTCGCGAGTATTCTCAGTTTTTCTGGAATTACTCTCACCACCACATGCGGTTATGGCCAGTAAAAGCGCTACCGAGATTATGGTTGTTACTTTTTTCATGGGTCTATGATGTATTAATTTATAAGCGAAGGTATAGGAGGAGAGGAGGGCATAAAATGACATATATCATAATAAAGGACTTTTTTGTCTTAAATTCTGCTAAGCTGAGTTCAATTCCTAAACAATAGGTTTATCTATACTTTAACCTTTAAGGTAAATATTAATATTCTCCCCATGCTAGAAATACCGCCCCAATTGAGATGATCACGGTAATAAGTGTCAAAAATGTTATCTGCGCTAAGGCTTACAGCGGCCTCAGTCCTTTTAAAGGGAAGCTTATACTCAATTCCGGCATCAAGCAGCACATAGGCAGGAGTATAGCGGTCACCATATTCAGTATTATAGTGGTTTTGCTCAGCGGCCATTCGGCTTTGTGCTAAAAATGAAAACTGCTTGTAGCGATAGTTTACAGCCAGAGTTCCCTGTAGTGGTGGGATTAGGGGGAGGTCAAACTCGGGGCGAAAACCTCGTAAATAATCTACCTTGGCAGTGCTACTCAGATTAGTAGTGAAAGCATATTCAGTGCCCAATTCTATACCCCAAAAGGTTGCTTTGTCTACATTGTAATACTCGCGCACACCATTAGCACCATAGGTCATTTCATCATAATTGGTGGCAAGGCCAAATATGTAGTTGCTATAAAACTGCGTAAAAACTGTAGAAGTCAACTTCAGCTTTTCAGTTGCAAAGCTATAGCCAAGCTCCGTTGCAAAGAGCTGTTCTGCTTCAAGATCAGGATTACCAAGATAGTCAAAACCGTCATGAGCGTTAAAAAGGTAAAACCCATAAAGCTTGGAAGTGGTAGGGCCACGCATACCATAGCTTATAGCAGTATTCAGGCTATTTTTCTTATTTAGGTGATGTGTTAGGGCAGTTTTTATTTGTGGTAATACGTAGCTGCGGTTTGTTGTCATATCATAGCCCATACCTATCCATTGGTCTTTGCCAGTTTCATCCACAATTCCTGAAGTTTCATAATCTACCCTAAAGGTGCTAGCAAGCATATTCTTGCCAAAATGCCAATGATCGCTTATTCCGATAGCTGAGCCATGTATGCGGGCATCGGGCCAGGTAAACATAAACATGGGAGGTTCAGTGCCATTATCAGGGTACATGGTCATTTCCGCTCTGCGGAAGTTGGTATAATACTCAGCGGAAACATCTATGCTGTGGTTTCCCGTTTTCCAACCAAAAGCATCAAAAGTAAGACCTGTGGTGCGGCTCCAGCCAGGCATATCCATGTGCATAAATACATCTTCACGCTGGGTGTCGTCCATTTCGTGGTAAATGTCGTTATGGTATAATTTCAGATCAAAGTGTGTAAATGGGCCAATGTTGTGGTAGCTGCTATAGGTAATTCCGCCAATCACTGCACGGGCCTTACTCACATCCATGGGCAGAGCAGGGTAGCCAACATTGGTAGCTAGGTCATAAATAAAGTCGAGTTTGATAAACCGTTTTGGCGAGAGCCTATAAACCGAGTTGATAGCCCAGTTTTGTTTTTCGTTTTGAGAATACAATACCTCATTACCATGGCCATCATAATAATTTCCATTTTTGAACCAAGTGCCGTTTAGCCGCCAGGCAAGCTTTTGGGTATTATGTTCCAGGTAAAAAGCACTGTTTAGCCCGTTGGTATTAGTTTGATATTGTTGACTAAATCCGAGCCGCCATGGGTCAGCCCTGTTAAAAGTTGGTTCTTTGGTTTTAAGGTTCAAACTACCAGCCAGGCCACTATTACTGCACTGGCTTTCGCAAGATGAAGCCACCTCGGCTGTACTCAGGTTATTGGCCACTATATAAGAGGTAGATGGATCCATGCGATCAGTGCATGCATTATAAATGCGCATGCCATTAAGTTTTACTTGTATACGACCATCACCTTGGCCGCGGTACACAACTTCTTGCGCAAATGAACCTCGTGAGATAAGGTTTACGCCTTTAAGCTGTTTTAATTGCAACTCCAGTTGGTGATTATCCGTAGTTCGCTTCAGGGCATGCTGGTTTTCCCAGGTGTCAACTACTAAAACATCTTCCAGAGATAGGTGGGTAAGATCTACAGTGATGGTATCAGCCTGTCCGTAGGAAAGGTAGCTTACCAAGACAAGTAATCCTGTGCAAATCCTTTTCATAGTGTGGGTTTTTAGGAAGAGAGTTTAAACCTTATGGCACAGACTGCATGCCTGCACCATAAGGTGTTTCCTGTGCTATCTATTTATTGAAAAGTGATGTTGAAATAAGCATCGTCTTTCACGGTTTTGCCGTTATTGTCAGTAATGCTCATGTTTACTTTCCAATATCCACTCATGGTAAAGTTCACTTTGCCACGATATAACCCATCAGCAATGTGCACCGGATTTTCATTGTTTGGAGATCCGTGTCCCATAGTAGGCATTTCGGGATCGATTTCAATATTAAGGTCGGTAGCAGGAGGGAAGGACATCATGCTCTCCTTTTTATAAACCATTACCTCAAAGTTGTTTAATCCTATTTCAGGGGCTGATGGTTCTTTTAGTGCTACAAAAAGTTTGGTGGTGCTATCGACAGCAGAAACAAAACTGATGAGTTTGGCTTCGGTTTTCTCTACTACGTCAATATCAAATGTAGCCGTGTCTATATTGCCGTTGTGATCAATAATCACAGCAATAGTCCAACTGCCCATGGTGCCTCCGGGCATTATAAAGGTAGAGGAGCCCATGTAGGCATCCATGTCTACATCAAATGCAGGATTGGTGAAGGGCGTGCTGTGCTTCATTGTCCCCATGTCCATCATAGGTAAAAAAGAAACAATGGCATTTTCAATTACGTTTTGAGTGCCGGGTTCAAAAAGCTCTACGGCTACTGTATTGTAGCCTACAAAGGCTTCTTCGCCAAAGTAGAGTTTCACATCAGCATTAGTGGTGTTTTTTACACCAGCTAACGCATAGCTATCTAAGGGATTACTACTGATGGGTTGCTTAGTGGTATCATCACCTTTTTCACAAGAGGTAAAGGAAAGAACAAGGCACACAGCGGTTGCCATTGAGGCAAATGTTTTTGAGATATTCATTTTTATATTTTTGGGTTTAAAACAATTCTTAGAAAATAAAACGGAAGTGTTTTTAAGCCCGTGGAGGATGATCGATCTCTGATAAATATGCGGTAAGAGTTCCTGAATCTATAAATGAAGGAAGTATTTCTTCGGTAGGTTTCAGGTATACGGTAAAAGCTTCTGTTCCAAAGTTGTTAGCAAAAAGTAGGAGTGTGGGCAACAGTAAAGGAGGTCCGGTATTGTCTTGTGAGTCTTTTTTTAATTTTAGCTGTTTGGCAAAGTAGCATTTGCCATCACAGTGTAATTCAGGCTTGTCCTGATTTTCACAAAGCTGAGTTGAATAGTAGTTATAGTTAAGCTGGTACAAAACAGTAATGGAGCTGTTGTACAGCTGAGAAAATAACACAAAGGCGATCAGTACAATATATGTCAGGTAGTTTTTCATTTCCTGAACAAAGGTAGTTGGAGGCCAATGGAGAAATTATGAGAAATATCAGTAAATGAAAATAAAGGATGATATTATCCTAAAACAGGTAGAGCCTTCAGTCTTTGTTGGTTTTGGTCTCCTTAAGGTTAGTCAGCTTTGTCTCTACAATATCCTTAAACTCTTCACGTAATTCAGGGTTTGAAGCGAAGCAAACTGGCGAGGGCACTCCTGGTTACGGTTTTTTCTATCGGCATTCATCAGAAACAACTATACCCTCAAATATAGATTTTAGTGCTGCTAGCTCCAAGCGTAAATTCTCTGTTCTAAAAAAGTACAAGCAAAATAAAAGATAACAATATCCTAAATAAAAAGAAGACCTATCTTTGCGAAGAAATTTTGACAGATGTTTTCGAAAGCTTGTGAATATGGTATAAAGGCAATGATCTACATTGCTCAGCAGGACGGAACAAGGAGAGTAGGGCTTAAACAAATTGCGGAAGCCACTGATTCACCTGTTGCTTTTACTGCAAAAATATTACAAACACTCGTGAGAGATGGGGTCCTTGTTTCTATCAAAGGTCCTTCAGGGGGCTTTAATCTCTCTAGAGATGCAGAGAAAATAAACCTTGCACATATAGTAAAGGCAATTGATGGTGATGAAATATTCATCGGTTGCGGGCTGGGATTAGAGAAGTGCGATGGCAGTAGGCCATGTCCGGTGCATTTTAAATTTGCTTCCGTTCGCGATGGGCTTTCTGCAATGCTGCACAGCACTACACTTAAAGAAATGGCGGATGGACTGGATGCCGGAAAGGTGTATTTAACACACTAGATTTTTTTGAAATAATAAAGGATAAAAATATCCGAAATAAAAAATGAAATAATGGAAAAGTTAGAACAAAGAGCAATAGGAGAGTTGGTGGCCGAGAATTACAGAACAGCTACTGTTTTTAAAAACCACAAAATAGACTTTTGCTGCCAGGGAGGCCGCACTATTGAGGAGGCTTGTCAGAAGAAAGGTATAAGTATTTGGGAACTTTTAAAAGAGCTTGAGGTAGTAATGTCTGAGCCTCAAAAAGACACGACTGACTACAAAAGCTGGCCATTGGATTTGTTGGCAGATTATATCGAAAAAAAACACCATCGTTATGTGGAGCAGCGTAGTCAGGAGATAAAGCCATTTTTGGACAAATTGTGCCGAGTGCATGGAGAACGACACCCTGAGCTACTCGAGATTAACGGATTATTTACCACTTCTGTATCTGAGCTAGCAAAGCATATGAAGAAGGAAGAGCTCGTGCTGTTTCCATTTGTGAGAAAAATGGTGGCCGTAAATCATGCCGGAGAGCCTGCACCTGCAGCTCACTTTGGCACCGTAGAAAACCCAATAAGTATGATGATGCATGAGCATGATACCGAAGGTGAGCGCTTTAGAAAGATTGCAGAGCTTAGCAATGATTATTATCCTCCTGCTGATGCTTGTAACACCTATAGGGTAACCTTTGCATTGCTGAAAGAGTTTGAAGATGACTTACATATGCACATTCACCTGGAAAACAACATACTGTTTCCAGGAGCAATCGCCTTAGAAAAGCAGTTGAAGATCAAAGAAGTTATACAATAAAGTGTGGCTTTAAACATTCTTCTAAAAGGTAAACCAAGAATGATGAAGAAAGACATTTCCAGTGTACAGGACATAAAACTGCTGGTAGATGAGTTTTACAGTAAGGTGCAAAAGAATCCACTCATAGGTCCCATTTTTATTGGTGTGATACAAAATCGGTGGCCAGAGCATTTGGAAAAAATGTATCGCTTTTGGCAAACCATTTTGTTGGATGAGCATACTTATAATGGTCGGCCTTTTCCACCACATGCACACATGCCATTAAGTCAAAAGCACTTTGAAATATGGTTGGGATTATTTCTGCAAACTTTGGATGAGCATTTTGAAGGAACAGTAACAGAAGATGCTAAAATGCGCGCCAGAAATATGGCCTCTATATTTTTACACAAAATAGAGTATATCCGCAGCAACCCTGGTCAGAAAACAATTTAATAGCATTTGAAAATAATGAATGACATCAACCAAAGGATAAACGAAAAATATCACAAACTGGGTGAAAACCCCGAAACTTATAAGGAAGGATTGCTTCTTTCCAAACCCACTACCTATTGGGATTATATTCAAGTAGACACCTTGCTTTCGTTGCAAAACCCGAGAACCGACTTTGCAGACGAAAAGATATTTGTAATCTATCATCAGGTTACAGAACTGATGCAGGAACTGGTACTTCATGAGCTTAGACAGATTACAGGAAAAGTAGAGGTAAGCGAGCAGCAGCTGGCAGAGAAGGTAAAGCGCATGAATCGCTACACTCGCATGCTTATTACTTCTTT
Organism: uncultured Flavobacteriales bacterium; assembly: GCA_913055685.1. GTDB lineage: Bacteria > Bacteroidota > Bacteroidia > Flavobacteriales > Schleiferiaceae > Croceimicrobium. Next base: position 497,414 of record CAJXKC010000002.1, read on the forward strand.
TGATGTGATGCGTGATGGGATGGATTATGATGATTACAATACCTTTAGAAAAGCTCTCGCTCCTGCAAGTGGATTTCAAAGTGCGAGTTTTCGCTACATAGAGTTGCGTTGTACTTCATTACAAAACCTGGTGAATGAGCCAGGAAAAATGAGGCTTCCTGAAACCCCTGATTTAGACAGCTACTTTGAAAATCTATATTGGAAAGATGCAGGGCTAAATCGACAGACAGGTGAACAGACGCTTACGCTAAAGTTGTTTTGCGAAAAGTATGAAGCACAAATGAAATCTCTTGCCAGAGAAATGACTAGCCATACTTTGGAAGACAAAATCAAGCAATTGGGTGATGGGCTACAGCACGAAACACGTGAGTTATTACGTGAATTTGATAAGCTGTATAATATAGAATGGCCGCTGGTACACCTGCGTACTGCAGCTCACTATTTGGATGCCAAAGGCGAAACCAAAGCTGCCACCGGAGGTAGCAAATGGAAAAAATATTTGCACCCAATGTATCAGCAACGTAAGTTTTTCCCCTCACTTTGGAGTAATGAAGAAATAGAAAACTGGGGAAAAGAATTTCAATTGTGAAATGGTATGTTGAGTGCGGGCTCACGTCCAGAGCCTTTAGATTTTCGATACACCTCATAAGGGGATTTCATGAGGCCTCAACACGCTTGTAGTCTACGATTTAGCGTCTAAAAGTGCGCAACAAACCGGCAGCAGGTGCCTGTTTTGGCGTTTTGTAGCGCAACAAATAAGCAACACCAAAGAACGGATAATTCTTTTTTGTCAATGCTTCGTTTTGGTGATCGATTTTGGATCGGAGAGATGGCTTAGGTTCTGTGTGGGGATAGCTGAAGTGAAGGTTTTAAATCTCATTATTTGAACCCTCCTTATTTTAGTTAAGACCTATGAAAGCGCATTGAAATATCGCATATCGCGATTTGCAATAATTTTTTTCCAGCCCTCAATGCCGCACGGGCACTGATCCTTTTTAACAAAAACATTTTTTTGAAAACGACTACAAAGAAATAAAATTGATTTTTATCGTTTTTGCCTATCTTTGTGGAGACTTTGTAAGACACTACAAAAATGAACGAGGTAAAAGTCGAAGATATCGCATCGCTGCAGTTTGGCTTATACGCCAAGTCAAAAGGTGCTGGCACTGTAAAATACTTGCAGGCCAAGCATTTTAATGATGACGGCGTTTTGGAGCAAGATGTGGATACCTTTTTAGACAGAGACGCTAAAAACGATAAACACCTTCTTATGGATGGTGATGTGCTCTTTGTGGGAAAAGGCTTTCGGAATTTTGCCTGGGTGTATCGAGACGAGATGGGAGACGCGATAGCTTCTTCCATTTTTTTTGTTCTTCGTCTGGATACTAATAAGGTCTATCCGGAATTCCTGGCCACATTGTTTAATACTTCCGCATACCAGTCTCTTTTTCAGAGTATGGGGGCAGGGAGTAAGATCACCTCCATTCGAAAATCTGAATTGGCGGCGATTACCCTAAAGTTACCTGCGCTGGAATTGCAATGTAAGATTGCTGATCTAAGGACCGTGCATCTTCAAGAAACTCAACTAAATAAAAGACTTATAGAACTGCAGGAGCTCAGGTTTCAGTCTGCGGTTCAAAACCTATTAAATCAATAATTCATGTCAAAAAAGGTTACACAAAAGGAAATTAACCAAACGGTTTGGAAGGCTTGTGACACGTTTAGGGGAGTGGTAGATCCTTCCCAGTATAAGGACTATGTACTTACGATGCTTTTCGTGAAGTATGTGTCTGATGTTTGGCTCGATAAGAAGGCTATATACTCGGCCAAGTACAAGGGAGATGCTCAACGCGTGGAGCGCGCTTTGCGAAATGAGCGCTTTCAGGTACCAGAGAATTGCACCTTCGAGTTTTTGTATGACAGTCGTAATGCGGCGAATCTTGGTGAGCTAATCAATACCGCATTAGAGGGGCTTGAGGATGCCAACAGGAGTAAGCTGGACCGCGTTTTTAGAAATATTGATTTCAATTCTGAATCGAACCTAGGCCGAACCGGCGACCGGAACCGACGACTGAAGAACTTATTGGTTGATTTTGCAGACTTGGACCTACAACCCTCTCACTTAGCGGATGGAGATGTAATTGGTGATGCCTATGAATACTTGATTGAAAAGTTTGCCAGTGACGCAGGTAAAAAAGCGGGGGAATTTTACACGCCAAGCCAAGTGTCCACTTTGTTGGCCAAGCTGGTTCAACCGCAAGCCGGAGATCGCATCTCCGACCCCAGTTGTGGTTCAGGCTCCCTGTTGATCAAGGCTTTAAAAGAAGTGGGAAGTAACAACTTCTCGCTTTACGGACAAGAGATCAATGGTAGTACCTGGGCATTGGCTCGTATGAATATGTTCCTGCATGAAATTGACAATGCTACCATCGAGTGGGGAGATACCCTAAACAACCCTCGCTTGATTGAAGGTGATAGCCTGATGAAGTTTAATGTAGTGGTAGCCAATCCTCCCTTTTCCTTAGATAAATGGGGTGCCGATAATGCTACGGCCGATCAATACGCACGCTTTCACCGTGGTGTTCCGCCAAAAAGTAAGGGGGATTACGCCTTCATCAGCCACATGATTGAAACTACCTACCAGGATAATGGCCGGGTTGGAGTGATTATGCCGCATGGAGCTTTATTTAGAGGCAGTAGTGAGGGGAAGATTAGAAAGCAACTGATTGATGAAAACCTATTAGAAGCGGTCATTGGGCTACCGGCTAACCTATTCTTCGGTACGGGTATTCCGGCTTGTATTCTGATTTACAATCGCGCGAAGGGTAAGAACAAGGACGTACTTTTTATTGATGCGAGCAGCCAGTTTGAGGCAGGGAAAAACCAAAATAGACTAAGAGATTCGGATATCGAAAAAATTCTGAACACCTATCTGGAATTCAAAGCTGGCGAGCCATTGGATAATGAAGAAGGAGTTGTAATCGAGGATAAATACGCCTATCGTGCTACGCTCAAAGAGATTCAGGAAAACGACTACAACCTGAATATTCCCAGGTATGTCGACACTTTTGAAGAGGAAGAACCAGTGGATATTGCTGCCACACAGCAGAGTATCGCAGAGCTCAAAAAGGAATTGGCCTCAGTAGAGCAGAAAATGGAGTCTTACCTTAAAGAATTGGGATTTTAAAGTTAAGATATGCTAAAAGTACAAGATATTAAAACTGGCTTCATTGAAACACAAGTAGGTCCACTTCCTTCTGACTGGAAGTTAGTGCCTTTAGGGTATTTATTTGATTTTAAAAATGGCGTGAATGCTGATAAGAGTGCCTATGGAAATGGCGTGAAGTTTATCAATGTGATGGAAATCATTAACAATAATATTATTACGGATGATAAGGTTCCGGGAACAATTACCCTTGAAGAAAAGCACATTAAATCTAATCTAGTTCAATTTGGGGATGTACTTTTTAATAGAACCTCAGAAACAACAAATGAAATTGGTTTGTCAGCGGTCTATCTAGATAAAGGACAAACTGTTTTTGGTGGATTTGTAATTCGAGGGCGAAGTAAAAACAATGAACTTTTTGAGTTATTTAAAAAGGACTGTTTTCAATCAAGTTTAGTAAGAAAACAAATTATTGCAAGAGGTCAGGGTGCGGTTAGATCAAACATTGGACAGGGTGATTTGGAAAAGGTTTTATTACCTGTGCCACCCCTTCATGAACAAAAAAAAATATCCGAGATTTTAACTGAATGGGATAACGCCATAGATCTTACACAAAATCAAATTTCCACGTTAAAAATTAGAAACAAAGGAATATCGCAACAATTACTTTCAGGTAAAAAAAGAATTTCAGGATTTAATTCAAAAGTCAATTTTATAAGATTAAAAGGCTTAATAAAGGAAGTTAGCAAGCGAAACAAAGATTTGTCAGTGAGTAATGTTCTTTCAGTAACTAACTCAAGAGGTTTTATTAATCAAAGCGAACAGTTTGATAGATCAGTTGCTAGTGTAGATTTAAGTAATTACAAAGTAGTCGAGAAAGGGCAATTTGCATACAATCCTTCTAGGGTGAATGTCGGCTCTCTTGATCTTCTTAAAAATTTTGAAGAAGGTGTTTTGAGCCCTATGTATGTGGTTTTCAAAACTGATCCTAAACAGCTTTTACCTGAGTTCTTATACTATCATCTTAAATCTTGGTGGTTCACTGGTCATATTCCTCAATATGTTCAGGGGAGCGTAAGAGATAGCCTTTCATTTGATGGGTTACAGTCAATGAGTTTCTTCATTCCGTCAGTAGATGAACAGAGAAAAATTGTAGAGGTGCTGTCAGAAGCGAGGCAAGAGCTGGAAATGAAACAAAAACATTTAGAAGAATTAAATAACCAACGAAAAGGCTTGATGCAAAAGCTTTTGACTGGCGAAGTGAGGGTTAAAATTTAGAATTCATGAAATATTTAGTTTGGGATCTTAAACAACTTAAAAGAGGTGAACGAGTAAAAGTTGCCTTAACTGGAAATGCTGCGAATGTTCGCTTAATGACTAACACAAACTACCAAAACTACAAAAATGGTAGGAGGCATAGCTATGTTGGTGGGCTAGTTACTAAATCGCCTGTTGTTTTAGGTATTCCAAGCTCTGGTCACTGGTTTTTAACTGTAGATATGCAAGGGTTACGGGGTAGCACAAATGCGAGCGTGCAAGTTTTACCATCCCCTCTTCCAACTTTTCAGGATGCTCCATTGTCATCAGTTCCATCCTTAGTACAAGGAAGAAATGATGAATCGTTTGGCTTTCAAGATGACGATTTAAGAGAGCATGATGTTTTTATTTCACATGCTTCAGAGGATAAAGATGAAATAGTACGTCCTCTAGCCATGGCTTTAAAAAATGCTGGTTTATCAGTTTGGTATGATGAGTTCGAATTAAAGATTGGAGATAGCTTAAGGCAAAAAATCGACAAGGGTCTTGCTAAAAGCAAATTCGGGATAGTCGTTCTCTCAAAAAGCTTTATTAGAAAAGGTTGGACGAATTATGAGTTGGACGGGATCATTACCAAAGTGGTGAGTGGAGAACAAGTTCTATTACCAATTTGGCATAATATCACAAAGCAAGAGGTAGTAGATTTTTCACCCTCAATTGCAGACAAGCTTGCAAGAAATACTGCAAATTTCACTGTGGACGAAATTGCTATTGAAATCTCAGAATTAATAAGAAGTTAGATATGGCAAAGTACGCACCTCAATATAATACATTTCAAATAGTTTTAAAACTAGACCATATTAATAAGATTATGATATGGACGGTGTTTACTCTTTCGCTGCTACCTTACTTTTTCAAGCAAATTTGGTGGGATAGCAAAAACTCTGATATAGCCGTTCAAACAATTGAATATCTGAACATCACATTGTTGATCATTGGATTTATTCTCAATGCGATAAAAGACTATCATTTATTTCCCCTTGCAGAAAGAAAAAGGAGGAAAGATTTGATTGACAACGCATTCAGTACAAAATATTCACTTAAAAACTCCGAAGAATATTATACAAATGAAGAAGTAAAACCTGGTATCAATAAACTTGGAGTAAATCTTTTTCAGAATTTATTTTTCACAGTAACTGTTGCAAAAGGAATGAGGGCTAAAGTTATCGTTAAGTCTTCCTTGTTCTTGGTAGTTTTCATTTTAATGGCAATCTATGGGTTTAAGAACAGTCCCTTAGCATTACCTACACTGCAAATTTTATTTTCAGCATTCGTTTTAGGAGACCTAATCAAGTTGTTGCTCTTTATTCATCGAAACGAGATCATACTTGAAAATGTTCAACAATATTTTTCCGAAGCCCAAAATAATGAAGCAACGATATTGAAAAGTTTTGTGGAATATGAAACTAATTTGTCTTGGGCGAGCATCTTACTTGACGGAAAAGTATTCAATAAAATAAACGACCAAACAGAAATGGAATGGCAATTAATTAAAGAGAAATACCAAATACAATGATTAGCATTAACACATATTTAAACACTTTGGCTTCCAATTATTTTATTAGTCATGGTTCTACTGAAAGAAATTCTATAAACACTTCATTAAGTGCTTTGAAAACCAACCTAAATGCACATTTTAAATCTGATATTTTATCAGTAGAAGTATTTGGTTCTTGGAAACGAGACACAACGCTCCCAAGAAAATATGATAGTTATTCTGATGTTGATGTAATGATAATTTTTGATCATGACAGATTACAAAAAACACCGGAAACATACAGGAATTGGGTCAAAACGTTTGCGGAAACAAAATATACTAGGTCGGCTATTCAAAAAGATTTCCCAACGGTAAGGATAGATATGAATCACATCACTTTTGATTTGATCCCAACTAAAAAAACGACATGGTTATTAACTTCTTATCACATCCCTGATAAGAATAACAATTGGATGACAACGGAGCCTCACTCATTTACTAATACTGTTATTTCTACCAATACAAATAATGGATCTAGAGTAAAACCGGTTCTTAGACTTATTAAGGCATGGAATACAAATAATGGTCGCCCATTCGACTCTTACCTTTTAGAAAAGCATGTTGCTGAGAACGTATGGTGGAGCTTTAATACAACAATAGAATCTGCCTTTTTTACAGCATGCAAGTCCTTATCAACTTGGAGTGGTACTACCTTCCAAAATCAGAAAGTCCAAACACTTCACAGTAATGTCGATTGGGTTAAGAGCTATCTTGAAAAGGATGATGTAGTGAAAGCAAAGCAATGGCTGCATAAAATTTTACCATAAAAACGATTTAACATGGCAAAGAAAAATAATACAAGACACGTAGTTCCCAACCAAGATGGAGGCTGGAGCTCTAAAAAAGGTGGAGCGGATAGAGCTTCCAAAAACTTTGATACCAAAAAGCAGGCAGAGCAATGGTCAAGAGACCTTAGCCGTAAAGAAGGTTCAGAATTGGTGATTCATAAAAAAGATGGAACCATCCAAAAAAAGGACAGTCACGGAAACGATCCCTATCCACCAAAAGGATAACCAATGACCAATCAACTTACACCCAATGATATAAAAAGTGTTGTACAAGCAGGAGAAGGGTACAATGCTGAATTCAAAATAAAAGTCCCAAGTAAGGTTCGGGAGTTAACAGAGGAGGTATGTGCTTTTGCCAATGCGGCCGGGGGTGTATTACTGATAGGCGTGAGTGATGACAATGTTATACATGGAGCCGTATTGGATAATGCCAAACGTTCTGCTATTCAGAATTCACTAAACGATATTAATCCGCATTTAGCTACCGAATTCTATTCCGTTGATGTTGATGGGAAAACCGTTTGGGTTATTGAAGTGAATTCGGGCATTCAAAAGCCTTACGCATTGTCTGGGGCCATTTTTGTTCGCCAAGGCCCAAACACGCAAAAACTTACTACAGTAGAGCAAATGCGCGATTTCTTTCAGCAATCAGATCGCATTTACTTTGATGAGGCACCCTGTCCAATGTTCGATATCCAAAAGGATATTGATCCAACCTGGTTTCAGGAATTCAGAACCAGAAGCGGTTTATCGTCAGCGGTAAGTCAGGCGCAAATCATAGGCAACTTGAGATTGCTCTTGCCAGATGGTCAACCTAAGAATGGAGCAGCCTTGTTTTTCGGGCGTGAGCCTGAGTCTTTTATTGATACTGCAATTGTGCGCTGTATTGCCTTTGACGGCACTACCAAAACACAAATAATAGATGACAAGGCTTTTGGTGGTCCGTTATACCACCAATATGAACAGGCTATGCGATGGCTTAAGAGCAAATTGTCTGTCCGGTATGAAATTGAAGGTGGTGGACCGAGAAAAGAAATTTGGGAAATTCCAGAAACAGCATTTAAGGAGGCCATTATTAACGCGCTTTCCCACCGCGACTACTATGACAAAGGTGCAAAGATCACCATTGAACTGTTTGCCGATAGAGTGGAGATAAGTAACCCTGGTGGTTTGACAAGTGCTATTTCACCCCGTGAATTTGGGACGAAAAGTCATAGCCGAAATCCATTGATCTTTGGATTGTTCGTCCGAATTCAAATGGTAGAGCAAGTGGGCTCGGGTATAGGCCGAATCAAAGATCTCATTAAAGCAGCTGGACTACCAGAACCCCAATTTAAAACAGACGGAATATTCACGGTCGTTCTCCACAGGGCTGTGGAAGAAACTGTGGAAGAAACTGTGGGAGAAACTGTGGAAATCATCTTGAATGCGATGAGGAAGAATCCTAAAGTGACTGCAAAAAACTTGGAAGAATTAACAGGATTGAAACGTCGGGGGGTTGAATACCACATAGATAAACTGAAAAAAGAAGGTCGCATAAAAAGGCATGGACCTACTAAGGGCGGGTACTGGGAAGTGCTTGGTGAAAAATAGGATAGCATGGAAACACCATCATTTATAGAAGATCACATCTCTCAGATTCCAGCCTTAAAGCTGTTGATGAATTTAGGTTGGAAGTACCTAACGCCGGATCAAGCTTTGGAACTAAGAGGGCAGCGTACTTCCAACGTACTGCTCGAGGAAGTTTTAAGGACTCAACTGAAAAAGATCAATAGAATAGAGTATCGACAAAAGGAATTTCCCTTTTCGGAAATCAATATCAATAATGCTATTCTGGCCTTACGGGATCTCCCTGTCCAGGACGGTTTTCTTTCGGCCAATAAGTTTTACTATGAGCTCATTACGCTAGGGAAAAGCTTCGAGCAAACAGTATTGGGAGACAAAAAGAGTTTTTCCTTCAAATACATAGATTGGGAAAGACCTGAGAATAATGTTTTCCACGTAAGTGAAGAGTTCAGCGTGGTTCGCCATGAGCGCAATGATCATTACCGGCCCGATATAGTTCTTTTCGTGAACGGGATCCCTATGGTGGTGGTGGAGTGTAAGAGTCCGAAAATAAAGGACCCCATCGATAAAGCCATAGAGCAGCATCTCCGTAATCAGCAAGAAGACGGCATCCGCTCGCTATATCATTATTCCAATCTTACCCTGGCTTTGGCTACCAATGATGCCCGCTATGGGACTACCGGAACACCTAAAGAGTTTTGGAGTGTTTGGAAGGAGGTATTCAAGCGAAAGGAAGAGTTAATAGAGTGGGAAGAGCAAATTAAAGAGGCTAAGAACAGGCAGCTCCCAAATGATGAACGGACAGCCTTGTTTCAGGAGCGTTTTAGAAACGTTTGGACCTATTTTGAGAAACTTGAAGCCAATGATCAAGCTATAAGCGAACAAGATAAATTGCTTTTCAGCCTTTGTCATCCCACACGTCTGTTAGATCTTATTTTCAATTTCACCCTCTATGATGATGGGATTAAAAAAATTGCCCGCTACCAGCAGTATTACGCGGTAAGAAATACCCTTAGGAAAATACTGAAGACGGATGCTGCAGGACGACATCAGGGTGGGGTTATTTGGCATACGCAAGGCAGTGGAAAATCCTTAACCATGGCCATGCTCGCCCAACTTATTGCATCCAATCCGAAAATTAAAAACCCAAAGATTCTGTTGGTAACTGACAGGATTGATTTGGATGACCAGATTACCGAAACCTTTAAAAAGTGCAATGTTCCGGTTGAAAATGCACAAACAGGAAAACACCTGGTAGAATTAATCAAAAGCCCTGGAGATGCTGTAATAACTACTTTAATTCACAAGTTTGAAGCTGCTGTAAATCAATCGAAAGAGGGATTTGACTCTTCGGAGATATTTGTATTAATCGATGAAGGGCACCGCTCGCAATATGGGACCTTTAACGTGAAAATGCAGAAGGTATTTCCAAACGCTTGCTTTATTGCATTTACCGGTACGCCATTGATGAAAAAGGAGAAAAGCACGGCCAGTAAATTCGGAGGAATCATTGATGTGTACTCTATCACCGATGCGGTTGAAGACGGTGCTGTAGTCCCACTACTTTACGAAGGAAGACATAACCTGATTGAAGTCAATGAAAAACCATTAGACTCTTTCTTTGATCGGGTTTCAGAGCCATTAACAGAATACGGTAAGGCCAATCTGAAGAGAAAGTACAGCTCTAAGAATGTCCTTAATAAGGCGGATCAGGTCATCTACGCCCGAGCTTGGGATATCAGTGAGCACTATACCCAAAACGTACAGGGTATCACATTTGGTGGACTAAAAGCCAAAGGTCAATTGGTGGCCCCGAATAAAACCACAGCTATTAAATACCGTGAATACCTCAAGGAAATTGGAAAGGTAAGCTGCGAGGTATTGATCTCCGCACCTGATGTGCGGGAGAACTATGATGATGCTTTTGAAGAGAGCGAAGATCTGGTATTGAAGTTTTGGAAGAGCGTGATGGACAAATACAACAAGGCAGAGACCTATGAGAAATTTGTAATCAACTCGTTTAAGAAGCAAGAGCATCCGGAAATTATTATTGTGGTGGACAAGTTGCTAACCGGATTTGATGCACCCAATAATTACGTGTTGTATCTCACCCGGCCACTGAGAGAGCATACTTTACTCCAGGCCATTGCACGGGTTAATCGTTTGGCACCGGGAAAAGAGCATGGAATTATCATTGATTATTACGGTAACCTAGAGCACCTTGATACCGCTTTAGCAACCTATTCCGGTGATGATGAGTACGATCAGGATGATCTTCAAGGAACAGTCACCAATATCAATGAAGAAATAAAAAAGCTACCTCAAGCGCATTCAGAGGTTTGGGATCTCTTCAAGACCATTGCCAACAAATACGATGAAACGGCCTATGAGGAAATGTTAGCGGATGAGGCCATTCGTCATACTTTTTATGAGAAGGTATCCGCTTTCGTTCGATTGTTGAAACTGGCGCTTTCCAGTTTTGATTTTGCGACCAAAACTCCAGAACAACAAATCCTCAAGTATAAAAAGGATGCAAAGTTCTTCCTGGGTCTAAGGGTTTCTGTGAAAAGGAGATATTCCGATGATATCGATTACAAAGAGTATGAGCCACAGGTACAGAAACTGATCGACAAGCATATTACCACCAATGGTGAGGTATTGCGATTAACGGAGTTGGTCAACATTTTCAACCAGGAAGAACGGGAGCAGGAGTTGGAAAAGCTCACCAGTAAAGCGGCCAAAGCTGATCATATTTCCAGCCGGACCGTGAAGGCAATTAATGTGAAAATGAATGAAGACCCGGTGTTCTTTAAAAAGTTGTCAAAACTTATCCGGGAGACGATCCAGGATTATCATCAGCACCGAATTGACGAGGCAGAATATTTGAGAAAAGCAAAGGCCTTTGAAGATCAGTTCTTGAACGGACGTCAGGACAATATTCCAGAATCTCTACGTGGCGATGAGACGGGTATTGCCTACTACAATTTGATTTCAGAGATTTTTGAAACAGAGCTCAAATCGGAAATAGATATCGCAGCAGAGATGGCCAAGGGAGCGGAGAATGTCATTAAATCATTGGTTTACGAAGGAGGTAAGCTAATTGTTGACTGGCAAAACAAATCTGACCTGGAGGGGCAGATTAGAATTGCCATCGATGACTATGTCTTTGATCTCAAATCCAAATATGACAAAGAGTTTTCCTTTGATAAGATAGATCAGTTTGTGGAGGAAGCCCTGAATGTTGCGAGAATAAAGTTTGTTTGAGTTTGTCAATGCATCAGATAAAATATGGCAGTCAGCTTATTGATTATGAGCTGATTCATCGTGATCGCAAATCACTTGGAATCAAAGTGTATCCTGATTGCAGCGTAAGGGTGTTTGCCCCGCAGGATAGTTCATTGGAGAAGGTAGAGTCCAAGGTCCATGAAAAAGCACGTTGGATAATAAAGCAGCAGAATGAATTTCTCTCTTATCATCCACTCACGCCACCAAGGCAATTTGTAAATGGCGAAACCCATCTGTACTTAGGCAGGCAATATCGATTAAGGATTGAATTGGGTACGGAAAAAGGTATAAAGCTTTTTCGGGGTAGGTTATTAGTAGGTGCCCCGGACCAAAAAGATGTGGAGCGTATTATCAATGACTGGTACCGCGAAAAGGCCAAGAATCATTTTAAAGATATCTTGGAGAGGACTTTTCCTAAATTCAAGAAGTATTCCATTCCTTTTCCGGAGCTTTCGATTCGTCACATGCCTACTAGGTGGGGTAGTTGCACACCAAAAGGAAAGGTTATCCTCAATCCGGAGCTGGTAAAGGCTCCTAAAGGCTGTATAGAGTATGTAATCATACATGAACTCTGCCACCTGATTGAACATAACCATACTAAAGCCTTCTATGATTTACAAGAAACCATCTTTCCGGAATGGAAAAAATGGAAAGAACGGTTGGAATATCAGTTGGTCTAAGTGATTATTACCCCAGTATCTCCTCCAAATACATCAAATCTGCCTCAAACGTCTTCCAGGAATAGGAGCAATCCTGATTTTCGTCTGAATCTTGGTCGAAATCTTCCTCGTATTCCTCAAAATCGTCCGCATCCTCCCAACTTTCATCTGAATCTGAAGCGAAAGGATATATATTGTCCCGCATTTGGTCCAATTGTCCCACCCATTCTTCTGTTTTGGCAATTAATTCCTTGAGAATGTCCAAGCAATCGTCCCATTCGTCCAGTTGATGAATGCGGACATAGTCGGACAGTGTTTCTTCGTACCGGGACAATTGACTTTGCATGGTTAAGATGTCCTGATAGGTGCAAGGGACGGCACCATCTGAGTAACGGTTCATCAGTTTGAGTTGAAGGGACGCCCATTTTTGGATAGGTAGAAGAATTTTCCGCAGCTCAATACCTTTGGATCGGTTTTGATCAATAGACTGATTTCGTCTCATTTCAAGCTCCTTTTCTTGTTGGGCCAGTTTTTTAAGCTCTAGTTCATGCTGTAGCTCCATTTTTCTCATTTCCAATTGAATAGAGGGGTCTACATTATTGGTTTGATTGGCGGTTGATTTCCTGGATTTCTCTTGAAGCCATCTGGCCACCGTGCTTTTGCCAATACCGAGTTGGTAGGCGATTTCACGAATAGATTTTCCTTGTTTGCTGAGTTGTAGGGCTTGTTCTTTTTGGTTCATAGTATCAAAATTGAATGGTTGATCAATTGAGTTTTTGATAATTTGAGCATTTCAGGGGGCAGATTTGAAGTGATCATTTGATCAAAAGATCATTGACTCATGTGCTCATTCTGGTCCCTGTAGAGTTTGCGATATCGTCCGTGTCCAAGTCGCTCAAAGGGACCCTGGACCAAGTATCGGGTTATGGTTGGAGCAGATAGCTTCAGTGATTTTCCCACTTTATTGGCTTCATTCTTTGTGAACTCAAGGGGTAGCTTTTCAATGAACTGTTCCATTCTTCGGTGTTTCATGGACTGATCATGGTTTTTAGGCATGTCGGCCATATGGATCAGGCTATGTTGAATGGTGTGCAAGGTGATTTGCATTGCCGTTTCCAGGTCCCTGGGATGGACTAATCCATCTGGTTTTTCCCTTTTGGTACCATCAATAAACCACCTGATAGAGGAGAGGACCATCGTAATCCGAAAAGCTATTAGCCCGCTACGGTGAATGGTGGCTAAAACTCGCTCCCCCGTTTCGGAGTAGTAGATCTTGGTATAGTGGCTGAAGAACTTTACAAAGTGATCCTGCATTCGCTTGTCCAATCTCCATTGTATGCCTTCCTGCTGGGCTTTCAGAAACTGAAATAAGTCCAGCAATTGCTGTCCCATGTCCTCAAAAAGCTGTCCCGGGACGTCCATTTCATGTGCAAAGACGTTTCGGAACTGTGGGACACTACGCATAGTGTAATACATGAATCGACTAAAAAGTCCATTCTCCGTATTTGGAATAAGCCTTTTAAACTGACCATTCGTACCAGTGAGTAGGGCACTTAATCTCGGTTCCTCTACCACCAGGTACTCCTTATTGGTTCTTCGTTGCATCTCTACTGACTCATGATGAAAGGCGCATCGTAAAATGTCACTAAAGTTTCCCCAATCCTGGGTGAGCGAGTTGGCTAGTGTATCCGCTTCTGTGCTAAAGAGGATCCCCATCTCATCATTTTCAGCAAGGGTGTTGATAAAGGAGCTGGCTGAATTGTTCGCCGGTATAAATAGCAGCTTTTGTTTTGGTGGTGGAGGAAGCTCGGACAGATCCTGGTTATTGACTTTTAACTCCGCTTTGTTTTGTTCGTAGCGGTTGATCTCGTCCTGACTTTTGGTAATTCGTTCACGGTGAATATGTTTACCCAATAACCTGAGGTGATTTAATATTCCTTTACCGGCACCTGCCGGAGCATCTACGAAGGTGAACAGGTGAGGGTAGACCATCCTATTGTCATAGATGCCAAAGATATTGGGTAGACACCCTGAAATAACGGTAATAGCACCTAGTAAAAGCACATCGCGTTCTTGTCTGTTATTAGCAATCTCCAGAAGTTGAGAGAGGCAAGCAGGCAGGTTCTTATATATTTCAGGAGTAAACATCCCATCGATGTGCTGGACGGGTGTTGGGACGAAGAAACTGTCCTCCCTGGAAAGGTCGTATTGTGCGGCTTTCATTTCTTAAGGGGATTATTTCGGGTATAAAGTCGGCCTTCCTTGGAGAAGTGCGTCATTTCGTTTTGCTTTCCCCGGTTTAGCCAATCGTCCAGGTCGCCACGTCTGAAAAGAATTTTCTTCCCATTCTTGTAGAAAGGGACCTTCCGCTTACTGGTTAAAGTATAGAGGGTCTGCTTCGCAATATGGAGGTATGCGGCGGCCTGATCCGCGTTCAATACCTCCTCTCGTTGATCCTGCTCAACTTGTAGATTCTTGAGTTGAAGTTGGTGTTGTTGTAAAGCTGTTTGAACAGCCTCTGTCACCAGGTCGGTGATGAATGCTTCGAAATGAGAAAATGTTTTATCCATAGATTATCATTTTCTCTTCCGATCATCAAACAGAAAGCCATGCCAACTTTTATCGTTGGCTTGACTTTCTTATCGGACCTGATTTTGGCAAAATGAACCCTCGGACCCTGCGCAAAAGCCCGAAAATAGTGGAACATAGTGTATCAAATTGTAATACTAATTCCTGGTATTTCGGTTAAATGCGCAATCGCATATTTTTTTGTAACAAATTGTACAAAAAAGCAACCCAGTAAAATCGGGTCAAAATGACAGTTCATTTTTGACAGTTTATTGGTCATTCTTGTCAGTTTTAAGTCCAAGATGGATCCTGTTCATGGCCTCTGTTTTCGTTTTATCCATCACCTTGCCGTATATCTGTGTGGTGTGAATATTCTTATGGCCAAGAAGCTTTGACACCGTATAGATATCGGTTCCTTCCGCTAGTTGTAAAGTGGCGAAGGTGTGTCGGAAATTGTGAAAAGTGATTTTCTTGGTGATTCCAGACTTTTGAAGCCATCGCTGGAGTTCACTATAGAACAATTTGAAGTTGTATTCTCCAAAGATCTTATCTTCCGGATTGGTGGGCTCACCCAGTAATAGAATAGCTTCTTCGGACAAAGGGAGCGTTTCTTCCGCCTTGGTTTTGTTCATGTTAAAGCGAACAAAGTATCCGGTGGCATCAGAGTATTGGATTTTCTCCCAGGTCAGACTCATGATATCACCCATTCGCATTCCGGTAAGGGCAGAGAAGAGGCAACTACGTTTCATAACGTCAGAACGAGTTTCGGTATTCGCCAACCTGACAAGCTCTTCCTTAGTAAGAAACTCTCTGTAAACCTCGGGTTGGGAAATTCCCTTGACCAGATCAAATGGATTCTGTTTTACGTAACCCAACGCGGTGGCCTCCCGAACGCAAGCCCGCAGTTTATTGTAGTAACTGTAAGCAGAGCTTTCCGATATACGCATCATAGGGGAGTGAATCCTGGTCGCTTTGGTTAGGAGATAATCTTTGTAATCGTTGATCAATTGTGGCTTCAGATCCCCGAAGGTGCATCGATCATTCACAAACTTGCGGAAGGTCTTATAAGAAGCTGCCCACCCACCTTGGTTACTGGTTTCCTTACTCTTCTTAAGCATTTGCTGTTCATAGAAGACTAAGAAATCATCGTACTCAGAGGAACGAGACAATCCATAACGACCAGCTATACGGTCCAATTGCCGTTCTGCGGCAATGGCCCGGGCCATGCTTTCAACCTCTCGGTTGTGTTTGCGTTCTACTTCATCACGTGGCGGGTTATAGAGGTACATTTCCAGGTATTCGAATCGGGTCGATTTACCGGTCTTAGGTGAAATAATAGGAGGGTAGTAATCCAGGTATAGTGAGATTTTACCATTATTACGTGGTCTTTTTCTAAGCGTAACTTTCATCATGACTTAAAGAATTTTTTAAACGACTTCTGAGAAATGATTCGGCGGCCAAGAAGCTTGGCAGACTCAAGCTTACCTTGTTTAATGGCCCTCTGAACAGTCCACCGGGATACACCCAGGATAATAGCTGCTTCTTCTACGCTGATGTATTCTCGCTTTTGAAGCGTCTTGATTGGTGCAGAAAGTTTCTCCAGGTTTTCTTTTTGAGCTTCCTGGTTTCGTTCTTGTCGCTTACGCACTTTGTAAGCCTTTGCTGCACATTTCTGAGAGCAGTACTGGGTTGTGGATTTCTGTGCCTCAAATAGATTTTGGCAAAACATGCAAATCTTTGGAATCGGGTCTTTACTCGCTACCATAACAGATTTTTTGCGCTGGTGCACCTTGGTGCAAAATGGTGCAGAAAGGTGCCAGCCGGTTCAACAATTAATTCAACCGCTCAATGAGTGAGGCCAATTTGTTGCGCACCTCCTTGAGCGCAACAAGTGCGCAACAAAAAGGGGGCAAAACGCAAAAAGAGCGAAGATTGACAGATGTCAAAATTCGCTCGTAAACTACTGTTAATAAAGGTGTTGAGTTTGTTTTTAGCTATCGTTGTTTATCGATAGTTATCGGGTTTACTTCCCGATACAAAACTTACCAAAGATATTTCCAAGTATATCCTTATCGACATCTACCTCCCCAATAATACTGCCTAAGTTTTGCAAGGCCTCTCGAATGTCGAAAGACAATAAATCACCGCTTAAACCCTCATTCAGGCCCTGCTGCACTTTTTCAATATTTACTAAGCTAAGTTGTAGGGCCTTAAGATGGCGAACATTTGTTACAATACTCTGCTGGGCAGCAAGATCGCCCCAATTGTAAAATGAACTAATGCGCTCATTTAATTGCTCCAATCCAAAACCATCCTTGGCATTCATGGATATCGGCTTAAGGTCCTGAATAGATTCGGGGATTGATTCCTTTAAACTACTCACCTTATTAATGATAAGTATGAAATTTCGCTCCCCAATTTTGTCCACTATATGGGCTAACTCCTCATTTAAAACTCGGCGCTCTGCCTTGGAGTTAAATCTTTCTGCATCAATGAGGTAAAGCACTAAATCACTTTGCTCAATTTTCTCAAATGTCTTTTTAATCCCGATGCTTTCAACTAAATCTTCTGTTTCGCGGATACCCGCGGTATCAATAAAACGGTAATTAACACCATCAATACTGATCTCATCTTCAATGGCATCTCTAGTAGTACCCGCTATTTCCGTAACAATAGCTTTATCTTCTTTTAGCAGAAGATTTAGCAAGGTAGACTTACCGGCATTAGGCGCTCCTATTATTGCCACCGGCACACCGCTCTTAATTGCATTACCGGTATCGTAAGAGGAAATCAAACTGCTTAATACTCCTTCAATCCGTTTAAGCAAATTGTTTAAGGCCGAACGATCCGCAAATTCAACGTCCTCTTCGGCGAAGTCAAGTTCTAATTCGATTAGGGAAACAAAGTCAATTAGCTCTTTACGAAGGGCTTTAATCTCTTTAGAAATTCCACCTTTTAAATGTTGTAAAGCAATTTGGTGGCTCGCCTTATTTTCGGAAGCAATTAAATCAGCCACCGCTTCTGCTTGAGAAAGATCCATTTTGCCATTGATATAGGCTCGCAGGGTATATTCTCCCGGGTCGGCTAATCTTGCCCCATTTGTGGTCAATAAACGTAGGATTTGCTCTTGGATATAGGTCGAGCCATGACAGGCAATTTCAATCACATCTTCGCCGGTGTATGATTGCGGGCCTTTAAAGAGGTTTAACATTACCTCATCAACCGTCTGCCCTTTATCATCAATCAGTTTTCCTAAAACACAAGAATAAGGTTCGGCTTTACTTATATCATGCTTTTGGGATATCGGTTTAAAGAAGCGATTAACAATCGGAAAGCAATCCTTGCCGCTTACGCGGATTAGGGCAATAGCTCCCATTCCAGCCGCTGTAGATAGGGCGCATATAGTGTCCTCCATTCTCATGAGGCAAAGTTAAAAGGAGTCTTTGTTTTCTTGCTCGAACTCTTTGGTTTTATCTGTAATATCTCGCACTACTTTATCCATCTCCTGGGCCGAATCCATTATATGCTTTAAATACAGAGAGGTATCGTCTTTAAGAGTCGCTTGTTCCATATCTATTAAATCCACCAAACCCATGATACGAGCCAATGGAGCTCTTAAAACGTGAGATTGCAACCAGGCAATTTCCTGTAAGCGTTGGTTTTGTTTTTCAACCGTTCTTAAATAAGTAAGTCTTTCGGTGGCATCGTAGGAGTAACAAGCTACCCCGGTGATAATTTTCCTCTGATTGTAAATAGGGTAGAGGTGTACACTATAAATAACTTCTTTTCCATCATGCTTCTCTTCGATAAGCTTTTGCACTTCTTCGCCCTTTAAAGCACTACTGTAAAGCGATTCCCAATTAGTATGATGATCTGGGTGATTAGTGTTAATGAGGGCGCTATCACCAGTTTTAATGGGTTTAGCAGCCATTTTAGATAAATATTCTAAGTAATTTTTATTCGCACTTAGAATCTTAAAGTCATTATCAACTGACCAAATGTGGTCTTCGGTGGTGTTAATTAAAGCTTCAGTATTCTGTTTTAAGCGCTCTAAATCAGATTGCCGCTTTCTTAACTCGGTTATATCTTGGATAAAGATGGATAAACCGTTGGATTGAGGGTATATAGATAGGTCAATCCACTTGCCATTATCGTGGTAATAAGTAATGATACCACGAGTTGCGCCATTTTGTAAAGCGTCGTCTATGCAATCATAAAGACCTTTGTGAGCGTGGAAGGGGAAAACTTGATTAATGCTAAATAAATTGGGGTTTAAGTCTTCACTTAGCTTTAAAATACGAGCGGCAGCAGGATTTAGATAGGTTATTTTGAGATTTGAGTTCAGACTAATAAAACCCTCATTTACCGAGCTTAAAATGTTCTCCCGTTCATTAAGAGTATTGGCTAGTTCTTCTTCATAACTGGCAATTTGTGTGATATCCCAGTTTAAGCCAATTACTCGATGGGCATTGCCTTGTTCATCTCTAATGATTTTTGCTCTAGTACTAATGTGCTTAATTCCTCTATTGGTGCGAATTCTAAATCGCATGTTTAAGGTAGAGGAACCATTTTTCACGGCCTTTTCAAAGTTTTCGTTGGCTTTTTCAAAATCATCCTCATGTAGAGCACTTTGCCAATCCTTAAGTTTATTTTCAAATTGATCCTTGGCTATGCCATATATGGCGTACATGTTATCGTCCCATAGGAGGACGTTTTTATCAAGGTCAAGATCCCAAATGCCAATTTCATTTTCACCCAAGGCTAATTCAAGTCTTGTACTTAGGTCTTTGTATTCCTCTTGTTTAATTCGCTCGGAAGAAACATTGCGTTGCAAGGATACGAAGTGACTTACCTTGCCTTGCTCGTCTTTAACGGGAAGAATGTTTAAACTAGCCCAATAGGGTTCACCACTTTTGGTGTAATTAATTAGTTCGGATTGAATTGACTCTCCGGCGCGTAAAGCTTCAGAAATTCTAGCTTTTTCGCCTCCCTGAGTATCTGGCCCACGAAGAATTTTCGGGCTTTTTCCAACTAATTCTTCTTCTGTATAGCCAGAAATGTTTTCCATGGCTCGGTTGGCATAGAGGATTATGGGCTGCTCACCCGAGAGAATAGAGTTATCTGTAATTAAGATTCCATCGCGAGCATTATCCAATACGTTTTCAAAAAGATGCAAACGTTCTTGCCTTTGTTTCCTTTTTTCAATGTTTAATCGGATTCCTGTGATTTCTATAGGATTCCCATCTTCGTCGTAACTGGTAACCCGACCTTTATCTTCGAACCAACGATATTGTCCATCAAAACACTTATATCTGAGCTCCGTTTGATAGACATCCCTTTCTCCGCTTAAATATTCAGAAAATGCTGCTCTCGCATCTTCGAGATCATCAGGATGGATGCGTTTTAAGGAATCTTCAATCTGTATTTTGCAAATGGGACCTTCTGTCCGCACTAGCTCCGAAAAATGTTGGTCACCATAAATGATACGCGAGTTAAGGTCATAGCGCCAAACTCCGGCCATCGCTCCCGCTAACGCCTCGTTTAACACCGCTGAGCTTTCTTTTAGTTGAACCTTAGAGCGAATGGCTTTTAAGGATGAGTTAACCTGGTTTCCTAAATTGTTGAATAGCTCTTGATCGAAGTCATCAGGTACACCTTTTAAAAAGCTTAAAAAGCAAATGCCTTGAACCTTTTCCTCGAAAAAGAAGCGATAGATATAGGTCTTACTATTGGGATAGTCTCGTGCTAGTATTTCTAACTTATTTTTATCCAAAAACCCTAAGTCTGAAAAGCCGCTAAGGTCTAACTCAAGGATATTGCTATCCGATAGACTTAATTTTTGGTTAAGGATGGCATTGACAGGGTAGAGGGTATTAGATTTAAAATCGGGTTTTAAAAGCCCGGAGTATGGGTTTAGGACTTGCTCTACTTTAAAAAACTCCTCACTTCCTTTTTCCAAACGAGAGCTCGTTAAAAGGTAGAAGTCTCTTCCCAGCCATTGACTAAGAAATTTGGAATATAATTTATGAATTTCCTTTTCGCTTTCTGCGCCTATAAACTTAAGGCTAGCTTTAGCTAATCGCTTAAAGAAGATTCGTTGTCTATTTTCCTTAAGCCTTGCTAAGTGAATGGCGGTAATATCCCTACAAACTCCTTCAACTTTGATGATTTTGTTTTTCTCTTTCTTAGGGAACACGCTAATCTCAATAAACTTAGTTTGCTTAGTAGTCCTTAAACGAAGGGTCTGTTTAAAACGCCTAAAAGACTTTAGCGCAGATCTATACTTACGGATAAAGTCTTTTCGATCTTCAAGGTCAACCTTAGTAATTAAATCGAAGATTGATTCAGGCTTATTTTTAAAGCTTTTGAAGTCAAAAATTTGAGACATACCAAAGGACCAGTCAAATTGATTGTTGATGTAATCAAAGTGCCAGTTACCAATTTTAGCTAGACTTTCAGCGGCTACTAAGTTTTTATTGGTAGTATTTAATTGATCTGTTTTTTGATACAATTCACTGACGTTTTCCCCAAAGACATTCGCCCCAATAATTTGTCCTTGGTCATCATAAGTTGGACTTATTTGAAAACTCATGACCTCCTCTTTACCTTTTTCTATTAATGAGGGTAATCGATCGATGTACAATTTCGATTTACCTTTAAAAGCTAGGTCATAGCGTCTTTTCCAGATATTGAGATACTTTTTAGAGAGGCCCTTTAGTTTATTTAAATTGCTACCAATTTGTAGGTCTATATCATAGTATCGCTTAAATTGCTCTTTAAAAACGGCATTCAAACTTATAACTTCATAATTGAGGTTTAGGGCCCATATCTCATGTGGTATGCTATTGAGGGTATTGTTAAGATTAGCTTTGCTATGTCTTAAAAGTTTTTCTGTATTCTTTAATTTTAAATTTTTACTGTGTAAATCGCGATTGTCGAGAATTATTGAAACTAGCTTTTTTTCCTTTGTCGTTTCAACTACTCCCATCTGAATTAATGCTGGAATAGAGTTTTTATACTTATCGAATAAGTTAATCTGTAAGCTATGCTGTCTCTGGTCTTTCGCTAATTTCTTAAAGGTATCATCACGTTCCCTTTTGGATTCCCATAGTCCGATTTCGACGGTAGTCTTTCCTAAAATGTCATCAGTATCATAACCAAATAGCCTGTTAAACTCATTGTTGCAGTTGATGATTCTACCAGTCTCAAAATCAGTGATTAATATACTACCAGGGCTAGCTTCGTAAAGTGCTTTGTATTCCTCACTCGCATGACTTAGCTCTTCCAGCAGTTTTTTCTCATCCTCTATTATTCGGGAAATTAGGATGAAGACAGAATTATGAGAAAGACCGCGGTAATAATTTAAATGGGACTCTACCCAGAAATACTTTTTATCGCTATGTTGAATACGATGCTGAAGCTTGATGGCTTGAAAAGAATCTGGCTTGTCTTCCTTGTTTTTAAAAGCAGATCTCAAAGCCTCTCGGTCTTCTTTGTGGATTAATTTTAATACTTGACCGCCTTCGAGCTCACCAGACTTGTAGCCGAAGAGATCCCAGGCACTTGGTGATGCAGAAAGGATTTCGAACTGTTCATTGAGGGTTAGAATTAAATCAGAACTATAATTAAAGGCGATTTTGTTGAGCTCTTTTTCGACTTCTTGCGCCTCAATTTTTTGCACAACATCTGCTAAGTCGTAGCCAATACATAGAATTTCACAAGGTTTACCATTATGATCATTGACCGCAGTAAACTCCCAATAGGTATGTAAAATTGTTCCTTGTAAATAGCCAGGCTTTTGCAGCTCAACTGGTTGAGGAACACCTGGCTTGTCTAAAGCTCTCTGCACGGCTTCAAATGCTTTAGGGTGATCTTCCTCAATAATATGGGCTAAGGAGTGTTTACCAATAAAGTTTAAGCCTTGACCCTTAAGAAAGGCATCCTGAAAACGCTTATTGTAGAAGACATAATTCCCTTCGAGATCGGTACGCACTACATACATACTTTTCTCGGACTCTAGTCTGTCTAATTTTGATAGCCTATAGTTTAATGCAGTTTTTAACTGCTCCTTTTCTTGTTTTAACCTGTGCCTTTGTATGCAAATTTGGATTGTCCTTTCGAAGAACCGACTATTGAGGTCATCCTTTAAAAGATAGTCGTTTGCACCGATTTCTACCGCCTTTAAGACGATTTCATTTCTGCGGTCACCAGATAATACAAGGATATTTAAATGTGGGTCTATTTCAATAAGTGATCTAACATTACCAACACCCTCTCTATTAGGTAGACCCAAGTCTAAAATGATTAAATCATAATCTTTGCGGTGAATGAAGTTTAAACCTTCATCAAAGGTGCTTGCCTGATCTAGCGAAATTGAAATCAATTCAAAGGTTTCAGCATACTCCTTTAAGAGTATCTGATCTCCAATATTATCCTCAATATGAAGTACTTTATAAGTCTTCATTGTAATTAGCTAGTGTTACATTGTTGAGCCAGAATCGACAGATTTCTTTAATAATCACTTTGAACTCCCCAAAACCACCCGGCTTTACCAGGTAAGCGTTGGCGCCTAATTGATAGGCCTTGTGTACATCTCTTTGTGCGCTAGAAGTAGAGAAGACTAAACGTGGAATCCTTGAAACGGCCTCATATTTCCCTAGCCGCAATAATAATTCGAAGCCACTAAGTTTAGGTAAATTAAGGTCTAGTAATATTAGATCAACCGAGGGGTGGTTTTCATGTAAATAATCCCAAGCCAATGCTCCTTCTTGAAAGGATATAAGTTCAATATCCTGATCTAGTTCATCCAGAGCCGAGCGCGTTAACTCAATGTCACCGGCATTATCTTCAATCATTAATATTTTCTTACTACTCACTTTCTAATTAAATTTTAATGAAAATATACATCCTTTGGATTCTACAGAGTTAAGGCTTATTTCGATGTTATTTCGACTAGCTATTCGCTTACAAATAGCCAGCCCCATACCATTACCTGAATAAGTCTCATTTGTATGCAAGCGATGAAAAATACTAAATACTTTTTCGTGGTAATCGGGGTCTATACCAATGCCATTGTCAATAACTTGAATCACTAAATCTTCGGAATTTTCTTCTCTTTCAATTGTTACTCTTGGTTTTTTAGATTCATTGAACTTTAAACCGTTGTGTATTAAATTCTGAAAGAGTCGAATTATCTGAGATTCAATCCCTTGAATTTCACCTAAGCCTTTGCCTACACGTACTTCAGCCGCCTTATCATCAATGAAAATTTTAAGATTAGCTATTGCTTTATCAAGTATCTCATTTAAATCGCAAGGCTTGGGGTCCTCCTTATTACTGCCAATTCGAGAATACTCCAATAAGTCCTCGAGCATTTTCTGCATTCTTTGGGCACCATCATTAGCAAAGTTCAAATAGGAGAGTCCCTTATCATCAACTTGGTCCTTGTAACGATCATAAAAAAGCTGGGAGAAAGAGCTCACCATGCGTAAGGGTTCTTGTAAGTCATGCGAGGCTACGTAAGCGAAGTCTTGCAGTTCAATATTACTTCTGCGTAGTTCCTCATTAAGCTTTTGAGTTTTTTCTTTACTGTAGTACTCTTCCGTTACATCATGAAATATTCCCCAAAGCCTTACTACCTGGTTGTTTTCGTATATAGGGTTTCCCGTTACCCGAACCATAAGTTCGTTCTTCTGCGCGGTGCTAAAGGGTAAAACGACGTCGAATCGTTTGCCTTCCTTAATACAAGCTTCCATCAGCTTATTAAGCTTATTCTGTGCCTCGGGAGGGTAGAATTGTAAGCCGCGATTTAAATTAGTAAGGAAGTCCTCATCTACCTCATGGATGGCATAAACTTCTTTTGTCCATTTGGACTCGCCCGAATCTAAATCGAGCTCCCAGCCACCAACCCGTAGAGTAGCGCCAACCTCATTCATCAAATTTTGATACTGTTTCAATTCAATTTCCAGCGTCTTTTTCTCGGTAAAGTCAATAATTGCCAGACTAATTTCTTTGATTTCTCCATTAAGAAATACAGGGCTAAAATTGAGTAGGAAATGTTTCTTTTGAAATTTATTGGTGGACTGACTTAAGCTTAGTTCCAACTGAACTGATTCGTCATTTTCGGTTAAAGCACCTAAAATTGGACTTACCTCGTTCGCCCATTGGGCCGGTAAAAGGGTAAGGAGGTTTTTACCAGCATCCACTTTCTTGTTGGCTAAGTCAAGTACCAAGTCTTGGGCATTGGTATTAAATTTTAAAACTTGAAACTCTGGGTCAAGCAAGAAAAAGCTTTGTAGATTGTTATCGATAAGGCTAAGCAGTCGATCGTTCTGCAATTCAAGTTCTTTCTCCTTGCTTTTTAATAGGTCATGAAGATCTCTGAGCTCTTGATAGGCAATCTGCATTTCTTCATTGGTAGACTGCATTTCTTCATTCGAAGTTTCTAGTTCTTCATTAACACTTTGAAGCTCCTCATTGGTACTCTGCAGTTCCTCGTTTAAAGCTTGCATTTCCTCATTGGCGGTTTCCAATTCTTCAATGTAGGATTGAAGGTGCTCCTTTGTAGTGTCTAATTCTAATTCTAGTTCGGCAATCCGAATATTTTCGAACTCAGCGTTTGCACTATCTTCAGCTAATACCAGTAGATTATCGATAGGGAAGGACTCAAAGACAACTAAAAAGTAGGTGTCCTTGAAATGGAGCATTGGCTGGGCTAATATGCGGTACACTAAAACCTTATCCCCAAAATTGAGCTTTCTAGCCTGTGAAGAAACTGGTTCTAATTCACGAATGGCCTGTTGCACCGTGGTATGTACAATTAATTCAATACTCTTACGGCATTGTTTAATCAAATTAGCGGTCATAGCGCCTTGATTAAACTTCATAAAGGGTTGTACATCTCCTGAGATATACAGAATATCTAAAGTTTCATTGACCACCGCATAAGGATGTGTAAATTGATTGTAGAGTGTCTCTTCCACCCGCTGGGGGATGCTCTTTACCTCGAAAGAAACTTTAGGCTTCCTTACATCGCCTAATTTTGGTCTTAATGCCTTATAGCGAGGTGACTCCAATTCGCTTCCCGCTAGTTTTGAGTAGATTTTTGCTTTTTTATTAAGACTTGTAAATTTTTCACTGTAGACTCCAAGGTTTTCGGATTTGCCTAGAAATAATATCCCCTCATCTAATAAAGCATAATGGAAAATGGGAATTACCCGTTTTTGAAGTTCTAGTTTAAAATAAATGAGCAGGTTACGACAAGAGATTAAATCAAGCTTTAAAAAGGGCGGATTATTGCTTAAATCATGACGAGAAAAAAGCAAGAGACCACGGATTTCCTTCACCACTTCTAAGCCATTGCTATGCTGGGTGAAGTATTTGTGCTTAAGGTAATCAGGCAAAGTAGCTACATTTTCCTCTGCGTAAATTCCGCGTCGCCCAATACCAATAGCTTCATCATCAATATCGGTAGCAAAAATTTGTATGCTCCATTCTTGGATATGCTCACCGAGTAATTCACTAATCAAAATTCCTATAGTGTAAGCTTCTTCACCCGTTGCGCAACCAGGAACCCAAATCCGTAATTGTTTCTCGCCCTTATTTTGAATGTGTTTTTCAAGTTCTTTTTTTAACGCTTCAAAATGCTCAGGATCGCGTAAAAACTGGGTAACCCCAATTAGCACCGAATTAAATAATTGGTCTACTTCACTGGGATTAGTATTGATATAATCTAAGTAAGCCTCAAGGCTTTTAATCTTTAGACTATTGAGTCGGCCGTACAGCCGTCGCTGAATGGTATTTATTTTATAATCGGAAAAATCGACTCCAGTCTTTTTTTCCAGTAAATCGAAAATGGGGTAAAACTCATGGTTTCTATCCGCTTTTGAGGACAGTTCCTTTTCATATTCTCCTTTGCAAATGGCCAATAATTCGGTTCCTAATTTTTCGGGTTTGTATTTACCATCTACTACACCCTGCTCAAAGGTAGCTAAGGGCATACCGTCGTAAGTTGCTGTTTCAGGATCTTGGATAAGCACTATTCCTCCAGCCGCTTTTAGGGTTTTTACGCCATTTGAGCCATCTCGACCAGTTCCGCTGAGAATTATTCCAATAATTTCGGATTCGGTTTCTTTAGCAATGGACTGAAACAGCAGATCCACACTGGGTTTAGGTCCAATTTCGGTCTTAGGCTTGCTTAAAATAATACGACCGGCCTGAACTTGAGAGTCATTATTGGGTGGAGTAATGTAAACGGTCATGGCTTGTAATGCTTCACCATTTTCAGCCTCTTTTACCAGCCAATTGGTATTCTTACCTAATAAGTCTACAAGGTGACTTTTATGGGTGGGACTTAAATGTTGGGCAACAATAATACAGAGGTCCATTTCCTCGGCTGGAAGACCTTGTAACATCTTACTAAGCGCATCTAATCCTCCAGCGGAGGCTCCGATTCCACAAATGAACTTTGGTGCAAGAACTGGATTACCAGAATTGGTATTAGTCATGTTTTTGGTTTGGTTTGGCCCATGCAGCCCTATTCCAGGGCCTAAAGAAGCCGCTAACTAAGTTAAGGCAAAATTTTAAAATAATTCTGCTTCCTAAATAGCTATGAACAGCTCTACTTTGATAATTTTTTGCTTTCGGTCTTAAGATTTTCCTTGTGCCTTAACTTTTCTGGGCATTGAGCAGTAATTTAGCGATACTAAAGCTCAACCATGAATAAGATTTTAATCGCCAACAGAGGAGAAATTGCTCTTCGTATAATGAAATCAGCCAAAGAAATGGGTATCAAAACTGTGGCTGTATATTCCGAGGCAGATCGAAACTCCCCCCACGTTAAATATGCAGATGAAGCAGTGCTTTTAGGTCCACCTCCTAGTGCCCAATCTTACTTACTTGGTGATAAGATTATTGAGGTTTGTAAGACCTTGGGAGTTGATGGCATTCACCCAGGCTACGGGTTTTTAAGTGAAAATGGTGAGTTTGCCCAGGCAGTGGAAGAAGCGGGTATCACTTTTATTGGTCCCAAAGCGCATTCCATGAAGGTGATGGGCGACAAATTAAGTGCGAAAGAAGCAGCTAAGGAATTTGGAATCCCTTTGGTGCCAGGTACTGAGGGAGCGATTGAAGATCCGAAAGAAGCTATTGCGATAAGTCGTGAAATTGGTTTTCCGGTGCTCATTAAAGCTTCAGCTGGCGGCGGCGGCAAGGGTATGCGCATAGTTGAGAAGGAGGAAGAGCTGGAAGAACAAATTCATAGCGCCATATCTGAGGCTAAATCTGCCTTTGGGAATGGTGCTGTTTTTATCGAAAAATACGTGAGCTCTCCTCGGCACATTGAAGTGCAAGTTTTGTGCGATAGCCATGGAAATCGAGTGCACTTGTTTGAAAGAGAATGTTCCGTTCAAAGACGACATCAAAAAGTTATTGAAGAAGCACCATCGGCCATACTAAGCGATGAGCTTAGAGCAGAAATGGGTGCTAAAGCAGTTGATGTTGCGCGTTCTTGTAATTATTTAGGGGCAGGCACGGTAGAATTTATCATGGATGAAAGCCATAATTTTTACTTCATGGAAATGAATACCCGCTTACAGGTAGAACATCCGGTAACTGAAATGATAACGGGAGTTGATCTTGTTAAAGAGCAAATAAAAATCGCCCGTGGAGAAGCACTTTCCTTTAAGCAAGAAGACCTTAAGATTCATGGGCATTCTATCGAAGTGCGGGTGTATGCAGAAAATGCTCGAGAAAATTTCATGCCGGATATAGGTAAGCTTAGAGTCTACCAAAGGCCCCACGGAGTGGGCGTTAGAGTAGATGATGGCTTCGAGGAGGGTATGGACATACCGATCTATTACGATCCCATGATATCTAAATTAGTGACCTACGGAAAGGATAGGGAAGAGGCTCGTGTCCGTATGTTAAGAGCTATCGAAGATTATAAAATTGTTGGCTTACATACTACCATGGAGTTTGCGAAGTTTGTTATGGAACATCCTGCATTTATTAGTGGGGACTTCGACACTCATTTTGTGAATAAGCATTTTAAACCTGAGTATTTAGAAGCTGATGTTGCAGAAGAAGGCGAACAAGTTGCCGCTTTAATTAGTGCCTATCTTTTAAATCAGCAATCAAATAAGGGCATTAATCCCAGTGAAAAGCAGGCCAAGCAAAATAGCAAGTGGAAAGCAAATCGCCTATGAGAAATTGGGTTCTTAGTATCCTGTTACTTCTATTTTTTAGTCCAACCTTACAGTCTCAAGTAGACAGTACCAAGGGCGAAGACATTGTTCAGTATGCTTCTAAGAATCGCAATAATATCATGGACGCCATTATCGTTGATGGGGATACCATTCCTATTCTTGTTCTGGATGAGGTTTTGCTAGTTTCCAAGCCTAGTTTCGATAGTAGAGAAGCAAGAAGACGATATTACATCCTAAAACGGAAGGTAATGAAGGTCTATCCCTATGCAGTAATTGCAGGAAATAAACTAGATAGCTTAAATCTTCTATTGGTTGGGAAAAATCGCTGGCAAAAGCGCAGGCTTATTAAGGAGTTTCAAAATTATTTAGAGGACAAGTTTGAAGACAAGCTGCGAAAGTTAACCCATAGCGAAGGTCAAATCTTATCGAAACTAATTTATCGGGAAACAGGAATTACCACTTACGACCTAATCTCGGAATACCGTAGTGGTTGGAATGCTTTCTGGTGGAATACCATTGCTTATTTCAATGAAATAAGTTTAAAAACCCCGTATCAGCCCTTAGAAGATGAAGAAGATAAGCTGATAGAGACTATCCTGCAAAGAGCCTTTGTGCAAGGTTTCTTAAAGGAGCGGGTACCTATTACAAGCTTAGATCCTGAAAGCACAGAAGACTCCAGTACTTCACCTTAGACAAAAGCCATAAGCAAGGCGATACAGAAGGTGTAAATCACGAATGAAATTAGAGTAAGGGAAAGCGACTCAATTATAGAGCGCAGCCAGCTTTTATGAAATAAGTCACGGTAGTAATACACAAAGTAGCCCACGCTTAATACCAGGTAAAAGCCATAGACAATGCCCATGTCTATTAGGCTCCCGAAGAAAAACACTAAGGTTAAGAGGTTTATTACCGAGGTGTAGAAAGTATTGAAAATCAGGTGCTCTGCGTAATTAAGCTCTTGTTTACGGTTGAACAACCAGGTGAAAAAAGCCACAATAGGTATGTACAGCCAAATGATTAGGTTGAAGTAATTGGTGAAAAAAGCACCAACGGCTTCCGCCTTTTCATTTACCTTGGCTTGTTTCTCAGGATTTAAGTCTCCTTCGATTCCAGCGCCCAGCTTTAGCCCAGTTTTAAACTGAGCCTCACTAATGGTTTCGGTATTCTCTAATGCACCATTTTCAAAACCAAAGGTAAAGCCATCCGAGAAACCACTACTATTGAAAATGAGCACTAATAGGGTGGTGCTAACCACTAACAAGCGGAATGGAGAAACATACCTTAATCGTCCATCCTGCAAATAATGGCGCGTACTGGAACCCGGACTCTTTATTAGTGAAACGAGGGTGTACCACAGGCCTCTTTCTAGATTAAAAGACTCCATTATCGAACTGAAGGCATTTTTAAGGTCAAATCGTTTCAGTCTTCGTTCTTCACGAACCACAAATTCACTTTTCTTAGCTTTCATTCTTCACCTGTTTTAAAGAGAGTTGAATCCTCGCTCGATTCAAATCTACGCTTAAAACCTTCACTCTCAGAGGCTGTTGTAATTTTAATTCCTCCGCTGGGTCACTAATAAAACGATCTGCTATTTCCGAGATATGTATAAGCCCGGCTTGCTTTAAGCCAATGTCTACGAAGGCTCCAAACTTGGTGAGATTGCTTACCAGACCGGGGACAATCATCCCTTCTTTTAGGTCTTCGAGTTTCTTTAGATTGGGGTCAAAGCTAAAGGCCCGCGCTAAGCCTCTTTGATCACGCCCACTTTTAAGTAATTCATCACGAATTGCCTCTAAATGAATAGAGCCATACTCCGCTAAAAGCTCTGCTGGAGCCTCCATTTTCGATGTGAATTCTTTATCCTCAAGCAGGTTTTTCGGATTGCGTTTATGATACTTTGCCCATTGCCTTACAAGGTCATAAGTTTCGGGATGCAGGGCAGAGGAGTCTAAAATTTCTTCCCCATCACTAATCCGCAAAAAGCCAACCGAAAGCTCAAAAGCTTTAGGCCCTAAACCCTTTACATGCTTCAATTCTTTACGATTCCGAAACGGACCATTTTCCTTACGATGCTGAACAATGTTTTCTGCCAATTGAGGCCCTAATCCTGATATGTATTTTAAAAGGTGAGGGGAGGCCTGGTTTAACTCAACTCCAATTTGATTAACCACTGACACCACTGTTTTTTCAAGTTGTATATCCAGTTTTTTAGGGTCTAAGTCGTGTTGATATTGACCAACCCCAATTGACTTTGGATCAATCTTAACTAGTTCCGCTAAGGGGTCTTGTAAGCGTCTACCAATGGAAACCGCTCCTCTAACGGTTACATCGTATTGGGGAAATTCAGCTCGTCCTACCGAAGAAGCAGAATAAACGGAAGCACCTGCCTCGCTAACACTGTAGACCTGAACCTTCCGTTTAAATTGACACTGATTAATTAGATTTTCGGTTTCTCTTCCCGCCGTGCCATTACCAATGGCTATTGCATCAATTTTATAGGCTTCAACTAATTGGGAAATCTTGCGTTTGGCTTGGCTCCACTCGGCTTGAGGTGGATGGGGGAAGATATTTTCATTATGCTTTAAATCGCCTTGGGGGCTTAAGCAAACCAGTTTACAACCACTTTTAAATCCAGGGTCTATTGCCAGTACACTTTTTGCTCGAAGGGGTGGCGCCATTAATAGTTGACGCAAATTGGTAGCAAAGACTTGGATAGCAGTATTTTCTGCTTTCTCTAAGGCTTCTTTTCTAGCCTCCTTGGAAAGTGAAGGATAAAGAGCCTTTTGATAGGCCTGCTTTATTGCTTTAGATAGTAAGGGTGCTGCATTGGTACCGGAGGCGCAAATTGTTTTAGCGCAAAGAGCTAGTGCATCCGCACTTTTAGGTCCCAGTTTAAGTTTTAATACCCCAGCTTCCTCAGCTCTTAAAATGGCTAATAGACGGTGACTAGGGATTCGTTTTAAACTACCCGTATAATCGTGGTAGTCACGGTATTTATCTTTTTGAGGATGATCACCGTCCTTTAGTTGCGATTCAATTAATGATTCTCGGAGAAACAATGAGCGTAAACGCTTTCTTAAAAACTGATTTTCATTAATCCATTGAGCGCAAATATCCATTATCGCCGCAAGGGCCTCTTTTTCATTAGCATAGGGACCCCTTATTGCTTGGGGCAGAAGCTTATCTAAGGAAGCTTCATCCTGCTTCATGATTAGAGCCGCAAATCTTCCTAAACCATGCTTTAAGGCGACATCAGCCTTAGTTTCTCGCTTGGGCTTGAAGGGTAAATAGTAGTCTTCAAGTTCTGTAGTAGAGCGAATCTTTTCGATGGCCGCCCTCTTTATCGGATCCAATACCTTTTGATCCTCTAGACTTTTTAAAATGCTCTCTTTACGCTTTTCTAATTTTCGGTAATAGGCGAGTCTTTCTTCAATTTTCTCAACTTGCTCTTCCTTTAAGCCCGAAGTTTGAGATTTACGATAGCGCGCAATAAAAGCTAAGGTTGAACCTTCATCTAGCAATTGCACACAGGCTTTCAAGGAGCTATAGCTTATGTTTAGCTCCTCTGCAATCCAATCAAAATATATCACTCAAAAGCAGTTTGAAAGGGTTCCTCAATACGTTTTGGCCTTAGATTATCTGAATCCAGAGCGATCCAGTTGGTGGTGCAGGAGCAGAGAACTTCTTCCCCGCGAAGGATATCAACCCGACGAATACTGCGGAAGCCTTCCATTTTTTCCACCCAGGTTCTTAAGCTTAAAATATCACCTTTAAAGGCAGGTTTGAAGTATTCAATTTCATGCTTACGCACCACCCAGATATAGCCACTGTTTTTTCCGGCTACCGAAAACCAGTGTGCACCCGCAACTTCCTGAACCCATTGTAGATAGACGATATTATTGACATGAGACAAAGCATCAATGTGCTTTTCCTCAACTTCCACGCTTAGCTCAAATTGTACCATAGTACAAAGCAAGCATAAATTTTTAGTTGCTTATAGCAGAGTTCCACATATCGCGAGTAGAAACTAAACGGCCATTTACTTCTTGAAATAGCACCATGTAAAAGCCATGGTCAATCTCATTGCCGGCATCATCGTATTCGGTCCATCGGCCAGATTCTACGGCCATATCTTTACTGGTGGAAAAAACGTCGATTGTCGTGTACTTAAAATTATAGTTCCTTACTGTATCAGCCGCTACCGTATTTTTAAAGTGATTTACAATCTGCTGCTTGCCAAATAGTTGTTCACGGCCTTCACCATAAGTGACGGCATTTTCCGCATAGAATTTTTGAAACAAATGGTGGTCTTTTTCAGCGTAAGCCATGGCTAGAGTATCTTCCATAGCCACGATATAGCTTTTAATGGCCTCTAAGTCAAAAGATTCTTCTGCTGGCCCTTGATCTTGTTTATTTCCACAAGCGAATAGGCTTAAAAAGAGGGGGATAAATAGTAATATTCTCATGGTTAATTGATTTAGGTCTATCTAATTTACAAAAATCATAGGCGGTAAGCCGAAAAACAAGGCTTAAGTTTCCGCTCCATGACTATTTGCTCAGCTCGTTTCACTGCTTACCTTTGTTCTACATTTAGCGAATATGAAAATTATCATCGCTGGGGCGGGGGCCGTTGGAACCCACTTGGCTAACTGGCTTTCCAGAGAATCACATGACATTACCATTATCGACCACGATCAAGATCGATTGGTTACTATTGACAGCAATGTTGATGCGATGACCATTTTTGGGGAAGTAACTGATTTCTCGATTCTAGAAAGGGCTAGGGTACAAGAGGCCGACCTTTTTATTTCCGTTACTTCAGTAGAGGAAGCTAATATTCTTAGTGCTTTATACGCTAAGCGCCTAGGGGCAAAAAAGACCATTGCCCGCATTAGTCAGATGCAATATCTAACCGATGATCATATTTTAAACATTCGCGACCTAGGTATTGATGAGTTAATTTCACCCGAATCCTTAGCAGCTCGAGAAGTACGTCACCTTATAAATACTAATGCTGCCTCGGAATCGATCGAATTTGAGAATGGTAAAATCACTTTATTGGGATTGGATATCGACGAGGACGCAAGTATTGCGGGTAAAACCATGTCGGAAATAGCCTCGATGAGTGAAGAACGCCACTACATAGTGGTGGCTATAAAAAGGGAAGGGGAAACCATTATTCCACGGGGCGATACTACCGTTAATCCTAATGATCACTTATTTGTTGTTACCCATTCGGAAGGTCTTGAACAAGTACTTGAAGTAACCGGTCGTAGGAAGATAAAAATAAGTAATATAATAATCATAGGGGGTAGTCGTACAGGTCGACACCTGGCCCGAAAATTAAGCAAGAATTTCCACGTCAAATTAGTGGAGGAGGACCCAGAGAAAGCCGAGGAAATCGCCTCGCAATTTCCAGAAGTGATGGTACTTAATTTTGACGGTACCGACGTTGAGAAATTAGAGGAAGAAGGCTTAAAAAACACCGATGCTTTGGTAGCAGTTACGGGCAACTCAGAGACCAATGTTCTCACTTGCTTGGTAGCTAAGGATCGCGGGGTCCAAAAGACCATTGCCATGGTTGAAAATATTGAATACTTATCCTTAACGCAGTCCATTGGTATCGATAGCTTGATTAACAAAAAGTTAGCGGCTGCCAATTTCATTTACCGTTATATAAGACGGGGCGACTTTGTTACTTTGAGCACCATTCACGGCATCGACTCCGAGGTAATGGAATTCAATGTTGGCGATAAATGTAAGGTTACCAAAAGTCCTATAAAAGACCTTCATCTTCCTAAAGGAGCACTTATAGGTGGTGTGATACGCAATCAGAAGGGACTTATCCCTAAGGGTGATTTTCAAATTGAAACTGGCGATAAAGTAGTAGTTTTCGCAAAGAATGACTGCGCGAAGAAAATCGCTAATTACTTTAGAAATTAATGACACTTTTTAACCCGCGTATGATAGGCGCCTTAATTGGTGCTTTGTTGATGATCGTTGCTGGCATGATGCTAATCAACGTGGCTATCGCGGTTTATTATCATGAAGATTGGCAAGCCCTTTTGCTGTCTGCAGGAATAACCTTTGCCACTGGAGCCCTGCTTTACCTACTAAATTTGAGTAATTCCAATAAGGAGGTACGCAAGAGGGATGGGTTTCTTATTGTAACCTTGGGCTGGGTTGCCATGTCCATCTTAGGTAGCTTGCCTTATGCCTTAACTGGATCCATCAGCAATATTGTTGACGCTATTTTCGAAACGGTAAGCGGCTTCACCACTACGGGAGCAACTATTTTAACGGATATCGAGTCGCAGCCTAAGTCCATTCTCTTTTGGCGTAGTATGACGCACTGGATCGGGGGAATGGGAATTATCGTTCTAACCGTAGCCATATTACCTCTTTTAGGGGTAGGAGGAATGCAGCTTTTTGTTGCTGAGGCTCCTGGGGTTACCCCTGATAAGCTACATCCAAGGATAACGGGAACCGCCAAAAGACTGTGGATTATATACGTTGCTCTAACCTCCATAGAAGCAATTGCTCTGATGTTGGCGGGTATGGAAGGTTTCGACGCCATTAATCACGCCATGGCCACTATGGCCACGGGAGGCTTTTCCACCAAGAATGCCAGCATTGCTTTTTACCAATCGCCTGCCATTCACTACATCATTACCTTTTTTATGTTTCTAGCCGGAGTCAACTTTACTATGTTGTACTTCGGATTCACCGGTCGGTTTAGTCAGCTTAAGGCCAACGAAGAGTTCAGAGTTTACTTTTACAATACCCTTATATTCTCTGGGATAGTAGCTTTGGTCCTCATTTTATTTCAAGGATTACCAACCGAAGCCAGTATTCGAAATGCCCTATTTACGGTGGTTTCTATAACTACCACTACAGGTTTTGTGACAGACAACTATTTACTCTGGCCTAACTTCCTGATATTCTTAGTGTTCGTATTATTTTTCTCGGGCGGCTCAACCGGAAGCACCTCAGGAGGAATGAAGATAATGCGTCACATTATTCTAATTAAGAATAGCTTCTTAGAGCTAAAACGACAGATTCACCCCAATGCTATTATCCCCGTGCGTTTTAATGGCCGCGCCGTACCTCAGGGGATCACCAATACTGTAGCAGCCTTTATCTTAATTTGGCTAATCGTATTCTTCGTCGGGGCCTTTGTTATGTCTATGTTTGGCCTAGACTTTATGTCTGCTGTAGGCTCGGTAACGGCTACCTTAGGTAATATTGGACCCGGACTCGGTTCAGTCGGACCAGTAGACAACTTTGCCCATATACCGCCAGGAGGTAAACTGTTTTTAAGCTTTCTAATGCTATTAGGACGTTTAGAACTGTTTACAGTTTTGATTCTATTTATGCCCTACTTCTGGCAGAGACGCTAGCTCCAAAGTGCTTCTAGGGCTTTAAAAAAGTCAAGGTTCTCCCGTTTCGCCTTCATGATAAGCAAGGGAATATGTTTATTAAGACGCACTAATTCCTTGCTAAAGGATCCTAATAAGACCGAAGCAGAAGCGGTTCTACCTTTGGAATTCATTACAATCAAGTCAGCTCCCATATACTCGGCTTGAAACAAGCATCTTTCCGGACCATCACCCTGATTTTCGTAAAAATCACAGTTTAAATTTGCTTCAAGGTCATAAGTTTTCTTGAAGTGCTCCCATTCCTCCATACTATGCTTGCGGAGTGCCTCATTAATCTCTCTTTCCGTGCTAGCACTTTTAAGATAGTTTGGAGCTGAAGGGTAGAGGTGCATGCAGCGTAGGTCGGCGTGGATTAGATTCGCCAATTTACTAGCGAAGTTAAGTGACTGGAGGCCGGTTGCACTAAAGTCGAGGGGTACCAAAATTTCATTGATCTCCAATACAGACTTCTCGGGCACGAATAGTACAGAGCAGGGGCCTTGTTCGGCAAGACGACTGCCAATTAAATTATGATCTCTACTCGTAAGATGTCGACCTAAAATCATTAGATCAATGTCCTTTATATGCGACTGTCGTAGAATCTGATCAAAAGCTTCGCCTTCTAAACATACTACCTGAACTTCTGGAGCCTTTTTACCAAATGAATCCTTATAAAGCTCCATTAGGTATTTCTCGAGATGCTCTTCTTTAGGCGCGAGTAAATCAGGGTATTTATCTAGTAAAGCTTGGGGCAAAGCAAGATTTTTGCTTACATGTATCAAGAAGATTTGCTCGACCTGATAGTGCTCTAAAAAATAAGCACTGTAGCGGAGGATCATCTCATCGAGAGATCCTCCGTCTAGGGCAATAAGCACACGGTTAAAGTCAGCCTGAGCTTTCATCTTACAAAATTCCTCGAATTAAGAATAGTGCTGCAAAAGCAATGATAGCGTACAACTCAGGGAATACCGCCAAAATTAAGGTACGACCAAAGGCATCGTTTCCACTTCCAATAGCATCGATTCCGCTTGCGCAAACTTTACCTTGATAAATACCTGAAAACAAACCTGCTAATCCCAAGGCAATGCCACCTCCTAGAATGCCAGCGCCTTGTAACAAGGTTATTTCAGGGCTAATAAATTCTTGTAAAATAAAGAAGCCTGCAAATCCGTAAAGACCTTGGGTTCCAGGCAAGGCACTTAATACGATGAAGGAACCAAAGGCTTCAGGTTTCTTTTTTAGGGCTCCCACCGTGGCCATAGCCCCGGCTGCGGTTCCCATTATACTGCCGGTTCCGGCTAAAGCAATTAAAATTCCGAATCCTACAAAGGCTAGGATTAAAGCTAGGCTAACTGTTTCCATGGCTTGTGATATTTAGTCGATTTGATTTTTGAAATGGTTTAAATTCAATTCCGCCCCCTTCGAACTGGGCGTTGTTATAAAATTCTACGAAAGTGAGTCGTAGTGGATGGATAAACGACCCTAAGACCGCTAAGACTAGGTTTAAACTGTGTCCAAACACTAAAAAAAGACTAGCGCCAATGATAGAAAACCATGAGCTTCCCATCATATCAACTCCAATCTGGTTAACCACCAAGCCTAAGACCGCGGATGTTACCCCAAGCGCAAAAAGTCGTACATAGGATAAAACATCACCTAGAAGGCCGGTGAAAATGAAAAATAAGGGAAGAATGCTACCACCAATGCGGCTAAAGAGCTTTAGGTTTAGATCGTGGAAAAACATTACTAATAAAACCCCAAAGAGTAAAAGGCCTTTCATAATAGTAGCAGCCAGAGCATTTAAAGCTAAAGTTTCGCTCATAAAGAGGCTAACCGATGCTATTATGATAAAGAGTTTACCCCAATGGGATAAGGAAGCTTTAAAACTTTCATAGCGCCAACTTTTAGCAATGGCAATAAACAAGCCCACTAATATTTGAAAGACGCCAATAAGCAAGGCCACATTAAAAGCATTAAAGAAATAACTGCTATCATCAGGTACAATGACCAATTGAGAAAGAGCGGCAATCCAGGCTATATTATGGTCAGGAACCAGAGCAATACCAAAAAGACTACCACTTTTAATTAATCCCATAATGGTGGTGCTTAAGCCAAGTATTAGCACTAGGTAGGCTAGGCCTTTTTGTTTTTTTAAAAAGGTGAATAGTCCTGTTATTGCTACTAGGCTCATTAGCGCACCATAGCCCGCATCACCTAAGCAATAGGCAAATAGTATTGGGTAGAATACAGCAATTAAAGGAGTAAGGTCAAACTCATGGTAATGAGGGAGCTGAAAGATTTTGCTAATTGGCTCGAATAGCTTAGAAAAACGACCGTTTTCTAAAGCTACCGGAATACGCTCTCCTTTTTGAGGCTCCGAAAGTCGGTAGGCACAAGTTTCCTTTTCAAGAAATTGCTTTAGGATTGGCCATGAATCTTTTTCAAACCAAGCTACTAAGCCTTCAAGCTTTTCATTTATTGAACTTTCCCAAACTGATAGACCTTGTTCAAATTGCCAGTGATCAAAATGGGCATCGGCCCAAGCCTCTAAGTTGCTTTTAAGCTCTAGTAGTGACTTAACTTGTGCCTTCAATACCTTTTCTTCTTCGAGCAGTGCTGCGCTTTCAAGTCTAAGAGCGCTTTCATCTTGCTCGGGAACTTTTATTGGGTCAAGACTTAGAATAGGAGGGTTTTGGGTAGAATAAATAAGAATAGACCTTTCCAAACCTTTAAAGCTTTTTAAAGGAATGGCTTGCTCACCTAGGCCACTTAAGTCTTTGCCTTCAAATAAGTAATGCTGCAATCCAATGGCCTCTAATTCTTGCCATTGTTGTTTATTATAATCAGACCAATTTTGATAGAACTCTAATTGCTCCTGATTCTTTTTAAGTCGGTATGAAAAATGCGTATAGTTTTCTTTGACCCTTAGTGCTTCAGAGAAGAGATCCGACCAATTTTCATTCGAAGCCTCTAGATCTAAAACCCAGTCTTGCTCCAACCACTCTTTTAATTCGAGCCACTTTTTCCATTCATCACTTTGCGGCTGACTAATAAGACGGTCGCTGCCCGCTAGGTGAACCAAGCCTAATTCCTGCAACTCTTCGGTAAACCGAGCCTTTTCACTAGGTTTTAACAATAGCTCCAATTTCAACATGGACTTCTTCATGACCTCTTTATTTGGCGGTTCTTAGCTATCTTTTTTGCAGCCGTGGCAATGTTCTCTTTATCCTCTAAAAAGCGTTTTACTTTCAAAATGGCTCCTTCATATTCAGGAATCTGAACTTTTTCATAGAGATTAACCTTCTGCGTAGTCTTTTTACGCGCACTCTCTAGTTCTGTCAATTTCAACTTGGTATATCTCAGCTCCAGTTTTAGTTCGATAAACTTCTGCAAAGCCTCTATGCTTGCGGGTAACCAGGCTGGTTCAAAAAGAGGGTTTATTGAAAGTGACTTAAAGTGTACCGCCTCCAAATTCTTTACCCTTGTTCCGGCAATATTTTCTGAAACTAGCTCAACTGACTCTACCCGAACCAAGGAGGGCATATCATTCCATACGGTTTCAAAGCGATCGAGGCGCTTTAACTCCGCTTCAAATTGCTTCTCTAATCCTTCGATATGCGGTTTCAGGTTGCTAATAACCTGGCGCAGTGCTGTTTCTTTACGCAGCAATACCGGCAAAGCCTTTTGACGCACCTTAAGGTTTTTGCGATAGTCCTGAATCGCGCTTTTTGTATAGGTAAGTGAAAGTGCCATTAGGCGGTTAGTTAGGCCAATAGTTATCAATTAGCTGCTGCTTTAAACCCAATTCAAAGGGTTTAAAGTATTTCGACATCAGGTGCCAACCTCGGTCGAGCATTTCATCTATTCCAATATTAATTTCCACGTCTAGAAGGTCGCGCGCATAATCTTTCGCAAAATCCAAACAGCGCTGGTCGTATTCATTTAGATCAAAACCATTTTCCTTCTTAGACCTGGCCTCCGCAGCATCAGCATAGAGTCGCACCATGGTATTCATTACCTGAGGATGATCCTCTCTGGTTTTCACTCCTATTACATTCTGCTTTAAACGGGAGAGTGATCGGAAGGGATCGATAACCGTGAGGCCGGTATCTGGGTCTCTTTTTAGATAAAGTTGCCCCTCCGTAATATAACCGGTATTATCTGGTATCGCATGGGTAATATCGCCATCATTTAAGGTCGTTACCGCGATAATCGTAATTGAACCTCCTTCGGGGAACTGCACCGCTTTTTCGTAAATCCGCGCCAAATCTGAGTAAAGGGAGCCCGGCATAGAGTCTTTACTGGGAATCTGATCCATTTTATTGGATACGATGGCCAAGGCATCCGCATAAAGCGTCATATCCGTTAGCAGCACCAAGACCTTTTCATTCTTTTCGTAAGCAAAATACTCTGCGGTGGTACATACTTGATCGGGAATTAGGAGCCGTTCCAAGGGAGGGTCCTCAGAAGTATTAATATAGCTTATGATTTTATCGCTGGCACCACTTTCTGCAAAGCTGTTTTTGAACATTAAGAAATCATCATGCGAAATTCCCATTCCCCCTAAAATGATACGGTCGGTTTCCGCACGCATGGCCACTTCTGCTAATACCTGGTTGTAAGGCTGGTCGGGATCGGCGAAAAATGGAATTTTCTGACCAGTAACGAGGGTATTATTTAAATCGATACCCGCAATACCGGTAGCTAATAATTCGGAGGGTAACTGACGCCTAACCGGGTTTACAGTACTGCCTTTTAAGGCTTGCTTTTTACCTTTCACTTCATCTTTGTGGTCGATAGGCTGACCAAAAGCATTGAAGTATCGACCGGCAAGAAGAGGACTTAAATTAAGGGTAGGGGCAGCACCCGAAAATATAACTTCGGCATTAGTACCCAGTCCCTCGGTGCCAGAAAACACTTGGAGACTCACCTGATCACCATCCACTTTAATCACCTGTGCAGTTCTACCATCAACCCAGGCTAATTCATCGTACTGCACGTTTTTCGCCTTGAGGCTTACCGTAGCTTTAGTTAGGGCCGTTATACTAGTGTATATAGGTTGGAAGGCTTTAGCTTTCATGAGCAAGGGTTTTTTCAAATTGTTCGTCTAACTGTCGGTTAAAGCCCTGGAAGGCCTCTGACTGAAACTCGCTGTAGTTCATCTGCTTAAATAGGTTGATCAACTGCTTATAAAACCGGCTCACCTCGTTGAAGTCGGCAAACTCTATAGCACGGTCCGAAACCTCAAGCACTCTGTTTAAGACGAAAGATTGTCTTTCTAGACTAGAGTTCATATCAATATCGTCGAAGGAGTCTTGCTGAATAAAAGCAAAGTCGATCAGCTCACTTTTCCAAAAATCTTCATGGTAATCGATGGGTACGGAATCATCACCTAAAATGCTTATCTGATCTCGAGCTTCAATACCTTTAGAAAGGATTTCTTTGGCACGCTGGACCTTTTCTACCCATGTACTCTCAAGAGTTTCAGCCGAAAACTTTTGAAACTCTGGGTAATCCAAATACCGGCTATAAGATTGTAAAGGATCAATCGCTGGATAGCGCTTGGCATCAGCTCTTTTTTGTGACAATGCGTAAAAACAACGGGCCACCTTAGCGGTTGACTCGGTTACCGGTTCCTTGAAGTTTCCTCCAGCAGGTGAAACCGTGCCCAGAAAAGTGACTGAACCAAATTCACCATTATTTAATTCAACGATTCCCGCTCTACTGTAAAAGTTGGCGATCACCGCAGGCAGCTCCACCGGGAAGGCATCAGTGCCCGGAAGCTCCTCCATCCGGTTACTCATCTCTCTTAATGCCTGGGCCCAACGAGAGGTAGAATCGGCCAAAAGCAAAACTTTATGGCCCATGCTACGGTAATATTCGGCCATGGTCATACCAACATATACCGAAGCTTCTCTCGCTGCCACCGGCATATTAGATGTGTTACAAACAATGGTGGTTTTTTCCTTGAGCTTACGTCCGGTTCTAATATCTTCTAGGTTAGGGAAGGAGTGGAATATTTCCACCACCTCATTAGCCCTCTCTCCGCAAGCTACTAGAATTACTACATCAGCCTGATTATTCTTAGCGATAGCCTGTTGCAATACGGTCTTACCGGTCCCAAAAGCGCCAGGGATATAGGCTGTACCACCAATGGCCATAGGGTTTAGGGAATCGATTACACGTAAACCAGTTTGGAAAATTTCTCCTGGCCTCAATTTATCCTGATAAGCTTTGATAGGCCATTTCACTGGCCATTTTTGGTACATCAGAACAGAGTGAATGTTTCCCTCTTCATCCTTTAATTGTGCCATTTCATCGGCTACTGCATAATCTCCTTCCTCATTTATCCTAATTAATTCCAATTCCCCTTTCAATTTAAAGGGGACCATTATTTTATGACTTAGGTGTTGTTCCATGACTTCACCGAGAAAGTCACCTGCTCGATACTTTTTCCCAACTGTAGCTAGGGGTTTAAAATGATACTGCGCCTTTAGATCAAGCGCTGGGCTTTGCTCACCCGACTGAATAAAAGTTCCAGGCATAGCTTCCAAGTCATTTTGAAGACCGTCGTAATTGCGGCTTAAAATACCAGGACCCAGCCATACTTCTAAAAGCTCTCCGCTAAAACGAACTTCGTTACCAAACTGGAGGCCAGTGCCAGCCTCAAATAATTGAGCGTAGGCGATATTGCCATTAATTTTAATTACCTCGGCCATTAACTCCTTCTGATCTTGTTGAACGTAGCATATTTCGTTCTGAGCTACTGGTCCATCCACCTCAATTTGTAGAAGGTTACTGGTGATACCTTTGATCTTACCCTTAGTCATTGGATTCAATGTTTTGCAGTGCCTCCATTACTAGTCGATCTAGATGGGGGACCTCTTGATTTTGAAATAGTTGTTCACGTCGATAGAGCAAAAAGAGCTTTGCTACATAATTAAGTAAGGCAATACGATCGTAGTAATGTCCGGACGCAAGTTCATCCGCGAATTGCCACAAAACTTCATGTACCGCTTTACTAATATGAATAGGGTCTTTTCCCTTTAGAGCCTGGATGAGCTTTTCTAGATAAGGATAAGCCAAGCGATCTTCTTCACTAAAGCGAATCGGGCGTCTTTTTAAAGCAGAGGCAATGGGCTCAGAGCTCAATATTAACTCTTGATTAATAAAGCCGTACTCCGCTTGATGAAAGCTGGCCATAAGTCCGCGTACCAGATGCTCAAATTGGAAATAGTCTTTTATAAATGAGGGTTCTAAGTCTTCCGCGGCAGCGAAAAACTGAGACTGAATTTTATTCTCAATTTCATTGGGAGACCAAAAAGCTAATTGCTCTTTATGCTCTGGATACCATCCCCTTAGGAAAGGAGGAAGGATTTCCAAGTCGGCATCAATAGCTTTAAATTCCGCTTCTTGATGTAAATAAGGCTTGCGTAAAGGCCGGCTAGGGATATGGCCGTATAAATGTTGCCAATACTCAATTAAATTGAAGCACTCGTTACGATAGTAAAACCAGTTAATTTGCTCTAAGTCACCAGGATCGCATTGACGCTTTAAAAGCGCCATGGCCTCATCGAGAATGTCTTCAGCTGGTCTTTCCTCTAAACTTAAATTGGGTAATGAGCTTAGGATGTAATAGTAATTAGTCATTTTCAAAGAGCATTTTCGATAAATCCTCATTGAGGAATTCTTGGAATAGCGCTTTGAATTCATCCGGACCAAAATTCAATTGAAAGCCATCCTCAGTGCTGATAAGTTTCAGGTTTAAGTCATCCGACTTAACTAGCTCTAAATCTGTAAGTTTATCTTTAACAAAACCCTTCCAATCTGCTTCTAATTTAGCAGGGATTTGTAGTTGATATGATCCGGCTTGAATTTGCTCAGTAAAGCTTAGTATTAATGACTTTACTAGTTCTTGATCATCCAAATTTCGCTCGATATTTGGGTCAATCCAGTCCTTTTTAACCAGATGCAGAATTTGATCTTCTAATTTCTGCTTAAGCTGGAGAGCAGCC
Organism: uncultured Flavobacteriales bacterium; assembly: GCA_913055685.1. Taxonomy (GTDB): domain Bacteria; phylum Bacteroidota; class Bacteroidia; order Flavobacteriales; family Schleiferiaceae; genus Croceimicrobium. The sequence goes on from CAJXKC010000002.1 coordinate 541,937, forward strand.
TGATTTAGTTCACTCTCTTGAACCTCTTTAATTTGCTTTAACTTCCTTTCGGTTTCTTTAAAGTAGGAGTCAGCCTTTAACTTGGCTTCATTAATGATTTTATCGCGTTCTTGCTCTGCTTGCTTTTTTAGCTCGGCGATTTCTTCATTAGCCTTAACTATAAGGTCCTCATAAAGCGAATCACTAAGCTTGTCTAAATTCTGAAATGCGGTACTCATTACTTAAGTATTAATAGTGGGATGGGGCTGTCTAAAACCAATTTTCTACTGAGGCTTTCCCGAAATAAGGTTTCTAAGAAATTATAATCACGAGGCATTACGGCAATAATATCTGCCTTATGCTCCTTAGCATAGCTTACTAAACCGCTGCCCACATTTGTGTCCTGATGATGGGTGAATTTATAGGGAATGTTTCTGAAGCGGTGTTTGAGCATTTTCCGATTAATTTTCTCCTTGCGACTGAAATCTTCCTCCTTGCGGTTAACGGTTATTGCCTCAATGCTGCTTTTCTCCATTTCGGCCAAGAGCAATAGAGGAGCTAATCGACAATCACAATCAAGCGTATCGTAATCGGCAGCTAAGAGAATCTTCTGAAGGCCTTTAAAGTCTGCGGTGGCAGGGATAACCACCACTGGAACTATGGCATCACGTACCACTGCTTCGGTTTTACTTCCCCAAAGCCGGTTTAAACCTTTGGCGCCATTAGTAGGCATTATAATAAGATCGGTTTCAACCTTGTCTGATTCGCGAAGGATTAAATCTTTTGACAAAGCAAATTCCCAATGGAACTCGGAGCTGATTTTCTCTAATCCTGGTAATTCTTTCTTAAATCGCTCCAGATTTTCCCGCACCTCTGCTTTATCGGCATTAATGCTTTTGCGCTTATGGCTTGCAGCGTGTACGATTTTTAAATGATGTTCCGATTTTTTAAGAAAGGGAAGGAGAGAAGCTAAAGTGCTGATGGAAAATTTACTGAAGTCAGTTGGATATAAAATGAAAAGCTTTTTCATGGTGAATTCAATTTCCTATACGATATTAGGGTAGAATTGCAGGTTGACCTATGATAAATGTCAGCCTTAAAACTGAGCTTTAACATCTATTATGCACATCAAACAATGGAGCTATTGGGAGAATAAAGAGATAAGGTCTTCTATAGACTTACTTATTGTTGGCGCAGGCTTTACGGGCCTCTCCGCGGCCATTAGCGCTAAAAGAAAGCATCCAAATTGGCGAATCGTAGTTCTAGAGCGGGATATTAGTGGGGAAGGGGCGAGCACCAAGAATGCGGGTTTCGCCTGCTATGGCACGGTAGGTGAGTTTTTAGATGATGAAAAGTCCATGGGGCGTGATGCCGCTTTGACTTTAATTGAAAAGAGAAAAAAGGGGCTTGAGTATTTACAGCGGATTGTTGCGCCAAAGGCAATGGACTTTCAAAAAAAAGGAGGAGTAGAACTATTTTTAAAAGGCGAGGAACAGGCTTGGGAAGCGGCGCAAGAAGAAATTAGCGCTTTAAATCAGGACTCAGGAAGCGTAAATTACAAGCGCTCCAATCATCATAATAAGTTTAAGTCGACCTTAGGGTCGATCTACACTAAGGATGAAGGCCAATTAAACCCATTTAAACTTTGGTTAGCCTTGAAAAAGGAGGCCGTGCTACTTGACATAATAATTTTACATGGTGTTAAAGTAAAATCATATCATAACGGTAATGCTAATCAAAAGGTAATAATAGACAGTTCGCATGGAGAATGGCATACGCAAGAATTATTCATTGCCACCAATGCATTTCAACTAAAGCAAGATAGCCTAGATATAATTCCGGCCCGAAATCAAGTCTATGTTTTAGAGAACCCAGACTTTCAGTTAGATTCATTATCCTATCACCAAAACGCAGGTTATTTATATTTCCGTGGCTTAGGTTCTAAGATATTAATTGGTGGTGCGCGTCATATTTCGCACAGAGAAGAAATTTCTAGGGAAATGGCCAGGAATGAAAAAATAGAGGCGTATTTGATGCAGTATTTGAAAGACCATTTCTGTAATACAGGAGATTGGCAGATTCATAATCAATGGAGCGGAATTATTGCTACCGGTAAATCTAAAGAGCCAATTGTAAAAGCTTTAGAAGATAAGGTTAAGGTTTGTGTGCGATTTGGCGGTATGGGTGTGGCTTTAAGTGCTTTTACAGCACATGAAGCCGTGCACAGATTCTACCCATAAAGGTTATTCTAATTTTACCTTATAATTAATATTATGTCAAATAAGTATTTCAAAAAGAAAGGAGACTAAAACATCTCCCTTCTCTTAGGTTTTTATTCTTCCATTAAAGCCTTGGCTTTATCGTACATCTTTAAAGCACGATATACCTGCATCAAAGCATTCTTTACTTGCTCGTCATCAGGATTTGCTTTTCTAGCTTTAGTTAAATATGGTAAGGCCACTTGGAAAACAGATTTCTGTTCCTTTTCTAATTTCTTGTACTTCGTGGTCGCATTAAGCGGAAGATCGTTCATTTTAGTTCCAATGGCATTTGCACTATCAATGTAAATGATACTGGTCATGTACAAAGCATCCGCATACATACTATCAACTTCTAAGGCCTTTTCATAGGCTTTTAAAGCAGCTGGAATATCCTTGAATTCAGTTTGTAGGATCACCCCTTTATTGTAGAGCATTACCACGTTCTTTGGATCCTGAGCTATAGCTGCATCCAAGTTTGCTAAAGCTTTATCGTATTGCTTGTTATCAAAGAACAATTGCAATTCTGCTCTTAATAAATCTACGTTTTCAGGGAAACGGGTTCTCCCCTCCTTCAAGCTACTTTCGTAAAGGGCGGTATCCCCATTTTGTAGTGCTAAAAACACTAAGGAGCGGTACAAGTCAGAGCGCACATCTCCCTCAATCATTGGGCTGGTGAATTTACCACTAGCAACCATACGGTCCATTTGCTCTTTGTTAGCAAATACATTAGTGTCGCCAGTTTCAGCATTTATCGCTTTAAATGCCACCCCTTTGTAATCCATTTTAATAAGGTCTTGGTAAATTGGAATGGCCTTATCGTACATCTTTCCTTGCTGTGCCATAATGGCGGCATTGAAAAGCATATTGGTGTCTACCATTTCGGCAAAGTCCTTTTTAAGCTCATAAGTCTTTAGGAAATCTGCATAGGCATTAGGGAAGTCTCCTTTGTTATTGGCCATAATACCACGACTGGCAATATCATTGGCTACAAACTGAACTTGCTGCCTGGCATCATCGGAATAACGATCGCGATCAACTTGCTTTTCAAAAGCCAATAGTTCTGAATATCCTTCCAAGGCTTTATCCAAAGCATTGGTATCCATGGCTTTAATTGCAGGATCGGTACTCTGATGTACGCGGTAATTGATTTTACCCTTATAAAAATAGAATTTGGCTAAATCCTTTTCTCTAACCTCAGAAAGAGATTTGTTTTTGATGATGCCAGCTGCTTCATCAATATACTCTTTAGCACTTTTCACATCATTATTGCGGTCAATGGCAATAACTGCAGAAGAAATTACAGGTTTTTCTTGGGCTGAGGCACTAAAACCAATTACTAGCGCCCCTAGGAAAAGTAGTTTTTTCATTGTGATTTTAACTTTGGTTGCAAAACTAGTGTTTCTGATATTTTTTAAAGAATGTATGCCAATTTAATGCCAAGTCTATATTTGCATAAATAAATTTAAAACAAACCTCTCAAGAATGAAGTGGGATATCCAAACTGTTGGCTTTCATGCTCAAGATGAGCTCATCGCCTACACACAAGAAAAAACCGAAGGATTACAAAAGTTTTACGATCAGATTGTTGGAGCTGAAGTTTACTTGAAACTTGTTCAGGATCAGCATAAGCAAACTAAAAAAGCGGAGATTAAATTAAATATCCCTGGAAATGATCTTTTTGCTGAAAGTAGCTCAGATGGATTCGAGAAATCCGTGAATGAATCAGTGGAGAAATTAAAAGGTCAGATTAGAAAGCTTAAGACCAAGCTTAATAAGCACTAAGAAAAGCACAGCCATGCATATACTGGCCGCAGCCAAAGCTGGCTTTGATTATAACCGAACCCAAATTCTACTTAAAGGCCTAGAGGCCTTGGGGCATAAGGTTGAAAAGTATTTAATTCCCGATCGCAATGCTAAATTCGGTCGGGAATTAGCTTTTAAAAGCAAGGCTGCCGATTTGGTCTACGTCCCTCCTTTTCGTCACCGTGACCTATCTTTTGTACGCAATTACAGTTCTGCTCCGCTTGTCTTTGATCCCTTAATTTCTCGCTACCTCACTAAGGTGGTCGATTATGGTCATTATTGGAAGGCTCCGCAAAAATGGTGGGTAGACTTTAAAGACTTTCGAAATTGCGATTTACTTCTTGCCGACACTCAGGCTCATCTCAATTATTTCAAAAAAACTTTATTACTACCCTCCTCCCTTGCTACTGCAGTAGTGCCAGTGGGGGTTGATACAAGGACCTTCATTGGCCAGAAGAAAGAATCTAAGTTACCTTTTACAGTTGGGTTCTACGGAACCTTTGTACCCTTACAAGGGGTGTCTACCTTAATTGAGACCGCCGCCCTTTTAAAAAATGAAAATCACATTCGCTTCGAGTTTCTTGGTACAGGACATCAGTATCAGGAAATGCGGAATTTGGCCCAAAAACGCGGTTTAGACCTTGCCCTATTTAAAGGCTGGATTGCTTATGAAGAGCTAGCTAAGCACCTATCGAACTTCGACTTGGCTCTAGGTATTTTTGGCTCTTCTTTGAAAGCCGATTTAGTAGTCCCCAATAAGCTTTATCATTATGCTGCTTTGGGAATACCCTGTATTACTAAAGAGACCATAGGAGTTAATGAAGTCTTTACACAGAACGAAAACATCCTTACCCTAGAAGCTGAGCCTGCTCTCTTGGCTGAGAAAATACTAGAGCTCGCTGCGGACCAGAAAAAACTGGCTGATATTGGCTTAGCCGCTAAAAGTTTAATCGTTCGGGATTATTCACATCTGGCCATAGCTGAAAAATTTGTCACAGCAGTTGAGGAATCAGGCCTGATCTAAGATAGTTTTGATATTTGGTTTAAAGTATTGGTCACTTTTTAAAACCTTTCCGTCTTCACGGTAAATAGGCTCCCCATTTTTATCCAACTTCGACATATTACTCCTTTGAATTTCGTCGAAAACCTCCTCGATTTTTTCCTGTAAGCCATGACTAAGAATGGTACCACAAAGGATGTAAAGCATATCTCCCAGGGCATCGGCAATTTCTACTAAATCGCCATTTTGTGCTGCTTCCAAGTATTCTTCATTTTCCTCTCGCATTAATTTATAGCGAAGTAGACTGGTTCTTTCGTCTATGTTAGCGCTTGGTTTATAGCGGTTTTCAATTTTAAAGGCATTGTGAAAGGTTTCAACTGCGGCTATTTGCTTTTTCATGAATACTTTTGTCTTAGATAAATTGTTATGGAAAATATTACTACCGGGCATTGGATTTTTGCAGGGATCTTTATGATCGCTTTTGTAGCTTACCTAATCTGGAGCTATCGAAAAGATCTTAATCTGCATAAAACGCATTATGGAGGTAGTATATATGTATTGGTTGGCATCATCGTTATCCTCTTCCTGTTCTACATTTTCAAGCGTTTACTATAGGCTTTCCTTAATGTAAATGGTCTTTAGGTTAGTGAAAGACCTTATTCCCTCTGGACCTAATTCACGGCCGTAGCCCGAAGACTTTACTCCTCCAAAGGGCAAGCGTGGGTCACTTTTAACTAGTTCATTTATAAATACTGCCCCTTCCTCGAAATAAGGGGCCCATTTTAATAATTCGCTACTGTTTTTTCCAATTAGACTAACACCTAGACCGAAAGGACTTTCATTACTAATAGCGATTGCTTCTTCAATATTGTTGAAGGATATAAGACTCGCGACTGGCCCAAAAACTTCTTCTTGCAGTATGGGATTAGCCTTATTGCTTATCCTGATAATAGTTGGTTCAATAAAATTATCCCGTCGTTTACCACCTAAAAGCAAATCCGCCCCCTGATTCAAGGCCTTATTAATCTGCTCTTGCACTTTTTCAGCTAAATCTCTGCGGGCTAAAGGTCCAATTTCGGTCTGACTGAGCCTAGGGTCACCCAATTGGTAGGACTTAAAAACCTTAATTAACTCTTTACTAAAGTCCTCTATTAATGATTCGTGAACAATAAAGCGTTTAGCAGCAATGCAACTCTGTCCCGCATTCATTAAACGCGCTCTCCCTGCAAGTTCAGCCGCAGCTTTAATCTCTGCATCTTTAAAAATGATAAAAGCATTGGAACCACCTAGCTCCAATAATTGAGGTTTCAAATGTTTAGCCGCAATTTGAGCTACAGTTGACCCGGCTTGAGTGCTACCGGTTAAAGACAAGGCCTTCACCTCTTCCCTAGCCAATAATTCTGCTGCTTGCTCATTACTTAGCCGCAGGTTTTTAAATGCCCCTTGCGGAAAACAGTTTTGAAATAAATTTTCCAATAATTCCGCACTATGCGGACAATTAGGGGCATGTTTAAGTAATACCCTATTACCAGCTAATAGCGCAGGTACTGCAAATCGAAAAACCTGCCAGAAAGGAAAGTTCCAAGGCATAATCCCAAGCACTATCCCTAAAGGCTCAAAGGTCTTAATGGCCTTATCTTCACCCAAGTCAATTTCTTCTGCGGCTAAATAAGCAGTCGCATTTTCTCGATAATAATCACATAACCAAGCGCATTTTTCTATTTCGGCCTTAGCCTCAGAGAGAACCTTACCCATTTCACGACTAATAGCGTCGGCCAAAAACTCCTGGTCATCCCTAAGGAGTTTGGAAAGCCTGGAAACTCCTTGTAGCCTAGCCTCTAGATTAAAGTTTAAGGCAAAGGGACTTAATTCCTGTGCAGCCGATAGAGCATCGCTAATATCATTAGAGCCATGTAAAGGGTATGTTTTGTATTCCTCGCCTGTGAATGGATTAACGCTTTTGTAGGATGCCATTGCTAAATTTAAAATTCTTAATGTTTGAGCTTAGGACAAATTCGGCTTTTTGATCAAGGTCAAGTCCATGGGTAGCCTCTAGGCTAAATTGATTATACTCTTCGATACCTTTTAAATGCTTGAGATCACCGATATCATCTACTTTATAATACTCCTCCCAAGTCATACTATCTGGATTCACTTTCTCTACTCGCATTAAAGCCAAGTCGATTTTCAGACCTTTAAAATCCAGGTCACGGAATATCATATCTCTTAAATTGGACTGGTTTTCTGGAATCGACCAATAATCTTTAAGCTCAAATTCTTTCCACCCTCTAGAGACAATGAGCTCCAAAGCTGCCTTGAAGCCCTCATAACAAAGCTCCCTAGCTTTTTTTCGCTTTGGATCATCAGGGTATGCACCAGATTCAAAAAGCAAGCATGGTACCCCCTGTTTCACTAAGTTATCGCCCAAAGCGCGCGGGTAAAATTCATCGGTATACCGACCAAAATGTGCTGGCGCTAAATCTTCAAGCTGCTTATGAATTGCAGCTATGAGCTGCATCGTTTTCTTACGATCCGGGTTTATGCTGCGCTCCAAATTAAAAGAAGGCGCTAAGAAACTTAAAGTTGCCGTCCTACCAGAGTCACCTGCGGCGAAAATATTTCTTTGATCATGTAGGTTAAAAGCCCAATGAGGATCAAAGTCTTCCAATGCCTTAAAAAAGGCCTTTGTTTCTGGCGCTTCCCGGCTTATCACATCCCTATTAAGGTCAATTCCCACAGCATTGCGACGCTTATAGTACTCCGATCCATCGGGGTTAAGCATAATTATTAGGCGCAATCGCAGTTTACTTTCCAAGGCTGCTAAAGCCCCATTCAAAATGCATTCGCAAAGATCTATTAAGGCATAACTGGCAGTTGATTCATTACCGTGCATCTGTGACCAGGCCATAATACGCTCCAAACCATAGCCCCAGTCGAGGGCGTAAATCTCCCGACCTTCTACAGAATGTCCGATTAGTTTTAAGTCAAATTCCTTCCTTTTAGACATAAAGTCCCAGAAGGGTTTAAGCGAAGCTGGTCTCAGCCATTTATGTGATAGTTCACGACCGGGAACTCTAATTATATTGGACTTTTTAGACTCAGCACTCATAGTCTATTTCTATCAATTTTGGGAATTCCGTGAATACCTTACAAATATGCCTAATATGATCATGTAACACTTCAATTAAACCAAGAAATAGATTTATTTTCGGGCCATAAACACTTTTTCCTATGTCTAAATACATCTACAGCTTAGCTTTAATCTTAGCGTCTTTATACTCTGTAGCACAGAGTTCTATAATTAAATCAGGCCCTATGCTAGGCTATGCCGAAATGAGAGAAGCATTAGTCTGGATTCAATTAAAAGAAGCCGGAACGGTTAAGCTCCGATATTGGGTGAGTAGCGAATCGGAACCTGACTTTAAATGGACAGAAGAAGTTGGTACCTCTCCTTCTACTGCAAATACTGCCAAATTGTATTTAAGGTATCTAGAACCTGGTACAACTTACGCCTACGAAGTATGGGTAAACGACCAAAAGCAAAGCATAGAATACCCCCTACTTGTTAGCACCGAGCCACTCTGGGACTACCGCCGCGAACCACCAAGCTTCAAAATAGCCATGGGCTCTTGTACTTATATAAACGAGGCAGCTTATGACAGACCCGGAGAGCCTTATGGTGCTGATTATCATATTTTTGAGAGCATTCACGCTAAAAATCCAGAAGCCATGCTGTGGTTAGGGGATAATGTTTACTTAAGACCTGCAGACGAATGGACGCGCAGCGGTTACCTTGCACGTTACAGCCACACCCGCGCCCTACCTGAAATGCAAGAGCTTTTAGCTAGCTGCCCGAATTACGCGATTTGGGATGATCATGACTTTGGCCCTAATGATGCTTCAGGTAGCTGGATTCATAAAGACCTTGCCCTGGAGGTATTTAAGCTATTCTGGGCTAATCCAAGCTACGGTTTCCGCGATAGACCCTCCACCTTTAGCGCTTTCAACTTTCGTGATTGTGATTTTATCATGCTTGATAATCGGTTTTTCCGCAGCGAGGCCAGCGAAATCTACCCCGATCAAATGTTTGGTAAAGAACAGATTGACGACATGATTAACCTCCTCAAGGCTAGCAGAGCTCCTTTTAAATTTGTCCTTGCCGGTAGCCAGATACTTAATAGTGCCAAAGTATATGAGAACTTTAGTAATTACGAAGAAGAGCGCGATTATATGCTAGACCGTATTAGTGATGAGAAAATCCAAAACGTTATTTTCCTTACTGGAGACCGACACCATAGCGAAGTAATGAAAATGGACTTGGAAAGCGGCTACCCAGTTTATGAGTTTACAGTTTCACCCCTAACCAGTGGTCCAAACCTTAATGTTAAAGAAACTAACCTTTATCGAGAAAAGGGGTCTTTGATAAAACAGCGAAATTTCGCGGTAATGGAAATAAGCGGTCCTCGAAAAAAACGTCAACTGGAGCTTACCTTTTACGACTCAAACGGCGATAAAATATACTTTTACGAGATTAGCGAATAGGTTTACAAAAGTATTTTTAAATACATTAAAGTGCTATATATCAGTGATATATAGCACTTTTTTTAAGCCTTGACTTTAAGCTTCTAAAATCTATATATTTACATATGTAAATATTTATTACATTTGAAAAAAATAGAGAATGGATCCGGTAGCTGGTAGAATCAAAGAGCTAATAGAGGCTCTTAGTATTAGCAACAAAGACTTTGCTGAAGAAATAGATGTGGCTCCTGCAATTATTAGTCATGTACTTAGTGGCAGAAATAAGGCCTCACTCCATCTCATACAGCAAATTACAAATGTATATACAAATGTAAATTTAACCTATCTCCTACATGGTAGTGGTAAGTTGTTTAGCGATAGCAGTAGTGATCAGGAAAGTACGGTTAGTATGGAAATGAATAGCTTACCATCTGGCGCAAGGTATGTCCCCCCTCCTTCTGGCGCTCCATTAAAAGCAAAGAGTGTAGAAGTAAAAGATGAAATGGTAGCTGAATCTATTTCCAAGGCTAATACTGAAGAGGAAAGTAAAAGTTCTCGATTAACAAATGTATATACAAATGTTAATCAGGACAAAAAGAAGAAGATAGCCCGCATTGTTATTTTCTTTGATGATAAAAGCTTTGAAGAATATCTTCCCTAGCTTTTATTTCTCTCTTTCCTTCTTAAATTTGCCCTACATTCGACATTATGAAAAAGCACTTAGTATATATCCTTGGATTGATTGCCTTGGCTTTGGTAAGCCGACTCATCCCCCACTGGCCCAACTTTACCGCAATGATTGCAGTAGCCTTTACGGGAGGACTGTTATTTAAAAATCGTCTCGAAGCAATCCTGATTCCATTAGGGGTTCTTTTTGTTAGCGACCTACTTATAAATAACACGCTCTATGCTGCTGAAGGCTTCACTTTCTTTACCTCTGGCTTTGGATATATCTATGGGGCCTATGTGCTAATCGCTTTGTTAGGAGCATTAAGTGCCCGAACCTCAAAGTTGTCTCAAATTTTTGGCGCTGTATCTGGAGCTCTTAGCTTTTACTTGATAACGAATTTTGGGGCCTGGCTGGCCAATCCTATGTACAGCCAAGATTTTAGCGGACTTATAAGCTCTTACACCGCCGGTTTACCCTTTTTATTGAACAGTGTGGCCTCTACCCTCTTCTATGGAGCTATCATTTACGCGCTTAAATTAAGCTTTGAGCAAAATAGTGAGGTAGCTAAGGCTTAGACAAAATTTGAATTAGTTTTCATTAAAGAAGCCCTGGTTGATACCAGGGTTTTTTATTGCATTTGATTTACTGCCCGCAACTCGTTTTGTAAAAGAGCCCAAAGGAGGAAAATAGAATCTCCTTCTAGTCGATTCGGGTATTCATCACTTATCGAAAGCGCTTCAAAGGCAATAAGCGCCTTTAAGCTATCCTTTAATAAAACGCCGTAGGATTTTAGGTCGGCTTCGATATGCTGCGCATAAGCCCAAGAAATCGCGGCCATTTCGTCGCCGCAAACAAAAGGCAGACCTAATTCTGCACAGCGGATTTGCGCACCTAATAAAGCTGCCGTTTCAAAGCCTCCGTAAAAGCATAGATTAGTAAAGTGGTCTTTGCTAAGAGGGTGACTTTTAAAAGCCTTGTCAATCAATTCAAGATCCTCCTGGTCTATTGGACGGTTTAATCTAGATCCTAGATTTTCTATCGGCTCACTGGCATAAAGCGCTTTAAGCAAAGCTAAAACACTGGCCCAAGATGCCTCGGCAGCACTGGAAAGGAATACCATATCACAGTTATGGTAGTGCGCCCGATCAATGAACTTCCTGCCAATATCGAAGGCATTCTGCATCTGCTCATGGGTCATTGCCGGATAAAGGCTAAAGCTTTCCGTACCTTCCTTCAGCTTTGAACTCACCAGTTTATTCGAATGATTAAGCCAAAAATTGAAATTTGATTCAAAGGAGTATTCCAAGCCAACATCAATATAATAGTGCTTTAAACCTTGCTGAGGATTTTGATCGATTAAGGTCTTGCGCTTTAAACTGGCTAAAGCCTGATGAGCGACATCCCTTACACTGTCGGCTCGCTTTAGCTTTGGTCTAATACCATGATCAGAGAGAAATACAAAGCTCTCCGCTTTTATCAGACCGGGTTTCACGCTTGACTGTAAAGCAGAAATCTGCTGGAAAAATGAAAGATGCCTGCCGGAAAAATTTAACTGAGCTGCACGAGCTAGCTTATCCTTAAAACTTGCAGGAGCTTCGGGGGCTTTATTTATTTGAAACTGTCTACTATTTAAAAGCGACATCCCTTGGCTTAACCCCTACTCTAATGCTAGTTTTTAGACTACCCACCGGATCAAAGACTTGCAAGTCTCCATCCATATTAATGTCATTTGGGGTACGTAAACCGTATAATTCCTGATCTACCCCATCAAAGGCGATATTATAGAAATTGCCGCTCACCAGTGGGTTCTCGCTCACGCGATTGCTATTAGCCGACATGGAATAGATATTTCCGGTTGGGCTATTGCCAACATAATATAAGCTATTGCCATTGGGATCAAAGGCCAAGCTATGTGGCTTTAACTGATTGTCGGTAAAGTAAAGTACTGTATCCGGACTAATAACAAAATTGCTATCAATAGCCATTTGCATGGTATCCAAATTGTACTTCCATAAAGAACCTATGCCACTCATAGCCGGATTTGCAGCATTGTAATCTCCTGCACAAAGGATGTACATATTATTGTTATTGTCGATCACAAAGCTATTGGGAAAGCGTCCTACATTAAGTTTTGTGATTAAGGTATCCACTCCGGTACGAATAATCGCTACCGTACTATCCATAACAATGGGATCCCCCGTAATCGCAACAAAAGCTAGGTCCTCATGAACAGTAATTGCGGTAGGATTAGTACCGTAAAAAACAAACTCCTCCACTAAATTTTGATTAAGTGGATTTACAATATAGACACCTTCAATTTCTGCAGAGCTAACGTAATAGCGGTTTGCCGCTGTTTTCGCGATATTATTGATGCGTAGAAGACCAGTAGTTGAGCCAATTAATTTGTAATCATCTAAATCGGCAAAAAGCACTTTATCTGAGCCTGGTAATACAAAACTTAAAATCCTATTCTCGGCATCAATCATCATATCGCTCATTTGCGCCCCCATAGGATTGATGTTGGCCTTTCTATACAAGTTGTTTTCAACCTGCTGATTGGTAATATTGTATGAAGCTAAACTGCTAATTCCATTGGGAGAAGTTCCCTCTATGCCAATTAAGGCGGTACGTTGACCCGGGAGATTGGTGGTATTGTCCCCATCCGAATCTGAACCATCCTTGGTACATGCAGATAAACCTAAAACCAAGGTTCCAAAAACAAATAATAGCTTCTTCATTTTAATAGCGTAATATCTGGTTAAAAATACAGGAAAGCCTGCATATTCCAAGCGAATCCCAAAATTAAACCTCCAATAAAGCCCTTGCGTTGGCCAAAGCAGCCTCACTGGGAGCGTCACCACTTAGTAGACGTGCTATCTCTTGCTCGCGTTGGAAGGGATCTAAAATTCTTAAATGCGTGGCGGTACTATCAGAGGAACTAACTTTCTCTACCTTAAGATGCTGATTGGCTTTAGAGGCAATTTGAGCTAAGTGGCTGATGCTAATGACTTGCAGGTTTTGCCCCATCTCCTTTAAGATCTGGGCAATCTTTATAGCCGTTTCACCGCTTACACCAGTATCAATCTCATCAAAAATGATGGTTGCCAAACTTTTTGATCGTGAAAGCAGCGCCTTTAAGGCTAGCATTACACGCGATAACTCTCCACCTGAGGCAACTTTTGATAGTACTTGTACCGCCTGACCAGGATTGGCAGAGAATAATAAGCTTAGTCGGTCTTTACCATTTATTCGGAACTGCTCCTCAGCTTCTAGTTTTATCTCGAATTGAGCGGCCTCCAAATTTAAATCCGCTAGTAAAGCCTGCATACTTTTAACTAAGTCAGGAATACAAGCAAGACGCTGGTCTCTAAGCTTTTTGGCCGCTTTTTCCAGTTGCTCAAATTGCTGTTCAATAGACCTTTCCAGTTCTTCAATTTCAGCTTTTCGACTTTCGGCATCAACAATTTTTTGCTCTATTTCCTCCTTTTTGGCTATTAGCCCTTCGAGGGAGTCCACTTGATGCTTTTTCTGTAGACTAATTATCTCACTCAGTCTTTGGTCACATTGCTCTCGTTCACGCGGATCAAAATTACTGTCGCTGCCAAAAGCTTCAATCTCCTGCCTTAGATCCTCAAACTCAATTTGCAGACTATTCACCCGCTCGAAAAGCTCGTTTAAGCGCTTGTCGAAGGTGCTTAAGCCAGAAAAATTATGGGTTAACTGCCTTAGCAACTCGCTAATCCCCAGAGGCTCACCATCTGCTAAGCGCAGAGAGTCTTGCAGCTTCTCTTCAATAGTGCCAGCATGTTCAAGGAGCTCTAATTTTTGCTCTAGTTCCTCCTGTTCTCCCGGAACCAATTTGGCAGCCTCCAATTCGTCAAACAAGAATTGCAAATAGTCACGGTCGCCGCCTTCATCTCTTTGTTTTTCTAAAAGAGTATTTAGTTGGTCTTTTAAACTGCGCCAATTTTGATACAGTTCCTTATAATTATTTAATTCTGCCCTATGCCCGCCATAGGCATCTAAAAGCTCTAATTGATAATCTTTGTCGCGTAGCAATAAGGTGTCATGCTGACTATGAATATCAATTAGATGGGCGCTTAAAGCGGAAAGTTGATCTAAGCGTACCGGACTATCATTTACAAAGGCCCTCGATTTTCCGCTAGGCAGAATTTCTCGTCGAATTATAGTTAAGGCTTCGTAGTCCAAATCCAATGACTCAAAAAGCGCTGGGTATTGCGTTGCTTTGAGGTCAAAATCTCCTTCGATAATACATTTCTGATCCTTGTTGCGCAATGCTTTCAGGTCGGCTCGCGCTCCCAATAGATGGGACAGCGCTCCTAATAAGATTGATTTACCCGCACCAGTTTCTCCGGTAATCACGGTAAAACCAGGCTCTAACTCTAATTCCAGAGCCTCGATAAGTGCGAAATTCTTAACTTTTAAAGCCTTTAGCATGGAGCAAATTTAGCTATTTCCCATACTCTGATATGAGCTTGCATTATTAGGATCTAATTCTACTAAAAGCTCTTTAAGGTCTCCCAAGGGAATTGGGGCTCCGTCCCCAAATATTTTAACAATCTCGGCTTGTTTCGAATCAAACCAAATTTGCATAAGAAAGCTATTCCGACGTTGATCGTTTACCTTTTTTAGTCCCATTAAGGCTTCCTTAATATTAAGCTTAGCGGGTCTAATTTTACTCGGGTCGCTCATCAGGTCCAAACCTTGACGATGATAAGTGTATAATCCGGTTCTGAAATTATCAAAGGCCGGACTCAATAAATTATCTATTAGCCAAAAGCGGTTTTTATTGCTTCCGCCAAAGCTGTTCCAGCCAGGGTAATTACTTGTAGAAGCTTGACCTACAACATTTTGAGCCTCGCTGTAATATTCAGTGCCACTCATCGGTGCATAGGTGTCGTGGTCCATGCCAATAATCACGTAAGCGTAATAGGCCAAAACACTAGTGAGGTTGTTGATAAAGGTATTGGGAGCAAAGTCTAAGCGATCAAACTCCAAATATTCAAAGCTGATGTCATTATCGCGATGCACCAATACCGGCGATTGGTAATCCGATTTATAAATTGGGCGACTGTAAAAGACTTGAAGGTGTCCGCTGAAATTATTATTGCTACGATCGGTAATCGTTAAAACGAACTGACATTCAATGCGCTCTTCAATCTTATAGCTCTCTTTAGTCCATTTACGATTATTCAAAAACTCACGAATAGCGGTTTCCATCGTAGTGTAGAGCTGCTTATTGGTGGCTTGAATGTTTGGGGTCAAGACCTGTACACGAGCATTTAGCTCTTGTGCATCAACAAGCTGGCTAAACAGAATAATAGTCAATAAGGACATCCAATATCTCATGGGCTAATTCCTTCTTCGATTTTAAAGTTAAGGGAAGACGATCTCCCGAGCGACTTAAAAGTAAAACTTCATTGGTATCGTGACCAAATCCTCTTGCTTCTTTATCGGCTTGATTTAGAACGATCCAATCGCAGTTTTTCTTATCCAGTTTTTTTTGGGCATTCGCTTCCGCATTTTCGGTCTCAAGGGCGAAGCCTACTAATACTTGGTCGGCTCCCTTTTTGGCACCCAGTGTTTTCAAAATATCAGGGTTCTCAACTAAGTCTAATTGCAAATTCCCTCCACTCTTTTTCATCTTTTGCACTGCCACTTCCGCGGGCCGGTAATCGGATACCGCCGCACTTAAGATGGTCCAGTCTGCACTGGGAAAAGCTTTTTCACAGGCGTCCAGCATTTCTTGAGTACTCTCCACCCGCTCAACATGAATGGACGGGTTTGTTACCTGCACTACACTTGGACCAAGCACCAATGATACCTGGGCTCCTTTTTTAGCCGCAGCTTCTGCCAAGGCTACACCCATTTTTCCACTAGAGCGATTACCTACAAAGCGCACTGGATCAATCGCTTCATAAGTAGGTCCCGCATTAATCAAAACTTTTTTGCCGGCCAAGGGAGCTTGAGAGAGAAGATGCTTATGAATATGGGAGAATATGGTTTCCGGTTCCGCCATTCTACCCTCACCCTCTAAACCCGAAGCTAATTCGCCGCTCTCGGCAGGAATTAAAAAATGCCCAAAGGATTTTAACTTTTCAATATTGGCTTTAGTGGCGGGATGTTGGTACATATCCAAATCCATTGCCGGAGCAAAATAGACCGGACATTTGGCAGAAAGATAAACGGCCATTAGGAAGTTATCACTCTGGCCATTAGCCATTTTGGCCAGACTATTGGCAGTCAATGGTGCGAAAACCATTAGATCTGCCCAAAGCGCTAATTCCACGTGATTATTCCACTCGCCAGAATCTTCATCTTCTTCATTGATGTATTCCCAATGAACCGGATTCTTACTGAGGGTAGCCAAACTCAGCGGAGTTACAAAGTCGCGGGCCGAAGGGCTTAAAACAACACGTACCTCGGCCCCTGCTTTAACAAGCAAGCGCACGAGGTACGTAGTTTTATAGGCGGCGATACCACCGGTTACTCCCAGTAGTACTTTCTTCCCGCTAAACATCTTTTAGTCTTCTTTAGGCGTATCGCTTGGACGACGGAAATAAATTTGATCGTCATTCCATTCTTTAGCCGCAATTGAATGTGCTTTTGGAAGGCTTTCGTAGTAACGAGAAACTTCAATTTGCTCCTTGTTTTCAAAAATCTCTTCTAGAGAATCATTGTGAGTAGCAAATTCATCCAATTTTTCGTGAAGCTCCACTTTAATATCCTCAGCAATCTGATCGGCCCTTTTAGCTAAAATGGCAACCGACTCATACACATTACCGGTAGGACGATCGATATCGTTATGATCGCGAGTAACAGTGTTTCTTGGAGCGTCTACTTTTTTGAAGTCCATATGAATATAGGATTAGGATTGAATTCTTAAATTAGTAATAGTATCGTCTATACCCTCAAAGAGCTTACTTAGTTCTTCTGCTCTTTCACTTTCGGGGTATGAATCTACAAATTCTTTGAATGCCGTACGGCTTTCGATATATCGTTGCAACTGCTTTTCTTGGATACTCTTTTCTGCTAAGCGGTATGCCGCAACAGTTTTAAAGTACAAGGCATCTTCACGATACTCAGTATCTGGATAATCATTAATCACATTATCAAAAGCCACTACCGCCGATTGATAATACTCCATATTAAAGTATAACTTGGCGCGATCAAATGCTTTTAATTCCAGCTTAGCTCTCAACTCGTCAATAAGTTCATTCACGCTAAGCAGTTTATCGCTATTAGGATAAAGATTAGCAAACAACTGCAAGTCATTCATCGCCTTGTAAGTATAATCTTGATCCAAACTAGCAGAGGGTGACTCCAAATAATGACAGTAGCCTACCATATAATAGGCAAGCTCGGTTTTGGGGTGATTTGGGAAAGTTTTCGCGAAGTTTTTGAAATGATAAGCTGCGAGTATAAAGTCCTTCAACTCATAGCTACACATGGCGTAATAATAGTATACATCAGCGGCTTTGTCGCTTCCACGGTAGAGTAATAGTAATTCATCGAATAAAGGGTAAGCCTTTTGATACTCCCCATTTTCGTAATACTCAACTGCCTTTTCGTATTTGAAATCCACATTGGGACTTTTCAATACTTTTTGATACTCATTACAAGCGCCAAGACTAAAGGTGATAATACCTATTAAAAAGATGTAAAACTTTTTCCTCATAAAACAGCTGGCAAAAGTACAATTTTCCTAGGAATAGCCTAGGTTTATTTTCTTTCAATATGAAAACGAGCAGAACTTAGATTTAGCCTTTTTAGGAGTTCTTTTTTTAAAAACTGTTCAAGATCCTCAAGCACCGGTAACTCTGTGGCTTCCCCCTCGTAAATCCAGTCCACTAATAAGGGTATATTACTCTTTTTCAAAGATTTAATTACTGTCACCCCCTTATCCTTTAAAGCTTGCGCATTGCAATATTGCTCATACTGCCCTTTGATTGGCACCACCAAAAGCTTCTTTTTAAGAAACATCGCTTCGGCGGGAGTTTCAAAGCCAGCCGAGCAAATCACACCTTCAGATTGAGCCATAGCTTCTAAAAATGTATCGCCCGATATAGGTTCAAAAACAATATTGCGCCTTTGACATGGCTTAGTTACCAGCTTACTAAAAACGCGGAATTCCTTATTGCTAACTGCGCTAAGGGTCTGGTAAATCTCTTCATCGTGATAGGCAGGAAGATAACAGACAAAACCCTTGCCATCCTTTAGCTCCAGACTTCTCACCTTTTCCCGTATAACCGGCGGGTAGATATACTGGTCGTATTGATCAAAGTGAAAGCCCAAAACCTCCTTGGCCGGGGCATAATACTTGAAAATCCATTCAGCCAAATAGTTTTTCTTGGATGGCCTAGGGGCATTAGGACTATAGAATGAGGCCTGGTGTCCCATCCCTAATATTGCTGCCTTCTGCCTACGAGCCGCCCATGCGGTAACCGGTTCGAAATCATTAATAATTAAGTCGAAAGCCTTAAGGTCTAGATTCTGGGTGTCCTCAATAAAGCGCCGAGCCTTAAACTTCCTAATCGTGGCCCAATAATCTAAACCGCCTTCCGCATTATACTCAAACCCTATTCCCTCCCATTGATAATCAATTGAAAAGTCCAGTTCTAATTGACGATTTAAACCACTACAAGCAACCTTAACATCGGCCCATTTCTTTAAAAGTGGTACAATCTCGTTTGCCCTGGCAGAGTGACCATTTCCTGTACCTTGAAAGGCATATAAAAGTTTTGGTTTAGAAGGCCAAGCCTGGGTCATTTAAAGTGACTTTTTGAATGATACGTTCTATGCTTAAATCATTAAGAATTAAATCTTCTTCGTCTTTTTCTGCTTCTTTCTCCTTCACAAAGTGGTCCTCAAAATAAAACAAGGACCAGTTGCCTTCTGAATACTCTAAAGCACTTAAATTTTCAATCCAATCGCCGCTATTTAGATAAAGGCAAGATCCTTTATCGTTCCTGTAAGCTCGAATCTGCGCTTGGTGGATATGGCCACAAATTACATATTGATAAGACTGATCAATCGCTAAGTCGGAGGCAGTACGCTCAAAATCATCAATATAGCTCACCGCTTTCTTTACACTATTCTTGATTTTTTTCGAAAAACTATAGCGTTCCCGCCCCATTTTTTCAAGTATCCAATTACTCAGGCTATTAATCATAATAAGCAGATCATAGCCATAACCTCCCAATTTAGCCAACCACTTCGCGGATTGAATAGAAACATCAAATATGTCGCCGTGAAAAATCCAGGCCTTTCCCTCAGGTAAGTCTAAAACGAGTTTATCGGCCAGAGTAATATTCCCCATTTCAAAATCACTAAAACGTCTTAAGGCTTCATCGTGATTTCCAGTTAAGTAATAGACCTTGGTTCCCTTCGCTGCCATTGAAAATATTTGCTTAAGCACTTTTAAATGACTTTTGGGGAAATAGCTTTTGCGAAATTGCCAAATGTCGATTATATCGCCATTGAGGATAAGTTTCTCGGGCTTAATAGATTTCAGATAACGGTATATCTCTTTTGCTCTGCAACCATAAGTACCAAGGTGCAAGTCAGATAACACTACGATGGGCAGCTCGCGTTTTTCCATTTCTTTGTTTTTACAAAGATTTGGCAGTCCTGTAAAGCCCAGATTAACTGCAGGTTAAAAAGCAGATTCTTTTAACATCGGCTTGTTAATGTTCTAATGGGCGATCAATTTGGTATTTGTAATTTCGATAATTAATTCAATCTTATGGAATTAGTAGAATTAGAAAGTCAGTTTGTAGATATTGGCGGAAGCTTTTTAAGCTCAGCATATGACATGCGTGATAAGCTTAAACAGATAAAGGCCTTTTTATTTGATTGGGATGGTGTTTTTAATAGCGGTAGTAAGCTTGGTAATGAAGGGAGCCCTTTTAGCGAGGTAGATTCAGCTGGACTGCGAATGTTACGCTATGGTCAATACCGCAGTACCGGTGAAATACCTTTACTGGGTGTTATTACCGGAGCTAAGAATCCCAGCGCCGCAGGGCTATTAGAAAGTCACGGAGGCGATGTTTTATACCAAAAAGCAATACATAAAAGCAAGGCCTTAGAGCACTTCTGCAAAGAGTTTCAATTGAAACCTTCTCAAGTCTGTTATGTCTACGACGATGTACTCGATTTAGATGTTGCCGCGCAAGTGGGACTGCGCTTTTGTGTAGGACGATTAGCTAATCCTATTTTTTTAGGACTTGTGTCGGGTTCAGGCTTAGCCGATTACATTTCCGCTTGTCAAGGAAATGAACATGCTGTACGTGAGATATGTGAATTAAACCTGGCGCTAATGGGTCAGTATGAACAGGTTACACAAGAAGTAATGCATCGCAGTGGTCACTACGCCGAATACAATAAAGAAGTCAAGCAAAGGCCTTTAAAGAAATTCGAATACCGTGATAAAGAAATTCTGTTGGTAGAAGACTAGCCCATTTACTACCTTGCTCAAAATTCCAATTGAAAACCATGAAAAAGCTATTACTATTTTTCTTGGCCTTAGGCACCTTAAACACCTACGCCCAAGACTTACCACAACCTAGTCCAAAGTCGACTGTAGAACAAAGAGTAGGCTTAACCGACTTTACCGTTGAGTATTCTCGTCCTGCCAAAAGAGATCGTGAAATTTTCGGGGCCCTTGTTCCTTACGGGAAATTATGGCGTACTGGCGCTAACAAGGCGACTAGCATTGAATTTAACACCGCCGTTGTTTTCAATGGTGAAGAAGTTCCCGCCGGTAAATACAGTATTTTTACTGTACCTAGAGAAAACGAATGGGTATTAATACTCAACTCAAATACCGAGTTATGGGGCAACGATGGCTATGAGGAGTCAAAAGATGTATTCCGCGCCTCCATGCCGGCCAAAGAATATCCAAAGCAAGAAAACTTCACTATTGGTTTTAACAGTATTGATGAAGGTGAAGGAAGCCTTGAAATCTCTTGGGATGGCACCGGTATTTCTGTGCCCTTCACGGTAGATGTGGTAGAAAAGGCTAAAAGCAATATTACGGAAGCATTAAAAAGTGCTAAACCTGAAGATCAGTGGCGCGTGCATCGTAATGCTGCAACTTATTATCTCCGTAGTTTAAACGATGCCGAAACAGCTAAAGGCTTCATCGAAGGATCGGTAAAATTAAACCCCGACAGCTGGTACAGTCACTATGTACATGGTGAAGTACTTTACGCTTTAGGCGATAACAAAGGTGCGGTAAAAGCCGCTAAGACCGCTCTTAAGAAAGGCGAAGCCGCCGCTAAAGAAGCCGGACAAGAATTTGGTTATGCCAGCATGCTTGAAGAAGCCATGACCAAATGGAAAAAGTAAATTAATTTCAGCTCACCGCTTGCAAGAAGCTGAAACACCCCGGCCCTATGGTCGGGGTTTCTTTTTTATTTTCGCCGCCAAATAAGTTTAAATGGAAATACAATGGCATCAATACAATGTAGCAGGGTTTAATGCAATTCCGATGAGCCTTGATCTCTATGCTCCTAAATCCGATCAAGCCTTAGCCGTAGTAATATACGCCCACGGAATTAATGGCTTTAAAGATTGGGGCGGAATGGATTTAATAGCCGAGCATTTTGCCCAAGCCGGTATTGCCTTTTTAAAGTTTAACTTTTCCCACAATGGCACTACCCCAGCTAGGCCAGAAGAGTTTTTTGACTTAGAGGCTTATCAAGAGGACTCTTATTTAAAAAGACAATTTGACTTAAAGCAAATTTTAAGTTTCATCGAAAATGGTCACCCCGAGGTGCAGCTCGATCTAAATCGCATTTATTTAATTGGCCATAGCCGAGGCGGCGCGGATGCTATTCTTTTGGCAAGTCAGGATGCACGGATTAAGAAACTCATTACCTGGGCTTCCACCTCTCATGCACAAACTCCTTGGAAAAGTCTCAGTTTCGATGAACTTAAAGACTGGAAAGAAAAAGGTCTGTTTACTCGAAAAAACTCACGAACCCAACAAGATCTGCCAATTTCATACAGTCTTTACGAGGAATACCAAGCCAATAAACAGCTATTAAATATCGAAGAACGCGCAAGAGAAGTGAAGCAAGACTGGCTCATTATTCATGGCGACGAGGACGAGGCTGTTTTTATAAAGGAGGCTTATGACCTAAAGTCTTGGAACCCAGAGGCAAGGGTAAAAGTTATAGAAGGTACTGGGCACACTTTTGACCGCACTCATCCTTGGGAGGCAAAGGAATTACCTACAGCCAGCTTGGAGCTTGTTCAAGCAAGTCTGCAATTTTTATTGGATTAAGATTTCCCGATACTTTACCCGTTTAAGGCCATCTCTAATAATTCCATCGGTGCTGGCACTGGAGTTGACGTCTAGCACAAATTCCTTTAAATCTTCGACAGTATTTACGGCTTGATCTTTAGGAACATAGCCCATAGCAATGAATCCTTCCGAACCTAAATGCAGGAAGCCGTTTTCCTCATTATTTCTGCCCTTTAAAATAAGAATGCGTTGCTGCTTCTCCTCTCCTAGCTCAAATAGTAGATTCTGAATCCCTACTTCATGGGTATCCATAATACCAGTTGAAGCCTGTGGGAAACCACAAAGCTTTGGATCTAAACT
Source organism: uncultured Flavobacteriales bacterium (assembly GCA_913055685.1). Classification (GTDB taxonomy): domain Bacteria; phylum Bacteroidota; class Bacteroidia; order Flavobacteriales; family Schleiferiaceae; genus Croceimicrobium. The sequence goes on from CAJXKC010000002.1 coordinate 564,802, forward strand.
GTGCTTTTCGACCTTTTCGGCAACCCAGCTCCTAGCCTTTTCCAAATTGTAAAATTGTTGGAGAAATGATTGCTGCCTATTAAGCTTATTAATTCCTAGGGCAGTTTGGCCCTTCTGAGTTTGATATATAAAGACCCCAAAACTTTGTTTCGGATTCTTTTGGGCACGGTTATGCGGCGGCCATAGTCTTCTAATTTCATGATCTTCCCATAAGCCAGCCATTAGGATATTTCCACATAATTCATAATGAATATGGGCTATTTCTCTTTTAAAATCCGCAGATCGTGCGGTGCTTTTATCAGCGGTGAAATGACTACTAACTCTCGATTTTAATCGGCTAGCCTTTCCCACATATAGTATTTCTCCCTGCTGATTATAAAAATAGTACACCCCAGGCTCATTTGGCAAATCGTGAAATTCCTGCGCGGGTAAGTGGGCGGGTAAGTTTAGCTCGCCGGTATTCACTTTTATCATTTGTTGCCACTGTCCTTGCTTATCCTCTTCAAGTAAGAGATGTAGCAATTGCGTAGTTACATTGGCATCACCCCATGCTCGGTGTGCGGCTTCATTATTGAGTCTAAAATGCTTTGTAAGGTTTGATAGGCTATATGATTTCAAGCCTTTTTTAAGCCTTCTGGAATAGCGAACCGTACATAAACGTCGGGGCTTATAATCTATCCCCTCCGCCTTAAAGGCTTCTTGTATGAAACTTAAATCGAAATTAACATTGTGGGCCACAAAGATGTGCTCTGCAAGAATGGCTCTTAGCTCCTTAGCAATGACGCTAAATGTAGGCGCATCAGCCACCATATTATTATCAATCCCCGTTAAACTTTGAATAGCCATGGGGATAGCATGATCTGGCTTCACTAAGGTATCGTAACGATCTAAAACCTGAAGCCCATCACTAATAAGGACAGCTATTTCCGTTATCGAGTTGGCTGCTGCATAAGAGCCGGTAGTTTCAATATCCACAATTGCAAACACGAAGTGAAACTAACAATTTTGCCATTTTGTGGTTATAGCTTAAAAGGAAAAATATGCCCGAATTACCCGAAGTAGAAATTATGCGACGCTATTTTGAGCATAGCGCCCTCAATAAGAGAATTGTAGGTCTGCAATTTCATGATCCATTATTCAAGGTATTCAAGTCGAGTCCGGAAGAATTACAGGATTCATTAATTGGCTCCAACTTTATAAGTACCGAGCGTATTGGAAAATACCTCTTCATTAAAACTGATCAGGGGAATTATTTACACCTACACTTTGGCATGACCGGTGATTTGGAGCTTTTCCGTAGCGATAGCCTGCCAAAATACACCCGTTTTGTTTTCGAATTTGAGGATGGCGACAAACTTGCCTTTAAGGATCTACGCAAATTTGGAGTAATTCAATTGGTGGATAGCCCGGAAGTGTACCAAAAAGCCAATAAGCTTGGTACCGACCTACTAAAAATTCAAGCAAGTGAATTCATTGAGGCCATAAAAGGCCGAAAAATCGCCATTAAAACCGCCCTACTCGACCAAAAGCATTTTGCGGGTATTGGTAATTGGATTGCCGACGAAATGCTCTTTAATGCTGGAATACACCCCAAAAAGGCTTGCAATGATCTTAATGACCAGCAATTAAAAACACTTCTAAAAGAGGGACAAGCGATTGTGAAGGCCGCCATAGCCAAGGATACCCATTATGGCGACTTCCCAAAAGATTTCTTCGTGAACTATCGCAAGGAAGGTGCTTTACATCCTGAACACCCTAATAGTCCGGTTGAGCGATTAGTAGTGGGTGGCAGAGGAACCTTTATTGTCCCCGAAAGGCAAAAATTGTAATGGAGGAGCTTTTTTATACTTGCCCCTATTGCTTTAGTGAAGTGAGCATTCTGGCCGACCTTTCGGTGGATGAGCAAGAGTATATTGAAGACTGCGAGCGTTGCTGTAATCCGATAGAATTTAAACTAATTGCCCAGCATGGAAACCTAATTGATTTCCAGTGGCAACCTATCGAACAGTAATTAGAGGGATATAAGACCTTTGATGTTTTCTGCCTTTAAATAGCGTTCAATTACCTTTTCCGGGCTTAACATCATTTCCTTGGCCGTGATACTCACATAATTACCTTTACTGGAATTACGAATGCTAACCGTAGCTTCAGAGCTATCGAAGAGACCCTCGACCTGAGCGATTTTTTCATTGTCGGCAGGGACAATGAATTTAAACATGTAAACACTAGGCCAGTCAAAGTTATCGGTTAACTGAATCAATAACTTCTCGTATTTTTCTTTGCGGGGATCCATGCTGCAAAATTTGAAAACTTCTTTAACTTGGGCAATAGATTAAAATGAATAGTATGAGAAGTATTCAATCTTGGTTTGATGAATATGCAGTGAGCCATCAAAACCCCAAAAACAAGCTTATCCACTATATCTGTGTCCCCTCAATTTTCTTTAGCATAGTGGCCCTATTGGCGTCAATCCCCCACGATTTTCTAAACTCTTGGGCGAGCGAAGCTTGGCAACCTTATTTGCATTTTGGCACTGTTTTAATTCTTTTCGGATTAATTTTTTACCTCCGTCTTTCCCTGCCCATATTCATTGGCATTGCTTTATTTTCCGCTCTCTGCTTGTATTTAACTAATATTTTAAGTGGACTTGATATACCGTTGTGGCAGAGTAGCTTATCAATTTTTGTCATAGCCTGGATTGGTCAGTTTATTGGACATAAAATCGAAGGCGCAAAACCCTCATTCTTTAAAGATTTACAATTCCTAATGATTGGACCGGCTTGGATTTTAGGCTTTGTATATCGGAAATTTGGCATCAAATATTAGCATGTCTTCAAACCCCAGGATTGTTATTACCGGTGCGCCAGGTACTGGGAAAAGCACCGTTTTAGACTTATTGGCCCAAGAAAACTTTAGAGTTTTACCCGAAATGGCGCGTCAACTTATTGCCGAACAACAAGTAATAGAAGGTAGTCAAATGTTGCCTTGGCTCGATCACCCCAGTTTTGGCGAAGAACTCTTTAAAAGACAGGTTAAGCAGTACCATTTAGCAGATCAAGAAACTACTTTTTATGATCGAGGCATCTTGGATAATCTGGCTTATTTAAGGCGGGATGGTCATCGTAATCTCAGTCTCGAAGAGCAAGCGAAAGTCTATCCTTATCACCCCAAAGTCTTTTTAATGCCGCCCTGGCAAGAAATTTACGGCAAAGACGAAGTGCGTTGGGAAGACTTAGACTTAATGCTAGACATTGATCGCGCGCTGCGCGAAATCTATAGCGATTTTGGCTATGAGGTTCTTGAGGTTCCTAAAAACTCACCCAAGGAAAGATTGAATTTCATTTTAAAGAACCTCTAGCTTGACCAAGGCACGGGAAATACTCAAGCAGTACTGGCATTTTGATCAATTTCGGCCTTTACAGGAAGACATTGTTAATGCCGCTTTAGAAGGCAAAGATGTGTTAGCCTTACTCCCTACCGGTGGTGGTAAATCCATTTGTTTTCAGGTGCCTAGCATGGCTCAAGATGGCTGTAGCATTGTGATTTCTCCGCTTATAGCCCTTATGACCGATCAGGTTGAGAACCTTAAAAAAAGAGGTATTTCTGCCATAGCCATAAACTCAAGTTTAGATAGTAATCAAAGGGAGCTTGCCTTGCATAATGCCGCTAATGGCTATTACAAGTTTATCTACCTTTCCCCTGAAAGCCTCGAATCGGAGCGCTTACTGCATCGCCTAAGCTTTGTACGAGTTAATCAAATTGTAGTAGATGAGGCTCACTGTATTTCCCAGTGGGGCTACGATTTCCGACCTGCTTATCTAAATATATCTAAGTTAAGAGACCTCTTCCCGGAAATTCCCTGTCTAGCCCTAACCGCTACCGCTACCGAAGCGGTGGCCCTTGATATTCAGGAAAAACTCAAATTTAAGGAGGCGGCGTCTTTTTTCCGCAAGAGCTTTGAAAGACCCGAGTTAGCTTATAATGTTTTGCACATCGAGGCTAAATCTGAGCGTCTATTAGAACTACTCCGTAAAATTCCTGGAAGCGCCTTGGTTTATTTGCGCAACCGAAAAGCGACAGTAGAAATAGCTCGTTGGCTGATGGATATGGGGGTTTCGGCCGACTATTACCACGCGGGCTTAGCCTTAGAGGAAAGACAGCAGAAGCAAACTAAGTGGATTAATGGTAAAACCCGCTTAATGGTTTGCACCAATGCCTTTGGGATGGGAATCGACAAGGCGGATGTACGATTGGTGATACACCTGGATCTTCCAGATTCATTAGAAGCCTATTTTCAGGAAGCAGGCCGAGCCGCAAGGGATGGCCGTAAAGCATTTTCCTTTGTACTTGTAGGACCGCATGATGCGGAGTTGTTGCGTAAAAAACATTTAGAGGGCTTTCCCGAACGCGAAGAAGTAACTAGGGTTTACCGCGCCTTGCTCAATTACCTTCAAATTGGAATTGGAAGTGCCGAAGGAAGTAGTTATGACTTTGATTTAGAGATGTTTGCCAAGCAATATCGCCTTAAATCAGGTCGCGTCTATCGCTGTCTCCAAATCCTTCAGAAAGAAGGTATCATAGAATTAAATGAAAAGGGACAGTATTTCTCTAGACTATTCTTAAAAGCAGATCGACGCACCTTGTATGATTATCAATTACGCAATCCGGAACTAGATCGACTTCTGAAGGTTTTGATGCGCTCTTATGGCGGAATGGACCTAGACTATGTGCGAATCCAAGAAAACACTCTCGCTGCTCGATTAGACACCAGTACCTATAAAGTAAAACAGGCTTTAAGACATTTGGCCAACCACGGACTAGCCGAATACCAAGAGGCCAGCGAGAAATCTAAAATTATTTTACTCCAAGAACGCCAGGATTTTAGCAACTTACAATTAAGTGAAGCACACCTGGAAAGGCGCAAAGCGGAAATCGAGTATCGGATTGAGGCTGTTTTAAAATTTATAGCTAATGATGGTACTTGTCGACTAAAGAAGCTGCTAGCTTATTTCGGAGAGCGTAAAACTGATGATTGCGGACAATGCGATGTCTGCCGAAGGAGAAAACAGAAGTCCAGCCTCGATAGCTATCGAAAAGAAATAAAGGAAATCCTTAAGGGAAAGCCTTTGGAATTAAGAAATCTTGCGGATCAATTCGAAAACAAAGTCTTGTTTTCGGAAGCCCTAAGGCGTTGTTTAGAATTAGAAGAAATTTCACAAAAAGGCTCAACTCTATATTTAAAAGGACCTAGCGAGTAGTAATTTTTTATAGTTTTGGGGAAAAGCCAATCTCATGAAAAGACTGATCTACCTCTTTAGTTTAGTATTTGCCTTTAATAGTGGTCAAGCTCAAATTAGCTTTGGGCCCACTGTAGCTGGCACTCAAAGCGATATAAATTATTTAGCAGACGGTTATTTGAGTCCGATTGGAGAAGCCATGGCCTTTGGTTTAACCAATGGTTGGTACAATACCGCTAAGGTGAAGAAAACTTTACGATTTGAACTGGGCTTTACACCATCCGTAACTTTGGTGCCTTCCGAATTTCAAACCTTTACTATTGAGAATAGCGCCTTACAAGAATTGGAATTAGTAAGTGGTAGCTCTGCTAGCACCCCAACGGTGTATGGAGACGATAGTCCGGGTCCAATGGTACAATACAAAGACCCTGTGCTTCAGAATCTCCCCAACGGCAATTTTAGAATGCCATCTGGTTTAGGTTTTCACATCGCCCCTTTAATGCAGGCTCATGGCGCAGTCGGGCTGCCTTTCGATTTTGAATTAAGCGCACGCTACCTACCCACTACCTCCATTCCATTATTAGATGGCTCCGAGATTGGCTTATGGGGCGTAGGGCTTAAACATGATTTGTTACGCTATATTCCAGGAGAGAAAATAATTCCTTTTAGTCTTAGTGCATTTGTGTCTTATACCCAACTCAATCTTGGTCAGGATATTGAACCTTCTCAAAACAACGATAAAAGAATAGATATTCAAGCCAGCGCTTTAGTGACGCGCTTATTGGTCTCAAAAAGCTTTTTATTCATCACCGTATATGGTGGCGTAGGATACAATCAGCTTAACGCAAACATTGACGTTTCTGGGACCTATGACTACATTAACCCCCTTGACCTAAGTAATCCACAACAAAGTTTAAAAGATCCAGTAGCCATTAGCAGCTCTGAAGGAAGTGGATTTGTTGGAAATGTAGGAATAAGAATGAAGTTCTTATTATTGGCTTACGTGAGCGCAGATTATACCTTTGGTCCCTTTAATGCCGCAACGCTTAGCTTGGGCATAAGTTGGGACTTATAAAAAATATATGCGCATAGTATTTATGGGAACACCCGAGTTCGCGGTGTCCATTTTAAAAGGCTTAAACGAATCGAAACACCAAGTAGTAGCCGTTGTTACCGCAACTGATAAACCGGCTGGTCGAGGACGTAAATTAAGAGCTTCAGCGGTAAAAGCTTATGCCGAATCCGAGGGCCTGAAGCTTTTACAGCCCGAGAAACTTAAAGATCCAGCCTTTCTTGAAAGCCTTAATGCCTTAAAAGCAGATCTATTTGTGGTGGTCGCATTTCGCATGCTACCGAAAGAAGTTTGGCAAATGCCCACTAAGGGCACCATTAATTTGCACGCCTCTCTCCTACCTCAATATCGTGGGGCCGCTCCCATTAATTGGGCCATTGTCAATGGTGAAAAAGAAACCGGTCTTAGCACCTTTTTTATTAATGAGAATATAGATACCGGAGATATCCTTATGCAGTGCAGGCTCGAAATTGGCGCCGAAGAAACCGCAGGAGAACTGCATGATCGAATGATGGTCGAAGGTTCGGCACTGGTACTAGAGACCTTGGAAGGAATAGAGAACGACAATATAAAGACCATAAGACAAGGGCATATTCCGGATTCTGATATTAAATACGCTCCTAAAATTTTTAAAGAGGATTTACATATCTCATGGGAAGTAGGTCCTGAAAGCATCCACAACCTTATTCGTGGCATGTCTCCTTTTCCCGGAGCTTGGACCTTGGTAAATTTAGGGGGAAAAAGTTCTCAGCTTAAGATTTATCGATCGCAAATAATAGATCCGCTAATTTCAAAAAGCGATGGAAGTCTTTATACACATGGAAAAAGGCTGATTATCGCCCTTGAAAATGCCCATTTAGAGATTTTGGAGCTGCAATTAGAGGGCAAAAAACGCATGAAAGCCTTGGATTTCCTGAATGGACAGGAAATTGGCGAAAATGACCATGTTTTATAATCAACTGATTATCAGCATTTTTTAATCTAGGCTTTTCAACAACCACTGTTAATTTTTAACAATGGCCTGCTTTTTTAGCCTGAATTGTTGGCAGATAGCGCGTTTCGGTTAAATTTGTTGGTGTTCGAATCACAATGTCTAACCAAAAATTAAACGTAATGAACAAAGCTGATCTTATTGACGCTATGGCTGCGGAAGCAGGAATTTCTAAAGCTGCTGCTAAAAAAGCATTAGACGCCTTTACCGGTAAAGTAACTGATACTCTTGCTTCAGGTGGTCGTGTATCTTTAGTTGGTTTCGGAACCTTCTCTACTTCTCAGCGCTCTGCTCGCGAGGGTCGTAACCCACAAACTGGCCAAACCATCAAAATTCCAGCAAAAACAGTTGCTAAATTTAAAGCTGGTTCTGAGCTTAACTCTAAGCTCTAACATAGCGAAGATATTTGCTTAAAAGACCTGCCTTCGGGCGGGTCTTTTACTTTATAGCCCATATAAATCGTGACTTTCCAAATTGATCCTCCAATAAATCTACCGACCTAAAGGAGTCTTTTAAGAGCCTCATTAAGTCCTTTCCAAACATAGGATTAATCTCTAAGGCTAGCACCCCCTTGTCATTTAGTGCCTTCTCAGCGTATAGCGCGATTGGTTTGTAAAACAACAAAGGATCTTTATCAGGAACAAATAAGGCCATCTCTGGCTCTTGACCGAAAACCCTGGCACTCATCTCTCCCTTTTCGCTCCAAAGCACATAAGGTGGATTACTTACTATCAGATCAAGCTTCTCTGGCCATTTTTGACCGGGGTTCAAAATATCATCCTCAATAAAGATCACCGACCGCTTTAATTGCCCTGCATTCATTCGAGCGATTTTAAGCGCTTCTAAGCTCTTTTCAATGGCATAAACGGTATTGCTACCATTTGATAAGGAAAGTGCTATACAACCGCTGCCAGTTGCCAAGTCGATAATTCTTTTAGCATCTGCACATCTATCTTTTAATAGATACACCAATTCTTCCGTTTCAGGTCGAGGTACTAATACCGAAGAATCTACTATGAATTTATTTCCAGCAAAATACTCCCATCCGATAATGTATTGCAGGACCTCTCCTTCGGTCAAACTACTAAGGTCAGCTTTAAATGACTCTATCTCACTCTTAGATAGTGTCTTTAAGCCACCTATCACATCTATACGTTTAAGACCATACTTATCTGCCAATAGCCGCCAGAACTGCGCTTTAAACTCAGTTTGTTCCTCAGCTGGAAACTGCGCTAAAAACTGTTTTTCTATTTGAAAGTAATCCTGCATCGCATAAAAAAATCCCATCAGCAAAAGCTAATGGGACTCTTGTCTTATTCTAGATCTTTAGCTTAAGCTAATACCTCAGTCATCTTCGTGCCAATATCTGCAGGTGAATCTACCACATGGATACCACACTCACGCATAATAGCCTTTTTAGCCTGAGCAGTATCTTCTGAACCACCAACAATAGCTCCAGCGTGACCCATAGTACGACCTTTAGGAGCGGTTTCTCCAGCGATAAAGCCTACTACTGGTTTGGTGCCGTTTTCCTTAATCCAATGGGCAGCCTCAGCTTCCATCTGACCACCAATTTCACCAATCATTACAATGCCATCGGTTTCACTGTCGTTCATCAAAAGCTCAATCGCTTCTTTCATGGAGGTACCGATAATTGGATCACCACCGATACCAATTGCAGTACTCTGACCCATACCTGCTTTGGTAATTTGATCTACTGCTTCATAGGTTAAAGTACCTGATTTGGATACAATACCGATGCGACCGGGGTTAAAGATAAAGGCTGGCATAATACCAACTTTAGCACCTCCTGGAGTCATTACACCCGGACAGTTAGGTCCGATTAAACGACAATTCTTATCTGCTAGGTATTCTTTTACAGTAATCATGTCCTTCACTGGGATACCCTCAGTGATTGCTACGATAACCTTGATTCCTGCTTCGGCGGCTTCCATAATGGCATCACCAGCAAATGCAGGGGGTACAAAGATGATTGACACATCCGCCCCAGTTTCCTTTACCGCATCGGCAACGGTATTAAATACTGGACGCTCCAAGTGGCTCTGACCACCTTTACCAGGCGTCACACCACCTACTACTTGGGTGCCTGCTTCAATCATTTGACCAGCGTGAAATGTTCCTTCACTGCCAGTAAAACCTTGCACTATAACTTTGGAATCTTTGTTTACGAGTACGCTCATTACTGCGAATTTGATTTGCAAATATTTGCCTGCGAAAATAATAGTTATTGTCTTTCTATAGCTGCGCTTTGCTAAAAAATCCCCTTATTTTTCAAGCCTTTGCTTTATTGTTGCGCAATAGAACTAAACCAATAAGGGCCGCTAGACTACTTGCTGCTAGAACGGCAAGCTTAGACTGACCAATTAATTCTTTAGAATCAAAGGCCAACTCTGCGATAAATAAAGACATGGTAAAGCCTATACCGGCTAAAAAGGCCACACCGATTATTTGACGCCAATCTGCCTTAGCAGGCATTTCCGCCCAATTGAGCTTAAGCAATAACCAACTAAACAAACTGATTCCAATGGCCTTACCAAAAACTAATCCGAATATCACTCCCAACGCTACGGTACTAGTACTTAAGGTGTCGAATCCTCCTTCCAAAACCACACCGGCATTAGCGAATGCAAAAAGAGGCATTACTATAAAAAACACAAAGCCATGTAAGCCGCTTTCAATCTTTTGGAGCGGCGATCGAGCTTGATCCCCTAATTCCTCCATCTCCTCAATAAGGTAATCTTCTCGAGGGGAATTATAGCGCTCCGACAAACTCTTGGTTTTATCATAAGCTCCCATAAGTTTTACCGCTTGTTTACGAAATCTACTGCGCGTAACCTTGGTTCTAACCGGTATGGTCATAGCCAGTAAAATCCCCGCAATAGTAGGGTGAATACCAGCGGTGAAAAAGGCCGACCAAATACCTACAATGCCCATAAAAGCGTAAAACAAAACCGATCGTACGCCAATCTTATTAGCGCCAAAAAGAATAATTAACACTATTGCCGCGTAAAGCAGCTGCTCCAAATGGATATTAGAGGTGTAAAAGAATGCAATAACCAAAACGGCCCCTATGTCATCAACTACCGCTAAGGAAGTAACAAAAACAGTTAGCGAGCGAGCAATGCGATTTTTAACCAGACTTATCAGCCCAAGCGTAAAGGCAATATCGGTGGCCATCGGAATCCCCCAGCCTTCAGCGGCTTCACCTTTATTAAAAGCTAAGTAAATCAAGGCTGGAGCTAGCATTCCTCCTAGCGCAGCACCTACCGGTAGACTAGCTTTCTTCCACGAATTTAGACTACCTAAAACGAATTCCCTCTTGATCTCTAAACCGACTTGAAAAAAGAAGATTGCCATCAAGCCATCATTAATCAAGTGATGCAAATTCATCCCGAAATGGGCCGAACCAAATTGAATATTAATCTTAGTTTCCCATAAATGATGATACCAAGCCCCTCCCCAAGTAGAATTTGCCACTACTAAAGCCGCCACTGCCGAAATGAACAGTAATATTCCAATGGTCAAATCATTGGAGGCTACTTTTCGTAAAGGTTTCTCGATGTAATCTATAGGTTCCCTTCTTGAGGACTTATTGCGCATAAATACTTTTAAATTCTTCTAGTTTTTGAAATTTATCATCAGGCCAATGCCCTTCCCAGTTAAGAACTTTAAACCTAGTAAATTGCTCTTCTTTGTACCAATTTAAACGTCGTGTTTTTTGAACCACCTTGCGGTGCTCTGCCTGCGAATACGCGAAATCACGCATAGCAGCATCATGATCCCAAATACTAAAGGTAGCTTGTTCTATTAGTGGCCACTCTCCTACTCCTTTTTGAAAGAGCATGGAATTTTGCTGGGAAATTACCCTAGAGACCTTGGGCACATTTCGCCAAAAGCTTATAAGTTTTCTTTTACGAATGGAGGCTCGGGTTAGCACCGCCATTAAGGCTGAATTATGCTCGGTTTCTACCGCACTTACAAATGGCTTTTTTCCATTCCAAGTCCCTTTACTTAAATAAGGAGCCAATTCGAAACGCATGAAACCGTCCGATTTACCCACAAACTCTTGATAGGCAGCAGTTTTCAGCCACTTTTGGTAAGCCTCATCATCCTCCCAAACGCTTAGATGCGCGTAGGTTGACCAGTCTGGCCAGAGACTAAATCCCTCACCTGAGCCGCTGCCCAACATTTTAAAAAATGCTAAACCAGGCTCAACTGCCATCAAGGCGGGGTAAAGACGCATTTGCTTGAAAGCCCACCAACGGCTCTTTAGATTTGGAAAATGATAAAAATGGATGAAGGTTTTCGGCAAAGATTCGCTTTAAAACTAAACTTCTGAGCGATCAGAATGTTCGCCATGTATATGTTTAGATGCCTTATGATGTTTGTGCCAGTGGTGATAATGGTCATGCTGAATCTTATAAATCACCGCCTGCCCAACCAGGCTTACACCACTATTAACCAGCACTAAACTTAAGGTTCCTGTCCAAAACCAATCTTGCCAATGCTCAGATTGCATTTTTAAAACTAAGGCTTCACCAAAAACACTTAGGCCGGCACCAATGAGTACCAGGCCTAAGATGCTAAATAGTAACCATTTTAATTTTTTTGTCATCCTGTGGCTCGAAAGTGTTTATCCTCGGCCATTAAAATTACTAAATCTTCGCCTCTAATTTGAAAGGCCTGGTCGTAAATGAAGAATATTTCCTCTGCACTTTCATCGATTTTACGTGCTGTAAATAAATTGACCTCAAAACCTAAGGTTCGCAACACTTTCAACGAAACTTTCTGCACTCCTTCATTCGCCAGATTCTCAATAATCGATCGATTGTTGACTAAACTGCGATTAATCTGTCGCACTTGGTTAATAATAGGTCGGGATTTTTCATTGTGATAAGCATTTCTACAATTGCTATCACAGAACTTTTTGTCGCTGCGGCCAAAGAGCTTGCCGCCGCATTCGATACATGTCTCCATAATCAGTTAATTAGGTTAAGACTCTAAATATAAGCACTTTCCGAAACAATTCCTGAAGTATAGTGGAAATATTAAACACTTAAATCACTTAATCTATCCCATAAAAAAAGAGGCTTAAAGCCTCTTTAAATTGATTATCAAAAGATTTTATTACCAAGTTTCCGAACGCAAATGGGTGAAGGCTCGCATTACATCCTTCTGACTTATTTGACCAATCAGTATCCCATTGCGAACCACAGGAAAGCGTCGAATTCGTTCGTTTAAAAATTTTCCAGCGGCATCGAATATGCTTGTTTCGGGATCAATGGTATGAACGTCTTTGGTCATATAGTCCCCTACCGAACCAGATGAATGAGGGGAATTATTGTATTTACCCCTAATAATTTCTTTGAGACAATCACCCTCCGATAGAATACCAATTAATCGTTGATCCTCATCCACCACTGGAGCACCCGAGATTTTTTTGCTTAGCAAAATCATCATGGCCTCCTCCATACTCTGCTCAGCTTTGAAAGTAATTAACTTGGTAGTCATATAATCTTTCACCTGAATGTTTTGCGGGGCCTCTTTACTGATAGGGGCTCTTGCCCCTTGAAAACTCTTGATCATGTCTTTTCGGATTGGTTCCTAGCAATATAGGGAATTGACTCCTATTCTACAAGTATTTTAAACTCTGGGATCTTTTCATTGGGCACGGTTAATGATAGCTGGTAATGCTGTATTTTCCAGCTGTCTTCGACGGGAACTAGAACCGCGCTAGCTCTGCAAAGACCCATACCGGTGTCTAATAATTCATCGCAAATCCAAAATCCATCTTGGGCTTGCCAATTACGCTCTCTCACTGTAAATGACCAAGCGCTATTTCTTGAAAAAGCTTCTTTAGCCCAAAGTCTTAGCTCGTCCCGCAGCCATCGTTCAGATGCATCGGTTCCAATAAAAACTGCATCCGCCGTCATCAAAGAAAAATAAGCCTCTTCATTTGCTTCATGCGCGGCTTGGTGCCACTCATCCATTAGGGCATCCATAGATGCTTCTGTAGCTTGTGGAAGCTTAGGTCCGCTGCAAGAAAACAGCAAGACAAAAAATAATAAGTATTGTTTCATCCTTACAATTTCTGAAATAAAAGCTTTAGCCATTATTTTAGTGGCAAAATTCAGATTATGAAGAGTAAGTACTTATGGCTTTCCAGCCTATTTACCCTAAGCCTTGGCCTTGTTGCTCAGGAAGATACTACCAGTAGCGAGGATGATTTCGACTTTTCCGACTTCGAATTAGCGGCCGAGCCAGCTAAGGTTTTCTGTAACAATAAAGTACTCGGTCAGAGTCCTACCTCTCTAGTTGGAGTTTTTTATAATCATCAATTAGCACATGATTTACCCATCGAACTAAGCGATGGTAGCGAATTTGATAGAGCGGAGATTTCCGCCGCTCAACAATTTTCACTGATTAGTAATATACCCCTTATAAGCCGTAATAATATCCTTATAAACATGGGTATTACTTATCAAGAGCAGCGCTATTCAATTAATGGTGGTAATGGTCATCCTTTTATTGAACATTTAAAGGATAATGCTTTACGACGGACTAATCTCACTTTTACGCTCTTTAAGCCTTTAAATGAAAAGAATTTTATCCTTGCGCAATTAGGAGCTGAGATAAATGGTGACTATGGATTTGACATGGATTTTTCAAAAACTCGTTTACCCTTAGCACTTCTTTACGGATGGAAACCTAATGATCGATTAATGTATGCTTTTGGTGCCTCCCGGACCTATTTAGGCGGTGCTTTAAACTATGTGCCCATCATTTATTACTACCATACCTTTCAAAATCAAAAATGGGGTATCGAAGCCTTATTACCTGCCAGAGCGCTTGTCCGCTACCGCTTTAATAGCTTAAGCTTTATGTCCCTTGGCTTCCAGGTAAATGGTGCCAGTTATGCGCTAAATAATTTTCAAGATTATACCGCAGGGTATACCGGAACTAATGCAAACAATTCCGAACAATTATTAGCTGCCCAAGATGTGGAGTTAAGAAGATCTGAAATTAGAGCTGGCTTAGCTTACAGCCGTCAGTTGAGTGGTTTTTTCTGGATATCCGCAGAAGTAGGTTACCGCATTAATTACAGCTATGATGTCGATGAAAACGGTGACTTCTTACGCTTCTTTGGTAGTGACGACCCTTACCTTATCAATACCGGATTGGAAAACCCACTGTACTTCACCATTGGCTTGTCCTACGTTAGTCCTTAAGGGGGACAACGATAATTGGTATATCCAATCTATCAATTAGCTTGCGAGCTGAATTACCTAAGAAATTTCGAAAAAAACCTTTTTCACGATGATGGCCGATTAGCAGATAATCGGCCTTTATTTTTTGTACCTGTTCTCGTAACCCTTCAATGGTGGAACCTTCCTCCATTAAGACTTCGCAGACAATTCCTTGATCTTTAAACTGATCGGCAATACGATGTAGTATGCGATTTTCGGCTCGGAGCTCTGCTTCTCGATCCTTTACCGACTTTTCACGACCAATTTGATAACTTAATAAATGGGGATCAGGTACCGCTATATGTATCAGACAGACTTGAGCATTTAAAGCGGTGGCGAAACGGATACAATGCTTAATGAGCTTGTTACTCAGCTCTTCAAAATCGTAGGCTAAAGCAATCTTAATCATAGCCTTAAGATATAAAAAAACCGCCTCAGGGGCGGTTTCTCATCACTTTTTCTTTTTCACTAAGCGGGTCCAGACGTCGGTTCGACCAAAGACTGGTGTTCCTACATAGCCCCGAATTTCAATTTTATTCTCTTCGGTTAGCTCAATCTTACAGTTGTAGGTACTACCATTATTCGGATCGTAGATAGTGCCATCGGTCCATAGACCTTCCTCTGCATCATAAACGAAGTCTTTTAGAATGCGATATCCTTTAATGGGAGTGCTTCGCAATGATTCATCCGGATTGTTAATATCAGTGCGGGGCTTGCCGTTCTCATCATTCGGTTCCTTTAACCATACCACACGACCATAGAATTTGTTACCAATTTTGTCAATCTTCACCATAGAGCGGCCATTACTAGGTTGCCAAACTCCAATTAGCTTGTCTCCTGCCTCCTGGGCACTAAGTCCGCCTAAAGTAAAAACACTAACTAAAAGGCTGTAAATCAATTTTTTCATATTCTATTTCTCGTCTTTATATTCTACTACTAATGCTAATTTAGCCTTGGCCATCATCTCATCCATATGGTCTTCCGAAATATTTAGGTCCAGAACATAGGTAAGCCCCTCATCTTTCATGTAAGGTAACAGATTAACCTCCTCGGCCACATTTAGTTTTAAAACCCCAGTTTCTGGCAGTGGACTTAAACTGGCAACACTACTGAGCTCTTGATTATTACTTACCACTTGAAACAGCAATGACTCAACGATGCCACGATTTTCCTGCTGGATATTCATTTCTACACTGCTAATTCCAACCCTAGTTATGGCTTCGCTACTCACCCCTAAACTTTCAGCCAAAGAGGATAAATCTAAATCCCCTTTACCTTGGAGGGTGTTTGCTCCTTCAAACAGCATATCCCCGCTTAAAGCGACCTTTAATTCCTGAGAATTATCGCTTACCGTCGATTGGCAAGCAATTAATAGTGGCAATAATGCCAGCGCTAAATATTTCCGCATGCGTTTCATTTTTGGCTAATTTATAGTCTAGGCCTCAATTTTAAAAGTAGAATAGGAAGATCAATGCAAGGAATTAATTCTAAATGCAGGTTTATTAACGATTGGTCGTTTATCAATTAATCGCAAAGGCCTATTATTCTCATTAGTATTTAAGACCTTTAGCAGGCAGTAAAAGCACTGCGTTACACTATGAAGTTTTCAGAATTTAATTTAAGTCAAGATTTACTAGAAGCCCTCTCCTACATGAATTTCGAAGAAGCTACTCCTATTCAGGAGCAAGCTATTCCACAAATCTTAGAGGGTAAAGATATTATCGGCTGTGCGCAAACGGGAACTGGTAAAACAGCCGCCTTCGTACTGCCAATTTTAGAGAAGCTAAGTAAAAAACGCAATCAAGGAATCAACGCCCTTATTCTTTGTCCAACCCGCGAATTGGCGGTGCAAATCGACCAACAGGTTGAGGGACTCTCCTATTTCTCAGGGCTAAGCTCTTACTCAGTTTATGGTGGTGGCACCGGACCTGAATGGGAAGCAGAGCGACGGGCCTTAAGCGGTAGTACCGACATAATCATTGCCACCCCAGGTCGTCTCTTAGCCCATATACGCAACGAATACGTTAAACTCGACCAATTACAATACCTAATATTAGATGAGGCCGACCGAATGCTGGACATCGGTTTTTACGATGACATCATGAAAATCATTGGTGAATGTCCTAAAACCAGACAATCACTTTTGTTTTCAGCTACCATGGCCCCAAAAATCAGGAAGCTCGCTAAGCAGATTTTAAAGGATCCAGCCGAAATTAATTTATCGGTTTCCAAGCCCGCCGAGGGAGTTACCCAGGAAATTTACATGGCGCATGAAGAGCAAAAACAAGGCTTGGTACGCAAAATAATATCCGAACACCCTGACTTTAAAAGCATTATAATTTTCTGTTCGACCAAGAAAAAGGTACAGCGGCTTACAGCTAAGTTGCAGCAGAAAAAGATGAACGTGCAGGGAATTTCGAGTGATTACGAGCAAAAAGAACGCGAGCAACTCCTCCTCGATTTCAAGTCTCGGAAAGTGCGCATTGTTGTGGCCACCGATGTCTTAAGTCGCGGTATTGATATAAAAGATATCGACCTGGTAATTAATTACGACGTTCCTAATGATGCTGAAGATTATGTGCACCGCGTGGGAAGAACAGCACGCGCCGCTTCGAAGGGCTTGGCCATTACCTTAGTATCCTCCGACGATATTTATAAGTTTAAACGAATCGAAGAATTCGTGGAGCGGGTTTATGAAAAAAAGGATCCGCCAAATGATTTAGGACCAGGACCAAAATGGGAGAATTCAAGACCCAAGCCCAAAGGTCGCCGTGGTAATTTTAAAGGAAATTCAAAAGGTGGTACACGCAAAGGGTCGGGGCCTAACAAGAATTATAAAGGAAGACAAAAGTCCTCAAATAACCGCACGAATTCTAAGCGTAATAACGACAATAATGACTCTACTAAAAAGACTGATTAACAATCATTTAGTTATAATCATCTTCCTTTTCACTTTAAACCTGAAGGCCCAGTTACGAGATGAGGTTTTAGCCATTGAAGAAGTGATTCGTGAAGCCTACATTGATGGTGTTTTTAATGAAGGTAATGTGCGGAATATAGAATTAGGCTTCAGTAAAAACTTTCAAATGCTTGCCCTAGATGAAGAGGGACAAGAAATGACCTTCGATCGGGACTACTTCATTCAGAGGGTGAAGCAAATGAAAGCAGAAGGAAAGTTCCCTCCAGCCAAAGACCAAATGGTGCATTTCAAGATTCTACGTACCGATGTAGAAGGCAATTCCGCTTCGGTGAAATTAAACTTCTATCGTGGCTCTAAACTTGCTTATATAGACCTATTGCACCTTATCAAAGTAAAGCGCAATTGGCTCATTGTCCATAAGGTCTTTAAATCCACCGAACAAAGCAGTAAATAAATTGTCCTTCCTGTAGAATCCCTGTTTTGAAAAGAACTACAAAGCTTATCCTCATATTAGGGGCTATCGCAGCCTTAGGCCCTTTGTCTATTGATACTTACCTCGCTGCGTTCCCCGAAATTAAACGAGATCTAAATACAGAGATTAATTACGTTAGTCTCACCTTAACCGCATATTTTATCGGTATTGCCATTGGACAATTAATTAATGGTCCTATTCTCGATCGCTACGGAAGAAAGCGTCCTTTGATTATTGGCCTAAGTCTCTATTTCTTCGCTACCCTAGCATGTTCCACTGCCAACAGCATTGAGGTTTTAATTGCCTTACGCTTCTTGATGGCCTTAGGCGGATCAGTGGGAATGGTGGCAACCCGAGCTATCATTAGAGATAATTTTGAGCATAATGATATTGCCCGAGCTTTTTCGGCCCTAATCTTAATTATGGGTGTAGCCCCAATCCTTGCCCCCATGCTCGGTGGCCTAATACTTAAGAGCTTCGGCTGGAGACCCATATTCTGGTTTTTAAGTGGCTATGTATTACTTATCCTCCTTTCTATAATATTCCTTTTACGTGAGAGTAAAGAAAAGGACCCCGCAGTTTCTCTAAATCCTTCCACAGTTCTATTTAATTATATAGAATTACTAAAAAAGCCACGCTTCTTGCTTTACGCCTTAGCGGGTATGACGGGCATGGCGGCGATGTTTACCTATATTTCGGCCTCTCCTTTTGTTATTCGAGAAGTTTTGGTCTTCGATGAAATTTATTTTGGATGGATATTTGGCTCTAATGCCTTGGGTTACATTGGCGCTAGTCAGTTAAACCGATATCTATTAAAGTCGCACGACATCCGTAAGGTTTCTAAGGTAGTGGCTATAATCTTTGGTATTAGCGGCAGTCTTTTGTTGTTGCAGGTTCTTACGGGACTTAGCTTTCCCTTAGTTTTCCTCATCAATCAATTTGTCTTTTTATCTATGCTGGGCTTTATAAACCCAAATATGCAGGCCCTAGCCCTTGAGCCTTTCCCCAAACAAGCAGGAATTGCCAGTGCCCTTTTGGGTGCGATTCGCATGCTTATGGGTACCTTAGCTTCAGGCTTGGTCTCGCTTTGGCATGACGGCAGTGCGCTACCAATGGCAAGCATTATGGCCTTTTGCGGGATCGCCTTAATTGTAATTCTGTGGAATAGAAACTGGGCAACAAGTGCCCACAAAGAATTTGCCTAATGGAAAACTTCGCGATAATTAGTGCTTTTAGCGATATCGAGCATGGCCGCCTGGGGAACAACGCGGCGGTAATCCTAAGCCAGAATCGCTTGGAAAAAAGCGAGATGTCGGCCATAGCCTTTGAATTACAACAACCGGCCACCACTTTCCTATTCCCAATTAAGCCGGGTCACTACGAGGTCTTTTGGTTTGCACCAGATGGAGAAATTGACCTATGTGGACATGGTAGCCTCGCCGCGGCAGCCTTTCTAAATAATTTTAAAAGCGAAGAAAAAGCTGTTCTGCACTACGAGAAGGGTTTTATCAAGGTAGGCTACGAAAACAACTCGCATTATTTATGGATCGACCCAATTGAAGTAATCGATCACCAAAAGGCTCCTGAAGGCTTAGAAAGCGCATTAGGCAAGGAAATTCACGATTACTTCACCACTGCCAATAAGCATATAGTAATACTAAAATCGGAGGAAGATGTCCAAAGCATGAAACCTGATTTTAATGCTCTGGCTAAACTAGAGCCTTTTGGTTATGCGGTGAGCGCACCGGCTAAGGAGGTCGATTTCGTTTCCCGCACCTTGGTACCAAAAGTCCAACAACTAGAAGACCATGCTACAGGATCTTCTCATGCAGTTTTAGTTCCTTTTTGGGCTGAGCGTTTAATGAAGTCTGAAATGGAATCGCTGCAGTTAAGCCCGAGGGGCGGCGCTTTTCATAGTGAAATTCATATGAACAAAGTGCTCCTAAAGGGCCAAACTCGACTAATAGTACAGGGCCAATACCCTTTATAAATATGGAACTAGACTGGGACAAAGGTTTTCGTGGTCCGGATCTAGAAAAAGCCACGGGTGATCCAGAAGAACTAAGAGCTTTCTTGCGTGAAGGTGAACATCAGGAACAAGATTTTAAGTTCCGAATTGACTCATCCACAAAAATAGCCCGCACTCTTTCCGCTTTTGCCAATACCGATGGGGGCCGACTACTAATTGGCGTCAAAGACAATGGCAAGGTCACCGGGATTATTCCTGATGAAGAGTACTTTATGATTGAAGGAGCAGCGGATCTTTATTGCGATCCCAAAGTGAAATTCGATTACGAATTATTTGATTATGAGGACAAGCTGGTATTAGTGATTGACGTTCCTCCCTCTGCAGAGAGACCACATTTTGTAAAGGAAAAAGATGGCAAGCGACAGGCCTACATTAGGCAAGACGACGAAAACTTTGCAGCCAATAAGGTTATTCTGCGCTTTCTACGCGATCGAAAGCCGGATGAAAAAAGAAAAAACCTAGTCGCCTATGGTCCAGCCGAGCGAAGCTTATTTGACCTTTTAAGTACCGAAACCGAAATTTCGCTGAGCAAATTCGCTCGCAGCGCTAAGATACCCTTATGGCGTGCGGAAAAAATAATGGCCCTTTTTCTTAAATGGGGCATCCTAAGCTATGTAGCCACCGACAAGGGTATTCGCTTTCGTTTAAAGGAAGAAGCTACAGATTAAAGATATCCAACTCCGCCAAGCCCTCATCTAAGTTCCCATACCAGTCAATTAAGGCGGAACTTTCGCCGCAACCACCATATTCTTGCGGGCAATAAACTTTTTGGTGATTGAATCCGCAATACTCACAGCGCCCTAGGTTATCAAAAAGATCAATGTCTTGTCCGCATTGTAAACAATTCCAATCTTTTTCTTGCCTTTCTTGCCAGGCACATTGAGGGCATTTCGCTTTGGGGTCACTCATCTTGCAAAGAAAATCAATCCATTCCTAAAAGTATTAGCCTTTGCAATGGTCATCCCTTTTATTCTATCTAAATTTGCGGCCTCAAAATTCAGGCTATGTTAACAGTATCCAATGTTTCCCTTCAATTCGGTAAACGCGTTCTTTTTGAAGACGTTAACTTAAAGTTCCACGGCGATAGCTGCTATGGTATGATTGGCGCTAATGGCGCAGGGAAATCTACTTTCCTGAAAATCCTTAGTGGTGAGATAAGCCCTAATAGTGGTCAGGTTAGTCTTGAACCAGGGAAGCGAATGGCCGTGCTAAAGCAGGACCATACCGCCTACAACGATTCTCAAGTATTGGATACGGTTCTTATGGGTTACCAGGAGCTCTATGACCTGATGAAGGAAAAAGATGCCTTATACGCCAAGCCCGATTTTAGCGAAGAAGACGGCATCAAAGCTTCCGAATTGGAAGATAAATTTGCGGAAATGGACGGCTGGAACGCCGAAAGTGACGCCGCGGCCTTGCTCAGTGGTCTAGGTATTGCCGAAAGCCTGCATTACTCTAAAATGAGCGAATTAGAGGGTTCGCAAAAAGTTCGGGTACTATTGGCCCAAGCTTTATTTGGTAACCCTGATGTGCTTATTCTCGATGAGCCAACCAATGACCTCGATTTAAAGACTATTGCTTGGCTAGAGGACTTTTTACTAAACTTTAGAAATACGGTAATTGTGGTTTCTCACGACCGTCACTTCTTGGATACGGTTTGTACAAATATCGCCGATATCGATTTCAAAAAGATATCCCTATACTCGGGTAATTACAGCTTCTGGTACGAAAGCTCCCAGTTAGCGGCTCGTCAAAGGGCAGCGGCCAATAAAAAGGCGGAAGACAAGCGTAAAGAATTACAAGAGTTTATCCAGCGATTTAGTGCTAATGCCTCCAAATCGCGTCAGGCTACTAGCCGTAAAAAGCTGCTCGACAAGATTAACCTGGAAAATATGCCTGCTTCTAGTCGTCGTTACCCGGCCATTATTTTTAATCAAGGACGTGAGGCCGGTGATCAAATTTTGGAAGTTGAAGGTCTTAGCGCTTTCGCTGAAGATGGCACGCAGTTGTTCAAAGACTTATCTTTTAAAGTAAACCGCGGTGATAAAATTGCCGTGATTAGTGACAATAGCCTCGCTATTACTGCCCTTTTTGATATCATCAACGGCGACCGTAAAGCCGAGTCGGGAAGTTTCAATTTTGGACAGACTATTACCACCGCTTACCTTCCTACCGAGCATCAAGAGTTTTTTGATACTAATGACAACCTAATTGACTGGTTGCGCCAATATTCAGAAAACAAGGATGAAGTATATGTACGCGGATTCTTAGGTAAAATGCTCTTTACGGGTGAAGAAGTATTAAAATCGGCTAAGGTTCTCTCGGGAGGCGAAAAAATGCGCTGCCTTATGTCACGCATGATGCTTTCTGAAGCCAATTTCCTCACCTTTGATGAGCCCACTAACCACCTCGATCTTGAGTCAATTCAGGCGCTAAACAATAGTTTACAGGAATATAAAGGGACCATCCTCTTTACGAGTCATGACCACACCTTTACCCAAACGGTTGCCAATCGCATAATTGAGATCTTCCCCAATGGACATCTCGATAAATTAGTAGAATACGACGATTATATCGCTGATGCTAAGATTCAGGCGCAGCGAGAGGCTTTAAAAGCTTAGGCAGAAGGCTGTATAGCCCGTACCCTTTTATTCATGATGTAAAACCATAAAGGGGGAATGCTGGAAAGTAGCATCATACCTGGATAACCGGTAGGTAACTGCGGACTTTCGTCGTGGTGCTCTAAGATTTGGTACTTGCGATGGGGATGAGCGTGGTGATCACTATGTCTACTTAGCTCAAATAAGAGTAAACGTCCCATAATATGGTCGCTATTCCAACTATGCCTTGGATTGGCATTCTCGTAACGCCTTTCGTTAAGCTTCACTCGGCTAAGTCCATAGTGCTCTATGTAATTAACGGTTTCTAAAAGGACCATGCCTATAAAGGCCGCCGCTAAAAAGGCTAAGAGGCCGCTCAAGCCAAAGCCCAAGAAAATACTGAGGGCCAAGGCAAACTGACCTAAATGCAGCATTAACATCTCATTTTTGGCTGACCAAAACCCTAGCTTTTTACCACGGAGCATTTGTTTCTGAATAGCCCAAGCATGTACATAGGAATAGAAAATACTGCGTAACCAAAAGGCATAGAGACTTTCGTTATAGCGCGCAGAGGCGGGGTCTTCGGGCGTGGCTACATTGCGATGATGCCCGTAATTATGCTCCACAAAGAAATGGCCGTATAAAGAAGAGGCCAACAATAGTTTAGCGAGGCGCTGCTCGCCTTTTGTAGTGCGATGCCCTAGCTCATGACCGACATTAATTCCTATAACCCCGCACATTAAGCCCATGGCACTTATATGTCCCCAATAACTAAGGCCATCCTGAGCATTAGGAATGGTGAATAGAAAATAAACTAGAGTGCCATATTGCAGCGGTACGGTTAAATACAATAACCAATCGTAGACTGAGTCGTCTTTGATTAGATCCTGCTCCATTTTATCTAAATTCCTAGGATTAGCGCTAAATAGTAATTCCAATAGCGGCACGATAAAAAAGGCATAAAGAATCGGTAAAAAGCTAAGCCACTCTTCCAATTGGAAAGAGAGCCACACTACAGCTGGAACACTGTAAGCCATTAAATATTTCAAAAAACGCCACTTCATGCTCTCAAATGTAGAGAGCAAGGCCAAGATTTGCAAGCCAATCAAGCTTCCAGCGGTGAACTATAATGAACTAATGTAGTTATGCTAATCTCAGAAATGTCCTAAATTCGGGCCTCACCAAAAAACAAAAATATGCGCAAGTTTATTCTACTACTATCAATCCTTATAAGTGTACCCAGCTTAGCTCAGGATAGTATTCCCCAAAAGGATCTCAATGATTTGAAATTCAGAGCTATTGGTCCAGCAGGAATGAGTGGCAGAATTACGGCAATTAAAGTAGACCCTCGCAATAAAAATAGTATTTATGCGGGCTCCGCTTCGGGCGGATTGTGGCATAGCACAAATGGAGGTACTTCTTGGCAATGCATTTTCAATAATGAAAAGGTTAGCAGTATCGGAGCCTTGGCCTTAGACCCGCAAAACCCCGACATCATTTGGGCGGGAACCGGCGAGGGTAATCCTCGTAACTCCAATACTGGTGGTGAAGGAATATACCTTTCTCGTGATGGTGGCAAAACCTGGAACTTGATGGGATTGGAGCAAACCAGACATATCCATCGCATTATCGTGCATCCCAGCAATTCCGATATCATTTATGTAGCAGCAATTGGAAATCCTTGGGCCGACTCAGAGCACCGGGGTGTTTATAAGTCTACTGATGGCGGAAAAAATTGGACTAAAATCCTCTATCAAAACAATCGCACTGGTGCAGCGGAAATGGTTATGGATCCGCAAAACCCGGATAAACTTATCGTTAATATGTGGGAGCATCACCGCGATCCTTGGTTTTTTAAGTCAGGGGGAAAAGGCAGCGGTTTATTCATCACTTACGATGGTGGGGAAAGCTGGCAAAAGAAGACGGACAAAGACGGACTTCCCAAAGGTGAATTAGGTCGTATGGGTATTGCCATTGCCGCTTCACAACCCTCTCGAGTTTATGCATTTATTGAGAAAAAGGGAAAGAATGCCTTATACCGGAGTGAGGATGGCGGAAACAAATGGCGTATGATTTCTCAGGATGACAATATTGGTAACCGTCCTTTCTATTATGCCGAGATCTATGTAGATCCCAAAAATGAAAACCGCGTGTATAGCATTTGGTCCACTATCTCACGTAGTGAGGATGGCGGTAAAACTTGGCGCGTGATAGCACCTTATAACTATATTCATCCCGATCATCACGCTTTATTCATTCATCCCGAAGATCCCAATTACCTTATTAATGGTAATGATGGCGGCATGAATATTAGTCGCGACCGTGGCGAAACTTGGCGATTTGTAAACAACCTTCCCCTCGCTCAATTTTACCATATCAGCTACGATATGGACCTGCCCTATAATGTATATGGGGGAATGCAAGACAATGGCTCTTGGAAAGGTCCCGCTTACGTTTGGAAAGCAGATGGCATTCGCAACGATTATTGGGAAGAGCTTTATTTCGGTGATGGATTTGATGTAGTTCCAGATCCTTTGGATAAGGACTATGCCTATGCTCAAAGTCAGGAGGGCTACGTAGGCCGCGTACACACTCCCAGTGGATATACCGAGATGATACGCCCTGTTCACCCTGAGGCCAAAAACTTACGCTTTAACTGGAATGCTCCCATCGCTTTAAATCCTTTCGATCAAAAGACGCTCTATTTCGGCGCTCAGTATGTATTTAAAAGCATGGATCAAGGGAAGTCATGGAGCCTAATTTCGCCCGACCTAACCAGCAATGACAGCACAAAACAGAATTATGGTGAAAGCGGTGGTCTCACCTATGATGTTACGGGAGCCGAAAACTACACTACCCTGCTTTGCATTAGTCCTTCTAGCCAAGAAAAAGGCTTAATCTGGACCAGTTCCGATGATGGAAAACTACATCTAAGCAAAGATGGTGGTCAAAACTGGCAAGACCTTTCCTCTAAATTGAAAGCTATGCCCGAAGGAGCGTGGATTCCTCAAGTGGTGGTAAGTAAGCATAAGAAAGGGGCGGCATTTGTGGTAGCGAATGATTACCGTCGAGGAAATGAAAAAGCAATGCTCTTTTATACCGACAATTACGGAAAGAGTTTTAAGAATATTGGAGCCTCCCTCCCAGCCTATGTAATTAGTGTGGCTCAGGATCCCAAAGACCCTCAGCTCATATTCGCGGGCACTCAAAGAGGTCTATACTTTAGCTGGGACCTAGGGAAGCACTGGCAAAAATGGAGCAAGGATCTTCCCACCACTTTGGTGTCGGACATCAAGATTCATCCGCGTGAAGACGACCTAATCCTAGGAACTTTTGGTCGTTCTGCTTTTATTCTAGATGGCTTGGAGGTACTACGCGCCCGTATTGCCGAGGAGCGCGAAGGTAAAGAGCCTAAACTAGCCTTATACCTAGAGCAAGATCCTTACCGCGTAGCTTATAAGCGTGCCGATGGTTCGCGTTTCCCAGCCGATGGTACCTTTAAAGGAGAAAACCGCGCTAGTGGCTTAATCACTTATGTGTATCACAATTTTGATAAGAAAGATTCGATAAAGGCTAAAGACTTGCATTTTGAGATTTTAAACCCATCCGGCGAAAGCCTACGTAGCTTCTACCGCAAGCTCCCCGAGAAAGGCTTAAATCGCTTTGGCATTAGTTTACGTCATCGCGGACTAGGCTTCCCATCAAAAAATGGAAAAATTAATGATACTACCGAAAGAGCACCTTTAAGCTTAGTGAGTGGTAGCTATATTCTCCGTCTTAGTTATGGTGGTGAGGTAGCCGAGCAAAAATTTGATTACCACCCTGACCCCCGCATTAATATTAGTGTTGAGCAGGAAAAAGCGAACTTTAATTTTGCCCAGGAATTTGACCAGAGTTTGGCACCATTGCACGAGGCGATTGATTATTTAAAACGCAGTAAAAAAGCTATTTCCATCGCCGAAAGTGCGGCAGAACTCTATCTAGACCAGAAGCAAGCAAAGGCTTTCACTGACTCCATAAAGTCTATCAAAAAGGAGCTAAAGCGTTTAGAAGAGGTTGTTTATGGTAAGGAGGTAGATGGTTACTACGATCAACCACAAACCCTTTCTTCAAAATACGGGGCGGCCATGTCCTATCTACGTCGCTCATGGTCTGGAGTTCCTAGTCAGGCTCAGATCTTAGCCGAGGACTATGCTAAGAGTCAGGATGAGTTCCTACAAAGCC
Organism: uncultured Flavobacteriales bacterium; assembly: GCA_913055685.1. GTDB lineage: Bacteria > Bacteroidota > Bacteroidia > Flavobacteriales > Schleiferiaceae > Croceimicrobium. The sequence continues at coordinate 591,615 of CAJXKC010000002.1, forward strand.
TAAATCAGTTCAAAGAAGAACATTGGACCCGGTACAATGAACTGATAAACCAGTACCAGTTAAAACTTAACCCTTAATGAATAAAGCATACGATGCCATTATTATTGGTGGTGGAGTTTCTGGCTTAATCGCAGCCAAGGAATTAGAAGCCTATCATCTAAATACACTACTTATAGATAGTGAGCCGCAAGCAGGGGGACGCTTAAAAACGGATCGCCTAGACGGTTTCCAACTCGATCATGGCTTTCAGGTACTATTGAGTGCTTACCCAATGGTAAAGAAACACTTAGACCTCTCGCAGCTAGAATGTGAAGCTTTTGAGTCAGGTGCCTATTGCTTCGATACTAAAAAAGGCTTCGAGGTTCTCGATGTTAAACGAAACCCAGCTGCCTATTTAAAAATGGCCTTTAGTCCAATTGGCAGCTTTGGTGATAAGCTAAAAGTTGCCAAATTACGCCGTGAGGTACTCCATAAAACTGAGGAAGAGATTTATAATGAACCGGATACCTCTACCCTCTCCTTTTTGCAGCAATATGGCTTTAGCGATAAGATTATTGATCGTTTTTTTAAGCCTTTCTTTGGCGGCATATTTTTAGAACATCAGCTCGAAACTTCCAGTCGACAGTTCCAATACATCTTCAAAATGTTTGCGCAAGGCGAAGCCCTTCTACCAAAAAAGGGAATTGCCGCAATCGCCGAGCAATTAAAAGGTCAATTACAGCGTACCGAATTTCGCTTCAATAGCAAAGTGAAATCTATTCTTGGTCAGGCAGTGCAATTAGAAGACGGCACGGAATTTCAGGCAAAACAAATAATTATTGCGGGTGACCCATCGGCCATTATGCCTCAATATCAGTCGGATGTAAGCTGGAATAGTACCCTGCAGTTATATTTTAGCGGACCTAAAGGCCCCCTTTGTCGGAAAAAAATCGGCTTAAGTTTTAGTAAAGATGGACTTATAAGTAATGTCGCTTGTTTATCCCAGGTGCAGCCTTCCTATGGTAATGGTCAATCTGAATTGTACCAGGTAAGTTTGCGCGAGGAATTGAAAGCTAGTGAGCAGGAAATGGTGGAAAAAATTAAGCGCGAGTTACAGTTAATCGTTGGCAATGGATTACGCGATTGGAAATTCTTGCGTAGCTATCATGTAAGGCACTCCTTACCCCGCTTATCGAACCTGGCTTACGAGCGTCCCTTCGAAGAAAGCCGCCTTGCCGATGGGATATATATCGCTGGCGATCATTTATTAAACCCTAGCTTAAATGCCGCAATGCTAAGCGGCGAATTGGCCGCTAAGGCCCTGATTCTAAATCATCAAAACAAATGAGAATAGTAGGCCCCATACCCCACCCTAAGTTTAAAGTGATGCTTTACGCCCAAGAACAACATTGGTACGTAGAGATTGAAACCGGTCCCATGAAACAATGTTTTAAGGTCCCCAAGGCCCGCGCCGCTAGTCAAGCGGAGGTGCAAAAATGGCTTGACCAAGAGTTTAATGAGGAGGCCTACCGGATTTTTGAGGCGATGTACAAAAACTACAAGGCTTCGGCCGATCGAAATTTGGACAAAGCATAAAAAAGGGGCCTTAAGCCCCTTTTTTTATTTTGAGATTAACTCTGTTAACTCTTTGTCTATAGTAGCTCCGCGGTCGCGAGCATACCATTTTTGCAAATCAATGGTAACCTCTGCTTTAGGCCGGCCTTCTGCCTTACCATCGAGATGAATCTGCTGGGCAGGTTTAGGACGAGGTCCCCAGGTACCCATCTCATCACCGTTTTCTACATTAAAGCGGATCAACTTAGGAATGGCTCTTCCGCCATTGGTAAGGTATTGATCCATTAAATCCAGGTTTTCGTCACGTAAGAGAATTTTAAGCCTCACTTTATCGCTATACTGGGCTGCCTTAGCCATGAAAGGCAAAGCATGGGCAGCATCGCCGCACCAACCCTCGCTCAGTACTACCCAGTCTTCTTGATGCTCCAATTGGTCTAGGGCAGCTTTTAATTCATCACTTAGTTCATAACGTTTATCCCACTTATCCATGCGGGCATTGTTCAGGTCGGTATAGTTAAGGAAGTCTTCTGAACTAGAACCTCCCGTTGCCAAGCCTTTTGCTCTTAGGTCATTTATTAATTCGCGGTAAGCTTGGTAATCGTATACTTTGCTAGCTGTTTCGGTAGCGGTCATATCCATTCATTTAGGGTGCAAATTTATAAACGAGAAAAGCCACTAAGTATGACTTATGACACTTAGTGGCTTATAGTATTATAGGGCCGCTCTATATTATTTGAACTGCGCCGAAATGGTTTCGCTCTTAGGACCTTCGCTGTAATCATAGAAACCTTCACCAGATTTCGCGCCCAACTTGCCTGCGCGCACCATATTTACCAATAAAGGACAAGGCGCATACTTAGGATTACCAAATCCTTCATAAAGCACATTAAGGATGGATAGGCAAACGTCCAAACCAATGAAATCAGCTAATTTCAATGGACCCATAGGGTGAGCCATACCCAATTTCATAATGGTGTCTATTTCTTTAACACCGGCTACTCCCTCGAATAGAGTGATAATAGCCTCATTAATCATCGGCATTAAAATACGATTGGAAACAAAGCCTGGGTAGTCATTACACTCAGTTGGCACCTTACCTAGTTTTTCGGAAAGCTCCATAATGGTTTTAGTGGTAGCATCGGAAGTGGCATAGCCACGGATCACTTCCACCAATTTCATTACTGGTACCGGATTCATGAAGTGCATACCAATTACCTTGTCGGGTCGACCAGTTACCGCAGCAATCTGTGTTAGGCTAATCGAAGAGGTATTGGAAGCTAAAATGGCTTCGGGCTTAGAATACTTATCCATATCCCCGAAAATCTTCAACTTCAGCTCTACGTTTTCGGTAGCGGCTTCTACCACCAGATCCACATCGCCCAGCGCTGAGGCCATATCGGTGTGGGTGCTAAGATTAGCCAAGGTGCTTTGCTTCTTGGCTTCATCGATAACACCTTTACTTACTTGTCGATCTAAATTCTTTTCAATGGTTTTCATTCCGCGCTCTAGGGCAGCGTCTGAAATGTCCACTAGGTTTACAGTAAAGTCGTTTTGTGCAAAGACATGAGCAATTCCATTACCCATGGTTCCGGCACCAATTACGGCTACTTTTTGCATTGTATCTATTTTGAGATTTGAGGATTATTCTTGAATTAATTTTTGCAAAAATGCATCATTTTCGCTCACAAAGTCTTCCCAAACCGGAGTTCCTGGTCCGGAGAAGCCCGTATGTATCTTACGTACTTGATGATCTTTATCTAAATAAATGGCGGTAGGATAGCTCATGACGTGATTAAGCATGGGCAGTTTTTCCGCGGCTTTGTCGGCTCGTGTAGCGCCTGCCAATAAAACGGGATAAGGTACCGCAAGGTCTCTTTTCATCTTAGAAGCTCGCTTTAGAGCAATAGCCTCGTTCTTGGCCCGCTCAAAGGTCAAGCAAACAATTTCCAGTCCTTTAGGCTGATATTGCTTATACACCTCCGTTAAATAGCGACTTTCATCATAACAGTTAGGACACCAAGAACCGCTGATTTGAATAATCATCGGCTTGCCTGCAAAACGTTCATCCGAAAGACTAATCGTATCACCATCTAAATCCGGGAAACTGAAATCAAAACCTTCATAACCTTCCTTAATGAAGGTTAAGGTATCGGGATCGGGTAGGCTAAAGCTCGTATCCTTATACATTATAAAAGGAGCCATATAGGATCTACCGGAATAAAACTTCCCCTGAATTGTATCGAATAATTCGGCTTCGAAATGGAATAAATGCGCACCATCAAAGGCCGAGAAGTACATTTTACCTGCTGCGGCGGAGCCTTGTAAATAGCGGTAATCACCGGTTGCTGTCATCACCGTGCCATGGATTTCTCCATCCACAAGGTCGAAATAGGCTAAACCACTGCCCTCACCATCCGTACCCGGATTAAAGTCCATCCGCCAATAGCCCTTCAATGGGTCCATGATTTGGGTATTGGGATAACGGTCTTGCTTGCCTTTGCTCGCCTTGAATGGCAGTTCATAGTTTTCCGCATCCGGATTGATATATACGCCTTTCAGCTCTTCACCACTGGCCTTTACCATAAAGTGATTAGCAAATACGGGCATTTCAATGCGGAAGCTATCTGGTCCTATGGGAATCATGCGAGCCTCCAAGGTTTCGGAAGCATTATGCACTGTAAAGCTCAAGATGGAATCTCCTCCACTGATAGTGGCATTGAAATTCAAATCTACGCTATCATTTAAGCTAATACTGGCCAGCCAATCACCTTGAAGTTCAAGTTCGGCCTTAGTATCCGCCGGCCCGGCACAAGAAACTATTAGCGCACCGAGACCCAGTGCCATTAGATATTTTGCTATTCTCATAAGCCCAGTGCTTTGGTGATTTCTGCTAAACGTCGTTCCAATTTTGCCTTACCTTCTCTAAAATCTTTAAGCTCGCCTAGGTGATCGTTTACACTAACGTAGAACTTAATCTTAGGTTCGGTACCACTAGGGCGTGCGGTAATCTTGGTGCCCTCCTCGGTAATAAACTGTACTACATTACTTTTAGGTAAATCTATAGACTCGCTGCTCATATGTACCAAATCCTTGGCCTCGGAGCTTTGATAGTCCAAAACCTTAATAATACGCTCTCCAGCAATGGTGTCGGGGGTTTTGGTGCGGAAATCTTGCATCATTTGGGCAATTTCTTCCTGACCTTTCATGCCTTCACGTTTCAAGCTAACCAGTACTTCTAGGTAAAAGCCAAACTTATGGTAGGCATCGATAAGCATTTCATAGAAACTACTGCCCTTACTTTTAGCATAGGCCGCTGCTTCCGCTAACATTACCGCCGAAGCTACTGCATCTTTATCGCGCACGAAGTCGCCAATCATATAGCCATAGCTTTCTTCGCCTCCGCCGATAAAGGTCATCTCGCCTTCACGATTTCGAATAATATCCGCAATCCATTTAAAGCCGGTTAAACATTCTGGGCAGGGAACTTGGTAAGCTTCAGCAATTTTGGTAATTAAATCAGTAGTCACGATGGTCTTTGCAACGTATTCATTACCAGTTAATTTCCCTTTTTCTTTCCACTGCTCCAATAAGTAGTAAATAAGCACGGAGGCGGCTTGATTACCATTCAATAATTCCAATTCGCCATCCAGGTTTCGAACCGCAATGCCCACCCTATCCGCATCTGGGTCGGTACCGATAACCATGTCGGCATTTAAGCGCTCGGCTTGCTTAAGGGCCATACTTAATGCCTCAGGCTCTTCTGGGTTGGGTGATTTCACGGTGGGGAAATCGCCATCAGGCTTTGCTTGCTCCTCTACTATCGAAACCTTCTTAAAGCCCGCCTGCTCTAAAGCAGGTGGCACTAAGGTTATACTGGTACCATGAATACTGGTAAAAACAATGGATAAGTCTTCCTTACCTGCATCAGAAAGGCTTTGCTTGTTAACCTCTTTGAGATAAGCGGCATCCACTTCGGCTCCAATCATCTCAATGAGCTCTTCTTTAAAGTCGTAACGAATTTCCGATACCTGAACCGCTCTAACTTCATTGATCACCGCCTTATCATGAGGAGGCACCAATTGACCACCATCGCTCCAGTAGACCTTATAGCCATTGTAGGCAGGCGGGTTATGAGAAGCGGTTAAAACGATACCGCTCTGGCAGCCTAAATGGCGGATGGCAAAACTTAAAGCTGGTGTAGGACGTAAATCCTCATAGAGATAAACGCGAATTCCATTGGCCGATAATACCTCCGCTACTAGGCGAGCAAAGGGCTTGGAGTTATGGCGACTATCATGAGCAATCGCTACTTTAATTTCCTCATTGGGAAACTGCTTGTTCAAATAATTGGCTAAACCTTGAGTTGCCGCTCCTAAAGTGTATTTGTTGATACGGTTAGTTCCAACCCCCATAATACCACGTAAGCCTCCGGTTCCAAAATCGAGATCTTGGTAAAAGGCATCGGCCAAGGCGTCGCCACCTTGATCAATTAATGCTTGGGCTGCCGCTTGAGTTTCGGCATCATAGGGTTCCTTTAGCCAGGCTTGGGCTCTTTCTAAGGCTGATTGCATTGTATTATTCTTAAAGTTTAATCTTTTCTTAAACTAGCTGCTCCGCTTAGCTCACTGCGGCTTATCTCCGGGTTTCCGCGGTATACAATTTCTGCTGCGCCAGAAGCTTCTAAGGATAGATCTTCCTCTACGCTTACCTCCACATCAGAAGCACCACTTAAATCCAGGCGCATCCGATCTACCTTTAATTCGAAGAATTTTACTTCCGAGGCGCCGCTTGAGCTTAATCTTAGCTGATCTGCTTTACCACTCATTTCAATTTCGGAAGCACCACTTAGTTCAATACTAATCTGATCGTAATCCACGCTTAGCTTAATTTCAGCTGCACCGCTCGATTCAAGATGAAGCTCGCCTCCAGAAAGTTCGCCTACATTTTTAACCGAAACTGCACCCGAAAATTCCATTGCTTCGAGATCTTTAAGACCAATGTATAAATCAAGCTCTTCGGCCCGACCAATATCTTCTTTGGTACTAATTTGTAGCACCCCATTTTCTACGCGGCTTTCAATCAGTTCATGAAGATTTTCATCGGCTACCACTTTGAGGCTGTTTTCATCCGCCTGACGCAGATGAACTTCAAACATTCCACTTACGGAAATACGGTTAAAGTCTTCAACCGACCGATTGGCTTCTTCTACTTTACCATTTCCTTGAACCCCTAGCATACAAGAGCTTAAGAGTCCGATTAACACAAAGGCACTAAGTGATTTTCGCATAAGGCTTGATTTTACTGCTAATTTAAGGCTTCCTTGCTAGTGAGCCACTTCCTTTAGAAATATTGCCGCTAAAATTGTCTTTCGACTAGAGGTTTTGTTATTTCGTATTCAACCAAATCGTTAATACTTTTAGCTGAACGATTTTTTTAAACTCTGTTATGAAAGCTCTGCTTCTTGGCCTTATGGCCTTATTCTCTCTTTCTTCCTTAGCCCAAAAACCTCAGTTTATACCCAAAGCCCATAAACGAATTAATGTCAGCAATGATATTCCGGATGGGATTTTTGCGCTCATCGATTTAGATCAAGATGGTGATAAGGACCTAGTGGTTGAAAAAGGATGGCTCCAACTTTACCAGAACCAAGGCGACGGTAACTTTATTCGTTTACCACAACCTTGTGCCTTCCAAATAGCCGCCGAAGATATTCAGGTAGTTGATTTCGGTGCAGATGGTGACGAGGACTTGGTGGTAAGCACCGGTCAAGGCCAAATAGCCCTGATTGAAAATTTAGATAGCCTGCGTTTTAGACGCATTCAAGACAGTATTTATGGCGACCTCGTAGTAAGTATAATGGAGGCCGGAGATTTAAATGGAGATGCTTACCCTGACCTAATACTAAGCGGTCGAAATCCCCAATGGCGCAGCGAAATGCGCTTGTATTTTGGCGATTCTACCGGTCGCTTTCAATCGGATTCTACCATTGGTCCTTATCCCGGAATAAATAGTAATGGCGACATTGCTATTGGCGATTTAGATGACGATGGCGACCAAGACATTCTCTTTAGTGGATCGGTTAGTTGGGGTGTAAATAACCTCCCTCGCATGACGGCCGTTTTATGGAAAAACCAATCAGGCTACAGCCTAGACAGCAATAGCTTTGTGCGACTCGAAAGTTCGATTTTGGGTATTGCCGACTTAAATGGTGATTCTAAAAACGATATTGTGCTAAGCGGGGAAACCCGCAACCCTTCGCAACAACTGATGGGAATTATCTACCAGCAAACGAGTAATGGCTTTGCCTTTACCGATACCTTCCGCGGTACCGATACTCGATTTGCGACCAGACATTCGATTGCTTTTGAAGACCGCGAAGGCGATGGCGACCTCGATTTTTATATCCTGGGCGACATCTACAGTAATGGCAGCTATCGCTGGGTAGAGAATAAAGGCAGCGGTACTTATACTTCTAGGAGGTGGCCGACTGAATTTTTCACGCATGACGACAGCTATGGATTTGCTATCGCCGATTTAAATCAGGATGGTCGTTCCGATTACCTCGCCAGTGCTAATCGCGAGCGTTTGCACATCTGGATGCAGGATAGCTCCAATCAGGTGCACACCACCACCAATCACTTCGACCCTGGCCTATGGACCGATTTTGCTTCGGGTTATATAGATGGGGATAGCTTATTGGACTTTATTGTAGTTGGCAATAATCCGCTAACGGGCTATGGACGTGCCATTCCCAAGATTTTCCTCAATGATGGTTCAGGAAACTATGACGCTTATACCGACCCAGATATTCCTCTTTATGATGATGAGGTACAATTGGTGGATGTAGATGGCGACGGTGATGATGACCTTTTTATTGCTGGGGCTTACGGAAGTTTAAATGAAGGGGTAAAACTGCTTATTAATGATGGTAGTGGAAACTTTGCTGCGCCCACTAGCCTCATAAATCAGCTGAGCTCTGCTCAAATTGTACCCGCCGATTTCGATAGCGATGGAGACTTTGATATTGTAGTGGCCTATCACAATGGCTCAAGCACCAATCCTTATCATACCAAACTCTTTAAAAATGACGGTTCTGGAAACTTCAGCGAGTTTCTAAACCACAATTTACCAGGGGTAAGAACCATTAACAATGAACCCCTGCATTTAATCGACTATAATGCCGATGGACATCTAGATTTATTGATGCCCATGAACTATCAAACCGATTTATACCTCAATGATTCGAATGGGGTCTTTCAAAAAGATTCTGTTCGCAGCGCGGGATTCGTAGGTCTAAAGTTTGCCCAACTGGCGCGAGGCGACCTCGACCTAGACGGTAACCAGGATTTTGTAGCCTTTACCGATACCAATAGAGGCTCGAATCGCTTTAAATTGCGCTTCTTTTACGGCGATGGTCAAGGGAATTACAGCGTGAGCGCTCCCTTGCGTCACATGGGGCAGCCCGCTTTAAACGGCGGATTAATTTTACGCGACCTAGATGGAGACTCCCTTTTGGACCTGATCGGTCTTGGCGCGGGATTCCCTAATGGCACGAGTATTTACTGGAACGATAGCACCCAAGGCTTTTTCCGGGATTCAGCTTTCTTTGAATACGATCGAAATGTGGGCGCTTATTTTACTGATGATGTAGATGGCGATGGCGACCAAGATATTGTGAGTATTACCCGCAATGTTAACGCCGGACTAGGAATTGGTAAGGTATGGCTTCAAGAGTCTTGTCCCTACTATCAAGTGGACTATAGTCTAAGTACTTGCCGCAATTATTACTGGGAAATTGGGGGCTGTGTCCTTAATCAGAGTGGCACGTATACCGCCGTAGTGCAAAATGGAAATTGTAAGGAAGAATACACGCTAAACCTCACTATCCTACCGCAACCGAGGATAATCATGACCAGCGATTCCCTTTTGCAATCGGATACTGCTGCGCTTAGTTATCAATGGCTTATTTGTGATACCAGTGGTCTTAAAAGCCCGATCGCTAATGCCACCAGCCAGAGCTATAATCCACCTCAATCGGGATGGTATGCCGTAGTAAATTTCCAAGGCAATTGCAGCGATACCTCCGAATGCTTCTTGTATGAAGTCTTAAGTAATCCGGAGGAGGATAGCCATCAGGCGAAAGCCTACCCTAATCCATTCCAAGACCAATTGGCCTTAGAAGAATTGGAACTAAACTCAAGCATTCAAATAATTAACTCTGCCGGGCAAGTCCTCTTAGAGAAAAAAGCAAAAGACACCCACCTTCAATTAGAACTCAGTGCCTTAAAACCAGGCGTTTATTTACTACAGGTGAGAAATCCGGATGGAGCGCTATCCTCCCAGCGGCTGATAAAAAACTAAAAAAAAGCCCCAGACCACTAAGGTTTGGGGCTTTTTAAATAGGAGAAGCTTTGAATTAATTCAGCGCTTCAAATTGTTGTTCTACAAAATTGGTCAGTGCTTCACCGTGCAAGAGGTTTTGCGATAATAGGGCTAAATCCTTAGCTCTATTAATTAAGGCTTTACGCTCTGACTCGTCTTTCTCATCCAAAATACGGCTGGCTAGAGGATGATTGGTGTTTACAATTAGATTGTACATATCTGGCATATCACCCATGCCCATCATTCCTCCACCGGTCATGCTCATTTCCTTCATGCGGCGCATAAATTCGGGAACGGTAATCGTAAAGGGCGCTTCTTGCGAATCCATAGCTTCTAATACCACGGTATAGCTGGCCTTATCTACCTCTTCTTCGATGAGGGGCTTCAGTTTCTCTTTTTGTTCTTCGCTTAATAAGGATACGGCCTCCTCATCTTTAGGGATAAGCTTGTCTATAGCGTCGCTATCCACCCTGGCGAACTTCACTTTGTGATCACCACCTTCCAATTTCTGCATTAGATGACTAACCAAAGGACCTTCCATTAGCAATACATCATATCCCTTGTTCTGGGCTTTTTTGATAAAGCTATGCTGACCATCCTTATGGGCGGCGTAAAGGACCACTAGGTTGCCGTCTTTGTCTGTCTGACTAGCCTTGATCTTTTCGATATACTCTTCGAAGGTGAAATACTGATCTTCTACGTTTTGATATAAGCCAAACTTCTGTGCTTTTTCGAAGAACTTATCGTCACTAAGCATTCCATACTCAATGATTACTTTGATATCGTTCCATTTCTGCTCGAAGTCCTCACGATCTTTCTTGAATAAGCTACTCAGCTTATCTGCTACCTTTTTGGTAATGTGTCCACTAATCTTTTTAACCGCGCCATCGGCCTGTAAATAAGAACGAGACACATTAAGCGGAATATCTTTCGAGTCGATTACCCCGTGTAGAAGAGTAAGGAAGTCTGGTACAATTCCCTCTAAATTATCAGTAACGAAAACTTGATTTTGGTACAACTGAATTTTATTACGCTGTAAGTCCATATTGGGCTTAATGCGCGGGAAGAACAGAATACCATTAAGATCGAAAGGATAATCCACATTTAAATGAATATGGAACAAAGGCTCCTCGAAAGTCATTGGATAAAGCTGACGATAGAACTCCTTGTAATCATCCGACTCTAAGTCAGCCGGAGCCTTAGTCCAAGCGGGATCGGTAACGTTTACAATATCCGCTACCGTTTTCTTGGTTTCCTTTTTATCGTCGCCCTCTCCTTCTGTTTCGGTAATTTCCTTTTCACCAAATTGAATAGGCACTGGGAGGAATCGACAGTATTTCTTCAGTAATTCACGAATACGCCCTTCTTCAAGGAATTCTTCGCTATCCTCATTTATATGTAAAACGATGTCGGTTCCGCGCTCCTTACGGCTATCGTTTTCTTCTAAGGTAAACTCGGGCGAGCCGTCGCAGGTCCAATAGGCTGCCTTGGCTCCTTCTTGGTGCGATAAGGAGAAAATCTCCACTTTCTTAGCCACCATAAAAGAAGAATAGAAACCTAAGCCAAAGTGACCAATTATAGCGGCGCCATCGGCTTTATCCTCATACTTCTTTACAAACTCCTCTGCACCAGAAAATGCAAGTTCGTTTATGTATTTATTGATTTCATCGGTGGTCATCCCAACCCCGCGATCCGAAATCGTTAAGGTTTTGTTCTCTTTATCTACTTTAACCTGAATGGTGAGATCCCCTAATTCGGCTTTTGATTCGCCAATGCGACTTAGGGTCTTTAACTTCTGGCTAGCGTCTACGGCATTTGACACCAATTCTCTTAAAAAGATCTCATGATCTGAATAGAGGAATTTTTTGATGATCGGAAAAATATTATCAGCTGTAACATTAATCTTACCGGTACTCATAATTTTAGTTTTTGAATCTGCAGGATTGAAAGCAAAGCATATGCCGCCCAATTTAAATATGACAAGTTTGCAGCGCCTGGAAAAGGATGTCAGTCAGCTTGCCAATTATTACTGACATTGGTCATTGTTTAAAGCTGGAAGTGGTGCTAATCTTGCATAGTAATTAACACCAAACATGAAATACGTAAGCGCTAGCGAAGCCGTAAAAGTCGTGAAGGATAATGACAGAGTTTATGTACACTCTGTATCCATGGCCCCTCAACAGTTAATTAAAGCCCTAACCGCCCGTGCCAATGAATTGCGGAATGTGGAAATGTGCCATTTGCATATTGAAGGTGAAGCGCCCTATGCGGACCCCAAATACAGTGACTCATTTCACGTAAACTCCTTATTTATTGGTGCCAATGTGCGTCATACGCTAAAGGCTGGAAATGGATCTTATACACCCGTGTTCTTATCGGAAATCCCATATTTATTCCGTCATGGCGTACTGCCTATAAATGTTGCCTTATTGCAGGTTTCACCTCCAGATAAACATGGCTATTGTTCTTTGGGCACTTCCGTGGATGCCTCCTTGGCCGCTGCTCAGTCTGCCGAACATGTTATTGCTCAGGTAAACCCTAGAGTGCCTCGCTCTCATGGCGATGGACTCCTACACGTCTCTAAGTTTGATTCTTTGGTAGAGGTAGATGAGGCCTTACCAGCCCATGCCCCAGCCACTCCTACCGATATTGAAATGGAAATCGGTAAGAACGTGGCCTCTTTGATTGAGGATGGCTCCACCCTGCAAATGGGAATTGGTGCCATTCCCAATGCCGCATTAAGTCAGATGGGAGGTCATAAAAACTTAGGCATCCATACCGAGATGTTTTCGGATGGAATTCTGGACTTGGTCGAAAAAGGCGTGATTAATGGTGCAGAAAAGAAAACGCATCCAGGGAAAATAATCAGTGGCTTTGTGATGGGCTCTCAGCGCTTGTACGACTTCATTGATGATAACCCATTGGTGAACCTACTCGACATTGGTTATGTGAACGATACCGCGGTTATCCGTAAGAACCCAAAAGCCGTATCCATTAATTCGGCAGTAGAAATCGATTTAACCGGTCAGGTTTGCGCCGATAGCATTGGACCAAGGATGTATTCGGGTGTAGGCGGCCAAATGGATTTTATGCGCGGTGCCATGCTTAGTAAAGGCGGCAAGCCCATAATTGCCCTTCCCAGTACCACCCGCAAAGGATTAACGAGGATTGTTCCCTTCTTGAAGCCCGGTGCTGGAGTGGTTACCACCCGTTCTCACGTGCACTATATCGTTACCGAATACGGCATTGCCGATTTATACGGTAAAACCTTGAAACAAAGAGCCCAAGAATTAGCGAATATCGCCCATCCCGATCACCGCGAAACTATTTTGCGGGAATACATGGATGCGATTCGTTAAATAAATAACTTCTAAAAGCCTGCTTCTAAACAAAAGCAGGCTTTTTTGCGTACTTTAAGGGCGGAAAGGCTTTTTAAAAATTTGCCTTTTATTTGCGGTTAAAGCACCAATCAAATACGAATACATTATGCTTAGAACGAGAATTGCCGGAGTTGGTCATTATGTACCCGAAAATGTGGTTACCAATAATGACCTGTCCTTAATTATGGAAACTTCAGACGAATGGATTCAAGAGCGCACCGGAATTAAAGAAAGACGCTGGGTAGCCACCGACAGTGAAGATACCACCTCTAGCATGGGAACCGCTGCTGCCCGTAAGGCTATAGCGGACGCTGGTTTAGAGCCAAGCGACATCGACTTTATCATTTTTGCCACTTTATCCCCCGACTATTATTTCCCAGGTCCGGGTGTACAAGTACAGGAGCAATTGGGCTTAGATACCATTGGTGCCCTAGACGTGCGTAACCAATGTTCGGGTTTTGTTTACGGCCTATCCGTTGCCGACCAGTTTATCAAAACCGGGATGTACAAGAATATTTTACTAATCGGATCCGAATTACACTCAGGGGGCTTGGATAAAACCACCCGCGGCCGTGGAGTTTCGGTAATTTTTGGTGATGGTGCTGGAGCGGTCGTTTTATCTGCTACCGAAGAAGAAGGTAAGGGTATCCTTACTACTAAACTTCATTCGGAAGGTAAGCACGCTAAAGAATTGGCCTTATTAGGTCCCGCTACTTCACGCTGGGTAGACACCATTATGGAAGAAAATGATCCCGAAGATCTCTCCTACTACCCTTATATGAACGGTAATTTCGTGTTTAAACACGCTGTAACGCGCTTCCAAGAAGTAATTCATGAAGCATTGGCCGAAGCTGGGAAGTCACCGGAAGATATTGACTTATTAATTCCCCATCAGGCAAACCTGCGTATCTCGCAATATATTCAAGCCAAAATGGGCTTGGGAGCAGATAAGGTTTTCAATAATATCATGAAGTACGGTAATACTACCGCCGCCTCCATTCCCATTGCTTTAAGCGAAGCAAAAGCGGAGGGAAAAGTAAAAGATGGCGACCTCTTATGCCTTGCGGCCTTTGGTAGCGGCTTTACTTGGGGCTCGGCCCTTATACAGTTCTAAAAATAAGAAAGGGTCGTCAAGACCCTTTTTTTATTTTAAACCTTTGGCCCTTTACTTCTTCCAATAGTAAATTCTGTATCATGAAAAAGCATTTAATACTTAGCAGCCTCCTAGCCCTTGCTTTTAGTTTTGGCTCCTGTTCTAAGGAAAGTGAACCGGTGCAAGACATTAGCCAAACCGAAGTAGAACAATTGGTCTTGGAGCAAATCATCGCCGAGCAACTTTTAAGTGACTTTGATCTATTAATGGAAGATGAAGGATCCAATGAACTATTGGCCTTTAAAACTAATTCTTGCCTCAACGTTTACCGCGATACGAGTCAGAATCCGCCTTTATTAATTTTCGATTTTGGCCCGGTAAATTGCATGGGTCTCGATAGCAATTTACGCCGTGGACAAATAATTATGTCCCAACTCGGTACCCCTAATGGCCAAGGCTGGCAAAGAACAATTCGCACCCGTAACTTTTTCTTTAATGACCATGAAGTTATCGCGCATCGCAGTATTAGTCAAAGGGCTCGAAATGGCGGCGGCAATCCAAGTTTTGATATTAATAGCCGCGTAAAAGTCTTGTTTCAGAATGGTAGCGATAGCTGTGTGGCGCTGCAAACACGCAGCCGTGAATTCACCAAGGGTTTTAATACCCAACGCCGCATTGACGACGAATTTAGCATAACTGGAACCCATAGCTTCAGAACTACGCAGGGTCGAAACTTCAATGCCCGAATTAGCAAAGCCCTAATTCGCACTAATGATTGTCCGTGGATTCGAGCGGGTGAAATAACCCTTACTAGTCAGCGTGGTAAAACTATTGTAATCGACTTTGGTAATGGCCGCTGCGACCGAATAGCCACACTCAGCTTTAATGGCCGAAGCAAAACAATTCGCCTCTAGCGAAAATGATTTTAAATATAAAAGGCAGCTAAGGCTGTCTTTTTTTTTGTACTAAACTTCTCTTTCACAAGATTTGGCCTTTACTTGCGTTAAGCAATCAAACAACCAACAATGAACAAGAGCCTCTTATTGATTTTCCTTTTGGGAAGCATTGGTCTTTTTGGCCAAAGCGAAGCCGAAATCGACAGTGTAAAGAAACTCTTTGGTGCCCGCGAGTATACCTGGGTGCAAGAGGAGAACAACATTTTTAAAATGCGAAAGCGTTGGACCAAAAAATGGGGACTCTTCTCTTGGAATGTAGAGGGTTTACAATTGCTCCCTATGGAATACGATTCGGTAAGCTTCATGAGCGATATGGAGCCTTTTAGCATTGTAAAGAAAGACGGTAAATACGGACGGTACTTGCTCCCCTTCGAAGTAATAGATGCCCATGAAAAGGTAAACTGTGTTTACGATAAGCTAAAGCTGGTGGAAAATGAGAATAGTTATTCGGGCTACCATCTATTGGCTCGAAAAGAGGGAAAATGGGCCTTACTCGATTGGTTTGATGAATTTGAGATAACTCCCTACGAATACGATAAACCCGAGGATGTTCCCCTATCTGATATGGACGAATGGACCAAGGGTTTAATCCTCGAAATGCGCGATAGCTTTGATGTGGATATCGTGGAAATGGATCACAATAATGGCGATGGGGTTCTTCGAGCCCGCAACAAAAACACCAAGAAATGGGGTATGTATCAGCTATCGCAAGAATTAATCGCCCCTGTTTACGACAGTATCTACTTTTTCCGCTGGAATGGCGTGGTAACTCCCGTTTTTCAAAATGGGAAAGTGGGTTTCCATACCAGTCCCTGGTCATACGATGATGAGGCTAAAGAAACTATTCCCTGCATTTACGATGACTACGAATTTGTGGTGAAACAAGAAGGCGGCACCCGCTATTTAGCGGTTAAAAAAGATAATAAGTGGGCCTGGATCGACTGGCTGAGCGGCGAACTTAAGTCAGAATGGTACGAAGGCGAACGTTCAAATCTCCCCTATCCTTATTATCAACAAGATAGATGGTAATTCTAAAATAGTTTTTTCTAGATTTGGGCATGCCTGATAATCAAGATAAAGACGATTTAGAAGCATTAAAAGGAAAGGTCCTCGAGCGGAGCATTAATTTATTCTTACTCCTGGCGGTGGCCATTACCTTAATTCTCTTCTACCGCTTTTACGAAACCGGCGAGTATGTTACCCTAATTGGCGTTTTTTCGGCGGGCTTGGTTTTGATGGTACTGCGACTCTTTGGCGAGACCATCCCCCATGGCTATAAGGTAGGCTTCATTGTTTTACTGATCCTTTTTGTGGTAGGCATCGGGGTTTACAACTTTGGCATCGTTGCCGGGGCTTTACCCTATATCGTAATGGTGCCTGCTTTCACCTTTTTAACCAGTAATAAGAAAGCCGCCCTGCTCACCCTTTTACTGGCCCTACTTCTATGCGGCTGGGTTGCTTCGGCCTACATCAGCGGAGAATTAACCTATTTTATTGATATCAACGAGTATGTTGCTAAACCCACGAGCTGGATTCTAAACCTGAGTATTATCTTCTTCACCAGCGTGGTTATCCTCGACATTATTTCTGTTTACGATAAAAGTATCCGGAAATCCTATCAGAAAATTAGTAAGCAAAGGCAAAAGCTTAAAGAGATTGTCGACCAACAAACTATCGATCTTAAATCCTCTAATGAGGATCTAAAAAAGAATGTTGCAGACTTAAAACGCACTCAAAGCCAGTTACTGAATGCGGAAAAAATGGCTTCCCTAGGTATGCTCACCGCGGGTATTGCCCACGAATTAAAGAATCCCTTAGCGGCAATTCAAAATAGCTATCAATTATTAGAAGAAAACAGCCGCGCTACTGCTAGTAATGAGGACCAAGAGTTACTGGATTTCATCAAAACCAGTGCCGATCAAATGGCCTCAATCGTGAAGGATTTAAACCTATACAGTCAGGAAAAAGAAGGCTTGAAGGATAAGTGTCAACTTTCTGAAATAGTGGAATCTAGCTTAAATATACTAAAGCACAGCTATAAAGGTCGAATCGAGCTTCATAAATCCTATCACGAAGTGCCTGACCTCCCCTGCAATCGCAGTAAACTCAATCAGGTTTTTACTAATCTGCTGAGTAATGCCATCCAAGCCATTCCCGGACTGGGCAACATTGAAATTAGCATTGAGCAGAAGGGGCAGGAAATAATCTGCCTTATTAAGGATGATGGTCATGGTATTAGTAAGGAAGATTTAAAACGCATCCAGGAACCCTTCTTTTCCAAAAAGCAAAATGGCGAAGGCACCGGATTAGGTTTATTTATAAGCGAAAAAATTCTCTTCGATCACGGGGCCCAAATGGAATTCGAATCTACCTTAGGTAAAGGCACTAGTGTTTCTATTCGCTTTCCCCTAGCTAAGGCTGAAGCGCCGGATACTTAAAAGGTAAATCCACGATAAAAACATTTACGTCTTTATGTTCAGCACTTGGTACTTGCCAGTGCTGCGCTTGTAAATAATGAAAGATACTGTAATCGAGCACTCCTAAACTCTTTAGAGCTCTAATGTTAATAAGCTTTCCCTGCGGGTTTATTCGGAGTCGATAAAGTCCTTTTCCACTAATACCAAGGCTATCTAGTGATGCCTCCTCGGGATTAAAGTCGGCTAAAAAATGGCGATAATCTTCAATCCCTCCCAAAAATGCCTTTTCAAAAGCTAAGCTCATTTCAACTGAGCTAGATGAAGTCCTTCGGGCCAGTTCTGCCTTTTCAAACTGAGGCGCCTCCTCTTCCTCCCGCTGTAGCGAATCTGGTTTTTCTAGATAGACTATACCTTCATTGAACAGGTGATAATTCCGATTTGCTTCCTCAAAGGCCCGAATCAAGGAATTCTGGGCTATTATTCTTTGCCCTCCTCTACTTTCAGGGTCAAATTGAGGCCTTGCCAATAGGTCTAGTGTATAATACTCCAACAACTCCTTCAATTCACGGTCCTCTTTGAAATAATGGTAATAACCAGCAAACTGAACCCGTAATTGTTTTTTACCAAAGCCAAAGGAGGTGCTCATTTGCTCTTCCAAGAACCACTTTCCGTTTTGCCTTTCTAATTGCAAACGGTAAGTCTGACCTACCACTAGCTTTTGCAAGACATAGTCGCGCTCTACCCTTCCGTCGACCTGCAATGGGTAACTTTTTCCAATTTGCAGGCTGCCACTGGTATCTCGGTATATATACACCGGTTTAAAGTAAATAGCACCCTCTTCATATTCTAAACTCGCCTTTATCAAAGCTTCGGAATGCCAATAGCAGCGCAACATGTCTCGCTGGGGCGCATAGCAACTGGTTACAATAGTCTTTTCCTGTGCACTCAGAAAAAGACTAAGGCTTATAAAGCTATATAGTAGAATCAATTTTCGCATGTCCCTTTCCCTGCCAAATAAATGCCAAAAACATAGCAAAGCTAAGCTTCTCAAACTGAGTCATTCGCTCCCTTATCACCTTTTAAAACTGTCCCTTTTCGAACAATGGTGTTCAGTAATGAACAATTAATCTTGGTCCAAAATGGCATTTCAAAGCTTAATTAATTGAAAATCAAAGTGAGCCTTAAAATGGCACGCCAATTGGCTATCTTTTAAGGCAAACAGGGTAAATTACATGGACAAAGTAATTGCGAAGAAGAAATGGTCATGGCAGAGACGTCTGCTTTATTTTGGCCTTCCTCTCGGCATTCTCATTCTAGCTTATTTGGTCTACGCAGCATCTGGAGCAAAAAGCTTAAAAGTAGATAGTAAACGTCTCAGTATTGGGACTGTAATTCAGGGATCCTTCGAGGACAATATCCCCATTACTGGCACCGTAGAGCCATTGGCTTCAGTATTTATTACTGCCGCGGAAGGAGGTAATGTGGAAGAAATCTTTGTTGAAGATGGGCAAATGGTCGAAAAAGGTAAGGCGCTTTTACGCTTATCCAATGCCAATTTGATGCTCGATTTCATGAATCGAGAAACCCAAATCATTGAACAAATAAATAATCTCCGCAATACCCGTCTTACTATAGAACAAAACAAACGCGGTTTAAAGGATCAATTAATTGACCTGAATTATCAATTAGTTGAGGCTCAGAGGCAGTTTGCCTTAGATAGCACCCTTTACCGTGATTCAGTTATTGCCGATAATGATTACCGCGCTTCCTATAATTCCATTCATTACCTAAGGGAAAAAATCAAATTTACCCGGGAAAACCTAAAGCGTGAGGAGGCCATCCAAAGCAATCAGCTTAACCGAATCGATGGCAGCATAAGCTTAATGGAACGGAATTTAGAAGCTATTAGGCGCAATTTGGAAAACCTTACCATTAAAGCCCCGATCAGCGGACAACTTACGGGCTTTAACCATTACCTCGGCGAAACCAAACAAAGGGGCGAGAATCTGGGGCAGGTCGATCAGTTAAGCGGCTTTATGATGCGTTGTAATGTGGATGAGTTTTACCTCGGACGCGTGCAAAATGGTCAGCTGGGAAGCTTCGACTTTAATGGGGCCGCGCATCAATTAGAGGTGCAAAAAGTATTACCACAGGTAAGTAATGGACAGTTTCAAATAGAAATGCACTTTAGGGATAGCATTCCCACTGGAATACGCCGAGGTCAGAGCCGACAAATCCGCCTCTCGCTCTCCGAAGCCAAACCGGCCCTAATGGTGCCTCGTGGTGGCTTCTACCAGAGTACAGGCGGCGCTTGGGTCTTTTTAGTACAGGAGGATGGCACCGCCATAAAGCATCCAGTAGAAATGGGTCGTCAAAACTCCAATTACGTAGAAATCCTAGCCGGCTTAAATCCCGGTGATCAAATAATAACCAATAGCTACAGCCCTTACGGCGAGGCTGAACTCTTATTAATCGAAAACTAAAACACGCACACGAAAATGGCTTTCATTGAAATTAAACAGCTTACCAAGACCTACCGTATGGAGGAAATTGAAACTACCGCCTTAAATGAAGTCTCCCTAAGAATCGAAAAGGGAGAGTTCTTGGCCCTAATGGGTCCCTCTGGCTGTGGAAAATCTACTCTTCTCAATGTTTTAGGGATGCTAGACAAAGCAGATGCGGGCTCTTATACCTTTGGCGGTGAAGAGGTCGCAAACCTTAATGAAAAGAAGCGCAGCATTCTAAGGAAAAACAATATCGGCTTCGTCTTTCAAAGCTTTAACCTCATCGATGAACTTAGCGTTGCGGAAAACATTGAACTACCCTTAATCTATACCAAAGAGCCGGCTAATGAGCGTAAGGCAAAGGTAAATGCGATGTTGGAACGAATGGGACTCGCTAATCGTGCCAAACATTATCCACAGCAGCTAAGTGGCGGACAGCAACAGCGAGTAGCGGTAGGTCGTGCTCTAATAACTGATCCGCATATTATCCTAGCGGATGAACCTACTGGTAACCTCGACTCGGCGCATGGCGATGAAGTAATGAAGCTCCTCCAAGAATTACATGAGGCGGGAACCACAATCGTAATGGTAACCCACTCGGAACACGATGCTCAATACGCTTCTCGCATATTACGTCTTCACGACGGTATGATTTTACAGCCCAGCGCTGCAAACTAATACCGACTATTATGTGGAACTATAAAATAAAGTTGGCGCTTCGCCACCTTTGGAAGGACAAGGTATTTACGGGTATCAATATTTTAGGATTAGCGCTTGGCATTGCGGTGTCGACGGCCATTTTCCTTTACGCAAACTACCATTATAGCTACGATCGCTTTCATGAAGACCCAGAGGAAATCTACCGCGTTTTAACCATAGACAAGGCCTTGGGGGTAAGTAGCTCTCGAGTGGGTATTTGTCCGCCTGCAGCCGGACCTGCCGCTCTAAACATTCCTGGCGTAAAAGCGCAAACGCGCTACCTATCGCAAGGCCAGAACCTACTGCGGGTAGGCGAACGTTCTATCTATGCCGAGAGCTTTGCCTTTGTGGATAGTAATTTCTTTGAGTTTTTCAATTTCCCGCTCAAATATGGCAATGCTAGTCAGATTCTACGTAGTCCCAACCAAGCTATTCTCTCTGCCGAATTAGCCACTAAGCTCTTTGGCCAGGAAAACCCTGTGGGCAAGACCATTCAGACCTCTAATGCTCCAGACCCAGTAATAGTGGAAGGGGTTTTCGAGGATTTACCAGAAAACAGTCATATTCAATTCGAAATGGCTTTGAGCTTGGTCCCTAATCCCGGCGATACCAATACTGCCCAGTTTTTAAGTACCTGGCAATCGATTGCCGCCCCCACCTATATACGTTTAAGCGAAGAAAGTGATTGGGAATCTATAAATGCCCAATTGTTAGAGATTGCTCGCAATAACGATTACGGCGATAATTTCGATCTTACTATGCAGCCCATGCTAGAAGCCCACCTCTACTCCACCGAGCTGCTCTTCGACAATTATAATATTGGTAAAACCGACATCGGTCAGATTCGCAATTTAGTATTGGTAGCAATCTTCTTGATTTTAATTGCTGCCTTTAACTTCATGAACTTAAGCACCGCCCGCAGTGCTAAAAGGGCACGGGAAATTGGCATGCGTAAGGTATTGGGCGCACAGAAGGAACAGCTTATCGCTCAGTTTTTATTCGAATCCATTTTCTTGGTATTCCTAGCTTTCCTCTTCTCGCTATTCATCTTGCAGATTTTTGGAAACTCAATTGGCATTCAAGTGCCTGAAGGATATCTGAGCTATTTCATAGCTAATCCAGGCTTTTGGCTTTATGCCATCGCTTTAATCCTAATTTTAGGCTTACTGAGTGGCATCTACCCGGCCTTTGTATTATCGGCTTATGAGCCTATTAAAACGCTAAAAGGTAATTTTAAGAGTCACGGCTCAGGCTTGTGGATGCGCCGCGCCTTAGTGAGTTTGCAATTTGCGGTATCTATAGCGGTGATAATTGGTATGCTGGTGGTTCAGGCGCAAATCGATTACATGAACGAAAAGGATATGGGCTTTTCAAAGGAAAACTTGCTAAGTCTGCGTTTAAATAGTCGAGAAGCCATACAGAATGCCGAAAGCTTAAAGAATCAAATTGAAAAGATTGACGGGGTATTGGGACTTAGCTCTGCCAATGCCCTACCGGGCACCGGATACGGTCGTAATGGTGTAGTTCCAGAAGGTTATAGTGGCGACGATGTTTGGATATTCTCCACCACTGCCGTCCATCATAATTTTGCTGAAGTAATGAAGCTGGAAGTTTTGGAAGGACGCTTTTACGATGATGAACATCCTGCCGACCTCCAGAACAGCGTTATTATAAATGAAGCGGCTGCCGAAGCGCTGGGCTGGGAAGAAGCCTTAGGTAAGAAATTGCAATTAGGACCAAATGAGCGCACCATTATTGGGGTCATTAAAAACTTCCACTATGTGGGTTTACGGTATCCCATCGAACCCTTACTTCTCTTTCCTCAATCTCGTTTAGCCGGCTCGGTAGCCATTAAAATAGATGCCCAGAAAACGGCACAGGCATTAGATGACATTAGCATGGCTTGGACGGAAGTAAACCCTAACATTCCCTTCGAATATCAATTCTTTGATGATCAATTCAATGAGATCTTCCAAGACGATCAAAGATTCGCCCAAGTTTTGAATAGCTTTAACTGGCTTACCATTATTATCGCCTGTTTAGGACTATTAGGTTTAAGTGCTTACAGTGTAGATCAGCGAACCCGAGAGCTCGGACTGCGCAAGGTCTTAGGTGCTAATTTCACTCAAATCTTTATGGTCCTCAGTAAAGAGTTTTGGTACCTTCTATTGGTTTCCAATGCTTTGGCAATTCCCATTGCTTATTACTATATGCAAGCTTGGCTAAGCGAATTTGTATATCGCATAGAGCTCAGCTTCTGGCCATTCCTTTTGGCCCTAGCACTTTCTTTTGCCTTAGCTTGGCTTACCATTGCCTCCCAGGCCTATAGAGCGCTAAGAATAGATCCTGTTAAAGCCCTTAAATACGAGTAATATGTGGCGATCCTATTTAAAAACTGCTTGGCGCAACCTCTGGAAAGCACCTCTATTCACGCTTATTAATCTAAGCGGACTCATTACCGCTCTCTGCAGCTTTGCCCTAATTGCCCTCTACTTGCAAGACGAGTATTCCTACGATCGATATCATCACGATTATGAGAATACATACCGTTTATGGGAGGAGCTCGATTTTGAAGGAGCAGGAGAACGTAGTTCCAGCATGCAGTTTCCAGTGGGACCCGCCCTATTAAACGACTACCCGCATCTTATTGAAGACGTGGTGCGCTTTTTCAATTTTCAAAAGCCCATCTATACCATTAAGGTAGAGGATCAAATGTTTAATCAGGAAAAGGTATTCTTTACTGATACCGGTGTTTTTAAGATCTTCAATTGGCCTTTATTAGCGGGAGATCCCGAAACGGCACTGGATAAACCACAGTCTATTGTCCTAGATAGCGAATTGGCGCAAAAATTCTTCGGTAATGAGGACCCTATTGGTAAGGAGTTAATTATCGAAAGGGGTGTTCCCTTAAAAGTAACTGGAATAATGGCTCCAGTGCCCTCGCAAACGCATTTTCAACCTAAGGCATTGATAAGCTTTAGCACTTTAGCAGCCTATTTTGGTCCCGATCTGCAAGCCAATAATTGGGTGTGGAATCCGGCCTGGACCTATATCCATTTCAAAGAGCAAGGTGCTAAAGCCGAATTAGAAGCGCAATTCCCTAGCTTCATTCAGAAGTATTACCCCGACTTCATGCGCGATCAGACTGAGTTTAGCTTGATGCCGATTGCTGATATTCACCTTGAGTCACATTTGGAATATGAATTAGAGGAAAATCATCATCGTTCCGACCTCTACATCTTGGCCACCATGGCCTTAATTATACTCATTATTGCCATTATCAACTTTACTAATTTGGCTACTGCTCGCAGCACAGGGCGAGCTCGGGAGGTTGGTGTGCGCAAAACCTTGGGCGCCAATCGTAGTCAGCTTATCCAACAGTTTTTAGGGGAATCCATTTTGCAGAGCCTTATGGCGGCTATCATTTCGCTAGGACTATTAGCCTTAGTTCTGCCATTGTTTAACAGTTTAGCCCAGGTAAATTTAGCTTACGCTGATTTATGGAAAGGCCCTGCCCCCTATGTCTTGCTATCCACTAGCATTTTATTGGGATTCTTAGCTGGCCTCTACCCTGCCTTTTACCTCTCTGCCTTTGAGCCGCAATTAGTTCTAAAAGGAGGCGCGGTAAAACGTGGCAAAAACCTATTAGGTAAAGTATTAGTGGTCTTTCAATTTGTCCTTAGTGCGGTCTTGATTATTGCCACCCTTACGGTAAATGAGCAGTTTAGCTTTATGCAGGAAAAAGACTTGGGTTTTGATGAGGAGCAGGTAGTAGTAATGAGCACTAAGCCGAAGCTAATACCCCAAATCGAAGCCATTCGAGCCGAATTACTCAAAAGCCCTAATATCGAAGCCTTTACGGTGATGAACGACATCATAGGCGAGGATCATAATGTTTTTGAATACAATTACGGGGGTATGCCGGCGGGCCAATGGCAGTACCTCCCTACTCTAGTGGTAAACGAGGATTTCGTTAAAACCATGGGGCTGGAAATAATTGCCGGACGCGATTTGAACCGGGATATTAAATCCGACGATACCGCAGCGGTATTGGTAAATGAAACCTTGGTACGTGAAATGGGCTGGGGCAGCCCCGAAGAAGCTCTCGGTCAGCGTATGACCACCCCAAGGGGTCGCGAGCGTGTGGTCGGTGTTTTAAAGGATTTCCACTACGTTTCTCTTAAAGAGCCGATCCGACCTTTTGTTTTGGACATGATTGCCGGTGGTTTTTGGATCCAAGAATTTGCCATTCGCATAAAAGCGGGTAAAACTGAGGCGGCATTAGCGGATTTAAAGGAAGTATGGCAGGCTTTTGCCCCCGAATTCCCCTTCGATTACTTCTTTCTGGAAGATCGTTTAGATCGCCTATATGAAAACCAAGACACCTTACGCAAACTGGTAGCACTCTTCTCTCTTATCGCCTTAATCATTTCTGCGATCGGACTCTTTGCCCTTAGCTCCTTAAGTATTGCTCAGCGTACCAAGGAAATTGGTATTCGCAAGATTTTAGGTGCGGAAGCGCCCCAATTGATTCAATTGCTCTCTAAAGAGTTTTTAAGTCTGGTTATTATCGCCTTGCTTATTGCTAGCCCCTTATCCTATTGGCTGCTTAACAATTGGCTGCAAAGTTTTGCTTATCACATTGACTTCTCTTGGTGGAACGTAGCCCTAGCCGCCATTTTGGCCTTGGCTATAGCGCTTTTAAGCATGTCATATCACTTAACGAAGGTCTTGCGCAGTGACCCAGTACAGAGCATTCGCTATGAGTAATTAAAGGCATTACCACCTTAGAGCTTTGTATTTCAATGCGTTAGACCTTAAGCTGTAGCGCTCAGACTTTATCCCAAGGCGCTCAGACTTTATCCAAGGACGCTCAGACCTTGTCCCATTATAGCTATGCTTTTAGCCACTATAGCTTTGCTAGTGCAAAAGTAGAGGGCTCATTTCATCCATCAACACTATAGACAATGTCCAGCCCTACAAGCAAAGGCATCCCATGCCTATATCGACTTCCTCCATTACCTGAACCCTAGGCATCCCAAGCCTGGTAAGACTTCATCCCTTGGCTAGTTCAATAATCTCCTTAGGATATGCGGTATATCTAATACCTCCATCCTACCTTTATATATAACTAATTAGGTTTTATATAGTAGGCCTTTCAAGGGAGTCCATGCCGCATAAGACAGCATCCAAAAGGTCTTAAACGTTTAAGAATGTTCACTTTGATTTCATCCCATAATTGCCTGATCCTGGTCCTTAAAGTCCTTATACATTACCCTATATAAAGGTCGATTTGCACCCATTTAAGCAGCCCTTTCCACAAGAAGACGCCTTAAGCTATCCCAGGCACCATGCGGCTTTTGGCTATTTAGTCAATAAACTTTTCCTTTTATCCTTTCGGAGGCCTATAAATTTGAAATGTGTCTTTTCAATTGAAAGAATTAGACCTTCTCCTATGCTAGTACAGACCTTCTCCTATGCTAGTACAGACCTTCCCCCATGGTTTCATGACCTTTCCCAAGCTTGTTCGGACCCCTTAAAACGCCACTGGGGACCCTATAATATCGACGCTCCTGGTACTTCCAAAGGATATTCCGAACTTGGGCAGCGGACCATTGGACCTCTTCCTAAAACGAAGCGGACCTTTTAATATCATGAGGGCTACCCTTCCTCTACTTCATCAGCATGGCTTCTTAGGATCTTCAATACCCTTCGGTACATGGCTTCCGATAAGCTCCAATTATAGCCTTCGAAGTCTACGCTGTTCGTAAACTGGATTAGCACAACATCTATGTCCTCATGGTAAAAGGCTAAGGTCTGATAACCTGGTATAAGTCCACTATGACCACTAGGATACAAGGAGTTATAAAGTGCTTCTTCCTCCGAGTTCCTAAAGGCGGACCCATCGTTTAAGGCCCTAATAAAGGAGGCTATATCAGCGGCACTAGCCTACATTGAACCAAAGGTTACAGTTCCTCTATGAAATTAATCCATTTAAAACCTCGCTAGAGTTTCCATATAGCTTTAGCTGATAGAGTCCTTTCTAGACAATAATATCATTTCAAGATGAAGTAATCTTTTAAATCCCAGACCACCGGACCATTTAAACTATCTTGAATTATTTGTCGAACCAAGCCAACATCGGGAACAAAGAAAAAGTCACGATCGTAATTAAAAATTGGTGCTTCATGGTTATCTAACTGATCTTTGGCGATAACCTTAAAATGCTGGACCGCATAAAAAGTAGTAGCTCCTATAGATAAGCTATCTAAATTCTCAACCAATTGAAGTGCATTTAAAGCTTCTCCCGGCGCTAAGCTAGTGTTAAAGATGCGCTGGCCCAGATGGCCGTGACTACCGCCTCCCCTATACTTTATGTCGCTTTCAATTAAATAGTAGTTAAAGGTGTCTAGACTAGCGCTGCTGTAAAAAGTGGTATTAATAAACTCCTTACGGGGACAATCAAAAGGGCAGGCATGGGTAAAACCACTTTGCTGGTTCTTTATAGATATGCTATCCCTTTCAAAATCCTGGTTCTCATACACCCAATAGGACCCTTTTAGAAAATGATACTGATTTTTAAGCTGTTCATCTACATCAAGGTAGACGGTATCATCCTTATTTGTATCCTTTTGGCAAGAGATCAACAGTAGAAGCAGTATTATAAACAAGCTTTCCTTTCGCAAAGTCATTAATTCAGGGTTTTAATCGATTCTGTGGCTTTAAGACACAATGGCTTTAACTAGCGTAGCAATTCACCAATAGGTGATAATCCAAGATACGATTATTATAAAGAAGCCCTTGAAAATCGATTTGCTCATTCCTCATTATTACTAAAGACTAAATTTTCTAGCCAATTCTATATTACCGTGAGGCACATCTTCTAATTCCTTAGCCTAAACTTCAGCGCTTTTTGCTTTCCATTAGCTAAACTTAAGTAGTAAACACCCTCTGCCAAATGGGAAACATCGAACTCCCAGAGCCCCTGCTCTACCTTCAAAGCTTTTAGACTATAGGCCTTACCACTTGAATCATAGCACTTGAGCTTACTAAGTTCTAAGTTGGTATTAGTACTGCTAAGATAAAGACGCTCCTGAGCAGGATTTGGGTATAAGGCTATTCGACCTAAATGCACTTCCTCCAAAGAGATGAAATTAAGGCTGTAATACATGGTGTCACTTAAGCCACAGTCGGCACGGGTAATTAAGGAAACCATATAAGCCAATCCCGGGTTCGCATAGACATGTATCGGGCTCAGATTAGTGGAGTCCTTTGCTCCATCACCAAAATCCCAAACAAAGGAATCCACAAACTGGGAACTGGTGCCATCAAAACTGACCCTCAAAACTCCATTAAAAAGTTGGGCATTGCTAGTAAAACTAGCCACCGGTTGATCACAAATCAATAAGTTCAAAAAGGCGGTATCACTCTCGCCACAGGCATTTTGCACCACTAAATAAATAGAATAGCTCCCTTTGGCGGGGAAAGTAATACTTGGGTTGGCAGTGGTATCGGTACCTAAGGTGCCAAAATCCCAATAATAGCTCCCTGCCCCGCTGGAACTCGATCCATTGAATTGCACATTAAGTCCGTTCCTAGAATACTGTATCTGGGCTTGAGCAATTTCACAGATCTGTATGCTTTTTATGAGCGTATCGGATGTCATACAGGTATCGGTAACAATAAGTTCTACGCTGTAAGTTCCAGCGCTGGCATAGCTGTGGTTAGTCTGCAAGCCACTTCCCGTATTACCATCACCATAATCCCACTGGTACTGCAATGCATTGCCTTGAGAGGTACTAGCATCAAAACTTAATTGGAGTCCGTTTGCCTGTTCCATGAAACCTGCTTGCGGAACGCTACAAGAGGTTCTAAAGGCATACGGTCCGACCCAGACACTATTAGCAGACCGGCAAGTATCCTGAACGTAAAATTCATAATCGGTAAAAGCCTGCAGACCATTCAGGCTGTAGCCTGATAAGACATTAGTAACAATGGTACCCGAGCCTAGGCTAAAACCGGCTAATCCGTATTGCAATTTGGTAGCGCTTCCAGCACTGGTCCAGTTTAACTGCGCAGAGTTAAAGGTAATGGCGCTAGCACTTAAATTACTGGGGCCACTGCATAATCGATCAATGATTTCAACATCGTCGATTGCGATATGTCCTTTACCAATACCATTACCGTATTGCCCTACAAAGACAATCTTAACCGTATCACCTTTAAAAGCCGATAAGGAAACACTCTCTTGTAACCAAGCAGCGCTGCCGCTGCTTTGCTGCTGACCAATAAGGGTATCGACCAAAAAGCGTCGCTCATCTAACTTTTCTACATAAACCCACAGTTTTTGAATTTGCGAACCATAAAGGTGATACCAAAAATTAAGCTCCGGATCTTGAAGTCCATCAAGGATTAGTACAGGACTGCGTAGTTCAGAGCGATTAGGCTTTCCTGCTGGAGGGGCCGCAAACGTTTCGGTTAGCATATAATTCCCTGTCCCAGTGCGGGAAGCAGATGGACCACTAAGAGGATTCCCAGTACCGCCACTAAATGGCAGCCAAGCCTTATAAATTGTATCGGATCGGCGCCAGCAAGGATCAATTGCGCCCGCTGTTGATACAGCGCGAGGCGGACTCCACAAGGCGGCGTCAAAACTTTCGTAATAAGGCACTGTGCTGGGCAGGCAATCCGTCGTAAAATACAAGGGGCCCAGCCAATCACTCACATCCCCTTGTGCACAGCTATCGCGTACCCATACCTCATAGGTCGTTCCTGGTCGTAAGCCTTGAATAGCGAAGGAGTCATTTACGCTGGTAGCGACAAAACCAAAAGGACTACCCAGCATTTTATACTTAAAGAGCCAATTAGAAGCCCCACCGGTTGTCCACTTAAATGAAGCTTCGGTAAAGCCTACCGCTAGACTTTCTAAATCTTTAGGGGGCTCGCAATTTAAATTATCGAAAATGGAAATATCATCTATCCCTCCTGCGCTGCCCGCATAGAGGTTATTACCCTGTGAGGTAAAGCGCAAGCGTATGGTATCATGCCGAAAAGCAAAAAGGTCGAGGGTATCGCTTAGCCAAGCATCGGAGGTATTAAACTGCTGTGGACCATTAATAGTAGTGAGATTCTGCCAACCCGAACCATTGTTTACCGCCACATGCAACTGATTGGTCGAAAAACTCCATCCGCCTAAGAAATACCAGAATGCCAGTTTTGGTCGCGTTAAATTGCTTAAATCAATATGGGGTGAAGTAAAGGAAGTCGGTTCATTTGTGCCATTCCCCAAAAACAAAGTTCCCCCAATGTATTTGCCACTTCCCGTAGTATGATCGGCCGTTGGCAGTAAGTTATTAGGTAATATAGTCGCCGGTGATGGTTGCCAAAGGGGGCCCAATTCGTGACTACGCTCCCAACAAGGGTCTAAGGTGCCGGTGCTAAACCAAGAGCTTTGCACCACAAAGGTGCTGCCCTCAAAATCCTCAAAATAAGGAGTAGTATCCGGTAAGCAGTAGGTCTTAAAATCGAGCGGAGTACTCCAATCACTTACCAAACCTGGTCCGCAACTGTCTTTTACCCAAATTCGATATTCGGTTCCCGCTTGTAAAGAACCAAGATAATAGGGATTAGCACTATTGGGACTAATAGTGCTTATAAGGCCATTGGTCTCCAACTTCACCAACCAATTATTAGCACCACCACTCTGCCAACTTAGGGTAGCAGCGTCAAATCCTACATAGTCTAAGCTTAAATTAGTAGGCTTACGACAAGGCACTGCCGCTCCTACAGAAAAGTCATCTACCGCTATTCGCGATAAGGAAGACCAATTTCTAGCTGCAATCCCAGTGAATTTCACCTTTATGCGTTTACCCGCATAGGCGCTAATATCAATAATTTGTTCGCTCCAAGCTGCAGACTTCGATAACTGCTCCGGTCCCAAAAACCGGCGCAATAAATGGTAGCCATCGCCACTGTCTATTTCAACATCAAAAGCGGTAATCTGCAGTCCGAAACGGTGGGTCCAAAAGATTAGTTCCGGATTGCTAATGGTGTCTAGATCGATAAGCGGACTTGTAATACTACTGCGGGCATTACCCTTAGCATTAGGTCGATCTGCTACAATAAACTTCGATCCCCCAGGCGTATGATTATTGGCCCCTGGTCCACTTTGAGCGTAGTTTAAATCCGGTGGACCTACATTCCATTTAAAGTCGAGGCCTGTAAAACGGTCCCAGCAAGAGTTAAGTCCGCCATTAGGCCAAGTAGAACCCTCAAAGTCAGTAAAATAAGGTGCCGTTACCGGAGCGCAATCGGTTTTAATTCGCAGTGGACGGGTCCAGTTACTAGATACCGCACCACAATTATCCCGTAGGTAAACATCATAGGCACTATTCGCTGTTAGGCCATTAAGGCGATACGGTGCCGAATTGGTTGTAATTACCGTTCCATTACCAGGACTAAATCCGGGTGGGCCATACTCTAAGCTAAAGCTGATGCCGGTTTCCGCGTCCCAGTCAAGTAAGGCGGAAGTATCATTTTTAGATACCATATGGAAATTACTGGACCGGCGACAATCGGTCGAATCATAAATGGAAAGGTCATCGATCGCCATCTGCACTTCCGTGCCTTTAGCATAGCCCACGAACTGCAATTGAATAATACTATCCTTATAGGCCATTAAGGAAAAACTATGCGCAAGCCAGGCTTCCTCCTGACTCAATTGCTGTTCACCGTAAAAAGTATGTAAGGTATCCCATGCCCCCACCGAGGCGAGTTTAGCCATTACTTCCAGGGAATCGATACCCGATCCGAAGAGATGATACCAAAACTTAGCCCGGGGATTCGCCAGACCATTTAAATCTATCGAAGGACTGCGCAGTTGGGAAATTGAATCTTGAGATATTCCTTGACCATTGAGGTGCAAGAAATTACCGAATCCAGAAGTGTGGTCACCAAGCGGACCGGTATTTAACCTAGTTTCATGCGGCGGACCAACTGCCCAATAGCTATTGGTTCCTTGCGGACTCACCAACCAACAAGGACCTAGACTACCGATGCCAACCGAACTGGTTGGGCTCTGCCAAGCTGGACTTTCAAAGTCGAATCGCAACGGAGCGGCAATAATAGTCGCACAATTAGTGCTTAAACTAAAGCTATTCCAAGCACTATTCTGAGCACCACAAATACGTCGTACATAAATACGGTAGGTGGTCGCCGGTGTTAAATTAGTAATGGTAGTATCCGATTGATAGCAAACCAAACGAGTACCCGAGCCTAGCATTGCTCCCGCCACTAAATATTCTATTTCAAAGGGCCCCGTTCCGCTATTGCTTAAATCAATAGTCGCGCTAGTACTGCCAATGCTTTGCGCGGAAAAGCCTAAGGGTGCTACACACTGCCCCCACAAGCCAAAGCCATAGGCGATAAACAGTCCTATAAAGAATCCTTTTCTCATTGCTATGCCCTAAAATTAGGGAAACTGAAGCTTTATTTAAAGCTCAATTAGTTTACGGCGCAATGCGTAAAGACTTAATGGATCAAGGGACTAATAAGTGATAAGCACTTATAGGTAAATGACTTAAGACAATTCCTTAGAGTTCTTCGATATCTACGTGATCGCATTCCATTAGATCCTCCAGAATCCACTCCAAGGCTTCATCCCAATCATCGGTTTTGCCTAAGGTCTTAAGCCCGATGCCTAATCCAAAATTAAAGGCATTGCTGCATTTGGAAACTCGTTCCGATTCATCGTGCCAGATATAATAGCCTACGATATCATATTCTTCATAGTAGACCTTAATAGCCTCACTGTTTTCTCGGCTATCTACGGTAATGTAAAAGGTGTCGTCATCGTCGTCGCTACCCTTGTACTTCTCATCCGCCGAGCCAGGAGCTACCTCCCAAATTTCAACGATGCATTCGTCAACTGCCTGAGCACTAAGGGCAGTTGACACTAAGAGTGCTGCCACCGAAAAAATAACCTTAATCATATTTGTCTAAGCTTGGTTCTTAAACTAAATTTAGAAATTATTTCTGTCAAAATTACCTCGATGGATTCGCTGCTCGCATTAATTATAGATCTTCACCTATCCAACGCCCGGCAAGGGCCCGGGAGAGATGACTTTAGTCAACAGGCCCTGGACTTCACCCAATTAGACCAGGAAAAAGAACTGCAAATTGCTGACATAGGATGTGGCAGCGGTTCACAGAGCATCTTTCTCGCTAAACAATTGCAGGGTACGGTATATGCGGTTGATTTATATCCGCCTTTTCTACAAGAGTTGGAAAGAAGGTCGGCGGGCTTAGAACTAAAGGCCACTATAGAAACCTTAGAAGGCGATATGGCCAATCTTCCCTTTTCAAAAAACTCCCTCGACCTAATTTGGGCCGAGAGTTCCATTTACAATATTGGTTTTAAAACGGGGCTTAGTCACTGGAAGAACTTCTTAAAGCCAGGAGGATACATGGTCGTTAGTGAATTAAGCTGGCTAAGAGATCGTCGTCCTAAGCCCATCGCTGAATATTGGAAGTTAGGTTATCCTGGTATACAAAATATCGCGGGTAATATCCAAACCATCTGTGACTTAAACCTTATAAGCATTGCCCATTTTGGAATTGATGAGGCCGCCTGGCTTGATGATTTTTATCAGCCGCTAGCTGCCAATTTTGATGCTTTTCTCAAACGCCATCCTGATAGTCCGGATGCAGAAAGCATTGTCGATCAAGAGATAAATGAAATGGAGCTTTATCGGAAGTATAAAGACTATTACAACTATGTCTTTTACATTATTCAGAAGCCTTATTAAATTCTGAATAAACACGCTAGCTAAGCGGCTCTGCCGCAAAAGGCATAGGACTTCAGGTTAAGTCGAGTTCTTTTAGTCTTAAAGCTTGTATAAGCCCTACTCTTTCACTTGCATCACCAAGACATACTCCATGCCAACTGGTTTACCATGGATTTCGGCCGGCTGCAATTGAGGAAAGTTTTCAAAGGTCTTGGTGGCTGCAAAATCTACTTCCGGATCAATACCACGCACTACCGTCTTTTTAATAAGACGACCGCTGCCATCGAAAATTAGCTTAAGGTAAATCCGACCAATGATGCCCGATCCCTTTAATTTGACGGGATAAACAAAATTTGATTCCGCGTAGCGGTTTAAGGCTCTTTCGAAACAGTACTTATTTTCATCATCACTCGGTGCCGACTCACAACCATCCATCACCGGAGCGCGGTCTACTAATGGAAATTCATAGACTTCATTGCTGGTTGAGCTAGGATAATTGGCCTCCGGACTAGGGCTTCTGGGATTAGAAGCTTCCGGACTCGCTAAAGATGTGTCCTGGGCTTTTTCGCCATTACTAAAAATAATATCCTTCAACTTTTCAGCGGCCTTTTCCAAGTCCCCAACCTCGCCTAAATCGGGTAATCCAGGAAATGTGCCTCCTCCCGATTCCGGTTTACTTTCTGCTTCCGGAACCTCGATCTCAATTTCTTCTTCCTCCTCTCCTACTGGGATCTCAATATCCTTAGGCGGCGCAGGCGGTGCTGGTGCTGCACCCCCCATTTGCGGTAATTCTGGTATTAAAATGAGCTTGGAATTAAAGAGCTGGTACATTACACTAGCACCCAATGCTGGTACATGAGCATAATCTACTTTAAAGGCTTTAAACGCTACCAAATCACGGTAGCTCTGAAGAGCTAGAGCCATTTCACGAATCGGCTCCAGCGAAGCCATTAAGGCATTAGGATCGTAATTCACAATCGCCATTCCCTCGCTTATATATAGTTGCCCGGTTAAAGGAGTGGAAGAATCTACCGAATCGGATAACATGATATCCCCTTCCGGATTCTTTAAGAAATAGAGGAAATCCTTTTGCAACATCGAAACCGGCATAGGTTCCATCCGCGCTAGGCATTGGCCATTCGGCATCAATACTAAAGAATATAGGTTTCGACGGGCTATTTTATCGATGCTAAAGCTCCCCTGCTGTTGGGCTTGTAGCTTACTGGCTTCCATAACCCATTGGGCAAGTTCGGGCGAATTTGGATTATCAATAATCTTCTTCACCGGGCTTTCCCCAAAGGATTGCGCGCTTAACTGAGTAAAACCCACCAATAGCAATGCGCTGTAAATCGCCAGTAATCGTTTCATTTAGAGTAAGTCTTTAAGGCTTAGCTTCACTTGCTTGCGGAAAGCTAGCGGAATGTCGAAGGTGTGACCATTAATTTCTAAGGTCATTTTACCCTTGATAAAAACCTCTTGATCCAATTGCTTTGAGGCAAGGATATCCGCATTACCCATTAAGCTAAAGGTATTCACGTCAATATCAATCGGCACCATTAAGGTGTCATAAGGTTCGAATTTAAGGGTGTCACTTAATACCCATTCGGCTACGGTCGACTTCTTTTCGGATAACTTTAAGCCCAACTCCATATTGTGAATAGCAAAACTCACTCCATTATCATTAACCAATTTCGCATCGGTATGAATAATTAGGTTGGAGAAACTCGATCCATCGCCCAAGCTGAAGTTGGTAAAGGTTTCCCCTTGTGACTCTTGGGAGAACTTATCTTCCAAGAAGTTCTGCATTTGATCGTAGTAGTTAAACTCCACTTCTTGATCTAAAGAGGAGGTCATAGGAATACCATAAACCTTGTAATAGGCTCGTCCGTCTACTTCCCAAATGAGGGTGTCGGATACCATTATATTTCCCTGCTCTTCTTCTAAAAAGTTAAGGTCGATATCGGCTTCAACCGGAATCTCCACCTGATTACGCGGAGAGATCTCAAACTTTTTCTCCATCGCAAAGGAAGCCAGTTTTTTGTCTTCGTAATTAATGTCGAATTCCGATTCGCCCAGATGAATCTTTAATATCGAGGGATTGTTAATGTGGAATAACATCGACAAACGCAATTTGTCGTCCTGTATCCCCACAATCTTTAAATCTGAGACATCCTCCAGCTCTGGCTTTTGGGTACAACCCGAAATTCCAAATAAAGCGATGATTAGCGCTACCGTACCTAGGGTACTATACGCTATCTTTTTTCTTGAGAAAGACATAAATAAGTAAATAAAAGATTACGTTTAAAAACATCATGGCCCCAATATTGGCCTGGAGGGAATTCATAAAATCACCAAT
This sequence comes from uncultured Flavobacteriales bacterium, assembly GCA_913055685.1. GTDB lineage: Bacteria > Bacteroidota > Bacteroidia > Flavobacteriales > Schleiferiaceae > Croceimicrobium. The sequence continues at coordinate 627,741 of CAJXKC010000002.1, forward strand.
GAGTTCGCCTTTGTCGACTAATTCCTCATTGTAAAAATCGAGTAAAGATAATGCGCTGCGTGTGGCTACTTCCGTTTCATTAGGATCCATCATGGTCGTAATCATGGTAGTTCCATTTTCCATAGTATTGGTATCCGTAACCATGGTGGGAATATAGGCGATCACACTTTCTAAATCCTGCGGGACTTCGCTTAAATCGCCATCGTAGACCGATCCATCTTGCACACGGGCAAGACCTTCAGTACCCCAGCGACCAAAGGTTAACCAAGACAAAACTTCCATACCAGCATTGTCTATCTTAGTAATTACCCCGGCCAACATAATTTGTGGCATAAGAGCAATGGGAACTACGGTCATTACCTTTTCCGTATTATCGAAAATGGCAGATAGCATTAATCCCAATAAGGTAGAGGAAATCGCTAGGAAGGTCATAAAGCCAAAGGCCCCAATAAAGTTCTGCTGGAAGACCTCTTCAAATCCATCCACCGGAAATAAGCTAAAGCGGAAGTAAATAATCGCTTCGAATACTAGCAGCTGAATCATCGATATCAGCGATAAGACTAAAATCTTACTGAGTACATATGCATTAATCCAGAGATTAAACATTCGCTCCCGCTTGTAAATTGATTGCTCACTTACAATTTCCTTGGCTGCATTACTCACCCCAAACCAGATGGAGGCAATGGCCATCAAGAACATGGCCCCTAATTGGAACTCCTTGAAGATTACGGAGATCAATGTCCCGATAATCACCGGCTGGGCCAATAGCAAGAGTAAATTACCCTTATCGTTGAACTTTATCTGGAAATAGCGTCGGCTAAGCCATGACAGTTGATGAAAGAAGGGCTCTTTTTTAGCCTTCGTAAACTGATTCTGCCCTTGCTTAAAATTATCATCGCCTCCCACATTACTGTAGCGCTTGGCGTAGAAATCGTTAGCTACCTGCTTATTACTAAGCAAACCATACACTTCAACAATACTTTCCTTGTTGAAGTGACTCATAATCTCATCACTCTTACCGTAGAAAACGTGTACCCCACCCGATCCTAAGAAGACCACATCGTCTACATAGTTTAAGTCCTCTGGTTTGTGGGTTACCATAATTATGGTTGTTCCCCGCGCTTTTAGGTTGTTGAGCTTCGTTAGGAATTCATGAATCGACTCTGGGTCAAGTGGAGAAGTAGGCTCATCTAAGAATAAAATGGTCGGATCTGTAAGTAATTCAACCGCAATACTCAAGCGCTTACGTTCTCCTCCCGATAAGGAAGAAACCGTTTTATAATAGATAGCTTTGGTTTTATCCTCGTCGAAGAGACTTAGCAATACCTGCATGATTTTCTCCTGCAGCATTTGCTTCGGTGTTTCCTTAGGCATCCGCAGCTTAGCACAGAAGAACATAGTTTGCTCTACTGTAAGCTCACGGTGAATAATATCATCTTGGGGGACGTATCCAATCTTTTTCTTCAGTAAAGGGAAATGCTTTACTAAGTCTAGACCATGAATCTTAACCGATCCACTGGTAGCAGGGTTATCGGCATTAAGAACCTTTAATAGCGTCGATTTACCACAACCTGAAGGTCCCATCACGGCAACGAACTTCCCGTATGGTATATTTAAGCTTAAGCGCTTTAAACCCACGTAGCCATTAGGATATTTCTTTTCTATACCATCGGCTTTAATCGCTACTTCTTGGCGTAAATCGGAATAACCCTGACTCAGGGAAAAGGCATGTAAACAGATAAATATTTGGTCGTTTGGGCCAATTGGCGTTTTTCCAAAAACCCTTTTACTATTTACAAATACGCCATTGCGACTATTGAGGTCAACTACGTACCACTGACCATTCTCTAAAACAAACTGGGCGTGATTCCGACTTACAGTAAGGTCACTCGGGTCGATTTGAAAATCATTACCAGCACCACGACCCACTCGTATAGGTCGGCCTTGAGAAACCATAGAAAGGAACAATCCTGTTTGGGCACTATGCTCAAATTCGATCGAGCTGTTTCCAGCCCCTTGAGGAACCGGATTAGACCCGGTAACTGGAGCTGCAGCAGGCTGTGCCACTGGCTCTAGCATAAAGCTCACTTCAAAATCAACCGATCCCGCACTAAGGCTGTCTCCTGCTTTCATTTGATAGGCCTCAGCTGCATTTAGTCGAGCGCCATTTATGAAAACTCCATTGGTACTATTGGTATCTATTACCTGTAAATTAGGACCATCGAGTAGCATTTGCATATGCGAACGCGACATCGATCCGGTGGGGTCTTGAACTTCGAAACTAGCTCCTCCTCCACTGCGGCCCACTGAAATTTGCTGGCCCTCGGCAAAGCTGAATTCTTGTCCGGTTGCCCTTACCCTAAGTTGAATACGATTTGCCAAGCTGTTTAGGGATTTTGGATGTAATAGTTAATGCAGCTTACACGGTCTTTATGGTAAGGATGCGAGCGAGAGAATTTTTCCCATTCATCAGGATTCGCTTGCTCATATTGCATCATGCGCTTGAAGAAGTCTGCAAACTTCAAAGGATTAAAACCAGCTGCTTTGGCCATGTAAAAGGCATTGCGATCGGCTTCGTATTCATCAACCTGACCAAAGGGTAAATAGGCCTTATTGGTCATTTTGATAAGCTCATTCTCATAATCCTTCATGTTATAACTGGTACTTAGCTCCTTCATCACTAATACACGCTTAACCTTACGGGATACGTGCTCCATGTCGATATGGGTAATTTCATGCGCAATAATAAAGGCTAACTCGTCTACCGACTTAATGAATTTTAACAGTCCGGTAGTGAGGTAAATAAAACCACCATTGGTCGCAAAAGCGTTAGGTACATTGTCTTCTACAATGGTTAAGCTGTAGCGCACACCTTTGCGCTTCACGTAAGGAGCGATAATAGTGTCCACTAGCATCACACTAAGCTGGTTTTCCAACAGTGGGTTAGCAATAAATTTCATTTCTGAACGCAGGTGTTCGCGTGCTGCTTTACCTATTTCGTACTCTTGCTCGATGGTTAAACTAACCGCAGCGTCTAAAATGGCATTCTCACCCTTGCGAACTGCCGCTGCAAAACCGTCTAAGCCGCTACCACAATTATCAAAGATTTCGTAATCCTTCATGGCATCTTCATAGGTCTTCTGAATATCCTCAAAAGGATTGTCTACTTGGGCACTAAGGCCAAGGCTTAATACCAAGCCTGCAAAGGTGTAAGCTAGTTTCTTCATTGTCTTGTTTGATTGATTAACGTCCATAAATTAAATCACCTGGGGTGGTTCCTTTCAATTTCCTGTAAACCAATACCCAGATGATGAGTACCGGTAAAATCATGAAACTAAAAATATACAAAAACTCAAGTTTAAGGGAGAATAAAGTTTCATTAGGGTCTCCTAAGTTTAAACCTGGGGTAATAAGAAGATTGTTTATAGTATCACCGAGGAAAAAGGCTAAAAGGAAGCCCGTAAAGAATACCCCGGTAACAATTATTATGGCCACTCCAGAATATACGAGAGTGATGGTGTAATTGGATAAACCAAATGCCTTCAAAGTCCCTAAACTAGCCTTATTTCGATCAATATGTTCTACAATGGTTTTTGAAATTATGTAGATGATAATGGTAATCGTAAAGAGGGTAAGAATTATCGCGAGGAAATCTGATATTTTCTTGAAAACGCTAAAGTTCTTGGCCGATTCCACATCGTTCAGGTTCACCGTAAGGTCATACTTAACTTGCAAGTAGTTAGCCATACGTGGAACGGAGTCTAATTCATTAAACTCCAGCACGAAATAATCGCTAGTATTAATGCGCAACTCTCCCCGGTTTACCCGGTCGTATGCCAGATAGGGAAAGAAATCGGCTCCTTCTGCCTCTTTTAAACACTGATCTAATTTGGCTAATACCGGTCCTTTAGCCGAGGCATTAAAAAAGTCTATTTCTAATTTATAGCCTTTGGTGTATACTCCTTTGTCGTCCTCTAATTCAAACTCTTGGTCGCCCAGGCAGTTTTCGAGGGTAGAGCGTAATTCCGATTCCGATTTTGCGCTACGAATAAAAGCGGTAATGTTCTTTTCATAGGCGCTAATCTTTGGGTCGAAAGGTGAAAACTCGTAACGGTTGGTTATCGAGTAGAAAGCCTTTTCGGTAAAGAATGCCCCCATCTTATCGGGTAACTTATCTGCTATGCCGGCAATTAGTACCGGTACCACTACCGGTTCTTCATTACGGTAATAAGGCACATGGTTGAGATATAGCGGAGGATTTTCTAAATCGTAACCAAGCTTCACCAAGAGGTCTTTACTCACAACTGCCGACCACTCAGCTTCCTCCATGCGAATTAACTTTTCATTGGTAAGTAATAATTCGGCACTCTTTTCTCTAAATAGGAAGCGGTACAAATGTGTTTCGGGGTCGATAGGGCGAATGCGAGTACGAATTACCTTTCCATCATAAGACTGGAAATTAATGCGTCCGGTAGGTACAAAGTGGGTTTCCTTTATACCAAAATCGGTCAATGTACTCTCCTTGGTAAACTCGTCTCGCAGCTTAGCCTGATAATTAGGTTTGCCTTCGATAGAACCTGGTAAGTTAACTGAGAGGAACTTTATGAAAGGACTATCCATCCGGTCCTTCAGGAATAATGCGGTTCCCTCACTAAAGCCAATCGACCATAAAGACAAGAACATAATGCCGATTACCCCTATTATCATACCTACTTTGGCCAAGAAAGACCTAAGCTCAGGCACGAAAAACTGCTGGAAAAATGACTTAAAATGCATGTTTAATTCGGACTGTCTTTAATAGCGTTCTTCAATAATGCGATGATCTCTTCATCGCTATATTCAGTTCCATTCCCTTTGTTACGCCAATGGCCAGGCTGGCTTTTTTCATAAACCGACTCTTCGGTTACCAAGCCATATTTAAAATTACCTTCTTCATCATTTATCTCCTGCTTGGCAATGAGTACTACCGAATCGCCATAGGTGACCGATAATTCGATATCGTGACTCACAATTACCGAGGTACGGTTTTCTTTTTGTACGATATCAGTAAGGATCTTCATCAGCTTATGCGCATTATGATGATCGAGGTTACCAGTAGGTTCATCAGCCAATAATACATCGTAATCCGATCCTAAGGCGCGGGCAAAAGCCAAACGCTGTCTTTGTCCGCCCGACATTTCGGCCACCTTCTTACCTTTTATGATTTCCATCACGAATTCCTTTGGATAGAGTTTAGCCAAAAGCTGGCGCGCTCTAAGCTTCGCATCATCACTCTTCTCCCCTTTTAAAATGGGAGTAATACTGGCATTCTGATAAGCGGTAAGATTACCAAACAAATTGGTACTTTGAAATATGAAGCTAAGGTGTTCTTTGCGGAATTTAGCTAGCACCGACTCCTTTTGTTTCCAGAGTTTATCGAGCTCAACTTCAGTATTAGTATCGTGGTCGTGGTATTTTATAAATCCATTGGCTCGAACCTTAATGGTATTATTCATTACCCCTAAGGTTTCCAGGATAGTTGACTTACCTACTCCCGACGAACCCACGATAAAATAAGTCTTCCCTCTTTCGATATCCAATGTATCGAGTTGCAGCACCGGCCTTAAATTGCTCTTGTACTGACAAGCGATATTCTTTATCGAAAATAAGTTATTAGCCATTACCAGGGATTTTTTCGAGTGGAATCCAGTAGTAGAACTGGCTATTTAAACGGAAGCGATCTTGTTCCAAGTTCTTCTTATTAAAGCGACGCACAGACTCTTGGAACTGAAGAATAAACTTCGGTAAGGCTGGGTGATTCGAGTTAGGAATTTCGCCAATAGGAACATCACGTAGGGTTCCATACTCCCCTTTCTCATCAAAAGGCACCGCTAATAAAATACCCCAGATTTCAGCCATACTTTTTTGGCGTACGCGTTCATCAGAGGTCTCACCTAAGGCCGCCTTAGTTTGGGCTATTAAGGCATCCGATACTTGTGCTTTCGAATCGGTTAAGTTGGCATCTGGATCTACGCGCTCAAACACGGAAATCATATTATCCACTTCTTCATCCGAAAGGAAAACTACCGGCGCAAAACAGCTTAAAGGCTTATTGTAGAAACGTGTGCTGGTAAATCCAGACATGGAGAATTCTGCAAAACTCTGTAAGGCCGTTTCAATCTCATCCTCACTAAAACCTTGATTACGAAGGTGTTCCTTTAAGTTGTCTTCATTGGCTTGGTCAAACTCATCGCGCTTTTTAGTATTGGCATCGCCGCTTCGCAACTGATCACTGTAAAAACGAATTTGCTTATCCAGCTCATTCAAGTAATCTCCCATGGCCGAAGTAAGGTTTTCCTGCAAAACACTAATCGGCATATCCTGATTATCATTAGCGTAGATGAAGCGTCCAAAACCGGCCTCAACGAAATAATCGATATTGCCAGTCTCGGTATCCTTAAACTTCAACTCAAAAGTGTTCAGCTTATCGGGCACCAAGGCCATATTCGGACGTAGACTTTGCTTGCGCTCGGTTTTGTTACCTAATTCATAGAATAATTCCTGAGCATCATCATTAAAAGCTTGGTAAGCAGGCTGAATGCCATAATGTACCTGGAAGGTTACCAAACTAGCATGATATTGCACCAAGAGATCAGAAACCATGCTGCGTTTTAAACCGCGGGCATCATTAAGCACATTACCGGCATCTCCGATTAATACTACCACATTACTCTGGTCGGGATCCATGCGGCTACGCTTCATCCCTTCAATCATACCATTGAATACCGCTTCTTCACGCGCTTTACCTACCGAACCTATGCGCACTCTAGCCAAGAAGTTGTAAATCTGCTGGATGTCATCGGTAAGGGGTATGTTTTCAAAGGCTTTCTCTCCGTCGGCATAATCGCGGTAAACCGCAATAGAGAAACGCATTTCCTTTTTGTAACGCTCCTGGTTAAGGGCGATAATCCGCTCTATACCTCGCTTCACGGCAGGGAAGAAATCATCCATGGAACTAGTGGCGTCTACCACAAACACAATATTGAGGTTGTTGCGCTTAGTTCTAAGGTCTTCGATAGCCTCTTTGGCACGGGCCTTAATCTCATTACGCTCATCACCCGATTTTCCGCTTACCGAACCAAGAGTAGCCACCTTTTTCATATCGGTGCCCTCGTAGTTTTCCAAAATGGGCATACGCATCATGATGGTAGGTTTACGGGTATTCTTAATCTGGTGGGTGTAAATCTGCTCTACCGGCTTCTGAATGTTATTGTCTACAAAAGAGGTAAGCTGACTCTTTTCAATAAATACCGGAATATCCTTATCCGTATACACTTCTGCATATTCCTCGCCATAAGTAGTCTCCAAACATACACGAGTATCCCAGTCGGTAATGTTTACATTCTTCATCCAACCGTTTACATTGTATTTACGGTCCGATTCGGAGATATTATCAATACGGTCGTTTTTAGATAAAAGCTTTACCCCAGGTAACTCCTTTAATACGTAACGAATCTCTAATTCGGTTTCATTACCCTTCTTCTGTGTAGTTTGTGGATCATAAAAGAAATTGTATTTCTTAAGCTCCTGCCCTTGCTCTGCCGCTTTCACGATTTTACGGAAAGAAGCCACGTCATCTAGGTTTACCAAAACCAAGCCCTTTTTGGTTATGGACTTTTCATTAGAGATGGCATAAGAATTTAAGAGCAAATTAGAGGCGGGTAACCATCCTTTCTCTACATAAGCTAAATCACCATTAAGGTCTTCAAAGACACTCACTTTTAGCCAGTTACCTTGACGGCCGGTAATGTATACCTGCTGCATAAAGTCTAGTGACTTACGGTTCTTACGCCCATTGGGCATCATGTATAATTCGTTATTACCGCGATCACTATAGGCACGCCAATAATTGATAGCCTCATCCGAGTTACGATACTCATAGGTAAGTTTATCAAACTCTGACCCCGTTTTATCGAGATAGAGTTTCTCCATCTTGCTGGCTTTGGTATATCCCTTTAGTTCGAGCGGGATAGCAAGACAATCTTCGCATTCTTGAGCTACCAGACCAAAATTGCATAGGGCCGCTAGTAGGAATAATAAATTAAGCTTGCGCGTGATCATTAGTATACTTTTAATTGATAGACGGTAGAATATTTATCGAGGAAGTCCGAGACCTTTTCGGCCGAAGGCTTATCGCCATCGGTATTAATAAAGGCCACCGCATGCTTTTTATGCGCACCGGGTTTTTCGGCCAGACCCAGACTTAGCAGGTATTTTTCAGCGATATTATTAAGGTGCTTTTCCCCTTTAACCGCCTGTTGATAGGAGATAAAGAAATACACCTTCAAATCTTTGCTAAAGCCATCGTAGGCATAGCTCAGTTTTATTAAAGAATCTAAATCGAAATAAGGATTCGGTAAACTTGGGTCTAGGGTAGACATATTCGAGGTTTCCTTTCGGCCTAAATCACTATCCTGGAAAACCAAAGGGGTAGCGGCATTGCTAATGTAAAGTAGCTCTTCGCCTTTAACCCCGGCTAATACACTATCTACTTTAGCCATTAATTGGCTGCGATTCGACTGATCGCTTAAGTCAACGTAGACCACCGCATTTATTTGAGCTTGAGCAACCATGGAAACAAGGCAGCTCAAAACCAAGGTCAGCAGGCTATTTCGATTTAGTCTTTTCATTTCGAGCGGTAAGATATTTTAAAGTACTTGTTGTCAACGATCTGTGGTACTCCATCTAAAATAAAGGTCGTGCCATCGTTACGGAAATCGGTTTTCATGCGGTTAGTACCAGCTGAGAATCCACTAATCGTCTGACCATCAATAACAAATCGCGGTTGACTACTAAGGCTCATACTAAGCTCCTGAAGTTTAGAAGCAGAAGCCCTATCTCTGGGGTTAAGACCAAACTTAGTGGCCGCCTCAGTAATGTCGCGAATAATTTGCTCTAGGTTCACCGTAGGTTTAGATCCACCTCCACCGTCGGGAGTCGGATTAGCTTGGATACAGAGAGGCACGGTTAAAGTACCGTTCTGCTCGTAAGCAATCGGTGCTAAGTCGTCTTGCTTAACCCAAACATCAACCGTCTTTTGCGACTGTGCGCTTACATCCCACTTAAACTTAGGCTTAAAGGGACCGTCTTTACCAGTAATTGAAACAGTTAGTGACTTGAAGGGATATTTATCATTGATCTTTACCTCCATCATACACTTATCCAAAAATGCCACTTCAATTTTATCGTCTTGCAGGCGGTAAACGCAATTAGCTGCTTCAGGAGCCGGTTTACCAAAAAGGCTAAGCTCGACCATATCGCTGCTTACTTCGTCTACCTTTTTATCGGCTAGCTCTGCATTAAAGACAGTAGCACCTTCCATGTCTTCACAGAAGTAAATCTGACCAGTTTCCTCATCAAATTTGAAGTCCTGGTCGTCCGAAACGCGATATAGTCGTGTGATGTCTCCTAAGGCTAAGGTCGACTCTTGATTTCCCTCAATCACCGAACCAGACAAAAAGAAAGCATCATCGCGTTTTTCCACCTTAAGCTTCAATTCAACCTTAGTAGTAGCTACTTCTTCTTTCTTATCGTCTTTATTAGCTCCCTCTTCACCGCTTAAGAAGAAATAAGCGCCTCCGGCAGCAAGGGCTAGAATAACCACAATAATAATCCACATATTACTGCCGCTCTTCTTTTCGCTTCCACCACCTGTGGTATTGTTTCCTCCACCGCCGCTTGGAGGCTTAGACGCATCAGCTTTGGGAGTAGCCGCTGCCGGTGCTGCTTTTTTCGCCACTGGCTCTGGCTTGGGCTCAGGAGCTGGCTTGGGCGCCGGTTTAGGTGCGGGAGCTGGCTTTGGCTCCGGCGCAGGCGCCGCTTTTGGCTTTTCCTCTTTAGGTGGCTCTGGCTGTTTTGGCTGCTCTGGCTCGCTAGGAGCTTTGGGTATAACGATGGTACCGCTATCATCGGATACTGGCGGCGTTTGCGGCTTTTCTTCGGATGAAACGGTTTTATCGTCCTTTAAATCTTCTGGTTTGATACGCTGGGTTAAATCCTTTGCGATCTCAATATCCGATGAAGAACAGTTTTCACAATCAAGGGTGAACTCGTCACCTTCCCACATATGACCGCAGCTATTGCAGCGGTAATTTAAAGAGTCACTCATTAGAGGTAATATTTAATTCCAATTTGATATCCTAGTGTACTTAATGGGCTTAGAGTACCCGTTAAATGTTTTAAGCTTTGATTTGCCCCTTGGTCGTTGCTATTGTAGGAACGACTCAAAATAATTTCATCTGCTTCGGTAAATGACCAATTGTGAATTCCATAATTCACGCCAATCTCGGCCCAAAGCTGTTTGCTAATGCGGAAGGCGAAATTACTGTATAAAGCTATATTGTTGTAGGAATCTACATTAAGGTCGCCACTACCCGCAGTTTGCTCATCTACATAAGTACCGTATTCTGGATTGTCACCGTAGATGCGCACATCGGCCTGATTCCAGATAAAATAATAATCGGCTTTACCAGTGCTATTATAGCTACCGCTCATGCTTAAGCCCATATTGTAAGCACCGCCTACTTCGAGGTGTGCTAAGTGATGTAGTTTAAAACGTAGGTTTAGTCCTAATCCGGCACTTAATACGTTAATGTCTCCACCTTCTTCAATGTAGGAGGCGCGGGTGTAACGCTCTACCGAACCAAATTGGGGATCGGTGTCGGCATAAGAAGATAACATGTAATCGCTGCGACTAGCGACAATCATACTGCGCTGCTGCGCACCCAATTCTAAGCTTAGGAAAAACTTGTCCTTTACATTCATAAGGCGATAACCTAGACCTAAACCTATTGAAGAACCGCGCATCTTATGCTGTATTACCGCTGCTTCATCAGTCCCGGCCATATTAATAGTATGATCTACTACTCCCCCATTGTCTATTTGATAATTGAGGTCGAGGTAAAAACGCTTGGGGCGGAATTTCAATTTCACGAAGTCCCCGTCATAGCGGGCATCTCCTTGAAAAGATTCCTTTTTTAAAGTCTGACTAAAACCGCCTAGAAGTTCATCACTCATCGGACTTATGGTAAGCTTCTCACCATCTTTGAGGTCGCTAAGCATAATACCTTTATCCAGATTCCGCTTTACCTCTTCCCCATTCACTAATACGCCTAGTTCACTGTTGCTTAATAGACTTTCAGGGAAATCGAAGCGCATGAAATAGCCTTTCTCTTCGTTAAGTTTAACTGATCGGATTAAAACTTTAGCGGTCTCGCGATTGTAAACCAAAACGTAGCGCAAATCGAACTGATCGCGGAAGAAAATGCTTTCAAAATTGAGCATTCCAACTTCCTTCTTAGCATCAATCTGGAAAACAAACTCATTGGGATTAGCCGAAATCAATTTAAGCGCATAGGGCTCGAATTGATAAGTATTCATAGTTCCTCCTTGCTCAAAATTGGTAAGCGCATCCAAGTATCCATTCAAATCAACCGGATCGTTGATCGCATTGGAGGGTAAAATTTCATTTACAATTTGCACCTCGGAGTTCTCATAGAGTTTCTTCCAACGAAACTCCTCTATTTCATTCTTAATCCGAGCATTTTTCAATAACTCATCCAAATGACGGTAACAGGCAATAGTAGCTAAGCTCTTTTCCAAATCGAAACCAGTGTCACTCTTCATCGCTTTTTTCGCGGCGGGCTTTTCCAGCTCGCTTGGACTAGCGGTTTTTAAACTATCAGTTGCGACTCTAGCGGTACTATCTGCTTGGGCATATAAAGTAGGGCTGCTTAAGAAAGCGCCTACCATCAATGCTAAACCGGCAATTTGCGTCTTTCTTAAAATCATTGTACTAAAATTTTAAAGGTGGCTACTTGATGCTGGGTCTGCACCTTTAGGATCACGTATCCGGGCACATGCTGCCTTAAACTGACCTGCTTTTGGTCGGGGTCCCAATGCAGCGGTATGACCTTACCCATTAAGTCAAAGGCCTCGATGCGTTCCACTTCTTCACGCTCATCCATCGCTAGCTTAAAGCGACCGGAGTTCGGATTAGGATAAATGGCAATGGTTTCAAAAGCTAGCTCCTCTTGCTGACCAATAGTATTGGACTTGCTTGGATTAAGCCAGAAGTTAGCCGGGTAGTAACTGTAAGAACGGCACTTAGAGCCTCTCTCATCGGCCGCAGCCATAACATAAACATATTGGGTGGTGTCGATACTACCATAATCGAAGAAGCGAGCAGTGTCCCAAGTACTTACATATTCCCAAGCCAAACTATTTTTATTAATGCGTCCCCAACGGAAATAGGTAGCGGTGACGTCTGGGTCGGAGTCTACAATTATAGTGTTCACGGCCGCTAATTGATCATCATCTGGACTAGTCCCCGCCGCAATAGCATTAGGGTCAACAAACAATTCACGATCGCAATTTTTACCGTTGCTGCTGTAATCTATCGCTAAACCGAGAGGATTGGCAGAGTTTACATTCCAGGAAACAATTGTGCGTGCGCCTAATACACTGTTTAAGGCAGAACCCGAAGAGAATTGATAATTGTAATTGGTGTATTCTTCTTGGTTTAGTTTTAAGAGTACATTCTTCTGGCCTTCACATAAAAGTAGCGCACCGGTTGAATCATCCAAATCGGGATCTAAAGGTTGGAAGCTTAAATCAACGTAGTCGTCTATAAACCTTCCCCAATAAGGAGGTTCATTTACAAATATGGTAATAGCTTCGGTGTATACCGGATTACAATTAGCCTCAATTCGCTGTCGAACATTGTAAATTCCTGGACTTAATAATACCTCACTACTATCTAGGGTATAGCTATTGGCCTCGGCAGCACTGAGTGGGAAATCTTGATAAGCACTATTGGCTTCATGATCTAATTTATACTCTAGGAAATAACTGTAGGTACCAGGATCAGCCCCAGACGCTCCCGTGGTGCGGATAATATTGATGGGATCACCAAAACAAACCCGCATGCTATCATTCTGACTACCATTATAGCTATTGGTTAAATCTCCTGGCAAGAACTCAGGGTATACTAAAACATCAAAGCTATTGGAGATGGAGGAGTCGCCACAATCATCATATACCGTGCAACGGAAATAAGCACTACTCTGCAGGGTGTCGATGTCTGTACTGCTTAAAGTAGGACTTGTACTGATTGGGAAAGTCTGTACAATAGTATTAAAGTTGGCATCCGATGCCCGTTCCCATTTAAAGCTATTGCTACCGGTGAGGTCTCCGCCACTAAAATCTACTTCCAAATCATCGGCCAAAGCCTGACCAAAACATAAATCGGTGTTCGTTGCTGTGCCATTGGCAAAGCGACTATCCGCAGCAATTAGTTCATCCCAAACATTAACAATAAAGGTCTGGGAAGTCGCATTGTCGCCGCAATTATCACTCACTACGCAACGGATATAGGTGGTGTCGGTAAATACTCCAATATCGGTGGCACTTAGAATGGTAGTATTGGAACGAACTAAATTAGAATCTATGCTTGCAAAGTTTGGGGTACTGGAAAACTCCCAAGTGAAAGTATAACTATCATTGGTATCTCCTCCGCTGTAAGCTAATTCTAAATCGAAGGCCAAGGGATCTAAGTGACATACCGTGGCATTAGTGCTAGATCCACCTACATTGGTAATTGCTGTTGCACTTAATTGATCCCAAGTAATAATGTGGTAAACAGAGGCGGTAGTTTGCACATCCGAACAAAATACATCGGTAACCTCCCCTTGAATGTAGATATCTGCACCGCCCGTTAAATTACCGAGTGTACTTAAATTAATGCTAGCATTAGTTTCCCCGCTTATAGCCGTAGCACCAGTCATGGACGGATTATTGGCTTGCAACCAGCGGTAGCTATAATTACTAGGTTGACGACCTGCCGATGGCGTCATACTAAGACTGCCAGCAGCCAAATCGTTATAACATACTTCTTCACTACCCGTTCCAAAACTTGCACTTACCTGAAGATTCTCATGGGTAACTAGGTGATACACTTCACTGCTAAGTGCCGTTTGACTACAAGTATTATCGGTCACTTCGGCCTGTAAGTAAATATCGGCTCCTCCATTTTGCAGCCCCAAGGAGTTTAAATTTAAGCTTGTGCTTGACTGACCCGTAATGACAGTTTTACCGGTCATGGCACTGTTATTGGCTTGGTACCAAACATAGGTATGGTTTGCCGGTAAATCACCACCACTCACCGAAGCGCTTACAGTTCCACTGGGAGTGGTTCCAAAACATACGTCAACCGTTTGGGTTGGGATGCTAATTTGTAATTGATCGCGGGTAATTACATGATAGGTGGCCGAAGAAACTGCAGTTTGTGCGCAACTGTTATCAAAAACGCGAGCTTGCACATAGACATCGGCCCCACCCAACTGCTGACCCAAGGCGTTTAAGCTTAAGGTACTGGTATTCTGACCCGAAATCACCGTAGCGCCCGTCATCGCAGGGTTATCAGCTTCCAGCCAGCTGTATACATAATTGCCCGCACTAGAACCACCCCCACCAGTTGAACTGATAGTTCCTGTTGGGGTGCCTAAATAACAAACATCTTGGCTCTGGCCTGACGGGATGCTTACGGTAAGCTGATCGAAGGTTACCAAATGATACAGATTAGCAGTCGACTTAATGGTTCCACAATTTACATCGGTAACTCTGCCTTGAATATACACATCATTACCACCCAGTAAATTTCCTAAGCTACTCAGGTCGAAGGTAGCAAGGTTTGCTCCGCTAATCTGGGTTGCGTTGGTCATACTAGCATTACTAGCTTGCCACCAGCTGTAACTGTAATTGGCTGGCAATTGCCCCCCTCCTGGAGTCATGGTGATAGTGCCACTAGCGCTGGTATTATAGCATACATCTTGTGTTCCTGCCGGCATACTTACCGTAAGGTCTTCATGGGTGATAAGCTGATAGGTTTCACTCGAACTCACCGATTCTCCACAAACCGATTCGTTTACGGTTACCTGAATAAAAATATCATTACCCCCGTTCTGCTGACCAAGGGCACTAAGGTTTAAGCTCGAACCATTTTGACCGGCTATAGCGGTCTTACCGGTCATGGCACTATTATTAGCCTGAAACCAAGTATAGGTAAAGGACGGGCTAACGGCTCCACCTTGTATTGATGCGTTAACGGTACCGCTCGGTGTTGAACCAAAACACACGTCAATAGTATTGTTTGGTATACTAACCTGCAGCTGCTCATTAACAATAATGTGATACACATTTGAGGAAACTGCCGTTTGACTGCAGCTATTGTCGAATACCCTCGCTTGCACATAAATATCAGGACCACCCTGCTGAACTCCTAAATTGGATAAATCAAATGAACTGCTAGTTTGTCCCGAAATAGCGGTAGCATTTGTCATTGAGGGATTATCGGCCTCTAACCAACTGTAAACATAGTTTGCAGCGCTAGATCCACCACCTGCACTAAGAATAATAATCCCGGTTGGCGTGCCATTATAACAAACTTCCTGAGAAGGTGCGCTCGGAAGGCTTACCGTTAACTGATCGCGTGTGATTAGCTGGTAAAGGTTGGTGGTTGTTTTTACAGTACCGCAGCTTAAATCAGTAACCTGACCTTGAATATACACATCATTACCTCCTAATTGAGGACCTAAGGTG
Source organism: uncultured Flavobacteriales bacterium (assembly GCA_913055685.1). Lineage (GTDB taxonomy): Bacteria > Bacteroidota > Bacteroidia > Flavobacteriales > Schleiferiaceae > Croceimicrobium. The sequence continues at coordinate 643,377 of CAJXKC010000002.1, forward strand.
CTTAAATTTAGGCTAGCTGAATTTGCCCCAGAAATCACTGTAGCGCCAGTCATAGAGGCATTATTGGCGCTTAGCCAAGTGTAGCTGTAATTGGCCGGCTGCTGTCCGCCACCGGCGGTCATTGTAATATTGCCGGTTGCGCTTTCATTGTAACATACTTGCTGACTGCCAGCAGGCATACTCACCGTCAAGTCTTCGTGGGTGATTAATTGGTAGGTCTGACTAGATAAGGCTGTCTCGGTACAGTTACTTTCTGAAACCTCTACCTGTAAATAGATATCCGAACCACCGTTCAACTGACCTAAAGCCGTTAAATCAAGGTTTGCCGTAGTCTGGCCGGCGATGGCCGTTTTACCTGTCATCGCACTATTACTAGCCTGATACCAAGTATAAGTGTAATTCGGGCTATTGGAAGAACCCCCACTTATGCTTGCACTAACCGTACCGGTAGGTGTAGAGCCGAAACAAACATTTAAGGTTGCAGTAGGAATGCTCACCTGCAATTGATCGTCGGTAATAATCTGATATGTATTGGTAGAAACCACCACATTTCCACAATCAACATCGGTTAATTCTGCTTGAACGAAAACATCTGCCCCACCTTGTAAAACCCCTATTGAATTTAGACTTAAAGTAGAGATATTCTGCCCGGCTATTACCGAGGCTCCGGTCATTGAGGCATTAGTCGCCTGTAACCAACGATAAGTGAAGTTCCCCGATCCATTACTAGGTGTAGCTGTGAGAGTACCAGTAGGCGTTCCATTATAACAAACCGTTTGGCTCTGCCCCGCCGGAATACTAACGCTGGCATTGCTGTATGCGCTTAAAGTAAAGGCCAATGAGTCTTTGACGTTCCCCGAAGCGATTTCATAGAAAGCAATGCTGTATTGCTGACTTGATCCTGGGCTGGAAGGAACCAATAAGTTAAATGAAGTATTGGGACTTTTTATTGTAGTAAGTAAGCTACTACCCTGATAGATCCGCAATGAATCAGATTTATTCGCACCATTGGCGGTAAAGCCAACGGTAAATGTGAGATTCGTTGAAGCACATCTATTAAGAGTATTCCCATCACTAACCGCATTACCTCCCTGAGAAACAGTATTTGCCTGAAGATTAATACCCAAAAAGAAAATGGCGACAAAGCCGAGGAGCCTGAAGGAGTAGCGCATGAATGATTGGTTTTTTTGGTCATAACAATAATAAGAACTATTGCTAAAAAATGGGGGCAATTGCCGTGAAAATGTCATAACTAACCGCTTATTCAGCACCAACTACCAGGCAAATCCTGAAATTTTAACGTATGTTCGCTAAGGAAAAATTGCTATTTAATGGACCGACCAATCATTGCCTTAATCGCCGCATTGATGCTAAGTATTTCCGCCTTAGCTAAAAATGAATCCGTTAAGGAAGTCAAGGCGAAAAAATCCGAATACCTTAATACCGAGTTTAGTTTAAAGGGTATTATTCACGAACCAGATTCCAGCCTTAGTGAAGACAGTTACATTTTAGTGGATCGTTCCAACGACAGTCTTGAGCTAAGAACAGAGGATGAATTGGAAATTGGGCAGGAATACCGCCTGGAAGGAAAGCTAAAGGAAAAGAACGAGGCTTTATTCTTTCAAGTTGAGGATCCAGAATGTTTAGATTGCGATGACGACGAGGAAGAGAGTTCCACAATGATTTTCATCCTTACCGCTTTAGTGGTTGTATTAGGGGTAGTAATCGTGTTTATCATCAATAAACAGAAAACGAACAACCTCCCTCCTAGTAATCCCTTTCCTCAGAGTCCACCACAGGGTAATTTCAACCCCAATCAAGGATTCTCCCAACCGAATATGGGTCAGCAAGTGCCACCTAGCAACCCTAATCCTAATGCCGGTAATGCTGGAACGGATAATTATGCGACCATTGCTTTTAATCCTAATCAATTACCAAAGCAACCCATTACGGAATCCAAGACGGTGGTAATGAGTCAGCCTAAACCGGAAGAAGACAATAAGATTCCTGGTAAATTCACTTTCAATATTGGCGGTGAAGCGCAAAGTATTGAGCTAAAGGGCTTCCCAACCGGATTAGGCTATATCGCTACCGTGGGTAGAGAAGCGGCCCAGGCCGGTAAAGAAGAAAGTCATTTACGCTTGAACGATCAAACCGTATCTAGGAAGCAGGCAGAATTTATATTCGAAAAAGGAGCTTTATATTTACGCAACTTAAGTAGCACCAATCCTTCCCAACTAAATGGTAAGGTAATGGGCTCTGGTGGCTTGGATCAAGTTCAACCAGGCTCATCCATGAAATTCGGGGAAGTAATAGTAACCTATCAAGTTTAAGAAGCATGGCTTGGGACTTAAACTACGCATCAGTTAGTCAAGTGGGACGCCGTCAAAGCAATCAGGATGCTTGCTTTGCAGAGCAACTCACCTCAGATATTTATTTATTTGCCGTTGCCGACGGCATGGGTGGCGCCAATGGTGGCGAAACCGCTAGTGCCATGGTCATTGAAACCATGAAGGCGGTGGTAATGGAGGAAATTGGGGATCTTTACGAAGACCCAAAGCACCTGCGAAATTGCCTAGAAAAAGTGGTGAGCACTTGCCAAACTAAATTGGCCGAAGCAGGAGAAGAAAATGAAAACCTCAGAGGCATGGGTACTACCCTAGTAGCTTTGCTTATAGTAGAGGACAATTTTTGCTACTGTAATATCGGCGACAGCCGGATATACCAATACGATCAGCGCGGCCTGCGTCAGCTCACCACAGACCACAGCTTGGTTCAAGAAACCTTAAGTAAGGCGGATGGTGTTCCCGTGCCCGAAGATTTTTTACGTCGACATGATCACATTATTACCCGTGTTTTAAATGGTGGTGATGATTTGGCCGATTTAAGCGATGTAAAAAGTATTAGCGGCGAATTGAAGGAAAAGACCTCCTTCCTACTCTGTTCGGACGGACTCATTTTAGATAAAATTAACGAGCCTAGCTATATCAGCGATAGCTTAAAAAATGAGCAAGCTAGTCCGGTCGAAAAATGCAACTACCTCTCTAATTACGCCTATGATAAAGGCTCAAATGACAATATCACCCTGGTTATTGTCGACCTCAAGTCCACGGAAAAAAGTGGTGAAACCATTGAGATCTCTAGTAAAACTTCGGATGAAGTAACGGAACCTCTCGATAAAACCACGCAAATTAGATTGAATTAGTACTATGTCATTCACGGGTTTCGATAATCACATTAAAGAGGTATTAGCCGATCGCTATGAAGTATTAAATCTTCAAGGAAAGGGCGGTATGGCTAATGTATATCGGGCAATCCAAATTGGCCTCGACCGCGAGGTAGCCATTAAGGTAATTCACCCGAGTTTAGTTAATGATGAGGACACTATAAAGCGCTTTAAGCTGGAAGCGAAAAGTGCCGCAAAACTCTCGCATCCCAATATTATAACGGTATACGATGTGGGTGAAGCGGGTGAAATCGTTTACATCTGTTTAGAGTTTTTAGATGGAACCGACCTGGCCCATCTCATTCGCGAGCAGGGACGATTGAGAGTAGACCAGCTACTTACCATTATGGTCCCTATTGCCTCGGCTTTAGCAGAAATCCACGACCACTCTTTAATTCACCGTGATATAAAGAGCTCCAATATCTTTATTACCAAACGGGGCAAGCCTATTCTTCTAGATTTTGGCATTGCTACCTTTAAGGAAAGTTCATCCGGTACCACCTTACCGGGAACGGTTATTGGTACTCCCGAATACATGAGTCCGGAGCAAGCTAATGGCCGTTCAGTTGGACCAGAAAGTGATATCTATTCCTTAGGAATTGTAATGTTCCAATGTCTTAGTGGTAATGTGCCTTTCGCGGGTGACTCCCCTATTTCTACATTGGTAAAAATTTCACAGGGGATAATGCCTGAGCTCGATCAACAGAGTTTGGAAATCCCGCAATGGCTTTATGACATTGTAATGAAGTGTTTGGCTAAAGATCCGGAGAACCGCTTCCGCTCGGCCAATGATCTTCTCAATAGCCTAAAAGCCAAGAAAATTGTCGAAACGGCGATAAACCCTAAGGGTAAAACGGCCAATTATGATGCCGAGATATTAGAGTTAAACTCCAAACTCAATCATTCTATTAGTATCGATGAGCGCATTGAAGTATTGCAAGGCAGCGCCCAAACGATCCGCGAAATTTATCGCTTAGATGAGGAGATTGAATACCTCACTAAGATTAAAAAATTTCAGGCCGACCTTAACAAGAAGTACCAAGATGCAAAGCTCACCATTGAAAAAAGCATTGACTTCTTAAAAACCCGCTCCTTTGATGAAGTGATCCATCAGAGTCAAAATTTGGGTAATAATTACTCCAACATTGCTTTTTACAATCAATACAGCTCTATTTACAGCCTGGCCAACCGCCTAAAAGAAATTGAAGAGCTATTACCGAAACTGAAGTCATCCGAGAATTTTCAGAAAAGCTCTGAGAACTTTATCAAAGTACTTTTCCTTATCAGCAGCTCTATTGAGCAGATAAAGAACTTCGACTTCGTAGGTAAAGAGGATCAACAAGAAATCTTGCAAAATACCCTGCATTACAATGACCTTTTCCATGAGGCCATTATCGAGCATATCAAAAATGATAAGGTGGAGAACTCCGAGAAAAAACCTATCATTCACCTCTTGCTCGAAACGATAAAGATACAGGGGGAAGATCTCGCCCGTAATAAGGAATTGAAGGACTTATTAATCGACTTAAACAATCAATACGTTTATAAGAATAATAAACTCTTCCGAATCGCTAAGCCTAGCGACAAAGAGGAACAAATGGACTCCAAAGCTGTTGCAAAAGAGCCACTTAAACCCTTAAACTTCAATCAGGAGTTTAATGACATTATTAATGAGGAGTTCTTGAAACAGACCGCAGTAAAAGATTTTCTATCTACTCCGAATTCCGAAATTGCGGAACAGACTTTAAATCGTATCATATACCTCTTCTACTCACCTAAAGTGAAGAACAATGGCTATCAAATTCTGATGAAATTGGGAAGGGAAATGATCGACCATCACAAGAAGCGTTATGGCAAATTCGAAAAATTCCAATTAGGAGAAGAGGTCTTAGGCTTTGACGAAATCAACAAGGAGTTTGACCTCGATACCGCTGGGGCCGTCAAGAAATGGGATACCACCATCAAGGAGTATCTGCAAAAATTAAAGGGTCAGCGTGACTTAATTTCCGATGAGCAGTTAAATACGGTTCTTAATCAGACCTCCACTAAATTACTCAATCAGTTCAAGAATTATTTCGCACATACGCTTCTAAAAGAGGTGTAGTAAGGCTTTTAGCTTGTTGATTTTTCTAGCTGCTCTCAGATTTTAGTCTATGAGAAGCATTTTTTGCATCTAATAATTTACCTTAGACCAGCAATAGTCACTTGAGGTGAAAGCCATATCAGAACAGGAAATACAGAAGCTTTTTTTAGAAAGTATGGATGTCGCCCTTTGGGAGTGGGACATTATTACCGGCCTTTCTAAGTGGAGCGACGACTATTTGCATCATTTAGGTTATGAAAGAGGAGAAGTTCCTGAGGAGCATGACTTTTTTATAAATCAGTTGCTTCATCCTAATCACCGCGCCTATTACGAGCAAACTATTCAAGAATACTTCCAGAAGAAGAAGCACTTTAGCATTGAAGTTCTCCTGAAGACCAAAGTGCGCTCCTACCGCTGGTTTAAAATTAATGGCAAGGCTATCTTCGATCAAGGTTCCCCAAAATATATGGTGGGCAGTCTCGAAGACATTAATATTCGAAAAACGGTGGAAATAGACCGCCGCATGCAAGAGCTGATCTTAGAGGAAGTTGCAGAAGTTGCAGGCATTGGTGTATGGGAAGCGCAATTAGCTAGTGAAGTAGTTCATTGGTCTAAAGAGGTTTACCGTATTCACGAACTAAATGAGGAAGAATCACTAACCTTGGATAAGGCCTTTTCGTATTACTTGCCTGAATCGCAAGAACAAATACGTATCTCCTTTCTAAACACTTTGCGTAATAAGGAATCTTACGACCTTATCGTTCAAATTAAAACACAAAAGGGAAATATTCGCTGGATACGCAGTATTTGCAAGCCTCTACTCGATGACCGAGGCGAAATCATTAAGCTGCGTGGGATTATCCAGGATATCGACGAAATGATGCGCGAGCAAAAAATGCAAGAGCGCAAAAGCGAGCTTATTCAAGATCAGAATGACCGCTTAATGAATTTTGCCCACATCGTATCGCATAACCTACGAAGTCATGCCAGTAACTTAAGTGGTCTAACTCATCTTTTAGCGGATCCGCAATTTCAAGAAAACGACTTTAATGAAATCGTAAACCACCTTGGTAATGTAAGCTTAGACTTAAGCAAAACAATTGACGAGCTTAGCGAATTGGTGCAGGTACAAACCAAAGTGGTTAGCCAGCGACAGTACCAAGATTTTCAAAAGGTTTTGGACACTGTTAAGATCATTTTGAAGCATGAAATTGAGATTCATAATGTTTGCTTTAAAACCGATTTTAGAGTAGCTGGGGTAGTCTTTGTCCCCTCCTACCTCAGTAGTATATTCCTCAACTTAATTAGCAATGCGATTAAATATCGAAAAGTCGATCAAAAGGAAGTAATTATTGAGTTAAGGTCCTTCGAAGAAGACCAGCACATCGTTTTGGAAGTTGAAGACTTTGGTCGGGGAATCGATCTAAAGAAATACGGGTCCAAAGTTTTTGGACTTTATGAGACTTTCCATTACCACAGCGATTCACGCGGGGTTGGCTTATATCTAGTAAAAAACCAGCTGCGCAGCCAAAAAGCAGAAATTAGTGTAAGTAGTGATGTAGATAAGGGCACTTGTTTCCGGATCGATTTCGCTAAGGAATAAAGCATATGTTTCCCCGATAAAAAAGCGGGGAAATCCATTAAAAGCCGAGAGAAAATTATTCTAAATTCGCTCGTGCCTCAATTTCAAACCTCCATAGCCGTACTACCTTTTCAGGTTAAAGCCAAATCAGCTAAGGATTTGCTTTACTTAGGAGAAGGCCTAAGCGAGGAAATCATTCAGGCCTTAAGCCGCATTCCACAACTAAAAGTATGTTCGCGTCGCTCAAGTTTTAATCCGAAACTGGAAGAGCTATCCCTCTCGGAAATTGGAAAAACCTTAGCGGTTAAAAACCTATTAGAAGGCAGTATTGAATTACTAGGTGAAGCAATAAAAATCCGTGCTTCTCTAATTAACGTTGAAGATGATCATACTTTTTGGTCGCATTCATGGCAGCGCGCGGTGGAGCAACTTTTTGAACTTGAAGACGAAATTAGCCTGGAGATTGCAGACCAATTACGAGAGCAATTTGGCCACCTCGATATTGAAGAACACCTGGTGCAGGCACAAACAGAAAATACTGAAGCCTTTCAATACTACCTAAAAGCTAAATACCATTTTAACCGCTGGAACCCCAAGGATGTCCATCTTTCTATCAACTATTTTCAAAAGGCAATTGAAATAGACAAAGAATATACTGATGCGCATACTGGCATGGCTGATGCCTATGGATTCTTAGCCACCGCTGGTTTCGCAGACCCCATTGAATCTTGGGCAAAGGCTAAGGATGCTATGGACTTTGTACATGTTCGGAAAGCCAATGATCCGAGTTTAAATTATCAATTGGCCAATTACTACTTTTTTGTGGAGGCCTCTTATTCCTTAGCCTATAAGTATGGGAAGCGCGCTATTGCTGAACAGCTCAATTACCCAGAAGGCCAGCAGTTTATGGCTTTTTTAGAACTTTTACGCGGTCGTCATCAAGAGGCTAAAACCTATTTGCACTATGCATTGGCAATTGACCCCATTAATCCTGAAAGTCGCTTTTACGCTGCTTATTTCGAATATCGCAGCAGTAATTTTTCTCAAGCCATAAAGATATGTGAGGAGCTTTTGTCCGAAAACCCTCAAAACCTGCCGGCCCTTATTGTGCGTTATTATGCCCTCATTGCCTCCGGACAACAAGAACAGGCTAAAAAGGAGCTAAGTGAACTCCCCGAAGCTTGGATTATGCCCGATGAACGCATGGGACTTAGCATTTTATGCGATGTTCATGGCAAACAGCAAGATGAATACGAAGGCTTATCAGAGTACATCCAAATGGCTGAGACTAACCAGTCGCCTCAAAGTCATGCATACCTCTACCTCATATACGCCCGATTAGGGAGAAATGACGAAGCCTTTAGCCTTTTGGAAAAACTATTCGAACATAAGTCCTCCATCCTGCTACTTAATTTCAATGACCCTTTAGCAAAACCATTACAGTCTGATCCGCGCTTTCCAGAACTACTCCAAAGAATATATGCACTGAATGAAGATGCATCCATTAAAGCAAAAGCAAAGAAAAGTAGTCGATTGGACTTGCAGGAACAGGCCGGCTTAAATACAGAATTGGAAAAACTATTAAAAGCAGAGCAAATCTATTTAGAACCATCGCTTAGCTTAAGGTCATTGGCGGCTAAGCTGCAAGTTCATCCTAATCAACTTTCCTGGTACTTAAATGAAGGCTTAGGTTCCAATTTCAACGATTATATCAATAAACATCGCTTAGAACATTTTAAGGAATTAGCTCTAGATCCCGCGAATAGTCACATCTCCTTATTAGGGCTCGCATACGAAAGTGGCTTTAACTCTAAGTCAGTTTTTAATGCAAGCTTTAAAAAACATTACGGCTTAACCCCAAGTAAATACCTGGCTCAGCTCAAAAATTAGTCGCGGTATGAAATTCCGTACCTAGTACCTGAAATTCCGTACTCCATCGTAATCAAAGTCTCGTCTATTTGCAATGTAATATTCAAGACTATGAAAACTAAAACAATGAAAGCCGCTTGTGTAGAAGCGTATGGTGGTCCCGAACAAATTCAAATTAAAAATATAGCGATACCCAAAGCCCATCGAGGAGAAGTTTTGGTTAAAGTACATGCTTCTTCTGCTACCACGGCCGATAGTATGATTCGTACTGGTAAACCTTATTTTGGCCGTCTTATCCTGGGTTTATTAAAGCCGAAATACCCGGTATCAGGAACAGGCTTTTCAGGCGAAGTAATTGCACTAGGTGAATCGGTACATAATTTTAAGCTGGGAGATCAGGTTTTTGGGGAAACTACTTTAAACTTTGGTACCAATGCCGAATACTTAAGTATTAAGGAAGCAGGCGTAATTCTTCCCAAACCAGAAAGCCTTAGTCACGAGGAGGCAGCAGTATTCTGCGATGGCCCCCTCACCTCTTATAATTTCCTAGTTTCATTAGCCCGAATAAAGGCCGGACAAAAAGTGCTTATTAATGGTGCCGCAGGTTCCTTGGGTTCTGCAGCCGTGCAAATTGCCAACTATTATGGAGCAGAAGTCACTGCCCTGGCCAGTACCGAGAACTTCTCAAAGCTTAAGGAGCTGGGCGCGCATCACTGTGTAGATTACAAAACAACTGCCATCGAAAATCTTTCCGAACGCTTCGATATCTTTTACGACACGGTAGGAAAAAGCTCGTTTAAGCAGGCCAAGAAAGTATTAAGCAAGGAAGGGCAGTATTACAGTCCGGTTCTAAACTTAAGTACATTGGTGGACATGATCTGTACTAAGCTTTTTAAAGCCAAACAAAGAGCACACTTTGCTGCTACGGGTATGCTAAAGGACCCCGAATTAAAAGTAATGCTGGAAAAAGTACTTCAAATTCAAATTGCCGCTAAACTGAAAGTCCCAATTTTTCGCCAGTACCCACTTGAGAAGGTAGCTGAGGCGCACCGTTTACTTGCCTCTGGTACTAAAAAATTCAATCTAGTAATTAGAAATTTATAAGCATGGAGAATCTAAATCAAAAGCTCGCAAAAGGCTCTGGCCTTTCCTTACTCCTAATGGCCCTTTTAGCCGGTCTTGCTTATGGCTATATACTCATGCAGTTTGGAACAGTTGAGACGGCCCTAAGTTGGCCCGATCAACAAGCTGCTTCTAGCCTTTTCGCACTGGGAATAATCAGTTGGTTTACAATTTTAGCTTTGGATCTATTTTTAAGCTATGCCTTTTACCGCTTGTACCCAAGTAAATTAGGACGTCTTAGCGCTTTAATGCGATTAATCTATTCCTTAGTACTGGGCTGGGCTTTGATTTCCTTAGTGAAAGCTTTTTACAGTTTAGGCGATCATACGGGACTTAGCGCAGTGTCGGCACATATTGAAACCTTCAATAATATCTGGTCTCAAGGTCTAATTATCTTTGGCGTCCATCTATTTTTACTAGCCGCTTTAGTGCCCCTCAAATGGCTAAAAGTCTTATTAGGCTTGGCGGGGATAAGTTACACTATTGTTCATGCCGGTCTCAATTATTGGCCCGAAGCCAATACTATTTTCCAAAGCTTGGAAACGGCACTAGCCCTCCCCATGGCACTTGGAGAACTGAGCTTTGCCCTGGTTTTGCTCTTTAAACCAGTTTTACTTTTTCCTAAATTGAGCCGATGAAATTCCTGAAATACCTGTTGCTTACCCTATTAGGTGTGGTGCTACTGGCAGTAATAAGCGGGTTTATTCTAGCCGAATTAGAGCGACGTGACTTAGCCCATATGAGTCCTAGTAAGCAGCAGGAAAACTACCTTATTAAAGGAGCTCATATTATCCCGATGGACCAAGATACCCTGCTGGCCGATCATGATCTCCGTATTAAGAGCGGGCGTATCGTCGAAATTGGCATCGACTTGGACCCCAAAGGAGACTCCGTAATAAATGCAAAGGGAAAATACCTTTTGCCTGGTTTAATGGACCTTCACGTCCATCTTTGGGATGCTTATGAACTAGGACTTTATTTGAGTCAGGGTGTTACTACCATTCGTAATCTATGGGGACAACCCATGCACCTACGCATCAAGGAAGAGCTTAATGAAGGAGCCCTGATTGGTCCAAATTTCTTCACCTCAAGTCCAAAATTAAGCGGCCCTGCTTATAGCACTACCGATAATAAACCAGTGCATAATGGTAAGGAAGCAGAGCGCTTACTAAAGTATTACAAGGAAGCTGGCTACGATTTTGTGAAAACCTATTATGGTATAAGTGATTCGGTTTTTAAAGCAGTACTGAAGGAGGCTATCAAGCTAAACTTGGATGTAGTTTGTCATCCTAGTGCCGAATTCAACTATTTCGAACAATTTCAGCGCCCTGTGCGCAGTATTGAGCATGCCGAGGATATCGTGCAAGTTGCCCTAAACTATCAGCTCGATACCCTTCAGCTTAAAGCTTTAGCGAGAAAATTTGGTAAACATCCTCATATTGCCCTCTGCCCAACCCAAACGGTATATCACAATATCTACCGACTAATTGAGGAGATGGATGCAGCCGAGCTAGAGCAATTAAGAGCGATGAACCCGATGATTCGAAAGCTGGACAGTAAGGCACAATTTGAAAGGTGGCAGGATGCTAAGACTAGGGACCCAGAGATTGGGGCGCAAATTGAAAAGCAACATCAATTTCAGCTTAATGCGATAAAGCTTATTCACGAGGCGGGTGGCAATATCGTCTGTGGCACCGATGCAGGCATCGGTATCACGCAGCCTGCTTATAGCATCCACAAAGAGCTCGCTTTCTACCAAGAAGCGGGCTTAAGCAATTTTGAAGTTTTAGAGACTGCCACTTTAAATGCGAGTAAAAGTCATGATTTCCTCAAGGATTTAGGTAGTATAAGTCTCGGGAAGCAAGCCGATGTTCTAATTTTAGATCAAAACCCCTTAGAAGATCTCCATCATTTAAAGGAAATAAGTGGACTAGTAGTTAAGGGCAGGTTTATTGCTAAAAAGCAATTAGGGTATATGGAGCAAAAGGCCCTCGAACGAGAAAACTTCTTAATCTCGCTCTTGCGTTATGCAGAGAATTTAATTGTTGAACGCTATTGAGGAAGCTTTACAGTTCAAAGAGGTCCTCTACCTTACAATTAAAAAGCTGAGTCATCTGCAGGGCTAATTCTAAGGAAGGCGAGTACTTACCGTTTTCAATAGCATTAATGGTCTGGCGGCTTACCTTTAATTTTTGGGCTAAGTCCGATTGCGACATACTTTGAATACTGCGATATACCTTAATCTTATTCCTCATTTGCAACCGATTTATAGTGCAGATAAAGCTTGATGTCGAATAGAAGGTTAAAAAGGAGGATAATTAAAAACAGTTGAGCAAACATAAAGCTCAGGTAAATAATCCCATATACCCCCAAAAGAGTAAGTAGCAAAATCCCGTAATTGATAAAAAGACTCCAGCGTAAACTATCGTTCCGCATTTTATCTATGTATTCATCCTCGTACCTCTCTTTAGAAAAACCGCTCATTAAGCCGAATACAATTAACAATACGCTTAAAGCCTCATCGAAAAACATTGCTTCTACCCATTGTAAGCCAATAACTAGGTCTCCAAATATTTCAGAGTTTATCAATGCCGGTACCTTAAAAGTAAACAGGCTCTCGAAAGCCTGATTATCTTGAAGGAAAATAAGGTAGACCAGACCAAATAATACCAAGCTGTAAAAGGCTATGCGGCTAAACCACTTATATCGATAAGAAAGTAATAAAGTCATCTGCTTAATTTTCCTCAAATGTAAAGAATATTTTACACTATGTAAAGATATCTTTACAGTCTTATTTGATGTAATGGCCCTTGCTATTAGATCCATTTTAATAATGCATAATTATTGGCCCGCTAATATTGCCTCTAATTCGGCCTTTGCATTAGACCAATAGGCAGAATCGGCTCCTAGTGCGAGGAGTGAATTGACCTCATCTAAGGCCTCCTGATAAGATGATTTTGCCTTGAGGGCATTTACCTTGAAATAAACTAAGTACTCCTTGTCTTCCAATTTTTGAGCACTTTGCTGCAAATAGTTAGCCCATTGAAAACTAAGCTCAAACATGCTATCCTTCTGCATTTCCCCTAAAAGGGGCATTAAATCTTCAATCTCTTTATGGTAGTTTTTTCCAAGCTCAGTATTTCTGATTTCTTCGTAGAACTCCATGGCCGTTTGCAAATCTTGGCTACTCAAAGCTTTTAAGGTGTCGGTAAGCATCTGTTTTGGCTCCGATACCGAGCGCACCACATAGGGCTTATAAATCAAAGTAGCCCCCGGAGGAACATCACCACGGCCACTTTTACCGTAGGCGAGAGAATCGGGCAAAATCGCAATCACCTCATCTCCTTCTACTAAATAAGAGTTGAGCTCAGAGAAGCCTTGGATTAAGGAAGTCTTACCATGAATAAATACAAAACTAGAATCTTCGGCTTCAGCGGTAGTCCAGAATATAGAATCCGAATCATTAATATAGAGATTGGTAAAGGCTTTAACCTTAGAACCAGTGTCTATCGGAACACCCTGCCCTTCTTTCAAAAAAATGTACTTAAGGCCACTGGGGGTGCTTATGGTATCATTTAAGACGATACTGCGACCAGACTTTTCTGTGCTCGGATTGGAATTGTTATTACAGGCTGCAAGAAGCAGAAGACTGGCAAAGGCGGATAAATATCTTTTCATTAGCCTAAGATAAGCTATCCCTAGAAATCTATACCACACTCTTCAATTCTAAAGGGTCTTGAACTAATTGCCTAAATTAGAGCATGAATCTCCGCTTTCTTAGTATCATCAACTATTGCATTGTTGGCTGGATTATCTTTCTCCATCTGCGTACTCACTTCCATTGGGACCTGTCCGCCTATGGTGTAATCCATGAAATTATCGCGGTTCCTATATTATTATCCATGCCTGTTTTTGTTATCCTCGGGCTAATTGCGCATTGGCGTCATCAAAACCCACCGCTTTTCTTTACCATTAGTTTAGCTGCCTTATGCCTAGCACTTTTATACACCCTGCATAGTTTTTATGGCTAAAAAAACGCATCTTTAATTCTCAATAATCCTAAACCTACATGAAATCAAATTTCTCCTCCCTCATCTTTGCTTTGGCTATCATTATCGCCTCAATTTTTCTAGGTAAAGCCTATGTCGATCGTGCCAAATCGGAAGGAAATATTAGTGTAACTGGTTTAGGTAAAGCCAATTTCAGCTCAGACCTGGTAGTCTGGGATGGTCGCTTCAGCGCCGAAAGTACCAATCTTAAGGAGGCTTATGCCGAATTAGAAAAATCGAAAGGAATAATAAACGACTACTTATTAGAGCAAGGATTAAAAGCCGAAAACTTAGTCTTTAGCGCCCTTTCCGTACGGGAAAAAAACAAGGCACTCTACTCTAGTGATGGCGACTATATGGGTGAAAGGTTTGAGAAATATATCCTTACGCAATCGGTTAGCGTGGAGAGCAAGGATGTAGATCGGGTTGAACGTATATCGCGAGAAATTACCGAACTACTCAATAAGGGAATCAACTTTTATTCGAGTGCCCCCCGCTATTACTTTACGGGTTTAGCTAATCTAAAGATTGAAATGATTTCCAAGGCTACCGAAGATGCCCGTATTAGAGCAGAAACCATCGCCTCCAACTCTGGGGCAAAACTAGGAAAGCTGGTATCGGCACGAATGGGGGTCTTCCAGATCACTGGTCAGCATAGCACCGAAGAATACTCATGGGGCGGCACCTTTAATACTAGTGACCGGGAAAAGACCGCTTCCATTACCATGAAATTGGTTTACGAGGTTAACTAAGAAATCAATTATCGCGGCGGCGCAGAAGCTCTTCTTCATACCAGGCCTGAATCTTAGGCTGAATATCATCACGAATGTGTGTGAGTTGCCCAGCCGTATGCGTAAAGCCATGCCAACGATCTTCTCCCTTAAAATATATCCAGGGATAAGATCGATTAATTCCGTAAATAAAGAAATCCTCAAACTGGGTATCGATAATGAGATTGTCTCTGCGGAAATCATAGATGCCCCATAATCCATCCTGCTCAACCACAAAGAAGTTGTATTGATCATGCTCGGCTAAAACTATACTATCCCACTGAGCTTCTTTACGGAAAAAGGTCGCCAATCTATTTTTAGGATAAGCCAATAAAACCCCAAACTTTCCGTCTTGCTCATAGGCAAAGAGATAAGAGCCTAAAAAATAAAGGGACTCAATATCGGCCGAGTCAATCTGTAAGTCACCATAAAGGGATTGGACAATCCAGGCGCTTTGCTCATTTTTTAGGAATTTGTGAGCCTGACTCAAAAACTGCTGCTCATCATAATCTGGAATTCCAAAAATCTCTCTTCCATCTTGATGATAGTAACGCCGCTCCCCTCCTTTTTGCACAAACATAATTTGCTTACGTGGATCACCCGCATCCTTCAACCAAAGTCCTGCCGTATCATTTAGGCAAGGAATAAGCGTCTTACCTTGACTATCAAAGACACCCATGCCCTCTTGATCCTTAACTAGAAATAGTTCTCCTTCGGGATAGATGGCTTGATATTTACAAGGTATCAGCTCCGTACCGCCATAATCAATTAGCCCCCAGGCTGAATCGCGCTTTACCTTTAGTTTGAAATTGCTAACCGAGTGCATTTCTTGATAGGGATACTGCGAATAACAAATGCCGTTATAGCCATTAATCAAGGCATAGCCTCCCTCCTGTTTAAGCTTGGTTAACCAATGTCCAGAAACTGCTTCTAGCTCGCTCACCTCATTCGCCAGGGTGTCTCCAGCTGAAGAAAGCAGATAGTCCTGCCCCTCTTTAGACCGCCCCTTAATCATGCCTCGGTAAACACTTAAATCTTGCCAAGGGCCAGAGATATATTCCCCTTTAGTACCGTAAAAAGTCCAATTACCGTGAATTTGAGCCTTAAAACCAAGGAAACGTCCATCGATAGCCAGCAGCGCCTCTATATGCTGCTTTTCTTCCTTAAAGAGCGCTTGCCACTGATAATTATAGGCCTGCCACATACCATTCACTTTAACTAGAATATGATCCGGGACAAGCTTTATAGCTTGAAAATCGATTTTTAGGGGGCCTTGTACTGATCCGTCAGCAAGAATTAGAATTATTTCTTTTTTACGAAAGCATAACATGGCCTGATCTTGTCCAGCAATAAAGCGCAAAGAATCATAGGTATCTTGAAAGAGGCCGTAGTCGCGTGGTAAAGGTTTTAGAACGGAGTCAAACAGGTACCAATCTTGCCCTTTCTTAGCCCAAATAAAAACTGCGCTTGGGTCATAGCGTAAAACCGAATAGCGTGCTCGTAATGCAACCTTATGCGTTTCCGTTTCCTTTAATCCATATTTATGGGTGCTAGGCGATTGATACAGGTAATATCTTGAAGCAATGGGAATGGGCGTTCGATAGCTAGGCTGGATCATGGCTAATTCGCGCATACTAAAGCCACTCTGCTCTTGCCAGCGCTTCAAGGCGGGGTCTTTAATATCCAATAAATAATGGAAACGATAAGCTTTATTAATCGCCAATGCCAGCTCTTTCCCTGCACTTTGCGCTACTAAATAGCCGACCGCACAATAACGACCCTCATCATCAATAAAACAAGGTCGGCGCTGGCTGGGAAAATAAAAATTGCGCGGAAACTTGCCTTTATCGATGTAATCTTTTAAAAATCTGAGTAAAACTTTGCGCTTCGCTTGCAGCGGTTCGTCAACCTCTGTCTGGCTTAGTAGATCCAAAACATATTCTAGATGATTGCGAACCCGTAATTGATCGGCAATATCTGAATGGGGATAATAACCATGTGTGGCATACCAAGCTTGATCACCAATAATGGCATTAACACCTTCACTCTGTGCAGACAATGCACTAAAGCATAAAACTATAAAGAGTTTAAGGCCTATTTTGTAGGAAGAAATACCCACCAGTACTTTATTTAAAGCTTTTCCAATAATTCCAATAAAGCTTCCCGCTTGATAGGTTTCACTAAATAGCCGCTTACCTCTGGATATTCTTCGGAACGATCTAAATCACTGGGATTACTAGAGCTACTAACGATATAAACAGATATATGCTCCTTTCCAAAGGGCATTAAGCGATAGGCATCAAGAAAGCCCCAGCCATCCATAACGGGCATATTTAAATCCACCAAAATGAGTTTCACCTTTTTATGTCGGCCTTCCGCCGGATTAAAATACCGAATGGCTTCCTGCCCATCGTTTACCGTATCTAATTCAATATCAGGGCGAATGCTGGCCACTATTTTCTTGAATGAAAATCGATAAATGGGATCATCGTCAATTATTAGTAAACTCATTCCGAAATAAAACTTGAGGGTGAAAATTGCAGAATAAAGGTGGTCCCTACGTTAACCTCGCTCTCCACACGAATAGTGCCCCCCATAGCCTCCATATGGTTTTTGCACATGAAAAGGCCAACACCTTTGGCGGAACCATGATGATGAAAAGTATTGCTGAGTCCAAAAATGCGGTCGCGATGCTGCTCTAAATCTATTCCAATTCCATTATCGGTAATTTCCATCACCGGATACTCTCCATCTAAATAGCTCTTTATCACTAAAGTAGACTCCACCTCATTGCGTCTAAATTTAAGTGCATTACTTACCAGGTTTAATAAAATGCTTTCTAAATAAAGGGGGTTAAAATATAAATGCCTGAGCTTAAGGTCTGTTTCTATCTTAACCCCTGCTTCCTTTATAACATAGTTAAGGCGACTTTTCAAGTCCTCTACTTGATTTTCGAGGTTTATTTTTTGGCGTTCCACGCTCACCTCCGATTGCACCACCAATGCATCTAATAAATGGTCGAGGGTTTCATTTAATCGCTCCGTCGTTTCGCCGATTAAACTATGCAATTGCGCCAATTCGGACGGATCCTTCTCAATTAAAAGAAGCTCTTTTAACATCATTAAATTCGCCACCGGTGCTCTTAAATTATGAGAGGTAATATGGGCGAAATCATGAAGTTTTCGATTTTGTTCACTCAGGCGCTCACCCAGTTTCTTCAAGTGCTCATTACTTTCGATAAGCCTTTGCTCTTTCTCCTTTTGGGCTGTAATATCCTGAAACACCCCGGTAACCTTAACTATCTCTTTTTTAGAATTATAAACTGGCTTACCTATGGCCCGAACCCATATCTCCTTACCTTGTTTGGTAATCATAGGTAGCTCTAGGTCATAAGGCTTTCCGGTTTCTATTAATTCTCCAAACCTTGCCGTAATAGTGTCGCGCGACCAGCCTTCTTTATAAAAAGAAATTCCTTCTGAGGCCTGCAGATCGTAATCGGGCTCCAAGCCACAGATTCGCTTGGTAATTACATCATTATAGGTTTGCCCCGTTTTCACATTGTGCTGCCAACTGCCGATAATAGCGGTTTCTTGAGAATCCCTCAGTATTTGACTCAGTTCTTCCTTCTCCTCTCGCTCCTTTATTATTTCTGTGATATCCTGATTGGCTCCAGTGAATAGGCGATCTCCGGTTTTCGAACTTCTAACTAATACTCCATTAGCCTTAATGTACTTCAAGTTCCCTTTGAAGCTATGAATTCGAAAAACCACATTGTATTCGCCTTTTTCTTCTACTGCTTGGCGATAGGACTCCTTAACCATATCAAGGTCCTCTTCATGAACCAGGCTTTCTAAACTAGAAAAATCACCAGAAAAATCCTTGGGATCGATCTCATAGATTTCAAACATCTGTTCATCCCAATTAAGAGTATCCTGGTCTAAATTATAGAACCATACCCCCGTTTTTGTCAGCCTGTTAACAAGCTGATTGATTTTGTTTTGTTCCATTGAGTGGTGTTCCAGGAATGTTTCCCCTATGCCCCAAGATAAGAAAAATACAGCTGCCTAGAGAAAACCAATTCGACCTAAATCACAACAGACCAGGCATGACAAGACCAGGCGAATAAAGGAAATGAAAACCGAAAAACCCAATCCTTTAAAAATGAAAGAATTAACAGGCCTAGTTCATAAACTATCTTGAAGGGGCTACGAAGGCATTTATCTAAAAACGACCTTAGTTCTTCTTAATTTTAAAAACAGCCACAATGCCAGAAATAGCCGTTTCATCCCCCAACCTAGAAAAAGATCTGTACCGCCGAGAAGAAGTGTTAAAAGCGGCCCTAGAGTATTTTAAGGGCGATGAATTGGCGGCAACTACCTGGATGAATAAATATGCGGTTCAGGACGCACAGGGTAATTTTTTGGAGCGTAGTCCGCAGGATATGCACCGCAGAATGGCTAAAGAATTTGGTCGTGTTGAAGCGCGCTACCGGGCTGAAGGCGGTGAGCTTTTCGCAGATGCCATATCAGATTATGGTCGGTATAGAGAAGCCTTGAGCGAAGACAAGATTTTTCGCCTCTTCGATAATTTTAAATATGTAATTCCACAAGGTTCGGTAATGGCTGCCTTAGGGCATCCCTTTATGATTGCTTCCCTGTCGAATTGCGTGGTTATGCCTTCCCCATTCGACTCTTATGGTGGAATTATGCACACTGACCAGCAGCTTACTCAGTTATTTAAAAGACGTTGTGGGGTGGGTATCGACTTATCGACTCTTAGACCCTCAGGTCAGGAGGTCAACAATGCCGCCGGTACTACCAGTGGAGCAGTGTCCTTTATGGAGCGCTTTAGCAACACCACTCGCGAGGTAGCGCAAAATGGTCGCAGGGGAGCATTAATGCTTACCATGGACATTGCGCACCCCGATGTAGCCAATTTTATTACTATAAAACAGGATTTAAACAAAGTAACCGGGGCCAATATCTCGGTTCGGTTGAGTGATGAGTTTATGCAAGCGGTTGCCGATGACGAAGAGTATACGCACCGCTGGCCAATCGACGCTAAAGAACCTGAAATCACGAAAACTATTAAAGCACGTGAGCTTTGGGATACGATTATTTCTTGTGCCCATAATACTGCGGAACCCGGACTCATTTTCTGGGATCGTCAACATTATTACTCCACTTCAAGTGTATACCCTGGCTTCGAGAATCTAAGTACCAACCCTTGCTCAGAAATTGCCATGCAAGGCGGAGATAGCTGCCGACTTATTGCTTTAAATCTTTACTCCTTTGTAAAGAATCCTTTTAGTGCTGATGCAGAATTTGATTTTGATCTGTTCTACGAAACCAGCTACGAGGCCCAGCGACTAATGGACGACTTGGTGGATTTAGAACTGGAACATATCGAGCGTATCCTCGATAAGGTTAAAAACGACCCTGAGCCTGATTACATAAAAGAAACTGAATTGCGACTATGGCAATTGCTTTACGATACCGGTAAAAAAGGCCGAAGAACAGGCTTAGGCTTTACGGCCTTAGGGGATGCCATTGCAGCCTTAGGCTTAAAAATGGATAATGAGGAAGGTTTGGAAATGGTCGATCAAATTATGCGCACCAAATTGCGAGGTGAATTCGATTCGTCCATTGACATGAGCATTGAAAGGGGTTCTTTCCATGGCTTTAATCCTGAAATCGAGGCCAAATCTGAATTCGTGCAAATGCTCGAAAAGGAGTTTCCAGATCTTTACAAAAGAATGATGGAAAACGGCCGACGCAATATTTCCATCAGTACCGTTGCGCCTACCGGAACTCTCAGTATGTTAGCACAAACCACTTCCGGTATTGAGCCTCCCTTTATGCTATCTTACAAAAGACGCCGTAAGCTAAGTAGCAAAGCCGACGAATCTAAAGTGAGCTTTGTGGATGAATTAGGGGATGCTTGGGAAGAGTTTGATGTATACCATCCTAAATTAAAAACCTGGATGGAGGTAAGTGGTAAGTCCGATATTGCTGAAAGTCCCTACCAGGGTATGACTGCTAATGAAATAGACTGGATTCAAAGAGTTCAGCTGCAGGCCGTTGTTCAAAAATATACTACCCACAGCATTAGCTCTACTATTAACTTGCCCAATGATGTGGAGATAGCTAAAGTTGGGGAAATATATTTGGAGTCATGGCAACGTGGCCTCAAGGGAATCACTGTTTACCGTGATGGTTCTCGCAGCGGAGTTCTCGTTTCTTCCGAAACTAAGGAGGATAAAACCGCTGCCAATGCTCCTTTCGAGGCGCGTCCCGACACCTTAGACGCCCGGGTGATTCGTTTTAAAAATGAAAGCGGTGAAGATTGGTTAGCAGTGGTTGGAATTCTAAATGACCATCCTTATGAAATTTTCACGGGTCTAGCTGAAGATGCCTTCAACCTCCCTGCTTATGTGAGTCGTGGTTGGATCATCCGTCATAAGGATGAGGATGGCACCCGCTACGACTTCCGCTATACCGATGCCCAAGGCTTTAGAGTAACTATTGAAGGATTGTCACGCTCCTTCAATAAAGAGTATTGGAACTATGCTAAATTAATCTCCGGAGTATTACGCCATAAGATGCCGCTTCCTTATGTGGTGGACCTAGTCTCGAATCTAAACTTAGATACCGACTTCATTAATACCTGGACCAATGGCGTTGCCCGAGCTTTAAAAACCTTTATCCCCGATGGCACCGAAGCAGTGGATAAAAAATGTCCAGATTGCGGAGATCCTGAAGGCTTAATTTATGAAGAAGGCTGCTTGAAATGCACCAGTTGTGGGCATTCGAAATGCGGATAATAAGTCAAACGAAATAAAAAAGCCCGACAGCATCTAGCAGTCGGGCTTTTTTTTAGGTCTATTTGGGCATAAATCGTATTTCAGATTTACTGTCCTTTTCGGAATCGAGGTATAGTCTAAAACCCGGTTGCAGTTCAAACTCCTTGGTTTCTCCAGGCATAATTGGGGTTTGGGATAAGAACCGATCTCCATTTTGGATTCTCACATAAAAAAACGCATTGCCCTTATTTCTCACCTCAGCGATACTCACCTGATTGGCATAAGGGTTAATCGCAGCATCCTGACCAGTTCCTTTGCCGATAATTAACATACTTTGATTAGCACTAAGCTCAAACTGATTCTTTGAACTAGAGCAAGATGCGACTAATAAAAGGAGAGGAAAAAGCCAGATGCTTTTCATTGCTTAATCTTTTAGAATTATAAATCCATCCTCAAAACTTAAATCACCTAAGCGAGCTTGAATTTGATAGGCTCCTGCTGCCAAGTCACTTACATTTAAATTAGCGCGATGCTTTTTAGCATTCATAGACTCTTCATGCCTTAATACCATTCTTCCGCTCTGATCAAATACCTGAATTTTAATAGTGGCCACTCCCGGATTATCTAACTCCACTGTAATTTGATCATGCGCCGGATTAGGATACAAACTCCAATTCCAAGCCGCCTTTAGCTCCTCAATACTCACATCAGCTACCACCAAACTATCGGAGAATAAAAAACAACTTACTGTCCCCAATTGCACTTGATATTGCCCATTGCTTTGCACATTATAGGTCTGCTGATTATTCACTCCCGGTGCTGGGGAACCATTGAGAAACCACAAATAATTAAACCCTGCCTGATTACAAGTCAATACCAGGTTACTATAACTAATAGTAGGCTGCGGGATGGCATCAACATTAACAGTAATAAGCTCACTTACAGAGCAATTAGGGCTATTTGTGTAAGCATAACTCACACTTAAATTATGACTTCCAGCTCCAGCTAAGGAGGCATAAAAGACATTGTTCTGAACGCCATTACCACTCCAATTAGATAAGGATCCTGAAATCCCATGGTTATTGACATTCGCACTTAGAATTAGGCTGTCACCCGGACAAAGATTAGCGACTGGAATGCTGGTGGTATTAGTAATAATGGGCAAGGGCCTTACATTCATGCTAATGGTATTGGAACTTACCGCATTGGCACTGGCACAGGTCGCATTGGACAATACTTCAAGCCAAACCTGATCATTAGTGGCTAAATTAGAGTTCACATAAACTGCGGAATTACTGCCTACATTGGCGCCATTTAACTTCCATTGATAGCTTGGGTTAGTGCCGCCATTGGTAACAGAAGCGGTAAACGTAACTTGATCGCCTGCACAAATACTACTGGCATTGGCACTAATACTCACGCTGGGTACAACTGTAGGATTAATTATCACCGTAATACTATTGGAAGTAGCCGTAGAACTGCTCAGGCAGTTTTCATTACTGGTCATTTCTACAGTCACTAAGTCACCATTCGCTAAACTGCTGCTCGAATAGCTGGGACTATTGGTTCCAACATTAATTCCGTTCACCTTCCATTGATAAATTGGAGCGGTCCCACCATTGCTTGGTGTGACGGTAAAAATGGCATTACTTCCTGCACACCAAGAACTAGCGTTTCCACTTATAGTGACCGAAGGACTCAAATTAGCCGCAACTTGAATAAAGCCAGTTTTGGTTTCCGTATCACTGCCAAAAGCATTGCTGGCACTTAAACTAATCGTGTAATTTCCTGGCGCGCTAAATTGGATTTGTGGGTTCTGACTACTTGCGCTGGTGCCGCCTACAAAGGAATGAGTAGCCGGACTCACGGTCCAAGCCCAACTGCTTGGACTATTAGTACTGAGGTCGGTAAAGCTTACAGAAGCATTGGTACAAACAGTAGAATCATTAGCGGAAAAATCGGCACTAGGAATAGGACCTGCGCTTGTACCACTCACATTAATATTATCAATGTAAAGATTGTTTCCATAACCATTAATCCCTTCAAACTTTATCAGAACCTCACTATTACCTGCATAGGCACTGAGGTCGATATTAGGGCAATTAGTAATTAGGGTATTCCCACACCAATCATTACTAGTACTCGGACTAAAACTCGAGCTTTGATCGGCTACCGTAGCAAAATTGACCCCTGGGTCGGAACTAAATGAGGCAACCCGGTTAAAAGTAGCTCCACAATCTGTACTCACATAAACGGCCATTGAATCGCGGAAAGAAGCACTGTAACGGGCATATGCATAATCAAAGTCGAGGTCGACACTGCTATAGCCGCTAAAATCTAATGGCGGACTAATAAGCCCGTCGCGATTACCGGTAGCGCTATAATTGAAGAAGTTTATACCCATGGCCTGGTTACCCGGACTACTACCCCCTACCGTATATAAACCCCAAGTAATACCATTATCGGGGTTATCAATGCTAAAGTCATGGCTACTCTCAAAATCCTGGGTATAAGGAAGACTTAATCCGCCCGCACTAATGAAATTAGCCCGACTAAGCGTATCACTTCCATTCACATTAGCCGCAATAAGGGTAACGGAATACTGACCATTGGCATTAAGAACGATTTGCGGATTCTGACTATTGGCATTAGTCCCATTGACAAATTGAAAAGTAGTGGGACTAATCGTCCAGCTCCAACTATTCGGGAAATTAAGGGTAGAATCCACTAAGCTTAGGGTATCCCCTAAACAAGCATTCGCTGGATCTAAGCCAAAGTTAGCCACTGGTAAAGGGCTCACAGTACTAAAGCTGCTGCTGAATAAACCCCTACCATGCGTGGCGGCAATGACCACATCATCACTGCTTCGGTATTGGAGCATATCTACTCGCACCTTGGCCAAGCCACTATTGCTAGGCCCCCAAGTGGGACTCGTATTGTTAAAATTGGTACTAGACCAAATTCCAGCTTCAGTGGCAAGAATTACTTCATTGTAATCATTGGGATTGAAAAGAGCCCAGCGTACTGGCATATCCGGTAAATTACCTTCCTTAGATTGCCAAGTTGTGCCCCCATTGCTGGTATACCATACCGAGTTAACCCCATAATTGGAAAAAGTTACCAGAATTTCATTTTCATTGGCTCCTAATTCTACACAAGAAACATTACCAGCGGGAAAACTTGCAGAACCTATATTGGTAGTACTCGGACTCCCATTGGCATTGGTGACCTTATAAAGGTCGCCTCCTTCTGTTCCAATAAATAAAGTAGTACTACTGGTGGTATAAGGACTAACCCTTAAATGGGAAGCCATAGAACTCATCCCACTAATACTAATACTGCCAATGCTGGGCGTACTGCTTATACCACTTACCCGGTTTACCGTGCTACTGGTGCGTGCCGAATACAAGATATCTTGATTATCGTCGTAATCGGCAGGGTTTATAAAGCGCCCTGTATTGTAATCGGTTTGGAAACGCGAGCCCCAAGTTGCCCCTCCATTGGTACTGCGCCAATAGCTATTGTAGACATAAGAGGTGATTTGGTAATTGGCATTGGTTTGATCGATAAAGCAATAAGCTCCGTCTCCTCCGGTAGCCTGACTAGTAGAAGCAAAACCAGCTAAGGAAAACTTCTGGGTGCCATTATCTTGAGCACCTGCCAAGGCATAGTTAGAACCGGCGGTTGGATGTAATGCAGTCGCATAAAACTGCGTAACATTATACTCGTGGTTTCTTGCGGCAATCACATTGGCATTGGCTGAAGTGCTAGCTGAAGTGGTGTAAAAAATTCCCCCATCGGTACCAAAAAGAACGGTATCAGAGCTTCCCGGCTTAAAGATTATGGCATGCTGATCGGCATGCACATAGGAACAAGGCAAGGCCGCTAAATTATTGTTGTTACTCCATTTAGAAATCTGACTCCAAGAATTGGCTCCATCCGTAGAGCGGAATAAATCAATCCCACCAGCATAAACGATATCAGCATTATTGGGATCAACCCCCATAATAAGATCATACCAGGCCTGTCCGCGAGTAAAATCTGAATTTGGGATACCTAAGTCCGCATCGGCGGGTTCATTTCTTACCGTCCAAGTACTGCCCTTATTGGTAGTGCGGGCAATTTCACCTGCGGCACTGCCTATTTCTGTGAGGGCATACACATAGTTCGAATTACTTGGTGCACAGGCTATTTCCACCCTTTCACCACTACTAACGGTATGCGAAACCGTCCAGCTAGTACCATTATCACTATATAAAACTCGGCCTCCACCACGGTCACTTCCGCCGTAAGGAGATAACTGAGTTCCTACCCAAAGGCGATTGTCGGCCGCGATTTCAATGTCTGCTACCGCATATTTAAAGGATTGGCCCGGCACATTGGGCATCACATTGGTCCAACTGCTACCTCCATTAGTACTGCGTTGTAATCCTGAACTGGCAGATCCATGCCATTGTCCGCGGTAATAATTACCTCTTGTTGCGGCGTAGATAGCGCTTGTACCGCTTTCATTGCGGACCACCAAATCATTGATGTAATAAAAACTACTGGTAGAACTTAACTGATTCCAGCTTACTCCACCATCCGTAGACTTCCAGATACCGGCACCCCTTGCCGCGCCAGCACCCCATCCTTCACCTGTAGCCACATAAAAGGTATTGGTATTATTGGGGTCATAGGCGATAGCCGTAATTGATAAATTATCCCAAGTATTAGCTACCGACACCCAAGGCGAATTCACATTGCTAATATTGTTATTGTACCACAAACCTCCCGTCACTCCACCGGCCCATACCTTGGTGCCACTGCTCGAATTAGGGTCCCACATAATCGCTCGGGTTCTACCACCAACATTATCTGGCCCTCTTTCCTGCCAAGGATTACTTGCTGTTCCGGGAACTTGAGGAATGGGATTGGCCAAAACTTGATCGATATAAGCGTAAACCGCCTGCAAACGCTCGGGGGCAGGCCGGTTTAACTGTGGGTCCATCGTCATCAAATAATTTTGTTGCCAAGCCAAATCGGGTCGATCTTGCTTCGGCATCTCCTCTAATTCATCCGGCGAAACATTTTGAGCATAGGGATGATAATCCAGCATCATTTGATATAATTCTCGACTTGAATAAGCCTGAGGAATGGGATTACTAGCAAATAAGGTAAATAGGACAAGGAAGGTAAGGGAGCCTGACTTAGACATAATTTTTGAAAATCGGTTGCGAGTACAAGATACAGAAATAGCCAGCTTTTAATGGCATAGAAACCTAAAGCATTTAGTATTTTCACCCTCTAAACCAAACAGGAATGCGGTACTTAAGCCTCTTAGCTATTTTCCTTTTTAGCGTCGCTTGTAATTTAAATAGCTCAGATACTTATTATAAGGATAGTACAAATTGGCCCGGCTTTTACCAAGGTTTGCAGAAGACCGATCGGGGCACCATTTTGTATGAAATTACCCTAAACAGTAGCGGGGAAATCATTTTTGGAAGTTTTGCTAGCCCCGGCTACGATAACAAATCTTATCAAAGTGATAGTATCGCCTGGAATGAAAGTGAAAGCGGCTTTAGCTTTAAAGAGGAAACTTATCAGGTGCAATTAGCCCAGAATGCGCTAAAACTTAGCTGGGAAGAATCTGTATTAGAATTGCAGAAAGTAGAGGAATTACCTCCGCTAGAGAATATCAACTGGACTCTCATAGAAATTGGTGGGAAGAAACTGAAAAAGCAGGGGAAAATGCCAAGGATATTGCTGAATCCCAGCATCAATAAATTAAGCGGTTACGATGCTTGTAATTATCTAAACGCCGCCTACAAGGTTTACTATCCCAAGCAGGAAATTTACTTTAGTCCGGTTGCAGCCACCCGACGAGCATGCATGGATACCGATTCATTGGCCAGAGCCTTCAAGGGAGTACTAGCTAGCTTTACTAAGTATGAGCTTAATGACAGTCTGCTTAGCTTAAAAGCAGAAGAGCAAGTATTAGCCCGTTTTAAAGCTGATTAAAATGCGTTCCCTACTCATCCTCTCCTTTACGACCTTACTATTACTTAGTGCTTGTAAGCAGGAAGAATCCTTTCCATTGGCCCAGACCAATGATTGGAAACAAATCATTGATACGGCTGTAGCAATGCATGAGCCCGGTATGATACTCTATTTGCGTAAGGGAAATCAAAAGTGGGAATACCTGAGAGGCATGGCTATTTATGAAAAGGCCGAAGCACATACCAGAAAAAATCCTATTCAATTAGGTCGTCTTAGCGAACAGTTTACTGCCATGGCTCTCCTAAAACTAGTTGAAGAAGGGAAAGTTGATTTAAACCAAAAGCTAGCCCCTTACTTCCCTCACTGGCCACTGGCCAAAGAAATAAGTTTCGCCGATCTTGCTTTTCATAAGTCTAGATTAAAAGAGTATACCGAATTCGAGCGCGCAAGTGGCGAACCTTGGTTCGACCTTTACGCTTATACCCAGCTTGAAGTAATTCGGTACCTGCTGCAGTCTCAGCAAAGCACAGAAGAAAAGTATGCGGCTTCCAATTACATTCTTTTGCAAGAGTTAATAGAGCGCTTATCGGGTCAAAAGTTTCACCGCTATTTAGAACAATCTATTTATCAAGAACTAATGCTGCAGTCTTGTTTTAATCAGCATTATTTGGGACAAGCCTTGCCCAAACACGCCTTGGGCTACGCTCCCAATTCCCAAGCTTTAAGGGCTCATTATTTCCGCAATGGCTTTCAGATCGACAGCACCTTGAAATGGATTCAGCACCCCGATGAAGTGGTTTTATTAGGCAGCAGTGATGTTTATTGCTCCTTTAAGGATTTTGTCAAATTTGAGGAGCAGCTCTTTAAAAACCTAAGAGATCCAAATTCCCAATACCAAGCCTGGTTTAACCAGAACAAGCAGCCCATGTGCTTTAGCGAAAGTGAATTCAAGGGTCAAACTCTATGGGATATGAAATCGATGGGGAGCAATCATAGTCATTATGTTGCCTTATTGCCCGAAGCGGATCTAGTCTTGGTAATTTTAAGTAATCGAAGCGATGAAGCAATTGCTAAAATTGGATCCACAATAATGGAAACGGCTTTAAAATATTAAAGCTCTATATCAAGCTGACGACCTTCTGCGGCGGCTTTCTTATCCATGCCACCGCCTACCGCTAAACCGATAGCCATCCCTACTCCGATACCGACCCCCATAAAAGCCATATTGCCTAGAGAAGTGCCATAAGCCACCCCTATGGGTACGCCAAAAACCGCCATCCCCAATCCCATCCACATATTGCGGTAATAAGACTTAGGAACCACTTTCAGCTTTTTGGCTAAATCCTGAATAATGCCATTATAAGTACGCCTTAAGCTACCGTTAAAAGCACGATCATCTGAGGCCAAATCGTTTAGACTTACGATGCGGGCATCAATCGATTCAATAAGATCCGCTGGTAAATCCTTACGCTCTTCTAAGATCTTTAGCAACTGAGCCAATTTCTGGTAGCGATTTACCTGATGCTTCTTTTCTAGTTCCGAACGGTTTATAAGGCTGGTCATGATAATCTTTTACGGATCCGGGATAAATCAAGCTCTAATTTAATCAGTTTTTAAAACTAAGTCCATACCCCAGCAAGTCCTAAACTTAGTATTGGAGTCGAATTCCAAAATGCACCTGGTAAATCTTAAAAGTATAGTCCTCAGGAAAAGGATCCATATCCGTGGGCTGCATAAGATTAGTAAAGCTTAGGTGAGGTCGTAAATAAACCTGAACGCCTAAATATTCATCAGCCACAGCTAGGTCGTAAATATCATAAGATACTTCGGCAAAAAGGGAGGTCTGAGATGAAGCGAAAAAATCTGTGTCTCCAAGGTCTATTTCGCCTTCCACAGAATCAAAATCATCGCTTATACTGTATTCTTGAGTGGCACTCATAATGGCCAAATACTGCAGGCCCAGTTTAAAATCGAAGTCTTGATAAAAGTAGTTTAGCCCTAAATTAATACCCACATTACTTAAGCGATAACTATTCTCCTCATTGTAATTAAATTGTAAGGAAGTATCATTAACTGAGAAATCGTAGGCTACACTTTGACTAATAAAACTAGATTCCAAAAAAAACGAGAGTGGTCCACTTAAACGATAGGAAAAGCCCAGATTTACCGCGAGACCCAAGCCTCCGGAAGCATCTTCCATAAGATTCTCGGAAACGCCAAAAATGGGGCCGTAAACATTGTCTAAAAAATATTGACCATAACCACTATTTACATGATAATTATAAACTGGGGCCAAACCAAGCCATACATTGTATAAATCCGCTTCGCTGCTGTATTCGGGATAACCGGCAGTCTCTTCCGCATAAACCGTGCTATTAGCAAGCTGATCCTCGTTTTGCTCTGCGCCTTCCAATTCGGCATACATATTCTCGAAATAGTCCCGCAGACCTAATACTTCAAGGGCCTGTTTGTACATCACCAGACTCACCGCTGCTTCGCCTAATTCATTCTTATCATGATGCTTGCGGTAATCAGCCGCGCTAATCTTTAAAGTCGCCAAAGCTTCCAAGCGTTCTTGAACCCTACGTTTTAAGTTT
This sequence comes from uncultured Flavobacteriales bacterium, assembly GCA_913055685.1. GTDB lineage: Bacteria > Bacteroidota > Bacteroidia > Flavobacteriales > Schleiferiaceae > Croceimicrobium. The sequence goes on from CAJXKC010000002.1 coordinate 673,456, forward strand.
TCATCGCTACTCGGGTCATCGTATAATTCGTAGAAGCTTTCGCGTAATTCATCCAACCGATCCAAGTAAATTAGAAAGCGGTCAATCTTTACTTTTTCTAAATCATCCCCTTCCTTAGCCATAGCCTCTAGTACAGCCGGGCTATAACCCAGGTACTCTTCTTGGGCTTGCGCCTGATGGGAAATCAATAAAAATGCGCCAAACAAAAGGGAAATAAACAGTCTCATTCTTAGAAGAAGATATCAAGTGAACGGTGGAAACCTACCGTAAAATAAATACTGCCATCGCTGTAATCTTCATCACTACGAATATTGTATTCTGCAACGCCTGTGAAAGGATAGTTAGGATATACATTCAGGAAGAAGTTATAGCTGTGGTCCTTTTTAAGCTCTAAGAAATAGCCCTGGATGAAACGACCATCATCTCTTTGCGGTGCATTTTCAATAAAAATGCGCTGTACCCTAGAATCGCCACTGGCACCTACCCTTTCGTAAATCACCCCGGCACTAAGATGGGTGCGCACAAAATCGCCCCAGCTAAAGCGGGCGCCGTATTTTAAATTGGACCAATTCATGTCCACCAGTCCTTCACCCGATTCTTCAACGAACATCCAATAGTAGGTGCTCATGCTGCGCTCCCCGGCTTCATAAGAGAAAAGAAACTTGGCATTGGGTAAACCGGCGTGCACCTGACCGCCGTAAAGCACAGTGGGGAAATTGAAGGAGTGCAGAAAGATACTGGTACCGACGCCCATTCCGCCGAAGGCAAATCCTCCTAAATAGTCACTCTCGAAGCCAAGCTTGGCCTTCATATCTAGGTTAATGGGCCAGTTAAAGTCGTAATTCGTATTATTCTTATAATCCACCCCATCGTATTCGCTACTATTAAAATAGACCGGCTGCAATAGGAAGGAATATCCAAATTCAGCCCCTAAATAGCCGTGAAACTTTTTGTGGTAAACCTGATCGGGGTTTATAGTACCCATACCTGAATAAATCATATCCCCAAATACAGCCAATAGACCAATAGTCCCCACCGCAGTAGCCGCCGCTACTTGGGCATTCTTCTGGTTTTGCTGATCCCGCCACTGCGCGTATTCTTGGCGCTTGCGGTTATCTTCTTCCATCTTGCGACGCTGGCGCTCCCATTCCTGTGCTTTGCGCCTGCGCTCAAGCTCTTCCTGGGAAGGACCCGATGATTGACGTTTACCGCTAGTTTGGTTTTGATTGCTGGTACTGGTTTTTCGGGTAGACTCAACATGCTTTTCATGCTGCTCACGAATCTTACGTTCTCTTTCTAATCGTGGATTAGAAGGAAAAGTGTTAGGACGCATTACATCTCTAGTAATTTGATCCAAAGGATCATTAGATGCTACGGCATTGTCATTGTCGTTACTGTTCCCATCCTCTGGGTCATCGGAAGATTTGCCCATTTTATCGAGAATAGCTCGAAACTTGGATCCAGAAATGGAGGAGATTTGAATATTTCGAACCAGCCCTCTTTCTTCCCAAACTCCAACTCCTGTTTCCTTGCGCACGCGGTTATGTCGATCCTTAATTGATTGAGGCCAATCGATAATAACATAGTCGCTTACCTTCCCCATGTTTTTAAAGGAGAAAGAGGTGCAATCGTAAGGGGGACCAGTGAAATCCATACAAGCCTCGGCCGTACCATAAATACGGCAATCGCCACATTCCAAGGGAAAAGACTGACCATTTATTCCAGATAGCCCGGTGGCCTTATTAATGGTTATGGACTGAACATCAATTGTAACCGCACCAAAATTAAATGTATTAGGACGGGTGCTCACCACCGCCACACCACTAATACCATCGATATTAAAGGGAATGGAATGGGTTTGAACTTGTGCGAAAGAATTAGAAAGAGCGAAGGCAAAGATTACAAGCAGTAAGAATCTTTTCATGGAGTTGGATTTAATGCTGAAGCTGCAATTTATCGAAAGCCCCTAGTACAAAGGTGATAAAAGGCACAAAGAGCAGATTTTTGTACTTAAACAACTCCTTCGATGAAGTCTATTAATCAATTTAGTACTGGAAACGTAGTCCAACCTGGGCTTGCGCAAGGGTGTAATCACTGAAAAAAGACTGACTAATATCCTCGAGGTAATCCAAGTCATAAAGTCCTCTTACGAATAATTGTAGATCTCCTTGTCGATGCGATACCCCTTTACGAGTTAAAGAAAGAGCCATCTCAAACATTACCGCACCGCGCACCGAAGTAAAGTTATCTTCATCATCGAGCACTATTTCTTCATAATCCATGGTCCTCACCCCGTTGTTCTGCTCCGTAACATAGAGGTAGGATTCAATTGCTTCTTGATAAACATAGGCCAATTTAAAGTCCACTCTACGCAATCTGATCTTCAAACCGGCAGCCGCCTGCATGCTTAAAAGGTTGTACTCCTGAGTAAGATTGTAGGTATCGCCTGTGCTAAAGTCCAGGTAATCCAATTGATAGCTAAATTCATTATACGCCACGCCCCCTTCTACAAACAATGAAAAGGCACCCCCGATTTTACGGGCAAAACCCATCTGGGCCGAATAGCCAATGCTTGGAGTACTGTAAGAGCTAAAATCTGCCGAAGATCCAAAAGTGGAGTTCAATGAGTCGTCAACCATCAGTAAACTGTAAGTGGCGGCCGCACCCAACCAAAAGTTCCAGTTATCGGCACCGCCATAAGCAGGCTTGGGCAGGTCTAGTGCAGGCGTTTCAATTGGTTTAGGTTCTTCTTTAGGAACTTCTACTACTACCGGTTCTTCTACTGCGGGTTCTTCGCTAATCTTTTCTTCAGGAAGTAAATACAAGTCATTTCCCATTGGCGCTAAACCATCAAAAAGACTGCGGTATTGGTCGCTCATTTTAAGCGTGCGTAGAGCTTTCAAGTATTCGAAATAAATGGAGCTAGCCCCATTGTCGTCCCCCGCCAAACGCGCGGCGCGATAGTCGGCTCCCAACTGCTCAAGCTGATTTACTGCTTCAATACGTGCATCCATTACCGCCCTAACCGAATCGGAAACACCGGATGCCATAAAAGCACGCAAACCGCGCGCCCTTAAACTTTTCAATTCGTCTTCAAAAGCAATGACTCTGCGGATTCGCTCGGCATTGTCACCTGTTTCAGTGGCCAAAGCGGCCTGTAATTTTTCGTAAGGGATACCTAAAAACTGCTCTTGCGCGCTAAGACTAGCGCTGGCCCCTAAAATGAGAAATAGGCCAAAAAGAAAATTTCGCATGCTGCTTTGCTTGATGATTGAATCGGCAAAATAGGGATTTTGGTAAATATCCTCGAGTTCTTTCTGCGAGAAGATATTAAAGCTTTATCTACAATGAATCCTATAGAGCTTTGGTAATCATCTAAAAAATCAAATGCTCCATGAGGCATTTATATTTTTGGCATGTGAATTGCGTTATTATAAAAAACATCTAAAACATGAAAAAAAACATTATCCTTTCTCTCTTTACAATACTTCCCTTTCTGGGGATGGCTCAGTCTGAAACCCTTTTAGGTGGCGAACTTCGCTTTGGTGGTTTCGGCGGACCTAATGTAGAGCTAGGCTTTATTGATGGCCAGGCTGCATTTTATTCGGGTGGTTCGGGAGCCATGATTGTCAATGGCAAGTTTATCGTGGGCGGTTTTGGTCAGGGTTTAATTAGTGAGCATATTATTGATCCCTTTGAAGGAAGCGCCATTCGACCCGCGGTTTTAAGCAATCGGGTGTCCGAGATTCAACAAGGTGGCTTTTGGTTGGGCTATATTCATAAACCCACAAAGCTGTGGCATCTCCACGGTGGTTTGCAAATGGGTGGTGGTGAAGTTGATTTCTATGACCAGTGGAACGATAGCTACTCCTTCGAAGGGGATGGATTCTTAGCCCTGCGCCCTTATATCGGAGTCGAACTAAACATTGCCAAGTTCATGAAGATATCTGCATCGGGTGGCTACCAATTTGTAACTGGGCTTAATAACTACTACTTAAACAATAGCGACCTATCACAACCATTCGTTAATCTGGGTTTCAAATTCGGATTCTTTAACGAAGGCTAAAAAAATATTCCCTTCTCTCTAAGCACAGCCTCCCTTATCTTTCCCAAGGCTGTGCTTTTTTATTTAGGCTAATAGCTAGTTCTAAGATGCCGCCATTAGGAAAATGAAAAATGGCTGCTATGGATAGACCTAAACAAAAAACCCCACCAAATGGCGGGGTTTTTAATTTTATAGAAGGCTAATCTTAACCTACCAACTCTTGTACTTTAGAAGCAGCTTCGGCTAAAGCAATAGCGGAGTGCACTTCTAAACCTGAGTTATCAATCATTTCTTTCGCCAATTCAGCATTGGTTCCTTGTAAACGTACAATAATTGGCACACTGATATTCTCGATGTTTTTGTAAGCATCAATAATACCCTGAGCCACGCGATCGCAACGCACAATACCACCGAAGATGTTCACTAAAATGGCTTTTACATTGTCGTCCTGCAGAATGATACGGAATGCTTTCTCTACCCGAGCAGCATCAGCAGTACCACCAACATCTAGGAAGTTGGCAGGGTTTCCACCAGCCATTTTAATAATATCCATGGTAGCCATTGCTAAGCCGGCTCCATTTACCATACAGCCTACGTTTCCGTCGAGGTTAACGAAGTTTAAGCCCGCTTCACCGGCTTCCACATCGATAGGATCTTCCTCTCGCTTGTCACGTAATTCAGCGTAGTCTTTATGACGGAATAATCCATTATCGTCTAAGGTGACTTTAGCATCAACGGCTAAAATCTTATCGTCCGAAGTTTTAAGTACTGGGTTAATCTCAAATAAGCTGGCGTCGATTCCGTCGTAAGCTTTGTATAAGCTGCTAACGAACTTCACCATTTCCTTAAAGGCAGTACCGCTTAAACCTAGATTAAAGGCAATTTTACGGGCTTGGAAGCCTTGTAAACCAACCTTAGGATCAATTTCCTCGGTAAAGATTAATTCTGGAGTTTTATCGGCTACCTCTTCGATATCCATCCCACCTTCGGTAGAATACATAATCATATTGCGGCCGGTGTTACGATTCAGAAGAACCGACATATAAATTTCAGAAGTTTCGCTTTCACCTGGATAGTATACATCCTCGGCAATCAAAACTTGATTTACCAATTTACCTTCCGCAGAAGTTTGAGGGGTTACGAGCATCATTCCTAAAATCTCTTCCGATAAGGAACGTACATCGTCTAAAGACTTGGCTAATTTTACACCACCGCCTTTACCACGACCACCAGCATGGATTTGCGCTTTAACCACCCACCAAGAGGTTCCGGTTTCTTCGTTTAATTTTTTGGCGGCTGCTACGGCTTCATCGGGAGTGCTTGCCACAATGCCACGTTGAACGCGTACGCCGAATGAGGCTAAAATATCTTTTCCTTGATACTCGTGTAAATTCATGAATTTGCTTTTTTGCTGATGCGCGCAAAAATACACCCCAATTTGGAAGCTCGAAAATTTTGCCCCTCTTTTATCTACCTTTGCGCGGATTTCTGGAATCTGTAAACGAAAATTTAATGCAAAGAATAGTCTGGACGACGCTTTTGAGCCTTATCATTATTTCTCTGCAAGGCCAAAAGAAGAGCATGGAACCGCTTAAAGCGGAAGCAGATGTGGTGGTCGACGGATTTTTAAACGATTCTATCTGGGCCTATGCACCTGAAGGGAAAGACTTTGTAATGCTTTCACCGGGTAATGGTGAAGCTATACCCAAAGCCTTTGAGACCCGCTTCAAGGTTTTTTACAGTGATGAAGCGATTTATGTTGGGATGAGCATGAAAGATCCGAAACCCGACTCTATCTTACGTCAGGTAACGGTGCGTGATGATTACAATCAGAATACGGATTGGGTGGCCATTGCGATAAATCCCTTTAATGACGGGCAAAATGACTTTACCTTTTTCCTAACTGCCGCTGGCACGCAGGCTGACTCCCGTACCACGAGCACCGGAGAAGACTTCTCTATCAATTCAATTTGGTATTCGGCGGTGCAAATCACCGAAGATGGCTGGTCTTGTGAATTAAAAATCCCTTACATCGCCTTGCGTTTTCCCAATCAACTTAGCAAAGACTGGGGTTTTAATATTATTCGCTCTATAAGACGCTCACGGGAAGAGTATTCTTGGAATTACATCGACCGCGGCTCGGGATATTCTTGGGAGTACCAGACAGGAATCCTTAAGAACATTAAAGAAATAAATCCGCCAGTACGTTTTTCTCTTATGCCTTATGGCTCTGCTTATGTGGACAATTTTGAAGGCAATACCAGCTACGACTTTAATGCGGGAATGGACCTCAAATACGGTATCAACGAAAGCTTTACGCTTGATGCGACCTTAATACCAGATTTCGGCCAGGTTCCTTTTGATAATCAATTCCTTAACCTCTCTCCTTTCGAGAATCGCTTTCAAGAGAATAGGCAGTTCTTTAATGAGGGCACCGACCTATTTAGCCTTAGCGACGATATGTTCTACTCGCGTCGTATTGGCGGAGCACCCAAGAATATCACCAATCAAGATTTGGCCGGCAATGATTCTGCCGATGTTACGGTTCGCACCGAGTTTACTCGATTACTTAATGCGACAAAAATATCGGGCCGTACCTCAGGCAACTTAGGAATCGGCTTTCTTAATGCCATCACCGACAATAACTACACCACCATTGACTCAGCCGGCATAAGTAGGCAAGCCCTTCTAGAACCGCTCACCAATTACAATGTGCTGGTATTGGATCAGCGTATAAATAGAGCTTCCAGTATAAGTTTCATGAACACCAATGTGTTGCGCACAGGTGAATATGTAGATGCCAATGTAGCCGGACTTTTCGCTCGAATCTTCAATAAAAGCGGACAGTATCGCCTCGATTTACAGTTAAAGCGGAGTGACCGTTTCTTCAATAATGACAGCTCTGTTTCGGGTGAGCATATTTATGTTCGTTTTGGAGATGTGGATGGCAATTGGCGCTGGGGCATTCGTCAGGATATTTACAGCGACGACTACAACCCAAATGATTTGGGATTTTTACCGCGTAATAACTTAATCCGAAACTACAGCGAGGTCGAATACGCCACCTTTAAACCTTCGGGACCCTTTAATAGGACCTCTTATACCCTCTTTTCAGTTTATTCGAATTTATACAGTACTGGTCGCTTCGAGGAGTTTTACTTAGGCTTTAACAGTTTCTTCCTCTTGCGCGATTTTACCGGTACTGGAGTGCGTTTACGCTTGCGCCCCCAAACGAGTTACGACTACTTTGAACCACGGTTAGCAGGAGCTTATTTCCAAAAGCCGCTCAATTACGCTTTAATCTATTTTATCTCGACCGATTACCGTAAGCCATTGGCCTTAGATATCGATTTCAATTACGATCGTACCCCGCAATGGCAAAGGGACCATTATATGTTCAATTTCGAGCCTCGGGTGCGCTTGGGTGATCACTTCTTTATTATCCCACAAGCTACTTTCGATTATTATTACCGCGACTACGGCTTCGCGGGCTTTGCGAGTCAGGGACCGGTATTTGGCCGTCGAAATGTGAAGAACTTAACCCTGCTTATTGATGGACGTTATGCCTTTAACCCCAATAGCTCTTTAAGCTTGCGCTTACGTCAATTCTGGTCGCGAGTGGATTTTGACGAATACTTCAATCTCCTTGCCGATGGCTCCTTAAGTGACCCTATTGATCCAGGGAGAAACCTGGATTTATACTTTAATACTCTCAACCTTGATTTACGTTTCTCATGGTGGTTTGCTCCGGCTAGTGAAATGGTACTTCTCTATCGAGTAGCATTGTCCAATGCGGGCGATGACATAAATAATGCCTACTTCACTAATTTAGACCAAGCTTTAAGTTCACCCGTACAAAACAACATTTCACTGCGTCTCACTTATTTCTTAGATTACCATCAAACTCGCAGTCGACTGAGAAAATAAGCATGATTCGAGCTAAAAACATAAAGAAGTCTTTCGGCAGCCTGGAAGTATTGAAGGGAGTTGACCTCGAGGTTAAGAAGGCGGAAATCCTTTCTATTATGGGGGCTAGTGGTGCCGGTAAAACTACCTTCTTACAAATCCTTGGCACCCTTGAGAAAGCAGATGCTGGGGAATTGTATTTTGAGGACCAAGCGATTCACAAAATGTCTAAAGCCAAGCTTTCGGCTTATCGCAATGAAAAACTGGGCTTTATCTTTCAGTTCCATCATCTACTACCGGAATTTACTGCTCAAGAAAACGTAGCTATCCCTGCCTTAATTTCGAAGACCGAGCGCAAGGCCAGTTTAAGCAGAGCGGCAGAACTACTGGACTTCATGGGCCTCAAAGATCGTCTCGATCATAAACCCTCGGCTCTTTCGGGCGGTGAACAACAAAGGGTAGCGGTAGCGCGGGCCTTAATGAATCGGCCTAGCTTGGTTTTAGCCGATGAACCAACTGGAAACTTAGATAGCGCCAACGCACAAGAAATACACCGTCTTTTCGGAGAAATTCGAAAAGAATTTGGTTCTAGCTTTGTTATTATTACCCATAATCGCGCTTTGGCCGAAACGGCGGACCGGTTAATTGAAATGAAAGACGGTAAACTATTAGTATAATATGAGTCTGACCGAAAAAATAAAACACCTTATTCAAAAGGAAATTGAAGCCATTGAAGGAATACCCGTAGATGGAGTTATTCAAAAGGCAATTGACCTCATTCACGAACAGGTCCATCAAAAAGGTGGAAAGGTCGTGGTTAGTGGTATGGGCAAAGCGGGCCAGATTGGGGTAAATATTGCGACCACCTTAAGCTCAACTGGTACTCCAGCCATTTTCCTACATCCCAGCGAGTCGCAGCACGGCGACCTTGGAATGGTGCAGAAAAATGACGTGATGTTTCTGATTTCGAACTCGGGTAAAACCCGCGAAATCATTGAACTGGAGTACTTAGTAAAGAATTTACATCCCGGCATTAAAATCATCGGCTTAACTGGCCACCCCGACGGACCCCTATCCGAATTTGCAGATGTTTTACTCTACACCGGGAATCCGACCGAAATTTGTCCGCTCGGGCTAACCCCCACCACCTCTACTACGGTAATGACGGTCGTAGGTGATTTATTGGTTACCTTGATGATGGAAAAAATTAACTTCAGTAAAGAAGAATACGCCAAACGCCACCATAGTGGTTACCTTGGTGATAAAGCACGAACTAAATGAAATTCACGCTAATTGCAGGCCCTTGTGCCATTGAAGATCGTGAGATGGCCCATCATATCGCCAAAGAGGTAAAGGCCATTTGCGATGACTTAGATATTCATTATATCTTTAAAGGTAGCTACCGCAAAGCAAATCGATCAAGGCTGGATAGCTTTACTGGCATTGGCGATACGGAAGCCTTGGAAATTTTAAAGGAAATAGGTGATACCTATGGACTAGAAACGATCACAGACATCCATGAGAGTCACGAAGCAGCTTTGGCTGCGCATTATGTAGATCATCTACAAATACCCGCTTTCCTCTGCCGTCAAACTGAATTATTAATTGCAGCTGGCAATACCGGCAAAGGAGTTAATATCAAAAAGGGGCAGTTCCTTTCACCAGAAGCGATGAAATTCCCAGTAGAGAAAGTACAAAGCACCGGGAATAAACAGGTTTGGGCTTGCGAGCGAGGAGTAAGTTTTGGCTACTCCGATCTTATTGTAGATGCCACTAGTGTTGCCCGAATGAAAGAATTAGGGGTACCCGTTATCATGGATTGTACCCACTCGGTACAAAAACCCAATCGTACCGAAGGAGTTACTGGCGGCGATCCGCGTCTCATCGAAACCATTGCCTTATCGGCTATTGCAACGGGAGCGGATGGTTTCTTTATTGAAACGCATCCAGCACCACATACTGCCGCCTCCGACCCTCACACCATGTTGGAACTGAGTAAACTTCGCGGTATCCTGGAAAAATGCATGAAGGTCCGTAAAGCCCTCAACTAATGAACATCCTGCTCGAAAATCTCCGTTACCTAAAAGCCAAAGGTCTCAATAGCAATTTATTAGACCAATTATTAGCCGCCCCCGAAATTAGCGCTACACGATTAATCGCTTTTGCGGAAGAGCAGAATCTTAGTCTAGACCAATTAGCCTTTCAATCATTGCAAGGAGAACGTTTTAAGGCTAAAATGCTGGTAATGGACTGCGATGGAGTACTTACCAAAGGGGAAATGATTGTAAGTACTGATGGAGAGCACACCAAAATATTCAATGTAAAGGATGGCATGGGAATTAAGAAGGCTCAAGCAGCCGGTTTAATAACCGCAATTTTATCGCATGGTCATTCTACTGGGGTGGTAGAAGCTAGGGCTCAGCAGCTGGCAATTCCCAAGGTATATGTGGGTAAAGAAGCCAAGCTAGAGGTTCTTCGCCGCTGGGCCGAGGATGAGCAAATCGCTCTGAGTGATATTGCCTATATCGGCGACGATATTAATGACCTTCCGGTATTGGAGGCAGTGGGCAAAGGTTTTTGTCCAGCAGACGCTGTGGATGAGGTACGTCGAAATCCCAAGGTTATGTGCCTGCGTAATAAGGGTGGCGAGGCATGTATCCGCGAATTAGTTGATGAGCACCTTCACCTAATTTAATACGGGGTCTCTAAACTGCGCTAAGAGTCCCGCTCCTAATATTAGTATTCCCCCTAAAAATGTCTGCAGCGCTGGTATTTCGGCAAAGAGAAAATAAGCAGCGATTATCCCATAAACTGGTTCCAAAGCTGCTATTAATGCCGCGGTGCGAGCTTGTACCTTTTTTAAAGCCTGAATAAATAGACCGTGCGATAGGGCGGTAAACACTGTACCCAACAGTAGCATTAAAGCCAAATCCTGGCTGCTAATAATTACAGGGTAGCTCAAAGCAAATGGCAACAATAATAGGGCTGCCCAAAAGTCTTGGTAAAAGCTGATTTGCAAGGCGTGGTATTTCTGCACCATCTCTTTATTGAGAATGGCCATAAGCGCAAAGCTAAGTCCAGAGGCCAATCCCCATAATACACCAGTAAAATTACTATCCAAAGGATCCCAGGGTACAATAAGCGCAGTGCCACTAAAGCTTACAAAGACCAAAAACCATTCTTTCCAAGTAAGGGCTAGTTTCCGCCAGATCGATTCTAGAAGCAGGGTAAAAAAAGGAAAGGAGGCAAAACTTAAAAGGGCCAAGGCCACCGTCGTTTCCTGGATTGAACGAAAAAAGGCATACCAATGAAAGGCCAATACCGCTCCCAAAAGAATAAAGCGCAAATGATCCTTAGTATCCTTGAGGCGAAAGCCTATTTTACCAAAGTAAAGTACTAGGGCTAAACTTAGAAATGCAAAAACTACCCTCCCCTCTACAATCCACAGGGGGTCAAGGTTTAGCCAACGACCGAAGAGTCCGGCTAGGCCAAATAAAGCAACGGAAATATGCAGTCCGAAATAGGCTTTCAAGGCTTAATGATTAAGGGCTGGCCAACCTTACCGGTTTTCGATTGAATTTGCAGGAGATAATAACCCGGAGCTAAATCCAAATCTAAATTCAATTTTTCAAGGAATTTGTATTTGCCCTCCCATACCTTCTGACCATTATAGCGGTAAAGACTTAAGTGGGCCTCCTCTACACCACCAGGCACCTCTATTTTAAATGAACCCTCATTAGGATTTGGATAAAGCTTAATGCTAAAACTATGTTCTGGCATATTCATATAAGGCACATTTACCACCCTTTCGAAAACACAGCCATTGGCGTCGGTAATGCGCACCCGAGTTAAGCCACCTCCGAAAAATGATATAAAACGGGTGGTATCACTAGGGCCTCCTGCAAGTGACTCCCAGTAGAATTGATAAGGAGGCTTGCCTCCTTCGGCCGAAAGCCAAGCGCCCGAAATTTGAGATAAGGCCACAAATCCGCGCATTGGTTCTATACTATCGCCCAAGTCGCGAAATCCCTTGGCCAAACTTGCTCCTGCCAAGCGATAGCGATCCACCCCTAAGGCATTGTCGCCCGAAAATCCTAAGGGTTCACTGGTAGGCTCAAAGGTAAAGGCCACGGCCCCACCACTACGGTAAAACCAATTGGCGGCCGTCTTAGAACTATTTACTCCATTGCCCTGAATATAATTTTGATAAAGGCTCGTCCCTTGATTGGAACTAGTATCCACCAATGCCACCGCTTGCACATAGTGCTCAGCTCGATTGAGAAGATTGCTATCTACCCCAGAACTACTGGTAAAACCCCACCAATAATAGGCTAAGTTACTACCCGCATTAGCATGGATATCTATCCCATAATCAAAAGCTGAATCAGTTTTAAACCAGATATCTTGCTTGATACTATCCACCTCTGGAGTGCCACCCCAAGCGAGGGAGTCGGCCCATTCTCGGTTTAAACCCTGACCCAGAGCGTTCTGCCCACTACCATTATACACTCCGTCGGGATTGCACATCGGGTAAAAAAGAAAGCGAAAACGCTTGCGTAGTTCTGTTGCCAGGGAATCATTACTGCGCAAATAATTGGCCATACCTTCGATAAAATAGCCATTAATATGCTCCACTGGATGCTGCCGAGCGGTAATTACCACCTTTTGCTTGTAGCAGTCCAAATAAGAGGTATCACTAATTTCAAAGGCATATAAATTTCGGCCTTGATAGCTGGTTCCTGCGATCCAAGGAATCACATTGCGATCGTTTACCATACTATTCATAAATGCCTGTAAGTCGCTGTAGGTATAGGGTGCCCAATAAGCAAGGTAAATAGTATCAACAGTGAAACTCTGTTGATTTTGAAAATAATAATAACTGGTCGTGCCAGCCTTATAAGCGGTATCAAAGAATTGCCACTGATTAGTTCCTTCCTCGCGGTAAACCATATGATGATAAGATCTTAATTGATAACCGAGTGAATCGAAAATGGCAAATTGAGGCTGTTGCCCTTGTAGACCTGTCACTCTCGCATGGAGATTGGTGATGGGCCATAAGCGATAATGTCCTGAATATAAATAGGCGGTATCCAAGCGGCCATTTTCGAAATTGGCGTCAAACTGAAGATTCTGAGCGAAACCTAAGACGTTCAACATCACAAGACCTATGACCAATCCGTATTTATATGCCTTCATCCTAAAATTTTGGTTTTCTGCTCATTATATCTAGAAGCTAAACTGGCACTCAGTTTTTCTATTTCGGAGCTTAAAGGACGGTCTTCACTTAAGCATGTATGGGTGCCCATGATTTCTCAATCCTTCAGAATCCGCACCACCCCAAAATTTAAATTATGAAGGGCTTCTAAATCAAGTTTTTCTAGATACTGGTAAACATCAGATTGTAAAAAAGACAGCATAAAATCTATTTGTCCCTAATTTACAATCTATTCAACAAATGAGGAATATGTTGAAGAAGTATTTTCTTGCGGTCTAGACCTTGGTTTGCACCGCATTCCAATCTTTAATTTGCCAGCGGGCGATGGCGCTTGCGACCAGTTTATCCTCTGCGTCGAATAATTTAATAGGACAATTAACGAAAACCCGGTCGTCTTGCTCTAAGGGCTCATAAACATGGTCCTGCAGCCATTCCGAATTGGCTTCAAAACGAGCGGTCACCGCAGTTTTGGCTTGATAATGATAATCTAAATCTAGCTTTTGTAAGATGATGCGGTAGCGCTTTGGATCAAGGAGAGCAATTAACAACAGGCCCGAGCTAATTTCTGCAGCCGTGGCCTGAGCACAAGCATGAATTCCTTTTAAATGATTGAGATTAGCCCTTCGATAAGGGACCTTAATTCTAAGGAAATTTGGACCTAAGGCCTCCACCTTAAACTTGTGTGAGCGATTAAAGGGTACGAAACGATTTAAACTATAGCTCAATAACCAGCGGTGACGCTTACTTTCTATAGCTTTTTCAAATAAGGACTTGAGATCCATCAGTTAAGCTTTCTCACAAATATAACAAGCTATATTGTATATCTTGCCCCCATGATCGCTGCTTTCATTCTAGCCGAAGAACCGATAACCGGGCCGCAAACTGTAGGTATTATTTTCGCGCTTATAATGGCAGTACTACTACTAGTAGTTATGCCTTTAAGCTATCTCTTTCAAGGACTTACCAAATACCGAGCCTGGCGGCTTAAACCGCGCTATAAATCCCATCTTCAAAAATTAAATTATTACCGGCAATTAAAACCGCAACATCGCAAGCGCTTTGAGATTCGCGTTCAGAAATTCATTAATCAGAAGAAGTTTATTTCAAGGTCTAAAAGCCTCATAGTGAGCGATGAAATGAAAACCAAGATTGCTGCCTCTGCGGTTGAGCTCACCTTTGGCTGGAAAGATTTTAGATTCGAGCATTTTGAACGGATTTTAATTTATCCCGACGATTATTATTCAAAGATTAGTAAACGCTATCACCGTGGAGAAGTGAATCCGGGTGGAATAATCGTTCTTTCTTGGAAAGCTTTTGAAGAGGGTTATGCGGATCCGATGGACGGTATAAACCTGGGAATCCACGAAATGGCCCATGCCCTTAAATTAGAGAACACCATTCATAATGCCGACTACCAGTTTATTAGCGATAAACAAGGCCTAAGCATTGAAATGGCCTACGATAAGCTGCGCAATGGGATGAGTCCCCTAGAGGGCTTTTTTCGAGCCTATGCCAAAAGCAATGTGCACGAGTTCTTTTCGGTTTCCTGTGAAAACTTCTTAGAACGACCAGAAGAATTTCAGTCCACTGATCCCCAATACTATGCCCTGCTTTGCGCTATCCTTCGTCAAAACCCCCTGGACTTAAGATATAATTCTACACCCCAAGTGCCCACACCTAGTACAATGACAAGTGAGGAGGCTTTTAGTAAAGGGCCGATTGAGAGGTATTAAATGCTAAAGCAATAATTGCAAACCAACCATGGTTGCACGATCTTCCTGTACTTTTAATTCGGCACCGGTAAATACCCAACCATGACTCACTTTTAAACGCACCTTCCCTAATAATATTCCCAAGTTTATTCGGGCTAACTTATCATCTTCAATTATTCTCAACCCAAATCCGGTGCTTAAAAATGTGTAGTCATAGATCCGTAAAATGGGAAAATCAAAGTCTCCCCCAATCGCAAAAAGATTTTCAGTCATTCCTATTTCCACGGTCATACCCCTTCCATCGAATTGAAAACCAAAGCCGACTGTTGGCATTTCATATTCCAACTCATATCCAACTGCAAGGACCCCTCCTAAACCTAAATCTTTTAAGCCTTGAGCCTTCAGCGAGGCCCCAGCAATTCCCAAGCTTAAGAGAAGGGTACCTAAGAATTTAATCATAAATAAAAAATTTGAACTCTTCCAAAAATAGTGAGACTATAGGATTAGCTAGCCTTCTCGCCATGCTGACTACTATCCAAGCCTCTTATTTCTTGATCTACGGTAACCCGCATGGGAATGGACTTATCCACGATATAATAAAGTAACCAAGCCCCAAAGAAAGTGAAGACACCGGTGATTACTAATGCCAATAAATGGTAAAGAAAAGTGCTAGTTTCTCCGTAAATCAATCCCACGTCACGGGCAAAAACGGCGGTTAAAAGCATACCCACTATACCACCAATTCCGTGGGAGGGAAAAACATCTAATGTATCGTCGAGCTCCTTGCGGTTTTTATAACGGATGGCAAAATTGCTGGTAAGAGCAGCTGCAAAACCAATGAAAATAGATTGCCCCATGGTTACAAAACCAGCCGCCGGGGTAATAGCCACCAATCCCACAATAGCCCCTATACAGGCGCCGAGGGCACTCATCTTTCGGTTTTGAAACCGATCGTAAAATATCCACGCCATCATACCTGCTGCCGAGGCCAGATTAGTATTTGCAAAGGCGGCTACCGCGTCGGCATTCGCCCCCAAAGAAGAGCCGGCATTAAAGCCAAACCAGCCAAACCATAGTAAGCCGGTACCTAAAATGATATAAGGAATATTAGCTGGATCGTGTGCGGTGTTTTTACGTTTGCCTAAATACAAGGCGCCGGCAAGGGCTGCAAAACCGGCCGACATATGCACTACTGTTCCCCCTGCAAAATCGAGCACGCCCCAATTTCTAAACAATCCATCGGGATGCCACGTCATGTGGGCCAAAGGCGCGTAAATAAATAAGGTGAACAACAAAATGTAAAAGATATAGGCCCTAAAACGAATACGCTCGGCAAAACTCCCGGTAATTAAAGCCGGAGTAATGATAGCAAATTTTAACTGAAAAAGAGCAAAGAGTAAAAAAGGTATATTCTCGCTGAAGTCAGGATTAGGAGCCAGTCCCACCCCATTAAAATTTAAGTAGCTAAGTGGGTTTCCAATGATTCCGCCCATACTTTCGCCAAAGCATAAGCTAAATCCTACCGTAACCCACAGAATTGAAACTACCCCTAAGGCCACAAAGCTTTGCAGCATGGTGGAGATCACATTCTTCTTGTTAACCATTCCCCCGTAAAAAAAGGCTAAGCCCGGGGTCATCAATAATACAAAGGCCGATGCCACCAACATCCAGGCCGTATCTCCCTTGTCGATCTGCTCCGCTCCCTCAAAGGAATAATCGCTTGCTCCGAAAAGAGCAAAGAGGACCAAAACACTTAAAACGATAAAGTTTAATTTTTTACCCATAATTCAGTTTTACCCTATCAAAAATAGTACTTAGTGTAGTAAATACAAATATTATTTCGAAAGACCCCCTATTTATTTAGGGGTTAAACTCAATTTTTTCGTATTCTATTGAGTCTAACCCCTATTTCCACGAAACAGAATATTAGGTTTAAAAGGATCTGATTTAGCGGAGAGAGGAATTATATTTGCGGCATGCACCTTAAGCCTCTATTTCTATGCTTGGCCTTGCTATTTACGGCTGGCCTCTTTGCTCAAAACCGCTATTATCATGAGATAAGCTTGGATAAAGAGGAGTCTACAGCTTACAGTCATATAATTCTCGATGAAGGCATAAAGGGTGATTCTGTTTATTTACACTTGGCATTAAATGCCTACAGCGACCCCCAGTCCTTTTTGCACGATCAATTGCGGGAATTTCAGGATGTTGATTTCCATTTTGCTTCTGCTTCCGAATTAGGCTTTTGCACTATTGATAGCCTATGGATCGATGAGGAACTGATTGATCTCGATCAGCCTAAGCAGGAATTCATTGCTCTGCCTGCCGGTCATAAAATCGCGATCAAATACCGCTTCCGATTGCCCTCGGCCGAATTTACAGGTAATGGTAGCTCTGAAAACCAAAGCCATATCATAGACCTTTTGCCCCGTTTGGCTTATTGGAACGGCAAGGCTTGGTCTAAAGATCCCGTAAGTTTTCATTACGATTTAAACCAAGCTTGGGATCATTTCAAGCTTAAGCTAAGGAGTAAGCAGGGTTTAAAGCCAGTGACTAATCTTGAACTCAAATCGGCCGCGCCAGTTGCCAATCCCTTTGATTGGTATTTATTTGAAGGGGAAGCACGTAGTTTACAAATCCACTGGGCTTATCAATGGTACCGCTATCCTATCCGGGAAAACCTAGCGCTTATCACTTCCTTTCAGGACGAAAAATATGCCGAGAAATTAAAAGGTCTCATTGAATCCAATGAATCCTTTTTCCGTTTGGAAATGAATGATCCTCTGCAAGGTTTTTCTAAGGTTTTAGTGCTGGAAAATAAAAAAGGAGAATACCAATCGGCACAAATGCTAACTCTTAGCGTGGAAAAGGACTGGTTCCAGACCGATATTAATCTGGTTCAGGCTCAGGCGGAGGCTTATTTCCGCTACCGACGCTATACCGATGGTTGGCGAGAAAGCTTTATAGCTCGCGGTATCCCCTACTATTTTAAGTATAAACTCATCTCAAAAAAATACAGCGCTAAACGTTGGGTCCCCTTTTCGAATCCAATTACGGATTGGCTCTTTGCGGTAGACCAATTCGACTATGGCTATCAGAATCGATTTCTGTTTCTTTTTCTGCAAAGGCAAGGTTTAGATCAATCACATAGCGAGCCAGTTGACTCCCTATCCCGCCTCAATTATGAAGCAATTGTTCAAGCCAAAAGTCACTTAGACTTTGCCCATTTACGTGCTTTTGTAGGCGAACAGGACTTTAAGCGTTCGATGCGAAGGTTCATTACTAAAGACGATAGCATTAATGGAATCGAAAGTCTGCAAGAGAGTTTTCAATTCTATGCCAACCTACACTTAGACTGGTTCTTCGACACCTTACTGCTTAGTAATGAAATCTACGACTATCAATTAAAGGATTACGATTATTGTCCCACCGTTAGCACCGCCACGGTTCAAAACACTGGTGATTTAAAGGTGCCTTATTCTTTAACGGGTTATAAGGATGGTAAAAAGGTTCTGAGTCAGTGGTACGAGGGTCACGAAGGAAAAAGAACCGTACAATTATACCACGAAGATTACGACAAAGTAGTTTTAAACGACCACCTAGTAAACCCGGAGTACCGTCTTAAAAACAATACCTATTACAATCGCTGGTTACTACCGCGGATGGAACCCCTAAGCTTTCAATTATACAATAGCTTTGAGTCCCCAGATAAGACCCAAATATTTTACGTTCCCAGTGTTTATTACAATGCCTACGATAAACTTTTACTGGGTCTCAATTTTTCCAACAAGTCAGTTCTAGTTCAAAAGCCTTTTGAGTACCTGCTTATTCCTGAATTTAGCTTTGGCACCTCTAAACTAACGGGCTCGGCTTCATTCCTATATAATTACACCACCCCTAAAAACCACTTTTTCCGACAAATTAGCTTTGGCTTCTACAGTCGTTATTATCATTACGACCAAGACCTAGCCTACTCGCGCTTCAGCCCCAGCATTACTTTTAAAATACGTAAACCCAGTCCGCGTAGTCCATATATCCAAAGTATTCGCCTGCGTGGCGTACAGGTTAACCGAGAGCTTCCGGCCAATTTTGAAGGAGCAGCCGCCAGCTTTGGACGAGCAAGCTTTTCCCTTATCAATGCCAATTACCGCCTGGAATACACTAATATTCTTAGACCTACCATACTGCGCTTTCACGTAGAAACAGCTGAGCAGTTCGGAAAAGTTTTCATTGACTTAGATCAGCGCTGGATGCTGGGCAATAAAAAATGGCTTATCTGGCGAAATTATGCCGGGCTATTTCTCTACAACAATTTGAGAGACCAAGGCTTAGAAGACAATTTTTACAGTATTGGTGTTTCGGGTACCCAAGACTATTTATTCGATTATTACCTTATTGGTCGCAGCGATACCAAAGGAATATGGAGCCGACAGTTCTTTACCAGCGACGGGGGCTTTAAAAGTGAAACTGGTGCATTTGCAGATCGCTTTTTACTAAGTTCTAACCTAAGTGTGCCCATCATCGGACCCCTAGGCCTATTTGGCGATCTGGCCCTTAGCGAAGAACAGCTGTATTGGGATTATGGTATTCGCCTGGCTTTCTTAACCGATTTTCTTGAACTCTACCTTCCCCTGCAGAACCAAGATCGAAACTTTGTGAATGAGGCCAATTATTTTTCAAATTTGCGCTTTGTAATCGACTTAGACTTAGGAAATATTATTAATCGCGCCCGCAGAGGATTCTATTAATTCGAATGAGATGAAGATTTTAAACCTAGTTTATTGCTTTTTATTCGCTTTTCAATTAAGTGCTCAAGACTCCACTTCTTCCGTACAATTAGTCGAGAAACTCCAAGTATATGTAGATAGTTTGGAAAGTGAATTTGATCAGATTGAGGAAGAGCGTAGAATTCAATTGCAAGAGATTGCTGAGCATATCGCCAAGGAAGGCAAGGCCAAGCTAACCTTCATTTGCACGCATAACAGCAGACGCAGCCAATTTGCGGAAGTGTGGGCAGCGGTAGCCGCCTATTATTATCAACTCGAAGACATTGAGACCTTTTCGGGCGGAACCGAGGCCACCGCCTTTAATCCGCGCGCGGTAAAAGCGCTAAAACGTGCCGGTTTTAACTTGAAAAGTAAAGGGGCCAAAAACCCTACCTATCGAGTTTATTTCAGTTCTGAAGTTCGACCAAAACGTTGCTTCAGCAAGGTTTACAAGGATAATTTCAATCCTCAGAAAGATTTTATTGCGATTATGGTTTGCTCCGATGCCGACAAAGCTTGTCCCCTAGTGGATGGTGCCCAGGCTCGCTTTGCCCTTCCTTATATCGACCCCAAGGTTTCGGATGGCTCTTTTCTAGAAAAGGAGACCTACGACGGCCGGTGCCGACAAATTGCCAGAGAAATGTTCTTCCTAATGTCCTACACCCACGGTATAATTCAGTCTAAAAAATCGGAGGGGTAAACCAGTAACCACTCTGCGATGCGCATTTTATTGAGATCCAGACTAGGATACAAACTCGCATCATCGAAATCCTCTTGCCATTTTAGCAAACCAACTATGGGGCGATTATCTTCATTAAATGCCTTGCCTTTAAGTTTAGGAATCAAGAGGTAATAGACAGGGTTCTCACCATTAGCATCGTAAACTTTAGTTTTAAAAGCACGGCGTTGATCTTTAAAGAATATTATTTCCTCCATCATTGCCTTAGCCACCCAATTAACATAGCCTTTCGAGCGACTCATCGGTCTTAACAAAATTTCTTCTTGAAAATGTGCTTGTAAATAAGAGGCATTGTAAGAATAGCCGCGGATCTTCAAATAAGAATAGCCGCCTTCACTCGTCGAAAAGCTTATGGGTAATTCGAAGCGAATCGGAAACCAATGTTTATGCACCAGCTGCATATGACTGAGTCGGATCGTGGATGTAATCGCTACAAAGCCCACTAAATATACCTCTGATTGAAAATTATAGAGTGCATTCATTAAATCACTTTCCACGGCCACAAATGCCAATTGAACTAAAAAGAGTATGCCGTAATAAACTAATAGGAATCCGGATACTCGGGTACTGTGAAGCGCTTTTCGGTAATCAAAAAACTGTGATTGATTAAGGGCATTGTTTAGAATTACCGCATAAATAGAAATGGTAAAAAGAAAAAACAGGACGGTAACCCAATAACCATAGGGCTTAAAGCCTGGGAAGAGTAACCAGAAATTATAAAAACTATGGGCACTCACTGATAAAATGAAGAACAAAGGCACCAACCAAAAGCGCCTTTTCTGATAACGAAATCTATAAAGGATAATCCCGTAGGCAAATAGGGCCGTGTCAAACATGTGACCTACTGTGGATAATATCCCCCGACCTACAAATAAGCCTGCGCCATGGTTTCGGAAATAAAGAAAGTTTTCGAGCGCGGAGAAACCTAAAGCCGCTAAAGAACAGTAAATCAAATAGTCTAAAGGTTCATTATAATGCTTGCGGAAAACGATAAAGCTAAGCGCAAAGGCAAGGACTTTTACCAATTCCTCAGGACCGGCAATTCGTAAAAAAATAAAGGCTAGATCCGTAAACCATTGACCATTAAAACTATACTGCCAGGTAAGGAAAACCGTCGATTCGGCTAAGAAAATAAGAAATACGGAGGCCGCTCCAAATAAGAAGCTAATCAGCATAGGCCCAAACTTCTCCCTTTCGAAGAGGTCAATCATCCTAAAATAATGGATCCAAATCCAGGCTATAAAGAGGGCTACGAGTAAGTAAATAATTGTCAAAACGCGCTAATTCATGGTTAAGGGTTCCACCATTCCTCCTGAGGTAAGTCTCTTCCTAAAACAAATCGATCGCCAATGTAAGGATGAATCATCCTACGCTTTTCTTCCTTTGCTTTGGCTTTGAAGCGCTTAATAGGGTCGGTCCATTCATGCACCGCCAACTGAAAAGCCCCCCAGTGAATCGGCATAATTAGATCCGCATTAAGGTCTATTCCAGCTTGAACACTTTCTTCGGGCATCATGTGAATATCGGCCCAAGCCTTGTTGTACTGACCACATTCCAAAAAAGCCAAATCAAAAGGGCCATACTTTTCCCCTATTTCCTTGAAATGCGATCCATAACCACCATCGCCTGAAAAATAGATTTTCTGGTGCTTGCCCACTAGCACCCAAGAGGCCCAGTGCGAACTATTGCGCTTGGTGAGGCCACGACCGGAAAAATGTCGGGCGGGCGTAGCGGCGATGTTCAGACCTTTCCAGCTTATTGACTCCCACCAATCCAATTCAGTGATCGCGCTTTCAGCGATGCCCCAATATTTTAAATGCGAACCTAAGCCTAGGGGCGTGAAATAATGTTTTACCTGACCCTTGAGCTTAAGGATGGTCGGGTAATCGAGATGATCGTAATGATCGTGGGAAAGAATTAGGAGGTCGATATCCGTCAATTCTTCGATAGGAATTGGTTGCTCGTAGGGAAAGCGCTTGGATCCGAAACTTACTGGTGCGGCATATTCACCGAGCATAGGATCGATGAGGATGCGCAGACCGTCCATCTCAATTAAGAAGGCAGAATGGCCGTACCAAGTAATGGCCGCGAAGCTGTCAATTGGAAGTTCTGGCGGACCAAAACGAGTGGGTAATACAAAATCCGGACTAGTGTTCACATTGCCAAAGAACTGGTCTCTATTGTTCCATATCGTGGAGAGCGTCCCTTCTTCAGTGGGAATTTCATTTACAAATTTCTCCCCATCGTGATGGGGCGATTGTGAAATGCGTTCCAGATCCTCCCCTTCAGGAGCCTTTCCAAATTGCGGCGCAAAACCTATGAAAAGTCCGACTCCTAATCCCATTAGACCTAAGAGACCTAAAATCACCTTTAAAACCATAAGGCTCAAGCGTCTAAGCTTCATTAAAATTGATGTACTAAGCTAAGTGAAACAAAACGGGAGTCAACATTTAAACCCGTGATGTAAACAGGATCATTTCCATTCAGGAAACTACCGGTGAAGCCCAAGCTTGGCACTACTTCAAGGTTAATGTAGAAACGTGGATGAAAATTATACTGCAGGCCTAATACATAGCCCAATTGAAAACTAAGATTTTGTCCATTAGGCCTAAAGTCCGCTAATAAAGCCGGCTCAAAACCATGGATAAAAAAGGTTTTATCCGCCAAGCTCTTACGTTTCTCATAGCCATAGGCGATACCGAAACCCAAATTAACATCGGTCCCGGTAGTTCGACTAAGGGCCGAGGCATTTACGGCCGCAATGCGAAAGCGGTGAAAATTACCGGCGGCACTTTGCTTCTTATAGATAAAGTCGAAATTGGAAAGACTGCTAAAACGGATGCCGGCTTCGTGTGATTGGGCCTTAGCACCAAGCAGTAAACCGAGAAAGAGTACAATGGTGATTTTTATCTTGGAAGAATACATACTTAATATTTGCATCTAATCTATAAATAAATGATTAGCTACCTTCCCCTCCAATTTTAATTTAACATCCCTTGAACTACCAGGAAATAAATCGCAAACTGTGGAATAATAAAGTGGAGGCTCACTTAGCATCTGACTTTTACGACCAAGCTAATTTTATGGCTGGTAAGAATAGTTTAAATTACATCGAACTCGATTTACTGGGGAATGTGGAAGGCTTAAAGATTTTGCATTTGCAGTGTCATTTTGGTCAAGATAGCCTCAGCTTAGCCCGCATGGGGGCGAAAGTTACTGGCGTAGATCTGAGTGACAAGGCTATTAAAACCGCCAAAGACTTAACTAATGAATTAGGTTTAAATGCCCAATTTATTGCCTGTGACCTCTATGATCTCCCTAATCATCTAGAAGATCAATTTGATATCGTTTTTACCTCCTACGGCACCATTGGTTGGCTGCCGGATTTAGATCGCTGGGCCGCGGTCATCAATCATTTCTTAAAACCTGGGGGCAGATTCATCTTTGCTGAATTCCACCCAGTGGTTTGGATTTTTAATGATGATTTCACCCATATTAAATACCCCTATTTCAATCGCGGGATTATATCCGAAACCGAAGAAGGGACTTATGCCGATCGGGAGGCCGATTTAAAGCAAGACTATATTTCCTGGAACCACCCTCTAGACGAAGTACTAAGCGCACTTTTGAAGCAAGGGCTGAGCTTGCAAAGCTTTCAAGAATTTGATTACAGCCCCTACAACTGTTTTAATAATACCGAGCAGGTGGGCGAAAAGCAATGGCGCATCAAAAGCCTAGGGGATAAAATTCCTATGGTTTACGCGCTTGAAGCGAGGAAGTCTTAAAAAACCCTCCTCTTCTATTCTTCTATTCTTCTATTCTTCTCTTCTTCTCATCTTCTCATCATTCCTCAGCCTGCACCGTCGCCAACAATCCTTCCCGATAAGTGGTCGGCTTCATCCCAAAGGCCTTTTCAAACTTGTCGCTATTAAAACGATAGGGCTGCTTGTATTGATAGAGCATTTCCGGGAATTCGCGCATGACTGGGATAAAAAGCCCCATAATTCGGAGTAGAAAAGCATTGGCCACCTGAATTTTAGCCTTTTTACCAGTGAGGGCCGCCAATTGTTGCACAAAGTCCTCGCCAGTTAATTCCTCCTTGCTGGTCGGTAAATGCCATTCTTCGCCCCAAGCTTTATCTGAATTACCCAAAATTGCGGTGGCTTTCGCGGCATCTTTGGTGTAAGTGAAAGAATGAGGAACCTTTTTAGAACCGAACCAATTAGCGGGCTTTCCTGCTAAAAGTGGTTTTAAAGCCCCTTCATTGAGAACGCTTACCGCCCCCGCGTTTGGCCCATAGAAATCAGCGGCTCGGGCCACCGTGGCTTGAATTTTACCATCTTCATGGGCTCGCCATAATTTAGCTAAGATGGCGGCTCTTACCTTGCCCTTCTCGGATTGGGGATCCTTGGAAGCAGCCTCTGTAATATTAGGCGTCACCAAAGGATGATACATATAGATATTGTCGAAAAAAACCAATTTGGCCTTATGTTCGGCACAGGCGACAATGATATTGTCCATAATCCGCGGCCAAGAGGCTTGCCAAACTTTGATATTATACTCCAAACCCACACAGAGGTATACCACTTCCGAGCCCTCCACCGCTTTAATAGTTGCTTCACGATTCAAGAGATCGGCCGAGACCAATTCTTCATTGCCCACAACCGCTTTAGGATTTCGAGCCACCAAACGAATGCTATTGGTGTATTGCGGTAAAACCTGAGCTAATTCCCGACCGATAATGCCGCCGGCGCCTAGTATAGTTTGCATGTCTTAGTTTTCAACGAATATCATTCAATCTATAAGATATCAAAATCAAATAGGCCTGTAAGGGAATAATAGGGTTGTGAACGGGTGTTTTAAGGGGATGAAAGGCATTGGGCCAAAGCTCATATTTCGCTCTTCTCCTCTTCCGCTCCTCATCTCATCTCCTCTGCCTCTTTTTCCTTACCTTTGCACCTCTCAAAAAAGAAAGCATTCCATGAGTGAATCCAAGGTAGATAGCGCTAAGAATAATATGTCATTTGAGGAGTTCAAAAGCAGCGTACTAAACGATTACCGCTTAGCGGTGGAAAGTCGCGAGGCCAGCTTAATTGGACGCCGAGAAGTTCTTACCGGGAAGGCCAAATTTGGCATCTTCGGAGACGGTAAGGAATTACCCCAAATTGCTTGGGCTAAGGTCTTTAAAGACGGTGATTTCCGTTCGGGTTATTACCGCGACCAGACCTTTATGATGGCCATTGGCGCTTTGAGTACCAAGGAATTCTTTGCCAGCTTATACGCAGATACCAATCATGAGCATGAACCCGCATCCGCCGGAAGGCAAATGAACGGACACTTCGCGACCCAAAGTTTGGATGCAAATGGCAACTGGAAGGAATTGACCGCGCAAAAGAATAGCTCGGCAGACATTTCCCCTACCGCCGGTCAAATGCCTCGTTTAGTTGGTTTAGCGGAAGCTTCAAAGCACTATCGTAACAATAAAGGGCTTAAAGATTGGAAGCAATTCTCTAAGAATGGGGATGAAATCGCCTGGGGAACCATTGGTAATGCCTCTACTTCGGAGGGTCCATTCTTTGAAGCCATAAATGCCGCTGGGGTTTTACAAATCCCTATGGTTATATCGGTTTGGGATGATGATTATGGAATTTCGGTTCACGCCAAGCATCAGACCACCAAAGAAAATATTTCGGAAATCTTAAAAGGTTTCCAACGTGATGGCGACAGCAATGGCTATGAGATTCTGCGGGTAAAAGCTTGGGATTATTCAGCCTTGATTGAAACCTACGAGAAAGCGGAAAAAATTGCCCGTAAGAAGCATATTCCGGTACTCGTACACGTGAGTGAAGTAACGCAACCGCAAGGGCACTCTACTTCGGGTTCACATGAACGTTATAAAAATGAGCAACGCCTAAACTGGGAACGCGAATTTGATTGCATCAAGAAGATGCGCGAGTTTATGATCACCTCGGCCATTGCTAGTGATGAAGAACTCGACGAATTAGAAAAGGGAGCCAAAAAAGCGGCTCGAGAAGCTAAAGCGGAAGCTTGGAAAGAATTTATTGGCCCTATTAAAGCGGAAATCAAAGAAGCGATAGGTCTTCTGGAAGAAGCGCAGAGTATCGCCTCTAATCCTGCCGCTATTGAAACGATGCTAAACGACCTAAAGGCCAACACCGAACCTTTACGTCGCGATGGCATTAGTGCCCTGCGCAAAGCGCAACGCTACTTAATCAATGATACTAGTGGCTTAAAAGAGCGTATCAAGTCTTGGTTATCGAATGCCGAAGCACTTAATCACGATCGCTACAGCTCGCATTTAATGAGTGAGTCTGAAGCTTCACCCATGAATATTGCTGGCGTGGCACCGACTTATAATGAGGAATCAGCGGAAGTTGACGCTCGTATTATCCTGCGCGACAATTTCGACCGTATCCTAGGCGAACGCCCCGAAGTGATGGTCTTTGGTGAAGACAGCGGTAAAATTGGCGATGTAAACCAAGGTTTGGAAGGCTTACAAGATAAGCATGGCGAGAACCGGGTTTATGATACTGGTATCCGTGAAGCAACGATTTTAGGTCAGGGTATCGGCTTAGCGATGCGCGGCTTACGGCCGATTGCGGAAATCCAATATCTAGACTACCTACTCTACGCCCTGCAGGTAATGAGCGATGATTTAGCTACGGTACACTACCGTTCTAAAGGTCGTCAAAAGGCACCGGTAATTGTACGTACGCGTGGTCACCGTCTTGAAGGTATTTGGCATTCGGGTTCTCCAATGGGTGCCATTATCAATGCAGTACGTGGTATCCACGTATTGGTTCCCCGTAACATGACGCAAGCCGCTGGTTTTTACAATACCTTATTGGACGGTGATGATCCCGGTCTAATCGTAGAATGTTTAAATGGCTACCGTCTGAAGGAAAAAATGCCGGCGAACTTAGCGGAGATGCGCACGCCCTTAGGGATTCCTGAAACCTTAAGAGAAGGTGTCGATATTACTATTGTTTCCTACGGCTCTACCCTGCGCATTGTAATGGAAGCGGCCGAGCAATTAGCCGAATTTGGTATTGAGGTAGAAGTAGTTGACCCACAATCTTTACTTCCTTTTGATATCAATCACAGTATTGTCGAAAGCGTGAAGAAAACCAATCGCCTTTTAGTGGTGGATGAAGATGTTCCTGGCGGTGCTTCGGCTTTCATCTTACAAAAGATTGTAGACGAGCAAGAGGCCTACCAGTATTTGGACAGCAAACCTCAATGCTTAAGTGCCAAGGATCACCGCCCGGCTTACGGTAGTGATGGCGATTATTTCTCCAAGCCAAGTGCCGAAGACATTTTCGAGCAGGTTTATGCGATGATGCACGAATTCAACCCTGAGCAATACCCCGCTCTTTAAGCCTTGAGTCAGGGTCCTCGCTTACACAAAAACCTAGTGGCCGCCGTTATTGAGGCCCTAGAGACTTCTTTTGGCAAAGGGTACTATGCCGATAAGGTTATTGAACGGATTTTAAAGCGCAATCCTAAATGGGGTTCGCGTGATCGCGGCTTTATTGCCGAGAATACCTACGAAATGGTGCGTTGGTGGCGTTTGCTGTGGGATCTTTATGGCAAGGAGCCCAGCTTAAAGCGCAAGGAATTATATCGCTTATTCGGCATTTGGTGGCAGTGGCAAGGCTATGAGCTTCCTCAAGACTGGCCACAATTTGACACCGTAAGAGAGCTCGATTTAAAGGCGCGTTATGCCGATCTCAAAAATCATTTGGCCATCCGCGAAAGCTGGCCCGATTGGTTAGCCGAATTGGCGGAAAGCGAATTAGGCGAGGCTTGGCCCGAAATTGCTAAAGCTTCGAATATCCCAGCCGAAGTTTTCTTACGTACCAATACTTTAAAAATTGACCGCAAGAGCCTTCTAAAGCAATTGGAACATGAAAACTGTCCGGCCCGACCTATGGAGGCCAATGAGGTAGGAATTGTCTTAGAAGAGCGTAAAAACACCTTCCGTTTCAAGACCTTCCAATCGGGATTTTTTGAAGTGCAAGATGGCGGTTCACAAATGATTGCCCCCTATTTAGAGGTAGAACCTGGCATGCGGGTAATCGATGCTTGTGCAGGAGCCGGCGGTAAATCCTTGCATTTAGCGGCCATGATGGAAAACAAAGGTTCCATTATTGCTATGGATGTAGAAGCTTGGAAGCTGAAGGAATTGCAGAAACGTGCGCGTAGAAATGGCGTTCACAATATCGAAACCCGCCCCATCGAAAATTCCAAGAGCATTAAGCGCTTGCATGATTCGGCCGATCGTTTATTACTAGATGTACCTTGTTCGGGAACTGGGGTTATTAAGCGCAATCCTGATACCAAGTGGAAATTACGTCCCGAGCATTTAGACCGAGTGCGTAAGATTCAGGCTGATATCATCAACGACTATTCTAAAATGCTGAAAAGCGGTGGTAAAATGGTTTATGCCACTTGTAGCATCCTACGTTCTGAAAATGAAGAGCAAGTAGAAAAATTCTTGGCCAATCATCCCGAATTTAGCCTTATTAGCGATCAGCGTGTAAACCCTAGTGAGTGGAGCGATGGTTTTTATATGGCCCTCCTTCAAAAGGCTTAATCCCTTTGTCCTATTTTTGAAAAGCGTATTTCAAAATTTTCAATTGTGAGCATCAGGACTACTGAATCCGACAGCCGGCACGATAATATCGACCAAATGCAAACCCTACAGATTTTGGAGGGTATAAATCAAGAAGATCATTTAGTACCGCAGGCCATAGCAAAGGTTTTACCTGCCATCGAAGCGGCGGTAGATCATATCGCAGCAAAGATGAAAAATGGTGGACGCTTATTTTATCTAGGTGCCGGTACCAGTGGGCGTTTAGGGGTCGTTGACGCTTCGGAACTCCCTCCTACTTTTGGGGCTGATCCCAATTGGGTGGTAGGCCTCATTGCCGGTGGCGATACCGCCATTCGCACCGCGGTGGAATTTGCTGAAGATGATGAAGCGGGTGCTTTTAAAGATTTGGAACCATATCAAGTCAGTGAAAAAGACGTGATTTTAGGCATTGCTGCCTCAGGCACCACCCCTTACGTGGTAGGCGGACTCAAAGAGGCACGCAGTCGTGGTATTAGCACCGCCTGCATTGTTTGCAATAATGACTCTCCCCTCGCTGCTCAGGCCAATTTTCCCATTGAAGTGATTGTTGGTCCTGAGTTCATCACCGGCTCTACCCGAATGAAAGCCGGTACCGCCCAAAAATTGGTCCTGAATATGATTTCTACCGCGGTAATGGTAAAGCTAGGACGCGTTAAAGGCAATAAAATGGTGGACATGCAGCTCAACAACAATAAACTGGTAGACCGCGGCACCCGTATGGTTATGGCGGAAACGGGCTTAGAGGCTGCCGAGGCTGAAGCGCTCTTGAAAGAACATGGCTCGGTGAGAGCAGCGGTGGAGGCTTTTAGGGCCTGAGGAGGCTCAGGGGCTCAGAAGATGAGTGGATGAGAGCTGCCGGGAGGCCGGGAAGGTGTCGTTCTTAGTCCTTTAGGCTATGTATTTAGCCTTGTAGCCCAATCCTTTACTCTTTACCCCCACTCCTTTACTATGGTCGATGGCTTCATTGACTCCGACACACCATTCCCTGAGCATGGTCGATGGCTTCATTGACTCCGACACACCATTCCCTGAGCATGGTCGGTGGCTTCATTGACTCCGACACACCACTCCCTGGGCATGGTCGGTCGCTTCCTTGGCTCCGACAGACCAATACCATGGAAGGCGCAGACCAATGAAATTATAGGGTCGACTTATAAAATTAGCAGACCGACCAATACCCTTGAAGCGAACCACCAATACTTAGGCTAAGCGAGGCCAATCATTTATTGCATGCCACCATTAATTTAGAGCAGACCACCAATCAATTTATACATCGCTCCTTGGCGAGGAAGCGATCGACCATAAGCAAGGAAGGGAACGACTTCTCAATGCCAATGCTCGTTCAATTAATTTATTGCGCCGACCAATCAAATGAAGCGATCGACTTATACCAAGGAAAGCATCGACCACTATCAAGCAAAGGAGAGACTAGCAAAATGTTAGAGGCGGCTATAGGACCTTAACACGCTGACCATAGGCCACGATAGGAACGGCATATACCTTTGCGATGGACTACCATAGCCCAGGTATAAAACGGAGGCTTTATTTAAAGCGGCAGTCCATAGCCGCTTAAAACAGGCTTTACTCCACCATTAAACGCTGTACTGCCGAGCGCTTTCCGCCTTGTTCTAGAAAGTAATAATAGATACCTGCTCCTAATTGATAGCGATAATTATAGCTATTGGCACCATAGTTTAGGTCTAGCGCTACCTGATGCACTTCTCTTCCTTGGTAATCATAAACCCTAAGATTCGCAGGTCCTGTCCAGGATTTATCACGTAACCAGAAAACCAATTCCGCCATGCCGGCGCTAGGATTGGGACGAGGAGGTAAAACTTCCAAATTACTTTCCGCCTGGGCGTTCCATTCATATAAAGAAACCTGGGCACAATTGTAATCATAGGGCATATTGTCGGTAGTTCCCGCTGGGGTGCTTACCGGTGCGGTGGCGCGTTCATCCTGACTAAAAGCACTCATCAAGCCATTGCTATCCAAAGCAGCCACGCCCACCAAATAAAGCTGATTGGCATTGAGTCCGGGTAAAAGGAAGCTACGCCCTTGGAAACGATACAATGAATCGTATTCACCGCCGGCAAAACCTTTGACTCCTACTCGGTATTCAAAGGCTAAATCGGCATCATCGATTTCCACGCGTAAGCCGGTCGCTTCATTGTGCAAGGTGAAAGTAGGAGTAGCTGGGGCTGATGCGATCATCGCCGCAGCAGTACCATTAATCATGGCATTACGGGCCAAATAATTCATATCTACGTAGAAGCTATCTATTTGCCCATCACTATTAAAGTCCTCGCCGATGATATCATTAGAAGTGTGCTGATGGTCTTGATAATTGGGCGTTCCCAAAGGATTACCATTGCCATGTTCATGGGCCGAAGTAAAGCGTACGTTCAAGAAATCGTTTTCACGGAAGGCGATATGATCTCCCCCTCTACCGGAGCGATCTTCTTGGTTTACCAATTCAATTTGCATAGGAACCTTCATATTGGGAAGGATCTTTTCCTCGTAATTAAGCTTTACACTGCGCGCATAGCCTTGATATGGGTTGCGATCAGATAAAGGATTACTGTACATCCGTACCCGCATAGAATCGATATCTCCTGCAGGCGAGCAACCAGGAGGAGAAGCGGTCTGACCACAGATAACCCCGCCTACAATATCATTATTCAATACTGCCTTAACTTCAATACCATTATTAGCACAGAAATCAGAAAAAGCCCGGGCCCCTAAAAGACCCTGCTCCTCACCCTGCGTAAGCATAAAAACCAAAGTGTGGTCGAAAGTATAGCGACTTAAAGTGCGGGCTAATTCCATCACCAATACCGTTCCGGAACCATTGTCATCGGCACCGGGAGCAATACAAGTTGAGTCACAGCGCTCCGCACAACGGGAGTCCATATGCGCCATCATAAGAATTACCGATTTATCGCTGGTATCCGCACCCGGTAAAACGCCCAGTACGTTTTTGGTACCATAGAGATCACCACAAGTATTATTGAGAATGTCAAAGGTGAAATACCCAGGTCGCAGGCGGTTCTCGTTTTCGAGCGAATACTGCGCAAAACGACTGTGAATCCAACGCCTTGCCGCTCCGATACCTACATTCTGACTCACCGTATCCGACCAAGTATGTCGCGTGCCAAAGGAGCTAAGAATTTGTAAATTTAGATGCAGGGTATCAGGGTCAACCAGGTTTAATAGTTCACAAGCAATTTGATCGCTGGCGCTAATAGGCTGACTAGCGGCGTAATTAGCCGGATTATAATTGCCTTGTAAGACATTAAGGAGCTCGTTACTGGAAAGGCTTTGCGCCTGAAAGGAAAGACTAAAAATTAATAAGAATCCTAGGTAAATCTGCTTCATATCCCTGGTGTTTAGGGTAAATATAAGTCAGACTGAGGAATATTTGTTCGCGATTATCGACTTGGACGACAGCTCAATAAGCTCTTTAGCAAAAGCAGGAAAGGACATCTCCTCCTCTTCTCTTCTTCTGAGCTTCTCAGCCCCTGAGCTCCTGAGCTTCCTAAAAGCTAGTCGTCATTCGTCTCCCGAATGCGCACCACTTCAATTTTATTACCACTTACTTCCTCTACTTTAATGAGGTAACCATCGATGCGTAATTCCTCGCCCTTTTCAGGAATCGATTCTAAGTGACTAATAATGAGTCCGCCTAGTGAATTAAAATTATCGTCTTCCGGTAATTTGAGATTGTATTTCTCGTTGAGATAATCTATTTCCTGACGGGCCGAAAACAGGTATTCTCCCTCCTTCACTTCTTGTTCCAAAAGTTCTTCAACATCGTGCTCGTCATCAATCTCGCCAAAGATTTCCTCCACTACGTCTTCAACCGTCACTAATCCCGAGGTACCACCAAACTCATCCAAAACCACCGCAATACTGCGACGTTCGCGCATAAGCAAGTTTAAGGTTTCATGCGCTGGCATTGACTCAGGTATAAAACTTACGGGTCTTAGAATAGCTCTAATCTCTTTGGGCCTTTTAAACAACTCAAAGGAATGAACATAGCCAATAATATTATCTACCGAACCAGTATAGATTAAGATTTTGGAAAGATTGCTCTCAATAAACTCTTCCTTAAGCTTTTCAATATCTTCTTCTACATCCATGGCCACCACCTCGGTACGAGGCACCATGAATTCCCGGGTTTTTACTTCACTAAAGTCCAGGGCATTACGGAAAATCTGAATTTCATGATCTACCTCCTCTTCATCGGGCGAAGCCTCGGTGCGTTCCCGGATATAATTATCGAGATCCACTTTGTTGAACACCTTCTGATCTTCATCGATATCGGTGCGCATTATGTATTTCATTACAAAATTGCTCACCCCAATCATTAACCACACAATAGGCGCAAAAAGGAAGTAAAAAATCCCGGCCGGCAGGGCAAAGAATTCGAGCAAGGGCGTAGCATTGGCATTAAAAATCGCCTTAGGTAAAAACTCCGCAAAAATGAGAATGAGTATGGTTGAAGCGATGGTTTGAACCAATAATAGCAGGTAGGGACTTTCTATAGGAATATAGGGCTCTAAAACTATAGGCATAAAAAGGCCATAGATTACCAGGGCGATATTATTACCCACTAGCATGGCCGCAATAAACTTGGAGGGATACTGCACCAAATAGGCAATGATGCGGTAAATAAAATTCCCCTTCTTGCTTTCTAACTCAATGTGAAAGCGATTCGAAGAGATAAAAGCAATCTCAATCCCGGAAAAAAATGCCGAGGCCAGGATCGACAGGCTAATGATTAAAAACAGTTCCAATTAAGCGTCTCCTTTTTGCTCTTTCTCCCGCTGTATTTGCTCGTAGCGCAAGCGCGTGCGTTTGCGGAAGAAGTACATAAAGATAGACACAATCACGCCACCACCAAATATGTATTTCATATTCCCTTCCACCGAAAGGTGATTGATGAACTCATATGCACAGATTACTCCCATGATAATCCATACAAATTCAACAATTTTAAGCATTCTAAGCATCGTCTTCTTCTTCAATATTTATTATCCCCGAAACCTTATTAATCTCGTACTTGCTAAAGTTTTGGTCGGCCTGAAAGCCTTCTCCCATAATAATTTCCGTTGGAGTAGTAATTTTCACGAATTCATCGCTGTAAATGATTTCCTTGCGCGAATCCCAAAATAATTTCTCGGTATTTAGCTGCTCTCCTTTCTTATTTATCACCACAACATCGCCGCGCGCTTCCCATAAGTCCTTCTCAATAAGCTGTAAGGCATACTGCGCCCTTAAGCGACTGTTTTCAATACCCAACTCGTCTAAAAACCGCACTTTAATGCCCTCACGGAACTCCCGCTGTGGAATATCCAATTGAGGATAACTCTCAGCCAGGGGAGCTTCTAAAGACATACGCACATAAGTCGAATCGGAATAGGTAAGTACGAAGTCGCGCTGGATTTCCATAGGAATTCGCTCATCTGCGCCCAGCTTCTGTACTTGCTTTACCTCATTTTCGCAGGCAGCAAAAGAAAAGAGCATCGTTCCCAAAAGAACGATGCTCCGAATATGCTTTAACCTCCGCTTCATTAGAAGCTTACGGTAACCGTTTCATTAATCCAACAACCGATGGTGTATTTCTCGCCACTAGTATGACCTAGCTGGAAGCTTACCCCTTTGTCTGGAAGCTGTTGTTTGTAGATATTAATCAATTTATTGGCTTTGCCGCTCACGCTGGCATCAATAGATTTTGCGTATTGCAATTTGTCGATTGCCGCCCAATAAACTGCCTTCTTTTCAAATACGTTAGAACCACATTTACCATCCGCCGCAGCGTAAATAGTACCTAAAAGGATATAAGGGTCTCCCGATGATTTATTCAAATTAGCGGCTTGAATAGCAGCACCTTTGGCAGAAGACAATAAACCACGCTTCAAGTAAACCGAAGATAATTTAATGTAGTCGTTTGAACGTTTTATTGGGTCTACCTCAAAACCGATTGCTTCTTTGATGTATTTAGTCGCTACATCGTAATCGCCATTACGGTAAGCCATTACAAACATACCACGAGCTGAAGGTGCAGAAGGCTGCAATTTGTAAAGGGCATCCGAAATCTTAAAGAAGATAGGCGCATCAGTACAATCTTCATAGTCACCCTCGTCATTTTTACGTTCTTTCTGCAACATTTTTGCAGCACGCTTTAACCAAAGCGTATCACCAGAATTAGCAGCAAAAGACTCCTCATTATAAATAAGGTTTAGCTTATCGCAAGTAGCAATAGGTCCTAAGATCTTTTCGATATTAGACTCAACCTTTACATAGCGATCCAACTCCCGGTCGGCTTTTGCCAATTCGCGCTCCTCTTTTTGATCTAAGGCTACCCCGTTCGAGTCGCGCTTCTCCACTAAATCAGCGATAGTAATGTTAAGTGCATTGGTATTAACCTCGATGCCCTCCATTACCACGTTGTAAGAGTTAAATACGTCTTCAACGGTAAAGATCTTATCGTTAAACAAGCGAGCCGCAGTAACGAAATAATAGTTGTAGAAAGCGGCGCTTTGCTCGGGACCATCTAATTCTAAAGCCAGTTTGAATAGATCATAGGTAGCTTTGGTACTATCTGGGAAGTTGCGCAGCATATCTAGAGCCTTACGTGCCGCAACATAGCCTTCTTTACCAGGGAAGTATTGGTTGCGCTTGTCGTAAACCTCCATTAACATGTTCTTGTACTTCTTCTCAGCCGCAGCGTCTTTGGCTTTTTCCGCCTCATCGATTTTGGCATTTACGATGTAAGGGCCGTAGATAAAGTTATTCTTGCTAGAAGCCGGACAATTATTGTACACATACTCCCATCCAGGATAGGCCTCTAACCATTGTTTCTTCTTTGCTAATTCGTAATAGATGTAAAGGTTCTCTCTACACTTTACGCTATCCTCGCCATAGTCCTGCGCTTTAAGCACACCGCCTAAGCCAAGGATAAGTGCTAATGCGTATAGGGTCGTTTTCATTTTGGGTGTATTTATCGGTATTTGTATTCTATAAACCATTTATCGTTGAAGGTTACAGCTAAGTAGAAACTTAAATACTCCTCACGGATTAAATTGTTCTCAAAAGTTCCTCGTCTACCTGCAATTACTCCAATATTTAAAGTGCTCACTTTGTACTCGCCGGGCGCTAAGTTCCGCTGCCGAATCGGTAATCCTAGTCCAAAAGTGATGCCATAATTGTATAAATCTGTGCCAGAGATATTTATAGGGGTCTTTTCATAGAACGCGCCAAAGCGATATTCCGTATTATTAAAGAAGCCTGTTCCCCGTTCTAAGTTTTTAAAAGTATAACGCGGCGTAAAGAAGCCACCTAGCTCCGCTTTGTAGCCGTCGACCAAAGGACTGTAAGTCAGCGGTGAGCTAAACTCAGAGCCGCTATAGCTTTCATAATCGAGGTTGATAGCCCAAGCGGCTTGCAGTGCACTCTCGGTTTGTTTTCCATAGCTTAAGCCAAAGCCAAATTCGGAGGGTAAATTAAAGTCCCCTTCCGAGGTGGCACCACCGATCAAGGTGTCGAGCGCCCGCGTTCCATCTAAAGTATATTGGAAACTGCTATTGGTGGAACTTAAGCCTGTACCGTTTTGGAAATAAGCCCCTAAGGCAATAAACTGATCATTGCTCATGGTATACTTATAAGACATACCATAATTTAAAAACCAGCCCTTGATTAAGCTTTCTTGATCGGAACGAGTATCTAAAAATGTAAAGTCGCTAAAGTTTACGGTGGTACTCTCCCGCAATGAACCAAAAAGGTAATTGAAATTAAGCCCTAAGCTCAATCCTTTTGCTACCGCGAAGCTATTACCCCATATAATGGAATTAAGTCCACCTTCCCCTTTAAAAATATCGGTAATGGTCTTGCTAGGGTCATTCGCCATGCTGCGCTCGCTGCTAATTTCATAACCCTTAAAACTGTATGGTTTTAAGGCTAAAGCAGAACCCCACCAATCGTAAAGGGGTACTCCTACCGATAGGTTGCGCATGCCCGAACGATTGTTAATAAGGCTAATAGCCGGATTCTCTTGTTCCTGTCGAATAAAACTTCCTTCGAAGCCCACATTAAAAGTGGTAAGCTCCAGATTATGATAGGAAGCAGGATTGGCGAAGTTTATATTCAATCCATCGGGTAAAGCGATGGAAGCTCCGCCCATACCGAGATAACGGGCATTAGAAACCGGATAAGGGTCGCCAAAACCAAATCTTGAATAAGGTGAAACAGAGTTCGTTTGCGCCTCAGCACTGAAGCCAATAGCAAGCAAGGCACCTAGTACTAGGCTTTTAGTTTTGGTGGAGATGGTACTCAAGGATGTAATCAAGACCGTTCAGCAAAAAATTTGAAGGTGCAAATATGTCATTTTTCAGCCAGCGTAGCAACAAAGATGTGTCTCCACCGGTAATTACCGTCTTAATAGCGCCAAATTCGGCCTCATATTGTGCAATCCAGGAGGAAATTTCGGCCGCATAACCCCTTACCACTCCGCTTAGGATGCTATTTTCGGTACTATCGCCAATAAGATTTGGAAAATTTAAACCCGACCAATCTACTAAAGGCAAAGAAGCGGTGAAACGATTTAAGGCTTTGAAACGCATTTTCAAACCAGGTGAAATAGCTCCCCCGTGGTAATTCCCGTGCGAATCCACAAAGTCGGCGGTTAAGGCCGTACCTAAATCTAAGACCAAAACATTCTCGCCAGGAAAAGATTTAAAGGCGGCAGCGGCTAAGGCCCTTCGGTCGTTGCCAAGGGTATCTGGACTCGCATATAATATAGGCATGGGCATCGCTAAGGCCGGACTAAGCTCAAAATAGGTTTTAAAATGGGCTTTGGGGACCTCCATAGACCATGATCCAACGCAAGAACTGATGCAAGGTAGGTCGCTGAAAAATTTTTTTATAAAATTTTCGAAGGCTTCTTGCTCCTCAAAACTGTCGACTTGCACACAGCTTTGATTCTGAAATTGAGCCACTTTGATTCGGGTATTCCCCGCGTCTATAATTATATGCACTTAGTTTGTCTTAAATTCTAAAGATAGAATGTAATTTTTTGTTTTGCACGAATGTAAAAAGTTTTACATTTGCCCCCCGTTACGACAGAGTAACACACCAATGGTGCTATAGCTCAGTTGGTAGAGCAAAGGACTGAAAATCCTTGTGTCCCCGGTTCGATTCCTGGTAGCACCACCTCAAAATCCCGATCTTCTTCAAGGTCGGGATTTTTTGTTTCTGATCTTTTCATTTTAAATCGCTACCTTCTTCTCATGAAAAGAATTCTTAGTCTCTTAGTGCTTTTAGCCCTATTAGCCTGCAATCCTGGCAGCATAAAAGAAGGGGGCGACTGTGATCCTGCCGAATTTGAGATTATTGAAACTATGGGTCATGCTTCTATCAGTGACCTTGACTCCATTTTAAATCAAGTTGACTTTCAATTTTATGAAGCACAAGGCGATACCTTCATTTATGTGGAGGACTTTGCGCAATTAAAATGGCCCCCTAACATTCCTTTTCCACGTGCAATTAAGGATTCCTTTTCCCTTAGCATAAAACAATACGGCCGCTGGCATGGCTCCTGTGGCTTTAAGGTAGATAGTAGCCAAATTCATAGTGTAAGTGAAAAGCTTAATTGGATTGATTCCATTGATGGCTAAATGCTAATACCATTTCAAGTTCTTGAATTCGAGATAATTACTATCTTAGGAATTCATTAAACCAAACAAACATGAAAGTTCTACTCAAAGGGATTGGGGTTCTCTTAGTCCTTATCGTGGCCCTGGGCCTTTTTATTCAATTAAGCTATCAACAAGACTTTAGCGAAGAATATCCGGTAAATGAAGACTTAAAAGTCGAAACTACGGCCGCACGCATTGCGCTTGGTGAATACTTAGCCTATGGTCCGGCCCATTGCGCCACGTGCCACGTGCCAGTTGATAAAATAGCGGCGGTAGAAGCAGGTGAAAAGGTGGCGATGATTGGCGGTGGGGAACTCACCCTACCACCAGGAATCCTTCGCGCACCCAATTTAACACCTGACCCAGAAACGGGTATCGGTAATTTAAGCGATGAGGAACTATACCGCATGCTTCGATATAATATTATGCACGATGGCACCACTACCATCGAACTGATGCCGTTTTCCACCATGAGCGATGAAGATATCTATTCGATTATCGCCTATTTAAGGAGTCAGGAGCCCGTAAATCATGAAGTAGCCGCTTCCGATTGGACTTTTTTAGGTAAAGCCTTGAAGCGCTTTGTAATTAAGCCCATCGATGACGGTAAAAGCGAGCATCCCCCCATTGAAAAAGGGGCAAGCATTGCCTATGGAAAGTATCTGGCCGAAAGTGTAGCGAATTGCCGTGGATGCCATACCGAGCGTGATTTAAAGTCAGGCGCCTTTACCGGTCCCGAATATGCAGGTGGCTTGCACTTTGACCCAAGTCCGGAGACCCAAGGTTGGGCCTTTAACACCCCTAATCTTACGCCTTGTGAAAAAACTGGAATTATGAAGGGATGGTCGAAGGAAGCTTTTGTGCAACGTATTCGTAATGGCCGCACTCAGGCTGGTTCGCCCATGCCCTGGGGTACCTTTAGCCGTATGGATAGCACCGACCTAGAAGCGCTTTGGCTCTTCCTGTCTTCCTTAGAACCTATAGAGAATTCTATTGAGCAAATAGCCTTCGCGCCAGAATCTTAGTTAAAAAAGGGGATTATTGTGGAAGTCGTATTCTAACGGTAGTTCCCTTTTCCAATTCAGATTCGATCTCAAGACTACCACCAGTAGCCGCTAAGAATTCACGAGAAAGGGCAATTCCCATTCCCGTGCCTTTTTCGGCCGAGGTTCCTTCCGAGCTTATACTTTCATTGCTGCGGAGTTTTGCTAAGCGCTCCGGACTAATACCATAGCCTTGATCAATCACTTCCAAAAGGTGTTCCGAATTATTCTCGCTGCAAATAACCTCTATCTTAGAACCTTCAGGAGAAAATTTTAGGGCATTGCTTAAGACATTTCTAAAGGCAAAGGCGAGTATGTTTTCGTCGGCTTTAATTCGGTGATTAATACCAGCATCAGGAACCTCCATCTCAATTCGCTTCAAGGCAATTTGAGCCTCCAAGCCTTTCAAAGTTTTATGAACCAATTCATTAAGATTAACCTCCTCAATATGAGGTTCAATCTTACCGCTTTGGCTGCGCACCCAGTTTAAAAGGTTTTCCAGCAATAAATCGACATTAGCCACCGAACCCTCGAGTCCGTCCATCCACTCTTTTAAATCACCAGACTCTACCAAGCCTTGATTGTAAAGTTGCAGCATTCCCTTAATGGAAGCCATAGGATTACGAATATCATGAGCTACTATACTGATAAGCTTATTTTTAAACTCAAGGCTTTCCTGCATTTCGGCGTTTAAGGCCTCTTGTTCACGATGCCTTGATTTATAACTTTGCCGACTTAAATAAACTACCACTCCCACTAATAAGGTAGCAATGAGGAAAAAGGCCAATACTAATATTTGCAGCTGATCGCGGCTACGGTCTGCTTCTAAAACCGAATTCTTCAAACGCTCTGCTTCCAGTTCATTGGAAATTTTAAAGGCATCTACCCGGGAGTCTACGATGCGCTCCATATCCCCCAAACGTTGCTGATGCGCTGAGTCGAGATAATTATAGGCCCTTTCAAATTTTTCTAAAGCCCTCGCGCAACGCGCGGCTAAATGCCAAACCTCTCCTTTCGTTTTCTCTAAACCTGGAACTTCAAAGCCGTTTATATAGTCCAAACAAACCTCGATGCATTCCTGATACTCTTCTTCACGATGCAAGGTTAGCGCCAAATTGTACAGTGCCGATTGATACTCTGCGCTATCGAGATTCTCTTTAGCATATTTTGCCGTTTTCCGCAGCACCGCTTTTGCTCTCTCAAAATCTCCTTGGTCACGATAAATTGCTCCCTCTATGTTCCAATTGGAATATTTAGTCCAGCTAAGATTAGCTAGCGAGTCTATTTCCTGCGATCGCTTTACCGCCTCGAGCGCATGGTCCTTTTCCTTGGCTTCAAAAAGAATTGCTGCCAGACGATTGTAATACATGGATTTTACCGTACCCAACTCTAGGGCCTCTGCTTTATCTCGGTGGTCCTCGATTAATCTTTGCGCCTCAGGAATACTATTAATACTGCGTAGTATCTCGGCTCGGTGTACTAATGAACGTAGAAACTCCTTTTCATTTCCCGACGCTTGATAATGATTCATCAAGTCTAAACTGAGGTGAAGAGCCGAATCGATATCATTATTGATAAGATGCTTGGTTAAATGCTCTTGAAGTTTTTGACTAATAGAATCAATAGCATTCCTCGCCTGTGCTCCAAGCAGAACTGGGATACAGGTAAGGATGATTAGCAGGGATAAATAAGGTATTCGCTTCATAAAGCGGGTTTGGCTGAGCAAATATGCAGAAATATCGTTTTACTACAAAATATTTACTACCACCACAAATAACTGTATTACAGCATAATGAGGGCTGTAAACTTTCAAAAGTTTTATAAAGTCAATTTTGGAACTCCAATTCTTTCTTTCATTCTAACCTAAATCAAGAGTAATGGATATTGATCGCCACAGGAATAAGCTTCAAATTATTCTCAAAATTTGCACCTTTGTAGTTCCAAAAGCACCCTGTGAATCCCGAAGCGACTCCTAGTTTTAAATTGCCTTGGTTTATTAAAGTACCGGCTAAAGTTTTAAGTGCCTTAAGTGCCGAACTCGCCACCAAGTTTGCCTTATCATTATTCTTCAAACCGCTTAAATTTAAAATTCCGAGTCGAGAATTAACGATGCGGGAATCGGCAGAGGTCTACGAACTCCTTACCGAGAAAGCTTCCGACTTTAAGGTTTTCGAACATAAAGGTCCTGGCCCCAAAGTGCTAATGATCCACGGCTGGAGTGGTCGTGCCAGTCAGTTTTTTAAAATTTGGGAGAGGCTTGCAGCTGAAGGTTTTCACTTGGTTGCAATTGAAGCACCGGGTCACGGTGACCATTTAGGCGGAAAAACCCATATGCTGGAATTTGTGGATGCTATTGATGATACCGTAAAACGATTTGGGAAATTTGATTATGCCATTGGTCACTCTTTGGGCGGTATGGCCTTATTCAACGCTTTGAAAAGGGACATCTGGTTTTCTAAATTGGTAATAATAGGATCTCCGGCCAATATCTCTAATGTGGTCCAGGATTTTGTTGGCAATATCCAAATGCCTTCTAAAATTGGAGCTAAAATAGTTTCCTACATCGAACAACGTTATCAGCTTAAAGCTTCCGAAGCTTCTTCCGATTACCTCTGTCAGATTTACCGTCCAGAAGGATTAATTATTCACGACCGGTTCGACCAAGATGTACCGGTGGAGAATGCCCGCAATATGCACGCCAAGTGGAAAGACTCTCAATATCTGGAGACAGTGGGTTTAGGACACCGCAAGGTTCTAATGGACAGCAAGGTGATTGATAGAATTTATGACTTCTTTAAGAACTAAAGCTGCACTTTGCTCGTATATATTGTAAAGAAACACCATGAAGAAAGTTGTAAGCTTGATTATGCTAAGCGTATTTAGTTTAGCCTGTACCGCACAGGAAAAAACAGAGGATAAAAAGAAAGACATGAGCGTAAAAGTGCAGAAATCAGATGAGCAGTGGAAAGAGGAATTAAGTCCGGAACAGTACTTCATATTAAGGCAAGCAGGGACAGAAAGACCACATACCGGTAAATACAATTTGCATTTTGAAGATGGAGACTACAAATGTGCTGCCTGCGATGCGGTTCTATTTGATAGCGAATCGAAATTTGAATCCCATTGTGGTTGGCCTAGT
Source organism: uncultured Flavobacteriales bacterium (assembly GCA_913055685.1). GTDB lineage: Bacteria > Bacteroidota > Bacteroidia > Flavobacteriales > Schleiferiaceae > Croceimicrobium. The sequence goes on from CAJXKC010000002.1 coordinate 716,375, forward strand.
TTCGATAAGGTAGCCGACAATGATGCGATAATTGAGCGAGTTGACCGTAGCCATGGAATGGTCCGCACCGAAGTTTTATGTGCCAATTGCGGTGGTCACCTTGGTCACGTTTTTGAGGATGGTCCGACCGAAACCGGTTTACGCTATTGCATTAACTCAGGGGCTCTAGACTTCCAGGATGAAGGGACCAAGGCAGCTGAGTCAAAAGATGATTAGACCTAGCAAATAAGGTTCTACCTTTGCCCCATGCGCATAGATATTATAAGTGCCCAACCTCGCTTAATGGATAGCCCTTTTGAGCACTCCATTTTAAAAAGAGCCCAGGAAAAAGGTTTGGTCTCGGTACATCTTCATGACCTAAAAGAATATGGGATAGGAAAGCACAATCAAATTGATGATTATCAATTTGGAGGTGGTGCTGGTATGGTAATGATGGTGGAACCAATTCTAAATCTCATCCAAGATTTAAGCAAAGAGCGTAATTACGATGAGATCATTTACATGACCCCAGACGGAGCGCTTTTTGATCAGAAAACCGCTAATAATCTAAGCCTCAAAGAAAATATCATCATACTTTGTGGCCATTACAAAGGCGTAGATCAAAGGTTAAGGGACCATGTTATCACTAAAGAAATTTCGATTGGGAGCTATGTGCTGAGTGGCGGAGAGTTGGCCGCTGCCGTAGTAAGTGATGCCATTATAAGACTCATTCCCGGGGTTCTTAACGACGAGTCTTCGGCGCTTTACGACTCCTTCCAAGATAATCTATTGGCCCCACCGGTTTACACGCGTCCGGCCGAAATAAATGGTTGGAAAGTACCGGAAATCCTTACTAGTGGAAACTTCCCTAAAATTGAAGCATGGCGTGAGGCTAAAGCTTTGGAAATCACCAAAGAAAGAAGACCCGATCTTTTAGAAGGAGATTCTTTGTAAGAAATAAATATTGTCGTAATATTGCCGCCCCAAACAGGGCTTGTGATAGCCAACCTCTGGCAAGAGTTGTGAATGTTGTCTGTCCGTAATCAAATGAATTCAAAAGATGGATTTAGTTAAGTACATTCAGGAGCAATACACCGAAACCAAAGAATTTCCTGAATTTTCAGCTGGTGACACCATCACCGTTTATTACAAAATTAAGGAAGGTAACAAAGAACGTACGCAGTTCTTCCGTGGTGTAGTATTACAACGTCGTGGATCGGGTACTACCGAAACCTTCACCATCCGTAAAATGTCTGGTAACGTAGGTGTAGAGCGTATTTTCCCTGTAAACATGCCAGCGCTTGAGAAAGTAGAAATTAACAAACGTGGTAAAGTACGTCGTGCACGTATCTTCTATCAACGTGAGCGTACCGGTAAAGCTGCACGAATTAAAGAAAGAAGAATGTAAGCTTTACGCTCAGATAATATTAAAGCCGCTATTTCGTAGCGGCTTTTTTTATGCCTTATACCTATGAAAAGACCTGCATTAGGCATTAGTATTATCGAGCGCCGTCGCAAGGGAAACAAATCCTTTAGCCTCTTGGCTCGCAATGGATCAGAATACTTGATTCTAGTGAATTACCGAATTTTAGGCCTCTGTCTTCGCTCAAAACTTTTTCAGTTTAACGACCAGTCGCAAGCCCAAATGGTTTACCGAAAAATTACCGCCAAAGAGAAGTTTTGGTTTAGCGGGAGGTTAGCACAAAAACAGTTCGACGGTTTTTAGCTCTCCCCTCCTCTTCGTCATTGGAGGCAATAGGCTTAGTTTCTCCATAGCCATGCCAGCTCAAGCTCGAGGCTGAAATACCTTGGGCTAGCGCATAGTCATAGACCGCCTTGGCGCGTGCTTTCGATAATTGCAAATTGCTGGCACTATTACCGACATTATCGGTATGCCCTTGAATATCGGCTTTAAGCCCGGGGTTGTCCTTCATAAAAAGAACAAACTCTTCGATAATATTGCGAGAAGCTAAATCCAATTCGGATGAATTAGACGCAAAATTGATATCATTCAATTTATATTCCCTCCCTACTTCCATAGGCGCTAGCTCTAGATCTGCGGCCACTACCGGCTTAAGGTCTAAAGACTGAGAGCTTATATAGCTCGAACTAAAGGCTGCTCCTTTTTTATCCACTTTTACGATATAATCACTGCCTTCTTCCTTACGTATTACCCGGGCAAAATTTCCGGTCTGCTGGTCGACCTTTATTTTGGTAACCTCCTTGGTTTTTAGGTTTTTGATTTCAATCGCAGCAGCAGATAGATCTTCTCCATCATTACTTTCTAAAGTTCCACTCAGCAGAAATACTTCATCGGGGCGAGCCGACTCAGGCATTTCAAATTGATATAAGTCCCAGCCGGTGTTTGCTCGTAAAGTGTTGGAGGCGAAATAACCCGTTTTACCGTCTAAACTCACAAAGAGCCCTAGATCATCTTCCTCACTATTAATGGGGTAGCCAATATTTAAGGGTTTTTCCCAAGTAGAATCATTGCTAGCTTTAGCAAAGAAAATATCAAAGCTTCCTAAACCAGGGTGACCATTGGAGGTGAAGTATAGGGTACGGGAATCACTATGAATAAAAGGGGATTTTTCGTCTCTCCGCGTGTTTATTTCTGCACTAAGAATTTCTGGAGCCGACCATGTGCCATCCTCCAAACGTTTGCAACGGTAAATATCTAAGCCCCCTACTCCGCCTGGTCGGTCGGAGCTAAAGTATAAGTAATCGCCATTAGCAGTTACTGAAGCTTGCGACTCCCAGGTATCGCGGCGGTTGATATGATCACCGACCGAACGGGGCGTGCTCCAATAACCTAAATCATCAATTTCCGTAAAGTAGATATCGCAATTCTTATAGCCATCGAGGTCTTCGCATACTGTAAAATACAATTCGGTATTGTCGCCAGTAATACTCGGACCACCCTCATTATAACTAGAGTTAAATGGGCTGGGCAAAGGGGCGCCAGGCTCAAAGTCGCCGTCCTCTCTCCGGTCAGATCGGCAAAACTCCTCTACCATTCGGGCCTTAGCTGCTGGTCCATCTTTACGATTAATTTTTCGGGAACGACGGGTAAAGAACATAATTTGTTGATTGGGAGAAATACTCGCCAAGTACTCATCAGCTGGAGTTGATAGTCGGCTTACCGGCTTGGGATCAAAGGGGATGGCATTGGCAAAAAGCGACTTCTTTAGACGTGCCTCCTTCAAGGCTTCTTTAGCCTCTCTATCGAATCCAAAATCGCGTTCTTGATTGGCTAAAAAGGCCTCTAAAAGCGGAATCGCCTTATCCATCTTATTGCCTTCCACATACATCACCCCTAGGTAAAAACTTATTTCTGGTTTGTAAGTCGGACAAACCTCAAGCAGCTTCTCCCATAAGAATTGGGCTTTGCGAAGGTCACCCTTACGCATATTTAGTTCCCCTAAGAGGTAAAGGGCATGGCCGTATTCGGAATCCATCCGTACTGCCTTTTCCAGATAACGTTCTACCTCGCGGTAATTCTTGGCATTCCAGGCCCTTATTGCTTTGGGCAATTGCTTCTCGGCAATCTCTTCTACCCTTTGTTCACAGGAACCTAATTCCGGTGCTTGGGCATGAATGGTATTAACACTAAATAAAACTAGACTTAAAGCCGCTAGCTTAGAGCTGAGCTTTTGCTTTAGCATCCTCAATGAGTTTTTGCTTTTGATTACGCGCTGCTTCAACCAGCTTATCTGCTTCCTTCTTGGCCTTATCTTCTAGGGCCTGTGCTTTTTCATTGGCCTCATTACGGGCCTTATCTGCCAAAGGTTTGGCCGCCATTTTCTTGAGCGGATTAGAGCCTGCTTCATCCATGATTTTCTTGGCCGCTTCTTCCCCTCCTTGGCGAATCTTATCGGCTTGCTTTTTGGCCTCAGCTTTAATTTTATCTGCCTGAGCCTGGGCCTGGGCAATTAAAGCATCACCCTTAGCTTCGGCCTCGGCCACGAGGGCTTCGAGCTTTTTATTAACGTCTTCCTTGGCCTTCTGAACCGTTTCCTCCACTTTGGCCTTTACTTGTTGCTTGGCCTCATTAACTAAAGAGCCAGTAATATCTCCTAAATTGGGCTTAATACTGGGCTTGGTAGCCGTACCACCAATCGCTACTTTAAGAGGAACTACGCCACTTGAGAATGCCGAAAAACGACTTTGCAAATTGCTTGCCTTCAGTGCACTGAGTGGAACATCCGTGCTTAAATCAAAGTCCAAGCTTTGATCCAAGCCCATATTACCGCCCAAGGTCGATTTTTGACCGGCGAGCTTAAAGTCAAATGGTTCTACACTCACCTGCCCGTCAACAATTTTGAAATTCATATTTACCCCACTGACCTTTATCTTTTCATAAGTAGGATTATTGAGGAAAGAGGCCAGCTGTTTCATAGTCGCGGTGCTACTTATCAATTCAGTGGTCCTCAAATTTCCAGCCCCTGCCAATGTCTTTAAAACCGGATCTAAATTCTGATCTAGGCTTGTGGAAAAATTAAACTGGCAGAAATAATTCCCCACTAAGTTTTCCATGATTGGCGCAATGGACTTAACCATATCTAAATTGCGGTAGGTTTCCGCGAAAGAACAGTTCTGAAGGTCTAGTTTAAAGTTAGCGTTCGGATCTTGGGGTTTAGAGTCGTAGGATCCATTTAAGGCTACTTTTCCACCTAACATATTCATGCTTAGTTCTTGGTAGAGTTTCGCCTCTTTAAGTAAGACCATACCCTTAAGCTTTTTAATGAGCATCCCATCATAAATTAACTCATCAATAAGGGCATTAAACTTTAGATCAACATTTTCAGGAAGACGAATTACTGCAAGCGCACTACTGTCTGTAGAGCTGGTCTCCTCAGCACTGTTCTCGGCCGGCATAAAGTCGGCCATATCCATTTTTGGCGAATAGAGATTTAAGCTTGCTCGGAGCGGATCATCGCTCATTAGATAAGCCAGCATGTTGTTCAGCTCACCGTCAATACTTAAATCCGTCGAAGCGACATGCAAGTCAGTTTTAGATAAAACGGCTTTTTGTGGGCTAAGGCTTAGCTCACCTTTACCGATGCGCACGGGCATTGGCACACTATCGCCATCCATTGCCAGTTCATTAACCTTGATAAAGCCTGAGGCCTTAATTCGATCGTATTGTTCTTTTTCGACAGAGGATAGCTTGCTAGCCATAGCAAAATCACCTTCAATAGTGCCACTTGCATTATAGCCAGGCATTGGGAATACCTCCAGCAAATTAGCCATATCAAGCCGGCCCATAAAACTCATCAACATACTAGGATCTCCTAAAGGATCGCTGAGTTGAAAGTTTCCTTTTATCGGACTACCTGCGATTACTGCTTCGAGACGAGATAGGTTAATCTTAGTACCCTCAAGCTTATTCGAATTATTGCTTATTGCTAAGTCCATATTTAGGCTCTGAATAGAGCTCGGTAAATCTGGATATTGAATTAAGCCATTGCGCACTCTTAAATCATAGGCAAAAGCTGGATAAACCTCATTTTCCGAATTAAAAGTACCTTTCATAGCGCCAACCAGGTTAAAGTCACCGCTAGCCTTCAAATCCTCAAAGTCCTGATAATAGTAAGCTGGAATAAGGGATATTAAGTTTTTAAAGGCATTCTTTGGTGCATCGAACTTCAAATCCATATCAATATCCTCACCAGGCATGGCCAGGCTACCGCTAAAGTTCAATACCAATTCATTAAGTCGAACTTGGTTTTCTCCAAAATTGAAACTGAAACTTTCTTGATCAAAGTCTAGATCAAAGTCAGAGCCCAGCTGCACTTTCTTCAAATAAGCGATATCATCCATAAAGAAGGATAAAGCAGCTATCGATGTTTCGGTTTTTAAGGCTACTAAGCTTTGACTGAAGTCACCTTTCCCCGTATGGTTAAGCTCTTTAATTTGCAGTTCCATATTTCCTTCTAAGTCTTCGTAATGAAGATTGAAGTTTTCTAAACTATAACTGCGTAATGCGAGTTGGAAGGGACTCGGACTTTCATCTGCAACGCTGACTGTATCTGCGCTCGGCTCGGTTTTAACAATATCGAAATTAGTTGAACCATCCTCATTAATTATGAGGTGTAAGTTCACATCACTTAATTCAATCTTTTCAATTTGGTAAGTCTCTCCCGAGACTACACTCATCAGATCTATCTTTAGGCCAAAATCACCCACCTCAACCAATCGCTTACCAGCAAAGGCGCCTTTTCCGTCGATACTCAAGCCTTCTAGACTAAAACCAAAATAAGGGAAGGTGGAAATTAGCGATAGGTCCACCGACTCAAAATTTAACTCGGCATCCAAATTAGCATTTGCCTCAGCTTTTACCCTTTCAACGATGGCATCCTTAAATACCAGTGGAAATAGCCAAGCACCTAAAAAAAGCAATAGGAGAATAAAGAATAGAAAGCGGAAAATTCTTTTCATAGCAGAGTTTATCAATTAACGTCTGGTTCGAAGGTATCGTCTGTTTCTCGGTCCTTATCGAAGTGAATTAATTTTTCACCGGCGGCGATAACTGAAGATACAGTTGCGTCGCCGGTAACATTAACCACCGTTCGACACATATCCAAGATACGATCAACTGGTAGAATAATACCAATCCAAGCGGGATTTAAACCAACCGCTTGCAAAACAATAATTAACATAACTAGACCGGCACTGGGCACTGCAGCCGAGCCAATCGAAGCCAAAGTTGCAGTGAGCACTATGGTTAATTGCAGCCCTAGACTTAAATCAATGAGGTGCATTTGAGCCAGGAATACCACTGCTACCGCTTGATACAAGCTGGTACCGTCCATATTTACCGTTGCTCCAATGGGTAGCACGAAACTGGTAATCTTTTTATCGACCCCTAAGTTGTCCTCTACACATTCCATCGTTACCGGTAAGGTGGCAGCCGATGAGCTGGTGGAAAAGGCTAAAGTTTGAGCCGGACTTATCGCTTTGAAAAATCCGGTATACGAAACGGATTTCACCAAAAACTTCATTACTAAAGGATATACGACGGCAACCATTAAGGCTAAGCCTACAAACACGGTTAATGAATACCAAGAGAGGCCTTTAAAGATTTCCAATACTTTGGAAACATCATCTCCGGCCATTTTACTGACTGTACCCGCCAATAGGGCGAAAACAAAAAATGGCGCCGCTTGCATGATAAGATCAACCATCTTTAGGAAGACTTCCATGATACTATCAACTAGTTTAACAACCGGCTCCCCCCGGTCTTTCGGTATAAATAGCAGGGCTATGCCAAAAAATAGAGCGAAGAAAATCACCTTTAGCATACTGCCATTATCGGATAGGGAATTAAAAATATTGTTAGGTACTAAGTCTATTAAAAATTGTAAAGGGCCAGAATTTTTAGTTGCTTCGGCAATTTCCATTTTCGATGCGACCTCCGCGTTAGCGGCTTCCTTCACCAAGGCTTGATCTAAGCTTGCAACTTGACTGGCATAATTAGGATCATTTAAAAAATTCTCAGCATCGGCGGTTGGGAGGCCTTGCTCAGCTGCCCACAACTCATAATTTAAGCGATTATCGATTCTTGCCTCCTCATCAATAAGCTTGCCCGGCGCTACCAGGTTTACCAAAATAAGCCCCAGAGAAATGGCAAAAACTGTAGTTAAGAAATACATCCCCAGGGTTTTAAGCCCTAATCGACCGAGACTGGATGGGTCGCCCAATCCTGCAACACCAGAGATTATACTAAAAAGCACCAGCGGCACCGCTATTAATTTTAGCAGGCTTATGAAAATGGTGCCAAAGGGAGCAATCCAGTCCATTGTAAAGGAACTCCAACCCAAAGAGCTACTTACAAGGGCCCAGAGTACACCTAAGAATAAACCAATAAGTATTTTCCAGTGTAAAGCTAATTTCATGCTTAATATTTCGAAGTTCTTGCTAATAGTAAGTGGTCGGCCAAAACCAAGGCGGCCATTGCTTCTACGATGGGTACTGCACGTGGCACCACACAGGGGTCATGCCTACCCTTACCCTTTATTTCCGTCGGCTCCCCTTGATCGTCCAAACCCCATTGGCCTTTCATAATGGTTGCTACCGGCTTAAAGGCCACTCGGAAATAGATTTCCTCACCATTGGAAATACCGCCCTCTATACCGCCAGCATTATTAGATAAGCGCCGCCCATTAGAGTCGAAAGCATCATTATGTATCGATCCACGCATCCGGCTACCGGCAAAACCACTGCCAATTTCAAATCCTTTTACTGCATTTATACTAAGCATTGCTTTAGCAAGCTCAGCGTGCAGTTTATCGAAAACTGGTTCACCCAGTCCGGCTGGTACCTGAGTAATCCGACATGTGATGATACCACCCAAGCTATCCCCATCCTTACGCGCCTTATTAATTTGGTCTTCAAAACGGGACGCCGTTTCGGAGTCGGGACAACGAACGATATTGGAATCAATTTTACTTAAGTCAAGGTTTAATGCAGGATCTAAATCCAGTTCCCCCACCGATGACACATAAGCCTTAATTGAAATAGGAGCGATTAATTGCTGAGCCAAGGCTCCGGCAGCAACGCGGACTGCAGTTTCACGCGCCGACGATCTTCCGCCACCGCGATAATCCCTTAGCCCATATTTTTCTTGGTAAACCTTGTCGGCATGAGAAGGTCGAAAACTATGTTTTAAATGCTCGTAGTCTTTAGACTTGGCATCACTATTCGGAATAATAAAGGCAATGGGCATCCCGGTACTTTTACCTTCAAAAATCCCCGATAACCATTCTACTTGATCCGTTTCTTTACGTTGGGTAGTAATTTTTGATTGGCCAGGCCGGCGTCGAGCCAATTGCGCCTGCACTGCTTCCAGGTCTAAGCTCAAACCTGCTGGAAACCCGTCAAGGACTCCTCCGATAGCAGGACCATGAGACTCACCGAAAGAGCTTAAACGCAATAATTTGCCAATACTATTTCCCGCCATACCAGCAAAGAAAACAAATCCCTAGCTGAAAAGGAATAGGCTAGGGCCGGATTAGGCATATTATTTTTCTTCCTCTTGCTTGTTTTGGTATTTGCGGTAAGCAATAAGAGCCCCTCCAGCGGCTAGATAGATTAATCCCGGTATAGGTGCAGGATTATGTGATGGAGGCGGTGCGGGCTGTGCCATAACATTGATTGAGAAAAGAAACATGGCGAGGTAAATCAGATTTTTCATGATTATTAATTAAGGTTTGATTAATACTTTTTGCTTGAACAAGGTCTGCGAGCTCTCCAGGTAAATACTTAGAATAGCGGGTTTAGGATAATGTCTAAGGTCAACTCTGCCTTGCCTTTGGCTCTGAATTGTGCGTTCGAGGAGTATTTTACCCTCACTACTCACAAGGCCAAGTCTTTGTATTTCTAAAGAGCATTCCCAGTAGAGGTATCCTTGGCTCTGATAGACGGTGAAGGAATCCGGACTACCCTGAGTTTTGGTTTGTAGAGGAAGGCCTGAGCTATTGAAAATCAAAGCGAAACGTCGAGCTGAAGATTTTTCAGCCTGAACAAAAGGATAGTCTTGCAGAGATAAAGGATGGACTATATCCAATTCTGAATCGTATAATTCCAGTACTAGACCTGAGTCTTGTTTCAGTTGAATCTGGTGCAAACCAGTATCTAATCTGGTGTAGAGCCAAATGGTATCGCCAATTGTGGGGTCAATGGTTTTTATGGCATAATTCACACTATCGAGCTGCGGTAAAATTGCCAAAGCACCACCACTGTTAAGCCATAGGGCATCTTCCGAAGCTAGAAATCCAGGGTTGATATGCTCCTTGAAGACAAGCTTAGAATGAGCTGATTCCTTACCGGACTTAAGGCTTAATAGTACTTCCCTCTTAGGAGGGCCTTGCTTAAAAAACTTAGGCCTTTGCAATACCTGCATACTGGGGGAATAAAAAATACTGTCTGCTGCTTGTAATGCCCTAACAAAAAAAGCTTGGCATGAGGCTAAACTAGAATCGGGGGTTCTCGCTAGTGGGCTCGCGGCTAAACGGTGATTATTATTCCATATGGCATAGGCCTGACTATTATAGCTGAGGCTATTATCCCAGAGATAAACGTTTCCATCTAAACTGGGATTAGCGGCCATAAAAAGTTCCTGGTCTAATGGCGCTGCATAAGGATTACCCAATAAAAGGTAGTCGCCCGCTTGATGTGGTTCATAAATTGAAATAGATCCGGAATGTGGATTAGACTTAAAATATCGGCTTTCAGCAACCGATTGGAAGGGATTAGATTGTGGACTTGGACTGCAGATATAACCCCTCCCCGCTTTTAAAATAGTGCTATCGTTACCAGGAAGCCAGGCCTGTTGCGAAACGGACCAAGCGTACCAGTCTTGGGGATTAGTAGGCAAATTAGAAGCCTGTCCAAATATGTCCCCAAAAGTGATATTACTAACTGGAGAAGACCAAAAGCTAAAGCGACGATGATCGGGTACCTCTATCTTAGCCTCGATGCAAAAATCCCCTGTACCTAAATACTCACAAGAATCCCGCAGCTTTAAGGAGGATGCATGTTCAAGAAAAAGCTCCCCATCATTTTTAAATTGATAAAAAACCTCCCATTTAACTCCTTCCATTAATTCTAACTTGGCCAAAGGACTTAGATTAAAAGAGCCAATACTTAAATCCTGATCCATTCTTGATATCCCGGCCTGCATTAAGGCCGAGTAATTCTTTAGCGCTCCTAGTGGGGCGTAAGGATACCAATTAAGGCCATCAAAAATGAAATCGGCTCCCTTCGGGTGGGCCTGATAAGTTTTAAAAGGAAAAGGCTGGCTTAGCAAGCTGTTCTTCGCCGCTCCCGAAAATTTGTTTGACTCAGCGTAGTACCATGATTGAGATTGAAAGTTAGTATCAGTATTACCTGCCTTTCGATAGGCCCAGGCATCGCTATAGTCCCATTCAATTGATAGTAATAATGGATCCCCGAAAAGGTCCACTAATCGTTCCTGGCCATTGAAAGCTCTGGTGCTATCGTGAAAAAGCTCCACGGCATCGTCACCGTTTAGATTCATCGTCCCTGAACTCTGATTAGGACTGAATTCAAAAAAATCGACAAAAGCTAGCGAATCAGAACAGAGGAAATAATAATCCCCAGCCGTAATGCTAAGCGGCCTTAATTGTATCTCGGGACCATCGCTCCCCCCTCCATTATTGGCAACTCCCACAGAATAAATGGAAAGGTCAGGGATATCTTGAAATGCAAATAGCTCAATTCCCTTAGGTTGGCCCCAGGCCAGGGGTCCGTCGTAAACGCCAGTAATTATTAAAGGTGACGAAAACTTAGGCGAGGCTAGATAAAAAGAATCTTGAATAGAGCCAAGATCACCATGACCATAAAATTGGTAGTATCCAGACTGGGCATTTAAACTTCTCAAGGAACAAATGGCTTTACCATTGATGAAGTTAAGGGAGTCGGCTTGATTAAGACTTAAACTAGTCCAGTAGCTCCACTTGCCTTCATAATCCTTATCGATATTCCCAAAGCTATCGAGAGCCAATATTTTGAGATTATTATATGGTAATAGAGAAAATAAAGTATCGGGAAGGTTTAAGATATGTGCCATGCTTGCTTGTACGTCTAGCCAAGCCTTACCGGAGTCTAATAAGTCATAAGAGCTAGCTTCAAACTGAGAAAAGCCTGGATCCGCCTTTAAATTGGTCACTTTTAAACTAAGCTTGCTACCATCTAATTGCGCTTCTTTAAAGCAAAGCCTAATATCAAGAACCAAAGAATCATCATCTGGAATCCTTAATTGGAGATTGGAAAAACTTAAGCTTGTACTAGGGTTGTTATGCTCTGCCAATTTATGGCCAGATGCATGCAGACTAATTCGACTTATAGAATGTGCGGGTTCTAAGAGAAATTGCAGCTCATTTAAGTAACAATCAAGGCTATCGGAGTCGAACGGTTTCCCATCTTTGATTACAAATGTATTTAGCAAGACACCTGCCTGCGTAGTATCGCTAAAGTTTTTGAAATCTATGGAGCCGGTGGCCCGATATCTGGAAATAATATGGACATCTGCAGAACTAAGGGAAACCGGGCTTTGCAGACCTTGATTTATGTTAAAACTGGCTGGAGATGCACTATCGAGGGTCCAATTAAAATTAGCTACACCCAAGCCTTGTAATTGTAGGCTTTGCCCTAGTGCGGTAGAAGAATTTTCGCTGATTCCGATATCCACTGCATTTTGACCATTTGCGGGTCCGTCACCAGCTTGCAATGGCCCCTCATAGCAAAGGAATTGCAATACACTGTCGCCTGAGCTTTGTTGCAGGTATAAACAAAGACCATCACTCGGACCATTTTGTAAACCCGGCCAAGGAAGCCATGCCATGATGTAAGAGCCTATTGAATTTACGCTATCGGCTTGATCAACTTTTAGGGCTGTTCCATAGCTAAGCCCATTATTGCCGTTATAGGCTTGTACATAAAGTTGATGCCAGTTAAGGGCGTTAGTATCTACAAGTATTTCAAGCCCTTCGTTTTGATCGGTCCCCACATTATCGTAATGAATTTCATTAATCCATGCCGATTGAGCAGGGCTATTAAAGAAAAGTAGCAGTAAGAGGAAAAGGAAATGGGCCTTCATATTCTTTGATTTAAGAACACAAAAGTGGTTTCTCTTTACTGCTTAAGCTTATTGCAAATGATTGCTTTCGTTTGGGAAACGCCTAGAAAATGAAAGCCCGTCTTGCGAGACGGGCTTTCGGGATAACCAATAAATCAAAGCTTGCGATATCCCGCAAGATTTTAAATAAGGCCTATTGCGATAAATACTTAGGGAGGTAACGTAATCTCCACATTATGCGTTGGCCTTCGAATCGATTTTTTTTCAATTTTTTGCATTTTTCTTGCGCCACTGCATCGGACTAAGTCCTACCTCCCTTTTAAAAGCCTTTGAAAAGGTGGCCAAATCGTTATACGCCAATAGAGTAGCTATTTCAAGTATTTGCAAATTTCCTGCCATTATTAATTCCTTAGCCTTTTTAATACGCTGCTGCACTAAGAAGCGGTTCGGACTTTCGCCGGTAGCCTTTTTATACTGACGTTGAAAATGAAAAGCCGACATGCCTACCTGCTTAGAAATATCTTCCAACTGAATAGGTTGCGCGATCATATCAATCATGTAGGCATTGGCTCGATTGATCTTGTTTATTAAGGATTGTCTGGTTGCTGGAGCTAGATCTACTAATCGAGCGGCGTAATTTACATGCTCGGGTTTTATACTTTTAAGCGCTTCTAGCCAGGTTAAATGCAAGCTTTGTTTATCTATCGATTGAACTTGATTTTGGTAACTTTTATAAAAGCAAGCCAGAGCGGTACAGAGCTCAGATTCCTTTGAAAATTTATACTCAGGTAGTTTTCTTAATGAAGGATAAGCAATTGCACCAACGCTAAACAGACTGGTGCAAAGCCTTTGCATTTCCAGTTCGCTGTAATAAACACATAAACCCTGACTTAATCGGTCAGCTTGAAAACGGTTGGAAAAGGAAAATTGATGATTTATCAATAGAGCTTCACCCGGGGCCAAATGAAGTTTTTTTCCATTTAGCCAATAGGTTTCATGACCATTGCAGGCATACTTAATGCTAAATCCTTCCTCACGTTTAAAGCAGGGATCATGACTTGACTCGGAAACAGGGGCAGAATGCAAAGAACTTAGTAGCACTAATTCTTGACTTCCTTGCCTTAAACTTAAGCTCGCCATATTGCAGATATTGGTGAGCAGCAGTCATAGGTAAACGGTTAGTTCCGCTAAGTTTAGAATTAAAGCCAGTCCTAAATGTTAAAGCTTTTTACTTTAACAGAAATTAAGTGGACTTTTAACTTTTAATGCCCTACTATTTGTCAAGTCTTGCGCAAAAAAAAGCCCTGACGCGACATTGTCGGTCAGGGCTCCTTGAAAATTTGGTCAATTAAAGGTGAATCACCTCATCATAAGCAGCAGCGGCTGCTTCCATTACCGCTTCACTCATCGTGGGGTGAGGGTGAACCGATTTAATGATTTCCATACCAGTAGTTTCTAATTTACGCGCTACAACCGCCTCGGCAATCATCTCGGTAACATTAGCCCCGATCATATGACAACCTAGGAATTCGCCGTATTTAGCATCAAAGATCACTTTCACGAAGCCATCTTTATGTCCGGCTGCGCTGGCTTTCCCGCTGGCGCTGAATGGGAACTTGCCTACTTTAATCTCATAACCAGCTTCTTTGGCGGCCTTTTCGGTCATACCCACTGAAGCAATCTCGGGAGAGCAATAAGTACAGCCTGGGATATTTCCGTAGTCCAGAGGCTGAGGATGGTGCCCCGCAATTTTCTCTACGCAGATAATCCCTTCAGCAGAAGCTACGTGAGCCAATGCCTGACCAGGAACACAGTCGCCAATGGCATAATAACCCTCGACATTCGTTTTGTAGTAATCGTCTACAACAATTTTGCCTTTCTCGGTCTTGATCCCCACTTCTTCTAGGCCAATGTTCTCGATATTGGCCTGTACACCAACAGCCGATAAAACTACGTCCGCATCAAGCACTTGCTCGCCCTTCTTATTTTTTACGGTAACCTTACAGCCCGAGCCAGAAGTATCAACATTGGTTACTTCACTGTCGGTCATAATTTTAATACCGGCCTTTTTAAAGCTTCGTTCCAATTGTTTTGAAACTTCTTCGTCTTCGACCGGAACGATATTGGGTAAGTATTCAACCACCGTAACCTCGGTTCCCATGGCATTATAGAAGTAAGCAAACTCAACGCCGATGGCGCCAGATCCTACTACTACCATTTTCTTAGGCTGCTCTGGTAAAACCATAGCCTGACGGTAACCAATAATTTTCTTGCCATCCTGCTTAAGGTTCGGAAGCTCACGACTGCGCGCTCCAGTGGCAATAATAATATTCTTTGCGCTGTATTCTTTTACCTCGCCCTTGTCATTAGTTACTTGAAGCTTTTTTCCAGGAAGGACCTTTCCCTCCCCCATGATAACTTCAATCTTATTTTTCTTCATGAGGAATTTAACCCCATTACTCATTCCTTCGGCTACGCCACGTGAACGTTTCACAACAGCATTAAAATCCTTTTCTGCGCCTTCTACCTTAATGCCATAGTCTTCAGCATGGTTGATGTATTCAAATACATTGGCACTTTTTAAAAGGGCTTTGGTTGGGATACAGCCCCAATTAAGGCAGATACCTCCTAAGCTTTCACGCTCAACTACCGCTGTTTTTAAACCGAGTTGAGAAGCACGGATGGCAGTTACATAACCACCAGGGCCACTACCTAAAACGATTAAATCAAATTCCATGGAATATATATTTAAGGATTGTAGAATTTGGAAGCCACAAATTTAGTAGAAAAGGCAGAAGCCTAGGCCAAATTCTAAGAATTTCAAAGACGATAAGCTATACAAGAGATTTCTATATTGGCACCCTTGGGTAGTTCGGAGACCTGGACCGTTTCTCTGGCTGGGGCGGGATCTGACTTAAAATAGCTGGCATAGACCTCATTAATACGGCTAAAAAGGCCCATATCCTTAATGAAGATACTGCACTTTAAAACTTGCTTTAAATTAGAACCTCCGGCCTCTACAAGCGCCTTAAGATTATCAAGAACCAAGGCCGTTTCTGCCTCAATTTCACCTTCAAACAATTGTCCACTTAAGGGATCTATCGCAATCTGGCCCGAGGTGAATATTAAGTTTTGAAATGATATTGCCTGGGAATAGGGCCCAATTGGAGTAGGTGCTTGCTCGCTTTGTATTTCCTTTTGCATTTTTTTCGTCAATTTGCCTGTAATTTATGAAGCTTTTACTGATCGACAACTACGATTCCTTTACCTACAATCTAGAGCATTATTTTAAGGCTCTAGACCAAGAGGTTACGGTACTGCGAAATGACGAGTTTGAGCTAGATGAGCTGGAAAGCTTTGATCTATTTGTCATTTCACCCGGGCCAGGTTTACCAAAAGATGCGGGTAAAACCATGGCCCTTATTGAGCGCTACGCCGATTACAAAGCAATTTTAGGGGTTTGTCTGGGCGCTCAAGCTCTTGCCGAATATTATGGCGGTGAATTGTACAATCAAAAAGAGGTTGCCCATGGCATTAGTAGAACCGCAGTACGGAAGGGTGAGTCTTGGTTATTAAACGGCTTAGAGCCTAGCTTCGAAGTAGGACTCTATCATAGCTGGGCCATTGAAACTAGAGCTGATTTTAAAGAGCATTTTAATCTCGTTGCTTTTCGCGAAAACGGAGTCTTAATGGCCTTTGAACACCCCACAAAGGCCATAGCTGGTTTGCAGTTTCATCCTGAAAGCATAATGAGTGCAGACGGCAGGAAAATCCTGGAGAATTGGATTAGAAAGGCAGAAGCTCGCTTGCTAAATCAATAATTATCACCATCTTGAGTAGCCTGAATGATAAAAGGCCAGATATGATTTTTATTGGAGGAGTAAATAGTAAAGTGCGCGAGATTGGTCCGGGTGAACTAGAGACTTGCTCCCATTGTTCGAAAGAAAGCTATCAAATTATAAAAGAGAGCTACGACAGTTTTAGCCTTTTCTTTATTCCCCTGCTCCCCTTTAATCGCAAGATTTTCTCCTCTTGCAGTAATTGCGGTACGCAAAAAGCTATAAGCAGCGAGCAGCGAACTTATTATCGAGATTTAGCTCAGCTTAACCTTTTATATCTAAACAATTTGATTGAGGAAAAAGAATACTTCCTTCGCAAGCAAACATTAAAAAAGCCCCAATAAATGGGGCTTTCTGTTATACGTCAATCTTCGCGTATTTAGCATTCTTTTCGATGAACTCCCGACGCGGTGGAACGTCGTCTCCCATTAGCATGGAGAAGATTCGATCTGCCTCCGCTGCAGAGTCGATGGTTACTCTACGCATGGTACGGTTTTCTGGGTCCATGGTAGTTTCCCACAATTGCTCGGCATTCATCTCACCAAGACCTTTATAGCGTTGTACCCCAACTGAGGATTTATTTTCTCCGCCGAAGTCTAGAATCAAGCGATCGCGTTGATCATCATTCCAGGCGTACTCTTCCTTCTTACCTTTCTTAACCAAGTATAATGGTGGCGCAGCAATATAGATATTACCCGCCTCAATAAGCTCCTTCATATAACGGAAGAAGAAGGTTAGGATTAGCGTAGCAATGTGCGATCCATCGACATCCGCATCACACATGATAATAATCTTATGATAGCGTAATTTTTCAGTATTCAAGGCCTTTGAATCCTCTTCGGTACCAATGCTTACCCCCAGTGCGGTGAAAATGTTTTTAATCTCTTCATTTTCAAAAACCTTGTGCTGCATGGCTTTTTCCACATTAAGAATCTTACCCCTTAATGGTAAAATAGCCTGGAAGTTACGGTCACGCCCCTGTTTGGCGGTTCCACCTGCCGAATCACCCTCCACTAGGAAAATCTCGCAGATTTCTGGATCCGTTTCTGAGCAATCTGAAAGCTTTCCGGGCAAACCGCTGCCGCTCATTACGGTTTTGCGCTGCACCATTTCTCGGGCCTTCTTTGCGGCCACCCTAGCTTTAGCGGCTAAAATCACCTTCTGAACGATCATCTTGGCTTCGTTAGGATTTTCTTCCAAGTAATTGGTGAGCATCTCCCCTACCAATTGATCTACCGCTCCAGAAACCTCAGAGTTACCTAATTTGGTTTTAGTCTGACCCTCGAACTGAGGTTCCATAACCTTAACCGAAATCACCGCCGTAAGACCTTCACGAAAGTCGTCTCCACTTACCTCTACCTTTTCCTTGGTAAGCATACCACTTTCGTCGGCATATTTCTTTAGAGTTCGGGTGAGAGCACGACGGAAGCCAGCTAAGTGCGTACCCCCCTCGTGGGTGTTGATATTGTTTACATAAGAATGAATATTCTCGGCATAGGAAGTGTTGTAGTGCATGGCCACTTCTACCGGAATCTCATTACGTTCGCCTTCCATGCTAATCACGGTTGGCATTAACTTTTCACGGTTCTGATCGATAAAGGCTACAAATTCACCTAGGCCACCTTCAGAATAGAATTTATCCGCTTTATACTCACCCTCCTCGTCTTTCTGACGCTTATCGGTGAGACTAATACTAATTCCCTTGTTAAGGAAGGAAAGCTCTCTTAAACGTGCTTCTAAAATTTCATATTGGTACTCCAAAACATGGAATATCTCCGGATCGGGCTGAAAGGTTACAATAGTACCGCGATAATCGGTGCTTCCTTCTTCCTTTAATGGATAATCAGGAACACCGCGTTGATAGGTTTGATGGTAGTAAGCACCCTTGCGATGAACCTCTACTTTTAAATTGGTCGACAGAGCATTCACACAAGAAACCCCTACTCCGTGCAAACCGCCCGAAACCTTGTACGAATCCTTGTCAAATTTACCCCCGGCGTGGAGAACGGTCATTACTACCTCCACCGCAGAGCGACCTTCCTTCTCGTGCATATCGGTAGGAATACCCCTACCATTATCTTTAACCGTAATGGAATTGTTTTCATTAATGGTTACCTCAATGGTGTCGCAGTAACCGGCGAGGGCTTCATCGATGGAGTTATCCACCACCTCATAAACCAAATGATGCAGACCTTTTACCCCTACATCACCAATATACATGGAAGGACGCTTACGCACCGCTTCCAATCCTTCCAGTACCTGAATGCTACTGGCACCGTAATCTTTTTGTACTTCACTCATAATCTTGCAGTTACGCTAAATGTGATATCTTTCAAAGATACTTTTTTCCCCGCAGGAGAAAAGACCTACACCCCTAGTATTTTCAGGCTTTTTCCACATGTTTTTAACATTATTACTTTAAATGGAAAAACCATAAAAAAACCCTGACACGACGAGGTCGGTCAGGGTCTCATATGCTAATTGATTATTTTCTAGCTATCGCTGGAGAATGACTCTACTATTTCTTGACTAACGCCAGTATTGCTAAAGCCGCCATCGTGGAAGAGGTTTTGCATGGTTACCCGCTTGGTTAGATCACTAAATAAGCTGATACAGTATTCCGCGCAATCCTCTGCGGTAGCATTACCTAAGGGACTCATTTTTTCGGCGTAATTAATAAAGCCATCAAAGCCTTTTACTCCGCTACCAGCGGTTGTTGGAGTTGGAGACTGACTAATGGTATTTACCCGCACCTTTTTAGCCTTACCGAAGTGGTATCCAAAGCTACGAGCAATGCTTTCCAAATAGGCTTTATTGTCGGCCATGTCGTTATAGTCTGGAAAGGTACGTTGCGCGGCAATGTAGGTTAGGGCTAAAATGCTACCCCATTCGTTCATTGCATCCCTCTTCCAAGCTACCTGCATTACCCTATGGAAGGAAACGGCGCTTACATCCCAACCTTTTTCGAGCCAGTCGTAATTTAATTCGGTGTAATGCTTTCCTTTTCGCACATTAACGCTCATGCCAATACTGTGGAGGATAAAATCCAATTTACCGCCTAAGATTTCCTCGGCCTTGGTAAAAAGGTTTTCTAAATCTTCCATATTGGTAGCATCGGCTGGTATTACTTCTGAACCAGTCTTTGAAGCAAGTTCATTGATTTCACCCATACGCATCGCAATTGGCGCATTGGTAAGCACAAATTTGGCCCCCTGCTCATGAGCCTTTTCGGCTACTTTCCAGGCGATCGAATCTTGATTAAGGGCTCCGAAAATAATACCCCTCTTTCCAGCTAGTAAATTGTTGGACATAGTTATTGCTTTGGTGCGGCTAAATTAAAGCTTTTCATTCAGTCGCAAATTAAAAATTGCCTTCTAAGAAATCCCTTTCCGCTTTGCTTAATGATGATTCCCCTTGTTCTTTAACCTTTGCTAATATTCTATTAAGCTCATCTTCTTTGCCTTTACGCTCCTCACGGTAGCGATCTTCGACCCCATAATTATCGCTCGGCTTGGCTAAAACTTGCTTCAATAATTGCGGTCGGTAGAAAAGGATTACTAAAAAAACAAAAGTGGGTACCACCAAATACAGGATGGTTAGTGGATGCTGCTCAATAAGGCTTGGATACAATATCAGCGTAAGCATTAAGCCAAGCACGGCCCCGCCTAAATGAGCCTCATGCCCAATATTATCATTTTGCTTTCCAATACCATACATGGAATAGAGCAAGAATAATAGGCCATAGATCCAGGCAGGGAAAAAGAAGGGTAAAAAGAGTAATGCCAATTGCATATCGGGAAATAGAACAATAGCCGAAAAAATTAATCCGCTAATAGCGCCCGAAGCACCTACAGCCCTGTATTCCGGTTCTTGTCGATGGTAAAACCAGGCTAAGAGATTTCCTCCCACTAAACTCACCAAGTACAGAGCCACAAATAAAATGGGGCCCAAGGCTCGTTCCAAAGCGCCACCAAAAATGAATAAGGAAAACATATTGAAGAAGAAATGGGTCCAGTCGACATGAATAAAGCCAGAACTAAATAATCGGTACCATTGTCCCTGATTTAGATCTCCCACCCTAAGCTGCCACTTCGAGAAATTTCCATCCCTTTGAAAAGCTAGATAAGTTAAAAGCAAATTGAGTAAAAGCAGTCCTATTCCTGCGTATTCGAGTCGGTCCATATTATGATTTACTTTCCTGGCGTCGAGCGAGATAAGATTGTAAGAATCCGTTCAGCAAGCTTAGAAGTAATCCGACTGGGAAAATCTCGGTTACTGTTAAACTAAAACGCACTAAAAGGCTTTCTTGATAGGACTCCATTACTTGACGTTGACTAGCCAAACGACTCTCAATAACCTCTGGATCTAGAGTGGAAGGTTTTAGCTTCTCTTCTATACTAGTTAAGTAATTCTGCACAAAATCGGCTCCCGAGCTTTGAAAGTATAATTCCCACATTAATGTGTATACCACACTTGCTATTAACACGATGTAAATACTGGCCACAAAAGCTTGTGAAAACTGAATATGGCCATGGTATTTTTCCGAATTAATACGCTTTACTCCGAAGAACAAGGCTAAGCCTAAAAAGAGAAACATACTGGAAAAACCCAACCACTCCAATGAGTCGTAGTTCTCACCGCTTAAGGCGGGAGAAATGAAGAAATTTGAACCAATTAATAATCCGGAAGAAAGTCCGGATACCCACACAATTTTACGCATCGCCGCTTTTTACAAATTTGAGAATTTAAAGGAGAAATTTATAAAGCAATTAAACCTTTATATAATTTCCCCTTCAAAGCATGGAAATAGCTCCTATGAAAAAATCCATTTTGACTATCCTTATAGGTTTAAGCCTAATTGCTTGTACTAAAGAAAATACTACCGTGCAGGAACAGCCGAGCACTATTAGCGAACCTGTTTTACCGGCAATGGTGGCAAATTATAGTCAGCCTAACCTCCCTCCCTTTTATCAAAATGGACCCGTAGCAGGAGCCGATAATACCCCTTTAAATAATCCAGTCACGGATGCAGGAGCTACTTTGGGGCGGGTTTTATTTTATGATAAGCAACTCAGCGCCAATGGAACGGTATCTTGTGGTTCTTGCCATCAGGCTATCAATGGCTTTAGTGATCCAGCAACCTTATCCTTAGGTTTTGAAAACGGTTTAACCGGACATCATTCGATGTCCTTGGCTAATAGTCGCTATTATGCCAATGGCTCCTTTTTCTGGGATGAAAGAGCCAGTAGTTTAGAGGCGCAAGTCTTAATGCCTATCCAAGATGAAGTTGAAATGGGGCTTAGCCTGAGTGAGCTAGTGGATAAGCTGGAAAACCTCGACTACTACCCATCACTTTTTCAAGCCGCTTTCGGTAGCAGTGAAATCAACAGCGACCGCATTAGTAGGGCTTTAGCGCAGTTTGTACGATCGATGGTAAGCGTAAATAGTAAATATGACCTTGGTCGAAACCAAGTAAATGCGCCTACTGATAATTTCCCAAACTTCAGCACCGAGGAAAATCGAGGAAAGCAATTGTTTTTTGACCCCGCTATTGGCTGTGCGGCTTGCCACGGAACCGATGCCTTTATTGCCCCCGGAGCGCGAAATAATGGTCTCGATGCCGATAACAGTAGTGACCTTGGAAGAGGCGGTATTACAGGTGTTACGGCTCAGGAAGGCGTTTTTAAGGTGGGCTCATTAAAAAACATCGAGTATACTGCTCCTTATATGCATGACGGTCGTTTTAGCAGCCTAGAAGAAGTTATTGAGCATTACAATTCTGGGGTTCAAAATAATCCAAACTTGAGTCCGCCTTTACGTTTACCTGGTGGTGGGGTGCGTCGACTAAACCTCAGTGTGGCAGATAAAAATGCTTTAGTGGCTTTTCTAAAAACTCTTAGTGATGATGTGCTAATAAACGACGAAAAGTTTAGTGACCCCTTTCCCGAGTCTTAACGCTTTTTGCGGGAAAAGCGCTTGAGCTTTTTCTCAGACCTATAAAGCTCCCATCCGAAGGCGGCGAACATAAGGATTAGAAATAAAATCATTCCATTTTTCTCACCGTAACCCGGACTCAAATACCAAATTACCGCCACTAGGACAAAATAGAGGGCAATACGCAGAAACATTCCAGGTAGAAGCGATTGAGCATAATCCCAATTTTTCCTGCTACGCATAGCGCGATCGGTACGATAACCGTACAGGTGATTAGGCTTTTTAGCTGGGAAGTACCTCGTAATTCCTGCTAAAAGCAGCATTAGCCCTGCAAAGCCTAAAAAAATGAAGAAAATCACATCCACCCTGGTAAATTGAAGATGAGGTAAAGCTAAAAAAAGCATCGAAGCAGAATATTAATGGCCCCTTAAATTTTCCATTAGGTATTGAATATTGCTTTACTTTTAATTCTCCAAAAGAATGCCATGTTTAAGTCAGTATCTGTTTTTTTGCTTCTCCTCTTAAGTCCCAGTTTTCTTGTCGCTCAGCCTAGCTACGATGATCTTATAAAGGTTTTAAAAGATCATGATCAAGTGAAAGGAGCGGTATGTATTCGGAAAGGTGACTCCATCCTTTATCAAAATTACTTTGATACCAAGTCCAGTAATCAAGTGTACCGGTATCGAATTGGCTCTATATCCAAAACTTTTACTAGCACTTTGGTTTTCATGGCTGTAGAGGAAGGAAAGTTATCGCTCGATGATTCATTAAACCAATGGTATCCCTTTTCAAGTTTCAAGGGAATTCAGATAAAGCACTTGTTAGAACACCGCAGTGGCTTGCATAATTTCACCAATGACCCTAACTATAGCCAGATAATGGAAAAGGCGCAGACCGAGGCGGATATGCTTAAGCGCTTCGCCCAAATGGAAAGGGATTTTAAAGCCGATGAAAAGCAAGAATACTCTAATACCAATTTCGTCTTACTTTCCTATATACTAGAGAAGGTTTATCAGCAAGCCTACTCACAAATTTTAGCCACTAAAATTGTAGGTCCTTTAAAGCTAGAAAACACCTACTACCCCGAAGAAAACCCAAGGGACAGCTTAGAGTTAAGTTCATTTACCTACCTAGGTAGCTGGACCAAAGCCAGCAATACCCACCCTAGCATTCCCCTTGGTGCAGGGGGCATTGTTAGTAATCCGGCCGACCTCTGCATATTCTTTCAAGCCCTACTGGAAGGTAAACTTGTATCTAAGGCCAGTCTTAAGGAAATGAAAGTGGAGAGTGGCCTGGGAAAAGGTTTAATGACTTTTCCTTTTTACGAGAAGCGTGCATACGGACACAATGGAGGAATAGACGGTTTTATGGCCCATGCGAGTTATTTCCCCGCCGAAAAAATGAGTATTTCGGTTTGCTTGAATGGTAGTCAATACCCTTTAAACGATTTATTAATCGATCTACTCTCAATAAGCTTTGATAAGGAAGGCTACCAATTACCTGAATTCAAAAGCATTCAGCTTGGGGAAGCCGAACTAAATCAATATGTTGGCAACTACAAAAGCGCTAATTTCCCCTTAGACATCAAGGTTTTCGTGGAAGGTGAGCAATTAAAGGCGCAAGCAACTAATCAAGCAGCATTTCCCTTGAACGCCGTCGGCAAGCATCAATTTGAGTTTAAGGCCGCTGGAATTAAAATGACCTTCGACCCAGAAGCCAATACCATGGCTTTTGAGCAATATAATCTAAAAGTACCCTTTAAGCGTTAAGCATGAAAATTTGTTTTCTAATGTATCCCTGGGAGAAAGTAGATCCAGGGCAGGATTCGACCATTCGCATGATTCATGAAGCGGTAAAGCGCGGCCATGAAGTAGCAATTACCCACCCCTCAAATCTTACCATAAGGGATAGCGTAACGCTTAGTTTATGCAAGCAAGTGGTAAACAAGCAAAAGCCCAGCAATAGCATTAAAGCCTTTTACAGGGAGGTTGAGTTTCATACCGACATGATGGCTATGAATGGATTCGACGTGATTTTTATGCGCGACAATCCTCCCATGGATGGCTTGGTACTTAATTTCTTGGACTCTATTAAAGATGATGTTTTCATCATCAATAATATCAATGGCTTGCGTGAAGCCAATAACAAGATTTACACTGCCGCTTACCATGATCCGAATCGCGAATTAATTCCTGCCACCCACGTTTCCAAGAACATCGACTATCTATTGCGTATCATTAATGAGTCGGATCAAGATAAAATGATCATGAAACCACTGGATGGCTATGGCGGTTCTGGAGTGATCGTAATTGAAAAGTCGGCGATGCACAATATCCGCTCTCTGCTCGACTTTTACATTCACCGCGAGAAAGGCAAGTCTAATTATGTGATTCTACAAGATTATATAGAAGGAGCCGAAGAAGGTGATGTGCGCGTGCTGATGCTTAATGGTCAGCCTATCGGTGCCTTACGCAGACGTCCTGCGAGCGGCGATGTGCGATCCAATATTTCCGCCGGTGGTTCGGTTGAGAAATACAAGCTTACTAAGCAAGATAAATACCTCTGTGCGCAAATTGGCGAGAAGCTGGTTAAAGACGGTATTTATTATGCCGGGCTGGACATTATCAATGGAAAATTAGTGGAGGTTAATGTAATGAGTCCGGGCACCTTAAAAGACATTAATAGGTTAAATAAAGTACGATTACAAGAAAAGATAATCGACTACCTAGAAACGGTAGTCGAAACGCGGCGCTCAATGAAAGATGACTTCCGTCCAGAGATACTGCTAGACAATGCTTAAACTTAGCCTAAACGAGGTTCTTCGTCGCATCAAGGATGGACAAACCTTTGAAGCCACCTTAGAGGATAATTCTTTAAGTATTAAAATTAACCGTTATCTCCCCTACTGCTGCACCGCCATTCATGCTGGTTCTAACTTTAGAAAAGATTTAAAAGAGAAAATTGCCTTAGATGAGTATGAACGTTGGTATGAGGAAGACCCATATACCGACGCCTTTATTAGCTCCATGCCAATTACCATTGTAGGCCATGACTCTCGTTACGAATACGATTTAAATCGCCGCCCTGAAGAAGCCATCTATGAAATTGCCTGGGGAAAAAATGTATGGTCTAGTAAGCTAAGTCAGCGTGAAAAACAAAACAGTTTAAGCAAGCATAAAAACTATTACCGCATTATTGCTGCCCTGGTAGCCAAGCTGGAAGAAAAATTTGGCGCTTGCATAGTTTATGACCTGCATTCCTATAACTGGCAGCGTTGGAATCGCGAGGTCCCTTTGTTCAATATCGGTTGCGAGCGCATAGATATGAACCGTTTTGGGAAGTACATTGATTTATGGCAAAAAGAATTAGTGGGGATAGAAATTCCAGGAGTCGAAAATGAATGTGCCATAAATGATGTGTTTTATGGACGTGGTTACAATCTAGAATTCCTCACCGAAAAATTTCAAAATACACTGGTACTAGCTACGGAGGTTAAAAAAGTGTATTGCAATGAATTAAGTGGTGAGGACTATCCCGACGTAATTAAAGGCTTACAACGGGGCATTAAAGAGGCCATTTTAAATTCAGCCCAAGCTTTTGCCAGCGCAGAAACCAATTATAAGCATCAAAAGCCAGGCTCGATGATGGATCGAAGTGAAGATCCTGCTTTGCTGAAAGTTGATGCCGCTCTGTATAAGCTATTACGCCAATTTGAATTATTGGCCTATGTAAACCCTATGAATACCGCGCGTGAACAGAAGCGCTTCATTAACAACAAATTTAGCGAGCCTCCTCGATTTAAATATAGCCCCATAAAGATTAACTCCTACGAACTTAAACAGGCCTTGGGCAGCTTACGCACCCAGGATATCAGTGACGTTTCGATCCGTCATCTATATGAGTCCGTTATCAATAGCTATTTCGATAAAATTGATCTCCTCTCAAGTTTAAACACGGAGAAATTTCTCTACAATTCCTTACGCTACTTCGGTCGCCCTGATCGTAAGGATTTAAAAAATGCCCAATACCTATTGCATTTACCGGCTATTCCCAGTGAACCTAAGCGGATGCCGCGTATTTCGGTAGAAAGAGCCATGGAGCTTTTCGAGGTAGCTATGAAGCAGTATGGCTTTAAGGGTAAAATTGAAATGAGTAAAAAGGTAATATCGCAAGTAATGGTCCTTAATTCCAAGAAGACCATTCTCTTTAGACCCGATGCCCGTTTTACTGAAAAGGAGGTAAAAGCGCTAATCGAACATGAAATTGGCGTACATATGGTTACCACCCAAAACTCTGCCTTACAAGATCTGAAGGTATTTAATTTGGGATTACCCGTTAACACGAAAACTCAAGAAGGCTTGGCCATTCTTGCCGAATACTTAAGTGGAAACATTAGTCTTAAAAGACTAAAGAAATTAGCCCAAAGGGTCGTTGTAGTAGATATGATGTGTAATGGCGCCGATTTCATCGAATGTTTTAACTATTTGCATTACGACCAAGGGCTTATTAGCGCTGAGGCCTTTACCATAACCACCCGCATTTTCCGAGGTGGCGGGTTCACCAAGGACTTTTTATACCTCGCGGGCTTCGTAGAAATCTTAAAAGCCTATGATCAGGGCAAAGACCTAAAGCCACTGTTGGTGGGGAAAACCTCAATGGATTTTTACACGACCTTAAGTGAAATGATTGAACGAGAACTTATATACGGTCCTAAGTATGAAACCAAGAGCTTTATCAAACCCAGCAATCAGCAGCAAGATCCTATTTACAATTACATTATAAGCGGACTAAAATAAATTATGGCCAGTCTTAACATTCCTGATAGCAATTTAGAACGAGTAGTAATCATTGGCTGTGGTTTTGGCGGATTAAACCTCGCTAAAAAACTTGACCATAATCGTTATCAGGTGGTTATGATTGATAAGCATAATTACCACACCTTTCAACCATTGCTGTATCAGGTAGCTACTGCCGGCTTGGAACCCGATTCCATTGCCTATCCAATTCGTAACATTTTTCGAAAGGTGCCCAACTTTTATTTCCGCTTAGCTGAAGCTCAGGAAATTGATAGTGATCGAAAAGTACTGAAATGTAATATTGGTGAACTGGAATTCGACCATTTGGTAATCGCTACCGGTAGCAATACCAATTACTTTGGGATGGAAAATGTGGAAAAGCTCGCCATGCCAATGAAAACTGTGCCGGAGGCTTTAAACTTACGAAGCCTTATCCTCCAAAATTTTGAAGCCGCCTCCTTGAGTCAGGATTTAAAAGAAAGAGAGGCCTTAATGAACTTTGTAATTGTTGGCGCGGGTCCGACGGGAACTGAATTGGCAGGAGCCTTGGCGGAGCTAAAAAGTCATGTTTTACCGAATGATTACCCCGATTTAGATTTTCGGCGCATGAGTATTCACTTGGTAGAAATGGCCGATAAGGTATTACCTCCTATGTCGGAGTTTTCATCTACTAAAGCCCTGCAATATCTCGAGAGCTTAGGCGTCCAAGTATGGCTTAATACTGCAGTAAAAGAATACAATGGCAAGGTGGTTAAAACCAATAAAAAAGACCTCCCCGCCTCTACCCTTATCTGGGCAGCCGGAGTAAGTGGCAATATTATAAAGGGCTTAAAGCCTGATGAAGATTTTAAAGGTGGTCGCTACTTAGTGAATGAGTATAATCAAATCGGTGAACACCAATCTATTTACGCCTTAGGCGATGTCGCAGCGATGTGCAGTGAAGCCAAGCCTAAAGGCCACCCTATGCTCGCCCAGCTTGCCATCCAACAAGGTCAGAATTTAGCTAAAAACCTTAATCGTTCTAAACAAGACAAAGACTGGCGGAAGTTTCAGTATAAAGACATGGGAACCATGGCTACTGTAGGTCGAAATAAAGCGGTTGCCGAGCTTTACAATAAAATCATGCTAAAGGGTTTCCCTGGCTGGGCGGTATGGATGCTGGTGCATTTAATCTCTCTAGTTGGCTTTAGAAATAAGCTCGTAACGCTTATGAACTGGGTAATTAATTACTTTAGTTACGATCGTAAAATCAGACTTATTATTAGGCCTTGGAAGTCGAAGCTCTAAATGTGCAGCCTAAGCTACATACCAAAAAAGGGGGCATACATTTTAAGCCATAACCGCGATGAATTGCCACGTCGGGAAAGCTCCTCCAAGCTAGTTAGGAAAGAATTGGAGGGTCGAGAACTGGTCTATCCAAAAGACTTAAGCGCTGGTGGCACTTGGATAGGTGCAGATAGTAATGGATTAAGTGCCTGTATTCTAAACGGAGGCTCACTAAGCTATTTACGAAACACTCCCTATCGCGCTAGTCGAGGGACGGTGATCCCTGCTCTTTTAGAATTAGGTAGTATCGAAAAATTTAAAGGTCAGTGGAGCAGCGAAGGTATCGAGCCCTTTACCTTAATCATCTGCGAAGGTCTAGAACTCTGGCAGCTTATTCATAATCCCAAAGAGGATATATGGCAAGCTCTTGATGCCCAGAAAGCCCATTTTTGGTCAAGCACCAAGCTTTACCATCCACAAATTCGAGCCAACCGCGCGACGCGGTTTAATCATTGGCTTGAGCAAAATAAGAACCCGAGTGCTCAGGAGCTCCGCAACTTCCACCTTAGCACCCAGATAAATGAGCTCGAAGGCGGATTAGTTCTACCCCAAGGATTCCCACTGAAGACAATGAACTTTTGCCAGATTGAGAAATCTGTCGATAAGTATCAAATCAATTATCATTATCTAGATAAGGGGCTCCGCGATAGACATATTTGGTGAAAATTCACCGACATTTTCCCTCCATTCAACTACGCTTCTTAGTCCTTTTTACCAGATTTTAAAATATCATGTAATTTTAAGTTACTGATAAACAGTTACTTTAATTTTAATATGGTACTTTGTTTTGCATAGTACCTAAATATTGACATATCTTTGTAAAACAAAACAACATAAAAATGAAAAAGCTTCTCTCTTTAAGTCTTCTATTAGTCCTCGGACTAGGAGCCTCTGCCCAGGGGGATGAACTCATTGAATCCATTTACCGCGAGTACAGCGGTAATAAATTAAGTCTCAATATAAATTTGGGAGAGGATTTTCTCGACGACATCGACCTGGACATTGACACAGACGAGCTTCGCCAAAATATAAGTGGCGAGGTACGTAAATTACGCTTTATCAAATTCGATGATTTTGCTCCGGCCCTGCGGAATGAAAAAGAAATCATCGAAAGACTATTCGCGGGTGGATATGAATATGTGCCCGTAGAAAAAGACTGGGATATTGATGAAGACACTCAGATTCTCATCTTTAAAAAGGCGGGGACTAATCGTACCCCACATTTAATCCTTATGATCAATGATCGAGATGATCGCGAAGCCTTGATGCTCATTTTTTCGGGGCAACTAGAATTTAAAACTGATGCCCTATGAATTTGGAAAACACCAAAGCGCAAATGCGCAAGGGCGTCTTAGAGCTCTGTATTTTAAACATGCTAAGTGAGAAAGATGCCTATGCCAATGAAATCATTGAAGAGCTAAAAAAGGCTGAACTCATTGTAGTGGAAGGCACTTTATATCCCTTGCTTACACGTTTAAAAAACGGAGGCCTGTTGAGCTATCGCTGGGAAGAATCCACTAGTGGACCCCCGCGAAAGTACTATGCCTTAACCGAACTAGGTAAGGCAGCCCTAAACGAATTAAGGCAGACTTGGGAAACCTTGCAAGATGCCGTGAATCAGAGTATCAATAATTAGACGAAACCTAAAACAAGATGAAAAAGACATTTAATATAAACCTGGGAGGCATGATCTTTCATATCGATGACGATGCCTTTAATAAACTCGAGGCCTATTTAAGCGCCTTACGCCAGCAATTCTCGTCCACTAGTGGAGGAGATGAAATTTTGGCGGATGTTGAAACACGTATTGCCGAATTATTTAAGGAGCGTACTTCTAACGCAAAAGAAGTTATTAATCTTAAGGATGTAGATGAAGCCATTGCCATTATTGGTGAGCCTCAAGACTTCTGGCACGAGGAGGATGGTGAATCTCAAGCTTACTCCAGCAATATGTCCTACGAAAAACGCGTAATGCGCGATGTAGATAATCGTGTATTGGGTGGTGTTGCTAGTGGACTAGCCGCATATTTCAATATCGACGTAATCTGGGTACGATTACTATTTGTTGCCCTTATGTTCGCCGGATTTGGAGTTCTACTTTATATTATTCTTTGGCTAGTTGTACCAGCCGCTAGAACCACAACCGAGAAATTGCAGATGCGGGGAAAGCCCGTAACTCTTAGCAATATTGAAAGTTTTGTTAAGGATGAGGCTCATGCTGTAGGAGCCAATATGTCTAAGCTAGGAGGAAAAGTGAAAAACTATGGCCAGCGTTCACCTAATATTATCGCACAGTTTTTTACCGCAATTTTCGATATCATAAAGATGATACTGCGCTTCTTCTTCAAGATAATTGGCTTCTTCTTCTTGGGTATTGGCTTTATTGTCTTACTCAGTATCCTAACTGCGGTGTTTATTGGTATAGATATTAATGAGTACCATTACAGTTTATACGAGGCCAGCGATTTATTGCAATTATTATCGATTGATAGCGGTATTTACAATGGTTTAGTATTTGGTACCGTCTTGCTTATCATTGGGCCGCTTTTCCTCATTATTTACTTTGGTCTTCGTCTTCTCTTTAGCGTTGAGCCTATAAATAAGGGAGTTCGTAATGGTTTATTACTGAGCACACTATTGGGTATTGTGATCCTTTCAATTTCGGGAGGTCGAATGGCACGTCAATTTGACGACTCCAATACCATTAGTAGCGAGGAGCTTATTGACGCACCTAATGGGATGATCGTTCTAGAGGTTTTAAAGGACTCGATCTATGACCTAACTGATCATAGACACCGCGATGACTTCTGGACCTTTGTAGATGGCAAGTCCTTCTTTACTGATGTCGAATTCGACATTCGTAAATCGGATAAAGATTATTCCTACCTGCTTATAAACACAACGGCCCGCGGAGTAAATCGTCATGAAGCGCGACGCAATGCCAGTGCCGTGAATCACTACCTGAAACTAGATTCCAATCGTATCAAAGCGGCGAACTATTTTACTATTAAGGATGGCGCTTATTACCGAGCTCATTCGATTAAGATGAAACTTTATCTGGCCGAAGGTGACACCGTTTTCCTAAGTAAGGGTACCGACCGATTAATTTATGATGTGCATAATCTTCAGAATTATTGGGATGTGGATATGGCTGATCACTTCTGGACCATGACCGATAGAGGGCTGTTCTGTACCGACTGTAAAGATTCGGATGCCATCAAAAGAAAATGGGAAAAAGAAGAGATTGAGTCCGAAGACCAAAACCAAAAATCGGGCGAACAAGAAGTAATTATTGAGGACGATCGCATAATTATAAGGGAAGCCTACTTTGAAAAAGACGAAGCCAAAGATCTAAAGCTTGCCTTGTTTCACCGGCAAGAGGCTTTGGCCACAATAATTTAATAATTGCCACCTTCGGGTGGCTTTTTTTTGCGGTCTATTTGGAATTATTTCAAATTGAAAATGATCTTTTTCAAGCTTTTAGTTGACTAACTTTAATAAAAATTTGATCCATGCAAAAAACCAACCGACGTGCCTTCTTAAGTAAAGCAGGTTTATTAGGAATTGGTGCTTTATCCGGTGCCGCTTTATTGCAAGCCTGTGGTGGCGGAGAGGCAAAAATTGAGGAAAACTCTAGTCCGGCCCCAAGTCCGATGGCGGCAAGTGAAGAAGCAGAAGCAGTGGCTGCCGATTGTGCCCGTCACAATGCCAAATTAAGCGAATCCGACCTCGAAGTACGCAAAAGCATCGGCTACCTGGAGCAAAGCGAAATGGCCGATCAAAATTGTCAAAACTGCCGCTTCTACCTGGCCGATAAGTTTGATGGGGACTGTGGTGGTTGTCAGCTCTTTGTTAATGGCTCTGTGAATCCAGATGCCTGGTGCAAATCCTGGGCTGCGAAATAAAATAAAAGTCTTAGAACTGTCTCAGACGTTCGAGGCTTGTTGCTTTTCCCCCCTCGAGATCGATTAATTTTAATCGGTTGAAAGAAGACTCTTCGATTTTATAAAATTGGAGGGTCTTTTTTTGATTCCAGGGAATTAAGGCTAATTCGGGCTTATGAGGGTGATTTCGCCAAACACCATACTCTTTGCTGCCATCGGGAAGATATTTAACATAGGCGCGATCCCAGCGTAAGAAGAGACGGTACTCGTTTCCTGCCTGCCAGAGTCCGCGTAGGAAATCGCTCTGAGCCATGGGTAGCTCATTTATTCGTTTAAGCGACACTTTAATAGACTGACCGTCTTCCTTCCTTTCCCAAGTCATGGTCTTATTGTTTAGCATAACCTTAAAAGCACCAAATTCATCCCTTAAAGAAAGACTATCATTTAAAAGTAAGTCTTCCTCTTTGAATTCATAGGTCCCAGCACTATTCTGCAAAAAGCCATTGCCTCCTATAAACGAGCCATCGGCGGCCAATTGAATCCACTTGGCGTCAGGGGTATTCTCTTCAGCTCCCATCGATACCTTATCGATAAGCCATAAGCCCTCTAAAGACTGACCAAATAAGCCTTGTAGGCTAATACTAAGGATTAGAACGAGCGTATATTTCATATAAAATTGCTTTGCTTAAATCAAAAACTTGACGGCCATTGCCAGAGTTGGATAAAATTACCAGCAGGGTTTCACCTTGGTTTACCGATACGGCAACGGACTGGTATCCTTCAGTGCTACCACCATGAATAAAATAAGGGACATCGATTTCGAGGTCTCCCATTGTATAATGTTCGTAGGCTTGGTAAGGGACCCATCCATAGCCGTAAGAAATAGTACTATCTAAATCCGCCACCTGGTTTTGAAAAACCTCTCTGGCTAGTGAATCGCTTAGCAGTTGGCTTCCTCCTTCTGCTTCCAACCACAATTGAATATCTCGCGCTGAAGCAAAAATCCGACGACCTAAGCTTAGGTCTATATAGTCATTTTGGTACCATTGTCCCCCTTTAAGCTCATAGGCAAGGGCCACATTAGCTCCCATATTTTGCCTATTATTTGGGGAGAAAATGCCTTCTAGCTTTAAGGGAAGGGCTATTTTTTCTTGGAGCAAACTATTAAAGTCCGTTTGGTATAGTTCTTCAAGCAAGATGGCTAATAGGTGGTAAGCAAAATTTGAGTAATGAAAGGCCTGATTAGGCTCATCCGAAGGCAGCTTGCTGATAAACTCTAGATACTCAGAATTAGCAAAATGCATCCGCTTAAATATGCGATAGTTATTTTCCTTTAGGTTTGATGGTAAAATATTGTAATCTGCTAATCCAGAACGATGACTAAGCAAGTCCTTTAACCTAATCCCAGGTTTAAACAGCGAGTCGATATTTAAATCCTTTAAGATCTCATTCAATTCTTGGTCTAAATGCCAATAGCCTTCATCAACCGCCTGTAAAACTAGGTTAGCAATGAAAGACTTATTGAGTGAGGCAATATCCATCCGTGCAGAATCACTCATCGCCACATTCCAATTTCGATCGGCCTTGCCTCTTTCAAGCTGCCAAGCTGTATCCAGTAAATTGGACTTGAGAATTATCTGACCCGAGAAATTTGGCACGAGACTATCTTGGAGTTTACTAAAGTGATTTTGGCCATTTAAGGCAACACTAAACAAGACTAATGCCCAACATTTAATCATGCCACAAAAAGAGCAGGCTTTTTCAATAAATGCAAGTCCCTGCCTAAGTTTGGGAGGAATCCCCACTATTTGGGAGCAAAGTTTTGCCATGCCCTATTAAAATTTTCAAGGTAAGCCTGACCGACCGGAACCTTAAGCCCACCTTCTAAAATTAGACTAAGCTTTTGCCCTTTACGATCTAGGCTCTCGACCTTTTTTAAATTGACCAGGAACTGCTTATGAACGCGCAATAAATACCCTTTATCCTCAAAATCTTCGGCTTGAGCTTTTAATGATTTACGCAATAGTTTAGACTTCAAAGAATCACCAGAAATAGTCTCTAAAACCAAATAATTCCCATCGCTCTTAGCAAACAAAAATTGGCTGCTCTTTATCTCCAATCGATCCTTGCCGTTCTCCGCAATGAATTGCAGATACTCTTCCTTTTCTAAACTCCCCTTATCCTCACCTACTCTTCTAAATATAGCGCGATACAATAGAATTAAAAGAGCCGCTAATAAGGAACCTTGCCAGAACATCTCAAAAAACACTTCCAAACTCCAGTCATGTCCACCCCAGAAATAATTAAGGCTAAACAATAAGAACAGGTAAAGGCTGATAAACTGAAACAATCGCTTGAGCCAAAGTCGGTCAAGAATTTGCTCCCATGCAAAGAAGGCCCAAAAGGCCCAAAAGCCATAAATTAAGCTTCGCTCTACCAGTGTATGTCCGCTGTGTGATGTTCCCAGTTCTATCTGGAAGGGTTTAAGAAGAAAGAGGAATAGGAAAAAGCCTAGACCAATAAACAATGAAAGTCCGCCGGCAGAATTGTTTAATCCTTTTAAAATATTGATTTTCAAAATATTATTATCGAGTGTAACTTATAACACGAGTCAGTTCTAACGGCCTACTTAACTTTGCCTCAAGAAAATTAAGCTATGCCAACAGTTAAATTAAGCACCGAGCAATTTAAGAAGGATGTATTTGATTACACCCAACATAAGGAATGGAAATACCAAGGCGCTAAGCCAGCAATCATAGATTTCTATGCCGATTGGTGTGGTCCTTGTAAAATGGTTGCCCCCATTTTTGAAGAATTAAGCGATGAATATGCAGATGAACTCATCATCTACAAGGTAGATACCGAGGTAGAGCAAGAGTTATCAGCCGCTTTTGGAATTCAGAGCATTCCTTCCATTCTTTTCATTCCCATGGAAGGAACACCGATGATGGCTAAGGGCGCGATGCCAAAGCATAACCTTAAAAATGTTATCGAAGAAGAACTTCTGGTAACCAAAGAATAAGATTGGTTAATTATTTAGGTTTAATCCCCGTGGGCTAGAGGTTCACGGGGATTTTTTAAAAAAATGCTCGGCTTATCCTGAGTCAAAAAGGACTAGAGTTATTTTAAGCCAGTGCTGCCCGCATATCGCTAATAAAGGTATCAACTACTTTGCCAAGGGTATGCTGCATTACTACGATCTTCCACCAACGCGGCTCCCCTTCAAAATCATTACTTACCAAACGATACTTTTCCGGTATTCCAGCGGGCACCTGCTTGGCATTCATGCTCACAATGTTTAAGTGCGGATTGCGGAAATATTCAATACCCAATTGGTCCAATGCCTCACAAAGTTTATCGGTTTCCTGAATCAGCTTTAACATGGTATTGGCCCAACCTTGTGGTCCATGAGTCATAAGAATCATCCAAATTGAAATGGCCTGGGCTCCACTCCTGCTTCCCACCATGGTATAATCCAAACCCTGTACGTATTTAGCTTCGGTGGTTGCAGCATAGTGCATCCAACCCTTTCGAATCAAAAAGACTCCGGTTCCATACGGCGCCATTAGCATTTTATGGGCATCGACAGTAATACTATTGATCCGAGGATTGGCAAAATGCAATTTAGAATCGGGATTCGTAAAGGGGTATATAAAGCCTCCAAAAGCTCCATCTACATGGATTTTATAAGGAAGGTTATACTCCTCAAAAGCGTCAGCAAGGAAATCCACATCATCAACCGAACCAAACATGGTAGTGCTCATGTTAGCGATACCAATTAGGTATTTAATGCCCTTAGCCTTGGCCTCTGCCAACTTTGTTTTTAAATCATCTTCACTAATGCTACGTTTATGCTCATCTACTGAAACCGAAATCGCATTAATCGATAATAAATTGGCGCCCTTATAGAAACTATAGTGGCTATCCTCCGAGAATAGAACCGCTATTTCATTGAGTTTTGCTCCATATTCGGCCTTAAAGTAATTGCGATATATCCATAGTGCCTGAATGTTAGCCTCTGTTCCCCCTGGAGCCACGTATCCGTCTACACTTTTTGCTTCGGCTTTAAAAATCTCTTCAGAAATAAGGCGAATTAGCTCCACCTCAATTTTTTGGGTTCCCCGAAACATATCCTCCCCTTCATCCCCGGTAAGGGTATGGCAACCAATGTGATTTGGGTTGTTTATAAAAGTGCGAAGGAAGGGCGCGTCTTCAAGAAAGTGGGCGTCGCGGTGAAATTGTGCAGTATCTAAATAGGTACCTGGAATTCCTAAAATATAGTCGCTATCGTAATTTCGATTGGCGTCTAGAGCGTTAAAAATGCGCTCTTTTATTTCTCCTTTTGTCTGTTTCTTCCAAATCATGCGGCAAAGGTACATGGCCCCTTTTTCTTGAATATGATTTTTACCCATGAATTGACCCTTTTCAAGCATTTTCTAATCCTTACCTTCGCGGAAATTTCCTTCATGAGTCTGAAAATTCTCGTAATCAGTAATTACCGAACGACCATTACCGTTAGGCCCGAGGCAGAAATTTTTATCGGCCTACAAAAAGCTGGTCATTCCGTTACCATTATGACCTACGGCGACAGTTGGTACCGGGAGAAATTTGAAGAAGCGGGAATTCGAGTAATTGATTTCCACCCAGAGAAAAAGTTTGACAAAAAGGAAATTGCCTTTATCCGCAATGAAATTTTAGAAGGTGCTTACGATGTGATGCATCTCTTTAATGGAAAGGCCATGATAAACGGAATACAGGCTGCCAAAGGGACGCCAGTAAAGGTGGTCCTTTACCGCGGATTCGAAGGCCACATTCACTGGTATGATCCCGCTGCTTATTGGAAATTCCTGCATCCAAGAGTAGATGCCATACTATGTAATTCGGAAGGCGTGGCGGAGCATATTGCTAAAGCCAGTCTCTTTGTGAAACCGAAATTGGTAACGGTTAACAAAGGACATCGTCTTGAATGGTATGCCGAGGTAGAAGCAATGGTGCATGAAGAACTTGGCTTAGACCCTAAAGCCTTTTACGCTGTTTGTGCTGCTAATAATCGAAAGATGAAAGGGGTACCCTACCTTCTTAAAGCCTTTCAGCATATCAACCCAGAGTTTAATATCCATCTTCTTTTACTGGGTAAGGACATGGATACGCCTGAGAATTTAAAAATAGTTGAGGCCTGTCCTCATCCCGAACGCATACATTTTATGGGCTGGCGAGGCGATAGCTTGCGCATCGTTAAAATGGCTCAAACCTTTATCCTATCTTCCCTTTATGGGGAGTCCATAACCAAGTCGGTGCTTGAAGGCATGTCCCTTGGTACTCCGGCCATTATTACCAATATTCCTGGTAATCGCGAAATGATTGTGGATGGAGAAAGTGGTTATGTGGTGCCTAAAAAAGATCCGAAAGCCTTGGCCTTAGCTTTAGAAAAAATGTACCGCGACCCCGAAGCACCACAACGCATGGGAGCGGCGGCAAAAGAAAGGATACGCAATCGTTTCAGCTCCGAAAACTCCATTAAAGGTTACGAGGCCTTTTATCAAGATTTGGTGGCTTCTGATTAAGGTCCGAAATCGGGATATAAAAGATACTTCCGACGTCTTAATTGAAACTCGCTTAGACCCTCTTGCCAAGACTCGCGAATTTCTTGGGGACTCTCCCCTGCTTCAATCTGCTTTTGCAAATCTTTTGTACCCGCTAAAAGGGTGAAGAAATTGGAAAAGAATTTATCCTTTTCCGGCGCCATTTTATAGGACTCTATTAACCAGTAGAGGTAAAGTTCTCCCAAACCATCTACATAGGCATTGGAGAAATCTTGCAATAGAAACCCTTTGCATTGCTCACCTTCATAGGGCGGGTTTTTGGCCCCTTCATTGGCTTTGGGTATGAAGTCGATATTGCCATCAGTAAACCAAGGCGCACCAATTAGTTGAAAAGGATAGTCGGTACCCCTACCAACACTCACGGTAGTGCCTTCAAAAAAGCAAAGTGAAGGATAGAGCGTAATGGCGGTATCGTTAGGTAAATTAGGCGAGGGCTTAATCGGTAAAGAATAGCGAGTATTGTGATCGTAAGCATAGCAGGGAATCACTTCTAAATCACATATGAAACCGCCTCTTAACCAGCGTTCACCATTTAGCATTTGCGCGTATTCCCCCACCGTCATTCCGTGCACAACTGGTACCGTGTGCAAACCCACAAAAGACCGATGCTTAGGATCTAATATGGGTCCGTCTATATAATAGCCATGAGGATTAGGGCGATCGAGAATTATTATCTTCTTGCCTGTCTCAGCGATGGTCTCCATCATATAGGTCATGGTGCTTATATAAGTATAAAAGCGCACGCCCACATCTTGAATATCGAAAAGCACTAGGTCTAAATCAGCTACTTGCTCCTTCGTAGGTCGGCGATTATTGCCATATAGGGAAATAATGGGAAGGCCGGTTTTGGGATCTTTGCCATCTTTAACATGTTCTCCGGCCGAAGCTTTGCCTCGAAAACCATGTTCTGGGCTAAAGATTTTAACCACTTCTATGTCATTGGCTAACAAAAAATCGACCAAGTGCTGCCCATTCTGAAGCACAGAGGTTTGATTGACCAATAAACCCACTTTTTTTCCGTAAAGGCTTGGTAAATAGACTCCTGGTCGATCGGCAGCCACTAATAATTCGGGAGATTCTTTTAATGGGGCCTGGCCGCAAAGCAGGCCTGCGTAAAGCATGAGCATTAATGTATATTTGGCAGGCCGAAACAGTTTAGTATAGCTCTTCATTGAAGTTTGAATTTTTCATAGCCCGTAGAATCTTAAAAAACCCTTCTGCCGCTCGTAAGGTGGCTAAACCGGTTTTAAATATCTCGGTATGGGCCATTGCCCTAGGTCTCTTAATTATGATTCTTGCGGTTTCTACGGGTAATGGATTACGTAAAGCGATCCAAAACAAAGTAACCGGATTCGGTGGAGATATTCAAATCCTTAATTATCGACCTAATCCAACTTATGAACAAGTCCCTCTGGCCCTTTCAGATAGCTTGTTGCAGGCTCTAAATGCAGATCCTCGCATTAATTATATCCAAGCCTTCGGTCAAAGAGCCGGAATTTTAAAGAAAGACGATTTATTTGAAGGCGTGGTCTTAAAGGGCCTTTCGGCTGATTATAAATTAGACTTCTTTCAAGAGTTCTTAATTGAAGGCAAAATTCCCTCTTTTAGTCGAGAGGGCTACCAGGATAGCGTGCTCATAAGCGACAAGCTGGCCCGCAAGTTAAAGTTAGAGCTCAACCAAAAGGTAGAGATGTTCTTTGTGCGCAACAACCAGGCCCCCTTGCGTCGGCGTTTTATCATTGCAGGATTGTTTCGCACCGATTTTGAAGAACTCGATGAAACTTTCATTCTAGGCGACTTAAAGCACGTGCGACGCTTGGCTAAATGGGAAGATTTTGAAGTTGGTGCCTATGAAGTGCACCTCAAGGAAAATGAAGATCCCGAAAATGTTGCCTCAGATATTCGCTATCTCTTGCCTTTCGAATACGACGCCCTTAGCGCACGTCGCCTAAATCTGCAGCTCTTTCAATGGCTCGATTTATTTGACCTCAATATCCTGATTATCATTGTCATAATTATCCTGGTGGCTACCATTAATATGTCCATTGCCTTATTAATTCTAATAATGGAAAGAACTAGCATGATAGGCCTATTAAAAGCTTTAGGGGCAAAGGACTTTAGTATTCAGAAAATATTCCTGTTAAATGCCACCTATCTAATTGGTAAAGGACTTTTATGGGGGAATTTACTAGGTTTTGGACTCACCTTCCTTCAAAAGCAATTTGGCTTTATTAAGCTCGATCCAGAAACTTATTATGTGAGTGTGGTTAGCATCGACTTAAGTCCACTTCCTATCCTCGGATTAAATATCATCACCTTATTTATCGCCTTAGTCTGCCTACTCATTCCTTCTTATCTGGTAAGTCGGGTAAGTCCCAATAAAGCCATACGTTTTGATTAGCTTTGCCGGCAAATTGAAATGATATTATGCGTCCGGTAAAAAAGGTTTACGACAATATACTAGAGACTATTGGCAATACCCCCATGATCCGATTAAACAAGATTGTGGAAGATTTCCCTTGTGAAGTATTGGCCAAGGTAGAGTACTTCAATCCTGGTAATTCGGTAAAAGACCGTATGGCCCTAAAAATGATTGAAGATGCCGAAAAAGCAGGTAAGCTTAAACCGGGCGGAACTATTATAGAATGTACTTCTGGAAATACGGGCATGGGATTAGCTCTTGCCGCAATTGTAAAAGGTTACAAACTTATCTGTACCCTAAGCGATAAGCAGAGTAAGGAAAAAATGGACGTCTTACGCGCCATGGGTGCAGAGCTGTATGTTTGTCCGACCAATGTACCGCCAGAACATCCAGAAAGTTATTACTCGGTAGCCGACCGTCTGCACAAAGAAATTCCCAATTCCTATTATCCCTATCAATACGATAACCCGGGAAATGCCCTGGCACATTACGAAAGTACCGGCCCCGAAATTTGGGAACAGACCGAAGGAAGAATCACTCACTTTGTAGTGGGAGTTGGCACCGGCGGTACAATCTCTGGGGTTGGTAAATATCTAAAAGAGAAAAATCCCAATATTAAAATTTGGGGTATCGACTCCTATGGCTCAGTATTTAAAAAATACCATGAAACGGGCGAGTTCGACGAAAAGGAAATCTACAGCTATATAACCGAAGGAATCGGTGAAGATATTCTTCCCAAGAATGTTGACTTCGGAGTAATTGACCATTTTGAAAAGGTGAGTGATAAAGATGGGGCTTTAGCCACGCGAGATTTAGCAAAAATGGAAGGTTTGTTCCTAGGCTACTCCTGCGGTTCTGCTATTCAAGGCTTACGTCAATTAAAAAATGAGCTCAAGCCTGATGATGTGGTAGTTGTTCTTTTCCACGACCATGGTAGTCGCTATGTTGGGAAAATCTTTAATGATGACTGGATGCGGGATCGCGGCTTCTTAACCAATGAGAATAGCAGTGCCGGTGATCTAGTAAAAGCCCATGAGAATTTACCTTTAGTTTCGGTAGCCCCCGATGAGGTTATTGCTTCGGCAATTCACAAAATGAAGCAGTTTTCCATCTCCCAAATTCCGGTACTAAAGGATGGGGAAATGGTAGGTTCCCTGGACGACAGCCGTCTTTTTGCCGCGATTGTGGAAGACCCTAGTCGCAGCGAAAAGTTTGTGGAAGAAATCATGGATAAGCCCTTCCCGGTGGTTGCCCATAATGAGCCGGTTAA
Source organism: uncultured Flavobacteriales bacterium (assembly GCA_913055685.1). Taxonomy (GTDB): domain Bacteria; phylum Bacteroidota; class Bacteroidia; order Flavobacteriales; family Schleiferiaceae; genus Croceimicrobium. The sequence goes on from CAJXKC010000002.1 coordinate 758,029, forward strand.
ATCGGTAGCCTCTTTAATCAATAAAGATAATGCGGCCGTGATGGTAGAATTGTCGAGTGGCAATTTCCACATTATCACCAAACAAGATTTGATCAATGCTCTAAGCTGATGCCTAGCTTTAAGGATCAGATTGGACGTGAATTAGATTTAAAGGGCCAGCCCAAGCGAGTTGTTTCCCTAGTCCCTTCTCTTAGTGAATTGGTGGTGGACTTAGTTGGGTCTGAGTCCCTTGTTGGCTGCACGGCTTGGTGCGTACACCCTAAAAGTTTACGCGAGAATAGTACCGTAATTGGCGGCACTAAGGATGTAAATATTGATTTGGTAAAAAGCCTTCAGCCCGATTTGATTTTGGCAAATAAGGAGGAAAACCAGGCCGAACAAGTAGAATCCCTGGCCCAAAACTTCCCGGTTTATGTGAGCGATGTGCGCAGCGTGGATCATTGCTTAAAGTTACTATCGGATTTAGGCAAAATTTTAGCTTGCGAAAACCAAGCGATGGAGCTTATCCATCAGGCGAAAGCCTTAAGATCGAACTTGCCTAAAAAAGAGGCCACCTTCCTTTACTTTATCTGGAAAGACCCCTATATGGTCGCCAGCAAAGACAGCTATATTTCTGCCCTATTAGAGGAAAGAGGCTTTACTAATTTGGCCCCCGAGACTAATCGATATCCTAGTCTAAGTTGGTCCGAAATTGAAGCTCTAAAACCGGACCTGATATTACTCGGTTCCGAACCCTATGCCTTTAATGCTGGAGATAGCCTTGATTTTTTCAAAAGCGGATTCAAGACTAAAATTATCGATGGCGAATTAGTCAGTTGGTATGGTAGTCGCCTCATCAAAGGCTTAAAATATCTCAATAAACTCTAAACATCCTTTAATTAAAAGTTCAGGTTTAGTAATTTAGGAGGGAAAGCTAATGGTATGAATGCATCTCCCTACAAATTACTAATCTATAGTGCGAGTGAAACACAGCTTAAGGACTTGTGTAAGCTTACCAGTCAGCTTGACTATAAATGTCAAAATCTCCGTGAGCTTAAATTACTTCCAAAGGTTGAAAGCCTTGATTACTATGACCTTTTATTATTTTGCTTAGATAAGAGCAATACGGCAGCAGAAATTGCCACAATTAAAAAAATTAAGGAGCAGTTTCCAGGACTTGTTTTACCTATTATTCTCTTTGGAGATGGCGACGGCTTAAAGAGCATTGGCAAATTAAATGGTCAATACATCCAAGATTATATTTCCCTGCCTATCACGAAAGAATTCCTAGACTTTCGACTAAGACTGCATTTGGAAGTAAAACAGAGTTTTCTAGATATTAAGGAGCGCGAGGCTCAGCTATCCGAGGAAGTGATTTCCAAGACCCAAGCCTATAAAACCGCCCAGCTCAAAGCCGAGGAGAGTGAACGCTTAAAAACAGCATTCTTAAATAATCTTTCGCATGAAATGCGTACGCCCATGAATGGGATTCTTGGATTTATCGATTATTTGGAGGATCCAGATTTGGAAGGTGAAACCCGTGCACGCTTTGTTCAGAACATTAAAACTAGTAGCGAGAGACTATTAAATACCCTAAGAGACCTCATTGAAATCTCCGAAATTGAGGCTGGGAGTATTAAAGCGGAAATTGGTCCTTGTGATTTAAAGGAAATCAACGGAAACCTTTTTGAACGTTACCGATCACGCTGCGCGGAAAAAGGCTTACGCCTGATTCAGGAGTTTCAATTAGGGCCCGCTGAGAGTGTCGTTTTAAGTGATATCAATAAAATTAAAAGTGTTTTATACCACTTTCTTAATAATGCGATAAAGTTTAGCGAAAAAGGAAGTATTCGATATGGTTTTAGACGCGAAGGAAAGGATCTGGTAGCCTATGTAAGCGATGAGGGTCCGGGTATTGCTAAAAAGGATCAAGAAAAACTAGTAGAATCTTTTACCCAAATCGAGGATCACCTTACGCGGAAGCACGACGGATTAGGAATTGGCTTAAGTATCTCGAAGGCTTTTATCGAAAGCCTAAAAGGTAGGCTTGAGATTGAGTCGAATCTAGGTAAAGGCAGTACCTTTTCTTTCCGAATGCCTTATCAAGCCTATCAAGAACAAAAAATAGATTCATCCATAAAGGCTGGAAAACTACTGGCTGAAAAAGAGAACTTAGAGGTTATCATTGTGGATGACGACCCGATTAACATCGCCTTAATGCGCAAGATTCTGGAGCAAAGAGCGGCTAAGATTCACGAAGCTTATAATGGCGTAGAGGCGCTTAAGGCCTATAAAGATTATCCTCAATCGGATTTAATCCTCATGGATTTGAAAATGCCAGTGATGGATGGCTACGAAGCGGTAGCTGAACTAAGGTCTGCAGGAGCCAAAATCCCCATCATTGCCCAAACCGCCTACGCCATGGCCCCTGATAAACAACGAGCACTTGAGGCGGGCTGCAACGATTACATTTCTAAGCCGCTAAATAAAAGTCTGCTTTTAGATAAAATCAATCAATTAGCGCAATAGACTTTTTACTAAGCCCGGGCCTTGATAAATAAAGCCCGTATAGACTTGAACTAGGCTAGCGCCAGCCGCTAATTTAGCTTGGTAGTCCGCTTTGGTACTTACGCCCCCTACTGCTACTATTGGGAATTTACCAGCCGACTTTTGATGTAAATAGGCTATAACCTCAGTAGAACGCTCTCTTACTGGCTTGCCACTTAGTCCGCCTGCACCAATAGCCTCCACTTTTGCCGCTTCGGTTCTTAATCCGCTACGGTCAATGGTAGTATTAGTGGCAATAATACCCGCGATTCCTGTTTCTTCTACAATCTCAATTATATCATCTAACTGGGTATTAGTTAAATCAGGTGCAATCTTGAGCAAGATAGGCTTAGGATTAACTTCGGCGGCATTATCGTCCATTAAGGCTTTTAAAATTCGCTTTAATGGTTCTTTTTCCTGTAAATCACGCAGATTGGGGGTGTTGGGAGAACTTACATTAACCACAAAATAATCTACCCATTGGTGCAAAGCCTTGCGGCAGATACGATAATCGTCTAGGGCCTTTTCATTGGGAGTCACTTTGTTTTTACCAATGTTACCACCGATTATTAAGTGCTTGTTCTTGCGCTTTTTCAAGCGTTCCACTAGGGCCTCTACCCCTTCATTATTAAAACCCATCCGGTTTATAAGCGCTTCATCCTCAGGAAGGCGAAAGAGTCGCGGTTGAGGATTACCCGCTTGGGCCTTGGGGGTAACGGTACCGACTTCAATAAAACCAAAGCCATAATTTGATAGTTCTTCAAAGAGCTTTCCATCCTTATCAAAGCCTGCCGCTAAACCAATGGGATTGGGAAACTTTAATCCGAAAACTTCCACTGCCTGCGCCTGCTTAGGGTAAAAGAGGGCCCGACTAAGGCTAGCAAAGCCCGGAATATGATGTAAGCTCTTTATCAATTTGAAAGTAAAGTGATGAGCTTGCTCCGCTTGAAGCTTAAAAAGAAGTGGTTTAATTAGCAGCTGGTACATGCAAAATTTTCGGCAAAGATAATTCGCTTATTTTCTATTTAGCCAGCAATGAGCTTTGATTATCTTCGCGCTGCTATGGCAGACCAAAAAATCAATATTAAGAACCGTAAAGCAAAGTTCAATTATGAGCTTCTCGATTTATATGAGGCGGGGATTAAACTTTTAGGGACTGAGATAAAGTCCCTAAGAGCTGGTCAGGCTAGCCTGCAAGAAGCCTACTGTTATTTTGAAGGAGAAAATAAGCTCTGGATTAAGAATATGCATATTGCCGAATACAGCCACGGTAATATTAATAACCACGAACCACTGCGTGAAAGGCTCTTGCTGCTGCATAAACGCGAACTAAAAAAGCTTGGCGCCGAAATTGAGAAAGGTAACCGTACCATTATACCGGTAAACCTTTACATCAATGAGCGCGGATTAGCTAAAGTAAAAATCGCCCTTGCTCAGGGTAAAAAGACCTACGACAAGCGAGAAAGCATCAAAGAAAGGGATGTGAAGCGCGAGATGGACCGCGCCATGAAGCGTTAAGTTAAATCATAGGTGTCGAGATGCATATTATCGACTAAAATCCCCATTTCCATAGCCGTTTCAACCTTCGTACAGCAGGATTTCAGTTTTGCTTGTAAGGCTAAGGCAACTGGCGGCAAGCGCTGATCAGAAGATTTAAAAGCCTGAGCATCTGGCCACAAAGTATATACACAGAACTTCTGGTCATTTACCTTATGTAGCCGAGATCCATAGGAACCCGCATAGCGATAGTAGAGATCTGCTACAGCCTTCCAGGCGGTAATAAAGGCACTTTCTTGGCCTTCTTTTAAATAATAACAACGAATGGTAGCGTAATGATTCAAGTCAGATTTTTAAGCAAGATACGTAATTAATGCTATAAAATCTTATTTAATACGCTGATTTATAAACAGTTAACTCTGTTTAAAATGTGGTAAACAGTTTTTATGCGCCTGTGAAATGATAAGTTGCTGTCCTTTAACCTTTTTAAGTACAAATTAAAATATCACTCCAAAGGCATTGACCGAAAAGTGCAAAGAAAAAATGCCAATTCTGTCGAAAAACCCGGACTTACATTTTATGCCTAACGGCAAGTAAGGTGTTCTTGAGAAGGCTCACTCGAGTCATGGGGCCAACCCCTCCTGGAACAGGAGTGATATAGGAAGCCTTAGCTGCCACGCTATCAAATTCTACATCACCTACTAGACGGTGACCCGATTTTTTGCTTTTATCTACCACACGGGTGGTACCCACATCGATAATCACTACCCCTTCTTTTACCATATCTCCGGTAATAAAGTTTGGCTTGCCAAGGGCCGCGATAATTATATCAGCGGATTTTAAAAGCTCTTTTAAGTTAGTCGTGCGACTGTGAGTTAAAGTCACAGTTGCATTACCAGGATAGTGATTCCGTCCCATTAGAATACTGGCCGGTAGACCCACAATGTGAGAGCGTCCTACTACCACGCAATGTTTCCCGCCCGTTTCTATATTATAGCGGTCCAAAAGATCCATGATACCCATGGGCGTTGCCGGAACGTAAGAAGGTAAGTTAAGCGCCATTTTACCCAGGTTAGCGGGATGAAAGCCATCCACATCTTTTTCGGGGTCGATTGCCATTAAGACCTTTTGCTCATTGATATGCTTGGGGAGTGGAAGTTGAACGATGAAGCCATCTACATCTTCATCCTGATTTAATTTTTCTACCTCTGCTAAAAGTTCTTTCTCGGTAATGGTTTCCGAAAGCTTAATTAAAGATGACTTATAGCCTACTTCCTCGCAGTCTTTAATTTTAGCGTTCACATAAGTTACACTAGCACCATTGTTACCAACTAATACAGCCGCTAAATGAGGGGTCTTCCCTCCTTTCTCCTTTATAGCCTTTACTTCTTCGGCTATTTCATTACGAATTTCTTGGGAGGTCTTCTTACCGTCAATGATAATCATGATGCGAGCTGTTTAGGCTACAAAGGTAAGAAGCAGGGATGGAGCTTAGAAATTTTTACCTCTTCTTCTTAAAGAAGCACCGGTTCCCCATAGAATAGCGGGAATAACTAAGTGTAATATCCACATTAAAAGTTTATCCATGTCGTCTTTCATCATAAACTCATCGGGATCCTTTTTGTAGTTCTCATACATAATAGGCGCTTCCTCATAAATCTCTGGAGAGAGATACAATAGGTGTAAAAGGATACCAATAGAAATGATAATGATTAAGGTACCGATGAATCTTTTCATCTAATCTTAGGGTTTGGTTCTTAGACGCTAAGATAGAATAATTGCGGAATAGTCGCGATAACTAGAAAGGGCCCCTTCCGCCCATGCCTTTCATCATATTAGCCATCTTTTTAGCGCCCCCACCTTGCATCATTTTCATCATTTTGCTCATTTCCGAAAACTGCTTCATCAGCTGGTTCACCTCCTGGATACTAGTACCAGAGCCACTAGCAATGCGCTGGCGACGACTACCATTAATTAATTTAGGATTAGCCCTTTCCTCTTTAGTCATCGATTGAATAATAGCCTCTACTCCTTTAAAGGCATCATCATCGATATCTACATTTTTCATCATTTTACCCATTCCAGGGATCATACCCATTAGGTCCTTCACATTACCCATTTTCTTAATCTGGGAAATCTGACCTAGGAAATCATCAAAATCGAACTGATTCTTGGCTATTTTCTTTTGAACGCGACGGGCTTCATCTTCATCGAACTGTTCTTGGGCGCGCTCTACTAAAGAGACCACATCACCCATGCCCAAAATTCGATCGGCCATACGACTTGGATGGAAAACATCAAGGGCATCCATTTTCTCGCCGGTACCGATAAATTTAATTGGCTTGTTTACTACTGTACGGATGGTTAATGCTGCACCACCACGAGTATCACCATCTAATTTGGTAAGGATAACCCCTTCATAATCCAGTACATCATTAAAGGCCTTGGCGGTGTTTACGGCATCCTGACCCGTCATGGAGTCAACCACAAATAAGGTTTCCTGCGGTTTCACCGCTTCATGGATATTCCGAATTTCGGTCATCATCTCCTGATCAATTGCCAAACGACCAGCGGTATCCACGATCACTACATTATGACCATTCTGCTTTGCGTGAGCAATAGCCTTTTCGGCAATATCAACCGGATTCTTATTCTCCTTATCGGAAAATACTTCTACTCCAATTTGCTCGCCTACGACGTGCAACTGATCAATCGCTGCCGGACGGTAAACATCACAAGCTACCAGAAGTACTTTTTTAGTGCGCTTTCTTTTAAGGTGATTGGCTAGTTTACCCGAATGAGTTGTTTTACCCGAACCCTGCAAGCCCGCCATTAAGATTACGCTCGGTTTGCCTTCTAAGTTTAGGTCAACCGCATCACCGCCCATCAATCGAGCCATTTCGTCGTGTACCACCTTGGTTAGCACCTGACCTGGCTTAAGACTAGTTAAAACCTTTTCACCGAGGGCTTTTTCCTTAACGGTGTTGGTAAATTCCTTGGCAATTTTAAAACTCACATCGGCATCCACCAAGGCGCGACGAATCTCTTTTAAAGTATCGGCAACATTAACTTCGGTAATTTGTCCGTGGCCTTTTAATACGTGAAAGGCCTTATCGAGTTTATCCTGTAAATTGTCAAACATAACTAGCTATTCCTCTAATGGGCGCAAATTTAATAAAGATGAAGCTCTTAAAAGATTTCAGGAGCAGGGATTCGGGCTTATTACATACGATCCGGCACGCCAATACCCAATAGACGCATAGCGTTCTTGATAACAGTTGCCGTTTTCTTGGAAAGATCCACTCTAAAAGCAACGGCCGCCCGATCCTCATCATTAAGGATAGAAAGCTGCTGATACATAGAGTTATAAGATTTAACCAAATCGTAGGTGTAATTAGCAATTACTGAAGGAGCCTTATCAGACGCAGCTTCTTGAACCACTTCTGGAAACTTCAGGATAGACTGGATAAGGGTTCTTTCGTGCTCATGCAGCTGATTGTAAGTACCTGAGTGATCAAGTCCCATTTCTTCCGCTTTACGCAGAAGTGACTGGATACGAGCATGAGTATATTGAATGAAGGGTCCTGTATTCCCTTGGAAATCTATCGACTCCTCAGGATTGAAAAGCATACGCTTCCGTGGATCTACTTTTAGAATAAAGTATTTTAAGGCACCCATACCAATCATATGGTAAAGCCCTTGTTTATCCTCTTCAGCAATACCATCTGTTTTGCCTAATTCCTCCGATATTTCTCGGGCAGTAGCCTCCATCTGATCTATTAAATCATCGGCATCAACCACGGTTCCTTCCCGAGATTTCATCTTACCGCTGGGTAAATCGACCATACCATAACTAAGATGGTACAATTGTTCGGCCCAAGTGTAGCCTAATTTATTGAGAATAGCGAAGAGTACCTTAAAATGATGATCCTGCTCATTTCCAACGGTATAAATCATTCCATCTAAACCAAAGTCCTCATAACGCTGAATAGCAGTTCCAATATCCTGCGTCATGTAAACCGAAGTACCATCTTTACGCAAAAGTAGCTTTTCACCGAGCTTCTCCTCTTCTAGATCACACCATACCGATCCGTCTTCCTTTCTAAAGAAAACTCCTTTGGCCAAGCCTTCTTCTACCACTTCTTTACCTAATAGATAGGTATTACTCTCGTAGTAGTTTTTATCAAAATCAACTCCCAATCGCTGGTAAGTAGTTTCAAAACCATCATAAACCCATTGGTTCATTTTTTCCCATAAAGCCACGGTATCGGCATCGCCTTGCTCCCATAAAAAAAGCATTAGCTGAGCCTCGGACAATAATTGAGTTGAGTTTTTAAATACAGCTTTTAATGCATCTTCAATATTTAGGTCTGCATCTCCTTTATCTGCATGAATTTTAAATAAATTATGGTAATCAGCAGTTGATTGATATAATAGACTTTGGTCAATAGTTAATCCATCAATTAAATCCTTTAATATTTCTCTGGATGGGAAACTTCCACTATATATATCTGTCCAATTAACTGAACCTGCCCCTTCTGTTAAAAGAAGCTCGTATTGTTTTACAAGACCAGCATTTCGAGCTAACTTGATTGAGCCCGAATTGTAGTCTTCATTTGGGTCAAATGGAAATAATGCTTTATAAATCTCAAGTAAGAAATTAACCTCTTTATTATTTCTTGTTTCAAACTCAACATAGTACTTGCCTACCAGATGATCCCCCTTCAAATTTGCGCTATCGGGTGTTTCTCCTCCGGCAAATTTTTGCCAAGCTACCATGGACTTACAAATATGGATACCGCGATCATTTATGATCTGAACCTTCTTAATATCCTTTCCGGCAGCCTTTAAGATTTCGGCCACTGAGTAGCCCAATAAATTATTGCGGATATGACCTAGATGCAAAGGCTTGTTGGTATTGGGTGAACTGTATTCAACCAAGACGGTCTCCTTGCCTTGCGGCTGATAACCGTAGTCTTCTAAATCCTGAATACCATGCAAACAAGCCGCCCAATAAGTATCAGCGATACTGATATTTAGGAAGCCTTTGATAACATTAAATGACTGAACCTCAGCCAAGCGCTCCTGAATTGCAATACCGATTTCCTCAGCGGTGGCCTCGGGCTTCTTTTTACTCGCACGGAGGTATGGAAATACCACTAGGGTTAAATCTCCATCAAACTCTTTTCGGGTAGGCTGCCAATCGATAGGTGCTTGCTCCAGATTATAGAGATCCTTTAAAATCTCCGCCGCCGCTTGGTTTAATTGCTCCAGGATATTATGCTGCATTTCTAGCTATTCTTTGCTTCAATTTTTTCGTGGACCGGCTTCATAATTCGGAAGGCGGCTTCGGCCATACTATTGCCCTTCTTATCTAATAGAGGGTTAATCTCCACCATTTCAAAACATACCAATCGAGGGTCTTCGATTAGGGCCAATAAAATCTCCTTGGCTTCTTCTTCATCAAAGCCTCCGGGAACAGGCGTACCGGTACCTTCACTAACGCTTGGGTCCATACTGTCGACATCGAATGAAACGTATAAGATATCGCAATCTTTAAGGTGCGCCAAACTTTTAGCTACCACCTCAGCAACACCAATTTCACGAACCTCTGGCACTCTAAAAACCGGGATATTATAGCGCTCAATAATCGCATCCTCGGGTTCCTCGGTGCTGCGCAAACCGATAAATACCAAATCCTCAGGTTTCACCCTTGCGTTAGGGCCTTTCATCACATTCCAGTGCCATTTAGTCTCATTTTCCGGCTCGTTGTTCTGGCACTCTAAGTTATCTTCATGGATTGCCGTTGCTAATGGCATACCATGTACATTGCCACTCGGACTAGTGTAAGGACTGTGTAAATCGGCGTGAGCGTCGACCCAGATCACCCCTAAACGCTTATTCGGATATGCCTTTTTAATACCGGCAATGGTTCCTCCTGCACTGCTGTGGTCACCAGCAATAACAAAAGGGAAATTCCCCTTTTCCAAAGTTTTACTCACCTTGGTTTCGATGCGCCCATACATTTCAGCAATGCCATCCAAACGCTTGGCATAAGGCATTTCGACCTTTTTGAAGAGTAGGTTATTAACCGTTTTTAAGCTTTTAATCTTATTGCGTAGAAAAAAACTACGGTCGTATTTTAAGGAAGCCACCTGGAGGGCATCTAAGCCTAGGGATGAACCGCGTGTTCCAGCGCCCAATTCTGAGGTGTTTCCGAGTATTTCAATCTTGTGAGCCATATACTTTTTTGAGAGTGCGCAAAATTAGGGAAAGGCGCTCAGTGGCGAAATTATTTGAAGGATTTTATAAGCTCAGTAAATATCTGTCTTCAAAGTGCATACCTAAAATAAAAATTAACGTTTCCTAAGTATTCGGCTTCCAACCCTAAAGCTATTTTCGCCGTCTAATGCTAAAACACCAATACCTTCCCAACCCTACTTTGGCCTATGCGCTTTACCTTTCTCACCCTTGTTCTCCTGCTTAGTTCTAATCTTTGCTTTGCCCAGTCTACCTTTACCGTTAGCGGCTATGTAGAAGATGCCGATTCCCGAGAACGAATCATCGGTGTAAACCTTTATTTAGAAGGTAGTACAACCGGTACCATTAGCAATACTTTTGGTTTTTACTCCTTGTCCTTAAAGCCCGGTGACTACACTATTGTGGCCTCCTTTATTGGCTACAAGACAATTAAAAAACAAATTAGCATAGACTCAAAAAACCTTAAGCTGGATATAAGTTTACAGGAATTAGTAGAAGAGTTGGATGAGGTGGTGGTAACTGCCGAGGAGCAACAAGTAGAACGGGTGCAGATGAGTCAGATCCAACTTAGTACCGCCGAAATAAAAAAGATTCCTGCCTTTCTTGGAGAAGTAGATATTATCCGCGCCATCCAACTATTGCCAGGCGTACAATCGGGAAATGAGGGCACCACCGGCTTTTATGTACGCGGAGGGAGCCCCGATCAAAACCTTATTCTACTCGACGGGGTTCCGGTTTATAATGCCTCGCACCTCTTTGGTTTCTTCTCTGTATTTAATGCCGATGCCATTAAAAACGTGAATCTCACTAAGGGTGGCTTTCCTGCACGCTTTGGAGGCCGACTCTCCTCGGTCTTAGAAATAGATATGAAAGAAGGCAATTTACGTGAGTTTCAAGGCGAAGGGTCTTTGGGGTTAATTTCCAGTAAATTCACCTTTGAAGGACCGATTTGGAAAGATCGAACCTCCTTTATTGTAAGTGGCCGAAGAACCTATTACGACATTCTAGCGAAGCCTTTTATTCCTGAAGGTCAGGATTTTGGCTATTACTTTGCGGATCTCAACCTGAAATTGAATCACATTATAAGTCGCAAAGACCGCTTATATGCCAGCTATTACAATGGTATCGATGACTTTTCTTTTCGTGAAGAATACCAAAACGACCCCTTCTTTGGGGGCGGTGGCGAAGGTTATGATGAATCAGGTTTAAACTGGGGAAATCATACTGCTGCCTTGCGCTGGAATCACCTCTTTAACGACAAGCTCTTTAGTAATCTAACCGCGACCTTTTCCCAATACAAGTTCTCAATCGGTTTTGAGTCCTATTATAATGATGGCATCGAAGAAAGCAATAGCGGCTTCGAATACTTCTCTATGATTAGAGATTATGGCTTACGTTACGACCTTGAATACAGTCTAAATAATGCCCACAAATTAAAGTATGGGGCCTCTTACACGCATCACACCTTCCGACCAGGAGTAGCGCAAATTGAAGAAAGTTTTAATGGCGAGAAAATCGACTCTATTTTGGATCTATCGGTTCCGGTGCAAGCACATGATGCTTTTATTTACCTAGAAGATGATTGGCGCATTAGCGATCGCTGGCGCTTGAATGCAGGTTTACATTATTCAATGTACCTCACCGATGACAATGCCTTTTACCACAGCCTGCAGCCACGTATTTCTACCCGCTATTTATTTAGAGATGATTGGTCCTTTAAAGCCTCTTATGCAATAATGAATCAATACGTGCACCTACTCTCCAATTCCGGAATCGGCTTACCGACCGATTTATGGGTAAGCTCTACCGCAAGAGTAAAACCGCAATGGTCGCAGCAAGTGGCGATTGGCTCCAGCAAAAGCTTATTCAACAATAAGTTTGAACTGAGTACGGAGGCCTATTATAAAACCATGCACAACCTAATTGAATACAAAGAGGGAGCTTCCTTCATTGCAACCACCGATTGGCAGAACACCGTTGAAACTGATGGTCAGGGTGAAGCGTATGGCTTTGAACTACTATTCCGTAAAAAGAAGGGTAAAACTACGGGGTGGATTGGTTACACTTTAGCTTGGTCTAACCGACAATTCTCCAATCTTAATAATGGAGAGTGGTTCCCTTACCGCTACGATCGTCGCCACGATATATCGGTAGTCCTAAACCATCAATTTAGCGAGAGCTTTGATATCGGACTCACCTGGGTTTATGGTACCGGTAATACCTTTACGGCTCCCGTCGCTCGAATTCTTTTGCCTGGACAAGGGAATTTCGGACAAGTTTTCGAGCGGTTTAGCGATCGTAATGGCTTGAGAATGCCCGCCTATCACCGCATGGACCTTGGTTTTAACTGGCACAAAAAGACTTCTTGGGGTGAGCGTACCTGGAATATTTCCATCTATAATGTCTATTCCAGAAATAACCCATTCTTCCTTTACATCTCCGAAAATTTCCAAGGCGACAAACGGGTTAACCAAGTAAGCCTCTTCCCTATTATCCCGTCTATTTCTTATCAATTCAAGTTTTAAGATGAAAAAAGCTCTAGTCTTACTAGCAACCCTAGTTGCTCTCTCCTGTGAAAAGGAGATTGAATACGAAATCCCTAATCCGGGGGATAAAATTGTTATTGGTGGAAATCTAGAGGAAGGAAAGCCGGTGGCAATCTATTTAAGTAAATCGGTTTATTCGATGTCCAATGATTATCCGGTTACCAATAATACTTTTACTGCGAAATTATATACCGATGACCCCGCTAGTCCTTTTACTCTGCAGGCGGTACAGGTGAATACTTACGAACCTAAATACGAGTATCAAAGTAATCATGTAATTGAATCCGGTAAGGCGTATCGACTGGAGGTAAGTGCTGCAGATTTACCCACTGCCCAAGTAAATACCTCGGTACCAAAAAATGCCGTAGTGCAGAATTTGGTCTACAATAGCACCACCAAGGACATTGAGTTCGAGATCAAGGATGAAGGAAAGGAAGAAAACTTCTACATGATTACCTTAAGCGACGACGCCAATAATAGCGTCTACCTTTCCTCCTTAGATCTGGAATTGGAATTTCTAGAATTTGACATTTTTATTGGTGACGACGATTATGATGGTCGACGCTATGGTGATCGAGCCTACATAGCCGATCAAAAATGGGATGGCAATAGCCGGAAGTTTAACATCCGTATCGAAATAGAACCCATGTTTAATCGCTTTTATCTGAATGTGTATAGCATATCTAAAAGCTACTATCGCCATGAAATTACTAAAGCCGCATACTATAATAGCGATGGTTTCTTTAGTGAACCAGTTCAATTGCATTCTAATGTAGAAGGCGGATACGGAATTTTAGGTGCCGCGGCAAAAAACTCGACCCTTATTCAGTATTAGCAAATCTGTTGATTACAATTTGTAAAGGCCTTAGTGCACGCAATAATGTTCTTATTTTTGCATTAGCATAGGCCATGGCGAAAAAGAAAAACACCAAACCAAAAAAGAAAGTTGTTCTCGAAAGAGCGACTAATTTTAAAAACTTCCTTGAACGTCCTAATACCAAGCTGGTCTTAGGACTATTTGCTTTATTCTTAGCCATTTATCTGGCAGCTTCCTTTATCTCCTATCTGCGATCTTGGGCCTATGATCAATCCTTTATGGCACAGTCCTTTTCGGAGGTTTTGGCTCGTCCAGAATTGCAGGCTAAAAATGCCTTAGGTAAACTGGGGGCAGGTATTGCGCATCAATTTATCCATCGTTGGTTTGGTCTTGCGGCTTTCATTATACCATGGCTTTTAATCCTATTAGGCTTACGCCTGAGTTTAAACTTTAAACGCCTTCCGCTAAACCGATCACTGGCAACAAGTTTATTCTTCCTCATTTGGCTACCTACGGCCTTTGCCACCTTAATTCCCTTCCAAAAGCACTGGGCCGGAGCACTCGGCTACTTTTTCAATCAGTGGCTTCAAAGCTTAGCGGGGGGCTTGGGAAGTATTATGGTGCTCGCTATTAGTCTACTTCTTTTCCTAAGCATACGTTTCAAGTGGACCAGTGAAACCTTGATAAACTTTTTCCAAAAGTTTAAGAAGGAAGCGAAGACAGAAAACGATAATGTCGTTGATGAAAAAGAAGCCATTATTACAGATCATGCTGAGGATATTGTTCCGCAGAAAGAGCAAGCGGCCCCTAGCTTTGACTTAGTAGATGACTTTCAAGAAGAAAATGAAGATCCAGAAGAGGAGGATAATGAGCTTCCGGAGCCAATTCTAAAGGAAGAACCAACTAGTCTTGAATTAGAAACTGAGAGCACAGCAGAAGAAGCAGAGTCTGAGGAGGACAATACCGATTTCGAAATTGAGCAAAAAGAGGAAGAAGAAGCTTTAAGTGCCAAGGAATTAAACCGAAAAGTAAAGGAGTTTGGCGAATACGATCCAACTTTGGACTTATCCCGTTTTAAGCTTCCTACCCTAGACCTGCTTAAGGATTTTGGCTCTACCAATATCACCATCAACGAGGAAGAGCTTTCAGAAAACAAGAATAAGATTGTTAATACCCTTAACAATTATAAGATTGAAATCGCCAAGATTAAGGCCACTATTGGTCCCACCGTTACGCTCTACGAAATCGTTCCAGCACCGGGAGTGCGGATTTCAAAAATTAAAAACCTCGAAGACGACATCGCGCTAAGTCTCTCGGCCTTAGGAATACGAATTATTGCCCCTATTCCGGGTAGAGGTACCATTGGTATTGAAGTACCGAATACCAATCCGCAAATGGTACCAATGCGCAACCTCATCGCTGGGGAAAAATTCCAAGACAGCAAAATGGAACTGCCCATTGCTTTTGGTAAAACCATTAGCAATGAGACTTATGTGGCCGATTTGGCGAAAATGCCTCACTTATTAATGGCGGGTGCTACGGGTCAGGGTAAGTCGGTCGGACTAAATGTAATTCTAACTTCCCTACTTTATAAGAAGCACCCATCGCAGGTAAAGTTCGTATTGGTTGACCCTAAAAAGGTGGAGCTTACCCTGTTTAATAAAATTGAACGTCATTATTTGGCCAAGCTTCCAGATACTGAAGAGGCCATAATTACTGATACTACTAAGGTTATCAATACCTTAAACTCGCTTTGTATTGAAATGGATGACCGTTATGAATTGCTGAAAAATGCGATGGTGCGGAATATCAAAGAATACAATGCTAAATTCATTCAGCGCAAGCTTAACCCTGAAGAGGGTCATCGTTACCTGCCCTATATTGTTTTGGTAATTGATGAGTTTGCCGACCTAATTATGACCGCCGGAAAAGAGGTGGAAACACCCATTGCTCGATTAGCACAGTTAGCCCGTGCGATTGGCATTCACCTTATTGTTGCTACTCAGAGACCTTCGGTAAACGTAATTACCGGTATTATCAAAGCTAACTTCCCGGCGCGATGTGCCTTTAGGGTGACCTCGAAAATTGATTCACGCACTATCCTCGATGCGGGGGGCGCAGAGCAATTGATAGGTAAGGGTGACATGTTGTTGTCTCAGGGCTCTGACCTTATCCGTTTGCAATGTGCCTTTGTGGACACCCCTGAAGTTGAAAACATCACTGATTATATTGGTTCCCAGCAAGCCTACCCAGAAGCTTATAAACTACCTGAGTACAAAGGTGCCGATGAGGATGGCAATGTAGGTGTGGACCTGCTTGATCCGAGCGAAAGAGATGCACTATTTCAGGATGCCGCTCGTTTAGTAGTGCAGAGTCAGCAAGGCAGCACTTCCATGCTTCAGCGTAAGCTTAAATTGGGTTATAACCGAGCCGGAAGAATTGTCGATCAGCTAGAAGCAGCAGGTATTATAGGTCCATTCGAAGGCTCAAAAGCAAGAGAAGTACTAATCCCTGACGAATATGCTTTGGAACAATTATTGAATAATGAAGCGAATAAAGAATAGTATGTCCTTCCGTCTTTTATTCATCCTTGGAATTTTGAGTTTGCCCTTACACAGTCAGACTCACGTTGAAGCTAAAAACCTATTGCAAGAAGCTTCTAAAACCATGAAGTCGTTTCCAGCTTTAGAAATAGACTTTGAATATAATTTTGAAAACACCCGTGTAGATCCTCCAATCGTGCAAAAACAGAGCGGTACCATTGCCATAAAGGGTGATGACTATCGCCTCAAAGTGGGTGGTTTAGAACAATTAAGAGTGGGTAACAAACTTTACAATATTCTTCATGATGATGAAGAGGTTCAAGTAAGTACTTACGATGAAGAAGAGGAAGATCAAGGCCTTACCCCTTCTAAACTGCTCAATTTATTTGAAAAAGGCTACAGCTATAAGTTGGGCGGAAAGGAAAGCATTGATTCAAAAGTGATTCAATACATCATCCTCAAACCAATTGCTTCGGAAGAAATTGATAAGATTCAAATCGGAATCCTAAAGGGATCGAATGAGGTTTACTCCATGAAACAATGGGGCACCAACGGTACCGTTACCACCTTAAAAGTGAAGGCCCTGCGCAAAGCGGCTAAATGGCCGGCGAATTACTTTAGCTTTAATCGCAGCCAATACGCCGATTACTACATCTCGGAATAAATGAAAACCCTCGACCGCTTTGTATTAAAGTCATACCTCCGCCCCTTTATCATCACTTTTTTAGTGATGATTTTGTTTCTGCTTATGCAGTTTGTGTGGAAGTACATCGACGATTTAGCCGGTCGCGGAGTGGAGTGGTATTACATTGCCGAACTTTTGTTTTACACCAGTGCTACCTTGGTTCCAATGGCCCTGCCCCTAGCGGTATTGTTAAGCTCGGTTATGGTCTTAGGTACCTTGGGAGAAAACAATGAGTTAGCGGCGATGAAGTCTTCAGGCATAAGCCTTATGCGGGTTATGCGCCCCTTGCTGGTTTTTGTTTCTATTTTGGCGGTTTCCGCATTTCTCTTCGCCAATTATGTGATTCCAGTAGCAAACCTTAAAAGTGCCACCCTTCGTCGGAATATCACCAATAAGAAACCAGCCCTTAGTATTCGTGAAGGGGTTTTCTATTCGGGTATTGATGGTTATTCGATAAAGATTGGAAAAAAGATGGGACCGAATCAAAACCTCTTAAAGGAGGTGTTGATCTACGACCATACTCAGAAGAATGGTAATACCAAGGTTATCGTTGCCGATAGCGGTAAAATGCAGGTAACAAGCGACGAGCAATTCCTAGAAATTACCCTTTACGATGGTCACAGTTATGAGGACCTTATCCCTAAGAAAAGTAAGGATCGTGACAATCGGCCCTTTGTACGCTCCAATTTTGAGGAAAGTCTAATCCGTTTTAACCTTAGTGTCTTTCAGGCAGGCGACTTACGTAAATCGGGTCGCAAGGAGTTCGACATGCTTAATGTGAAGCAATTAGAGGTAGCCGTAGATAGCCTGAATAAAAGTCTAGCCGAGGTACGGGATGAGTTCTCGGAGCAAATGGTAAAAAGGTTGGCTTACGATGACCTTAAAGACATCCCAAAGGAAGATACCGTCTTTGTTTCCCAAAAAGAATGGAACAATAACCTTCTGCTCAACTTCGAAGAACGTATGCGCTCACGGATTCTTCAAAATTCTTTACGTATCGCTAATTCCTATCGTGCCTATTACAGTAATGCCAATGCGATGCAAAGCTGGCGCAAAACAATCATTACCCGGCATGTCTTAGAATGGCAGAAGAAATTCTCCGTTTCCTTTGCCGTAATCGTATTGTTTTTTGTGGGCGCACCTTTGGGAGCAATCATCCGTAAGGGCGGTATGGGCATGCCAGTGGTGGTGAGTGTCTTTATCTTTATCGTGTATCACGTCACCAGCTTTTCCTTTGAGAAATTAGGTCGCTTTATGTATTGGTCGCCTTTTCAAGCGATGTGGACCGCTAACTTTATTCTCTTACCGATCGGACTCTGGCTTACTTATAAATCGGCAACCGATTCAGTCATCTTTAATGCAGAAGTTTATTTGAAGCCTTTTCAAAAAATGGGAGATTTTTTCAAAAAGCTATTTAATAAATCCTAGGCGTGAAAGTGCTCCTACTTTGCAATAAGGTTCCCTACCCGGCCAAGGATGGCTCTAGCATAGCTATAAAGTCAATGACCGAGGGCTTATTAGTCAATGATGCTAAGGTGCATTTATTAAGCCTTAACACCCGTAAGCATTACCGCAGCGAGAAGGATTACTTGGAGCATTTACCCGATGGACTAGTATTTGAAAAAGTAGATGTTAATACCGACATCCACCCCTGGGGAGCTTTCTTAAATATAATAAGCGGAAAAGCCTATCATGTAAGTCGTTTTCTACAAAAGGACTACAGCCTAAGACTGAAGGAAACTTTAAGGAATAATCACTTCGATATTATTCAGTTAGAAGGCCTAAGCATGGCGGTTTACATACCTCTAATTCGAAAGTATTCTACCGCTAGCATAGTTTTACGGGCACATAATATTGAATTCAAGATTTGGGAACGCCATACCAAACACGAGCCTTCCTTTTGGAAAAGGCAATATTTAAACCTACAGACTAAGAGGCTTAAAAAATTTGAAAAACAAAGCTTTAAAGCGGTGGAAGCGGCCTTGTTTATCACTAAGCGAGACCAAAAGCTTTACCGCGAATGGGGTGGTCAGACCATTTCCTTAGTGGCACCTTGCGGCTTGGATTTAAAAGCCTATCGACCGATTAAAAATGAGGATGAGCCAAGCTTTGATGTAGTTCACTTGGCCAGCCTAGACTGGTTGCCAAATGAACAAGGCGCGCTGTGGTTCCTGGAAGAGGTTTGGCCTTTAATTTTAGAAGCAAGACCCAATACTCGCCTAGCCTTTGGCGGACGCCACATGTCCAAGGCCATTATTGAAAAGGCCAGTGACTTGGTTTGGCTCTATCCAGAAGTAAAAGATGCCAAAGAATTTATAAGTCGGGCTAAAATCGCCATTGTTCCTCTGCTCGCTGGCAGTGGCATGCGCATTAAGCTTTTGGAATATTTAGCCTGGGGAAAAGCAGTAGTGAGCACTCCTTTAGGCGCAGAAGGAATAGAGGTTAAGAATGGTAAAGAAATGCTTTTAGCCGATGATGCCGAAAGCTTTGCCGCTGGGGTGGTATATTTGCTCGATGATCAGGAGAGTCGCGAGGCCATGCAAAGAGCGGCCCGTCGCTTTTTTGAGACACACTTTAATAATCAAAAATTGGGGCAGGAAATTCTCCAGTTTTATGCCACTCTCTTATGACCTTATTCTGGCAAATTCTCTTTTGGATTAGTTTAGGCGGCCTAAGTATTGCTTATGTCTTCTACCCTGCCCTAGTAATAGTATTGAGTCGTTTTAAGAGTCAAAGAGCTACGACTGAAATACTTCCAGAAAACTGGCCCGAAGTGGATATTGTCTTCGCGGCTTTTAATGAAGAGGCAGTTTTACAAGATAAAATCGAGACGCTACTGGCTCTTAACTATCCGCCCGAAAAACTGAACTTCAGGATTGGATCAGATAATAGCACCGATGCCACCAATACCATCCTAAAACAATGGGCGAAAAAAGATGATCGTTTCAAGATTAAGCTTTTTAAAAGTCGCCAAGGGAAAAGTAATATTATAAATCAATTAGTGCCCGAAAGCACAGCCGACTTTCTCTTCCTAACCGATGCTAACATTCTATTTCACCCCGACTCACTGCGCAAGTTGGTTTTAAAATTAGTATCCAATCGAAAAACTGGAGCGGTAGGTGCGGAGATCTTTTATACTAGTCCCAGTAAGCAAGGCATAAGCAAGCAGGAAAACACCTATCTACAAATTGAAAACAAGGTAAAACTTGGTGAAAGTAATTTGTGGAAAGCGGCCATGGGTCTCGAAGGCGGGGCCTACCTGATTCGTCGCGAACTTTTTCCAGAAATCCCTCCCCTCTTTTTTATGGAGGACTTCTTTGTGAGTATGCACCTGTTTAAACATCGCTATCAAGTACTCTGGGAGCCACAAGCCCAGGTCTTTGAAGATGTAAGTGTTTCTCCCCAAGAAGAATACCGCCGCAAAGTGCGAATCTCCATCGGCAACTTCCAAAACCTCGCCTATTACAAAGGGCTCATTTTAAAAAGGTTTTGGCCAATTGGCCTTAGCTTTATTGGTCATAAAGTCCTGCGTTGGTTTAGTCCCTTCTTCTTATTATTACTATTAATAAGTGCCCCCCAGTTGGCTTTAGACCATTGGTTCTACAGCTTAACTGCAGGATTTTATATGTTATTTATAGGCTTAGGACTTTTTGGAATCCTATTTTCGCAAAAAAATAAAGCTGGAGTATTAAAATACCCTGGTCACTTCATTTACATGAACCTTGCTCTCTTAGACGGGTTCTTAACCTATATCAAAGGAATAAAGACAAATGCCTGGCAGCCCACAGCAAGAAAACAAGTTTGAGCTCAATACCATTGAAGAGGCTATTGCCGATATCAAAGCAGGTAAAGTAGTTATTGTAGTAGACGATGAAGATCGTGAGAATGAAGGCGATTTTGTGGCTGCTGCCGAGATGGTGAGCCCAGAGATGATCAACTTTATGACCAAGGAAGGCCGCGGTCTAATCTGTGCCCCTCTAATTGATGAGCGCTGCAAGGACTTGGAATTGGAACCCATGGTGACAAAAAATACCGATCCCATGCATACGCAGTTTACCGTTTCGGTTGATCTGATGGGGAACGGCGTTACCACCGGTATTTCGGCTGCCGATAGAGCAAAGACCATTCAAGCTTTAGTAGACCCCAATACCAAACCCGAGGATTTAAACCGACCTGGACATATATTCCCGCTGATTGCTAAACCAGGTGGGGTGCTCCGAAGAACTGGTCACACAGAAGCGGCTATCGATTTGGCTCGCTTGGCAGGGAAAAAGCCAGCAGGAGTTATTGTTGAGATCATGAATGAGGATGGCAGCATGGCGCGCCTTCCCCAATTGCTTGAAATAGCTAAAAAGCACGACCTTAAGCTCATTAGCATCGAAGATTTGGTTGCCTACCGTATGCAAGCCGAATCACTAATTCACTTGGAAGAACAATTTGAATTAGAAACGGAATACGGCCACTTTTGCCTGCGCGCTTTCCGTCAGACCACCAATGATCAGATTCATATCGCACTTAGCATGGGGGAATGGACTAAAGATGAGGATGTTTTAGTGCGCATGCACTCCGCTTCGGTAGCGAACGATATCTTCGAGATTTTAACCGCCGACACCTCCCATCAATTAGGCAAGGCTTTGGCCAAGGTGGCAGAAGAAGGAAAAGGTGCCGTAGTTTACATGAATCAAGAGATGAATCGCGGTAAACTTTTAGAAAGAATTCGCGACTATCGCATAAACCTCGAAAGCAAGGATCAAACTAAAAAAGTGAGTTTCAATAAAGACGCTCGTGACTTTGGTATTGGCGCTCAGATATTGCATCAATTGGGGATTAGCAGAGTTAAACTCCTTACCAATAATCCCATTAAACGAGTAGGCATCACTGGTTATGGGCTCACCATTACCGAAAACGTTAGGATGTAATTAATCCTCACAACTAGCTGACTGATATTCGAACTGTAAGGTATGATGGCTTAGATTAAAGCCTTCCAAAGCCTGTATTAATTCCTTTCGCAAAGCATCGAGTTCCTTCACGCCCACGGTTTCACTTATCTGAATGTGCGCGGTTAAAACATGCTGATGTCCATCAAGCGACCATAGATGCACATGGTGCAATCCTTTTACTTTCTGATGGGCCAATAAGCGTGATTCTATTTCCGCTAAAGACAAGCCTGCGGGTACCTTTTGCAAAAGTAAATCTACCGTCTCTTTAAGGCGATGATATACTCCCTTTAAGATGTAAAGGCTTATTACTACCGACAAGAGAGGATCGATAAAATACCAATCGGTAAACTGCAAAAGAATGCTGCCAATTAGTACCGCCAGCCAACCAAGTATATCTTCCAAAAGGTGCATGCGCACCATCTTCTGGTTTAAGGACCCACCTTCTAAGCGATAAAAAGCAATGCCATTAAAGAAAAGACCCACTAGGGCCATAATTAGCATTAAATCAGCTTGAGGTTCTATTTGATGCTCGAAACGACTAATGGCCTCTATTAAAATGAAAACCGAACCTAAGACCAGAATTAGCGAGTTTAATAAAGCCCCCATCAAGCGTAAGCGGGCAAAACCGTAGGAATAATCTTTCGTGGGCTTCAGACCTTCTGCCTTTCGTTCTAAAAACCAAGCTAAAGCTAGGGCTAGACTATCTCCCAAATCGTGTAAGGCATCCGAAAGTATCGCAACACTATTACTGAATAGACCACCAATAAACTCCAAAATCGCAAAGAAGAAGTTTAATAGAAAGGCCTCCTTTATTCTTTTGCTATTATGTGTGTGCTGGTGTGGCAATTAGAGTAAGTCTCGGTACTTATCCAGATTATTATACATCACATTTTTAGCAAAGGGACAGACTGGTAGGATCTTGTATTCGTGTTTACGCGCGTAATCGAAGACATATTTTAATAAGGCCTTACCTATGCCCTGCCCTTCTAATGCAGGATCAACTTCCGTATGGCGAATTACAATTTTACCCGCCTCGGTTTTTAAAAGATCAATATAGGCTTGCACCGGAGCATCCTCCTCTTTACGGTATTCAATATTGGCCTCGCTATTAGATCGCCAGTTTTCAGATATCATCGTATGTCCTTTATTTTATCAATTAACACCCGCGCCAATTCTAGCTTACTTTCGACCGACCAACCAGCTACATGCGGACTAAACAAGACTTTATTGCTGCTTAGGATAAACTTAAAATCGTCTGGCAGATTGGAATCGTACAAGTTTTCAAAACTGCTCTTTTCGTATTCTAAAACGTCTAAGCAGGCCCCGATAATTTTTCCCGATTTAAGACCATCTACCAAAGCCTTAGTTTCAACATTTTTCCCTCTAGCAGTATTGATAAGATAAAAGGGCTTGGTGCATACATCAATAAAGGCCTGATTGATGTAGTACTTTGTTTCTTCATTTTCGGGAAGGTGTAGACTAATAACATCCGCTTGGGCCTGCAATTGCGCTAGTTCCACTTCCTCTACATAGCTAGGACTATAATTGCTTTTATACTTATCGTAGGCCAAAATTCGACAGGACATTCCTTGCAATTTTTCGGCAAAAGCGCTGCCCATGTGTCCAAAGCCAATGATTCCGACCGTTTTTCCACGTAACTCATGACCGCGGTTTTCTTCTCTCAGCCACAAACCGGAGCGCACTTCTTTATCGGCTAAAATGAGTCGGTTAAAGAGAGCTAAAAGCATCCCTAGAGCATGTTCACCCAAGGCATGCCTATTCCCTTCAGGAGCGGCTAAGACCCTAATACCCTTCGATTTGGCAAATTCCACATCGATATTTTCTAGACCAGCCCCTACCCGAGCAATAAAGCGCAAATTAGTCGCCTGCTCTAAAATTGCCTGGTCAATGGGCATTCGGCTACGCAAGATTAGGCCACGATACTCTTCCCAATTAATCGCATCTGCAGAAGCTTTATACTCCTCCACTAATTGATAGCCCAATTCTGGAAGTTCCTTGAAGAAGAGTTCATGAACGGTGTCGAGTACTAATACCTTCATCGTATACGCCAAGTGAATCCGGTATTAATGAAATAGGTATTGTATAATCCCACAGCCGGCCCCACACCTAGTTGATTACCGGCAAACAACTCCAACTGAAAGGTTGGACTAAGCATGTAAGCGAAACCACCATCAAAGGCTAGGTAATCGCTATTCGCACTATTTAAACTTAGGCCGTAAACCTCAACAAAGGAAGACCATTTATCCTGACTATAAGCCAAGTTTAAAGTCCATTGCACCGTAAATGAAGTAGCTCTATCGCTGTAAATTCCAAGGTTTCCTGATAGTGACCAAGCGCCTAAAGCCAAGGAAGCCATTCCTCTTAAATCGTAGGCATCGAAATTACTTCTACCCAAAAAGCCCCATTGCAAAGGGTCCTCTGCCTTACTAAAGCTATAACGCAACATAATCCATGGCTGCCCTGAGTTAAAGCTGAAGTCATCGTTAAGCTGGGGCTGATTAAAATAATCGAAACCATAAGCTGCCCCTGCTTCTAAACCTCCACCCAAGCCGTATCGAAATTCGGTAAAAGAGGATAAATAACGCTGTGAAATAAAATCCCCTTCACGGAAGTCCTGCCATTGAAAGCCTTGCTGAACCTGCATTTCATGCAAATCTAAGCTCAGGGCGGAATAGGATTGCCCCGGACGATCGGAGCTAAAAGGGCTCTGAGCAAAAACAGGTGAAGCACAAAATGCGATGCAAACAAGAACAACTAGCTTCCTCATATTATAGACCTAGGATTAACTGACCGATTTGAAAGTAAAGAAAAAGGCCAATGATATCATTAAGGGTTGTGATAAAGGGGCCGGTTGCCAAGGCCGGATCTATCTTATAATTATTTAAAACGAGCGGTACAAAAGTTCCTATTAAAGCGGCTACAATAACCACCGATACCAGAGAAACGGAAACGGTCAAAGCCAATTCGGTTCCATATCCCAAGAAGAGGCTAGCGCCAACTATAATTATCCCTAATATTAAGGCATTAACCACCGCTACCCCAAGCTCCTTAGTAAGGCGAGCCATAGTGCTGCCGTCTATTGAATTGCTGGCTAAACCCTGAACAATAATTGCCGATGATTGCACCCCCACATTACCGCCCATCGCGGCGATTAGCGGAATAAAAAAGGCCAAAGCTGGTATGGAGGCTAGGTCACCTTCATAGCGTCTAATTACTGAAGCCGCTAGCAATCCACCGAAAAGTCCAATTAAAAGCCAAGGCAAACGTGCTTTGGTAATAGACCAAATCGTATCGTCGGCTTCTACTTCATCGGTAAGACCAGAGGCAAGGTTGTAATCCTCTTTGGCTTCATCCCTTATAATATCAACCACATCATCAATGGTAATACGCCCCACTAAGTGCCCTAGTGGATCCACCACCGGGATAACCACCAAGTCGTATTTCTGCATCAAATTGGCCACTTCCTCGGCCTCGGTGGTTACCTCTACCGACTGTACCTTCTGAGAATAAACCTCCGAGATAGGGGTTTTGGTAGACGTAGTAAGCAGCTTTTTCAAACTGAGGGTTCCCAGCAAGACATTGTCATCACTAACCACATAAACCGCATGCACATGCTCTACATCTTCCGCTTGTTTGCGCATTTCTTTTACGCATTGCAAAACCCGCCAACTATCCTTAACCTTAATTAACTCGGTTCCCATTAAAGAACCGGCGGTTCCCTCTGGATAAACCAATAATCGGGCTATATCTCGGGCTTGCTCTTGATCTTCAATACCACTTAAAACCTCCTTTCGTTGTTCTAGAGGCAATTCATTAATTAAATCCGCGGCATCATCAGAATCCAAGTTCTCAATGAGTTCCTTAGCAATTTCCTCACCCGTATAATCCTCCAAAAACTTAGCTCGTAGGTCATCATCAAGCTCCATGAGCACCTCTGCTGCCGTTTCGTCAGGGATTTGCTCAAAAAGTAATTTCGCTTCTGCGAGGTCCAGCTTACTAATGATTTCCGCTAAATCGGCCGGGTGCCCTTCATTATAAAGCTCCTCATGATTTTGCAAGCGACCCTCGCGAAGGTCTAATTCCAAGTCTTCGATATAGTCTTTGGTAATTTCCTGACTCATGCTTGTTCCAAGCTTTGGGTTAGATCAATAAATTCTTGATAGGACAGCTGCTCTGCCCTCTTCTGTAAAAGGCTATCAGACAGACCGTCGAGGGGTAAATTTAGACTTTTCAAGGCATTACGAAGGGTTTTACGCCTTTGATTAAAAGCCGCTTTCACTATTCGCTTTAATAAGGCCTCATTAAAATTAGCCCGGTAGTTCGCCTTTCGGCGGAAGCGAATTACGCCGGACCTCACCTTGGGAGGCGGACTAAACTCCTCTTTCTCTACCGTAAATAAATACTCCCTTTCGTAGTAAACGGCGCTTAGTACGCTTAAAATCCCGTAGGTCTTTGACCCTGGTTCTGCGCATAAACGATCGGCTACTTCCTTTTGGAACATGCCCGCCATTTCGGGAATTAGATCCACGTAGTCGAGCATTTTGAAAATAATCTGACTACTGATATTGTAGGGATAGTTTCCAATAAGGGCAAAGGGCTCCTGCATTAATTCTGATAAATCCAATTGCAAGAAATCAGCTGGAACAATATGACCTTGAAGTTTAGGAAAGTTTTGTTCTAAATAATGTACCGATTCGGTATCGATTTCAACTACATATAGTTCGGTATCCCGAGCCAAAAGGTGTTGCGTAAGCACGCCCATACCCGGACCAATTTCTAAAACTTTCTTATAGCCTTGAAAACTTAAGGCATCGCCTATGCGAGCTGCGGTTTCACTGCTCTTTAGAAAATGTTGTCCTAGGTGTTTTTTTGCTCTAACCATTAATCCTTAATTAATCCCGCCCTGCGTAATAAAGCCTTAGGGTCAGGATCTTGTCCGCGGAATTTACGATATACTTTGGCAGGATGATCTGTCCCCCCTGCAGCTAATAAAGCTCTGAATTTCTCGGCAGTTTCTGAATCAAAAATGCCTTTTTCTTGAAAGAGCTCAAAGGCATCAGCATCTAAAACCTCAGCCCACTTGTAGCTATAATAACCGGCCGAATAACCACCTTGGAAAATGTGACTAAAACTACAAGACATATTCGTTTCCGGGCTAGCTGGGAATAAGGCGGTCTCTTTAAATACTGCATCTTCAAAACTGGCCACATCCTCTTGGCCCCTTGCCTTATGATGCCAAGCCATGTCTAGTTTAGCAAAACTCAATTGTCGTACCGTGGCATATCCTTCCATAAAACTTGCCGAATCCTTGAGCTTCTGAACATATTCGGCGGGAATCTTAGTTCCGTCCTTATAGTGCACTGCGAAAAGATCTAAACATTCTTTCTCATAGCACCAGTTTTCAAGAATCTGCGAGGGTAATTCGACGAAGTCCCAATATACATTGGTACCGCTAAGGCTTGAGTATTTACTTTTTGCCAAGATTCCGTGCAGGCTGTGACCAAATTCATGGAATAAGGTTAGGACCTCATTAAAGGTTAGTAAAGATGGGCTATCCTTGCCCGGCTTAGTAAAGTTGCACACGATACTAACGTGTGGTCTTTGGTCTTCACCATTAATCATCTTTTGGGGTCGGTATGAGGTCATCCAGGCTCCATTACGCTTTCCGGCACGAGGGAAAAAATCGGCATAGAAGACCGCTAAATGAGAGCCGTCTTTGTCGATCACCTCATAGCTAATCACCTCGGGGTGATACTTCTGGATATCCTTACGCTCCTTAAAGCTAATGCCGTAAAGTTTTTTGGCCACTTGAAATGCTCCGTCAATTACCCTTTCCAGCTCGAAATAAGGTTTTAGCATATTGTCGTCAATGGCGTATCGCTTTTGCTTTAGCTTTTCTTTATAATACATTAGGTCCCAAGCCCTAAAATCTTCTAAGCTGTCTAATTCCTTAGCAAAGGCCCTAAGCTCTTCCAGCTCTCGACGGGCCGCTGGCATCGCTACTTCTTCTAATTCTGCTAGGAAAGACCATACCTTATCAGGGCTTTCGGCCATTCGCTCAGCTAGGGTGAAGTCGGCATGACTATCATAGGTCAGTAACTGTGCTCTTTCTCTACGAAGCTTAACGAGCTTCTGAATATTAGTCTTATTATCAAATTCCCCATCCTTGAAAGCCTTGCTTCCAAAGGCAAGAAAAAGCTCTTCTCTCCGCTTCCGATTACTGCAATAGGTCATAAAGGGGATAAAGCTTGGCGCTTGAAGACCAAAATAATATTTACCGCCCTGCCCTTTTTCTTCCGCCTCCGAAGCAGCGGCTTCGAGAGCGTATTCGGGCAAACCATCTAATTCGGATTTATCTAAGAAAAGAGCATAGTTATTGGTTTCGGCAAGTACATTCTCCCCAAAACTTAGACAAAGCTGCGCCAATTCCTGGTCGATTTGCCTTAAACGATCTCTTTCCTCCCCTTTCAACTTTGCCCCATTACGAGCAAAGGATCGGTAGGTTTTTTCCAATAGCATTTGGTCCTCTGGATCCAGGTTTAGAGCCTCCTTTTCCTGGTAAACGGCCTCAACCCTTTTAAATAAATCCGCATTGAGAATAACATCATTTCGATAGTCACTGAGCAAAGGAGAAAACTCTCGAGCTAACTTTTGAATCTCCTCATTGGTCTCAGCCGAATTTAGGTTAAAGAATACCTCAGCTACCCGACTTACCCCTTCACCTGCATTCTCCAGGGCTACTATTGTATTATCAAAATTGGGCTTATCTGGATTTTCACAAATCGCTTTAACCTCTTCCAATCCGATATCAATGGACTGCTTTAAAGCCGGTAAAAAATGTTGGTTTTCTATCTCTTCAAAAGGAACAGTTTGGAAAGGTCCTTTAAAATCCTCCAGTAAGGGGTTGTTCATTGCTGTAATCTTTCTCGCAAAGGTAAAGGATAGGTCAAGGAAATACGATCTACAGCGAAGGATCTCTGATAAGCTTTAGTGATTTACTTTTGCAGAATGGAAGATCTAAAAAACTTGAAGGAATCTCTTTTAGGTGAATGGCAAGAATTGAGGGACACCATTGACCAGGTGTTTTACTATTTAGAAGAAGAGGATTACCAAAGAAAAGGTAGTCAAGAAAATTCTTGGACCCTAGCAGAGGTACTTTTTCATATTAACCTATTAAATCGTCATTTCTTAAGTCAGATCAGCGATCTCAAGCCAGAAATGAAGGAAGTTAAAAAGCTTCCTAAAAGCTTTTATGCCAAAATGCTTCTGCCTACTATGCCCGCTGCGACTAAGGGTAAATCGAAAAAGAACTACAAAACTCCGCGCAGCACCGATCCCAAACATTGGGTCGCTAAGGGCCATGCAATTGTCCCTAAGGTTGTCTTCGCCGACTTACTTGCAGATCTCGATGAGTTGAAAGCCTATATTAACAAAATCGAAGAAGGAAATTTTGCCCGCTTAAAGCTGAAGGGCATAATCAAGGTCTTTAAACTTTATGTGCATGAAGCCCTATTAATTATGATAAGGCATAGTAGGAGACATATTTTGCAAGCTGAAAACATCCTTGCTGGAAAATAAAAAAGGGCCGCAAATCGCGGCCCTTTTTTATTGTATGGAGATAGATCTACTTTACAATTTTGATCCATAAATCGCCTTGGTATGCACCGTTTAATCCGCTCGACTTAGCTTGATCAGCTTCTTGGTAACTATTGAATTTCAATAAGTACACATAGTAGAAGTTATTGCTATTGTCTTGGAATACGCGGGCGTCTAAGCCTTGGCTATTCAATTTATTCATTAGACGGGTGGCGTTCGCCTGATTACCAAATACACCAGCGGTAACGTAGTACCCGGCAGAGCCTGGAGTTACGTTAGAGGCACGATTCGACTCAGGGTAAGAAGTTTGTCCACCACCAGTATTCTGATCGGCAGTATTATTCTGCTGATTGTTATCGAATGGCCTTGGAGGCAATTGACGACCATTATTAGCATTCTGCTGATTGCTATTGTTCTGGTTATTGGTGTTCTGGTTGCCACCATTCTGAGCCGCTTGCTGACGAAGATCTTCCAGTTCTTTCTGCATTTTCTTCTTCTCTTCTTCAAGCGCTTTCTTCATTTCGCCTTTGTAGCTATCCTTGAATTCCTTCAATTTCTCATCTACCGTTTCTTCAACTTCGTCTTTCTGACGACGTTGCATAAGTTTCAAGCGCTTGATTTCATTCTTCATACGCTCATTCTCCTTATTGCTACCAAAGCGATAGGTAAGCATGAACTCATGACTAGTACCAAAGCTAGAGCCATAAGTATTAGTAGAGAAGTCATAGGCATAACCCAAGGTTAACTCCTCAGTAAGGTTAACCCCAACATTGGCAGTAACCCCATAATCAGAACGATACATGGCACCGATATAACCGTACTCAGTCATACGATACAATAATCCAGCATCAATCTGGAAGGGAACCGACTCGGCTGCGCGTACCATAATAATGGGACTTAAAACTTGCTTGTCGCCAGCAAATTTGAAGTCATATTGCAAAGTGGCCACGTAGTGACGAATCAAATTGTAATTGATATCGCTTGGATTACGAGCAAAGTTTACATTCTGACTTAATAGCTGTGGCGCCGCAAACCCTAAGGTAAACTCCTGGACTTTTAAGCTCAATCCTAGGTTTATATCAAAGGTTCCCCGGTTCGGGGCCACTACCGAATAGATATCACCTAAGTCACGGGCACGCACGGCATTTTGATCAATGCTTTGATTCACGTAACCCGCGCCAATACCACCTGAAAAGCTGATATCGTCGCTGAGACGCACGTAATAGGCATAGTTACCGTAGGCCCCTAATCGGCTAAGGATATCGGTTTTATCGCTAAAACCATAAATACTCCAACCTACTTTCTGGTCATTTAATGAGCCATTTACCCCAATTGCGGAGGTTTCAGGTGAGCCCTGAATACCGCTCCACTGACGGCGATGCAACATGGTTGCTTCGGTTACTCCAGCACTTCCCGATAAAGCCGGATTATAAATATATGGAGTAAAGAAGTAATTACTATAGAGTGGAATTTGCTGGGCTTTTGCCACAGTTACCATTAGTCCAACTCCAATCAAAAAGGCTAATTTCTTCATCTTGTTCATCTTATTGTTGGTTACGGATTATGGTGACTGCATTTCGCATGCGTATTTCTCCACCACAGTCTAATACATAGTAATAAGTTCCGTCCGGAAGTTCATTACCACCATTATCTACCCCGGTCCATAGGCCGTTGAAATTATCATCGCTGTAGACCACCGATCCCCAACGGTTCATGATTTCAATGGAACAAGCGTCGCCATCCAGCAATTCTCGAATATCCCAAACATCATTTAAGCCATCATTATTAGGCGTAAAGATGTTATAGGCCTTATTAATCAAATTGATCTGATCGGGGAAGGTCTTATTAATTATCAGCTGAAGTGAATCAATACCCACACAACCACGAGAGTTTGTTACTTCCACATAAATCCATACTGTATCCGAAAGCACACCGTCTTCTAAGACCTTACTCACTTGGATACTCTGACTTAAGAAGTCGCTAAACTCAATTGGCTTACTTGCCCACCAACGGTAATTGGTACCTCCAAAAGCGGTAAGGGTTGCGGTTTCTCCAGACTCAATTACTTGATCTGGACCGGCAGCAGCATTAACCACTAAAGGATAAACAATTACGGTATCTCTGGTAATACAACCATTAACACCGGTTGCCTCCACTGGATAACTACCCGGAATATTGATGTAACGAGTAGCACCATTTACTTGACCACCTTGCCAAGTAACCTGGTTAAAGTTTCCTTGCGCAACGAATAGGATGCTGTCACCCGGACATAAACCTACTGAATCGCCAGGGAAGAAGTTTAAGCTCGGTGGTTCATAGAATACAACCATCACACTATCGGCACGGAAGTCACATAATTGGTTTCCAAAACGATTCACGTAGCTGGTACGTAATTGGAAATACAGGGTATCAAATCCGCTAATCGAATAGGTGGTATCCAAAACCAAACTCGGATTAGTATCGGTTTGAAGGATGGCCCAGTTATTTCCATTAGGGTTCCACTGATACCATTGATAGTCCCAAGGAAGCAGTCCTAACATGGTATCGGTGGCCGTAACCAAAGCACTGTCGTATAGACAGAGATTTAAGCCAGTTAAACCACTATTAGTACCAGGGAATTGGACCTCAATTACTTGGGTTTCTGGCACCGTATCTACAAAACTGCGGAACACTCTCGATGTATCCGAACAGATTCCATCATCAATAGATACAAACCAACGGCCCGATTCTTTGATAACTAAAGTTTGATTGGTTTCACCCACCAAGGGGTATTTTACTCTTAATCCACTAATAGGATCAATAGAGTCGGTTAACCATTGGTAACTGTAATTATAGCCGAAATTACTTAAGGTAGTAGGCGTACTTGGCGCCGATAAAATCGCTGAATCAGTTTCACAGAAGTTAACCGAGTCGAGGCCTAAGATGAAGGCATTGGGAGAGTTCACCACTGTTACGTCAAATTCTGGGAACCAACGTACCGCCACACTATCGGAGAAGAACACACAAGTTTCTATACCGGTAAAGGTGGTCCGGCGAGCAATTCGTACCCTAAAATAACGCAATGCAGGTTTAGGGTTTTGGAAGTAAGGTTGTCCTGCGTCCGATAAACTGGTATCTACCACTAAGGTAGGCAGGGTATCAAAACTTAGGTTATTTAGCGGCTGACCAGAAACTGATTTCCAAGGATTTGCTCCCGCAGGAACGGTTGGATCATACCACTGCCAGCGGTAAGAAACGTCCTGTGGCCAACTCTGAGAAGGAATGGTAGTTAGTAATACCGAATCCTTCATACATATTTCGTTAAATACTGTGGGTCCGGCTAAACCGGGGAAAGGCACCCCAGCAATTACCGCATTCGGAACCGAGTCGATATTCACCCAAAACTTATTCACTTCGGGAGTAGTATCGGTACAATAGCCATCGTTAACTACTAGGCGATAATGGTTCCAACCTCTAACTGAAGAGTTCTGGTTAATTTGTAAGATACGCTGGGTCGCGGTGGCAGTAGTTAAGGCGTACCAATCGCGCAGACCTGTAACCGGATTAAAGGAATCGGTTAGCCACTGATAGGTAAATGTTAGATTAGGCGGAGGAAGAGGCCCGTTTAATAAGGCTATATCCGACTCACATAATTCAATCGAATCACGCGGTGAATTATTACCGGCCACAGGATTATCTACCCGGTAGGCATTAGCATTAGCCGCATTTGCGGCGTCAAATGTTATTGTTGTAGGGGTGTTTATCGGCGTAACCAGCACGGTATCCGAGTAAATTGGACAATTACCATTATTGGTTAATCGAGCATAATAAGCACCCTGTCCGTAGCCTACTTTCAAAGAGTCTTTGGTTTCGCCTTGCAGCTGAAAAGCACCATTAAACCACTGAATAGCAGTACCATCAGTAGTAACTCGTATGTAGATCGAATCTCCAAAACAAACCCCTAAATCTACCGAGGTTGAATAGGGGTTATCTACAGTGTCAATTTTAACGCCATTACGGATAGTAGCAACCGAATCAATAAAACCAACCGTAGGAATACGGTTTATCTGACGGAAAGTGGTATCACTAAATCCGTCGATCGGAGTAATTGTTCCATTGCTATTGCGGTTGATTATGCGGAAGCCATAAATGCCAATAGGCGTATTACATGGCATTACTAAAGAAGCCCATTTTTTACCACTACTAAAGGTATCCGAAGGTAAGGTTACCGCTACCGGTGGATCATTCTTCTCCAACTTAGTTAGCTCCAGCAAAGTAGCAGAGCCCCAATTGAGAGCTGGACTAGTCGCTAATTGATATTCAAAACTGGAGTTAGAAGGAAAGTTGGCATTCGGCTTAATCTCGTATTCAATCACAATGGTATCACACTGACAAGTAGCGTCCGCGAAATTGACATTGGTGGTACCATTTAGAATGTCAATTTTACCGGCCGAAACAATGTTTTGAGCCCAGAGTGAGGAAGAAAAGCTTATGCCTAAAAGGAAGACAAAATACTTTAACAGGTTCTTCTTCATAATAGTTGTTGTTTGCAAAATGTTGGCAATTTAACTTAATCGCTCCTACAAATGTAGGTCAATTAGTAGCAAATCCCTGTAAATTAGTAACCGCTTTATCCACGATATACAAGGAATTGACAGTATTACGAATAAAATATTATAAAGGTGGGGTTTCTAAAACAAAGGCTTAGAGCATTTTACTTTGCAATAGAGGGAATAAAAACCTTCTTCCGGGAGAGTCCGCACGCTAAAATTCATGGACTAGCCGCCCTTCTCGTCATCGCCTTAGGAGCTTACTTGGAGTGCACAATTCATGAGTGGCTTGCCCTTATTGTCTCTATAGCTTTGGTTCTTGGGATGGAAGCCCTGAATTCGGCTATCGAATATACGGTTGACCTAATTAGTCCGGAACAACATCCTTTAGCTAAAAAAGCCAAAGACGTTGCCGCGGCAGCCGTGCTTATTTGTGCGTTATTTGCCTTGGTAATTGGAATTATAATCTTTGTCCCAAAAATTATTCATGCATTCTGAGGTTTTAAACTCCATCAAACAAAGTCTCCAGCAGGAGCTTAGTGTTAAAGAAGCTTTGTATCGCATTTGCAGTATCATAGAGATACAGCTCGACAAATACAATTGGGTAGGCTTTTACTTTATGAATCATCAAAGTAGAAAGCTGCATCTAGGTCCTTATATAGGTGCACCCACCGACCACACTATTATTGATTTCGGAAAAGGTATTTGCGGACAAGTAGCAGAAAGTGGTGAAAGCTTTTTAGTAGATGATGTAAATGCCCAAAGCAATTACATCGCCTGTAGCATCGATGTGAAATCTGAGATTGTAGTTCCCATGTATTATAAAGATCAGTTAATTGGTCAGATTGATATTGACAGTAATACCATTGCCGCATTCGATCACCGTGATGATGCCTTTCTTAAGGAGGTAAACCGATTAATTGTTGACCGTTACCAAGAGGAACTAATTGAATACCTCGAGGAACTCATTTAATTATTGACCGGTACGAATTGCGTCTACCGGATTGAGTCGGGAGGCGCTAAGAGCTGGGATAAAGCCTGATACCAAGCCAATTACCACTGAAATCCCCATTCCTTGGATTAGATTCTTACTGCTTAGTTGAATTTGGAAACTCATGTCTTCCATAAAGAAGGGTAAGGCAAGCTGACCCAAGTAAACCATAAATATCCCGAGTCCGCCCCCGATTACACAAAGGATAACCGATTCCAGCAAGAACTGCATCAAGATAAAAATGCGCTTGGCGCCTAAACTCATTTGTATTCCAATTTGGTTGGTGCGCTCCTTTACGCTCACGAACATAATATTAGCGATTCCAAAACCACCGACCAGTACCGAAAAGCCACCGATAACCAATCCCGCTAGACCAATCACTGAAAAAAGTTGATCGAGATTATTGGAAATCATCGATATTTCATTGAGGGCAAAGTCATTGTCTGCCTTAGGCTTTAAGCGCCGAATCGAGCGCATGGTACCTATTATTTCATCGCGTAATTCCGACATCTCCACTCCTTCTTTAGCAGAAATCATAATGGTAGACCCATTCTGATTTTTAAGACTCATCAGGTTACCTACATATTGGATAGGAACAAAAATGCTCCCATCAAAATCATTTCCAATAAGGCTTTTACCCTGTTTGGCCACCACGCCAATAACCTTGAGCTTTCGGCCCAAAACACTAAAGGTGCGACCCACTGGATTGACCCCAGGAAAAAGCCCCTGGGCAACATCATAACCTAAAATGGCAATTGGAGAACCTTTGCGTGATTCTAATTCCGAGAAATAACGACCCTCTTCAATTTCAAAATTCCAGATATAGTTATAGGCGTGGGAAACGCACATCACATTTACCCCTTCTACGCTGTTAAGCCCATATTTTAAAGTTTGTTGAACCCCAAAGAGATAAGCGACATGCTCCGCATTATTCATGCGGCTGGCCAGTTTCTCCATTTCATAATAATTAGGCTCTGGCCTTTGAAAATAGTGCCACCATTTGTATTCACCGCCGCCTCCACCCCAAGGCCACTTCTGAATGTATACCACATTGGAACCAAGGTTCTGAACGCTAGAACGTATCGAACGTTCCAAAGAGTCTACCATCGTGAAAACGGCTACAATGGTTAAAATGCCAATGGTTACTCCCAACAAAGAAAGGAAGGTGCGTAAACGATTTACCCTAAGCGCGTGTAGAGCAAAATTGAGACTTTCTTTTAAGATCCGAAGGTATAGCATATGCGGTTGCTCAAATGTACGAGATAATTGAATTCTGGATTCAAAAGCACCTAAAAAAGCCCTAATTTTGCCCCTCTAAAAAATCATAGGATGTCCCATAATTCAGAAGCGCCTAGAGCCTTAATTTCAGTATTTTACAAAGATCACTTAAACGAGCTAGCTAAGGCACTGGTTGCCAAAGGTTACCAATTACTTTCTACCGGCGGTACTCGCCAATTTTTGGAGGATCATGGTCACCAAGTAGAGGCTGTCGAAGACCTTACTGGTTATCCTTCTATTTTAGGTGGTAGAGTAAAAACTTTACACCCCAAGGTTTTTGGTGGAATTTTAGGACGTCGTTCATTGAGCTCTGATCAGACTGAAATGCAAGAATTTGGTCTACCAAATATTGACGTTGTAGTCGTAGATCTATATCCTTTTGAGGAAACCCTAGCTTCTGGTGCCGAGCACCAAGACATCATTGAAAAGATTGATATCGGCGGTATATCTTTGATTCGTGCGGCAGCTAAAAATTACCAGGATTGCTGGATTATCCCCAGTCGTGACTTATACCAAGATGCCATAGAAGTTTTAGAGAAGGGAGAGCAGAATATCGAAACGCGTAAGCGCTATGCTGCCGAGGCTTTCCGGATTTCTTCGCAATACGATACCCATATCCAAGCTTACCTAAGTGGTGATTACCAAAACCTTATTCTAGGCAAGGCCAATGGCCTACGCTACGGAGAAAACCCACATCAAAAAGGTACCTTCTACGGTAAGATGGAAGAGGTTTTTGAGCAATTGCATGGAAAAGCTCTTTCCTACAATAATTTGCTTGACGCTGATGCGGCAGTAAACTTATTGGATGAGTTTGAAGACTGTACCGTAGCGGTATTAAAACACAATAATGCCTGTGGTATTGCTAGTCGCCCATCAGTATTAGAAGCTTGGCAAGATGCATTAGCTGGCGATCCTGTTTCGGCCTTCGGAGGAGTATTGATCTCTAATCGCGAAATTGATGCAGCAACCGCTGAGGAAATGCATAAAATCTTCTTCGAGATTGTAATCGCCCCCTCTTACAGCGCAGAAGCCCTTGAAATACTAAAGCAGAAGAAAAACCGCATCATTTTGATTTTGAAGGATTTCGACCGCCCAAAAATGCAATACCGCACCCTTCTTAACGGAATCTTAGCGCAAGAAAAAGACCATCACACCGATAGTAGAGCAGATTTAAAGAACGTTACCAAGGCCCAAGCATCTGAGCAAGAAATTGAAGATTTACTTTTTGCTTCCAAAATTTGTAAGCATACCAAATCAAATACTATTATCTTAGCGAAGAACAAGCAATTGATCGCGGGGGGTACCGGTCAGACTTCTAGAGTAGACGCCTTAAGACAAGCAATTGTTAAAGCTAAAGCCTTTAAATTTGACCTCCAAGGAGCCGTAATGGCCTCCGACGCTTTCTTCCCATTCCCTGACTGTGTTGAAATTGCCAATGAAGAAGGAATTAAAGCTGTGATCCAGCCTGGTGGCTCTATCAAGGATCAATTGTCGATTGACTTTTGTGATGAGCACCAAATGAAAATGGTATTCACAGGAGTAAGACATTTTAAACATTAAGACAAATTGGGACTTTTTGATTTTTTACGGGAGGACATTGCAATTGACCTAGGAACGGCTAACACCCTAATCATTCACAATGATAAAGTGGTAGTAGATGCGCCTTCAATTGTAGCAAAAGACCGTGCCAGCGGAAAGATTATTGCCGTGGGGCAAACCGCTCGCCAAATGCATGGTAAAACGCATGAAAACATTAAAACCATTCGTCCTTTAAAGGACGGAGTTATAGCCGACTTCGAGGCCTCTGAAGCCATGATTCGCGAAATGATAAAAAGCATTCCGGCCTTGCAGAAACGCTTGGTCCCTCCTGCTCTACGGATGGTTATTTGTATTCCCTCTGGAATTACTGAAGTAGAAAAAAGAGCGGTTAAAGATTCTGCTCAGCATGCAGGCGCACGCGAGGTGTACCTTATCCACGAACCCATGGCCGCTGCTATTGGTACGGGAGTAGATGTGCAAGAGCCCAAAGGAAATATGATTATTGATATCGGTGGAGGTACTACCGAGATTGCAGTTTTAGCTTTAGGGGGTATTGTCGCCGACAAAAGCATAAAAGTTGCTGGTGATGTATTCACCAATGATATTGCCTATTACATGCGAACCCAACACAATCTTTTTGTGGGTGAGCGCACTGCCGAGGAAATCAAAATTCAAATTGGATCTGCTTTAGATGATTTGGAGAATCCACCTGAAGAGATGCCCGTACAGGGTCGTGACCTATTAACCGGAAAGCCAAAGCAATTAATAATTACCTACAAGGAGATCGCTAAGGCCCTCGATAAGTCCATTATACGTATTGAGGACGCTATCATGGAAGCACTTTCCATGACGCCACCAGAATTAGCCGCGGATATATACAATAGTGGTATTTACCTTGCTGGTGGTGGTTCGATGTTAAGAGGATTAGATAAACGGATTAGCATGAAAACTGATTTACCAGTTTACGTAGCCGAAGATCCTTTAAGAGCCGTAGTACGTGGTACTGGTATTGCGCTCAAAAACATTGGTAAGTATAACTTCCTGATGACCTAATTTAATATGCGCTACTTCCTACTGCTGCTCAATCGGAGCCGAGTACTGATCCTTTTTTTGGTTCTGGAAGTAATCGCATTGACTTGGATTAGTTCTAGTCGTTCCTACCCTCGCGCTGCGGTTAAAAGTAAAACGGCGGAAATAAGTGGCCGCTTTAACACTTGGGGTCAAGAATGGCGTAACTTCCTAAATCTTCGTATTGAAAACGAGCATTTAGCCAAAGAAAACGCCCAGCTTAGAGCATTGATTGATGCATCTATACTAGCGCAAAACTATGGTGCGGATACCATTCGCGACAGTGTTATTGGTCAGCATTATACCTATATCCCCGCTCAAGTAGTTAATAGCAGCTTTTTAAAAGTCAATAATTACATCCTCATTGATAAAGGAGCACGTAGTGGTTTGCGCAGCAATATGGGGGTCATAAATAATAAAGGTATCGTTGGAGTAATAACCAGTGTTAGTGAAAACTTTGCGAGAGTATTACCCCTAATTCATCCCAATATTAGCTTAAGTGCCGCGCTAAAAAATAATGGCTTTTATGGTCCATTAAAATGGGATGGTAAAAGCTATCGACAAGCCCAACTCTACGATATCCCTCGTTATGCGGAGGTTAGCCAGGGTGATACAATAATCACCGATGGACGCTCCAATATTTTCCCACCCAATATTCAAATTGGAACAGTTATAAGCGGCAGCCTCCAGGCAGACCAAAACTTTTATCGATTGGAAGTGGAGCTAAGCACGGACTTTGCCAAAATTGATAATGTATACGTGGTAAAAAACCTTCTATCTGAAGAAGCTGACTCCCTAATGCAAGAGCAAGAATGAAATTTCTAAAAGACTTCATATTGTTCTTAGTGATTATCCTGTTGCAGGTTAGCATCTTCAATAACTTTTTGTTTTTCGGCTACATGAACCCCTATCTGTATGTTTATTGGCTCTTAAGCAGAAATAATGAAGATCAAAGGGCACTTTACTTGATTCTAGCCTTTGTTTTGGGGGCAAGCATCGACATCTTCGAAGGAAGCGGGGGGATGCATGCTTTGGCCACCACTTTTATTGCCTTTATACAGCCTTATTTATGGCGCCTGGTGCATAAGCATGGAGAAGAAGACGAGGAGGCTCCTTGGCTTCAGCAATTAAGCTTAGACCGTAGACTGGTTTTTTTAATCCTTGCTCTTTTCCTTCACCACCTAGTGCTCTTTACGGCCGAAAACTTCGGTTTTAACAATGTGGGTATCTTATTAAAGCGAAGCCTTTACAGCTCTATCTTCTCCTTTATATTTGTAGGTATCTATCAATTTTGGAAGGCTCGCCGTTAAATGCAACGTAAGCACCTACTTTTCTTCTTCTTTCTTAGTGTGGCCTTGGTTTTTATTGGTCGGCTTTTTTACATCCAAATTTTAAAGGACGATTACAAACTATCGGCTTTAAACAATGTGATTCGCAAGGAAAAAATTTACCCAGGTCGTGGACTTATCTATGATCGAAATGGGGTGCTATTGGTAGGGAATCAGAGTGCCTATGATCTCATGGTAATTCCAAGCCAAATCAAAAAATTGGATACCATTGCCTTTTGTGACTTATTGGACATAGACAAAGACCGCCTCATCCAAAATCTTAAAAAAGCTAAGGCATATAGCTACCTAAAACCATCCATCTTCATGAAGCAGATTTCCAAGGAGAAGTTTGCTTTCATTCAGGAAAAGCTGCACGAATTTCAAGGCTTTTACCCCCAGAAAAGGATTCTCAGATCCTATAACTTTAACTCGGCCTCAAATGTAGTAGGGTTTATCGGCGAAGCCTCGGTGGGTTTCATAAAAGAAAATCCAAGTTATAGCCAGGGTGACCTTATCGGTAAAACCGGAATTGAAAAGGCCTATGAGAAAGAATTAAGGGGTAAAGCCGGAGCAGAGTACCATTTGGTGGACGTACACAATCGCAGTAAAGGATCTTATCAGAATGGTATCTACGATACCTTACCCGTGCCAGGTTCCGACTTACACAGCACCATTGATATTTACCTTCAGGCTTATGGGGAACAATTAATGCAAAACAAGAGAGGGTCGGTCGTAGCCATTGAACCAGAAAGTGGTGAGATTCTAGCATTAGTTACCAGCCCTAATTACGACCCTAGTCTAATGATTGGACGTGATCGCACCCGAAACTACAGCGAACTATATTTAGACAGCATTAATAAGCCCCTCTTTGATCGTGGTTTATTGGCAGAATATCCGCCGGGCTCTCCCTTTAAGGTTATTAATGCCCTGATTGGTTTACAAGAAGGGACCCTAACTCCACGCAGCACCTATACCTGTCATCATGGATTCCATTGGGGAAGTTTACACGTAGCTTGTCACTGCGACACCTACTCACCTATTGCTCTACGTACTGCTATTAGTAAAAGTTGCAATAATTACTTCTGTCGGGTATTTAAGGGGGTTATAGAGAAATATCCTAGTGCTCAGGAAGGAATGAACGCGTGGAGTAATCACGTAAAGAGCTTTAATCTTGGGCGGTATTTAAACAACGACCTACCCACCGGCCGTAAAGGTCTAGTGCCTAATGCCGATTATTACGATCGCGCCTTCGGATATACCGGTTGGAAAGCGGTGAGCACCATCTCATTAGGTATTGGTCAGGGTGAATTACTTCTAACGCCCATTCAAATGGCGAATATGACTGCTGCCATTGCTAACCGAGGTTATTACTACACCCCGCACATCGTCAAAAGAATCGGTGATAA
Source organism: uncultured Flavobacteriales bacterium (assembly GCA_913055685.1). Classification (GTDB taxonomy): domain Bacteria; phylum Bacteroidota; class Bacteroidia; order Flavobacteriales; family Schleiferiaceae; genus Croceimicrobium. Next base: position 799,600 of record CAJXKC010000002.1, read on the forward strand.
ACCTAGCCAGGATACTAACTTCACCAAAGCTAAATACACCACCATTGATAGTGTTCATTTTTCGACGGTCATTGAGGGGATGTTTGACGTTTTTGAAAGTGGTACTGCCCGAGGTTCTCGCATGGAAAACATTGAAATGTGTGGCAAAACGGGTACGGCAGAAAACCCGCATGGCCAAGATCACTCCATCTTTGTGGCTTTTGCCCCTAAAGACAATCCTAAAATCGCTATTTCCATCATAGTTGAAAACGGATATTGGGGTAGCCGCTGGGCAGCTCCTATTGCTAGTCTTATGATTGAGCGGTATTTAACCGATACCATTAGTAGGCCAAATCTCGAAAAGAGAATGTTGCAAGGTGATTTGAGCGATGAATACGAATCCCAATTAGTGAAGATCTACGGAGAAGAAGTAGTTGATAAACTGAAAGTGCCGGATGAGACAGAATGATCGACTTTTTTATAATGTAGATTGGATTAGCATCCTATTGTTCTTCCTGCTGGCATTTTTAGGTTGGGCCAATATTTATGCCGCAGTATACGACGAAAATCACGCAAGTATCTTTGACCTAAGCCAACGCTACGGTAAACAATTGCTTTGGATTGGTACCTCGGTCCTAATAATCATATTCCTTTTCATTTTAGACGGTAACCTCTTTCAAACTCTGGCTTATCCTATTTATATCCTCAGTATGCTTAGTCTCTTAGGGGTACTCCTATTTGGAAAGGAAATTGCAGGCGCTCGTTCCTGGTTTGTCTTTGGCGGCTTTAGCTTACAGCCCTCGGAGTTTGCAAAATTTGCCACAGCCCTGGCTTTAGGGGCATTCTTAAATAAACAAGGGAGGGACCTTAGTAGGTGGAAGGATAAGATAATGGCCTTTATCATTATAGGTCTGCCGGCAATTTTAATTATCCCTCAACCTGATCCAGGATCGGCCTTGGTTTACTTTAGCCTGATTTTGGTACTGTACCGAGAGGGCTTGTCTGGCTCCTATATTTTCCTAGGGATAAGTGTAGCCGTCTTATTTATTCTTAGTTTACTAATACCCACCCTCTATTTACAAATTGGATTAGCCCTTATCGCTTTATTAATCGCCTACCTCGGTCGAAGAAGCAAAGGCTTCTGGATTAGAGTTTTGGCGATTCTTAGCATGGCTTTACTTTTGGTAAACTCAGTTGATTACGCCTTTAATAATATTCTTGAAGATCGACATCGAAATCGTATCAATATACTTCTAGGAAAGGCCCACGACCCCAAAGGAATTGGTTATAATACTACTCAGTCTATGATTGCGATTGGTTCGGGAGGATTTAGTGGCAAAGGCTATTTGAATGGTACCCAAACTAAATTTGACTTTGTGCCCGAACAGAGTACCGATTTTATTTTCTGTACCGTAGGCGAGGAATGGGGGTTTCTAGGCAGCAGCCTATTAATTCTGCTTTTTGTTCTACTGTTTTTTAGGATTGTCCAGCTTGCTGAAAGGCAGAAAAACCGCTTCGCTCGTGCTTATGGCTATGCCGTGGTGAGCATATTGTTCTTCCATTTTACCATTAATATTGCCATGACCATTGGCCTGGCCCCGGTAATTGGCATTCCCCTACCCTTTTTCAGTTATGGTGGTTCCTCACTCTGGGGCTTTACCTTCTTGCTATTTATATTGATAAAGCTAGACAGTTTCCGCTGGCAAACCCTGTAAAGCTAAGACGAAATCTTAGGTCAAGTAAAAAAAAAGTCCCCTCGAAGGGGGACTTGTTAGTTCTGGATCATTTCAAAGCTAAGACCGTTATCCAATTCTTGGCGGTGGTAGGACCGCGAAAAGTTTAGGATATTTTGAATGGTCTGCGGATTTGGTTTAGCGTTAATCTGATACTCATGTTTAAGAATAGTAGTGTTATCCATGCACCTTGTATTAGTTAGACAAGTATCTAACGAAAGGGGCAGAATATTATTTTAGGAACTAGTCAAAGAAACATGATTTTTCTCCATCAGCTTACGCAGATTAATAAGGGCATAACGCATCCGGCCTAGAGCCGTATTGATCGAAACCCCAGTTTGATCCGCAATTTCTTTAAAGCTTAATCCGCTAAAATGGCGCAATTTCAATACCTCTAATTGCTCTTCTGGTAACTCTAAAATAAGGCGGTGTAAATCCTTCTCAATCTGCTCACGAATCATTTCTGACTCCGCATCCGGTGAACCGTCTTTGATAATCTTGAAAATATCGTACTCATCATTAGGAGCCACCGTAGGCATACGTTTTTGCTTACGGAAGTGATCGATCACCAAATTGTGGGCAATACGCAGAGACCAGTTCAAAAACTTGCCTTCCTCGTTATACTTGCCACGGCGCAGAGTTTTGATGATTTTAACAAATGTGTCTTGAAATACATCATTCGCTAAATCGCGATCTTGAATTTTACTCAGGATATAAGAGAAAATTCTTTGTTCGTGCTTGGAAATTAAAAAGGCTAAACCTTGCTCTTCACCTTCCAAATACAGCCTGATTAGCTGTGCGTCAGTCATTGCTTTGTAGTCCATAGTCAACCTTGATTGGGTTAGTAATTCAATCTATAAATTCAATCAAGTAACTATGCTTCTATAGGCAAAGAGTCTTTAAATGTGATTTGCAAAACGGCCAATTATTGTGCCGTGCTTAAAACAAATATATAATTTTCTTTGTCAATCCTGCAAACGGAAGCAAATTGATACTTTTGAACGAGCTATTTCTCCCCTATTAAATGAGTACGAAAAAGGCAAGCAGCAAGGACTGGATTGACATCCAAGGCGCAAGAGTGCACAACCTAAAAAATATTGATCTCAAGATCCCTCATCAAAAATTAACCGTTATTACGGGATTGTCGGGTTCGGGTAAGTCATCATTAGCATTCGACACCCTCTATGCCGAAGGGCAACGTCGTTATGTGGAAAGCTTATCTTCCTATGCCCGTCAATTTTTGGGGCGCTTAGATAAACCGGAGGTAGACAGCATAAAAGGTATATCGCCAGCGGTAGCGATTGAACAGAAGGTAATTTCGCGTAATCCTCGGTCAACGGTAGGAACCAGCACAGAGATTTATGACTACTTAAAAGTCTTATACGCTCGTATTGGCAAGACTTATTCTCCTATTAGCGGGGAAGAAGTAAAAAAGCATCAAATTGAAGATGCTATCACTTTTGTGAAGTCATTAGAGCCCCAAACCCGGGTTTTACTCAAAAGCCCTTTCCTACTTCACGATCGTTCATTAAAGGGTCAATTAGCGATATTAGAACAACAGGGCTTCTCTCGGTTAAGCTATAAGGGGGAAACCTTGCTCATTTCGGAACTTGAGCTTAAAGAAGTAAAGAATCCTGAGGAAGATTTAGAAATTGTGGTTGACCGCCTAACGGCGGAGATGGATACTGATGATCAAGTCAACCGCTGGACTGATTCCTTACAGACTGCTTTCTTCGAAGGCCGAGGTATTTGTCGAATTGAAATTTACCCGAGTGGCGAAAGCACCGAGTTTAGCAATAAGTTTGAGGCAGATGGAATCGAATTTGAAGAGCCCAGTCCTCACCTCTTCAGTTTCAACAATCCTTATGGTGCCTGTCCTAAATGCGAAGGATTTGGTAATATCATGGGGATTGATGAAGACTTAGTTATTCCGGATACAAGCCTTTCAGTTTATGAAGATGCGATTTTTCCCTGGCGAGGAGAAAAGATGCAGGAATGGAAGGAACAGCTCTTAAGAGGAGCAGAAAAGGCAAATTTCCCTATTCATAGACCCATATTTGAATTGAGTCAGGCTGAATACGATCTACTTTGGGACGGATGCAGCCACTTCAAAGGCTTACACCAATTTTTCAATTACTTAGAGTCAAAATCCTACAAGATTCAGTTTCGCGTTATGCTTTCCCGATACCGTGGCAAAACGCGTTGCACTAGCTGCAAAGGCAGTCGCTTACGCAAAGAAGCTTCCTACGTGAAAGTCGCAGGAAAAGCGATAAGCGAATTGGTGAATTGGCCTATAGATAAGCTGAGAGATCATTTCGAACAGCTCGAATTATCCGAATCAGACCAGAAGATTGCCAAACGACTCTTGGTGGAAATTCGTAGTCGCCTCAATTATCTATGCGAGGTTGGATTACCTTACCTCAACTTAAACCGAGTTTCGAATAGTTTATCTGGAGGTGAGTCGCAACGAATAAATCTAGCAACCAGCTTAGGAAGTGCCTTAGTGGGCTCTACCTACATTTTAGATGAGCCCAGCATTGGACTGCATCCACGCGATACCGAGAAGCTTATTAAAGTGGTGAAGAGTCTGCGTGATTTGGGTAATACCGTGGTTGTAGTTGAGCACGATGAGGAACTTATGGAAGCTGCCGACTACTTAGTGGATATTGGGCCAGATGCAGGCATTCATGGCGGTGAAGTGATTTACGCTGGCGAAGCGCAAGGGGTTAAGGAGCAAACTGAGTCCTATACGGCACGCTACCTTAACGGACTGGAAAAAATTGAGATTCCCACGAAAAAAACTCCGCGAAAATTTATCAGCCTTAAAGGCGCGCGCGAAAACAATTTAAAAAACATCGATATTGATATACCCTTACACTGCTTTAGCGTAGTGACCGGTGTAAGCGGTTCGGGTAAATCGAGTTTAATTCGAAAAATACTTTATCCTGCCCTTAAAAAGCGCTTAGGAGCTTATGCGGATAAGACCGGTAAGTTTGCCGCCTTGGAAGGTTCCATCGAAAGTTTAAGCGATGTAGAATTTGTGGATCAAAATCCGATTGGGAAAAGCTCGCGCAGTAACCCCGTTACCTATCTTAAGGCCTATGACGATATCAGAGCATTATTTGCCGCACAACCCTTAGCCAAGACTCGAAAATATAAACCGGGCTTTTTCTCCTTTAATATTGATGGTGGTCGCTGCGAGAAATGTCAGGGCGAAGGTGAAATCACCATTGAAATGCAGTTTATGGCTGATGTGCATTTACGTTGTGATGAATGTGAAGGAAAGCGGTTTAAAAAAGAAATTCTTGACGTTCAATTCGAAGGGAAGTCGATATTCGATATCCTTGAAATGACAGTAGATGAGGCGATGGACTTCTTCCGAAATTCGGATCAACATAAGATTGCCGATAAAATAAAACCCTTGCAAGACGTAGGTTTGGGTTATGTGAGCCTGGGGCAAAGCTCCTCCACCCTTTCTGGTGGGGAAGCCCAAAGGGTAAAATTAGCCACCTTCCTCGGCAAAGGAAGCGCTCAGAACCCGGTGCTCTTCATTTTTGATGAGCCCACTACTGGACTGCATTTCCACGATATCAAAAAGCTACTTCAAAGCTTTTATGCTTTAATAAAAAATGGGCATTCGGTTTTGGTTATCGAACATCATCCAGATGTCATGAAATGTGCGGATTGGATAATTGACCTTGGACCCGAAGGCGGTGAAATGGGGGGGCAATTAGTTTTTCAAGGGAAACCGGAAGACTTAGTGAAATCAGAAAACTCCTATACTGCCAAATACCTTCGAGAAAAACTAAAATAGATTTTTGGGGTTAAGCAATTATGGAAAACCCCGAACGTCGATTCAGATTAAGGCAAGACGACAAAATTGTAGGCTATATGCGAAAGCTTAGTCAATCCATGGTCTTGTATTCTAGTGATGGATTCTGGTGGCGTGGTCATAAGCCCAGTTATAACTTAGTAGACGAGTACACCGGACTGCGCGATCGCAATAATCGCTATATCTACGAATGGGATATTCTTTACTTCAAAATCGATCCGGATGGGGAATATTCCAAAGGCGTTATACTTTGGGAAGGACGCCAAGAAATATTCGGAATTAAAGCGATAGATGAAGGTAGTTTTATTCCCCTCTTTGTGGAAGGAATCGCCATGTTCAATTCCTATCAGTTGGAAGTATTCTCACACTTATGGTTAAACCCAAAGTTAAAAGAGTACTTAGGCGTTAAAGATTAATTAAATCCTTTCGTCGGCATTTTCTCTTCGCTAGGCTTAAACAGTTTTGTTTCAAAAGCTAAGGTATCGAGTTGAAGCCTTACCCTCAGCCAATCCGAAATTTTAGCACTTTCTGCATGTAAACCTTGGGTATCTGGGGTAGCCCATTTTAACTTGGCAATCATTAAAGTGTCCATTTCCCCACGATGGTATTCAACCATTCTTGCCATGGAAAGGGAGTATAATCGAGGGTGCATTACCTTTAACTCGCGACTTAGTTGTTCCAGGGGCAAGTGCAGAGAACGTTCTTTAGACAATGCATTCTGCAAATTAGCGATTGCAACATTTTTATCTTGGAGCTCAAGCTGACTCTTGGAGAAAACATCTACCAATTTATTAACCTCATCCGAGTTCATCTGTTCCAAATTCTGAGGTTGTACTACCTTAATTCTAGCTCCCTCAAGGCTGTACAAACCCAGTTTAGAGCGCCATGAGTCAATAACACTATTGGGAATCGGTTCTCCGAAAAAGACGAGGTTTATTTCTACCTCCTTCCCTTCGGCTCTTCTAATTTCTTTCTTTACCAGCTCAGCCCCTTCGAAATAGACATTCTCGGCAATAAATGAGTCTACCCGCCGATTGAAGTAAGATTCGGTCACCACATTGTAAAAGGTGTAGGCACTCGGAATCATTATTATAAACAAAACCATTACCAGATATCGACGTGCACGTTTCGCTCTAGCAGGGTCAACGAAATCTTTAATTGGAAACTTTAAAAAGCGGACAATCACGAAAGTGGCCAGGCTAATAAAGATGGAATTGATTAGGAATAAGTAAAAAGCACCTAAGAAGAAAGACCATTCGCCATTGGCTATGCCGTAACCAGCAGTACATAGCGGAGGCATCAAAGCTGTGGCGATGGCTACTCCAGGTACCACATTGGATTTAATCTTTCGGTTGGCCGCTAAAATCCCTGCTAAACCACCTATGAAGGCAACGAAAACATCCAGTAAGGTTGGTCGAACTCTTGCTAATAGTTCAGACTGAGCATCTTCCAAGGGGGTTAATACAAAATATAAGGTACTGGTAATAATACTCACCGTAAACATGATGGCGAAGTTTCGGAGTGAGCGTTTCATAGTTGCCCAATCATTAATTCCCAAACTAAGCCCTACCCCTAAAATTGGACCCATTAATGGAGAAATAAGCATAGCGCCAATAACCACCGCTCCGGAGTTCACGTTTAATCCGATAGAGGCAATTAGGATACTAAAGATCAGAATCCAAACATTATAGCCCTGGAAATCAATATCATTCTTAATAGACTCAATGGTCTCCTGCGGCTTAGCATTACCCTGAATCTGCAGAGTTTTAGTGAGAAAAATCCGCATAGACCTTAAAGAAATGGCTAAGTAATTCTCATGATTACTCTGCCCCTGGTTTTGCTCTTTACCAGACTTTGAACCCGATTGATTCGCTTTACTTTCCATACTGAAATGTAGCTAATAAATGACTAAAGGCCTTTGAGGTAAGTTATCAAAGCCTCGCTATTGGCCTTGGAATTACCAATGAAAATACGATCGCCAATAAGGACAATCGGGCGAGCTAAGAAGCTATAATGCTCCAGTAAAAGAGATTTGAAGTCTGCTTCCTTAAGATCTTTAGCCTTTAAGCCTCGTTCCCTTAGGAGTCGTGCACGCTTATTAAAAAGTGATTCATAGGATCTAGTTCGGACATAAAGCTCCTGTAGGTCATTAGCATTTATTGGATCCTTTTTTAGGTCGATTTTCTGAAAGGAGTCATCTAGTTTCCAGTCTTTTAACAAACGTTTACAGGTGTCACAAGTACTTAAGTAATAAAGCTTTCTCATTTTGATTTACTTAACCAGTCTTCTTCAATTTTTCGTTTTATCGGCCCAGCAGAATCACCGAGCCGTTTCATTACCCAATCCAATTCCAATTCTATTCGTTCTTCTTCGCTTAGCTGATAGGGGAAATCTGAAGCACGCATGACGGCGTTAATCCGGTTCAAAATTAAGGCAGCTGCTACCGAAACATTAAAACTCTGGGTAAAACCATATTGGGGAATTCGTATCCGATGTTTTGCTGCGGCTTTCGCTTGCGGAGAAACCCCTTCCCATTCCGAGCCCATGAGCAATGCAATAGGTTCGCCTTGGTAGCTAAAATCTTCTAGCGCAGTTTCGCCTTCGGGATCAGCTACCATCAATTGATAACCTTGGGTATTGAGGCTTTCTAAGCAGTGATCTAAATTATTCTCATCTCTTTCCTGATAACGGAAGAGACTAACCCATTTTGTAGATCCTTTGGCAATGGCCTTTGCCAAACGCGCCTCATACTTCTGGCTCACCAAATGAACATCTTGAATTCCCAAAATATCAGCGGTTCGAAGAAGAGCCCCAATATTATGTTCCTGACGAATATCCTCTAAAACCAAACAGAGTTTGCGACTGCGTTGTGAGGCTACTTCCTCGATACGCTGTACACGTTCGACGGTAAGATGTTTTTTTAATTCCTTTAAAAGCTCCTTTGAGGGTATCAAACTAGAATAAACCGCTTATGTTTCCGTCCGAGTCAATGTCAATTCTAAGGGCGGCCGGACTTTTAGGAAGTCCTGGCATGCGCATAATGTTTCCGGAAAGAGGCACTACAAACCCTGCCCCTGCCGCAATCTCAATTCCTCTCACATTAAACTCGAAGCCCTCTGGCTTACCCAATAATTTAGGGTTATCACTTAAGGAACTTTGCGTCTTGGCAATACAAATTGGTGCTTGGTCCATTCCAATAGCACTAATACGCTTTAAATCCCTTTCCGCCGTAGCGGTATAAGAAACCGATTTAGCACCGTACACCTCCCTGGCTAAGGTTTCGATTTTCTCCTTTATACTCATATCCAAACTATATAAGAATCGGAAATCATTTTCCTCCTCTTCGATAGTTTCCAATAATGCTTTAGCTAGATCTACTGCTCCGGCACCGCCGTCTGACCAAGCGGTAGAGGCCACCGCTTTAATTCCTAAATCTGCGCAAGCGTCAATAATGGCCTGCACTTCTTCATCGCTATCGCTTTCGAAACGGTTGACCGCAACGACTGCTGGTAAGCCAAATTTTTGGGCGTTCTCCAGATGCTTTTTAAGGTTCTCTGCCCCCTTAGCAACTGCATCGGCATTGGTTTCCCCTAAATCCGCTAAGGCCACACCACCATGGTATTTTAATGCTCTAACCGTAGCTACTAATACCACCGCTTCAGGAACTAATTGTGCCGCACGGCATTTAAGATCTAAAAACTTCTCTCCCCCCAAATCAAAGCCAAAGCCTGCCTCGGTAACCGCATAGTCGGCTAGGCGCAAGCCCATTTTTGTGGCAATAATGGTGTTAGTTCCCTGGGCTATATTCGCAAAAGGCCCACCATGCAAAAGCACCGGGTTTCCTTCTAAAGTCTGAACCAAATTAGGTTTAATCGCGTCCTTCTGAAGAGCGGTCATGGCCCCTTCTGCACCAATGTCTCGTGCATAAACTGCCTTATTATCAAAACTAAAGCCTACCAGAATATTACCTAATCGCTTCTTTAAGTCGTTTAAATCCAAAGACATACACAATATCGCCATAATCTCTGAAGCAGCGGTAATATCAAATCCGCTTTCCCTTGGCATGCCGTGGGTCTTACCTCCTAAACCGACATTCACAAAGCGGAGCGCACGGTCATTTAAATCTACCACCCGTTTCCAAAGGATAGAACGTGGATCAAGACGAGGTTCTAATTGAAAATGGATATGGTTATCAATGAGTGCCGAAAGGAGATTATGGGCTTTTTCAATAGCCGCGAAATCACCGGTAAAGTGAAGGTTTATGTCCTCCATCGGCACTACCTGCGAATGCCCACCACCAGTGGCTCCCCCTTTTATTCCGAAAACCGGACCCAAGGAAGGTTCTCTTAAAACGGCAATAGACTGCTTTTTCAACTTGCATAGCGCATCGTGTAAACCAATACTTACTGTTGTCTTTCCTTCTCCGGCCGGAGTAGGTGAAATGGCGGAGACTAGAATTAATTTCCCTTGGGCTTTATCATGGCCCGTGTTTAAAGGCAGTTTAGCTTTATAATTACCATAAAGCTCTAAATCTTCTGTCTTCAAATTCAACTTTTGAGCGATGACGCTAATAGGTTTAGCTTGGTACTTTTTGGCGATATCAAGGTCGGTCATGGAGATATATTTTTTAGATACCTTTAAGGCTAATTGTGTAGCCAAGTTAAGCCTCAAAAGGAAGATTATCTAAAACTGCTTATGTTTTTTTCAAACAAGTTCCTAAATAGAATTATCCTAAGTTTTGCTCTTTTAGTAAGCCTAAGTTTCAGCTCAAAGCAAAATAGCAATAGCTACGATAGAGCGACTTTTATCGCTGATTTTAAGGAGGCCAGTCTGCTTGTACGACTCCAAGATAAATCCCTCAGCATAAAGACCTTAGAGGAGAGGGGTCTACTGAAAGAAGCGGAGCAAATGCGACAAGTTCAGTACCAAGAAAATCGTGAGATTTTGCTTTCCTTCAAGCAAACCTTTGACTTTTGTCCGGTCTTGTTTTTTTACAGCTCTTCCAGTGATTCAATTCGCAAAGGACACTATGAAGGTCTATTATTTAATTCGGAGCAAGAAAGAGTCAGTCTCCAAACATCCAAGGTTTTCATTGCCGAATTTTCAGAAACTGAGGAATTGGGTATCGACGGATTAATTGTGAAAGATCATCAAATGCTGCCTTTACCAGAGCACTTGCCTTATTTTGAACGGCGCTATGTACTATTGGGATTAATTGAACGCTCTAAAGCGCGAATGGTCGAAGCCTATAATCACAAGCTTCAAGAATATTGGCGCATGCAAAGTAAAAACTAAAGCTCGGTTTCCGGCTTATACTCCTCTTTTGTCTTTCCGAAAGTCCAAGCGACGGCCTCCCAAACATTCCTTATTTGAGGCGGAACGCTCAAGAAATATTTACGACCGGTACTGGGACAAGTAACTTCAGCGAAGTGGAGGTGTTCTTTGGCAATATTGTCCAGCTCTTTGGAGCGATATAAAAATTGCATATTCCCCTGCAGGTCCAAGTCCTCGTCTATTTTCTCTAAATCAAATAATTGCGAAAACCTTTCAGAGCCAAGCTTTTCTTGAAAGCACCGTCTCACTTCTGCATTTCTAACTGAGATAAAATCATTCCTAGAAATATGATTGGGAGCTTCAATTAACTTTCTTGGAACTTCGGTCCCATTCCAATGGAAAAGCTGAAAATGCTCATTCCATGCAAGGCTTGGCTCATCCTCTCCGTGCAATTCTAAATTCTCAGGGTTAAAATTAACCGTGCGTGGTAAGGGACACCAAAGAACCAGGTTTTCAAAATTATAGCAGTACATTAAACCTGCGTCGATAACTTCAAAAAGTGCCTTCGCATGAGGAATATCGGCTAAACGTCCTTGGTAGTGAAGCAACCATTTTAAATCAAAATAGTGTGGATGATGAGCAAACAACTCCACCTTCTCACCTATCTCCCCCAAGTGCTTAGACAACTTAGATTGAACGGCACCTTCAAGCTTGGCAAATACAGGCTTTAATCGATTATGCAAGGCCATTAAGCCTTCCTCCTTAGCAAAAGCAAGCTTAAGGGCCCTAGCCGCATTATCACTAATCTCATTCCAAATTTGACGATTTAAACGGGGCCCAGCCGTTTCCTCTTTTAAAAAGGTGTTAAGAGCTTCAAAAGATTCATTTTTAATCTTTAGAGTTTGGGGCTTACGCAGAACCTGTTTTACGGCTAATTGCAGTTGTAAGGGAGTTTCGAAACATATTACTTTTGGTTCCGACAACTTTAATTGACGATAAAAGAAGAGCATCCCTTGTTCAACCTTTACACGATGAGGGAAACCGAAATTGGCATCACGCTCCAGCAAGGTTTTATATTCAAGGGCTAAACTCATCAGTCTCTTATTATCTCAATAATTTTCGCATAAGGGTTGTATTCCCTTTGCCGCGTTACTCTGTACTTGCCCGGTGGGAGCCTTAAATCGGCATGTTCACCGGTTGCTTGATTTGTTATAATATGCAGGTGCTTCAAAACGGCTTCCTGCTTAATATTTAAAAAGTGACTAGTCAGGTTTTCTGGACCAAAATCCTCGTTTGTATAAACCTGAGCTTCTCCAACAATAAAATGTCCGTGATATCTCCCCTCTCCTTTTACTAGCAGTCGATTCTTCGTTTCATTGAGAGAAGTTTGTTTGAAATCATCGACCCTTTCAATCAATACGTCTCCTTGCCTCCACATGCTATCTAAACTTGCTTTTTCTCAAAAGGTTCGTTACCGAAAAAATAAAATAGAAAACTACCTAAGATATAAGCTAAAACATCCCAAGGGTCCGCATAATGTCGGGCATCAAAAAAGGGAAAAACTAGTTCAAATAACAAGCTGTACCAAAATACAAAAATGAGCAGGTGAATGGGCCGATGTTGATAAGTTTGATCGGCGGGAAAAATAAATTGGAAAAAATATAGGGATAAGCCCAAAACTATGATAGGCGCCAGGAGGTCATCCAGATAGGCATGAACTAGCGGAATGCTGTACCACTTCTCAATAATCTGATGCAGCGTAAACAAAACGCTAGCCAACCAAAAAATCAAGCTAAAGCGACGCATACTTAATGAACAGTGCTACTGGCCATAGCCGCAATCATGCTAATAATGCTAAAGAAAATGAGCTGTAAAAACCTTAAGACCCTCAAGAAACCTTTCTTTATAAAAGGCGTATCCGGATCAATCTTTAACAAAGGCATTCCCCTTAACTCTATCTGTTCGCGCTCTTCGATCTCGGTGAGATGTCGATCATTTAAACGCTTTCCGCAGTAGTTACAGTCGACCAAATTACCATTGGTCCAAAAACCACAATGTTCGCATTTAATTTCTTTCACTTTAAATATCTTTTAAGAGCTCAGACACAACAAAGAAAAGAAACTATGGTTAGGAAAGAGGCTCGTATATTTGAAAATTAATTTAAGCGGCATGACCCAACCCATAAAAGGTTTTTCTAAACTTAGCAAAGAAGCCAAAATTGAATGGCTTACTGATCAATATTTCGACAATAGCGAAGCAGCCATTGAGCTTCTTAAAAGTTATTGGCATCAAGACCCTAAAACTCAAAAGCTTCACGATGAGTTTATAGAAAACACCTTAAGCAATTACTATATGCCTTTTGGCGTGGCTCCTAACTTTCTGATTGACGGTCACCTATATAGTATCCCAATGGCCATAGAAGAAAGCTCGGTGGTAGCCGCCGCGGCCAAGAGTGCGAGCTACTGGATGGAAAGAGGCGGTTTTAAAACCTCTATTATTTCCACCAAAAAGGTTGGGCACGTACATTTCATTTACAAAGGAAGTGCTGAAAAGCTGGAAAGCTTCTTCAAAAAAGTAGAACCAAAACTTTATGCCGATACGGAGTCTATCACCGCCAATATGAGGGCAAGAGGTGGTGGAATTCAGTCTATAAAGTTGATCAATAAAACAAAAGACCTCGAGGATTACTGGCAAATTGAAGCGCTTTTCGATACTCGCGATTCGATGGGCGCGAATTTTATCAATTCGTGCTTAGAACAGTTTTCCCAAAGCCTACAAAGGGAAATAAAGTTAGAGGACAGCTTTAGCGAGGAAGAGAGGAACATTCAAGTGGTAATGTGTATTTTATCCAACTACACTCCCGAATGTATTGTAAGGGCCGAGGTTTCTTGTCCTATTAGCGAGCTCAATGGAGATCAAGGTATTAGCCCCGAAGAATTCGCCTTTAAATTTGAACGGGCGGTAAAAATTGCACAGATTGAGCCCTACCGTGCTACCACCCACAATAAAGGCATCATGAATGGGGTTGATGCGGTAATTATTGCTACCGGAAACGATTTTAGGGCAGTAGAGGCGGCCTGTCACACCTATGCTTCCAGAGATGGTCAATACCGGTCTTTAACCCATTGTGAAGTAAAAGACGGACAATTTCGTTTTTGGATTGAAATACCTTTGGCCTTAGGAACAGTTGGCGGTTTAACCCGTCTTCACCCCATGGTTAAATTCTCTTTAGAATTACTTCAGAACCCCAATGCCGAAGAATTAATGAGCATCGTCGCTAGTAGTGGACTGGCCCAAAATTTTGCCGCTTTAAGAGCCCTCACCACTACAGGGATTCAGAAGGGGCATATGAAGATGCATCTACTCAATATCCTCAATCAATTAGAAGCGACCGAAGAAGAGAAAGAAGAGATTGTATCCTTCTTTAAGGATAAAGTGGTTTCCCATAGTGCTGCGGTAAACAAATTCTGTGAATTAAGGGGAATTGAAAACCCCGAGAAGGTGAAGAAAGACCAATAATGACCCAAAAGTTCTTCGCCCATGGCAAGCTGCTTCTATCAGCCGAATACAGCGTTTTAAACGGTGCTAAGGCCATTGCCGTTCCCACCATAGCTGGTCAGAGCTTAGAAGTAGGCCCTGGTAAGACTAGCAGCCATTGGCAGGCTAAGGACCACGAAGGCAAGGTCTGGCTTGACTTTAATATTGAGGAAGCATATAATGCAGATGAGAAAGCAGTACGTGACATTTTATATGACCTTGCCGGTGATAAGCTCTTAAATAATTTCCAGTTTAAAACTGAATTAGAATTTCCTCGCGAATGGGGGCTAGGTAGCAGTAGCACCTTTATTAGCTTAATTGCCCGTTGGGCAGGAATCGACGTATGGCCCGCTTTTTTCCAGCACTTAAAAGGAAGCGGATATGATGTGGCCGTAGCCGAAACCGGTGAAAACCTTCAATATCAATTAAACGAAAAAAGGGAGCCTTCGTGGGAGTTTGTGTCATTACCGAGTTTTTTCCAAGACACCTTGCTTATCTATCTCGGTCAGAAGCAAAATAGCGCTAAAGAGGTAGTTCGCTTCAATCAATTAAATATACATCCCCAGCAAATTGAACGGATTAGCAATCTAAGTGAAGACCTTTTGTATTTAGACGATAAGCGAAGTTTACAAGATTGGATGAATATGCACGAAGCCCTAACTTCTGAACTCATTCATAAGAGTCCGCTTAAAATTTTAAGGTTTCCTACTCTGGAAGGAAGCATTAAGTCTTTAGGGGCCTGGGGCGGAGATTTTGCCTGGTATTGCGGTCCTCTTGAGGCCAAGTTCTTTCATGAACTTGGCTATAGTCAGGTATTTAAGTTTTATGATTTGGTAAAAAGAATCGAAGCGAACAATTAAACCTTTACAGCATTTTTTTATCTTGCTTACAGGTGAATTAAATGCTGAGGAATCTTATTGTCATATTATGCCTTCTGGGCTTTGCAAATGCTGAAGCGGCTCATTTGGTAGGAGGGGAAATTTCCTACCGCTGCTTGGGTTCAAATACCTATGAAGTGCAGTTGGTTATTTACCGCGATTGCCAATCAAACGGCGCACCTTTCGACGATCCAGCTATTGTTACCATATATGATGGCAACAATAATTTTATTCAGAATAGATTCCTGCCACTCGAGAGTTCACGCGTGTTACCAATTACTGCGCCTAATACCTGTACGAGTTTACCCAGTTTTGTTTGCACCGCCGAAGGAGTTTACCTCGATACCTTAATACTACCGAATAACAGCAGCGGCTACACCTTAAGTCACCAACGTTGCTGTCGTAATGCCAGTATAGACAATATCCCAAACCCAGGCTTATGGGGGAACACTTATACCATAGAAATACCGGCAGGAATAAGCTGTAATAGTAGTCCCAAGTTTAGCACTCCGCCACCCGTAGCGCTATGTTTAAATATCCCAAGTAATATTGATATGAGCGTTTCGGAAAGTGATGGAGACTCCCTCTCCTACTCCCTTTGCTATCCGCTTCATGGTGGTGGAAATCAGACCACTGCTACTGGACCAAATTCACCTCGTCCAGATACTGCTACCCCACCTCCTTACACCCTTGTGCCTTTTAGCGCAGGCTATAGCTCAAACTTCCCCTTACCGGGAAATCCGGCTTTTAGTTTAGACCCGCAAACGGGTATACTTACTGGCACCCCAACCCAGGTTGGACAATACGTTTTTGCCATTTGTGTTCAGGAATGGCGCAATGGTCAGTTATTAAGCACACTTAGAAGAGATTTTCAATTTAATGTAACCAATGCATGCAGGGGTACCGCCTCCAATTTTCAACAACAAAATACCGATCCATACCAATTGTGTTCGGGGCGAACCGTACAGTTTAATGAGCTTTGCTTTAATGCCACAAGCTTTTATTGGGATTTTGGGGTTAACACCCTTAGTAATGATACTAGCACTTTAGCTAACCCAAGCTATACCTACCCAGATACGGGTGTATATCTTGTAACCCTGGTCGCTAACCCGGGTAGTGCTTGTGCAGATACATCTCAACAGATTTACCGCATTTACGATCGATTATCGGTCGACTTTGATATCGGTGGCCAAGCTTGTTTTGATGCGCATGCATTCAATTTCACTCCCAAAGGAAATTATAGTGATTCGGCTAAATTCTATTGGAACTTTGGGGCGCTCACTAATAGAGGCTCAAATACTAGCACCGAAAAAACACCCCGTAACGTTGTTTACAATCTACCGGGTACCTATCAGGTAAGCTTGGAGGTTGAAGATGGTGCCTGTCGTGAAATTCATCTAGATACAGTTGAATTATTTAGCCGACCGGTCTTAAAGCACGATTTAAGCAGTCCGAGTGGCTGTGTTCCATTAATAGCTGAGTTTAGGGATAGTAGCGAGTATTCTGGCGGTAGACTCCTACATTTCTGGGATTTTGGTGATGGTTCAAGCTCTAGCCAAGCAAACCCCAGTCACCTTTATGAAAAGCCAGGCACTTACTTTGTATCTCATCGTATTATAAGTGAATCAGGATGTATCGATACCTTATTTGAGCGAAGCGACATCCCTATTGTGGTGCATCCCAAACCGGAAAGTAGTTTTAGGGTATCCCCGGCTAAAACAGATATTTACAATCCTAACTTCCAGATTGCCCTCGATCCCCAAGGGTCTAATGTGCAAACTTGGCTCTTACTCCCAGACGGTCGCCGACTCGACCCACGCCAAACGGAATTTATTTATACGGCCCAAGATACCGGCCGGCAACAGTTTTTTCAATTTACGCAGAATGAGCATGGATGCCTAGACACCATGCTTATAGAAACCTATGTTTCTTATCCCTTCCGAGTATATATTCCGAATGCCTTTAGCCCTAATAATGATGGAAAGAATGATTTCTTCAGCTACAGCATTTTAGGTACAAATGAATTTGAAATCATCATCTTTAACCGCTGGGGTGAACGGGTTTTCCAAAGTCAGGACCTGACTAATTTTTGGAATGGCAGAATACAGAATAGTCAGGAGAATGCGCCCACCGGGGTTTATTCCTACCAAATTAGACTACGAATCAAAGAAAGCGGAGAAAGCTACTTTAAGCGAGGATATGTGAGTCTTTTGCGCTAAACTCCTTTTAGGCGAGAAGCCAAAATCATTATTAAAATCCCTAGTCCCACACTCAAGATTAGATTTAAGGCCAAGAGGGTCCAAGCCTTTTGGCTAATTAGATACCAGTTTTCATAACTAAAGGTCGAGAAGGTGGAAAAGCCGCCGCAAAAGCCAATCATCCAAAACAAACGCTGACTCTCCTCTAATCGGTCCATCCAATGGAAAGTCAAAAGGGCTAATAAAGCGGTTGCCAATAAATTAGAGCTTAGAGTGGCGTAAGGAAAGATACTACTTCCCTTCAAAGGAATAATTAATTTGCTAATGGCATAGCGCAAGATCGAGCCTAAACCTCCTCCTAAAAAAACCCAAAGCCAAGTCATCTCTGCTCTTTATAATTTGGTTCTAGCCAACGATCCATGACCAAAAAAAGTAAGGTACCACAGAGAGTGCCGTACAAGGCTCCAAATAAAATATCACCCGGATAATGCACCCCTAAATATACTCGGCTGTAGGCTACTAAACTTGCCCATACTATAAGGCCGTAGTACAACCAAGACCACTTGCGTCGGAAAAGTAAGCCCAGAAAAAAGGCTAAACCAAAGGTATTTGAGGCATGTGAGCTTACAAAACCATATTTACCACCACAGCTTCCCTTCACCAATCGTATTTGATCTTGCAATTCTGTCTCATGACAGGGTCTTAAGCGCTCAAATTGATTTTTAAACAAGCGTACCGAACCTTGATCGGTAGCAACCACATTCAGTGCAATAAAGAGAGTAACGATAAGCGCCTGTTTCCAGTGAAACAAGTAGTACACCAATCCTAGAAGAACAAGGTACAGTGGAATCCAGATGGTTATTTCCGACATCCTTAACCAAAAAGGATCCCAAAAGTCAGTACCCAAATTATTTAGGTAAAGAAAAAGCTCGGTATCCCAATGGATTAAGGTATCAAGCATCGGCGTTCATTTTCATCCAAAGCTGGTCCTTTAAATCCTGAACCTTATAACCACTTACGGAAGAGAAGAATAAAAACTCCAAGCCCTCCGGCAAACGAACTTCCAAATCCTTAGACATTTCGGCCATCAATTCCTCGTCCAACATATCGGCCTTACTTATGGCCAATAAACGGTCTTTGTCGAGTAATTCGGGATTAAAACGCTCCAATTCCTGTAAAAGAATATTGTATTGGTCTACCAAATCATCTGCGTCTGCGGGGACAAGGAAGAGCAACATGGCATTGCGCTCAATGTGCTTTAAAAAACGATGACCAAGCCCCTTACCTTCACTGGCCCCTTCAATAATTCCTGGGATATCGGCCATCACAAAAGAGCGGTAGTCGCGATAATTTACGATCCCAAGCTTTGGCGTAAGGGTTGTAAAAGGATAGTCTGCAATTTCTGGTTTAGCAGCGGATAAGACCGAAAGTAAAGTTGATTTACCCGCATTGGGGAATCCTACCAAACCTACATCTGCCAAAACCTTTAGCTCAAGGATGCACCAGCCTTCTTGACCAGGTTCACCTGGCTGAGCAAAGCGAGGAGTTTGAAAGGTGGCACTTTTAAAATGCACGTTTCCTAATCCGCCTCTACCACCTTGCTTAAGCACCCTTTCCTCGCCACTTTCAGTGATTTCGAAAAGAATTTCTCCCGTCTCAGCATCCTTCGCTACGGTACCCAAGGGTACGTCTAAAATTTCATCCTGACCCTTAGCACCACTCCTTTGGTTTTGGCCCCCATTCTCACCGGCTCCAGCCTTGATATGCTTACGGTATTTAAGGTGTAAAAGGGTCCACATCTGCTCGTTTCCACGCAAAATAACGCTTCCACCTTCACCGCCGTCACCGCCATCCGGACCTCCTTTGGAGGTCATGCGGTTTCGATGTAAATGCGCCGAACCGGCACCACCTTTACCCGATTTACAGTGGATTTTTACGTAGTCAACGAAGTTTTCCTGCATGCTTAGTGCTGATCGATGGCATTATATAAACGCTCACTAATTTCTTCGATACTACCAGTACCAACAATTTCGTGTAGCTTATTCTGCTCCTGATAAAAAGATTTCACCGGGGCTGTTTCTTTATTGTAAGTAGCAATGCGATTGGCTATAATAGCCGGATCGGCATCGTCACTCCTTCCGCTAGTCTCTGCCCTTTTTAACAAACGCTCTTTTAATTCCGCTTCAGGAACTTCGAGAGCCAACATAAGACTGATGCTAGTATCCATACTGCTTAGAAGACTATCTAAAGCCTGGGCCTGAGCAATGGTGCGGGGAAATCCATCAAAGATAAATCCTTTCGCCTGGGGATTATTATCTAGCTCACTTTTAAGCATGTTGATAGTAACCTCATCGGGCACCAAAGCTCCTTTATCGATATAACTCTTGGCAAGCTTTCCCAACTCTGTTTCTCCCTTGATGTTAGCGCGAAAAATATCGCCAGTAGAGAGATGTTTTAATTGGTATTTATCAATTAAGTTTTGTGACTGAGTTCCTTTTCCCGCTCCGGGAGGGCCGAAGAGTACAATATTTAACATGATGTGTTCTAAATTTGAAAGCAGCAAAATTAGCAATTTAATAAAGGCAAGCGGGTTTAGGATTGGCCTTCTTAAATTGTAAATTTGAAGCCCTTAAAAATTAACTATGGCCGCAACCTATTGTGTAATCATGGCCGGTGGTATCGGAAGTCGCTTCTGGCCTATGAGTACCGCCGAAAACCCAAAACAATTTCATGACATCCTTGGTACAGGAGAGTCACTTTTACAACAAACCTTTAGACGCCTTTGTCTTATCACCGATCCTGAAAAGGTGTTGGTGGTAACCCATAAAAATTATGCCGATCAGGTAGCCGAACAACTACCTGCGATGCCGAAAGAAAATATCATCCTGGAGCCAGCTCGTCGTAATACTGCACCTTGTATTACCTATGCGGCTTATCGCATTCAAAACATGGACCCTGAAGCGAATATGCTTATTGCCCCTTCGGACCATTTAATTACCAATGAACAGGAATTTGTACGAATTGCAAATCTAGCTTTAGATACAGCTTCATCCAGTGATTTTCTATTCACTTTAGGGATAAAACCTCATAGACCTGACACCGGTTACGGCTACATCCAATTTGAAGATCAATCGGTTGTAAATCAAGAGGTAAAAAAAGTAAAGACCTTTACCGAAAAACCCAATGCAGAGATTGCTCAGCAATTTATGGACAGTGGAGACTTTCTCTGGAATGCGGGTATTTTTATTTGGTCTCTAAAAACCTTTAAAAAGGAATTAGAGGAACATCAGAATGATTTATACAGCAATTTCGAGGCTGGCGCTAGTCTATTTGGCACCGACCAAGAAGCGGGCTTTGTAAATAAAACCTACCCCGCCTGCGAAAATGAGTCTATTGATTACGGATTAATGGAAAAGTCTAGTAATGTTTATGTTATACCATCTGACTTTGGCTGGAGTGATTTAGGTACCTGGGGTAGCCTATATGAACATAAAGAGCTTGATAAGAGTAAGAATGCTCTAATTGGTAAGAAGATATTAACCTACGATAGTGCGCATAATATCGTACGTATGCCTAAGGATAAAATTGCGGTAATTGAAGGACTAAAGGATTATATCGTAGTAGATACCGACGAAGCTTTGCTCATCTGTAAAATGGAAAACGAACAGCTTATAAAAACATTCGTTGGTGATGTGAAATTAAGCTTCGGTGACGATACTGGGATCTAAAGCCCATTAGATAATTAAGATTACTTTAAAGCCTGCTTGTAGCGCTCTAGGGCTCGCTCGCGGGCTTTTTTATGCTCCACAATTGGGCCCGGGTATGCATCCGTACCATATTCGGGCACCCACTTTTTAAGATATTTCAATTGAGGATCGAACTTCTTAAGTTGCGTTTCGGGATTGAAAATCCGAAAATAAGGCGCAGCATCTACCCCACTTCCTGCTGCCCACTGCCAACCACCTACATTACTGGCCGCATCGTAATCTAGAAGCTTTTTAGCAAAGTAAGCCTCGCCCCAACGCCAATCGATAAGTAAATGCTTAGTGAGAAAACTAGCTACTAACATCCGTACCCGGTTATGCATGAAACCAGTTTCATTTAGCTCACGCATACCTGCATCCACTAAGGGATAGCCTGTTTTACCTTTACACCAAGCCTCAAAGTGGTCCTTATTATTCTCCCAGGCGATTGCGTCGTAATCCTTACGGAAACTAGCATTGAACGAATGTGGAAAATGATACAAAACCTGCTGGTAAAAGTCTCGCCAGATTAGCTCATTAAAGAACTTCTCATTAGTGGCCTGTGCCAATTTTGCCAAACGCCGAATACTTATTGTTCCAAAGCGTAAGTGTAGACTTAGCCTACTCGTTCCTCTTAAGGAGGGAATATCCCGAGTATTGTGATAATCTTCAATTAACGACTTATCAAAATTTCGGGCTGGATAGTCAAAATCGAAGGGTTCAAAACCTAATTCATTAAGACTAGGCAAGTTTAGTGCTTCTGTTTCTAGGTAATTATCTAAATCGGCCGAAGGAAAGGCTTTTAGATGCTCTTCTTTTAACTGCTGCTTATACCGCTTCATATACGGCGTGTAAACTACATAAGGATCGCCATCATCTTTTACTACTTCCCCCTTTTCAAAGATTACCTGGTCCTTATACCCCTTAAAAGAAATGCCTTGCTCTTTCAAGTAGTGATAGATTTCCTTGTCGCGCTCTTGCGCATAGGGTTCATAATCTCGATTGGTATAAACTGCCTTTACGGGATATTCCTTTAGAAGCTTTTCCCAGGCTTCTTGAGGGCTAGCATGATAAACAAGGAGCGACGACCCCTTCCCTTCAAGCTTACGCTTGATTTGCTCTAATTCCTGATGAATAAATTGCACCCGAGCATCGCGGGGCTCTAATTCCTCGAGAATATTACGATCAAAAATAAAGAAAGCTAAAACCGGGTATTCTCCCGCCAGTGCTTCGGCAAGACCATGGTTATCTTCCAGCCGTAAATCGCGGCGAAACCAAAATATGCTTATTCCTTCTCCCATGGTAAGTGCTCTAAATCTTTATGCGGTCTTGCATAAGCATAACGTTTAAATGGCTCCGTTTTGTAGTAGGAGTCGAGCCCATTTACCGCCAAATTTCCAGCCTTGCTATGCTCAATTAGTCCGTCCTCTAGAATTAGTGATTCATCCAGATGTACCTCCTCGATGGCAGCAACCACAAAAATGGTTCCGTTGACTTTTACCTGATGCTCCTCTACATAGGAAATACCAATTTTAACCGGGCTCTCCTTTAAATAGGGCACTGGAAAGTTTAAATGACTGGTCTCCATTTTCAATATATCAACTTCAGACTCATCTGCAGCAAAATTGGCAGAGCAAGCATGAGCTTGCGGTAAAAGGACAGGGTTTACCGAATTAAGACTCGCAAAGCCATTGGCCTTGAAATTTTCTAAACTATGCCTGGGTACTGTATGCGGTCGAAATAAGAGGCCCAAATAAGGTGGGTTTGCTCCTACATGAATTACCGAAAAGAATAAGCCTGCATTTAGCAGCCCTTGCTCAGATTGGCTTAACATCACGTTTAAGCTTTTATAGCCACCCAGGCTATTAAAGAAGGAAGCTCGGTAGAATCGTTCCCACTGAGCAAAATCCGATTTGCTAAAGCTTTTCTGCCCCATTACATGCCTTTTATAGACGACATGCCTCCATCTACTTTTAAAACTTGACCACTTATCCAGGATCCCTGCTCACTAAGTAAGAATGTGGTCATCGAGGCAATATCTTCTGGAGTACCCACTCGTTTAAGGGGATGGCGCTCAGCGTTAGCCTCACGCTTTTTATCATTAGAAAGTAAATTCTCCGCTAAGGGAGTATCGGTCAGCGAAGGAGCAATAGCATTAAAGCGAATCTTAGGAGCAAATTCGGCCGCTAAGCTTCGCGTTAAGCCTTCTAAGGCCCCTTTGGCCGCTGCAATGGAAGCGTGAAAGGGTAAACCCGACTGTACAGCTACCGTGGAAAAATAGACCACGGAAGCATTTTCAGCTTTCTTTAATAAGGGTAAAACAGCCTGAGTCACCTTTACCGCACCCATAAAATTCAAATCCATTTCCGCTTGAAAATCTTCAGGCTTAATGCGATTAAAAGGTTTGAGGTTTATACTACCCGGGCAATAAAGTAAGCCATCCAAATGCTCTGGTAAGCGACTAGTATCTAGTTCCTCCGAAATATCAAAGGTGATCGACTCAACACCACTGGCTAAATTGGCACCAGTAATAGACCGACTTGCAGCGTATACCTTATGACCAGCCTTACTTAATTGTTGAACTACTGACTTCCCAATTCCACTTCCTCCGCCAATAATCAAATAGTTCTTCATGATTATGAAATGATTTTTAAAAATTCGTTTCGATAAGATTCTTCCTCAAATTTACCCGAGTAATGAACGGTGACGGTACTGCTGCTGCAGTCTTCCACCCCACGGGTAGCCACACACATATGTTCGGCATCGATATAAACCGCAACATCCTCGGTTTGAAGCGCCGACTTTAATTCCGCCGCAATTTGCTCGGTTAAACGCTCCTGTACTTGAGGACGCTTCGAAAAGTAACGGACAATGCGATTTATTTTGCTCAGTCCAATAACCTTTCCGCCAGAAATATATGCTACGTGCGCCCTTCCCAAAATTGGAACCAGATGATGCTCGCAATAAGAGTGAACGGTAATATCCTTTTCAACCAACATCTGACCGTAGCGGTACTTATTGTCAAAAAGTTTAGCATCCGGCTTATTTTCAGGAATTAAGCCTTGGAAAATCTCGTTCACATACATCTTCGCCACACGACGCGGAGTTCCCTTTAGACTATCGTCTTTTAAGTCCATCCCTAGGATGTGTAAAATATCGGCAAACTTTTCTTCAATTAAGTTCACCTTTTCCTCCGGGCTTAAGTCAAAGGCACCCGGCCTTAAAGGGGTATCTAGGTTGGTCATACCATGGTCATCGCCCAGGCTTTCGATTTCGCGCCAAAGCTCTTGAGTATCTTTTTCTAGTTCCCTAGGAACCTGACCATTAGCCTTCAAATTCAACGAAGTTTCTCGGAGTTTCATAGAGGGTAATCTTTAAATCAAACTTATCATCAATCTCAGGTCTCAACAGTTTAAAGATCACTATAGCAATGTTTTCTGCCGTCGGATTTAGTTCTTTAAACTCCTCGGTTTGGGTATTCAAATTCTTGTGATCGAAGCGGTCTTCGATCTTATTCTTAATTAAATCTTTTAACCATTTCGTATCCACCACATAGCCGGTATTAGGATCCACCTCCCCTTTTACACCTACTATCAGTTCATAATTATGGCCGTGGTATTCGGGATTATTACATTTCCCAAACATCTGGTCGTTCTTTGCCTCATCCCAATTAGGGTTGTGCAGGCGATGTGCCGCATTAAAATGGGCCTTTCGATTTACGGTAACCTTCACAACTTCGACTTTGCGTATTCTTCAAATTGCTGCCAAATGATTTTAAACCATTCGGTGTAGTGCTTAGGATTGACCTTAATATCTGCAGACAGATCATCTATAGACATCCACTTCCAATCCATAACCTCTTCAGGGTTAAGTTTTGGCTCACCCGAATAATGACCCACGAATAAATGATCGTATTCGTGCTCGATCATTCCTTTGTCTAATTCTGCCCGATAGGTAAATTCTAATACTTTTTCAACCTCACAGTCGAATCCCATTTCCTCCATGAGTCGACGATGGGCGGCCTCCTCGGCTGTTTCTCCTTTGCGGGGATGGGAACAACAGGTATTGGTCCATAGGGTACCAGAATGGTATTTTGAAGCAGCCCTTTGTTGTAACATTAAGTCCCCATTGTCGTTTAAAACGAAAACGGAAAATGCGCGGTGTAAAAGGCCTTTGCGGTGGGCTTCCATTTTCTCCATCAGTCCGAGCTCATTGTCCTGAGCGTCGACTAGGATAACTTCTTCTGCCATATTTTTTATAAGATATTGAAACTGTGTCGGAGGTATGAACTAAGCAAAAGTCGATACTTATTATGGTTCGGCAAACGAACCCGTTGATTAAGTATCATATTGCTTGGCATCCCCTTTATTTTTCGGAATAAGTTGTAGTAGTATACGTAGGCGACATACACCCCAAATCTGGCTTTTTTCGGTAACTGAATAATTCCTTCATAGCCTGCCTGGAAGTCTTTTTCGATGTCAGCTTCTATTTCGGCTTTCACCTCGTCGTTAAAGACGGTAATATCTACCCCAGGGAAATAAGTTCTACCCAATTGATGATAGTCGGCATTTAGATCGCGTAGGAAATTGATCTTTTGAAAAGCAGAACCTAATTTCATTGCATTCCAACGCAAATGCTCATACTTTTCTTGGTCACCATAACAAAAGACCTTCAAACACATTAGGCCTACTACCTCTGCTGATCCTAAAATGTATTCTTCATATTCGTTAGTGGAGTAGATTTTGGAGAGATCCAAATCCATTTCCATTGACTTTAAAAAGGTTTCAATTAGGTCGAGGTCAATTTTAAACTCATTAACCGTATGCTGAAAGGAGTTTAAAATAGGGTTTAGGCTGATGCCATCTTCAATTGCCTTATAGGTTTGCTTTTTAAAATCTTCTAAAAGTTCTGCTTTATTGTAATCATGGAAGGTATCCACAATTTCATCAGCAAAACGTACAAAGCCATAAATAGCATAAATATGTTTGTGTAAAGCGCGGTCCAAGAAAAGAATGCCTAATGAAAAAGAGGTACTGTACTTCTTTGTCACCATAGCACTGGCCCGGTAGGATAATTTGTCAAAAAGTGCTTTCATACCTATTTTTTGGTGTCTTTTTCAATTTCGGCCGCTACTACCATTCCTGAGATTAGAGATGGTGGTACCCCTGGACCTGGAGTAGTTAACTGCCCAGTGTAATAAAGGTTCGCTAGCTTCTTACTTTTTAGGGCTGGTTTTAAGATTGCAGTTTGCCTAAGGGTGTTTGCTAAACCATAAGCATTACCCTTGTATGCGTGATAATCATTAATAAAATCACTGTGCGCATAAGAGCGTTTATAAGATACTTCTGCTCGAACCGAAGCCCCAGTAAGACGCTCCAATCTCTCCATCATAATCTCGTAGTATTTCTCGCGCTCTGCTTCTCTATCCTTTAAATTGGGAGCGGCCGGCATTAAAAGAAAGAGATTCTCCTTTCCTTCCGGTGCTGCCTTTGGATCTGTTTTACTGGTCGCCGAAGCGTAGAACAATGGTTTAGATGGCCATTGCGGCTGAGTGTAAATCTCTTTTGCATGCTGATCAAAATCCTCATCGAAAAAGAGCGTATGGTGTAAAATACCTTCTACCGGTTTATCTACACCTAGGTAAAACAATAGGCTTGAAGGAGCCATTTCTCGCTTATCCCAGTAATTCTCATCATACTGGCGATACTGCTCTGGCAAAAGATGTTGCTCGAAATGATGGTAATCGGCTCCTACTACCACATAGTCGGCTTTAAAGTCGCCTTTAGCAGTAACAATATTGGCAATGTTCTTATTATCTACCTCAACCGATCGTACCTCATGATCTAATTTGATCTCTACTCCTTTCTCTTCCGCAAGGGAAACCATAGCCTTAACAATTTCGTGCATTCCTCCACGCGGGAACCATGTACCACCTTCGATGTCGGCATAATTCATTAAAGAGTAAAGTGCTGGAGTATTACTGGGTGTAGCCCCTAAGAATAGAATTGGAAACTCCATTAGTTGCTGGAGTCGTGGATTTTTAAAATGCCCATGCACATACTTGCGCATGCTTTTTAAAAGGTCGAGCTGAATAAGACCTTTGGCAATTCGTAAATCTGCAAACTCTAGCAGAGACCTTCCTGGCTTATAAACCAAATCATTAATCCCTACCTGATACTTATAAGCGGAATCATCGATAAACTTTCGCAGCTTTTTACCACTACCGGGTTCTATCCGTTCGAAAAGGGAAATACAAGCATCAGTACCTGCAGGCAAATCTACGTAATCCGACTCCCCAAAATATACACGGTAGCTAGGATCAAGTCGATCCAAGGTGTAGTAGTCACTAACCGACTTGCCAAATTTGTTGAAATAAGTCTCAAAGACGTCGGGCATCCAGTACCAACTGGGACCCATGTCGAAGTTAAAACCATTTTCACTGAAAGTACGCGCCCGACCTCCAGCTTGGTTATTTTTTTCTAAGATGGTTACCTCAAAACCTCGATCAGCGAGGGAGGTAGCAGCAGAGAGTCCGGCGAAGCCAGCTCCTACTACAATTGCCTTTTTGGCCATGCACTACACTATTAACGGTAGTCCTTAAGTTTATCCATCATCTTGCGTCGCGCTAGGAAAATGCGACTCTTAACCGTCCCCAAAGGAATACCAAGAATTTCAGAAATCTCTTCGTATTTATAACCATTATAATACATCATGAAGGTCTCAAGGTAGGTTTTATCTACCGAATTAATCTGCTGCATGATGTATTTATGATCTACAATGCTATCGGTAGAAACCGACTTTTCACTTTCGCGCATGTTGAGAAAATATTTATTCTCAGTTTCGTCCACGAAAGTATTTTGATTTTTACGCTTGCGATACGCATTAATGAAGGTATTCTTCATTATAGTATACAACCAGCCCTTGATATTAGTACCTTCTTGAAACTTGTCTCGATTCTTGAGTGCTTTGAATAAGGTCTCCTGAATAAGGTCATCACTATCATCGTGACTCTTAGTCAACTTTAATGCAAGTTGACGTAGAAAATCTTGATGAGTGAGAATCATTGAACTGAATTCTGATTTAGACATGCTTCCGAGTGTTTAACTAATTTCACTTCAAACTTAAACAAAGTGACTCGAATAGCCAAGGGTTTTGTTTAATGTTTTATCTATTAGATATAAACAAAAACTTTTGAATTAAGTTAAATCAACGTTGAAACACTGATTATCAATGAATTTTAATTGATAGAAAAAGTTTCCTTAAGCGCCTCTATACTAGGACTTATCTCCACAACATCCGGAGCCTTATCCGCTTTGTAATCGCTAAATTGTATACCCGTTAAGAAAAAACGGTAATTATCGCTGTTAAACATTTCCCCTATTTTTTCGAAATAAAGGTCTATTTCCTCGAAATGTGGAGTGGTAGTAAAAATACTGATGAACTGATCGACTTTAGTACGATCGGAAACTTCCTTTAAGTATTCTATTGGCACCGACTGCCCGAGATAAATAACGCGATGACCGCTTTTTTTCAAGTAGTAATAGAGATAAAGTAGTCCTAACTCATGAAGCTCATCAGCAGGTAAGTACAAAACATAGGACTTGGATTCTGCTGATGGTCTGGGTAGCATGGTCTGATCAATAATGGAAAACAGCTTCTGCTTAACCAGACTACTAATAAAGTGCTCATTACTTACAGTAATTGCACCTGCTTGCCAAAGCAAACCAATCTCCTGAATAAACCTTCCTAGAATCTTGGTTAAGGTTTCATCCGTACCAAACTGAATCAGGCATTTATTAAAGATATTCTCAAACAAATACTCATCATAGTCTAGCATTGCCAATTTAAAGGCATTGATTTGACTTTCATAGTTCCCACGATAACGCCCCGCATCAATAACAGCCGCCTTAAGCTCCTCATCATTCAATTCGGATACTTTGCTAATTCGCATGCCACTTTTTACCAGCACAGCGATATTCAAAATCTTCTTGAGATGCGAATCAACATAGTAACGAATGTTGGTTTCGGTACGATGCGGTTCAATTAACTGGTAGCGTTGCTCCCAGGCTCTCAAGGTATGGGCCTTAATCCCAGAAAGCTTTTCTAGGTCTTTAATGGAATATTTAGACTGCATTAGATTTATCTGTGATGAACTTTATAATGCCACAGATTATAATTTGTTCACGGTTTAAGGCATAAAAGTTCCACAAGTATATAGAAAATATTAAAAATGATAATAGCTACTTTTGCCAGCCAATTATGAGTACAGCAGAAAAAGAGATTCAAAGACGCCGAACTTTCGGCATTATATCCCATCCCGATGCCGGTAAAACAACCCTAACTGAAAAATTACTTCTTTTTGGAGGAGCCATTCAGGAAGCCGGTGCGGTAAAGAGTAATAAGATTAAAAAAACCGCCACCTCCGATTTTATGGAAATCGAGAGGCAAAGGGGAATATCGGTTGCGACATCGGTTATGGGCTTCGAATACCAAGGCAAGAAGATTAATATCTTGGATACTCCAGGTCACCAGGACTTTGCGGAAGACACCTATCGTACCCTTACGGCGGTAGATAGCGTTATTGTTGTTATTGATGTCGCTAAAGGCGTTGAGGCTCAGACCGAAAAACTGGTGGAGGTTTGTCGTATGCGCAATACCCCTATCATTGTATTTATCAATAAACTAGATCGAGAAGGACAAGATGCATTTGATCTACTTGACGAAATTGAGCAGAAGTTAGGACTCACTATTTGTCCACTAAGCTGGCCTATCGGCATGGGACAAAGATTTAAAGGAGTATACAATCTCTGGGAAAAGAAAATGCAATTGTACACAGAGGTACAAAAGCAAAAGATTGCTGAGAGCATTGCCATAGAAGATGTAGAAGATCCTCAAGTTGCCGAATTAGTTGGTGAGGAAGCCGCTGAAACCCTGGTGGAAGAACTATCGCTTTTACAGGGAGTATACGATGATTTCAACCATCAATCTTACTTAGAAGGAAATCAATCGCCGGTATTTTTTGGCTCAGCATTAAATAATTTTGGGGTACAAGAACTTCTTAACTGCTTTGTAGATATTGCCCCCACTCCCCAGAACAAAGACGCTAATGGCCTTTTAGTAAAGCCCGAAGATCCCTATTTCAGCGGCTTTATCTTTAAAATCCATGCTAATATGGATCCTAAGCACCGTGATCGCTTAGCTTTTGTGAAGATTGTCTCGGGTGTATTCAAGCGAAATACCAATTACAAACATTGCCGTTTGGGGAAAAACATGAAGTTTAGCAGTCCTACGGCATTTATGGCATCAAAGAAATCGGTGGTAGAAGAGGCCTATCCAGGCGATATTGTAGGCCTGCATGACACTGGAAACTTCAGGATTGGTGATAGCCTAAGTGAAGGTCCAGAATTAGAATTTAAAGGAATTCCAAGTTTTAGTCCGGAGCATTTCCGCTTCATTAATAATGCCGACCCCCTAAAGGCAAAGCAATTAAATAAAGGTATTGATCAATTAATGGACGAAGGTGTTGCCCAGCTCTTTACCCTTGAGCAGAACAATCGAAAGATTATTGGAACCGTTGGTGCCCTTCAATATGAAGTAATTCAATATCGCTTGGAGCACGAGTATGGTGCCAAGTGCAGCTATGAGAATTACCCCGCATATAAAGCTTGTTGGATTGAAACTGAAGATCAGGAACAATTGAAAGAGTTTAGTCGCTTAAAGGCACGCTATCTTGCGCGTGACAAATTTGACCGCCTCGTTTTCTTAGCCGACTCTTCGTTTAGCCTTAATATGGCTAAAGAAAAATTCGACAATATTAAGTTTCACTTTAAGTCAGAGTTCTAAGCTAGATAACCGATAAGTATTTCCGGAATTAAAGGCTTGCGGAGAAGTCTTATAATATGGGTGTTTTCTCTCGCGCGTTTTAGGTCACGATCATCTTCTGTAGAGGACACCATAAAAAGCTTAGGGGCTTTTTCGGTTTTTGAAACCCACAGATTATAATGGCGTAAGAATTCGAAACCATCCATTTCTGGCATCATCAGGTCGAGGAGAATTAAATCGGGCATCGGATGTGTGCCTAACAGGCAATCTTGCAAATAATCCAAGGCTTCCTTGCCTCCGCCAATTTCAGTAATATTCTGCGCTACTCTATGATGAGCCAGCAATCGCTGATTCACAAAACGATCGACAGGATTATCGTCGATCAATAAACAATTTGCGAAAATAAAGTCACTCATCTTCGGCCGGACTTAGGTTAGGAAGTTCAATTGAAAATTCCGCACCTTTATTTGGAGATGACTCCACATCAATCTTGCCGCCCATCTTTGCCAAAGCTTCTTTTACGATGTATAATCCTAAGCCAGATCCTGCTAGATCTTCTTTACCGCGGAAAAACATCTTAAAAATTTGTTCGATGTGATCTTGAAGAATTCCTATCCCGTGATCCTGAACAGTGATGGAGGCCTTTTCTTCGTCTATGCTAAAGCTAAGTTCAATAACCGCCATTTCCTGGTCCGGCTTTTTAAATTTAATCGCATTGGCTACCAAATGGCTTAAGACCACTCTTAAACGGAAATAATCGCCGTAAAAACTCGCCTTTTGATCAACTTTGCTATTTAAACGGAAAGCATTTTCTGTTTCACCTGAATGCAGATGGTTCTTGACATCTTCTACCAGATGATTGAAATCAATTTTGCTTATGTCCTCCCCTGCCTTACTGTTCTTGTAATAATCGATAATATTATTGACCAGCATGTCTAACTTGTGAACCGAGTCATCCACTTTCTCAAAAAGCTCTTGTGCAACCTGGTCTTTCACTTCGAGTTTAGATACTTTCACCAAGCCTAAAACACTTGCAATTGGCGAGCGCAGATCATGAGACACACTGTATACAAAACGGTTTAGCTCATTATTCGTCTTCTCTAAATCGGCTACCTTTTCTTTTAATTGTAAACGCGTATGGTAAAGATCAAAGGCATTCTCAATAGCCACTTTTATCTCCGCCTCACTCCACGGTTTGGTGATGTATCGATAAACATGACCTTTGTTAATAGCGTCTATGATATCATTAACATCAGTAAATCCAGTAATTAAGATCCTAACTGGATCCGGAAAAACTTGTCGCACCGCATTAAAGAACTCAACTCCCGTTGTCACTGGCATTCTCTGGTCAGAGAAAATAACATGCGGTTTGTGCGCTTTGATAATACTAAAAGCGTCCTCGGTATTTCCTGCGGTAAAGACTTGATAATCTCTTCGGAAAGCCGCCTTAAAAGAGCGAAGGTTGTTCTTCTCGTCATCGAGATATAGAACCTTTATATTTTTTGGAGCGTTTCTTGGCGTCATGCGAATTCACTTGGTTGGCGCATGGGTAAAAATAAAATAAATTCTGTCCCTTTTCCAGCTTCAGAATTAAGTTCTATTCGCCCACCGTGTTTCTCAATAATTTTAAATACGATACTCATACCGAGCCCCGTGCCTTCACCCACCTCCTTTGTAGTGAAGAAAGGTTCATATAACTTTTTCTTAGTTTCCTCATCCATACCAATACCATTATCAATGAGATGGACTGCCACAAACTCTTCATCCACTAACCTTGTTTTTAAGGTTAAAGTCGG
The DNA here is from genome assembly GCA_913055685.1 of uncultured Flavobacteriales bacterium. Classification (GTDB taxonomy): domain Bacteria; phylum Bacteroidota; class Bacteroidia; order Flavobacteriales; family Schleiferiaceae; genus Croceimicrobium. Next base: position 832,392 of record CAJXKC010000002.1, read on the forward strand.
TTTTTCCCCCTCTTCATAATGCTTGGCATTAACGGCATAAATACTATTATTTAGAATGTTCATAAATGCCTGATTTAATTTCCCAGGGAAACATTCTATATCGCGTAAATTAGGATCGAACTCTTTCTTAATCTCGATTAAGTCTTTGGTTTTATTACGAAGGAGTATCATAGTACTTTCCAAACCTTCGTTTAAGTTGGCCAGCTTCACTACATCCTCATCTAAGCGAGAGAAGTTCCGCAGACCTAACACGATCTCGGAAGTACGAATCGCACCATCGGAAATCCCTGAAACTAAAGACTCTATCTCTTCCTTTAGGAAGTCATAATCAAATTCTTCCAAGGCTGCTTTGGCTTGCTTAATATCATCAGCACTAGCTTCTTCTGGTAAATTCTCCAGGCGTTCAATAATTTCATAAACCTCTGATAGATCAAGTTTCAAGGGCTTAATATTAGAAGTGATGAAATTAATGGGGTTATTTATTTCATGGGCAATACCTGCAGTTAGCTGACCCAAAGAAGCCATTTTCTCGGCATCTACCAGTTGGGTTTGGGTTTCTTTAAGGTTGTCCAGTGTAACCTGTAATTCCTCATTAGCCTCCTGCAACTCCATGGTCCGGGCCTCTACCCTTTTCTCCAGTTCAACGTTTTGCTCCTTTATGATACGCTCATTTTCACGAGCCATCTCCAGCGCTCGGGCTTGGGAATATTCCTTTTCTCTCCTCAATTGATTGATACGGTCGGCAAGTGCGACAGATAGGAGAACGACCTCAATACTCGATCCGAACAGCATAGAACGACGGAACAGTGGGTTATAAGGAATAATATCGAAATCCTTGAGAGCAAAAATTACCACGCTTACTAAGAATACCGACCATGCTATTAAGAAGAAATTAGCCGGTTTATAGCCACCCTGGGCTAGTTTGACTGCTGCAATGATAGCAATGATAGAACCTGAAAGTGCTACCATATTAACCATTTTGTAGGCGAATGCCTCATAGCCCGAAAACAAGATAGTAATACCTATAATATCGAGAACCACAATACCATAAAGCAAAGTCCGAAATAAAGGTGCCTTAGTTCTTAACCTTAAAAAATTGCTGATGAAGAAAATCGATGCAATCCCCACTAAGGCTCCAGAGAGTACCGTAAATACTTTATTAAAATAGGGCCATGATCGGAACAAAAAGCGATCGGTGTAGCCGAAAAGTGCCGCCTGCGCTAAACCAAGGGTTAGCAGATAAAGGATATAAAATAAATAGCTTCGGTCTCTGGTGAGGAAGTAAATTACCAAGTTATAGAGGAACATCACGATGATGATACCCAAATACAAGCCAAAGAAAAAGTCGTTATTACTTAGGGTTCCGTTGAGTTTATCCTTCTCCAAAACCTGAAAAGGCAGCACCACTGGTTTATTGCTGGATATTTCAAAATAATACTCCCTAACATCTGGGTCAAGCTGGAAAACAAAGTCACTAGCCTCATACTTCCGCTTATCAAACTCAAAAGCCTGACCAGTTTCTTGTTGCAGACTAATCCCATTACCATTATCGTAATACAGGCGGATGGTATCTAATAAGGCATAGGAGAGAAAAAGAACTTTATCATCTACGCTTGAATACTCCGATAGATCTATTCTAAGGAAAACTCTAGAGCCATTATCAAAGTTAGCTACGCCACTAGGAACTGTTTCATACGGTAGATAAGCGATCTTATCGGTAGTGATGTTTTCTGGGCCTATTTCATGAGTTGCTAATTGCATTTGAGCAAAAGCGAACTGGGCGGCAAGCAGAAAAAGGAATAGGAAAATCCTTTTCATCTAATTAAATCAAATTTCAAGTTTGTATTGAACCGGTACCTGTCTATTTCTTAGGATTTCTTCAAAAAATTGATTTGGATCCTTACGCAGGGATCCTACACGGTCCATTTCAAGTTCTGATGCACCCTCTAGACTATCAGTATCTCCCAACAGCATTGCGGTAGCGAGAAGGTCTAATTTTGGATAATAAAAAGTACCCTCATTACCTACCTCTTTTAAAGTCTTATAACCAAAACTTTCGGCCGTAGCTACTGTGTAAGGTGCACATAGGGCGAAAAGTGACTTCACTTCTATTTGGGTAGTAATCGCTACTGCAGCCCGCGTTAAAAAAAGCGAACCGAATCCCATTCCAGCTACCTTCCGAGAATTCCAAAGACCACATATCTCTCCTGTTCCATGCTCCGCTTCCCGGGCAATAAAATCGTGAATTTTCTCATCCATGTAACCGGTTGCGTCTGCAATGGGCAGCTTGGTATTTCCATAACTGGTATCTACCCTTGCACCTCCCAGTACCTCCTTGGTATCGGGGTCTTCTACTACCAGCACATAGGTGCCGGGGTTTTCCATCCAGGTTGCTTTACTAGAAGTTACTTTATTCACCCCAATGCTGCTCAGAATGGCACCGTGACCCTGCAAGGTCACAAAGCTTTAAAAACAGGCACTGACATTCGCCTAGGGATTGATTTAACTCACTGTAAATCAGTTCAAAA
>CAJXKC010000003.1 GCA_913055685.1 uncultured Flavobacteriales bacterium
TCTTCCTCTCTTCCTCTCTTCCTCTCTTCCTCTCTTCCTCTCTTCCTCTCTTCCTCTCTTCCTCTCTTCCTCTCTTCCTCTCTTCTCCTCTTTGCTTCTTTGCGTTTAGGTAATCCTCTTCCCCTCATCCTCTCTTCTTCTCTTCACCTATTCATCTTTCCAATCGCTCCCGATCCCTATCCAACTTCACTCCCGCAATACTCGCGTTCAACTCAAAGCCTATAATCAAAACCAAGGCATTAATATAAATCCACAGCAATATCACCATCAAGGTCCCAATTGACCCATAGAGCTTATTATACTGACTAAAATTCGCCACGTAGAAACTAAAAGCCCAAGAACTAATCAAGATCAAAACCGTCGCCAGAATCGCTCCCGGCGAAATAAAACGCCAAGGTCTTTTCCCACTCGGCGCGAAATTATACAGCAACACAATCCCAATAAAGACCACCGCCACCAGTAGAGAATAACGGGTCAGCTCCACCGCGAAGGCCGACACCACCTCTAAGCCAAAGAAGTTAAGCACCGCATTAAGAACATCCGAGGAAAAGATAATGATGATCATCCCCACGATGAAGTTAAAGCTCAGCACCACCGTTAAACCCAAGCTCACCGTAAGCTGCTTATACCAAGTTCGGGATTCAATTTGATGGTAGGTGGTATTAAAATTACTGATGATGGCATTCACCCCATTAGTCGAAAAAATCAAGGCCAGGAAGAAACCAATCGATAATAAGCCCCCCCTTTTATTCTCCAATACGTCCTCTATCGTTCCCTTGGCTGCATCAAAGGTATCGGGTGGTAAAATACGTTGGAAGACATCAAAGATTTCGGTCTCCAGACTCGCGACCGGAAAGAAAGGAATAAGGGTAAAGAAAAAGATAATCCCGGGAAAAAGCGCCAGGAAGAAAGAATAGGCAATAGATCCCGCTCGATTGGTCACGCTGCCTTCCACAATCCCTCGGAAAAAGAAAATCGACACATCGTATAAGCTCAGGCCTTCAAATAAAGGCAAAGTAATACGCTTGGTATTTACCCGCACCACCTTCTCAATCCGCTGCCAAATTTCCTTTAGCTTTTCTAGCATAGGGCAAAGATAGTTGCTTAAACGCAGAGAACGCAAAGCATTACAAAAGGAAAAGTTTAAAGGAATCCAAATCTATTAGCTCTTTGCTTCTTTGCGTTTAAGTAATCCTCTTCCCCTCTTCTCTCCTTTGCTTCTTTGCGTTTAGGTAATTCTCTCTTCCTCTCTTCCTCCCTTCTCCTCTTCGCGTTTAAATATTTACCTCAAAGATTTAAAGTCATGAAAAACTTGCGTGAAGCGATAAAGCCCCCCATAAACCCCAACTATCACCAAGAAGCCTACCCCCATCTTCGCCACCAGACCCAAGCCCAAACCTTGCACCCAAAACAATAGCGCCAGGGCCGCCACAAAGCCGCCCATCACTTGGAACAACTCCTTACTCTGGGGCCAGAGTTTTAATTCCTTGCCCAGGATGGCTACCTTAAAGACATTCACCAAGCTCATCGCGAGCAAACTAGCGAAGGCCGCTCCCATCAAACCGAAGGCGGGAATAAAGAGAAAATTAGTAGCCACGGTGATCACCAAAAGGGCCAAGCCACTGTGAAAATTAAAACGCTGTCGATCGGCGACAGTCAGGATAATCCCATTAATTCCAGTCGCCCCCTGAATAATTTCGCCCAATCCAATCGCAAAGACCACCCAAGCACCCTCCGCAAACTGATAGGTCTCCGGTAAAATCAACCAGGCGATGTCCAAGAAGTTCCAGACTAGGAGAAAGAGCAAAGAATTGCTAATCATTTGGTTTAAGGCCGATTTCCGGTAAATCTTTCCCAATTCCAGCACATTTCCATCCGCCCAAGCGCGGGTAAGGTAAGGCCGCAGACTCACCACCAAGGCTTTGGCCGGTACCGAGACCACCATACCAATAAAGAGTACAATATTGTAGAGGGCGACCTCATCCTTGGTGAGCAGCGTGCGAATCATAATCATATCGATGCGACTCACCATAATCATCGCCCCGCTGGCCAGCATTACCATGCCGCCGTATTTGAGGATTTCCTTCAGCTCAAGCTCGGCAAAAGACCAATGCCAAGCAGGTAGAAATTTGCGGCTGTATAAGGCCACCAAGACAATTTGCAGGAGGTAGCCCGTGGAGAGGATATAGTAAAAGGTAATGGACTCAATGTCTAAGAAATAGCTGGCCGCCAAGGCAGCGGTGATGAGCAGGCGACGAAAAACGTGTTTGAGGAATTGGGGGAATATTACTGCTTTGTAATGCTGACTCAAAGCGGCGAACAACTCAAAGCCCAGCATGCCGATGCTTATTAAAATCACCTGCAAACTATTCGCCGCGTGGGGATTGATATAGCTACTGTAAAGCAGCGAGGTCAATACCGCTAAGAGGCTAATGCCGCTAAGGGCCAAGACACTAAAGGACCACAGCTGACCCTGCGCTTTGGACCCCTCCTTAAAGCGGGGGAAATAGGTACCAATCGCAATCGGTAAACCCAAATGCCCCAAGGTAGAAGCCACCGTCGCAAAGGCCATGATAAAGTTAATCTCCCCGGTAAAGCTCCGCTCATTCAAGAACACATAAGGGAAGAACACCAAAGTATTGAGGGCCCCTAGGGCCACCCCCACATAAGAATTCAGTGAATTCCAAATCGATTGTCGAACTACCACTCCCATTATGCGATTCTTAAGGCAAAGAACGCAAAAGAATTTTTTGTATTACTAAGACCGTGCTTCAACGGAGCTCAGCATGACAGTAAGTGTAGCTCCGAAGTGATAAATATTGTCATCCTGTTTACCTCGTTTTACGAGGAGCGTCCGACCTAAGGAGGACTAGTCGAAGGACACTTTAATTTTAGTCCACATCGTGCTTCGACACGCTCAGCATGACATAGTTTTTAGCTTCGTCGTTTACCTCCCTCTGCCTCCCCTTGGAACTGCCTGCCTGCCGAAGCATGCGAAGGCATGGTTGTACGTCCTACACACCCAGCCTCCCTCCTTCTGCGTCCTTCGCACCCTTTGCGCCTCTGCGTTGAAGCAATCCTCTTCCCCTCTTCCCCTCTTCCTCTTTTCTTCTCCTCCTCTCTTCTATTTCTCTATATTTGGCCCTCAAAGCCAAATTAATGTTCCAGAAGTACAAAATTCACCTCCTCGCCATCGCGAGCTTCATCTTACTAGCCGCGGCTTTCAGCGCGCCCGTTCTCTCCGGAAAAACCGTCCGCAAGAACGATATCATGCAGCACCGAGGCTCCTCTTCCGAAATTGAAAAATACCGCGAAGAAGGCCGTCAAATCTATTGGACCAATGTCATCTTTGCGGGCATGCCCTCTTACATGACTTCGGTGATCTACGGCGGGGAATTATTGAAATTTGTACCCAAGACCATCAATACCCTATTCTTAGATACCTCCATCGGCTTTCCCTTAATGCTCATGGTGAGTTTCTTTATCCTCGGTTTATCCTTTAAAGTGGACCCGCGCATTGCCGCCATTGCAGCCATAGCCTACGCCTTTTCGACTTATTTCTACATTTTACAGGAAGCGGGACACAATGCCAAGATTCACGCGATGGCTTATGTTCCCGGAGTCCTAGCGGGTATGGTCTATGCCTACCGCCAGAAAAAAATATTCTTGGGCTTAGCGGTCTTTAGCCTCTTTTTGGCTCTAGAACTGAGCGCCCGTCACCCACAGATGTTCTACTACTTCCTCTTCTTAGCCATTCCCTACGGGATTTACGAAGGGGTGAAGGCTTTCCAAAAGCAGGGCCTACCGCAGTGGCTTAAGGCGACCGCCTTTTTAATTGGGGGCGGAATCCTCGCGCTGGCGACCAATTACCCTTATTTAAAGAGTACCCTCGATTTTGGTAAGCATACCATTCGGGGGAAATCGGAGCTTAGCGCCAATGAGGCGAATCAGACCGGCGGACTCGACCGTGATTACGTAACCAACTGGTCCTATGGCATCGATGAGTCTTGGACGCTTTTAGTGCCTAATTTCAAAGGCGGACCCACCGGCGCGCTTAATGCCCAGGAAGGGGCCTTGCAAAAGGTAGATCCGCGCTTTCAACAGAGTGTGGGGGGTATGAACAGCTATTTTGGCGATCAGCCTTTTACCTCCGGACCGGTTTACGCGGGGGCCATCGTGGTGCTGCTCGCCCTCCTATCCCTGGTCTTCTACCGCGGGAAATTAAAATACTTATTGCTGGGGGTTTTTGCACTTACGCTGATGTTGGCTTGGGGTAAAAACTTCAATGGCCTTACCAATTTCTTCCTCGACTATTTCCCGGCTTACAACAAATTTAGAGCGGTAGCTTCCTTCTTGGTGATTCCGGAATTGATTCTGCCCATTTTAGCGATGCTCGGACTCAGCAGCATGGCTAAACTAGAGCCGAGTCAGTGGAAAGAAGGGGCCTCCACCCTAATCGCTAAAAATCAGTCGCGCCTCAACTGGCTTTACCTTATTGGCGGGGGCTTAATCCTATTTTTAGTCCTCAATTTCGTAGCGCCCGGCACTTTCAACACCTTCCTGAGTGAGCAGGAAGCTACTAGCTTACCGCAACAACTTTCGCAGGCGGGCTTTAATGCGGCTCAGAGTGATGCCTTTATTGAGGCGCTCGAAACGGCGCGTCAGGCGGTATTCAAATCGGATGTATTGCGCAGCTTAGGCCTGGTGCTTGCGGGAGTAGTAGTCATCTTCCTCTGGGCGCGTGGCAGTGTAAAGCGTCCGGTGGCCATCATGATTTTAGGAGCCCTTATTGTCTTAGACCTCTTTACGGTAAACAAGCGCTACCTCAACAAAGAAAGCTTTGTGGATAAAGCCCAATTGGAGCAGAATTATGGGGTGCAGCCTTCGGGCGCCGATCGCTACATCATGGCGCAATATGCCCAGGATCCCTACTTCCGTACCCTTAACCTCAGCGTATCGCCTTTCAATGATGCCACTACTTCCTTCTTCCACTACAGTATTGGCGGCTATCACGGAGCTAAACTCCAGATCTATCAGGATGTGATCGATAATCAGCTGGGCTCCGAGGTAAATTACCTGCAAGTAAAAGGACGTCGGGGCTCGATTAATGCGGCTGACTTCAGCGCTACGCCGGTGCTCAATATGTTGAACACCCGCTACATCATTAGCCCCCAAGGACAACCAATCGAAAACTTGAATCGCCTCGGTAATGCTTGGTTGGTTAAATCTATTCAGACGGTAGCTTCCGCTGATGCGGAAATTGCGGCTTTACAGGATTTCAATCCGGAGACCACCGCTATACTCCGAGAAAACCAAGCCGCTAAAGTGGGCAGTCTGCCGGCCAATGCAGGTGAGGGTAGCGTAAAGCTCAGCTCTTACGATCCCGAAAAACTGGTCTACAATTACCAGAGTAACAGCGAAAACCTAGTCCTTTTCTCAGAAATCTGGTATCCCGAATACTGGACGGTAAAAATTGATGGCGAGCCAGCGGAACTCATCCGTGCGAACTATATCTTGCGGGCCTTAAAAGTTCCGGCGGGTAGCCATGAAATTACTATGGAGTTTACCGCGGCCGAGGCTACGGCGGGCATGGAATGGCTGGCTCTTTTTGCTAGCTTAGGCATCATTGCCCTAGTACCCTTCGGGATTTGGTATGAAAACAAACAAGAAAAAGAAGCGGCCTAAGGCCTAATTCTGCTATGAATAACGTTAAGAAAGTACTTTTACTAGCACCGCATACCGACGATGCGGAATTGGGTTGTGGGGGCACCATGGCCAGAATGTTGGAAAATGGCATCGAAATTCATGTGGCGGCCTTTTCCACCGCCCGGGCTTCTTTACCTCCGGGAGCGGACCCCGATTTATTGAAGAATGAATTCATTGCTTCGATGAAATTCTTCGGTATTCCGGAAGAACAGTTGTACATCTACGACTATGAGGTGCGCAAGCTTAATTACAGTCGACAAGAGGTTTTGGAAGAATTGGTGCGCCTTAGAGCGAGCATCGCTCCGGATATGGTCTTAGTGCCTTCGGGATCCGACCTACACCAAGATCACCAGGTGGTGCACAATGAGGGCCTCCGTGCCTTTAAAGAGGTAACGGTTTGGGGTTATGAATTACCCTGGAACCACATCAGCTTCTCGGCCCAGGCCTTCGTGACCTTAGAGAAACGTCATCTCGATAAGAAATGGGAGGCCTTAAAATTGTACGAATCGCAGTTTGTAAAACAGCGTCAGTATTTCACTGAGGAATTTATCTACGGACTAGCGAAAGTTCGCGGTACCCAAGTGCGCTCGGAGTACGCCGAATCTTATGAGGTGATTCGTACGCGCTGGTAATTTTTAGCTAAATTTAGAACCTTAATCAAAACTGCTTCCCGCTATGAAGAATTTACTTTGCTTCTTCCTGGCACTGGGCTTTGGCCTTAGTGCACAAACTCATTACGATACCCTTAGTCCTTCCAAAGACGCCATGATCCGTCGCTTAGGATCGCAGGGCGACAACAACAATTACGGCAACTACCCTTGGGTGAATATGCATGCCTGGAGTAATGGGGGCCAAACGGTGGTGCACCGTTCTTTAATTGACTTCGACCTGAGTCAGGTTCCGGATAGTTCGTATATTATTTCGGCGCGACTCATTCTGCAAGTTCCCCCTACTGGTTCGCAGTACGCTAGCGGTCACTATTTAACGGAGCCTAACGATTGTAAGCTGAGTCTCATCAGCAGCAGCTGGACCGAAAATGGAGTAAATTGGAATAACCAGCCTACTATCAACAGCAATTACACGGTGCAATTGCCGGCTGCGAGCTCGGCTTACCAGAGCTACGACCTCGACGTAAAAGTGCTGGTACAACAGATGGTCAACGATAAGGCGAATAGCCATGGCTTTTACCTAAAACTCTTAAATGAAACGGCTTACCGCCGGATGGTTTTTGCCTCCAGTGAGTCGAATTACCCCGATTTAATGCCCAAGCTCATCCTGGCCTATGATTCCCTCCCACCGCAGAATCCGGTTCAAAGTCTGGTTTTAAACCCGACCAAAGATGCCATGATACGTCAATTCGCGGGTGCGGGTGATCCTCTAAATTACGGTAATTACGAGTGGTTAAATATGCACGCCTGGACCAATGGGGGTAATGATGTAAACCATCGTTCCCTTATTGATTTCGACTTTAGCGCTATTCCCGCGCAATCCCGTATCGAATCGGCTTATTTGGTGCTTATTACCGATAGTAATTCGACCGAGTACCCAGGCGGACACAGCTTTGGCAGCGATAACCGATGCCGGATTAATCGCATTACCGGTCCCTGGCAAGAGTATCAAGTAAACTGGATCAATCAGCCTAGCTTTAGTGCTCAGAACGAGACCACTATCCCCACCAGCACTTCAGCCTTCCAAAACTATACGCTCAATGTCACTGCCTTGGTGCAGGATATCCTTAGCGATACCGCTAATAGTCACGGTTTCCTCATTCAATTGGCCACCGAAAGCTATTACCGCCGCATGGTATTTGGCTCACGCGATAATTTGAATCCCAATTGCCATCCGCGCCTCCTGGTAAATTACCGCAGCACCATCGGACTAAGCGAAAATGCTCAGCCCAATTTAGGGGTAGCGGTATTCCCCAACCCGAGTCGCGGCATCGTACATTTCGATTTTAGTCAGGCTGGACTAATGCGGGGCAGCATTCGTATTTACAATCTATCCGGACAAGTAATCCTGACCAAGGAAATTGATCAATTGCAAATGCAACTTGACCTATCCTCCGCCGCAGAAGGTCTCTACCTCTACCGCATCGAAAGTGCCGATAAAAGCGCCCAGCAGCAAGGTAAGATTCGTCTCTATTAGACTATTTTAAATGTAGTTTTTGCTATCCGGACCCTGATTAAACACCAAGTCTAATACCGATAGGTGGGAGATGAATACTCCCCCTACTTGGGCATAGCTTGGGGGCTCGTATTCCAAATAGCGTAGCTCTATCCCTGCTGCATCGTACATCTCCTGGTCATTGTACTTCTTGGCTCCCTGGCCGGATAGGTAAACATCGGCATGCTCGAGTTTACAGATATTGATGATCTGCTCGCTCTTGCTTCCTAAATTCCCTGGCATATCGGACATCCGCTTTAAGGGGGTATCAATTTCAAAGAGCTCCTTGAAGTATTCAATCAAGGCAATATTCAATTCCGCCAAATTGGGGAATTCAGTGACTAGTATTTTTTCGATATCGGGGTAATAGCGGTCGAAATAGGGCGCCTTGCCATAGGCATGCTTTAAACTGGCGAGGGCTTTGGATTGCCACTTCTGACTATAATCGATCTCCAGTTCAATAAAGCTCACATCCCGCCCCTTGGCGCTGCTCACCGATACGCCCAACCACTGGGCCTCGCCTTGCGAATTCTTGATTTTATTGCGATTGCAGATATGGCGCTTCACGTATTGCACCGTATCCATAATCACGAATAAATCGGATTGCTTCATCTTGTAGAAATAACCCTGCCAGGGCATAAAATTGGGCTGATGTACGCTTAGTACCATCTATGAATTTCTTAGGGTTTCAAATTCCTTTTGAAAAGCAGCTCTCAGTTCGGGCTGCTCTGTACGATACTGATTAAAGGCAAAGCTCGATGGCAAGTCAGGGTTTAGACTCAAATCATAATCGAAGCTCGCCTTCACTTGTTTCTGAATGGCTTCCGCCACCTGATGGCTGTGCTGGGTGAGCTCCGCATAATTGAGCTTCACCACCTTGCCGGGATCCAGCTTGGCCAACTCTTCTTGATAATAGGCCTTTAAATAATGTACCTGCGCCGCAATCTGCGGAATGGGCTCTAAGTCTAAAAGCTCCAGCACATTGGGCGGCGAATAAGACCACCATTTCTTGAGGCCTTCTTTACCGTAATGCCTTTCGCGCGCGCCATATATCGAAAGGGCTACATCCAGCTCATCCCGCTCGATATACACCCAAACCACTTTCTCCAATAGCTCCGTCATTTTAGGCATGTGGTAGGAGCCAAAAATATTCTTGTAAACCGAGGGTCGGCCCCACTCCTGCTGCATATTGGCCAGCACCTGATACAGTCCCTGCCAATCGATACGGGCTTCATCTTCGGCGATGCTTTCCATCGCTTCCAAGCTGCCCTTATGCAACCAATGCCGCCAGAAATAACCGAATTCATGGATATTATGGATGCCTTCGGTTTTAGCATAATGACTACTAAAACTGGGCAAATGACCCTTGCCTAAAATCTGATCACTCAGCCGCAAAGCGGTCAGGGGATTCTGATAGAAACGCGCCACCAAATTGTTGACATAACCTAAGGAAAAGGCATTCGCCAAGAACTGCGTACAAAAGGTAGTACCACTGCGCGGCGCGCCAATCACCATAAAAATAGGATGCTCAATCGCGGCCTCTTCATACTGCTCCTGCTCGAAGGAATGTAAAGCGGCATTAAGCTCGGCCAAGAAGTTTTCGCTCCGCGCATCTTTGCGGTAGGCCCCTTGCCGGCCGGCGGCTAATTTTTGTAAATCCTTATCCTGTGACATCCATCAATATCTTTTCGAGACGGGCGCTCAATTTTTCAAAATTATAGTCTTCCAAGGACTCTGGGCTTGCGCCCGGCATAGTCCGACCACTTTGCCAATGCTTGTAGACCTGCGAGAAGTATTCCAAGGCGGCCTCACTCGCTCCATGCGGACTAAGATAACCTCCTTTACTGGATTCGATTACTTTATGGGCTGCCCCACCTTCATGACCAAAGGCCAAAACGGGATTCCCACTCATTAAATACTCAAACAATTTGGTGCTAAAAACCAGTTTGCTGCGCTCCGCCTGACCAATCAATAGCAGCAGCAAATCTGCTTCCTGCATAATCGCCACCGCCTCTTTATGCGGCACCAGGCCTTTAAAATGAAGCTCTAAACCCTTAGGGATAAGCTTCATTATCTCCTCCTGCACCAAGACATCCACATTCCCCACAAAATTGAACTCCAAATGCGGAATCAGTCCCTCCGGCAAATTCTGCAAAAAGTTTAAAAAGCCCGGCGCCAATTGGTTCATCTTAAAACTCCCCAAATACGCCACCTTAAATTTCATCACTTCACCCTGCTTTCCCAGCTCGCCCTGCTTTTCCTCTTCTTTTCCCCCTAATCCTTCACCCAGCGCCCCCTGCGCCCCGCACACACCCTGCGTCTTCTGCGTCTTCGGCAAACCCTGCGCCCCCTTGGAACGTTTTACGTTCTGCACACCCAGCTTGTCCCGCTTGCCACGTTCCACGTGGTTGCCGGGAAGAAAATCTTCAGGGTCAAAGCCATTACTAATAATATGTTCATGCTCCATCCACCCCTCGTGCTCCGGAAAAAAGCCCGCATTCACCGACACCACCGCATCCGCTTGTTCTAAAACGGACTTCTCTAAAGCTTTATTGATGCGCTTGGCGATGGCCCCTTGCGGGAAGTCCTCATAATAATAGATCTCGGTCCAAGGGTCTCTGAAATCGGCTACCCAGGGCAGCTTCAATTTTTGCGCCAATCGCTTGGCCACCAAGGAGGTGCTAGGAGGTGGTGAGGTCGATAGCAGGGCCGCGAAATTATACTGCTTGGCCAATGCAAGACCGGCCTTAACCGCAGCCGGATACCAGAAAATCTTCGCATCGGGGATGATCAGGTTGAGTCGGGCCCAGACCTTCAATTTAGCTTTCCAGTTCTGGTCTTTGGCGTAGAAAATGGAGGGGTTGACTTTTTTAGCGCCGGGTACTGATTTCTGCTTGCCGACCCGCATTACTTTTAATCCGGCTGGGGCTGCGTAGCTTCCCTCCGGGTCCTGACTAGCCGTAAGTACGGTTATTTGCCAGCCTTTGCGCAAGAGATACTTTACGAACTTGGAAATACGGTAACTGCCCGTTCCTTCGTCCGGCAACCAATAATAGCTGATTACCAAAAGTTCTTTTTGCATGCTGCTGCTTTTTAAGCCTGCGCTTCTTTTATCTGCTGGTCTACCAGGGCCAAGCCTTCTTCAAAACTATGCGGGGCATAGCCGAGCTCTTCACGGGCTTTATCAATAATAAAACCGGTTTTAGGCGGTCGCTGCGCTCTTTGGTTTAGGGTACTGGAGGATACGGGTTGTATCAAGCTTTCATCCAGCTTCCAGAAACGGGCAATGCGGCGCACCATCTCAATAATACTCATAAAATCGGCTCCGGAAATATTGTAGACACCCTCCGCCTTTTGCTTGGCGGCTAGAATACAGCCATCGGCCAAATCTTCGGCTAAGGTGGGAGTGCGGAATTGATCGTCGACTACCGTAATGGGTGCACCTTTCTCCAAGGCGCCCTTGGCCCATAAAACGATATTACTGCGACTCATATTCTCGGCGACGCCGTAAACCAAGACCGTGCGTAAAATGGCGTGGGGCACATTGCTCGCCTTAATTAATTTCTCGGCCCGCCATTTCGAATCGCCGTAATAACTCACCGGGTTGGCTTCTTCATCTTCCGTTAATGGGCCTTTACTGCCATCAAAGATAAAGTCAGTGGAAAGATGCACTAAATGGGCCTTATGCCAAGCGCAAGCGGCCAAAATGTATTCGACTGCTTCTACATTCAGCTTTTCACAGCCTGCTTTATCGTCCTCGCATTGGTCGACGTGAGTCATGGCCGCCGTGTGAATCACCACTTCTGGCTTTTCTTCCCCGATTACCTGCAGCACCTGCTCCAGATTACTGATGTCCATCGATCGGTACACATAGCCGCTGCGATGTTCCAAACGATTTTCCCCCCGGGCGGTGGCGATGAGCTCTACCTCGGGATCAGCACTTAATTTATGCACGAGCTTCTGACCCAATAATCCATTGGAGCCCGTTACCAAGATTTTCATGATTCTAATAAACTTTCACCAGGCGCGCGATTGCCCAGCAATTGATATAAGGCTTTGATTTGGTCGGCATTACCCAGAACGAATAAGCGCGAAGCCGGACGTAAAAGGGCATTGCTATCGGGATTGATCTGATAGTTCCCGTCGGGATCTTTAATCCCAATAATCGTACAACCGGTCTTTTGCCGGATGTGTAAATCGGTAAGCGTACAACTGGCTTTACTGCCGATGAGTTCGGCTAAGGGTACTTCCTCCAAATTGGAATCCGAACTTCCTTCCACCGAAAGGTGTTCCAAGAACTCTACAATATCGGGGTTCATCACTAGGCTTGCCATATGTCCGCCCCCTACCCCCTCGGGCATCACCACCGAATCGGCTCCTACCGCCCGCAATTTCTTCTCGGTACTTTCACTGGAGGCGCGGCTAATTAAGCGCACCTTCTGATTTAGGGTGCGGGCCGAAATGATCACAAAAAGATTGTCGGCATCCTTACTAAGGGTAGATACCAAAGCGCGTGCCCGCTGAATACCGGCTCTTTCCAAAACCGATTCATCGGTAGCATCGGCCTCCAAATACAGTACCCCTTCAGGCTTTAAAAACTGATCGATAATCTGGGGATCGTTTTCAATTACCAGGACCCGCTGACCATAGGCCTGCAGTTTGCGCAGGGCCCGACGCCCATTCCGGCCAAAGCCACAGAGGATAATGTGATCCTTGCTGTTTTCGATTTCTTTGTTCAAGCTGCGTTGTTTTAAGTCTTCGATTAATTCGCCTGAGATTAGCGCCTGCGCCAATAAGGTTAAGCCATAGGCGAAGGTACCAAAACTACTGATGATAAGTAAAGAGGTAAACCACTGCCCGGCGGCACTTAATTCGCGTACCTCCTTAAAGCCTACCGTACTCAGGGTAATGATGGTCATATATACCGCTTCGGAAAAAGAATAATCTTCCAAAATCATATAACCCGTCACTCCTATTAGGATCAATCCCAGGAGTAAGGCGGCAATTAAACTAAAGCGGCTGAGTGATTTGCTTTGGTACAAGGTCTTTTAAATATCGAGCACGGAATGTCTCCGACTGCGCAGGTGATCTTTTATTTGAATCCAAAAAGCGAGAACCAAATAAAGGATTACCGGTGATCCAAAAGTCAAGAAGGAGGTGTAAATGAAATACCGGCGCACTACCCCAGGGGCAATTCCCATGCGCGCTCCGCTGCGGGCGCATACCTCAAATCCAAATCGTTCTAAATTACTTCTAAGTCGCTCGATCATATTCAACCCTTTAACAGATTGTTCCCAAGAGCGCAATTTAAGCATTTTTTAGCCCCGCAAAGACTATTATGCCACTGCAATACCGCTTGGGAATCCAAAGCTGAACGTATAGTTAATCCCAATTGTTCATAGAGGCTCACAATTTTGTTTAACTCTGGATCCATTGCCGCCCAGCCAGCCAAGGCTTTTTCTTTAAAATCCGGCCGCCCTGTTTTAGATCCATAGAAAAACCAATAAGGCACTACTAAATTGATTATCAGTTTCTCCCTCAAACTTTTGGCCATGGCTAAGGGAATCTTTTTTGAACTTTTCTGTCCACAACGGTAATGATGGGTCCAGGTCTCTGGAAGGGAAAACTTAAACAAATCGCTCAGCTCTGCCGGCTCAGTGCTAAGGACCTTGCGATGCCAATTGCTCTCGGCAGCTAAAATTTTCCCTAATAGGGCAATCCGCCGATCGGGAAATGCCGCCGGTCGGATGCCACCATACTGCCAATTAATATGCGGAGGCTCGATCCGGTATTTATGCCGCAGAAATTGCCAGTCACGCTGATGCTCCGCAAAAGCAGGATCCGCTTTATCCAAAAATCCGGCGGCACCTAAAAACAAGGCCTCCAGAGCGCGAGGCTTGGCGATAGGCCGCCACAGTTTAAGAGGCAGCAGCTGAGCCAAGCGCAGCATTTCAAGGGTATTTTCCTTTAAACCTAAACTATAAGCCAAGGCCCAATAAAAACAGCTTTCCCAATCGCCTTTCGATTGCCGGTACAAGTCTTCCAGAAATTGACTTTTCTGCTCCAAGCGCGCCAGGGCCATGCGGTCCAGCATTTCCAGCTTCAAAATTTCTGGCGCTGTGGCAAAATGAGGCGCACAGGCAATGGGGCGTTCCTCCGCCATTAATTGACTATAGCGCTCATAAAGACCTTCGTCGAAGCGGCCCTTTAATTCCAAGCAGGGCAGTCTTGCGCCATTGGAGCGATACACAATTTGATCTTCCTCATACACCACGTGCAAAACCACGTTCCGATAAGCGGGATCTTGGTGATGCCGATGCTTGTACCAATCCGAGGCGCGCAGGTGTAATTCAACCTGCCCCGCCCAGAGCGTCTCACCTAAACGGATTTGTGCTTCTTTAAAATCGGGGCCTCCCAAAGTATTGGGGAAACCGCGCTTAACTACCTGGATGGCCTCGCCGCTGGTGGTCTGCCAGGGACCGAACTTCAATTTTTGATGGCGCCATAAATAGTGTAAAAAGGCCTCTTGCATAGCGAATTTGATTAAGGTTGCAACATTGATTACCTTTGCGCCTTGACTTACAGCGCAAATGGGAATCCAAGAGGAAATTAAGCAGAGTAGCTTTCGTAATGCGTATCAGAAAGCCTTCCTAAACATTTTATATACGAATAACTGGCTCGACGCCAAGGTGCGTGATATGCTCAAGGAGCATGAGCTTACCAAACAGCAGTTTAATGTCCTTCGTATTCTGCGGGGTTCCCATCCCGAGCCACTCAGCACCCTCCAAATTCGGGAGCGTATGCTCGATAAGATGAGCGACTCTTCCCGCATTGTCGATCGCCTGGTGCTTAAAAACTACGTGGCAAAAACCACCTGCCCCAACGACAAGCGTTTGGTGGATGTAATCATCACCGAAGAAGGTTTGGGGCTTTTGGCGGAAATCGATAAAAAGGAAGATGTGATTGAGCGGTCTATGAACGGACTTAGTCCCGATGAAGCGGAAACGCTCAGCAGCCTGCTCGATAAGGTGCGCCTTTTGGAAGAAGATCAATAGTGATAGATGGGCCCGCTGATGGGCTTGGGCCGCACGAATACCCGATAACGTACTTTATAATCCCGCGAATTGTAGGGCGGACGCACTTCGGTCGCTCTTAATACGTAATTGCCACTGGCTTGGGCCGACCATTGCACCTCTACCAGGGTGTCTTTGGCACTGGTCACTAGACTGCTATCGACCATTCCGCCAACCTGACCTTGCCAGGACCATTCCCAAGTACTCTGGGGTATCGGAAAGGGCAAGCTATATTGAACCCCGTCGCCTGCACAAATCGTATCGTAAATAACATCGTCTTCGCGGCAATAGCCATGGGCATTGGCGGAGTCGGCATTGCTCACATCCAGGGCATTAATACTCAGATCATCGAGCCTTAGTACCGAAGTCCCCCCCCGACTAATCATGTAAAACTGTAAATAATAATCGCCGCTAAAATTGATGGGGATGCTGGTATTTTGCACTTGGGTCGGATTGGCTAAACCATTTACCCCATTGCTATCTACATAGATAGTATTGTGCACCACCTGCACCAAACGCTCACTGGGGTCTTTCAGTAAAATTTGCAATTCGCGGTGACTACCATCATTTACATCCAGCTTATGCTTGAAATCGATGCTGCCGCTGCCATTAAAATTGAGCAGGGGTGTTTGCATGTAATAGGCCGGATCTCCCTCGGTGGCATCGCCAGCTAAGGCGCGCCTTTGGTTGCCACTATTAATGGGGTTTTGGGCGCTAATCTTCATTTGATAAAACTGCCAACAAGCACCCACCTGATTGAGGCTTTTGTTAAAATCCTGGTTTACCTGCGCTCGAGCGGATGCGAAAGCAAACAGACTTATTAGAATAAGACTATACTTTTTCATCGCAAGAGATTTATAGTCTTGGTGTAATAGTGCAAACGACCACTGGCATCTTCCACTTGGGCCTTGCAAACATAGCTGCCCACTGGGGCCTCGCTGCCTCTGCTATAACCGTCCCAAGCGGTTTGGGCACTGCCATCATCGTATTGATAAACCAATTCGCCCCAGCGATTGTAAATCTGCACTTGATAGTGGGCAATTCCTACCCCTTTAAAGTCCCATACATCATTTCGGCCATCGCCATTCGGACTAAAAGCATTGGGGAAAAAGGCTTTAAACTCGTCTTCCACGTAAATACGCTTAAAAGTGCTATCGCTACAAGCACCGCGTCCTACTACCTGCTTTATGGTCTTGTAACCCGGACTCTCCAAAGCAATCTGCAAATCTGCGCCAAAACCTTGGTATTCATCATTCACATACCACTCTACCCAATCTTCACGCTTACTTTGCCCTCTAAACTCCAATTCTAAAATGCTGCCTACCAAATTGGTATCGGGTAAGGGGTTTATAGCCGCTATAGAAATGGGATTCACCTGAATAAAAATGTTGAGAGTATCGCTGCCGCAAATGGAATCAAAAGCCACTAAGTAGAGATTAGTATCGGCTTGCGCCTGAAAGGATAAATCGCGAGCGGTACTGCCATTACTCCATTTAAAATCGCCTCCCACCAAACTACTCAGGAAAACCTCCTCCCCTACACATACTTGAGTTGGATAAAGAGCCTGGGCGCTTTCGCGGTCCCGAATTAATACCCATGCGCTGCTGGTGTCGCCGCTGCAATAGGCGGGGGAAAGGCTGTTTACTTCTACCTTATGCAATCCTGCGGGGGCTTGCGACCAATCGATAAAAACTAGATTGGAGTCGGCTCTGCCTACAATTTGCCCCGCTCCGCAGCGCCACTGGTAGCTCAGTCCAGCTTGGAAGGGCACCGCCAGAGCGGAAGGCCCTTCCCCGATACAAATTGTATCTACTGGTACTTGAGCGATTATCATGGAGCTCCAAAGACCAAGAAGGAAGCTTATGAAAATCGAGTGTTTAGGCATGGATGATTAGAAGTGGAATATGGCTCCAGTACTTGGTTTTGGATACACGAAGATGGTAGTGCTCGGTAAGTTGGCTGGATCGGCATTACAGCCATTGGCATCACTTAAGGAAGTCACATTAATGGTAGTCGTGCTGCTGTAATTAGGAATACTGGCTACAAAAGGTGTAGTCGCGGCGGTATCGGTATAGGTCGTACTGCCATCGCTATATTCTACAATCCAAGGCGCGCTACCGGTAAAGTCGAAAGTAAGATTTGCCGTAAAGCCTTCACAAATAGAATCGCCTACAATCGCCACTGTTGGCAGTGGGTTTAAGACCACGTCCAAAGACACCGTATCACCAAAACAGCCATTGACATTTTGGGAAACTACGCTTAGGGTATAGGTACCTACTAGATTGTTCCAGTCAACCTGAATCTGATCGTTACTGGCAGTCACCGTAGTATCGATGGTACCAGCCGCAGGATCACTTAAAAACCAAGTGTATTGGGTACCCGGACTAGCACCGGAAACTCCGTACACTACATCCTGACTAGCCACACAAACGGTGTCGGTATAAGTGACTTGCGCTTGGGCGGACAGGCCTAGGGCGCTAAATACTACAAAACTAAGAACGGTAAAAAATGAGCTTGATAATCGCTTCATCATGCATTAATTTTTAATGGGTATACAAAGGCCAGCAAGCGCTATTCAGCCGCTAGCCATTAATTAAAAACAAATGCAATTCCGGAACTGCAATTTTATTTACGCAGCCCTAAAGCGATCGGATTTCGATAAAGGGCATTTTTTTTTCGATAAACGGTAATTTATCTTCGATTTCCGGTCATTATCAAGAATTTAGAAGCTCCATATTTTCTAAAAAAATGAAAAAGGCCGCCTGCTGATGCAGACGACCTTTTTCCTCTTCCCCCTTATAAAAAATCTAAAATTGTCAGTAATGCCAGATCGGACCAGTCGCCGGTCCAGCTAGTATTCCCGCCGTGGCGCTGGGTAAGTTGGTGGTATCCGCCGGACAACCATTAGCGCCTACCACACTAAGGATTTGCACCTGAGTAGCCGTATTGTAGAGTCCCATCGAGAATGTACTTAGACTATCGGTAAAGGTCTGGGTATAGGTACTATCCCCATCAGTGAAAGTTACCGTCCAAGGACCGTCACTGCCCGTGAAGCCAAAGCTGGCGGTATGCATCGCACCCGGACAAACACTGTCTAAAGCCAAGGTCACCTCCGGCACCGGTAATACGTGGATACGCATCTCTACGCTATAGGTAGTAGTATTGTAAGGCGGACGAATCTCCGTGGCTTCGAGGATATAATCGCCACTCGCCGTGTAAGCCCATTGTACGTAAATAGAGGTATCTACTGGCCCAGCCACTAAAGTGCTGTCGATCGTTCCTCCGGCGCCGCTGAGCCAGGTCCAGGTCCAATCACTAGCCGCAATAGCATAAGGCACATCATGCTGGTAGAGAGAGCCGGCACAAATAGTATCGTAAATTACATCATCGGGTTTACAATAACCATAGCCATTATCATTGCTAGCATCACTTACATCCATCGCATCTACCACGATATTATCGAACATGGCAAAACCGGTTCCCCCCCAAGAGGTCACGCGCCATTGCAAGCGATATTCACCGGTCCAGTTTACACTGATGGAACTTAAAATTGGGTTAGTCGGATTACCATTGGGCTTATTTCCCAGGCTATCGATATAAACGTGATTAAAGACCGTTTGCACCACTTTATCGCTCTTGTCGATTAGCACCAACTCCAGTTCTCGGTAAATTCCGTCCGCTACAGTAAGCTTGTGATAGAACTCTATTTTACCCGTTCCATTGAAGTAAAAAAGCGGACTAGTAAAGGTATAAGCCGGATCACCATCGGTATTGGTGCCCACCAGGGCCTTTTTCTGATTGGCATTAAAAATGGTATTCTTAGTGGTAATCTTCATGTTCTCCATTTGCCAGCAATCGCCAATCTGGTTCACACTCTGATTAAAATTCTGGTAATAGGTCGAGCCAAACTGCCCATTGGCATTGGCGCCATTTCCTCCGCCACCACCGGAGCCTCCCGAGCCGCTTCCACCTCCATTGCCGCCGCCTTTGCCTCCTTTCTGAGCAAAACCGGCCAAGCTAAAGAGCATGAGCAGCGCTATGTATAAAATTCGATTCATCGCAGCAGGGTTAAATAATTGGTGTAATAGTGCATTTTGCCCCGCATGTCTTCAATTTCTACCTTATATACATAGCTACCCTGAAGACTAGGTTGGCCATTTTCTGTTCCGTCCCAGCCCTTCTGATTGCTGGTTTCGGTCCACTGATAAATTAATTCACCCCAGCGATTGTAAACGCCGGCTACGTACGATTTATGTCCCACGCCAGTGAAGTTCCAAATATCATTACGTCCGTCTTTATTAGGCGTAAAGGCATTGGGGAAATGGGCCGTAAACTCATCGTCTACATAAAGATACTTATACACGGTATCCATACAGTTCCCATTGCTCACCACTTGCATGATCTCGTTCTTCCCAAAAGTGTAGAACTCCAATTCTATGGCGCGTCCTTGATCCACCCAGGCTCCGTTTAAATACCAGTCGATGATGGCTTCATTCGAAGCTTGGCCTTGGAAATAGAGTTTTAATTCATTGCCATAAATTACTGTGTCGGGTACGCGACTAATGCGGCCTTCCGGACTCTCATTCACTCGAATAGTAAAGGCAACCGTATCATTGGCACAGGATCCATTTAGGGCGATGAGATAAGTACTGGTATCGCTCGTTGCCACAAAGCTCTGATAACGATTCGTAGAACCACCCTTCCACATAAAGCTTCCGCTGATGCTACTCTCCAGGATAATCACATCCCCTACACAAGCCTCATCTGGATATTTTGCTCTCGCGGTTTTGGGTGCAGTTACCAGCACTAATGCTTCGCTGGTATCTCCAGGACAATTGCTCTGTGCGTCGATGGCTACCACCCTTAAGGTGTGTAAGCCCGCACTAGCATTGGCCCAGCTAACCCAAATCACATTGCTATCCGTCGGATTGCTGGTGATTTGTCCTTGCCCTACGCTCCACTCGTACCGCATGTCTGCCTGCTGAGGCACCGCATATCTGCTGGCAGGATCAAAGATACATACCGTATCAATGGGCACCTGCGACTGTGCTAGTCCGAGGGAAGCGTAAAGGGCTAGGATAATGATCCCTATGTACCCTTTACGATTCAAGTCTAGGATTAGTAAAGATTAGTAATGGAATATGGCTCCCGTATTCGGTTTCGGGAATATAGTTACGTTGGTACTTGGTAGTCCCGCTGGATCGGCGCCACAGTTATTCGCATCACTCAAACCGGTTACGGTAATAGTTTGCGAGGTGGTGTAAGCCGGTAAAGTAACGGTCCAAGGCGTACTTGTAGCGGTTACCGTCCAGTTATTGGTACCATCGGTATAATCAATGGTCCACGGTGCGGTACCGGTAAGATCAAAAGTTAAACTAGCGGTAAAGCCTTCACAGACAGAATCGGCAACAATGGCTACCGTTGGTAATGGCATCATGATAATGTCCAAAGAAACGGTGTCGCCGATACAACCATCCGCGGAAGTTTCAAAAACATTAAGCGTATAGGTACCCAGCGTCGTTCCCCAGTCTATTTCAATAGTACTGTTATTGGCACTAACGCTATTATCGATGGTACCACCACCATTACTTAAAAACCAGGTATAAGTGCTGGTGCTTACCGCCCCGCTTACCCCGTAAACCACATCCTGCGCCCCGGCACAAACCGTATCGGTATAGGTAACCTGAGCGTAGGCACTGCTCGATAATAGGATAAATCCTATCGCTAAGCTTAGTTTCCCTAAAAGTGAGTGTAGTACTAGTTTCATGAATCTGACAATTTTAATTATTAGGCTTTTTATAATTTGGAAAACTGTCAGTTCGATAAGGTCGAGGCCAGAAGCCTACAAGCTTTTATCCGGATGGGAGGCACCCTTTGTCTCCCGCTTAAGCTTGCTTTTTAATAAGCTGTCTTTCCCTTCAGCTTATCGTCCTTCCCGTTGTTCCTTTTAATTGAGAATTGGTTGGTTTAATCCCCTGTTCCCTTTTCTCCATATCAAAAGTGTACAAAACATAATAATAAAGCCTAAGACGCTTTATTACAGCACTTTAACTAAAAACAAACAGGAATAAAATTGGGCACGCCATGCGCTTTTATTGCTCTAATTCGAGACCTTGATAGGCTAAGTGCTTGAAAGTCAGTTTCGCCTACTGCACGCAAAAATGAGTAACGCTTAAGCCCCTTTTTTATTGAGCTAAGGGCATAATGCAGAAAAATTAATACTCAGATAAACTTAGCCATATCTAAGGCCAGTTTTTGGGCCTCTGCCGCGGCCTTCTCCGCGAAATTTTCATCCGCCCCAGCGTAGATAATTCCGCGCGAGGAATTAATGAGGAGAGCCGGACTAGTTTCGCCCATACCGTGCTGCATTACTTCGGCTACCGTTCCACCCTGAGCCCCCACGCCGGGCACCAATAAGAAATGATTGGGCGCATATTGCCTTACTTCTTCTAAATGGGCCGCCTTCGTGGCACCTACTACATACATGAGTTCCTCCTCGCTGGCCCAGCGCTGCGACTCTTGCATTACTTTTTGGTAGAGCTTGTTTCCGCCGGCCATCGCTTCCAATTGAAAATCGGCTCCCCCGGGATTAGAAGTTAGGGCTAATAAAATGGCCCATTTTCCTTCAAAACCTAAAAAGGGTTTCACGCTATCGCTGCCCATATAAGGGGCCACGGTAATGCTATCGAAGTCGAGGCGCTCTAAGAATGCTTGCGCATACTTCGTACCGGTATTACCAATATCCCCGCGCTTGGCGTCGGCAATGGTAAATTGCTCGGGATAATTTTCGTTCAAATAATTGATGGTACGCTCAAGGCTTTGCCAGCCTTTTAAACCTTCGGCCTCATAAAAGGCAATATTGGGTTTATAGGCCACGGCATAAGGCTGAGTAGCATCGATAATTGCCTTATTGAATTCGAAGATGGGGTCTTCCGTCTCTAATAAATGAGGGGGAATTTTCGTTAGGTCGGTATCTAAACCTACACATAATACCGATTTCTTCTGGGCAATTTGCGCTTCGAGTGCTGCTCTGTTCATAAGCCTATTATTCGCCCCCTTCCCGCAAGCGTTCTGCGTTCTCGGCGAGCATCAAATCGTCGATGAATTTTTGAATGTCTCCGTTTACTACCTCTCCTAAATTGTAAACGGTTAGATTAATACGGTGGTCGGTCACCCGCCCTTGCGGATAGTTATAGGTGCGAATCTTCGCCGAACGGTCACCGGTCGACACCAAAGATTTACGATGATCGGAAATAGCGCTATTGTGCTTTTCCAATTCCATGTCATACAACTTAGTTCGTAGCATTTGCATGGCGCGCTCGCGGTTAGCCAACTGCGATCTTTCGATCTGACAGACTACTACGATACCGGTAGGCTTATGAGTAAGCTGTACCTTGGTTTCTACCTTGTTTACGTTCTGACCACCGGCTCCTCCCGAACGGGAGGTCTGCATCTCTACGTCCGACTCTTTTAAATCTACGTCTACATCCTCGGCTTCGGGTAATACCGCAACGGTAGCGGCCGAAGTATGCACCCGACCCTGAGTCTCAGTAGCGGGGACTCGTTGTACGCGGTGAACCCCCGATTCAAATTTGAGGGTGCCATAAACGTCCTCACCACTTACTTCCATGATGATTTCCTTATAGCCGCCCATGGTGCCTTCGCTGTAATCGACTACTTCTACCTTCCAGCCTTTGCCTTCACAGTAGCGGGTGTACATCTTGGCGAGATCACCGGCAAAAATCGAGGCTTCATCGCCACCGGTTCCGGCTCTAATTTCCAGTACCGCATTCTTCTCGTCTTCGGGATCTTTGGGGATCAGCATAAAGCGGATCTTTTCTTCCAATTCCTCCAAAGCGGGCTCGATTTCCTCCAGCTCCATTTTGGCCATATCGCGCATTTCATCGTCGTCTCCCGCAATAAGCTCTTTAGCTTCTGCCAAACGATCTTTTAATTCGATGTATTCATCGCGCGCATCAACGACCTTCTTTAGATCCTTGTACTCTTTATTTAATTTCACATAACGCTTTTGATCCGCGATAATATCGGGCTGAATAATGAGGTCATTCACCTCATCAAAGCGCTGTTTAATCTGATTCAGTTTATCTAACATCGACTAGCCTTTGAAATAGTCAAATTGGCCGTGCTCGGATTTAATCGTAACCTGAGCCTTCTCGGCGGCCTCCACTCTACCAATCACCTGAGCTTCTACTTTAAAGCTTTCGCTGATGGCGATAATATCCTCCGCTACCGCGGCATCACAGTAAATCTCCATGCGATGTCCCATATTAAAGACTTCGTACATCTCCTTCCAATCGGTACCGGAGGATTTTTGAATGTGCTTAAATAAGGGCGGAGTAGGGAATAAATTATCCTTAATGATATGATTCTGATCTACGAAGTGTAAAACCTTAGTTTGTGCTCCACCACTGCAATGCACCATACCTTTTACGGCCGAACGATGCTGGGCTAAAACCTGCGCAATAATAGGCGCATAGGTACGGGTGGGCGATAAAACTAGCTTTCCGGCGTCGAGCGGTGAGCCTTCCACGGCATCGGTAAGCTTGGAGGCGCCACTGTAAACCAAGTCCTTGGGCACCATCGGATCAAAAGATTCGGGGTATTTCTCCGCTAAATAATGGGCGAATACATCATGGCGAGCCGAGGTGAGTCCATTGCTACCCATCCCACCATTGTATTCTTTCTCATAGCTAGCCTGACCAAAAGATGCCAAGCCCACGATTACTTGTCCGGGTGCGATATTGGCATTATCAATCACCTCGTCTTTAGGCATGCGGGCCACCACAGTAGAATCTACGATGATGCTACGCACCACGTCACCTACATCGGCGGTCTCGCCGCCGGTAAGCACTAAATTCATTCCCAATTCATTAAGCTCATCGATAAGCTCTTGGGTTCCTTGTATTAAAGCGGCGATTACTTCACCCGGAATCAAATTCTTGTTACGGCCAATGGTAGAGGATACCATAATGGGAACGTCCACGGCACCTACGCAGAGTAAATCGTCGATATTCATGATTAGGGCATCCTGAGCAATACCCTTCCAAACGCTTAAATCGCCAGTTTCCTTCCAATATAGATAGGCTAATGATGATTTAGTGCCAGCCCCATCAGCGTGCATTACCACACAATGGTCTTCAGAGCCGCTTAGGTAATCGGGAATAATTTTACAGAAAGCCTTGGGGAATAAGCCCTTGTCTAACTTCTTGATCGCGCGGTGTACTTCCTCTTTCTGAGAACTTACGCCCCGCTGCGCGTACTTCGACGATTGATCTTTCATTTTGCAAAAATAAAAAAGCGCCCCGAGCTTTAGTTCGGGGCGCTTTATAATATTTTGAGAATCTACTTGATGCGGATCCAAAGACCGGGCTGCACGCCTCCAATCTCCTCCAGCTCGGGATTAAGCTCCTCTAGCTTATCTTCATCAATATCCAATTCTTTGGCAATATCTCCCAGATCCTGACCACGACGGGTCACCTGGTAATGGGTGGCATCCCACTCTTCGTAATTGCCGTCTTTCTCTACTTTCAATTGTAGGCCTACGAAAGGACGTACCCCTCTTAAACCTCCGTTGAGCTCCTTAAGCTCACGCATGTTCATTTTGTATTTGCGGGCTACTACCCCAAAGCTCATACGCTTTTTCAATACAAAGATCTCACCCGGAGTAACGGTATTGGCTTCCTCTTTCTTCTGGGCCAAGATATCGCGTGGATCTACGCCTTCAGGAGTTTCTAAACCTTCGGCAGGCACATAGTCATCGCGCAATACTTTGATATCGGTACGACGGTTAATTTGGTTACCGATTTCTTGTTTCTCGGGACTTAGGCGCTTAATAAAACGCTCGGTTAATTGATCCCCGGCCTCAAAGGCCTCGGCGCCATAACCATCGTAATTCTCTGGAATCTTGAAAGGCTCGGTTTCACCCATACCACGTGGTACTAAACGGGCGGCATCAATACCTTTAGAAGCCAAATACTTGGTACAGGTGTCGGCACGCTTTTGCGATAACACATTGTTGCGCTCATCGCTATCGCGGTAGTCGGTATGCGAACGTAATTCAATTACAATGGTTGGGTTGTTTTCCAAAATCACCACCACGGAATCTAAAGCCGACATCGCTTCCGGACGTAAGTCCCATTTACCTAAATCAAAGAATACATTCGGTAATACGATTGGCTCTTCGATCGGATCTAATTCTTTGTTTAAGCGTAAACGCTTGATAAAATAATTGGCGGATGGCACGAACTCAAAGCTGTTAAGCTCAAAGCCGATGGTACTCACATCGCCGGTATTCGATAAGAACTTTTTCTTCTCGAAGGTAAGCTTGTAGTTAACGCCTTCTTTAACCTTGGTATCATCAAAGATGTAGTAACCATCCGCATCAGCGGTAATACTTACCGATGAACCATCAGATCCATCCATACGCACGGTAGCCTCAGGAATGGGCTGCTTAGTCTTAGAACTTAATACTACTCCTTCTAGGTTAAATACCAAAGGCGTGCGGTATACCGCGTAAATATCATCGCTTCCTTCTCCGCCTTCACGGTTTGAAGAAACAAAGCCTTTTTTGGTGTCTTTACCTGGCTCCCAGATTAGGTGGAAGTCATCGAAGTTCGAGTTAATCGGGTACTTCATATTCTCGGCCTCACCTACCGGCATGCCGTCTTCACCCAATTTAATGCGGTATACATCCAAACCACCCATACCGAGGTGACCATTAGAAGAGAAGTATAAATAACCGTCTCCGTGTACGACTGGATAGTATTCCGATCCTTCGGTGTTTACCTTCGGACCTAAGTTCTTAGGGGCTTTCCAAGCCTTGGCTCTACGGTCATAGGTAGTCATGTAAATATCATGCTTACCACGACTACCAAAGTCATCGGAAACGAAATATAAAATTTTATCGTCGGGCGATAGGCAAGGGTGACCCACATTGGCGGCAGTATCGGAACCGATAATCACCTTTGTTGGCTCACGCCAATTTTGACCTACCATTTCGGTTACGTAAATACCGCAACCTAATTTTTCATTTTCTTCTTTAATACAACGGGTGAAGTATAATTCCTTCTTACGACTATCGAAAGTGGCCGTTCCTTCGTGGTATTCGGTGTTTAATACACCTTCGTAATCTAGCGGCGCGGGAGTCGACCATTTTAGGTCGGCATAAGAAACTTCCTCCTGCTCATCGCCACCGCGACGACGGCGACGTGATTTACGCTCAGCCGTAGAAGTGTATAAATCCATAAAAGACTGACCAATCCATCCGTCTTCGTCATTTCCTTCGGATTCCTCACGAGAGGACACAAAGTAAATTACATCGTTCTCACGACGATCACCACCAAACATCACCGAGAAATCCATGTCACGGCTGTTGATGTCCTTCATATTGTCTACTTGGTATTGGCTAGGCTGACTCTTCCAGTCAATGGCCTTACGGGTAGCCGAAATAGCCTCATCCCCTCTAGAATCGGTCGGATTTTCTTTCTTGTATTCTTGATAAACCTCAATCGCTTCTTCGTATTCACCTTGAGATTTAAGCATATCACCTTTATACAATAGGGCTACTGGGTCTTTATAACCCACTTTGGCCGCCTTATTGTAGAAGTTTTCCGCATTCTTATAGTCGTTCATCATGCGGTAAGCTTCGGCAGTCTTAAACAAAACCTCCGCTTTTTGATCGCGACCCTTGGCCTCATTATAGGCGTCTTTTAACAGCTCAATGGCATAAAAATACTCTTGGGCATCAAAGGCCTCATAGGCTTCAGCGATTTCTTTAGGAAGCTTAGGCTCAGATTCTTGAGCGGTCTGGCCATAGCTAAGTGAGAGACTTGTAGAAACTAAGAATATCGCGATTCCAAAACGAAAATTCCTCATATAAAATGAACGGATTTTGATCAGTAAGCCGCTAAAATAGTTAAATATTTTATTCGAGTTTATTGATTTTACTGCTATTCCTAAAAAAAGAAAAGCCGCGAAAAATAAGTCTTCGCGGCTTCTCCTATATAATTGCATAATCTATTTACATGAAAATCAACTCACGATACTTTGGAAGGGGCCAAAGTTCGTCATCCACTAACATCTCTAATTTATCTACTGCATAGCGGATGCGATCGAAATAAGGCAATACTTTTTCGCAATAGGCAATGGCCTTTTCGCGAGCATCTTCGATGGCATTGCAAGTCTTGCGCTCCTCAATCATCGCTTCTTTCTCGGAGATAATGGTGCTGATATAGGCACTGATCTTCTCAATCATGTTTAATTGATCCTTGGCTACCTTTTGGTATACGTCGGCGGCCAATACCTCTTTTAAACCGCGTACGTTTTGAATCAATTTGTTTTGGTAATTAATAGCAGTTGGCACCACGTGGTTTCCAGCGATATCACCGAGCGTACGCGATTCGATCTGAATCTTCATCATGTACTCTTCCAACATAATTTCGTGACGGGCTTCTACCTCTACCTTGTTCATTACGCCACATTCCTCGAATAAGGAAATGGCCTTGTCGGTTACGTAGAAATCGAGCGCATGCGGTGTAGTACGTACATTGCTTAAGCCACGCTTCGCTGCTTCATCAGCCCAAGCTTGTGAATAGCCATCGCCTTCGAAACGGATATTGCGGCTCTCACGAATGTAGTCACGCAATACATTAAAGATGGCGTCATCCTTCTTCATACCACCCTCGATCAAAGCGTCCACCGATTTCTTAAATTCGGTTAACTGCTTAGCCATAATGGTATTTAAAATGGTCATTGGCTGCGCACAGTTGGCGGTAGAACCTACCGCACGTAATTCAAACTTATTACCGGTAAAGGCAAAAGGAGAAGTACGGTTACGATCGGTGTTATCCAATAAGATCTCTGGAATCTTACCTACTACGTTTAATTTAAGATCGGTCTTTTGCTCCGGACTCAGTTTACCTTTCTCCAATTGCTCCAGCGCATCTAAGGTGGCGGTTAACTGTGAACCAATGAATACTGAGATAATCGCTGGTGGTGCTTCATTCGCCCCTAAACGGTGATCGTTACTGGCCGAGGCAATAGAAGCCCGCAATAAATCGGCGTATTCATGTACCGACTTAATCGCATTAATAAAGAAGGTTAAGAACTGTAAATTGCTCTTGGGGGTTTTACCTGGCGCTAATAAGTTAACCCCGGTATCGGTGGCTAGTGACCAGTTATTGTGTTTACCCGAGCCGTTTACCCCTTTGTAAGGCTTCTCGTGCAATAAAACTTTGAAGTTATGACGACCAGCAACCTTGTCCATTAAATCCATGATCAAGGAGTTGTGGTCTACCGAAATATTCGCTTCTTCAAATACTGGCGCTAATTCGAACTGACTCGGCGCTACCTCATTGTGACGGGTTTTTACCGGAATACCTAATTTATACGACTCCACTTCCAATTCACGCATAAAGTGACGGGCACGCTCGGGAATAGATCCGAAGTAGTGATCGTCTAGCTGCTGACCTTTAGCGGGGGCATGACCAATAAGGGTACGGCCAGTTAGCATTAGGTCAGGGCGCGCATTAAACAAAGCAGCGTCTACCAAGAAATACTCTTGCTCCCAGCCCAAAGTTGCGGTAACCTTACGCACATTGCGGTCGAAATACTGACAAACCTGAGTAGCGGCCTGATCTACCGATTGAAGTGCACGTAATAAAGGCGTTTTATTATCTAAAGCTTCACCAGTATAGGAAACGAATACGGTAGGAATACATAAAGTGCGGCCCATGATAAAAGCCGGACTAGTAGGATCCCATGCGGTATAACCGCGAGCCTCAAAGGTGTTACGAATACCTCCGTTAGGGAAGCTTGATGCATCGGGTTCCTGCTGAACCAACATACCACCGCTAAACTTCTCGATCGCCTGTCCATCACCGGTAGGCTCAAAGAATGAGTCGTGCTTCTCAGCAGTAGCACCAGTTAAAGGCTGAAACCAGTGGGTATAGTGGGTAGCACCCAACTTCATTGCCCAGGCTTTCATACCTGAAGCCACTTGATCGGCAATACCGCGATCAATCTTAGAACCTTTCTTTACCGCGTCGGCTACGCTTTTATAAGCTTCGGGAGTCATATACTCCTTCATCGCGCGGATATTGAATGTGTGCATACCGAAAATGTCGGATACCTTTTCATAAGGCCATTCCTTTTCGATGGGCTTGTGCTTTTGAGCTTCCTGTAATGCGGAAAAACGAATTTGAGGCATTGTTCTAAATTTTCAGCAAAAGTATATCCTCGGAGGGCTTATTTGCAAGAAAATATGAAAATACTTATCGACACCCCTGTTAATTAAGGGGGTGTTTTTAAATTTTTACACTTAAAGCAGGATAACCCCTAAAATATAGAGGGTGTAGAGGAGAAAAAGTAACAATCCCTGAAAACGGGTAATTAAGGCCCGTTTAAAATAGACCATCATCGGTAAAAGGACTAAACTAATACCTATTAACCAGGGGAAGTCGAAGCTAATCAAGGACTTACTTTGAACCGGTAGATCTACAATTAGCCCGGTAATCCCCAAAACCCCTAGAATATTGAAGATGTTGGACCCAATGAGGTTGCCCAGCGATAAATCTTGCTCTCCTTTAAAACTAGCCACTAAAGAAGCGGCCAACTCGGGCAAGGAGGTCCCTACCGAAACAATCGTTAAACCCACTACCCTTTCGCTAACCCCCCACTGCTGAGCAATATTCACCGAGCCCTTCACCAAAAACTCACTGCCAAACTTTAAGCTGGCGATGCCTCCTATTAGAAAAAAGAACATCTGCCAAAGCTTAAGCATCTTGGTATCGTCGACCTCAATGTCTTTTTGCTGTCGGCGGGAACTACGAATCTGTAAGAGATTATAAGCCACCAAGAGGGCAAATAAAACCAGAGCCTCACCGAAACCTAAATTGCCATTCCATAAAAAGACAAAGAGCAAAAGGGTAATGAAAAACATGATGCCCCAGTCAACCCGGATAGTTTTCTCGGAAACTTTCATCGGAAATACTAAGGCCGTTAAGCCTAGGATTAAAGCGATATTAGCAATATTGGAGCCGATGACATTGCCAAAGGAAATATCAACGTGACCTTCTAAAGCGGCTTTTAGACTTACCAATAGCTCGGGGGCTGATGTGGCAAAAGAAACCACCGTCATTCCCACCACCAAAATGGAAATCTTAGCTCTTAGCGCAATATCGATGGAGGCTTTTACCAACCAATCGCCCCCAATCAATAAAAGGAGCACGCCTACTAAGACTAAGAAATAGTCCATTGCAATAAACTATAAATTAAGATTGCGCTTCACAGAACCGGTGATCTCTTCGATCTGACTTTTTTCCTTTTCTACCTTTTCTTGAAACTTCTTTATATCGCTGTCTTTGGTAGAACTGTTTATCTCCCGCTTAATCTCATCGGTTGCGCTGCGTACTTCGCGAATCCCCTTACCCAAACCACGGGCAATCTCAGGAATGCGCTTGGCCCCGAAAAACATAATGGTCAGCAATAAGACCACCAAGATTTCACCACCGGAAATATTTAAAAAGAGCAATAGACTTGTCAATGCAATTAATTTGTCACAAAACTATAAAAAAAGACCCCGGCATTGCCGAGGTCTTCCATTAAGTATCTTAAAGATTCTTAAGATTTAGAATCCTCTTTTTTCATAGTATCGATCATAATTGGCGTTGCGATGAACAGAGAAGAATAAGTTCCCACTACAATACCAATCAATAAGGCGAACATAAATCCGCGGATTACCTCTCCTCCGAATAGGAAGATGATAAGCAATACGAAGAAAGTAGTTAAAGAGGTGTTTACAGTACGACTCAAGGTACGGTTAAGGGCCTCATTTACGATATCATTCATCGCTTTCTTCTTACTGTGGGTATTCAAGTACTCACGAATACGGTCAAATACTACCACGGTATCATTCAGTGAATAACCAATTACAGTTAGCACCGCGGCAATAAAGGCCTGATCGATCTCTAAAGAGAAAGGTAAGAAGCCATACAATAAGGAGAAGAGCGATAATACCACCAATACATCGTGGAAGGCCGCTGCTACCGCACCAGCACTAAACTGCCACTTGCTAAAGCGCACCAAGATGTAAAGGAAGATTACTACTAAGGAGAAGATAATCGCTAATACCGCGCTCGACTTAATATCGTCAGCGATGGTTGGACCTACCTGACGCTCGGCTACTACCCCAATATCGGTAGCACCACTCGCCTCAGAGAAGAAGTCTTCCTTAGAAGGAGCTTCTTGGTAGAATTCTTTAACCCCGTCGTATAAACGGTTCTTAATATCTTCTTCTACTTCATTTCCAGATTCGTTGATCTTAAACTTAGTAGTAATAATAACCTGAGATTCTTCACCAATGGTTTTTACTTCAGGGTAAACCTTGGTGCCATCAGCATTCACAAAGTGATCACCTAAACTGGTTTGAATATCTACGGAGTTTACAGGCTGATCAAAGCGCACTTGGTAAGAACGACCACCCACGAAATCTACCCCGTAGTTTAAACCACGAGTGGCTAAAGAAATAACTCCGGTTAGGATAATTAAACCACTAATGGTATAAGCAATCTTGCGCTTACCAAGGAAGTCGATATTAAACTTCGTGAAGGCACTCTTCGTAGCATTGGTGTAGAAACTTACCGCTTTCTTGGCCCCTAAACGCGCTTCAAATACCAAACGGGTGATGAAGATTGCACTAAATAGGGAAGTAAGAATACCAATGATTAAAGTCGTGGCGAAACCGCGAATCGGACCGGTACCAAAGGCATATAAAATAACCCCGGTTAAGAAGGTGGTTACGTTCGCGTCAATAATTGAAGAGTAGGCATTCTTATAACCATCTTCGATCGCTAAACGCAAACCTTTGCCATTACCTAATTCTTCACGGATACGCTCGTAGATAAGTACGTTGGCATCAACCGCCATACCAATGGTAAGTACGATACCGGCGATACCTGGTAAAGTAAGCACAGCTCCTAAAGAAGCCAATACTCCGAAAATGAAGAACATGTTTACGATCAAGGCTAAGTCAGATGCCGCTCCTGCACCACTGTAATAGAAAATCATGTAAATCATTACAATGATAAGGGCAATTACGAATGACCAAAGACCGGCGGTGATCGCCTCCTGACCTAAACTAGGACCTACAATGTCGGCCTGAATGATACGCGCTGGCGCTGGTAAAGCACCGGCTTTAAGAATATTGGCTAAATCCTGCGCCTCATTA
The DNA here is from genome assembly GCA_913055685.1 of uncultured Flavobacteriales bacterium. Classification (GTDB taxonomy): domain Bacteria; phylum Bacteroidota; class Bacteroidia; order Flavobacteriales; family Schleiferiaceae; genus Croceimicrobium. The sequence continues at coordinate 32,188 of CAJXKC010000003.1, forward strand.
ACGGTAAAGCTACCCACGATCTGCGTATTACCATTATTGATCTCACTGTTTACACGTGGGTAAGAGTAAGCAAGGTTATCAAGCACTACTGCTACCGAGCGGTTATCATCAGGATTGTTTAAATCACCCACCGCTTCCCGGGTAATCTTCGCCCAACGGCTTGCACCGTTCGCGTTCATACTCATGTTAACAATAGGCTGGTTGCGCTCGTCAAAATCTTGACGGGCATCTACCACTACATCACCGCTAAGGGCAGCTTTGCCATCACGAGTAGTTTTAGCTGCTAATAAATACATTAAACCACCTTGATCGGGCTTAGCCGTCCAGATGAATTTAAGGTCACGCATGTTTCCAGGCAATAAAGCTAGAACGCGTGGATTGCTTAAGTATTCGTTTACGTCATCGGTATCCGATACGCGGCTGTAACCTACAATAGGACCAACATTCGCTTGGTTATTTTCGAAATCGTAGTTAGGACCGAAAACCTCAAATAAGGGGTTAAATTGATCTACCTGATCTAGAGTATCAGTTTCGGCGAGACCTAAACTATCTACGCCTAAGTCAGCACTATCATTGCTAGCTACTTCTTCTACACTTTCGATGTTTAACACATCCTCAGCTGCTTCACTAGCTGCACTGTCGGCTTTAGCATTTGGATTCTCTACCAATCCGCGTAAGCGCTCATTGGCTTGCTGTAAGAAGTTCAATAATTCATACCCTTCGTAAAGCTCATAGAACTCTAACTCGGCGGTAGATTGAAGTAATTTTTTAACTCGGTCTGGATCTTTAACCCCAGGAAGTTCTACAAGGATACGACCACCATCGTCTAGGCGCTGAATATTTGGTTGAACCACACCAAACTGGTCGATACGAGCACGTAATACGGTGTAAACATTCTCTACGGACGCGTTTACTTGGGCACGCAATTCGGATTTAACGGCATCGTCGCTGGCATTAAAGCCTAGCTTGTCGTTCATCTCTTTGGTACCGAATACTGCAGGATCACTTAACTGTAGGTTAGCATTGCGCTCGCCATTAATTTGATCGAAAGCGGCAAAGAAGTTGTCGAGGTAATTGTCTTGAGAATTGGCGGCATTCGCATCCGCTAGTTTAATCGCTTCGTTAAAGACAACATTGTTGGTGTTGTTGGCAATCTCCTTTAAGATATCGCGTACCGATACCTCAAGAATTACGTTCATACCACCGCGAAGGTCAAGACCCAAGTTGATTTCCTTTTCTTTTACTTCAGCGTAAGTGTACTCATCGATAAAAATATCATACACGGTTTGATTACGCATGGAGTCTAAATACTCCTCACGAAGATCTGAATTGCCCTGAGCATAAGCTTCGGCATCTCCTTCTACACTGCGCGTTACATAGGTAAACGACAACTGATACACACATGCCAAAGCAAAAATGATGGCAAACAATCGGATAACTCCTTTATTCTGCATTACTTAAGAGTAAACTTGGTTCGAAATTAAGGCGGCAAATATAGGTTTTCACTGAATAAATCACAACGCGCGTTAACTCTATCACCAAGTTTCGCGTTAATAATGTAGTAACTTTACCAAAAATCTGAAGAATGCGAATAATTTACTCTGCCCTCTTTTTCGTTTTCAGCCTAAGTTTTTTAGCTGCTCAAAACCGCTATTCCTTTTACCAGGAAATAAATACCAAGGTTTGGGTAGGCCCCGATTCCATCCTTAATCCCTGGGCAGGGGGATTAAATTATCCGATTGTGAATAACTTCGATTTTAATTTTGATGGTAAGCAAGATTTGCTGGTTTACGATCGAAATGGAAATCGCCTCTTACCCATGGTGCAGGAATTTGCGAACTCCGATACCATTTACCGCTATCACCCCGAGTACATTCAATATTTCCCTCTACCCCGTGGCGAGGGCGCCTTTTTATTACTACGTGATTTTAATTGCGATGGGGAGCCCGATATTTTCTTCTCCAATGGTCTTTTTATCAAGGTATGGGAAAATACCAGTGCTAATGGGCAAATAAGTTTTACGCCTGCCAACGGCGGACTAGAATTGAATACAAATTACATGAGCTCTGGGGTTTCTAAGCTCTATATCTCTCGCGCCGATCTTCCCGATATTAATGATGTGGATGGCGACGGGGACCTCGATATTCTCACTTTTGGGAATGGCGGGGTACGACTCGAATTTCATGAGAATACCAGTAACTGCGGACTCAATTTCGTGCAGACCGATAATTGTTGGGGACGCTTTATTGAAGATGGCTTTTACCGCACGGTAGACCTCAACGCTTGCAGCGGCGGGAATAAAAGAGCCAATAGTGAACAAGTACTGCATGCCGGCAGTGGTTTATTAAGTTGGGATGTGGATAATGATGCCGATTCGGACCTATTATTATCCAATGTCTCCTACAGCAATTTATCGCTCTTAATAAATGGTGGGGACCCCGATAGTTCCATTATGGTGGCACAGGATACCATGTATCCCCCGCAAGACCCGGTAGAACTATTTATTTTCCCAGTTCCCTTTAGAGCCGAAAGTAGTTTTGATCAGCAGGATGATCTCATTTTATCCTCCTTTAGTAGTGCTACCAGTGGTAGTCCGGATATGTCCTCAAACCACCGTGGCATCCATCGCTACGAAAATATTGGCACGAATAGTCAGCCTAACTTCATATTTAAAGAGGACAACTTCCTGCAAGGCGATATGATTGACTTCGGTGCCGCCGCTTTGCCACGTTTAGCCGATTTAAACGGTGATAGCCTAGTTGACTTGGTTTTAGCTATTGGCAATCGTTTTATGTCTCCGGGAATCTCCAGTTCTCAACTTTATTACTTTGAAAACACCGGTACTGCTACGGACCCTGAATTCACTCTAGCGGATACCAATTTCGCCGATTTGCTGCAATACAGTATCGGTTCCGAAATTTGTCCCGCCTTCGGTGATTTAGATGGTGACAATGATTTGGATATGATTTTAGGCACCATTAGCGGTTACTTCCATTATTTCGAAAATACCGGTTCGGCTACCAATCCCACCTACACCCTAAACACTCCTATTATTACTAATACTGATGTAGGTGCCGATGCCGCCCCCTATTTATTTGACCTCGATGAGGATGGTGATCTAGACCTCTTTGTTGGCAATGAAAAAGGACGTATCTATTGGTTCGAAAACAGCAGTGCCACTAGTCCAAACTTCACTCAGAAATCAAATTTCTTCGGTGCGGCCGATGTTTCCCGCTTAGGTCTTAATGGCAATGCGGTACCTATTTTTCAGCGCGATAGTTTAGGCACCACCCTATTCGTAGGTTCTGCCTACCAAGGCGTGCTCCAATTCGACAATATAGATACCATTGCGCAATTGCCGAGCTCCATTAGCGACACTTTTGGAATTGCTTCCAGCACCAGTGCCAATTCGGATCAGAGTCCGCTTGGCATCTCCAAACGCAGCGGACGTAATCAAATTCTAGTAAAGGCTTCAGAGCTACAAGCTAAAGGTTATGGTTTTGGTTACATCGAAAGCATTGGCCTTAATGTAATCGACAAAGGCGGGTCCATCCTTTCGAACGGGTTTACCGTAAAAATTAAAAACACCAATCTCACTAGTCTAGATAGTTTTGAAACCGCTTTTAGTCAGCCTTACGCCGCCGAAGACTTTATCTACGGTTTTGGTAATGGCTGGAACAATATTCCCTTGCAGTATCCCCATTTATGGGATGGGCAATCCAATGTGCTCATTGAAATCTGTTTCAGTGGCAACTTCCCTGCCGCAGATATAAAGGTAGCGATGACCGATGTGGGCTATAATGCCTATGCCTGGGGTAATACTTTTGGCTACAATAACCTTTCGGCGGATGGCTGCACCATGCCCTATTTAACCTCTAGCACCAAAAGACCCGATTTACGCATTAACCTAACTCCGGCGATTATTCCCGTACCCAGTGCGGAGCAAGCTGATTTATATTCCGGTGAACGCAGCACCGCCGATTTTGCCGATTTAAATGGCGATGGCTTTTTAGATGCGATCACTGGAAACCTCAGTGGCGGCTTACACCTCTTTATGGGTAAAGTCTATGATGTTAGCTTACCGGAGATCCCTCAGGCTAAAAAGTCTAGTGTTTCGGTTTATCCTAATCCGAGTGAAGGTAGTTTTGCCTTAGCCTTAAATGCAGAGGATTGGGCCGACCTTAAACAAGTATCCCTCTTTAATAGCAGCGGACAAAAGGTTTGGGAAGCTGGGAAGAATGGTGAGCAGCGCTTTCAAATTCCGAACAGAGTTCCCAATGGACTTTATTTCGGTTTAGTTGAATTAAAGGGCGAGCGAAAAAGCTTCCGAATTCTAGTTCAACGTTAAGAACTATTCTGTTTAAGCTTTTTTTTAACAATCTTTTAATTTTTCCCCAACATAGCTTGTATCAATCGCTTATAAAAAGTTATTATTGCTACCGCAATTCAACTATTTTATAAATGAGAAGATTACTATCCGTATTCGCGGTAGCAAGTTTGTGGCTTTCGGCTTCGGCACAATGTCCGCCTGCTGCTGCGCTTTCGGTGCCTTACACCGAAAATTTCGACTCCCAAACAGCTGGCCCTCCTCCGACGGGTGGCGTGTTTGGAAACTGTTACATTAATACTAGTGGAACCACTACTCCAAGATGGGAGTTTGAAAACAGTGGTGTTGGAAACTCTGGAAGCACTGGTCCTATTAGTGATGTATCAGGATCTGGCCTTTATGCCTATTTAGAAACCTCAGGAGGTACCACTGGTGATACCTCTGGCTTGGTTTTACCAGACATCAACTTAGGTACTCTTGCCAACCCAGAACTTAGCTTCTACTACCATATGTATGGAGCTACCATGGGTGACCTTAAAGTTTATGTTGATAATGGTTCAGGCTGGACCTTAGAAACAACTATTACTGGTCAGCAGCAAACTGCCGAAGGCGAATGTTGGAAACAAGCTTTTGTAAGCCTTTCTAGCTATGCTTCTAGCACCGTGAGCATCAAGTTCCTCGGAACTCGTGGTAGTTCATTTACCGGTGATATTAGTATTGATGAAATTAAAGTAGACGACGCCATTGGCTGTCCTATTCCTACCGATCTTAGCTTCATCAGCGCTACTACCACTACTGCTGATTTGACCTTTAGTGACGTAGCTACTGCTACTACCTACAATGTGTACTACGGTGCCCCCGGATTTGATCCTAGCACGGTTACCCCACAATCATTCACTAACGATACCATAACCCTTACCGGTCTTACTGCCGCTACTATTTATGAAGTATACGTTGAAGCCGTTTGTGGTGCTAATGTAAGTGGAGTATACTGCTCTACCACTTTTGCTACTTCCTGTGTGCCTTATACGGCCACTTATACCCGTGATTTCGATACGGATAATGACGGTGCTCCTGCCCAGTGTTGGGATCAAGTGAATACGGCCACTGGTTCATTTGCGCATGTAATCACTCCGAGCACTTTTAACTCAACTCAGCCTTACAGCGGTACCAAGTTCTTAGAGATGAACGTTTCATCTTTCGGTACTAGTGACACCCTTATGGCTATTAGCCCTGAGTTTAGCGACATGACTGCCAGCGACAAGCAGGTGAAGTTCCGTGTGGCTACTACCAATACTACTAACACTTTGTATGTTGGTACAGCAAGTGCGCAACAAGGTGGTACTATCGACATTATCGATACCATCACATTTGCCGCTGCGAACACTTGGCAATTAGTAATTCTTCCTTTAAACGCCACCACTGGTTACAATGGAAACGACAAGCACGTAGTATTAATGCGTGGAACCGTTTCTACCTTTAGCGATGTTTATGTAGATGACTTTAGCTACGAGCCTATTCCGGCTTGTCCACAGTTAACCAATATTTCTTTAAGCAGCGTAGGTATTACTACTGCTACCTTCAGCTATAACAGCGGCGGTAATTCAGTACAATACGAGTGGGGGCCTATTGGCTTTACTCAGGGTACCGGTACCACCGGGGTTATGACTTCGGGTACAGGAACCGTAACTGGCTTAAGCTCTGCTTCTTGTTATGATGTTTACTTACGTACTGACTGTACTTCTGGTGGCAATGGATACTCGATTTGGTCGGGTCCTTACACCGTATGTACCCTTTGTACAACTCAGAGTCTTCCTTATTCAGAAAACTTTGATATTGGCTTAGGATGTTTTGTAGTAACTGATGGTGGTACTTCTACCGCTACTTGGATTCACGCTACTTCTTCCAACACTACTACTACCACTACCGGTACCGCCCTTGATGGCTCACCAGGATGGGTAGAAGCCGATTCGGATGCTGCTGGTTCCGGTGGTGTAACCATGGATGAGCAATTAACCTCTGCGTATATCGACGCTAGCGGTTTAGCCGGTACCCTTTACCTTGAATTTGATCAGTACTACAACCACTTAGGTTCTAATGCTGAAGTAGATGTATGGGACGGTAACGCTTGGGTTAATGTATTAACACAAAATACCTCCAATGTAGGAGCCTTTGGTAATCCAGATCATCAGAAAATTGATATCACCCAGTATGCAAACGACAGCTTACAAGTTCGTTTCGTATACAAAGACAATGGCGTTTGGGCCTGGTGGTGGGTAATCGACAACGTTCTTGTACAAGAAGAACTTTGTGCACGTTCTACTAACTTCACCGCTGCTTTTGCTACCGCTGACTCTATTGGCTTAGCTTGGAACCCAGGTGCAGGTACAAACTTTAGCATCGAGTACGGTCCTTCACCGCTAACTGCTGGTTCAGGTACTGTAGTGGGTACTACCGACTCAACCATTACTATTACTGGTCTTTCTGCTCAAACTTCTTACGACTTCATCCTTATCGATAGCTGTTCGGGAGGTTCTGCAAGCTTACCAGTTTACTTAACTGCCGGTACTGCTTGTGCTATTACTAGTCCAGCAGTATTGCCTTTACTAGAAGACTTCGAGTCTTACAGTCAGGGTCCAACCTTTAGCAGCCAAGATTACCTATGTAATACAAGCTACTTCTGGTCATTGAACCCTGCTTCAAGTAATTCTCAATTCCGTCTACAAGCGGGTGCTGGTTACTACCACAATGGTACTCAGGCCCTTACCATGGATCGCAGTTCTTTCGTTTCTAGTTCAGAAATACAAAGCTCGGTTATGACCGTTGACTTGTCGAACTACAGCTCTGCTGCCGGTATCGAATTAAGTTTCTACTGGATGCGTCATACCACTACTTCTCGTCCTGGTAATAAAGTTTACGCTCGTGGAAGTGTAAGCGATACTTGGGTAGAATTAGCAAGTTTAAACAATACCGTTTCTGGTCAATGGGACTCCATCATTGGTATGGATATCGTTGCGCCATTAGCCTTAGCAGGTCAGTCAGTTGGTCCTACTACTCAGATTCGTTTCGACGAAGAAGGTCAAAGTATCGGTTTCAGCACTACTTGTTGTGATGGTTATACCTTAGACGATGTATTATTAGAAGCGGTTGCTTGTCCACTTCCTGGTGGATTAAACGTAAGTGGTGTATTTGATACTACCGCTACCCTTAACTGGGCAGGTTCTAGTAGCGCTACTAACTTCCAATACTGGTTCGGTCCTTCAGGATTCTACCAAGGAACTAACAGTACCGGTGGAGCACAAGGCTTTAGCGCTACTTCCGGTGTAGTGGTAGATACCCTATCACCATTCACTTGTTACGAGTTCTTAGTACGTACGGTTTGTCAACCAGGCGATACTTCAGCTTGGTCAGCTCCCTTCCAATTCTGTACTCCATGTAGCCCAATTTCGGCTCCTTATATGGAAGATTGGGACGGACTTACCGCTCAGGCTAAAGACTTAGGTTGTTTCTCAGCCATTGAAGATGCAAGCTTATCTACTTCAACTTTTGTTGGGGTTACCATTCAGAACAGTACTTTCTACAATCCTAATTCATCTCCGAATTATGTAGAAATGGATAACTCAAACGTAAATACTGCGCCCTTAATGCTAGTGTCACCTCCTACCACGGATATGACTGCTGGTGATAAGCGTTTGGTGTTCTACGCACGCAGTACCTTCACCGCTACTCCTCCGCACGGAATTGTAGTAGGAACTATGTCAGATGGTACCGACGCGAGCACCTTCAATCCAATTGACACGATCAATCCGGATGGAACTGCATTTACTCGTTACGTAGTAAACTTAACTACCGCTAATGGATACAATGGCACCGATCAATTCTTTGCCTTTGCGCACGGTCAGGAATCTACTTTCCGCACCGTATTAATCGACGACGTTATTTACGAGCAAATCCCTACTTGTCCTGAAGTTAGCAATCTTGCGGTTGTTTCAACTGACAGTATGAGTGCGGTAGTAACTTTCGATCCCTATACCGGAAGTACCGGTACCTTCCAAATCGAATACGGTACTGGTAGCTTTGGTGCTGCCTCACATAGCCGCACAATTGTTACCAATGACACCGCTACATTAAGTAATTTAATGTCGGGTACCAATTACTGTTTCTGGGTACGTGAAATCTGTGCCCCTGGTGATACTAGTATCTGGATTGGACCAGAATGTTTCAAGACGGAATGTCAAACTATCTTTGCACCATACTTTACTAACTTCGACGGCCTAACCGCCCCAGGTAAAGATTTAGGTTGTTTCTCTAGTTATGAAGACGATGGCTTTGCAAACAGCAACTTCTCAGGTGTTTCGGTTCAAAACAGCACCTTCAACCAGCCTAATTCATTACCAAATGTTATTGAGTTAGATAACAGTAATGTGACCAATAATGACCTATTCCTCATATCACCACGTACACGTGATTTGGATGCAGGTGACAAGCGTATTCGTTTCTTCGCTAGAACGACCACGACTTTCGCTCCTCCTTCTGTAGTAGTGGGATCTATGAGTAATCCATTGGATACAAGTACCTTCACTCCTATTGACACCTTCGCTTTAAGCAATGGTGCAATGGTTGAATACACTTCTGAATTCACTACTGCTAATGGTTACAATGGTACCGATGAGTTCTTTGTAATTGCACACGATGTAGCGGCAACCTTTAAGACCTTCTACATTGATGACTTGAACTACGAGACCATTCCAACTTGTATTCGTCCAGATAGTTTAGACGCTACGAACATCACTGATTCTAGCGCTACCCTTAGCTGGTCTAACCCAAGTACCGGAGGTAGCTTCGAGATCGAGTACGGTATCAACCCATTTGGTGATCCTAACAACTCACGTGTAGTACAAGGTGGTAGCACCATGAACCTACAAGGTTTAATGGCGGGCACTGGCTACTGTTACTGGGTACGTAAGATTTGTACTCCTGGAGATACCAGTTACTGGAGAGGACCATTCTGCTTTAGCACCCTTTGTGCGCTTAGCAATCCTGCTCCTTACTTCACTAACTTTAATGGTATTACCATTGGTACTGCTCAAGGTACTCCTGCTGGTTGGGAAAACTGTTGGACTCACAACACCGTTTCTGGCTCAGTTCGCTGGGAATCAGAAGATGCTACTGGTGCCAATGAGAACAGTACTGGTACCGGACCGTTCTACGATGCAACTAGTCCTAGTGCTCCAGGTGGAGTGTACATGTACCTCGAAACTTCTACTTCTGGTGGTCCAGCCGAATTAATTTCGCCTGCGATCGACATTAGTACTATTTCAGGTACTGCTGAAATCGAATACTGGTACCACATGCACGGTGCAACTATTAATAAATTAGTAGTTTATGCTGAAGATGCTACCGGTACTCGTACTGCTATCGATAGTTTAGTGGGTCAACAACAGACTAACCAGTCTGATCCATTCTTCCAACGCAATGTGCCTTTAACTGGTCTTACTCCAGGGGTTTACAACTTTGTGTTCGAAGGTCACCGTGGTACTTCATTTACGGGTGATATCGCTATCGATGACTTCCGTGTACAAGCTGCAGCAAGCTGTCCACGTCCTACTTTCTTAACTCAGTCTGGTAAAAACCTTACCACTATTGATGTTTCTTGGACGGCGAATGGTACTGGCTCTAGCTGGGAAATTGAATACGGTCCAGTTGGATTTACTCCGGGTTCTGGTACGGCAGTAGTAGTTACTACTAATCCTTACACCATTACCGGTTTAACTTCAGCGACCAATTACGATGTTTATGTTCGTGAGATTTGTTCCGCTGGCGATACTTCAAACGCCGCTGGTCCAACTACCATGAGCACCGACATCTGTATGGCTAGTAGCAAGTGTACTTACTACTTCGACCTGAAAGATACCTTCGGTGACGGATGGAACGGTGGTGAAATCACCATCTACCAAAACGGTATCGAAGTAGGAAAAATGGGTAGCAACTTTACTACTGGCTCATTATTCCTAGACTCAATCGACCTTTGTGATATGTTTACTACTGATGTAGTATTAACGAACCAAGGTTCTTGGGCTAGCGAAATCGGCTTAGATGTTAAAGATCCTAGTGGAGCTATTATTGCTACTTACCTAGCAAGCAGTGCAACTAGTACTGGTGATACTCTCGCTAGCTTTATGACTAGCTGTGCGGGTGCTCCAAGTCCATGTTTAGATCCAGATTCACTTATGGTAACTAGCAACGTAGGTTGTGATAGTATCGAAGTTGACTGGAACTCTTACAGTGGTGGTTCATTAATCGAGTTTGGCCCAGCCGGATTCGCATTAGGATCTGGTACTAGCACTGGTGTAGTTACTGCTCCTTATGTACTAACTGGTCTTAACCCGAACACAGCCTACGATATCTACATTGCAGATACTTGTAGCAGCGATACCAGTGGCTATGTGATGGTTGCAGGTACTACTGCCAATGCTCCAATGCCAGTTGCTGCTTTCACTATCGATAGTGCGATTGTAAATGGGGTTTATGAAGTATACGTAGATGCCTCTAGCTCTACTAATGCTACTGGATACCAGTGGAACTTCGATAATGGTGCTACTTCTAGCAATATGATTGATACCAGCGTTTACACTGGTAACGGAAGCTACACTATTACCTTAGTAGTAACCAATGCTTGTGGTTCTGATACGGCAACCTTCACTACCAATGTTAACATTGGCTTAGAGGACAATCCGATTAGCCGCAGCTTAAGCGTATATCCTAACCCTGCTAATTACAGCGTGAACGTAAGCTTCAACGCCGTGGGTAGTGGTGATGCAGTTATCCGCTTATTGGATGCTCAGGGTCGTGAAGTAATTCGCAGCACTGAAAGAGCGAATGGCAATATGTTCGAACATCGCCTAGATGTGAGTCAGCTTGCCACCGGAATCTACATGATTGAGGTTCAATCGGGAGATTTAATTGCTCGCAGAAGATTAAGCGTGAAGTAATCTTCACCTTTAGATAAACAAAACCCCGGCCATTAGGTCGGGGTTTTTTTATGCTTGGTGCTTTTGGTTTTTAAACCGATAGACTTTCAATGGCCATAAATACCCGCCATTCATCATAAGTGTAATCGGGAAAGGCCTGCCATATTTCTTTTATGTTTTCGGAGTGAATTCTAGCCCGGAGCTTGGTCATCTTAGCAATGGTTTCGGAGGCTAAAACTTGATTTGGATCCACTAAGCCTGCAGTAATTCCCTTGCTACAATGACCGTAAATGGTGGAAAGGGCTAAGTTTCGATCACGGGCAATCTCAGCTGGACTCATACCCTGATCTAACATTTGATAGGTTAGTTTATAGGTCTCCCCTTTTTTAAGCCGCTTCGCTTTGGGAGGAGGAGCGTCGATATTAGACTTTAGCTCGTCCAAAAGATCTTGACGCTCTTTACCTATATTGAATGCAATCTTTTCATCTAAGCCTCTAAAGTATCGCCAGTAGGCGTTTAAGGACTTAAGTTTAAGATAGAGCGCCACTCCTTCACTTAAGACCGTCTCCAACCAACTAAGTATTGATTTGGTGCGCGAAAGTGCTGCATATTCAGCACCAAGCTGACTAATTATTTGCAGCATGGCCTTGAGTTTGGGTAGAAAATAATCGCTGGCCTTCTGCAGCCGTTCTTCTAAACTGGCCCAATCTTCACTTGCAATCAAACGGTTTATCTGTCCTCGAAACTTTAAGCTATGTTCTAACTCAAGGTCTAATAGCGCCTTAAAAGCTGCAAACTGGCTTTTGAAAGGCTCTTCCTGCAGTTTTAGTTTTTCGTAACGCTTTTGGTACTCCCGTAAAAATTCCTGCTGCCAAGACGACCAATCAAAGACCTCTGGTAAGTAACGCCATAGGTAATTTCGGCGCGCCTCTTGATAAGCTGCCTCAAGGTCTTTTCCCGCTCCCGCCTTAATAAAGTTTAATGCCTGTTGATCTACCTGCATGGCCGAAGGTTGCATGGCATGCTTTAGGTATAAGCCATCTAAAGATCGAAGACGCGATAAGGCCACGTAGGCCTGTCCCGGAGCAAATACTCTTCCTAGGTCAATCTCCGCCTCATTAAAAGTGAGTCCTTGGGATTTATGAATTGTTATTGCCCAGGCCAAGCGGAGCGGAAACTGACTAAAACTACCTAACAATGTCTCCTCCATCTCCTGGCTTTCTGGATTTAACTGGTAGCGCGTATTTTCCCAAGTGTGCAAGGGCACTTCAATTTCTACGCCATCCTCATCTTTAACCCAAATCTTTGAGTCTTCGAGTTTAGACACCCAAGCTAATTTGCCATTAAAAAAACGCTCGCCATCCCAATCGTTTTTGATAAACATAACCCGCGCTCCTAGTTTTAAATGAATTTCTTCTTCCACTGGGTACATCGACTCTGGAAAATCATCTTTAAGCTGAGCTGAATAGGTAAACAGCTGGTCTTCAATGTTTTTTAAGGCTTTGGCATTTATTTCATCCGCCTGGTTGCGGTGGGTCACTAGTTTTAGGATACTATCATCCTTGGCTTCCCGCTGATAGGAATTGATAAAGTCGATGTCCTTCGCTGTTAAACCTTCTGAGCGCAGTTTATTGAGGAAGCTTACAAATTCTTGATCTTCTTGCCGGTAAACCTTGCTAAGCTCAATCGCATGAAAACCCGACTTTTTAAGGGCTAGCGATGAAAAGAAATGAGGACTCTCATAATAGTTCTTTAGGATTTGCCATTCGCTATTACGCACCACGGGGCTCAACTGGAATAAATCGCCTATAAGCAATAATTGAATACCTCCAAAGGGTAAGGAGTTTCCTTTTACCCTCCGAAGTCTATAGTCTACGGCATCGAGTAAATCGGCCCTTACCATACTAATTTCGTCAATTACCAATAAGTCAATTTGCTTTAAAACCTGCTTACGGACATTATTCAAAGGATGCTTGCGGGCCAATAGGTAATCATTGAAATAACGAAAGCCATTTTGGTCTTCAAATTTGGCGTCCGGAATATAAGTCCCGAAAGGAAATAAGAATTGTGAATGGATGGTAACTCCCCCCGCATTAAGCGCCGCTACGCCAGTAGGTGCTAGTACGATAAAGGACTTATGCGTACGACCTTTTAATTGCTTTAAAAAGGTGGTTTTACCCGTCCCTGCCTTACCCGATAGGAAGAGGTTGTCGGCAGTATAATTGATGAAATCTAGGGCTCGTTCTAATGAAGGATTATCCATAACACGAATTTATGGCTTAATCTATAGCCTTAAAGCTTAAGCACTGGATAATGCTTTGCTAAGTACTTATACATTTCTTTCAATAATTACTGAAAGTTTAAAATGTTGTTTTATATTTGAACTATGAAAAGCAGCGAAGCAAAGAAAGAATTCATTGAGGCCTGGGGAAATCTCGGCAGTAGCTGGGGAACCAACCGCACGATGTCCTCGATTCACGCTTTGTTGATGAGTAGTCCGGAGCCCCTTAGTACCGAAGAGATAATGGAAGCCCTAAAAATATCTCGAGGTAATGCCAATATGAATATTCGAGCTTTAATTGATTGGGGATTGGTACGTAAAAGACATATTGCAGGAGAACGCAAAGAATACTTCGAAGCGGGAAAAGACATCTGGGAAATTGCTAAGCAGATTTCAGCCGAACGACGCAAGCGCGAAATAAACCCGGTGATAGATCTTTTAGCCCGTTTGGAAAAAGAAGAAGACGGCAGTGATCCTGAGTTTAGCAAGCTACTTAAGGAAATGCACAATTTTACCGCCCAGATGAGTGGCTTTTTAGATAAGTTCAACCGCAGTGATCGCAACTGGTTTAGTCGCACTCTATTAAAACTCCTCAACTAAAAAAATTTTCATTCTATGTTTCAATAATTTCTGAAAGTTTTAAAAATGAATGATCTCACCATCTTATACTACTTCCTTTACTTAGGTGCTTCCGCCCTACTAGTGTTCTTTGTAGGTCGTCAATTGTACCGCGAGGGACAGGTTTACATTGACCTACTATTTAAAAACGCACCTCAGGCGAAAGCCTTAAACCGACTTTTATTACTTGCCTATTACCTATTAAATTTAGGTTACGTCGCCTATCGACTGGCTATCGCCACAACCCTAAGCTCCTATCTTGAGCTAGGTGAAAGACTCCTTGTAAACTTGGGGCTTATCGGACTACTACTAGGGGTCTTGCACCTCAATAACCTTATTCTACTCTTTCTTTTATCAAAATCTAAATTCACTTTAAAAACCGTTTAATATGGAAACTTTAAACACCTTTCATTCCGCCGACTACTACATTTTATGGGCCTATGCTATTTACCTGCCTATAACCATCGGCTTAACCCTTTTTGTGGCGCACCGCCTATTTAAAAATGGCTTGGTTTATATGCGGGATATCTTTAAAGGCCGCGAGGAAATTGCGCGAAGCACCAACCAATTGTTTAAAATGGGTTTTTACCTCCTAAACATTGGCTTCGCATTCTTAATCTTAGACATGTACGCCGATAATTGGCGAAATGTTATCGAAGACCTAAGTGCTAAGATTGGCGGCTTTAGTATTTACCTAGGCTTAGCTCTATTCTTTAACCTATTTCTGTTCTTTAGAGGTAAGAAAGTGGCCAAACAAAATGCGAGTAGCTGATTGAAAATGAAAAACCCCGAATCTCCTCCGGGGTTTTCATTTATTCAACCGATTTTACATTGTCTTTAATTACCCGTTCAATGTAAATTCGACGGGGGTCTAAGACCACCTTTTCTATTCGCTCGGATAGGCGGAATTTGAAGCTTTGCTCCTCCTTATCTACCCATACCTTTTCGCTATGCACTAAATCTTCTTGTTCCGCGTCCGCATAAAAGCCTATTTCGAGCCACTCATTTAATTCCGCTTGCGTTTCCGTGCCCAATGTATCGGCATGATACTTATAGGATTTAAAGCTAAGCTCCACATCAAACTGATCGGCGGCTTCAACCTGAGTCAGATCTTCCAATCGGAAATCATAGAGGGTAATTTTGCGAATCCAATCTTCCAGCAAATACTGAAGGCTGTCGGGTACTCGCGGTTCTAAATGACGCATAAAATCGAGCGAATTCGGATAAGGAGGTTCCTTATATCGAAACTCCTTCAAAAAACTAGACAAGGCCGCATTAACCGAGTCTTCGCCCACCATTTCCTGTAAAGCATAGAGAATTACGCTCCCCTTACCATAATGGATATAGCCTTGGTTTTCTACTTCCAGCAGCGCTAATTCCTTTTCGACCTCGCCACTTCTACCCCTTAAGTAACGATCCATATCGTATTTAAGGAACTCGCGCATTTGGCTGGGGCTGCTATTTTGTTTCATCACCATTAATGAGCTGTACTCCGAGAAAGACTCCGTTAAAAAGGTCCCTCCCTGCATTAAAGCGGGTATCTCTTGATGGGCCCACCACTGATGGGCCATTTCATGAGCGATTACCGCATCAACCACATTATTTCCGTCCTCATCCTCGAGATTGGTAATAAAGCCGAAGCCTTCCGAATAAGGCATAGTACCAGGGAAAGCTTGGGCAAAGGTGGCATAACGTGGGAATTCAATTATGCGTGCTTGCTTGTGATAATAGGGTCCAAAGTTCTCGGTATAATATTCAAGCGATTTTTGAATAGCATCTAACATCCGCTCAATATTATAATCGTGCTTCTCATCGTAGTACACTTCTAAATCGATATCCTTCCACTTTCGCTTCGCTACTTGGTAACGTCCGCTGATAAAAGAATAAAAGTTTTGAGAAGGTTGATCTACTTGATAACGGTAGTAATTACGTCCTTCGGTATTCCATTTTTCAACTAAACGCCCCGGAGCAATTGCCATTTGGTCGGCCGAAGTGGATATCACAGTTTCTACCGCCACCCAATCCGATAAGCCGTCGCTCAAATAATTAACCATACAGGGCTCCAGGCAAGTGTCTCTCACCAATTTAGGCATGCGCTGCTTCGGGGCCAATCCGTATTTCTTCCGCGTATTTCGATCACCCAACTCAGCACCATCTTGGTAGCCTAAGCCGGGTAAAATCTGACTATTATTAAGGAAACTACCATTCTCAATAATCCCTGTATTGCCTCTTCCATTTTCAAAGCCATGGTGTTCCAAAACATTGGATATTTTCAGCTTTAACTCCTCACCCGGCGCTAATGGCTTGTTCAAAGCATAGGCTTTAAACTGAAACTCTTCATCGAACCAAGCTTCCGCTAAAGCGCCATCGATTTTAGTTTGCCAATCTTTGCTCTGCAGGAAAAAGAGCGAATCGATAATTTGCCGGGTCTCATTCCTCAAGGTCATATTGGCCAGTACAGCCACTTTCCTTTCCTGTGGAAAAAGATCTATAGCATAGCTTATTGCCTTTATTTTTGGATTGGGATAATCTTGGTAGTGTTTGTACTTCTTTTCGTAATTAGCGCTCCATTCCTCTGCTTCATCAGCGGTTTGGTAATCGTTTAGCACCTGGGTATTGTAATATAACCAGGCCAACATAAGACCAAATAGAGCAGCACAAACCAGGGTAAAACTGCGGTAGGAACCACGAAAGATCAATTTCGCCTGTCGAAGTCTAGCTTTCATCCCTTGTAGTTTCATTCGGTAATACAAGGGGCCCGCTAAAAACAGCAGTAGCAAGGCAAATAAAATCCAATAAGCATTAAACCACATCGCTCCTTCAAAACCGGGTCCGTAACCATTTAAATCGCTGTAAAATAAGGAAGGCTTGGAAGCCGGACTCACCATATTGGATTGCACATCGAAGATGGTCCAAAGGACATCGATAAGAATTAAGACCAATATTGAAATAAAATAGGCCAGGTACTTCTGGTTAATGAGCACTTGCAGGAAGAGGTTTATACCGGCAAAAACCATAAAGTTGGGTAATTGCTCAAAGAAATACTCTCCCAAGTAAAGCTCTATTTCTATGAAGGTAAAACCTTGGATAAGCTGCGCTAAAATAGCCGTAATGACAAAGGTGAAATAGAGAATGCTTGCGGCCGAGATTAAGGCAAAGAATTGACCTAACAACTGACTAAAACTATGATGTGGAGTTGCGGCAACCACCTCATCGATGTGCGCATTACGCGCTCGCCAAACCAATTCACCGCTAAAGAAGACCAGAATGATGATCATGAATAGTCCCGATGAACTACTAATCGCATCGACCATCTTATAGGTCAGGGGATAAGACTTTAAACCGAAATACTCAAAGCCATTGATTAAATCGACTATCAAAAGGATCATTGAGAAGGCCAGGAGTATTTGAAAGACATTACTCTTTACAATACTGCGAAAGGCATCCTTAAAAAAGCTCAGGAACTGACTACCAAAAGTCCCCTCAAAGACTTGGATTACCCTTGGCTTGGAAATGACCGCTGTCTGAGAGTCCTCATCGGCTTTCACCTTTTTAAGCTTACGTCGCGAAGGGTTTTTCTGCGGACTAAAAGACCAAAAGCCCAGAAGAAGCACAGCGATAGAAACACTGGCCCACAAGGCTCTATTCTGCACCATACGGGCGCTAAAACCAATGGCTTCTTCATTCTTCTCAACCGTAGTGGCATAACGCATTTCCACCGAATAAGTCCGAATACCAAAAGGATCGGCTAAGGCGGCCAGATCCACATTTTCGATATCACTCAATAAGGCACCCGAAATACTGTATCCGATAATGATTAGGAGGGCTCCCACAAAAGAGACAATGGTAGAACGCCACTTTTGCGCCAAACCAAAAATTAGGCTACCGCTAAAGAGCATATTCGGTAATGCCAATATTAGGAAACTATTAAAATAGGCCTCCCATGGCGTAGGTCCGAATCTTTCGGCCGGTACCCAATCAAAAATAGGGGCCATCCAAGCGCCAAGCGATACCCCAATATAAACTCCAATAAGTGGGATGAGGGCTAAAACCCAGGCTCCTAAGAAGCGACCAAAGAAATAAGCTCCCTTCGATAAAGGGGTGCTAAATATTATTTCATCAAACTGATTATTGTAGTCTCTTAAGGCGGCATTATTAAAGAAGGCTACCGCAAACAGAACCCCAATTAAGGAAAGTATACCGGTAAAGGTGCTTACAATATGAGGGGCATTCTTATGTACCGCCCCAATCGAACCACCGATAATTACATTGTCGCTTACCACTGCCAGGAAACACATCAAGGCAAAAATGAAAGTGAAGATATAGACCATGGGGCTGCGCAGGGCTGCCTTCAGCTCGAGCTTAAATATCTGTAAAAACATAATCTAGGAATTAAGCCTGGAGCGCTGGGCTCGAATGGTGAATATGACTAAAGAATACATCCTCTAAGTTGGGATCTACCGCACTAAAACCATTGCCGGGATTAGCTTCGCTTAATACGTGAATAAGGGGGCGACCAGCAATTAGTTTCTCGGATATTAAAGTGTACTCCTGGCGATAGTGATCCATTTCCTCGCGCTCAATACTTTTTTGCCAAACCTGACCTTGTAAGTCGGATACCGCTGCCTCTGGCGCGCCATGATAGATTATCTGACCTTGGTTCATAATGGCCATCATCGGACATAATTCGCGTACGTCGTCGACGATATGGGTAGATAAAATTACAATGACCTCCGAGCCTACATCGGCCAATAGATTGTGAAAGCGATTGCGTTCTCCTGGATCAAGGCCTGCGGTTGGCTCATCTACAATAATAAGCTGAGGGTCTCCAATTAAGGCTTGCGCAATGCCAATTCGCTGCTTCATACCCCCCGAAAAGCCCTTCACGCTTTTATTGCGCTTATCGTATAAATTTACTTTTTGTAGAAGATGGCCTACTAATTCCTTGCGCTCCCCTTTGCTGGTTATCCCTTTTAAAACTGCGAGGTGATCCAATAATTGCCAAGCGGTAATTCTCGGATAAACCCCGAATTCCTGTGGCAAATAACCGAGCACCTTTCTTAAATCTTGGGGCTTCTTTAAAACGTTTATATCATTAAGGTAAATCTCTCCACTATCGGCGTCCTGCAAACCGGCAATGGTTCGCATTAAAGATGACTTACCCGCACCATTGGGGCCTAATAAACCAAAGAGGCCTTTACCGATTTCTAAAGACACATTGTCGAGGGCTTTTACCCCATTGGCATAGACCTTATTGAGGTCACTAATTCGCAGTTCCATATTCCGTTTTTGTTAATAGCTGCTCCAAATTACGAATAGCTTTGATAAACAGGAATATACACTGTTCGGAAACGGACAATTATTTTAAAAAAAAATCCCGATGCTTCAATTGAAGATCGGGATTAGCAAGCTTAAAGCTGAATACTACATATTGCGGCGATACTGCCCGCCTACCTCAAATAGGGTGGCGGTAATCTGACCTAAGCTGCAGACTTTGACCGCTTCCATTAAGACATCGAATATATTCTCATTGTGGATGGCGGCATCCTGAAGTTTATGTAACCATTCTTGTGCTACTGCTTCATTGCGTTCATGCAATCCTTTGAGGTTTTGGATTTGCTGTTCTTTCTCTTCAGTTGTTGCCCGAATTACCTCTCCTGGGGTTGTAGTAGGCGAACCATCTGAGCTCAAGAAAGTATTTACCCCAATAATCGGCATTTTACCATTGTGCTTGAGGGTCTCGTAATAAAGGCTTTCTTCTTGAATCTTTCCACGCTGGTACATAGTTTCCATGGCACCTAAAACGCCTCCCCTTTCGGTGATACGATCGAATTCGCTTAGAACCGCTTCCTCAACCAAATCGGTTAATTCCTCAATTATAAAGCTGCCCTGAATAGGGTTCTCATTCTTAGTTAAGCCCAGCTCCTTGTTAATGATTAACTGAATAGCCATGGCCCTGCGAACGCTTTCTTCGGTAGGGGTAGTAATGGCCTCATCGTAAGCATTTGTATGCAAGGAGTTACAGTTATCGTAAATAGCATACAAGGCCTGCAAGGTGGTGCGGATATCATTAAACTGAATTTCCTGAGCATGTAAAGAACGGCCAGAAGTCTGGATGTGGTATTTCAACATCTGAGCTCTTGCATTCGCTCCGTATTTATGCTTTAAGGCTTTGGACCAGATACGTCGTGCCGCTCTACCAATTACGGCATACTCGGGGTCGATACCATTACTAAAGAAGAAGCTAAGGTTAGGTCCAAAGTCATTGATATCCATTCCTCGGCTCAGGTAATACTCAACGTAAGTAAAACCATTCGCTAAAGTAAAGGCCAATTGGGTAATCGGATTGGCACCGGCTTCTGCGATATGATAGCCAGAAATTGACACGGAATAAAAGTTGCGTACTTTATTGCGGATGAAATTCTCCTGTACATCTCCCATCAGCCTTAAGGCAAACTCGGTCGAGAAAATACAAGTGTTTTGAGCCTGATCTTCTTTTAAAATATCAGCTTGTACCGTTCCACGTACTACCGCTAGAGTTTTAGCTTTTATTTCTTGGTAAACCTCAGCCGGTAAAACCTGATCGCCACTTAAACCCAAAAGCATTAAGCCTAGGCCATTATTACCCTTTGGCAAATGTCCCTTCACCGCTACACCCGAAAGGGCATCCCTTTCAATGCGATCGGCTGGAGCATCTTCACCTAAGCCCTGATAATAAGGACGGGCGATACCTTTATCGTCGTATAATTCTTTGAACTTCTTTTCAACTTCGGCCTCCAAGCCATTATCACGGATGTAGATTTCGCATTGCTGATCTACCGCGGCATTCATGAAAAAGGCTAATAACATCGGCGCCGGACCATTAATGGTCATTGATACCGAAGTTGTAGGCGCACATAAATCGAAGCCCGAATATAATTTCTTGGCATCGGTAAGGGTACAGATACTTACCCCTGAATTTCCAATTTTCCCGTAAATATCGGGACGATAATCGGGGTCATTACCATAAAGGGTAACTGAGTCAAAGGCCGTACTTAGGCGGGCAGCCGGCATATCCTGACTCACATAATGAAAGCGGCGGTTGGTTCTTTCTGGGCCACCTTCGCCAGCAAACATTCGGGTAGGGTCCTCTCCAGTTCGTTTGAAAGGATAAATACCAGCGGTATAAGGGAATTCACCGGGTACATTCTCCTGTAGGTTCCATTGCAATAAATCACCCCAGGCGCGATAACGCGGTAGGGATACCTTGGGCACCATGGTATGGGAAAGGGATTCGGTGTGGGTTTCGATCTTAATTTCTTTACCTCGCACACTAAAGACATATAATTCGTCTTTATACTTCTGTACCTTTTCTTCCCACTGTAAGATGATATCCCAGTTATGCGGGTTTAAATCTTTCTTGAGCTCATTAAACTTATCGATGAGATCTTTAAGGGTGTCACTTCCTTCGGCCTGAGCCGTTTCATCTTTCAGTAAGTCGGGGCCACCAAAACTTAAAACTGCCTGGTATAAGCCGTATAACTTTTGGGCCACTTCTGCCTGTTCACCTACCTGCTTATCATAGGCCCGATTATTTTCTGATATTTCGGATAAGTAACGGGTACGGTTTGGCGGAATGATGTAAATCTTCTCGCTCATTTCACCGGTACTCTTGAAGTCACTTTTTAAGTACTCCGCGCCAGTTTTGGCCACAATGGTATCCATTATAGAACGGTATAGAGCATTGGTTCCTGGGTCGTTGAACTGACTAGCGATACTGCCGAATACAGGCATTTCGTCCAAATCTTTATCCCAAAGGGCATGATTACGTTGGAATTGCTTTTTAACGTCCCGTAAGGCGTCGAGCGCACCACGTTTATCAAATTTATTTAGGGCGATGATGTCGGCAAAGTCCAACATATCAATTTTCTCAAGCTGAGTAGCCGCACCGTATTCGGGAGTCATCACATACATCGACACATCACTATGCTCGATAATTTCGGTGTCACTCTGACCAATACCGGAGGTCTCCAAAATGATTAAATCAAAATTGGCTGCCTTTAAAATATTAATAGCTTCCTTAACGTGTTTACTAAGGGCTAGATTACTCTGTCGGGTCGCTAGTGAACGCATATACACCCGATCGTTGCGAATCGCATTCATCCGAATACGATCCCCCAATAGTGCACCACCTGTTTTTCGTTTCGAAGGATCTACCGAAACAATAGCCAAGGTTTTATCTTGATGATCAATTAAAAAACGACGCACTAACTCATCTACTAGAGAACTCTTTCCTGCTCCACCAGTACCGGTAATCCCTAAAACTGGCGTGTTAGATTTTTCTGCCTTCGCATCAATATCTTTTAAGAAGTCAGCCGACTCATCTGGATAGTTCTCCGCGGCCGAAATTAATTTAGCCAGGGCGGGCTTAGACTTTTCTTCGAGGTGCTTGACCTCGCCATTTAAATTGGTACCGGTAGGGAAATCACAGCGCTCAACCATATCATTAATCATCCCCTGTAGCCCCATTTCGCGACCATCGTCGGGTGAATAGATACGATCAATACCGTAATCGTGCAATTCTTTGATTTCTTCCGGAAGAATTACTCCGCCTCCACCGCCAAAGATTTTGATGTGGGGGGCTCCCTTTTCTTTTAGCAGATCGTACATGTACTTGAAGTACTCGATATGCCCACCTTGATAAGAGGTCATTGCAATAGCCTGAGCATCTTCTTGGATAGCAGTATTCACTACTTCTTCGACCGATCGATCGTGCCCTAAATGGATTACCTCACAGCCAGTGGCTTGGATAATTCTTCGCATAATATTAATCGCCGCATCGTGACCATCAAAGAGAGAGGCGGCGGTTACTATACGTACTTTATTCTTGGGTGTATATGGAGCTACTTCTTGCATCGCGCTTTTTTTGAGTTCGGCAAATTTAATAATCCCCCGCGAGTGTACTCATTAAGAGCATGGATATTGCTTATTGACACCTAGCGTTAACTAATAATTACTTGCCCTTAAGTACCTGAATTTTACTTTTGCTAAAAATCCTTCCATGCGACTTTTACCGCTCTGTTTTTTAGCTTGTCTTTCTATAAGCGCCTTCGCGCAAGAGCCCATTGTAAGTCCGATTGAAACCTTTCCCGTAAATGCCAGCTTAATTGCGCCATTAGAAGGAAGCAGCGATCGCGGAATTATTCGGGTCGACCGGATAGAGCCAAACCCCTATCACATAGAAGTAGGAGATACACTCTTGGTTTCATTCTATTTCGGACTTAAAAAATTGGCGAATGAAAAAGACCTGGTAGGAATAAAAAAGGGAGATAAATTTAGTGCACGGATGGCTGCTCGTCAGAATCGATTAGACGGAGCCTATTACTACCAAGTGTTTCACTACAAGAATATTAGCTACCTCAAAGACCGAGCAGCCCGGGAAGCTCGCTTAAATGATGAATCTCAAAACTAAGCTGTTGCTGATGTTTTTCGCGTTTCGGATTAAAGTAGACCTGATCCATTCCTACTTTTTTTGCTCCCAGAACATCCACCATTAGGTTGTCGCCTATCATTAAGGAATTCTTACGCTCGGCCCCAGCCCTTTTCATTGCCTCAATAAATATGCGGGCCTCTGGTTTATTCACCCCCACTTCATCGCTGGTAACAATCTGATTGAAATAAGGCATTAAGCCACTTGCCTCCAATTTTATGTGCTGCGTTTCCTTAAAACCATTGGTGATGATATGCAGCTCGAAGTTATCTTTTAATTGATTCAGCATTTCTAGGGTGCCGGGGAATAACAGAGTTTTACGGGGAGCTAGGTCTATGTAATCCTTCTCAAAACGCAATACCTTTTCACCTGAAACCTCCCCAAAATGACCAAAACTCTCTACAAATCGGCGGTGCCTTAATTCGGCCTTTTTAATTCTCCCCTCCCGGTACAAGGCCCACATGGCGTCATTAACCTGATAATATTTTTCCAGAAAGGGTTCTACCGCAACACCGAGCTCTGATTGCCATTGATAGGCCTCATAAAGTTCCACCAAAGCTTCTTTCGAATTGGTTTCGAAATCCCAAAGAGTGTGGTCTAGGTCAAAAAATAAATGTTGGTATTTCATTCTTTTAAGAGCGAAAGCGGCCAGGGTAAGCGATTGTATTTTAAATGACTGTAAGGTCTTAACTCTGCTCCAAATGATTGGTAGAAACGAGCAAGGCCTGGGTTTTCAGAGCCTTCAAAATCGAGGTGATTTAGCTTCTCGCTATGGTAAATTAAATATTCATTGATCAAGAAGGCCATCGCATTACTTTCTTTTCCGAAATCTGTATTCCCCGATAATAAGAATATGCTACGGCCTTGATATTCTAAAAAAACTGCTCCGGCAATTAATTGGTTGGGGCCTCCGTACACGGTGTAAACCTTAACCAAGGATTTATGCATCAGTTTATACAGCAACTTTTGCATGCTTTGGTAAAAAGCTGGTGATAAATCCAGTTGTTGGCCTTGTTCAGATTTAAACAAATCCAAAACGCGTTCGGCACTATCATTCTCAAACAGGTCTAATTTAAACTGATCCTGTTTTTTCAATTTACGTTTTAAGTTTGTTTTAAAACCAGCGTAAACTTGTTCATAGGAACGATTGAGATCAAGTACAAAATTGGCTTTGCCTTTTATCTGTATGCCTTCCTTTGGACTTAAGTTTTCAGCCTGACCTTCGTTTAGGTATAAATCGGCAAACTTCACCTGCTCTCGCATTTCAGATATGAAGGCCGCTACCTGTTCGTCACTAAGTGGCTTTTTGGAATAAATTCCTAATTGCTGAATGCCGAAGGGACGGTAATAATACTTAAAGCCCCATTTACGGCGAAATGGCAAAGGCCACACAGCATCGTAATCATTTAAAACTAAACAGTCCCACTGCTCGCAAACCGCGTTGAGGTACCAAGAATGCGCATAAGGCAATTGCAAGGCGTTCCGCTGTACGCAGGCATCGTATTTTTCAAAATCTAAATATTGACTAGTCTTAAACTGGATCATATTGCCGCCTGGATCATTTTTTCGAAAAGATGATTCCAGCCTTTCCACTCAGATTCCTTTTCGCTAAAAATTCGATTATGCCAAATTGGAATAAACTCCCCTCCGTATTTGCGGTATGTCTCAATGTAATAATTGATAGTTTCCCAAGCTTGCTCGGGACTTTGATTTAAGTAATAGATAAAGGTCCCATCCATAAAAGGAAAGGGGTGAATGGTTAATGGCGTCTCCAGTTCCTGCTCCAAATCGTAAAAACGAAAAGGACTACATATTCCAGCTCTAAAGCCGTGGGTAGAAGCGTAGCCCATCGAATAATCATCGCTTATTTCCAGCTGTAATAAATTACGATAAGTTAGGGGGAAGCGAAGCTTTAGAAAATGCTGACGGCTCCTAGTGATGTCTTTTTTCAAGACCCTTTGTAAGGAGCTATGCTCTTCTTCCAACCATTCCAAGCTTTCATTGCTGCGATAAGAAGGATGGATACCCATTTCACAAAAATCGGCGATGCCTTTTAAATAGCGCTGTAAACGCGCGCTGTAGCGGGTTAAACTTCGATCGTACTGCCCCATTCTACCAAAAAGGGCAAAGTAAATTGTTTGAAATTTATAGTTCTCTTGTAAACCTTGAACATAGTCAAAGGTGTCGTAAGGGTCTTTGAGTCCGCCGAACAAAGTTTTGGTCCGATCCCAAGCATTAGCGAAATTGAATGACATTAGATCTTGAGCGTAGCCACCTATAATCCGAAAGATGCCTTTACCCAAATAGGCGGACGCATTATCGATATCCACCGAATTAAAAAACCGGTATTCGGGTGTCTTAAATTGTAGTTTCGGATGCTGCTCTAGTAATAGGTCTTTTAATATTTCAGCATAGGCATTCACCAGCGGTATATGCAGCGCATCCATCTTATGCATTAAACTTTCAGAAGCCGGAAATCGGTTGTGCTCATCCGGAATAAAGGGCATATATTCCTCATAGCGGCTAACCAGATAAAAAGAGGCCGCAAGAGGGTCAAATGGTAAATGGGATTGCTGTCCGGTTTGAAAAAAAGTTGGCACCCCTTTATAGGAATTAAAGTTTAGCTCCTGTTCCGAGATATCCGTTTCAAATAATAATGAGGAAGCCTGCAGAAATATTCCACTTTGCAAAGCTTCGCGAGAGTAGTTGATTTTGGCCAGGGTGGTTTGCAGGTACTCCTCCTTGTCATCGGTAAAACGCAAGCTAAGCCCCAATAAATCGGAAAAAATTAAACGACTTATATAACGAAGTCGCGGACTTTGATGCGGGACATATAGGAGTAACATGAAGCAAAGATAGTGAGTAGATCACGGCTATGGAATTAGAGCTTCATCACTAAAGCTTAAAAAACCATTCTCGCTCACAATTAGATGATCCAAGATAGTAATATCCATCACTTTACCAGCTTCTACTAAGCTATTAGTTAATTGCTTATCAGCGAGACTTGCTTCCAAGCTGCCACTCGGGTGATTATGTGCCAAAATAAGGTTGGTTGACTTTAAATCCAGGGCCCAACGAAAGACTTCACGTTTATCTACCACTGTTCCGGTTAAGCCTCCCTTACTAAGGAGCAAAGGCTGAATTAAACAATTGCGGTTATTTAGAAAGAGAACCCAAAACTCTTCATGCGCTTTATGCGCGAGGATAGGTTCTAGAATCGCATAGGCGTCGGCACTGCATTTTATCGGGGCTTTGTGTTTGGCTTTACTCTGCTTAAGACGTCGCCCTATTTCCAAGGCAGCCCTTATCATCACAGCTTTTGCAGGCCCTACTCCATTAAAGGCGATTAACTGATTGTGATCGGATTTTTGCAGTTCATGCAAATTATTGTCGAAGCGAGCCATAATACCCTTGGCTAAGTCAAGGGCCGAGAGTTTGGATGAACCCGAACCAAGCAAAATCGCAACTAACTCGGCATCCGATAAGTAGCTCGCTCCTTGGTTTAGTAGTTTTTCGCGCGGCCGATCACCTTCGGCCCAAGTATTAATTCCCAATTTTTTAATCAGATTAGTTTGGGGCTAAATAAAAAAAGCCGCTGGAATCCAGCGGCTTTCAAATTTGTACTAAACTCTTATTAAGCTTTAGTAGCCTTCACGTTAATCTGAAGTTTAATGTTGTTGTCAATTACCTTGTCTTTAGCTAAATCTGCAAATTCGGTAAAAGAGGTAGAACGGAAACGTACATCCCATTGGCTACGGTCGATAACAAACTCTGGAGTGCTAAAGCTAACTTCCTGATCGTTCATTTGTACCTCAGCAGGAATAGTAATGCTTTTGGAAATTCCTTTTAAGGTTAAGTTTCCAGTAACATAGTGAGTAGCACCAGTTGTATCTTCAGCAGCAGCTGCCTCAGCTCCAGTGATAACAAATTTTGCAGTTGGGAAAGAATCTACTGCAAAGAAGTCTGGGCTCTTTAAGTGGCCTTCTAACTTTGCTGCGTATTCTTGGTTTTCAGCTAAATCCAAGCTTTTGATAGTAGCCATATCAATGGTGAACTCACCCCCAACAAGTGCACCTTCTTCAACTTTAAAGTTACCATCGGTAACCTGAATGGTACCGTTGTGTGCATCACCAATATTGAAGGTTTTATAGCCTTCCCAAGCGATTTCATCACCTTCGGTATTTACATTATATACTGCAGCTGAAGCGGTTTTAGACTCATCTACAGTTTGTGCATCACTGGCTTGTACATCAGCCTCTGGTGCACCACTATTACAAGCAACGGCTACACCTAAAGCGACCAAAGCAAAGAATTTTCTTGTGTTGTTCATCTCCTAATTATTTTTTTTGATGTTTAAACATTGAACAAAGGTATAAAAACAAAAACTCGTGATAAACACTATTGTTCGAAAAAATTATTGTTTTGTCTGAATAGAAGGTAGATTTTCTTGCAACCAGTAAGCCGGTAATAAAAGCGCAGGTAAGATAGGATTCATAGCCAGGTTATGAATAAAGGCCTTTAGCAATTGCCATTCGACTCCTAGGGTATTTCGGAACACTGCATAAAGAGGGATAAGTAGCACTAGCCTTAAAAGGCTTATTAGGCCAATCATATGCAGCAAATCTTTCCTGGGATAAGCTAAAAGCAGTATAGCCCAAGTTAGAACTTCATAAGCGATGTACTTACTAAGTTTTATAAAAACGTAATAATAGTATTGTCTAGCCTTTGTGTCTAGGTCCCGAAAAGGTCCAAGTTCAAAACCTACCAAAACTAGCTCCCAGTCCTGCCTAAAAATATAACATAAGCTGAAGAGTAGTAAACACAGGATTATTGCTATTAAGCGCAGCGAGCTTTTCATCTGTATGCAGCTACTTTAGGTTTAAAGAGCCCTCTCATATATAGAAACCAAAGAGCAATGATTAAGGCGTAGAGCAAAAGGGTAAAAGCATACTTATGATAAAAATAAAAATGGGCTCTGTGCCCCGTTGTATTCAGTAAGCATAAACCTCCTAAACGCATCAGGTTGGCAAAATGAATAATGGGAATTCCAAGTAATAAGAAAATAATCTTGCGCTTTAAGCTTGTCGGAAAGGAAAGAATAAAGGCAGAATATAAAATCATTAAGCGCAAAGCATTGCAACCACCAGCCACGGATATCGCATACTCTTGCTCTATGTATATGCTATGGTAACTGGGCTTGAGCTGACCTGGTTTGGGATCATTCCAAGAATAATTCACCCCAAATCCGAGTCCACTAAGAAGACCACCGGTTTGGCCTACTACAAAACCGGTGAATGGATCTAAGCCACTATCCTTTGGAAAAGAAGCGATACTCAAATTATATATTAGGCTGGCAATTAGATAAATGAGTAAGAAGCGGAGCAGAAAGCGAAATACCATTCGGTTCCTAGAAAAAGTAGCTCTAATCATGGTTTAAAGTCTTAGGCTCTAAAATTAGACTAAGACCTACTCCTGCTTGCCATTCAAACGTTTAGCAAGTCTATTAAAAGTGCTTAGAAGGAAAAGCTAAAACCGAAAGAAAATAAAACCAAGTGGAGATCTCACCGGATAAAAAATCAATGTAATAATTGAAGAGTCCTTAGCAGATTATTTGGCGGTCGTCTTTAAGTCTAAACGCTCGAAGATGGAGTTATTACTAATAAACTCAGGTACAATGGACTTCACCGCTGCTACCAAATCTAAATTATCCCCTTGAAGATGGGCATGCTTAAGTCGGTCAATGGACATTAACATTCCTGCATACTCCATAGTGGTAGTTTGCGCCACCATAATCTTAGGATGATGAGTGGCTAAGGTATTTTCTTTGGTCGCCAATAACTCCTCGTAAAGTTTCTCACCAGGACGTAGTCCTACCTCAACGATTTCGATGTCTTTTCCCAGTTGGAGTCCGGATAACTTAATCATCTTCTTAGCCAGGTCGTAAATCTTCACAGACTCTCCCATATCGAAAACAAAGATTTCACCGCCTTTACCCATCGCTCCAGCTTCTAATACCAAATTACATGCTTCGGGTATGGTCATAAAGTACCTGGTGATATCACGGTGAGTTAAGGTAATAGGGCCACCTTTTTCTATTTGCTTTCTAAACACTGGAATTACCGAACCATTTGAACCAAGTACATTACCAAAACGGGTAGTAATAAATTGGGTTCCGGCTTTATTGTGTTTTCCCAAACTCTGCGTATACAATTCGGCAGTACGTTTTGTGGCACCCATAACATTCGTGGGATTTACCGCCTTATCGGTACTAACCATCACAAATTTCTCCGCACTAAACTCAACCGCAAGGTCAGAGATGTGCTTGGTTCCAAAGATGTTCACTCCCACCGCTTCGTATGGGTTTTCCTCCATCAATGGCACATGCTTGTATGCCGCAGCATGGAAAACCAATTGCGGTCTATAGGTATGGAAAACTTTACGCATCCTGCGGTAATCTCGCACGTCACCAATTACACAAGTGGCACTTTTACAAAATTCGGGATGGCGTGATTTCAATTCGTTTTCCAAATCGTAAATAGCCGATTCGGCTTGATCAAGTAGAACAACTAGCTTAGGCTGATAATGCAAAACCTGACGGGCAATTTCACTACCGATAGACCCCGCCGCTCCGGTCACCAGAACCACCTTATCTAAAATTTCGCGCTCAATGTTAATATTGTTCAATTCGATTGGAGCACGTTCTAAAAGATCCTCAATCCGAACCGATTTGATCTGTTTGGTACTTAATTCACCTTGTATCCAATTATCTACCGGTGGAACAACCTTAACCTCAAGATTATTCTTCAAGCACTGGTCCACTATTTCATTACGACGCTTTATCGGTAAAGCGGTTTGAATAGAAATAATAACCTGGTCTACTTTATTCTTTAAAAGGTAACTTTCAGAAAAAGCCTTCTGATTATCAATGATAGATATCCCTTCGATGGACTTACCGACCTTATTATCATTGTCGTCTATAAAAGCTACAATTTGATATTCGCGACTGGTGTCGTGCATCAAAGTGTTTTTGGTAATTATTCCTGATGCTCCTGCACCATAAATCATTACTCGGGTGGCCTTGTGGTCAATTGAGGTTTTAAAACGAACATAAAGCAGCTTCACCATGAAGCGTGAGCCAATTAAAACCACTAAGCTCAGCAGGAAGTGTATAAGTAAAATGGAATTGGGAACTAGCAGATAAGATTTAAACCAATCTATTCCTCCATAATTGTAACTCAGGTTAACTGCAACGCCTAAAAGAAGACCCAAGAATCCACCTTTAGCAATATTATAGGCATCATTAACCCCAGTATGACGAATAACGCCAACATGAGATTTACTTATAAGAAAGCCCACCAGGTAAATAAATAAAACAAATGGGGTCTTTTCTAAAATATGACCTTGCGGGATGCTTGTAAACTCAAAATTGTAACGGAGAATTACAGATAGATGAAAGGCGCCCGTGATAATTATCAGGTCGAAAAGAAGTACCAACCACCTGGAGAGGAAACGGTCGGAATTGCGAAGAATAAACTTCCTAATCATAGGCCAGTTCGGTCAATTAGTATTACTCCTCCCCTATAGAGCCCTCAAATATAGTAAAATATAGGATTACTATGGAGAAGCCTATTCTAGAAAGAGTAATAAAGGTTTTATAAAATATTGTTTTACAGACTTTTACATCACCTTAATTTAGGGGTATCAAATCCTTAACTTAAAGGTAATATTTAGGCTTCGAAATCGAGCGACTCCTCACTAGATTGAATCGATTCAATTTCCACATTGCGATAGTAATGACGCAGGATACTTTTATAGGAATACCCCTTTTTACTCATTTCAATCGCCCCATCTTGAGACATTCCCACCCCGTGACCAAAACCGTGGCCTTTTAGAATTAAATCCTTACCCTCCGGCTCAATGGTGAAATAGGTGGATTTAAGCCGGAAGGCCGATCTAACCTTAGTTAGTTTTAAGCTTTTACCCGCAAACATAAAGTAGGCTTCACGCTGATCTCGATTAAGGTTTAGTAAGGCTTTCTGCAGCTGCAAGTCATTTTTAACTCCAAACATCCGAGCGAAGTAATTATAAAAACGATCGGCTTCAATACGCTTTTCCCAATTATAGGAACCAACGTTTAAACTAAAGCTATCTTCTACCGAGCGCAAATGATCGATCGCTTGAAACCAGACATCCTCGGAAGCGACAGTAAAACCGCCGCTATTAGCGTGAAAAACCCCTAAAATTGGCCGACAGTCGATCCCCACCACGATACTATCCCTAGTCTCTTCAACTGCCCTTTCAATTAGCTCTTTATGAGTATAATGGGCCCGTGAGTGATATACTTGTGAACTTACATCATCTTTTAGGTTGTAGCCATCCTTACTATGTTTTTCAAGATTCCTTAGGGCGAAGGTGCGGGCTAAAACAGCCTGAGCTTTAAAAAACTCAAATTCAGGAACATGCCCTGCCTCAGACTCCACTACTCCGGCAACATACAATTCTAAGTTAACCTCATTGATCACATACAAGGCCTTGTCTGCCGGGCGAATAAGAATATTACCATAATAAGAACGCTCTTTGCGATTGGCTAAAATCCTAAACTGTTGTAAGGTATCGAGGCCTAAAAAACGTAAGGCCGAATACGTTCCAATGTCTTGATCTCCCCACTTTAAATTTACGCCTCCCGCCTTCCGACTCATTACAAAGGTTCGTGCCGGGTCTGCGACATAAATATCATGTATAGTGTCGATGGTTTCCAGGTCTTCATTTAAGGCTAAAATCAAATAGTCTACACTATCGGTGGTTAGCATTAGGCGTTGCACCTCTTGATCGGAGTACAAGCGCACCTTCAAGTCCACTTCAGCGAAAGCGTAAAAAGAAAAAAGTAGAAAGAAAAAAACTAAACTACGATTGCGCATAATCGATTAGAATTTCTGCCGCACGATCGGAGGCCCCGGTGCCGCCTAGTTTTTGCTCCAATTCTAGATAATCGGCATGCAACTTATTTTTACCCTCTTCACTAAGACAATAGTCTAATTCTTTAAGCACATTTTCCAGCTTATAATCGGACTGGATTAACTCCTTAACTACCATGCGGTCCATCACTAAATTGACTAATGATATGTATTTTACTTTGACCAATCGCTTCGCTATTTGATAGCTGATAGCCGATCCCTTGTAGCAAACTACTTCTGGCACTTTGAAAAGAGCGGTTTCGAGGGTTGCAGTTCCCGAGGTAACTAAAGCCGCATCGGCCAATTCCAATAAATCATAGGTTTTCCCGAATAGGATTGGCAAATCAGTTTCCCCGGATACTTCTTGGTAAAAACTGAGATCCTGCGAAGGAGCACCAGCAATTACATAATTCACCTTTCTCGCTCTAACCGTCTGCAGCATAAGCGGAAGCATGGTTTTAATTTCCTGTTTACGACTGCCAGGTAAAATAGCCACCAATGGACCTTGAGACTTATCGATGCCCAAATTCGCTAAGCCTTCATCACGTTTTACTTCGGGCCGATCTTTTATGGCGTCTAGCAGCGGGTGACCCACAAAGTCCACCTCGAAATTAAACGAAGCATAGAAGTCCTTTTCAAAAGGCAGGATAGTAAGCATTCGGCCCACATCCCTCTTAATTTTGTGCACTCGACTTTGCTTCCAAGCCCAGATCTGTGGCGATATATAATAGAGAACTTTAATTCCTCTTTGCTTTGCCCATTCGGCGATGCGCAAATTAAAGCCAGGGTAATCAACGAGAACCAAGACTTCAGGATTATAATCAAGGATATCTTTTTTACAAAGCTTTAAATTGGAGAGAATGGTTCTAATGTTCATGAGAACTTCCACAAAGCCCATAAAGGCTAAATCTCGGTAATGCTTAACTATCTCCGCTCCAGCTTCCTGCATAAGGTCTCCACCCCAAGCTCTAATTTCGGCCTCAGATTGCTGCTTGCGTAAAGCTTTAATCATATTAGAAGCATGGAGATCACCACTTGCCTCTCCAGCTATGAAATAGTATTTCAATTTCTAAAGTTTGGATAAAAGTAATTCTTGCTGCTTTGCCTTCTAGAAAGAGTTCAAAAACTTTACAACAAGAACCTGTAGATAAACACTGCAATCATTGCTAGTACCGATGCAGCCAAAAGACCCCGACTAAACTCTTCCTTATCTAATTTAATCGCCAAGAAAAAAACCGCTCCATTTAAAAGCAGTCCTAAGCTTAAAATTTGGGCGTTCAAATTTCGAACCACCTGATAATCGAATTTCTGTATACCTAGGAGCTCTGGCCTTAATTGAAAAAGTAGAAAAAGGGCTACTAGAGGTAGTAACAGGCCGGTAATAAAGCCTAAACCTAAAGCTGTTTTAGCATTCATTCTTTGCTAACGATAAGAAGTGGTCTTTAGTCTATAACTGCCAGCCGGCTAGTTTAGCTTTCGCATGATGTGCGGTTAAATCGCTCGTTACTGGCACTAGAGAAATGTAATAATTTTCCAGGGCCCATTGGTCGGTTTCGTCTCCGGAATCGTAATTCACAAATTTACCCGTAAGCCAATAGTAGTTTCTCCTGCGAGGATCTTGTCTTTGATCAAATTCCTCCTCCCAATTACCACGGCATTGGCGAGCAACGCGAATCCCTTTATATTCTTCTCCCCTGTACTTAGGGATATTTACATTGAGAACCACGTCTTGCGGAAGACCCTCGACCAAAACCTTTTCCGCTATTTTACGGATGTACGGTAATGCAGGATCAAAGTCTGCTTCCCAGGAATAATCACAAAGGGAAAATCCAATCGAGGGAATACCTTCTAGGCAGCCTTCCATGGCAGCCGACATGGTCCCTGAATAAATAACATTAATTGATGCATTAGATCCATGGTTAATTCCACTAACTACCAAATCTGGCTTGCGGTCTAAGACTACATTCACTGCCAGTTTGACGCAATCTACAGGAGTGCCGCTACAAGCATATTCCTTTTGGGGTCCTGCCTCAATTTTAATCGGGTCGCAGCGCAATATTCCTTCAATAGTGATGGCGTGCCCCATGCCACTTTGAGGACCATCTGGAGCGACTACCACTACTTCTCCTAATTCATTCATTACCTGGATAAGCTTTCGAATACCCGGTGCATTTATCCCATCGTCATTACAGACTAATATGAGTGGTTTTTCTGCCATAATCTAAAATTGAATTCAAAGCTATAAACTTTATACAATGAGGCATACCATTTGATATATTTGAATTGAATTAAAAATTAGATCTGATGTTGTTAATCATCTTAATCGGTTTCATGATTGTGGGCTTTATTGTACAAAGCCGCTTGAAATCAAAATTTCGCAAATACAGTGAAGTAGGCCTACAAAATGGTCTTAGTGGTCGAGAAATTGCAGAGAAAATGCTAGCGGACCACGGAATATACGATGTAAAGGTTATTTCCACTCCTGGTCGTTTAACCGACCATTACAATCCGAATGACAAGACTGTTAATCTAAGTGAGGACGTTTACCATGAGCGCTCGGTAGCTGCAGCGGCCGTAGCAGCCCATGAGGTAGGGCACGCGGTTCAGCATGCCAAAGCCTATAGCTGGTTGTCATTTCGATCTGCGATGGTGCCGATAGTAAACTTTAGTGGCAAAGCCATGAATATCATTTTCATGTTAATGCTTTTCGGTGGATTTGTATTAGAAATGTTCCCTTTCGAATTAATATTCTTGGCAGTGGTAATTATGCAAGCTACTATTACTGTGTTCTCCCTGGTAACCTTGCCGGTGGAATACGATGCCAGTAATCGGGCTTTGGCTTGGCTAAAAACAACTAACACTGCCCTTCCCCAAGAGCATGATATGGCCAAAGACGCCTTAAATGCAGCTGCAAATACCTATTTGGTATCAGCTTTAGCAGCGCTAACCACCTTGGCCTACTATTTATTTGCGCTTTTAGGCAACGACTAAAACCCAATAACACTATAGGATCCCGAGCATTTATAGGTTCGGGATTTTTTTTGCCTCTATTATTTTCAACTAAATTATTAGTTTAAACTAAAACTTTAGTTATATTTGTTTCAAATACTATCTCATGAAGGAGCTAACTAAGGCCGAAGAAGAAATTATGCAACATTTGTGGAAGCTTGAAAAAGCAGCTGTAAAGGAAATAGTGGCTGAATTTCAAGACCCAAAGCCGGCTAATAATACCGTATCTACGATTGTGCGAATCCTTGAGCAGAAAGGTTTCGTGGGACATGAGCCCAAAGGTCGTGGCTATGTTTACTTTCCCATCATAAGCAAGGATAAGTACCAAGGCTTTTCGGCGAAAAACCTGATGCGTTCCTACTTCGAAGGAAGTCTTAGTAAAATGGTAAGCTTCTTCGTTGAGAAAGAAGACCTTAACGCGAAGGAGCTAGATGACATTCTGAAAATCATTAATGAAAAGAAGGACCAATGATTCTTAAGATTCTATACTACCTCCTTTTCAGCGGATTATTCTATTTAATCTACCGGGGTCTCTATGCGCGCATGAGCTTTCATAGAGTAAACCGATTTACCTTATTACTTATTCCTCCGGTAGCCGCCTCTATCGCTCTAGTAGCACCAGAGTTTAGCTTGCCATGGCAATCGCAAGTAGCACTGGAAATAACCTTGCCGGAGGTTGTGATTGAAGGAGAACGCCTAAACAACATGGCCAAAACTTCGAGGGTACCGACTTATTGGACCTATATCTACCTCAGTGGCATCCTATTATCTATCCTTTACTTCTTTAGTGGGATTCTGCTTTTGGCTCGTATAATCCGTAAATCGGAAAGCACCCTGCACGAGGGAAACAAAATCTATTACAGTGACCTGGTAAAGAGTGCCTTTTGCTTTGGTCCTTATGTTATTGTTCCGGCCAAACTAAAAGGCAGTAGTGAGCTAAAGCTGATGATTGAGCATGAGCTTTTACACCAAAAATTAGGACATAGCATTGACCGCCTTTATTATAAAGTTATCAGTACGATTTTATGGTTTGACCCCTTCGTACACTTCTTTTCGAAAGAGTTAAGACAAGTGCATGAATATGAGGTAGACGCCCATATCATTCAAGATCAAAAAATTGAAAATTATGCGCATATGCTGCTAAGCAGCACCCTAGGTGCGGACCTGGCCTATCCGGAAAAAGCTTTAAGTCCAAGCCCATTTTTTAATTCATCTTTAATTAAATCAAGAATTACTATGTTGTATCGAAATCCAAGTCCTGCTTGGCGCAAAAGCTTTTATTTAAGCGCTCTGCCAATTATTGCAGCGATGACCCTCTTTGCTTGTAATAAGAGTGAAGAAGCCGTGGTAGAAGGGAGAGAACTAAAAACAGAAGCGGTAAGCGATCTTAACACATTAGACCAATTACCAGTTGCGCCTGGATGTGATGCGCAGGCCGAAAAGGAGAGTATTAAAAGTTGTGCTTTCCAGCATATTTCTAGTCACATCGCTAAAAACTTCAAATACCCCGAACTAGCCAAGGAAATTGGACTTCAAGGTCGGATAATGATTGCCTTTGTAATCGATGAAGGCGGAGCAGTAAATGAAGTGGAAATAGTTCAGAGTATGATTGAGGGCCAAGAAGGAGTGAATGGCGAGCCTATTGCAGATCAAGGCATTGATCAAGAGAAAATAGACCAAGCAGTCGACCAAGCAGAAAGTGAAGCTTTAAAGCTTGTAGGGTCTATCCCCTCATTTGAAAGCGGTGCGCTTAAAGATGGGCACCCGGTGGCACTTCGAATGGTAATTCCCATTCAACTTAAGCTTAACTAGCCTAGTGCTCTTCCTAAAACAAAAAAGGCTCGTCGCAATGACGAGCCTTTTTATTTTATTAGCTAGTAATAGCTTAAGCCTGACCTTGAGGTCCTCCAAAGTTTAGCGGAAAAGACTGGTTAGCCTCCACATCACGAATTTCACCGTGCTGCGCTTCGTAACGGGTAACATTCTCACCTAGCGCTCTTAATAAACGCTTGGCATGCTGCGGAGTTAATACAATCCTCGATTTAACCTTCGCTTTTGGAACCCCGGGCATCACTCGAATAAAGTCAAGGACAAATTCGCTGGGCGAGTGATTAATGATCGCTAAGTTCGAGTATTCTCCCTCAGCCACTTCTTCACTAAGCTCAACATTCAATTGCCCCTCCTGCATTTGGGCTTGCATCGATGCCTTTTTCTGGTCGTCGCTCATGCTTATACTTTCTCTTCTACGTTAAGATCCTGAATAGCTTTTAATTTCTCGTATTCCTCTTTGGAACCTACGATAATTTGCTCGTATTCTTTCATACCGGTACCGGCAGGAATCTTATGTCCAACGATTACATTTTCTTTCAATCCTTCTAAGTAATCGCGCTTACCATTAACCGCAGCTTCGTTAAGAACCTTAGTGGTTTCCTGGAATGAAGCGGCAGAAATGAAGCTCTTAGTCTGTAAAGACGCACGAGTAATACCTTGCAATACAGGCTTAGCTGTTGCAGGGTTCGCATCGCGAGCGACTACTAAGGCCTTATCAGCACGACGTAATAAAGAATTCTCATCACGTAAACGACGGGCGGTAATAATTTGTCCGGCCTGTAAGGTCTCAGACTCACCTGCATCTTCAACAACTTTCTTGTCGAAAATCCAATCGTTTTGCTCAATGAAATCGTTCTTATGAACTAAGCTACGCTCTAAGAATAAGGTGTCACCTGCATCTTGGATTTCCACCTTACGCATCATCTGGCGCACGATAGTTTCGAAGTGCTTATCGTTGATTTTCACACCTTGTAATCGATACACCTCTTGAATCTCATTTACTAGGTATTCTTGAACACGATTTGGCCCTTGAATAGATAGGATATCAGCCGGAGTAATAGCTCCTTCTGAAAGTGGCATACCTGCACGCACAAAGTCGTTTTCCTGAACAAGAATTTGCTTACTTAAGTTAATCAAGTATTTCTTGATCTGACCGGTACGGCTTTCTACGATAATCTCGCGGTTACCACGCTTGATTTTACCATAAGATACTACCCCATCGATCTCAGATACTACCGCTGGGTTAGATGGATTACGCGCCTCAAACAATTCGGTTACCCTTGGTAAACCACCGGTAATATCACCCGCTTTAGCTGACTTACGTGGGATTTTAACCAAGGTCTTACCTGATTTGATTTTATCGCCATCCTCAACAATAATATGAGAACCTACTGGTAAGGTGTAATGCTTTAATTCCTCTCCTTTCTTATCAACGATAGAAATAGTTGGAACTAATTTCTTATTACGGTTTTCCGAAATAACTTTTTCCATGAAACCAGTCTGCTCATCAATCTCTACACGGTAGGTTAAACCTTGCTCGATATCAGAGAACTTGATGGTACCAGAAGTTTCAGAGATAATAACCGCGTTGTAAGGATCCCATTGGCAAATTACATCACCCTTCTTCACCTTAGCACCATCCTTTTTACGGATATAGGATCCGTAAGGGATGTTACTGGTCATTAAGTTAATTCCCGTTTTATTATCTACTAAGCGGAATTCACCGGTACGACCGATTACAATCTCCACCTTATTACCTTCGCTATCTTCTCCTTCAACAGTACGTAATTCATCGAATGCAACTTTACCGTCGAATTTAGCTGTAATGCTAGACTCTTCCGAAATGTTACCCGCAGTACCACCCACGTGGAAAGTACGAAGCGTAAGCTGAGTACCTGGCTCACCAATAGACTGAGCCGCGATAACACCAACTGCCTCACCTTTTTGTACCATTTTACCGGTAGCAAGGTTGCGACCATAACACTTGGCACAAATACCGCGCTTACTTTCACAGGTAAGAGCAGAACGTACTTCAATCATTTGGATAGCTGACTCCTCGATCGCAGCAGCTTCTTTCTCATTGATTAGTTCACCCGACTTTACGTAAACCTCGTTAGAGATAGGGTCAACTACATCATGAAGTGAAACACGACCAAGAATACGATCGTAAAGTGGCTCTACCACTTCTTCGTTCTTTTTCAAGGCAGTAACTTCTAGACCGCGAAGGGTATCGCAATCCTCCTCCATGATAATCACATCCTGAGCAACGTCTACCAAACGACGAGTTAAGTAACCCGCATCCGCAGTCTTAAGGGCGGTATCGGCAAGACCTTTACGGGCACCGTGAGTAGAGATAAAGTACTCAAGGATAGATAGACCCTCTTTAAAGTTTGCGATAATTGGGTTTTCAATAATCTCACCACCTGATGATCCTGATTTCTGAGGCTTGGCCATCAGACCACGCATTCCAGAAAGCTGACGAATCTGCTCTTTAGATCCCCGTGCACCAGAATCAAGCATCATGTAGATGGGGTTGAAACCTTGACGGTCGGATGAAATATAGTGCATGGCACGCTCAGTAAGTCGAGCGTTAGTATTGGTCCATACGTCAATTACCTGATTATAACGTTCGTTATTGGTAATAAGACCCATGTTATAAGAAGAAATAATAGTATCAATTTGCTCTTGAGCATCATTGATTAACTCCTCTTTCTCCTGTGGAATAATAATATCACCTAATGAGAAGGATAGACCCCCACGGAAGGCAGTCATAAATCCAAGACTCTTAATATCATCCAAGAAGTTCGCTGTAGTAGGAACGTCAGTTTGTTTTAAGATGTCTGAGATAATCTCACGTAAGGCCTTTTTGGTAAGTACTTGGTTAATGAAACCAACGTTCTCTGGAACCGCTTTGTTAAATAAGATACGACCGAAAGAAGTTTCGATTACCTTATGCTTTAACTCACCGTCTTCCTCTACACGAGCACGTACTTTTACCTTAGCGTTTAAGTCAACTTTACCTTCGTTATAAGCAATTTCTGCTTCTTCTGCTGAGTAGAAAGTTAGACCTTCACCTTTTACGGTAATGTCCTTATCACTCACCCGCATTTTGGTCATATAGTAAAGACCCAATACCATATCCTGAGAAGGTACGGTAATTGGTGAACCGTTTGCAGGGTTAAGGATATTGTGCGAAGCCAACATTAGAAGCTGCGCCTCTAGGATTGCCGCAGCACCCAATGGTAAGTGAACCGCCATCTGGTCACCATCGAAATCCGCGTTAAATGCGGTACATGCCAATGGGTGAAGTTGAATCGCCTTACCTTCAATCATTTTAGGCTGGAAGGCCTGAATACCAAGTCGGTGAAGAGTTGGAGCCCGGTTAAGTAATACGGGATGACCCTTCATTACATTTTCCAGAATATCCCAAACTACTGGCTCGCGTTTGTCGATAATCTTTTTAGCCGACTTTACTGTTTTTACAATACCACGTTCGATAAGCTTACGAACGATAAATGGCTTGTAAAGCTCAGCCGCCATATCTTTTGGAAGACCACATTCGTGTAATTTCAATTCAGGACCTACAACGATCACCGAACGAGCGGAATAGTCAACACGCTTACCTAATAAGTTCTGACGGAAACGACCTTGCTTACCTTTCAATGAGTCTGAAAGAGATTTTAGAGCACGGTTGTTATCCGTCTTAACTGCACTTGCTTTACGAGTGTTGTCGAATAATGAGTCAACCGACTCTTGCAACATACGTTTCTCATTACGCAAGATTACCTCTGGCGCTTTGATTTCCATTAATCGTTTCAAACGATTATTACGGATAATCACACGACGGTAAAGGTCGTTAAGGTCGGAGGTAGCAAAGCGTCCACCATCTAATGGCACTAATGGACGTAATTCTGGTGGAATTACTGGTACCACTTTAACCACCATCCACTCCGGACGGTTTTCGATACGTGAATTAGCATCACGGAAAGCCTCAACAACTACTAAACGCTTAAGCGCTTCTTGCTTACGTTGCTGAGAAGTTTCGGTATTGGCCTTATTACGTAACTGGTAAGAAAGTGAATCTAAATCTAAGCGTGAAAGAAGGTCGATCAATGCCTCACCACCCATTTTGGCGATGAATTTATTAGGATCGGTATCTTCTAAATATTGATTTTCTACTGGTAGGCGTTCTAAAGCATCGAGATATTCTTCCTCAGTAAGGAACTCCATGTATTGCATTGGAGTACCATCGTCCTTAGTAGCATTTCCAGCCTGAATTACTACGTATCGCTCGTAGTAAATAATCATTTCTAACTTCTTAGTTGGTAAACCTAGGAGGTAACCAATTTTGTTAGGCAATGATTTAAAGTACCAGATGTGCGCAACAGGAACTACCAAATTGATATGTCCAACACGCTCACGACGTACTTTCTTTTCGGTAACCTCTACTCCACAACGGTCGCAGACGATACCTTTATATCGGATACGCTTATACTTTCCACAAGCACATTCGTAATCTTTAACTGGACCGAAAATTCGCTCACAGAAAAGACCATCGCGCTCAGGCTTATGCGTACGATAGTTAATAGTCTCTGGTTTTAACACCTCGCCGTAAGAGCGCTCCAATAAATACTCGGGCGAAGCCAAGCTAATGGTGATACTCTTAAAGTTACTGTTGTAGGTGTTTTTATCGTTTTTCCTCAATGACATCTTCCAGGAATTAAATTATCAATTAATCTAGGGTCACTTTTAATCCTAAACCGTTCAATTCATGCAACAATACGTTGAATGATTCGGGTATGCCTGGCTCAGGCATGCTGTCGCCTCGAACGATTGTTTCGTAAGTCTTAGCACGACCTACTACATCATCCGATTTAACAGTTAGGATTTCGCGAAGGATATTAGAAGCACCAAAGGCCTCTAATGCCCAAACCTCCATCTCACCAAAACGCTGACCACCAAACTGAGCTTTACCACCCAATGGCTGTTGTGTAATAAGTGAGTAAGGTCCGATCGAACGCGCGTGCATCTTGTCGTCGATCATGTGACCTAGTTTAATCATGTAAATGATACCAACGGTTGCCGCTTGGTGGAATCGTTCACCGGTACCACCATCGTAAAGGTGCGTATGACCGAAACGTGGAACGCCAGCCTCATCGGTAAACTTGTTGATTTCATCTAAACTTGCACCGTCAAAAATTGGGGTGGCGAACTTGCGACCAAGTTTTCTACCTGCCCATCCCAATACGGTTTCATAAATCTGACCAATGTTCATACGAGAAGGTACACCTAGTGGATTCAATACGATGTCCACTGGAGTTCCATCCTCTAAGAATGGCATATCCTCTTCACGTACGATACGAGCTACGATACCTTTGTTACCGTGACGACCCGCCATTTTATCACCTACTTTAAGCTTACGCTTCTTAGCGATATAAACTTTGGCCATCTTAACGATACCTGAAGGTAGTTCGTCACCCACACTGATGGTAAACTTGCGACGCTTGTAGGCACCTAAGTAATCGTTGTACTTGATTTTATAGTTGTGCAACAAGGTTGCAATCAAGTCATTCTTATCATTATCAGTAGTCCAAATACCACCGGTGATACGAGTGTAATCGTCGATGCTATTAAGGATTTTCTGAGTGAACTTGGTTCCCTTTGGAATAACCACTTCGTTAAGATCGTTCTCAACACCCTGACTAGTTTTACCAGCTACAAGGATGCTTAATTTTTCCAAGAAGTTTTGACGAAGTGTTTCCACTTGCATATTAAACTCTTGGTCTAATTTTTCGATCTCCTCTTTATCTTGAAGACGTGTCTTCTTGTCTTTACGTGCAAGAGAGAATAACTTCTTGTCGATAACTACACCACTTAAAGATGGAGAAGCTTTTAAAGAAGCATCTTTTACATCGCCTGCTTTATCACCAAAGATGGCGCGAAGAAGCTTTTCTTCTGGCGTAGGATCAGATTCCCCTTTTGGAGTAATCTTACCAATTAAAATATCGCCAGGTTTAACTTCAGCACCGATACGAATTAAACCGTTTTCGTCTAAGTCTTTGGTTGCTTCCTCACTTACGTTAGGAATATCAGCAGTAAGTTCTTCAACTCCTAATTTGGTATCACGTACATCTAAAGTGTACTCATCGATATGTAAGGAGGTGAAGATATCTTCACGAGCAACACGCTCAGAAATTACAATCGCATCCTCGAAGTTATAACCCTTCCAAGGCATGAAGGCTACCATCATGTTACGGCCTAGCGCTAGCTCCCCGCTTTCAGTAGCATAACCTTCACATAAAACCTGACCAGCACTTACGCGCTCGCCCTTATTTACGATTGGCTTAATATTGATACAAGTACTTTGGTTCGTCTTACGGAATTTCACCAAGTTGTAAGTTTTGAAGTCATCTTCAAAGCTTACTAGGCGCTCTTCGTCGGTACGATCGTACTTAATTACAATCTTTTGGGCATCCACGTATTCTACTACTCCATCGCCTTCAGCATTAACTAAAACACGACTATCGCGAGCAACACGCTTCTCCAGTCCGGTTCCTACAATAGGAGCTTCAGGACGCAATAAAGGTACCGCCTGACGCATCATGTTCGATCCCATCAAAGCACGGT
This sequence comes from uncultured Flavobacteriales bacterium, assembly GCA_913055685.1. GTDB lineage: Bacteria > Bacteroidota > Bacteroidia > Flavobacteriales > Schleiferiaceae > Croceimicrobium. The sequence continues at coordinate 76,274 of CAJXKC010000003.1, forward strand.
TCGCATCATCATGCTCCAAGAATGGAATTAGCGAAGCCGAAATAGAGGCGATCTGGTTTGGAGCTACGTCCATGTAATCCACCTTCTCGGGCTCTACCAATGGGTAATCCGCTTCGTCACGTACTTTAACACGATCGTTTTCGAATTCACCGCCATCGGTTACAGGAGCATTCGCTTGAGCGATTACTTTTTGTTCCTCTTCTTCTGCCGAAAGGTAAATTGGGTCCTGAGAGAAATCAATCTTACCATCTTTTACCTGACGGTAAGGAGTTTCCAAGAATCCCATTTTGTTTACCTTGGAGTACACACACATTGAAGAAATCAAACCAATGTTTGGTCCTTCAGGAGTTTCGATCGGACAAAGGCGACCGTAGTGCGTGTAGTGAACGTCACGAACCTCAAAGCCAGCGCGCTCACGAGATAAACCACCAGGACCTAATGCAGAAAGACGACGCTTGTGCGTAACCTCTGCAAGAGGGTTAGTTTGGTCCATGAACTGCGAAAGCTGGTTCGTTCCGAAGAAAGAGTTGATTACTGAAGACAAAGTCTTCGCATTAATCAAATCAATAGGAGTAAATACCTCATTGTCCCGTACGTTCATACGTTCTTTAATGGTACGAGCCATACGCGCTAAACCAACCCCGAATTGGTTAGACATCTGCTCACCTACGGTACGAACACGACGGTTACTCAAGTGATCAATATCATCAATCTCCGCTTTAGAATTGATCAGCTCGATAAGGTATTTAACAATGCTTAAAATATCTTCTTTAGTTAAAACTTGAACATCAGATTCGATTTCAAGACCTAACTTTTTATTGATACGGTAACGACCTACTTCACCAAGAGAATAACGTTGTTCAGAGAAGAACAATTTATCGATAATACCGCGGGCGGTCTCCTCATCTGGTGGCTCTGCGTTACGAAGTTGACGGTAGATGTGCTCCACTGCTTCCTTCTCAGAGTTAGTAGGGTCTTTTTGTAAGGTATTGTGAATAATCGCGTACTCAGAAGCCTCAATCTCCTCACGGTGTAACAAAATAGTTTGCACATCCGCATCAAGAATTTCTTCTAGGTGCTCTTTTTCAAGTACAGTATCACGATCTAAAACAACTTCGTTACGTTCGATAGATACTACTTCACCAGTATCTTCATCTACGAAGTCCTCGATCCAGGTCTTAAGCACACGTGCTGCTAATTTGCGACCAATGGTTTTCTTTAGACCTGTTTTGGTAACCTTTACTTCCTCTGCAAGGTCGAAGATTTCCAAAATATCTTTATCCCTTTCGTAACCAATTGCACGAAGTAGGGTTGTTAAAGGCAATTTCTTTTTCCGGTCGATGTAAGCATACATCACCGAGTTGATATCAGTAGCGAATTCAATCCAAGAACCCTTGAAAGGAATTACACGCGCTGAATAGAGTTTAGTACCATTGGCGTGGTAAGACTGACCAAAGAATACACCAGGAGAACGGTGCAACTGAGATACAATAACACGCTCGGCCCCATTCACCACGAAAGTACCTCTAGGGGTCATGTAAGGAATTGTACCTAAATACACATCCTGTACAATCGTCTCGAAGTCCTCGTGCTCGGGATCGGTACAATAAAGTTTTAAACGAGCTTTTAATGGCACACTAAAAGTTAGGCCACGCTCGATACATTCTTCTTCAGAATAGCGAGGAGGATCGATAAAGTAATCGATGAACTCCAATACGAATTGATTACGTGAATCGGTAATCGGGAAGTTTTCGCTGAAAGTCTTGTATAGACCCTCATCAGCACGATCATTGGCTTTAGTTTCCAGTTGGAAAAAATCCTTAAATGACTGGATTTGAATAGCCAGGAAGTCGGGGTAATCGAACTGATTTTTAATGGATGCAAAATTGACTCTTTCCATGTCCTTTGCAGCTGTCGGGTTATTCAACATGCGGAGAAAATAAATTATACAAACGCAAAAGGGTTTAGGTCTTTTGGGAGTATCCCAAAGACCTAAACCTTAATAAGTTAGCCACAAGGGCTATAGGGTGCTTACTTGATTTCTACCTCAGCACCAGCTTCTTCAAGCTGAGTCTTAAGAGCTTCAGCCTCGTCCTTAGCTACACCTTCTTTCAAAGGTTTTGGAGCTTCGTCAACAAGAGCTTTTGCTTCTTTCAGACCAAGACCAGTAAGTTCTTTTACAAGTTTAACAACTGCAAGTTTAGAACCACCAGCGGCTTTCAAGATTACGTCGAACTCGGTTTGTTCTTCACCACCAGCGGCTTCGCCACCAGCAGCTGGACCAGCTACTGCAACTGCAGCTGCAGCAGGTTCGATACCGTATTCTTCTTTAAGGTAGTCAGCTAATTCGCTTACTTCTTTAACGGTAAGATTTACTAACTGATCTCCTAATTCTTTAATGTCTGCCATTTTTAGAATCTTTAAAAAAAAATTAATTACAACACTTAATATATGGAAGCTGAGTGCGTACTCATTAAGCTGCACGCTCCTCTAAGGCCTTCAAAAGACCAGCCAATTTGCCACCGGCGCCATTTAGGCCGCTGATAACGTTTTTGGCAGGAGATTGCAGTAGGGCAATAACGTCGGCCACCAACTCTTCTTTGCTCTTCAAACTACTGAGCGGTTCAAGTTGATCGTCGCCAATGAAAATTGCCTCCTCGATAAAGGCGCCTTTAAGCACAGGTTTTTCTTGCTTCTTCTTACGCAAGTCCTTAATCATTTTCGCAGGAGCGTTAGCTACCTCAGCGATCATGATGCTTGTAGAGCCTTTCAAAGTTGGATATAAGCCATCAAAGTCTTTAGAACTACGCTCCATTGCTTTACGCAATAAAGTGTTCTTAACTACCTTTAAGCTAATTCCAGACTTAAAGCACATACGACGCAAGTTGGAAGTTTGAACGGCATCCAAACCTGCGATGTCGGTAATATATACCACTGAAGAGTTCTCTAATTGCTCTAAGAGAACCTCGATTTCATTATTTTTTTCTTCGCGAGTCATTTCTCAATTGTTAATGATTAGGAAATGGTTTTAGCGTCAATGCTAATACCAGGACTCATAGTGCTACTTAAGGTGATGCTCTTCACATAGGTACCTTTTGCAGCGGTAGGCTTCATACGAATCAAGGTCTTAAGAAGCTCCTCAGCGTTTTCCTTGATCTTATCAGCGGTAAAGGATACTTTTCCTACACCCGCGTGTACAATACCGTAACGATCTACTTTAAAGTCGATCTTACCACCTTTTACATCAGCAACTGCTTTGGCTACATCCATAGTTACAGTTCCTGTTTTAGGGTTAGGCATTAAACCACGTGGACCAAGGATACGTCCTAATGGACCAATCTTACCCATAACACTAGGCATGGTTACGATTACGTCTACATCAGTCCAACCACCTTTAATCTTGTCGATATACTCCTCAAGACCTACGAAATCCGCGCCAGCTTCTTTAGCTTCAGCTTCCTTATCTGGAGTAACTAAAGCCAAAACTTTCACGTCTTTACCAGTTCCGTGAGGAAGGGTAACTACACCACGTACCATTTGATTAGCTTTACGAGGATCTACTCCTAAACGTACCGCTAAATCAACGGTAGAATCAAATTTAGTACTGGTGATTTCTTTTAAAAGAGCACTGGCTTCTTCCAAGTTATAAGCCTTGTTAGAATCGAATTTCTCCAATGCTGCTTTACGATTTTTACTTACTGTTGCCATCAATAATCGCTTTAGAAAGGTTTAGGACCAGTTACTGTTAAACCCATACTACGAGCAGTACCAGCTACCATTTTCATAGCCGACTCGATGGTAAAGGCATTTAAATCTGCCATTTTATCTTCTGCGATAGCTCGTACCTGATCCCAAGTCACCTTACCTACTTTTTGCAAGTTAGATTGTGGTGATCCTTTTTTGATCTTAGCTGCCTCCATTAATTGAACGGCGGCGGGAGGAGTCTTAATAACGAAGTCAAAAGACTTGTCGCTATATACGGTAATGATTACCGGCAATACTTTCCCTTGCTTATCTTGGGTACGCGCATTAAACTGCTTACAGAACTCCATGATGTTCACACCCTTTGCACCAAGGGCGGGACCTACGGGAGGAGAAGGGTTAGCAGCACCTCCACGAACCTGGAGTTTAATTAGTGCACTTACTTCTTTTGCCATTTTTATTCTATTCTTTTAAAACAATAAGGTGGGTTGGAAGCGACCCACTGGGTTAAACCCTATATTGAGCTCACAATATTCTTAACTCTCTTTTTCTACCTGCATATAAGAAAGCTCTAATGGTGTTTTACGGCCAAAAATCTTAACCATAACTTCAAGCTTTCTTTTCTCTTCAAATACCTTTTCAATCGTTCCATTGAAACCATTGAATGGACCGTCGATAACTTTTACCGTTTCACCAACGATATATGGAATGTTGATTTTCTCTTCCGTCTCCGAAAGTTCATCAACTTTTCCTAACATGCGATTTACTTCGCTCTGACGTAAAGGCACTGGATCACCACCTTTGGTTTCTCCTAAAAAGCCAATTACCCCTTGTACGCCTTTTATAGTATGTACCATCTCTCCTGCTAACTCGGCTTCGACCATAATATAGCCGGGGAAATAGTTACGTTCTTTACTAACCTTCTTGCCGTTTCGAATTTGAAAAACTTTCTCTGTCGGTACTAAAATCTGACCTAGATAGTCTTGCAAACCCGCGTATTCAATCTCGCTTTCGATATAGGTTTTAACCTTATTCTCCTGACCAGAGATAGCGCGAACTACATACCATTTTTTATTGCTCTCGCTCATAATCGGCCTCTTAGAATGCGTTATAAATAGTTTCTAAAACTGTACTAATAACTTTATCCATACCGAAGATCACCAATGAGATAAGCACAGAGGCAACTGCAACAAGGACAGAAGTTTTTTGAAGCTCGGACCATGAAGGCCAGCTGGTTTTGTTAACCAACTCTTCGTATGACTCCTGGAAGTAAGATCTTACTTTGCTCATTCCTTTAAACTTTGCACGGGTGGTAAGATTCGAACTCACGACCTTTGGTTTTGGAGACCACTGCTCTACCAACTGAGCTACACCCGTATTTAGTGAGAAAGGTATCCCGATAAAATCGGGACACCTTTTAACTAAAATCTATTTAACACTAAAATTAATCAGTGATTTCAGTAACCTGACCAGCACCTACGGTACGACCACCCTCACGGATAGCGAAACGTAGACCCTTGTTGATGGCTACAGGAGCGATAAGCTCAACAGTGATTGATAAGTTATCACCTGGCATTACCATTTCAGTACCTTCTGGTAACTTGATCTCACCAGTTACGTCAGTTGTACGTAAGTAGAACTGTGGACGGTAGTTGTTATGGAATGGAGTGTGACGACCACCTTCTTCTTTCTTAAGGATATAAACCTCAGCTTTGAAAGATTTGTGTGGGGTGATAGAACCTGGCTTACAGATTACCATACCACGACGGATCATTGATTTCTCAATACCACGTAATAAGATACCTACGTTATCACCAGCTTCACCGCGATCTAAGATCTTACGGAACATCTCAACACCAGTAATGGTAGAGGTTAATTTCTCATCACCGAAACCGATAATGTCTACAGGGTCTCCAGTGTTAGCAACACCAGTTTCGATACGACCAGTAGCTACAGTACCACGACCAGTAATAGAGAATACGTCCTCGATAGGCATCAAGAATGGCTTCTCGTTGTCGCGCTCTGGCTCTTCGATCCAAGTATCACAAGCATCCATAAGAGCCATTACAGTGTCTACCCATTTTTGCTCATTGTTCAATGCACCAAGTGCAGAACCTGAGATTACAGGAGTTTCATCACCATCATACTCGTAGAAAGAAAGTAATTCACGTACTTCCATTTCAACTAGCTCAAGTAGTTCCTCATCGTCTACCATATCCACTTTGTTAAGGAATACAACGATTTTAGGAATACCTACCTGACGACCTAATAGGATGTGCTCACGAGTTTGTGGCATAGGACCATCAGTAGCAGCAACTACTAAGATAGCTCCATCCATTTGGGCAGCACCAGTTACCATGTTCTTTACGTAGTCGGCGTGACCCGGACAGTCTACGTGTGCATAGTGACGGTTTGCAGTTTCATACTCTACGTGTGCAGAGTTAATTGTAATACCTCGCTCTTTTTCTTCAGGAGCGTTGTCAATTGAATCGAAATCACGTTTTTCGGAAAAACCAGCATTAGCCAAAACATTTGTAATGGCGGCAGTCAAAGTGGTCTTACCGTGGTCAACGTGTCCGATGGTACCGATGTTTAAGTGCGGTTTGTTACGAACAAAAGTTTCCTTTGCCATGGTTTGTGTCTTAAATATTAAAACTTCTACAATATAAGCGAGACCACTGTGGTCTTTCACTTAGAGCCAATGAGGGGATTTGAACCCCTGACCTCTTCCTTACCAAGGAAACGCTCTACCCCTGAGCTACATCGGCTTTTGGAACAATGTTCCTTTTTTAAGCACCAAAATTCTACCCACCACCCAAAGATGATTAGTAGAACAAGAACTTGAGCGGGAAACGGGATTCGAACCCGCGACCCTCAGCTTGGAAGGCTGATGCTCTAGCCAGCTGAGCTACTCCCGCTTATTCATCCAAAAAAGCTGTTGCTTTTCCGAATCTGGCTATACCCTTTTAAGCTATTGCCTAATCGAGTACTACTATCTACCTTCACCAAAGCTTCGGCAGATGATAGTGGGGAGAGCAGGATTCGAACCTGCGAAGGTGTATACCAACAGATTTACAGTCTGTCCTCGTTGGCCGCTTGAGTATCTCCCCGAACAATATTTAAAGAACCTTTTCAAAGAATTCACAACCTTAAAAAGTAGAGCCTGTGGAGGGATTCGAACCCCCGACCAGCTGATTACAAATCAGCTGCTCTGGCCAACTGAGCTACACAGGCAATTTATGGTCTCTATAAAAAAAGAGCAGCCCGCTCTAAAAACGGACTGCAAATGTAACAAGATTTGTTATTGCCACAATAGGCAAGAAAAAAAAATTTAGGAGACTAATGCACGAGTTTTATCCTTGTGCTTAATTAGCAGTCTACGCAAGGCTTCAGTAGCCATATCAGCAGCTGCTTCAAATGATCTATTTTGCTTTTTTACTACCAACTCATGACCCGGAATATGCAATTTGATTTCCGTAATCTTATTTTCCTTGTCGGATGTGTTGTCAACTTTCAGGAAAACCTCTCCACTAATAATGCTATCATTAAACAATTCTAACTTGTCGAGTTTAGCTTGGATGAAGTTGATCAATTTCACATCGGCAGTGAAATTCACAGACTGAAAAGTAGCTTTCATAGATCTTAAGATTTATCAGCTCGAGGGTGAGCTTGGTTATACAATGATTTAAGCCTTTCAATGGAATTGTGAGTATAAACCTGGGTTGCTGCTAGCGAAGCGTGGCCTAAAAGTTCTTTTACAGAATTTAGATCTGCCCCCCTATTTAGCAAGTGACTGGCAAAAGAATGTCTAAGCACGTGCGGACTTCTTTTCTCAATTCCACTAACATAACTAAGGTACGCATTTACGCTATTGTAAACAAGCTTCGGATAGAGCTTTTTACCCTTACGACTAAGGAAAAAATACGCTTCCTCTTCAGCAGTCTGAGCTGCAGGTCGATGCTCTTTTAAATAACGATCCAAATAAGTAATTAACGGACCTGAAATAGGAATCTCCCTCTGTTTATTTCCCTTACCCAATACTCTAATGTAGGCACCTTCTTTCCTAAAGTCTTCCTGCTTAAGGTTAATCAACTCACTAAGACGAATTCCAGTCTGATAGAAAAGGTCTAAAATTAATCTTTGCGCATAGGCCCATGAATCATCTTGACTATAATCTTCACTTAAAAGCTCCAGCATCGAATCCTCCGGAACCACTCTTAGAAGTTTCTTTGGAGGCTTAGGGACATCTACTAAACCCGCCACATTCGTCTTAACCAAAGAGCGCCTCAGCATGAATTTATAAAAGGAACGCAGGGAACTTAACTTTCGTTTGATGGTGGTTCGAGCCAAACCCAAATCCACCAGATGCACTAACCAGGATCGCACCATACCTTTATGTACGGCACTTAAATCATCCTCCTGAAAGGCTTCTTCTAGGAAAGTCTCAAAAGACTTTAAATCGTTTCGATAGGCCTCAAGGGTGTGATCCGAGAAAGCCTTCTGATGATGTAGGTAATCTAAAAATTGATCGCGGTAGGACATAAAAAAGCAAGGGAATGTAAAGATATACAAACCCTTGCTGAAAAATATCTATTAAGAGAAAAGGTCTATTCCTCTTCCTGACGCTTCTGCTGAATGTATGCCGCCTTAATGATTTCCTTACGACGAGATACAGAAGGCTTCACAAATTGCTTACGTGAGCGAACCTCTTTCATTACACCAGTGCGGTCGTATTTACGCTTGTAACGCTTTAATGCACGGTCGATAGATTCTCCTTCTTTAACTGAAATTACTAACATTCTCTGCTTTAATTTTAGGGCTGCAAATATAGCTATATTTCCTTTCTCCCAAACTTTATTTCTTTAATTCTCTCGAGATAACTAACTTTTGTATCTCTGAGGTTCCTTCTCCGATGGTACACAGCTTCACATCACGGTAAAACTTCTCTACTGGAAAGTCCTTGGTAAAACCATAACCACCAAAAATTTGCACCGCTTCGTTGCAGGCTTTAACAGCCATTTCGGATGCATATAATTTAGCTTTTGCCCCGGCCATGGTTACTCTTTCACCTTTCTCTTTTAAATGACAAGCATTAAAAGTTAAAAGCTCTGCTGCCTCCATTTCGGTAGCCATATCCGCCAGTTTAAAGCTCACGCCTTGAAATGCAGAAATAGGTTTACCAAATTGCTCGCGCTCCTTGGAATATTTTAAGGCTGCCTCTAAAGCGCCGAAACCACAACCTAAAGAAAGAGCGGCGATAGAAATTCTTCCTCCATCTAAAACTTTCATGGCTTGAATAAAGCCTTCCCCTTCCTTACCTAAAAGGTTTGTATGAGGAATACGACAGTTTTCAAATATCAGTTCGGCCGTTTCGGAGGCACGCATACCTAATTTATCTTCCTTACGGCCGCCACGGAAACCAGGCGTTCCTTTTTCGATTACAAAGGCACTCATCCCGTGTGAGTCACCTTTTTCACCGGTGCGTACTATAACCACCGCAACATCACCACTAATCGCATGGGTGATGAAGTTCTTGGAACCATTAATCACCCACTCATCTCCCTCACGCACAGCGGTAGTATTCATGCCTCCCGCATCCGAACCTGTGCCTACTTCAGTTAAGCCCCAAGCCCCAATATGTTCGGCCGTAGCCAGTTTAGGTAGATACTTCTTCTTTTGCTCCTCATTACCAAACATCAAAATATGATTGGTACAAAGGCTATTATGGGCGGCCATACTTAAGCCAATCGAAGGATCAACTTTTGCCAGTTCTTTAATCGCCGTTACATAATCGAAATAGCTTAAACCAGAGCCACCATACTCTTCGGGCACTAAAACTCCCATTAAGCCCATCTCCCCTAATTGTTTGAAAACGGAAACAGGGAACTCCTGACTCTCATCCCACTTCATAATGTTAGGACGAATGTGCTGCTCGGCAAAATCGCGAACAGATTCGGCAATCATCTTCTGCGTTTCACTCATCGCGAAGGTCATTCCACTAGATGTATTTGTCATCGTTAATCTTTGGTGTTATTCTAAGAGCTTGCCCCGAGCATTCAGTTGGAGATGCTCAAATAGGGTGCAAGTTTACGTAATAATACGTCGTCGACCAATTCAATGTTCACGAGTTCATCTAGGGATTTGAAAAGACCGATGCGCTCCCTAAATTCTACAATATTTCGAGCCAAACCGTAAGAAATGTAAGGATGCTCCTTTAAGTCAGCTAAACTTGCTTTATTAATATTCAAACTTGGACTAATGCTATCGACCCTTATACGAGACTGGTTAGTGGCTATCCATAGACTATCAATGAAAAATAAGTCTTCTAACTGATAGAGACTATGAAAGCCTCCTAAAGCTTTACGGTAATCTAAAAAATAGTTCACTGTAAGCGGACCAATACCAGGTAAAGAGCGCAAGCTAGCCGAATCGGCTGAGTTTATATCAATTACCTTATTAAACCTAAGCGTATCTGAATTGGAAACTTTCGCATAAGGCAAAAGTCTTTTAACTAATCCTGAATCTAGATTATACACCTCGTAAAGATCCTTAGCTTTTTGAAAGGGTCGAAAGTGTTCGCGAAAAGCCATGATTCCTCTTATTTGCTTAGCCTTTAGTCCCATCCGCTTAAGCTCATCTTCCCCAACCTCATTTGGATTAAAAGAATCAAGCCGAAGTACTTGCTGACTTTCCTTAGAATTATTCTTAAAAGTTGCACCTAAATTAAAGTGACCTTTTCCGGCCTTTAACCAATTTGTGTCAATGCCATAGATATTTTGCAGCTGACCAAGAGAATCAAAACCTGAAAGGGAAGCTCGATAAGCGATTAATCTTTTTGCTAGGCTCTCATTTAGTCCGCTTTGCTGCAAGTCATCGTAATTGGCACTATTGAGATTCAATTGATCCGGCATTTTTCGATTATATTGATGCAACTTTGCGGAATCGGCTTGTTGCCAGGAAGCATTTATCGCTTCTAATTCTTCAAGCGAAAATGATTGATTTAAGGGAAAGACCTTATACCAGTAGTAATCCAAGCCATGAAGAAGTAGGCCAATTAAAAGGAGTAAAAAAGTGGCACGGCGAAAACGCGGACTATTAATTGTCATAGCTCCAAATTAGAACTTGCCTTAAACAATTGCCCTTTTTAAACATTTAGTTCATAATTCAAGGCAGCAAGGCCCTGCGGAATTTTCCCAAGTGGCAATTTTTTGCGATTATTGTGCCCTCACCAAAAAGAACACTAAATGCGTAAGCTTTCCCTACTTTTATTAAGCCTCTTAAGTTTAGGTCTATTCGGTCAAGGAAAATTAAAGGTTGATAATTTCGAAATTTCCAATCCCAGTCCTGAGATTAACGATGGACGGGCGAGCATCGAAATTAGTGGGGGTGAAAAGCCTTATCATTATAAATGGTCCAATCAAGGGACCGACACCCTTTCGCGTACTTCCAATAAATTAGTGGAAGGTCTAAATTACAATGTGGTGGTGACTGATGCTGCTGGCAATACGGTTAGTCAAGAGTTTAGCATTCCTAGTGAGTCCATCGCCGAAACCCTAAATGGCATCATGAAGCCGGTTGTAGATGGTATTGCTACCGTAATTTTTTGGGATCCTTTTTACGCCATGGGTCTCTACGATAATCGTGTTCTAACGGACGAGGGGGAATTGGCAAAATTCCCTAATGGTGATGTACGTACCAATAATATTCCCTTCATCGTAATTTGGTTAATCTTCGGAGCCATTTTCTTTACCATACGCATGGGCTTCGTAAACTTCTGGGGCTGGAGACACTCCATAAAACTAGTACGTGGAGTTTATGATGAGGATGATGCTCCGGGTGAGGTTACTCACTTCCAAGCTCTAGCAACGGCGGTAAGTGCCACGGTTGGCTTAGGTAATATAGCCGGGGTAGCGGTAGCTATTTCCATTGGAGGCCCTGGGGCAACCTTCTGGCTAATTGTAGTGGGTTTATTTAGCATGGCTTCCAAGTTCACCGAATGTACCTTAGGGGTAAAATACCGAGATATTGGTGAAGATGGCGTAGTAGAAGGTGGACCAATGCGTTACTTACGCAAGGGCCTTGCAAATAAAGGCATGGCCGGCTTAGGAAAAACCCTTGCGGTGATTTTTGCCGTGTTGGCCATCGGAGCAAGTTTTGGAGGTGGTAATATGTTCCAAGCAAACCAGGCCTTTGAAATCCTAGCCGGTGAATTCACCTTTATGGAAGGTCATGGTACCGCTTTTGGAATTTTAATGGCTCTTTTAGTTGGAGCCGTAATCCTAGGAGGCATTAAAAGTATCGCTAAGGTTACCGAAAAGATTGTGCCTTTCATGGCTGGCCTATACATACTTGCCGCTCTCATTATCATCTTTAAAAATATTGCAAACATCGGTGATGCCTTTGCCCTAATTATAGACGGTGCTTTTAGCCCTTCTTCGATGTTAGGTGGTTTTATTGGTGTAATGATCCAAGGCGTCCGTCGTGCTGCATTCTCTAATGAAGCAGGAGTTGGTAGTGCCGCAATTGCGCACTCCGCCGCTAAGACTAAACACGCAGTGAGTGAAGGATTTGTAGCCCTTTTAGAGCCTTTTATCGACACCGTGGTAGTTTGTACGCTAACTGCCTTAGTATTGATCTTTACAGGATTCTATAATGATGGCGGATTAGGGGGTGCCCAATTAACCTCGCAAGCTTTTGGCTCGGTGATTTCTTGGTTCCCTTACGTATTGGTAGTGGCTATTTTCCTATTTGCCTTCTCCACCATGATTAGCTGGTCTTATTATGGCTTACGGGCCTGGACCTTCTTATTCGGTCGTAATCAAACCACCGAAATTACCTACAAAGTGCTCTTTATGTTCTTCGTGGTAATTGGTTCTTCGGTGAGCCTAGGGGCAGTGCTCGATTTCTCAGATATGATGATTCTAGCCATGGCCTTCCCTAATATTATTGGCTTGCTATTACTAAGTGGAGAGGTTCGCGCTGAATTGAAGGACTATTGGGAAAAAATTAAGAAAGGAGAAATCCTTACCAAAAAGTAATCCTAAGGCATAAAGCTTACCTTTGCCAGCCTCATAAATAATTATGGCGGATACAAAAAAGGAGAAGCGCAAACTGAGTAAATCAGCGCTTCGGAAGTCCTTACGTCTTTACAAATACGTTAAACCTTATCGCGGGGAGTTTCTGATAGGCTTAGTCTTTTTAGTACTTAGCTCTGCGGCTAATTTAGCCTTCCCGAAGTTCCTGGGAGACCTAGTGGATGCCTCTAATTCGGATCAAATATTTGAACGAATTGAGGAAATATCTCTATTACTGATTGGTATTCTACTCGCCCAAGCGATTGTATCTTTTTTCCGGGTAGTACTCTTTGTGAATGTTACGCAAAAGACGCTAGCCTCTTTGCGCCAGGCTACCTACGAACACCTTATTAAACTACCAATTAACTTTTTTAATAGTAAAAGGGTAGGCGAACTTAATAGTCGTATCTCCTCCGATATATCCTTACTGCAGGAAACCTTTACAACTACCTTGGCCGAGTTTATTCGCCAAATGATTATCATCTTTGGTGGTATATCCATCCTTCTGGTAACCTCTACTAAACTCACCCTCTTTATGCTGGCTATTGTACCCGTAGTAATGTTGGTAGCGGTTTTCTTTGGTCGTTTCATCCGCCGCTATGCAAAAGACATGCAATCAGAAGTGGCGAGTTCCAATACTATTGTGGAAGAAACCTTACAGGGGATTTTTAATGTGAAAGCTTTCGCGAACGAGTTTTTTGAAATAAGTCGCTATCGCCTCAAAACCAATGAAGTGGCCAAAATAGGGATGAAAGGCGGTGTTTACCGTGGGGCTTTTAGTTCCTTCATCATTTTGGGAATGTTTGGGGCTATTGTTGCCGTTATTTGGCGTGGCGTTAATCTTATTGCCGCCGGTGAATTGGCTACTGGCGAATTGTTCAGCTTCGTTATTTACTCGGCCTTTATTGGTGGTTCTATAGGAGGTTTAGCCAATGTATATGCCAACCTTCAAAAGGCTATTGGTGCGACTGAGGACTTAATGGATATTTTCGACGAAGAAACTGAAACCTTGCAAAACCCCGAGGATCGCGAAAGCTTGGAGCAATTTAAAGGTAGTCTCGAAGTCAGAAATCTCAATTTCCGCTATCCGAATCGCCCCGATGAACAAGTCTTGAAAGACCTTAGTTTCAAAGTGGATGCCGGGGAGCAATTGGCGATAGTAGGACCAAGTGGAGCGGGAAAATCTACCCTTGTCTCCTTAATCTTACAATTCTACCAAGCGGAAAATGGAGCCATTATTTTTGATGGCAAAGAGGCTACTGAATATCAGTTGTCTAGTATTCGTGCGCAAATGGCAGTAGTACCCCAAGATGTATTTCTCTTTGGCGGTAGTATCCGTGAAAACATCGCTTATGGTAAGCCCAATGCCAGCGAAGATGAAATTATTGCTGCGGCTAAAAAAGCCAATGCCTATGATTTCATTTTAGGTTTTAAAGAAGGCTTAGAGACCATCGTTGGTGAAAGAGGGGTGCAATTATCAGGTGGACAAAGACAAAGAATCGCCATTGCCCGAGCTTTACTTAAAGATCCTAAAATCCTCATCTTAGATGAGGCCACATCGGCCTTGGATTCGGAATCAGAGCGATTAGTGCAAGAAGCTTTGGATAATTTAATGCAAGGACGCACCTCTATTGTTATTGCCCACCGCCTTGCTACTGTTCGTAAAGCGGACCGTATTTTGGTGCTGGACCAAGGTGAAAAAGTAGAGCTCGGCAGCCATGAGGAGCTCATTCAAAATACAGAGGGGCTTTATTACAGCCTTAGTGAACTGCAATTCAATTCTTAACCTCTTTTTGTTAGTAAGGCTTAAAGCAGGACCCCAAATTCGATTCGGGCCTTTGTATATTTGACTATGCGCAAATTCTGGGAAATCATCCAGTCTAAATTATGGTTCCAATTCGTTTCGAACCGCTATATCCTAGCTCTTATCCTATTTGGCTTATGGATGGGGTTTTTGGATGTTAACTCTTGGCTAATCCACCGCGAATTAAATCAGGAAATAGAAAAGCTCGAAAATAGTATTGAATACTATAAAGGCGAAATTGAGAAAGACGAAGCGCAACTTGAGCAATTAAACTCGAGTCCGGAAGCGCTGGAGAAATTCGCCCGTGAGCAATATTTTCTGGTCGGACCCAAAGAAGAAGTTTACCTCATCGAGGACGAGCCAGCATCATAATGTTAAAATCTATTTGAAGCTTCGTATTTTAGGCGGAAAGAAAATTTCCAATGAAGCAAAGCAAATACTACTATTCCTTCCTTAGCCTATTATTAATCAGTCTTTTCCAGCCAAGCTTTGGACAAATAGACACCAATTACCTTGGTAGTCTAGAATGGCGAAATATTGGTCCCTTTAGGGGAGGTCGTTCTTGTGCAGTTACTGGCGTCCCAGGTAAAGCCAATCTCTTTTATTTTGGCAGTGCGGGCGGCGGAGTTTGGCGCAGTAATGACGCCGGGAACAGCTGGGAAAATATTTCGGATGGCTTTTTCGGAGGTAGTATTGGCGCTATTGCAGTTGCTCCAAGTGATCCCAACGTTATTTATGTAGGTCAGGGTGAAGAAACCGTGCGCGGAAACGTGAGCTCTGGCTTTGGCCTCTGGAAATCTGTCGACGCCGGAAAAACATGGTTCCACATTGGCTTAAAAGATAGTCGCCATATTGGGCGCATCCGGGTTCACCCAAAAAACCCAGATATCGTCTACGTTGCGGCCATGGGTAATTTATACAAAGACACTGAAGAAAGAGGGGTCTATAAAAGTACTGATGGGGGTAAAAACTGGCAGCGCGTACTTTTCTCCGATGCTGCTAGTGGTGCAGTGGATTTATTGATTGATCCGCAAAATCACCGCACTCTTTACGCTTCCACCTGGACCATTCGTCGCACCCCCTACTCACTTTCCAGCGGAGGTAAGGGCTCTAAGCTTTGGAAAAGTACCGATGAGGGGGAAACTTGGACCGAGCTATCTAATAACGATGGTTTTCCAGCGGGCTTAAAGGGAATTATTGGGGTAGCGGTATCACCAGTTAACAATCAAAGGGTCTGGGCCTTGGTAGAAAACGAACCCGATGGTGGACTCTACCGCAGTGAAAATGGTGGTAAGACTTGGCGTAAAATCAATAATCAGCGTTCCATCCGCCAAAGAGCCTGGTATTACACTCGCATTTACGCCCATCCTACTGATGTAGATCAACTTTATATTATGAATGTCCGCTACCACCACTCTAAGGACGGAGGCAAGACTTTCGGTCGTTACAATGCGCCGCACGGCGACCACCATGATTTATGGATTGACCCAACTGAGCCGAGTCGGATGATAATTGGTGACGACGGAGGTGCGCAAGTAAGTTTTGATGCGGGAAATAATTGGACTACCTATTACAATCAGCCTACCGCTCAGTTTTATCGCGTTAAGACCGACAATCATTTCCCGTTTCGCATTTATGGTGCCCAGCAAGACAATAGCTCCATTCGCATCAATCACCGCAGCGACGGTAGTTTTATTGGCGAACGTGATTGGGAGGTAACCGCCGGTGGTGAAGCAGGGCATCATGCTATTTACCCTAAAAATGAGGATATCGTATTCGGAGGGGAGTACGGTGGATTTATGGCGCGACTAAATCACCAAACTGGTCAGCGACAAGCTACCAACGTATGGCCAAATAACCCTTTGGGGCATGGTGTGGAGGATATGAAATACCGCTTTCAATGGAACTACCCTATCTTTTTCTCTAAACATGATCCAGAGGTACTCTATGCCTTTTCCAATCACGTGCACAGAAGCACAGATTTAGGTAAAACATGGGAAACCATTAGTCCGGATTTAACCACCGACGATAAATCTAAACAAGGTCCTTCTGGTGGTCCCATCACCAAGGATAACACGGCGGTGGAATATTACTGCACCATTTTTGCCGCCGCCGAATCCCCCATCAAAAAAGGAATTCTTTGGACCGGTAGCGATGATGGGAAGATTCATATTAGTCGCGATAATGGCGAGAACTGGCAGGATGTTAGCCCTAAAGGTTTACCTGAGTTTAGCCAAATTAATAGCATCGAAGCCGATCCTTTCAATGAAGGGGGCTTATACGTGGCAGCAACGCGCTACAAATGGGGCGACTTTAATCCTTATCTGTACTATACCAAGGATTTTGGTAAATCTTGGAAACGTATTGATAAGGGCATCGACCGCATGCATTTTACGCGTGTGATTCGCACCGACCCCCACCGAGAAGGTTTATTATTCGCTGGAACGGAGTACGGCCTATACCTATCGATAGATGGTGGCGCCAATTGGCAAGCCTTCCAAAATAATTTACCTCTAGTACCCATTACCGACTTGGCTTTAAAAGACCGTCATTTAATTGCCGCTACTCAGGGCCGTGGCTTCTGGCTTATAGATGATTTAAACCCCTTATATGAACTAAGCCCTAGTTTTAACAAGGACTTGCATGTTTTTAAACCAAAGCCAACCTATTTGATGCAGGCGGGCTATGGGGGTAAATCGAAGACCATGGGAGAAAATCATCCTAATGGACTCATCCTAAACTACTATATCGCAAATCTCGATTCTACCATTGACTACCAGATTCGGTTTGTAGATGAGCAAGGAGCGGAAGTGCGCAAATTTAGCTCCCAAGCAAGCGCCAAGAACGAAAAATGGGAGCCCAAAGAGGGAGCCAATCGTTTTATCTGGAACTTACGCAAGAAAGGCTTTGAACAAATTGAAGGTATGATACTTTGGTACGTTTTACGACAAGGACCTTATATTATTCCTGGGAATTACGAGGTACAGCTTATCGCTGATGGCGACACCTTGCGACAATCTTTCCCCGTAATCCTAGACCCACGGCTATCAATTGAGCCCCAGGATTTGGAAGCGCAACATCAGTTCTTGGATGAAGTAATTGCCGGTATGGATAGCATCAATAAATGTATCCGGGAAATACGCTCTTTAAACGCAGATCTTAAGACTGCTAAGGAAAGGATAAGTGACACTGCCTTAATTGCGCGCATAGACCAATTGATGGAACTTGGTTCTGCGGTAGAGAAAGCCCTTTACCAGACTAAGAACCGCAGTCCCCAAGACCCCTTAAACTTCCCCATTCGTCTCAATAACAAGTATGGTCATGTAGGTGCTCTAGCCTCAATTGGCTTCCAGGCCCCCACAGCAGCCATGTACAGCGTAAAAGCAGAGTTGGAAGAAGCAATTAATGCGGAATTCGAAAAATGGAAAAAAGTAAAAGCCCAAGCCCAAACTTTAAACCAGGATTTACGCAAGAGTGATTTTCCAATTTTGAAGTGGTAAAATGAGCTTTTTTCCTTCTAGAAACTCAAAGAATTAAGAACTTTGTTCAAAATTAAAACTCATGTCTGAGTCCAGTCTTTTTAAGGATTTCCCGGAAATATCCGAAGCGGAGTGGAAAGCGAAAATAATCAAGGACCTTAGAGGAAAAGCCTACGAAGAAATTGTAAGGCAAAGTCCCGATGGTATCGCAATCCAACCCATTTACACCGAAGAGAGCAGTCCGATTAAAGCCCAAGCGCTTAAGGAACATCCCAAATGGGATAATGTGATCGAGCTAGAAGTTAAGGATGCCAAAGAGGCGAATAAAGAAGCATTGCTCTACCTAAACCGCGGCGCTACTTCGCTGCTATTTTACCTCGATGCAAAGGTGGATTTATCGGTCTTGTTAAAAGATATCCAATTGGAGTACATCTGTTGCAATTTTGTATTGGCAGGAGACACCGAGTATTACCGTGATGCCTTCAAAGATTTGATTGCCCAAAGAGGCATAGATGAAGCAGAGTTGGAGGGAAGCATCAATTTTGATCCTTTGGAAAATTTAGCCCGCACCGGAAACTGGTTCCGTAGTGAAGAGCAGGATTTCCAAGACTTAGCAGGATTACATCAGGGGAATTTTAAAGGTTTTAGGTCCATTGCCATAAACGCCAATTTGTTTGCAAATGCCGGGGCCACTCCTGGACAGCAGCTAGGCATCGCCTTGGCCATGGCTTACGAATACCAGAACCGATTAAAATTAAAAGACAGTCGCTCCTATTGGCTAAACTTCGCCATTGGCTCCGATTATTTTTCGGAAATAGCCAAGCTTAGGGCCTTCCGTCGACTATGGTCGCAATGGCAATCCGAATTAGGTTTAGAGCCTAAGGAAGTACGGATCTATGCCGAAACTATGAGTCGAAATAAAAGTATTCTGGACAAGTACAATAATCTTATTCGCACCACTTCGGAAGCCATGGCTGCAGTTATAGGAGGCGCGACCGAAGTATGTGTAAAGGGCTTTGGAGAACCGCTAGAAGATTTGGGTTTCTTTCCCCGTCGGCTCGCTTTAAATCAGTTGAGCATCATCCAGCACGAGAGTCGCTTCGACCAGGTACGGGATATGGCCGCCGGTAATTATTGGGTTGAAAGCCTTACTGAAGCATTGGCTAGCAAAGGCTGGGACTTCTTTCAGGAAATTGAAGCCCAAGGTGGCTATATAAAGGCCATAGAAAGCGGATGGTTGCAGAATAAAATTGAAAACGTGGCCAATGCCGAGCAGGCAAAATTTGATCGCGGAGAATTAAAAATGATTGGGGTAAACATTTACCGTAATGAAGCGGAGGCGTTTTCGGATGAGGTAAAAGCGGCTTTGCAAAGCAGCTCTAAATCCATTTCGACCCTAGTCAAGCCAATCGCAAGTAAAAGGCTCGCCGAAGCTTTAGAAAAGCAAATAATCCTTGAAAATTCTGCATCATGAGTCGCCATCAATTCAGTTCAAGCTATCAGGCGAAAGCCTATGAAGCTCCCCAAAGTGAAGTCCATTTATGGCAATCGCATGAGGGATTAGAAATCCCCAGTTTATTTAGCAAAAAGGATTTCGAAAAACTACAGCATACCCGTTTCGTTGCAGGCCTACCTCCCTATTTGAGAGGACCTTACAGCAGTATGTACACCCTGCGACCTTGGACCATTCGACAATATGCCGGCTTTAGTACTGCCGAGGAATCGAATGCCTTTTACCGCCGAAATTTAGCCGCCGGACAGAAGGGACTATCGGTGGCCTTTGACCTAGCTACCCACCGGGGATATGATTCAGATCACGAAAGGGTGGTTGGTGATGTAGGAAAAGCGGGCGTAGCGATAGACAGCGTCGAAGACATGAAAATCCTATTCGACCAAATACCGCTCGACCAGATGTCGGTTTCCATGACTATGAATGGCGCGGTAATTCCCGTTATGGCTTTTTACATTGTCGCCGCCGAGGAACAAGGCGTAAAACCAGAACAACTTAGCGGTACTATTCAGAATGATATTCTGAAGGAATTTATGGTACGTAATACCTATATCTATCCGCCGCTTCCATCGATGCGCATAATCGCCGATATCTTCGAGTTTACCAGTAGGAATATGCCACGTTTTAACAGCATTTCCATTAGTGGTTATCATATGCATGAAGCGGGAGCTACAGCTGATATCGAACTTGCTTATACCCTTGCCGATGGCTTGGAATACATTCGCACCGGGTTAAAGGCGGGACTAAAAATTGACGATTTCGCCCCGCGACTCTCCTTCTTCTGGGGAATAGGCATGAATCATTTTATGGAGATTGCCAAGTTGCGCGCCGGCCGCATGCTCTGGGCCAAATTGGTTAAACAGTTTGAGCCGCAAAATGCCAAGTCTATGGCCTTGCGTACGCATAGTCAGACTTCGGGCTATAGCCTCACCGAGCAGGATCCTTTTAACAATGTTGCGCGCACTACTATCGAGGCCATGGCTGCTGCCTTTGGAGGCACCCAAAGTTTACACACGAATTCTTTGGATGAAGCGATTGCCTTACCAACTGACTTCTCGGCGCGTATTGCTCGTAATACCCAGCTTATTTTACAAGAAGAATTGGGCATAAACCGCAGTGCCGATCCTTGGGGTGGTAGCTGGTATGTAGAATATTTAACCGATCAAATTGCCCAAAAAGCTTGGAAGCTGATTGAGGAAGTAGAAGAATTGGGAGGTATGGCCAAGGCCATTGAAACCGGTTTACCCAAGATGCGGATCGAGGAAGCGGCAGCCAAGAAACAAGCGCGGATCGACTCAGGAAAAGAAATGATCATCGGGGTTAATGTTTTCCGCAATGAAAAAGACGAGGCAATAGAGTTGCTGGAAGTAGACAATGCTGAAGTGCGTCGCAAGCAAATAGAACGCATCAATGCCATTAAAGCCAGCCGGAATGAAGCCAAGGTTCAAGATTGTTTAAATAAGATTGAAAGCGCGGCTAAAAGTAGTGAAGATAACCTCTTGGCCCTTGCAGTTGATGCTGCTCGAGAAAGGGCTACCTTAGGAGAGATTAGTCTAGCCATGGAAAAAGCTTTTGGTCGTTACAAAGCGACCATTCGTTCTATCTCTGGTGTATACAGTAAGGAAATGAAATCTGATTCGAAATTCCATAAAGCGCAAGAGTTAGCCAATAAATTCGAAGCACAAGAAGGTCGTCGCCCCCGCATTATGGTGGCTAAAATGGGGCAAGATGGCCACGACCGCGGCGCCAAAGTGGTAGCTACTTCTTTTGCCGACCTCGGATTTGATGTAGACATCGGTCCTTTATTCCAAACCCCAGCCGAAGCGGCTAAACAGGCAGTAGAAAATGATGTTCATTTATTAGGAGTCTCCTCTTTAGCTGCTGGTCATAAGACGCTGGTTCCCCAAGTAATTGCCGAATTAAAAAAGCTGGGCCGAGAAGACATTCTAGTAATTGCCGGTGGGGTAATACCTCCGAATGATTACGATTATCTCTTTGAAGCCGGCGTGGTCGGTGTCTTTGGTCCGGGTACCGTTATTGCCGACGCGGCCGCCAAAATTCTAGCCCTGATGTTAAACGAAGAAGCCCCTTAGAGCATGTTTGGAAATTTAAAAGATATGATGGGCAAGCTGCAAGAAGCGCAGGCCCAATCAAAAAAGATGAAAGAACGCCTTGCCGAAGTCCAGATCAAGGAAGGCGACAATGATCTTTGGGTTTTAATTAATGCCAATCGTGAGGTCAAGGATATTCATATTGACGATTCGCTCATGCAGGATTCCGAAGAGCTTTCGGATCGTTTGGTGCTTTGTTTAAACAAGGCCTTGGATAAAGCTGCCCAAATTCACGAACAGGAAATGCAGTCGGTAGCAAAAGACATGATGCCGGGCTTAGATATGTTTAAATAATGGATTCGATAAATCCCAATTTTAAGCGCAGACCGCAACGGCCACTTAGCAATGCCGATGATCTATTAAAAGGCATCTTGGCGGGTAATCGGTCAAAATTGGGTCAGGCTTTAACCTTATGCGAATCTAAACTAGCCACGCACCGCAAAGAGGCGGAGAAGCTTTTACAAATGGCCCTTCCGCATAGCGGCAATTCGGTGCGCATAGGCATTACCGGGGTGCCTGGAGTAGGTAAAAGCACCTTTATTGAAGCTTTTGGAGAATACCTTATTTCACAAGGAAATAAAGTGGCGGTACTGGCTATAGATCCCAGTAGTGCTAAAACAGGCGGTAGTATTTTAGGGGATAAGACCCGCATGGAGCTTCTCACCCAAAACGAAAATGCCTTTATAAGACCATCGCCATCTGGAGGCTCCTTGGGAGGTGTAGCCCGTCGTACGCGCGAAAGCATTCTACTTTGTGAAGCAGCTGGCTATAATGTGATTTTGGTCGAAACTGTCGGGGTAGGCCAAAGTGAGACCACCGTAAAAAACATGGTCGATTTCTTCATGCTCTTAATGCTAGCTAGCGCTGGTGATGAACTTCAAGGAATCAAAAGAGGCATCATGGAAATGGCCGATTTGGTTTTAATTAATAAGGCCGACTCTCCCGACGATCCACAAGTTAAAATGGCCATGGGCGATTATAAACGCGCCCTCCATTTATTTCCAGCTAATGACAATGAATGGATTCCTCCGGTACAGGCCTGCAGCGCATTAAATAAAACTGGTTTAGAAGCGGCTTGGTCTAGTATCGAGCAGTTTCAAAATCAGCAAAAGCTTAAGGGTTATTGGGCTCAAAATCGAAGTAAACAGGCCCTAAGCTGGTTTGAAGATAGCATTGGTGAGATTATACTGGAGCAAGTTAGAGCTAGCGACAAGTTTAATACCTTTTATCAAGCGAAAAAAGAAGCGGTAGCCCAAGGAGAAATTGAACCAGGACTAGCAGCTCATGCTTTAGCGAATGAAATTTTAAAGCATTCTTTTTAGGCCAATGCCCTTTCTTAAAAATTGATCTCTATCAACTTATACTTTAGCCGCTTAGGTTGAAGGCCTAGCATTTTAAATCTATCCTTTGCTTTAGCTGGCAAAAAATAAAATGGCTATGAGGCAAAATTGAGATTTGTAAATGCTGGCTGTGGCGGTTATATTCGCTTCACTAATCAATTTTTACTATGAAAAAAACAACTACCCTGATAGCTTTGCTCGCTATCCTTTTCTCTGGTTTTAATGCTGTCGCTGAAGGAGAAGACGATGATGATCGTCGTCGCCGAGGAGGAGGAAACTTTGGTGTTCACCTCAATCTACCGCCTATGGCATTTGGCGTATTCTCTGGTAATGTGGAATATGGCTTTGCTAAAAACATGAGTGCGGTGATGAGCCTTGGCGGCATATACCGTAGCTTCAAATCTGAACTCACCACTCCGAACGGAACAATTGAGAACGGTTATACCTATACTGGATTTATGGCTGCACCAGAATTTCGCTATTACGTAAAACCTAATCGTCGACCAGGTTTGGACAAATTTTTTATTGGTGGATATTTAAAAGTGCGTAGCATGTCTACCGGAGATTCAGCCTTTGCCTCAGTAAGGGTTACTCAAGACCCCAATGATCCATTTAATATTACCACCGAAGAATTCAACTACGGGATAAGCTATTTTGGTTTATCAGCCGGAGTAAACTTTGGTTATGTGTATGCCATGAAATCGGGCCTTACCTTCAGTGGCTGGCTTGGTTTCGGATACTTCATCGTAAACAACGTTAAATACACCGTGGAGGATATTGACGCCGAATTCTCGGACTTCTTAAGCATTGACCCACGTTTAGGAATTACCGTTGGTTATAGATTCTAATTCATTTCGAATCGAATAATTTTGGGGGAATCTTTTCGGATTCCCCTTTTTTGATTCCTTTAGCTTATGCTTCGTTACCTCCTTATTCTACTCGCATTAATTCCTGGATCAGTTTGGGCTCAATACGATGAGTACCAAGAATTGGAACCTAGCCCTTCCCTATCCAGCTTAGATCTTCAAGCAAATGGTGTCTTTTTGGATGATAGTCCGAACTATGCCTTTGGTTTGTATTATAACCATAATGGAAACTTAAGTATCGGCTTTACCACAAGCTTATGTTCGGCACTTGAACAATCTAAACTCCCTTACTCCAGAGGCTTTCAGAGTATTTTTGAGTTTCGTCGCTATTTAAAATCAGATCTCGGTAATCACCAAGGTTTTTACCTAGGAGCCTATCTCAACTTAAAGTACATGGACTCCGATAATGAAAAAGCCTTTGGTGGCTATAAAGAAAGTTATTTTTGGTCCTGGAACGGGATGAATCGAACCGTATTACCCTATTATTACTCCAAGCAGTATTTTGGCATAGCTCCCGGATTAAGCATAGGCTATCAAAGGCCAATTGGTCCGAAGCTTTACTGGCAGGCTTGGTCACAAATCGGATACTTCCTTTTGCACGAAGAGCAGTTTAGCAATGAGCCGGTTGCCAGCCTCGATACACGCCCCGAGCTCAACCAGTTAGACCTGCGTTTAGCGATAGGCCTCAGTTACCGTTTTTAGAAATTCGCTTTGATTTCCCCTTTAAGGTAGCGCAGAGCTTTTTTGGTAGGGAATCCTTCCATTTCCATCACCTTATTAAGGATGTGTTTACTAAGGTCGAAGGCAGGCGCATCAGGGCTTATTTCCTGCGCCCAGTTATTAATCATTCCTACGGTTGCACTCTTTGCATTCACCACCAAATTCCAAGCTTCATCACTAAGGTAAATTTGCTGGGATAAATTATGCTCAAATTCAATTCGAATACTGTCTACCAAGAGATTGCGGTAATGTCGCGCCTTCATATCCTTGGCTGGCACACGAATTAAAAGACGATCGGGATGAATGCGTTCTAAAAATAGCGCTACTCTTTCGTAGGCAGCCATGCGCACTGGCAAGGCACTTTTCTGGGTTTCCTTTTTTAGGAAATACATTCGGCGCTTTTCCTCATTATCCATGAAATTGGACAGCATCATGTAGGTTAAAACCAACAAAAAGATGGAAGGAAGGGCGTATTTTAGGATTTCAATGAATACCTCCATGTATAGGGTGAAATTTACAGGGCTTCAAATATCGGAAAAATACTGAGGCGGTAATTGAAATTATTAGCTTTGCTGCCTTAGCTTTTCTTTATGAAACAACTTTCAAACCGTATCCAAGCCCTCTCTGAGTCGGCCACCATAGCTATGAGTCGACGTAGTCGAGAACTCAAAGAGCAGGGTATTGATGTTATTAGTTTATCCTTGGGGGAGCCCGATTTTGAGACCCCTGACTTTATTCGTGAAGCAGCTAAGGAAGCTATTGATGTGGGTTACAGCCATTATCCCCCCATTCCAGGTTACGCAGATTTACGTGCATCTATCGCTAAGAAATTAAAACGCGATAATAATCTGGATTATAAGGCTAGTGAGATAGTAGTCTCTACCGGCGCCAAGCAATCGATTGCCAATGTGGTTTTATGTTTGGTTAATCCTGGCGATGAAGTTTTGCTACCAGCTCCTTACTGGGTTTCCTACTATGAACTGGTAAAATTAGCCGGTGGTGTACCGGTGGTAATTCCGACCTCAATCGAAAATGATTTTAAGGTTTCTTTAGAGGAGCTAAGAGCCCACCATAGTGATAAAACCAAGCTTTTAATTT
Organism: uncultured Flavobacteriales bacterium; assembly: GCA_913055685.1. Classification (GTDB taxonomy): domain Bacteria; phylum Bacteroidota; class Bacteroidia; order Flavobacteriales; family Schleiferiaceae; genus Croceimicrobium. The sequence continues at coordinate 101,978 of CAJXKC010000003.1, forward strand.
TTAGCTCCCCTTGTAACCCTTCGGGCAGTGTTTTTGAAAAGGAGGATTTAGCCGAAATCGCAAAATACCTAGAAGAAAATTCTCAGGTCATGGCCCTTAGCGATGAGATTTATGAATTGATAAATTTTGACGGCATTAATCATAGTCTCGCTTCCTTTAACACCATTAAGGAGCAAGTTATTACCGTTAACGGATTTAGTAAAGGCTTTGCCATGACTGGCTGGCGATGTGGCTATATTGCTGCTCCACAATGGGTTGCGGATGCCTGCACTAAGATGCAAGGGCAATTTACCTCTGCTACCAGTGGCATAACACAAAGAGCCGCAAAAGCAGCGGTGGAAGCCGATCCCAGTACCGTAAGTTTTATGGTAGAGGCCTTCCGCGAACGCCGAGAAAAGGTGGGAGCCTGGTTAAAAGAAATTCCTGGCTTTAAAACCAATCAGCCGAAAGGCGCCTTTTACTTTTTCCCCGATGTATCGGCCCTTTTTGGTAAAAAAATTGGGGAGCGCGTGATTAGCAATGACGAAGACCTATGCTTCTATCTTTTGGAAGAAGCCAAAGTAGCCACTGTTCCCGGTGGTGCCTTTGGAGACCCCAATTGTATTCGCCTTTCTTATGCCTCATCTATTGCTGATTTGGAGAAGGCCCTGACCCGTATTAAAAACGCAATTGAAAAATTAGAGGATGCTTAAAGCAGACGAAATGATGGCCATTTTTAATCTGGCCGTGGAAGACTATCATAAAACGGATAATGTAGACCAAGTAATAAAGAATCCTTTTCCTAAGGACAGCATGCAGGAAATGCTTTATGCTAAAAACTGGATTGACACGGTACAGTGGCATTTGGAAGACATTATTCGCGACCCCGCAATTAAAGCCGACAAGGCCCTAGAAATAAAACGTAGGATTGACGCCAGTAATCAGGATCGCACCGATATGGTCGAGCAAATTGATGACGCCATCCTAGCCCTTTACCAAGGAGTTAAGCTGCAATCCTTTGCCCGCTTAAATACCGAGAGTCCGGCTTGGGCTATCGACCGCCTATCGATTTTGGCCCTGAAGATTTACCACATGGAAATCGAAGCCAATCGGGATGATATTGCAGAAGAACTTAAGGCTAAAAATCAGCATAAACTTTCGGTATTAAAGGTACAGGAAGTGGATCTTTCTTCGGCTATTAATCAGCTCTTGGAAGACCTAGCCACCGGCAAACGCATTGCAAAGGTGTACCGACAAATGAAAATGTATAATGATCCAGAACTAAACCCAGTCCTGTATCAAAATAAATAGCATGCGAGTTGTAGTACAGCGCTACTCCGCTTTAGGAGACATACTAATGCTATTGCCAATTCTGCAAGCAGCCAAAGCGCAGCGACCCGATTTGGAAATTGCTTTAGTTAGCCGCCCCTACCTCGCTCCTCTTTTTAAAAACTTCGATATCGACTTTATCCCGGCCGATCTTAAAGGTCGGCATAAAGGCCTTTTTGGCCTCTACCGCTTGGCCAATGAAATTTATGCGGGTTACCAAGCGGATCTGGTAATTGATGCCCATCAGGTTTTACGGTCCAAAGTGGTAAATCGCTTTCTAGGGTTTTTTGGACTACCCACTTTTTCCATTCGTAAAAACCGTAAAGAACGCGCGGCACTTACCCGTAAAAAAAACAAGGTCTTCAAACCCATTCGCCCGGTTTATAAATTGTATTTAGAGGCCTTCGAAAAGGCGGGAATTGCCATTGACTTTGATCCTAAAAAAGCCCCCATTGCACCTTATAAACTAATGAAAAGCAATAGCCAGTGGTGGGATGCCGAAAAGGGCGCCCTTAACATTGGTATTGCCCCTACCGCCAGACATCAAGGGAAGCAATGGCCGCTCGAGCAAATGCAATATTTAATGCAAAGCATGGGTGTTAATAAAGTTAAAATCTTCCTTTTTGGCGGACCCGATGAAGCACCGATGCTAAATGCCCTCGGTGAAAACAGTGGGGCTAATTTTACAGTGGTAGCCGGTGCCTTTAGCCTCGATCAGGAAATCGCTTTGGTGAAAAACTTGGACTTCATGATAAGCATGGACTCCAGCAATATGCATTTAGCCGCTTGGGCTGGCACTAAGGTTATTAGTATATGGGGGGCAACGCACCCCTATGCTGGCTTTAAAGCCTATGGTCAATCCGACCTAAATCAAATCCAGATTCCCGCCAAGAAACTGAGCTGTCGACCTTGTAGCGTTTTCGGAAACAAGGGATGCTGGCGGGGCGATTATGCCTGCTTAAATGGCATTAGTCACCAGCAGGTACGGGACTACCTAAACCAGGTCATTTCTGATAGCTAATTATTTCGATTCTAAGCTTTTAAGCTGTTTTATTTTCGTAACTTCAATAAAAATTGGTCATGGTACGCCAGGTCCTCTTCATATTGCTATTAGTATTAAGCCCTTTCTTTAGCGCAGCCCAATCCGACAGTACTAAAGCTAAACCCAAATTAGCCGAAATAGAACTTAAGTCTGGTAAAGAATACCAGGGAAATATTGTGCGGCAAGACCAAGAAAAATTGCGTTTACGCCAATTAGACGGCACCGAAATCGAAATCAGTTTAGACCACATCGCTTCAATCAACTTTATAAGCGAATTGGATTTAGTGCGTCGTTATGCACAGACTCGATACTTTTTTGCTCCAAATGCCTTTAGTCTCAAAAAGGGGGAAGCCTACTATCAGAATGCCTGGATTTTTTTCAATCAAGTCTCAGTCGGACTAAGCGATAACTTTACCCTTGGGATGGGAACGGTGCCTTTGTTCCTATTCGACCCCGAAGTACTTGGACCACTATGGATAACCCCAAAATTATGTTTACCCGTAATTGAAGACAAAATGAATGTTGCGGTAGGTGGCCTGTACGGTACTATTCTAGGGGAAAACGTCACCTTCGGCATCACGTATGCCAGTGCCACATTTGGGAATATTGATAATAATGCAACTGTTTCCATAGGCTACGGAGTAGTAGATGGTGAATGGGCCGATTTACCCACTTTTGCTTTTAGCGGAATGGTCAAGGCCGGGCATCATACCTATTTGGTGACCGAGAATTATTACATCGATGGCTTTTTGATTATGTCCTTCGGTGGCCGAACCGACTTTCGTAAACTTAGTTTGGATTACGGCTTAATGGTACCAGGCGAATTTGAAGGCTTCTTTTTACCTTGGCTCGGTGTAACAGTACCCTTTAAATTTAATGATCCGAAAAAATCTTAAGACCATAATTTTAGTTCTAATCTGCCTCCCCAGCGTGGGGCAATGGCATATTGTTGAACATTTCGAATGGCGAGGAAAAGAGGTTACGGTTCTATTTCATGACTACTTAGTCGCTTACGCTGATGCAGGTGAGGGCAAGCTAGAAAGCTTATTTTCCAGCAAACAAAACTGGGAATCCTTGGATAGTTTTCGCATCATGAGACCCTCCTTCCTTTTCGAAATTTACGAGAACAGCGATTCCTACCACTACTTTATTGTACGCCCACGTCTTGAAGGAAATCAAGCGAAGGACTTTATGGAATACCTGAGCTTAGATCATAAAACGAGTCCGCTCCGTTTTATGGAGCCCCGTGAAGCGCGACCAATGCATCGCTTTAATGAGGCACCGCTCTTAAACAATCAGATGTACCACTTTAAAAAGTCAAAAGCCCCTGCATTTGAGCGCAAAAGCGACCAAAAGATCTTTCGCATTTATAACTGGGAGGAGCTTAAACCACGCTACTGGAAAGTCATCGAAGAATTCTACCGTTCCGAATCTAATAAATAGCATTGATAAGCTCCATTTTAAAGCTTGACTCTGAAGCTTTTCCCCTTACCTTTGCGGCCCAGAATTAGTTACATGACGAAGGAAGTAAAACCTTATCAAGAACAAGGAAGTAAAAAAGAACAAGTGGCCGATATGTTCGACAATATCGCGGCCCGCTACGATTTATTAAATCACGTTCTTTCACTAAGCATCGATAAGGGTTGGCGTAAGAAGGTAGTTAAGATGGCCTCCGAGGGAGAACCAAAATTAATTTTAGACGTAGCAACTGGCACCGCTGATTTAGCAATTGCCCTTAAAAATGCGGCGCCCGATAAAATTACCGGCATCGATATTTCGGCCGGAATGCTGGAAGTAGGCCGGGAAAAAATTGAAAAGAAAGGACTCAGTAAACTGATTAGCCTCGAGCAGGCCGATTCTGAAAACTTACCTTTTCCAGATAACACCTTCGATGCCATTACCGTGGCCTTTGGGGTGCGCAACTTCGAGAATTTAAAGAAGGGCCTTAGCGAAATGCAAAGGGTTCTAAAACCAGGCGGACGCTTATTGGTTTTAGAGTTTTCTCAGCCCCGGAAGTTTCCATTCAAGCAGATCTATAATTTTTACTTCAAAAACATTTTACCTACTGTCGGTAAGCTAATAAGTAAAGATAGTCGCGCTTACACCTATTTACCCGAATCGGTGCAAGCATTTCCTTATGGTGAGGCATTTATGAAAATCATGAGCGAATGTGGCTATCAAAAAGGAAGAAGAATTCCGGTTACTTTTGGAATTGCCACTATTTACGAAGGTTTAAAATAATGCCGTCCTTAAAGCGTTCCTAAAGCGTAATGCGCAAGTACTTTTACATATCCTTCTTACTACTTGTTTTCGGCTTACCGAGCGCGGAAGCACAGTTTTCGGGTCAAATAAAAAACAATCCGCGCTACGATCGTAAGCCTTTGCATTTCGGCTTTTCGATTGGCGCTAATTACTTCAGTTTTCGTCATCGTTACCAAAGCGACTTAACTAGTGCTGTTCCCGGATATTATCGCTTAAAGAGCCATGTCTCCCCTGGTTACAGCATTCGCATTATTAGTAACTTACGCTTAGGGGACCACTGGGATTTACGTTTTAGCCCTGGTTTTGGCTCAACGGTTCGAACCTTGGAATTTGATGTGGTTAATCAATTTACCCAGCAGCGGGAAACCGAAGAACGTAAAATTGAATCCTCCTTGATGGAGTTTCCTTTATACCTCAAGTTTAAATCGGAGCGAATTAGTAACTATCGACTTTATGTGATGGGCGGACCAAAATATGCTTTGGACCTTGCTAGCGATGAGGATATTGAGGATGATCGTGTTTTTAAACTCCAGCAAGATGATTTTTGCTACGACCTCGGATTTGGGGTAGATATTTACTTCGAATACTTCAAGTTTTCGCCCCAAATCATCTACTCCTTTGGAATGACCAATTTAAAGGTAGAAGACCGTACTTTTTTAGTGGAAGGCATTCAAGGGATCTACACGCGCGCCTTATTGATCAATTTCACCTTCGAATAAATGAAACGCCTTAAGCTTAGTCTTAAGCCGGAAGTGGCCTTTCAAGAAGATTCCTTCTTAAAGTATTTAAGAAATTACTTAAAGCTTAAAGCTGAAGACCGCCTTTTCTATCGTTTGGAAAAAAGAAATGTTGATGCTCGTTCGAGGAATATAAAGGTCAATATTGAACTCATCTATGCTCTAAATGAGGAGCTCCCCGCTCGCGAGATTACTCCCTTCTCTTTTAAAGATGTTTCCCAAGCTCCGCCGGTGCATATTATTGGTTTTGGGCCGGCTGGCATGTGGGCCGCCTTACGTTGTATTGAACTTGGCTATAAACCCATCGTTTTTGAACGAGGTAAAGACGTGCGTAGCCGTCGCCGTGATCTAAAGGCGGTTACCCGCGATAATATTGTAGATAGCGATTCCAATTATTGCTTTGGAGAAGGCGGTGCCGGCACCTACTCCGACGGAAAATTGTACACCCGTAGTAAAAAGAGAGGCAGCGTAAAACGCATCCTGGATTCTCTTTATTTTCATGGGGCGGTAGAAGACATTTTGTTTGAAGCCCATCCGCATATCGGCACCAATAAATTGCCTAAGATAGTAGCCGCCATTCGCGAAACCATTCTTGAATATGGAGGCGAAATTCACTTTGAAAGTCGTTTGGAAGATTTAAAAGTGGAGGCTTTTAAAATAAGCGAGATCAAAACCAATAAGCTTGGCTGGCAAGGGGTGGAAAGTCTCATTTTGGCTACTGGCCATAGTGCACGTGACATTTATTATCTACTCGATAAGCGCAAGATTAAACTCGAAGCAAAACCCTTTGCAATGGGGGTAAGAGTAGAGCATCCGCAGAAGCTGATTAATAAGATTCAGTACCACGGAAACGACTACGATGACATTTTACCCGCCGCTTCATACAAACTTGTTCAGCAAGTAAAAAATCGCGGTGTATATAGCTTCTGTATGTGCCCCGGCGGTTTCATCGTTCCCGCCGCCACCGATCAGAATGAATTGGTGGTTAATGGTATGAGTCCTTCTAAACGCGACAATCTATTTGCCAATAGTGGCATCGTAGTAGCGATAGAATTAGAAGACCTTAAAGATTTTGAAAAGTACGGCGCATTAGCCGGATTAGAATTCCAGAAGTCGGTTGAGAAACAAGTTTGGGAAGCTGGCGGTCAAAGCCAAATGGCTGCGGCACAGCGTATGGTAGATTTTGTAAAAGGTCGCATCAGCCCAGAGCTTAATCCCAGTTCCTACATTCCAGGCTTGGTATCTAAACCCATGCATGAAATATTACCGCCTTTTATGGCGCAAAGACTGCAAGCCGCTTTCGTGGAATTTGGTAAGAAAATGCCCGGTTATTATACCAATGAAGCGAATATTATTGGTATCGAAAGTCGTACTTCGAGTCCGGTTCGCATTCCCCGAGACCGGCAAAGCCTGCGGCATCCGCAAATTGAAAACCTATTCCCGGCTGGTGAAGGAGCCGGTTTTGCGGGCGGCATCGTTTCGGCGGGTATCGACGGTGAAAACTGCGCAGATGCAGCTGCAAATTATTTGGCTGCCCATTAATTGCTTTTAAGAAAAGGGGCCTCCTTAAACTAGCTGCTTTTTTATAACTTCCCTCAATGGCACGCTTTTTCAAAAAACGAATCGAGAACAAAGGTTTAGCTCCCGGTTCCCTGATCTTCATCGGTCAAAAAAAATTAGAGCAGGTAAGTCTTTCCTTACATCATTATGATGAGGATGACTATGCCCAACAATCGATTGCCAAAGTCGAAGATATTCCCTTGGAGACCGGCGGCAAAAACCGCTGGTTAAACGTAGTGGGTATTCATGATGCAGATATCATGGATACCATTCAAAGGCGCTTTATCCTACATCCATTGGCGATGGAAGATGTGATGAATACCGGACAAAGAGCCAAGTTTGAAGAATACGAGGATCACCTATTCATCACTTTAAAGATGCTGCAGTTTAATGAAAAAACGCTGCAGGTTCAATCCGAACAATTAAGCCTTTTATTTGGGAAAGACTATTTAATAAGCTTCCAAGAGCAAGAGGGTGATGTCTTCGATGCCGTGCGGCAACGATTAGCTGAAGGCAAAGGTAGGATCCGTCGCAGCGGTCCCGATTATTTGGCTTATGCCCTCCTTGATTCGGTGGTCGACTCCTACATTTATCTCATCGAGCATTTAGGCGAAAAAGTGGATGATCTCGAACTAAAAGTTTTGGATGACCCCGATAATGATATTGTAAGTCAGATCAATAATTACAAGCGGGAGCTTCACTTTATCATGAAAGTGGTAAAGCCCGTAAAAGAATTAATAGGTAATATCGTGCGGAGTCCCGAGGCCTTAATCGATAAAAGCTCGAAGCCCTATTTTAAGGATTTGGAAGGCCTGGTAGTGCATGCTTTGGAGTCGGTCGACACTTATCGAAATTTGTTGAGTGACTACCTTAATTTATACCACTCCACTTTAAGTACCCGCATGAATGACATCATGAAAGTACTCACCATTTTTTCCGCGATTTTTATTCCGCTCTCCTTTTTCGCCGGAGTATATGGAACCAATTTTGAATACTTCCCCGAACTGCAGTATCGTTACAGTTACTTCATTTTTTGGGGAATAATTGTAGTAATCGCGGGCTTAATGCTTTGGTATTTCCGTCGAAAACGCTGGCTTTAAGGAGCGAAGCCCTCAGCTTGCCAAGTTTGGAATAAAGCAATTTCTTCGGCCGTCCAGCCGGCTTTCTTTTGCTTGTAAGGCATATAATCGGCTTTGGAGGGATCCAATTGCACACGGTATAAAATACCTCTGATATGACGACGTACCTTATCGTAATCATTCAACATATCTGCCTTTCCTTTATCGGGAAAATGGCAAGGGGCGCAATTTTTTTCCATCAAAGGCGCTAAATCGCGAGCATAGGAAACCGTCGCATCAGCCGCAGCTTCGCTAGCCGCTCCTTTGAACATGGCGCATTGGCTCACTAAAAAAGTGGCCAGACTTAGTACTAACAACTTCTTGATCTTCATGGTTAAAATTTGGATTTGCACTAAGGTAACTTTTCTGCCTTAATCTCTTCCGTTTTTCATAGCTAAAGTCGATTGGGCATCGGCAAAAGCTGAATTAAAAAGGTGACCTTTGCCGCGAATTTCAAGGATGAAGAAAGCGGTAATTTATATGCTCATTTCGGTTTTAGGTTTTGCCCTGATGAACCTTACCGTAAAATATTTACATCGATTACCGGCTACCGAATTGGTTCTGTTTCGCTCTATAGTTTCCTTAGTGCTCAGCTTTTACTTTCTAGCTCGGCGCAAAGTTTCGCCTTGGGGTGTGCAAAAGAAATACCTCATCGCCAGGGGCGTTTTTGGAGTTGCAGCCCTTTCTATGTTCTTCTATACATTGCAAGAATTGCCTTTGGGATCAGCAATAACCATTCAGTACCTCTCCCCTATTTTTACCGCCTTGTTTGGCATCTTTATTTTAAAGGAAAAGGTTCAATGGTGGCAGTGGTTGTTCTTTGCCATTAGTTTTGGCGGCATCGCCTTAATTAAAGGTTTTGATGCCAGTATATCTCCCCTGCTTTTCTTTATGGGATTGGGTTCCGCTATTTGTGCTGGCCTTGCTTACAACTTCATTCGCAAGGTTAAAAATACCGACCATCCATTGGTAGTAGTGCTTTACTTCCCTTTAATCGCCACCCCGGTGATGGCAGTCATTTCGATCTTTAACTGGGTGCAGCCCATGGGTTGGGAATGGCTACTTTTATTGCTGATGGGGGTGCTTACCCAAATTGCTCAAATAAATATGACCAAGGCTTTACAGCTGGTAGAGGTGAATGAAATCACAGGCCTAAAGTATCTGGGGGTAATTTTTGCCCTTGGCTTCGATTACTTCCTCTTCGATCACCGTTATACCTACCTGGTGCTCATCGGCATGTTTATGGTAGTTGGCGGCGTAGTCCTCAATCTTATTTTTAAGGCCTATTTAAAGCGCCGCAGGAGACAAAGCCTGCATTAAAATTCCGCCTGCTACCGCAACATTTAGGCTGTCAATAGCGCTTGAGGAGCCTTTGGCAATGGTAATTGCTTCTGTTTTATCCTGCCAGAAATCACTTGGACCATGACTTTCACTCCCCATTACTAAAATTAGCTTTTGGCTACTAAACTCAATTTGCTCAAGGGGGCTACCCTTCATGTCGGCACGCAATAACTGGTGACTCTCATTATAATTATCCCAAATTTCTTCTTGCGAGCTATAATGGATTGCTAAACGCGCTAAACTTCCCATGGTACTCTGGACCGTTTTGGGATTATAGACATCAGCGGTTCCTTTGGTGCATATTATCTGGTCGAAACCAAACCAATCGGCGGTTCTAATTAAAGTACCCAAGTTTCCGGGATCGTTAATTTGATCCAAAACCAGAATGCGATCATCCTTGGCGGTGGACAAGTGTGGAAAGTCGAATATCCCCATCACCTGATTAAAAGTAGAGAAGCTGCTAAGTTTAGCCAGTTCCCGCTCATCCACCAATTCTGCCCCTGGGAAATCTTCGCTGGCCCAAAGAAATAGAGGCTTTAAACCTTCATCAATAAAATCTTGCACTACCTTAGGACCTTCTGCTAAAAACTTTTGTTCCTGCCAACGATGTTTGCGTTGTTGCAGCTTTCGAACTAACTTTTGTGCGGATGCGCTGAGCATAGTTTACTTTTGCAAAAAATTGGATTAATGGCGAAACGCCTTTTACTTTTCCTCTTTCTCCTTTATGGGCTTGGAGCTTGTAAATATAGCCGATATGTCCCTGATGGGGACTACCTGCTTTGGGAAAACAAACTGGACTTGGTAGACGGTGGCCGAGCTTCGGCCCTAGCCGAGGGAGTAATTCGTCAAAAACCCAATGACAATCTTATTTTTAATAATGTACGGCCCGGCCTCGGTTTATACTCCTGGGGAAATGGTGAAGAGGGAAGTTTTTGGTCGAGATTAGGCACGAAGCCGGTTATCTTTGATATCAATAGCCAAAAGACCTCAAGAACTAACTTAAGGAGCTTCTACTTTAACCGCGGTTATTTCCAGGCAGAAGTTATAAGCAAGGTTAAATACAACGAAAAGCGTAAAAGAGCGACGGTAACTTATGATGTTAAAAGAGGTCCGCGCTACCGCATTTCAAAAATTGAATACGACATCAATGAGAGCCTGCAAGAAATTGATCTTAAGAAGGCCAAAAACTCCCTTATAAAAATTGGGCAGTACTACGATCTCAGTCGCTTAGATGCCGAAAGACTGCGCATTCGTGACATCTATCGCAATAATGGCTATTACAACTTTTCAGAAAGTTACATCAGCTATGATGCCGACACCAATAACAGCAATGGCGAACACTTGGTGGCTCTTAAATTAAGTATCAAAGGAATTCCAAAGCGCGTAGGTGATAGCATCATTTATAAAAACCCAACTCAATATCGGATGCGCAATATCCACATCGTACCCGATTACAATTTTCAATTTGGCTCTAAAGCAAAGGACACCCTACTACATCGCAATTACTATATCGCTTACGATGACTTAGCCTATAAACCGCGCTACCTAACCGATGCCATTCACCTTTACCCCGGAAGTTTATACCGGCAAAGACTGGTCGATGAAAGTTACCAGCATTTGGCCAGTTACAATGCTTTTAATGTTAATGAAATCATTTTTAAACCGGTGGAGACTAGTGAAGGTACTTTCCTGGATGCCGAGGTTAGATTAGTACCTAGAGATAAACGAACTTATTTAAGTGAAGTAGAGGTAACCAATACCTCGGGGAATTATGGAATCAGGGGCTCCATTGGTATCATAAATCGAAATTTATTTGGCGGTGGCGAAGCCTTAAGTTTTAATATCACCAGTGGCCTAGAATACCAACCTACGGTAGCTAACAATGAAAATCTTTCAAGAACCTTTGAGCTAGGTGCAGAACTGAGAGTCGATATTCCGCGCTTCCTCCTTCCTTTTAATACCGAAGGCCTCTTACCAAAGCGGATGTTGCCACGCTCTAGTCTATCCATTTACGCTAGCCGGATTGCACGTATCGAATTCGACCGAGAAACCTTTGGTGGACGCCTTAGCTATCAATGGAATGAGAGCACCAAGAAAAATCACAAAGTAGATTTACTAAGCATTAGTTTCTCGAATTTATTTTCAATTGATACCAATTTTATCAATCAGCTGGACCCCATTCAAAGCTTAGCTTTTAATTCCGAATTTATATCGAGTACTTCCTACAGTTTCACCTACTCGGGGCAGGAATCTGTGAGTCAGCGTAGCTACCACTTTTTTAACTCCAATGTAGAAATTGGGGGTAGCCTGCAATCTTTACTCACCCGCAGTGTAGGCGAAGTAAATGAAAATCAAGTAAGCCGCTTATTTGGCGTGCCAATCTACCAGTTTGGTCGGCTGGAAATGGATTACCGCTATTACTTTCACCCAAGCCCCGAACAATTGTACATTTTCCGCTTATCGGGCGGAATGATTAGACCATTTGGTTTAAGCGCAATTTCGATAGGAGATCAGGTATTACGCCTTCCCCCTTTTAGTCGTTTCTTCTTTTTGGGAGGTACTAATGATCTTAGGGCTTGGCCAGCCTACCGGGCGGGTGGTGGTACCGCACAAGTATCTAATTACAGCGGTGCTAACAATTCCAGTTTTGCCATTGGCACCTTGAAATTACTGACCAATCTCGAATACCGTTTCCCTATTTACAGCAGTTTAAAAGGAGCCCTATTTGTTGATGCGGGAAATATCTGGCTTACTGGAGGCCTGGAAACTGAGGAATCCCGATTCGAATTTCAAAACTTAGGACGCGATTTATATATCGGCAGTGGTCTTGGACTGCGCTTGGACCTGGATTTCTTTGTAATTCGACTTGACACTGGATTACGCCTAAGAGACCCGGGTTACCTCGCTAGTGGAGACGAATGGGTGATCCTGAGCAAGCCTGTTTTCCCCAACTTAACTTATAATGTAGCTTTAGGCTATCCTTTCTAAGGCTGCGTAGGAAAAAAATCTATTTTTGTCCTGTAAAATCTTACACAATTGATATGACAGTCAACCAAATCCAAGAATTACTGGGGAATGAAGCTGATTCACTTTTGAATCACGAATGCAAAACCATTGATAAGAGTTTACTCCACTTACCAGGAGGTGATTTCGTAGACCGTGTTTTCATGGACTCGAATCGAAGCCCTCAGGTTTTGAGAAGTTTACAACAACTATACGGAACTGGTCGTCTTGCTGACACAGGTTACCTTTCTATTTTACCGGTAGATCAAGGTATTGAGCACTCAGCTGGAGCCTCATTTGCGAAAAATCCAATTTATTTTGACGGCGAAAACATCGTAAAGCTAGCTATCGAAGGTGGCTGTAATGCTGTAGCTAGTACCTACGGAGCATTGGCCAGTGTATCGCGCAAATACGCTCATAAAATTCCTTTCGTGGTTAAGATTAACCACAATGAATTAATGACGCATCCTAATACTTTTGACCAAATTATGTTTGGTACCATTCGCGATGCTTACAATATGGGAGCAGTAGCCGTTGGTGCTACAATCTACTTTGGTTCTGAAGAAAGTAACCGTCAGATCGTTGAAGTAGCAGAGGCCTTCGAATATGCCCATGAACTAGGAATGGCCACCATCCTTTGGTGTTACATTCGTAACTCAGCCTTCAAAAAAGATAAAGATTATCACGTAGCGGCGGACCTTACCGCTCAGGCTAACCACTTAGGAGTAACACTTCAAGCGGATATCATCAAGCAAAAGCTTCCTGAAAACAACGGAGGTTATAAAGCCCTAAACAGTGGTGATAGCAGCTATGGTAAATTAGACGAGCGCATTTACACCGTACTTACTTCCGATAACCCTATCGATTTAACCCGCTACCAAGTAGCTAACTGTTACATGGGAAGAGCCGGACTTATTAATAGCGGCGGCGCTTCTAGTGGCGATGTGCAAGGCGATTTAGCCGCGGCGGTTAAAACCGCAGTAATTAACAAGCGTGCTGGTGGTCAGGGTCTAATTTCTGGTCGTAAAGCCTTCCAAAAACCAATGAAGGAAGGAGTAGAATTATTGAATGCTATTCAAGACGTATACTTGAACAAGGATATCACTATCGCCTAAGATTTGTGAATCCCGCATATTTTCAAGATTTTTGATAGAAGTCTGCACTTCGTAACTGGGTGCAGACTTTTTCACTTTAAAAAAAATTCACCTATGGGTTGGTTTGTACGAAACAAAGAAGGTATCACTACCAAAACCGAAGACAAGAAAGAAACCCCCGAAGGACTGTGGTATAAGTGCAAGAAATGTAAGGTTATTAGCAGTGTGGAAGACCATGCCGAAAACCTTTGGGTATGCCATAATTGTGGCTTCCACGAAAGAGTAAATGCCAAAGAATATTTCAGCTTTCTTTTTGACGAAGGAAAATTTACGGAGCTCAATGCAAAAATGACTTCCGCCGATCCTTTGAAATTCGAAGACAAGAAAAAGTACACCGAACGCTACCAAGCTACGGTTAAGAAAACAGGCCTTAATGATGCGGTAACTACCGGTTATGGCAAAATGGAAGGGCGCGATGTGGTTATTGCCGCCATGAACTTCAACTTTATTGGAGGTTCTATGGGTTCGGTTGTAGGCGAGAAAATCGCTAAGGCGATTGATCATGCCTTAAAGTACCACAAGCCATTTATTATGGTTTCTAAATCGGGTGGTGCCCGGATGATGGAAGCGGCCTTTTCCTTAATGCAATTGGCCAAGACCAGCGCTAAATTAGCCCAATTGGGTGATGCTGGCATTCCTTATGTATCGGTGCTAACCGACCCTACGACTGGCGGGGTGACCGCCTCTTACGCTATGTTGGGTGACATTAACATAGGTGAGCCCGGAGCATTAATTGGCTTTGCTGGACCACGGGTTATTAAGGAAACCATTGGTAAAGATTTACCCGAGGGATTCCAAACCTCCGAGTTTTTATTGGAGCATGGCTTCCTCGACTTTATTGTTGAACGAAAAGACATGAAAGCAAAAATTGCCGCTTTCCTTAAAATGGTTCACAATGAAGATAAAAGCAAGGCTAGCAAATAATTAGAAATAATTAGTACTTTTGCAAGCCAAAATAATTTATTCATACATAACATCGATCTAAAGGATTTTGAAATGTATTTAAGCACAGAGAAGAAACAAGAGATTTTCAAAAAACACGGAAAATCTGAAACTGACACCGGTTCACCAGAAGGGCAAGTTGCTCTTTTCACTTATCGCATCAACCACTTAACAGAGCACTTGAAGCAGAATCGTAAAGATTTCGCCACTGAGAAAGCTTTGGTGGACTTAGTAGGAAAGCGTCGTCGTATTCTAGCCTACCTTAAGAAGAAAGACATCGAAAGATATCGTGCGATTATCGCCGAACTAGGTATTAGAAAGTAATTTCTCCCCAAAGAAGGCAATTTTCGAATTGCCTTCTTTCGTCTTTGTACACATTTACACAGATATATATTAGATGATTCCAAAAGCAATTACCCAGGAAATTCGCCTGGAAGATGGAAGAACTATTACCCTGGAAACAGGCAAGTTGGCTAAGCAAGCCGATGGTTCAGTAGTAGTTCGCATGGGTGACACTATGTTACTCGCAACCGTAGTTTCTAGCAAAGAAGCTAAAGAAGGAGTAGACTTCCTTCCCTTAACCGTTGATTATCGCGAAAAATTCTCTTCTGCCGGTCGTATGCCCGGAGGTTTCTTAAAAAGAGAAGCACGTCCTTCTGACGAAGAAATTTTAGTGATGCGTTTAGTAGACCGCGTATTGCGTCCACTATTCCCTAAAGATTACCATGCCGAAGTACAGGTAATGATTTCCCTTAACTCATGGGATCCAGATGTTAAGCCAGATGCCTTAGCCGGTTTAGCCGCTTCGGCTGCAATTGCTATATCTGACCTTCCTTTCAACGGACCAATGTCTGAGGTGAGAGTAGGTCGTATCAATGGTCAATTTGTAATTAACCCTAGCCCTAGCCAATTAGAAGAGTCGGATATCGACATGATGGTTGGTGCCACTGCCGATAGCGTAGTAATGGTAGAGGGTGAAATGGATGAGATTTCTGAGCAAGAAATGCTGGAGGCGATTAAGGCCGCTCACGAAGCGATCAAAGATCAAATCAAAGCCCAGCTTGCCCTTGCTGCTGAGATCGAAAAAGCCCAGGTAAAAAGAGAGTACAGCCACGAAACGCATGACGAAGAGTTACGCGATAAAATCATGGCCGACCTTTACGATAAAGTTTACGAAGTAGCCAAAAGTGGTCTTAGTAAAGAAGAGCGTTCTGAGCAATTTAAAGCGGTTCGCGACGAATATATGGAAGCCAATTTCAGTGAAGAAGAACTGGAAGAAAAAGGCGGCCTTATTAAGACTTATTACCACGAAGTAGAATACCACGCCATGCGTAAAATGATCTTAAAAGATCGTCAGCGCTTGGACGGACGTAAATTAGACGAAGTACGCCCTATCTGGTCGGAAATTGACTATTTACCTTCTACCCACGGTTCAGCGGTATTTACCCGCGGTGAAACTCAGTCGCTTACCACCGTAACTTTAGGTAGTAAATTAGACGAAAACAGAATCGATAACGTAACCTTTAGTGGTTCGGAGCGTTTCTACCTACACTATAACTTCCCTCCATTCTCTACTGGTGAAGCCCGCCCTATTCGCGGAACCAGCCGTCGTGAAATTGGACACGGAAATTTAGCACAGCGTGCACTTAAGAACATGATTCCGGATGACAATTACTACACCATTCGCGTAGTATCTGACATCTTAGAATCGAATGGTTCTTCTTCTATGGCCACTGTATGTGCCGGTACCCTAGCCTTGATGGATGCGGGTATTAAAATGAAGGCCCCGGTTTCTGGAATTGCCATGGGTTTAATTACCGATGAAAGCGGCGACTATGCTATCCTAAGTGATATCCTTGGTGACGAAGACCACCTAGGGGACATGGACTTTAAAGTTACCGGTACCAAAAAAGGTATTACCGCTTGTCAAATGGACATTAAGATTTCTGGTCTTTCTTACGAGATCTTGGAAAAAGCCTTAATGCAAGCTAATGCTGGTCGCTTACACATCATGGATGAAATGATGAAGACCATCGATAGCCCACGTACCGAAATGAAGCCTCATGCTCCAAAACTAGAAATGATGAAGATTCCGAAGGAATTCATCGGAATGGTAATCGGACCAGGAGGAAAGAATATTCAGAAACTACAATTAGATACTGAAACCACCATTACCATTGAGGAAGAAGGTGAATTTGGTATCATTGAAATTAGCGGAACCAATGCCGAGGGTATGGCGAAAGCTGCTGCTCGTATCAAAGAAATTGCCTTTGTACCAGAGGTAGGTGATGTATTTGATGGCAAAGTGCGTTCCATCCAGCCTTACGGTGCCTTCGTGGAGCTTGCGCCAGGAACCGACGGTTTATTACACATCTCGGAGATTGCCCACCGTCGCCTTAAAACTGTAGACGAGGAAATCAAAGAAGGTGATATCGTTAAGGTTAAGTTGATCGGAAAGGATGAAAGAGGAAAGCTTAAACTTTCCCGTAAAGTTTTACTGGAAAAACCAGCTGAAAACTAAAAAGTCCTTTTTGTAGTTATTTTTAATACTGCTTTTAATTTTTTGAGCCGATGAGACAGTTAAAGATCACGAAACAGGTTACCAATCGCGAAACCGCTTCACTTGATAAATACCTACAGGAAATTGGTAAGGTCGACCTTATCACTGCCGAGGAAGAAGTGGAGTTGGCGCAGCGTATTAAAGCTGGCGACCAGGTCGCTTTGGAGAAATTAACCAAAGCCAACCTTCGATTTGTGGTTTCTGTGGCTAAGCAATACCAAAACCAAGGTCTAACCCTTCCGGATTTGATTAATGAAGGAAACCTAGGTCTAATTAAAGCGGCTCAACGTTTTGATGAAACCCGTGGTTTTAAATTCATCTCTTATGCGGTATGGTGGATTCGTCAGAGTATTCTTCAGGCATTAGCCGAGCAATCGCGTATTGTTCGTCTTCCGCTTAACAAGATTGGCTCTATCAATAAGATTAATAAATCTTACGCCCAATTGGAGCAAGAACACGAGCGTGCTCCTTCTCCCGAGGAAATTGCTGATAACCTCGAAATGGGTGAAAATGATGTAAAGGAAAGCATGCGTAACAGCGGTCGCCACATCTCCATGGATGCGCCATTGGTAGAAGGTGAAGACAGCAACCTTTACGACGTATTAAATACGGGTGAGAGCCCAAATCCGGACGACGATTTAATGCAAGATTCTTTGCGTACCGAAATCGAGCGTTCTTTAGCCACCCTCACTCCTCGCGAAGGAGATGTGGTGCGTCTTTACTTTGGATTAGGGGGTCAACACCCGATGACCTTGGAAGAGATTGGTGAGAAATTTGATTTGACCCGTGAGCGCGTGCGTCAGATTAAAGAAAAAGCGATTCGCCGCTTAAAACACACTTCTCGAAGCAAGATTTTGAAAACCTATTTAGGTTAATCAAATAGTAAAACAAACAGAAACCCCGATCTTGAGAAGCAAGCGTCGGGGTTTTTTTATTCATACTTTTGCCAAAACAATTTTCTCCATGGCCTTAATTGCACCCAGTCTTTTAGCAGCAGATTTCCTAAATCTAGAACGCGATTGTAAAATGGTAAATGAGAGTGAAGCCGATTGGTTCCACCTCGATGTAATGGACGGACTATTCGTTCCCAACATTTCCTTTGGTTTACCGGTAATTGAAGCTATTAATCGGGTGGCTAACAAGACCTTGGATGTTCATTTAATGATTGAGAAACCCGAACGTTATGTTAAGGATTTTAAAGCAGCTGGGGCTGATGTATTAACCGTTCACTACGAGGCGTCTACCCATTTGCATCGCAGCTTACAAGCTATAAAGGCAGAAGGTATGCAAGCGGGGGTAGCCCTAAACCCCCATACTCCGGTTGAGCTATTGGAAGATGTTTTGGAAGACATCGACCTAGTTTGCATTATGAGCGTAAACCCTGGTTTTGGTGGCCAAAAGTTTATTGAGAATACCTATCGTAAAGTGGAAAAGCTCAAGAATATGATCGCTAAAAGAGCGGGTCAGACTTTAATTGAAATCGATGGTGGGGTAAATAACGACAATGCGCCAAAATTAATTGAAGCGGGTGCGGATGTTCTAGTAGCGGGTAGTTTTGTCTTCCGTTCCGAAGATCCCATTGCTACTATCGCCGATTTAAAGAAGCATTAACTAGGACTCGGGCTTGTACAAAGGTCCTTTGTATTCAGCATTATCCTCATAGGTGTGGATATAGCGCTCCTTGCGGGCTGGATCTACATCCTCAAACTTCAATAAGATTCCGGTTTCCTCAACCGTACCAAAAGATTTATTCTCCGCTGTTCCAAAACTGCGCATAGTGGCGGTAAGGGACATATAACTATTGATGAGCGGTGGAATGGCCTCACCGTGTTTGCGTACCTCTTGCCCCAAGACCTTGCGCGCTTCCTTATAGGCTAAGCCTTCGAATAAGGCAAAGTGGGGCTCCAATTCGGCATCCGAAACCAAGGGAACCCTTGGGCGTACCAATTCATCTGGATCAGGGAAAAAGTACTTCATAAAGGCCAAAATCATATTGCGCGCCTCACGATCGTAATGAGGGTACATGGTAACCTTACCAAACATGTATTTTAGGTGAGGATTATCCATCATAATCGAGGCTAAGCCATCCCATAAATTATCGAGGGCAAAGAGACCTTTACGCTGCGATCCTCTTTGGTATTGAGGCTGCACAAAAGAACGACCTAATTCAATGGTTATCGGCAAGAAATCTTCCACAAACTTATCCGATAAATCGAAAAGCTTAGAGGTGGCCGACATCAGCTTACCATTTTCATCACGCTCACCATCAGCACATTTTAAAAGACGGTAGCCCGCTAAAATTTCTTTATCCTCGGCATCCCAGACAATTAATTGCTGGTAAGGATTATCGGATAAATCGTATTGGTCTAAATCGACCGACTTCCCAGTTCCCCCGCCGGCAGTGCGAAATGCTACTTCGCGCAAGCGACCCACCTCTTTAACGATATTAGGCGCGGTGCGATGATCGCAAACATAAAGTTGGTTGCCCCCTTTAGAGGTATGGCGCAGAAAATGCTCCTCGGTAAGTTCTGCTATGATGGCGTCCCGGTCGACCGGCTTTATGATGTCTTCCATTACTTTTTCATCTTTTGAGGCAAGGCATAGGTCAAGGATCTCATGTATTCCGCCCACTCTACCAGTGACTTCGACTTATCAAAAGTCTGCCAAGGCACTGGCTCCCCAAAACGAATGGTGATGGTCTTTCCCCTCTGCTTAAACATCTCATCTGCTAGATAGAACATCTCCAAATTCGCTTTCACGCCTAATTTACTACGCCATTTGGAAAGATTATAGAACCAATTCGAATTTCTTCCTTCAATATGTACCGGAATGATGTCTTTTTGGTATTTCTTGGCGCGGGCAATAAAGCTCTTTTGCCATTCCAAATCACCAATTCCTTTATCTAACTTCCTAGAAACCATTCCCGAAGGAAAAACAAGAATCGCTAATTCCTTGGCATAGGTTTCTTCAATTATCTGCAAAGCTTTGCGCGGATTCGCTCCTACTTTATTTACCGGAATAAATAAAGGCTCCAGGTTTTTGATATTCATTAATATGTCATTCACCAAAAACTGGATATCGGAACGCACCTCCCCCACTGCCTTCATAAAAGCAATGCCATCGAGGCCTCCTAATGGGTGGTTCGCGGCAAGAATAATCCCTTTCTCTTTAGGTACATTTTCCAAACCGATGGTCTCAACGCGAGTATCCAAAAAGTCCAAGCCCGCCCGAACAAAATCCAAACCTATTCGGTCGCCATAGAGATTCATGCATTCATTAATCTCTTTTTGATGGATGATGCGCTTGATATAAGCCATCACAAAACCTGGCAACCATTTAGCTAGGCTGGGGTTTTTCTCCGCCACTACCTGCTCAATATCAATGTATTTCTCGCTTGCTAAGTTCGGACTCAAGGTTATCGCTTGCTTTTAATTGCGCTCAAAGGTAGCTAAATGTTGAGGATTTTCTAGGCTACATAGTCGGCTAGATAGGCATAGTAGGGACTTAAATTACCGTCCAAATCGGTTTCACTAGCCCGAGCTAAAATTTCCTGACCATCGCCATTAAAGAAATGAGGAATCACATTCTTTAGTAATTCATTGCCGAAGTCTTCCGAAGCATCTCTTGGTAATTCACCCGGAAGATTGTCTACTGCGCTTACCGCGATACTCTTAGCGCTGCCAAAGGCTACTTCGCCTTCGCTGATGGGATCATAGCTGTAAAAAGGGTCCGCAATGGTTGAAGGCCGGATAGTACTAGCTACTGGTCCATCAATATCACAAGAGATATCGGCCACCAATTTTATATTGAAACGGGGGTCTCTCGCCTCTTCTCGACTAAAAATTAAGGGTGAGCCTTCGCCCCAAAAGTGACAAGCGATGTACATATCCGCACATTCGGCATAGGGTAAGAAATTGGACTCGTAACCTTCACTATTCTGATAGAACTCCTTACGCGTAAAAGGCTTTCCGTCTTTACGTTTAAAGTAATCTTGGACATTAATTTGCGTAAACACCGCCTCGCGATTAAAATCATTGCGCAAAAACTCATCCGGGTACACCTGGGTAATCTTAAGTGCCGATAATATTTCCATGGCTCCGCCGGCCACCTTGCCGGCCCCACTTAAGGCAATTCTAAAGTTTTCCGGTAACTGCACTTTTACCAGCTCCTGCTCTAATTCGCGGCGATCTTTACATTGATGCGCGGGTTTTAGTTGGAAATCACCAGTTAGTTCCCCATAAGCTCTAAAACCGTTATAGGCGCCCACAATACCTGCGTAACGGCCAAAACCCAACAAGCGTTTTCCACCTGGATCTTTTAGCATCTCATAGTCTATCAAGCGAATTTTCTTATTGAGAATAGCCCGTAATAAATCTCGATTATAAGGCTGCTTCTTACAGGTATGGGAAAAGAATAAATAGGTCTTATTGGGAATAAGGTCTTCTATTCTAACTTCCTTCACCCCCAATAGCACATCGCAATCACTTAAATCTTCTTGCAGTTTTAAGCCTTGTTCTTGATACTCCGCATCACTAAAACAGCGAATGGGACTGGGTTCAATGGCGATTTCGAGATTGGGATATTTTTCGATTAGTGCCTGGCATTGTGCCGGACTAAGAGGCACGCGTTTATCGGGTGGATTCTTTCCTTCGCGGATTATTCCAAATTTCATGCAGCTTTGTTTATCGCGTAAAGATAAGGTAGCTTTGCGGCTTCCTACAAGTTCTTTATTTAATGGGGCTGATCGGTTTCGACAGCAAGATGAAAGGGGATGTAAGCATGCCGGGCTATGGAGATGTCGCCCGTAAATAAGATGCTTCAAACTATAGTTGGCGAAAACAATTTCGCACTTGCCGCCTAAGCACGCAGTATGCGGCTTTGAGCTAATCCACGCGTAAGACGCGGGAGCAAGTCATTCCTCCGAACCTAAGTCTAGATGGTTTGGATCCAGGAGTGTCATTAAATCTGGACTAACGGGCAAAGGATTGCGTAGTGCCCGCGACACTGTAATCCGCAAATAAGCTAGTACTCGGGTGTTTGTTCCCAGGTCCTAGTCGAAAATCGAATAACAAAATAAGCATGTAGAAAGCCTTCCGTTTCCTTGTTTGCACCGGGGTTCGACTCCCCGCAGCTCCACCTTCGCTTGCCGAAGCTCTCGAACACCGTGAGAGAGCGAAGGCAAGCTTTTTTATTTTGGACATACCGATATTCATCATTCAAACCTTTCGGCAAGATTCGGTGGAGACACTCCACTTCTTCCATATCAAGCATTGTTCGGCGAAGCTCTCGATCCTTGAGAGAGAGCGGAGGCAAGTTTTTTATTTTTAGACCCCTTACATACCCTAACCTCAACTCGGCAAGCCTTGATTACCGAAGCTCTCTAACGTAGTGTAAGAGTGCAGAAAACCTTCGGTGGAGACACTCCACTTCTTCCATTCCAAAATATCAATCGTATAAGCCAGCGAACAAAGTGTGTGAAAGTAGGCAGGCCCTTTTTTTGCATCTACGACCATTACATATCAAAGGTTATTGCCGCAAGCCATGCTTGCTGAAGCTCCCAAACGAAGAGAGGGATCAAAGGCGAGAATTACTCGTAAAAGCTCTAGGACATAGTGAGCCCCGAGAACATTTTAATTATTTGAAAAGTCGTTAAAATGCTTTCCTAGGCAAATTTCTCCTTACCATCCCACATGGAGAAACATTTTGTTTATATCGCTAGGTGCAGTGACGACTCTGTCTACGTTGGATGTACCAAAGATCTTCAACGACGCATCAAGGATCATAATTCTGGAAAGGTTAAATCGACCTCCTACCGCAGACCCATTACTATTTTGAGCTACCTAGTATTTACTGAAAAGTATAAAGCGTTCTATTTTGAGAAGTACCTAAAGACAGGTTCAGGAAGGGCCTTTCTTAATAAAATGCTGGTTTAAGAATTGGGCCCGCTTTATCAAAAACCCTCCATCGTCTGGGAAGTTTCCCTTCATTGCCAAAACCATCATTCAAAAGTTTCACTACCTTTCATCCACCTATTAAGCATTCTCTTCGCTCATGAAAACCTTCACCTTTTTACCCAACTACTTTGGAGCATTGCTTTTTCTCATCTTTTTTAGCGCCTGTAATAAAGCTGGTCCCGAGACTATTACCACAACTGTAAGTGGTAAACTAACTGCGGCTAATTCTAATAGGGTGTTGCCGAATGCAAAAATCGACTTAGTTAAAGTAGTTGGTGTGGGGCATACCCTTCAAGACAGAATTCTGGACTCCATCCGCAGCGATGCTTTCGGTAACTACTCCTTTACCTTTGATGAAAGTTCCTATGAGGCTTACAATAGATTTCAGATAGTATGTTACTATCCCGACTATTACTCCGCCCGCGATTTAACGGGTCCATACCCTAGAGACCGACACTTTGAACTGGGAGGCAATCAGGTCTACAACCCTGAATTACACCCCTATGCTTGGGTTAAGATTCAATGTGATCTGGATAAGAAATATACCCGCGTAGAAATCAATTCCACCTTTGGAGAGAATGACGCAGTAGTAATAACAAACCCTGATGGGAAATCAGTTATCCTTAAAACAAAGGGTAATGCATGGAATAAAATCAATCATTTTATCTTCCTAGACAATGGAAACTATTATCCCGTGTCTGATTCAGTTTACTGTGGAAATAATGACACGACAACTTTTATAATTAAACGTTAAGAATTACTGGCGATTCTTTATTTTCAAGCTTCTTCTTTTTAATATTCTAAACCACCCAACATGCTCTGCATCAAACACCGCAGTACCGACCCTTTTTTCAATATCGCCACCGACGAATACATTTTTAAGCATCTAAAAGAAGATTGTTTCATGCTTTGGCAAAACGACAATGCCATTATCGTGGGGAAGCACCAAAATGCCTTGGCCGAAATAAACTTAGACTACGTTAAAGCGCATGATATTAAAGTGGTGCGTCGCTTAAGTGGTGGCGGAGCGGTTTACCACGACATGGGCAACCTCAACTTTACCTTCACGCGCACTAGTGAAAGTGAAGAGGACTTGGTCGATTTTAAACGCTATACCGCACCCATTATCGCGGTCCTGCAAGAAATGGGGGTTAATGCCGAGTTTAGTGGTCGCAATGATATCATGATCGAGGGAAAGAAATTTTCGGGCAATGCCGAGCATGTCTTTAAGAATAAAGTGATGCATCACGGCACCTTACTATTTTCCAGTGATATGCCCAATATCAGCGGAGCCCTAAAGATCAATCCACTTAAATACAAAGACCGGGCGGTGAAATCAGTACCCAAAAGGGTAACTAATATTCAGGATCACCTAAAAGAGAAAATGTCGGTGGAAGAGTTTGCCGACCGCATTATGGAATATATCCTGCGGAACTATGAAGATTGCAAACTTTATGAATTCAGTGCCGAAGACCTCGCTAAAATTGAGCAGATCAAAAAAGAGAAATACGAAACTTGGGATTGGAATTTTGGCTACTCGCCCAATTACGATTTTAAACAAGGGGTAAAAACCAGCGGAGGCGTCATTGAAATGAATATGAATGTCTCCAAAGGCATTATTCAAGAAGTGAAAATCTTAGGCGACTTCTTCCATATCCGTGACATTGGTGAAATCGAAGAAGCACTAAAAGACACCCCCCATGAAGAAAGTAAAATTCGGGAGAAACTAGGGCAATTTAATCTAAGCCAATACTTTAAAGACATCAGCGCAGACGACCTTATTGCCGCTATGTTTTAAAGGAAAGCTTAACGCTTGATGAATCGCAGGCTGTGCTGCGCCTCCTGTCCTTTAAGCTTAATGAAATAAACCCCAGGCTCTAAGTCATCCAAGCCTTCCACTTTTAGGATGGC
Source organism: uncultured Flavobacteriales bacterium (assembly GCA_913055685.1). Classification (GTDB taxonomy): domain Bacteria; phylum Bacteroidota; class Bacteroidia; order Flavobacteriales; family Schleiferiaceae; genus Croceimicrobium. The sequence goes on from CAJXKC010000003.1 coordinate 126,870, forward strand.
TTCATTTCGCTTAAAGTGCTCTCTACGCAGTACATGACCATTCGATGCCACGAGTTCCAAATCCATTTCACCAAGCAGGTCGTTAGGCAATTCAATGTGCAGTTCATTGGTGCATGGATTGGGGAAGGCTTTAAGTTCGGTCCGCTCTATTCCATCAATTAAAGCCATACTTGGATCTTGGTAAATCCGTACATAATCAATCTCTAAGGTATCTTCTTGCCAAGTGGGATCAATCCCAGGCTCAATCGCGATATTTAAAAGAATATACTGCGGATCGTCAAAAGGCCAGGTGCTCGCATCTCGCGTAGCCGGTTCGTAGATATAATGCACTACCGAGTCTACGCTAAAAATCATTTTGCTGGGAGTCCATTCCAGAGCATAAGTATGGAAGGTGTTGGAAACCCCAGGTATCATGCGTCCCCCTTTATTAATGGTTCCTCCAAAGGAGGATGGGGTATGCATGGCACTTTGCACAAAGTTTTGATTGGTTCCCCAATGTTCCATAATATCAATTTCACCACAGGCCGGCCATGAAGTAGTGCCAAAACCCTGTTGCTGCCAGTAAGCTCCCGGCTCACTGATATTTTTACCAAGCATCCAGATGGCAGGCCAAGTACCTGCGCCTTGTGGTAAAATAGCGCGCACTTCTATTCTGCCGTAGGTAAAAGCAAACTTTGAATTTAAACGGGCCGAGGTGTATTGCTTCGTAACTCCCTGGTCACTAAAAGTTTCCTTTTTTGCGATTAATTTCATCGTGCCATTAGAGACCTGAGTATTGGCCGTGCGATCGGTATAATGCTGAATCTCGCCATTGTACCAAGAATTTCCATTCGGTAATTGGGTTTGATGAAACCATTTTGAAGTATCAATCATGCCATTGCCATTGAATTCATCGGCCCAGACCAATTGGGTGAAAGAATAATTTCCACCAGAACCTCCGCCGGAATTGTTCGTGGTGTCGACGTAAATGAAATCATCCAGATAGGCCAAAACCTCATCATTGTTATTCTCCCCATTCAATTGGAATAAAACGCGTGTGAAGTCAGTTCTTTGGGTAGGTGGTAAGGAACTAGGGTCTAAATTGATGTAAGGATCATTTGCAAAGTCAAAAGTGATCGTTTGCCATTGATCCAAAACGATAGGCTTAATCACCTCCGACTGGGTTTGCCAGGGACTACCCTGAGTCCCGTCCTGCAATTTGCATGAAATCTGATTGGGCTGGTTTCCGGTTATGCCAGAAGAAGGCACATAAACCTTTACTGAAAAAACGGCATGATTTGGTAAATCCAAAGGACCAGGAGCGTCAAAACGCAAGTTAGCATACTGCCCGCCTTGATCATGGTATTCCATGACCGTTGCTGAAGTATTTATTCCCTGACTGTAAGGATTGGCCTTGGCGATATCAATTGTACAAGCGTCACCAAACCAAGTGTTTATGTTTCCATTACCTTCAAAATCATCTTGTAGAGTTTGGGCCTGTAAGGCTAGAAAGGAAGTGCTTAACAGTACTAGAAATAATCTTTTCAGCATGGTTTTAAATTTCGCTCAAGATAATAAGGTATTTTTTACCATAAGTCCTTTTAAACTGATTTCTAAGCCATTCGACGAATTGCTGCCTTAAATGGAAAAGAAATTCTAATTTCCTCTAATGAAAAAAGCCTTAGTTAGTTTCCTCTTTTTATTTGTCTCCATTAGTATTTCGGCTCAATCGCCTTGTTTAGCCAATGACACTTTAAAGATTGTGGTGATCGGTTCCTCCACCGCCGCAGGAGCTGGTGCTAGTCCGAGTGACAGTGCTTGGGTAAACCGCTATCGAGATTACATGCAATCCTTAAACCCGGCCAACTCCCTTATAAACTTGGCCCAAGGGGGTTATAATACCTGGCGGCTAATGCCCGATTACTTCGTTCCACCGGGCAGCAGACCTCAACCCGATACCCTACGAAACATAAGCCATGCCCTCCGTCAGAATCCAGACGCGATAATCATTAATCTCCCATCCAATGATGCGGCCATTGGCACTGGGCTGAACGAACAAATGAGCAATTTCATTCACATGGATAGCTTAGCGGCCACGCAGGGGGTACCGGTATGGGTTTGTACTACTCAGCCTCGAAATTTCAATGCCACCTATATTCAAGTTCAATTAGATGTAAGAGATTCTATAAATCGGTATTTTGGAAATCGAGCCATTGATTTCTGGTCTGGCTTAGCCAATGCCCAAAACACCATCGACAGCTTATACAATTCTGGCGATGGGGTGCATGTTAATAACCGCGGGCACCGCTTGCTCTTTAATCGGGTACGCCAAAAGCAGATTGCCGATTCTCTAGTTAGTGCCCTACCGGGAATTGACTTGTGGCCCAAATCCATCGAGTGGCTAAATCCCAGCCGCTGTGGAAGTCCCCAGTCTATTTTCAGAGTACAAATTGCTAACCTTAGAATGGACAGCTTAAGCAGTCCTGCTCAAGTGCACTTAGTAAGAGAAGACCTTAGCACAGGTATAATTGATACGCTAAGTCAGGCGCTAAGCAGCATTAAAGCTTGCGATTACCAGTATTTAAACTTTAGCTTGAACACCAGTACCGCACAAGCTTGGCGCTTATGGGCAGTTAGCAGTAGTAATTTGGATCTAAACTCCGCTAACAATATTGGTCCCAGCATTACCGTGCGTAGTACAAACCTGCCCAGCTTAAACAATTCTGACTCCACTTTTTGTGCCGGCGATAGTTTAAACCTTCAGGCCAGTACTACCGACTCCCTTTTCTGGTTTGCAGATTCTTCCTTACAGAATTTAATTAATGCTGGTCCTAATTACAATTATGGCTTAGGTCAGGATGACACGCTTTACCTTCAAGCACGCCGCGGTCCCTTCGTCTACCTAGACCAGGTATCCGCCGCACAAAGCAGCAATATAACTTGGAACGGAGCCATGTTTAACCTCATCGCTGGGACTCAGAGTCTAATTCTCGACAGCATTCGCTTTTATGCCGGCAGCACCACAGATTTACAGGTAAACCTCCGCACCAAAAACGGCAGCTATCAAGGTTTTGAAAATACTGCCACCGCCTGGTCGGCTCCCCTATCGGACAGTGTTTATAATGCTCAAACCGACTCGGCCTATTTCTTAGACTTTGGATCCATTAGCCTCAATCCCGGAGACACCTTGGGTTGCTATTTATATCTCGAAAATGCCAGCCATCGATTGCGCTATCAGTCCAGCAGTGCCCTATTTACCTATCAAGGTGCAGCGCTTGCAGTGGAAGCGGGCAGCGGTATTGCTCACACCTTTGGCAGCATTTACCATCCACGCCATATCAATGCAGACTTCTATTATCACTACGGGCAAAACCCCTTGGGTCAGTGCCAGAGTGAAGTACAAAGCCTAATCCTAAAAGAATCAGAGATCAGCCTGGACCTTGGCGGTGACACCATCCATGACAATAGTCTGGATCTAGTTTTAAAGCTACCAAGCGGATTCCGCAATGCCTATTGGTGGATCTCACCCCAATCAGGTGACAGCCTTGTAATTCCTGCCTTTAGCTACAATGATTCGGATAGCCTGTGGATTGTACTTAGTGCCGAAGATAGTTTGGGATGTTCCCACACCGATAGTTTATTGGTTCGCTTTAGCCAAACTTTTAAATTGGATGAAGCTGAAACGCAATTGGTAAACATTTACCCCAACCCAGCCAAGAATAAGCTTTGGGTAGAGCAGAAGCAAACTCGATTTAAAGACCTTTTTATATATAGCTCGCAGGGGCAATTAGTAGTGCGGTCCGAACTAGGATCGGGCCCCTCCCTTATACACTTAAAGCTAAAGCCCGGCATCTATTATCTCTACCTAGACCAAAGCTATAGTCGAAAATTAATTATAAACTAAAAAGCCCCTGATCCAAGAGGACCAGAGGCTTAAACCAATCTGAGAGAAAAGATAATCTTAAGCTTCTACAGCTGCTTCAACTGCTGCGAGCTGAACTTCGCCTTCTAATTTAATTTCGTCGGAAACTAATAAGTTACCCGCTTCATTAACCACGTGGAATTTCAATCCGAAATCTTTACGGTTTAATTTACCTTTAAAAGAGAATCCCGCTTTTAGGTTGCCCCAAGGGTCTTTCGCTACTCCACCAATTTCTACCTTAAGGGTAATAGGCTGAGTTACGTCGCGAATGGTCATGTTACCTTCCAATTCGAACTCATCACCGTCGATATTTTTAACCGCTGTGCTTTCGAAAGTTAATTTTGGGAATTGCTCCGCATTAAAGAAGTCATCGCTCTTTAAGTGATTATCGCGGTCTTCGCTTCCGGTAGTAACCGTATTTACGTCTGCGCTAAAGCTAAATTTACCGGTAGTAAAATCTTCACCTTCGGTTTCTACGCTACCCTCAAAACCAGCAAAAGATCCGGTTACGGTAGTAATCATTAAGTGCTTTGCCTTGAAGTGAATGTTGGTATGCGCATTATCGAGCGCCCATTTTTGAAGTGACATATTCTTTCGTTTTTATTATTGATGTTCAAACATTGACAAGGCAAATGTATACATTAATGTTTAAACATTGATATAAATAATTTATAAGGGGATAGACAGGTCCACCCCCTTAGCTTTAAGATTTTAAATGAGCGGCCAAAGGATATTGATAGTCTCCCTTCTCCATTTGCGCAATCACCTTTTTTAAACGCTCCTTAAAGAATTCGGGCACATCGGGCAAAAGCTCTTGAAGGCTCTTTACCCCTTTTTTGGTTTTACCCATATGATAAACGGCTACGCCAAAATCGAGGCGAAATACCCAGTCAGCCTTTAGTTCCTTCGGTCGTGATTCCAAATACCTGTAAGCTTCAGTGTAAAGACCGTTTTGTAATAATCCAGAGGCAAGGCTTAAACTAGCATTACGGTCTGCGCTTAGTTTTTGGGCCTCCTCAAAAGCTTGTTTCTGTTCCTTTTGATTCCCTAAAGCCCCAAGAATGTAAATTTTAGTCGTGTAATTATAGGGATTCGGATTGGCACCAAAGCCGCCATAGCCCCCCTCAATGGAATGGTTTACCCAAGCCAAGGCTTCCTGCAAATCCCCACCATGATCGTAAGACCAACGCGCGGCATCATTCCAGGCTTCCCAGCGATAGGTATCCGCTCCGCGCAGTTGGGAACGAAAGCTTGCCAAAACTGTTCTCTTTAGGTCTACTTTAATCTCGATTGGTATCTGGCGATCCGCCCATTCCAGAGCTAAGATTAAGCTAGAGTCATTAAGATGGTAGAATTCATAGTCCAATTTTTCGGAATAGGATGCAGTAGTGTCTTGCACTGCCACTTTTAAAGTGACATCATTAATCGTATCCAAATAATAGCTGCCCCACATATTCCAAGTAGGTGAAAGTAAAACTTGATGTTGATGACCATTCGGCAAAAGGTGAAGCGAATATTTGCCCGCTTTAAGGGGCTTCCCTTCTATGTATACATCGGTATCAAAACTTAAAGTTGTGGCGAGATTGGCCCCAGCTCGCCAAGGAATAGGCTTTCCATTTTGTGGTATAGTTCGACCATCTTCCCAAACCTTTCTGCCCCTCGCCGAAGGACTTGAATACTCTAGGCTAATAGTAGTCACCGCCAATTGCTGACTTTCTTTAACCAAGGGTGAAGCCTGGGGCATTTTTAAATTGTGGAATTGCGCCTCGGCATTAAAGCCAAAAAAGAGGACGCTGCTAAGTACTAGATATTTCATGTGCTTTCTTTCTAAAAGCAGCAGAATCGCGGAACCGGTCTTCTAAAATAACAATTCGAAAAAGCTTAGAAAGAGGTTCTATCGTTAAAATCAACTTAAAAACTTCAGACACAAACCCATTGAATATCAGCTTACTTTATAATAAAAATGTAACTTTATGCACCATCCTCTTAAAACCAATCAACATGAAAAAAATTATCCCTCTAATTTTTACTTTATTCTGCAGTCTCAACTCCTCTGGTCAGGGGCTTAGCGCACCGGTAGCCGAAGGCGTTTACGGAGGTTTAGCTGGCGATATAGAAACCTGGTCTTTTCACAGCGATTCGATTTACTGCGTGGTAAGCACCTTTAGCCCTAATTCCATTTTTTGGGCCAAGGCTAGTCGCAATGCTAGCCGCTCTAACTTGCCTTGGGAACCTTTAGCTTCCGCTGATGCGGATGACGGCTTCGGCAGCAGTATCTCAAACATCGAAATACACCAAGCTTCCAATACCATTTTCTTTCTTTCTATGGGAACGGTTTACAGCACCAGCTTTGGAGCCAGTTCCGCCACCGCTGTAGACTCCCTAGTTAAAGACTTTTTGATTTCTGGCGACACCATGGCCTTGGTAAAAAACAATCCTAGTCCGGGTGGCCAAGATGTGCTCGACTTCGGTGCCATTAGCAGCAGTGGCGTTTACAGTAAGTCTGGCTCGATCAGCTTGCTTAAAAATTACACCGAGCCTCCCCAGATGATTTTGGATCCGGCCGACCAGCACCTTCACCTTTTGGAGCGTGGTGCTAGTCCGCATATATACCGTATCGTCGCTCCCTTCTACAATATGAGTTCAACGATGTCCCTTAGCTCATTACTAAATGCCGCCCCCTCTATCCCTAATATCGAATGGCGTGTGATGGGTTTTGCTCCCAATGGCGACCGTTATATGGGCGGACAACCACCGCTTAATAATCCAACTGTACGCGACCGGCATATCGCCTGGACCAGCGACAATGGCATCACTTGGGGAGACACCGCTATTAATACACCCGGACCAATAGGGGGTATCGTGGGACCCAATATGCTCTTTAATACCCATTCTGGCTCTACCGCTCTATTTTTAGGTAATGCTATAGAAGACGATATTAGTCTCCTGGATAACTGGTATAATCCAGGGCGCCTTTATATCGAGGAATTAAATCGCGCCAATGATGGCGTCGTAAAACAAGATCCGATTGATGGTGATATTGTTTATCATACCACCAATATTGGCATGGGTTATTCCACCGCCACTGGTGACTCCATTTTCGCTTGGAATGAAGGACTTACCGCAGTGCAAGTGAATGATATTGATATGAACCGCTCCTTTAGCACTGGTTGGGTAGCCTCTAAATCTGGAGTGCGACAGGTAACGGATTACAAGACGAGTCCGGTTTGGTCGGAACCGAAATTCCCGCAGTTTGACGGCGCACCGTATACTGCAGTCGCCATGACACCTGGTGCCGACGACACGGTGTTTGTTGGAAACCAGAGAATTTATCGAACTCAGAACGGGGGAACCTTTACCGGTCCTGGTCCGATGGACGATGGTTGGAGCCAAGTTTTTACACCCGAAATTGCCCCCTGGAACTTTAATCGCATTAATGCCCATTGCACCAGTATTGCAGTAGCACCCGACAGTGCTAATATCATAATGGCTGGCTATAGCATTGACTTTGGCGACAAAGGCGGCTGCTTTTACAGTTTAGATGGCGGAAATACCTGGGCCCAGTTAATGCTAAATGCCAGCGCAATGGGTCAAGATGCTGATGTGAACGATGTAGTACTTACTCGAGAAGCCGGAAATATTGTGGCCTACATTGGTCTAGCCTCCGACCCAGTAAGCACAGGTCAATACGGCCTTTTTAGGGCCGAATTAAGCGGAAGTACCTGGACCTTAGCTCGCGATGGAAGCTTTGGTGCTACCGATGCCATCATTGATCTGGAACTAAATGAGAGTGGCGATAGCTTATTTGTGTTGAACTACGATCCCGGCCTGGTTCCGGTTAGCAATGTATTTATTAAAGACCTTTCTAGTGGTAGCTGGACCAATTTCCCCGGACCAAATGCCAGTGGAGAAGCGAGCGCTATTACCGATGGAGATGGCTTTGTATTTATCTCATTAGATGAAAAAATATACATCAATAGTGTTGATGGCACTCTGGGATGGAGCCTCGGTTATGCTTATCCGGTAGGTACCGAAATAAACGTGCTATTTTACGATGAGTTGCTCGTAGGTACCGGTACCGGCTTATACGCCCATGACCTTGATCCTAATTTTAGCATCGATGAAAATACAGCAAGCAAGCCCTGGCAACTATACCCTAATCCCGTTAGGTCTACCCTCCGCCTTAATAAAGCAATTGACTTTAAAATCTATGATTTATTTGGGAGGATCGTTTATCAATCTAAAGGGCCGCAAAAGCAAATAAACCTAGCCCACTGGCAAGAAGGCCTATACATTTTACGCAGCTCAACCGGCGAAAGCCAACGCTTCCTAATTAAACACTAGTGAAGGCAGTTGAAGAATTTATTTTGAATTACCCAGGACCTCAAAAAGAGGTGCTGGGTTTTTTACATCAGCATTTTGAGGCGGCAGGGCTGAAGGCGAAAATCGCCTATGGTCTACCCTTCTACGATGGCCGTAAATGGATTTGCTATTTACACCCTTTGAAAAACAGCTCGCAAACTGAACTTTGTTTCACCCGGGCCCATCAATTTGAGGATCCTAGCGGCTTGTTAAAAGCAAGGAATAGAAAACAGATAAAAGGGCTTATCATCGAGGACCTAGAATCTATCCCCCTAGAAGAAATTAACCGCATCTTGGAAGCGGCAATTGCGCTTGACAATTCTTAATCAAACTGACAAATATCATTTTTGACTAAGGCTAGTGACCTTACATTTGAATTGTCATTAGTAGTAGTTCTTTCAAACCTTAACTACTAACAGCCTTGCGCTGTTACATGTTTTGTTTTTCGTATTGACCTTCCAATGTCAATACTTTTTTTGGTGTTTTTTTGGAATGAAAAAGCCGCGTCCCCCCGCGGCTTTTTCCTTTTTCTAGTAGTTTATCTTTTCACCTCTTTTTCGTTCCGTTTCCTTTAGAAACACCTTTCTTAAGCGAATGCTTTCGGGTGTAACCTCCACGTACTCATCGCCCTGAATGTATTCCAAAGCTTCTTCCAGAGAGAATTCGATATGCGGTGCAATACGCATTTTATCATCGGCACCAGCCGAACGCATATTGCTCAGTTTTTTTGTCTTGGTAATATTAATGGTAAGATCACCTGGACGATTGTTCTCGCCAATAACTTGACCTTCGTAGATTTCCTGGTTTGGCGGCACGAAGAAACGGCCGCGATCTTGCAGGTTATTGATAGAATAAGGAATGGCCTTTCCGGTTTCCAAAGAAATCAAAGATCCATTCTGGCGGCCGGGCAACTCACCCTTATAGGGCTGATACTCTTTATAACGATGCGACATTACCGCCTCTCCTGCCGTTGCCGTCATCAAATAGTTTCGCAAACCTATGATTCCGCGTGAGGGAATAATAAACTCCAAGTGCATGCGGTCTCCCTTAGGCACCATTTCGGTTAGCTCCCCTTTTCTTTGAGTTACAGCCTCAATAGCTTTACCGTGAATTGATTCGGGTAAATCGATGCTCAATTCCTCAACCGGCTCGGACTTTTTACCGTCAATCTCGCGGAAAATCACTTGCGGCTGACCAATTTGAAGCTCGTAGCCTTCACGACGCATGGTTTCAATTAATACGGACAAGTGCAATACACCACGACCATAAACCTTAAAGCTATCGGCAGAGTCTGTCTCCTCAACTTTCAGAGCCAGGTTCTTTTCCAATTCTTTATCTAAACGATCTTTCAAGTGACGAGAAGTAACAAACTTCCCTTCCTTACCAAAGAAAGGCGAATCGTTGATCGTGAATAGCATACTCATTGTAGGCTCGTCGATCTTAATCGTTTCTAAAGCCTCTGGATTTTCAAGATCCGCTACGGTATCGCCGATATCAAAACCTTCGATTCCGGTTAGGGCACAAATCTCACCGCTACTTACCTCATCTACCTTACGCTTTTCGAAACCGTCGAATACGAAGACTTCTTTAATGCGGCTTTTTACAATGCTGCCATCGCGCTTAACCAAGCTAACCGGCATATTGGGTTTTAAACTACCGCGTTGTACTCTACCGATGGCAATTCGACCGATGTAGGAAGAGTAATCTAAACTGGTAATCAACAACTGAGGCGTACCTTCTTGCACTTTAGGCGCAGGAATATGCTCTACAATGGTATCTAAAAGCGGATTGATATTATCGGTTGGCTTTTGCCAATCCTCACTCATCCAGCCATTTTTAGCCGAGCCATAAATGGTTGGGAAATCCAATTGCTCCTCGGTGGCTTCCAAGGCAAACATTAAGTCGAAAACCATTTCATGTACCTCATCGGGTGTACAATTAGGTTTATCGACCTTATTGATAACTACGATAGGTTTTAAACCTAAATCAAGGGCTTTGGCTAAAACAAAACGGGTTTGGGGCATCGGACCTTCAAAGGCATCTACTAAAAGAACGACGCCATCGGCCATATTTAAAACACGCTCTACTTCTCCACCGAAATCGGAGTGACCGGGGGTATCGAGAATGTTAATTTTGGTGTCTTTGTATTGTACGGAAACATTCTTGGAAAGAATGGTAATTCCGCGTTCGCGCTCGAGGTCATTGCTATCCATGATCAACTCACCCGGAGTTTCGTGATCAGCGAAAGCTTTACAAGCAATTAGCATTTTGTCTACCAAGGTAGTTTTACCGTGGTCTACGTGAGCAATGATAGCGACGTTACGCAAGTTCATAAGCATATAAAAATTGGCCGGCAAAGCTACGGCCTTGAAAAACAATAAGTCCTATTATGAGATAACTATTTTTCGAGTAAATGCAGAATTAGCATTACTCATCCTAAGCAGGTAGATTCCCTTAGGCAAGTCACTGATGTTGAAAACCTTATGATCCTTGCGGAGCTGGAAGCTTTTCTCCTTTTTCCCAGCCAGATTATAAACCTCGATTCTGGTATTTCCTTCGGGTACATTTCGGAAATTTAATTGCCCCCTAGACTGAATGTAATCCAGGTCTTCTAGACCAAATTTTTGATTAGTCAAATTTACCTGAGAAGCAGCCAGTGCTGTGCTTCGCGCCTGACTCTCACTGGCGCCACTGTATATCAAAGTACTATCCTTGGGATCGTAAACCAAATAACGAGGGGTTCCCGATTGAAAGTAATACTCGGCACTATCGATAAAAGTGAAAACATCCGTCCAGCCATAATTAGCCACCCAATTACTTATGGAGCTGCAGGACGGTATATTACTGCTGTAGGTATAGGTCATTGCCCCCCATACGGCAACCTGAGTTTTATTAAGCTTGGCCCAATTGCCCCACCCCGGAGCCTTGGATGCACAGATGGAACAGTCAATTCCTTGGGACGAGATAATCAAAGCCTTGCCTGAGCCCAAGACAGCATGCAAAGTTTGTTGTTGGCCACTGCAGTTTTGCTCGTTACGATCACTTATTTGAGCGCTTGAATAGAGCCCTAACAGGCAAAAAATGATCAGGTAAAATCTCTTCATATTGATAGGCTTAAGATAGGAAATTATTTCTCCCTTTTCTTAATCCTATAATTCCGTGCCAAAGTCAGCTAGAAGTTTTGCCCAAGGCTGTTGATCATTTAAACAAGGAATCAAAAGGAAGTCCTCCCCTCCATTCTCCTTAAAGATTTCCATGGCTTCTTCGCCAATTTCCTCAATAGTTTCCAGACAATCTGAAACAAAGGCTGGGCATACTACTGCTAATTTCTTAACCCCCTTTTTCGCCAGGTCAGCGATCGTTTTATCGGTGTATGGATCTAACCATTTAATGGGTCCCAGTCTACTTTGGAAGGAGCTGGAATATTTACCCTCTTCTAATCCAAGTTCTTTGGCTACCAATTCGGTGGTTTTTAAGGTTTGATGTCGGTAGCAAAAATGTTGCACAGGCGAATCTTTAGCGCAGCAATTGTCCACTTTTAAACAGTGGCCTTTAGACACATCGCTTTTGCGAATCTGTTGTTCGGGAACCCCGTGGTAGCTAAACAATACATAGTCGGGCTGCTCAGATTCTATGTAAGAGCGCATAGAATCGGCCAAAACTTTAATGTAGCGCGAATCATTATAAAAAGGTCCTTTCACCTTAAGCTCAAGCTGAGGGAAAAACTCTTCAAATACCTCACGGCTCTTTACAACCACCGTCTCGTAGCTACTCATAGCATAATGCGGGTAAAGTGGAATGAGATTAACCTTCTTGAGATCGGGGTGAGCCTTCACTAGTTCGCGCATACTATGTTCGATGGAAGGGTTTCCATAACGCATTGCTAATGCAACTGGTTGTTTGGTTTCCTTTTGCACCGCTTCTTGCAATCTACGAGAAAGAACAATTAAGGGTGAGCCCTCATCCCACCAAATGCTTTGATAGGCAGCAGCTGATTTTTTTGGTCGCGTATTTAGAATTATCCCTTTAATTAAAAAGGTACGGAGCCATTTTGGAAAATCAATCACCCGTTCATCCATCAAAAATTCGCCCAGGTAACGACGAACATCGGCGACGGCATAGGAATCTGGTGAACCCAGATTAACAATCAAAGTTGCTTCTTGCATTTAGCGATTCATTAAATATTTTTTCGGGGTTACCCCAAATTTCTTTTTGAAGGCAGCTATAAAATGGCTGGGATTATGGTAACCAATATGATAGGCCGCTTCGTTTACTTTAACCTTTCCCTCGTCTAAAAGTTGACGCGCCACATCTAATCGATAGTCATTTAAAAATTTGAAAACGGTAGTGCCGTAAATATTTTTAAAACCTTCTTTAAGTCGGTATTCATTAAGACCAATTTCGAGAGCCAATTCAGGGATAGTTGGGGGATCGGTCATTCTCTCCACTAAAATATTCTTGGCCAGTCGAATCTTCTTCACATTATCCTCATCCTCTAAAAAAGGACAAGACTCTACATCAGTATCCTCGCTGCGATTAAAATAATGAGCCAATAACTCATAAACCTTAGCCTGTTCAAAGATTCGCTGCGCCGGACCGTGAATTGGCATTTGGAAAAGCTGACTGAGGCTAACCATTACCGCCGGAGACAGCCCATTTTCATTGTAAAACTTTTTATTCACGTTCTCCGGGTTGATAAAAGCCAATTCCTCTGAACCTTCAACAAATAGTCGGTGTAAGTTTTCTACGGTGATGTATAGAAATAAGAGCTTCGACTTTGGAGCCACTTCAATTTCCAGGGGGAGTGCGGCCAAAGGATTATAGAACAGCAAGCAACGACTAGGCTCTAAACGCAATTGATAGGACCCTTGGTGAAACAGAAACTGGGCTCCCCCTTCAAAGGCAAAATAAAACTGAATTAAACTCTGGTCTATTTCCCTCTTTAAGCCAACTGACTTAGAATCAAGGTTCTCCACAATAGTCATGTGCAGACCTTCACTAATCGAGGTATTTTTCACTCGACTTTTTTGGGTATTTATATCCTCTCCCTGTAGCTCAAAATTTAATTCCATTCAGCAAAAATAGAAATATGACATTAGTCATAGACTGTAAATACCTATTTATTGTAGACTTGCAGCATGATAGAACTAATCTATTAAGAATGACTCTAAATAAACCCCACACAACTTTTTCGGTTACTTTTCATACTTATAGGGGTAGAATTACTCCTATCAATCGGGATATTTTTGCCGACATCTTATGAAAGAATTCGAAGTCAGTCGTTTTGCCAACTTTTTTATGATCGGAATCGATCATAGCACCAGCGATGTATCGATACGCGAGCAATTCAGCCTTAGCGAAGAAAAAGCCCAGGAATTAATTGCCGAATATCAAGCTGCGGGTGGTGATGGGATTATGGTTCTTTCTACTTGCAACCGAACCGAGTTGTATGCCTTTGCCTCTTGTCCACGCGATCTTATCGCTCTATTCTGCAAACATAGCGGCAATGAGCGTTCCCTTTTTGAGGCGCATCAGCAAATAAAGCAAAACCGTGAGGCTATCGACCATTTGTTTCGAGTTGGCTCAGGTTTAGAATCAAAAATATTAGGTGACTTTGAAATTATTGGTCAGGTTAAAAAAGCCTATCAAATTTCCAAGGAACTGGAGGCTCATAACGCCTTCCTAGACCGTTTGGTAAATAATGCAGTGCAGTGCAGCAAGAGGGTTAAGAATGAAACAAAGCTAAGTACAGGAGCTGCTTCGGTAGCCTTTGCAGCAGTCCTTCAGTTAAAGGACTATTTAAAAACCAAATCGGCTCCCATGGTTTTACTCTACGGGATGGGAAAAATGGGGCGCACCACTTGCGAAAACTTGGTGAACCAAACCGGGATTAAGGACATCACCCTCATTAATAGAACGGAAGAAAAGGCCATTCGCCTTGCCGATAAATTTGGCTTAAAGCACCTCGACCTTGGACATTTGGCCGATGGCTTAGATGCCGCCGATGTTGTAATTGTGGCAACCGGAGCAGATAAGCCTACCGTGCATTTATCAGATTTCAAAAGCACTAAGCCGCGTCTTATTTTGGACTTAAGTATGCCCCGAAATGTAAATAAGGATCTTTACCAAGACCCTCATTATAAGGTTATTGATATCGACCACCTTTCGGAAGTAGCAGAGGAGAGCATTCGCAATCGCCAAAGTCAGATACCTTTAGCGGAAAACATCATTAACGAAAAAATTGGGGACTTTTACGAATGGCTAGAAAGTCGACGTGTGGCCCCTACCCTTCAGGCGCTCCGCACCAAAATGGACAGCTGGAAGGAAAAGGAAATTAAAAATATCCAGAAGAAGTATCCGGAAATGCCTTTAGAGCAGGCTGAGGAATTCGCAGCCCAGATTTTAAATCGCATTACTGGTCAGTTTGCACGCCAATTGAAGAGTGGTCAGAATCTCAATAGCGACTTACGTACCATTCATCATATCTTTGAGCTTTAAGCTTTTATGAAAACAATTCGAATTGGGACGCGCGACTCCAAATTAGCCTTGTGGCAGGCCAATTTGGTTAAATCTCGCCTTGAAGCTCAGGGATATACCTGTGTGTTAGTAGCGGTTAAATCTGCTGGGGATATCGATCTAAGCACTCCTCTTAATCAATTTGGTGGCACTGGTGTATTCACTAAAATACTGGACGATGCCTTATTTGAAAACAAGGTCGACATTGCCGTACATTCTCTAAAAGATTATCCTACCCAAGCGCCACATGGCATCCAAATGGCGGCCGTTTTAGAGCGTGGTTCGGTCGAAGACATTTTAGTTTACCGCGAAAATCCCGCTTTCTTAGATGCCAGCAAGGCCTTGGTTGCAACGGGTAGCATCCGCCGTAAGGCTCAGTGGAAAAGTCGCTTTCCCGAGCATGAAAACCCAAACTTGAGGGGTAATGTGCAAACCCGTTTAAATAAATTAACTCAAGGAAATTGGGACGGAGCCATTTTTGCCAAAGCAGGTTTGGAGCGGATTGGAATTTTACCCGATAACCACCTTAGCTTAGATTGGATGATACCGGCACCGGCACAAGGCATAGTTGGTATTACCTGTCGTGAAGGCGAAGAGGGCGTTTATGAAGGTCTTCGTGCCATCAATCATGAGGAAACCGAGCTAAGAGCTAAAGTCGAGCGAGACTTCCTTCGCGCGGTTGAAGGAGGTTGTTCGGCACCGGTGGGCGCTTTTGCTCAAATAAAAGGCGATAAACTATTACTCAAGGCAGGTGTTTTTAGTTTAGATGGTCGCCAAAAGGTAATCCTTGAAAATGAGGTACCTTTGCAAGAGTCTAAATCCCTTGGAATTAGTCTTGCCGAAGAAGCGCTCTATCAAGGCGCTAAAGCCATCATGGAAAATATTAAGAATGAGTCTGGAGAATCCTAAGGAAGCCATCATATTCGCTACCCGTAGCCTGCCCGAAAATGAAGCTCAGCGCCTTCAAGAAGCTGGATTTCAATTGGAGCAAAAGGATTTTATTCGGGTCGAAAATAACTTTGATCTTGACTCATTTAAAGATCGCCTCTTAAATTCCGAGAGTCAGGCGCGCATCTTTACCAGTAAAAACGCGGTTCGGAGTTTAAAAAAGCTGATTAAAGAAACCCCTCTAGAGATCCCTCCTAAAAAAACTTTTACGGTAGGAATAAAGGCTACCGAGATGCTGGCGGAATTGGGAATCAAAAGCAATGTACGGGCCGACAATGCCATAATATTGGCTCAGATTATTGCTCGTAACGCCGATGTTCGTGAGGTTGACTTTTTCTGCGGCGACAAAGCCTTAGACGACCTCCCCGAATATCTTGAAAGTAAAAATGTGAAGGTAAACAAGGAGATTGTTTACCATACGGAGCTGAGCCATGAGCAAGTAAACACGGAAAATTTTCAGGGAATTATTTTCTTGAGCCCGACCGCTGCCTTCAGCTTTTTCAAGAAAAACAAAATTGACCCTAAAATCCCCGCTTTTTGCATTGGCGCGACCACTGCAGAAGCCGTTCGACTACGATGTGAAAATCCGCGCATCTGCGCAGATGACCCCTCCATTGCCGGGGTAGTCAGCAAAATAATTAATCATTTTCGAGACAAGGCCTAAAACATGAACATGCCTAAAAACGACTTATTTCTACGTGCCTTAAAAGGAGAAAAAGTAGAACGCCCTCCGGTATGGATGATGCGTCAAGCTGGAAGGTACCTGCCTGACTTCATGAAGCTTAAGGAAAAATATTCCTTCTTCGAAAGAGCGGAAACCCCCGAATTGGCAACCGAAATTACGGTAATGCCGATTCACCAAGTAGGACCTGATGCGGCTATCCTTTTCAGTGATATTTTGGTGATCCCCCAAGCTCTAGATGTAGAGGTGCAAATGGTTCCTGGTAAAGGACCTTATTTACCAAATCCCATTCGCACACCAGAGCAAGTGGATGCCTTGCCAGACATCGATGTTAAAGATCGTTTACACTATGTGTATTCAGCCATTGATATGACTTTGGAAGCCCTGGAGAATGAGGTACCATTAATTGGCTTTGCCGGCTCTCCGTGGACCATCCTTTGTTATATGGTAGAAGGTCAGGGCTCTAAGACCTTTGATAAGGCCAAAGAGTTTTGTTACCGATACCCAGATGCAGCCCATAAATTGCTTCAGAAAATTACCGATGTAACCATCAAGTACTTGCGCCATAAGCAAGAACGTGGATGTCATGCCATTCAGGTTTTTGATAGTTGGGGCGGTTTACTTTCTCCAAGCGATTACCGCGAATTTTCATTACCCTACATTAAGCAGATTACCGAAGCCTTGCATGAGCACACGCCAGTGATTGCCTTTGCCAAAGGTTGCTGGTTTGCCTTAGATGAAATGGCCAAAATGCCCGTATCCGCTTTGGGTGTAGATTGGACCATAACTCCCCAAATGGCTCGTGAGTTTACTTCCTTCCAAACCACTTTACAGGGCAACTTCGATCCGGCGCGTTTGTTATCACCAATCCCAGAAATTGAACGGCTCACCAAGCAGATGATCGACGACTTTGGCACCTATAAATACATTGCTAACCTTGGTCATGGTATCTTACCCAATATCCCGGTAGATCACGCCAAGGCCTTCATCAATACGGTTAAAAACTATGGCTAACTTGAAAGAACGCTTTGTTGATTTCATTCGCAGCCTGCAAGACGAAATCTGCTCGGCGGTAGAAGTAATAGACGGCCAAGCGAAGTTTCAAGAAGACCATTGGGAAAGGCCGGGCGGAGGTGGCGGACGTTCGCGAGTACTTAGTAATGGTAAGGTTTTCGAAAAGGCAGGAGTAAGTACTTCTATCGTACACGGTGAAATGCCCGAAGCCCTGAAAAAGAACATGAAAACTGATGGTCATTCCTTTTTTGCCTGCGGTATTTCCTTGGTGATCCACCCTGAGAACCCGATGGTACCTACCACTCATGCCAACTTCCGCTATTTCGAAATGTATGATGCCGAGGGAGAACGGATAGACGCTTGGTTTGGTGGCGGTTCGGACTTGACCCCCTATTATTTGTTTGATGAAGACGCGCGTCATTTTCACGCGGAACAAAAAAAGGCAGCTGATTCGCATGGAAAGGATCTCTATCCGAAGTATAAAAAGGCTTGCGACACCTATTTCCGCAATCACCACCGGCAAGAAGGCCGTGGTATTGGTGGGACCTTCTTTGACTATCTAAAAGCCAATGAAGAGCGTAGCTTAGAAGACTGGTTTAATTACACTACCGATATGGGGCGCAGCTTTTTGCCCTCCTACCTCCCTATCGTTGAAAAACGCAAAGACCTTCCCTATAACGACGACCAACGCTATTGGCAAGAACTAAGAAGAGGCCGTTACGTAGAATTCAATTTAGTGCATGACCGAGGCACTCTTTTTGGCCTTAAAACCAATGGTCGTACGGAAAGTATTTTAATGAGTTTACCCCCAAGGGTACGCTGGGATTATAATGTAGAACCCGAATCCGGAAGCGAAGAAGCACGTTTAGTAGAAGTGCTTCGCAATCCGGTAGAATGGATAAAAGACTAGCTATGTTACAAAGACCTCGACGTTTAAGACAGAATGCTGCCATTCGTGGCATTGCTCAAGAAACGCGTCTACACCCTTCTGACTTTATCGCACCACTCTTTGCCGTGGAAGGAGAGGGCATTAAAAGCGAGATTAGCTCAATGCCGGGTTATTATCGCTATAGCTTAGACCTGCTTGAAAAAGAAGTGCTAGAATTAGAGGCAATGGGTTGTACCGCCTTACTCCTATTTGTAAAGGTGGACGATAGTTTGAAAGATAATGATGGTTCAGAGGCGATTAATCCGGATGGCTTAATGCAAAGAGCCATTCGCATGATAAAGGAAACTGTTCCTAATCTCCTATTGATGACCGACGTGGCCCTGGATCCTTATTCCAGTGTAGGTCATGATGGCATAGTTGAAGATGGGGAAATTATTAATGATGCATCAGTAGGAGCCTTGGCTGAAATGGCGATTAGCCACGCTCAAGCGGGCGCTGATTTTGTGGCACCTTCAGATATGATGGATGGCCGAATTGAAGCCTTGCGCATTGCCTTAGACACCGCCGGTTTCGAAAATGTTGGCATTATGTCCTACAGCGCCAAATATGCTTCTTGTTTTTACGGTCCCTTCAGGGATGCTTTAGATTCCGCACCAGTGGATATGAAGGATGTGCCTAAAGACAAAAAGACCTATCAAATGAACCCTGCTAATGCCATCGAGGCGAGGCGGGAGGTTGAACTTGATTTACAAGAAGGAGCAGATATGGTCATGGTAAAACCAGCCATGGCTTACTTAGACATTATTCGTCAAACCAAAGAAATATCAACGGTTCCGGTAAGCGCTTATCACGTAAGCGGTGAATACGCCATGATTAAAGCGGCCGCGGCCAATGGTTGGTTAAATGAGGAAGAAGCGATGGTTGAATCCCTAACTGCGATAAAACGTGCCGGGGCAGATTTAATCGCTACCTATTTCGTCAAAGACATAATCGCTTACTTAAAGAAATAATCATGTACGATAAGAGCAAGAATCTATTTCAAGAAGCGTCACGATACATTCCGGGCGGAGTAAATTCACCCGTAAGGGCCTTTAAATCGGTGGGTGGCGACCCCATTTTCATGGAAAGAGCCAAGGGTTCCTACCTCTACGATGCAGATGGCAATCAATACATCGATTACATTGCGTCATGGGGTCCCATGATTATGGGTCACGCCTGGGAGCCGGTTATAGAAGCGGTTCAAAAAGCAACCGAATTAAGCACCTCTTTTGGTGCCCCTACCGAGAAGGAAATAGAACTTGCCAAACTTATTGTCGAAAACATCCCTAATGTAGACCGGGTGCGCATGGTAAACTCGGGCACCGAAGCTACCATGAGTGCAATTCGCTTAGCGCGCGGTTTTACAGGAAAAAATAAGTTCATCAAATTCGCCGGAAACTATCATGGACACGGCGATAGTTTCCTCATAAAAGCGGGTAGTGGCGCGGTTACACTAGGTCATCCGTCCAGCCCAGGGGTTACTCCGGGTACAGCACAAGACACCTTACTGGCCGAGTACAATGACCTTGAAGGGGTAAAGACTTTAGTAGAAGCCAACAAAGGTGAAATCGCCGCGATTATCATCGAGCCCATCCCTGGAAATATGGGTTGCATTCTTCCAGAAGCAGGCTTTATTGAAGGCCTCAGAGAACTTTGTAATCAGGAAGAAATCCTTTTAATCTTCGACGAAGTTATGACCGGTTTCCGCCTTGGTTTTGGTGGCGCTCAAGCTACTTTAGGCGTTGAAGCAGATTTGGTTACTTATGGTAAGGTGATTGGCGCCGGTCTGCCGGTTGGTGCCTATGCTGGACGCGAAGACATCATGGAGTATGTAGCGCCAAATGGCCCCGTTTATCAGGCGGGAACCCTATCGGGGAACCCAATAGCTATGACGGCCGGCTATACCCTATTAAAACACCTACTAGAAAATCCACAAGTCTACACTGAATTGGCCGAAAAGTGCGCCGAAATTGAAAAAGGCTTGCATCCCATGCTTCAAGCCAAAGGAATTGACTACCGGATAAACCGCAAAGGTTCCATGATCAGCTTACACTTCACCGATCAGGATATTCGAGATTTCGAAAGCGCTAAAACGGGGGATAACCAACACTTTAAAAACTTTTTCCACGGCATGCTTAAGCGGGGGGTTTATTTACCGCCAAGCGCCTATGAAAGTTGGTTCTTAAATGCTGCGCTAAGCGACCAAGATATAGATCGAACTTTAGAGGCTGCCAAGGCATCCTTAGCTGAACTCTAGGAAATCGAAATTCTAAAAAGAAAAACCCGACTCAAGCTTCTGCTTTTGTCGGGTTTTTTCAACCAACCAACATGAACTATCAAGAGAGGATAGTCCTCCTTCTGAAATAATAACCTTGAAGCTTAAAATTTGTTTTCATGGCTTTTTGCAAAGGCACCATCCACTCCTCCTCTTTCATTTCCTTTTCCGACCTTTGGTAAAAATTCTGACATGCGCTATTTACTCACCCTCACCGCGATATCCCTTTTTAGCTTTAATGCCTTTAGTCAGGGTCTGCCAGTAGTTCGAACCTACAGCTACCACACCCTACAGTTTAATGCTGGCGGATCTCAGAACAGCTCCTACGAACCCCTTTCTCAAAGGTTATTTAGTGTAAATGCCGCCGAGAATAAGGTTGAAATCTTAAAAATTTCTGATTTAGAAAAGTCATATCGGGTGGGACGTATTGATGTTTCCTCTTACGGAGCGAAAGTTAATTCGGTTAGCACCCACGACAATTTGGTGGCGGTTACCATGAGTAATAATTTCCCCCAGGCTTCGGGTAAAATTGTATTCTTCGACACCTTAGGAAATTACCTCAATCAGCTTACCGTGGGCCCCAATCCTATTAAAGTACGCTTCAGCCCCAGCTTACAACATTTTGTAACTGTAAATGAGGGTAACCCTAGCGACGATTATAGTTCTGATCCAATGGGAAGCTTATCGGTAATTAACTTTGTTTCTGGGAATGCGCAAAACTTAACCCAGGCTGATGTAACTACCATCGATTTTTCACGCTATGATACCACCGCCTACGACCCACTAATTAGGGTTTTTGGGAATAATGGACAAGCTAGCTTTTCAGCTGATATGGAACCACAGGGCATTGGCTTTAACAGCAATGGCTCTAAAGCTTTTGTGAGTCTTCAAGAAAACAATGCCTTGGCGATTATTAATCTTTTCCCGCCTAGCCTCGATACTATTGTGGCACTCGGCTTTAAAGATCATAACCTCAGTGGTCAAGGATTAGATGCCTCCGATCAAAAGGCGAGCATCGACATTGCTCAGCAATTTAATCTTTTTGGGATGTATCAACCCGATGAACTGGCTTGCTATGAAGTAAATGGGAGCACCTATATTCTTAGTGCCAATGAAGGAAGTGCCCGCGATTACAGCGGCTACAGCGAGGTAGAACGGATTAATAATGTAAACCTGAGTCCGTTTACTTTCAATAATTCCTCGCAATTGCAAAACGATACCGTTTTAGGCCGACTAAAAGTGACCACTACCCTAGGCAACAAAACCAATGGCATCCAACACGATAGCCTGTTTAGTTTTGGAACGCGGTCCTTTAGTGTTTGGGATGAAAACGGGCAATTAGTGTGGGACTCGGGCGATGAGTTCGAGCAAAACTTAGCTTTGTTACAGGCTGCTAATTTCAACTCCGACTACGATAATAATAGCTCCTTTAAAAATCGGAGCGACGACATGGGACCTCAACCAAAAGCAATAGCCGTAGGGGAAGTAGATGGTAATTGGTATGCTTTTATCGGCTTAAACCGGATGGGAGGTATTATGATTTACAATGTGAACAATCCTCAAGCTCCTAGTTTTGATTCCTATATTTTGGACCGTGATTTCTCCAAATCGGCAAACGATACTGCCTCTGGAGATTTAGGACCTAAGCACATCCTCTTTATCCCGGCAACGGAAAGCCCAAATGGAATTGCTCTATTAGCGGTTTCAAATGAGGTAAGTGGAAACATCAGTTTGTATCAAATTGGTCAGGGTATTGGCCTTAGCCAATTTAATGATGAGCAACTTTTGGAAGTCTACCCCAATCCGAGTAAAGGCATTTTCCACCTAAGTAAAGCCGCTAGTCTTAAAGTATATAGGGCCGATGGTACTTTAGTGGGCACCTTTTCTGGTCAAGATAAAATAGACCTGAGTCAAGAGGCAAGCGGACTCTACTTAATTAAGGATGCTTCTGGGAAAGCCTTGAGAATTATCAAGAAATAATGCTTTATAAAGACATACTAAGCTTTTATGAGCAGCTTAACTTAAGTGAAGGGCTAATGCCGAAAAGGGTCAAGATTATGAACCCTTATCAAGATCCGGAGACCAAGGATGAAGTATGGCGCCTCCTAAAGCTATTTCACGAAAAGTATTTTAAGGACGAGCAGCCACGCGGACTTATTCTAGGAATTAATCCCGGCCGGAAAGGCGCCGGTTTAACAGGAATCCCCTTTACCGATAGTCCCGCTTTAAAAGAAGTCTGTAAGATTGATACCGACATGGACACGCGAGAAACCTCATCTGAGTTTGTTTATAAATTGGTGCAATCTTACGGTGGGCCTGAAAAGTTTTATGGTGACTGGTTTATTGGTGCTGCTTGCCCCTTGGGTTTTCTTCATTTGAATGAACGTGGAAACTGGGTCAACTGGAATTATTACGACCAGGAAGAACTGTATGAAGCGCTAAAGCCCTTCATGATAGAACAGCTTAAAAAACAACAAGCGCTTTGTGGAGGGGTCAAAACCGCCCTTGTTTGGGGCACCGGGAAAAACCTCAAATACCTAAAAAAACTCAATAAGGAGGCTGGCATTTTTGAAAGCCTTATTCCCTTAGAACATCCACGCTTCGTGATGCAGTACCGACGCAAAAGGGTCGATGAATATCTCGCTAAGTTTAATGAGGTTCTTGCTGCCCATTTATCGAAGGCATCATAATCGAAGCTTTTTCTGGGATATTTTCTAAAGGAACAAAAAACACACAATCTCCCTTGTGGAGATAAAGTTTTGCTTGCTTAAATTTTATTTGGGAGGCTTGGTCATTACTCATTAATTCGGTGGTCATGGTATAAAGGCCCTGCTTTTTCGATTCGGCTTTTAGCGTAGACAAACCCTCCACTACCAAGCTATCTACTTGCGCTTCGGAATCCGCTTCCATTCGAATGAAATAAACCGCATTTATACCACTAGCCTCGGTCCCCCCGATATATTTTTGAAAGTAATAATCGCTTAGTCCAGATTCTTCAAGGCCCATCTTCTTCAAGCCCGAACATGCACCTAAAGTGATAATTGCTAAGGCTATTAATGTCTTTACTTTCATCCTATTCTTTTATAAAGCTTTGCGTTATGGTAGTTGCTCCATTTCCAATCCTTAGGGAGTAAAGTCCTTTAGCTAAAAAACTAATGTCTATATCCGCTTGGAGCTGATTTAAATCTTTAGCCGAATATATGACCTTTCCCCTGAGATCGCTAATCTCCAATTCATGGATACGCTCTCCACTTAAAGCTTGGATATGTAAAACCTTCTTAGCGGGATTTGGATAAACTTGCCAATTCGCAAGCTTTGACTCATCGAGTGAAACACCAGAACCGCTTATAATTACGGTATAATCCTCTACTTCGCCAGTATGGGTGCCGCAAGGATCGGGGCCTCCGTTCCAATAGCGGCTGCGGACGCGCATCCGGGTAGTATCTATTCCGATTGTCGGCGGCACAGTAAATGTTCCGGTGGCTTCATGGTTAACATCTATCGCCGAAAACTGAATAAGCTCATGGGGTTCAAAGTCTCTATCCTTATCATAATCTATCCAGGCATAAATAGTATCCTGATCGAAGTGGTAGTTCATACCCACCAAAATGGTATAAGTCTGATTATGCTGCAAATTGGCGCTTAAATGGGTAAAGTTTCCATAACCGTCTTTTCCACTATTATTTTGCAGATTGCTTAATACTACCTCATCGATGTAATCTACAGTAGTATTACTCGCACCTGCCGCGGCGCAGTATTCATAAGGCCTTACGCGATAATTGAAACGGTAAGATTCGGTGGTATCTCCAGCACTACCTACTGCATATACTTTGAAATATACCATACTACCTTCTGCCGCATTAGGCAAGGGTAGACTAGATTCCCATTCTTGGTTGTTGGTATACGTCAAAGGAATTATGCTATCCAGGCTTAAATCATCTACCGAACAACGCACAAATACGGAGCTTAGGTTTCCTGTATAATCGATGCTAGCCCTTAGCCATTGATCTACCTGTTCTTTCGGCGCATTCAATGTAGGAGGATTCGAAATTGCAATGCGCTTCATCTTGGGAAAATCGGCCCTTCCCTGTAAGCTCACTTCCCATAATCCACGACCCCAAGTTGCTGCCCTTAAAGTGTTGGTGGCCCAATTAATTTCAAGATCCTTAACCCGCATATTAGGTAAGCCAGCATTAAATAGGAACCAGTTGGAAGCATTTAAATCTTTCACATAAACCCCTATTTCTGCTCCTAAGTAGATTTTATTATCCGGACCAATAACCGCAGACAGGATGGGCATATCTCCTAGGTTTCCGGTGATATTTTGCCAAGTAAGGCCTAAATCATTGGTCAAGAAAACCTTAGCATTATCATTTTGATGATTCCCATAACACACGATCAGAGTGGAGTCTTTAAAGGGGTGAAAGGCAATTTCTTGGATGGTTTTCCCCGAAGGCAGGCCAATAGTTCTGCGGCGGAAAGAGCTCCCCCCATTAAATGAAACTTCGAAGAGATCACCATTAGCCACAGCTATAATCTGATCATTATTTGGAGCTATTGCCGCCCGATTAATAGCGCTGGAAAACAGTGGTGAACCTAATTGGGTCCAATTCGTGCCGAAATCATTACTCTCATGAACATCATTCGCCAAATGGTAAATTTTAAAATGGTCTATAGGGGACATCAATAAAGGGGCCTCCCAGGCACCAGAGGCATTGCTTGGACTGGCTCCAGTCTGACTAAAACCTCCGTCGGTTGTTAAGCGTCGTGTACCATACTGTACGCTACCCATCATCCAGTTCGGATTTAAGGGGTGAATAATCGCTTCCATGCCATCTGCCCCATAAAACTCCAACCAGTGGTCGCCTTTATAGATTGAGGTACCATTATCCTGAGAGCCAACCATGGCAAAATCTTGATCACTCTGACTCAAGCCTAGATCATAATTCTCACGGATGCCATTATTGATGGAAAGCTTATGCCAAGATTGGCCCTTATCCCAACTTTTGCATAAAAAACCGTCTGTGCCGATATAATAGGTGCCATTTATACAAGCAATCTCCCTTAAATCGGCATGCACATATTGTGAGCCCTCGTAGGGTCGATTGCTATTAATCGCCCACCAGGTAACCTGATTAAAGGAGGTCCCGCCATTATTGGAAGCGAAAATATCGAGCATCCCATAAATCATATTGCTGGTATCGGTCTCATGAACGGCGAAACCATCACAAACCCCAGAAGGATTTGTCATGAAGCTGAAAGTGGCACCAAGGTTGGTGCTTTTCCAAACCCCATTGCGATCGGCGGCATATACACAATCGGGGCAAGCCGGACTCACTGCAATTTGCACATTAATGGCGTTTCCATTGTTGCCTAGGGTATCAGATACCACGAAGCTAGCGCCCGCATCTTGCGAGACTAATATCTGAGTGGGGGTCGAGGTGAAGTAGTAATTATCGTAGATATATAAAATGGAATCCTTAGTAGGATGAAAGACGATTTGGCTTATTGCAGAATTAGGATTAGGATTAATATTCACCCATGTTTGAAGATCATCATCAGAAATATAGAGTCCCTTGGAAGTTCCTACATAAATCTTATTGGGAATTCGGGGATGATAAGCCACTTTATAAATCTCTCCTTTATTGTTTCCCAATCCACCCCAGCCGAGATTGCTTGGATTAAAAGGTGTCACAGTCCAGCTTAGTCCACCGTCTACCGATCGATACAGGCCATGACTTGCGCCATTACCGGCATTGCGTACATTAATAATCACCGTATCACTTTGTCCGGGTTTTACCGTCATAGTATTTACCCCACTGGCAACTAAAAAGTCGGTCGTAGAACTCGACCAGGTTTGCCCACCATCCAAACTGCGCCAAAAACCACCACTCCTGGAGCCTAAATACAAGCGGTTGGTATCGCTGGGATCGACATAAAAACACTCCACCCGACCTAATCCAGGTGAATAATGACCAGAAATGGAATCAACTGAATAAGGTCCTAGGTCGGCCCATGTAGCACTAGCCTCCGCTTCTTGCATAGAAGTCTGGATACCCTCCCACTCTTTGGCAGTGAAATAAGGGTCTATTTGGCTACGATCTCCATTAAGGGGAAATTGATAAGCCGTTTCCGATAACCAACGCTGGTAGCCCTTGAAGCCTGAGCCTTCATCGCGTCCGTTTAGCTCAAAGTAAAGCTGGGCGGCGGAGTCGATTTCTTTTAAACTGTAACGATAATCGTTTAGCATGTATTTAAAGTCTTGGGCCGAAAGTCCAAAACCAGCCAGAAAAATGCAGAGAAAAATGCGCTTAAGCATAGGGTCAATAATTTGAAAGCAAGATAAGTAGGAAGTTCTTAATCAAAAATTTTAATTTGAATACCCGCTAAGCCTGCGGCTTGGGAATTATGCCACAAACAACTATTTTTAATTTCTTATTTATCAATCATGAAAGTTCTAAGCAGGGCATCTTGGTACCAATACCTCTTCATTCTTATCGGCTTTACCTTAATCAGCAGCTGCGATGACTGGGATGATGATTATGAGGAACCCGATAATCCGGATGTACCTTCCTTAATTGCCAATTACAATGGCACATTAATCCAAAGCTCCCATTCTGGGTCAGCTTACCATGGCGCGGGGCAGCGCTACAATCACTTTAATATTAGCTATTTGGGCGATGATGTTTATGAAGTGCATGATGTACGAGGATATCGAATTCGCTTCCGCTTCTACTTAGACCAAAGCGGTAATTACTACTACATCGAAAATGTGAATTTTGTGTCAGGAATCGGTACACCGCGCATTCCTCCAGGGGGGCAGGTACCCATTGAAATAAGCTTCGACGCCAATGGAGACGTAAGTTCCCTATATATTTATTACAATGATCATAACAATGATCAAATCGCTTTATTGGGAATCCGCGACAATAGAGTAGCCGTACCTACTGCCACACATCAGTTGGTACAAGGTCAGTATTCGCGCGCCAAGCCAGGTTGCGCCGGGAGAACCCCGCACTATTTCTATTTCTTTCCTGATGGCACGGGCTACTTCAAAGACCCAAATCGCTGTGTGGCGCCCGACTGTTACTACAATGATTATTTCTATTGGTCGATAATCTCACCCGGCACCTTAATGATTGAGCAAACCGCCTATACCGAATGTGGGGTACCTAAATCCTTTAACCCAATCCAAGAGGTAATCTATGTTTCGGAAGATACCCAAGGTAATTTGGTAATGAATCGTTCGGGCCAAACCCAATATTGGACTCCTTTCTAAGTGCAGGAAATCCCCTCAGAATACATTCGTAAAATCATCCATATTGATATGGATGCCTTTTACGCCTCGGTGGAGCAACGAGATAACCCCGAGCTTCGGGGAAAACCGCTTGCAGTAGGTGGCTCTAAAGAACGTGGCGTGGTAGCTGCCGCCAGCTATGAGGCCCGAGAATATGGGGTGCGGTCGGCAATGCCCTCCCGTACCGCTTACCGCCGCTGTCCGCACTTAGTTTTCGTAAAACCTAATTTCGATAAATACCGTAAGGTATCCCATCAAATCCGTGAGATCTTTTACCGCTACACCGATTTAGTAGAGCCTCTTTCTTTAGACGAAGCCTACCTAGATGTGAGTCACAATAAGAAAGGTATTACCAGCGCCTCCAAAATTGCCCGTCAAATTAGGGAAGAAATAAAGGCGGAGACTGGCCTAAATGCCTCGGCCGGAATTTCCATCAATAAGTTCTTGGCCAAGGTTGCGTCCGACATCAACAAGCCCAATGGACAAAAAACCATCATGCCAGAAGAGGTAATTTCCTTCCTTGAGGAATTAGCCATTGCCAAATTCTACGGCATCGGCACTAAGACGGCTGAGAAGATGAAAAGCTTGGGGATACACTACGGCCGGGATTTAAAGACCTGGGATTTAGCCTTGCTGCAACAAGAATTTGGGAAGGCCGGTAGTCACTTTTACAATATTGTCCGCGGCCTGCAAAAATCACCGGTCAAACCAGAACGAGAAAGAAAATCACTGGGAGCGGAGCGCACATTTAGTGAAGATATTCGAGGAATTGCGGCCGCCGAAAAGGCCCTAAAAGAAATCTTTGAAATTTGGATTAGCAGAATTCAGGCTAGCGGTTTAAAAGGGCGCACCATCAGCTTAAAGCTGAAGAGTCAAAATTTTGAAGTTTTATCGAGAAGCCATAGTCTGGACCAGCCGAGTAATTCTCCGGAAGTGCTTTGGCATTGGGCGCAGGACTTGCTCCATCAAGATTATAAAGGTGAGGCTTTACGCCTGATTGGACTTTCCCTATCAAATTTCTCCGAGCTTAAAGCTTCTTCCAGTACTCAACTCACCCTGGATTTTTAGCTTTGCCGCTATGAAAATTCGTATTTACATTTTTCTTTTCTGCTTAAGTAGCATTTGGCTGAGTGCTCAGAGTAATGTCCGCTACAGCGATGAAGATCTTAAAACGTATATCGAAGTAACGAATGCGGTAAATTACTATCGAATGCAGACTCAAGGTAAAGCCGATAGTATGCGTATTGCCCAAGAACTTTCAGAACAAGACTTTTTTGAAATCATCAGCCAACTTAAAAAGGGGGAGGTTTATGATAGCATTAAAACGCGCTATCCAAGTGAAACGATTCTTGCCTTCGACCGCACTATGCAATATCGAAATTTCCTTAGGCAAGGGATACAGAATTATTTGGCGGCTGAGCTTGAAAGAGTTGGTTGGGATATGGATTTTTATCAGCATCTTGCATTGAGTATTGAAGCGATTCCAGAGCTTCGACAACGATTAACAGCACTGAGTAAATGAAAATCATTGGCATTGTGATGGGTGGCTACTCGGCCGAATACGAAGTATCCATCGGCTCCGGAAATGTGGTGTACAACAATATTAAAGACAGCGGCTACGAAGTTTACCGCTTAGAATTGACCGCCACTGCCTGGGAGGCCATCGACGAAGATGAAAAACGCTTTCCCATTCAAAAAGATGACTTTAGCTTTAGTCGGGATAATCGAAAAATAACCTTCGATGCCATTTTTAACGCAATACATGGCCATCCGGGCGAAGACGGACCACTAGCTGGATATTTCGATATGCTCAATATTGCCTATACCAGCTCTGGGCAGTTCGCCTCTGCCCTAACCTTTAACAAAGCCGAATGCAATATACTATTGGGACACTATGGCTTTAAGGTTCCTAAATCCATTTTTCTGCACTTCGAAGAACGCAGTCCCGAGAGCATTATTGAAAGCCTTGGCCTACCCTGTTTTGTAAAACCCTGTCGCAGTGGTTCTTCTATCGGTGTAAGCAAGGTAAAAACCGCCGAGGAACTTGCTCCGGCCATTGCTAAAGCCAAGGAGATTGACCACAAGGTATTAGTTGAATCGATGGTTAGTGGTTTAGAACTAGCTTGTGGGGTAAGTGATCATGAAGGCAAAGCAAAGGCCTTAGCGGTTACTCACATCGAACCATCGAACGACTTTTTCGACTATGAAGCCAAGTACAGCGGTGGCTCTAAGGAAATAACGCCGGCGGCCATTCCCCAAGCGACCTACGATTTGGTAATGGAGAGTAGCGAAAAGGTTTATGCGCTTTTGGAACTTAAAGGACTGGCTCGAATCGACTACATCTTAGACGATGAAGGAGCTCCCATTTTAATTGAAGTGAATACAGTGCCTGGCTTAAGTGAACAGAGTATTTTACCCCGCCAAGCTAAGTATATTGGCATTGGCTTGGATCAGCTTTTTAAAGCAAGCATCGAAAAAGTCCTAAATTCGTAAGATGAGAATTGCCGTTTTTCCAGGGTCCTTCGATCCCATAACATTAGGCCATTACGATATCGTAAGTAGAGCTATCCCTCTTTTTGATAAAATTATCGTTGCGGTGGGCACCAATGCCAACAAAAACTACATGTTTAGTCTAGAGCAACGTACCGCCTGGATTAAGGAAACGTTTAAGGAAGAAGATAAAGTCTCGGTCGACACCTACAGCGGTTTAACAGTGGAGTATTGTAATTCGGTGGGGGCTCAGTTTATTTTAAGAGGTTTAAGGAATCCGTCTGACTTCGAATTTGAAAAGGCCATTGCTCAAACCAATCGAAAATTGAAAGGTGATTTAGAAACAATCTTCCTTCTTACAGCTTCAGGCCTCAGCTCTATTAGCAGCAGTATAGTTCGAGATGTGATTCGCAATAATGGAGATTACGCCCAATTTGTTCCAGCTGCGGTTAGACTTTAGTACTCCCCTTTTACCATTGCATCCAGCACAATGGCAATGTTGCCATAGGTGTTTTTCAGGTTTTCCTCCACCTCAGCACGACTACACCAAACGGCGTCTAAAATAGATTCTTCCAATTGAGGAACTAAAAAATCAAAGTCATGGGCAATGGCCATCGTGTACCAATAGGTACGCTTTAAAATGCGTTTACCTTCCATTTCGTAGACATGGTAGGTGGTAGGCAATACGCCAACAATCTCCGGTTTAGAAACTCCAGTTTCCTCCTCAACTTCGCGTACCGCAGCCATTTCTTTAGGCTCACCAAACTCAATCTTTCCTTTCGGTAAATCCCATTTACCGAGGCGGTAGATCATTAAAATCTGACCATTGGGATTTATTACCGCACCGCCAGCTGCCTCAATAATCTTGAATTTGGATTTAAAAAGAGACCAGGTTTCATTGAGATTACGGACCAAAAGGTGAACCTCCCGCTGGGGGCCCTCCAACATAGATTTAATCAGATTATCGAGCTGTGCTTCGCCAAGGTAATTAACCGCCTCTTCACTCGGTTTATCAGAGAGAATTAGCAGTGATTCCTTGATGAAAACTTTATACATTTGACCCATGATTTTAAATGCTCAAACCGCGCATGAGACGGCTCAAAAACTCATGCAAATAAAGGCAATAAAACTTCAACCTCAAGCACCTTTTACTTGGGCTAGTGGCTGGAAGTCTCCGATTTATTGCGATAACCGCATCACCTTGAGTTATCCCGAGATGCGCGATTACCTAAAAACTAAACTGGCTGCTACCTTAAAAGAGCTATATCCAGAAGCCGAAATGGTTGTTGGGGTAGCGACGGGTGCCATTGCTATAGGCGCCTTAGTAGCCGATGCCTTGGAATTGCCCTTCATTTACGTACGACCAGAACCGAAGAAGCACGGTCGCCAAAACCAAATTGAAGGCGAATTAGCGCCGGGAGCAAAAGTGGTCGTAATTGAAGACCTCATTTCTACGGGAGGAAGCAGTTTAAAAGTAGTTGATGTACTACGTAAGAATGGCGCTCAGGTGATGGGAATGCTAGCCTTATTCACTTATGCCTTTAAAATAGCAGAAGAAAACTTTGCTCAGGCTGAGCTCGAATTACACACCCTAAGCGATTATCCACACCTTTTGGAAGGCTTGCTAGATAGCGGTAATTTAGACGAGCAAAGTCATCAAACATTACTCACCTGGCGCGAAGATCCCGCCAACTGGAAAAAAGACTAAAATGAATATTACTTCAGACAAAGTTCAAATTTCAAAAAAGCCCTCGGAGTTTTTTGCCCTTATGGCCGATTTGAACAATATGAAAATGGTTATGCCCGAGTCAGTAATTCGCTTTGAAGCGGATGAGAATACCTTTGTATTCGGACTCAAAGGCATGCCCGACGTGCGACTACTTATCGAAGAAATTCGTGAACCTGAACTATTAAAATTCAAAGCCGCTAGCTCTAAACTTGATTTCACTTTAAGCTGTGTTTTAGCGGAGAATGAAGGGGGAGCTGAAATTCAATATTTATTTGAGGGTAATTTTAACCCGATGATGAAAATGATGGTTGAACGTCCCATAACGCGATTCATCGAAGACTTAGCAGCGAGCACTGCTAAACTCTAATCCATTATAAATTCAATTTCTCGATGGCGAAATTTGCGGATTTCGCCATTGTTGAATTGAAGAAGTAAATCACCGCCGGGCTCTACTCCTAAACAAATGCCCCGCTGCCTTTCCCCTTCCACTAAGACGGGAATACTAAGCTTTGAACCCCAAAGCATTTCTTGAAATTCCTGATGCTGCAAATCGAGTAGGCCCATTTTCAACTGACGGTAACGATGATCAAGAGCCTCGCAGATATTCACCAGTACATCGTCCCGATTTAAATTTCTTTGCGCCGCTTCCTCAAGACCGATCGCCTTTAGATCGCCAAAGGTTCTTTGTTTCACATTAATGCCAATCCCTATTACACAGGATTGAATTCTCCCCTTCTGCAGACTAGCCTCAATTAATACCCCCGCTAATTTGTGTTTCCCATAATACCAATCGTTGGGCCATTTAAACTGAGTTTTAAGGTCTAATTCTTGCCCCATATCCGCTAAGGCAAGACAAACTGACATAGTTAAACGGTAAGCTTGATCCGGAGGAAGAAAACTGGGCTTCAAATAGACACTCATTAGCAGGTTTTGCCCTGGATCCGACTGCCATTCTTTCCCATATTGGCCGCGGCCCGCTTTTTGGTAATCGGTATAAAGGCAAAAACCTTCGCTTAGGTTTTTTTGCGCAACCATCTCTTTGAGTGCGCTATTGGTACTATCTGTTTCCTTCAAATGAAGCAATTCTTTAGCTACCAATTCAGTATTCATACATGGAAATTAAGGATAATACAGGGCAGCTAGGCGACATTGCTTAATTTTGTGCTCAAATTAAATGAATTAATGACGCAATCGAAATTTTCGAATCTTGTAAATGAGATCATCGAAGGAATGGAAGATCTGAAAGCAAAAAAGATCACCGTTCTAGATTTACGCAATATTGAAAACTCTATCTGCTCTTTCTTTGTTATCTGCGAAGGAACATCCAATACCCAGGTTAAAGCCATAGCCAACTCGGTTGAAAAACGAGTACGTGAACAACTAAAAGATAAGCCTTGGCATATTGAGGGTATGGATAATGCCGAATGGATTTTAATGGACTATGTAGACACCGTTGTACACATATTCCAACCTCAATTTCGTTCTTTCTATGACCTAGAAAGTCTGTGGGGCGATGCCGAGGTAAGCGAATTAGAAGACAAATTTTAGACGGAACTAAGATTAGAATGGAAAACGAAAAGGAAAACAAAGAGCAGCTCAAAAAATTGAAAGAACAGTTCTCTCGTGGCTCTGGAAATAAACAGCCAGGAGGGAATCCCGGTGGCCCAGGAGATCCGCGCAAGCGTTTCAATTACCTGTGGATTTACGCGGCCATTGCCCTTGTATTTATCGCTATTCAGGTGGTAGGTAGCTTTGGTAACAGCTTGGCTCGCACCAATTTCAATGATTTCACTAAGATGATTGAGCGCGGTGATGTAAAAGAAGTGCGCATCATCAATGAAAAACAAATTCAAATTTACCTCACCGAGGAAGCTTTAACTCGGGACGACGTTTACAAAGAACTTCAAGATCGTCCCATAGGAGGTTTTGGTGGTGGCCCACAGTACACCTTCGAAATGCCTTATGAGGCTTATAAAGATAACCTCGATTATTTCTACCAGCAACATCCCGACCTGGCCAATGACCGTATTGTGGCTAGTCACGAGGAACGCAAAGATTACTGGGGTGATGTAATTGCTTGGACCTTCCCTTTCATTTTAATGATTGCCATTTGGATCTTTATCATGCGCCGAATGAGTGGTGGTGGCAGTGGTCCAGGAGCACAGATTTTCAATATTGGAAAATCGAAAGCGCAGCTATTCGATCAGAACACCAATGTAAAGGTGACCTTTAAAAATGTAGCTGGTCTCGAAGGGGCAAAAGAAGAGGTGCAAGAAATTGTTTCCTTCCTAAAAGACCCCGATCGTTATACTTCTTTGGGTGGTAAAATACCTAAAGGTGCATTATTGGTGGGCCCTCCCGGAACAGGTAAGACTTTACTTGCCAAGGCGGTTGCCGGTGAAGCTAAAGTTCCTTTCTTCTCACTATCCGGCTCGGATTTCGTGGAGATGTTTGTGGGGGTTGGTGCTTCAAGGGTACGCGATTTGTTTAAGCAAGCCAAAGAGAAATCGCCAGCAATTATCTTTATTGATGAGATTGATGCGATTGGCAGAGCGCGTGGTAAAAACGCCATTTCCGGTGGCAATGATGAAAGGGAAAATACCCTTAATCAATTATTGACCGAAATGGATGGTTTTGGTACCAATGAGCATGTGATTGTTCTTGCTGCTACCAACCGTGCCGATATTTTGGATAAAGCTCTGATGCGCGCTGGTCGTTTCGATCGCCAAATCTTTGTGGACTTGCCAGACCTACACGAACGAAAAGAAATCTTTGAGGTCCATCTGGCACCATTAAAATTGGCCAATGCTCTAGATAAAGATTTTCTAGCACGCCAAACCCCAGGTTTTAGCGGAGCCGATATTGCCAATGTTTGTAATGAAGCCGCTCTTATTGCCGCCCGTAAAAACAAAAAGGCGATTGAGCAGCAAGACTTCTTGGATGCGGTAGACCGTATTATTGGTGGTTTAGAAAAGAAAAATAAGATCATCTCGCACGAAGAGAAAAAGATTATTGCGCATCATGAAGCAGGACACGCTGCGGTAAGCTGGCTCTTGGAGCATGCACACCCTTTGGTAAAAGTTACCATTATCCCTAGGGGCCGTTCTCTAGGTGCTGCTTGGTACTTACCCGAAGAGCGTCAGCTCACGAATACCGATCAAATATTAGATGAGATGTGTGCCGCTCTGGGCGGAAGAGCTGCCGAAGAAATCATGTTCGGAAAAATATCAACTGGTGCCCTAAGTGATTTGGAAAAAGTAACCAAGCAAGCAAGAGCCATGGTTACCATTTATGGCCTTAATGAAAAGTTAGGCAACATCACTTATTACGACTCGCAAAATGGCAACGATATGGGCTTCACCAAGCCTTACAGCGAGCGCACCGCACAGATTATTGATGAAGAAATCTCTAAAATAATTGAGGCTCAGTACGAAAGGGCTAAACAAATATTAACAGAGCATAAGGAAAAACTTGTGGCCTTAGCCGAAATTCTACTTGAAAAAGAAGTTATTTTTAAGGAGAATTTGGAAGGAATCTTCGGAAAACGCCAGTGGCAATCACGGGAAGAAATTTTGCATGCAGAAAATCATTCCGTAAGCGATACCGAAGAACAAGCAAAGGTCGAAGAGCCAGGAAACTCTAACAGCGAATTAGAAGCAAAAGGAGAGGATACTGCTCAGGCCTAAAGAAATTAGCTAGCATAGCGCTTATGGCAGAGCAAAAAAGTAAAAAAGGCTTATTGGGTAGGTTTATGGACATCCTCAGCGGGAAACCGGAAGAGGATAATGAAACCACCACTAATCCCACGCCAAGTTCCTTTGCTCCTCAAGAATCGGAACCTACAGATTTATCATTTGTAAAGAAGTTTACCTCCTCGGGAGGTAAATTTCTTTATTGTGAAGACGAAGGTGAGGCCTATAATTACATCCGGCTTATTATGGAAGAGTCGGGTCTTCATAAAGTATATTGCAAAGACGCTAACCTTATTTCCATATTGCGTAAAGCTGGAGTAGAGGTACAGGACCAATTAGCTAACTGTGATTCTTTTTGCTCGGATTGCGAATACTTAGTTTCTTTTAATGGCGGCATTATGATTAGCGCCAATCAATTGCAAGGGAAGAAACTCGACGAATTACCAGACACCTTCATCACCATTGGAAAGACATCTCAGATTACCGATAATTTACGCTCGGCCTTAGCGGGGATTCGTATAAAGTATCAAAACAATCTCCCCTCTCAAATTACTACGATCAAAGGACCTAAGAAGGTAGAGGAAATTGAAGAAAACGACCTCGGAAAAATCTGCAATAAAGAAATCTACCTGCTTCTTTTGGAAGACCAATTATAGATGCAAAACTTAATTGTAAGAGCCATCAGCGGAAGCGTATACGTTGCGCTTATTATCCTCGGAATCTTTTACGTTCCTTCAGGTACCTTATTCTTAGCGGCCCTCTTAGGTAGTTTTGCTTTGGTAGAATGGCAATTCTTTAACCCCAGCAAGGACGGCTCGGTACAAGTGGCCTTTTCAGTTTCGCAGCTATTATTAGCACTTTACATTTTCGCCCACGATTTTATTAGCCCTCAAAACAGTGCTATTCTTTTGGCCCTGAGTTTAATCCTCGTGGTCTGGCAATTTTCACGCAGTCTTTATAGCGACAATGAAGAGGAGGATGCGCTAAGAAACTTATTCCATAGTGCCTTTGGCCTGGTTTACATAATTCCCGCCTTGGTGGTAATGGCCTGGCTTGGCGCAGAAGCTTGGCTCTTGATGAGTATCTTTATTCTAATCTGGAGCAATGACAGCTTTGCCTACCTGGTCGGTCGATTTTTAGGACGCAATAAACTAGCGCCAAAACTTTCTCCGAAAAAAACCTGGGAAGGTTTTATGGGCGGACTAGTATTCACCGTGGTGGCGGCCTTAATATTAGACCACCTCCTGCAACTTTCGAGCCTCAACCAATTACAATGGATTGGACTCGCGGTTTTGGTAGTAATATCTGCTACCTTGGGCGACCTATTTGAGTCGGCCCTTAAACGAAAACACCATTTAAAGGATAGCGGCAACTTTATGCCCGGACACGGCGGAATTCTTGATCGAATAGACAGCCTTTTGCTAGTAATGCCGGTTGCCTATCTTTACTTAAAATTAATAGCCTCATTATGATTCGTATTCACCACGAAGGCTTTAAAATCCTTTTGCAATTTCTAATTGGCCTTGGCCTTATCAATGCTTTGGTTATTTGGTTAAGCGATATTGCTTGGCTCGAGAATGCGGTTTTGATTATATCATTAATCATCTACCTTTTGGTTTTACAGTTTTTCCGTAATCCGAAGCGCTATACTCCTCAAACCGAAAATGTAGTTATTGCCCCGGCCGATGGGAAAATTGTGGCCATCGAAGAAATTGAGGAACCAGAATATTTTAAAAAGAAAATGCTGCAAATCAGTGTTTTCATGTCGCCTCTTAATGTGCACGTCAATCGTTATCCCATCAGCGGAAGCGTAAAATATGCCCAATACCACGCTGGTGCTTATCTAGTTGCCTGGCATCCTAAAAGTAGTACCCTTAACGAAAGAACCGCGATTGTAGTTGAGAGTCCGGCTGGAGTCGAGGTAATGTACAAGCAAATTGCTGGTGCCCTAGCTAGACGCATTATTTCCTACGCCAAACCAGGCACCAAAGTGGTGCAAGGAACCGACTGCGGATTTATTAGATTTGGTTCGCGAGTAGACATTGTCTTACCTTTAGATGCCAATATCCTGGTAAAGGTGGGTGATAAAGCCCGTGGCGGCGAGCAGATTTTAGCAGAACTGAAATAATTTATGACAGCTTCAGAACTGGATAAAGAATTCGAAAAATACGTGGAACTGGGTAACAACATGCCCCCACAGGCTGCCGATGATATGCTTATTGCCTACGCCTACTTTAAACAGGCTACGGTAGGAGACAACGATACTCCTAGGCCTACCGAATCCAGTAATGTGGTTCAAACCTTTAAATACGATGCCTGGAAACGTCTAATTGGTATGCCGAAAGAGGAGGCCAAAAGACGTTACATTCAGACTATAATTGAACTATTGGATCGTAACGGAGAGAAAAAAGCCTAAGTGCGATTAATGGCCTTCGATTTCACGTACCCAAGAAAGGGCCAGCTTTAATTGTTCCTGGGGATTAATCTCTGAATTATCTAAAACCTTAGCGTCTTCTACTTGTACCAATGGGGAATCAGCCCGACTGGTATCCATCTCATCCCGCATTTTTAGGTTTTGCCTTACGGCGGATAGGGTTTCAGGCATGCCTTTCGACTGCAGTTCTTCGAATCGACGCTGGGCTCTAATCTCGGGATCAGCAGTCATAAATATCTTTAAATCTGCATCGGGCAAAACTACCGAGCCAATGTCTCTGCCATCCATCACCACGGCACCATCCTTGGCCATAGCCTGCTGCTGCTCTACTAAAAATCGACGTACTTCACTTATCGTTGCCACTTCGGAAACTCGGTCTGCTACCTTAGAACTACGGATTTCATTCTCCACCATTTCATCATTTAGAAATAGTACAGACTGACCCTGATCGCGGTCGTATTTAAAGTTTAAGCGGAGCTCAGAAAGCGATTCAATTAAGCCTGCCACATCTAACTTCTTTTCAAACAATCCTTGTCGAATCGCCCATAAAGTTACCCCACGGTACATCGCTCCGGTGTCGATATAGCGGTAATTTAATTCTCTAGCTAATTGCCGAGCCATGGTGCTTTTACCAGTGGAAGAATAACCGTCTATCGCGATGGTAATGGGCATACTACTTCGATTTAAATTCTTCAAAGTTAGTCCGCAAGGTAATCTGATTGGCACTACCGGCGATATGGTACATATTGCGACTGTAATGCAAGTAGAACTTGTAGATTTTAAGTCCCCCTCCTACCGAAAAGCCGGCGACGGTTCTGCGGGTACTTAAGTTTAATTCTTGGCGGCGTCGGAAACTATATCCAAATTGAAGATTAAAGGATTCAGAGGGCGCGAATTCTACTCCCACCACAACATGTCGAAGAAGATTATTCCAAATAGAAGGGTAATTCTCTTCCACCTCACCCGTAAACTGATTTAAGGTAAAGCGATTCGGATCAGTATAACGCAAATCGAAGGTCTCCAGTTGCTCTAAAGTTATTTGCCATCGCAAGGGCATATGCTCGAATCGATTACTAATTCCGAATTGTAATTCAAAAGGCAATGGTTCCGATTCATCCGCATACGGATTTAATTGAAAGCCCGCGTTTTTCATCAATAATGACATCACAATCCGGCGATGCGGAATCTGGTAATTAACTCCGGCGTTCCAGGCTAAGCCCCAAGAAGACCAAGTATCGTAAACCGAGTTAATAATTCGCATACTGGCTCCAAAACTCCAATTGCTATCTAACTGGTAACCGTAGCCAAAATTGATGGCCAAGTCACTCCCGGTAAAAGTCCCTTGCTTTATACCAATAACATTGGTACGATCAAATTCACCGTAGTCAAAGAACTGCACCTGCGCACTAAAGGTCCCAACACTATCCCAGTGATGCGCATAGGCCATATCTAAAAATGAAATATCGCTAAGGAAATCAACGTAGCTAAAGCTGAATTGCCCCGACATATCTGGAATCAATAGCGCGGGATTGTATAAGCCAAAGTTGATATCATTGGCGGTATTGGCAATTGCATTACCACCCTGTCCTGCTACCCTTGCCGAAGAAACTTGATTTAGGAAAGAATAAGTAGAACTCCCCCCTACTTGCGACCAAGCGAGGCAGGGCAAAAACATAAGAATCAAATACAGCTTTCTCATCAAGGCGGTGAAGTTAAGACTAAGAACGCGCATTAACCAGAAATATTGAAGCCTAAAAAAGAAAGGGGCCGAAGCCCCTTATTTTATTTTGATCCAAAGCCAATTGCTTTGTGATCGACTTTTAAGTTTTTAGCGTTTTCCACTAAGTCATCACTGAGGGCATAATCTATCACCTGCATCATGCGGTCTACATAGTGGAATTCCAATCCCTCTAGATAGTCTTCCCGAATTTCTTCGATATCCTTTTGATTCTTAGTAGAGAGAATGATGTGTTTAATATCTGCTCGCTTAGCAGCCAGAATCTTCTCTTTGATACCTCCTACTGGCAAGACCTCTCCCCTTAAAGTAATCTCGCCGGTCATTGCCAAACGGGATTTGACTTTACGCTGACTAAACAAGGAGGCCAAAGAGGTTAAAATGCTAATCCCCGCCGAAGGCCCGTCTTTAGGAGTTGCTCCTTCTGGAAAGTGAATATGTACATCGTAGGCATCGAATAAGCGGTAATCTACGCCAAACTCTTCTGCATTCGACTTAAGGTAAGCCATGGCTATTGCAGCCGATTCTTTCATTACATCACCCAAATTACCGGTCACACTTAAACGACCTTTACCTTTAGCGATGGATGATTCAATGTAAAGAATATCGCCGCCTACCGGAGTCCAAGCCAAACCAGTAACCAAACCAGCAATGGATCGCTCCTCATATTTTTCCTTGGTAAAACGAGGCGCTCCTAGGATGTCCTTCACCTCCGAAACCTTAGGTTTTAAATGGTATTCTTGCTCCATGGCGATGCTCTTAGCGGCATAACGAACCATTTTAGCAATCACCTTATCCAAGCCACGAACTCCTGATTCGCGGGTATAACTTTCAACTACATGCTCCAAGACTTTCTTACTAAGACTAAGCTGACCTTTTTCTAGACCATGCTCTTTAAGCTGCTTAGGCAAGAGGTGCTTGGCGGCAATTTGCACTTTTTCCTCTACGGTATAACCGTTGATCTCAATGATCTCCATACGATCGCGCAAGGCCGGGTGAATGGTTCCCAGATTATTAGCGGTAGCCACAAACAAGACCTTACTTAAATCGTAACCGACCTCTAAATAGTTATCGTAGAAGCTATTATTCTGTTCTGGGTCTAAAACTTCTAGCATGGCCGAAGCAGGATCACCGTGACCACGACCAGCGGAAAGTTTATCGATCTCGTCTAAAACAAAAACGGGGTTAGAGGTTTCTGCCTTCTTAATGTTCTGTAATAAGCGGCCTGGCATAGCCCCGATATAGGTTTTCCGGTGTCCGCGAATTTCTGACTCATCGCCTAAACCGCCCAATGACATACGTACATAAGGTCGACCTAAAGCCTCGGCTACCGATTTACCCAAACTTGTTTTACCCACCCCGGGAGGTCCGTATAAACAGAGAATTGGTGCCTTTAAATCCCCCTTTAATTTTAGTACGGCTAAGTACTCAAGCAGGCGCTCTTTTACCTTTTCTAATCCGTAATGATCACGGTTTAAAATGCGTTCCGCGCGTTTTAGATTGAAATTATCCTTACTAACCTTATTCCAGGGCAAATCCAGCATAAATTCCAGGTAATTACGCTGTATGCTGAATTCAGGCACTTGTGGATTTACCCGCTGTAATTTGCTTAGTTCTTTATCAAAAAGCTCCTTTACTTTCTCCGGCCAATCTTTCTTACGACCCTTAGCGCGCATCTCTTCAATTTCCGATTCGGTACTCGAACCCCCGAGTTCCTCTTGGATTTGTCGTAGCTGCTGCTGAAGGAAATACTCTCTTTGTTGCTTGTCAAAGTCGGAGCGCACCTTATCCTGAATCTCGTTCTTCATCTCAAGCATCTTAGCTTCGAGATTCAGTAATTTCAAGACTTCATTGGCTCTATTATTTAGGTCGTCGATCTCCAGCAAATGTTGCTTCTTATCAACCTCTGCATTCATGTTATTACTCACGAAATTGAGCAAGAAAGTGTCACTATCAATGCTTTTGATAGTCATGGCCGCTTCATTAGGAATCTCCACCGACTTGTCGATAATCTCAAGCGCAACGTCTTTTATCGACTCCATTACAGCCTTAAACTTTTGATTGTCTTCAGCTGGCTTTAGCTCATCCGATTTATGTACTCGAGCGTAAATGTGTGGTTCAGCCTGAGTAAAATCTTCTATGACAAATCGTCTTAGACCTTGGAGAATAACCGCTGTGTGGCCATTTGGAAGTTTGAAAGAGCGAATTATTCGCGCCACCGTACCGGTGCGATAAAGGTCCTCCGGTTTGGGATCTTCCTCACTACCATCACGTTGTGAAACCACCCCTAAAAGGCCTTGCTTCTTATTTACTTCATTAAGCAGTTTTATGGATTTATCGCGACCGGCAGTAATCGGGATTACAACCCCTGGAAACAATACGGTATTTCGTAAAGGCAAGATGGGCAGCTCCTCAGGAAGATCCTCATTTTTAAGGCTCTCTTCGTCTTCCTTACTCATCAAGGGAATGTACTCCCCTTCATCGCGCATAACGCCCATATGTAAACTATCTATATCTGAAAAGTCGATAATACTCATGTACAAGAAATTTGTCCACCCGCGTGGGCAGAGCTAGGTTCAATCCCTATGCCAAAGCAATTTTACTTCCGGTAGCTAGCCGTTTTGTCAAAGATTACCTGCAAAATGTCACGCTCCACTTCGTCGAGTTCGACATTACGTCTGGACATGACCAATTCGGCAGTTTTCATCGCTTTCTCGAACTTGTATTCACTAAAGCCCGAGGCGCCACCCCAAGAATAAGAAGCAATAAAATTACGGGGGAATCCGGAACCAAAAATATTGGCACTCACACCAACTACCGTCCCGGTATTAAACATGGTATTAATGCCACATTTTGAATGGTCGCCCATTATTAAGCCGCAGAATTGCAATCCCGTGCGAGCAAAGCCTCCCCTTGGGTAATCCCAAAGTTTCACTTCTTCGTAATTATTCTTCAAATTCGAATTATTACTGTCGGCTCCAATATTACACCACTCTCCTAAAACCGAATTACCTAAAAAGCCATCGTGACCTTTATTGGAATAGCCTAGAATCACAGAGTTATTTACTTCACCACCTACTTTACTATGTGGTCCTACCGTAGTAGGCCCATAAATTTTGGAGGCCAATTTTAAAACGGAATGCTCGCATAAAGCGAAGGGCCCGCGTACTACCGAAGCTTCCATAACTTCCGCATCCTTAGCAATGTAAATAGGCCCCGAACTACTATTTAGAATGGCCGCTTCCACCTTCGCTCCTTCCTCTAGAAATATGCGGTCACCAATAAGGGTATTGGTTTTGGAAACTGGAGCCGACTCCCGTCCTGCGGTGATAAGGTCAAAATCAACTTCGAGCTCAGCGCCATTTAGGCTAAAGAGGTGATAGGGTCTTGAGATATAATTAAGCTCACCTTCGAAGTCCAAAACCTCGGTGTCCAATTCTTCATCTTCATTAAAATGACGGGAATCGCGGGTAGCAATAAGTAAATCATCTTTCATCAATGATTGGTGATCTTCCAGCGATTGCAAGGCCTCAACTAACTCTTCGGTCGGACAAACACAGGGATTAATAAACCAGTCATCGCCCGTTTCCTTTATGGGGAATTTCTTCTGCAAATAATCTTGGCTTAGGTAAGAAGCTTCCGTTTCTCCTAATCGCTTTAGCCACTTTTCCTCTAAAGTTAAGATACCGCAACGCAGCTTTGCGCTAGGTCTAGTAAAGGTTAAGGGTAAAAGATGGTCTCTATTTTCGTCGTCAAAGAAGATGATATTCATAGTCGAAGATTTGGTAAGGCAAGATAAGTCATGGACATAAAAAAACCCTGACGCAAATCAATTTGGTCAGGGTTAAATATTCTGAGCGTTATTCGCTTATTTCTTGCGATTCGCGTAACGACTGCGGAATTTATCAACACGACCAGCGGTATCAACCAATTTAACCTTACCGGTATAGAATGGGTGAGACGCAGCTGAGATTTCCATTTTGATTAATGGGTATTCCACGCCATCAATTTCGATGGTGTCGCGAGTGTCAGCGCATGAACGGGTAATGAAATAATCTTCTGTACCCATATCCTTGAATACACAAGGACGATAGTTTTCTGGATGAATGTCTTTTTGCATAACTTAAATTTAGGTTTAGGATTTTGCCCAAGCCAAAAAAGGGCTGCAAAGCTAAAAATAAATTAATTGGACACCAAGACCTTAGGCCTTAAAAATTGAAATCTTCTTTCCCATCGGGAATTCAAAGATAGAAAGTACTTTTGAAGCCTCATTCTCGTTAGTAGTCCATGTATAAAAAACTTCTGTTTTTTGGCTTTTTGCTTGCCCTTAGTATCGGCGCCTGTAGAAAAGAAGACAATATTATTATTGCCTCT
Organism: uncultured Flavobacteriales bacterium; assembly: GCA_913055685.1. Lineage (GTDB taxonomy): Bacteria > Bacteroidota > Bacteroidia > Flavobacteriales > Schleiferiaceae > Croceimicrobium. Next base: position 171,247 of record CAJXKC010000003.1, read on the forward strand.
TCAGAGTTGCGTTTCTCTACTGATACCATTTTCCTAGATACGGTTTTTGAGACCATTGGCTCTAGCACCTACGAGCTTAAGGTTTACAATGACAGTAAAGACAATATTAGCATCCCCAACATTCGTTTGGCGGACCCAAACAGCCCTTACCGATTAAATATTAATGGTACTGCAACCAATAATGCCACTAATGTTGAGATCTTGCCGGAAGACAGTATTTACATTTTTGTAGAAGTAAATGCGGGCGAAATAAATAATAGCCCCGAGATGGTGGTTAGCGACCAAATCCTTTTTGAACTGAATGGAAAGTCTCAAAATGTCGAGTTGGTTACTCTAGCTAAGCAAGCTATTTTTCACTTTCCTACCAATTTTATTGTACTTGGCGAAGGCGCCAATTCCATTGTCATTCCCTACTCAATAATTAATTGCAATAGTACCTGGGATGCCACTTTACCGCATGTCGTTTATGGCTATGCAGTAGTAGATAGCGGCTGCACACTTACCATAGACGAAGGTACCGATGTGCACTTTCATGAAAACAGTGGCTTGTGGGTATTTGATGAAGGTCAGTTGCGCATTGCCCCTGGAGCGAATCCTGGTCAGGGTGACTCGGTTACATTTAGCAGTGATCGCCTAGAACCTTTTTATGAAAATGTACCCGGACAATGGGGTGGCGTTTTAGGCGGACTCTATATTGGTCAGGCTGCAAAAGCGGAAATAAATAATTTAGTACTTAAGAATGCGGTAAATGGTTTGCGCACCGACAGTGCGGTGTACAGCGACCAGCTAGTAATCCGCAACAGCTACATATTAAACAGTTCGCGCACCGGCCTCTATGCTGGCTACAGCAGTATTGATGCCCAAAATTTGGTGATCGCCAATCAAGGATTATACGGACTCTACGCTTTCGGCGGAAATTACAGTTTCCGTCATTGTAGTTTTGTTAACTATTGGACCCAGGGCACACGTCAAGACCCAAGCGTTTTCCTCACCAATTTTGTAGACTTCCAGACTGAGAATGGTGTCTTACGGGTAAGTCGTGACCTCGAATCCGCCTATTTTGGCAATTGTATTATCGATGGCAATAATCGCCAAGAACTCGCTCTGGCGGATGACGAAGTTGCGCTTTTCAATTACAACTTCAACCATGTGGCTTTAAAATTAGATCCCGACGAAGAAGATCGAGGCTTCGACGTGAATGATGCACGCTTTAGCCAAATATTTATTAATCGCAATAATGCCTTTGTGAGTCCAGGGACTAATTATTTCCAATTGGACACTGCTTCGCAAGCGGTAGATCAAGGAAATACTACGGATGGCTTCTTAGTGCCAACCGATATCTTAGGAAAGATTCGAAACTTCAATGGATTACCCGATTTGGGTGCCTATGAACGCCAGTTCTAAAGAATCGCGTAAGAATAACCAAAATTAAAGCCCCAGACCTTGTCATTGGGGTTAGTCGCCTCCGGAGCCATATCAATAAAGCCGTCGGTGGTATTACCATTAATATTGGTATAGCGGAATTCGAAGGTTAAAATGCTATGATATCCCAAACGGTACTTGGCTCCGATGCCATAGAAGCTTGTCATCCCATTATAGGCATTGGTCTCAATATCCAAAGTGCTGGGCACCAAATCATCGAAAGTCAATTCTGGGTTCCAACCAGCAAATCCAAGCCCTGCTTTCACAAAAACCGTGTATTTATCTTCTAAATGGTATTTACCAAAACGGATAAAGTGAATTTCAGTAAAAGCATTAGCATGCGCCATACTGGTGGTAACCGACAAGCCGCGATTGGCATTTTCATGGTTTATATCCGCCGCTTTTAAATTGGCATAGCTTACGTCAAAACCAATTCCAAACCAATCATTAAAATGATACTTGGCGAAGACACTTAAATTTGGCGCCGCCTCCGCAAAGAAGGCATTTACCCGGTTCGAATTAGCAATACCATTCGACATGTTCAGGGTCCCCAAACTTGCACCAAACTCATAATATTTGGTGTATTTGGTTTGGGCACTTAAACCTAAACTAAGAAGCATCACTAGGCTCAAGGCCGATAATTTGAGAGGTCTGTTCATTGTTTGTCTCTTAAAAATACCATTTTCGTCTCCGTCGATTGGGCAGCGTCATAATAGTATCCTGCTAAGTTAAAATCTTTTAGTTCTCGCCAATCATCAATACGGTTTTGGATAACATAATTTGCCATCATACCGCGTGCTTTCTTTGCAAAAAAGGAAATCACCTTGTACTTACCATTCGAGAAATCACGGAAATCCACATCAATAACGGGATTGGGAAGCTTCAATTGCTTCACCACCTTAAAGTACTCATTGCTGGCTAAATTGAGAATCGGCTCCTCGGCTTTTAGCTCTTCCTTTAAAAAGGCCCCTAAATCAGCTTTCCAAAACTCGTATAAGTTCTTCTTGCGACCTACATTCATGGCCGTACCCATTTCTAGGCGATAGGGACTTATTAAAGAATTGGGTTTTAGGATACCATAATATCCCGATAAGATAAAGAGTTTCTGCTGGGCATAGTCCATATCAGAGCTGGTCCATTGCTCCGCTTCCATCCCTAAATAAACATCACCTTTAAAGGCAAGCACCGCCTGCTTCTTGGCTCCTGTTTCGCCTGCAGCCAAAGCCTGATTCCGTTCAAAGTTCACATTGGCTAAAGCCTTGCTTATACCTTGTAATTTCATCAAGGCTCCAGGTTTATAGCTCGCTAGTTTCTTGGCTACCTTGGCCCTCGAATCGGGAAATAAGGGCTCAGAAATCGACCCGATTTGCAGTTCACTTTCAAAGTCCAGCGTCTTGGCTGGCGATACCATCATTCGCATAGGACAAATATAAAAAAGGCGCGATGTAGAAACACCGCGCCTTTTCCTAATTTATTCTCCAATAAATTATTTTTCTACGTGTAAATTACGCTGATCTAGAGACCACTCTCGGTGCTCTACCATACGGTTATCTTCGTATACACATTCAAATAGTTTAGTGCGATCGTCGGCCCATACAAACCAAGTTCCTTCTTTCTCACCATTAATGTAAGTTGCTTCAATTCGAATATCACCTTCACGCGTGAACTCAGTCCACTGTCCGTGAGATTTACCTTCTTTAAAATAGCCTACTTCTTTAACTTGATCGGTGCCGGCAAAATAGCGTGTCATCTTAATCTGATCATCTTGCTTTTCCCACTTAACGTCAGATTGCGCTTTTGCTGTAGTCACCATGAACAAGCCTACCACAATAAGTCCTAATATCTTTTTCATGACTACAGAGATTTTTAGTTCAACACTTCAAAGATATAAAAAATATTTACACTGAGTTAACATTGGGTTAACATTAGAACTTAAAATATATGCTAAGTGCTGATTATCAAATACATTTAATGTTAACTTAAAATAAAAAAGCCACCTCTCGCGAGGTGGCTTAATATTAATTTAACCTAAATCATTAGTCTTTAGCTAAGAATGGGTATTTGTAATCCTCGGGGGTAACCAAAGTTTCCTTGATTAATCGAGGACTGACCCAGCGGTATAAGTTCTGTTTAGAACCAGCCTTATCATTGGTACCCGATGCACGAGCACCGCCAAATGGTTGTTGGCCAACTACCGCTCCGGTAGGCTTATCATTAATATAGAAGTTACCAGCGGCATTGCGCAGCTTATGCATGCCGTACTCTAAGGCATAACGATCCTCCGAGAATAAACTTCCAGTTAGTGCATAAGGAGAAGTCTCATCCACCAAAGTTAATGTCTCTTCGAATTGATCGGCCGGATACACATAAATGGTTAAAACCGGACCAAAGAGCTCGGTTTCCATCGTCACATACTTAGGATCGGTAGTTACCACCACCGTAGGCTCTACGAAGTAACCTTTCGACTTATCGTAATTTCCACCAGCGATGATTTCCGCATCCTTATCCGCTTTAGCGCGATCGATGTAAGAAGCCAGCTTATCAAAGGCACCTTCATGAATTACTGCCGTAATAAAGTTTTCAAAGTCACGGGGACTACCCATTTTAAGCTCGGCCATGGTATTTACCAAACCTTGCTTCACCTCAGGCCATAGATTATCGGGAATGTAGGCGCGTGAAGCAGCCGAACATTTTTGCCCCTGGAATTCAAAAGCACCACGAATGAGAGCCGTAATTACCTGCTGAGCTTTAGATGACTTATGAACCATCACAAAGTCCTTACCACCGGTTTCCCCTACAATTCGAGGATAAGTGCGGTATTTTTTAATGTTGGCACCAATAACGGTCCAAATATTCTGGAATACTTCGGTAGAACCGGTGTAATGTAAACCGGCAAAATCGGGATGTGAGAATACGATGTCGGCCGTTTCCTGAGGATCGGTAGCAATCATATTAATAACCCCGGGAGGCATACCTGCTTCTTCAAAGATTTCCATTACGATGTGGGCGGAGTACATCTGACTCAAGCTTGGCTTCCAAACCACTGTATTACCCATCATCGCCATACTTGTAGGAAGGTTTCCTGCAATAGCCGTAAAGTTAAAAGGGGTAATTGCAAAGGTGAAACCTTCAAGCGGACGATAATCTACCCGATTCCAAATAGTAGAATGGGAATGTGTGTAGGGCTGCTCATTGTAAATCTCCGTTGCATACTGCACGTTAAAACGCAAGAAATCCGCTAGCTCACAAGCCGAATCAATCTCTGCTTGGAAAATAGTTTTGGATTGCTGAATCATGGTAGCCGCATTGATGCGAGCACGGTAAGGACCGGCTACTAAATCGGCGGCTTTTAAGAAAATTGCCGAGCGATTGGCCCAAGACATATTCTCCCAAGCTTCCTTAGCCTCTAATGCGGCATTAATTGCATCGTGAACGTGTTTGGCTTCACCAAAGTGGAAAGAGCCTACATTATGGCCATGATCATGTGGAGGTAATACGCGCATGGTATTATTGGTACGAACCTTCTCCCCATTAATGACCATGGGAATATCTAGAGTTTCATTCCACATTTTATCATATGCAGCCTGAACTTCTTTACGCTCTTTAGAACCGGGAGCATAAGACAATATGGGCTCATTAATAGCCTGTGGAACATGATAAAAACCTTTATCCATTTTCTTGATTTTAAGAGGTTATAAAATGGGCTACCAAAGGTACAATAAAGGCAAGGGGCAAAAAAATAACTTAGTCACCGATTGGTGTCGCCTCATCACGCGCATCACGAGGCACGCGAATGACCTTTGGTTTATGGGGATTATCGGTAAAAAGTAATGCGCTAAGAAAGCGGCCCGTCCAAGCACCTGTATCAATTAACCAAGCATTCTCTTGGGTCTTAAACAAGGGCTTATCGCTTTCCAAAATTTGATGGCCGCATACCTGAACCTTCGCCAGAGCCTTCAATTTCTTGCGGTTCTCCAACAAATTATGCGCACGGTTAATATTAAAGGGATCCTGACTAGCGGCAGAAAATCCAGCGTGACTCACATAGATATCTTCATTTTCCCAATGCAGGGGCAAACCGGCAATTTGAGCAGCAACATCATTTGCTGTAAGTCCCTTACGATTAAAGCCCGCCACTAAATCAATAAATTGCTTTGAAGGCTTATTTTTTCGAAAATGCTTTAGGAACCATTGCTCGTGATTGCCCCGAATTAGAATCACCTTATTGGGGTATTTAGCACTCAATTTTAACCAATAACGCCAAGTTTTTACGCTATGCGCCCCCTTGTTTAATAGGTCACCAACAAACACTAGCAAATCCTCCTCAGGCTGCCAATGCTCTTGCACCAATTTCTTTAAGGTGTAATAACATGCGTGAACGTCGCCTATAACCAGTACGCCCACCGGGAATCTTATGAATTAAGCATCACTGGCATAACCAGCATCAATACATCTTCTCCTTCTTCAAGACTATCGGCGGGTAAAATAATACCGGCACGGTTAGGAGCAGACATCTCTAAATTGATTACATCCGACTCTAAATTGCTTAACATTTCGGTTAAGAAACGAGAGTTGAAACCAATCTCCATATCCTCTCCCTGATAGCTACAGTCTAAACGCTCATGCGCCTTGTTGGAAAAGTCTACGTCTTCGGCCATCATCTGTAATTCAGACCCAGCCATTTTTAAACGTACCTGATGGGTAGTTTTATTTGAGAAAATTGCCACTCGTTTTACTGAGCTTAAAAACTTAGTGCGCTCAATCTCCAAGACATTGGGATTGTCTTTAGGAATTACTGCCTCGTAATTGGGGTATTTACCATCAATGAGTCGACAGCTTAAGACAATATTTTCAAACTCGAAACGAGCGTTGGTTTCATTGTAATGCACCTTTACCTCATCACCTACGCTTACCAAGGTAGACTTAAGGATATTGAGCGGTTTACGCGGCATGATGAATTCGGCCGTATTATCACTCTTAAAATCATTGCGACGGTAGCGCACCAATTTATGGGCATCGGTAGCCACAAAAGTTAGACTCTCGGAACTAAACTGGAAGAATACACCCGACATCACCGGACGTAGGTCGTCATTTCCTGCTGCAAACAAAGTTTTGTTAATCGCGGTAGCCAAAATTTCGCCTGGTACAGTAGTAGTGCTCACATCTTCCATTTCGGGAAGCTTAGGAAACTCGTCTCCTTCTACAAAAGCCAAGCTGTAGCGACCATAATCCGAACTAATCTCTACGGTCATGCTGGAATCATCGGTTACAAAGGTAACTGGCTGCTCTGGCAAGGCTTTTAAACCATCCAATAGCAGACGGGCTGGCACTGCGGCTACCCCATCTTGATCACCTTGCACCTCAAGGGTAGCACTAATGGTCGATTCCAAATCGGAAGCTAAAATGCTTAATTGTGAACCTTCCAACTTTAAAAGGAAGTTATCTAAGATCGGTAGGGTGTTGTTGTTATTTAACACGCCACCAACAATTTGCAACTGCTTTAAAAGCGCACCACTTGAAACGATGAATTTCATAAAACCGTGATTAATTAGAAATTAAGGAACAAATATAGCTAATAGCGCTCCCGACCTGCGCGGCATTTTTCAAAAATTACAAGCTTTTATCCTCAAAAAGATAATAATCTAAAGGCCTGATTACCTTGCGTAAAGCATAATATTGAAGCAATACCATGCGCTCATCGTTAATAAATCCGTGTAAACGATCGGGATCAAAAAAGGTCTTTGGATCATCAAAATCGATGGTTTCGGGAGCGGCCTTAATCTTGAAGCCGCTAAAGCTCTGCACCCTTCCTTCCTTATCGCTAACACTAATCTTAAAGACTGGTGTACTTGCTAAGAGGGAGTCACGGTCATCATAAATAGGATCACTGGGAATAATCTCCCCTTCATAACTCAATTTGGACATTGCCGACAATAGTAATCGGGCTTTAACTTGGGAGGCACCTCGCATCACTTTACCATCGGAGGCTCTTTCGACATACAGGCTATCGGCGGAAAAGACTTTAACGCTAAAGCTCTGATCCAAAGAATCGGGAAACAATACATTAAGCTCCTTAATTGCTTGGGTATTGATATCCATTAACTCACGGCTGCGCCAGAGGTAATCATCCACGATAAAGCGCGTATTTAAAAAACCATTAAAGCCAGGGATATGCACAGCATAAGGCAAGTCGGCACCCTCAATCTTCATATAAGTACCCATCTCATCGGTGGTGGGCAGACCTACATAAAGAACCTTGCTCAAGCTACCATCTTGATAGATTTCTACTTTTCGTCCTAAAGTGGCGAGGTTTTTCTCTACCACCGGCACCATTCGCTGGGGAAGGAAATTACGCATCTCCATCCGCACGAGAGTTTCTAGAAGGACCGCTATTGCATCGCGACGTACCTTATGTTCATCATCCAATAACCAGCGCTTTCCTCTGCGGCTTAAGCTAACTTTTTTCGGGCTTTTATCGCTAATCACAATCTTGGTGATACTGGCAGTGTCCTTTACGGCAAAGGCATAATTTTCGGGACCACTTAAGGTAGTCTTGCCGCTGCTTTCGCTGAAAAGCCATCCGGCTACAGCCAATAGAACAAGGAAAACGATAAGATAAATGAGGTTCTTCTTCATCTTAGGAAAGGTATTTTTTTCGACGCAGAATGTAATTAAGCACCGCTAATAGTAGAATAAGTAAAATTGGAATTAGGGTATTTACCAATTGCCAAGTGAGTCTTTCCTTTTTGGTGCGATTTAAATCGAGCAAACGGATTTTTAACTCACGGGAACGAATATCGATTAGACCACTATCGTCTAACATGTAGTCGATGGCATTAATCAAGAAATCCTTATTTCCATATTGCATCCCGGTAAATTGATCATAGCCTAAGGGTAGTGGTGCACCTTTGGGTATGTCGCGATTTACCACATTGGTTTGGTTGCGAATGATATCCCCATCCGAAACCACCAACATTTGGGTCTCCACACTTTCTTCAACCATTGGCAATTGCTCACCTCCCGCTTTTGGTTTCAGGCGGTTTTTGTAAAGAGATTGAAATTTACCTTCCAACAAGATAGCCAAGGGGATACCGCGTTCCCTAAATCGGTTTTGCGGAGGCGGATTGTAAAGTTCAGACAGGCTAACAATGGCTGGGGTTGCCCGACGAGCGGAGTAAGGGGAACTCCGCAATAATATATTCTTACGCACTCCTTCGGCAATGACCGTATCTAGACTAGAAGCAAATTGCAACCAAATAGCATTAAGATCTTTAGCTATCGGGTGATTGCTTTGTGGCATTACCATGGGGAAATATATCCAAGGCTGAATTTGCCGCTGATCATTAACTCCGGCCGCAACCATATCTACCACCATATCGGTATTTACTCGCACACCGTATTTAAAGAGGAGGTCATTTAAATTTAAGCGATCAAATAAGGGCAAGGCCATAAACTGTGACTTCTCGCTAAGACTATCCATTGAAGCTTGCACCGCATCCAGCAACCAAATCAATTTTCCGCCATTCATAGCAAATTGATCAATCATGTACTTATCCAAGTCATTAAAGGCCAGTTGCGGTTTCGCTATGATGATCGCATCGAAACGATTCATGCGCACCTGTTGCTGAGCGATACTTAGAGTTTCTTTGGTGGAGTCGTTCTTAAACTCTCGGATATTGAATAAGTCGACTTGATAATTGGCATTGAGGGCCTTGGCTAAATCAGCCAATTCACGCGGTCCAACTTCACCGTGCCCCTGTAAAAAACCTACCAGTGGCTTATTCGACTGTACCAAACTTCGAATGGCGTTGGCTAAGCTAAACTCGAGATTCTCTACCGAGGTGTTTATTTGCTGTTCGGGGGAAACACCTAACTGATCCTTTAATAATAAAGCCGGCTCTTCATTATCGCCATAGCTAAGAATCGCTCCAGGAAAAATAGTCTTTACTGAGGCTTCACCTTCGGTATTGACCGATAGCTGATACGGCTTTAAGCCCTTAAACTGCAGCTGTTGGAAAAGACTATTGGTCTCTTCTCTATCGCCCTGAGCATTAGGATTAATAAAGATGTATTGTAGATTGGGATTGTAGGCCCTAAACTCATCCAGCATTTGTCGGGTTTCCGACTGCAAGCGCTGGAATCCTGCGGGAAAATCACCATCTAGGTAGACTTTAACCAAAAGAACATCGTCGAAGCTTTCCAATAGTTGCACCGTAGCCTCCGAAAGGCTGTAACGCTTTTCTGAGGTAAGGTCAAGGCGGAAAAACTTCAGACTGCCTATGAAATTTAGTAGTACTAGAATCGCTAAGAAAATAACAAAGCGAAAGAGATCTCTTCTTTTCTTCATTACCATTTGCGACTTTGAATTACTAATCGGGTGGCGGCCACGAAAGTGGCGATGAGACTCAGGAAGTATAAGACATCTCTACTATCTATAACCCCCCTACTCATTGAAATATAATGTTCGTTAATCCCCAATTTTAGGATAAATAAATCGAGGGATCCGAAAAGCTCGAAACCGGCAATTTGATCAAATCCATAAAAAATGAAGAAACATAAAAACATAGCCAGTAAAAAAGCTACGATTTGATTATCGGTTAATGCCGAAGCAAATAAGCCAATGCTTAAAAAAGCCGCACCTAAAAATAGTAAACCGACATAAGAGCCAAAGGTGGCGCCGCTATCAATATTGCCCAAGGGATTACCTAATTGATAAACGGTATAATAGTAAATGAGGGTCGGTAATAATGCGACCAGTAATAACAATAATCCCGCACTGTACTTAGCCAAAACTATCTGCAAATCGCTTAATGGTTTGGTAAGCAGTAATTCCATGGTACCAGCCTTTTTTTCATCTGCGAAAAGGCGCATGCTTAAAGCCGGAATTAGAAACAAAAAGACCCAAGGGCTTATGGTAAAGAGGTAACCTAAACTGGCATAACCTCCATCGAGAAGGTTAAAACTCCCTGGGAATAACCAGAGAAAAACCGAATTAATAAGCAGGTATACCATCACTACTAAATAACCAATGATGGATCCAAAGAAGGCTCGTATTTCCTTTTGGATTAATGCAAACATTACAACGATTCTATTTCATTTGTGCTCCAAGCTTCAGGCTTAGCCGCAAATAAGGTTTTGGTAAAAGCCCATACGCCTTGGAACAATTCAGATTGACGATAGTTTTCCAAATCTGTTGCCTCTTGCCACCAACTATAGGTGAAAAAAATATTCGGATCATTTACATCGCGCAGCAATTTCAACTTTTCACATCCGGGAAAATTTCGAATTTGATCCTTGTGTTTGTGAAAGTTGGCGAGAAAATCTTCAACCTTTTCTTCCTGAAAGGTCATTTTAACAATCCGACTGATCATTCGTAATTAATACTTATTTCATCCATTAAATTGAGACCCAAAAGGCTATTGGCCCCATTGTACTCCTTACCAATTGCACCACGAAAGGCAATTTCCAGCAAACCTAAAGAATTAATTAGGGCTAACACGCCATCTTGGGCACTATCCTGATAGGAACGGGCAATCTTCGTAAGCGAGCGATTACGGGGTAAGTTTATTTCAAAGGTCTTGCCCTGTAATTCCTGCAATTGTCCTTTAGCAATATTGGTAATCAAATTTCCGTAGTGGTCGATGTAGATAATCTTTCCACTTATAATTTTACGCTCGCGATCAACCAAAGCTTGCGGGGCCTTTACCTGATTTATTGAATTCATAGGTTTCCCCAGGATCGAAAGGGCTCCCCCCTGCGCTAAATGCACAGCGGCCTTAGCGAGAAAATCTCTTCCTGGAAATAAACTATCTATACCCGCTCCGATTTCAATCCGATGAATAGCCTTTGCCTTCTTAGCGCCTTGCAACAAGCTGAGCAAGCCATTATCGGCGGCAATAAAAAATTGTCCATCCATCTCCATCGCAAGAAAAACTCCCTTACCATCAAGTTCTTGGTTTAAAATTAGATGCACCGAACCTTTGGGAAAGGAAGGGTAAGCCTGACCAATAATAAAAGCGGCTTCTAATAAATTACCAGGAGCAATTTCATGACTGAGCTCCACCACTTTAAGTTGCGGTGCTAAATCGGCCAAGACCCCCAAGACTATCGCTCGGTAAGGATCTTTGTTTCCATAATCACTGCTTAAACTTATTAATGGCATATCAGGGGAAAAGGTAATGGACGAATCGCCCTTTATTTGTTATTTTGTAACGACAAAAATATTCATTTAAAGCGCAAGCCTAAACTAAAGATTCCAAAGCAAATTTGAGCGAGAAAACTCTTCATGTAGAAAGTGTAGATCCCAGAGAGATTTACGGCACCAATAATAAGTACCTAAACCTTATAAAAAACTATTTTCCAGAGCTTAAGATAACTGCTCGTGGAGGTACCATTAAGGTGAATGGCGAAGAATCCCAAATTATTCGATTTGAGGATAAGGTTAGTGAGATTGTCGAATATTTAAATCGCTACAATTCATTAAGTCTAAATCAGGTCGACCGTATTCTTAAGGATGAGATGATATTGGAAAAAGACGATAGTCCTGAAAGTGACATTATTTTATACGGCACCAATGGTCAGGCCGTAAAGGCCCGCACTCTTAATCAGCGCCGTATGCTTAAATCGATTAAGCATAATGATGTGATTTTTGCGGTTGGTCCGGCGGGTACGGGAAAAACCTATACCGCGGTGGCTTTAGCGGTACGTGCTTTAAAAAACAAGGAGATAAAACGCATCATCCTCACTCGTCCCGCGGTAGAAGCAGGTGAAAACCTTGGCTTTTTACCGGGAGATCTCAAGGAAAAACTCGATCCCTATTTACAGCCTTTATACGATGCCTTAAGGGATATGATTCCCCCTGAAAAGCTTGCCTACTACATGGAAAGTGGAACCATTCAGATTGCCCCACTAGCCTTTATGCGGGGACGTACCCTTGATCGGGCTTTTGTGATTTTAGATGAGGCTCAAAATACCACCCATGCTCAAATGAAAATGTTCTTAACCCGGATGGGGGCAAGTGCAAAGTTCATCGTTACCGGTGATGCTAGTCAGATCGACCTGCCCCGCAAACAGGTATCCGGACTCAAAGAAGCCTTGCGTATTTTAAAAGGCATTGAAGGCATTGACCAGATTTACCTTGAAGAAAACGACGTTATTCGTCATCAACTGGTTAAGAATATTATCCGCGCTTACGATAAAGAAGAAAATGAAAGCACTGAAAGAAACTAATTTCCAATTACCCGGCCAGACCAATTTTTACCGTGGTAAGGTTCGCGATGTATACTTTTTAGAAAATGATTTATTGCTAATGGTAGCATCGGACCGAATCTCGGCCTTCGATGTGGTCTTACCCAAAGGCATTCCTGGTAAGGGGCAAGTGCTTAATCAGATTGCGAATTATTTCCTCGACGCTACCGCCGATATTGTTCCCAACTGGAAAATTGAAATGGTGGACCCCAGCGCAACCTTAGGAAAGAAAGCCGATCCTTTTAAAGTGGAAATGGTTATTCGGGGCTATTTAACCGGTCACGCTTGGCGTACTTACAAAAGTGGTTTACGCAGTTTATGTGGAGTCGCTCTTCCGGAAGGAATGAAAGAAAACCAAGCTTTTCCCGAGCCCATAATCACCCCCACTACTAAAGCAGACTTAGGCACGCACGACGAGGATATCAGCCGCGAGGAAATATTGGCCCAGGGAATTGTTTCGGAAGCCGACTACTTGCAACTGGAAAAATACACCCAGGCCTTATTCAAACGCGGTCAGGAGATGGCCCAGGCACGCGGACTAATCCTGGTAGACACTAAATATGAGTTTGGGAAAGATGCGGAAGGAAATATTGTGCTCATTGATGAAATCCACACCCCCGATTCCAGTCGCTATTTTTATGCGGATGGCTATGAAGAACGTCTCGAAAAAGGAGAAGCCCAAAAGCAATTGAGCAAAGAATTTGTTCGAGAGTGGTTAATGGCCAATGGCTTTCAAGGCAAGACTGGACAAGCAGTTCCAGAAATGACGGAAGCCTTCGTGAAGGAGGTAAGTGACCGATATGCAGAACTTTATGAGCAAATTACCGGTCAAAATTTTAAATTTGAGGAAGAAGAAGCGGCCGAAGAGCGCCTGCTTCGCAATATCAACCAAGCATTAAAGTAGTCTCATGAAAAGATTAGCCAGCCTCCTCCTTATCAGTTTTTTTAGCCTTTCTGCCCAGGCCCAATTGGATCTTGGAATCCGCGCCGGAGCAGGACTATCGAAAGCAAATATCTCCGACGTTCAAAGCGCGGTGAGCTCCATTCAGAGTATTGAGGATGCCGGACGAGAACTAAGTTTTCATGCTGGTGGCTACATAAAAATTGGTCTTCCTTTGGTATTCCTTCAGGCGGAAGCAATTTTTAACCAATTGAGTCAGACGGCCACCGTAGACGCCGGCGGTGGTGATATCCGCGACATCGAATTGGATATGAGCCGCATTGACATTCCCATTTTAGTGGGAACTAAATTAGGTCCACTTCGCGCCATGTTAGGACCTGTTTACAGCGCAAACCTCTCCGACCTAAGTGGAAAAATAGGGAGCGATATTGAAGCGGGAACTTGGGGCTACCAATTAGGGGTCGGCATAGAAATTAGCCGTCTAATAATTGACCTCCGTTACGAAGGTGCTTTTAGTCCTTGGGCCTCCTCTTTAATCGTAAACAATGTTAGCGGCGCTACGATTAACACCGACCTACGCAGTAGCCAAATAATGCTGTGCTTAGGCTTCGAATTGTTCTAGGATTTACTTTCATCCATTAAACTAGGCACCGGCATGAGTTGAAAATCACCGGCTAGAATGCCTAATTTCAATAATTCCATATAGGATGGATCCTGATGCAATTCGGTCATTAGATGATGGACCCTATCCCAAGATTTGAACTTATCGCTCAGTTTGTAATAGAAGTAGCCTTTCAAAGTGCCTTCTTCCACTACAAAAACGGCGTGCTCACTCGAGTTTCTTCCTTTGGCTCTAAATAAGGCTTGCTGGGGAAAATCGGAAAGCAAATCACGAACTACTGGTCCGCGCTTACCCCTAGCAAAGCGCTTGTACATCCGCAATGCTCTTTGGGCTGCTTTTAAGTTTGGCGCCTGCGCCCAAGGCTTCTTGCGGCCCGCCTCTTTTAATTTAATAATCTGTAAGCTTGGCGGGTCCTCACGTTTATCGGCATAGATACCATAAAGCAATTCGCTATTAAGGGATCCATTAAAAGGTGCTTTTACCTTTAGCAATTCTTCCTCACGCTTAATACGGGCAATCAGCCAATTCCCAACTGCTTCAACTTTTATGGAGTGCACCGATTCCGCTAATTTCTGAATGCGTTTAGTATCGCCCAAGAACATGCGGTTTACCGCCGCCTTTACATTATCGGAGGCCCCAATGTATAAAAGGCTCCCCTCGCGATCGTGTAGGTAATAGATTCCACGATTGTATTTAATGGAGCGCAGTAAATCGTTGATCTTATCTTTTAAATATTCACCGGCGTGTATACTCTGCTCAAGGGAGTTAATCCCCTTGCGCTGATCCTTCTCTCTTAAAATCTCAAAGAGCTCTACCGTTGCCCGGGCGTCGGATTCGGCCCGATGTTTATGCGGGCGACTAAGACCCAATTCTTCGCACATGGCGTCTAAACCGTAGGACTTTAATCCGGGCATCAACTCCTCGGCTAATTTGATTGTATCCAGAGTCTTACGTTCAAATTGATAACCCAAGCGTCCGTACTCCTGACGTAAAATACGGTAATCAAATTCTACATTATGCCCTACAATAACGGCATCCTCCGTTATTTCCAGAAGCCTTTTGGCAATTTCATGAAAACGCGGTGCGCGGAGTAACATCTTGGGAGTGATACCTGTCATCTTGGATACAAAAGGCTGTACCTCCCGATGTGGATGCACCAAACTGATTAACTGATCTACAATTTCATCTCCATCGTAACGAAAGGCAGCAATTTCAATCATCGCCTCCTTCCCAAAGGCGCCACCACTCGATTCTATATCAACTATACAGTACATTGCCACGAAGATATCCAATATCTAAAGATTGAGCTCCGCTCTTTTAATGAATGTCTTTACTTTGTGCAGAGAAATGAAAAAAACCATTCCGCACATAGCTTTCAGATTGCTTTTTGGATTAGGTTGCCTGCTCCTTTTTCTCCTGCCTCGCTTAAATGCCCAGTCGCTTGACAGCATTCTCCAAGACGCCTGGCGCCAGCGCGCCCAGCACTTAAAGCAATACCAAGCCTTTGAGACCACCTTCTTGGAAACTTGTGAGGCTAAAGTAGTGCAGGTGCCTTTTAATATCTGGCCCGTTTCGGGGGTACTCATTCCTGCCGATAAGGACACCGGACTGGCCTATCGCAGTGAAGCGAAAATTAAGGCCAAGTATTTAGATCGCTTTCATTACCAGCAAGACGTTATCATAAAACGAGAAGCTGGAACCCTACCTATCCCTAACTGGCATCAATTACCGGCTTATAACTTTAATTTACTCGAAAGAAGGATTTATCTAAACGAAGCCTTCGATCGGGGTTTTGCCAGCCCCTTGCACGCCAGTGCAGCGCCCCTTTACGACTACCATCTAGTAAGTTCTAAGCTTCGCCATGGGCTATTGGTACATCGCATTGCCTTTAAACCTAAAAAGGCCAAATATCCCGCCTTGTCGGGAACAGTGGACCTTATCGATAGTATTGGCCTACCCATAGCCGCCCATTTCTCCATTAGCTCCAACAACCAGCTAGAGCTGATGGATAGTATTTCAGTATTCCAGATTTTTAGTTACGCGGATGGTATTTATCGCGCCGAGGAGCAAAGCATAGAACTGCATTTAAATCTTTTCAATTTCCAAGGTTTCTACCGCATAAATCTAGACTATCAAGAATTCAAATACCATCGGAGTATTCCCGAGGAAGATTTTGATAAGCTCGTTTTCCATCAGGATAAAGAAGACTTCAAACCCGACACTTCCTATTGGAGAAGTCTGGGCAATTCAAAAGAAACCGAGAGCTATTTTAAAAAGCATTTGATTGATGCGAATCCCCAAAAGCAATTTCGAAGTTTTGGGACCTCACGTCTCGACCCTGGACCATTTATTTGGTATAAAAATTTTTACCGCGGCTACACCCGTCGCTGGGGCGATTATTTTTTAGACCTCCCTCCTATTTACAAAGGACTAGGATTTAACCCGGTGGAGGGTGCCTACTGGCGAGGACAAGCGCTTATCGGCTACAGCCGACCTTATAACGAGCTTAGCCTGCGCGGGCAAGTGCGTTTTGGCACCGCCGATCAAAGGTGGAAAAACCTATTGGACCTCACCTGGAGGGGGGGGCGCACCTACCCCCTCAGTATTAGCTTAAGTGGTGGCACGGCCGTACAACAGATTAATGAAGATGAACCTATTTTACCGGTACTTAATAGTATTTACAATCTAGTACTCGCCAGAAACTTCATCCACCTTTATGGCAAAGACTTCTTTAAATTGGAGTATGATTCCGAAACGCGTATCGGTTTAACTATCGGCCTTAATCTAGAGTATGCTTGGCGCTATCCCCTATTTAACCGCACCAATTTCAATTTAGTTAATACCGATGCTGTCTACTCACCCAATAACCTATCCATTCCGGGTAAGGTTAATCGCTTCCAAGGATTTGACCCCCATCAGTCCTTAAAACTTGAGTTTAATCTTAGCTATCAGTTTAACAGTCGAAGGGAGGTGCGCTATAATCAGCGTTTCCAAGAGGTTTTACAGGGACGTCGAAATTTAAGAATGCGGGCCCCAAAACTCTACTACGATTTTAAGGCTGGTCTGCCTTATTTCGGCGCAACGACCAGTTATGCCTACCATAGATTAGGCATTCAACATAGCTTTCGCTGGGCCAATATTGGTCTGTCTGCCTTTGATATAAGCGGGGGGCATTTCATCTATGAAAATAATTTACCCTTTATCGACTATCAGCATTTTGACGGGGTGCTCATCTTCTTCCTTCAGCCCAGTGCCCAAAGGTCGGCCATGATTAAACAGTTTAGTACCCTTCCCTACTACGCTTATAGTACCAACCAGGCTTACCTTGAATTGCATTACGAACATAATTTCGATGGGGCTCTACTTTCTAATGTACCTTTTCTTAGACGCTATAAGGTGCATTCCTTGATTGGATTTAACTCATTGCACATTGCCGATCAAAAGGCCTTTATCGAACTCTTCTTTGGTTTCGACAATCTCTTTAAAGTATTAAGGGTGGAATTTGCTGGGGGGATCGATAATTTCCGCCGATTGCGTCCTGCGGTGCGGATCGGATTTGACTTCAATTACGATTATTACAAACAAAATCGAAGATCTTAAATTGGCTTACAACTATTTAGACTTTAGATTCGTCTATATAGAAAATGAGCACCTATGAAATCCCCCTTCCTTATCCTTGGCCTTGCGCTATTTCTAGGAGGCTGTGTTATTGACGAACCCTGGTACGACAATTATTATGAGAGTCAGTACCGGCCCGTACTTATGGAACGCAGCGTTCTCGAAAACTCGGTAAAGCTATTGGACCCGCAAAGGCATTCCAATTACGGCAAGATTTACCGCAAAGACAGCCTCCTATTCATTAATGAACTTTACGAGGGAGTGCATGTCTACAACAACAGCGATCCTCGCAATCCGGTAAACCTTGGTTTCATAAGTATCCCTGGGAATATCGACATCGCGATTAAAAATCAGTACATCTACGCCGACAATGCAGTAGACCTCATTGTGATCGAATATGAGGCGAACAAGCTAAAGGTGGTGGATCGCAATAAAGACGTATTCCCCGAATTGGAGTCACCCGATGGCGGCTATTCGCCGGAGCTAGCCGAACGACCAGAAAATACCGTAATTGTTAAATGGGAAAAGAAATGAAAAAGCTAATCACATTAATAGGCTTAAGCCTGATGCTATTTTCCTGCGAGAAAAATGGCGGTTCGGCCGATGTTGGCGTAGGTAGTGGCAGTGGTCAGGGTGGTAGCCTAGCCCGCTTTGCTGTAGTAGATGATCACCTCTTCTCGGTTGACGGCTCCGAGCTAAAGGTCTTCAATATTAATAACCCGGCCAATGCGGTTTACCTTAGTCGCCATCAACTCAATACGCGCGTAGAAACTATTTTTCCCCGCGATACGGCTACCCTTTTTATTGGTACTGTAAGTGGTATGTACATTTATGATATCAGCAATGCGCCTAATATTAACCAATTAAGCGTATATCAACATATCACCGCTTGTGATCCGGTAGTTGCAAACGATCGATATGCTTATGTAACCTTACGAAGCGAGCAAAATAACAATTGGTGCTGGCGCTCGGTCGACCAATTAGATATAATCGACATCAGTAATTTACGTAGTCCTCAATTAGTTAACAGCTTTGCCATGATTAACCCCAAGGGACTGGGTCTAATTGGCGACACATTATTGGTCTGCGATCGAGGCCTTAAGGTTTTGGATGTAAACGATCCCTCGAACCTTCAGCTCTTGGATTTTGATGAAGACTTTGATGCTGTAGATCTTATTCCCTACGGAAATCTAGTTATGGCAGTGGCCGAAGATGGTCTAAAGCAATACGAGTATAAAAATGGTCGTCTCACCTTTTTAAGTGAACTATGATGCGCAGTATTTTCATCATCCTTAGCATGCTTTTAGTGAGCACTAGTGTAGAGGCCCAATCGACCCGAGACAGTAGCAGTAGTTTCTCTATTCCCTTCTTCCAATTTGGTGTAAATATCGCGGATGTTGCTGTTCCCGCCCTTACCACCGAATTAGTCTTTAGGGCGCATTCCAATCAGCAAGTAGGTTTGCGCTTAAGCTTCCCTTCTTACTTTTCCTACGATGAATACCAATTGTACCAAGGCACTAATTGGGCGGTAAAGGGGTATTTATTTCACAAGTATCTCATCAGCTATAGCGATATCGAAGCGATCACTATTAAAAACGGGCTAAGACTAGGTATTTCAGATTTGTATTACGACACCGAAGCCTGGGTTGCCAGCAATCGCTTTGGCAACACCGTTTATACCTACGAAAAGGTTATTGGTAGCGACCAAAATGTATCCTTAGGTTATGAATTACAGGTAGGCTGGCTTACCCGCAGCAGATGGTTTTACACCGAGTTTGCATTAGGGTTTTACTATGAATCCTATATCAACACCCAAAGTATGAGCGTCTTAGAGTACAAAGATCCTCAGAACATGGACCTTGATTATTACAGTCCGGGATACGAATACGAAGGAACCTTTAGACCTACCCTCAATATTCTCGTGGGATTAAACTTCGACTAATTTTGGCCTTAATTACGAGCGCCAAAGATGCTCGAGCCGATGCGCACCATATTGGATCCTTCTTCCTGGGCAATTTGGTAGTCTCCGCTCATTCCCATCGATAACACTTTAAAATAATCCTTTGGGAAGTGCTCGCTTTTTATGCGATCAAAAAGCCGCTTAAGACCCTGGAATTCTCTTCGTACCTGATCTTGATCTTCGGTAAAAGTAGCCATACCCATGAGGCCACAAATGCGAATATGGGGATACAATTGCTCTAAATCCTTTTGAAAGAGAGCGAATACTTCGGACTCATCGAAACCGAACTTGCTATCCTCTTCCGCAATATGAATTTGCACCAAACAATCGATACGGCGATCCACTTTCGCCGCTTCTTTATTTAGGGCCTTCAACCTTTTTTCCTTGTCCATGCCATGTACCAAAGAAACAAAGGGAGCCATGTACTTAATCTTATTATCCTGTACATGACCAATCATATGCCATTGAATGTCCTTAGGCAGCTGCTCGTATTTCTCGGCCATTTCCTGAATACGGTTTTCACCGAAGATGCGCTGACCCGCCTCATAAGCCTCTTCAATGGCCGATACCGGCTTGGTCTTGGAAATCGCTACTAGTTCTACGCCTGGAGAAAGGCTGGCTTTTATCGCATCTAGATTCTCTGCTACCACTGGATCTTTTTCACAAAGTTCAGAAACAAAAAAAGCCCTTCCAAAAGGAAGGGCCTTAATTTGTTCGAAACAATTCTTACAAACCGTTAACGTGAACTGTCAATTTTGACTTCAAGTTAGACGCCTTGTTGCTGTGAATAATGTTCTTCTTTGCAAGCTTATCAATCATTGCCATTACCTCAGGAAGACGCTTAGCTGCTTCAGCTTTGTTTTCCTCAGCACGTAAATCGCGAATCGCGTTACGAGTGGTTTTGTGTTGATACTTGTTCAAAACGCGCTTTTTTTCGTTAGCGCGAACTCTTTTTAATGCTGACTTGTGGTTTGCCATAATCTTTTTCCTTGCAGCCCCTAGGAGAATCGAACTCCTCTTTCCAGGATGAAAACCTGGCGTCCTAACCGATAGACGAAGGGGCCTTATGTTTCCCGTTCAAATTTGGGTTTGCAAATGTAAAGCCAATTTCGAATTGTGCAAACGTCTCTGAGAAAAAAATTAAGCGAAAAAGTGATTTTTTCACAAGAGACTGATTATCAAGCTACAATTAATAGGCTTTTGCAAATACTACCCGACCTTTTGAAGGGGCTCCAGAGTACACACATTGTCCCTCTTCCTCCTCTTGGTCAATTGGAACACAACGAATGGTGGCTTTCGTCTCTCCCTTTATGCGCTCTTCGGTCTCTGCAGTACCATCCCAATGGGCCATCACAAAGCCACCAGCTTCAATCTTCGCTTTAAAATCTTCCCAGCTATCTACCGTGTAGGTATGTTCTTCACGATAAGTTTTAGCCTTAGCTAGGAGGTTCTCCTGTATTTCTGCCAGCAAGCCCTCTACTTTATCAGTCAAACCTTCAACCGCGGTAAATTCTTTGCTTAGGGTATCTCTACGGGCAAGTTCCACCGTTCCTTTTTCAAGATCACGCGGACCAATGGCAATTCGCAATGGCACCCCTTTTAATTCATATTCGGCAAATTTCCAGCCTGGTTTATGGGTGTCGCGGTTATCAAATTTTACTCGAATACCAATTCGCTCCAAGCTTTGCTTAATCTCCAAAGCTTTTTCGGAAATCTGGGCTAACTGCTCCTCTCCTTTATATATAGGTACAATCACCACTTGATGCGGCGCTAAATTTGGGGGTAGCACCAAGCCCTGATCATCGGAATGAGTCATAATTAAGGCCCCCATCAAACGGGTTGAAACACCCCAGGAGGTAGCCCAAACATATTCTTCTTTACCTTCTTTAGAGGCGTATTTCACATCAAAGGCCTTGGCAAAGTTTTGTCCTAAAAAATGTGAGGTTCCAGCCTGTAGTGCTTTTCCATCTTGCATTAAAGCTTCGATGCAATAGGTTTCTTCGGCCCCGGCAAATCGCTCACTCTCCGTTTTTAAACCTTGAATAACGGGAATAGCCATAAAGTTCTCAGCAAAGTCCGCGTATACCTTCAACATCAATTCGGCCTCCTCTACCGCTTCTTGGCGTGTGGCATGGGCAGTGTGCCCCTCCTGCCAAAGAAATTCGGCAGTGCGCAAAAATAAGCGGGTACGCATTTCCCAGCGCACCACATTGGCCCACTGATTTATTTTTAGGGGTAAATCGCGGTAGGACTGAATCCAGTTCTTGTAAGTATCCCAAATAATAGTTTCAGAAGTAGGACGTACAATAAGCTCTTCTTCTAAGCGCGCATTTTCATCCACCACTACTCCTTTTCCTTCCTCATCATTTTTTAGACGGTAATGCGTAACCACCGCACATTCTTTGGCAAAACCTTCGACGTGACTAGCCTCTCTAGAAAAAAATGATTTAGGAATGAAAAGTGGGAAGTAAGCATTCTCGTGACCCGTCTCTTTAAACTTACGATCCAATTCGCCTTGCATACGCTCCCAAATCGCATAGCCATAAGGCTTAATTACCATCGATCCGCGCACCGCAGAATTCTCTGCAAGGTCCGCTCTTACTACTAATTCATTATACCACTTCGAATAGTCCTCGTCGCGCTTTGTTAACTTCTGAGCCATTAATTTGTATCTTGGTATGGAGTTTGCAAACTATAATCATGGCAAAGCTAATTATTTAACAAATCCCTAAAATGAATAAGTCATGAAAAAGCTAATCGCATTATTAATCGGAGCCTCACTGGGCCTTGGAGCATGTAGCTCGAAGCAGCCCGTGGTTAACAATTATTACAACGATGGAATTTATGGCGGCGGTGCTTCCGCTCCCGTAGCCACCAACAATGCGGGCGATGACTTTTCATTGTCGGATGTAGATCCATCGGGACAAAATCAAAATCAAGATTTAAACTATTACGATCCTAATGATAACTCTGGGGCTAATATGGCTGCAGCAGGAAATGGAAACGTAATCGTAAACAACTATTACAATAGCCCATCTTTACGCTATCCTGGCTGGAACACTGGCTTGTACTGGAACAGCTGGGCTTGGAACTATACTCCCTTCTACGATCCTTTCTTTGACCCTTGGTATTGTAGTGCCTGGGGACCAAGTTGGAACTTCGGCTGGAACAGTGCTTGGGGATGGCATGCCGGCTGGGGATGGAACAATGGCTGGGGAGCCGGCTGGGGAAATCCTTGGCGTCGTCCATGGGCCGGTGGTTGGAATAGCTACAATGCCTACTGGGCCGGATATCAAAATGGGTACTGGCACGCAAACAACGATATGATTTGGGGTGGACGTAACCGCGTTTACACCGGAGTACGCGGAATCGGTGGCCGCAGTGGTTCTTACAACATCCACCCAGGTTATAATATAAGTAGACGTACCGCTTATGCCAACAACAGCAGAAGCAATCGCTACAAAACCAATACCGCTCGTAGCAATCGGAATGAAGTACGCAGTCCTTACGGAAAAGCTAATGTTAGCAGCCGTACTGCTCGAAGTAGTCGCTTTAGCAATAGCAGCTTAAACAACCGCAGTGCTTCTGCACAAAGAGTTAGCACTAGCCGTACTGCCAGCAGCAACCGTAGTAGTCGCTATGTAGCTACTAATCGCAGTACTACTTCTCGCGCTAGTAGTCAGCTTAACCGCAGTAGCTCTCCGAACCGTAGCAGTGCTACCCGCAGCAATAACGCAAATAGCACTCGCCGTGCTACCCAGGTAAGAACTAGTCGCCCTAGTAGCAGCCGCAATAGCGGAAACTACCGAAGCACTAGTCCGCAACGCAGCTCTAGCCCGACCTACCAAAGTCGTAGTGAGCGCAACCGTTCTTTCAATAGTAGAAGTCAGACGCAAAGGTCTACACCTAGCTACCGCTCTAATAACTCGAGTCGCAGCAATTCTTACAATCGCAGCGCTACTCCAAGTAATAGCAGTAGAAATAGCCGTAGCTACACGCCTTCTAATAGCAGTCGTAGCTACAGCCCATCGCGCAGCGGATCTTCTCGCTCTTCTGGAGTGAGTCCCTCTCGCTCCGGTAGAAGCAGTGGCAGCAGCTATCGCTCTTCAGGCAGCAGTCGCTCTTCTTCAGGTAGCTCAAGAAGTTCCGGCTCTAGCCGCAGCTCTAGCTCTAGCCGTGGCGGCAGAGGCTAAGTGTAGATCATTTTCCTGTGCAATTCGAAAAACGAAGAATGAAAAAACTAGCTGTTCTACTAACGATGAGCCTAGCTTTCGGGCTACACGCTCAAACTGTTGAAGACGTTGAATTATTTCATCATAGAGACCTTAATGGCAGCCCCCGATTTGTAGCAATGGGGGGCGCCTTTACGGCTCTCGGCAACGACCCTAGCGCCATAGGCATTAATCCCGCTGCCGGAGCAGTCAATCAATTCAGCAATCTCTCTTTTAGTTTAGGGGTAAACAACAAGTATTTCGACTACACTAATTTTTACCAGACTAATGGCACTGTTGAGGATTTCGACATCAGCTTTGAAAACTTTGGACTAAACCTCTCCCTGGGAAAAAACAAAGACAATCGCTTTTCTTTTGCCATCAGTGTAAACCGCTTAGCCGACTTCAATCGAAACTTCGCGATAAATGGCTTAAGCAATGATTATACCCTTGGCCAGTATTGGGCGGAAAGCAGTGCAGGACAAAACGTGGATCTTATTAGCAACGACGCTTATGCTGCCTGGGATGCTTACATCTTGGTATCCGATAGTAATGATAATATATTGGCCGACGGCACAGGTTTTGCCTATGGCGAAATGATTAATGGAAACCTTATTGCCAATTCAGACCTCAACTACACTTTTAACCAGAATGGTTCGGCTAATGAAACCAACATTGCCTTTGCCATGGAAAGAGAAGGGAAATTCTACTACGGCCTTAGCTTGGGCTTCCCAACTCTGACCTACCGCCGTGAAGAGTTCATAACCGAAAACCTACTCAATTATTCAAGTGCACCTTACAGCGCTAACCAATATACTTTCCGTCGTTTAAATGATATTAGCGCCACCGGTTTCAACTTTAAGCTAGGTTTCATTTATACGCCGATTCCCGAATTTCGATTAGGACTTTCGTATCAAAGCAATAGCTGGTATACCGTTAATCAGGTTTACGAAACCGATATTAATGCCAGTTTTGCGGAAGCCCCATTTTCAGGCGTAAGCACCCAAACCGCCAGTGCCACTCTTACTACCGATCAATACCAATACCGCTTACGTACTCCCTCTGTATTTAGAGCTGGTCTAGCCACACTACTAGGAAAGCAATTCTTGCTAAGTATCGATTATCAATATCAAAGTTCATCTTCGAATCGTTTGTACACCAATTTCAATAGCTTTAATATCGACGAAAATCTTTTGCGAAACGAATTCCAACCGGCCTTGGATGACTTCTACCGCGATGGGCGACAAACCATTGCCGCTGGGGTTGAATGGAAATTAGGCCAGTTCTTTGTGCGGGGTGGCTATCGTCTAGACCAATCAATGTATAAAGAAGGGGTGCAAGACGAGACTTTAGGCGATCGTCGCGATATTAGCGGAGGCCTGGGCTATCAACATGGACCTTGGAACATCAGCTTAAGCGCAGTAAGCACCAGCTACAATCGTAATCAGGTAATTTACCGTGGAATAGATAGCCAAAGTGGTGAGGGAATAGAAGTTCTGCAAGATCTTAATCTCGACACCGAGTTTATGCGCTTTGTAGCCGGCGTAACCTACAAGTTTTAAAGCCAAAACATTTAGCATTACGGAGAGCCTTCGACCCCAAAAGGTCGGGGGCTTTTTCATTTAAAAACCTAAGCTTTCAGGCTTCCCTTGCCGCTTTTGAGGGCAATTCGAGAAAGCCGAGCATGACTTAGTTCTATTTCATAACTTCGACCTCCCAGAATTTAATTGAAGATTATGAAACGTTACTTCGTCCTAGCCCTAGGATTTCTCAGCCTTAACCTTTTAGCTCAGAAAGATTTAAGCAAGGAGGTAGGCCTCTCTGGCTTATCCTTTCGCGAAGTAGGCCCTGCGCTCACTTCTGGGCGTATTGCCGACATTGCGGTGAACCCCAATGACCATAGCGAATACTACGTTGGTGTAGCCAGCGGCGGTTTATGGAAAACCAATAACCACGGGGTAAGCTTTAAGCCTATTTTCGACAATTACAGCTCCTACTCCATTGGCTGTGTTACTATTGACCCAAACAACACCAATATCGTTTGGGTAGGTACGGGTGAAAATAACAACCAGCGCTCAGTGCCTTTTGGCGATGGCCTCTACAAATCGGAAGACGGCGGTAAGTCCTTTAAAAACGTCGGACTCAAAAACTCGGAGCACATAGGCATGGTAGCCGTGCATCCTAACAATAGCAATGTAGTCTTCGTTGCGGCCTATGGTCCACTATGGAGCGCCGGTGGCGAACGGGGAATTTATAAAACTACTGATGGCGGTGCTAACTGGGACTTAGTTTTGGAAGTATCCGAAAACACGGGCTTCAACGAGGTGCATTTCGACCCTTCCAATCCCCAAATCATGTATGCTACCGCGCATCAACGTCGTCGTCACGTATGGACTTATGTGAGTGGTGGTAAGGAAAGTGATATTTACAAGTCGACCGACGGCGGAAAGACCTGGAACAAACTTGGCGGATTACCGGGTGAAAAAGGCCGTATCTCTATTGCTATTCCCAAACAAGACCCCAATCGCATTTACGCCATGATCGAAGGTCACGGTTTTTACCGTAGCGATGACCAAGGCGCTAGTTTTAGCAAGCTAGATGATTATGCTACTAGTGGTAATTACTATGTAGAAATCGTGGTAGACCCCAACGATATGGATGTCATTTACAGCATGGACACCTATATGCATGTTAGTAAGGATGGCGGTAAAACCTGGAACCGCGTTCCCGAAAGAAATAAGCACGTTGATAATCACTGTTTATGGATAAACCCCAATGACTCGCGCCAAATGATTGCGGGTTGCGACGGTGGTTTGTACGAAACCTACGATTCCGGTGAGAGCTGGCATTTTAAACCCAATCTTCCCGTAACCCAGTTCTATCGGGTGGCGGTAGATTACGATGCCCCCTTTTATAATATTTACGGCGGTACGCAGGATAACTTTAGTTTAGGTGGACCTAGTCAGACCATTAACTCCCGCGGCGTAGTTAACTCCGATTGGTACGTTACCAATACTGGTGATGGCTTCGAATCGCAAGTAGATCCAAAGGACCCAAATATTGTTTACGCTCAGGCCCAGTATGGATGGCTAGTTCGCTACGATCGAGCCTCGGGTGAAAGTGTAGGAATTAAACCTAGTCCAGCTAAAGATGAAGCGGCCTACCGTTGGAATTGGGATGCCCCACTTTTAATAAGCCCCCATAATCACAAGCGCTTGTACTTCGCGGCCAATAAGGTTTTCCGCAGCGACGATCGTGGAAATAATTGGGAGGTAATTTCACCCGATTTGAGTCAGCAGATCGACCGCCACAAACTAAAAGTTATGGGCGAAGTGCAATCGGTAGACGCCATTGCCTACGACAAATCAACCACCATTTATGGAAACATTGTCGCTTTAGATGAATCACCCTTAAAAGAAGGCTTACTCTATGTAGGCACCGACGATGGCCTCATCCACATTAGTGAAGATGGGGGTGCTAATTGGACCAAGATCTCGGAATTCCCCGGCATCCCTAAAAACACCTACGTAAACCAAGTATTGGCTGATCTCTACGATGAGAATACGGTGTACGCCTTATTCAACAATCATAAGAACGGTGACTTTAAGCCTTATGTGTTAAAGTCGACCGATAAGGGTAAAACCTGGACTACCATGCACAGCGATTTACCAGAAAGAGGTTCGGTATTTACCATGCGTCAAGATCATGTAAATAAAAACCTATTCTTCATCGGGACCGAATTCGGTGTATTCTTCACCAACAATAGCGGTGGCAATTGGCGTCAATTAAAGAACGGGCTCCCTACTATTGCGGTGCGCGATTTAGAGATTCAGCGTCGTGAAAACGATTTGGTTCTAGCCACCTTTGGTCGTGGGTTTTATGTAATGGATAATTACAGCCCCTTACGCGATCTAAACCAAAGTAATTTGGAAAAAGAGGCCCACCTGTTCCCAGTTAAAGATGCCTTGGTTTTCTTCGAAGCTTCTCCGCTTGGCTATGGCCAGAAGGGCTTTATGGGTGCCAGTTATTACGCGGCCCCCAATGCCGAACGCGGGGCGAACTTTAGCCTTTACCTTAAAGATCTACCCAAGGGAATTAAGGCTAAAAGAAAGGAGAACGAGAAAAAAGCCAGAGAAGCTGGTCAGGACATTGTTTACCCTAGCCTCGAAGAGCTTCGAGCCGAAGAAAATGAAGAATCAACTTACCTATTATTTGTGATCCGCAATAGCGAAGACAAGGAGATTCGTCGTTTTACCGCCCGCCCTAAGAAAGGAATCGGGTCTTACAATTGGGATGGAACCTTAGGCAACCGCTCCTATGCTAGTACCAACGGTGAGCCTTTCACCAAAGCTTATGGAGCGAATTTAGCCGCCCCAGGCACCTACAGTGTAGAAGTCTTTATCAGTGAAAACGGCACCTTGCTCCCACTAAATGTGAAAGAGGAATTCCGCTTGCGTTGGTTAAACAACAATAGTTTTAAAGCCGATGATTACGACAAGCTTTTAGTTTTCCAAGACAGCATCGAAACTATTCGCCGTGAAATGGTGGCGCTTAATGCCAAACATCGCAAACTGGAAAAACGCGCCAGCGAATTAAAAGCTTTGGCCCGTAATACTCCGGGGGCCCCGCTTACTATTTTGAATGATCTGCAAAAAATAGCTAGTGACTTAGAAGTATTGGATCTTAAGCTTAACGGAGATCCTATCCTAAGACGGGAAGAGTTTGAGCAAGTACCTAGCTTAATGGAACGTCTTAATTCGGCCGTATACAATAGCTACGCGACTAGTTCGGCGCCTACTGGAGAGCAGCGTAAAAATGTACGCATCCTAAACCAAGAGCGACTGCCATTGCAAACTAAGATCAATGGATTAGAAGAAGATTTAGATCGCTTCTACAGCATATTATTAAACAGTGGCGCCCCTTATTTAGAAGGCGACATGGATTAATAGCAAAAGCCAATCAAGCTTAATCCCGAGTCCTCGCAAAAAACGAAGGCTCGGGATTTTTTATAGCTATCCTCTATAATAAATTCAAGCGCTTTTAAAAGCAGGCATCTAGCCCCGACTAAGCCTGCATTTTATATTACCTTTGCAGGCTCAAGCAAATTAGGGCTTGAAAGGCTAATTAATTGAAAGTGAATAAAGACAATTCTATAGACCAACACGAAGAACGCGGTGATATGCACGTTTCCAGTGGAAGCATAGAGACCCCCCTTCGTGAGGATGCCTTTGCAAAGAGTGATCAAGAGAAAATTGAAGAAATTCAAGGGCATTTCGAGAAGATCATGAATACCTTGGGCCTTGACCTTACTGATGACAGTTTAAAGGGCACTCCCAAACGAGTTGCTAAAATGTTTGTGCAAGAGATTTTTGGCGGTTTACATCCCGACCGAAAGCCGAGCACCAGCACCTTCGATAATAAATACCAATACGGCGAAATGTTGGTGGAGAAGAACATCGTGGTTTACTCTACCTGCGAACATCATTTCCTGCCTATCGTAGGCCGCGCCCATGTGGCCTATATTTCGAAGGGTCGCGTAATTGGTCTAAGCAAAATGAATCGTATTGTCGATTATTATGCCAAGCGTCCCCAAGTACAGGAGCGTATGACCAAGCAAATTGTCGCCGCCCTTCAAGAAGCGTTGGGTACCGAAGATGTAGCCTGCGTTATTGACGCGAAGCACCTTTGTGTTAACTCGCGCGGCATTCGCGACATCGAAAGTAGCACCGTAACCGCTGAGTTCGGTGGTGCCTTCCAAAATGAAGAAAAGAAAAGAGATTTCCTCGATTACATCAATTTAGACACCCATTTCGGAGCCTAAATCTTAAATAAAATGGCCTTATACCAAGAAAACGAGTTGATGATATCCAACTCGCTCAGTCGGAAAAAAGAGAAGTTCGAAGCCCCCAATGCCCCGCATGTGGGAATGTACGTATGTGGACCTACCGTATACAGTGAAGTGCATCTTGGCAACTGTCGTACTTTCATTTCTTTCGACATGGTATACCGCTACCTTACGCATCTAGGCTATAAGGTGCGCTATGTGCGTAATATTACCGACGCCGGCCACCTTGAAAGTGATGCCGATGAGGGCGAGGATAAAATTTCTAAACGCGCTCGTTTAGAGCAATTGGAGCCGATGGAAATTGTGCAGACCTATACCATCGACTTCCATAAAGTCTTGGAACAGTTCAACAATTTTCCGCCTAGCATCGAACCTACCGCTACCGGCCATATTGTAGAGCAGATCGACATGATCCAAAAGATCATCGAAGCAGGATTGGCCTACGAGAAAAATGGCTCGGTATATTTCAATGTTGAGAAATACAATGAGACCGAAAACTACGGGGAACTGAGTGGTCGTAAAATCGATGAGTTAATAAGCGGTACCCGAGAACTCGATGCACAGAGTGAAAAGGAGTCGCCCCTAGATTTTGCTATTTGGAAAAAAGCCAGTCCTAGCCATATTATGCGCTGGAACTCCCCTTGGGGTGAAGGTTTCCCAGGCTGGCACTTAGAGTGCTCGGTGATGAGTACTAAATACTTAGGCGAAGAATTTGATATTCACGGCGGCGGAATGGATTTAAAATTCCCGCACCATGAATGTGAGATTGCCCAGAACAAAGCAGGAACTGGTCATAAAGGTCCACGCTTTTGGATGCACGGCAATATGCTCACCCTCAATGGCCAAAAAATGAGTAAGAGCACCGGCAATACTTTAAGTCCGGCTGAGCTCTTTAGTGGAAACTCCGATAAGCTCGACAAAGGCTTCCACCCAACGGTGGTGCGTTTCTTTATGATGCAGGCGCATTATGGCTCGCAACTCGACTTTAGTAATGATGCTCTGCTTGCCGCAGAGAAAGGCTACTTACGTATGATGAGTGCCTATCATAAGTTACAAGGCTTAGAGGCGGGAGGCACTACGGCCGACTTTAATGTGGCCACTTGGCGCCAGTCTTGTTATGCGGCCATGAATGATGATTTCAATACGCCTATTTTGATTTCCCAATTATTTGAGGCGGCGCGTTTCATCAACTCACAAGAAAACAAGGCCGGTTTATCGGCATCGGATTTAGATTTATTGAAGGAAACCTTCCGCAGCTTCCTATTTGATGTGCTTGGATTAGAAGACATCAGTAGCGCCGAGCAAAGCGGAAATAAATTAGATGAAGTAGTACAAATTCTACTCGACCTGCGCATGCAAGCCAGAGCTGATCGCAACTTCGCCCTAAGCGATGCCATTCGCGATAAGCTTGCCGCCGCTGGAATTGTGGTAAAAGACGGCAAGGACGGTAGTACTTACAGTGTGAAGGTGTGAGGATACTTCGGCGCATTGTGGCTTGGCCCTTTATAGCTCTGGTGCGATTCTACCAATTGGTGATTTCGCCCTTAACTCCAGGCTCTTGTCGCCATAGCCCCACTTGCTCCGAGTATACCGTTCAAGCTATACAAATATGGGGACCCTTAAAGGGAACCTGGTTAGGATTAAAACGATTATCAAAATGTCACCCTTGGGGCACATCGGGCTACGACCCGGTCCCCACCAAACAAAAGAAAGAAGATGCAGAAAAAATGGACTAGTATTTTCGCTTTGCTAGCGGTAGCCGCAGCTTGTAACAATGCTCCTAAAGGAGAACAAGATAGCACTGGCAATGAAGCTATCGATAGCCTTGCGACCGAAAATTCATTGGCCTATGAAGGCGAATCTCATTTAGCCAATATTCGTCAGCTTACCGATGGTGGCGATAATGCCGAAGCCTATTTCAGTTTTGACGGCAGCAAAGCTGTGTTCCAAAGTAATTGGGACCAGTGGGGATTGGAATGCGACCAAATCTTTTATTTCAATATTGAGGACGATAACTTGATGGAGCAAAAGCCGCCGATGATTAGCACCGGTATGGGGCGTACTACTTGCTCTTATTTTATGCCTGGTGATACTACCATCGTGTATGCTTCTACCCACTTAGGCGGCGAGGCTTGTCCGCCCGAACCAGGCCGCGAACTAGGCTATGTATGGCCTATTTACGATAGCTACGACATCTTTGTTGCCGACCTAGAAGGTAATATCATTGATACGCTAACCACCGAGCCAGGCTACGATGCCGAGCCCACCGTATCTCCCAATGGCGATAAAATCGTATTTACCTCTACCCGTTCGGGGGATTTGGAATTGTGGACCATGAACTTAGATGGATCCGATAAGCGTCAGGTTACTACCGGTTTAGGTTATGATGGCGGCGCTTTCTTTTCACCCGATGGCAAAAAGCTGGTATTCCGCGCTTCCCGCCCCGAAACCGAGGAGGAACAAGCCGAATACAAAGATTTATTGTCCCGTGATCTGGTAAAACCTTCGGCCATGGAAATCTACGTTTGCAATGTAGACGGTAGTGAACTTACTAAAGTAACCGATTTAGGCAATGCCAATTGGGCGCCTTTCTTCCACCCTAGCGGGGAGAAAATCATCTTTAGCTCTAATCACCGTAGTCGTCGTGGGTTCCCTTTCAACCTCTTTATGATTAATGTAGACGGTACTGGTTTGGAACAAATTACCCAAGACGAGCAGTTTGATGCTTTCCCTATGTTTAGTCCCGATGGTAAGAAGTTAATCTTCTCGTCAAACCGTAATAATGGGGGAACCCGTAATACGAATCTGTTTATTGCGGATTGGGTAGAGTAATTGCCTTTGGCAAGAATTTAGAATCTAGAATCTAGAGTTTAGACGGATCTTCTTCTAGACTCTAGATTCTAAATTCTAGGCTCTATTCAATCACAGTCTCAATCAACAAACTCTGAGTCTCCCCAGCCGCAAGTTTCGTATAATTCGGTTTTTCTGAAATTTCGAGAGGTGCATCCACTCGGTCGGGTAAACCTAACCAAGGCTCAATGCAAACATAATCGGCACCAGGCTTGGCCCATAAGGCTAGATGGGGAAAGCCACTAAATTTCACTTGGAGGCCTTTAGCCTCACCCTGGCGGGCTAAGCGCACCGCATCGCAGTCGACATCGGCAAAAACCAAGGCATCGCGTTTAAAAGTAGTTTCGCTCAATGCCAATTGTCCATTGTTGAGGCTAATCTCCCTTTGTGCATAGCCCAAGAGCAAGGATTCTGGATCTAAGGTCTCGGCGATAAGCTTGTTTTTTCCCGGAAATTCAATGAAATAATCATTCAATTGCCACTGGTCTAAGGGGCAATAATAGGCAGTATGTCCTCCCGCATTATAATATAAATCTTCACTACCTCGATTTTCAATACGATAGCGCATCAACAGACTAGAAGCTTGCAGCTCATAATGCGCTTCAAAGCGGAAATCAAAGGGGTATAGACTTTTGGTTCGAACACTGCTTTCTAAAGAAAAGACCAAATGATGAGGCGCCGGCTGCCCTACCAATAATTGCTCATTATTGCGAATAATACCGTGTTTGGGTAAAGCATACTCCTTTCCTTTATGCAAGACTTTCGCATCCTTTACGGTACCAACCGCAGGGAACAGCACTGGCGAACTAGAAGCCCAAACCTCAGGCTTTATAGGCCAGATATATTCCTCACCAGTGGCCTTGTTTTTAAGAGAGCGTATTCAGCACCAGTCGATTCGATTGTGGCCTGTAAAAACGCGTTCTCTATCAAGTACTCCATAAATTGGCTTTAGTTCAAATATAGAACAATGCTTAATTCACACTTATCAACTGGTAGATTGAAAGGCCGATATCGGACATCACCGTTTGATTACCACTGGGATCAATTTGGATAATAACCTGATTACCATCCGACATACGAAGGGCACCGATTAGTAGATAATCGTCGGCGCTAACTGTCATCATACTCACATCATAGGCTCCGGTTGGCAATAATGAGCTTGCTGTATGGGGGAAGTTTGTTGGGTCAACTTTAAGCACTACGGGTTGATTAGCATTAAAGCCACTGAGGTAATAAAAGTTATCGGAATGGGCACTAAATAATACCTGACTAATCCCTAAATTACTCATCAAAGAGCTTTGTACTGCCATGGTATTATTATAAACCTCTGAAACCACCTTTCCTTTCTGCCCCATGTGATCACTTAATTGCATGGCAACTATTTTGTTATGCGCTTTTAAACGGAATAAAAATGAACCGTCTAAGTGACATTCTAAAGCTTCTGGGTGACCAATGGAATCTATGGTTACATAACTTAACTGATTATTAGTAGTCTCCAGTCTCTTAATAAATGGTGCCCGGGCATAAGCCGCGGATCCGCTCGCTTGAGTATTAGCAAAATAGAATTCATTATCGAAGCCCAACCAAAAAGGAATCACATCCTCACTAGGATAAGCTAATGCACCATTGGTAAATCGCATCCGTGTTAATACACCCGTGCTTACTCCGCCGGCATTAAACAACAGAGATCCCGCACCATTTACTCGGAAATTACTCACGCCTTCACCGCCGCCGCCAACATTGGTAAGCTGCTCTACCTGTATGTTCTCCGGATTTTGAACATTAATCTTAAGGATATCGCCCTTGCCAATATAATAGATGTTTCCAGCATCATCTTGCTGCACTAATACCTCCGGACCTTCATTCTTAAACATCCCGCCAAACATATACTCTTGGTACAGAGGTCGATAACCATAAGGCAATTGATAAACCTTCCCATCGGCGAGGCGCACCAAATAGTCGTATTCATAGAAAAGTTCAGGATTAGCAGAATCTGCTTCATTAAAACAAGCGATTAAGAAATCCTCACCTGCGGGCAGTAAAAATACCGGGTAAATGAAATCACTTGCTTCGGTAGAATCAATCCGCATCTCGGTACCCTCTTTGGTTTCGATATACACCGTGTCTACTATCCAGTAGCGGATTTCTTGAACCACCCCATTTTCGGTTATCTTAAATAAAGTAGTACTGCTCGGATCTAGGTTGGCATACTTACCAGCCCCTTCATCTAAACCAATTGCAAATCCGCGCGCTTGCTGAACATCTAAAAAGCTTATCCTGCCTTCAACACGGCGCTCACGGTAAAAATTATCATCATCCTTAGTACAGGCAAAAGTGGACAGAACTAATAGTACCGCAGTCAATAGTAAAAACCTGAAATGAATACGGCCTACGGAACGAAAGAAAGACCTAGGCGATTTCATGAGATAAGAAATTAATAAAGCCTGATTTAGGCTCTATTAAAGATACGAGAAAAACTCCTTAGAATCATTCTAAGGTGATGCTAATCAGGGTGGTAGACCATCAATGTAGACTAAAAACCTAGTTTGAGGAGTCTTTAATCAAAGCTTAAAATAGGCCTCTAAGCTCGGTCTACAACAAATAATCCGTAGTCATAAAATTACTGTCCCCGCTGGATAGCACTTGGCGTATCAATGGCTTCTGACTCACATCGGTGGCCACTAAGGTTCGAATGGAAAAGGAACGCAGGGCGTCGTGCACACTGAGGGTTCCTACCGCGCTGTCCTTGCGACCGGTAAAGGGTAGGTAATCGGGGCCACGCTGACAACTAGCATTGATATTTACTCGACATACCTGATTTACCATATGGTCTACTGCATAGGCAATGGTAGCATGATCTTCGCTGAAGAGGCTGCACTGCTGGCCATAATCGGACTGGGCAATGCTGCTCATCACTTCCTCCAAATCGTCGTACACTACAATCGGAACCACCGGACCAAATTGCTCTTCATGGAAAATACGCATACTGGCGTCTACCGGATACAAAACCGAAGGAAAGAAGGAGGTGTCGTTTATCCGGCCGCCTTTGGCATTGACTTGCTGCGCTCCTTTGGCGAGAGCATCGGAAACATAATCTTCCATCGCCGCTACCTTATTCTTTTCCGGTAATGGGGTTAAAGGACTATTCTTTAAGGGGTGGTCCAGTTGCAAGGCATCTACCGCAGCACTAAACTTCGCTACAAAGTCATCCGCCACCGAGCGATGGACAAAGAGAAGCTTTAAGGCGGTGCATCGCTGACCATTATAACTAAGGGCGCCATTTAGGCATTCCTTAACCGCTAAATCTAAATTGGCATTTTCAAAAACAATGGCGGGGTTCTTAGCTTCCAAACCTAATATTTGTCGCAAACGGTTGGGCTTGGGGTGCTGAGCCACCAGGGCATTGGAACTGTTCGAATTTCCGATTAATGCCAATACATCAATATCACCAGTGGCCATAATGGGTCCCGCCAAGGTGCGTCCTCTACCAAATACAATGTTTACCACTCCCGGTGGGAAGGCTTCCCTAAAGGCTTCCACCAAGGGTGTTAAGAGTAAAACCCCATATTTAGCCGGCTTAAAGATGACGGTATTACCCATCATTAAAGCGGGAATCAATAAACAAAAGGTTTCATTGAGAGGATAATTATAGGGGCCTAAGCAAAGGACCACTCCTAAGGGTCCGCGGCGTACCTGAGACAATACGCCGTCCTTCGAAGCCAATTGCGAACCATCGCGCTGCATAGCTTTAAACTCTTCGATGGTATCGCGGATATAATCAACCGTGCGGTCAAATTCTTTATAAGCAGTGCTGTGGTTTTTGGCGATTTCCCACATCAGCATTTCACTTACCTCCTCTCTCTTGGAAATCATGATCTCCAAAAACTTCTCCATCGCCTGCACCCTATCTTCCGAACTAGCGGTGGGCCAAGCACCCCGACCATTATTATAAGCTTGCTTGGCGGCCGCCAAGGCCTCCATACCCGCCGCGGTATCTAATAATGGGGCTTTACCTAAATGAATGCGATCTACTTTGCCTTCTTCATCTACCTCCCCTACTGGCGAGTATACTTGCTCAAAATCCCCCGACCAAGTTTTTAATTCGCCATTCACCAAATACTGATTCCATTGAATTGCTTGAGGTGTTTTCATCTTTAATCTTATTTAATTGAGACTTTCCGTCTTGATGTTTTTTTCGAATGAGCAATATACACATTTATTATAAGTGTACTAATTACACTTAGTCTTCATCCAACAATATTTAGCATCTTTATCCTCATGAATAAACTACTTCTCTTAGCCTTTGCCCTGCCCCAATTCCTCTTGGCCCAAGATTTCCAAAGTCAGTTCTACCAAGCCTTAAACGAAAAGGACAGTATAAAACAATTGGAAGTGCTTGAAAACTGGAAAGCCAGTAGTCCGGTGCCTCCAGCAGCCGAATACTATGCCGCGGCCTTTAACTACCACGTAAATTTAGCGCGCACCGAACTTTTAGAAATTAGTCCGGAGGCCGCAAGCGACGAAGCCATGACCATCCTCGATTCCAATGGCAATGTCGAAGGCTATATTCATTCGCGCATTAGCTACGATGAAGCCAAGGTATTAGAAGCGATAAACCTATTGGACGAGGGTTTAGATCATTACCCCAATCGACTCGACTTGCGCTTTGGTAAAATTTATGTGCTTGGCCAGACTCAGAACTGGGGACGCTTTACCTCTGCCATCCTCAACACTA
Organism: uncultured Flavobacteriales bacterium; assembly: GCA_913055685.1. GTDB lineage: Bacteria > Bacteroidota > Bacteroidia > Flavobacteriales > Schleiferiaceae > Croceimicrobium. The sequence goes on from CAJXKC010000003.1 coordinate 208,658, forward strand.
TCGACTACTCCGTAGAAATCGACAATCAATGGCTCTGGGAGCATAATTCTGACTTTAGCCCTACTCCTCAAGAAGATTTCTTGGGCAGCATGCAAGACTACCAATTGCAATTGTACAATACAGAGGAGGATAGTCTTATGGCCAATATGCGCGCCATCGCTAATAAAATATTAGAGCATTACCCCGATCACACCGTCAGTCTCAGCAATTTGGCCCTTACCTATATGGTGGAAGAAAAATGGGATCAGGCGATTGCTTCCCTGGATAAGGCGCGCAGTTTAGATGAAGCAGATATGGTTATCGTCGCCAACCTTGCCCACAGTTACAGGATGAAAGGCGATACCAATAAAGCCCGTGAATACTACCTTATCATGCGTGAAAGCGATGATTTAGAAATAGTGGATTTCGCCGAGTATATGTTGGAGCAATTGGAGGCCGAATAGGTCTTTCCAACCCTTTCCTAATTCTGTACATCTAGAGAGAAAAGAACAAATTGTACAAACGCTTTTTCCTCATTATCTGCAGCTTTGGTTTTCTTCAGGTACTAATAGTCGCTTGTTGCCCAAAACACGAACCTGTTTTTAGCATAATAACTGGTATTTCCAGCGTGAACTCTTATGATGGATTACCCCTAGCAGATAGCAGCTCCGTTGAACTTTCGAACTATCGACTTAGACTTAGCCTCGAATATGAATATGTCTCTGAATACGCTGCAATGTATGACCTTGTAAGCACGAGCTATGCTGTTGCATGCAATAGGCCTTTTACCCCAAAAGGGTTAAAAACTAAAGTAAAGGACTTTAGGCTTTTCACTAACAAGGACATATTTCAAATCCCCGCCGGAACTTATTTTCCCCATGACAAAATCAGACTTAGCCCAGAGAACCACAGCCATCCATTCTATAATGTTGAGGCCTTCTTAGAACACCTCAATAGGCAAGATCAATTTATCAGCCATTGGTTAATTAGCTTCACCGATTCGAGCAGTGCTAGCGATTTTTTTCAATTTACCATCGAGCTAGAGCTTGAAGACGGCAAAATCTTCAGCACGCAAAGCGAGACCATTCGTTTCAACTAGAAACTATTTAATCATAATCGACCGCGCCTCCCATTGAGGATGGGCAGGAAAATTAAGGTAATACAGCCCTGGCTTAAGATTCAAATCCAATACATTGGCGCCTTTCTGCACCTTAATCTGCTTTAAAAGCTGACCGGTAGTGGAATAAATTCGCCCTTCAGCAGCCGCTGCTTGGTACCAATTCAAATAAAGTTTACCGGCACTCGGATTCGGATACAAATCGTAAGCAGGCTGGGCTTCATTCTCGGCTAAACCTATTTGTCCCTTATAACGGAAACCCAAGGGTAAGCGGTAATTACGTACCGCTAAATTGGCTCCGACCGGACCATTACGCATATCGCTAAAACGAAGGGTGTTACGGGTAAAACCGGCCTGATTGTAGAAAATGTATTGGTATTCCAATCCGGCTCCAATAGTCACTACTAGTTCGGCCTGCAAACCGGGACCTAAATCGAAGTTGACTGGAAACTCGACAAATCCCTGATTGGAAATCACAAAGTCAGCACTATCTTGATAACCATAGCTGGTAGTAAGCTTTAGTTTTAGGGGTTTAGGCTGACTAGGATCTAAATTCCTAAAACCATAAAAGAAAATTTTACTGATATAGCGTGCATCATTCGGCATGCTTAAGCGGATCGCATATTGCTCGTTAACACTGGTATCCTTCTTTACGCCGTTCATAGAGGCTTGGTCGACTCCAAAGCTGTTGTTCCAAAGAAATTTGTTCTGGACTGTAAAGGTGTCGGAGTATTCCTTACATCGATTTAAACCGTAATCATTCACATAAGAATAGGTACCGGAACCTAAAATGGGTAATCGGTTCTTCTGACTGGGTTTTACTTCAATGAGATTAGAAACCATCCAGGTCTGATTGGCGGCAGTTGCACTAGCATTGTGGTAAATAGTTTCGAAAATTCCCGGCTGAAGCGGTAAAATGCCCTGCGGACTTTCACTTTTAAGATAAACCGAATCTTGCCGCAGTCCATCGGCGCGCACCAGATATAACCAGCCACTATTGTTACCACTAAGCTGGGTTTGAATAGCAGTGCTGTCTTGTACCCAGCTGCCGGGCGACCAATAAGCACCACTCTGAGCATTTAAGGCCTCTAAGGCCGGATTGGTATTAAGGCAATAAATAAGGCTATCAGCAGTCGCAGCAGGAGCAAACAAAAAGGCCTTGTCTTCTAAATTTATCTCGATAGTCACCGTCGCCGCAAAGCCGTCGCAGCGGGCATTCAAAAAATTAAGGGTGTACCGGTATTGCTTGGGTCCGAATAAAAAGTTATCCCTCTGCGTTTGAAACTGAAGGCTAAGCTTATTGGTATCGAGGGCATTTAGGCTCTGAGCCGGATTCAAAGAAATAAGGCTGGGCACATTAAAATTAGTTCCCGCCGGTAAATTGAGCTTGGCCGTGTCTAAGCTAAGATGGGAAGCCACGAGAAAAATGCTATCCCCCAAACCTGCATAAGCATTTAGATCTAGCTGAATATTTTCCAAATAGCCAGCATTTATGCTAATCGCCTGGGTGGCTCTGGGTGTTGCCAAACTCTGCCCATTACGCTCAATTTGCGTTACTAGGCTGTCGGTTAAAGTGGTATCGCGATCGAAATAATAAACTAGAGGCAGACAATCATCTACAATATAAGGTGCCCCATTACGGAAGTATTGATTGCGGAATCGCAAGAGGTATAAACCGGCATTATAGGAACCGGCCACCGCTTGGGAAGAAATCATACGCTGCTGCGGATCGTAAATAATGGCTCCATTCCGCGGATCCTCACTCTGATCGGGCAATGGGGTTATTCCAGAATAACCGCTTTGATAGGTCATGGAGGTATTGGCTGCTCGCTGCGCATCCAAGAGGCGGTGATTACTGCTATCACGACCCAAAGGTTGCGCGCTAAGCCCGAAGTTCAAATAATTGCGAATGTCAGGATAGGCACTTTGCACCATTAAGGGGTTGCGACCGGTATTGTCAAATTCGGGATAATAGTAATTACCGTTCACGTCTATACTGGGCCATATCGATAATTCCAAATACTGCTCGCTATTGGTATCCACATTGGCGGTAGGGGCATTGCAACAGGCAAAGTCGGCGCTAAAGATCTTCCGACCCGGACTCTGCATAGCAGTGGCGTTTAGGTTTACATAGCCCACAAATACGCGCTCGTAGTAGGCGCGTCCGGTACAATTTATAGAGCCAATGGGAAAGTAAACCGGGGGATTCCCGTCGTAAATTAGGTTAGTAGCAACCGGACCTTGCAGTAAGAAGCTAGTTTGCGTCATAGGAATTCCAGTGGAATCCAAAATCACGTGTAAACGCACTTCCAATTCTTGTTGAACCGAATCTACTTTATATTCGAAATAAGCACCAATAAAATGGGATGCCTTAAGGCTGATGGATACGAATACTAAGAGTCCGAGCAGAGTAAATTTACGCATACTAGTGTAAGATTAGTTTCAGGTTAAAAGCGGGATTATTGGCATCTTGTAAGAAGTAGATTCCCCGAGGAAAAGGCGCGCTTAGTATATGCTTGCCCGGTGCTACTTGGTATTGTTTTACAATTTGCCCCTGACTATTACTAAGGTTCAATTCCAAAATACTTCCGCCTTGCCAATTAACGGTAAAATGGTCTTGCGCCGGATTAGGATAAATATCCAAGAGGGCGGCCCATTCTTCCATACCCACGTCATTCGCAATAATACAGGAACTGGTGTATTCGCATTGATCTTTTAATATCCGGCAATAAGCCCAAGTACGTACATTGGGTTGCCAAAAGGGATCGGGGCCCGAAGCCAAAACCGAACCATCGAAACAAGAAATCCATTCGTATCGGTCGGCGGTAGTATCATTGGCATAAAACACCCCACCTTGGTAGCTAATGGTGGTATCTACTCCGCCGCAGGCCCGCCATTGCGCAAGTATCGCATCCTCGCCATAAACATTAAAAAGCATTTGGGTCGAATCCAATTCCGGTCCCACCGTTAAGGGCAAAACGCTGGAATAATAATTGGAGCTAAAGCCAAAGAGGTAATTATCGGTCCCCAGTTGGGCGGCATGCTGCCAAGTACCCCAATGCTGAATCATCGGTCGCTCCATGCGTACATAGGCCCATTCGCGCACTAAATTGGTATCATAGTGACTAATCAATACGCCCGCGGTATTGCGGCTATTGCTCAGATTCTGATTTAAACGAAAATCTAAGTCGCTGTTATTATCCACGGCGGCCATCAGTAAATAGCCATTGCTAGTCGGTATAAACTGCGCCGCGTATTCGGTGGCATTCCAATCGCGCAAAGCCCCCGTAAAGGCGCGACTACCATTATCATCATAGGCGAAATAGAAAGTACTAGGCTGAGGCGAATTACCCCCACCGGGATTGTAGGAATAGGCAGGATTATCAAAAGTTTGGATACTGCCGGTATAATTCCCTACTACCCACCACCAGTCTTTGCGCTGGTCGTACCGCATTTCATCGATAGAGCAGAAATAATAGCTCTGAATGCGCTGATGCCAATCTACTCCGAGGCTGGTTTTATCAAAGGCAATGATGTAATTAGTGGGCTCATGCGAACCACCCCATCCGGTGGTCGGACTACTAAGTGGTACGGCTGTACCCGGTCTTGGGTCGGCATCAAACTGACCATTTAATCGAAAGGCCATCAATATTTGATCGCTTCCATTGTAAGCTATCTCTTGTACAATCAACTCTTCCGCGGTGGTCCAGGTGGCCTGACGAATCAAGTTTAGCTGAAAATCGTATTCCATCAAACTTACGTTGAGCCCGCCGCCATCGCCGGTAAGACTAATTCCGGAAGTCATGATATCCGCGTCAAAACTGCCTTCGTGACTAAAAGCCACAAAAAAGCCGCTATCGCTACGTGTTAGGTAAGCATCTTTAAGAATATAATTCCCCTGCACATCCGCATCAAAACGCTGATTCCAATTTACCGAGCCATTGGGTGCATAATTAACGATGGTAAAATCACCGGTGCCGGCAAAGCGCGCGGCATTACCACTGCCGTATTCGTAATAGCCCGTTCCCGCCTGATTAAAAAGTACAATAAGTCCTACCGAGTCTACATAGAGCATGTCGCGGTAGTCGAGCCGACTCGCCGAATGCATGCGACGAAACCAATCGATGCTGCCATCGGCGGCTATTTTTAAAAGGATAAGATTCTCGTCGATGGTCTGATTGGGAGGAGAAAGATTAATGGCCGTGCCATATTCAAACTTATCCTCCCAAGAAACAATCACATAAGACTCCCCATTGGAGCCGGCCACCACCCCTTCAACGTTTTGATCACCCGAACCTGTAAAATGTTTCAGATCAACCAACTTTAATTGCGAGGAAGCCGTCTGAGCCAGAATAGTACCCAGAAATAAGCTGAAAAATAGCGAAAGCCAGATTTTCATATTGCAGAGTTTGAAGCAAATATAAGAGATGGAAAGTAGAAGGGGAAAAGGGATGAGGGGATGAGAGGAAGAGGAGAAGAGAGGATGAGAGGGTGCGGGGGTGCGGGGGTGCGGGGGGGGGGTGGGGGGGGGGGGGGGGGGGGGGGGGGGGGGGGGGGGGGGGGGGGGGGGGGGGGGGTTAAAGGAAATTCCTCTCAACCTTTAACCGCTTGGTTTGCTATATGATTTATCTACAAAATCAGGAAAGGACTACCTCTGTGCTCCTGAGCTTCTCTTCTTCTCCTCTTCTCTTCTTCTCTTCCTCTCTTCCTCCTTGGGACGTTTTACGTCCTCTTCCTCTCTTCCTCTAAAACCCAAGGAAACCATCTACGCTGCGCACGAAACCGACATTAACAAAAACTCCTCCGTCGATATTTGCCTCGGCGGCTTCAGCGCTGCCACCCCGATGGGAGGAACCGGTAAAGGGATAATTGGGAAATACTTGTAAAAAGAAATTGAAGCTATGGTCTTTCTTCCACTCAAAAAAGTAGCCTTCTAAGAATTTGCTCGAATAAACCTCTCCAATTTTTGGACGCCCGGAATTACCATAACCTACGTTGGGATCGTGAGCAGGATTTAGATTCTCCATTATTTGGATGCGACCGGAATAAACCCCTGCCGCCTCATAAATCACCCCGGCGGTAATATGTTGACGTACGTAATCACCCCAACTGATGCGAAGCCCGTATTTTACATTCTCCCAAAGCATGTCACTAAAACCTTCACCACTTTGCTCAAAGGTTACCCAATCGTTCATCCAGATTTGCCTCTCACCATAACCCAACTCGAAAAAACCCTTTAAATAGGGTAAGCCCGCGTAAGCGCGAAGGCCATAATTTATATCCCACATGTAATTGGTAACAAAGATGCTAGACCCACCACGAATCCCGCCATAGGCCTCGCCCCCAACATAGTCGTGCTCTAAACCTATGTCCATTCCGAAGCCAAAACAAGTGGGCCAGGCATAGGTGTATTTTAAACCCGTATTGGTGCCAAAGGAATTGGTGTACACACTATTAAACCACATAGGTTGCACCAATTGCGAATAACCAAATTGAAAGGAAGCCTTAAATTGGACCTCGCCCGGTTTGTAGGCATTACCAGGCTTGAAATAGCCCATCTTACCATAAATTAATTTCCCGAAAATGGCCAAGGCTCCAATTCCTGCCAGGGCCCCTGCAGCCGCTATTTGCTGATTGCGGTTATTTTGAGCCCGAGCAAAATCCTCATAGGCTTTGCGACGCGCGGCTTGCTCTGCCTGCTTACGCTGATATTCTTGCGCCTGTCTTTCCAAACGTCTTTGGCGCTCGGCCTCCCTGCTCTGCGTAGTAGTAGAACTGCGTTTATTAGTACTACTAGTACCCCTGCCGTTATTGGTTCCGTAGGTAGTACCAGAATTGGTATTGGTGCTAGTACCAGACCGCTCGCTACTGGTACCAGAATTAGTAGTACCGCTATTTCTTGTACCAGTGCTAGTACCAGAATTAGTAGCACCGCCATTTCTTGTTCCAGTGCTCGTGCCCGAATTGTGGCCCGCACCATTCGTATTGGTGGAGGCGGTAGAATTTTGATTCCCCTGACTGCTTTGCTTTTGGCGGTTCTTTACCGCGCGAACTATATTATCAATTTCCCTTCCACTCACGCTTTGACAGGAAATGGTACCCGGACTAGTTCGATTACGCCATTTCTCTTTTTGCTTGATTCGTCGGTCGATCCCTAAATTCTCCCAAGCTTCACCCCCGGCCGAAAAACGAAAATCATTCCATGATTTGGGATAAACGGTCTTGGTGCGATCCATATAACCTTTAGTAGGAACGTACTCCGTTAATTTGACCTTGGCTTGGTAGCCATCATTTAGGTAGTCAAAATTGGCACTTCCACCGGGGTGATTACTTCGATCGTAACGCACACCATTATATTCTACATAATTGACTTTAAACCAATTAAACCGCAATTGGGTAGAAGCTTCATCCCCATACATGGCAAATTTAAAGTCGAAGTCAGCGGTCACATTAAAATAAACCCCATCTACATAACCACTATAACTCATGCCTCCAGCTCCCACGCTTTGACCTCCTGCAAACTGACTCATTGCTAATACGAGCCACAGATAAATCGTTTTCCTTTTCATAAATCAATCTTTGAGAGCTACAAAAAAGGCAGACAAAATTCAGAATAGCAAATAATTGACGTGAATAGCAGGTTTGGAGACGTGAGGATCGTGAATCGACCCAAGGATGAGAGGAAATATTGATTCGGCTCAAGATTTAGGATGAAAGGTCGAGGGACCTTTGTAAAAACTAAAACATGAAAACGAAAATCCTTTTAATTTTTCTAAGCATGACCACTATCAGTGAAGCCCAAGAATGGCTAGACACCAGCCTCTACCCTTTTGATTCCCACTTTTTCCAATCCAAAAATGGCAAGATCCATTATATAGATGAGGGTGAAGGTGAGGTCATTCTCTTTGTGCATGGCACTCCAACATGGTCCTTTATGTACCGGGAGCAGATAAAAGTCCTTTCAAAAAACTACCGCTGTATCGCTCTTGATCATTTGGGTTTTGGTCTTTCCGAGAAAGTCTCAGATTTTAAAGGCAGACCTCAAGATCACGCGGCAGTGCTTTCTGAATTTATCCAAGGTCTAGGCTTAAACCAATTTCATTTAGTGGTGCATGATTTTGGCGGACCAATCGGTCTGTCCTATGCCCTCGCTCATCCCGAAGCGATTAAGAGTATAGTACTCTTCAATACCTGGCTCAGTGCCACCAAAGAGCGAGAAGATGCCCAAAAAATTGACCGAGTGCTTAAGAGTTCTTGGGGTAGATTCCTTTATCTACACAGCAATTTCTCACCCTACTTCCTGGTGAAGAATGCCTTTCACGATAAATCGAAACTCAGCAAAAGGGCTCATTTACATTACCGCAAAGTCTTCCCCAACAAAGCCAGCCGATTGGCTCTATTAAACTTAGGCTTGTCCTTAATAGGCTCCAGCGATTGGTATGCCGAACAAGGAGCGCAACTGAAAAAGCTTGCGAAAGTCCCTAGCCTGATAATCTGGGGAACAGAAGATCCCTATATCGGTATGGATCAATTGGATTTTTGGAAGACGGCTTTAGCCCAGGCTCAAATCCACGAGCTACAGAGTGGACATTTTGTACCAGAGGAAGCTGCTGCGGAATCGGTTAAGCTCATGAAACATTTTTACCGCCCCTAAGCCCAACCATTTAAAGACTTTTTTTTAACAGGGATCCTGCAAGCATCTTCCATCTTTCCTCAGCGTTCTTTGCACCCTCTGCTTCTCTAGCGAGCCTCGCTCGCGGGCCTTGATGCAATCCCCTCTCCCCCTCTCTTCCTCTCTTCCTCTCTTCCTCCTTGGGACGTTTTACGTCCTCTTCTTCTTCTTTGCTTCTCTAGCTCGTCCCGCGAGCGGGCGTTGATGTAAGCAACCGCTCCTCCCCCTTTGAACAATTAGCCCTCACATCCCTTGCTTTGATACAGATCCTTAGTATGCAAAATTTTTATAAAGCTTGGGCTGAAGCCGCCCTCACTAGTTTAGGTTTCTTCTGGATGGCCTTATGGGCATTTGTGCTAGGCTATGCCATTAGTGCTCTTATTCAGGTATTTGTAAGCCGAAGGAGCATGACTCAACTTATGGGTAAAAACGAAAGACGGGGGGTTCTCCTAGGAAGTTTCTTTGGTTTTATAAGTAGTTCTTGCAGTTTTTCGGCCTTAGCCTCCACCAAGGCCTTGTTTCAAAAGGGGGCTAGCTTTATTGCTTCTATGGCCTTTCTGTTGGCTTCCACCAATTTGGTGATAGAGTTGGGTATCATTATCTCCCTATTCTTAGGCTGGCAGTTTGTAGTAGGGGAATATCTTGGTGGTATCCTTTTAATTCTAATTAGCTGGATTTTAGTTCGTCTGCTAAAACCTAAAAAGCTAATCGCCCAAGCCAGAGCAAAAATGGGTCAGGCCGAACAGGATGAAAACCCAGACACTAAAAGCAATATTTGGCAGAAACTCAGCTCTGCCGATAATTGGGCCCAGGTAGGACGTACCTACGGAATGGAATGGAAAATGGTTTGGAAAGATGTAAGTATTGGTTTTACGGTAGCCGGCTTAGCCGCGGTATTTGTGCCCGACGCCTTTTTTGAAAGTCTCTTTATTAATAGCGGCCCGCAAGTAGAATCTTATTCATTCACCGAGCTAGTTGCACATGTACTGGTCGGACCGATTGCTGCCTTCCTTACTTTTATTGGCTCCATGGGAAATATCCCACTGGCCGCTCTACTTTTTAGCAAGGGGGTAAGCTTCGCCGGAGTAATGGCATTTATTTTTAGCGATTTGGTGGTATTTCCCATTCTGCGCATCAATGCGAAATACTATGGTTGGAAAATGGCACTTTTCATTCTCTTTTTACTTTTTAGTGCTTTAAGCATTAGCGCCCTTAGCCTTCATTACATTTTCGAAGCTTTGTCTATTCTACCGCAGCCCTCGAGCGCCAAAATTGGCAATCAAAATCCCTTCGCCTTGGACTACAGTTTTTACCTCAATCTCCTTTTCTTGACGCTTTCGGCTTTCTTACTCTATTTCGGTTTCTTCTGGAAAAAGCCAGAACATCATTCCCATAAAAACATGGCCCCTAAAAGCTCGCTATTTGAAAAAATATTGACCTTTTTAAGTTGGCTTAGCTACCTCTGGCTTTTAATCGGCCTAATCCTACACTTTGGTCTCTAATTACTGGTCATATCAAAATCTTATAACTTTATAACAATATCTTGTACTATTCGCAATTACTATTTTTTGCACCTTTGTAAGGTGAAGGGATTCATTTCCATAGCATTAAGTCTCCTGCTACTGAGCGGTAACATAGGCTTTACCCACAATACACATTATTGCTTGGGCATGCTCATGAAGGAAAGCATTTGGTTTGGACCCGAAAATTTAGATTGTGGAATGGGCACAAGCATGGAAGCCTGTGCATTGCCGGAAAGTTCTGGAAATCACTTCCAAAATAAACCTTGTTGTTCCAACGATTCGCAACAATTCCAAATCGACCAAGTACAAGATACCCAAAAGCTTCCCCAATTTTTTTCCCTGGAATTTGACTTACAGGCAGGTCAGACCGGACAAACTCCAGTCCCACTCAATATCATTAAGGCTAAGGCGACTTTTATTGCATTAAAGCCCCCCTTAGCTCGAGCTATTTATTTACTTCAATCTGTATTTCGCATTTAGACCTTTTTAGAGCAGGGCCATTCGGCTAGACTTTTTATATCTCTCTAAAATTGGTGTTATATGCATAATAAAGTTCTCAAATTCTTCCTTTACAATCGGCTATTTAGCGCATTACTAATAATTTTCATTGTTGGGGCTGGACTAATAACCGCTCCCTTTAACTGGGACATTGATTTATTACCCAGAGATAGGGTTCCGGTGGACGCAATACCTGACTTAGGGGAAAACCAGCAAATCGTTTTTACCGAGTGGCCGGGAAGGTCACCCCGCGACATTGAGGACCAAATCACCTATCCTTTAAGCTCCTATTTACTTGGCATTCCGGGGGTGAAGAGCATTCGTTCTAACTCGGTTTTCGGTTTCTCCAGTATCTACCTAATCTTTGAGGAAGACTACGAGTTTTACTGGACACGCACCCGTATCTTGGAAAAACTCAATGCCTTACCCGCTGATTTACTGCCTGAAGGAATAAGCCCAAGTTTGGGTCCGGATGCTACCGCTCTTGGGCAGGTTTTTTGGTACACTTTAGAAGGTCGCGATAGTTCGGGCCAAAACACCGGAGGCTGGAACCTGCAAGAGCTCCGGAGCTTGCAGGACTTCTTCGTAAAATACGCGCTAAGCAGTAGCCCGGGTGTTGCTGAAGTGGCTTCAATTGGCGGTTTTGTGAAAGAATACCAAGTAGACCTAAATCCAGCAGCTCTAGAAGCCCATGGGATTAAGCTTAGTGAGGTAATGCGTGCCATTCAAGAATCCAACCGAGACTTAGGGGCCAAAACTCTCGAGCTTAATAAGGTAGAGTATCTAGTGCGTGGCATTGGATATATTAAGTCCATCTCCGATCTTGAAGAGGCGGTGGTTAAAAATGTGGGAATGGTGCCCATTCGCATTAAAGATATTGCTACCGTAAAATTAGGTCCGGCTAACCGCAGGGGAGTCTTAGACAAGGATGGCAGTGAAGTGGTAGGCGGGGTGGTAGTGGCACGGCAAGGTGCCAATCCCATGGAGGTCATCGAAGCTTTAAAAGCTAAAATCAATGAAATTAGTCCGGGACTACCCTCAAAAACCTTAGCCGACGGCCGAGAATCGCAGGTGGAGATAGTGCCTTTTTACGATCGATCCGGACTGATTCAAGAAACCCTCTACACTTTGGAAGAAGCTCTAAACCTGGAAATACTTATCACCATTTTGGTGATTCTACTAATGGTCTTCAATCTTAGGGCTTCTCTACTGGTATCCAGTCTCCTGCCCCTAGCGGTACTTCTGGTCTTTGTGGCGATGCGCTTTTTTGGAACAAGCGCCAATATCGTCGCCTTATCGGGTATAGCGATCGCCATTGGTACTATGGTTGACCTTGGTGTTATCCTTAGTGAGAACATGCTAAAAATTAGGCAGGAAAATCCCAATGCTCCTTTAGGATCCTCAATTTACGAGGCAGCTGCTGAAGTAAGTGGAGCTATACTAACGGCGGTCTCCACCACCATCCTCAGCTTTATCCCCGTATTTAGCCTCGAGGGAGCAGAAGGTAAACTATTTGGACCCTTGGCCTATACCAAGACCTTTGCCCTAATTGCGGCTTTAATCGTCTGCCTCCTTATCTTACCCACCTTGGCCTATTGGTTCTTTGGACTAAAAAGTCGCCATAAAGTGAGCCGCAGAATAGTAAGAATTGCCCTAATTCTTTTGGGTGCCACTTTAGTATTTTTCAATTTCTATTGGGCGGGCTTAAGTCTCATCGCCTTTAGCCTCGCCAAAACTGCGGAGCAATTTGCAAGTCAGTACGGTGCATGGTTAAAAAAACTTGCCCTAACCGTAGTAATCCTTGCCATAAGCTTTAAGCTTAGCCTCTTTTGGTTACCGCTTGGCCCGGGCGTGGGCAGCTTTTTAAATATCCTCTTTACACTGCTGCTTTTAAGTCTAATTCTTGGTGGATTCTATGCTTTAATTTACTTCTATCCCCGACTTTTAAATACCGCCCTTAACCATCGAAAGCTTTTTCTAAGCCTGGTGTCTACCTTAATAGTTTGGGCCCTATTTATATGGCTTGGCTTTAGCACAATCGTAGGCGGAAGTTTAAGGAGCCTTGGGCTTGAGCCCGAACAGTACGAAACTAAAGCTTGGTTTAAGACGGCCAGCGCTACATTTCCAGGCCTGGGATCTGAGTTTATGCCCAGTTTAGATGAAGGCAGTTTTTTACTGATGCCCACCACTATGCCACACTCGGGCATCGAGTTTAATTCGGAAACTTTAGCTCAATTGGACCGTCAAATAAGCAGCATTCCCGAAGTTGACCTTAGTGTGGGTAAGTTGGGAAGGGTAAACTCGGCCCTCGACCCCGCTCCCATCTCTATGTTCGAAAACGTCATCCTCTACAAACCCGAATACCGACAAGATGAAGAAGGTCGTGCTCTTCGCTATTTAGTAAATTCGCAAAATGAATTTGTTTTAAGGAATGGCCAAAGTCTAACTAACGATGCCATCCTTGAAGCCGATTTAAATCCCACCCTGCTCCAAGAAGATCCACAAGGCAACTACTTTAGGAATTGGCGCAGTAAGATTCAATCTAGAGATGATATTTGGGAGGAAATTCTATCGCATAGCCAAATCCCTGGCCTAACCTCTGCCCCTAAATTGCAGCCCATAGAAACCCGCTTAGTGATGCTTCAGACCGGCATGCGTGCTCCGATGGGAATAAAGGTTTTCGGACCAAGCTTGGAGGCAATTGAGGACTTTGGTATGCAACTGGAAAGTATTCTTAAGAATGTTCCAGAACTAAAGGCTGAGGCAGTTTTTGCCGATCGCGTTATTGGCAAACCTTATTTACACCTCGAACTCAAGCGTAAGGCTATGGCGCGATACGGATTAAGCATCAACGCCCTACAAAACTACATTGAGGCTACCGTAGGGGGTAAAACCCTGAGCTACACGGTTGAGGGTCGCGAACGCTACGCTATTCGAATTCGATACCCGCGAGAACTTAGAGATAATCCGAATCAGATAGGGCAAATTCTTATTCCCGGCGCCAATGGTCAAAGCATTCCGCTTCAAGAATTAGTGCAGATTAAATACGTGCAAGGTCCACAATCCATTAAATCCGAAAATACCTTTCTAGTTTCTTATGTTCTCTTCGATCGAGCAGAAGGTATTTCGGAGATGGAAGCAGTAGAAGCGGCCCAAAATGCCATTTCGAGTGCCCTAAAGCGTGGTGAAATCAAACAGGGTCCTGGCATTAGCTATAAGTTTTCCGGATCCTATGAAAACCAAATTAGGGCCAATAAACGTCTCTCCTTAATCGTTCCATTGGTCTTAGGGCTGATCTTCCTCATTTTATACCTGCAATTTAAGTCGGTAGCCACCAGCCTAATGGTTTTCTCTGGAATAGCCGTGGCCTTTAGCGGTGGTTTTATTATGCTCCACCTTTATGGAATAGAGGCCTTCCTAAACCTCAATTTTGCCGGTCAAAACTTGCGTGATATATTTCAAATCGACACCATCAATCTTAGCGTGGCCGTATGGGTAGGCTTTATCGCCTTGTTTGGAATTGCCACCGATGATGGGGTCCTTATGGCTACCTACCTCGATCAAAGTCTTAAAACTCAAAAACCTAAGGATAAGAAAAGCTTACGCGAGAGTGTTATCAGCGCGGGAACAAGGCGTATCCGACCAGCGGTAATGACGAGCGCCACCACCCTTATTGCCCTCCTACCAATACTAAGTTCTTCTGGAAAGGGTTCGGATATAATGATTCCTATGGCAATTCCGGCCTTTGGTGGAATGTTGCTTGCGGTACTTAGTTACTTTCTGGTCCCTATGCTCTACGAGTGGCGCGCTGAGTACTTAATGAAAAGAGAATTAAAAAATGCCGACCATGACTAAAGTGTATCACCTCTGCCTACTTTACCTTAGCAGCACTCTATGCCTATTGGGCCAAGATCTAAGAAGCTATCAAGATAGCGCCGCCCGTAATAACCCAAGCTTAAAAGCAAGTTTTTACCGTTTCAAAGCCAGCCTTGAGCGCAGTGCTCAAGTTGCTTCTTTGGAAGATCCTCAACTGTCTTTTGCTTATTTTATCCAACCAATAGAAACGCGAGTCGGACCACAATTAGGCCGATTATCTCTCTCGCAAAGATTTCCCTGGTTTGGAACCCTAAATGCTAAAAATAGAGCAGCTAATGCAGAAGCAGAAGCGAATTATCAAATCTTTCTCGACCAAAAAGCAAAGCTCAGCCATAAAGTAGGGCAAGCTTATTTTGATATCCACCTCTGGAAGCGAGAATGTCAAGTCTTGAGCGAGCAAAAGAAGCTTATGAATCAGTTTTTACAAATTCAATTAGAACGCTACCAAAGTGGTCAAGTTCCCCTCAGCGAACTAATCCGTTTACAATTAAAAATTGAAGACTTAAGTACCCAAATCCGAATTAAACAGGCGGAAGAATATAGCCTCTATACACGCTTCAATAATTTATTAAACCGACCCGACAGTAGCTACATCGATATGTCCCTAGAGCCAGGACTGGAGAATATATTCGGTCGGCTTAAGTACTTCCAAACTAGCTTTCAAGATTCTTTACATCCTCAATTAAAGCGTTTAAGCCTTCAGGCGGAAGCCGAACTAGCTAAAGAAAAAGCGGCCCAACTAGGAGCCTACCCTAATTTCGGATTAGGCCTAGACTATGTATTTATTGGCGAGCGTTCGGTAGCTAATCTTAAGGACAATGGTAAAGATGCCATTATGCCCATGATTAGTATTAGTTTACCCTTAGCCCAGGGGAAATACCATGCCGCCCGTAAGGAAGCTCAACTGCGCCAAGAGGCTTTTAAGCTGGAAAGTGAAGGTCTCCGGCTCAATTTTAAAAGCCAATATGCCCAGGCCTACTATCAATTAAAAGCTCAGCTCGAACTAGCTCAGTTTTTCCAAAAGCAAGGGCATGAGGATGAAAAATTATTGCAGTTAATGTGGACCGACTACCGCAATAAGAAAGCGAGCATCGAAGGAATTTTAAGCCTCGAAGAAAAGCTTTTAAACGATCAATTGGCGGAAGCTAGAGCCCTGCATCAGGCCTACCAACAAGTATTAGAATTAGAATACCTAAATGCAAGTTATCATGAACTGGATTAAAAATAATATTAGACTTAGCCTGGCGGTAGTTTTAGCCCTTGGCCTAGGTATAGGCTGGTTTTTAGCCAGGGAGGGTGAAGAAAACAAGCCTAAGGCTAGTAGCCAAACTAAGCAAGGCGAAGAAATATGGACTTGCTCTATGCATCCTCAAATTCGTAAAAATGAGCCCGGAGACTGCCCAATATGCGGAATGGACTTAATCCCTTTAAAAGAAACAGGTGCTAGCCTAGACCCAAATAGTTTGGAACTTTCAAAGGAAGCTATTGCCCTGGCGAAGGTTGAGACAATACGTCTGCAAAAGAAGAAAGCTCGAGGGACATTCGAGCTTAATGGTAAAATTAAAGTGAATAGTGAATATAGCTTTGTACAAAGCAGCCACCTCGAGGGACGCATCGAAGAAATGTATGTTCAATACCCGGGGGAGAAAGTAAAAGCGGGACAGGTTATTGCAAGAGTATATGCTCCCGATTTACTGAGTGCGCGCGAAGAACTTCAGATTGCCTATGAGAATCGAGATAAACGCCCCGAATTCTATGAGGCCACCCGGCAAAAACTGAAAGCTTGGAAACTAAGCGAGCAAGATATAGATGATTTAATCCAATCCACTAAGAACACCAATAGTTTTCCTATCCGAGCCGAAAAAGAGGCGGTTGTCTTAAACCTAATCACCCAGGAGGGAGATTACCTTAAGTCGGGGCAAGCGCTTTACAAGGCAGCTGACCTTAAGCATTTATGGGCTAGCTTCGAACTTTACGAGTCCCAAATAGCCTATATTAGAAAGGGAGACTCGATAAGCTTTCGCTTAGAGGCTTATCCGGGCGAAGAAAGAAGAGGAGAAATCTACTACATCGATCCTTTTATAGATCCCAAGACTCGGGTAGCAGAAGCCCGCGTCCAGCTTAACAATCCTGATGAGAAACTCAAACCCGAGATGTTTCTAAAAGGAAGACTGGTATTTACGCAAGCTGAAGAACAACTTATGGTGCCTGCTTCAGCGGTGCTGTGGACCGGTAAGCGGTCCCTCGTTTATCTCGCTCAAAGGAGCAGTAATGGTCAGATATTTCAGGCACAAGAAGTGGAATTAGGACCATTACTGGGCGATGCCTACCCCGTCCTTAAGGGCCTAAAGGAGGGCCAAGAGATTGTTAAAGAAGGTGCCTTTAGTGTTGATGCGGCAGCACAGCTTGCCGGTAAACGAAGTATGATGAACAGCTCCTCTAAGGGTCAATCATCGACCGCAACAAAGCATGCTCACGATCACAGCACGCTCCACCCTTCTGGCACCGAAAAGATAAAACTAAAGGCAGAGGCTAGCCGTCAATTCGAAATTATCCTGGCCGAATATTTAAAACTTAAAGAGGCACTGGTGGAAGATAAACCCGCTTTAGCCCAGAAAATTGGCGCAGAAAATGCCGAGAAATGGAATACTCTTGTTGCTGCCCTGCCAAAAACTAAAGACCAATACCTAAGGAATAGCCTAAGCCACTGGCAATCCATTGCCGAGCACTCCAATTTAGATTTGCAACGTGAAGCCTTTGCTGAAATTTCTAAGGCTATTGCTTACAGTCTGGAAGAGTTCCAATGGTCCAGCGATCAATCTTATTATTTACAATATTGCCCTATGGCCTTCGACTTTAAAGGGGCAAATTGGATTAGCAGTGAAGAAGAAATCCGAAATCCGTATTTTGGCGCAAGCATGTTAAGCTGTGGCGAAGTGCAAAATATTTATAAACCCTAATTATTTATACCTAAACCATCTAATATGACTATAAAATCGATCTTTCAACTGGCCTTTACGGGGCTGTTGCTAGTGAGCTTTAGTGCCCTAGCCCAAAGCGAAAATGATCTTCAACATTACCTCAAGCTGAAAGACGCTTTAGTGGCGAGCGACCTCGAGGCAAGTCAGAAGGCAGCGCTAGAAATGCAAAGCGGTCTCTACGAAGGAGCCTCTGAAGCATTGAACACCAGCCTGCAAAACCTTAGTGCAAGTCAGGATCTAGCCGGACAAAGAAAATACTTCGAAGAAGTGTCACAGGAAATGTATAAAGCCCTCAAAGCCTCCAATGAAGCGAAAGGCCTTTACAAGCAATATTGCCCCATGGCCTTTAATGGAAAGGGAGCCTTTTGGCTGAGTGATAAAAAGCAAATCGCCAATCCCTACTACGGAGATCGAATGCTCCGCTGCGGTCGGGTTGAAGAAGAATTATAATAAAAAGGGGCTTTAATAGGCCCCTTCTTTTTTATTAATTCCCTGATAAACACCCCACAAGCCTATTCCATTGCTTTTTTTACGATCTTAGTCATCCTAATACTACCAAACCATGAACACCGTAAAAATTGAAATCAAGTGGGCGCTTATTTTTTCCATTGTAGGATTACTCTGGATGGTCCTCGAAAAGGCCCTGGGCTGGCACGATGAGCACATCGATCAGCATATGTACCTCACCAATCTTTTTGCCATCCCCGCCATTGTGATGATGGTAATGGCGCTCAAAGACAAGAAAAAGAATTTCTACAAGGGCAAGATGAGCTATGGTGATGGCTTTAAGTCGGGTTTAATCCTGTCCTTGATTATTGCGGCCCTGAGTCCGCTTACCCAGTGGATCACTTCTACCATTATCACCCCCGACTATTTCGCCAATGCCACCAAAGCCTCGGTTGAGCTAGGGTATTTTGCTACTACTGCCGAAGCAGAGGCCAATTTCAACCTTCAGAATTATATGATTCAAGGCGCCATCGGTGCCTTAGTAATGGGAGTGGTTACCGTGGCTATTGCTATGATCTTTATTCGTTCGAAGAGCGAATAAAAGAAGGCGGAGGGTGCAGGGATGCAGGGAGCGCAGGGGATGCAGGGAGCGCAGGGTGACTGGGTTAACCCTGATTACCCATCATCTCCTCATACCTACGCTCCACGTAAAACGCGGCAGGCATGAAAACGGAACAAGCAAAGCTCAGGGAGGCAAGGCCTCCCTTCTTCTCTTCCCCACTTCCCACTATAGGCCCAGGCAATTGCGGGGCTTGGCTGCAGGCACTTAGTAGCGTTCGGAGGATTATAGGAATTAGTCGGGGCATGGATTTAGGATAGATGTGGGATGTGAGATGTGAGACGTGAGACGTGAGACGTGAGACTGGCTGGATTAAAAAAAAAAAAATGGTGGAAAGGCTATCGTCTAGAGGCTTTAAGTAATCTCAAAAAAAAGGCAAGAGATTTCGCATAGCCATCTCTTGCCTCCCAATTATTATCTCACGTCCCCCTTTAGGACTTAATCGCTGCTTCCAAATGTTTCACATATTCCTCGGGTCCGCCTTGGCGGTAACCGGTATTTAGCAAGACATTTTGCTCGGCGTCTAGCAATAAAATGGTTGGAAAACCACGGATGCCATGCTTATTGGCCAAATCACGGTTTTGCTTTTGCTCCGCTTCCGACAATTGCTTGCGCTTGGGGAAGTCAAGGGTCACCAAAACCAAATTTTCATCGGCATAATCGATAAATGCTTCTTGGGAAAAAACCTCCCTCTTTAAGCGCACACACCAGCCGCACCAATCGGAGCCAGTGAAATTCAATAAGAGGGTTTTATTTTCGGCCTTCGCCTTCGCCACCGCCGCTTCATAATCGGTTTCCCAAGTCTGCGCAAAGGAGGGTAAAGCAAAGAGTAAAGCAAAGGCTAAGCTGAGGAAGTGTATTCTTTTCATGTCTGGTAATTTCTTAAATCAATGGTCTACTATCCTTAAATAGACGCAGAATTAGCCAGAAAATTACATCTTTTTAACTATTTATTCTAAAAGTTTACTGAATTAGCCCCCCTGCCCCCCAAGGGGTCTTTTTCTTTTTTGCTCTTTGCCCTATGCCCGGGCTGTCTGTGCTCTTAGAAGCCGGGGGAGGCTTTTATTCCTTTCTGTTAGCATTATTTTCATTCAAAACTTTTAGACTACTTCCTTTCTCCCCGCTTTTTTTATGAAAGGCTAGTTATCTTTTTATAGGATTTCATGAGCTCACTCCCTTTGGTCGTTCGGTTGCTTGATATGTTCTTCGAATTAGTAATTCTATAATTCATCTTAATTCTTTATTGCCCTATGCCCGGGCGGGGCTTCGATACTTTTTGCTTGATCAAAAAGGTACTGCGTTAAAATCCAAGTATTTTAAGTTGTTTTTACGGCATATTCAGGATTAAACTCTGTTTCATTTTT
>CAJXKC010000004.1 GCA_913055685.1 uncultured Flavobacteriales bacterium
TTTTGAACTGATTTACAGTGAGTTAAATCAATCCCTAGGCGAATGTCAGTGCCTGTTTTTAAAGCTTTGTGACCTTGGAAGGAGTCGAACCCTCAACCTTCTGATCCGTAGTCAGACGCTCTATCCAATTGAGCTACAAGGCCATTATTTCCAGAGTTATTTTTTGAAAAGGTGCTCTTCCTTTATTCCGTTTCTGTAACGGGGCTGCAAATATAAGGAGGAATTTAATCCCCGCAAGGCTTGCAGCAATTTTATTGAAAATTATACAATCTCCGCACTAAGGCCGCGGTGCAAGAGGCTACTGCACTTGGGTTCCAGCTCTTCGTAAGCGCCAGATTTTACACTGCATTTTCCCTTATAGTGGGTAATAACCGCGCATTGCTCGGCTTGCTCCGGACTATGCTCACAAACTTCAATTAAAGAGGTAATCACCCAGTCAAAGGTGTTCACTTCGTCATTGTGTAAAACGATTTCATGCCAGCTGCCTACTTGCACTAAGACCTCCGACTCTTCTTGATACTTTCTTTTTTCCTCAAACTTCATTCTTCGTGACGGGCTTTAGATGGAAAACGTACTTTATTTTCTTCGCCCCTAAAGAGGCGTACAATATTCTTACGATGGGTTGCCAATACCAATAGGGCAATGGCAATACTAAAAATAACTAAAATTTGCGAAGGCTCCTGAAAGCGGTACACCAACCAAAAGGGTAAAGAGACTGCGGCAGCCATACTGGATACCGATACGATGCGGCTAATCAATAAACTTAAAAGGAAGGTGAGCATTGCCAATAAAGCCGCCCCCGGATGCAGGGCAATCACCACTCCCAATAAGGTGGCAATTCCCTTTCCCCCTCTAAAGCCTACAAAGAGCGGAAAGATATGTCCTAAGACCGCCGTAAAGCCAATTAGTAACATGTGCACTGCACTGCCCGCATAGGAGCTATACGCAATCAATTGCACCGCTAAAAAGCCTTTGAAGGCATCGAGAACCAAAACGGCTATCCCAATCTTAGTCCCTAAAACTCTAAAGGAATTGGTGGCACCGGCATTGCCGCTACCATGTTCCCTTAGATCTAGGCCCTTAAACCATTTACCGAGCCACACCGACCAAGCCGTGGAGCCTAATAAATAAGCAGCGATAAATAAGAGTAGCAGTTCCATGGGGCAAAAATAGGAATTCTATTTCCTAAACGCAGAGTTCGCAAAGAAGACAAAGCAAAGGCTGGGGAAGCTATAGCTCTTTATACCCTTTGCGTCCTTTGCGTTTAAATAAAAAAGCCCCAGTTATAAACTGAGGCTCTATATCTAGTGCTAAAATCTAATCCTTACTTGGTCATAATCTCACCCAGGGAGTTGTCGTAAATCGATTTGTACTCGTCTACATGACCCCAGTCGATATCATCAATACGGATGCTGCCTTTGGTAACGTGACCCAAGAGGTCAAATTCTACTCCGTTCAACATCATAAGGTCGATGAAGGCATCTTCATTATCCGGGTTCACCGATACGACCACGCGACTCTGACTTTCACCAAATAGATAGGCATCGCGGCGAATAGCCGAATCTGAAGTGATATCGAAGCCTAGGTTTCCGGCCATAGCCGATTCCATTAAGGCTACAAATAAACCACCTTCCGATACATCGTGAGCTGAAGCCAATAGACCCTTGCGGATCAACATCTTAATTTGCTCCTGGTTGGCATATTCTTCCTCCAGGCTGAAGAATGGCGTAGAAGAGGCATTTACCCCGTGTACTTCCACCAAATACTGACTACTGGAGATATCATTGCGGTTTTCACCGATCATATAAATCAGATCGCCTTTCTCCGCAAAGCCCATCGGAGTGATGTATTTCTTGTCCTCGATAATCCCAATCATACCAATGGTAGGGGTAGGAAATACCGGCTCCGTTTTGTCTTTTAATACGGTCTGGTTGTAGAAACTCACATTACCACCAGTAACTGGGGTTTGGAATTTCTCACAAGCCTCACCCATACCTTTAATCGCATTTACAAACTGCCAGTATACTTCTGGATTGTAAGGGTTACCGAAGTTTAAGCAATTGGTAATAGCCGATGGAATACCACCCGAAACCACAATATTACGCGCGGCTTCCGCCACCGCAATCATTGCCCCTTGCTTAGGATCGGCATGCACATAACGGGCATTACAATCAACGGTCATCGCTAAAGCGCGATTGGTGTCCTTAAGGTTTACCACCGCAGCATCGGTAGGACGGTTGGTACTCATGTTTACGGTACCTACCATTGAGTCGTATTGCTCGTAAACAAAGCGCTTAGAAGCAATATTGGGATGCCCCATCAATTGCTTGGCTACCGCTTGTAAATCTTCCGGTACCTCAATGCTGTTAATATCAAAGGCCTTATACTCTTGGTAATAGGCAGGCTCTTTATGCTCGCGGTAATATACTGGCGCTCCGCCACCCAAAACTAATGGATCCGCAGGAGTTTCAGCATAGAGTTCACCGTGCCAGTAATAGCTCAGGCGATCTTCGTCGATCACGTGACCAATCTCTGCACAAGGAAGATCCCATTTGTCAAAAATGGCTAATACTTCCGCCTCGCGGCCTTTTTCGATTACCGCCAACATACGCTCTTGCGACTCACTCAAAAGGATTTCCCAAGGCTGCATATCGTCTTGGCGGGTCGGTACTTTATCCAAATGGATTTCCATACCTAAGCCGGCGGCGGCACTCATTTCTGAAGTAGAACAAGTGATACCCGCGGCACCCATATCTTGCATACCTACGATGGCACCGGTCTGGGCCAACTCCATGGTAGCTTCTAATAATTTCTTTTCTTGGAAAGGATCACCTACCTGTACTGATGGAATGTCATCAGCCGAAGCTTCGGTTAAATCCTTAGAGGCAAAAGCTGCACCCGCGATTCCATCTTTACCGGTATAAGAACCAATGATGAAAACCGGGTTTCCTGGACCACCACTCTTGGCGCTGATCATCTTGTCTTTTTCGGTATGCAGGATACCCGCTGAGAAGGCATTTACCAAGGGGTTTTGCTCATAGCAAGGGTCGAAATAAACCTCACCGCCTACGGTAGGAATACCAAATGAGTTACCGTAATCGCCGATACCTTTGGTTACCCCTTTTAACAACCATTTGGTACGCTCGCTGTCGGCCTTACCAAAGCGTAAAGAGTTAAGTTGCGCAATAGGGCGGGCGCCCATGGTAAAGATATCGCGGTTAATACCACCTACACCGGTAGCGGCACCTTGATATGGCTCTAGGGCCGATGGGTGATTATGCGATTCAATCTTAAAAGCACAGGCCAAACCTTCGCCAATGTCTACCAATCCGGCGTTTTCCTCTCCGGCTTTCACCAACATGTGGGGGCCATCTTTAGGAAGAGTTTTTAGCCAAACAATAGAGTTCTTATACGAACAGTGCTCACTCCACATTACGGAGTAAATGCTTAATTCATTAAAGTTGGGGGTACGCCCTAAGATTTCTTTGATCTTGTCAAATTCTTCGGGAAGAAGTCCCAGTTCTTTGGCGGTATCAACCGTGGTCGCTTCTAAGCTGTGATCCATGATAATTGTATCAAAAAATGCGCAGCAAAGGTAGGGGTTTTTATAGGAAGCTTGGGCTGAAGATATCCACAAATGGCCGCTTTTTACTTACTTCGCAGCAAATGCTTTTTACCAATTCAAAATTCGAGATTATTGTGCTGGGCGCCGGCCGGGGAGGAACCTCGCTGATTGGGGCTTTGCTCGATGCGCATTCCGCCCTCGAGATCGCCTTGGAAGAGCATGTGAATGAGACCATTGTGCCGGCCGACTATTCCAAAAAGCTGGCTCAGCCCGAAAAGGCACTTAAGGCATTTATCAAGGCTTGCGAAGCCGATGGCAAAGCTAGCGGCCTACGCTATGGTAATAAATTAACCACCGAGCAATTGGGCTTTGTGGAAGATTTTGGTCGCAATGAGGAAATGCGTCAAGTTCTGGTCCAAAAATTATTGAAGGGTCGCAAGATTGTCTTCATCACCCGCGATGGTCGCAATTGCATCCATTCCAAAATGGAACGCACCGGCGCTGATTACCAGACCGCGCTTTTTTACTGGAAGCATTCGGTCGATTTACTGCGCTATCTCGAAAAACAAGACCTCGATCTATACCGCTTCAAATACGAGGATCTTCTGCAAGAACCAGAGGCCACGCTTAGGGGACTTTGCCAATTCCTGAACATCGACTACCAAGATCAAATGTGGCAGGGCAGCAATAGCAATCGTATTTCGGAACAATACCGTCAGCCGGGTTTGGATACCTCTAAACTGCGCGTATCCGATGACTCGCGCATTAAGTGGCAGGATATTGAGGCAGAGCTTCGGTATTTGGGGTATGAGATGTGAGATGTGAGATGTGGGAGGTGAGATGTGGGAGGTGAGATGTGAGACGTGAGACGTGAGACTTGTGTCCATCCCTGATATAGGTTGACCACAATTAAAGTGATCAACTATGAAAGCAAATCTCAGATCAATTCAAAAGCAACGTCGTTACTCGGAAGAGTTTAAGCGCTCGATAGTTTCTGATTACGAGTCAGGGAAGTATAGTGTTTTGCAGCTGGAGCGACTGCACGGCGTTGGGAACCCTACCATTTACAAATGGATTTATAAATATTCTACCTTTAACCAAGAAGGTTATAGAGTCGTGGAAAGTAAATCAAGTAGTCAATCCAAGGTCAAGGATTTAGAAAGGAAGGTAAGGGAGCTGGAAGCCCTTTTAGGCCGTAAGCAAGTAAAGATAGAGTACCTAGAGACCATGATGGAGGTCGCTAAAGAGGAACTTAATATCGACATTAAAAAAAACTTCGACACCTCACAATCCAACGGTTTAAAAGGCGGAAAGCAAAGATGAGCTTCTCATTAAATGCGCTTTACCGAGAAGCTGGTTTAAGCAAGCAGGCGGTTGATCAGTACCAGCGCCGTCAGCTCCTGTTTGATAACAGGCTGCGCCAATTAGTTCTCGAAGCAGACGAGCTGCGAGAAGAACACCCAGGTTGTGGGGTTAGCAAGATGTATAGCATCCTCAATCCAGACTTTATAGGTCGGGATCGATTTATTGAGGTACTAATGGAGCTGGGTTACCGATTAAAGAAAAAGAAGAATTATCGGCGCACCACTATTGCAGGCAACAAGTTCTATCCCAACTTGATAAAAGGCTTAAAAGTAGACGGCCCTTCCCAAGTATGGCAAAGTGATATTACTTATATCCCTTTGGGAAACAGGCATTACTATGCCACTTTTATCATTGATGTGTACACTAAGAAGATCGTTGTTTACCAACTTACAGACCACATGCGTGCTACCGCAAACGTCGCTGCACTTAAGATGGCGCTAAAGGATCATGCTCCTCCGAATATCCATCATTCGGATCGAGGTAGTCAATATACCTACAGCGCTTACGTTGAGCTTTTGCGTGAAAATGGCTGCCAGATAAGCATGGCCACATCTGCTCAGGACAATGCTTATGCGGAAAGAATAAACTTAACCATCAAGGAAGAATATCTTGATCATTGGCGTCCTCAAGACTTTAAACAGCTAAAAAAGTTTCTTAGCAAAGCAGTTTTGAATTACAATCAAAAACGACATCACAATAACCTTGGCAAAGTGAGTCCTGCTAACTTTGAAAAAAGTCTTTCGGGGATGCACCCCCGAAAGATCATTACGATCTTTAATAATGAAGTGTTAACCTAAAAACGGTCAACCTTAATCAGGGATGGGCATTGAGACTGAGAGGAGACCTTTCTTTTGGTTTAAGGGCTTGGATCCTGGCGCCAGAATCTGTGTTAACAATGTCACCCTGAGCGTCCGATTGCAAATCGGACTGGTCGAAGGGCGGCACTTAGTGTGATGTAAGGATCTAATTTGAGTATAAACTTAGGGTCCTAGCGTCAAAATCGGTGAGCCCATTGTCATCCTGAGCGTCCGATTGCAAATCGGACTGGTCGAAGGGCGACACTTAGTGTGATTTAAGGATCTAATTTGAGTATAAACTTAGGGTCTAGCGTCAAAATCGGTGAACCCATTGTCACCCTGAGCGTCCGATTGTAAATCGGACTGCTCGAAGGGCGGCACTTAGTGTGATGTAAGGATCTAATTTGAGTATAAACTTAGGGTCCTAGCATCAAAATCGGTGAGCCCATTGTCATCCTGAGCGTCCGATTGCAAATCGGACTGGTCGAAGGACGTCCTCAAACGCTGCACAGAATAAGCCTTTTTCCCTTTTTTTAGATACTAGATACTAGTTACGCCCTCCTCTAGATTCTAGGTTCTACATTCTAGGTTCTACCTTCTACATTCTACACTCTTCCCCAAAAAAAATCCCGACGCTCCAAAGAGGCCGGGATCTAAAACGCAGGAATTCCCGCTTATTTCTTTACAAATTGCTTTTCGCCGATCAGGCCTTTATCGGTCTTGATGCGAAGGATATAAGTACCCTTGGCTAAAGATTCTACTTGTACTTGGTCTTGGCGGTCTAAGCTGCCACTAAGCATTAGCTGGCCTTGCATATTTACAATCTCGAAGCTGCTATGGTCATCGCTTACAATATTGATAAAACGCGTGCTTGGATTAGGGAATAATTGAATGTCTGCTTTAGCGATAGCCGCTGCTTCGCGAATGCTAAAGAAGTTTTCATTGCTTAGGATATAGGTGTCGTAAAGCGACCATTCATTATTTACGTCTAAGTCGTAAAAGCTAAAGCTGCTAATCTTGCCATTGGCATCATTCGTAACCCGCACTTGCTCTTCCACTGTATTATTGAAATTGCTGTATAAATTAGCGCTGTCTAAACCATTACTGCCGTAGTAAAAACGCACGGTTTGTACGGGGAAGCTGGTACCCATAAAGTTGATACTTAATAATAAAGAGTCACAGCGACCATTGGCATCACGGAAGTAGTAGTAGCCAATTTCACCCAGAGCACCTTGACCAGGTACTCCTGCGCGGGCGCTGTCTAAACGGCCATTGCCATTGTAGTAAAGGGCTAATTCTTGAGCAAGGCTAAGCTGACCATTACCGGTAGTATCGGCGTAAATTTGGTATAAGCTATCTAGGCCATTAGCATCGCGGAAAATGTAGTCTATTTGTACCGTATCCTGACTAAAAGCGTCGCGGATGGCGACAATGTTTACGCCCGCTGCATTACTGCAATCCCAGTTACCATAAATGGTATCCGACCACTCACGGCCGTTCAAGTAAAAGCCATTCGCATCTTTCTGGAAATCTACTACTCCAAAAGTATCCGCCGGAGAAACCGTTGGATCAAGGTTAGTTAAACGGGTATAATCGATAAAATTATCATCGAAGATCATTTCAATATTGCGCAAAAGGGAAGGGGAGAACTCGCCTTGCGCCTGAATGAAGAAGCCGCTTAATAAGAAGAGGCCAGTAATTAGTTTTTTCATTATTATCTAGTTTATAAGCCTTACGCTAAACTTAGGTCTAGGGTTAGGTGTCTGCAAAAATAAAAAAAGCCCGCCACACGGGCAGGCTTTTTAGCTTATTAACAGGCTTTTAGGCCTTGTTGTCTTCTTTTATTTTGTTCAAAGCACTACCGGCTTTAAACCAAGCAATCTGCGAATCATTGTAAGTGTGCTCACATTCGATGATATCTTCACTACCATCGGCGTGTACTAACTTCAAATGAATGCTCTTACCCTCCTGGAACTGATCCAAATCTACGGTAGAAATGGTATCGTCTTCCTGGAATTTGTCGTAATCCGCTTCATTCTTAAAGGTAAGGCCTAACATACCTTGCTTCTTTAAGTTGGTTTCGTGGATACGCGCAAATGATTTAACCAATACAATACGCATTCCTAAATGACGAGGCTGCATCGCGGCATGCTCACGCGAAGAACCTTCACCATAGTTATGGTCACCCACAACGATAGTAGGAATACCCGCAGCTTTATAGGCACGCTGTACGTCTGGCACCGAACCGTATTCACCAGTTAATTGGTTTTTCACTTTACCTGCTTCTTCATTGAAGTAGTTGATGGCACCAGTTAAGGTGTTGTTCGCGATATTGTCGAGGTGACCACGGAAACGCAGCCAAGGACCGGCCATGGAAATGTGGTCGGTGGTACATTTACCTTTAGCCTTGATAATCAACTTCATGTTTTCGATGTTCTTGCCATCCCATGGCTGGAAAGGCTCAAGAAGTTGAAGACGCTCACTACCCTTAGCAACCACCACTTCTACACCGCTACCATCGGCAGCTGGTTTGTGGTATCCGTTGTTTTCTACCGCGAAACCTGCGGGAGGCATTTCAATACCCAAGGGCTCGTCTAGCATTACCTCTTCACCGTTCTCATTGATGAGCTTGTCGGTCATTGGGTTAAAGGTCATAGACCCGGCTACCGCCATAGCGGT
Source organism: uncultured Flavobacteriales bacterium (assembly GCA_913055685.1). Lineage (GTDB taxonomy): Bacteria > Bacteroidota > Bacteroidia > Flavobacteriales > Schleiferiaceae > Croceimicrobium. The sequence continues at coordinate 8,407 of CAJXKC010000004.1, forward strand.
TACTAACTCGGGGCTCGCTACAAAGCTGTGGGTATTAGGATTACCGTCATTACGCTTCGCGAAGTTTCGGTTAAAGGAAGTAATAATCGAATTCTTCTTGTTAGGATCGTCGGTATGACGGGCCCACTGACCAATACATGGTCCACAAGCATTGGCCATTACTACCCCACCCATGGCGTCGAACTTAGCCAAAAGGCCATCGCGCTCGGCGGTGTAACGCACTTGCTCCGAACCAGGAGTAACGGTGAATTCGGATTTTACTTTTAAGTTTTTATCGATGGCCTGCTGAGCGATATGCGCTGCACGGGTCAAATCTTCGTAAGAGGAGTTGGTACAAGAACCAATCAAACCTACCTCTAAAGTTTCAGGCCAACCTTCTTCCTTAACGGTTTTAGCGAACTCACTTAATGGAGTAGCGCGGTCTGGCGTATAAGGTCCGTTGATATGTGGCTCTAAAGTACTTAGGTCGATTTCAATCACTTGATCGAAATACTGCTCAGGATTAGCATATACCTCGGCATCACCAGTTAGGTGTTCGGCAATGGCATCGGCAGCATCGGCTACTTCGGCACGACCGGTACCACGAAGGTATTCGCCCATTTTAGCATCGTAACCGAAGGTAGAGGTGGTCGCACCAATCTCTGCCCCCATGTTACAAATGGTTCCTTTTCCAGTACAGCTTAATGACTCGGCACCCGGACCAAAGTATTCTACAATAGCACCGGTTCCACCTTTTACGGTAAGAATACCCGCTACTTTTAGGATAACATCTTTAGAGGCCGTCCAACCGCTTAGTTTACCGGTTAGCTTAACGCCAATGAGTTTCGGGAATTTAAGCTCCCAAGGCATGCCGGCCATCACGTCAACCGCATCAGCACCACCTACACCAATAGCGACCATACCGAGGCCACCCGCATTTACGGTGTGGGAGTCAGTACCAATCATCATTCCCCCTGGGAAGGCATAGTTTTCTAAAACTACCTGGTGAATAATACCTGCTCCGGGTTCCCAGAATCCAATTCCGTATTTATTCGATACCGATTGTAAGAAATCGAATACCTCTGAGCTCTTTTGCTTGGCATTGGCCAAATCTTTGGCGGCACCTACTTCGGCCTGAATCAAGTGATCACAGTGCACGGTAGAAGGAACGGCCGCTTGCTTACGACCCGATTGCATAAACTGTAAAAGGGCCATCTGTGCAGTAGCATCTTGCATAGCTACGCGATCGGGCGCAAAGTTTACATAGCTTTTTCCTCTTTCGTATGGCGCATCTGCTTTCTCATCCCAAAGGTGAGCGTAGAGAATTTTTTCAGCGAGTGTGAGAGGTTTGCCGGTTAATTCACGAGCGGCTTTAATGCGCTCTGGGAATTTGGCATAAACCTCTTTGATCATTTCAATGTCAAAAATCATATGTTGGAGTTTTTGAGGTTCGCAAAAATAATTAATTGAAGGCTTTTTAATGCCCTAAGATAGAGGCCATTTATTTTAAATGACTCTAAATTGATTAGATGCCGGTGTAATTATTGGGGTTAATGGCCTTAAGCTCGGCCTTAACATCATCATTTACATCTAGACCATCAATAAATTCGGCGATAGCTTTGGCGTTAATCACCTCATTGGTGCGCGTCAAGGCTTTTAAAGCTTCGTAAGGCTTAGGGTAGCCTTCGCGACGCAAAATGTTTTGAATCGCTTCCGCCACTACCGCCCAATTGGCTTCTAAGTCGCGTTCCAAGGCCTGGCGGTTTAGTAGCAATTTACGCAATCCCTTGAGGGTAGAGTTAAAGGCAATTACGGTGTGACCTAAAGGTACCCCGATATTACGTAGAACCGTACTATCTGTTAGGTCGCGCTGTAAACGCGATATCGGTAGTTTATCGGAAAGATGATTGAAAATAGCATTAGCGATTCCCAAATTACCTTCACTATTTTCGAAGTCGATCGGATTAACCTTATGCGGCATCGCCGATGAACCTACTTCCCCTTCTTTAATACGCTGCTTAAAGTATTCCATGGAGATATAGGTCCAGATGTCCCGATCTAAATCGATGATTATGGTATTAATGCGCTTCAAGCAATCGAAGAGCGCCGCCATATTATCGTAATGCTCAATCTGAGTTGTAGGCCAAGAGTGCTGTAGGCCTAAAATTTCCTCAACGAAAGTTGCGCCAAAAGCACGCCAGTCAATATTGGGATAGGCTACATTATGGGCATTGAAATTCCCGGTAGCACCGCCAAATTTGGCCGAGAAAGGAATGTGGCGCAGCTGACGCATCTGCTGGTCCAAGCGTTCTACGAATACCATTATTTCCTTGCCTAAGCGGGTGGGGGAGGCAGGCTGACCATGCGTACGGGCCAACATAGGAATCTCGGCCCACTCTTCGGCCATTTCGGTTAATGTGACCACCAAATCGCCCAAGAGGGAGAGATAATCTTCCTCGATGTATTCCTTAAGCGAAAGGGGAATAGAGGTATTGTTAATGTCTTGAGAAGTTAAACCAAAGTGGATGAATTCTTGGTATTTCTCCAAGCCAAGCTTTTCGAAGTGCTCCTTGATGAAGTATTCCACTGCCTTCACATCGTGATTGGTGGTCTTCTCAATCTCCTTGATGCGTAAAGCGTCTTCCTCGCTGAAGTCTAAATAAATATCACGCAATTCAATAAAGCGGGCTCGGTCAAATCCCTTTAATTGCTCTAGGGGTAACTCGCAGAGGGCGATAAAATATTCGATCTCTACCCGCACCCGATATTGAATAAGGGCATACTCCGAAAAATAGTTCCCGAGACTTTTAGTTACTTTGTGGTATCGGCCGTCTACCGGCGAAACCGCTCGTAATTGATCTTTCATCCTTTGATTTTAGAGCCGCAAAAGTAAGGATTCTAAATGGTGCAGCTATTCCGTTATTTAGGTATTAGTATCGGGGCTTATGTGGAAGCCTTCCCGACTTTGTTTAAAAAAGGCTATCGCCGTTATCTGGCCCTGCCCATACTGGTGTATTTAGGTCTTCTAGTAGGCCTGCTGTGGTTGATGCTAAATAATATCAACCGCTGGCTCAACTTCATTTTGGCCTTCTTTGGTTACAATTTGGGCGAATTGGAATCTTATAGTATCATTTTAGTGGTTCTGCTCCAAATTCTCATGTTCTTTTTCATGAGTAGTCTCTTTAAATACGCCACTTTAATTGTGCTTTCTCCCTTTCTCAGTTTCCTTTCCGAAAAGGTAGAGAAAGAAGCCACCGGCTCGGCACCCGATTTTGAGCTGCATCAATTCTTTAAAGATATTTTGCGAGCCCTGCGCATTAACCTCCTCAATTTTGTAAAGGAGACTTTACTAACCATCGCATTAGCCCTTTTGGCCTTCGTGCCTTTAGTGGGTTTAGTATCACCCTTCCTCATTTTTGCGGTGCAATCTTATTTTTTAGGCTATGGCCTGATGGACTATAATGCGGAGCGCTGGCGCTGGTCTTTTGCCTATACTAATGCCTGGATGAGCCGCAATAAAGGGGCGGTAGCTACCGTGGGGATTATCTTCCACGGCTTGTTCTTAATTCCCATATTAGGCTGGATCTTCGCTCCGGCTTGGGCGGTTATCGCTGGTACTAAAGTGGCCATGCGCTTAAAGGCAGAGGCTTTGTAAGCTTGAATTTCCTAAACGCAAAGAAGCAAAGGGCATTATTCTTTGCTTTTTCACCTTTAGTATAAGCTCAAATCGGCCTAGGATTTACAACTCTCTAAAATCCAAAGGCCCGCTTAAAAATACCAATCCGCTCTCTTCTACCCGTGCCCAATAATGCTCCAAACCATTACTTATTAAAAGGTAAGGCACCTTATAATGAAGGTTGTAGCGCAGGGCTTGGTCGAAGGTATCCTGACTAATTTTAACCGAGGGGGCCTTGCATTCGACCAGCAAAGTAGGCTGGGCCTTCTTATAAATAAGGATGTCGGTGCGCTGCAGTTTTCCCATCAGGCGAAAGCCTCCTTCTACCGCAAAACTGCCTAAAGGATAGTGCAAATGGTCCTTAAGGAAATAATAGAGATGCTGGCGAACCCATTCTTCGGGGGTCAGAACCAGGTTTTTCTTGCGTAGGGCGTCCCATACAAAAATCTGATTTCCCTTGCGTCCAAGCTTTAAGGGGGCTGGCGGTAGATTTAAGGCGGGAGGCGCTTTCATAGCACAAATATAGATGCAACCCGGCCTCTTTTTAGGCGTCTAAGCCAAAAGATATGTTTTATCTTGCGGGGCCTTTCCCAGAGCTATGGAATACAATGCGCTAGTTTCGGAAATTCGAAAGAAGCAGTTCCGTCCCATTTACTTTTTAATGGGGGAGGAGCCATTCTTTATTGATAAGCTGGTGGAGCTTATCGAAGAAACCGCCCTTTCGGAAGAAGAGAAAAGCTTTAACCAGTCGGTTCTATACGGTGCCGACACCAATATGAACGATATTGTAAGTGAAGCGAAACGCTATCCGATGATGGCGGAAAGGGTGGTGGTTATTGTGAAAGAGGCGCAGCAGATTCGCAACTTAGATGCTTTGGAGGCTTATGCCGAAAACCCACAAATGTCTACCGTTTTGGTTTTGGCTTACAAGCATAAGAAATTAGATAAGCGTAAGAAGGTAGCCAAGGTATTGGCTAAAAAGCACGTGCTTTTTGAATCCAAACGGGTCTACGACAACCAAGTACCTTCCTATGTAGAAAAGCTTTTGCAATCGGCTGGTTTTAGCGCTAACCCGAAGGCGGTGCGCATGATTGCCGAAAGTCTGGGTACCGATATTGGTCGGATCGACTCCGAAATTAACAAGCTAAAACTCATCGTGCCCCAAGGGGCGAGTATCGATGAGAATGTGGTGGAAGCCAATATTGGCATTAGCAAGGATTACAACAATTTCGAACTGTGTGCGGCGATTAATAGTCAGGACTTCCCCAAAGCTCTACGCATACAACAGTATTTTGAGGCCAACCCCAAAGACAATCCCCTCGTTCTTACCATGGGTATTCTTTACCGCAACTTCCGCATATTGATGATTATGTCTCAATTGAAGTCGCAAGGTTCTGCTCCCGACCAAATGGCGAAGGCCGCCGGAATTGGTCCTTGGCAAGCCAAAGAATACCTAGCCGCATTGTCCCACTATAATGTGCGTAAGATTGCGCGGATTATTGGATATTTGCGCGAAACTGATTTAAAATCAAAGGGAGTAAACAACAGTACTGCCAGTGATGGCGAACTTTTAAAGGAATTACTCTTTAAGATATTTTACCAATAGACCCTATTTCGAAAATGACAAGATTCTCTGCCCTCCTCTTATTTGTCTTCTTCAGTTTTAGTCAGCAGCTAAGCGCCCAGACCAACGGAACCATCCGTGGTTTTGTATATGAGAAAGACAGCGAGGAGCCCATTCCTTTTGCTAATATTGCCATTGAAGGAACTAAATACGGAGCCAGTGCTTCCGAAAGTGGTTTTTACATCATCGATAATGTACCCGCCAAAACCTATAAGGTAACGGCGAGTTTCATCGGTTATGAAAATCAGACGGTAGACGTGAAGGTGGAAGCCGGTAAAATTGCCAGCCTCAACTTTTACCTCTCCGAAGGCTCAGAAATCTTAGAGGAGGTCGAAATTTCAGCGGCTCGAAAGGAGCGGAATACTAAAGTGCTTACTTCGGTAGTGAGTCTAGATCCCAAGGAAATTACCCGCTTTTCGGTGGGGGGCGATGCAGACATTATTAAGGCAGTGCAGGTTTTACCGGGGGTTATTACTACGGGCGACCAAGGTGGTCAGCTGTACATTCGCGGGGGAGCGCCCATTCAAAACTTAATTTTATTGGACGGAATGATTGTCTACAATCCTTTCCATAGCATTGGCTTCTTCTCGGTTTTCGATAATGATATCATCCGTTCGGCAGATATTCATACCGGTGGCTTTTCGGCCGAATACGGCTCTCGGAATTCAGCGGTAATGGACATCAAAACCCGCCATGGTAACCGCAAACGTTTATCAGGTAAAGTAAGTGCCAGTACCTATACGGCGAAGGCATTGCTAGAGGCACCCCTAGGTAAAAAGAACGAACGTGGCTTCTCCAACTCATCGGTATTGCTTTCGGCTAAAACTTCCTATTTAGACCAAAGCTCGCAGATTTTTTACCCATATGTAGAAACTGAATTCGATGGTTTACCATTCTCTTTCACCGATATCTACGGTAAATTTAGTTCGCATGCCGACAATGGCTCGCAGGTAAATTTATTTGCCTTTAGCTTCGACGATGCGGTACGCTACGGCTTAAACAACAGTATTGATTGGAACTCACGTGGGGTTGGTGGTAATTTCGTTGCAATTCCTGCAACCTCTAAAGTTTTAATGTCGGGTGATGTAAGCTACAGCTATTACGACATTAACTCGATTGAAGGGAACTTGCTACAAACTTCCAGTATTGCGGGTTTTAATGGGGGTTTAGATTTAACCTATTTCTTCCGCAAGGCGGATGAGCTTAAAGTAGGGGTGGAGGCCATTACCTATACTACCGACTTCGAAGTGGATGCGCCTTTAGGTCGCAGTGTAGAAATTCGTGAGAATACCACCGAATTAGGGACCTATGCCCGTTACCGCTATTCTTCCAATCGCCTCATTGCCGAACCGGGTTTACGGGTGCATTATTATGGTAGTCAGGCTGAGGTGAGCATCGAACCCCGCCTGGGTATTAAATACAACATTAACGATTGGCTACGCTTAAAAGCCAGTGGGGGTTGGTATTCACAAAACTTGATGGCAGGTAATTCCGACCGCGACGTGGTGAACTTATTCTACGGCTTCTTAAGTGGAGTACCTTTGGGTAGCTTGCCCAATAACTTCCGCGGGGAAGAAATTACCAGCAGCTTGCAAAAAGCTACCCATGCGGTAGTTGGTTTTGAAGTAGAGCTTTCTAAGAATCTTACCATAAACCTTGAAGGCTATTTGAAGGACTTCGAGCAAATTACCAACCTTAACCGTAATAAGATTTACGAGGAGGGCAGTAGTGCCGCCATTGGTAAACCCGATATTTTGGTAAAGGACTTTGTGGTGGAGCGCGGTTTAGCGCAGGGAATCGACTTATTGGTAAAGTATAGCAGTAAGAATTTATACCTCTGGGGCGCCTATTCATTGGGTAAGATTACCCGTGATGATGGTATTACCGAGTACTTCCCCAACTTCGACCGCCGTCATAACTTAAACTTGGTGGGGAACTATCTATTTGGCAAAGACAATTCTTGGGAGCTTAGCTTGCGTTACAACTTCGGTACTGGATTCCCTTTTACCCCTACCCAATTGTTTTACAGCGAGCAGCCTTTTGTGGATGACCGTGGGCAAAGCGCCATCGATTACGATTACACCGACGCTAATGGTCAGCCTGGTGTACTATACGGTGAGCTTAATACCCGTCGTTTACCTAATTACCATAGGGTAGATATCAGCATCACGAAGGATTATCAGATTACCGAAAACCAACGTTTGGAGGTTTCGGCGGGAGCGACCAATATTCTTAATTACCAGAATATTTTCTACTACGACCGTAATGCCAATAAACGGGTAGATCAGTTGCCAATCATGCCTACCGTATCCTTGGCTTATACTTTCTAGGAAAAGAGATTGTACTTGAAGATGCAATAGATGGCACGGAAGCCGTCCTTCCAATTGATCTTCTTGCCCTCGGCGAAGGTGCGACCATAATAGCTAATGCCTACTTCGTAAATACGAATATTAGGTATGCGGCTTATTTTAGCGGTTACCTCGGGTTCAAAGCCAAAGCGCTTTTCTTTTAAGTTCAAGCTCTGCACCATATCGGTACGGAAGAGCTTGTAACAAGTTTCCATATCCGTGAGGTTCAAATTGGTGAACATATTGGATAGGAAGGTGAGAAACTTGTTGCCTATGCTGTGCCAGAAAAAGAGGATGCGGTGAGCATTACCGCCCATAAACCTAGAGCCATAAACCACATCGGCCACTCCGCGAATAACCGGCTTTAAGAGGATATTGAACTCTTCCGGATCGTATTCCAAATCGGCATCCTGCACGATACAGTATTCACCACTGGCCTTAGCAATGCCGGTGTGTAAAGCGGCGCCTTTACCTTGGTTAAACTCATGTTTAAGGTATACCAAATCCAGCTCGGGATGGGCATCGCGATAAGCTAAAACCTTTGCTTCGGTAGCATCGGTAGAGCAATCATTAATTACAATAATTTCCTTGCTAATCCCCGCGATTAATTCAGTTGTGCGTAAGCGCTCCAAAATGGATTCTACGAAACGCTCTTCATTGTAAGCGGGAACAATAATAGATAGCTTGCTTATGGCCATGGTTCGATTTGAAGTGGCTAAAATAGGAATAAAAAAAACCGCCCTGAAGGGATTCGGGGCGGCTTTTAATCGTTTGGTTCTCTTTGCTTAGATCTTGCGGTATTGCAGCGAGCATTCATCTACCATTATGCGATACACGCCATTGGGCGCCATGCTAAGGTCTATGCTCATCGAACTTTGTCCGTTTAGAGAGGAGCCCGAAAAATAAGGACGTCCATAAATATCGGTTACCATAATGAGGTGACTACTATTCCCCGGTAAGGTGATGGTAAACTCACCATTGCCGGGATTGGGGTATACATTGATTTCGAATCCGAAACCCGGTCCACCCAATCCAGAGGGAGGAGCGATATCACCTCGCTCGGGTTCAATGGTCGCATTAAGGCTAATAGAAGCACTTTGCGGATTGGAAACTTGACTTTGGGCCTTGGCCTCTTGGGCTAAACCAAGGGTGACCAGGGCGATGCTAAAGAATTTCATTAAAGTTTTCATGGTATTCATTTTTAGTTTTAGTTTCGATATCGAAGTTCATTAGAATGACAGGTTTGCGCTTGCAGATAGTTGCCCGTCTTTTGTTAAAGAAGCGTTAAATGCTTATTTTCAAGGCTTAAGCAACCTTTTGCCTCGCTTCTCCTGCTTATTTTTGAAGCATGTCAGGATCTAAACAACGCGGTGCCAAGCGTCTTAACTGGTTAATCCTCTTAATGACCCTATCCCTTTTGGGGGTTACGGCAATCCAGGCTTATTGGTTAAAGAATGCTTACGACCTGCGTGAAGAGAAATTCGAAAGCGAGGTTAGTCAGGCTATCGAAGAAGTATCCGCTCGGGTCGATAAGCTCGAATCGATGCGCTTTTTATTCAATAGCTTTTCGGTAAAGCCATTCTTTAGTGAGAAACTAAATCCGCGTTTAGGCCTTTCGACGGAAACCATCGATTCGGGTAATGGCGATTTAAAACTTACCATGCGCTTGGGTCCGGATACCGTAGTAATTTACAATTCCAATCCCGAGGACTCTCTTATTGAGGATGGGGCCACCCAACAGATTTTTAGGACCCAGGCCGACCAAATGATGCGTAAAGGGGCGCAATTAGACATGCTTTTGCGTAAAATGGTACGCTTCGAAATGTCGCGTCGCTTCAAGGATTCGACTTGGATGGACCGGCAAACTATCGATTCTTTGCTAAGCTTCGAGTTAGGATCTCGGGGAATAGACTTGCCCTATGAATTTTCGGTTTCCAATGAAAAGGAAATCATCATGAGTTCGGAGCAGTGGAATCCCAATGACCATCAACACACCGCTACCTTATTTCCCAATGATATTTTAAGCAATGAAATCTTATCGGTAAGCTTTCCTTCTAAGGCGAATTACATCTTGCAGTCGCTGGGGGTTATGCTTTTGGTTTCCCTGCTATTTACGGTGGCTATTGTCTATACTTTTTACCGCACCTTGCGCTTTTCCCTCCGTCAAAAACGTATTAGTGATATCAAAACCGATTTCATTAATAATATGACCCATGAGTTTAAAACTCCCATTGCGACCATAAATCTCGCTATCGACGCCTTGCGGAACCCAAAGGTTATGGGCGATAAAAGCCGCATCGAACATTACAGCAATATGATAAAGCAGGAGAACCAACGCATGAACCTGCAAGTGGAGAGTGTATTGCGCATGGCCTTGCTGGATAAGCAAGAATTGGATCTCGACTTTAAAAAGACCGACGTCATGGAGCTGGTGCAAGGTTGTTTAGATCACATCAGCCTTAGCTTAGAAGACAAAGGAGGTCGATTGCAGCGATTCTTTAATGATAAGGAGCGTTTCTTGATGCTCGATGGCAATCATATCTCCAATACCATTATTAATATCTTAGATAATGCTATCAAATATTCGGTGGGTCCGCCCGAAATTAAAGTGGTAGCAGAAAGCACTAAAAATCACTTCATATTAATTATAAGTGATAAGGGACTAGGGATGACCAAGGAGGAACAGAAGCACATCTTTGATCGCTTCTACCGCGTCAGTGCCGGCGACTTACACAATATTAAAGGGCATGGGCTGGGACTTAGCTATGCCAAAGGAATTGTGGAAGCGCACGGTGGTCGTATCGAGGTGGAAAGTGAGAAAGGAAAGGGCAGTAAGTTTTACATCTATTTACCAATAAACTCTTAAGATGAGCAAAAACATTAGCGTACTATTAGCAGAAGATGACCCCAACTTTGGTTCCGTATTGCGGGATTACCTCGAACTCAATGATTTCGAAGTAAGCCTCGCTACCGATGGTCTCGAAGCCCTTCGTGAATTTAAATCGGGCAAGGAATTTGACCTCTGTATTTTGGATGTAATGATGCCCCATAAGGATGGCTTCACCTTAGCTTCGGATATTCGCAAAATAGATACTGAAATCCCCCTCATCTTCCTTACCGCCAAGAGTATGAAGGAAGACATGCTTAAGGGTTTTCAGCTTGGCGCTGATGATTACCTCACTAAACCTTTCGATAGCGAGGTCCTACTCTATAAGATAAAGGCCCTATTAAGCCGTAAGCTGGGCGATCAGGATGAGGAACAAACGCATTTTAAGATTGGACGCTTCGAATACGATTCGGAGATGCGTATTCTTAAGCTTGGTAAAGATGAGCGTAAATTGAGTCCGAAGGAAGGTGCTCTCCTCAAGCTCCTCGCCGAGAACAAAAACAATTTGGTAAAGCGCAGTACTGCCCTCAATAAAATCTGGAAAGACGATAATTACTTCACCGGTCGCAGTATGGACGTTTACCTGGCTAAGGTGCGTAAATACCTAAAGGATGATCCCAAGGTGGCCATCGTGAATGTGCATTCGGAAGGTTTCCGTTTGGTGGAGGACCTGTAAGAAATAGCTAGTAATTAGTATCTAGTATATAGACAGGGCGGTTTTCACCGCCCTTTTTAATGGCTACCCAAATCTTGGATGGCATATTCCAAGATATACAAGCTACCCTTACGGCGGTTTTGGGAGTCGAGCTGGAACCTTAGCTTAAACCAGGCATACTGTTTCATGCCTTGATATTCGCGCTTTAGTATAAAGAAGGACTCTGTAATTCCAGCTGGGTGGTAATCGATAAAGAAGTTTTTTTGATAATAGCCCCCGTATTGGCTGAAAAGGTGAAAATGTACCTTGTCTTTCCACAGGCTTATTTCTTCAGGTTTAGCGCCGAAACCCGACCGATGGTACATGTTTTTAAAAGTTCCGGTTTGAATAAGGCTGTCTAAGGGTGCTTGGCAAATGTAACCTGACTTTAAGTTATACTCTAGTCCAGCGGTTAAAGTTTGATTGGGGTTCTTGCAAAGAAAGATGGAGTCTTCGTATGCATTGGCTGCAAATTGCCAGCTTGAACTAGCTTCATTGCTTTGCTTTAAATAAAGTTCTAGGTGGTCATGGATGTTTCCACTGCTCTTAATACGGATGAATTCAATATCAGGACTGCCATCAAAATCCAAGTCGAATGAATTTACCTGCTGTAGGCCAATGGACAATGGTTCATCAAAGCTGAAATGAAAATCGCGGGCTTCATAAGTCCCCGCGGTAAACTTTTCGTCCTTCTCGGAACTTTTACAGGCGGAAATAAAGATTAAAGCGAGGCAAAGCAGATAGTATCTCATGCCTGTAAATTACAAAATGAAAGGCAAAATGCTTTTAAGCTCCTATTAAAAGGATCGGAATCCCATAGGCTTTATTCATAACGTCTCCTATTCTTCCATCTCGCTGTTTTTCAAGCGAGCTTCGCGAGCGGCCCTTGATTTAAAGCTCTTCCTCTCTTCCTCTCTTCCTCTCATCCTACAGCCTAGCCGCTGCGATTTGAGAACCCCGCACACCCAGCAACCCAGCGCACCCTGCATCCCGGCAACCCCAGCGCCTTCCAGGCCCTATCCCTTCGCCAAAACCTCCCAGGTATGATCGGCCAATAACTTCACCGTATAGAGGAACTCCTTAAACTTTGGTTTAGCCCATTCGTCGGGAGCAATTATCGACAAAACGGTTTCCTCGGCCTCGTTGAGGTAGAGGTGGTAGATATGATTGATTTCGGGTTTGAAGCTCATCTTGGCCGAGTAAATCATCGCCGCCAATTCTTTGCGATCTTGGATTTCTTTGGCCTGACGGGCTAAGAGGTCTATTTGCTCCTTAATTTGCTCTAATTGCATGTCGGTTTGCTCCTCCATGGCATTGAGCGCCCGACTACGCACCACCCCTTCTTTGGTAGGTTTAATTACCGCACCACCAACCGTGTGGGCATAGGGTAGGGTAGAAGGATTTTCGGTAATCTTATCCTTGTCGATAGGATTTACAAATTCTTTCTTTTCCGAATCAGTCATGGCTAATTGACCTATTTGTACTTAAAATTGTTCGTGTGCGCCGCTCAATATTTCGGTCGCTAGTCGTATGCTTTTGCAAGATACGCTGGTTTTCGCGCTGCACCAGCGGATCTTTCTTCATTTTCCAGAGGGTATCTCGGGCCTTTTCATGCGCCTGTTTAAAGTCAACCATAGGATGCGGATAATCACGCCCCAGCTTAAAATTGTAGAACTGCTCTTCGAGGGGACTCAGCAACCAAGGTTGATGCAGAAAGGTTGTAGGTAAATGGGCTAATTCCGGCAGCCACTGGCGAATAAATTCACCCTCGGCATCCTTTTCTAAGGATTGCTTAATGGGATTGTAAATGCGAATGGTATTTATGCCCGTAGTGCTGCTTTGCATTTGAAATTGCGGGATATGAATCCCTGGTACATAATCCAAAAAGCGCTGTGCCAATACGTAATGGGCTTCCTGCCATGGCTGCCAGAGTAAATGCGACCAAAAGCTCACTACCATCGCTCGCATCCTAAAGTTGAGGTAGCCCGTTTCTTGTACCGCCCGCATGCAGGCATCTACCAAAGGAAAACCGGTTAAGCCATCGCGCCAAGCCTCTAAATAGGACGGCTTAAAATCCTGGCGAACCTTATCGTAAGCTCGGTTCAAATTTTCCTTTTCCATGCGCACTTCCATTTCAAATTTTTGGATGAAATGCGAATGCCAATGCAAGCGCGAAATAAAAGCCCGGTGATCGCCTTTGGCCTGGCCATTTGCGTAAGAATCACGAGCACTTTGATAGACTTGTCGCAAACTTAAATTGCCCCAAGCTAAGGCCACCGATAGGCGGGAGCAGTGCAACTGACTAGCCTTAGGTTCACCAATATGTTTTTGATAGCCATTTATGGCGCCGCCTAAAAAGTTTTGGAGCCGAGCTTGCGCCGCTTGCGCACCAATTGCTACAAAAGCGGAAGGCCAATCTTTTAGTTTTTCCTCCAGCTCAGCTTTAAGGCGAAAAGAAGCAAGCAATTCTTTAAGGTCTTCTTGCTCATTCCAAGGGTAAAGGGCTTCTTTAGTGGGGAAGCTTTGGCTGAGATTCCGTTGCATATAATCGCGCCAAGCTTCGTCCCAGCCCCGGCGATCGCGACGCGCTCTTTGCACGCCATTATGTTCGTATTCATGCCAGGGAACCTGGTGGGCATCTAAAAGCTTTTTTACGGCCTTGTCGCGTTTAAAGGTAAGCTGAATGCCATGTTCTTGATGCGAATACAGCGCGGCTACCTCGCAGTGCTTTAAGCAAGCTAAGAGAAAGTCTTCCACCGATCCTTGTACCATCAATACTTGATGTCCGAACGGAGCAATCGTCTGGTTCATTTCCAGTATAGAATGATACTGGGCCTGCCAATGCCTTAAGCCAAAATCTTTGGATTTTTGGATGCTATTTTCGAAACAAAAGAAGACGATGCTGCGATACGCACTAGCAAAAGCGGCGGCTAGTGCCTCGTGATCATCCCAACGTAAATCACGCTTGAGCCAAACGAGATTGATAGGCTCATTCATCCTTAGACGTAAATCTGTCCTTCGCGGGGATCGCCATAAGTGCAGAAATCACCGCATTGATAGGAGAGGGCCGACATTAAAGCTAGCAATGCATCGAGATGATGCCAGGTTTTTAAATCTGCACTATTGAATCGCAAAGGCTCTTTGATGCACTCCTTCAAATGCAGGGCACATTCGCGTAAGGCACTTTTAGAAGACTTGTAACCAAAGGCTTTTAAGTCAAATCGATTCGCCATTAAACGCGGATAGGTTTCCTTCACCTCAATATTCATGGCTTCGAACTTATCTCTTAGTTCCATAGCCCGCGCCGCTAATCCGCCCAAAAACATCGGCGACATCGCCTTAGTTTCAATATCCGCCTTTCGGAAATGGTAATTGGAAAAGCCTTCTAGACCTTTATAAACTCCGGGTAAACTCATCGGAGCATCCATGAAAATAAGCTTGGGCTTGAAGTGTTCTACCGCATTGCTAATAAACTCATCGGCATTCACTTTTTCTTCGGCCTCCAAAAAGAAGATGTGGTTATCCTGAATTAGGGCGATAACCGTATTTCCGGATAATTTGCTTCCGTAATCTATCCCGAAGATGATTTCCATTGAGGCTAAAAAATTTGTTTGATAACTTTTTCGCGATGCTTAAAAATGCCCTCGACTCTAGACTTAACCAAAATGGGATGGAAAAGTTGACCTAAAATTCCCAAGGGCAATTTGTAATCGACGATATCCCGAATTAAGGTGCCCCCATCTTTCTCCTCAAAGAAGTGTTGATGATGCCAAATAGCAAAAGGACCTTCAATCATGTCGTCGGTAAAATAATGCTGCTCTTTTACCTGATTTATACGGCTGGTCCAGGGTAAAGAAATACCGAATAGGGGTGCTACCTGATAAGAGACAATCATCCCCGGGTACATTTTTTCCGGCAAATCGGTCTTGATCTTCATCTTCATTTCTTCCGGCGTAAGCCTTAAAAGGTTGCGAGGATTGGAGAAAAAATCCCAAGTTGTTTCCAAATCGGCTTCCAGCCAAGTTTCTGCTTCTATTCGATACATAAGAGCTTCTAACGCTTTACTCGCGAACAGGTTCAAAGAAAAAACCCTGATCTATAAAAATAGACCAGGGTTTTAAAAAGCTTATTAAGGATTCCTAGAAGGATTCCCAAATGGCGTCGTACTTCACCTTTTTCGGGGTAATGCACATTACCGGAATATCGGAGTGATAAATTACCGATTGTACCTCATTACCAAGGAATAAATCGCTAATGCTATCGGTGCCGTCGTCCTCAATGATAACCACTAGATCGCCATCGTGCTCATAGGCGTAGTTTAAAATATTACGCACTACGCCGCGGCGTTTTGGATTTTCAATAATCTTGTGCTCACATTCTACGCCGTGATCGCGAATAAATTTCTCTACTTGATTAACATGACCGCGCAAGATGTTCATATTAGTATCTTCTTCCTTCACCGCTACCACATTTACCTTGGCCCCGAAAAGACGAGCATATTCTAAGGTAGGGCCCACTTTCTCTTTACTGTGGCGATCCATTAGTAATGGGAAGATGATGGTGTTTACCTTATCAATATTCTTAACTCCCTTAATGGTTACTACCGGCGGTTTCACCAAGGTTACCGTGCGGAAGGCATTAGAACCAATTAAGCGGGTGCGAATATTTTGTGGCTTACCGTTGGTACCCATTACCACCAAGTTGGCGTCGATAAGGCTGCTTACGCGTGCAATCTCTTCGTAAACTACCCCCTCGGCAATCATGGTGTTAAAAGGAATATTATGTTCAGCTTGGTATTTAGCGCTGAGCTCTTTAAGCTTTTCGTTAACTTGTTCTCTTAGCTCCTCCTTATTATTGGAAGAAGAAAACATTTTCGAGAAGAGACCCCCCTCTTCAATAACCGAAAGCAGAGTGATCGAAGCATTTTCAACAGCCTTAGCGAAGATCAAAGACTGATCTAGTGCATTCAGAGATTGTTCAGAAAATCCGACTGGCACTAAAATTTTGAATGATTCAGACATATTATTTTTTTCTTTGGAGCCAAATTTAAATAATCCCCTCGGTATAGCTCATGCGGACATCTGAAATAATCCTCAATCCCGATAATAGCATTTATCACCTGCGGCTCAAAAACGGTGAAGTTCCTTCTACGGTTATTACGGTAGGAGACCCCGAAAGGTTGGATTCTTTTAAACCCTATCTCGACCAAGTTTACTTTGAACGTTCGAGTCGTGAATTTCGCTCTATCCTTGCTAGAGTAGGTGGGCAGGATGTACTGCTCCTTTCTACAGGCATTGGCACCGATAATATCGATATCGTTTTTAATGAATTGCAATTGGCCTATGCCTGGGATTTGGAAAAACGCCAGCCTAAAGAGCAAGCCCCAAAACCGCTGCAAGTAATACGTTTGGGTACCAGTGGCGCTCTGCAAGACGATATCCCTATTGATAGCATACTGATGTCTAAAGCGGCCTTGGGCTTCGATGGTCTTATGAATTTTTACGATTGGCCGGGGGACTACCTTAGCATTCCAGGTTTGGAGTCTTTGGCTAAGCCTTACTTAGCTTGGGCTGATGAGGAATTACTGCAAAAATTTACTCCTTTGGCCAGCCATCAAGGTCTTACCCTTACTGCCAATGGTTTTTACGGACCCCAAGGACGTTCGGTACTCTTAGCCGCTCGTCCTCATAAGTTTTTAGAAACCATGCAATCTTTTAGCCATCAAGGCATGCCTTGTACCAATTTGGAAATGGAGACCGCTGGAATTTACGGTTTAGGCGGAGCTTTGGGGATGCAGTGTTTGTCTTTATCGGCCATTTTAGCCAACCGCATGCAGGGTAGCTTCAGCAAAAACCCCGCGGCAGTTGTCGATAAACTGATCCGCGGGGCTTTGGATATTATTAGTTCTAGTTCCGATTAACGCGCTACGTTCACCGCTCTGGTTTCACGGATTACGGTAATCTTAACCTGACCCGGATAGGTCATTTCATTCTGAATTTTCTGGGAGATGTCGAAGCTAATCTTAGCGGCATCGGCATCGTTTACCTTATCGCAATCTACGATTACCCGTAGTTCACGACCAGCTTGTACAGCATAGGCTTGGGTAACCCCATTCTGAGAAAGAGCGAGCTGCTCTAAATCTTTTAGACGCTGCATATAGCTTTCGGCAATCTGACGACGTGCACCAGGGCGAGCACCCGAGATACCATCACAAACCTGAATAATAGGAGAGATGAGGCTGGTCATTTCCACTTCATCGTGGTGCGCCCCAATCGCATTACATACTTCAGGCTTTTCGCCATATTTCTCGGCCATTTTCATACCCAAGATAGCATGCGGTAATTCGCTTTCTTCGCTCGGTACCTTGCCAATGTCGTGTAATAGACCGGCGCGCTTAGCAATCTTAGGATTAAGTCCAAGCTCGGAGGCCATAATACCACAAAGGTTGGCCACTTCACGCGAGTGTTGCAAGAGGTTTTGTCCGTAAGAAGAACGGTATTTCATACGACCAACCATGCGCACCAATTCGGGATGTAAACCGTGTACGCCTAAATCGATGGTAGTACGTTTACCTACCTCAAAGATTTCTTCTTCAATTTGCTTTTTGGTTTTAGCGCAAACCTCCTCAATACGAGCAGGGTGAATACGACCGTCGGTTACCAATTTGTGTAAAGACAAACGGGCAATTTCACGACGTACCGGATCGAAGCAGCTTAAGATAATCGCTTCGGGGGTGTCATCCACAATAATCTCTACGCCAGTAGCAGCTTCCAAGGCACGAATGTTACGGCCCTCGCGACCAATAATACGCCCTTTCACATCGTCGTTTTCGATGTTAAAGACCGAAACGGAATTCTCCACGGCCTGCTCTGTCGCCACCCGCTGAATGGTTTGAATAACCACTTTACGCGCTTCTTGGGCTGCCGTAAGCTTGGCCTCTTCCATGGTAGTTTGGATAAAGGCGGCCGCATCGGTTTTGGCTTCGTTTTTAAGCGCTTCCAGCAATTGGTTTTTAGCTTCATCCGGACTCAGTCCCGATATAACCTCCAATTGTTCTACCTGCGTGCGGTGCATCTTTTCGAGCTCCTTTTGCAGGCGTTCATTGGCTTCTAGCTTTTTGCTTAACTCTTCTTGAAGCTTTTGATTGGCGCGGTAATCTTTCTTGTTGTTCTCGGCATTCTCGCGCGCCTTTTGTTCTTTTTCTTTGACATTATTAAAGCGATCGTTAAGCTTGCTTTCGCGCTTATTAATCACTTTTTCATGCTCTGCTTTTAGTTCAAGGAATTTTTCCTTGGCTTGAAGGATCTTTTCTTTTTTGATGCGCTCTCCTTCTTTTTGCGCTTCATCAATCAGGGCGGCCCTTTTCTTCTTTAAGGCAGTTTGATTAATGATCCAGGCTAGTACAAATCCCCCTACGAGGGCAGCTGCAGCCACAATAATACTTGTCGTTTCCATTTTGTTTAATTCAATAAAAAACCCGCACCCTTTTCATGTTTCGTCTAAACTCCGTTTAGACAGGATCGGAGTCCACCAGGAAATTTCGACCTTCCACTCAAAGGAGGCATGGTCTAGAAATCCTGAGCTAAACTCCTATTGTTTTAGTGTTGAGTTTAGCAAATACAGGAAAGGATGCGGGAAAAAATAGTTTAAAGAACGATGCTTAGTCGATAGCTTGTTTCAACTTCTCTTCCAATTCCGAAAGCTTAGTACCGACCTTAGATCCATCCACCAAATTATTGCTCTGGATTTTTTCCAGTCGCGAGGCCAACTGCAGGGCACACATGGCGAGCAGGTCTTGCTTATCTCTAACGGCATAACCGTCTTCATATTTTCGCAAGATGCCTTCAATACTCTTGGCTGCCTTACGGATGTTCTCTTCCTCCTCTCTTTTTATGGTGAGGGGATATACCCGGTCGGCAAGGGATATTTTTATCTTTAAAAGGTCTGACATGCTTTTTGGTCAGAAGCTATTCGTTTAATAAAGCTATACAGCGATCTATTTCCCGCATTAAAGAACCCAATTTAGCTTTTGCTGCCTTGGCCTCGTTTGGATCCTGAGCCAAACCTCGAGCTAAGCGCATCCGCTCTAATTGCATTCTTAAGTTTTGAACTTCGTCATCGCGTTCTTGGAGGGTCTTTTTTAAAGACTGCAACTCTTCTTCTTTTTTTTGCTGCTGACTCTTTAAAACGAGGTGTTCACTAACCAATTGATTGACCAGTACTTCCAAGTTTTTAATTTGCCCATCCAATGAATTCATTGCCTTCAAAGCTCAATTTGTCAAAGGTACTTAAGCAAATGATTAAAACAAATGCCTTTTCTAAACTCCCGGCATCTATTTCGCGTTGCTTTAGTGCAATCCTTATTTTTGGCCCTTAAAGCTTTAAAAATCAAATATGAGAATAATCCTTTTGCCTTTTTTATTGGTGTTTCTAGGCCTTTCTGCTCAAGAATATCCCCAGGATTATTTTCGTTCTCCCCTTGGCATTGAACTTATTTCTTCCGGAACTTTTGGAGAACTGCGCGGAAACCACTTTCATTCGGGCATTGACTTAAAGACTCAGGGTAAAGAAGGGTTTCGAGTTTACGCTGCCGCTGATGGA
The DNA here is from genome assembly GCA_913055685.1 of uncultured Flavobacteriales bacterium. Lineage (GTDB taxonomy): Bacteria > Bacteroidota > Bacteroidia > Flavobacteriales > Schleiferiaceae > Croceimicrobium. Next base: position 28,216 of record CAJXKC010000004.1, read on the forward strand.
TATGTGAGTCGAATTAAGGTATCGCCTTATGGCTTCGGCTTGGCGCTTTACCTAAGACATCCTAATGGTTATACCACTGTCTATGCGCATTTACGGGAATTTAATCAGGAAATCGAAGACTATGTGGTGGCGCAAATGAAGGCTGGTAAAAAGAACGAGGTGGATCTCTTTCCGCCTGCTTCTAAATTTCCGCTAAAAAAAGGAGATGTTATTGCCCTGTCGGGAAATAGTGGAGGCTCAGGTGGCCCGCATTTACACTATGAAATTCGCGATTCACGCACCGAGAAAATAATCAATCCACTTTTATTTGGTCTTGAGGTTAAAGACGGGCGTTTCCCAGAACTGCAAGACCTCCAAATCTACTCCTTCGAGGATGGCGTTTTCATGGGGCAAAAGGAGATGCGCCTCATTGAAGTTCGTGATGGTGAATATGCCCTAAGTGGCGATGGAATTGTTAGTAGCTATGATCCAGTAAGCTTCGGAATCTACGCCATCGACCGCCAGGATCGGGCCAATAATCGCAATGGGGTTTACAGTCTTAAGTTATACGTAGGCGATTATTTGCATTACCATTACGAGATGGAAACCTTCGCCTTTTCCGAAACGCGCTTTATCAATGCTCATATCGATTATGCCTTAAAAAACTGTTGCCGTAAGACCTTACATCGATTGTTTCGAGCACCAGGAAATCAACTTAGCGTTTACAAAAACACCCTGAAGTCGGATCATATTGCCTTTGAAAAAGATACCCTAGTAGATATTCGAATCGAAGCGAGAGACGTTGCTGGTAATGCCAGTATTCTGCAGTTTAAGCTCGATTATAAACATCAGCCCGAGCTTAAGAGTCGCCTCGATGTAAATAAAGTTAAGAGCCTAAATGAAAGTCTACCTACCGAATGGCCGAAGATGCAAAATGTAGATTGGCAAAAGCCACTCGACCTGATCGATGCTAAGCACCGCGTTTCATTCCCCGCGCGCTCTTTTTACCAAGATCTCATTCTCGAACGTACTCAGGCTCCGGCCTGTGCCGATTGCTTGGCTCCAATGCTAAATTTGGGCGATGAGTCGGTTCCCGTGCATCATTACTATGACCTAGCTTTAAAGGTGGATGAGATCCCGGAGGGGGTGGAAACCAAACATTTATTCATCGCCAGTTTTAAGAATGGTAAATACCTCGATTACGAAGGCGGAACATTTGCCGACGGTTGGTTGCATACCCGCACCCGACAATTGGGAAGCTTTTCGGTATTGTACGATAATCGTCCTCCCACCATTAAAGCGATAAACTTCAAAAACGGATCTACGGTTAAGTCTGGGACCAAATTGTCTATAAGAGTGCGCGATAATTACTCAGGTATCGAAGAATATAATGCCTGGGTAGATGATCAATGGGTGCCGGTTTATTACGATGCAAAAACCGCCCGCTTACTGATTGAGGTAAAGCATTGGCCCAAGTCGGAAAATCCTAAACAAAGCCTAATTTTAAAGCTAGAGGACGATCGGGGCAACCAAAGCACCGAAAAATGGACTCTAATTAGAGCGTAGATGCTAATTTCGCCAAAACTTCGTTTACCAGCTATGAAGATTAAATTACTAAGCTTTTTCCTTCTCTTTTGCACCAACCTAGGCCTCCAAGCCCAGGAAGATGATGTGGTGCAAATAAGTGGCTTGGTGATTACTAATGATACTATCTCGCTGGCCATTCCTTTCGCTCATGTTTGGGTGGGGCAGGGGACCCGGGGTACCATGACCGACCGCGAAGGTTTTTTCTCTTTCGCGGCGAAGGCAGGCGACACCATTCGCTTTAGCTGTATAGGCTTTGAACGGGAAAAACTCATTGTACCCGACACTTTATCCAAGAAAGCCTATTTGGCACGGATTGTAATGAAACGCGATACGACTTTATTGGAGGAGGTAACCCTTTATCCTTGGCCGACTCCCGATCGTTTTAAAGATGAGTTTTTGGCTACCAATATTCCGACTACCATGAACGATATCGCCATGCGCAATCTCGCTATTCAAGCCTTAAGGGATCGAGCAGCGGCGATGGGACTTAGCTCGGATGAGGCTCAGGATATGGCCATTCAATTACAAAATCAAGCGATTTACGATTACGGACGTTACCAAGGCTTCTCCAATGGAGGAACCGCTATCCTTGGTGCCCTCACCAATCCCTTTGCTTGGCATCAATTTTTTCAATCGCTCAAGAAATAATACATGCGCTTTAGAGCCATATTCTTCCTCTTCATTTTATCTACCTCTTTAGGCGCTCAATCCAAAATATTCGGCCTTATTAAAGGTCCGAAGGGGCAAGGATTAGACGGGGTAAAGGTTACGGTTGGTGAATTCTACACCCTCAGTAATAATGATGGTAGCTATGAGCTGGAAATCCCGGCCGCAAAAAAGCAAATCGTTTACTTCACCAGCTTTGGCTATATCCCCGATACGGTTCATTTTAATCTTGCCAAGGATGAAGAAAAAGAGATCAATCGTAATCTTATCCTGCTTAGTAATATCCTAGAAGATGTAGATATCGTCGACCGTAAGTCGCGCTTCGATAATCAAGTTAGTGTAGACAAGAAATCGATTGAGGCTTTTGTAGGTCCCAATTCGGGGGTAGAGGGTATTATCAAAACCCTTCCTGGGGTAAGTAGCTACAGTGAACTGTCATCGCAGTACTCGGTGCGGGGTGGTAATTTCGACGAGAACTTGGTTTACATCAATGGCATAGAAGTTTACCGTCCTTTCTTGGTGCGCAATGGCCAGCAAGAGGGGATGAGTATTGTAAACTCGGCTATGGTTTCTAATGTAAAGTTCTCGGCTGGAGGTTTTGAAGCCCGCTACGGCGATAAAATGGCTTCGGTTTTAGACATTACTTACCGCAAACCCAGCGAGTTTGCCATGACGGTTGAGGGAAGCTTACTCGGCGGCAATTTGGTCTACGAAGACCGCTTTGCTAAAGATCGCTTAAGCGCCATGGTCGGAGCCCGTTACCGCACCAATCAACTATTGCTAGGTTCATTAGATACCGAAGCCGATTTTGTGCCTCAGTTTACCGATATTCAGGCTTACCTTACTTACGACCTAAGCGACGAATGGGAGCTTAATTTTCTCGGGAATTACAGTCGAAACTTATATCAAGTAGTGCCTACTAGTCGCACGACCGATTTTGGTACCATTCAAGAATCATTGCGACTAAATGTATTTTTTGATGGCCGCGAGGATTATGATTTTACCACGCGCTTTGCCGCTCTAGGCGCTAAGTATCGCCCGAAGAAAAACCTTCAACTCATCTTTCAGTCTTCCGTTTTTCAAACTACCGAACAAGAGTATTTCGATGTTATCGGCGCCTATCGCTTAGGGGAACTCAATAATAATTTGGGCAGCGACGATTTTGGTGAAATTAGCTTTACCCGCTCAGTGGGGGCCTTTCAGAACTATGCCCGAAACTACCTCGATGCCATAGTGGCCAATATATCCCATCAAGGTATTTACGATTTGGATGAAGTTACCTGGCGCTGGGGAGTGAAGCTGCAAATGGAGGATATCATCGACCGCTACAAAGAGTGGGAGCGAATCGATTCTGCCGGTTTTAATGTGCCAAATAATAGCGGCTTTAATTACGACTCCCTTATTGTTACTACGGTGGATGCTCAAGGGAATCCCCGTGCAGGCGAAGTGTATACCTCTATCTTGCAGGAAAACCAACTCGATTTATTTGAGAGCTTCGATTCCAAAGTTTCGTTAAATTCATTGCGAGCAACCGCCTTTGTGGAGCGCAGTGAAATCATCGATCTCGAGGGTAAAGGCGACTTATTTTATAATGTTGGACTACGTAATCAATTCTGGACCTTTAATGGTCAGAATGTGCTTTCCCCGCGAGCCAGCCTAAGCTGGAAGCCCAATTGGGAAAAACGCGATATGGTATTTCGTATCGCCGCTGGTTTTTATTACCAACCACCCTTTTACCGAGAGATGCGAAATTTGGATGGTGGGGTAAATGAGAATATTCGTGCCCAGCGCGCCATTCATTTTGTCTTGGCCAATGATTACCAATTACGAATTTGGAACCGTCCTTTTAAAATGGTTACCGAATTGTATTACAAGTCGATGAACGACCTTATTCCTTACGATCAGGACAATGTTCGGATTCGCTATCGCGCAGTTAATAATGCCCGCGGCTTTGCCACCGGTATCGATTACCGCATCAATGGGGAATTTGTAAAGGGAATTGACAGCTGGGCTTCCATATCTTTAATGACTATTCAGGAGGATATTGAAGGCGATGGTGCCGGTTATTTACCGAGGCCAACCGACCAACGCTTAAATTTTAAAATCTTCTTCCAAGACTATTTACCCAACGACCCTAGCTTTAGGGTAAGCCTCACCTTAGCCTATGGAACCGGTTTGCCTTTTGGTCCGCCTCAAGCCCTCCCCGAAGATCGAGTATTCCGTTTACCCGATTATCGCAGGGTAGACATCGGCTTTTCTAAGGTGTTGATTAGAGAGGGGAGAAGCTATGAGAATAAATTTGTGAATAGCTTTAATAGTCTTTGGATAGGAGTAGAAGTCTTTAACCTATTGGATATAACCAATACCATTAGTTATCTCTGGGTTAAGGATATCAGCACCGCGCGTCAGTATGCGGTGCCAAACTACTTAACCCCGCGATTGTTGAATGTAAAAATGGTCGCTAAGTTTTAAAGCGAGCCCCAAAAAATAGCCCTATTTTTGCGGCCCAAAATTGATATTCATGTTCAGTAAATATTTACGCTTAGGATTAACGGTAATTTTCTTCGGACTTTCGGTTTGGCAGTTTGTGGAAGTGGAGATTGGCAATGGCATTATGTGGTTCTTATTATCGGCAGTGGTATTATTTACCTATTTCCGAAACGAACGCATCTTACAGGCCTTTTGGTTTTTGCGTAAAAATGATATGCTCAAGGCTCAGAACGCCCTTAATAAAATTAAAGACCCTGAAGGAGCTTTAGTAAAGGGACAGCTGGCCTATTATTACATGCTTAGCGGCATGATTGAATCTCAGAATGGTATCGGTAAAGCGGAGACCTTACTAAGAAAAGCCCTAAAAACGGGTTTACGTCAGAAGCACGATCAGGCGATGGCGAAATTGCAATTAGCAGGGATTGCTATGGCGAAACGTCGCAAGCGCGAAGCGCAAGTTTTATTAACCGAGGTTAAAAAACTGGATACGCGCGGAATGCTTGATGATCAGGTGAAAGTGCTTAAGCAACAGATGAAACGCATCTAATTTCGCTTGGCAAAGAAAAAACGGAAAACCGCCCCCAAATCTAGATCCAAGTCTAAGCCTCGTTCGAAATGGATTACTGTCCTTTTCAAACTTGCATTGCTGGCCTTTTTAGGTCTGAGTCTATTATTCACTTCAGTTTATTTTGGTTTTTGGGGAGCTATTCCCAGTAGCTCGGAGCTCAAAGAGATCCAGCATTCTGAGGCAAGCAGCATTCTTTCTAAAGAAGGGAAACTTATTGATAAGGTTTACCGGGTTAATCGTCGGCTGGTAGAATTCCCAGACTTACCCGAGCACCTGAAGCAGGCCCTTATTGCCACCGAAGACGAGCGGTTCTACGAGCACGCGGGTATCGATTGGCGCAGCCTAGCAAGGGTGATTATTAAATCCATTCTACTGCAAGATGAGAGCGCTGGTGGTGGTAGTACCATTAGTCAGCAGCTCGCTAAAAACCTCTTTGGTCGTAAAGACTTTGGGGCCATTAGTATCGTCATTAACAAGTTTAAAGAGATCATTATCGCCAAGCGCTTGGAGGGTATTTACTCTAAGGATGAAATCCTCGCCCTCTATTTTAATACCGTGAGTTTCTCCGAAAACACCTATGGTATTGGGGCGGGCAGCGAGCGATTTTTTAGCAAGGAGGTAAAGGATTTAAATCCGGAAGAAGCGGCAGTTTTAATAGGCTTATTAAAAGCTAATACTTATTACAATCCTCGTTTAAATCCAGAGCCGGCCTTAGAGCGCCGTAATGTGGTTTTGGCTCAGATGCAGCGTAATGATTTTATCACTGAGGAGGAGCGCGATTCGCTTCAAGCCTTGCCCTTGGAATTAAAATACCGAAACTTACTTACTAGCGGACCCGCCCCTTATTTCAGCGCCCAAGTGCAGAAGGAATTAACGAGTCTATTGAAAGATAAGGTAAAGGCCGATGGCAGTGCTTGGGACCCTCGATCCGACGGTTTAATAATTAAGACCACCTTAATTGCGAAAAAGCAGGAAGATCTCCAGGCTTCTTACGATAAGCACCTTATTTCCTGGCAGAATAAATTCTTTGATCATTGGTCTAGTCGGGAGCCTTGGTCCAATCAAAAACGCTTTTTTGATCAGGCTAGACAAGCGACTCCCTTTTATCAGGCATTAGCGGCTCAGGGTCTAAGCGAGGAAGAAATTGATCGGGCTTGGCAGATAAAAAGACCCATGCAGCTCTTTAATCCCGGTGGCGATTTAAGTGGCAATTTTAGCATGAATGACTCGCTAAGTCATTACTTAAAGTTATTGCGAGGTGCTTCAGTGATCTTGGATCCTAAAAGCGGAGCAGTGAAGGCATGGATCGGCGGACCTAATTTCCGCTACTTACCTTTTGATGCCGCCGCAGCACCACATTCAGTCGCTTCTACTTTCAAGCCCATTGTTATTGCCGCTGCCTTAGAAGCAGGTTTTGAGCCCTGTGAGTACCAGTCGGCCGAGCAAAAGAGCTTTCCAGAATACGACAATTGGACGCCTGGTAATTACGACGATAATTACGAAGGCTTTTACAGTATGGCCGGAACCTTGAAGAAATCGGTGAACACCAGCACAGTAGCTTGGTTCTTGGCGACCGGAGAATTAAAAGTGCGCGATTTAGCGGTGCGGATGGGATTAGGTCCCCAGATACCTAAAGGGCCGACCCTGGCTCTCGGGACCCTGGCCGCTAGTCCTTTGCAAATGGCGGTGGCCTATGCGGCCTTTGCCAATGGGGGTAAGAAGGTGAGTCCTTATTTTATTGAGTCGGTGCAAACCAAAGATGGAGAATACCTTTTCAAAAGATCGGCCCCGAAGTCCATTGAGGTGATTAGCCCGGAGACCGCTCAAATAGTAGCTGAGCTTTTACAGGGGGTGGTGTACGATGGTACCGCTAAATCTTTAAGCAGTACTTATGGTGTGCGCAAGCCTTGGGCCGGGAAAACTGGAACCTCGCAAAAATACAGCGACGCTTGGTTTGCCGCCTTTTCACCGCAGGAAGTGGTGCTCACTTGGATGGGCGGGGTAAACCCCATTATTCGTTTCAGGAGCGGTAGCCTAGGTTCGGGTTCTACCATGGCCTTACCGGTATTCGCGCGCTATGCCCAAAAACAATCAGAGCGCATTCAGTGGCCCGAACTATCGGAAGACCTTATAGCCGCTTTAGATTGTCCCGATTACCGAGAGGAAAACTTCTGGGATCGCTTAAGGGATGTTTTCGATGTGGATATTGAAGTTGAAGGTGATTCTACTAAAAACGAAGAGCCCAAAGACGAATCTAAGGGCTCTTGGTGGGAACGATTGTTTAAAAAGCGCACTTAACTCTCGGTGCTGCCTTGATAGCCAAAGACACGCTCCAGTAATAAAGTTACCCGGGCCGCGGGGTCTTGTCTAATCTTAGCTTCCTCTTCGGCCATTAATTTAAAGAGGCCGTCTAAGGTGCGGTTCATCACGTACTCACTTAAATCTGTTTCAATAGGGTCTACAAAAGGAATTTTATTGTAGGTACTCACTACAGGTTCCCAGTATTTTGTGATACCTACTGTTTGCAGACTATTATCTATTTCTGGTCGGAAGGCAGAACGCAGTTGATTACTGGTTCTAGAGCGGAGATAACGGGTAGCTGCATCTTCATCACCCTTATAGATGCCGTAAACATCGGCGATAGTCATGGAAGTAATGGCATTTTTAAAAATAGGGGTGGCTTTGGCAGCAGCCTTTTCGGCCCCGTGGTTCATGGTTTCTACAAAATTATCGACCACCATGCCCATGCCTAGATCTCGCAAAGTAGAGGCTGCGCGTTGTGCTTCGGGTGGAAAGGGAATACGAATCTTGGGATTAGCAAAAAAGCCGTCTTCCTTCGAGCTGCGACTAACCGCATTCTGAATGCTAATTTGCAGGGCTTCTTTGAGTGCCTGACTAATTTCTAACTCCGTTGGTGCGATAGGGCCGGTCGGAATGTAATCGAATATTTTACAAGCGCTGGCGCTAACCAGTAGGATAAGAGCGAGACTAATTTTACGTAGCATGTTTGTTGATTTTGGAATTAGCAAATTAATCATTCTAAAACAATCTTTTGATAGCCACGTATTAATTTACATTTGCCACAAATTTGAAGCATGCAAGCGGAAATAATTGCAATTGGAGATGAAATACTGATTGGTCAGACTATTGATACCAATTCTGCCTTTATCGCGAGTCAGCTGAACCTCCACGGTATAAAAGTCCATTTAAAGCGCGTTATCGCCGATGATGCGCAGGCAATTAAGCAAGCCTTAGATAGCGTGGACCCTAAAACCAAGTACGTGTTTATGACTGGTGGCTTGGGGCCTACCAAGGATGATATTACCAAAAAGACCTTACTGGAATACTTCGGCGGGGAAATGGAGTTTAAGCCTGAAGTATATGCGCAAATTGTAAAGCTCTTCGCTTCCTTTAATAGAGAACCCAAAGAGGTGCATCGTCAACAAGCTTTTGTGCCAAGCTCCTGTGAGGCTATCGTAAACGACACCGGAACCGCTCCAGGCATGCGCTTTGAGAAAGAAGGACGCTTTTATTTTTCGAGTCCGGGTGTGCCCTACGAAACCGAGCATCTCGTAGGCGATAAAATTATCCCTTGGATTTTAGAGACTCAGGAGTCGGGCAGTATTTATCATAAAACCCTAATAACCCAGGGCATTGGTGAAAGTGATTTGGCCGAAAAATTAAGCGATTGGGAAAACAGCCTTCCGGCGGATGTGAAACTGGCCTATTTACCCTCACCAGGATTAGTGAAGTTACGCTTAAGCGGACATGCCTCTAATCGAGAAGAGAGCACCAAAAAGGTGAGTGAGCAAATTGCCATTTTAAGACACTTGCTGGGCGATTTAGTTTTTGGGGAAGATGCTCACTCCTTGGAAGAAATAGTAGGCAAGTCTTTATTGGCGAGAGAGTCGACCGTGGCTGTTGCCGAAAGTTGTACCGGTGGATACATTGGTCATTTAATAACAAAAGTGCCCGGTAGCTCGGCTTATTTTTTAGGTGGCATTATTAGCTACAGCAATAGCTTAAAGATGCAATTACTGGGGGTGAAGGAAGAAAGTTTAAAAAACTTTGGTGCCGTGAGTGAAGAGGTTGCACTGGAAATGGCGGAAGGGGTGCGCAAGAAATGTGGTAGTGATTTCGGAATTTCTACTACTGGAGTCGCGGGCCCATCAGGCGGAAGCCCAGAAAAACCGGTCGGTACCGTGTGGATAGGCATTGCGGGACCAAGCGGAGCAGTGGCTCGGAAATATAATTTTGGCGCCAATCGGGAGCGTAATATTCGACGTTCGGCTCTGATGGCATTAGACCGACTAAGAAAAGAAGTTCAGAAAATTGAAAATTAGGTTTGTACCGCTATAATTTTTATCTACTTTTGCAGACCCAAATTTAAGAAGCGATATCCATGTCAAGAGTATGTGAGCTGACCGGCAAAAAGGCAATGAGTGGAAACAATGTTTCCTTCTCCAATAAGAAGAACAAGCGTAAGTTCAACGTGAATCTAATGAGAAAGCGTTTTTACTTACCAGAGGAAGACCGTTGGATTACCCTACGTGTATCTGCCTCTGCGCTTAAAAATATCAACAAGAAAGGTTTGGCGACGGTAATTAAAGAAGCCCGCGCCAACGGATATCTCACCAAATAAGACTGAAGCACGATGGCTAAGAAAGGCAACCGAGTTCAAGTTATTTTAGAGTGCACCGAGCATAAAGATAGTGGTATGCCAGGTACTTCTCGTTATGTAACTACCAAGAACAAGAAGAATACTCCAGATCGTATGGAACTTAAGAAATACAATCCTATTCTTAAGCGTCATACTGTTCATAAAGAAATCAAGTAAAAGATTAAGAGATGGCAAAGAAAGTAGTAGCAACCCTTAAGTCTGGTGATTCGGCTCAGTTTACCAAAGTGGTAAAAATGGTGAAGTCGGAAAAAACTGGCGCTTACACTTTTGAAGAGAAAGTAGTAAACAAGGAGCACATTAAAGACTTCTTCGGTTAGTAGTAGTCTTTTGAAAACTTATATACCCGCTGTCTGAAAAGAGAGCGGGTTTTTTTGTTTACGGCTTTAATATTCCCGACTATTTAAGGTTTGGGTATTAGCTTCTGGCAGAGATTAGAATATTAGGAACAATCTAATCTTTAAAGCGCAATAAAAAAGCCCTTCGGCCTTGACCGAAGGGCATTTTTAATTTTATAGTTTCTATCCTACAAGAGGTAACCTAAAGTAAAGTAGAAGGGGAAGAGTCTGCCAGAACTAGCTCCGGCGCCAGCGGCTTTCTTTACCGATTCTTCCAGTGACTCTTGATCGGGTATCGCATCGAAATAATTGTCGGGCGGACTAGCGAATGCATAGCTAATTTGTGTGCCAAAGCCTACTAGGTATTTATCTTCAAAAATACGTTGGTAGCCCCAGCCAAAGCCAACCGGAAATAAGCTTCTACTTCCTGGCTCAATAACAATATTAGGGTTAGAAGAACTACCTATCCATTCGAAATTAACCTCCCCATAGGAGACGTTTTGATATCCCACAAAAATCTCATAGTACCAACCTAGGGGGGCAAAATGTTTGTAATACCAACGCGCCGCAATTTCAATTCCCATCGCATTGCCAGGAATAAAGCTTTCTAATCGATAATAATCATCACCGAAGTAAAAGCCTTCATTTAAAATCGAAGTGCCAAAATGAAAGCTTTGCTGGCTTAAAGAGGTACGTAAGGAGAACTTACGAGACATTACCCGCTCGTAGCTTAATTGATTTTCGTAAAAGAGTCCCCATAGGTCGTACTCTCCTCGAGAACCGTCCACGTTATAGTCGATTTCGGGTCCGCTTGGCTGGAAGCCGGGACCGATTAAGCCGCGGTAAGAAATAATATCGCGCTTTCCTAAATAGCCGGGAGCACTCTGGGCAAAGCCAGTGCTTAGACTAAGTAGAAGCAAGAGGGTTAAATAGGTCAAGCGATTAAAATTGATCATGGTTTAGCTTTTTTCTTGTTTGATCTGAATAAGTTGGTTGTATAGCACACTGCGCAGATAATCTGGGGAATCCTTAGTCGAATACTCCGTTTCATCGTAAAAAACCAATTCGCCAGTTTCGGTATCAATTACCACCATAAAGGCAACGCTTTCGTAGTCGGTAACAAATAAATTACCGAAAGCATAGGGGATACTAGGCGGGAAAAAGATGGAATAGTAAAGGGTGAATATCCCTAGACTATAGGGCATGCGCGCGGTTTTATTTCCGGTGAAGACCAAGTATTTGGTGTCGTACTTGGCCATAACATCCTTAACCAGGTCTACCGTACTCACATAATTAACTCCTTTAGGTTGCTTAATGCGTTCGTAGAGGTAGGAGCGCAGGATCATTAAATCATTAAACTTCTCTTCGTCGCGCTTATCCAGACTTCCGTAGTCGAGAAAGTCGTATTCTAAGCCGGCAACTCGCGCCACTTTAAATAGTTCTTTATGGTAATCCTGGCGCATACGCTCGGTTTTAGCGTATCGTACCTCTTCCTCATCAGAATCAATTTTACGGGTTTGAGCGTAAACTGGGGTTAAGAACAGTACTCGGTCGATACCGTGAGCCTGCACGGGCTTATCGTATTTAGAAGGAGTTGTAACTCTAATGCGGGTAACCTTTACATTGTCATCGGAATCCTCTTCCTTCTCATTAGCATATTCCTTGGCGGCTTTACTGAAACTTTCAGCAAACAGACTATCACCAAAGTAGGGCACAAAATTATAGTGGTAGGCGGCTTCCTTATCCTTCAGTAGGTTGGAGGTACCACGACGGGTTCTGATATTGGCAATCTTACTACTCCGCCCTCGGCTTGCTTCGGCCACTGAGTCAATTTTCTCCTCTCTCATCTCGGCCTCAAATTCTCTTACGAAGTCATCGTCTTGTAAATAGCTTTCTTCAAAGAGAGCTCGCATACTTAGGTCAAAAAGCTCCTTCCCTTTTATATCGTTTGGGTACTGCTTAATGTACTCATAGCTATGTGCTACCGCAAGACTGCGAATATCTTCATAGCTTAAATGTCTTAGTAAAAAGTAGATCTGCTGACTTTGTCCTTCTACCTTTTCGTAATGCGGGATAGCCTTGTCAATCACATTAAATTGTACATAATCGGCTAATTGGTGTAAGGTTACCGCACGCAAATAGCTACTAAAAGCACTTGGTCCGTAGGTTTTGTCTAAAAGGAAACATTGATATAGAGTAGAGGCTAAGGCCTTGTGCTCCATATACATGCGCGCACTTTCGAAGCGGGCTATTTTTTGCGCATTCTTAAAGCGCTCTTCGCTGATTAGGTATTTAGCCCCATCATTACCGGCGGTTTCCCTTTCCAAAATAGCTTCTTTACGCTTTTTAATGTTGGGGTGACTGGTTTCAGAATCGTCAAAATCTTCTCGCGCAGTAATAGGTTTAAGGTCCTCTAAATAGTATTCCATTGGATAGGAAACGGGACCGCGTTCTAACCATTCCTTTTCATAGGGTATTTCATCAAAAGGAAGGTAAGAATAGAGGAGGATGTCCATCATATACTCCGCCTCACGATGACTGTAACCGGCGGGTAAATAATAATCTTCCAAGCCTTTGGTATCGGCCTCTAACTCGTGTTCTTGCGAATATTTGTTAAAGTTCTCTAGTTCCTCTTCATCTTCATCGGAAAACCATCCCGAAGCTGCTTCAGAACGTCGTTCACGCTCAAGGTATTGGTCGACCGAATGACTTTCGCGATAGTGAATGATTTCGTGTGCTAAAACCGCTGCTAATTGCGCTTCGTTTTCGGCTTCGGCAATTAGTCCGTGGTTTACCAATAAAATGCCTGAATTGGTAGCGGCTGCATTAACGCTGGGAGTACGTACCGTGTAAACTCTAATTTTAGCGCGCAATTCTGGATCGTCCTTTAAGAGTAAATCTACAATTTCATTGCAGTATTGGCTTACAGCATCTCCATATAATATGTCTCCAGAAGCTAAAAACCGATTTAAGTAAAACTCGCTTTCTTCTACATACTCCTCTTGGCTATCCGATTCGAAGCGAGCAGAGCTTTTTCGAATATTATCATTTTCAATTGCTACGCGCTCTTCGAAATTGCGAAAAAAGTCTTCGGGTACTTCCCCGACACTTTTTAAAGGCTCTTCCCAAAGAGGGAGCTCAGACTGACTAAAAGTAGCGAAGCTGGTAAGTAGGAAGCAACAGCTAAGGCTAAGTTTTTTAAGCATAATTAAAGTTTGATTAATGGTTTGCAATAATAGCAAACCACAGTTACGATTCTTAGAATTTGCCGATATTTGTTGCCATTTTTAGCTATGGGCATATTTGGAAAGCTCTTCTCAAAAGAGGAAAAGAAAGAACAATTAGATCAGGGTCTAGAAAAGACTAAGGCCAGTGTATTCTCGAAACTTAGCAAGGCTATTGCTGGTAAGTCTAAGGTAGACGATGAGGTGCTGGATGAGCTCGAGGAAGTTTTAATTAGCTCCGATGTGGGGGTTAATACCACGGTGAAGATAATTGAGGCGATAGAAGAAAGGGTGTCAAGAGATAAATACCTGGGCACAGCCGAGCTAAACCAGATTCTACGCGAAGAAATTGCCAATCTTTTACAAGACGCCCTCGATGGTAGCCAGGGTTTCGAATTACCAGCTCACCGACCCCATGTGATCATGGTAGTTGGTGTTAATGGGGTTGGAAAAACAACCACCATCGGTAAACTAGCCTATCAATACAAGCAAGCAGGATTAGAGGTAGTTCTTGGCGCAGCTGATACATTTAGAGCAGCCGCAGTAGACCAATTAGGAATTTGGAGCGAGCGAGTAGGGGTACCCATTGTGAAACAAGCGATGGGTTCCGATCCGGCTTCGGTAGCATTCGATGCAGTCCAATCGGCCATCAGCCGTAAGGCAGACGTGGTAATTATTGATACCGCGGGTCGTTTGCATAATAAGGTTAACCTGATGAATGAGCTTTCGAAGATTAAGCGTGTTATGCAAAAGCTCGTTCCCGAAGCGCCGCATGAAGTGCTTTTAGTTTTAGATGCTTCTACCGGTCAAAATGCCCTGGAGCAAGCCAAGCAATTTAGTAAGGCCACCGAAGTTAGCGCCCTGGCACTTACTAAATTAGACGGTACGGCTAAAGGTGGGGTGGCCATCGGAATTTCGGATCAATTACAAATCCCGGTGAAATACATTGGGGTAGGTGAAGGCATCGAAGACCTACAACTTTTTGATAAGGATGCTTTTGTTAATTCACTATTTGAACATTAATGCGTACCAAACACCGCAAGAAGAATAAGATCAATATTGTAACCTTAGGTTGTTCCAAAAACCTTTACGACAGTGAAGTGCTTATGGGGCAATTGAAAGCCAATAATAAGGAGGTTGCGCACGAGGAAGAAGGCAATATTGTGGTGATTAATACCTGTGGCTTCATCGAGAATGCCAAGGAGGAATCGGTAAACACCATCCTCGACTTTGTACAACGTAAAGAAGATGGGGACGTAGATAAGGTTTTCGTTACGGGTTGTTTATCGGAACGCTATAAGCCAGATTTAGAAAAAGAAATCCCACATGTGGATCAATACTTCGGAACCCGCGATTTACCCCTTTTATTAAAGGCTCTGGGTGCCGATTATAAGAAAGAATTGGTGGGGGAGCGACTTAGCACTACCCCGCAGCATTATGCCTATCTCAAAATTTCTGAGGGCTGCGATCGTCCTTGTTCATTTTGTGCCATTCCTTTAATGCGTGGCGGCCATAAGAGTACGCCCATCGAAGATTTGGTAACTGAAGCCGAGAAATTGGCCAAGAAAGGGGTAAAGGAGTTGTTGCTAATTGCCCAAGATCTTACCTATTATGGTTTGGATATTTATAAGAAAAGGGCCCTTGCAGATCTTCTAAAGGAATTGGTGAAAGTGGAAGGCATCGAGTGGATCCGCTTACATTATCTATTTCCCACCGGTTTCCCGGAAGAGGTCTTGGATTTAATCCGGGAAGAACCTAAGATTTGTAATTACATCGATATTCCCCTGCAACATATTGCAGATCCAGTGCTTAAATCCATGCGCCGTGGTACCACCAAGGAACGTACCGATAAGCTTCTAAGGATGATGCGCGAAAAGGTACCTGGCATTGCTATCCGCACCACTATTATTGTGGGTTACCCGGGTGAAACCGAGGAAGATTTTCAGGTATTAAAAGATTGGGTAAAGGAAATGCGCTTCGAGCGTTTAGGTGTATTTACTTACAGTCACGAAGAAAATACCCATGCCTTTAATTTAGAGGACGATGTTCCGGCCGAAGTTAAGCAAGCTAGGGCTGATGAGCTGATGGCTATTCAACAAAAAATTTCAGCTGAGCTAAACGAACGTTTTGTTGGCAAGCGCTTACCGGTGCTAATTGATCGTAAAGAAGGTGATTTCTTTGTAGGCAGAACCGAATTTGACTCGCCCGATGTGGATAATGAAGTGCTTATCAGTGCCGAATACTTACCCTTTGGTGAGTTTGTAGAGGTAGAAATTACCGATAGCGCTGATTACGACCTCTTTGCTATCCCAGTTTAATAAAAGCGCTTAAGAAAGAAGATGACGTAGTCCGGCCATATGTAAGGCCGCCGCTGCCGCTTCCACCCCTTTGTTTCCGTGCTCACCGCCCGAACGAGCACGACTTTGCTCGATATTATTGTCGGTTAATACGCAGAAGATTACCGGAGTGTCGAAGCGCAAGTTAAGCTCAGTTACTCCCTTGGTTACACTGTCGCAAACGAAATCAAAATGCTTAGTCTCGCCTTGGATCACATTACCAATGGCAATGATGGCATCGTACTTATTGCCTTCACAAAGCTTTTTAGCGGCATAGGTTATTTCAACCGTTCCTGGCACGGCATAGTGGTGTATGTCGTTAGGCAGTACTCCACAAGACAATAAAGCTTGCTTAGCGCCCTGGTATAGGGCATCGGTAATTTCGTGATTCCATTCGGCCACCACACAAGCAATTTTCATCCCTTGGCCTTCTGGAAGCTTCGAGGGATCTATTGCCGATAAATCGTGACCTGCAGTTGCCATACTTAGCTATTAACCGCTACGCGACCGATATAACGATCGATATCAGTAGCCTGACGAGAGTCGGGGTATTCGCTTTTAATGCGCTCGTAGTATTCTTTAGCTTCATCGCTATTGCCCAATTGCTCAGCAAGCAATCCGGCCTTTAAAAGGTAAAAGGGAACTACGTAGTTATTGTCGCTTACTTTAACTGCTTTTTGGTAGTATTCCATGGCCTCTTCAGACTGACCCAATTCTAGGAAGGCATCACCAATTGACCCCGTGGCTATTACCCCTAGGATAGGATCATTGGTATGGAATTCATCTAATAATTTGATGGCATTTTCGAACTGACCCAAACGCAAGTAAGAAATACCGGCGTAGTAATTGGCTAAGTTGCCCACCTTGGTGCTACCGTATTCGGCGGCCACATCTAAGAAGCCCATGTAATTTTTACCTCCGCTTACCGCTTCGTTCAATGAATCTGCTTCAAACAACTGCTGTGCGCGGAAGATGGCGTTTTGAGCCTCAGTTTCAAGTGGTTCTTGGTAAAATTTAAGGTAAGAGATGTATCCACCCACTACTGCAAAAATGGCTACCGCGAGAATGGTGATTGCCTGACGATTCTCTTCAAAGAATCGCTCCATTTTGCTGATTGATTGGGTTACGTCAACTAGTACTTCGTCTTCTTGTTGTGTCTTCTTAGCCATTATGCCGTAAAAATTCTAAATATAGGCGGCAAAAGTAACCAAAAATCCTTTCTATGCTAATGTGTTGTAATCGGGAAAATGCGCTTTAATTTTGTCCTATGCATCTAAAGGAAATCCAAGTCATCAATTTTAAAAGTTGGTCGGAGGCACAATTTGAGTTTAGTCCTAAGCTCAATTGCTTCGTAGGCCTTAATGGTGGCGGTAAGACTAATCTTTTGGATGCCATTCATTACCTCTGTTTAAGCAAGTCCTACTTTGGGAATAGAGACAATCGTAATATTAAACAGGGTACCGACTTCTTCATGGTAGAAGGCGAATTTGAGCGTAAAGGTGAAAATGAAAAGCTTTCCTGTGCTTTAAAGAAGGGGGCAAAAAAGGTTTTAAAGCGCAATAAAAAGGAATACGAGAAATTGGCCGATCATATCGGACTCTTTCCCGCGGTAGTTATCTCGCCCTATGATCGCGATCTTATTATTGATAGTTCTGAAACGCGCCGTCGTTTCATCGATAATGTAATCTCTCAAGGGAATAGCGAGTACCTCTTTCATATAATGCGTTACAATAAGGCCTTGCAACAACGCAATAGCCTCTTAAAGTTTTTTGCTGCCAATCATAAATTCGACGCTGAGGCCTTGGACCTTTATGATCAGCAGTTAATCGAACACGGTACTTATGTGTCACAGAAGCGAGCGGAGTTTTGCGAACAATTAAGGCCGAGAATTGAATTCTACTATCAGTTTATTAGTAGCGACGCCGAGCAGGCCAGTATAGATTATAAGTCGCAGTTCTTGGAGCAAGAAGCGAGCGAAGGATTAAAGGCGAATTTAGAGCGTGATCGACTGCTACAATACAGTAATTGGGGAGTACATCGCGATGACCTCAAATTTAAGCTCGACGGCAAGAGCGTACGAGATTATGGTTCCCAGGGTCAGCAAAAGTCTTATCTAATCGCTTTGAAGTTGGCGCAATATGAATTCATCCGCGATAAGCAAGGCTTGGTGCCCATTTTACTTTTGGATGATATCTTCGATAAACTGGACGAAGAAAGGGTGGCTAAGCTGGTAAAGCTCGTGCATGACGAGGAGTTTGGTCAGATTTTTATAACCGATACCCATATCGATCGAACGGGAGATTTAGTTAAGCAAATTGACCCCGATGCGCGAATCATTAATGTAAATGAATTTAATGGATCGGAATCAGTTTAAAATAGGGGATGCCGTTCAGGCCTTTTTGCGCAGTCACAATTTAGAGGAGCGCTTTTTTGAAGCTAGTTTAAAAAGTGATTGGGAAGAATTGATGGGGGAAAAGGTTGCGGAGAAAACCAATGATATCAGCCTCGAAAAAGGGTGTTTAATCCTTTACCTTTCTAGTGCACCTCTGCGTAATCAATTACGCATGAAACAAGGCGCGATGATTGACTATTTAAACAAAAAAATAGGCCGCGGAAAGCAGCCTATTCGAAAAGTTTTGATTCGGTAATTTACCGACTATCTTTACTAGATACTTAGTACTAAAGTTTAGTGACGAGCGCGACTAGAGAAGAAGAAGTTTCCTTCAATGGCAGCGTTTTCGTCTGAATCACTTCCATGTACTGCGTTCGCAGCAATAGAGGTAGCATACATTTTACGGATGGTTCCTTCAGCTGCTTCAGCCGGATTGGTTGCACCGATAAGCGTACGGAAATCTGCAACTGCATTTTCTTTCTCAAGAATAGCGGCAACAATAGGACCAGAGGTCATGTATTCTACCAATTCACCGAAGAAAGGACGCTCGCTGTGTACAGCGTAAAAGCTCTCTGCATCTTTGCGAGATAAACGTGTGTATTCCATAGCAACGATGCGGAAACCAGCTTCGTTGATTTTAGCTAAAATAGCGCCGATGTGTCCGTTTTCTACCGCATCAGGCTTAATCATGGTAAATGTTCTGTTGCCAGCCATTGATTGTTTGTTTTTAATTGAGGCGGCAAAAGTATTTCAATTGACAGCGAAAACAAACAATTGTTGCTATTAATTGAATGTCATTGTTTTAAAAGCGGACTATAGATAAATACCCTTCGAGCCATTGCTTATCGCTATAGGTCCCAGGTCGCTAAGTCGGATTTGGTACTTTTGCCTCGATTTTTATTAGAAACATAAGCATGAAACTAGACATCTTAGCTTTTGGGGCACATCCCGATGACGTCGAACTCAGCTGTGCCGGGACCTTAGCCAAGCAAGTGGCTTTAGGCAGTAAATGCGGGGTTGTAGATTTGACTCAGGGTGAACTTGGAACCCGTGGCACGGCCGAAATTAGATTACAGGAAGCACAGGCGGCGGCAAAAGTTATGGGTCTATCGGCTAGAGAAAACCTCGGTTTTAGGGATGGCTTTTTTAGCAATGACGAGCAGCATAAATTGGAGGTGGTGAAAATGATTCGCAAATACCGCCCAGAAATTGTGATTGCCAATGCACCTAGTGATCGTCATCCCGATCATGGTCGGGCTTCCTTCCTATTAAAAGAGGCTTCTTGGTTAGCCGGATTAAGACAAGTTAAAACCAGTTTGGAAGGAGAGGAGCAGGAGGCATGGCGACCCCAAATGCTCTTGTATTACATTCAGTTTCAAAATTTGCAACCCGATTTTATTGTCGATATCGGTGATTATATCCATACAAAGATTGAGTCTATTAAGGCTTACGCTTCCCAATTTTACGACCCTAATTCCTCCGAACCGAAGACTGTAATTAGTTCAAAGAATTTCCTCGAATCGGTTACTTACCGAGCTCAGGACCTAGGCCGATTAATCGGTGCAGAATATGGTGAAGGCTTTATTAAAGCGCAGGATTTAGGTCTAGATAACCTAAACAGTCTTAAGGGCGTACGCTAGCATAGACGGCTTCAAAAGCTGTCCTTATCGCCTCTGGTCCATGCGCTGCCTGGGCTTTTTTAGCAATTGCTTCTAAATTGAACTGATGGTAATCTCGTTCCATTTTCTGCATGGCTGCAGTGAGTGCTGATTCATCTCCAGAAGGGATTAAGATGCAATTGCTCGAATCCCCTATTTCGGGAATCCCCCCAACCTCCGAAGCGATAAATGGTCTTCCGCTGCAAAGCGCTTCCAATATAACCACCGGCTGATTTTCTACCTTACTAAATAGGAGGAAACAGTGACTTTTACTTAGTTCCAAGCTTACTTCGTGGGGCTCCATCGCGGGAAGTATCTCATAAGAATCAGACTCCAGCTTTAATGCTTCCAATTTCGACTCTAAGGAGTTTAAATCACCATCGCCACCGATTGCCAAAATACCTTTACCACCTGATTGGCGGTAGGCTTTAAAGGCAAATACTAGACCGCTAATGTTTTTAGTGTGTTCCTGTAAAGAGGAAATATGCACAAACCGCAAGTATTCATTTGGCGGCGCACCTTTATAATTGAAAATGTCCGTATTCACCACATTACCCACGGGCTTCATGGGGGTCTTTACCCCAAAATCCACTAAGGATTTACCTAAGGCCTCAGAAACGGGCATTATCATCTTAGCTTGGTTGAAAATAAGTCGGGCTACTCTTTGCCCCATTTTTGACCATTCCTTTAATCGAATACTCTGGTAGCCCGAATAGTGCTCGGTAATTACGAAAGGCATTTTGCGAAGAAAACCTAAGAAGGCAATACCTGAGGGGTGGCAAACGTGTAGGTGAGCTAGTTCAAACTCAAAACCTTGGTTTTTTGCAAATTGATAGGCTTTTTTGAGGGCTTGGTAATGGCTTAGTAGAGAAAAGTGTTTTTTATAAAGCACCTGAACCTGCGGAAAAGGCTCTTGCTTGAAAAGTACTTCATTCTGCTTAGCGGGAAAGGCACTTATTAAGACCAATGGCCTCTCGGATTGGAGTGCTAATAAATGTTGCTCCACGAAATTTCCTAAGCGTGGGTCTTCTGGCATGGGGTACCAGCTAGCGATATGTAAAATTGCTTTTATCGGAGGCTTTTGGCAAAGAAACAAATAAAAAAAGGTCATCGCCAGGTAGGAGATGACCTTTTGGGTGGCTAATGGGGTTCGAACCCACGACCTCTGGAACCACAATCCAGCGCTCTAACCAACTGAGCTATAGCCACCATTAATTAGGGTCGGCAAATGTAATAATTGTGGCTAATTCACAAATCAAAAAAGGCTAAAAAATTTTAGCGTTCTCTGTGTGGTCGTCGTCGAAGCTCTTGCATAAGTTTTCGATGGAACTCAACTTCAATGCGATAGTAGGTTGCTGCCTTGCGCTTTCCTACTGCCGAACTGAACTTTTCGAGATAATCCAATTTAACCGCGGCAATCTTACTTTGGTCCTCCAATTCTTTTCGCGTGAATTTTTCGAGTTCTTCATCACTGTGCTTATCCCAGTTCTTTAGCATCTTATGTCTTTTAAACTCTTGCTGGCGTCGATCGTGAATGGCATCTAATGCCTTTCGATATTCATTATAAACCGGCCAGAATTTTTGCGCCTCTTCCGGACTTAAATCCAGTTCTTCGGTGATGTATTTGGTTTTAAGCAATTCAATTTGCTTAAAGTCCTTGGGTTGCGCCAATAAACTTGTACTTATCAATAAAAAGCATAAGCTGAGTAGGGTGAATTTATAAGTATTCATAGCTACGGTTGTCTAAATAGTGTTCTAATTCTTGTAGGTCTATTATTTGCCAGTCGTTCTCGCTGCTATCACTCAGCTCTAAAAAGCTTTCGGGGTGCACCGCATAAGGATCTTCGCTTAAAAACTCCAAAACCTGTTCGGAATGAAGGTTGCTAAATTCCATTTTATCCTGACTATGTTCTGTGGGGAAAAGGATAATTGCTACTACAATACTGGCCGCCGCAGCTAACCATGGCCATAAGCGTAAAGGGCTAGGTTTGCTGCTCAACGGTTCAGCTTGGCTTATTTCCTTCAAACTTTCTTTTCGCTGCTCGAAGTAATTATCCGGTATTTTAAATCCTTGCTCTTTCATCAAATATTTGAGTATTAGTTTTCCGGAAGGTTTAATTGGCTTTTAATTTTTTGTTTGGCATGATGATACGAAGCTTTTAAAGCTCCGACGCTGGTTTCCAAAACCTCGCTCATCTCGGCAAATGGCATGTTTTGAAAATACTTGAGTTGGAATACTATCCTCTGTTTTTCGGGTAGCTGAGATAAGGCATCGATTAATGCCTGCAAAGCAGCATCGCCATCAAAGTACACATCCGATTGCAATTGAAAATTAAAGGCTTCGTCTCCCAGCTGTAGGCGTTTTTCTTTTTTCAAATGACCAAGGGCTTCACGGCTGGCAATGCGGTAGAGCCAGGTGTATAACTGAGACTCACCGCGAAACTTAGCCAAGGCCTTCCAAACTTTGATGAAGGTTTCTTGCAAGACGTCGTCGGCCCAATCATGACGCATCACGATACTACGTATATGCCAATAAAGAGGCTCCGAAAGATGGTCTACCATTTCCTTAAAGAGCAAATCATATTCTTGATTGGCTAAATATGCTTTCCAGTGATCTGGTTCTTGCATTGCTACGAAGTTAATCCTTCGAGTCTTTAAAATAGAAAAGGTTTAATTTTTCGATAAACTATCAATATTTTAAGGTTAAGCTGATTTTTAAGACTAAAATAGGCGTTCATAACGTGTTGATAGACAGAGGAAAAAATATTAACAATGTGTCATTTGTAATATGAAATATTTATATTTGTGCCAAATATCTATTACCCATGAAAAGAAGTTTAATCCTTTCAGCCTTGTTGGGACTAGTCCTAGCTAGCTGTAATAAAGAGATTTCGGAGCCGGTCCAAGACGACCCCACCACTCCGGAAGATACGCGTATCGGAATTCGTTCTGGATCCGAATTGGACGCAGAATTACTGAGCTTAAACAGTTCCTTTCAAATAAATCCCAAAGCGGCCGCAGGTTTAGAGTATGTGTATAAAAATTATGCTACTCCGCCTAATGTTATTGCCTATGATGATAATGTTGGTTCTTACAGTGGTACGACTGTGGCAACTGCTGCTACTAGCGTTTCTACAGTAGACGATATCGTGTTCGTTACTTGGCACGTCGAAGGTCAGCAAATGGGTGGTGCTATTTCAGCTTACAAGCTTAACCCTTCTACCCAGACTTACGAGTACACCTCGGTGATTACTTTCGATGATACCGATTTCCATGAAGCCACTGCGGTTAAGGATCCATTAAATGGGCACCATCAGGTATTTGTAGTTGGACAACGTTCTCCAAGTACTTCAGGCTATTTATTAGCAGGTCACCGTGGTGCCATTGTTGGTCGGGTATTGTATAATTACATAACGGATCAGTTTGAAGCACCTTCTACCTATAAAGAATTACCCCTACCTAGTTTTGGTGCAAATGGAATCATTACCAGTGCGGGTAAATATTATGTTGTTACGGGTAATGGACAAGGTTCTACTACTATAGATCAAGGTGGTCTCTACGTAGTGGATTACAACCTTACGAATGTGAGTGAAGCAGCGGATTTAGTAGATGGCGAAATGATTGCCTTTGATCCATTTACCGCTTCTCCTACCGATGTAGACTATGTGGTTTTAGAGCGTAATACCTCTAGTTCGCTTACCCTTCATTACGGTATGAACACTACTTCAACCGTTAGCAATAGTATCTGGGCTAACTCTATTTCAGAATCAGGTTTAGTTTCAATAGACGTGGAGCGTCAAGGATTGGCCTTTATTACCAGCGATACCGTTATGGTAGCGGCGGGACGTAATGGTTTATACTATGCAGAAATTGGCGGTGTAAGTCCAAGTTTTGCTGGAACCGTTCCAACTGGTGTGTACAGTGCACTGGGAGTAGCCTACGATAATTCTGCCAAGGTAATTTATTGTGCCGCATCAGACGGGGGAGTACCTGTTTTAGCGAGTCACGGATTCCCTGGAGGCGTATTAATCAACACCTTTGATGTAGTCGGATACTTTGTTCCTCCTACCGGTGGTGGTCTTCCCGCTAGTTTTAATGTAAAAGACGTTTCAGTATACTGGTCTGATTACATCGCTCTGGCAACAGGTGATGCAGGCGTATACTTTGTGAAAAAGAATAATCTCTAACAACCAACCCACTTTAATATTACTATCATGAAAAAGTTGTTATTCGGCCTATCTGCGGTAGCACTTTTAGCATCTTGTAACCGAGATGTTGAAGCTACTGAGCCTACTGGAGGCGACAACCTCGCCGTTGTGTCCGGGATGCAGATCGTTGACATGAATGAAGGATTTACCATTACTGGTAAAAGTGCCGCTACGGCCCTTAATTACACCTACATTAACTATGGTTTTCCTCCTAATGTTGGCGGTGTTGATTTAGAAGCGGTTTCTTCGGTAAGTATCCGCGATGTGGTATTTGTTACTTGGCATGCTTTAGACCTTGATGGTGGCGGTGACCCTATCACAGTTGGGGCATTATCAGCATACAAATACAATACATCTACCGGTAAATATGAGCACAAGCATACCATTAGCTTTAATGATGCTGAGTACTATGAAGCGGTGGCTAATATGAATTCGGCTACTGGCATGTACGAAGTATTTGCGGCAGGTCAGCGTGACCCCGATGCTTCTGGTTATTTATTAGCTAATCACAAAGGCGCGGTAGTTACTCGCGTAGATTACAACTATATCACTGATCAGTGGGATTTAAGCTCTAAGCGTGAATTACCACTACCTAGTTCTGCCGCTACTGGTATTGCCGCCGCGGCAGGTGCTTATTATGTGACTACTGGTAACGGTACTGGCGCTGGTCCAAACATCGGCGGAGTTTACCGGGTAGATTATAACCTAACTAATGTATCGGCGGCTCAGTCATTGACTGATGCTTTAGCGGTAGAAACTCACCCTGGTGTAACTCCTCCTAGTGCCAACATGACCTTCTTATGGCGTGATGGTAGTCAGTTGAATGTAGATTACAACTACCTTGTAAATCAGACGCTACATGCTAATGTTGGCTATCCATTTAACTCGGCGCCTTTAACAGCAGACGGTAACATTGTTTCGGGTATTGGAGCGGATATTGACAACGAGCGTTTCGATATCACCTTTACGGTAAATACGGGAACCACTACATCTTTAGACAGTATTATTATCGCTGCTGGTGATAATGGTATGTATTTAGCCTCAGACCTAAGTACTGCTAAGGCCAGTTATGGATACTGCTACAGCACCGCTTACGATCCAGGTGCAGGAGTGGTATACTACTGTTCTGGTGAAGGTGGCGTTTATGTAATTGCCACTGCAGCATTTGGCGGGGTACTTTCTAGCGATTGGGATTTAGTTGGAATTTTTGCTCCTCCATCCAATACTACTATTGGTGGTACCACGCTTCCTACTAACTTCGATATTAAAGAGATTAATGTTTATCAATCCAATAAATTAACCTTGGCCGGTGGTATCGGCGGAGTTTACTTTATGGAGTTGAATTAATACGTGAGGGGGTATTTAACTCACTTATTAATCAACTAATCTATCTATGAACAAAAGAATCCTAGCTTTACTTGGTGCAGGCCTGCTGGTCGGAGCTTGTAACAAGGGAACCTCTTTACAGGGGCCGGTAGGCGCTGATGCAAGTGATATTGTGTCGGTTTCCTACACACCACCAATGAGAGATTTAAACCAGTCTTTTACCGTAAGCGGTAAAGCAGCGAGTCTCTCTTACACTTACAAAAATTACGGTACTCCTCCTATCGGAGTAGACGTAACGGGTAACAATTACGTATGGCTTAGCGCTACCGCTACGTCGGCTATTCGAGACGTAGTTTTCGTTACTTGGCATTACAATGGTTCTACCGGGGCAAACCTGCAAACCCGTTCGGGAGCAGTGAGTGCTTACAAGTGGAATGGTACTAATTATGTATACACTGATCAGGTGGTTTTTAACCAATCGGAGTATTACGAATTAGAGACCAATCTGAATACCGGTACCGGTCGTTATGAAGTATTTATGGTAGGTCAGCGTGATCCCGACGCTTCGGGGTATTTATTATCGGGCCATGGCGGTGCGGTAGTAACGCGACTCGACTATAACTACATCACCGATGAGTTCGATCAGAGCTCCTTTAAGCAATTACCCTTACCTGGGTCGGCAGCTACCGATATTGTAGCGGCTGCGGCTTCTTATTACATTACCACCGGCAGCGGTATTGGTAGCGATAACAGCTCCGATGCCCAAGATGGTGGAGTGTTTAAAACCGATTACAGTCTTACCAATGTTTCGGAGGCTTATCAATCGGCTAGTCGAGATGACTTCCAGGCTATTGCTATTGCTCCAGGAGCGAATGCTACGGATGCCAAGATTTCGGTATTAGAAAAAGCCAACCGCAATGCTTTGCGTGCTTGGACTGTTTTCGATGTCGATAATAACCTAAACACCATGGGAGCTAATAATTACGGCCTTGGCAGAACTAATGCTGATGCCGGCGTAATAGAAGTGGTAGGTGATACAGCCTCTGCCATTGCAGCCGGTTATTTCGATCCGGTTACCGAAAGACTTCCTAGTCTAACCGACTTAGAGCGTTTTGGAATGGTTTGGGCACAGGATGATAGCAGTCCGCTTAGTGACGCTAATCTTCTAATTGCCGCTGGCGATTGGGGACTGTTCACCGCAAAGGCTTTTAATCCTGCTGCACCTGTTGATACCGCACCTCAGTTCTTAGCGAATCACGGTTATTGTGCTAATGTCGCTTTCGATAGTATTAGCGAAGTAATTTATTACTGTGCGGCGAGTGGCGGTTTGGCCTTAATCGCATCCGATAACTTTAATGGCGGTGTTTTGTATAATGCAGGTGACTTCATCGGTAAGTTTGTGCCTCTTACTGGCGGCGGACTTCCAGCTGATCCGACTCCTTATTTAAGTGGAACCCTTCCTCTTCCTGATTTACCCGCTGAGTTTGTTGTAAAAGAAGTGTCACTTTATGGCGCCCCTAATGGCAGCCAGCAAATGGCCATAGCCACCGGTGAAGGCGGTGTCTATTTTGTTCAAAGAAATTAATCTATACCCACTACTATTATGAAAAAATTAAGTCTAATCTTGATGGCAGGTATCACCTTAGTGGCCTGTAATCGTGAGATCTCTACTGCAGAAGATCCAGCTAACTCTAATCGCATTGCCGTGCGCAGCGGTGGCGAAATTGCGGGTGAACTACACCCGATGAATGAAACAGTAACTGTTTCTGGTAAGAATATGGTAACTCCTCAGAGCTATACCTACCAAGCTTTCGCTGAAGGTCCAGGTAACTTAGCTTATACCAAAGAGGATTTCACCAATGGTTTAACCACTGGTTTCTCTGACTCTGCTCAGGCTACCGCTATTTTCCCAGTAGACGACTTCTTATTCGTTACTTGGCACTTAGAGCATGAAGAATTTGGTGGTGCAGTTTCTGCCTACCGTTATAATTCAGGTACTCAGACTTATGATTACTTAAGTATCGCTACTTTCGACGATACCGATTTCCATGAGTTACATGCCTCTAAGAACAGTTTAACTGGTTACTACGAAATCTTTTTAGTTGGTCAGCGTAGTCAGGCTACTTCTGGATATGTGCTTCAGGGTCACCGTGGCGCTATAGTGGGCAAGTTATTGTTTAACTATATCAATAATACTTTCAATGTTGGTGCCTACAAGGAATTACCGCTTCCAGGTTTTGGTGCTAATGATATCATGTCCGCTGGTGGTAGTCTTTATGTAGTTACCGGTAACGGCCTAGGGCTGCCCTCTGGTGCATTTGGAGGAAACGAATTCTCAGGTGTTTTCAAAACCGACCCCGCTTTAACTAATGTTTCTCAAGCTTACACCTTAACCGATGGTATCGTTTTAGAGGTAGATCCATTTAACTCTTCTCCAAGCGCTGCAAATTATGCCTTGATTGACTTTAGTCAAAATGGCGGCATGAATATGAAGACCTATTATGATTTATCTAGTACGAATCCTCTTTCATCTTTAGCAACTGCAAGTAGCACTACAGTTAATGTTGGCGGGGCTGCGAATTTCAGAGATCGTAGTGGTGCAGCTTTTGTACCAGCAACTTATGATATTAATGGTAATGTTACTTCAACTGCATTGGTAATGGCAGTAGGTCTACTTGACGGTATGCATGTGGTAGATGTGACAACCGGGACGGCCACGGAATTGACAAACACCAATGTTTGGAGAGGTCAGTCAGTAGCCTATGACCATTCAACCAAAATTATTTATGTCGCTGCAGCTGATCAAGGAATGATGATGCTAGCTGCACCAGGTTATCCTGGTGGAGTATTGGTTAATGATTACGATAATGTGGGTATTTTTGCGCCTCCTACAAGTGCTCCACTTTCTGCTCCAGAATTCAACGTTAAAGACGTTTCAATTTACCAAGCTAACAATATTGCCATCGCCGTGGGTGGTGCCAATGTGGGTAGTACAAAGCCTGCTAAAGGTGGGGTATACTTTACCCGTCGCAACTAAGGCATAGGGTAAAAAAGATAGATTAGTGAGAAGGCATCCCGCGAGGGGTGCCTTTTTTTTGGCTTTTGATTTAAAGCTAATTCTCTAAAGGAATCGAATAGGGATTAATTCCTTGATAACTGGAAAGCATGAGGTAGAGGAGAAACCATTAGGCTAATAGTTGTTGATAAATGCAGAAAGGTATCCGGGAGCCACAGGTTTTCTAAACTAAGCTTACAAGCAAGATGTATGTTTAGGAGAGGAAGGCAGAGTAAACCTAAGTCGCTATGCTTTAGAGGCTACTTTAGAAACGATAACCTACGGTGAGTCCCAGCGTAATAATTTGCAGGTAATCGTTCTGTACACTAAAGTTCTCCTGACGCGTAAGAATTAATTCAAACCGCGTATACATGCGGTCGGAAGCCAATTTTTGATAGGCAAAACCCAGGTATTGGTTGTCGAGGCGGTAATCGTCGATGGCTAAACCATTGGTAAGGAAGAAAATACGCTCATCGGGTACCACACCGCCTCCAAATATTATCTGGAAATAATCGCCCTTGCCACTAAAGAAGCGACGGTAGAGGAAATTGTAGGTAGTTCCCCAGCCCGTAATATCATTAATTACAAAGGGACGGAACATTGCGTAGTTGTTTCCCCAATAATAACCTAAGGAACCGGTATACATGACCACTCTATTGGTTAGGAAATCCAGGTAGCGAATTCCTAAACTGGCCTCAAATGGGGTATTGAAAACCTTAGTAAAATACTCCGCTCCCGCTCTAAAGTTGGGGTAAATCTGAGAAGGGGAGTAGCCTACATTTAAATAAGCATAGGAGTTACGCGTAATGCGTGGATATACATCAATTTCTCCTTGAACCCCAAAGGAAGGGGTATTGGGCTGAAAGCGCTCAGCTGCATTTAAGCGCGCAATCACCGCTCCAATAGGGGTTTGGCGACCGTATTGCACAAAGCCATACAGCCACGGATTGTAGTTTTTAGTGAAATAATCGACATAAACGCCCACCGCCAAACCATCAACGATTAGTTGGTTTAGTAAAAAGGTCTTCAGCTGATTAAGCTCATTACTTTCAGGATAGTGCTTTAAAGCCTCATTAGTAGCGTCTAGCGCTTCGTGTAAATCGTTTTTACTGGTAAGGGCTTGGGCTTTTTGAGTGTGGAAATATTCATTTTGCTTTGGGAAACGCTTAATGCCGTCGTCGCAATAGCGAATACACATTTCATAATCCTTATCGTAAAGTTCGTTAAGGGCGCGTAGTTTATAAACCTCAATGGCATTAGTATCTTCCGCCAACCACATCCCAATTTCCTCCCGGGCAGTTTCATGTTTTTTCTGCCATAGAAAAGTGCGGAGTCTAAAGATTTTTACTTCGTAGTTATCTGGATCTTCAAGCAGTAAGACGTTTAAGAGTTTGCGTGAAGCTTCATATTCTTTTTTAAAAGCCAAATCGCGGGCCTGCATAAAGGCAGAGTCAGCATTGGCCGAAATCATCATTACTTCTACTTCCGAGCTATCTGCACTCGCTGTAGTATCCGTCTGTCCTTTAAGCGAAAAGCTAAGGGCCAGTAAACTAAAAATGAGAAGTATCTGCTTCATAGCTCTAAAGTAACAAGGCTTCCCTAATTAGAGAAGCCTTGTTTCGGTATATGGTCAATAATTGTCGTTAAGAGCTTAAGCCTTGCGGCTGATGGCCTTTTCGGCTGCCCTTACAATATTAGCGGTACTCAATCCGTATTTCTCCATTAATTGGTCGGGGGTACCACTCTCGCCAAATGAGTCGTTCACGGCCACAAACTCTTGCGGACAAGGTGTAGTGCGCATTAAAGCTCCGGCAAGGCTTTCGCCTAAACCTCCGGCCATTTGATGCTCCTCGGCCGAAACCAAGCAACCTGTTTTAACGGTGGAGCGTAAAAGCGCCTCTTCATCTAAGGGTTTGATGGTGTGAAAGTTCAGCACTTCGGCACTAATGCCCTTCTCCGCTAAAATTTCGGCTGCCTCTAATGCTTTCCATACTAAGTGGCCAGTAGCAGCAATAGTAACATCGCTACCTTCTTGTAAGCTAAGTGCTTTTCCAATTTCAAACTTTTGATCGGGAGCAGTGAAGTTAGCTACTTTCGGTCTACCAAAACGAAGGTATACCGGACCATTGTGCTCGGCAATAGCAATAGTTGCGGCTTTTGTCTGATTAAAATCGCAGGGATTAATTACCGTCATGCCCGGTAGCATCTTCATCAAGCCAATGTCTTCTAAAATTTGGTGGGTAGCACCGTCTTCTCCTAAGGTGAGTCCGGCGTGACTCGCACAAATTTTTACGTTCTTTCCTGAATAGGCAATCGACTGGCGAATTTGATCGTATACTCTTCCGGTAGAGAAATTCGCGAAAGTACCAGTGAAAGGAATTTTACCGCCAATTGTGAGCCCTGCTGCAATGCCCATCATATTGGCCTCAGCAATACCCACTTGGTAAAAACGCTCAGGGTGCGCATCCGCAAAAGCGTTCATTTTTAAAGAACCGGTAAGGTCGGCGCAAAGCGCTACCACATTAGGATTACTTTTTCCTAATTCACTTAATCCGGCCCCGAATCCAGAGCGGGTGTCCTTGGCTCCTTGGTCGATGTACTTCTTCATCTTAATTCAATTTAACTATGGTGGTTGATCCTGGGTTAACACTAAACTCCTGTTCAACCGAATATAAACTTAGCTGTGACGATTTTACTCTAAATACAATCCGGTAGGTACCGGGTTGCAGATTAATACTTTGACGTGATTTGTTGGGATCTAAATCACATACCCATTTTAGGGTGTTGTCCTCGGCATATTTTAGAACCGAGCCATAACCCGGGGCGCTACTCTGAAAGTTTACTACTCCCGGTGGAGCAATGGCAATGGTGGTAGTCTGACCCGCTTCAATGCTTACGTCTTCCAAAAATATGCGGGGTAGACTTAGTATTTCAAGGTCGTATTTACCGGCAATGTATTGCTGACTACTATTAAAGTTCTGGACGTGTAAGGGACGTTCTGCGCCTTTCTCAAAGACTAAGGCTTGCAGGTCACCTCCGCCACCGCGCTGGGGATTATTGAGGCGCAGCGTGCCACGGGCTAAATCAAGTCCGACAATGTTATGCGCTCCTGCGGATATCTTAATATCTTTTTTATGCCGCTCGGGAATGGAGTGAACGGTCATGTCGTAGTTTACCAAAGGATCTAAGTAAATAGTGTCTGGCACTCCTTTGCTATTAAGAGTGTGAATTATTTGCTCTTTTACCTTACCACTAACGCGATCGTAAAAGGTGATCGCCACATCCGTTTCGGTAGGTAAGCCATTGCCGTCCAATAGGTTTATTTGGGCAGTAGTATTATCAAGGGCCTGAGAAATAACAATTCCTAATACGGTTTCGAAGGTTTTTTCATCGGCAGCGTCAAAAAAGGTACCTACGCAGTCGAAGGTCGCCTGAAAATTCTTGTCGAGCCCAATTCCAATAACGAATGGCTTTAGAGCAATTCCTTTTTGTTGTAAAAGACGTGAGGCGGCACAGGGGTCTTCATCGCAAGCCTCCACGCCATCGGTAATTAAGATGATGATATTTCGGCAATTCTCACAATCGGGGAAATCATAAGCGGCCCTTTCCAGTGAGCGAGCAATGGGGGTAGTACCTTTGGGACTTATAGCCCGAAGCTTTCGCTTGATTTTTGCGTAATTATTCTTTCCAAAGGGAATTTCCAAGCGGGTATCATTGCAGTCTTGGGGCGGCACTGGTTTTTGATGGCCATAAACCCTAAGCGCTACTTCCAGATTGTCATTATCCAAACTATTAAGGCTGTCGAGCATTTTGCTCATTAGCCTTTGGGCAACGTCAATCTTCTGACCGCTTTCCCAGCGGGCATACATACTCTGAGAGCCATCAAACACAAATAGGATGCGTGTAATAATGGGCTCGGGCTCCTTTTGCCTTTGCGCACTGAGGCTAATGGCAATCAGAAAAAAGAAAAGTATTTGGCTAAAGCGCTTCAAATTAATAGTCGCCCAAAGTTTCCTCTAATTGTCCTAGGGCATTAGCAAGCTGATCATCGCTGGGTGCGATCCCGTGCCATTCATGCGTGCCTTCCATAAAATCGACACCTGCTCCCATGGCCGTTTTCATGATAATAGCTACCGGCTTCCCTTTTCCAGTTCTAGCCTTAGCTGCTTCTAGACCTTCGATAACGGAGGCCATATCATTTCCTTTTTCTATGCTTAGGGTATCCCAGCCGAATGCTTGGAATTTGTGCTCAATGCTTCCCATGGCTAATACATCGTCGGTAGAACCGTCGATCTGCTGACCATTAGCGTCGATGGTGCTAATTAGGTTATCTACCTTATTAGCGGCAGCATACATGGCCGCTTCCCAAATCTGACCTTCTTGTAATTCGCCGTCGCCGTGAAGGGTATAGACTAATTTGTCATCGCCGTTCAACTTTTTGGTCAATGCCGCGCCAATGGCTACCGACATACCCTGACCCAAAGAGCCGCTCGCAATGCGCACACCAGGTAATCCCTCGTGGGTAGTAGGGTGACCCTGTAAGCGAGTGTTTAATTTGCGGAAAGTATTAAGTTCCTCTACCGGGAAGTATCCAGCCCGACTTAACACACTGTAGTAAACCGGACTGATGTGTCCATTGGAAAGGAAGAACAAATCTTCTTGCTTACCGTCCATGTCAAAATTCGAGGCATCGTAATCCATCATATGATGGTAAAGAGCCACAAAAAACTCGGTACAGCCAAGGCTGCCACCGGGGTGACCGGATTGAACCGCGTGAACCATTCTAACAATATCCCGACGTGTTTGGGAAGCAATTCTGTGAAGATCTTTGATATCAGCCATTTAAATGTAATTGAAAGGGCAAAATTATTGAATCCCCTAGTCCTAATGCCCTCAATGTGGAAAAAATGTGAAAAAGCCTTTTTGCCCATCTTTTTAAAGCTCACTCTAAAGGGAATCGATTAACTTTGCCGCCTTAAAAATTTCCAGCATGAAGTGTGGTATCGTAGGATTGCCGAACGTAGGTAAATCAACTCTTTTCAACTGTTTATCCAATGCTAAGGCTCAGTCGGCCAATTTCCCATTTTGTACGATAGAACCCAATGTGGGTATGGTAAGTGTTCCCGATGAGCGTCTGGAAAAACTAGAGTCGATGGTAAATCCTCAGCGCGTGGTTCCAGCCACCGTAGAGATTGTGGATATTGCTGGATTAGTAAAAGGGGCCTCTAAGGGTGAAGGACTGGGAAATCAGTTTTTAGGAAACATTAGAGAATGTAATGCCATTCTCCATGTCTTGCGCTGTTTTGAAAATGATAATATCACGCACGTAGATGGATCTGTAGATCCTTTACGAGATAAGGACACCATTGATACCGAGCTTCAATTTAAAGATTTAGAAACGCTTGAGAAAAGATTGGATAAGCATCGTAAGGCGGCGCGCACCGGCGATAAAAGCGAAGTGAAGAACGTTGATCTTCTAGAGCGTTTAATGAAGCACATCGAATCGGGTGCCAATGTTCGTTCTTTCGATCGCAATGAGGATGAGAATGAGCTCATTCGCGAGATTCAATTCCTAACCGATAAGCCCGTGCTTTACGTTTGTAATGTGGATGAATCGGCAGCCTTAGCAGGAAATGATTGGGTGAAGCAAGTAGAGGAAATGGCTAAGACCGAAGGGGCAGAGGTTATCCATTTAGCTGCAGCAACCGAGGCAGATATCAATGAATTAGAATCCTACGAAGAGCGCCAAATATTCTTGGACGACTTAGGCTTAACCGAGCCAGGGGTAAATCGCCTTATCCGCAAAGCTTATCACTTATTGAACTTGCAAACTTATTTTACCGCTGGTGAAAAAGAGGTGCGGGCCTGGACCATCAAAAAAGGCTTTACGGCACCCCAAGCAGCGGGAGTAATTCACACCGATTTTGAGAAGGGCTTTATTCGTGCTGAGGTCATCAAGTATGATGACTATGTACAATTTGGCTCCGAAACAGCAGTACGAGATGCGGGTAAGCTAAAGGTTGAGGGCAAGGAGTATGTAGTATCGGATGGCGATATTATGCACTTCCGCTTTAACGTCTAAGACTCTTAATAAGTTGTGAAAAACTAGTCAGGCTGCGGCCTCGGCAATTCTACGGCTATCGCTAATTTTAGCGATTATCCCATAATTCTATCATGGCCGTAGAACAAAGCAATTACAGCGAGGAAAATATTCGCTCCCTCGATTGGAAGGAGCACATTCGTTTAAGACCCGGTATGTACATCGGTAAACTAGGAGATGGTTCATCTCCCGATGATGGTGTGTACATTCTCCTAAAGGAGGTCTTGGATAACTCTATCGATGAATTTGTGATGGGAGCCGGAAAGACGGTCGAGATCAGTATTCGCGATGGAGAAGTAGCCGTACGCGATTACGGTCGGGGTATTCCGCTCGGGAAAGTGGTTGATGTAGTTTCTAAAATTAACACCGGAGCTAAATACGATTCGAAGGCATTTAAAAAATCGGTTGGTTTAAATGGGGTAGGGGCAAAAGCAGTAAATGCACTGAGTGACTATTTTATGGTACAATCGGTGCGCGATGGTCAGACCAAGGTGGCCCGCTTCGAAAAAGGGAACTTAGTAGAAGACGCCGATATAAAGGAGTCTTCTTTACGCAAGGGCACCAAGGTTGTCTTTAAACCGGACGCGGGTGTTTTCAAAAACTACCGCTATGTGAAGGAGTATGTAGAGAAAATGCTCTGGAACTATGCCTATCTAAATCCGGGTCTTACCATCGTCTTTAATGGTGAAAAGATTTACAGTGAAAACGGCTTAAAAGACTTATTGTCGGATGCCATCGATAGTCCGGTTTTGCACGACATCATTCACCTTCGTGGAGAAGATATCGAAATCGCTCTCACGCACAGTGAGCGGAGTCAGAGTGATATGTACTACTCCTTTGTTAATGGACAGCATACCACTCAAGGTGGTACCCACCAAGCAGCCTTACGTGAGGCCTTGGTAAAGACCCTGCGCGAGTTTTACAATAAGAGCTTTGACGCTTCAGATATCCGCGATTCGGTGGTGGCAGCGATTGCTATCAAGGTTATTGAGCCGGTTTTTGAATCGCAAACCAAAACCAAATTAGGTTCTAATGATATGGGGCCGGAAGGGCCAACGGTTAGAACCTTCGTCAACGATTTTGTGAAAAATAAGCTGGATAATTTCCTCCATAAGAATGAGGAAATTGCCGAAGCTATTTACCGCAAGATTCTGCGTGCTGAAAAGGAGCGCAAGGAATTAAGCGGTATTAAGAAATTAGCACGAGAGCGAGCCAAGAAGGCTAGTTTGCACAATCGTAAACTTCGCGATTGTCGCAAGCATTACAATGACGAAAAGGATTCCGAACATCGCCTCAGCACTACCTTGTTTATTACCGAGGGTGATTCGGCCAGTGGATCCATTACTAAGTCAAGGAATGTTAATACCCAAGCGGTTTTTAGCCTCAAGGGGAAACCACTTAACTGCTACGGCCTTACTAAAAAGGTGGTTTATGAAAATGAGGAGTTCAACCTCTTGCAGGCCGCTTTAAATATTGAAGACGGCCTAGAAAACTTGCGTTACAATAATGTGGTAATTGCCACTGATGCCGATGTGGATGGTATGCACATTCGCTTGCTCTTAATCACCTTCTTCTTGCAGTTCTTCCCGGACTTGGTTAAAGAAGGACATCTATACATTTTGCAAACCCCGCTCTTTAGGGTTCGAAATAAGAAGGAGACTATTTATTGCTACTCCGAGGAAGAGAAGCGCGCGGCTTTATTGAAGTTGGGCGTGAAGGCTGAGATTACGCGCTTTAAAGGATTGGGTGAAATTTCTCCCGATGAGTTTAAATACTTCATTGGCGAAGACATTCGACTCGATCCAGTGATGTTAAGTAAGGATGCGACCATCGACGAGATCCTTCAATTCTACATGGGTAAAAATACCCCCAAACGTCAGGAGTTTATCATCGAGAACCTTCGAGTGGAGCGCGATCCTACCGAAGACGAAGAAAAAGCAATCTTGGATGAAGATAAATGATCGAACCCAATCCAAGCTCAATTCGGTTCTATTCGTATTGGGATTGCTGGCCATCTTCATTTACATCGGTCTGTCTCTTCTTAAAGGGGCTTACCGCGAATTGTGGTGGTTTGGAGCCAGCGGTTTGGCGATCTTAGTTTACTTGGTTTATAGAGGGCCGGTGCACTTTATGTACGATAGTGAAGGGGAAGTGATGAATTTGATTACCTCCGACCCAATTTGGTCTCCCTTAATTCGCAGTTTTAACAAGCGTTACGAATTTCCAAAGCGAAAGCTGTATAAGTATAAAATAAGTCGCTGGCCTTTAAGGCGGAAGCTTACCATTTACATCAGTTCAAGGACTGGCGGTTATAAAAGACGCAGCTTGCTGATCTCTTATGTTAAAGGAGCGGATTTAGCAAAACTTAAAAATTCATTAGCCAAAAATTCACAAGCGGAAAAGAATGGCAGAAGAAAATAAAGATCCTCAAGAGGAACAAGAGCAAAACTCGGCCGAAGAGGCAACGATTACCCGGGTGTCGGGGATGTACGAAGAGTACTTTCTCGACTATGCATCTTACGTGATTTTAGAAAGGGCCGTACCCACCTTGGGCGATGGTATGAAGCCGGTGCAACGCCGTATTCTCCACGCCTTAAAGGAAATGGACGATGGTCGTTATCACAAGGTGGCCAATGTTATTGGTCAGACTATGAAATACCACCCGCATGGGGATGCCTCCATTGGGGATGCCTTGGTGCAATTAGGGCAGAAAGAATTACTTATTGATGCGCAAGGTAACTGGGGTAATGTTCTCACCGGCGATTCGGCTGCGGCGCCTCGATACATTGAAGCACGCCTTTCCAAGTTCGCCTTAGAAGTTATTTACAGTCCGAAGATCACCGAGTGGCAGTCTAGCTATGATGGTCGTGGTAAAGAACCGGTAGAGTTTCCGGTAAAGTTTCCCCTACTATTAGCGCAGGGGGTAGAAGGTATTGCGGTGGGCTTATCTACCAAGATAATGCCGCATAACTTCAATGAATTATTAGACGCCTCGGTAAAGATTCTCAAGGGGCAGCGCTTCGACTTATTACCTGATTTCCCAACCGGGGGTATCGCCGATTTTAGTCAGTATAACGAAGGACTCCGTGGTAGCCGAATTCGCGTAAGAGCGCGTATTAATATCCTTGATAAGAAGACCCTAGTTATCGAAGAGGTGCCTTTTGGGACCACCACTGGTAGTTTAATTGACTCCATCCTTAAAGCCAATGATAAAGGGAAGATTAAGGTTAAGAAGATCGAGGATAACACTGCTGATAAAGTAGAGATTCTGGTGCATTTGCCTTCCGGCGTTTCTCCCGATAAAATGATCGACGCTTTATATGCCTTCACCGATTGTGAGGTTTCTATCGCTCCGCTTAGTTGTGTTATTGAAAACGATTCTCCGCATTTCTTATCGGTAAAGGAAATCTTACGTCGCAATGTTGAGAACACGACCGATGTGCTCAAAGCTGAGTTAAACTGGGAGCTCAATGAATTGCAAGAACAATGGCATTTCGCTTCCCTGGAAAAAATCTTCATCGAAGAACGCATCTACCGGGATATTGAAGAAGCCGAAACTTGGGAGGAGGTAATTCAGAATATTAGAGTGGGATTGCAGCCTCATATCAAGCATTTATTGCGTGATGTTACCGAGGAGGATATCGTTCGACTGACTGAAATTCGGATTAAACGGATTTCAAAATTCGATAAAGACAAGGCCGATGCGCATATCGAAGCATTGGAAGGTAAGATTGAAAAGGTGAAATTCCACCTCGCCAATTTAATTGACTATGCCATTGAGTGGTATAAAGGGATTAAAAAGAAGTACGGTGAGGGACGTGATCGCAAGACCGAAATCCGACTTTTCGAGGACATCGATGCCACCAAGGTAGCTATGGCCAATGTGAAGCTTTATGCCAATTTGGAAGAGGGCTTCGTTGGAACTAGTTTAAAGAAGGATACCTTTATTTGTGATTGCTCGGATATCGACGATTTAATTGTCTTTACTAAGGATGGCCAGATGGTTGTTACCAAGGTCGACCAAAAAACTTATGTGGGTAAGAATATTATTCACGTAGCGGTATGGAAGAAGGGTGATAAGCGCACCACCTACAATATGATTTACCGCGATGGTCCCAAAGGGGCTTCCTTTATGAAGCGTTTCCAGGTAACAGCCATTACCCGGGATAAACACTATGACCTTACGGCAGGCAATAAAGGTTCCGAGGTCTTACACTTTACGGCCAATCCCAATGGGGAAGCGGAAGTAGTAATGGTGCACCTGCGAGCCTTGCAGCGTTTAAAGAAGTTGAAATTTGAAATCGACTTTTCGGAACTGGCGATAAAGGGTCGCGCTTCTAAAGGAAATACGGTATCAAAATATCCGATCAAGAAAATTGAACTGAAGGAGGAAGGGGTTTCTACCCTGGCTGCTCGTAAAATATGGTTCGATGAAACGGTAAACCGCTTAAACGTCGAGGGTCGCGGTCGTCTGCTCGGCAGCTTTAAAGGGGAGGATAAAATTCTGGAAATCAGCGCAAGCGGTCATTACCGTTTATTAGGCTTCGATTTAAGTGTGCATTTTGATGACAATTGGACCTTAATTGAAAAGTTTGACCCCGAGAAACCCATTAGTGCAGTTTACTTTGATGGGGATAAGCAGAAGCATTTTGTGAAGCGATTTGTTCCGGAAGTTATTGATCGTCAGGAACTTTTTATTACCGAACACCCCGATTCTAAGCTTGAATTTGTTAGTATTGATGCCCAGCCGCGTATCGAAATTATCTTCCGTAAGGTAAATGGCAAGCAGAAAGACAATGAAGAGGTGGTTTTAAGTGACTTTATCGCGGTAAAAGGCGAGAAGGCACAAGGGAACCAACTAAGTAGGGATTCTGTGCGTAAGATTAATGCCTTGGAACCCCTACAGCCGGAAGCTAATGATGATGAAGAGGAGCAGGCGAAAACAAATGAAGCAAATGAAAAAAGTGAAGATATCGGCGATTTGGAAGACGATGGCCAAATCACCCTTAGTTTGGATTAGTATCTTAGGATTATTTGGATTTGAGGCTCATGCTCAGGCCAACGATAGTCTAGATATGCGCGCTTTAGGGCGCTTTGGCTATACGCAAACGATTAATGATGTTTGGGGATGGGTGGATACCGCTACCAATAAAGAATATGCTCTTGTAGGCGTACAAAATGGCTTGTCTATTGTTGACGTTACTAATCCTACTAATCCGGTTCAAACTAATTTCTTTAGCGGTGCGAGCTCCATTTGGCGAGATATGAAGACCTGGGGCAATTATGCCTATACCGTTCACGATATCTTCAATGGCACTTCAAATGGTATTTTCATCGTAGATATGACTACCATTTACGACCAATACCCTAGCACTTATACTCGCAACCCTATGATTCAAGTGCCTAGCGGTAACTTCGAAATATTGCAAAGAGCACATAATATTTACATTGATGAACAGGGTTATTTATACCTATTCGGTTCCAATATTGCTCAGGGTGGGGCATTGATTTTTGACCTAAATCCAGATCCTACCAATCCGACTTATCTGGGCATGTACAACAACCATTACCTGCACGATGGGGTAGCTCGCGGCGATACTATGTGGGGAGCAGCTATTAATGCTGGTTTCTTCGTGGCGGTAGATGTGAGTACTCCGGCTAGTCCTGTGCAGTACAATTTTACCCAACAAACGCCTTACAGCTTCACCCACAACATTTGGTTTAGTGATGATAACCAAAGGGTTTTTACAACTGATGAGCGCAGCGGTGCCTACATTGGCGAGTACGATGTTAGCGATTTTAATAATGTGAGTGAGCTTGATCGAATCCGTACCAAGTTTAGTAATGATGTAATTCCTCATAATGTACATTTCCACAATAACTTCCTGGTTAACTCTTACTATACTGCTGGAGTGCAGATTTTAGATGTGAGCGAACCCGGCATTATGGTAGAAACCGGCTATTACGATACTTCCAATGATAGTGGTGATGGTTTTGGTGGTTGTTGGGGTGCTTATCCTTACCTGCCTAGCGGCAACATTTTAGCTACCGATCGTCAACGAGGCCTATTTGTTTTAAGTTCCGATTACACCCGGGCTTCCTTTATCAATGTAAGTGTAATCGACTCACTAAACCAGCAATCATTAATTAATGCCGATGTAGAGTTATTGGGTGGTGATATTAGCGGCCGGACCAATATTTTCGGTAACCTTAAAGGGGGGCAGGTGGCCTCCGGTACCTATAGCTTGGTGGCCTCTAAAAATGGCTATTTGCCTGATACGATAAGTGTGAGTCTTAGTCCGGGTAATATGCTTAATGTTCAAGTGGCTTTATTACCAGCTAATGTTTCCCTAGATGAAATGGGCCCTTTACGCAGTTTAGATATTTATCCCAATCCCTTGCAAGGCGACCAAGCTTCCTTGCAGTTAAGTAAGTGGAGCGATGACTTCAAAGGAGCGCAATATCGTTTAATCGACCTCAATGGTAGAGTATTACAAAGCGGTACTCTAGAAGCTAAACAAGTAGATTTAGCGCAAAATCAATTAGCAGAGGGCGTGTACCAATTCCAAATCAGCACCGGGAATTATCAGCGATCTTTCCGCCTAATGATTTTGTAGAATTAGCCTATTTTTCGGTCTCCTGCATAGCTTTCCAAATGGCGGCTACGCTATTTTCCCAGCTATGAGACTGAGCAAAGCGAATACGCTCTTCATAAACAGCTTGATCACCAATGCTATCTAAACCCTCTTGTATAGCCTTGGCGTAGCCCTCAGGGCCTTCGGCTAGGTATACATGATCTTTGAAAATCTCCATGGCCCTGGTAGGTGTAGCTACAGTAGGCTTTCCCATGGCTAGGTATTCATCAATCTTACGTGGATAGTTGCCAATCGTAAGTTCGTTTACCGCCTGTGGATTTAAAGCCACGTCAAAGAAACTTAGATACTGACCTAGTTCTTCGGGTTTCTTAGCTCCCAGGAAATGCACATTTTCCATGGCATGCAGGCCACTAGCCTTAAAGGCATCGTCTTCAGGTCCAACCATCACAAAAGACCAGTCGCTTTTAGCCTTAGCCAAGCTCTCTAGAAGGCCTATGTCAAGGCGGGCTTGCAACAGGGCACCGATGTAGCCAATGATAGGTCCGGCAATACCTTGCATGTCTGCGGGTCTATCATGCTCAAGTTCGGGGTTAAAAATGCTGAGATCACAACCCTGACCCACATAATAACTGTGGTCATTAAATTGAGCACAGTAATCTTTGAGGTATAATGAATTAGCGACCGCAAGGTCGTAAGATTTTAATAGCAGCGGTTCAATGCGTTGTCCGTGCTTTTTGAAATAACCGGTCGAAACTAGGTTATCGCGGGAATAGTATACATTCAGTTTAGCATCTAGCATACTACTGGCGTAGAAGGCTTGAAACATTTCACTGTCGTTAAAGAAGTAATAATCTTTAAAGTTTAGCTCCTTTATCGCCCAGTTTAATTCGTCAAAAATTTGCTGATTAAGCCCTTTTAATAAGCGATCGTAAATGGCTCCGTCGGGCATCCAGTTTATAGATGGTAATAAAACCCTTGGATCCAAGGTGTAAAGTCCATCCTTAATATGTTGGATGGGCTCAGCTTTTCCTTTGCGCACCGCTTGTCTTTTAGCGATGTATGCCTTGTCTTCTGACTTATTCTTTAAAAGGGTGAATAGGTCTAGGGGCCGATTTACATACAAGACTCGATTGTCTCTAGCTATTACTTCGGCAATGTTCTTACAGTTGCTACCTATGGGCACATCCCAAGGTTGGTTGCCCATCACGATAAAATCCTGACCTTTCATTTCCATACCCTCAAAGTTAGCTTAAATTCAAGCAGGCTTGGAGCTCCGTTCGAAATAATGCTTTATTAATTAAAGATTTAATTCTCCTTTATTTTTAGGGATTGGCAATTGATTAATCTTTAATTTTAACCTGAAAAAATATTTGATGTCGACCAAACGTTTACCTGACTTTGTCATTATTGGCGCCGGAAAATCGGGCACTACCTCTTTGAATGAATATTTAAAAGAGCACCCTAAGATTTTTATGGCAACCCGCAAGGAGCCAAACTTCTTTGCTTTTGAAACACTGGATCCATCAATTTACGATGAAGAAAAGTCCCGTGAATACTATTTCAACTCGGTATTAAAGATTGAGGATTATTATAAGCTCTTTGAAGGAGCCAAGGAAGATCAACTTCTAGGAGAAGTATCCAACACCTATATTAGTCACGCTCAGGCATGGGAACGCATCAAACATTATGTCCCTAATGCTAAATTAATTGCCATTTTGCGTCATCCAGCGGAACGTTTGTATTCGCGTTATTTCCATTTGGTGCGCGAAAATGAGATTCCTGAAGGTGGCGCGATGGAAGAGGTCTTTAATCGCGATTCTGTATGGTGGCGTCGCCCCGACTTGGTTAATGAGGGCTTTTATTATGATAAGTTAAAACCCTATTTCGAGAACTTTCCCAAGGAGCATATCAAGATTTTCCTCTATGAAGAATTTATTGGTGATACCGATCGAGTATTGCGCGACACCTTCGAATTCTTGGGAATCGACCCCAATGTGAAGGTAGCGACGGATATTATTTACAATAAAAGCGGTGAGGTTAAAAATAAATCGGTAGACGCTTTGGTTGGACAAAACAGTGGACCCATCCTCTTCCTCAAGAAGTTTTTACCTGGTCTGCATCGATACTTGAAAGAAAGTGTATGGGCCAATCGTGTGCTTAATAATCTCCGCAATAAAAACTTGGATAAGCCGGGAATGGACCCCGACTTCCGCAAGAGAATTACTCAAGAAATCTATCAAGAGGATATTGAGCAATTAGAGAAATTGTTGGAACGCGATATGTCTGCTTGGCTCTAGCCTATGTCTTCAATTAGAAATTTATTTAAACAGCAAAAGTTTTTATCCATGGCCAGTTCCGTTTCCGGAGCGGTTTTTGGGATTTTAATTTTTGCCTTAATGGCTCGCTCCTTATCCAAGGAAGATTTCGGGATATTCGGCGTTTATCTAGCCATTGTTACCACTTTTAGTATGGTTAAAAGTGGTTTGGTGGGTAAGCCGGTCATAAAGCAATTAGCGGAAACCGATAGCGAACAGGAACAAGCGGTGATTCTCGGGAGTGCTTGGAGATTGTCTTTTTACAGTTCACTGGTTTTTATTTTACCCTTAGCTTTAGTGTTAGGGGGCTTGTACTGGCATTATCAGACCGAAGAGTTTTTACTCTATACCGTTTTCGCCCCCTTGTTTGCATTGGGAACCATAC
The DNA here is from genome assembly GCA_913055685.1 of uncultured Flavobacteriales bacterium. GTDB lineage: Bacteria > Bacteroidota > Bacteroidia > Flavobacteriales > Schleiferiaceae > Croceimicrobium. Next base: position 72,117 of record CAJXKC010000004.1, read on the forward strand.
CATTTAATATTGCCACTTATAAGCAGAATGCCGAAATGCGCTTTGATCGTTTGCTGCGTCTGCGTTTTATGAACAGGGGCTTATACTTTCTAGGGGTCTTGGTGGTGTATCTATTAGATGGGGGAATTTGGTATATGATGGGCGCTTATTTGGTGGCTTCAGTAATTCCTTCGATCGTAGCAATCTTTAAGGGTTGGTCAGGCTTTCAGTATCTAAGTCAATACGACCCTCTAGTTTTTAAGGACCTTTTTCGCTTTGGAAGATTTACCATGGGTACCTTAATTGGTAGTACCTTATTAAGAAGTAGCGATGATTTTCTGATTCGTATTTTCCTAGGTCCCGAAGGAGTGGCTTTATACCAGGTGCCACAACGTTTAGTTAATTTGATAGACATCCCCTTACGAGCTTTAGTGAGTTTCTCCTTTCCCTCTTTAGCGAAAGCCAATAAAAGCGGCGATCAATCGAAGTTTAGCACCGAATTTGAGACTTCGGCAGGCTTTGCCTTTGTATTGTTATTCCCAATGGCGGTTGCTGCTTTTATTTTCGCGGAGCCTTTGGTGGTAGCCTTAGGCGGATTAAAATATGCCAATACAGACGCGGCTAATTTGTTGCGAATATTCTCGGTGTTTATGGCCTTCACTAGCTTAGATCGCTATGCAGGAGTGGCCTTGGATGTGCTTAATCGCCCGCAGGTTAACCTGAAAAAGGTTATTGTGATGTTATCGGTGAACATCATTGGCGATGTAATAGTGCTCTACTACTTCCAAGACATCTTATGGGTTGCGGCTATTTCTATTCTCACCTTTTCTACTGGTACTATTTTAGGCTACCAATACATAAAGGATCGGGTGCCTCTACGCTTCCTACATTGGTTTGCTTTGGGTATTAAGGAGATTCAGCGCTTTGTTAAAAAGCTTGTGAGAAAGTCATAGCCATTCCTTCTTAATTGCTTTCCCAAAATGGGATAATGGTCTAACTTTGGTAAAGAGCTGAAAAGACCATTCATGCGCATCTTTTTATTAGAAGATAACGAATTGTACGCCCGGAGATTAGAGTACCACCTTGCTTTAAATCCTGAGAATGAGGTGCGTCGTTTCAGTAATGCCAATTCTTTTTTAGCCCATTTACATGAAGCTCCCGATTGTGTGCTTTTGGATTATGGCTTACCGGATAAATCCGGAACGGAGGTCCTAAAGTTGATCAAGGAATACGATGCTGAGCTACCGGTTCTAATTGTATCCGGACAAGAAGATGTTTCGACTGCAGTGGACTTATTGCGGGAAGGAGCTTATGATTACATTGTAAAGGACGACAATACCCAAGATAAAATATGGAAGGCCATAAATAACTTGCGAGAAACGGTAAGTATGCGTAAGGAGCTCTCGGAGTTACGAGCCGAGCTTAGCACCCGCTATGATTTTCAAAAAATCATGGGTTTAAGCGAAGAGATCCAAAAGGTACATAAGCTTATCGCGAAAGCCGCTCAAACAAATATTTCGGTTTCCATCATCGGTGAAACCGGAACCGGAAAAGAATTGGTAGCCAAAGCTATTCATTACAATTCTCCCAATTCAAAACGCCCCCTCGTATCGATTAATTTATCGGCCATACCGTCCGATTTAATTGAAGGGGAGCTATTTGGTCATGAGGCAGGCGCTTTTACCGGTGCCCATAATCGACGTATCGGTAAGTTTGAAGAAGCCAATGGAGGTACTTTATTTTTAGATGAAATAGGGGAGTTGGATTTAAACATTCAGGCTAAACTGCTTAGGGTTTTGCAGGAAAGGGAAATCTACCGTTTAGGAAGTAACAAGCCGATAAAAATAAATTGTCGGGTTATCGTAGCCACTCATCGTAATTTGGCTCAGGAGGTCAGAGAGGGCCGCTTTCGCGAAGATTTATACTATCGCATCCTAGGAATGCCTATTGAGTTGCCACCTTTACGAAAACGAGGCGCGGATAAATTGCTATTAGCCAAGCACTTTCTTAGCACTTTCACCAAAGAAAATCGCTTGCCCGGCTTAAAATTAAGCAAAGCGGCGCAAGAAAGAATAATGGCTTATCCTTGGCCCGGGAATGTACGTGAATTGAAAGCGGTAATTGAATTGGCTTGTGTCTTAGCCGAGAAAGGTATAATCGAGGAAAAAGACCTCAATTATAACTCTGTTAGCGATGAAATGGATAATTTAGTAGATGAGGGATTATCCCTTAAAGAATACAACAGACGCATTATCCAGCATTACTTGAAAAAGTATCAGAATAATGTAGTACAAGTGGCGCAGAAACTGGAAGTTGGTAAGAGCACCTTGTACCGAATGATAAAGAATAAGGAACTGAATATTAATTAAAACCCCATCCCAATGTCCGATAGCGTATATGATTTATCCCAACTCGAGGAACTCGGTGGCGGCGATATGGATTTTGTAAATATGATGGTTGCAACCTTCCTGGAGCACACTCCGGGTCAGCTTGAAGAAATGAAAAAGGCCCATGCCAGCGGCGATTGGGCAACCTTAGGATCTATTGCACATAAGATTAAGCCTAATGTAGATATGTTTGGTATAAATACCATTGTCCAAGACATCCGAGATTTAGAGCAAATGGGCAAAGCCGGCGAGAGTGGCCCAGATATGGACAGCAAACTGGCCAAAGTAGACCAAGAACTTAACAAAGCCTTTGTGGCACTTAGCGAGCGATAATGGAAGCCAAGAAACGCGAGGAAATTCTGATCATCGACGATCAGCCCATTATGCTCAAATTATTGGAGCAAATTTTAAAGGACCGCTACGAAGTGGTGGCCCTAGAAAATGGTAAAGAGGCCTTGGAATGGATGTATTCTGGGAATATTCCAGACTTAGTGGTGGCCGACCTTAATATGCCTGAGATTGATGGCTTTGAATACATTCAACGTATCCGTGAAAGCGGGTTTTTCTATGACGTTCCGCTTATTGTATTGTCTGGTGAAGAGAGCAGCACGGAGCGAATTAAATGTTTGAAGTTAGGAGCTAATGATTACCTCATTAAGCCTTTTAACCCCGAAGAACTGCGCTTGCGTATCGATAACCTAATCCGTTTAAAAGGGTGAAACAAGTTATCTTCATCGGTGAATCGGAAGAGGTTCTGGAGATCCTACGTTCCAAGTTTGAGGATAGGCTTAATCACGTCCTTAACGTGGTGGGCTTCTACAATGAGCTTGAAAATCTGGACGGAGTGGAATTGGTGGTTTCGGAAACCAAACTTAAAGGCATTCCGGGTGACGAAATTTTTAACCGTTACCGTGATTTGCTTAATGAGAAGAATATCCCCTTTGTTTTGGTAGGGGATAAACTACCTAATTCCAAGCGCGCCGCTCATTTAAAACGCGGAATAATGGAAGTAGTGTGGAACCGCGAGCAACTGGAAACCTTAATAAATAAGTTGGAATTTTACCACGATATGCTCAATTGGCGCTTGCATCAGTTCAAGCAGAAAGCCAAGGCAGAATATCACATTCCTGTAGCAAAGAGAATCTTTGATATAGTGGTAGCCGGCTTCGCCTTATTGATGGTTTCTCCCTTGCTAATTATTACGGCTATTGCCATCCGACTAGAGTCGAAGGGCAAAGTTTATTATAAATCAAAGCGAGTGGGAACTGGCTATCGGGTTTTTGACTTTTACAAGTTGCGCTCTATGTATACCGATGCCGATCAGCGTATCAAGGATTTAAAACACTTGAATCAATACGCCGAGGAAGCTAAAAAGAAACAAAGCGACCTTCCGGTAGAAAAGAAAGTTTCCAGTGCGGCCCCTCAATTAATTAATAAGGATGGCAAGCCAATGACCGAGGAGGAGTATCAAGAGTACCGACGTCAACAAACCGCCGGAACCTTTATTAAGATTAAGGATGATCCTCGCATTACTAGGGTAGGTAAGATTATTCGAAACACCAGTATTGATGAGCTTCCGCAATTAATAAATGTTTTAAAAGGCGATATGTCTATCGTGGGTAACCGCCCTTTACCTTTGTACGAAGCCGAACAACTTACTTCCGATGACTGGAGTCAGCGTTTCCTGGCACCAGCCGGAATCACCGGTTTATGGCAGGTGGAGAAACGCGGTGGTGGAGAAATGAGTGAAGATGAACGCAAAGGCTTGGATAATAAATACGCAGAGAACTTTAGTTTTTGGAATGATATTCGACTAATCCTTCGAACCATTCCGGCATTGTTCCAAAAAGAAAACGTGTGATAAAGATTAGAAGCTTCCTAATACTATTGGTCTTTTTGGGCTTGGGCTTTACTGGCAAGGGGCAATCCTTTGGACGGTCGCAAGGGGGCAGTACCAATATCGACTCCCTTATAATTGATTTAGCCGATTACCTACCACCCTTGAATATGCTTATTGATAGCGCGGTTGCAAATGCTCCAGCTATTGATTATTACCGACAAAGACAATTGATGTTTGAGTATGAAATGGCGGCTTTCAATAAAGATTGGATGAGTGGTGTGCGCTTCGGAGCGGGTTACACTATAGGTAGCAATGCCTTAATCGAAAATGGTTTGGCCTTAGCGGGTTATAATTATGGGGTTTCGGTTTACATACCTCTAAGTACCTTTTTTGGTCAGCGGGATAAGGCTAAAGCTTCTTTAGCCGCATCAGCTAGCGAAAATGCTAAGCGTAAAGAAACAGAATTGTCTATTCGCAAGGAGGTTGAAGAAACCTACAGCCGACTATTTATGCTAAGGGACCTTATTAAAGAAGCTACTAATGCCAAAGAGTCTTCGCAGTTTATTTACGAGCAGTCGGAGGAACGCTACGTAAACGGAGAAATAACTATTAATGAATTAGGTCAATTAGCTGATTTAAGAAGTCGTTGGGCCAATAATTACATCACCCTAAAGAATCAGTTTTACGATACCTATAGACATTTGCAGAGATTGGTGGGTGTGCCATTTAGTAAATTCAATCACAAATAAGTTTAAATGACCCTAATCCAGTTTTTTAGGCTCTTTAATCGCAATTTAAACTTATTGCTGCTATCCGCTTTAAGCCTAGCAGTGGTTACCTATTTGCTTACCCGTAATCTACCTAAAACTTACGAATCGAGTACGGAAATATATACCGGTATCGCATCTGGAATTGATATTGGCGCCGTAGATGTATTAAAGGTAGATTACTTAACCACCTCAACCGAGTTCGACAACTTACTCAACATTATTCAATCGGACGCTACGCTTGAAGAGGTGGGTATGCGCTTGCTGGTCCAGCACATGATGCTAGACAGTGCCGATCCAGCCTATATTTCAGAAGAGAACTACGAGCACTTTAAGTACAAGATGCCGGATAGTATTAAGAATATTCTTCTGGACCCCTATTCGGTAGAAAATACTTTGCGTCGCGTGCGGTATTACCGTGAAAAATACTGGTTTGATGAGAGGGTGAAATTAACCTTTGATATGGAGGCCTCACCTTATTCCCGTAAGGCTATTGACAATATCCGGGTACGCCGGATTCAAAGCTCCGACCTGATTAATATTTCCTACTCCTTTAATGATCCAGGTATTGCCCAAAATACCTTGTTAATCCTAACCGAGGTTTTCCGGAATAATGTGGCTAAGATTAAAAGTGGACAGTCGGAAGGCGCGGTTCGCTACTTCTCAGAAAAAGTTGCAGAGGCAGCCAAGGCCCTAAATGAGGCGGAGGATAACCTTCAGAATTTCCGCATCGAAAATCGGGTTATTAATTACCAAGAACAGACTAAATCTCTGGCTATTCGCAAGGAGAGCATGGAGGAGGCATATCAAGACGAATTAGCGGCACAAAGAGCAGCCAAGGCGGCAGTAGAAAAAATTGAAGAGCAGTTGAGTCTCAACAACGTAATGATTCAATTGGGGCAAGACTTCTTAAATACCAAAACTGAGTTAATCGACTTAAGGGCGCAAATTGCCGAACTGGAAACTTATTTGAATGATGCCGAACTTTTACAGCGCCTTCGGGATAAGGCACAAAAACTAGAGGAAAAAGCCCGTAATATTTTAAGCAAGCGCTTTCAGTATAGCCGCACCACCGACGGTGTACCGGTAACCCGTTTAATAAATGAGTGGATTACCCATATTTTAGAGTACGACGCTACCACAGCTAGGGTGGCGGTTTTCCAAGAGCGAAAAAGTTATTTCCAAAGAGAGTATGATAAATATGCTCCTCTAGGCTCAATGTTTGCCCGCTTGGAGCGCGATATTTCGATCAAAGAAAAGAACTACTTGGAAATGCTTAATAGCCTTAATCAGGCCTTATTAAGACAGCGTGGTGATATGGAAGCTACTGGCGGACAAGTAGTAACTCAGGCGCCCGAATATCCGCGTAAAGCAGAAGCGGGTAAGGAAAAGCTCTTGATTTTAGTTGCGGGGGTATTTGGTTTTGTTCTGCCGCTCTTGTTTATTCTTTTAAGGGAGTTATTAGATCAATCCATCCGCACTCCAGAAAGGGGAGAGGAGTTAACCGGATTGAAGCTCCTAGGGGCTTATCCCGACCTTACCGCACGTAGTCAGGTTAAAAATGTAAACTTCGAATGGCTACATGAAAAAGCCAGTGGCCTGCTGGTTCAGAATCTTCGATTGCAGTCTCTGCATAAAGGTTCTAAGCACTTGGCAAAAAACATCCTAGTATTCTCTACCCGAGCTAAGGACGGAAAGCAACTAACGACCCATGTTTTGGCCAATGAATTAAGTGCCCTAAACATGCGGGTTCTAGTAATGGCGCCTAAGGCCTTGCCCGAAAGTGAAAAGCCTTATTACGATTATGTAGTTTACGAAAACGATACTAAGTTTTTGAATTCGGAGCACATTACAGAATTAGTACCTCTGGGTTTCGACCCTATGCTCTACGACTATATTTTTATGATTGTAGACGGGATTCTCACCAATCCATATCCTCTAAACCTATTGCCTCAATTCCACTTTAGTGTTTGCGTAACAGGGGCCTTTAGGGACTGGAACCGTGCCGATAAAGTAGCCTTAGAAGAATTAAGTCAGACTATGGGACAAGAGCCTCTATTACTGCTTAATGGAGTCGAACCTGACTTCATGAGTTCGGTGCTCGGTGAAATTGAAAAGCAACGTTCTTGGGTGCGCCGATTTATTAAAGGAATCCTTAGCTTACAGTTGAAATCTAGCGGTCGCAGCTTTAACACCAAAGGCTCCTCCAATGGTAAACCGGAGCGCTTGTAGGCTATTTAAAAATTTTATGTTTCCGTTCTTCGGGAATCCGATAGGTACCGTCTTTATCGTCCCAGTACTTCATGGTAAACACAAAGGTTAGGGGGATTAAAGTAGCGAAGTTTACCGGTATCTGGTTTAATACCTCATTACCATAGGAAGCTAATAGAATTCCCGCAAAATTAGCCAGCGCCGCCATGGCGAAATACCGTTTTTTAGGGTCCTTATACTGCCAGGTCTGCCAGACCCCATAGACCAGTATAAAGAGCCAGGTATAAACGTAAATAGTATAACCAACCACCCCAGTTTCAGCTCTTACCCGTGTATATAAACCATCGGTGGGGAAATTTGCCATCCAGGTCCAAGGAGTAAAACGTTGTCCCCAGAATCCCGCACTGCCAATACCGGTGCCAAAAGGTTTACCCACTAGGTAGTTTCGAAGCATTTCCCGGTTTTTAAGACGAACATTTAAGGAGGCGTCTTCGGGGTCTAATGCGGTTCGTAAACGTTGGATATCGTAATTACCGGAGCCAATACTGGTGTATTTCAAGAAAACAAAGCCCATAATCATTACCGAAAGACCACTAATAAGCAGTTTTCGATTACGAATCATAATGAGGTAAAGTAATCCGCCTGCCGCTGGCACCGCCAAAGCCCCCCTGGTTCCAGAGATAATCATGCAGTAAAAGCTAACCAGTGAAATACCAATAAATATGAGGCGCTTTTTCCAGCTGAAAGGTCCTAGAAATAATATGCCAAAGAAAATGGTAAGCTGACCCATTGCCGGACCAAAAATACCGGCATCCGTATAATAGGAGAAGACCCTTAATTTACCGAATAGGAGGTGTTGTTTATAAGCCCCTTTGGCTAGCCAAGCCGCTTCGAAGGAGTCAACCCCAAAGAACTTTTGCTTAATCCCCCAGAGGGCGCCAATCATGGAGAAAATCACCCAGATTTTTATGAAGCGCACGAAATCTTTTCGGTCACGGAAGAGCGAGAAGCAAAGGATGGCTACCAGCATTTGGTAAAGGGCCAATCCTCGCATAGCATAGAACCAAGCTTCTATTGAGAGCGCAAGGGGATTAGCAATCTCTAGAATCACCAGCAGCATCCAATTGATCATTAGTAGGGAGAAGATGTGATTCCATCCCGATAGGTCAATTTTCTTCCAATCGCGAAAGAGAAGGGCTACAAAAGTGAGTACTAAAAAAATATCGGTCGCCAAGCCCATCGGTATGTTTATCGGTACATAACGTCCCACTGTGGCAACCCAAAACATGGATATAAAGGCAGTATAAATGCCAATCTTAGGTTCTTTAATGAAGTAGAAAAAGAATATAATTACTACCGGTAAAGCCATTATAGCTACCGGTCCCAGAAGCTCGGTTTTATAGACTAAGAGTCCGCCTATGATGCCAAACAAAACCGCATAGACATACTTTAAAATATGATGGTATTTCTGGAAAAAATTCAAACGGACAAAAATTTAAACTCCATCAAAATCTTCATCCTCCTCATTCCAATCAAGTTCCTCACCATCATCACCCTCAAGATCCCAATCATCTGAACCACTACTATCGGTCTTTGAGGGCAGATAGGGCGATTCTAAGTCGTCTTCCAACAATTGGTTAAGATTAGCGTCGAGATTAAGGATGCGCATAAAATGCTCCTTGTCTATTTCGTAATAAAGGTGGTCGAATAAGTAGGTTGAACCGATGAGAGAGCGACCATTAAGTCCCCGGAAATCTTGCCTTACCCCTTCTACATCATTAAATACAACGTGCAGAGAAGCTAAGTGAAATTGAAAGCGATCGGAATAGGCGCCCCTGCGCACCGTTAGCGCCAGGTCACGGTCAAAATTCTTCTTTAGGAGCATATGCGATCTAAGCAATTCTAGTACTTCATCCTCATCTACATTTTCAATTAACTTGCTGTCGTAAGATCGGATTTTAAGCACGAAAGCCTGACCAGTATCATTTTCCTCATAGTAATCCAAGGCATGTTTTAGGTCTTGGTACTCGATAAGCCAATAATACATATCGGTGCGTTCTTCCCAGCCCGTTTTTCGATTTGGATAAAAGAAGAAACCGTTGCGGAATAACTTCACCACGCAAATCATGGTGTCGGAACCGTATTTTACCTTGTAAGCAAGAAGACTTTGAATATTATCTATTCCGAGGTAATTGTTTTTCTGTTCGTAAAACTCGGTATTACGTGAGATCCCAATTACCGGAATAGTTTTTTCGGCAGAAAGCCACTGTTTGTCTGCACTTAAGCTCCAGCCCTCTAATGAATCACTGAGGGTGAAGTAGGGGATGCTTTCAAATAAAGGAAGCTCTTGGTTTTTTCGCTGAGCCATGCTTAGCAATGGAATAAGCATCAAAATCCCAAGCCAAATTCTTTTTTCTGCCATTCCTACAAATTTAAAATCTAATCCTTTCCTTTCCAGCGGAAAGGCTTTAATTTTACCACAAAGGCTACCAACATTGAATAATCCCCTCGTTTCCTTTCTTACCGTTAATTACCAGCAAGCAGAAGTCACTGGCGATTTATTGCGCAGTTTAGAAGCTTTAAGCTATCCGCATTGGGAATGTATTGTGGTGGACAATGGCGGTCCCGAAAGTAATTTAGAACAAATATGTGCCCCTTATGACTGGGTGAAGTTTATTCGCTCGGATGAGAATTTAGGCTTTGCTGGTGGTAATAATTTGGGCTATCCTGCCTGCAAGGGAGACTATATTTTTCTCATTAATAATGACACTGAAGTTCCTGAGGGATTTTTGGAGCCTATCCTAAATTTCGCTGAGCAACATCCACAATTAGGAGCGCTTAGTCCCCTTATTCACTATTACGAGCCTAAAGGAGTAGTCCAATATGCAGGTGCTACTCCCATGAATAAAATCACCCTTCGTAATTCGGGCATCGGAGTTGGCGAGGTAGATAAGGGGCAGTTTAAGAAAGCCTATCAGGTGCCTTTTACCCATGGGGCGGCGATGCTGCTTCCTAGAAAGGTGATAGAGCAGGTCGGACTCATGCGGGAAGATTACTTCCTGTATTATGAGGAATTAGATTGGTGCGAACGGATTCGCCAGGCTGGTTTTGAAATTTGGTTCGTCGGCCACAGCTATTTATGGCATAAAGAGTCGGTGAGCACCGGGGTGAATAGTCCTTTAAAAACCTATTACTTAAATCGAAATCGTTTGCTTTTTGCTCGCAGGAATTACCCTTGGTATATCCGACTACTAAACTATCTATACTTTAGTTTAATAGCGGTGCCTAAGAATATGCTAAGTCTTTGGCGAAGTGGTGAAAAAGGCCAAGCTCAGGCTTTTTGGCGGGCCTATACGTATAATCTCAGTCATAAATCAAGCGAAAGTGCGGATCGGTATTGAAGCTCAGAGAATTTTTCGAGAGCATAAGCACGGCATGGATTTCGTGGCCCTTGAGCTTATTCGAAACTTGCAGGAACTTGATAAGGAGAACGAGTATTTCATATTTGTACAGGATGGGCCTGATGACCAAGTAATCCAGGAGACTGCCAATTTCAAAATTATAAGCTTAAAGGGAGCTTTTCCGATTATTGAACAAATCCTAATACCTTGGCAAGCGCGACGCCTCAAATTGGATTTACTGCACTTTACTTCCAATACAGCTCCTTTATGGCCTGGCACTAAATTGGTACTAACTCTTCATGACATTATTTTCATGGAGCGAAAGGGCTTTTTTACCAGTGGTTATACGCTTTACCAAGCCTTTGGTAATTGGTATCGACGCTTACTCTTGCCACGAATCTTAGGCAAACTATCCAGAATAATTACCGTAAGCAGCTACGAGCAGAAGGTAATTGCCGATTTCTTTCCGAACTTAAACTCAGAGGATATAACGGTAATTCACAACGGCTATAGTCGGCATTTTAAGCCCATTGATGATTTAGAGCATTTAAGGGCGGTTCAAGAAGCTTATAATCTTCCCGATAAATACATACTTTTTTTAGGGAATACCGATCCTAAAAAAAACAGTCCGCGTGTAATTCAGGCCTTTGCCCAACTTTGTCAGGAAAAGGGATGTGAGTATAAATTGGTCGTAGCCGATTTAGATGAGGCCATCATTGAAGATTATTTGCACGAGGTAAATCTTGAAGAACAAATTACTAACTTCCACATCACCAATTACGTTCGTAATCAAGACCTACCGGCAATCATGAATAAGGCGCATTTATTCCTATATCCTAGTTTGCGAGAAAGCTTTGGTATACCTCTTCTGGAGGCCATGGCCTGTGCTTGTCCGGTAATAACTGGAAATAGCTCAAGCTTGCCCGAAATAGCTCAGGATGCCGCCTTGCAAGTCGACGTTAGGGAAGAGAGTAATATCAAGGAGGCGATAGAACTAGTTCTTAATGATGTCCAATTAAGACAAAGGCTCATTGAGCGTGGTTTAAAACGCTGTCAAGATTTTAATTGGCTTTCAACCGCCAAGCAGACCTTAGCTTTATACCAAAGTATGCAGGCGTGAATTCCTACATTCCTATAGCATCCATTCAGGCTCTAGTTCCTCTTTTAAAAAAGGATTTGGAAAAGATTGATGCCGCCTTATGGATTGAAGTGAGGAATAAGCTAAAGCGTTTTAAAGTTGAAGATCCCGACTTCAGCATTATAATGATAGCCCGTAATGAGCAGCGTTATTTATTTGCCAGCCTTGCCAGTATCGCCAATTTAGATCTAGGCGATAGAAAGGTTGAGTTAATTTTCGTGAATAATGGCTCTACCGATCGTACTCGAGAAATTGCCGAACGATTAGATGTGACCATTGTGGATGAACCTACGCCTGGTTGGGGAGAAGCGCGGGAGGCCGGTTTGCTAAAAGCGAAGGGTTCTATTATTCTAAGCGCAGATAGCGATAATTTGTATCCGCCTACTTGGCTAAAGACATTAAGTAAACCATTACTGGAAAAAGCAGATATTCAGGTTACCTGTGGTCAGTATTGCTTTTACACCTACGATAATAAGTACCCTACTTCGATAATTTTATACCAAAGAATTCGCTTTGTCAATTCCTGGTTGCGTAGCTTTAAAAAGCCACACCTAAATGCAATGGGCGGCAACATGGCATTTCGCCGTAAAGAAGCTATGTCCATCGGAGGGTTTAGGCATGGCATAGGAAGGGGGGAAGATGGAGACTTAGCCTTTCGGCTGAGCCGATTTGGAAAAACGATTTTTCTCGGTCAGAAAGAAGCGCTTACCTATTCGAGCTTGCGCAATGTTGTGACCGAAGGAACGCTGGTGCAAACCTTTTTAAATAAAATTTGGATGCATTTTAAGCGCTTTCCTGAATACCTTGTACCGCATAAACCAAAAGAATAATGGAACTGGCATTTTGGCTTTTATTAGCTCTAGTATTTTACACCTACCTCGGCTACGGCATTGTACTTTACGTTTTGGTGCGTTTAAAACGCATCCTCAGTAAGAAAAAGGAACTACCTGGCGATTATTACCCAGAGGTTACTTTGGTGATTCCTGCCTACAATGAAGAAGACTTCATCGAAGAGAAGGCTAAAAACTCTTTAGAGCTTGATTATCCCAAGGATAAACTCCGCATTCTGTTTATTACCGACGGCTCTAGTGATCGTACTCCTCAGGTTCTCGAAGGGATTGATGGGGTGGAGGTGAGTCACCTCGACCAAAGAGCCGGCAAGGCGGCGGCAGAGAATCGGGCTATGACATTAGTGGAAAGTCCAATTGTAGTCTTCTGCGACGCTAATACCTACCTTAATCAAGATTGTATTAAGAATCTGGTGGTGCACTACCAAGACCCAAAGGTGGGTGCGGTAAGTGGCGAAAAAAGAGTGTTGAGCAAAAGCTCCGATAAAGCATCCGCCGCAGGTGAAGGGCTTTATTGGAAGTATGAGTCAACCCTCAAGAAATGGGATTCGGAGCTGTATACTATAGTTGGTGCAGCGGGGGAGCTTATTTCCTTCCGCTCAGAGCTGGTAGCGGACTTAGAAACCGATACTATTTTGGATGACTTCGTGCAAACTATGCGTATCTGTAAGCAGGGCTATCGGGTAGTGTATGAGCCAGAGGCCTATGCTGCGGAAACCGCAAGTGACAATGTGAAGGAGGAGCTCAAAAGAAAGGTGCGCATTGCAGCCGGTGGTTGGCAGGCAATGGCTCGCTTAAGATCAATTTTAATTCCCTTTCCCAATCCGGTATTAACTTTCCAATATATTTCGCATCGCGTGCTGCGGTGGTCTATTTCAGCCCTTGCTTTGCCCGTGATTTTAGTACTTAACTATTTTCTTATTGAGTTGTCTCCGCTCTATGAAGGTCTCTTTTACCTGCAAATACTTTTCTATGTCATGGCGCTATTGGGCTGGTTCCTAGAAAATCGCTCCATAAAGCTCAAGGTTTTATTTGTGCCTTATTATTTCCTGATGATGAACTATGCGGTTTTTGCAGGTTTCTTCCGTTGGTTGAAAGGTTCGCAAAAAGCTACCTGGGAAAGAGCAAAAAGGGCAAGCAACTAATATGCGTAATAGCTTAAGTCTAATACTCTTACTCGGTCTGGTGGCTTGTCAATATAGCCAAGACTCTGAAAAGGTCTTCGAACAAGTATCGGGTAGCTATATTGGTGAATTGTATTTTGAAGATCAAGCCCTGAGCATTGACTTGCAGCTAATGCCCAATGGCTTTTACCGTATCGAACACGGAATTATTGGCGATACAATCGGCCTAAGGGTAGAAGATCGCGGTGTATATTGGGTTAATGCAGATCAGAAAATTGATTTGGCGCGAAATTTTCCCGGCTTTCGCTATTTTAAATGGACCGATAAAGGTTTGTTGGTTTTAAACAGCTTAGATAAGCCTTACCGCTTTTCGGCCGACTCACTCTATTACTTACCGATTAGGACGCCAAGCATAGATAGTTTATCCTTCAGCGACAGCTTAAGCTTCTAGTTTACTGCGCAAGGGGAAAAATAATTTGGCACAGGTACCGCCGCCTTCCCGGTTTTCGAACTCCAGTCGACCACGGTGAATTTTAATGAAATCGTAGACTATTTTTAATCCAATACCGGTTCCCCTTTCCCCGCGGGTTCCGATTTTACTTTCCAGTTGTTCACTGTGGTTGAGTTTATCAAGAATGTCATTGCTTAAACCCGAACCTTCATCACATACCGAAATACAGACTTCCGTTTTTAAGCGCTCAGCTTTGATTAAAATATTGGCTTTATCCGGACTAAACTTAATGGCATTGCTTAGCAAGTTCCCGACCATACTACGAAACTGGTTTTCATCCGCCCAAAGCGCCTGCTCCATTTCGTTTTCAAACTCAATTTTTAATTTCTTAGATCGACTCCCGGGCCCGTAGTGGAAAATGATATCCTTAATTAGTGGTTCTAATTCTAATTCGCTTCTGCTTATTCGCACATCTTCCATTTGCAGGCGTGCCCAGTGTAAAACATTCTGTAAGGATAGGAGGGAACGGTCAGTTTCGGTTTTAAGCATTGCCAAGAGCTCCTGTAGTTCTTCACGGGTAATCTCTTCTGCGGAAATGGTACTTAATAAGCCCGCGACCCCTACTAAAGGCGAACGCAGATCGTGACCCATTACCGATAGAATTTGATTCTTCATGGTATTGGCATCTTCCAGTTCTGCACTCTTTTTAGCTACTTTTTGCATTTCATCCTTCAGCTTATCATCCGAAATTTTAAGCTTGCGATAGGCTTTCTTCCGCGCTTCATTAAGTTTATACATGCGTATACTGAAGATGAGTAGTATAAGGCTGAAACCCGCGGCTAGGTAGAGAAGGATTCGGTTGGTTCTTAATTTTTGTGACTGACTCTTTTCTTTTAGTCTTAGTACTTCATTATCAGCTAATGCCAAGTCCTTCTCATGCTCGCTTTTCAGGGAAAGGAGAATCCTTTCATTATCGCTTAGCTTAAGGCTATCCTTAATTAATTCTCCTTTTTTATAACTAAGAAAAGCATTACGGTAATCGCCTTGAGCCTCGTAAACTTGGGTGTACTCTTCGAACAGATTTAAGGCGTGCTTTGGACTCTGCATGTAACGGTCGTTGAGCCCCTTGGCCTCGTTTAAATGCATTAGGGCCGTACGATATTCCTTCTCCTTGAAGGCAACTTTGGACAGATCTACATGGTTGTAATAAACCCCAACTAAAATTTGTAGGCTATCACATATTTCTAAGGAACGATTAAAATCGGCTCGTGCGAGATCGTATTTTTCATAATCAAGTAAAATAGTGCCTCGGGTGTAAAGCGCCTGGCCGATTCCCCCCTTATCATTAAAATTCCGCTTTAACTCTATATTGGCATTAGCGAAATAAAGCGCGGAGTCTGGCATCCCATACTCCATATAAGCCAAGGCAATGTTGTTGAGGTTACTGCTTAAATCCTTATAGCTTTCTATTTCTTCATTGATGGCTTTCGCCTGAAGATAGTGTTTAATGGCCGCTGGATAGTCTAAAAATTGAATTCGATATAATTCGCCAATATTGTTAAGAATGATAGCGTATATCTGCCGGTTTTCCCGAGGGGCAAAGTAGCGCTTGGCCTTGAGTAGGTATTGAAGGGCTAGCTTGTTTTCTCCTAATTCGCTGTAGGAATTGCTAATATTAATTAGAGTGCTGTAATAACCCGAGCTATCTTCGGAAACATCTAAATTGTCTAGGACATATTGCTGGTATTCAATAGCCTTGGCAAAATCGCCAAGAATATCGTAAAGATTTCCTAATCCGCTTTTTACCCTTAGGATTAAGTGACCCAAATTTTTAGCCGTGGCTATGCTGTCGGCTTTAAGAAAGACTTCCTTAGCCGTGTTTAGGTCATTGCGATCTAAGGCATAATCTCCTTTCTGATAATAATAATTAGCTCTAGTCTCATCGGGCATATCTTCCCTAAAAAGGGAGTCGGCCTTTTGCATTAATTCACCAGTTAGCTCAACATTGATGCGATTGTTGACCTTGTTTAAGGAGTCTAAAACTTCAGTAAGTAATTCTATATCATTGCTCTGAGCAAAAAGCGAAACGCTGCTCAGAAAGAAAAATGGGAGAAAAATTCTAAATGCCCGGTTCATTTTTAAAAGCGACTGCGATTATCCTAAATTAGCGACCATCCTAAAATAAAGAAATTGTCTCAAAACCTTTCTTCCTTCTTAAGAGAATCCTTAAAAAAGAATCAATCGAGCTTAAGGTCTGCTTCCAGGAGGCTTCAGATACTAAGTATAACTCGCATTATCCTCTTTTTAAGCTCGGTCTATTTGTTTTATTTAATCTTAAACGGACTAAATGCAGCTTACTGGAATTTACTAGCCTTGCTCTTTGCCGCTTTTTTGGGCGCGGTATCCTTCTACTTGGATCAAAAGAAAAGACGCGCTTATTTTCAAGCTTTACAGAACGAACTAGTGGAGGAAGAAGCTTATTTAAAGGAAGGCAAGCTTAGTCGAAAACCATTTAATTATCAATCGTCGGCCGATCATCCTTATGGACGCGATTTGAATTTATTTGGTGACCAGTCTCTGCACCAACATCTAAACCGTAGTTTGGGAAACTCTGGGGCCAAGGCCCTATCGCATATGTTGGAAGCGAACAAGCCAGATGGAATTGAATTAAAGCAGGCCTTTATCCAAGATATTATTCCCGACCGTGAACGAAATTTTCATTTAAGAGCCTTGGCCTTTAATTTGGGTAAGGAAGGCGATTTGGAAGAAAAACTGAGCACTTGGGCTAAGCAAGAAATTAAAGCGTTTCCTGTTTTTTATTGGCCCCTAATGATCTTGGGCTCGGCCTTTTCCTTTTATAGATTTTGGGAATTAACTCTATCCTTCACTGCCCAAAACTTTCAATTTTTAATCTATGCCCTCACCTTCAATCTACTCCTTTTACTATCGAGAATGAAGGTGTTTAGGCGTCAGCAGGCCATTTTATCCCAACTTAGTGATAGAATGAAAGCCTATGCTGAGGTTTTTAAATCGCTCGAAGCGGCGACTTATCAAAGTAAAATGGGCAAAGAGTTTCTTAGCCGTTTGCGCTTTGGTAATAAGATGGCCTCAGGAGAAATAAAGCGACTTTCTACTTATTTAGCCGCCTTAGATCAAATGGCTAATGCGGTAGTATTGGTTCTTATTAATGGTTTTGTGCCTTATCATCTGCTTCAACTCCGTTCCTTAGGCAAATGGCATAAATCTTATGCACATTTTCTTCCGAAGTGCTTGCATGATTTGGCCCAGTGGGAGGCCTATATGAGTATTGCTAACTACTGTGATGTTCATCAGGATTACTGCTGGCCGCGCTTAAGTGAAAACCCCAGTTTTAAAGCTAGCGAATTAGGACATCCGCTAATTGGCCCAGATCAAAGGGTTTCCAATGTCATCAGCTACCATGAAGAGAAGTTTATTATTCTTACCGGCAGTAATATGAGTGGTAAATCCACCTTTCTGCGAACCGTCGGCCTTAACCTGGTATTAACCCAAATAGGGGCCAAAGTTTGTGCCCAGTCGTTAGAAACTTATCCTTTCCAAATATTGGCCAGTATGAGTCCCTCCGACAATATCCACGAAAACAAATCCTATTTCCAAGCCGAGGTAATTCGATTAAAAATGCTCATCGACCGGATGGATCCCCAGCGCTGGAGTATGCTTATCCTAGACGAAATTCTTCGTGGTACTAATAGCGACGATAAAAAAGAAGGTACCCGCCGCTTTATGCTGGGATTAAAAAACAGACCCGCATTTGGTTTACTGGCTACTCACGATGTTGATATCGCAGTGCTGGCCGAAGATGCACCTGAGTTTAGTGCCTATTTCTTTGAGTCGAGGGTAGAAGGCGAAGAATTAATTTTCGATTATAAATTGAGAAGTGGCGTTTGTCGCACGCCCAATGCCAATCTCTTAATGAAGAATTACGGATTATTTGATGATGCGGAATAGGGGAAGCATCTGATTTCAATTAAATTCGCCTCTCGGCTTGCTAATTATGAAGTATTGGATCCTTGTAATACTGCTCTTCGCTGGACTCGCCCTAAAAGCACAAAATGTATTAAGTGCAGAGGCGCAGTTAAGCTTAATTACCTGTGGGCCAGGTGAGGATGAGTTGTACTCTGCTTTTGGTCATTCGGCCCTAAGGGTAAAAGATTCACAGCAAGGAATAGACCTAGTATTTAATTACGGGATCTTCGACTTCGATCAGCCAAATTTCTACCTCAATTTTGCCAGGGGCCATTTGCTTTACATGCTAGCCGTAAATCGCTGGAGCGACTTTTTCCGCATCTATCAGATGGAAGGGCGCTTCGTGCGGGAGCAGGTCCTTAATTTAGATTCTACCGCCAAACAGAAATATTGGGAGTTTTTAGTTTGGAATTCCGCGCCCGAGAATCGCGATTACCTTTACGATTATTTCTACGACAATTGCGCCACGCGTATTCGAGATGGATTACTAAGCGCCCTGGACTCGGCTTCAGTTCATTTTAAAGATAAACCGCATTACCAGCCGGCGAAAAGCATTCGGGAACTTTGTGATGTGTATTTAGCCCAGCAACCTTGGGGCGATTTTGCTATTGATTTTTGCCTGGGTTTACCTATGGATAAAAGGGCCGATGCTCAAATTGAAATGTTTCTCCCTGATTTATTGGCGGAAGCTTTTGAAGAGGCCCAAATCGAGGTAGGAGGGGAGCGGAAAAGCCTGGTGCTTTCCGATCAAGTGATTATCCCGCAAAAATTCAGCCCAGAACCAGCAGGTATCAACCGCCCATTTTTCTTCAGTGCCCTTTTATTGGTATTAGGGGTTTTAGCCACCATCTTTACTTATACCAATCCTCGAGCCTTGCGCTGGTTCGATGCTTTAATCTGGCTAATCACTTCGCTTCTGGGCTTCTTTTTACTAGCCCTGTGGCTTTTAACCGACCATCAGGCGGCAGCCTACAATTTTAATATCCTGGTTTTTAATCCCCTCTTAATATTCCCGGCTATTGCCTTAATGCGCAATAAATGGTCTTCATTCAGCTTAAAGCTGATGCGATATACGCCTTATTATTACGCACTTTTACTTGGCGCTTGGCTCTTTTTACCGCAAAAGATGTTGATTAGTCTAATTCCCCTTGTGGCTCTATTTATTCTAAGGGGCTGGTATTATTACTACAAGCGCAGCCAATTTTAAAAAGCCTCCCCAATAAAGAAGTAGAATCCGGGACCTTCCTGCGTAAAGGCAAAGTCGAGGCGGGTGTAAATATCTTTCTGCGGGAATATTAAGAAGCGTATTCCGCCTCCACCAGCAATGAGGAATTTGTTAAGGGCTAATTGATCCCAATTAGGGTAAACCTGACCGGCAGAAATAAAGGCAGAAGCGCCCCAGCGTTTGGCGAAAGGGAAGGGGAGCATGCGGTACTCCACCTGAGCAGCCATCAGGTTGTTATCGCGATAGCGTCCATAATAATAACCCCGCATCATACTTTCACCACCCATTAGTGAGAGCATATGAAAGGGCGCTTCACCATTAATAAATTGACCTACGAAATGAAAGGCTAAAACATCCCTTTTATTAATTGACTTAAACTGCCTTGTTTCCAAAAGAAAGCTCGTGATCTCAAAATCGGAGCCCCAGCTTTGATCATAGCGCAAGAAGCTCAATTCGGTAAAACTGCCTTTCCGTTCATTAAGTACATTATGTCTACTGTCGTAAACTAATGAGGCACCTAAACCAAAGTTGAAACTGCCTTCAAAGCCTAAAGGCAAGTCATAAGGGGTCTCGCTTTGGTCTATAAATTTTGGATCCGGAATATTTTGTAGATCAGTGTAAATTCCCCCGTACCAATAGCCGTATATACGCCTTAAAAAATGTTCTTTCCAAAGTAGATAATGCGCATCCACTAGAGCGAGGGGTTCGGCCGGAGTTTCTAGGCCAATGCCGTGGTAGAGTAGGGGGAAGCTTTGGTAACGAAAACGTCCCAAAAACATGTATTTGTCTTTGTTGCCATAATTGGCATGATCCAGCCACAGGCCATATTGGTTCTCCAGCGTGTAATAGGTAAAAGCGCTCATCTCGCTCAAGCGATTGCTGGTATCGCGATTGGCGTAATAGAGGTATAGGCTGCTAAAACCGAATTCCCAAGAAGTCTCAGGAGAAAAGGCAACGGTAGGATATATTAAAAAATTGGGCGAACCGTCGATAGATTCTTCAGCAATTAAGCCATCCCAATAGCGTTGCCAAAAATTTCGCTCTTCCTGCGAAATAGCATGAAAACTAAAGGATAGAAAGCAGAGTAGGAGGAGGGATTTTTTCACCTTATAAATGTATGCCTACCGGGAGCAGTGGTTTTAGTTCCGGGTGGGCCTTGAAGTAATCTTTTACAAATTTGGTCATCGGGACAATGCGCATGCCGGTTTCCTCGATGATTTTCAAGGTAGTGGCCAGCATTTCCTCGGCACGACCATCTTCCTTAAACTTCTTCGGAAAATCGACGCGAGTCAAGAAATATTTGCGCTCCTGAATTTGGTATTCAATAATGGCTAAACGTTCGCCCACTCTCACTTCGAAGTGGCGCATTTCCTGATTATCTACAACCTCCATGATAAATTTATAAGATTACAAAGATAAGGATAAATGTGGGCTTCTAAATTTATATTTAACTAGATATGGCCTCGCTAAGACTGTCTTTCTAATTTAATTTCCACTTTAACATCTGCTATAAGCTTCTGCTTTTTAGGGATTTAGAGCCTTCAATTTTGAAGGTTTCTTTGGTGGGATTGGCTTTGCGGCCAATTTGATTTTTAATTTACTTTTTGAAACCCTATTTTCGTAGCTGCGAATAAATACTTTAATATGAGACAAGTACTACTATCTATTTTCCTATCAATGACGTGGCTGGTCACGAGTGGCCAAGGCACGGTATCAAGCTCGCCGACCTTAACGGCCAACAATGGCCAGGCGGGTATTACCTTCCAGGTACAGTCGAATACCCCGATTGACATAACGGGTATTGGCTGTGATTTAGACGCTGGTTTTACCGGCGTTGACATCTGGATGCGCGTGGGCGGTGTAAGCGCCAGTGGTTCACCAACAATTAGTACAGCCAATGGCTGGACACAGGTGGTAACCAATGCAACGGCACCGAACCCAGTTACGGGTAGCGTAACGGCGATTACCATCGCCACGCCAATTAGTATTCCTGCGAACACTCCGGTTGGATTTTTCGTGAATACCCTTGGTGGTAGCCAAGTAAATTACCGAACCGGTCAATCTACCGACCAGGTAATTTTCTCGGATGGCACGCTTACTTTAAATGTGTCTGACTCTGTATCTTATGGTGGTGGACCTCCCAACCCAACCTTTAACCCACGCCGTTTCATCGGTTCGGTTACTTATGTATTGGGTGTAACGGGTGGCTGTACCCCATTTTCAAACTTCTTAATCGACAGTATTAGCGCTGGTGCAGCGAAAGTAAACTGGACCCAGGGTGCGGGTAACACCGGCTTTAAATTGGAGTACGGTACCGCTGGCTTTACCCCAGGAACTGGTACTACCGTTACGGGTACTTATCCCAGTACTACTCAGCCTCCAGTTATCCTAACTGGTTTAGCGGCTAATACTACTTACGATGTATACTTCGAAGAGTACTGTACGGGTGATACGGTAAAATTCCCTACCCCACAACAGTTTACGACTACCAAATTATGTGCTAGTCCTACGGCATTCACCGATTCGAATTTAACTTCGAACACGATTGATTTAGGCTGGGCGCAAGCGGGTAGCTTTAATGAGTCTTGGATTTTATACGGACCAGCAGGTACAACTCCTGGTGGCACCGGTTGGATGCAAGATACCGTTCCTGCTCCAGCAACCACTTATACTTTAACTGGTCTTTCGCCTAGTACTGCTTACGACATTTACTTAGTAACCAATTGTGGTGCGGTAAATGGCGTTTCAGATACTATCGGACCAATTTCAATTACTACTCCTCTGCAAGGACCACAAGGTCTAAACTGTACCGTTGGTTCAGCTGGACCAGTGTTCTCAGATGATTTTGAAACCCAAGGTGGTTGGACCGGGGACTTTGGTTCAGGTACTACCGCCTCGAACTGGAACTATCGTACTGGTGGTACTGGTTCTTCAGGTACTGGTCCTAACGGTGCTCACAGTGGTAGCGTTTATTTGTATACCGAAACATCAGGTACTGCAGGTGGTACTAATATCGAGGCCATTTCTCCGGCTATCGACTTGAGTACTTCCTTTAATAGTGCTGAATTATCTTTCTGGCTACATGCTTATGGTTCTGGAATTGATACCATTAAAGTACAAGTGGGTGGTAGTGCTACTGGCCCTTGGAACACGGTATTTACCCAGGTAGGCCAGATTCAAACTGCTAATGGTGATCCTTACCAAAATGTAGGGGTTAACTTAGACTCATATGTAGGTCAGACTATCCACTTACGATTCTTAGTGGTTCACGGATCAGGCTTTACTGGTGACGTGGCAATTGACTTAGTAGAGGTTAATTCTTGTCAGACTTGTCCAAATCCTGGCGGACCAGGCTTAACATTCATTGCCAATGATAGTGCAGCCTTTAGCTGGTTTGGTTCAGGTAATGCCTACAATATCAACTGGGGTCCACGTGGATTTACCCAAGGATCTCCAAGTTCTAACTTTGATAGTACTGCTACCAATAGCTTTGGCTTAGGTGGCTTAACCGGTAACACCGCTTACGATATTTACATCCGTAACGATTGTAGCGATTCTGCCAACGGTTTTTCTGGTTGGGTAGGTCCATTGACCTTCGTAACCGAGTGTGATCCATTTATTGCTCCTTACAGCAATAACTTCGACACCGACTCCTTGCAAGAGCCCCCAATTTGTTGGGATAATGTACTTATAGGTGGTACTAACATTGCCTTTGCTAATGCAGATGTAGAAACCAGTACCCTTGCTTATTCTGCACCTAATTACGTGCGTTTCTACAATTACAATACGGATACTGCTTGGTTGATTTCTCCGAACTTCTCGGATATGACCGCTGGCGATAAGCGTATTAGCTTCTTTGCGAGAACGAGTACTACCGCTACTACTGGCAATGAATTAGTTATTGGTACTATCGCCTCGCCAGGCGACTACGCTAGTTTCTCAACTATCGATACCATTCAGTTAACCAATGGTTACCAACAGTACTTCATTAATCTAACCACCACCAATGGTTATAATGGTACGCATAACTACATTGTGCTAAACCATGCGGGAAGCACTTTCCGTACTTATTACATCGATGATTTCGTTTACGAAGCAATCCCATCTTGTAACCCTCCATTGATTACTACCCTAGGTATGGGCGGTATTGGGGTTACCTCAGCTACTGCCACTTGGGGTAGCGGATCCGATGGTGATGAAACCATGATTGAGTGGGGTACGCCTGGCTTTACGCCTGGAACTGGTACCTACATTGGTCTGGATTCAGTTGCAGGTACTATTGATCAGTACACCATGACTGGTCTTACTGCTCAAACTACTTACGAATACTACATTGCCGATAGTTGTGCCGGTGGATCTTACAGTCCTTGGGTTGGTCCAATTAGCTTTACTACGCAATGTAATATTACCTCTGCTCCCTTCTTGGAAGACTTTGATGGTACTACTTGGGTAGCGAGCGGTAACAACAGCGGTAACCAAATTGATCCTTGTTGGTCTTCTAGCCCCGATGTGAGTCAGGGTAGCGAGCCCTTCAAGTGGATTCCTCGTTCTACTGGTCCTACTAGTGGTAACGGTCCAACCGCCGATCTTACCGGAGGTAACTTCATGTACGTAGAAGCTTCAGGGTCTACCGCTGGTGACAGTGCCTTCTTGTATACGCCAATTATTGATGTGAGTGCTTTAACTACTCCTGCATTATATTTCTGGCAACACCGTTACTACACTACTACTTCGCCTCCCGCAGCGATGGATGTAGACGTAACCAATGACTTTGGTGCTACTTGGACCAATGTTTATAATGTTACTGCCAATACCCAGACTTCTAGCTCAGCGCCATGGAGTGATGTATTTGTAAACCTTGCAAACTATGCAGGGGATACCATTCAGATTCGTTTTGTACAACGCGGAGTAGGATGTTGTGGTGATGCGGCCATCGATTCAGTAGCTATTGCGGAAGCGCCTAGCTGTCCTGATCCAACTAACTTGGGCGTAAGCAGTGTAATTGACACTTCTGCGCAGTTAAACTGGTTCACTGGTAATCCTAGTAGCTTTAACCAAGTATGGGTAGGTCCTGCTGGATTCTACCAAGGTACTACCACTACGGCAGGAACCAAGGTATTTGTAACCGGTGATAGCTTAGTAGTAGATACCCTTTCCGAGTTCACTTGCTACGACTTCTTAGTACGTGTTGCTTGTGGCCCTGGTGATACTTCTGCTTGGGTTGGACCATTTAATTTCTGTACCGACTGTAGTCCTATTTCAGCTCCTTATTTTGAGAACTGGGATGGCTTAACGGCTCAGACTAAAGACCTTGGATGCTTTAGCTCAATTGAGGGTACGAGTTTGTCGACTTCTAACTTCTTAGGAGTAACAATTCAGAGCAGTACCTTCTATAATCCGATCTCAGCACCTAACTATGTAGAACTTGATAACTCAAGTAATACAACGGATCCTTTAATGTTAATTTCTCCATTGACAACGGACATGACAGCTGGAGATAAGCGTCTACGACTAATGGCACGTAAGCCAAGTACCAGTACAGCATACGTAAGTACCTTAATTGTTGGTACTATGTCTGATGCAAGCGACGCTTCTACCTTCAATGCTTTGGATACGTTAACCTTAGATGGTACGCAATTCACCGAGCATATTGTAGAAATCACCGCTGCCAATGGTTACAATGGAACCGATAACCGTTTCGTGATTCGTCATAATGCTGTCGATAATTTCGACTTCTTATTAGTGGACGATATTCACTACGAGCAAATTCCAACCTGTATCCGTCCAGATAGTCTTCAAGTAGACGCTACTACAATTAGCGATACTTCCGCTACTATCTCATGGGTATCCAATAGTGGTACTGGTACTAACTTCCAAATTGAATACGGTGTAGGTCCATTAGGTGATCCTGGTAACACCCGCCAATCGGTAACTGGTACTTCCATTAACCTTACCACTTTAACTCCTGGTTCAGGATACTGTGTATGGGTACGTGAGATTTGTACTCCTGGTGATACTTCATTCTGGAGAGGACCAGAGTGTTTTGCTACCCTATGTCCTATTAATGGTTATATGGCTCCTTACTTCACCAACTTTGAAGGTATCTCTATTGGTACCGCTTCAGGTACCCCTGCGGGTTGGGAGAACTGTTGGACCCATAACACCATTTCTGGTTCGGTACGTTGGGAGTCTGAGGACGCTACTGGTGCGAACGAAAACTCTACTGGTACAGGTCCATTCTACGACAACACCTTGTATCCTTCTACGGGAGGTACTTACATGTATTTAGAGACTTCTTCTTCAGGTGGTCCAGCTGAGCTTATTTCTCCATTGATCAATATCTCAAGCTTAAATAATCCTGAATTAGAGTACCACTACCACATGTTTGGTGCTACTATTAACTACTTGTTAGTATTAGCAGAAGACGCTAGTGGTAACCGTACGGTATTAGATAGTATTGCTGGTCAGCAGCAAGCGGCTCAAAGTGATTCCTTCTATGTACGTAACGTTCCATTAAGTAGCTTAACTGGAACTAGCTATAACATTATCTTCCAAGGTCACCGTGGATCTTCATTCACTGGCGATATTGCGATTGATGATGTAAGTGTACAAGAAGGACCAAGTTGTCCTGCTCCAATTAACCTACGTCAAGTTGGTACTGCTGGTCTTAGCACCGTGGATATCGCTTGGGGTGGTGGTTCTGGTACTTTCGTAATCGAGTACGGTCCAACCGGATTTGCTCTTGGTGCAGGTACTACTGTTTCTGGGGTAACTTCACCTTACACTATTACTGGTTTAACCGCCGCTACAGGATACGACGTATATATCCGCGAGATTTGTGCGCCTGGTGATACTAGTACTTGGACGGGTCCTGCTGCCGTAGCAACTGATATCTGTGCTGCTTCTAGCAAGTGTACCTTCTACTTCGATCTTACCGATAGCTTCGGTGATGGATGGAATGGTGCGGAAATCAGCATCGAGCAAAATGGTATCCAAGTGGGTACTATGGGCTCAGGATTTACCACCGGTACCTTCTACCAAGACTCGATTCAATTATGTAATGGTTTATCTACCGATATCATTCTAAGTAATGCCGGTGGTTGGCCAAGTGAGATTGGCGTGATTGTTTATGATCCAGCTGGTTTACCAGTGGATTCATTCACTATCGCTCAACCAACTCCTGGTACCGGAGATACCTTAATTTCATTCACTCCTAATTGTGGTTTCCCATGTGCCGATCCTACTGGCGTAACGGTAACTTCTAATGTGGGTTGTGATAGTATTGAGGTTGACTGGATGTCGAATAGTGGTGGATCACTTATCGAGTATGGTCCTAGCGGCTTTACTCCAGGTACCGGTACGATTACTGGTATTGTAACCGCGCCTTACACCATTACTGGTTTAAGTCCGAATACTGGATACGATATCTACGTTGCCGATACCTGTACTGGTGATACTAGTAACTTCATTCAGATTACTGCGAATACTGCCAATGCTCCACAGCCTGTAGCATCTCTAGGAATTATTGATACCATCATCAACGGACAGTTTATTGTTTACGTAGATGCATCGGGATCAACCAATGCTACTGCTTATGCTTGGGACTTCGGTAACTCTGTTACTAGCAATAATGCTATGGACACAGTAGTTTACACCGGAAACGGTGCTTACACTGTAACCTTAGTTGTTACCAATGCTTGTGGTTCTGATACCGCTACCTTCGCATTAAACGTGAATGTAGGCCTGGAGGATAATCCTCTTGCCAATAGCTTAAATGTATATCCTAACCCTGCTACCGATGTGTTTAGCTTAAGCTTTAACGAGGTAGGAAGTGCCGATGTAAACATCCGTTTACGTGACGCTCAAGGTCGTGAGGTAATGAATATTACCGAACGTATGTCGGGTGGTACATTTAATCGCGATATCGATGTGTCTTCTGTGGCACGTGGTATCTACATGTTAGAAGTTAGCTCTGGCGACTTCACGGCGCATCGTCGTGTAAGCATCCGCTAAGGAGACTATAAATAACTGAAAATTAAAGCCGTTCCGAAAGGAGCGGCTTTTTTATTGGGAAAATATTTCTATCTTCAATTATCCAAATTACTGGGTTCTAACTAATAAAGCTTTCTATGAAAAGACTTTTACTATTCCTATTTTCCTTAGCCTCTTACATCAGTATGGGGCAGGGCACGGTATCAAGCTCGCCGACTTTAACGGCCAACAATGGCCAGGCGGGTATTACCTTCCAGGTACAGTCGAACACCCCGGTTGACATAACGGGTATTGGCTGTGATTTAGATGCTGGATTTACTGGTGTTGATATCTGGATGCGTGTGGGCGGTGTAAGCGCCAGTGGTTCACCAACAATTAGTACAGCCAATGGCTGGACCCAAGTGGTAACCAATGCAACGGCACCGAACCCAGTTACGGGTAGCGTAACGGCGATTACCATCGCCACGCCAATTAGTATTCCTGCGAACACTCCGGTTGGATTTTTCGTGAATACCCTTGGTGGTAGCCAAGTAAATTACCGAACCGGTCAATCTACCGACCAGGTAATTTTCTCGGATGGCACGCTTACTTTAAATGTGTCTGACTCTGTATCTTATGGTGGTGGACCTCCCAACCCAACCTTTAACCCACGCCGTTTCATCGGTTCGGTTACTTATGTATTGGGTGTAACGGGTGGCTGTACCCCATTTTCAAACTTCTTAATCGACAGTATTAGCGCTGGTGCAGCGAAAGTAAACTGGACCCAGGGTGCGGGTAACACCGGCTTTAAATTGGAGTACGGTACCGCTGGCTTTACCCCAGGAACTGGTACTACCGTTACGGGTACTTATCCCAGTACTACTCAGCCTCCAGTTATCCTAACTGGTTTAGCGGCTAATACTACTTACGATGTATACTTCGAAGAGTACTGTACGGGTGATACGGTAAAATTCCCTACCCCACAACAGTTTACGACTACCAAATTATGTGCTAGTCCTACGGCATTCACCGATTCGAATTTAACTTCGAACACGATTGATTTAGGCTGGGCGCAAGCGGGTAGCTTTAATGAGTCTTGGATTTTATACGGACCAGCAGGTACAACTCCTGGTGGCACCGGTTGGATGCAAGATACCGTTCCTGCTCCAGCAACCACTTATACTTTAACTGGTCTTTCGCCTAGTACTGCTTACGACATTTACTTAGTAACCAATTGTGGTGCGGTAAATGGCGTTTCAGATACTATCGGGCCTATTTCAATCACGACTCCTCTGCAAGGACCACAAGGTTTAAACTGTAGTGTAGGTTCACCAGGACCCATTTTCGCGGATGACTTCGAAACACAGGGCGCCTGGACAGGTGACTGGGGATCGGGTTCAACCGCTTCCAACTGGAACTACAACACCGGCGGAACAGGTTCATCAGGAACTGGTCCCAGTGGAGCCCATAGCGGCAGTACTTACATCTACACCGAAACTTCGGGTACCGGAGGCGGTACTAATATTGAGGCCATTTCTCCGGCTATCGACTTGAGTACTTCCTTTAATAGTGCTGAGTTATCTTTCTGGCTACACGCTTATGGATCTGGAATTGATACCATTAAAGTACAAGTAGGCGGTAGTGCTACCGGTCCTTGGAACACGGTATTCACCCAGGTTGGTCAGTTACAAACTGCCAATAATGATCCTTGGCAGAATGTAGGGGTTAACCTCGATGCTTATGTAGGTCAGACGATCCACTTACGTTTCTTATACGTACACGGATCAGGCTTTACTGGTGACGTGGGTATCGACTTAGTAGAAGTAAGCTCTTGTCAGACTTGTCCTAACCCCGGCGCCCCAAGCCTTGGCTTTATTAGTAGCGATAGTGCAGCCTTTAGCTGGTTTGGTTCAGGTAATGCCTACAATATCAACTGGGGACCACGTGGCTTCATTCAAGGTTCGGCTAGCTCTAACTTCGATAGCACCACTACCAATAGCTTTGGTTTAGGAGGCTTAACCGGTAACACCGCTTACGATATTTACATCCGTAACGATTGTAGCGACTCTGCCAATGGATTTTCTGGTTGGGTAGGTCCCTTGACCTTCGTTACCGAGTGTGATCCATTTATTGCTCCTTACAGCAATAACTTCGACACCGACTCCTTACAGGAACCCCCAATTTGTTGGGATAATGCCCTAATCGGTGGTACTAACATTGCTTTCTCAAATGCTGATGTAGAGGCCAGTACCAATGCCTACTCAGCGCCGAATTATGTGCGCTTCTATAATTACAATAACGACACTGCTTGGTTGATTTCTCCGAACTTCTCGGATATGACGGCGGGCGATAAGCGCATTAGCTTCTTTGCTCGTACCACTACGACCATCACCACTGGCAATGAATTGGTAATTGGTACCATTGCTTCTCCTAGTGATTATGCTAGTTTCTCAAGCATTGATACCATTCAATTAACCAGTAATTATCAGCAGTATTTTGTTGAAATCACTACTGCTAATGGTTACAATGGCTCGCACAATTACATCGTCTTAAACCATGCGGGAACTACTTTCCGTACTTATTATATCGACGACTTCGTATACGAAGCGATTCCATCTTGTAACCCTCCTTTAGTTACTTCTTTAGGAATGGCGGGTATTGGTGTAACTACCGCTACTGCCACTTGGGGTAGCGGATCCGATGGTGATGAGACCATGATTGAGTGGGGTACCCCTGGCTTTACGCCTGGAACTGGTACCTACATTGGTCTGGATTCAGTGGCGGGTACTATTGATCAGTACACTATGACCGGTCTTACTGCCCAAACTACTTACGAATACTACATCGCCGATAGTTGTGCGGGTGGATCTTACAGCCCATGGATTGGTCCTTACAGCTTCACTACCGCTTGTAACATCACCTTTGCTCCCTTCTTGGAAGATTTTGATGGAACTACTTGGGTAGCGAGTGGCAACAATGCGGGTAACCAAATCGACCCATGTTGGTCAACTGATCCCGATGTGAGTCAGGGTAGCGAGCCCTTTAAATGGATTCCTCGTTCTACTGGTCCTACTAGTGGTAACGGTCCAACCGCCGACCTTACTGGAGGCAACTTTATGTATGCTGAGGCCTCTGGTGCAAGTGTAGGTGATACCGCTTATTTATACACGCCCATTATAGACGTAAGTACTTTGACGGCGCCAGCTTTATACTTCTGGCAACACCGTTATTATACCACTACTTCGCCACCCGCTGATATGGTGGTGGAAGTAACCAATGACTTTGGTGCATCATGGACGAATGTTTATACCATTACTGGTAATACCCAAACTTCCAGCTCTGCACCTTGGAGTGATGTATTTGTGAACTTACCGCAGTTTGCCAACGATACCATTCAAGTACGTTTCGTACAAATTAGTGTGGGTTGTTGTGGTGATGCAGCCATTGATTCGGTAGCTATTGCCGAAGCTCCTAGCTGTCCTGATCCGGGTAACTTAATGGCCACCGGTATTACCGATACCTCGGCTATTTTAAGTTGGGTTTCGGGTTTAAATACAAACCAGAATGAGGTTTGGATAGGTCCAGCCGGATTCTTCCAAGGAACCACTACCACTGGTGGAACCAAGTTGTTTGTGAACTCAGATTCTTTAGTAGTGGACACCTTTAGTCCGGCTACTTGTTGGGAATTCTTGATTCGCTCTGCTTGTTCACCGGGCGATACCTCGGCTTGGATCGGACCAGTTTCATTCTGTACCGATGCTTGTAAACCCTCCGAACAATGTTGGTTCCCAGTAGATTTAGAGGATACCTTCGGTGATGGTTGGAACGGCGCCATTGTAACGGTAGTTCAAAATGGTGTTCCGGTTGCCACGCTTGGCTCCAGCTTTACCACGGGTTCACTTTACCAAGATTCCGTGAAGCTCTGTGATCTTCAGAATACTGAATTTATTCTAAGTACCGCGGGTGGTTGGCCTTCGGAAGTAGGGATGAAGGTTTATGCTCCTTACGGCCCATTAGTGGGATCCTATACCGCTAATAGTGGTACCGCAGCGGGTGATACTTTAGTATCTATTATTACCAGCTGTAATCCTCC
Source organism: uncultured Flavobacteriales bacterium (assembly GCA_913055685.1). Classification (GTDB taxonomy): domain Bacteria; phylum Bacteroidota; class Bacteroidia; order Flavobacteriales; family Schleiferiaceae; genus Croceimicrobium. Next base: position 103,557 of record CAJXKC010000004.1, read on the forward strand.
AACTTGTCCGCAGCCTACCAATTTAACCGTATCCAGTACTAGTATTACCGATACTTCGGCTTCTGTAAGCTGGACCGGTGCAGGAACTGGAACAAGCTTCCAAATTGAATACGGTACCGGTTCTTTCGGTAGTGCAGGAAATACCCGCAGCTTAGTAACGGGTTCAACCGCCAACATTACTGGCTTAACCCCAGGTTCGGGTTACTGTGTATGGGTGCGTGAAATTTGTGCACCTGGAGATACCAGCTTCTGGGAGGGTCCTACTTGTTTCAGTACGCTATGTCCTTTAAGCGGTTATATGGCTCCCTATTTCACCAATTTCGAAGGAATTAGCCTAGGCACAGCTACCGGTACTCCCGCGGGTTGGGAGAACTGTTGGACGCAGAATACCGTATCAGGTACCGTGCGCTGGGAATCTGAAGATGCTACTGGTGCTAATGAAAATTCATTAAACACTGGTCCTTTCTTCGATAATACCTTACGCCCTGCTGTTGGCGGAACTTACATGTTCTTGGAAACTTCTACTTCTGGCGGTCCGGCTGAGTTAATCTCTCCACTGATTAATATCTCTAGTCTGTCTAATCCAGAATTGAAATACCACTACCATATGTACGGAGCTACTATCAATAAATTAGTAGTATACGCAGAAGACGCGGCTGGAACGCGCACTGCCATCGATAGTATTATTGGTCAGCAGCAAACTGCCGGCAGCGATTCCTTCTACGTACAAATGGTAAGCCTTGCCGGCTTAATGGGAACAACCTATAAATTTGTATTTGAAGGTCATCGTGGAACCAGCTTCACTGGTGATATATCGATTGACGATGTTAGCGTAGATAATGGTGCTACCTGTCCGGCTCCAACTGGCTTAAGTGTGGTAGGAACACCCGGACTAAGCAATATCAACGTTTCTTGGAACGGTGGTGGCGGTACCTATATCCTTGAATATGGTCCACGTGGCTTTGCTCGCGGTACGGGTACGGTGATCAATGGTGCCACTTCTCCTTATAATATCACCGGTCTTACTGCGGCTACTGGTTACGATGTATGGGTACGTGAGATTTGTACTCCTGGTGATACCAGTGCTTGGACGGGCCCATTAAGAGCGGCAACCGACTTATGTGCAGCTACCAGTAAGTGTACCTTTAATTTCGACCTTACCGATAGCTTCGGTGATGGTTGGAACGGTGCGGAGATTACCATTTACCAAAATGGGGTTGAGATCGGAAAAATGGGTAATGGCTTTACCACTGGTAACTTGTTCCAAGACTCAATCGATCTCTGTAATGGTCTCAATACTGTGGTGGTTCTTACTACCGCTGGTGGTTGGCCAAGTGAGGTAGGTATCGATATCTTCGATCCTAGCGGAGTAAGTGTGGTGTCTTATCCAGCTAGTAGTTCTACTAGTCAGGGTGATACCTTAGCCCAATTCTCCGCGAATTGTGGCTTCCCTTGTCCAGATCCTACTAATGTTACGATTACCGCCAATGTAGGTTGTGATAGTGTGGAAGTAGACTGGGTGTCGAATACAGGTGGTTCTATCATCGAATACGGTCCAGCCGGATTTACTCCTGGTTCAGGTACTTCTACTGGAGTAGTAGTTGCGCCGCATACAATTACCGGTTTAACTGCGAATACCGCTTACGACTTTTACGTATCGGATACGTGCAGTAGCAGTGGCGCTAGCAATCCAGTAATGGTTTCTGGAACTACTGCCAATGCCCCAATCCCGGTTGCCAATATCAGCGTAAGCAATACTATTAACGGAAACCAATACATACTTTATGTAGACGGCTCTGGTTCTAGTAATGCGACCAGCTACGTGTGGGACTTCGGTAACGGTATTAACGGTAGTGGAGCTCAGGATACCATTATCTATGTGGGTAATGGTGCCTACACGGTTACTCTAATTGCGTCTAATGCCTGTGGATCAGATACAACCACAATTACCATTAATGTTAACATCGGTCTTGAGGATAATCCATTATCCTACAGTCTTAATGTTTATCCTAACCCCGCCAGCGAGCAGCTTAATGTGAGCTTCGAGGGTCTGGAGAAAGGCGATGTTAACATTAAATTACGCGATGCCCAAGGCCGTGAAGTTTTAAATATTACCGAGCCAAATAACTACGGAAGCTTTAGCCGAGACATTAATGTTTCGTCCCTAGCCCGCGGTATTTATATGCTCGAAATTAATTTAGGTGAATACAAGGCTCATCGTAGAGTGAGCATACGTTAAGCGCCTTAATTAAATGATAATCAAAGCCGTTCCGAAAGGAGCGGCTTTTTTTTTCGCTTTTTTTTCTATCTTCAGGGACCGAAATTTCAAAATTCATCAACCTAATTCGCTCCTATGAAAAGAATTCTACTACTCCTATTTTCTGTAGCGACTCTCTTTGCTTTCGGGCAGGGAACGGTCTCGACTTCCCCAACCTTAACGGCCAATAATGGTCAGGCGGGGATTACTTTCCAGGTGCAAGCTAATACCCCGGTAAATATTACGGGCATTGGCTGTGACTTGGATCCAGGTTTTACCGGTATCGATGTGTGGATGCGCGTCGGCGGGGTAAAATCAGGAACCTCTCCTAATGTTTCAACTGCTGGAGGTTGGACTAAAGTGGTAACTAATGCCACCGCCCCCAACCCGGTAACAGGTACCGTAACCGCGATTACTATTGCCACTCCCATTAGTATTCCCGCGAATACCCCGGTTGGCTTTTATGTAAATAGCCTTGGTGGTAGTCAGGTAAACTATCGTACGGGACAATCCACCGATCAAGTGGTATTCTCGGATGGTACCCTTACCTTAAGTGTGGCCGACTCGGTGGCTTATGGTGGTGGCTTACCTAACCCTACCTTTAATCCACGTCGATTTATCGGCTCGGTTACCTATGCTTTAGGTATTAGCGGAAGCTGTGCCAATATGTTCTCAAATTTCTCGGTAGATAGTATCGGTACCGATAGTGCGGTGGTAAACTGGACGCCTGGCACCGGTAATACTGGTTTCCGTATGGAATATGGCCTACAAGGCTTTACCCAGGGTAATGGTACGGTGGTAACGGGATCTTATCCTGCCAATAATCCACCTATTACCTTAACTGGTTTAACTCCAGACTCAGACTACGACATTTACTTTACTGAATATTGTGGAACGGATTCGGTGTATTTCCCCGGTCCGCAGAGCTTTACGACCGAACCTATCTGTCCGGCTCCTTCGAACATTACCATATTATCCCTCGATAGTGTTTCGGTAACCTTTACCTATACGGCTACTACCGATTCCATTAATTGGGAATGGGGACCCAACGGCTTCCAACAAGGTACTGGTACCTCGGGAACGGCAATTGGTGATACCGTTACTGTAAGCGGTCTTAGTCCTAATACAGCTTACGATTTAGTAATAACTTCAGATTGTAGCGATCGTGGCGACGGACTATCACGTCCGAGCCGTATTTCATTTACGACCGACTGTGGTTACGCTTCGGTACGCTTTACCGAAAACTTCGACGCATCGGCATTCCCATGTTTAAGGGCTTACACCGATGTAAGTGTAGGTGCACCTAGTGTTTCAATTACCACTGGTTTTAGTCCTACTAGTCCGCCCCAACAGCTCTTCTTAAGCAATAGCAGTGCTACTGGAGCGGGTGAAGACGTGATTCTAGTATTCCAGCCTTTCTATGGCATGAATAACTTAAATCGGATGGTGGAGTTTAATGCCAAAACCTCTGCCAGTACAACAACTACTTTAGACGTGGTTTCTTTTCCTAACCCCGATTCCTTAGGTATTTACAATGTAATTCAAACGGTTACCCTGAATGGCAGTAACCAACGTTTTACCGTAAACCTAGATGCCAATTCCAATTATAATGGCACCGACCAGATTATTGGTCTACGCCACGGTGCACAGTCTACTTTCCAGTCGATTTATGTAGACGATTTCGTTTACGATGTTATTCCTACCTGTCCGCCTATTAACCCCTTTAGCGTTAATTATTCGGCGGTAGGGTCTAATGTGTATTTGAGCTGGTCTTCGGGCAATAGCTCGCAAGGCGGACAAGTAACTTGGGGTAGCCCAGGCTTTACGCCCGGTTCTAATTCCAATTTGGTTACTACTCCAGATAGTACCGCTACCGTTAGCGGATTAAGTCCTAACACGGTATACGACTTCTATATTCAAGATTCTTGTGGTACCAATGATGTTTCGGTATGGGTAGGACCTTACTCGATCTTGACGGGTTGTGCTGCGCCTAGTCCGACCAACTTACCTTGGACCGATGGCTTTGAAAATTACAGCACTGGTCCAACCTTTAATGGTTCGGCCAACCTTTGTGATGTAACTCATTCCTGGCGTTTTGAAGCTTCGGATGAAAACACTTCGAGACTTAGACTTCAAGCCGGAGCGGCCTATTACCGTAACGGTGTACAAGCGGCTACTTTAGATCACAATCCATCTGCAGGAGCGGTGCAAACCAATTACCTAACCTTAACGGTAAACCTCAGTAACTACACTACTAGCGGAGGAATTGAACTAGGTTTCTACGTAATGTCGCATGCCCAAGAGGCCAATCCCAATAACCGAGTTTGGGCTCGAGGAGCGCCTACTGATCCATGGATTGAAGTAGCCGATTTAGACGCTATCCGCACCGCCAGTGCCACTTACGATAGCGTACAAAGTTTAAATATTAAGGCCTTTATTGATGCGGCAGGTCAGAGTATAGGTGCTGAAACGCAAATTCGTTTTGGACAAGCGGGTCGTTTTAGCTCATTTAGTACTTCCTTCTCAGATGGCTTTACCTTCGATGATATTACCTTAAACGCGGTAAGTTGTCCGGAACCTGCTGGAATTACAGCGGGGAACTTATACGATACCACCGCAACTATGTCATGGACAGGTTCGGCTTCTAATTACCAATATTGGTTCGGGCCTGGTGGCTTCTACCAAGGATCTACCACTTTGGGAGGAACCAAAGCTTTTACTACCAACAACTCAGTGGTAATTGATACTTTAAGCGGACAAACCTGTTATCAATTCTTGGTACGTTCGGTGTGTGCGGCCGGTGATACGAGTGCTTGGGCGGGTCCATTTGACTTCTGTACGCCTTGTTCGCCTATTAGCGCGCCCTATTTTGAGGATTGGGATGGCTTAACCGCGCAGTCGAAAGATTTGGGTTGTTTCACTTCCATTGAAGATCCTGGATTTGCTACTTCTAATTTTATTGGAGTAACGGTCCAAAACAGTAGCTTCTACAATCCTACCAGTTCTCCAAACTACATTGAGTTTGATAATTCCAATGTAACCACTTCACCGCTAATGATGATTTCGCCACCCGCTTCGGATATAACCGCAGGTGATAAGCGAATTCGTTTTATGGCGCGTAAGCAATCGGCGACCTATCCCAGTGAATTGGTGGTAGGTACCATGAGTGATCCTAGCGATGCCTCGACCTTCCATTTATTGGACACCGTATTCCTCGATGGTACGACCTTTACCGAGCATATTGTGAATATCACCACCCTTAATGGTTACAATGGAACCGACCAATACTTTGTGATTGCACATAACCAAGCCGATCCATTCGATTACCTATTGGTAGATGATTTACACTATGAAGTAATTCCTACTTGTCCCGAGGCTAGTAACCTAGCGGTATTGGCAGTGGATAGTATGAATGCGACGCTTAAGTTTGATCCTTTCAGTGGTTCAGCTGGTAACTTCCAAATTGAGTATGGTGGTTCATTCTTGGGCTCCAGCCTTAATAGCCAAGTGCTTGTAACAAACGATACGGTGACATTAACTTCACTGACCCCGAATACCAATTACTGTTTCTGGGTACGAGAAATTTGTGTGCCTGGCGATACCTCTAATTGGGTGGGTCCAGTTTGTTTCAAAACGCTTTGTCAAGCGATTAGTGCACCTTACTACGAAAACTGGGATAACCTTTCAGCTCAGAGTAAAGACTTAGGATGTTTTAGTTCTATTGAGGACCCATCCTTTGCTACTTCAAACTTTGTGGGAGTGACAATTCAGAATAGTAGCTTCTATGCGCCGCCTACTTCTCCCAACTACATCGAGTTAGATAACTCTAACCAGACTGCTTCACCATTGATGCTAATTTCGCCTATTACCACTGACCTAAATGCTGGTGATAAACGAATTCGCTTCATGGCGCGTAAGCCGAGTACTTTCTATCCCAGTACCTTATTGGTAGGTACTATGAGTAACCCATCTGATGCCAATACTTTCACCGCACTGGATACGCTTACTTTAGATGCTACTCAGTTTACGGAGCATACGGTAGAATTTACCACGGCGAATGGTTATAATGGTACGGACGATTTCTTTGTAATTGCCCACGATCAAGCCGATCCTTTTGACTTCCTTTTAGTAGATGAAATCAATTACGAGGTAATACCAACTTGTGTGCGTCCCGATAGTCTCGCTATCACCAATATAACTCAGAATAGCGCTTTCGCTTCTTGGGTTAATGGAAATGGTTCAGCTGCTGGTAGTTATCAAATCGAATATGGTTTAGGCTTATTAGGCGATGCCTCAAATACCCGCACCATCATCAATAATGATACGATTACCTTAAATGGTCTTACGGCCGGAACAGGCTATTGCTTCTGGGTACGCGAAATTTGTACCCCTGGTGATACCAGCTTATGGTTAGGTCCAGTATGTTTCTCTACGCCTTGTCCGACTAGCTATAATGCGCCTTACTTTACCAATTTCGAGGGGATTAGTTTAGGTACCGCCTCAGGCACACCTGCCGGTTGGGAAAACTGTTGGACGCATAACACGATTTCAGGTAGTGTGCGTTGGGAGTCGGAAGATGCTTCTGGTGCTAATGAAAACTCATTAAATACTGGGCCCTTCTACGATAATACCTTCTCTGGTACCGCGGGAGGAACCTATATGTATTTAGAAACCTCTACCTCTGGTGGGCCGGCCGAATTAATTTCTCCCGGAATTGATATCTCTACCGTGACTAATCCAGAATTAGAATATCACTATCATATGCATGGTGCTACCATTAATAAACTGGTAGTTTATGCCGAAAACTCTACCGGTACGCGTACTGCTATCGATAGTATTATTGGTCAGCAGCAAGCCGCTCAAAGCGATCCTTTCCTACGTCGTAATGTGCCTTTAGCAGGACTTACTGCTGGGGTGTATAAGTTTGTTTTCGAAGGACATCGCGGTACTTCCTTTACCGGTGATATCTCTATCGATGACGTGAGTGTACAACAGGGAGCTAGCTGTCCGCGTCCACTTAGCCTTACGGCTGAAGGCTTAAGCCCGAATTCGGCAGTGGCTCGTTGGAATGATCCTAGTGGAGCGCTTTCTTATCAAGTTGAGTTTGGCCCCGCAGGATTTACGCCTGGAACTGGTACCATGCAAACCAGTACCGCCGACTCATTGGTATTAACTTTTGCTAATGCCAACAACTTGTGTCAGGAGGTTTATGTGCGTTCTATTTGTACCGTAGGCGACACTAGTCAGTGGGTTGGTCCCACGGCGGTTTGTCCTACTCCAGTACTATGTGATAGTTTAGATCAATACAATAATGCCAGCACTGCAGCGCCAATTTGGGATCAAAGTGCGCTATTTGTACAGTGGGCAGGAAGTTTTGGTGGTGACACAGAAATTAGCACCACGCAAGCCAATAGTGCGCCTAACTCAATCCGTATCCATGACTTAGGCACCCAAGGTCTTAGTGATATTGTGGCTTTATTCGATACTATTAGTTCGGGTGCTTGGGAAATTAACTTTGATATGTTTGTTCCTACTGGTGATGGTGCCTACTTCAATATCCAACAGAACTATGTTGGCGGTGGTACCGGAAACCTTTGGGGTGGTGAAGTTTACTTCTTGGCCACGGGTACGGCAGAAGCGGTTTATTCTACCGGTTCTATCCAAGCGGGTACCTTTACTTACAACCAAAATCAATGGTTTACCATGACTACCGTTATCGATTTAGATAATGACACGGTTTGGTTTGAGGTGAATGGTAACAGCGTTAACGTTGGCTACCAATACTCCTTGGCTAATGCCGGTGGTCCGCTACAATTCAATGGTATTAACTTCTACTCAGGCGTAAAAGCGGGTAATAGTTACGATTGTAATTACTACTTCGATAATTTCTGTATTAACCCAAGAGTGAGTAGCTGTACACCGCCTACTGGATTAATTGCCACCAGCAATGTCGGTTGTGATAGCATTGAACTCGATTGGACTTCCAATAGCGGTACTTCGGTATTAGAGTATGGTCCTAGTGGCTTTACGCCTGGAACCGGGACTGCGGTGAATGTGAGCGCTACGCCTTATACGGTGAGCGGACTTAGCCCTGGAACTTCCTACGACTTTATCGTGGCCGATATTTGCGGTAACGATACCAGCGCTACGGTAACTAATACTACTAGTACCGCCAGCGGCCCCTTACCAGTTGCAGCCTTTACTTACAGCAGCGACCTAGTGAACAGCCAATCGGTGGTTTATGTGGATGCTAGTAGTTCTAGTAATGGCTCTAGCTTTACCTGGGACTTTGGTAATGGTGTTAGTGGTTCGGGTATGATGGACACCGTGGTGTATGTGAATGGCGGTGCTACTACCATTACTTTGATTGTAACTAATGGCTGTGGTAGCGATACGGCAACAATTAGCCTCGATCCATTTGGAGTAGAAGAGTCATTACTCGGTCAGTCTCTAAATGTGTATCCAAACCCAGCAACTAATTACATTCAATTAGATGCTAATAGCGCTTCTAGTGCGGCCATCGAAATTGTATTGCGCGACGCTCAAGGTAGAGCGGTAATCAGTACCATGGCCGACGGACATAATGGACATCTACGTAAGCAAATTGATGTATCTCAATTGGCAAGCGGAATGTATATCCTTGAATTGCATCAAGATGGATTAAAGGTGAATCGCCGCTTGAGTATCCGATAATTCCAATTTTTGATAGATTTAGAATCCCGTCGAGGCTTTTTGCCTCGTCGGGATTATTTTTGTGCCATGTTTAAGGTCGGGGACATAGTAAGTTTTTTAAACGATGCGTCAACTGGAGAGGTTATTGCCATCAACGGCGATAAGCTTACCATTATGATGGATTATGGCTTTGAAGAAGAGCACCATATTAAGGATTTAGTCCCTCGTAAAAGCCTCAATATTGGGGAGGTCCAGCAAAAGGACCGACCCAAAGCGCGACTCGAAAAAGGTAAAGCGGTAGCCCATGCTCCCGAATACTTAGAAGTAGACCTGCACTTTGAGGCTTTGGTGGATTTCCCAAAAAACTTCAGCGCCCATGAAAAATTACAGATTCAATTATCCGAAGTCCGAAAGTCTTTGGATAAAGCGCGACGAGCCGGTATTAAAAAAGTGATCCTAATTCATGGAGTAGGGCAGGGCCGTTTAAGGGAAGAGGTATATACTTTATTAGAGCGCATGGACCGACTCAGTTTTTACGATGCCTCTTATGCGCGATATGGAAAAGGGGCTACCGAGGTTGACTTACGCTAAATAGGACCTACCTTTGCGCTCGAAACAGACCGCCTTATCGCCTCGACCAAGCCTAGCGAGGTCGGGGAGGAAAGTCCGGACAACATAGAGCGCCGTGCTCCTTGAAAGGGGAGGATGCTTAGTGCAGACAGAGAGTGCCACAGAAAATAAACTACCTCGACCATGTTTTGCATGGGTTGGGGCAAAGGTGAAAAGGTGCGGTAAGAGCGCACCGCATTGTTGGTGACAACAATGGCAGGGTAAACCTCGCGGGTTGCAATACCATGTATACCGAGGCCTGAGCGTTGCTCGCGCAATCTCGGAGGGTAGGTAGCATTAGATAAATGATAAGGGCCGTAAATGAGCTTTGCTTTTATTGCGGTACAGAATCTGGCTTATAGGTCTGTTTCTTTTTTAAAATTAGGATGGCTAAGAAAGGTTGGAAATATTATAAAGAGATCCGCAAGGAACAAGGTTGGAAGGCTTTGGTTAAGGAAGCCGGTTGGCCGGTGGCAATCGGACTCTTTATGTTTTTTCTTATCAAAGGCCTTGTTTGGCTGGCGGTTTTCTACGGGCTTTTTAAAGCGGTAGAATAAAGCATGAAGCTATTATGTTCATAAAAAAAGGCTCCCATTGGGAGCCTTTCTATTTTATAAATGAAAATGACTAGCCTTCAACCGCTACTTCATGTTCACTTAAATAACGTTCGGCCTCCAAGGCTCCCATGCAGCCACTTCCGGCAGCGGTAATGGCCTGGCGGTAGATTTTATCTTGCGCATCTCCAGTGGCAAATACGCCCGGTAAATTTGTGCTGGCAGTACCAGGCTTGGTTTTAATATAACCTACCTCGTCCATATCAATCTGGCCTTTGAAAATGTCGGTATTAGGCTTGTGGCCAATGGCAACAAAGAAACCTTCTGCTTCCACTACACTTTCCTCACCGGTCTGATTGTTTTTAACGCGCACCCCGCTAACAGTTTTGTCACCCAATACTTCTAGGGTATCGGTGTTCCAAAGCACTTCAATATTAGGAGTGTCTAATACGCGCTGTTGCATAATTTGAGAAGCACGCATTTCGTCGCGACGTACCAATAAAGTTACCTTAGGACAAAGCTTGGCCAGGTAGGTAGCTTCTTCTGCGGCCGAATCACCACCACCAACAACTACTACATCTTTACCTTTAAAGAAGAAACCATCGCAAATGGCACAGGCCGAAACGCCATGACCCATCATCTTCTTCTCAGACTCTAGGCCTAGGTATTTCGCACTCGCACCAGTGGCAATAATTACCGTACGGGCCAATACTTCGGTACTTTCATCGATGGTGAGTTTGTGGTATTCACCCGGAATCTTACTTAATTCTGCCTTGGTAACAATACCAAAACGAATGTCGGTACCAAAACGCTCCGCTTGTTTACGCAAATCTTCCATCATTTCCGGACCCATAATTCCTTCGGGGTATCCAGGGAAGTTTTCTACATCCGTAGTAGTAGTAAGTTGTCCACCTGGCTCAAGGCCGGTATATATAATTGGCTTTAAATCAGCACGAGCGGCATAAATAGCTGCAGTGTAGCCGGCAGGACCGGAGCCAATGATCACGCAATCGTGTTTTTCCATTTCTCTAAATTTTAGGCAAAGTTAGCTTTTTCACTAGCTTTTAATGCGGATAAAGTCACTAACTATACGAATATCAGTTTTACTTAAGTTTTTATAAATAGCGCTAAAGTGAAATTGAATTCAGAGGAATTAATAATTAAAAACTTAAGACTTGCTTAAGATGAGTGAAATATGATAGAACTCATTCCAACCATTAGCGCATTTTAATAATCTTGTAGTAAATGGATTCTTCCCCCTCAATAGCTCAGCCTAAAATTGGGCCACTTTTATACCAATTAAGTTTAGCGGCAATCGTAATTGCGGTTACCTTTTATTTGGCCTATTACGGTTACGATTATTACCAAACTCCGCTCGAAGAAAGGTTTTACCATCCTAAACACGAATGGTTTAAAGCTACAGGCTTATTTGGTCACGGTTTAGGAATCATTGGCACCTTGATGATTGCAATAGGGGTATTCGTTTATATTCCGGCTAAGAAATATGGTTTCCTGGAGCGCTTTATTCGTCTTAAGTACCTTTTAGAGTTTCACATTTTTCTCTGCACTCTAGGGCCTATCTTAATTCTCTTTCATACCACCTTTAAATTCGGGGGGATTGTTTCAATCGCTTTTTGGTCCATGGTGCTAGTGGTTTTAAGTGGTGTTATCGGCCGCTATATTTATTTGCAAATACCGAGAAGTATCAACGGACGGGAATTAAGCTTGCAAGAAATTCGGGCCGAGGAGCAAAATCTGGAAAGGGGTTTAGGACTGCTTTCCAAATATTCGCAAGAATGGCATCGCAAAATCTTAGCCTATACCAACCCTAAGAAAGGACTCTGGGCTCGGCCGGCATATGCCCGAAAGTTTAGGCTCGAATTAAAGCGCAACCTTAAAGAAGAAGCCGGTCTCGAACCGAGTGATTTGAAATCTATTTTACAAGCAAGCAAGGCGCAAATTGCCATGCGTCATAAAATTGAGCGGCTCGAATTAATGCAGCGACTCTTTAGATACTGGCATGTGGCCCACCGCCCATTTGCCCTCATCATGCTTTTTATTGTTATCGTTCACGTGGTCATTACGGTGGCTATGGGCTATTATTGGATTTTCTGATGGAAGAGTTTTTAGCCTACAGTATTACCCTTTTAATTTCACTGGCCATAGTGCTCTACTATTGGCGCGGTCACGCTAAGAAAAGCGCCCAAGTAAAAGCGAAGGTGGCCCAGGCCAAGGAGGAAGGACGTTTCGAACCTGTTTCATTGCATCCTTATATCGATCCCAATTTATGCCTAGGTAGCGGTGCATGTGTTAGAGCCTGCCCCGAAGAAGATATTCTGGGGCTAATAAATGGTAAAGCCACCGTAATTAACGCCAGTAGCTGTATTGGTCACGGGGCCTGTTTTCATGCTTGTCCTGTTGAAGCAATCAGTTTGCGAATTGGTACCGAAACAAGGGGAGTAGACTTACCCCATATTAAACCTGACTATGAAACCAATGTCCCCGGAATATACATCGCGGGTGAATTGGGGGGCATGGGCCTCATTAAAAATAGTGCCGAACAGGGCATGCAAGCCGTCACAAATTTAGAAAAGCATTTAGTCAAGAACCATCCTATGGAGCAAGACCTCCTTATCGTTGGAGCTGGCCCTGCGGGTATTGCCGCGGCCTTAAAAGCCAAAGAATTAGGACTAAAATTTCGCATTCTTGAGCAAGAATCCTTGGGCGGCACGGTCTTTACTTTTCCGCGCGATAAGGTGGTAATGACCCAACCGGTTGAGCTACCTTTTTACGGTAAGCTCAAACTTTACAATACCTCTAAGCAAGAATTACTGGCAATTTGGCTTGATTTACTGGAATCCAACCAAATTAAAATTGAGGAGCATTGCAAGGTAAATGGCATTCAAGAACTAGGGCCTTACCAGTTTAGTATAAACACCAACAAGGGTGAAGACATTAAAGCGGCTTCGGTTCTTTTAGCTATTGGGAGGCGAGGCACTCCGCGTAAACTGGGGATTCCGGGCGAGGAAAGTACCAAGGTTGCTTACCGCCTATTAGATAGCGAGCAAATTGAGGGTCTCAAGATTATTGTGGTGGGAGGCGGCGATTCGGCGGTTGAGTCGGCCTTATTACTAATGGATAAAAACCAGGTAATTCTCAGTTACCGAAAGGAGCATTTTGCCCGCATTAAAAAACAAAATCAAAGCAAATTGGAAGCGGCTCTGGCCGAAGGTAAAATTGAGCTGAAACTAGCTTCCAATCTAATGGAAATAAAGGAGGAGCGGGTTTTACTTCGCAATAGTGCGGGGGAAGAAGAAAGCCTTGAAAATGACAAGGTTTACATTTTTATCGGTGGCGAATTACCCTTACCTTTCTTGAAGGAATGCGGCATCGAAGTGGAAAAAACCTTTGGTAAAGTGCTTAAGAAGTATCGATGAAAACATGGTTGGGCATAGTATTAATCCTCCTAGGCTTTACGAGCTGGGGGCAATTTTCGCCGGGTAAACTCAGCCGGGCGCATGCCGACCTGGAAGGTTTATCGAATTGCACCCAGTGTCATGAATTAGGGAAAAAGGTTTCGGATGCCAAATGCCTCGACTGCCATAAAGAGCTTAGTTCTTTATTGGATGCGAATCGAGGTTACCACGCTTCCGCTGATGTTAAATCTCAGTCCTGTATAAAGTGCCATAGCGAACACCATGGCCGCGACTTTAATATGGTGCGTTTTGACACCATTAATTTCGCACATCAACTCACGGGCTATAAATTAGAAGGTGCGCATCAAAAGGTTGATTGCCGTGAATGTCATAAACCCGATTACATAGGCGATACGGAGCTTGCTAAGCGCACCGGTACCTATCTGGGTTTGGAAGAAGCCTGCCTAAGCTGCCATGTCGATTACCATCAACAAACTTTAGGCGAAGACTGCCTTGCCTGTCATCGCTATGAATCCTTTGAGGAAGCCCCTCGTTTCGATCATCAAAAAACTAAATTCCCTTTAAAGGGAGCTCATAGGCAGGTAAGCTGTGAGGAATGCCATCCTAAATCTATTCAGCAAAAGCGAGAGTTCCAGGCTTTTAACGGAATCGCTTTTAGTGCTTGCACCGATTGCCATCAGGATGCGCATCAAGGAAAGTTTGGGCCAAAATGTACCGATTGCCACAATGAACAATCTTGGTCAAAGCTCAAAGCTTCCAATCGATTCGATCATAATCTTACCCACTATCCCTTAGTGGGTTTACACCGCACGGTAGCTTGTGCGGATTGCCATAGTGGGGGCGACTTCAAGCGAAAGCTTACTTTTGAGCGTTGTACCGACTGCCATGAAAACTACCACCAGGAGGAAATAGAGGACCTAAGCTTAGGTATTAAAGATTGTTCGGACTGCCATAGTCTCCAGAAGGACTTTAGCTATTCTTCTTTTGGTATTTTAGAGCACGACGATAGCGATTTTCCATTAGAAGGAGCCCATTTAGCAACCCCTTGTTTTGCTTGTCATAAGGAAGATGAGATTAGTCGCTGGGATTTTGCTTTTGAATCGAATAATTGTGTGGCCTGTCATGAAGATATTCACCGCAATTACATCGATGCGAAATATTACCCTGATCAAGATTGCCAGGCCTGCCATAACTCCGAAAATTGGCAGCAGCTTAGCTTTGATCATACGCAAACCGACTGGCCTTTAGAAGGGGCTCATGCCCAAACGAATTGCGCTGCCTGCCATTTCCCTGAGGGAGGAGAACAACGGTTTGTGGATATAGATCAGCAATGCCAATCTTGCCACGATAATAGCCATGGCAATCAATTCGGTGCCCTCGATAAGGTGGACTGCACCAGCTGCCATCGGGCGGCTATGGATTGGCAAGCTTATAACTTCGATCATCAAAAAACACAATTCCCCTTAGAGGGTAAACATGCCGAAATTGACTGTGCTGCCTGTCATAAGGTTCAGGCTGAGCTTCCCGAACAGGGACCTTTATACACCATTAAAAAATTCGAATGTTTAGATTGCCACGCTTCTTAATATTCTTCTGGTCTTTCGCCTTATGGGCCCAGAATCCGCATGGTGATGATTTTCGCATCAATTGTGCCGATTGCCATAACTCTGGATCTTGGCAGGTGGATTACGCTACCATTAACTTTGACCACAGCAAGCAAACTGGTTTTGAGCTAGAAGGAAGACATGCTGAGGTAAATTGCATGGACTGCCATCAGCAATTAAACTTCAAAGGCCTCGAGGCAAATTGCGTCTCTTGTCACACCGATGTGCATGAAATGACCGTGGGCGACGACTGCGTGCGTTGCCATAACAGTGATTCATGGTTGGTTTTTGCCATACCCGAGATGCACGAACAGAATGGCTTTCCCCTAATGGGTGCGCATGTTACCCTTGCCTGTGTAGATTGCCACAAATCGGATAATAACCTGGCTTGGCAGCGTATTGGTAATGAATGTATTGACTGCCACCGAGAAGACTATACGGCGACGCAAAACCCGAATCACTTGAGCTCAGGTTTTGGCACCGATTGCATTCAGTGCCACGAACCAATGAGTCGCGATTGGGGTGGGGATAATTTCCACTATTTCTTTCCGCTCACCGGCGGACACGATATGCTCGAATGCATGGATTGCCACCAAAGTACTAGCTACAATCAAATTGAAGCGGTATGTGCCTCCTGTCATATCGAAGATTACAATAATGCTAGTCAGCCTAACCACATTAGCTCTGGCTTTCCGGTCGAATGTACCCTTTGCCATAACACCAATCCCGGTTGGTCCCCTGCTAGTTTTAGGAGTCACGACGACAATTATTTCCCCATCTATAGCGGTCGCCACGCAGGGGTCTGGAACTCTTGTGCCGAATGCCATTTAAACCCTTCTAACTTTAGTAGTTTTAGCTGTATCGACTGCCATGAGCATAGCAATGAAAACGAAATGCGCGATGAGCATGACGATGTTGGAGGTTTCCGTTTCGAAAGTACTGCCTGTTACAATTGTCACCCGCGCGGCGAAGAATAATGCGCTGGACTATTTACATATCGCTGGCGATCATAAGTCTTCAAGCTAAAGCCCAAGTGCTCGAAGGTACCGTATCGTACCTTAATGCTTCTAATGTTTACTTACGCTTTGAAAGCACCGAAAAACTAGAGCTTGGGGATACTTTGTACCGAGATGCGCAGCAAAAGGAACCCTGTTTGTTTATCCTCAAGAAATCTTCCCTTTCCGCACTTTGCGAAGCTATCGCCGATTGCGATCTGGAAAAAGGCCAAAGGCTTTACACGAAACCTTATCCACAATCACCAGAAAAGCGAAAAGAGCGAGAAGAGATTGCGGAAAGCTTAAAGACCGAACCATCTGCTTCCCCTGAAGATAGCCTAAGGCAAGCCAAGCAGGCTAATCCTCAATTTAGCAAGGGAGCGCCCCAGCAGTCAAACTTTCGCGCGCGAATTTCGTATGATAATGCCAGTACCTACCGCCTCGACGATTTCCGGGCTAATATGCGAAATGTACTGCGCAGCTCGGTTAGTTGGGATAGCCTGGGGGGACGCGATTTAAGATTGGAGACCTATTTTAATTTCCAGCACTTTCAACGCTCCTATGAAACTGAGGCAGACCCCTACCGGCTCAACTTTTACAATTTAGCATTGGTCTACAGACGGGGGCAGCAGCAGTTTGTTTTGGGTCGCAGGGTAAATCGCCGCATTTCCTCTTTGGGCGCTATCGACGGCCTGCAATACGAATACCGCTGGAAGAATTTTAGCTTGGGTGCTATTGCTGGCAGTAGACCCGACTTCGAGACTTTTGGTTATAACCCTAAATTGATGCAGTTTGGTGCTTATTCGGCTTATGATTACCAAAAGGGGAAATTCAATTTGCAAAGTACCTTAGGATGGGTGCAGCAGAATAATAATGGCGGCATAGACCGACGGTATGTTTACACTCAGAATAGTTTAAGCTATGGCGATTGGCTCTGGTTCTCATCGGCCGAAATAGATTTGTACCAGAATTTTGATACCGCTACCGCTCAATCCGATTTTAAACTGACTTCCCTCTACCTTTCATTGCGCTATCGATTTAATGCCAAGCTCAATCTCTTTGTGTCTTACGATAATCGGCAGCAGCTCATCTTTTTCCAGCAGTACGACTCAGAGGTGGAACGCCTTTTGGCCGAACAGGGGACTCGGCAAGGCCTGCGCTTTAGGCTTAACTACCGAATTTTTAAATCTACCCAGCTTGGCCTCAGCTACAATATTCGCTTGGCTTCAAATCCGAATGAAGGTTCAGAGAATTACTCGGCCTATATTAGCCAGACTTTGCCCTGGATTGGTGGCACACTCAGCTATCGTTTTAATTTAAATCAGACCTATTTCTTGAACTCTGAAATTAATGCCTTGCGCTACAGCCGCTATTGGCGTTCCAATAAATTATACACGGCCCTTTACTTTAGGTATCTGAGTTACCTTTATCCCGAGCGTGAAATTGTTTTAGATCCCATTATGTATGCCGGAGCAGAATGTTCGTATCGATTTGAAAATGATTGGAGCTTAGGCCTCTTGGCCGAGTACAACCTGAATTATCAAGCCGATTTAATTCGTTTTAACCTTAGACTGACCAAAAACCTAAAATTTTAGAATGAAGTTTCAAAGCAAGCTTTTCCTCTTCCTTTTTTCTTTCACTATTGCCTGTAACAATGGCCCAGAGGTACTAGAGGCACAGGAGGCAGTACCCGAGGCAGAGGCCATCTTTAAAGCCCCATCAAATCAAACCCAAGAAGTAGCTAGTTCTCCAAATAGCCGCCATAAGGTTCTTTTAATAGATTCCTTGCAAGGAGAGAAGTACTCCTATTTTAAGGTTCGGGAAGCAGAAAAAGAATTTTGGATTGCTACGATGAAGGTAAACTTACCCTTGCAAAGCGAATATCTTTTTGATAAAGGCCTCTTTAAAACCAATTATTATTCGAGTGAGTTTAATCGCAATTTTCAGGAAATCTATTTGGTTTCCGATTTAAGGCCTGCCCAAAAGCATGGCGGAACGGTAGGTAATGCGATAGAAACGTTGGTAAAAGGAGGGAATTCTAAAACATCAAGTACGATTCCTTCAGAAAGTAGCCTCGAACGTGAAGGCTCTATTAAAATCCGTGAGCTAATAAGTAATGCCGATAAATATGTGGGGCAGGAGGTGCAGCTTACGGCTAAAGTCACTAAGATTAATGCCAATATTATGGATCGCAATTGGCTCCATCTGCAAGATGGTAGCTTCGACAGTTTTGATATGGTCGCTACTAGTTTAGAGGCGGTACCAGCCGGACACATCATAACCATTAAAGCCAAATTAGCTAAGGATGTTAACTTCGGTGCGGGTTACAGCTACGACTTCATCTTGCAGAATGCGCAATTAGTGAAATAGCTTATGAAGAAGATTATTGATGCGCTTTTCGGCCGAAAGGCGGCCCTTTTTTACATTTTGGCCTTTGCGATTGCTATTGGCGCGGCAACCTTTATTGAAAACGACTACGGTACCGACTCGGCACAAAAGGTAATTTACCAAGCTTGGTGGTTCGAACTCCTGCTTCTTGCTTTTAGCCTTAGTCTAGTTAAGAATATCATTGATTTTAAACTAATCAGCCGCCGTATGTGGGCGGTTTTATTGTTTCATCTTTCCTTTCTAATTATTCTTTTAGGTGCGGCCATCACTCGTTTCAGTGGATTTGAAGGGATGATGCATATCCGGGAAGGAGATACTAGTAATCGCTTTGTGAGTAGTGAAAGCTATCTCAAGTTTGACTTCCAGAAAGGGGGACAAAGCTTTGCCGTTGAGGAGCCCGTACTTTGGTCGAGCTTAGGTTCCAATTCTTTCGAAAAATCCTACCAAATAGGAAAGCAGCGGATTGATATTCGCCTGAAAGACCTTACCGTAAACCCCGCCTATGATATTATTGCTGATGAAGAAGGAAAACCGATCTTAAAATTGGTCTTCGGCGGTGCTGCTGGTCGCGATGAATATGCCCTCCGCTACGGCGAGCATCTAGACCTTCAAGGCATTCATTTTAATTTTTCGGATCTACCTGAACCAGGTTCTTTTAACATTATTCTGGGGGATAGTGGTCCGCTAGTACTCACCGCCCAGCCCTACCAGTATATGCGCATGGCCAATCGAGCTATTGATAGCATTAAGGGCGATACTTTAAGTCCTTTGGCTTTACGAAGCCTATACTCCTATGCGGGTCGTTCATTTGTATTTGGTGATTACCTACCGTCCGGTCGCTTGCAGCGCTACAGTGAAAGTGCGAAAATCAAGAATGAAAGCAGTATTGGCCTAAATTTAGAAGTGCAAGTAGGCGAAGAAAGGCAGCTGGTTTATTTGGAAGGCGCTAAGGGCTATCTTGGTGAGCCTAAAAGCTTGGAAATGGCCGATTTACAAATAAATCTCGCTTATGGTGCAAAGTTGAGAAGCTTACCCTTCAGCTTAAAGCTGTACGATTTTCAAATGGAACGTTATCCCGGCACTAATTCGCCGGCTTCCTATGCCAGTGAAGTGCAGTTAATCGATAGCGAAGAAGGAATTCAAAGCGACTATCGCATTTACATGAATAATATTTTAAGTCACCGTGGCTACCGTTTCTTCCAATCTTCTTACGATCGCGACGAAAGGGGAACTTATTTATCGGTCAACCACGATTTCTGGGGAACCTGGATCAGTTATCTGGGCTACTTCCTGCTTACCTTAGGGATGGTATGGACCCTCTTTAGTAAAGAAAGTCGTTTTAGCATGCTAGCCCAACAGATAAAAAGGATAAGGGCCAAAAGGGGAGCGGCAATGCTCTTAATCCTCTGCAGTTTGCCACTTTTTGCTCAAGAGCAATTACAAGCCAGTTTACCGCAGGTTTCGGAGCGCCATGCCGAGGCTTTCAGTGAAGTATTGGTTCAGGATATTCGGGGCCGGATGAAGCCTATGCATACGCTCAGCAGAGAGGTTATGCGTAAGGTTTATGGAAAGGAAAGCTATCAAGGCCTCAATGCCGAGCAGGTTCTGCTTAGTATCTGGGCCGAAAACTCTGCTTGGTATGGGGTACCACTAATTAAAATGCCCTTTCACCCCCGATTCAAAGAGCTAGGTTTCGAGGGCCAGTACCATGCTTATCGCGACTTCTTTGCCGAAGATGGTTCTTACAAGCTTTCGGCATTAGTGCAGGAGGCTAATAACACTATAGACAAAGAAAAAGGGACTTTCGAAAAGGCTATTTTGAAGCTCGATGAAAAGATCAATATTGTAAACATGATGCTATCGGGTTATCTCCTCCGCATCATTCCCCTCGAGGGTGACCCTAATAATACCTGGGTTTCCAATCATGGTCACGGCGAGCAGCAATCTATTGTGGCTGAAAAATTCTTTCCTACCTACCGCATAGCCTTAATTAAAGGATTCGCGAACGGCGATTTTAGTACCGCCGATGGCATCATTCAGGAACTCGTTAAATACCAAGATAAGCAAGATTCAGCCCTTTTACCTTCTCCATTGCAACGCTCCTTGGAGATTCTATTGAATAAGCTTAATGTCTTTAATCGTTTAGCCTTTGTTTATCTATTCCTGGGTTTAGCCTTTTTAGTCAGCCTCTTTTTACAAGTCTTTAGACCTAAACTATCCTTAGCTCCCATCATCAAGCTTCTCGGCCTTTTGCTAATTCTAGCCTTTTTGTTTCACAGCTTTGGATTGGGACTACGTTGGTATGTTTCGGGACGGGCACCATGGAGCAATGGTTATGAGTCGATGATATATATCGCCTGGACCGCTACCTTGGCGGGAATATTATTTAGTCGAAAATCGGCCGGAGCCATGGCCGCTACCAATGTCCTTTCGGGTGTCGTCTTATTAATTGCCTATCTCAGCTACTTAAACCCCGAGATCACTCCTCTGGTACCCGTATTAAGGTCCTATTGGTTAACCATTCACGTGAGTCTCGAGGCGGGATCCTATGGATTTTTAATGCTTGGTGCTATAATTGGTGTCATCAATCTTATCTTGATGATTTTCCTCACCGAAGCCAATAAAAAGAGTCTCCGCGATATTATTAGCGAAATGACCAAAATTAGTGAGATGACGCTCATAGGAGGCTTGTTTATGTTAAGCGTAGGGACCTACTTAGGCGGAGTGTGGGCCAATGAAAGTTGGGGACGCTATTGGGGTTGGGACGCCAAAGAAACCTGGGCCCTGGTGTCTATTCTGGTTTATGCCTTTATTCTTCATATGCGCTTTGTGCCCAAATTAGCCGGATACTTTGCCTTTAATTTCGCGAGCCTTTTTGGTTTGGCTTCAATAATTATGACCTATTACGGCGTAAACTATTACCTCAGTGGTTTGCATTCGTATGCCGCGGGCGATCCCGTACCGGTACCTAATTGGGTTTACTATTCGGTAGCTAGCTTGGCGCTGATAAGTGCTTTAGCCTACTGGCGTCAAAGGAAAATGATTTAGCGGGCAGCGTCTAAATTCTAGACTCTTGGGTCCTGACTCTAGCCTAGAAATTCGGCTTCAACATATACTTCAAGTAGAAGTCTTCAATTACTTCCACCGCTTCATCGGCAGTATCTACTAATTTGAAGAGTTCTAAATCCTGAGCACTAATGTTATTCTCCGCTTCAAGCAGGGTGTTTTTAATCCATTCGATTAAGCCACCCCAAAACTTCTTACCTACCAAAACAATCGGGAAGCGCCCTATTTTATAGGTTTGGATGAGGGTCAGTGCCTCAAAAAGTTCGTCAAGGGTACCAAAGCCTCCAGGCATAACCACGAAGCCCTGGGAGTATTTTACGAAGATTACCTTACGCACGAAGAAATAGTCGAAATCGAGGCTTTTATCGGGATCAATAAAAGGGTTGGGCTCTTGTTCCATCGGTAAATCGATGTTTAGTCCCACCGAATTACCCTTGCCTTTTTGCGCCCCCTTGTTACCGGCCTCCATAATGCCTGGTCCACCGCCAGTAATAATTCCAAAGCCACTTTGGGTAAGCTTGTAGGAAATTTCTTCCGCTAACTGATAGTAGGGATTGTCGGGCTTGGTGCGAGCCGAACCGAAAATGGTAACGCAAGGCCCCAGGCGAGCCATACTTTCATATCCATTAACGAATTCGCTCATTATTTTAAAAATGCCCCAGCTGTCGTTGGTGCGTATCTCGTTCCAACTCTTCGGTTCAAAGGCCCGTTTGAGTTGATCATCGTTCTTATTTGTCATCTATATTTTCTTATCGATTAAGCTCCTTCGCAAGGAAGGGAGCGGTAAAACCTTTCTTTTGCTTAACCAGTTCTTCCGGACTGCCTTCAAAAATGACTTTACCTCCTTTGGCGCCGCCCTCCGGACCAATATCTACAATATGATCGGCCAGCTTAATCACATCCATATTGTGTTCAATGATTAAAACGCTGTTTCCGCGGTCCACTAATTTATTTAAAACTTCCATTAAAACCCGCACATCCTCGAAATGCAGGCCGGTAGTGGGCTCGTCTAGAATGTAAAGGGTTTTGCCGGTGTCTCTTTTGCTGAGTTCTGTGGCTAGTTTTACCCTTTGCGCTTCGCCGCCGGAGAGGGTGGTCGACTGCTGACCCAAAGTGATGTAGCCCAGCCCCACTTCTTGCAAGGTTTTTAGTTTCTGGTAAATTTTAGGAATACTTTCGAAAAAGGATACCGCGTGATTGATGCTCATGTCTAGAACATCGGCAATAGACTTCCCTTTATAGCGTACTTCTAAAGTTTCGCGATTAAAGCGCTTGCCATTACAGGTTTCACAATCAACATAAACATCGGGTAAAAAATTCATTTCAATTACCCGTATACCCGCTCCTTCACAGGTTTCGCAACGCCCGCCCTTTACATTAAAGCTAAAGCGCCCAGGTTTATAGCCGCGTACTTTGGCCTCGGGCAAATTGGCGAAAAGATCACGAATGTGACTCAGCACCCCAGTATAGGTGGCTGGATTGGAGCGTGGGGTGCGGCCAATCGGACTCTGGTCAATGTCAATTACCTTGTCGATATGCTCTAAACCCTTAAGATCTTTATAGGGCAGAGGCTCCTTAACCGATTGGTAAAAATGTTTACTAATGGCCGGGTAAAGGGTTTCATTGATGAGGGTAGATTTCCCCGATCCAGATACGCCTGTAACCACCACCAACTGACCCAAGGGTAATTTCAGGTTTACCTTTTTTAAGTTATTGCCGGTGGCTCCTTTTAGTTCTATCACCTTACCATTGCCGGCTCGGCGCACGCCAGGCACCTTTATTTCCTGTTGGCCATTAAGGTATTTTGCGGTAATGCTATCGCTTTCGCGGATGTCTTTGAGGCTACCCTGGGCGACAATTTCTCCTCCGTGGCGACCGGCACCCGGACCAATATCTAGAATAAAGTCGGCCTCCTCAATCATATCGCGGTCATGTTCCACCACGATTACCGAATTCCCGAGGTCGCGCAGCTCCTTCAAGGATTTAATCAGTTTTTCATTATCGCGTTGATGTAAGCCAATACTTGGTTCGTCCAGAATGTAGAGCACGTTTACCAATTGCGAGCCAATTTGGGTAGCTAGGCGAATCCTTTGCGCTTCTCCGCCCGAAAGGGATTTAGCCGGTCGGTTGAGGCTGAGGTAGTTTAAACCTACGTCCAAAAGAAAACCACTGCGCACCCTCAATTCCTTGAGAATCTCGGAACCAATGCGCTTCTGGTTTTCATCCATTTTAGACTCAGCTTTGCTCAACCAGGTCTGTAATCCTTCAATATCATAGCGCGCTAAATCAGAAATACTTTCCTCCCCAATTTTAAAGTGCCGCGATTCTATTCGTAGTCGATCACCATTGCAATCGGGACAGGTGATTTCGTTCATATAGGCTTCTGCCCAACGCTTAATGCTTTTACTTTTGGTTTCCTCGCTCTGACTGCGTAAGAAGTTTACCACTCCTTCGAATTTGAGGGAATATTTTCGGGTGATGCCTAAAGTTTTATTAGGAACCTCAAATACCTCGTCGGCGCCATAAAGAATAGTATCTAAGCCTTCTTTGGAAATATCTTTTATGGGCGTGTTTAGTTTGAAACCATAGCGATCGCCAATAATTTCAATCTGATTAAAAATCCAATTAGCCTTAAACTCCCCCAATGGGGCAATTCCACCATTGCGAATACTCTTTTTAGGGTCGGGAATAATTTTGGCGATATCTACTTCTTGGACTGTACCCAGGCCATTGCATTTTGGGCACGCTCCCTTAGGACTATTAAAAGAAAAGGTATTTGGCTCGGGCTCGGGATAGGCAATCCCCGTGCTAGGGCACATTAAATTCCGACTAAAAAACTGGGGCTTCTCTCCTTCAAAAGGCTGCACCATCATAATGCCTTTTCCTTGCGATAAGGCAATTTGAATGGATTCGCTTAAGCGCTTCTCGTCCTTTCCATCGATGCGCATACGGTCAACCACCAATTCTATATCATGGGTCTTGTAACGATCTACCCGCATGCCACTGCTCAGATCTTTAATTTCACCGTCGATGCGCACTTTTAAAAAGCCCTGCTTGGCCATCGAAGCAAATAATTCGCGGTAATGACCTTTACGGGAACGAATTAAGGGGGCAAGGATATACACTCGTTCACCCTGGTAGCGCTCTAGAATCAGGTTTTTTATTTGATCTGCGGTATAGGAGATCATTTTCTCGCCCGTTTCGTAAGAGTAAGCCGTAGATGCGCGAGCGTAAAGGAGGCGCAGAAAGTCATAGATCTCGGTAACCGTACCCACGGTGGAGCGTGGGTTTTTACTGGTCGTCTTCTGCTCAATGGAAATAACCGGACTAAGGCCATTGATCTTGTCCACATCAGGACGGTCCATATTCCCCAAAAACTGGCGGGCATAGGCCGAGAAAGTCTCAATGTAGCGACGCTGACCTTCGGCATAGATTGTGTCGAAGGCTAAACTCGATTTCCCACTACCACTAAGGCCGGTGATCACTACCAGTTCATCACGGGGAATTTCAAGGTCTAAATCTTTGAGATTGTGTACTCGAGCTCCGAGTACTTCAATTTTGTCCGATTCCAAGAGGAAGATTTTAAAATAGAGGCAAAAATATCGTCTTTTTAACCATTTTAGATGCAAAATGGTTTTAATTCTACGTTCACTTTATATTGTGGATTACTTGTTAAAGCTAAAGTATTGAAGACCCTTTAAAGCGCTTACCTTAGCGCATTATACCTTCCTATGAATAAATTTTTCTTGAAGTTTTTGCTGCTAGTGCTGCCCTTCTGCATGTGGGGTCAGAATGCAGTGATTTACCAAGGCGATGCCCTCTGGGCCAAGCAGAAGTTAGACAGTATGTCGATGGATGAGAAATTGGGCCAACTGTTTATGGTAGCGGCCTATTCCAACAAAGGTTCGGCGCATCAACAAGAAATCCTAAAACTCGTTCAAGAAGAACACATTGGATCTTTAATATTCATGCAAGGTAGTCCGCGAAAACAAGCGGAGCTTACTAATTTATATCAGGCGAAAGCCAAAACTCCCTTAATGATTGCCATGGATGCCGAATGGGGTTTATCGATGCGCCTGGATGAGACTTTCAAATTTCCCTGGCCTATCACCTTAGGAGCGGTGCAAGACACCATTTGGGCTTACGAATACGGCAAAGCGATGGCGCAGCATTGCCGCGCTTTGGGAGTGCATATCAATTTTGCGCCCGTTGTAGATATAAATACCAATCCCGAAAACCCCATCATCGGTGCGCGCTCTTTTGGTGAAAACCCCGAGAAAGTGACCGCCCTAACCGCAGCTTTTACCAGAGGTTTGCAGTCAGAGCGGGTACTGGCATGCGCTAAGCATTTCCCTGGACATGGAGATACCGACAGCGACTCCCATAAGACTTTACCGACCGTTTCCCACCAGCGTAATCGCTTGGAACAAGTGGAGCTATTTCCCTATAAAGTATTAAGCAAGAGTGGTTTAGGCGGAGTAATGGTAGCCCACCTTAATGTTCCTGCTCTAGACGCCACCGGTAAACCCAGTTCGCTCAGCAAGCCAACTCTGGATTTACTCGAAAATGAAATGGGCTTCGATGGTTTAAAGTTTACCGATGCCCTCAATATGCAAGGAGTGGCGCGCGATTACCCTCCGGGTATGGTCGATTTAGAGGCGCTAAAGGCTGGTAATGATGTTTTAGTTTTTTCCCAAGATGTAAAATTGGCCAAGACCAAAATAAAAGAAGCATTAAAGGCGGGCTTAATCGATACCCTGGCTATTGATAAGCATGTCGCTAAAATTTTACGTGCCAAGCATTGGATGGGATTGTTCGAAAAACAATACATCGAACCTTCAAGCTTAAAGGCTCAACTTCAACGTGAGTCGGATCGAGTGCTAAACCGCGAATTATTTGCGAAAGCCAGCACCCTTCTAATCAATAAAAACAAGACTTTACCAATTAAAAAACTGGCCGGAATTAAGGTTGCTTGTGTGACGGGTGGAGTAGAGGCAGGGACTCAGTTTGCGGCTACCTTAAAGAAATACACCCAGGTAGATCACTTCGACTATAACCCGAATCAGGAGGAACAAATTATCGCCTCCTTAGCCGAATACGACTACGTAATCTTAGGTTGGTATACGTCCAATAAGAACCCTTGGAAGAGCTATAAACTAGATAAGCGTCTAAGGCGCTTTAGTAAGCGTGTTGCCTTGCAGAATAAGGTGATCACTACCTTATTTGCCAATCCTTATTCTTTATTAGACTTCCCTGAAGCGCGCCAATCAGAGGCACTACTTTTAGCTTATCAGAACCATCCCGACGCAGAAAGTGTAGCGGCCCAGATAATCTTTGGAGCCCTAGGGGCGGAAGGTCGTTTGCCGGTTAGTGCGGGTGATCCTTTTGAAGTCGGCTTTGGACTAAACACGCAGGCTATTGGTCGCTTAGGTTATCACTATCCCGGGGCGGTTGGACTAGACCCTCAGCGCTTAGAAGGAATAGACCGTCTTATGCAGGAGGCGATGAACGCCAGAGCTACTCCCGGTGGTCAAATCCTCGTGGCCAGAAAGGGACAGGTGGTCTACCATAAAAACTTCGGTTCCACCCAATACGATAAGAAGGAGGCCATAGAATCGCACCATATTTATGATTTGGCCAGTATCACTAAAATTGCGGTGAGTGTTCCCTTACTTATGAAATTAGTGGAGGAGGGAAAGGTTAATCTCGATAAAACCTTAGGTCACTATTTACCACAAGTGCGCGGCACCAATAAAGAGAATTTAGTGCTTCGAGAAATTCTAGCGCATCAGGCGGGATTGCAAGCCTGGATTCCATTTTACCTCGAAACTTTGGATAAGGGGAGGTTTAGACCAGGGTATTATAACGAACAACGCGATTTCAATTATCCTAATGTAGTAAGCGAAGGGGTTTATAGTCAGCGTTACATGAAGGACACCATTTTTAAGCGCATCCTTGAATCTGATTTACTACCCACTAAAAAATACAAATACAGCGATTTAGGCTATTATCTTTTTATGGAGCTCATCGAACAGATGGAGGGTAAGTCCATCGACGTACTTATCCACGACTATTTGTATAAACCCATGGGCGCCAATACCATGGTTTATCACCCTCGGGAGGTCTTTCCTCTCGACCATATCGTGCCTACCGAAGACGATAAGTTGTTTCGGGGTTCCTTACTTCGGGGCTATGTACATGACCAAGGGGCGGCTTTATTGGGAGGTATTGCAGGCCACGCCGGACTCTTCGGATCGGCAAATGATTTAGCTAAGCTGATGCAGATGTATATGCAAAAAGGAGAATATGCCGGCATCCGCTATTTTGACTCAGTTACTGTCAATGAGTTCATTCGCTGTCAGTATTGTCAGGAACAAAACCGCCGTGGTATTGGTTTTGATAAACCTCAATTAGAGGGACCCGGACCAACTTGCGGTTGTGTTTCCGATAAAAGTTTTGGACACAGTGGCTTTACCGGTACCTTAGCATGGGCCGATCCCGAGGAAGAAATCGTTTATATCTTTCTTTCCAATCGGGTGCACCCTAATGCAGAGAATAGAAAATTATTAAGCTTATCTACGCGAACTAAAATTCAAGAAGTAATCTATGACGCAATTATTCCGGAATCTACTATTAGGGAGTTTATTGGTTATAACCCTGCAAGCCGCTAAGGCGCAGGAAAATTCTACAAATAAGTTTAAGGACACCACCGTAGTGCAATATTGGCCCAATGGGGTGCCTAAGACCTTACGCACTTATAATGAAGAGGGGCAACTACATGGTCCCCAGTTTAATTACCGCCAGGTGGGGAGCATTACCAAGCTCGAGCACTATAAGAATGGTGTTTTACACGGTCCCTTTTTGAAAATTAGTAATCGGGGTAAGGTTGCCGAAGAGGCGGCCTATAAAAATGGTAATATCGATGGTCCACATACGCATTACTACGCTACCGGTAAAAAACAACAAATGGCCACCTATCAGGAGGGACTAAAGGTGGGAAAGGCGATTTGGTATTATACCAATGGCAATATGAGTACCCTTCTTACTTACAAGGAAAACGTTTTGGAGGGCGAGGCGAAGTCTTTTTACCAGAAGGGTAATGTCAAAGAAATTTACGCCTATGAAGAAAACCTGCGTCAGGGTGAATACCGCGAGTTTTTCGAAAATGGCAAGATAAAGGTGCAAGGAGAGTTTAAGGACGATAAGAAGCACGGGAAGTGGATTTACTTCGATGAGGAGGGCCAAGAAATTAAAACGGAGAAATACCGAAAAGGAGAATTACGTTAAGTGAATATCGGAATAGTTGGATACCCTACTTATGGGGGTAGTGGCGTAGTAGCCACCGAATTGGGGATGTATTTGGCCAAGGCTGGCCACGTTGTGCATTTCATTTCGTACTCACAGCCGGTTAGGCTGGATATCCTAGAACCAAATATTTATTATCACGAAGTTAATGTACACGACTACCCGCTGTTTGAGTATCAGCCTTACGAATTGGCTTTGAGCTCGAAGATGGTGGCAGTAGCCCTCAAGTATAATTTAGACGTTGTACATGTGCATTATGCCATTCCGCATGCCTATGCGGCTTACATGGCCCGTCAGATTTTAGCCGATAAAGGCTTTAATTTACCGGTGGTTACCACTTTGCATGGTACCGATATTACTTTAGTAGGAAGGAATCCATCTTATCGCGAAGCGGTGAATTTTAGTATCAATCACTCCAATGTGGTTACTTCGGTAAGTGAAAGCTTGAAAAAGGATACCCTCGCTTTCTTTGATGTGAATAATGAGATTGATGTCATTCCCAATTTCATTGACTTAAAGCTATTTACCGATCGCGAACCTTGCCGACAAACCTTTAGTAAGGACGGCGAGAAAATCATTACTCATATTTCCAATTTCAGAAAGGTAAAGCGCATCCATGATGTAGTGGACGTATTTGCTTTGGTAAATCAAAAATTGCCTTCGGTATTATTGATGCTGGGCGATGGACCCGAAAAGGAAAGAGCCCGCGAGCAAGCACAAGATTTGGGCATTGCCGACCGGGTGAAGTTTTTAGGAAAAACCTCGGAGATTGAGCGCATCCTTTGTATTTCCGATTTATTCCTCTTGCCATCCGAAACCGAGAGTTTTGGCTTAGCAGCGCTAGAAGCAATGGCGGCTCGGGTGCCGGTAATTTCTTCCAATACAGGTGGATTAGAAGAGGTTAATATTGATGGGAAAACAGGATATACGGCAAAGGTGGGTGATATAGCTACTATGTCTACTGCCGCCTTGGAAATCCTCAGCGATCCTCAAAAACATCAAGCATTTAAAGCCGAGGCTTATGCTCAAGCTCAGCGCTTTGATATAGAAGAGATAGTGCCTCAATACTTGAGGATTTACGAAAAAGCGATTGCTAAGAGCCGTGCCTGAATTAGTTTTTCAACGCCTAGATCGGGCGGCCTATTGGGAGTCTTATCCTATTTATATCAATCGTAGTCAGCTTGCCCGAATTGGCTTTGGGCAAGAAGTTAGCCTAAATTTAGAACCGGGCCGTTATCATATTTCTACCGGTGGTCTCGCTGGGGCGGATGCCGAAATGTGGATCGATTTAAGTTCTCATCGCAGGGTCTTGCAAATCGAAGCGGAAGAATTAGGACGCAAGCAGCGAAAATGGCCGAAGTGGTATCAGCTGCAGCTAAAAGAAACCAGCTTTGTGCGTAAAGCTAGTGCAGCCGAATTGAGTCAGTTACGCTTTCTTTATCGTCAGGCCCTAGCTCGTGCTTTTGCCTTTATGGCTCTGCTTTTAATGGCGGCGGCTTATTTAATCTTTTTAGGGCAAGAGGAGCAAAATTCTTTGCTTACTTATCTGGCTATTTTCCCGATGATACTAGCGCCTTGGGCTTACCGAGGAGTTTTAAAGGCACAATTGAGAAAGGCCTAAACTTTTTATTAGCCTCCGACCCGCTTTACTTTATAGCCTTCGGCTTTTAAGAAGTCCATCACTTTATCGCGCACCGGACCCTGAATAATAATTTCTCCTTCTTTCACCGAACCTCCGGTGGCACATTTCGACTTAATGTCTTTCGCTAAGCTCTTTAAGTCTTCCTCGGAGCCCTCAAAGCCCTTTACGATAACCGCCGTTTTGCCACCACGACCCTTTTTTTCGAGGTGTACTTCTAGCAATTGCTCACCGGGTGTTAATGACTCTAATTCTTCCTCTTCATCAAAACCTTGAAAGCCACTATTGCCCGTGGAGAATACCATGGAGCCTAAGTCAGATAGACTATTTCCCTTTTTCTTTGCCATTAGTTTTTGAGTCCAATTTCACGTAAGCGTTCTTCCAGAAACTCACCGGCGGTAATATCGCTGTAAGCTTTGGGATTATTTTCATCGATACAGCTTTCCAAACAATTAAGTGGCATTTCACTGCGCGGATGCATGAAGAAGGGAATGCTAAAACGACTTTCGCCCCACTTCTCGCGCGGTGGGTTCACCACGCGGTGAATGGTACTACGCAATTTATTATTGGTAAGACGCGATAACATATCGCCTACATTAACGATAATCTGACCCGGTAAGGCGGTCACCGGAATCCATTCGCCGGCCTTATTTAATACTTGGAGGCCATCGGCGGAAGCACCCATTAATAAAGTGATCAAATTGATGTCTCCATGTTCTGCTGCGCGCACCGCATCTTTGGGTTCATCGCTTATCGGCGGATAGTGAATGGGTCTCAGGATACTATTGCCATTATGGATATAGGCATCAAAGTAATTCTCATCTAGATTTAAATAAAGGGCTAATGCTTGTAGCATATCCTTGCCGGTAGCTTCGAGCGTTTGATAGGCTTCTTTTCCGACCGCATTAAAGTTAGGCAGCTCCTTTACTTGCACATTATCATGATACTCTGCCGCAATGGGATCATTGTCTTCTACGAACTGACCAAAATGCCAGAATTCTTTCAAATCACCCGTGTTCCGGCCTTTAGCGTGTTCTTTACCAAAACCAGTATAACCCCTTTGGCCGCCTAATCCTTCAATTTCATAGCGTTCTTTAATCTCTTTGGGAAGATTAAAAAAGGCTTGTACTTCTTGGTACAATTGGGCCACTAAATCATCACTGAGGCGATGGTTTTTTAAGGCCACAAAACCAATTTCTTCATATGCGCGACCTAGGTCACTTACAAACTGCGCTTTTCGCTGGGGGTCGCCGCTAAGGAAATCGGCGAGATCTACGGAGGGAATTCCTATCTGATCAGACATTTATAAATGCTTTTTGCGAAGATATCCAAAAACTAAAAGATAGCCTTAAGCGTGCATAAATAAAGGGCTTAAGAAATGGTACATTCATATAAAAAAGTATTTTTGGAGCCTTAAGACCTCTCCCTATGAAGTTTAATCGAAAGGGTATCAGCGATGCTGAACTCAAGGATTTCTATAAAGCGATTTTAAAACCGCGCCTTATTGAAGAAAAAATGCTCATCGCTCTGAGGCAAGGGCGCATTTCTAAGTGGTTTTCGGGCTACGGGCAAGAAGCAATTTCGGTCGGTGCCACCTTAGCCATGGAGTCGGAAGAATTTATGCTACCCATGCACCGAAACCTGGGCATATTTACCACCCGTAATATTCCTTTGCAACGCTTGTTTTCCCAGTTTCAAGGAAAAGCCAATGGCTTTACCAAAGGCCGAGATCGATCTTTTCATTTTGGATCTACCGAGCACCACTTGGTGGGTATGATCTCTCATTTGGGTCCCCAGATGGGCATAGCCGATGGCATTGCCCTAGCCTCAAAATTAAAGGAGGAGAATAAGGTTACTTTGGTTATTACCGGTGATGGGGGAGCCAGTGAAGGTGACTTCCATGAGGCCCTTAACGTGGCTGCAGTTTGGAAGCTGCCGGTTATTTTCCTGGTTGAAAACAATCAGTGGGGCTTATCCACTCCCAGTGAAGAACAGTTCGCCTTTAAGAGTTTTGTTTATAAGGCCATTGGTTACGGGGTGAAAGGTAAATCCATTGACGGTAATAATTTACTGGAGGTTTACCAAACGGTAAAGGAGATTCGCGAAGAGATTCAAAAGGAATCCATACCCTTTATCCTCGAATGTAAAACCTTCCGCATGCGCGGTCACGAAGAGGCCTCGGGTACTAAATACTATCCTGAGGGTTTGCAGGAAGAATGGTCAGAACAAGATCCGGTAGAAAATTACCGTGCTTTTCTAATTAACGAAGGTATTCTTAGTCCGGATGAAAACGAATCCCTCACCAAGGAATTAAAGGAAGAGATTAGTGAAGCCTTTGAGGCGGCCTTTAAGGAAGAGGATATTGTCTTTGATCAGGCCCAGGAGCTAAGCGATCGTTTTGCGCCTTTCGAATTTGAGCAACGTGCTCCTGAAGGTGAAAAACGCGACCTACGCTTAATTGACGCCGTACACGAGGCTTTGGATCAGTCGATGGAGGCCCATCCAAACCTGGTGATTATGGGACAAGATATTGCTAAATACGGCGGCGTATTTAAGGCTACCGAGGGTTTGGCCGATAAGTATGGTTACGATCGGGTGCGCAACACTCCGCTATGTGAGTCCGCAATAATTGGCACCGCCTTGGGCTTAAGTGTTAAAGGCTATAAAGCGGTGGTTGAAATGCAATTCGCCGACTTTGTTACCGAGGGTTTTAACCAAATTGTAAACAACTTGGCGAAGATTCATTACCGTTGGGGACAAAAAGCGGATGTGGTAGTGCGTATGCCTACAGGAGCCGGAGTTGGAGCGGGACCATTTCATAGCCAGAGTAATGAGGCTTGGTTTACGCATGTACCCGGACTCAAAGTTTTATACCCGGCTTTCCCAGCCGATGCTAAAGGCTTGCTGATTTCCGCTATTGAAGAGCCAAACCCGGTCTTGTTTTTTGAACATAAAGCCCTTTATCGTTCGGTAAATGGAGCAGTGGCAGAATCCTATTATAATTTGCCTATGGGTCAAGCTGCCTTAGTTAAGGAAGGGCATAAGGCTTCTATTATCACTTACGGAGCAGGAGTACATTGGGCCCTCGAATTAGCCGCAGAACATAATTGGGATGTGGATATCCTTGATTTGCGCTCGCTCATGCCTTTAGACGAGGAGAGGATTTTAAATTCGGTTCGTAAAACCCATCGGGCCCTAGTGCTTACCGAAGACACCGCATTTGGTAGTATTGCTAATGACATTGCCGCTCTCATTACCGAAAAGGCCTTCCAAGATTTAGATGCCCCTGTGCGTCGGGTATGCAGCTTAGATATGCCGGTGCCATTTGCCCAGGCTTTAGAAGAAGGGTTCCTAGCAAAATCAAGGTTACAGGCTACTTTGGAAGAACTAATAAACTACTAAGGCTCCAACTAATTATACCCTGAACGGGGATGGTACTTTAAAATGGTATCTCGCAACTGCTCCTGACTAAGGTGAGTATAGATCTCGGTGGTAGTTATACTTTCATGCCCTAACATTTCTTGGACCGCTCTTAAATCGGCACCATGCTTTACCAGGTGGGTAGCAAAGCTATGTCGGAAGGTATGCGGAGAAATATTTTTTCGAACCCCCGCTCGTGCCGCTGCTTCTTTTACCACATTAAATACCATCGCTCGACTAAGGGCTTTACCGCGTCGATTTAAAAATACGTGGTCTTCAAAGCCCTTCTGAATATCGAGATGGTTCCGGATTTCAAAACGGTAAAGCTCGATTCTTTTTTGGGCGATTTTATTAATGGGTACCAATCGTTCTTTATTGCCCTTGCCCACTACCCGGATCAGATCTTCCTTAAAAAACAAATCCGAAATTTTTAAACCCACTAATTCCGAAACTCGCAATCCGGTGGCATACATGGTTTCCAAGATGGCAATATTGCGCATTCCTTCAGGTTTCGATAGGTCAATAGTTTCTAACATGGCATTAACCTCCGATTCTTCGAGGTACTCGGGAAGCTTTTGCTGAAGCTTAGGGGCTTCCAATAATTCAGCCGGATTTTCTTGCAGGTAATCTTCGAGCATTAGATAGCGGTAGAAACTGCGCAGGGCAGAAATACTTCGTGCCACACTTCTAGGACTGAGGCCTTTTTTACTTAGTTCCCGCAAGCATTCCTCCAATAGGTTTAGGTTCATTTGCAAGGGAGAGTAGCCTTGTTCTTCGAAATGAACGGCCACCTTTTCCAAATCTCTTTGATAAGACTTCACCGAATTCTCGGCCAGGCCTTTTTCTAAACGCAAGTAATTTTGAAATTCTTTAAGGGCGCTCTTCCACTGCATTTTAATAATTTGCCAATTATTTACGACGATGAAGATAGGAATACTCAATGGACCAAATTTAAACTTACTCGGACAAAGAGAACCAGGGCTTTATGGTGCCCAAAGCTTTGAAGATTTTTTAGTCCAATTGAGAAAAGACTTCTCAGATATAGAGATCGATTATTTTCAGTCGAATGAGGAAGGCGAACTAGTTAGCGCTTTACATCGTATGGCCGATTCCTGTAAAGGTATTATTCTAAATCCTGCCGCTTTCACCCATACCTCCCTTGCTTTAGCTGATGCAGCGAAGGGAGTGGAAATCCCTATTATCGAAGTTCATATTTCCAATGTCTACCGCCGCGAGAGCTTTCGTCATAAAAGCTATATTTCGCCCGCAGCCCTAGGGGTAATTAGTGGTTTGGGCCTTAAGGGCTACCATTTGGCACTAGAGGCACTTATCGAGCTATAGCTTATAGTTTTACGAACTTCATTGGATAGCTGTAGGACCAGCGTGGAGCCTCGATGCTACAGATGTAAATACCTCTAATAAGATTACCTACAAAGACTCGGTTCTCACCATTGAGCTCAAACTCCTTGACCATTTTTCCATTGATATCATAAATTTTTCCCCGCGTAAATAATTCATTGGCCTCTATTCTAAAATAGTCTTTTGCCGGATTAGGGAAAAGGGAGGGCATAGGGTAGTTTCTTTCCTCCTCCCACTGCATGTCACTAAAAAAGGGGTCATCCTCATTTAAATAATAATGCTTGCTGGTATCCTGCTCTAAACGAGGGTACCAATTGGTAAAGCCCTCTTTTAAAATCACATTGCGAATTACCTTTTGCTGATAGCGGCGACCGTATTTTGTGCATTTTAGAGTGTATACACCCGGACCAATATTGTTAATCAAGTATTGTCCTTCTGGATAGCGGGTTACGGCAAATGCGGCCCTGCTTCCATCTTGGTGGTAAAGGCTTATTTGTGCCCAGTATAGGGTGTCTTCGGTTATTTGGTCTAAAACTACTCCTCCCAAAATTGCTTGGCCCTGTTGGCTTACAGATCTCGCAGAATTGATGAGGAGAAGTATTAATAGCAGATACTTCATCATCATTAATGTTTTATAGAGTTAAAGGGAGGCCTCCATTATTTAGAAGCAAAATTCTTTGTGCGGTTGCCTAGGGATTCTGAGAATATGCTGTATTTTCCTCATCTATAATTAAAATCAAATCAAATGACCGACTTAAATGATTTAACTGCTGCGTCTAATGAAAACCAGTTAGTGCTTGATGAATTGGCACAAAGACACCTGGCTGAAACTAGTAAATGGTCTAAGTTTCTTTCAATCATGGGCTTCATTGGTTCAGGCTTATTAGTGCTACTGGCTTTTTTCATGGGAACTATTCTTAGTATAATGCCCAGTGATGGAGTAGAACCTCTTAATGGTGTGGCTGGTGCTTTTGGAACCGTATTTTACCTCCTGTTTGCGGCCCTATATTTTTACCCTAGTTTATTGCTCTATCGTTTTGCTACTCGAAGCGAAGCTGCGCTTAGATCACAAGATCAAAACCTATTAAACGATGCGCTTGATAATCAGCGATCTATGTATAAATTTATTGGGATACTGACTATTATCACCATCGGAATCTATGTATTGATTATCTTAGGGGGACTATTACTTGGAGCGTCTATGCTCTAGCTTAAATTCCTTATCCTAGCTAAAACAGGGAGAATGTCCAACCAGCAAAAAGAAAGCGAGCTCCTAAAGGAGATTGAGGCTCTTAAGGCAGAGAATAAGCTGCTCAAGGCAAGTTTAGATGCCTTACCAAATGGTATTGCTGTTCAGGATGAAGATCGTCGTTTAATTTTTGCCAATTCCAAGTATAAAACAATTGAAGAACAACTTTCGGACTCCAAGATACAGGTAGAAGGAAAGGAAGAGACCGATTTAATGGAGGAAACCTTTGCCGGGCGTCTGGTGGAATCTCAGTTTAGCTTGCGCAAGCTTGGTGAAAAAGGGGAAGGGAGCGATGTTGTTAGAGACTATCGGGAGCAAACAATTCCCGTGACCAATGAGGAGGGAGAAGTAAAGGCATTACTCAAGACCGTTGAGGATATCAGCATGAAGCTGAAGACAGAACGAATCCTGCGTTCTAGTGAAGTCGAACATCGGACCTTAGTAGACAATGCCCCCACTATAATCTACCGTTTTTCTACCCTCCATGGTGCCACTTTTTGGTCGCAAAGGGTGAAAAAAGTTTTAGGTTATTCCGTTCGTGAGATGTATCGAAATCCTTTCATCTGGAATCAATCCATTCACCCTGATGATCGTGAAACGGTCAATCGCGCTATAGAGAAGGCCGAACCGGGTATAACCTACATGACTGAGTACCGGATTAAAGCTCAAAACGGCGATTGGAAATGGTTAGCCGATTACTTTTTGGTTGAATCGCATAGCAGTGAGGAAAAGGTTTTCTTGGGTTATGCAGTAGATATTAGCCCCCGTAAGCAATTAGAGGAGCAATTAAATTATACCAAAAACCGCATGGACTTGGCGGTAAGGAGTTCAGGAATTGGAGTCTGGGATTGGGATTTACGTTCTAATGCAATTTATTTCTCACCCACCTGGAAGTCCATGGTGGGCTATGATCCCGAAGAAATTAAGGACTCCTACGACGCTTGGGCTCAATTGGTGCATCCCGAGGATATCGACGGGGCGGTTAAAAGTATTAATGAATACATTGATGGGAAACTCGAGCGCTTTGAGATTGAGTTTCGCATGCAACATAAAGATGGCCATTGGGTAGAAATTCTCTCGAAAGGCAGTGTGATGCGTGATTCCAGAGGCAAACCTTACCGCTTTATTGGTTCTCACCAAGATATGAGCGAACGCAATCGGACCCAAAAACAGGTTAGTGATTCGGAATTACGTTGGAAATACGCTCTTGAAGGTAATGATGATGGCGTTTGGGATTGGAATTTAAAAACTAATGAATTGTATTTCTCTCCTCGCTGGAAGGAAATGCTGGGTTACGCAGATCATGAAATACCTAGCGCTTTAGAAGAGTGGGAAAAACGTGTGCACCCCGATGATTTGGAGGCCGCCTACCAAGGAATAAAGGATCATGTTGCAGGAAAGACGGAAAACTATGTAAACATCCATCGCCTAAAGCATAAAGACGGCCATTACATCTGGAACCTCGATCGTGGTAAAGTGATGGAGTTCGACGAAAATGGTGAACCACTGCGCATGATAGGTACCCATACTGATATTTCTGATCAGGTCAAGGCGCAGGAGGAGCTTGAGGAAAGCAGACAGAAATTTAAAGCTATCTATGACCTTATTCATGTCGGAATTACCATTACGGATGAAGTAGGCAACATAATTGACTGTAATAAGGAATCGGAAATTCTTTTAGGTATCAGTCGTGAAGAACATATGACCCGTAACTATGCTGGTAAAGAATGGAAAATCATAGATGTTAATGGTGAAATTTTACCCTCCGATCAATATGCAGCGGTAGTAGCTTTAAATGAAAACAAGGTAGTAGTTAATCAAGAAATGGGGGTTTACAGGGGAGATGACTTAGTCTGGTTATCTGTTAGCGCAAAGCCCCTTAACCTAAAAGGCTACGGTGTTTTAGTGGCCTATGTCGATATTACTGAACTTAAGGAAAATGCGGAGCAGCTTAAAAGTAGTAATAATGCCAAGGATCGTTTCTTTTCGATTATAGCGCATGATTTACGTGGTCCCTTCAATACCTTATTAAACCTATCCCAATTAGGTTTAGATGATCTTTCGGAGCAGCGCTTTGATATGCTTGAAGAAATAATGACCCTAATTCGAGACGCATCAAAAGAAGCTTACGATTTATTGAACAACTTACTTAATTGGTCACGCTTACAGGTAGGCAGTATAAGTTATCATGAAACCAATCTTGATCTTAGTTCTCTGCTAAACGGAGTGACCAATGGTTTAATACCCACGGCTAAGAATAAGGGGGTTAAGGTGAAAAACCACATCAAAAAAGATTACCAAATAAGAGGAGATAAGGACATGTTGGAAACAGTTTTCCGCAATCTCCTTAGCAACGCTATTAAGTTTACCCATAAGGGCGGTGAAGTTAGTATAGGGGTACGCAAAAAGTCTGATAGCTTAGAGTGCTATGTAAAGGATACCGGATTGGGGATTCCCAAGCCCCAGCTCAAAGATTTATTGAACCTGCAGGAAAAGGACAGTACCATTGGTACCAATAATGAAAAGGGCACTGGGCTAGGCTTAGTTCTAGTTAATGACTTTGTGAAAAGACATCAGGGCGAGCTTAAAATCAAAAGTGAAAAAGGTAAGGGCTCGACCTTTACCGTAAAACTACCCTTAAACTCTTAAGTTTATTTAGTGACGCCAGTGTTTCGCCATACTTCTTTGGGTAAGGCGGCTGATGGGCTTCAACAATAAAAACAAGGGAATGGCCAAAAGACTAAGGACTTTTTTAAGAAGGAAAAATTTCAAGGTCTGATTAATTTAAAGGGCCAATATAGAAATAGATTTTAAATTCAATTTTATTAGCCTTAAACCAATAAACTCTGTAAACATGAATATAAAGACATTGGCCATTCTAACTTTTGCTTCACTTGCACTATCTCTCGGTGCTCAGAGCTCAGCGCTTAGCGATAAGAAGGCTATAAATAGAATTTTACAAGACCCTGATTTAGCGGGATATGCAATTACCTGTAGGGCGGATGATGGGAGCTACAATCCTTTGCAGATAAATGGTGCGGCTAGTTCAATCGATTGCCCTAAAGGTTCTAATCGCCCATTAAATATAGAGGTCATAAATGCGCAAATTGTTGCTCCACCGCCGATAGGCAATCAGTTTAAAGCAGCGGCCGAATTTTTTGAAACTAAAGACTATTTCGTGTATCAATGCAACCAGCTTTTACTGGATGGGAAGAGTTATTTACTTTTTTACTACTACCCATCTAAGCAAAACCGGGAAGAACAAATGATCTTATTTAAATAAAAAAAGCCCCCAAGATTGGGGGCTTTGCTTTTAGAAAAAATCTACTAATAGTAACGCTTACGACGTACTTGAGCAATGTATTTGCTGAGGCGAATAACCTGACGGCTATAGCCATATTCATTATCGTACCAAACGTATAATACCATGTTCTTACCATTGCTATCTACAATAGTAGCTGGAGAATCAAAAATTGAAGGACAAGATTCGCCTACAATGTCGCTCGAAACTAATTCATTGCTCATGGAGTAACGAATTTGCTCTACCAAATCACCTTTTAAAGCGGCGGCGCGCATGGCTTCATTAACGCCTTCCAAATTGGTAGCCTGCTTAACTTCTAAGTTTAAGATCGCTAATGAACCGTTTGGAACCGGAACGCGAATGGCATTGGAGGTTAATTTACCGGCCATAACGGGTAGTGCTTTTGCTACGGCTGCTCCTGCACCGGTTTCGGTAATTACCATGTTTAAGGCTGCTGCGCGACCACGACGGTATTTCTTGTGCATATTGTCTACCAAGTTTTGATCATTGGTATAGGCATGCACAGTCTCAATATGACCGCGTTCTACGCCGAAATTATCTTCGATTACCTTTAACACCGGGGTAATGGCATTGGTAGTACAGCTAGCAGCTGAGAAAATGTCTACCTCATTAGGATTGTAATCGCTTTGGTTTACGCCGTGTACAATATTAGGCACGCCTTTACCTGGAGCGGTTAGTAAAACTTTAGACGCGCCTTTAGCTTTCAAATGGCGACTTAAAGCCTCTTGATCGCGGAAGGCTCCAGTATTGTCAATGATTAAGGCATCATTAATGCCATAGGCTGTGTAGTCAATATCTTCTGGCTTAGAGGCGCTGATGAACTTGATTTCACGGCCATTGATAATTAAGGCCATATTCTCTACATCGGCTACCACGGTACCAGGGAAATCACCGTGAACAGAATCAACTCGCAATAGGGAGGCGCGCTTCTCTAAGCTTTCTGGAGTTTCTCCACGACTAACTACCGCCCGCAAGCGCAACTGCTCGCCCATACCTTCTTGGGCCATTAATTCGCGCGCAACTAAGCGACCAATGCGACCAAAACCATAAAGAACAACGTCTTTAGGGGTAGTGCGACTCATATTCTCAGGACCAATAAAATCACTTAGCTTATCGGCTAAGAAAGCGGGAATAGAATCATACTTACTTCCTTCCGACAGCCATTCACTGGCTAAACGACCAATGTCCATCCGCGCAGGCGCTAAGTCCATTTTCGCAAGCTCATCTAAAATGGCTACGGTGTCGCTAATGGTAATGTTCTGACCTACAATTTTGCGGGCGTATTCATGAAGGTTTAATACTTCTGAAGGACGCTGATCGGTCAACTGATTGCGGAAAAGCACTGTTTCAATACCCTTATCGAGGTAAAGATCATTGATGTGCTTGATGAATTGTACTGCCGCTTTTTCAAGCTTAATACGCTGGGCTACAGACTCTTGATAACTGTTTGTTTGCGCCATAGGAGCTGATTTGAGAGGGTTTAAAAAATCAGCTGCAAAGGTACAAATTCAATTAGCTACCAAGGTGCGAAAACTTTCATTTTCTGCTTCTTGCGATGCGGTTCTGTTCCTCCAACCAGCGGATATAGCGTTGGCGATTTACATTATGCTGTCTTAAGTTGCGAGCAAAGGCATGATATCCGGGGCGCTCTGGATCGGCACACATAAAAATGTAGTTGTGCTTATCGGCCTTCAAGACAGCGTCTATGGCCTGGGGACTCACAATGCGGATGGGGCCAGGAGGGAGGCCAGGATATTTATAGGTATTGTAAGGGGAGTCTATTTCCAAATGCTTGTATAAAACCCTCTTAATATTATCCTTGGGATGGACTTTTTGCCAGGCATAAATTACCGTTGGGTCACTTTGCAGTAAAATGTTTTGCTCTAATCGATTAAGGTACAATCGGGCCACTTTAGGCATCTCCTCGAAGCGGGCAGTTTCGCTTTCTACAATACTAGCCAAGCTTAATACCTCCTTTTTACTTAGCCCAGATTGCTGCAATAGGGATTCGCGCTGCGACCAAAATCTTTGGTTTTCCTTCTGCATTCGTTGAGCAAATTGCTCCGGACTAGTGGTCCAGTACAATTCGTAGGTATTGGGAATAAAAAAGCCCAAAGCCTCGGAGTTTTGCAATTGGTAGTCTTCTTTAAAGGCAGTACTATTAAAGTAGTCGCTAAAGCTGATGGAGTCTGCCATTAACTGCTGACTCAATACGCGTGAAAGGCTTTCAAGGTCGGTGGCAAAGTTGATGGCTACGCGCACTGGCTTTTGGTTTCCAGCTTTCAATCTATTTACCACCGCATTGGCACTCATTCCTTCTTCGAGGTAATAACGGCCTAGTTTTAAATTATCCGGCAATCCTTTCCATTCGGCTATTTTTTGAAAATCTTCCAAATTTGAAAAGTGGCTGCCATATACGCTTAGGATTTCTTCGAAACTACTTTGCTCATCAATATAGAGATCAAAACTCTCCTTCACATTGGGTTTTAGGGCTGCCCGATAAGCACCGTAAGCCAAGATTGCCCCCAAAAGGACTAGTCCAATTACAAAAAATGCGATTAATTTTTTCATTAAAAGTTCTGTTCGTAAAGGGCCTTCACCTGAGCATTATTCGGATCTAGGCGTAAAATGTTTTCCAGGCTTTCCTGGAGACTTTCACGGTCGCCGGTCTGACCCGCCCAAGTAGCCTTATTAAGCCAGGCTAATTTATAATCGGGATAATAAAGCAAACATCGGTTCAGGGGCTTTATTGCAGCGGCATAATCTCCGCTTTGTAAATAACTGTAAGCAAGATTGTTGAGGCTCTCTTTATGACGTGGATCTTCCTTTAGCGCCTTCTTCCAAATTTCTTGGGCTTGCCGCACTCTCCCTTCTTTATACAGAAGCGAAGCATACTTATTTTGAAAGTCGATAATATAAGGAGCAAGCTCCATGGCCTTGGAATATAATTGAGCGGCAAAGCCTACCTCCTTAGGGATATTGAAAGCTTCAGCAATGCGGTAGAGTGTCCAGGCATCTTTATTGTCATAGCTGCGCTCATTGCATTGGTCAAG
This sequence comes from uncultured Flavobacteriales bacterium, assembly GCA_913055685.1. GTDB lineage: Bacteria > Bacteroidota > Bacteroidia > Flavobacteriales > Schleiferiaceae > Croceimicrobium. Next base: position 146,486 of record CAJXKC010000004.1, read on the forward strand.
CACCTGTTTGCGTCCATAGCCTTCCACAAAGGCCTTAAGTTGTGGGTAATTGCCAGTAAGGAAATGGTAGTATACCTCAAGATACAGATAGTCGCTATTGCGAGGGGAAACCTGGTTTAAAAATCTACGAGCGCTATCGAGATAAAAAGTTTCCCCTTCAAAACGTTCAAATTGCTGCAGATAAGCCAAGGCTTTATCTCGGGCACTAGGTTTAGCATCGTTGATAGCCTCTAAGCCCAAAAACTCTACCTTTTCTTTGCCTAAGGCGGCAACAATATCCTGGGGCTTGCGAATAAAATGATCATGCACGGTAACGTGGGGAATATCTATGGAGCCGGAACTCGGCATGTGGCAGGCCACACAATTATCGGCTTGCTCGGCTCGCTTTGCTTCGCTTTCACTACAAAGTACCATGGTGCTTTTGCCATGGCAATTCCCGCAACTTGCATTAAAATTCTTCACATTTATGGAACGAACCGATAAATGGGGATTGTGGCAAGAGGTGCAGGTAAATTGCTCGGGAGCCGATTGATAACAGGCGCTGAGCTTAAAGCGGTCGGCATGGGAAGCCATTATAAACTTATCCTCCGAATCGCTGTAACGAGGTAAAAAGACCTGCATTACTTCATTGAGCTTCATGCCGGGTTTAAAGTCGAAGAAGCTTTTCCCACTCTTAAGCACAGCATTTCCTTGCAGATGACAGCGCTGGCAGATTTCAAATTGCATCTGTGCACTTAAGCGTCTGGGGTTTACAATACTGCGGTCCGCTTCCTTACTGGTGTCGGTTATTTCACCCCGACTAATCTTTGCTGCATGAGCCCCACCGGGGCCATGACAACGCTCACAATTAATTCCTTGGGGAATGCTTTTAAACTTATTAGTACTTCCGAGCACAAAGTCGGTCGGCATTGCATTATGGCAAGACATGCATTCTAAGCCTATCAGCCGCGAGAAACGACTGTTGTTTCCGTTCTCAAAGCCAGGCGGGAAATCGAGTTTCCCTTTTTGTGCATACCAAGTAAAGGGTGCTTGGTAATAAAAATCGTTTACGGTAAATAAATGCGAATTGGTATGCTGCCCACTACCAATTACATAGTCGATGACCTGCTGAAAAGTATGGCTAGTATCTTTCCCCTTTAAACGATATTCTTTAATCCAAAGGCTATCATTTTTCCAATAAGGTTGATAATATAAATCGCGATGCGGGTCGTATAGCACCGAATCGCCATTGATTTGAGCAATGCTTTTAGTAGGAGTAGCCGCTGCTAATGACTGCCCCATACCAGTTTCCACAAAAGTCTCGTGAATCCCCGGATGACACTTCAAGCAAGTTTCAATACCAACATAGGAAACACTATCATGATGATTGAGCCAGCCGCTTGCGGAGGCAAGCTTTTCCTTTTTCTCGGGTTCACAACGACTGGCCAAGAGGAAGACCAAGGAAATGATGCCTAATAAGCTCAGCCATTTCTTCATAAATCTTCTTTCAATAATTGCAGACAGTGCTCGTCAATAAAATTAGACCCTTCGCGATACCAAGCCTTTCGCAGACCACAGCTTTTAAAGCCACAAGCCTCAAATAATCCTAAACTTGCATGATTGTTATGGGAGATCCCGGCATACACTTGTTTAAGATTGAAAGTGGGGAAGGCATAATTTAAGAAAAGGAGCATCGCTTTTTTAGCTAAACCCTGACCCCGGTAATTCTCAGAGCCAATAAGGATGCCTAGTGCCGCTCTTTGATGATCGGCGCTAAAATCGAAAAGGTCAATTAAGCCAATGGCATTGTCTTCAAAACAAATCATCAATCGTAATTGCCCTACCTCAAAAAGATCCTTGCCTGCCTCATTAATATATTCCTTGAGCAGGTATTCCGAATAAGGAACCTTTTGCTGAGAGTAGGTCCAGTAAGCCGGATTATTTTCCCAAGCCACTAAATAACTCAGGTCACTAGGCTCCAAGGCCCTTAGTTTAAGCTTACCGTCTTCTAGTTTCATTGCAATTGTCCTTCAAATACTTTTTTTGCAGGCCCTTTCAACCAAATGTCATAATAGCCTTTTTCGGGACTATGCTTAAAGTGAAGCTCCAGATTACCGCCTTTGGTTTTCATGTAAACTGGTGATTGCTCCACTTTTCCGGCATGATGTGCGACTAAGGCTGCAGCGGTAACGCCCGTGCCACAGCTATAAGTTTCGTCTTCAACTCCGCGTTCGTAAGTGCGCATTTGCCAATGCTGACCTTCACCTTTGATGAAGTTTACATTCACACCTTCTTCCTTGTAGTGATTATTGTAGCGAATCGCGCGTGCTTCTTCCACAATTCTTAATCCCTCTACATCATCATGTAAAACCACATGATGGGGCGAGCCAGTATCGGTAAACCAGTCAGAGTCGATGGCTTCAATATCAGCTACATCAATCATCTGCAGACTTACTTGCTCTTTTTCCACTACCGCTTGATGTGGACCATCTATGGCAATGAAATTAAAATTGGAACCCATGCCAAGGTCATGCGCAAATTGGGCAATGCAGCGGCCGCCATTACCACACATCGTGCTTTCCCGGCCATCGCTGTTGTAATAAATCATCCTAAAATCATATCCAGCTTCTTTAGCTAGAATGATTAGTCCGTCTGCACCAACACCAAATCGACGGTGACAAGCTTGGGCGATGTCATTTTGACTTAGCTTTGGGATTTCGCGACGTCCATCGATAAGAATGAAGTCATTTCCAGTACCTTGGTATTTATAAAAGTGAAGATTAGTCAATTCTTGTTAAAATGTCGTTAAACCAAAGCCCTCATGGGCAACAGAATTTGCTTTGGAATAGTTATTGAAAAAAATTTGTTGCAAAGTAAAAATATAGGAGGATATGAAGAATATAGCAAAGCTCATTTTGGTTTCAACTTTAGGCGGAATTATAAGCCTAGGGGCCTATAAAATGTTTTTTGAAAAGCCGGAGGTACGCACCTACTTCGAAGCACCGGCCAATTATCAGCCCAAGCAAACGAATTATGTACCCGGAACCGCTCCTGAAGATTTTGTGATGGCGGCCGAAAAATCGGTTCATAGTGTGGTGCACGTTAAAACTGCGGTGGTGGCCAATATGCCTCAGGTGCAGTCTCCTTTCGATTTATTCTTTGGTATGCCTAAGGCAGCGCCCGATGGCCGTTTGCAATTGGGAACCGGCTCGGGGGTGATTATAAGTAAAGATGGTTATATCGTAACCAATAACCACGTAATTGAGAATGCCGAAGAAATTTTAGTGGGCCTGAACAGTGGAGAGGAGTATCGTGCGGAGGTAATCGGCACCGACCCCACTACCGATATTGCGCTCATTAAAATTAGCGATGAGGTAGATAGATTACCTTATTTGGATTTCAGCAATAGCGATAATATAAAGGTTGGTGAATGGGTTCTTGCAGTAGGTAATCCCTTTAACCTAACCTCCACGGTTACCGCTGGCATCGTGAGTGCCAAAGCCCGCAGCATAGGTATTATTAATGAAAGAGCAGCAATCGAATCTTTCATTCAGACAGATGCAGCGGTAAATCCCGGGAACAGTGGGGGAGCCTTAGTGAATACCAAAGGGGAATTGGTGGGCATTAATTCTGCTATTAGTACTCGTACCGGTTCTTTTGAGGGTTATTCCTTTGCAGTGCCTAGTAATTTGGCCAAAAAAGTGGTGGCCGATCTCAAAGAGTATGGCACTGTGCAACGCGCCTTTATTGGGGTTAATATTTCGGATGTAAATCAGAGTTTAGCCGATGAATTAGATCTCGACGTAAACTCCGGCGTGTATGTAGCGGGCTTGTCCGAAAATGGCGCTGCTGCGGATGCAGGTTTAATGAAAGGCGATGTGATTGTGGCCATTAACAATCGTAAAGTCTCAAAAAGTGCCGAGCTGCAAGAAATCATCGGTGCCAAGCGTCCAGGTGAAAAGGTAAAACTCTCTGTATTACGTGAAGGCGATACCGAAGATTTTGAAGTTACCCTACGCAATGTAAATGGTACTACCAAAAGAATCCGCAAAGAGGACTTGGAGTTCCTCACCCTGCTGGGTGGTAGCTTCCGCGAAATCAACGACAAGGAGAAACGTGCCTATCGTATACCTTATGGTGTTAAAATTACCGAAGTAAATTCCGGAATCTTGGCCGATCAAGATATTCCTGAAGGATTCATCATTACGCAGATTAACCAAAAACCCATAAAGAATATTGAAGATATTAATGAGGCCGGTATGAACCTTCCCAAAGAGAAGCCCGTGATAATCTTCGGCGTATTACCCAATGGTCGTGAGAAGTACTTTGCCTTCGGATTCTAAGGGATTAAGGCAAAAGCAAAAATAAAAAAGCCCCAAGTCGGGGCTTTTTTTTATTTGATAGTTCATTAAAGCTTGGCTAGGCTTTCTTCCAAAGCTTTGATTTTTGCCTCCGCATCAGCTTGTTTGGCTTTTTCTTTCGCCACCACCGCTTCAGGGGCATTGTTTACAAATCGTTCGTTGGATAGTTTTTTCTCTACCGATTTTAAAAATCCTTTTAGGTAGGCCACTTCCTTTTGAATGCGCTCTTTTTCGGCTTCCATATCTACCGCTTCACCTGCAGGAACAAAAAACTCAAATTTTCCGGCTAAGAAACTAAAGCCTATCGCTTCTTGGTCGACCTTAACTTCGATGCGCTCCAAGTTAGCTAGTTTCGAAGCCAAGCTACGTAAACTAGGCTCCAGTGCCTCTTCGCTAGGATAGTAAAGTGCTAGTTTTTCTTTGGGAGATATGTTTTTCTCTGCTCTCAAATTGCGAACCCCGTTTACGACCGCTAACATCTGATCGAATTCACGTAAATAGGCCTGATCACTGTCCTGTAATTTGGGCCATTGACTCATGCAGAGGCTTTCTCCCGCTGAGCGATCCTTGAGGTTATGCCAAATCTCTTCGGTTAAGAATGGCATAAAAGGATGCAGTACCGTAACTACTTCCTCGAAGAAACTGATTGTTTGATTATAAACGGCTTTGCTTATTGCTTCACCGTAAGGCGGTTTAATGGCTTCCAAATACCAATTGCAGAAATCGTCCCATACCCATTTATAACTAATCATTAGGGCTTCCGAAATTCGGTAAGAGCCAAAGCTCTTTTCCAATTGCTGCAGCACGTCCAATTTCTTTTCCGCAAACCAGCGCATGGCCGCAATATCCGATTCGCTAGGGGCCTTATCACTAAGTTCCCATGATTTTACTAAGCGTTGGGCATTCCAAATTTTATTGGAGAAGTTTCTGCCCTGCTCGCATAGTTCCTCATCGAAGGGTAGATCATTACCAGCTGGAGAGGTGAGAAGCATACCCACGCGTACCCCGTCGGTACTGTATTTTTCCATCAATTCAATGGGGTCTGGGGAATTCCCAAGCGACTTCGACATTTTTCGACCCTGTTTATCGCGTACGATACCCGTGAGGTAAACATTGCTAAAGGGCTTGGTGTCTCTTAATTCATAACCGATGATAATCATCCGCGCTACCCAGAAGAATAAAATTTCGGGAGCGGTAATTAGATCTCGGGTAGGGTAGTAGTAATTTATTTCTTCGTTTTCCGGATCCAGTACTCCGTTGAATACCGATAAGGGCCATAGCCAGCTGGAGAACCAGGTGTCTAGTACATCTTCCTCCTGTTCTAAATCACTTATAGTTAAAGCAGGGTTGCCGGTTTTGGCCTGGGCTTTTTCCAAGGCCTCATCAGCGCTAAGCGCCACCACGATATTATTGCGATCGCCCTGGATGTAATAGGCTGGAATCTGATGCCCCCACCATAATTGACGAGAAATGTTCCAGTCAATTACATTTTCCATCCAGTGTCGATAGGTATTCTTGAATTTTTCGGGAATTAAATTGATTTCCGGATTTTCATCCATCACCGCTTTAATAGCCGGTTCGGCAAGATCCTTCATCTTTAAGAACCATTGATCCGATAATCTGGGCTCGATAACCGCACCGGTTCGCTCACTGGTTCCAACTTTATTCTTATAGTCTTCGGCCTTTATTAAAAAGCCTTTTTCTTCTAGTTCTTTGGCAATGGCCTTACGCACCACAAAGCGATCCATGCCTTGGTAATGCAAACCATGGGCATTAAGCTTGCCTTCTTCATCCAATACATCGATAATCTCTAGATCGTGCTTTTGTCCGATCGTGTAGTCATTGATATCGTGGGCTGGGGTAATTTTTAAACAGCCGGTACCAAATTCCATGTCTACATATTCATCGGCAATAATGGGAATTTCACGATCACAAATCGGTACTCTTACCCTTTTCCCAACAATGTCTTGGTAGCGCTCATCATTCGGATTTACGCAAATGGCCACATCCCCCAAAATGGTTTCGGGTCTGGTGGTAGCTACTTCAATGGCCCCATTGCCATCTACCATTGGGTAACGTAAATGATAAAGTTTACCGTTTAATTCTTTGTGAATTACCTCCTCGTCGGATAGGGTGGTTTTGGCTTGGGGGTCCCAGTTTACCATGCGGTAACCGCGGTAAATGAGCCCCTTGTCGTAAAGGTCAATGAATACTTTTAGCACCGATTCACTGCGCGTCTCATCCATAGTAAAGGCCTCACGATCCCAATCGAAAGAGCAGCCTAAACGCTTTAATTGATCTTGGATAATGCCCCCGTGTTTGTGGGTCCATTCCCAGGCGTGTTTCAAAAATTCCTCGCGACCAATTTCGAATTTATCGATACCATCTTCTTTTAGCTTAGCTACTACTTTAGCCTCGGTGGCGATCGATGCATGGTCGGTTCCTGGTACCCAACAGGCATTATAGCCTAGCATACGCGCTCTGCGAATGAGCACATCTTGAAGGGTATTATTAAGCATATGTCCCATGTGTAAGACTCCCGTTACATTGGGCGGGGGAATCACAATGGTGTAGGCTTCACGTTCATCCGGGACCGAAGCAAAAAACTTGTGATCCATCCAGTATTGGTACCACTTGTCTTCAGCGCTCAGGTGATCGAACTTAGCTGCTATGCTCATCGTCTAAATTTTTGAAAATAATTAAGCCGCCAAAGTTAATACTTAGCTAAGGGAAGCTTGCGAATACTTTGGTATAATTTTCGCGGACTAATTGGGCTATGTTAAAGGAGATAAAATTCCTAAATTTGAAAGGTCTAATTAAACAAAGTACAATGAGACAAATGATCACTACCCTAGCAATGGTGTTTATTGGCTTCACTGCGATGGCGCAGCAGCAAGCGACTAATCCCAATGCTCCCCAAATCGAGTTCGAAACGGAAGTCGTAGACTATGGTACCATTGAGCAAGGTGCAAATGGTGTGCGTGAGTTTAAATTTACCAACAAAGGTAAAGAGCCATTAATCATTAAAAATGCCCGCGGATCCTGTGGTTGTACCGTGCCAAGCTGGCCAAAAGAACCTATTCAACCCGGACAAGACGCGGTTATTAAGGTGAAGTACGATACCCAGCGTATCGGACCCATCAATAAAAGTGTAACCGTTACTACTAATGCTGCTACACCTACTAAGGTTTTACGCATTAAAGGTCAGGTTAAAAAGCCCGAACAGGTTAAGACTACTCCCGTAAAAGAGAAATCTTCTTTGATGGCTAAGTAAGTCTTCTTATCCAATTAGAAAAAACGCCTCATTCTCAATGGGGCGTTTTTTTTTAGGTCTTTATTCTTCGCTCTAATTCATCTTTCGAATCTTCTCCGAACATCCATAGTCCGAATTCATCGAAGATTTTTTTGGCCTCAGGTTCGAGTAAGCCGCCAATTACTTCTGGTTTGGGGCCGAAGAAAGGAGGGAAGTGCTGTAATTCATCATCTTCCATAATATTCCATTTGCTGTGGCCGCCCATAAAAGGAGAGCGCAAAGCATACACTACTCGGCTCACTTTATATTCCCTGGCCATAAAGGCGCACATAGGGCAGGGCTCGCAATTGGAATAAAGAGTGGCTCCCACTAAATTGGAATGCCCCATTTTTTCATGGGCTTGGTGCAAAGCAATCACTTCAGCATGATCGGAGACCTTAGCACTGGCATTGTTTTCAGAAGCGCCGATAATTTCACCGTTTAACACTACCATAGAACCGAAAGGAGCGTCTCCTGCCGCAACGCTTCGGGCGGATAGCTCAATGCAATCCTTTACAAATTTTAAATCCTCTCCTTTCATTGCTTTTCCTTTTGCGATTCAGCGAAATAAAGGAATTCCCTGAATTAAAATTGTAGCTTTGGAACAAATGTAATAATGCGCTATTCTTCCGAAATACTAATTGAGCTGCCGCGAAAGCAGGTAATAGATTTATTTGATGATGCCGACAACCTTTTTGAATGGATGAAAGGTTTGCAATCGGTTGAGCTAATTTTTGGTGAAGCCGGACAAGTTGGTGCTCAATCAAAAATGAGCTTTGAAATGGGAAAGAGGCACATTGCTATGGTGGAAACCATTTTAGAGCGAAATTTCCCCGATTATTTTAAAACAGCTTATGAAACCAAAGGTGTTTACAATGAGGTGGAGAATTTCTTTATAGAAGAAGGAGAAATAACGCGCTATCGAACGGTGCATTATTTTCGATTCGACTCATGGGCCATGCGTCTCATGGCCAAACTAATGCCTAAGGCATTTAAAAAGCAATCCATGCAATACCTGAAAGATTTTAAAGCTTTTGCTGAATCAAATCAAGAACATGATTAAAACTGAGCGCTGTATTATTCGACCTTTAGAGGAAAAGGACTTCGAGGTACTTATCGATATGTACCAAGAACCTGACTCGAATAAGTATGTCGGCCCCCTTAGGGATAAAACCATCGATTTTTACCGCAGTTTTTTAGAGAACAAGAAGTTTTTAAATAATGAGGAACTAGGCTTTTTTAGCGTTAGTACTAAAGATAGCAAGGAAATCATCGGTACCGTGAATGTCAATGTCTTTATGCTCTTAAAATTACCGCAAGTGGGAATTCACTTAAGGCGAAAGTACTGGCGCCAAGGCTATGCCAGCGAATTAATGGCCGCTCTATTGGACTATGCGAAAACGGAAAAAAACTGGGATACTATATATGGGATTTTTGAAACCGATAATCAAGCCTCAAAATCTTTGATGAAAAAATTTGATTTTGAACCAAAGGAGCAGACAGATATCCAGGGAGTTAGTCTAGAAATTTATTCTAAATCCCTGAAAACCTTATAGAGAAAGGGTTTGCAGGTGTAAATATTTTTTTTACCTTCACATCGGGAAGGGAATTTTAATAAGAGAATGGGCCGGGTGAAATTCTTCCTCGGCCCATCTTTTTTAAAGGGAAAGACTATGCATTTACGAACCGTCAGTCTTTTAGTATTCATTTTTTTTAGCAGCATGTCCGCGCAAGCGCAATTGGGTTTTGCGGTAGCCAAGAACCGATCGGGTTCTAGTTTAGATTATGCTCTAATCTTTAATGAGGGTTACCAATCGGAGTATCTGGCTAAACTCGACTTAAAGGAAAAAGGATTTCAAAGGGTTTATAACCTTAATGGCGGTAGCGAACGCGGACATAATCTTCGCAGTGGTCATTATGTAGTTATTAAGGCAGTCCGCAAAAATTATCTCGGTAAGAAGATAATTAGTTACGGTATGGGGGCCAGTAATAACAGTGCCGAGGAGGCTAAGCGGCGTGCCATTTCTAATTTAAAGCAATACGATTGGGCCTGGAAGGAAGTCCATGGTTACAGTATTATAGAAGAAGGAAGATTTTAGTGTGTATCTAAGGTTTGTTGAGAAGGTGGTATATTCATTGTACCACCTTTTTTATTGCTACCTTGTTGGCATGCAAAGCTATTTCGCAATCTTACTTTTCGCATTAACATCTTTTAGCGGTCTGGCTCAGGCTTGTCCCTGTTGCACGGAAAATTATAATCAATTTGATTTTTGGCTAGGTAATTGGGAGGTGAAGGACACCAATGGAATTGCATTGGGTAGCAACCAAATTAGCGAAGCCGAGCAAAATTGTTTGATTGTTGAACATTGGACCGGTGCAAGCGGTGGCACCGGGACATCCTATAATTATTACGATTCATCCGATTCTCTTTGGCATCAACTATGGGTAAGTAGCAATGGTTTTATTTTAAACTTGAAAGGCAGTTGGCAAGGAGAGTCGATGCAACTGCGTTCCAAATTGCAGAAAGGTAAAAGTGTCGGGGATTTTTACCATCAAATTAGCTGGACCCCGCAAAAAGATGGAAGCATAATTCAGCGATGGGATTATCTCGGCACTAAAGGAGAGGTCCTGCAAACGGTATTCTACGGTATCTACCGCAAGGTCAACAAGGATTAGTCGTGGTGATAGGGTTCACCCTTTAAAATAGTCGCCGCTCGGTACAATTGCTCTCCAAATAGGGCTCTTACAATTTGATGGGAGAAGGTCATCCGCGATAGGCTGAGCTTGTAATTGGCTCGCTGGTATACTTCTGGCGAAAAGCCATAAGGTCCGCCAATGCAAAAGACTAACCTTTTAGGTGATTGATTAAACCACTGCTGAATTTGCTTTGCAAAAGCTCTTGAATGCAATTCCTTTCCTTTTTCATCCAACAATACCAACCAGTCTCCAGCTTGGAGTTCTTTAAAGAGCAATTTCCCTTCTTCTTCAGCAACCTGATTAAAGCTTAGTTTCTTGCTATTCTTAAGGTCTGGTATAACTTTGTGCTCGAAGGGCCAATAATGGCTCAAGCGCTGAAAGTACTCTCTTTCCAATTCGGCCACTGCCGACTGAGTGGTTTTTCCATGCATAATCAGAACTACTTTCATCGCTAAAGGTTAATTCGGTAAATAAGAAATATGAGCGAAAGTAAGTTTTACCAACTGAGTGTAAAAGATACCAAAGGAGAAAGCATTGATATGTCTCAGTTTAAAGGGAAGCCCGTCTTAGTAGTTAATACCGCCACCAAATGCGGATTGGCACCGCAGTTTAATGGTTTGGAGGAATTGCACCAGAAGTATAAGGACCAGGGTTTGGTAGTTCTCGGTTTTCCTTGTAATCAGTTTCTTGGCCAAGAACCAGAGTCCAATGAAAGTATGGTAGAAGCTTGTTCCTTAAACTTTGGCGTTAGTTTTCAGCTAACGGAAAAGGTAAAGGTAAATGGTAGCGACACGCATCCAATCTTTGAATACCTTAAATCGGAGTTACCTGGTACCCTTAGCTCGGCTATCAAATGGAACTTCACCAAATTCTTAATCGATTCTGAGGGTAAGCCCTTAAAACGTTATTCGCCTCAAACCGAACCGGAGAAAATTGAAGCAGACATCAAATCGGTTCTGTCTTAAATAGCTATCCTAAATATTTATTTAGCCAAGCTTCCAATCGCCTTAATTTGAATTAACTTAGTGTCATTAATTCATCTGAATGAAACCAAAGCACCGCAATGTCCTTTTAATAGGTTATGATGAGCATTTATGCTTAAGCGTATTATACTGTCTTCGCAAGGAGAAGAATTATAATTTCTACGTTTTAACCACCAATGAGAAGAGCTCTGCGGGCTACTCCAGGCATGTGAAAGGCTTGGAATACGTTTCCTCTTACGATCAAATCGAAAAAGGAGCGGTAAAATGCATTCAGCAGTGGGATATTGATTTGTTGATGCCTTTTGGTGAGAAAGAAGGTTTAGCGGTAGCGGAGGCCAAAGATCGTTTGGCCAAGGTATGTCGCATTATGCCCCTTACCGAGCTCAATGAATTTCAGATTGCTACTAATAAAAAACGACTAAATAACTTTTTGCTATCCAAGGGCTTACGCCTGATGCCCCAGACTCTGGACCTGGACGACCCCGATTTTAAATCTAAGTTTCAAAGTTTAAACTTCCCTTTACTCCTTAAACCGGCGGAGGGTGCCTTTGGACGCGGCATTCAAACCTTAAATACCAAAGAGGAAGCGATAATGGCTTTGGATGAGGAAGGACTAGATCCCAAAGCACTCTATCTTCAAGAATACGTTGGCGGCAGTGATATCAATTGCAATGTTATCTGTGAAGATGGTGAGATAAAGCATTATACCATCCAAGAGTCGCCGTTAAAAACGCTCGGCAATTACAATAAGAACGACGACCTTATTTACAAAGATGATCCAGCGGTATTGGAAGTAGTAAAACCAATGCTTAAAGCCTTGAATTATCAAGGGGTGGCCTGTATCGATTTACGTCGGGATGTACTGCGCAATAAGGTCTATTTATTAGAAGTAAACGCGCGTTTTTGGGGCTCACTAATGGCTTCTTTAACCCGCGCTGGAGTTAACTTTCCGCTTATCATGCTTAAAATGGGCTTTGGCGAATCGGCACCTTCCTATCATAAGCGGGAAGGGAAACAAATAGCGGCCTCGACTTTTATTAAAAAGCTGCTTAAGTTCCAATGGCCCAAACCTAGTGAGTTAAAATTCTGGACCTATTTGCATGATCCCTACGCGCGTTTCATGAAATATTGGCTGCAAAAATTTTAGGGCATTTGCCGTATAGTTTGGGGCACCTAGAAATTGCATCTTTGAAAAAAGATAATCTATGAATGCATCGAAAGCTATAAGTCTAGGCCTGGCCCTTTTACTATTTAGTGCCTGTGCTAAAGAGGAAGAAGCTCAAAGTCCAGACACCTTAAATTTACCCGCTGGAATTAGTGGGGTTGATTATAATTTAGAATGTTCTTTTGCGGCCACGGGTGCTCCTAATCAAGTAGGGGATCAAGCTAGCTTTTCCTTTGGGAGTGATGGGTCTTTTGCGATTGACTTTAACCCGGCCGACAATGATGGCAATGAGGTTTTTGTTGCTTCGGGCGCACAAGAGGGCAATGAGTTTGTATGGGAGGATCAGGGGGCTGGATATAAATATGCCCTAAGCTTAACCGCCGAGGATAGCTTAAATGAAGTAAATGTCTTCGACCTGCAAGGTACCTTCCTAAATCAATGGAATCCTATTCCTGATGGTCCGGCTAATTTAAATCTCATTAAGGCCTTGGCCGGAAATTACCCGGTGCAGTCGGTCGATCAAGGAACCCACAACCGCATGAGCTTTAGCATCGCTGCTGATGGTAGTATCGATTTTGATTCGGGTATTAGTTTTAGCCCTAGCGACTATAATTTGATTACCGATCGCATCGATGTTTTGGACGGTATTTGGATCGACATGAAGCCATGGCCCGATGAGCCTTACCCACGCATAGAACTTTTCGTGGACCCCAATGATTCTTCACGCCTAGTGAAGGTGATCTACCGACCGAATTACCCTGGCAGTGGATCCACGGAAATAAGTTTATAAATAGGCCCCGCAAGGGGCTTTTTTTATATTTTTAGTTTCATGATAAAGCCCTTGATTCCTGAAAACGAAAAGGAACGATTAGCGAAATTATACGAGTACTCTCTATTAGACTCTTTGGAAGAAGAGGAATACGATCAAATTACTCGCCTTGCCTCCAAAATATGCGATACGCCCATTTCTCTTATTTCACTTATCGATAAAGATCGTCAGTGGTTTAAGTCTAAGGTAGGATTGGATCAAAAAGAAACCGAAAGAGACACCGCTTTTTGCGCCCATGCCATTAATGAACCCGACCATACCTTTATTGTTGAGGATTCACGAAAAGATGAGCGCTTTCACGATAATCCCCTGGTCGCTGATGACCCCAATGTGGTATTTTATGCGGGTGTTCCCCTAGTTTGTGATGACCAAGCCTTGGGCACTTTATGCGTAATCGATAATGAGCCCCGTGAGCTTAGTGATGATCAATTAGAAAGCTTATCGGACCTGGCTAATCAGCTGGTAAAACTCTTTGAACTGCGTAGGAATAAACTGTTGCTAGAGCGTACAGTTCGAGAGCTGGAACAGCGCAATAAGAATTTGGATGAGTTCGCACGTATCGCTGCTCATGATATAAAATCGCCCTTAGGCAATATATATGGCTTGGTAGAATTATTGGAGCAAAAGACTGCGGACTCCGATCCTGAAACTCAGGAAATAATTGGGATGATTCAGGATTCTGCTAAAGGGCTTAGCTCCCTGATTGATGGAATTTTAAAACATGCCAAAACCAATTCTTTGTTATTAGAGGAACGGAGCTTCTTTAGTTTAGCGGATCTTATCAAGGATACCTTAAAGCTCTTGGATCCGAAAGGAAAGCAGGGCTTGTCTTTAGAAATGGAAGGGGAGTCGGTTTACGCCAATAAAGTGGCCATTCAGCAAATCTTGATAAACCTTATTGCCAATGCCATTAAGTACAACACTAATCCTGAGCCGAAACTAGAAATAGGATTAAAGCAAGAACGTACAAAGGTAATTGTATCGATTAGCGATAATGGTCCGGGTATAAAGCCTGAAGACCAAGAAAGAATCTTTAAAATTTTCCATACCACCAGTAATAAGGATGTCAATGGTTCCACCGGCACGGGAATTGGTCTGGCTACGGTAAAAAGCTTGGTCGAAGGAATGGGCGGTGAAATTAGCCTTAAGTCAGAGATTGGGCAGGGCTCTACCTTTTACGTACATCTCCCGGTAATGGACATCTAGTTGATACACTTTTGGTTAACTCATGAAGTTCATTAAACTAAGTATTTCTACCGCTTTTCTATTCGTCTTGGAAAGAGGGGCGTTCGTCGATTTATCTCTTTGAAAAGTATCTTCCTGGAACATATTTGTGTGAATAAATATTTACCATGAAGAGAAAAGGGTTTTTCCTAGCCCAAAGAGTTTAACCCCATTAAGGAAGCTTATTTAAACTTTTCCATTTGGGCTACCTCTGGTGGTGCTAGTAATACTGACTGGTTTACCGATGCAGCAGGTAACCGCGACTTAACAAAGATTTATTAATAGGTCTATCTATACCCCCTCTATACAGAGCATTCCCTGGCCATTGGTCGGGGTTTGCTTTTTTTAAGGCCTGACAATAAGTCGGGATTTAAAGGAAGGCAAGACCTTTGCGACCCTATAGGAAATTAAAATTTAAGTTATGAGTAAAGTAAAGGCCAACGACACCGTACGTGTACACTACACTGGTAAATTGGAAAATGGTGAAGTGTTTGACGATTCACGTGGTCGTGAGCCCTTCGAGTTCACTTTAGGTCAGGGTATGGTAATTCCAGGCTTCGAGAACGCTTTAATTGATATGGAGGTTAATGAAACCAAATCTGTTAATATTCCTGCCGCTGAAGCTTATGGTGAGCACCGTGCCGAATTAGTACAAGATGTTCCTAAAAATCAGATTCCCGCCGAAATCAATCCTCAAGTAGGTATGCAATTGGTATCGCAAACCCCAGACGGACAACAGATTCCTATTATGGTTACCGAAGTTAAAGAGGACAGCATCACCGTAGATGCCAACCCACCTTTAGCCGGAAAGGACCTAAACTTCGAATTAGAATTGGTGGAAATTAAATAAGGATTTTGCCGGCTTTTTAGCCTTCGCAATAGAATTTCCTTTATTACATTTGCAGCCCGCTAATATTGGGCATCGGGATGTAGCTCAGTTGGTAGAGTACACGTCTGGGGGGCGTGTGGTCGCTGGTTCAAGTCCAGTCATCCCGACTAATAAAAAAGGCAGCTTTTAAGCTGCCTTTTTTATTAGAGTATAGAATCTAGAACCTAGACTAAACTGTCTAGACTCTAAATTCTAGACTCTAGTCTCTAAGCCTCAGCTTACCACCAAATCCACATATTTCGGATTCAGCAATTGCAGTAGCTTATTGTTAAGCTCACGCTGATAGTGGATTTCACTCTTTAGAAACTCCACTTCCGAACTGAGACGCTTGTTCTCAATTTTCAACAAATCTTTAGAGCTCACTTCGGTAATCCCTTCCAAGAGCTCGCAGGGATTGCTACCTAGCAGTTCACAGATCATCACAAAGCGTTCTATGGAAATTGGCGACTGACCATTTTCCATTTTTCGATAGCCACTGGTAGTAAGGTTTAAATCGGTGGCCAATTGGGCCTGTGAAATTTTTAATTCCAGTCTCCGGGCCTTTAAAAAGCTTCTAAGTTTATCAATATTAACCATAGGCAGAGCGGACTATTATTCCCACCAATGGGAATGTGAGGGTCACTTTAATTAGTTCAGCTAAGCTAAATTTGTCAGGTCTAATTACCAAGTTATTAGGTAAATAGAGATTAACAAAAGGAAAATAGTTTTAAACAGTTTATAGTCTAGCTCCTATTATAGTCTAGATCTGATTCGCAACCAAGAATGCCCTGTATAGAGGGGGTTCTTGGTTTTTTTATTTCTCCCTTCGGTAATAGCTTAATGCTCCCGACGGACAAGCATCTATTTGGGCTATAAGCTCATCGCTACTAGCATTTTCGGGTTTAATCCAGGGTTTCTCCTTGGGATTGTAAACTTGGGGTAAACGGCGCACACAGACACCGGCATGTTGACAAAGCTTGGGTTTCCAAACGATGCTTATTTCTTGTTGTTTATATTCCTTTTGCTCCATCTTTCTTTTGCTTTATGGAATCAAGGTATTAAAAGATCTTCGAATTAATGGGATTTCACATTTGTGATAAACTACTTCATTGGGCAGTAATTAACCTTTCTGCAAGGTCTACGGCTTCATTTTTCATGGTTTCGGGTATATATTGCCGCGTGAAGGGCAATCCTGGGCCCCGATATAGCAATTCTTGCCTATGGTCGGTTGCTTCCTTGACCCCAACACACCATTCCCTCGCTATGGTCGGTTGCTTCCTTGACCCCAACACACCATTCCCTCACTATGGTCGGTTGCTTCCTGTGCTGTAACAGACCATTCCCATGCAATGGTCGGTCGCTTCCCATCCTAAGAGAGACCATTCCCTTGCCATGGTCGGTGGCTTCCCTGGCAATGATCGACTATAGCCTTAGCTAAGACGCGGACCTATTTTAATGCGCACTACCATCAATTTAGAGCAGACTACCATTAATTTAGGGCGACGGCTTTATCTTTTGTAAGGTCGCTCGCTTCTTGCCCCTCGATCGCTTTATAAATTTTCTTGGTCGATTGCTTCTTGTGCTTAGAGAGGGCAAGTATTTTCTTCGACCGACCAATAGCAAGGAAAGAACAGGGCATTGCTTTGGTACCGAGAGACCATTAAATTTAAAGCACCGACCAGCATCAGGCGAAAGCCGTTCTACTAAATTACAACATCGACCATAGGCGAAGAAGTGAACGACTATAGTCCTACAGTGGATCGACCATAGGCAGGGACAGTAACCACTTTAGTACTCAGCTTGCTAGACCAAGGACAGACTATATTCGGGTCTATCAAGGGGAAAGCTGCTCAAGTTGAGGGCTTTTTGCGCTAAGAGTCTATGTTATACCTTTAAAACCAAAATTAGCTCCTATGTCTTTGCAGCCTTTTCATTTAGCGATACCGGTTAAAGAACTTCAAGCAACCCGCCACTTTTACAATAGCCTCTTGGGTTTTTCCGAAGGTCGTTCTTCCGAGCATTGGGTGGATCTCAATTTCTTTGGACATCAATTGGTCTTGCACCTCGCCGATGGGGCGGGTGAGAAGGAGCATAATCCCGTAGATGGCCATTCGGTGCCGGTACCGCATTTTGGAGTAGTCTTAGAATGGGAACATTGGCATGAGTTTAAAGATCGTCTGCTTGCAGCGAAGATCGATTTTGTAATTGAACCTTATATCCGTTTTGAAGGTCAGGTAGGGGAGCAGGCTACCATGTTCTTTTTAGACCCATCGGGTAATGCCTTAGAATTTAAGGCTTTCAAAGACCCTTCAGAGCTTTTTAAGGCTTAAGCTTCACCTACCATTTCCTTACTAGTCCACTGGGTAGGGCACCGGCTTGGAAATCATCGAGCACGGTTCCAGAATTGGGATTAATACGCCGTATTCGATGAGGTTGCACAAATGACCTAGCATCGAAGAGAAACAGACTTTCGCTGGGAGCGTGAAAGGAGAGTCCGTAGAAATTCTCACATTCAATGGCTATTAGTGGACTGCGAGCATAATTATTCTGGAGATTATGTACGTATAAACTATCTCCATCGTAAGAGAAGAAACGGTCTTTCGACTCATCTACCACTCTATAGGAAAGGGGTAATTGGAAGCTGGCTAATGGGATGGGGTTTCCACCGCGACTAGGCCAGTGATAGACATTTCCATTTTCATAGCTGATGATTATACCCTCCCCAATCGTTATAATCTGATCAATATCTTGAAGGTTTGAAAAGCCACTGCGAAGAGATGCATTTACCGATTCTAAGTATTTCCACCTTGATCCTTGGTAAAAGTGCAGTTGCTTTTCCCAAATAAACATTCGAGCATTCGAGAAGCCCAAATTGAATTCCGCTAAGAGCTTTCCATCGAGGTCGTATTGCCTTATTTTAGGACTGTATAGGTCGCTAAGCCAAATACTATTTTCCCAATAGGCCAAATGCACGGGAGCATTAATACCCGCACTCGCAGAAATTTCCTTCCAATTTAAATCGCATATTACTAATTCATTAGAACCGTTCATTACCAAGTAATATCGATTCTTTATGCGATGCGCTTCTTGCAATACATCACCTAAGGGCTGATTATTGGCATTGCGAAAAAGTCCATCTTCATAACTTTTACGCTCTGGATTATACTGTCCTAAGCTGGCATTGCCCCATTGGAAATTGCCCTCATTTACGATGATAACCGCATTGGAATCGGGCCTTAAGATACCGCCATTCACGGCTTGTGGTCCATAATCTTTATGGCAAGCCGACAGTAGTCCCAGTAGAAGGATAACTAAAGCTATTCTTTTTCCCAATTCCATTGTAAACCAATTATAAAGTGGAGGCCGGGCTCGGGTCGCCAGGGAATGATTTGATAATCGCGATTGCCTAAATTATTAATGCCGACGAAGCCTCGGAGCTTATGTTTGCGGTATGACCAATTATAGTTGATGCGTAGGTCTTGCACCAAATAGGAAGGCATATAATAGAAATTCCCTTCGTCTATAAAATAGCGATCGCTGTAATTCAATTGATAGCTCACTTGCAAGTTTTCATAGGCCAGGAATGCCCGAGCACTCAAATTATGATCGGGATTGTAAATGGTGCGATTTCCCGAAAATGCCTCTTCGGCGGAGGAATTATTTATGCTGTTGAGGTATTGATATTGTAAGTCCAAGCCGCTTTGCCAATGCTCCCAATAACGCTCTAATCCAAAGCTCAGCGCTAAACCTGTATTCCGAACCTTTTTAAGGTTTTGAGCCCGCCATAAGCCTCCATTCGGTGCCCATTGAATCCAATTGTCGATATCCATGTAGAAGGCATTGAATTCCAATGAGAAAATCCACGGGCCAAAGTTTTGCTTAAACTTGGAACCAAGCTCGGTATTGTAGGAGGTTTCGGGTAAAAGCTCGGGATTACCCCCAGGTTCCCAAAAGAGATCATTTAGGGCAGGCAAACGATAATTGCGGCCCAAGTTAGCATAGAGCTGGAGCTGAGGATTGATTTGATAGCCAAAGGCCAAACTACCGGTAAGAGGACTCAGGTTACTATTGGAATTATACTCTTGACGTAATTGAATTTGCGCATTCCAGGTCTGGGGTATCACATAATTAATCTGCGCAAATGCGGCATGGGTCCAACGGTCTTGAGTATAGGTAGCAGATACGAAGTCAAAACGACTTTGCAGACTAAACTCCGATTCTAAATAAGCCCTTTCCGAAAGGTGTTTATGGGGCCCTTTGTAGCGAAGCATACTTTGTTGAGAACCCCATTCATTCCAGGCAGGAATTCCTTTAGCATTTAGGAAGAATTCATTACTTGAATAGATCGCTCCGCTAATCCAATGCAAATGCCCCTGGTTTTTTAATTGCTTTTGATAATCGAGGTTAAAGTACAGGTTGCGATCTTCCATGCGGTCGTGGGGACCAGCGACACTGAGGCTAATCACAGGGATATTCCGTAAAGTCTGATTGTACCAGGCTCTGATGCTAAAGATGTGCTTTTGCTTGCGCCAGCTAAAGTATTGTTTGAGCTGCAATTGTTCGAAGTCCGCATTTTGTAGTTCTTGGGAACGCACTTCGCCATTGACCAAGCGGTAGGGATAATTATTGAGAGCCGAAGAATAGGAAAGAGCACTTTGGCCTTGAAAAGAGCTACTTCCATATTGGTTCTCAAAAGCGATTTGTTGTCGGCCAAAGCTTCCTCCTGCGAGTTTAAGATTTTGTTGGTACTTGTTTCCAAAATCAGGTCTAGAGTTAATAAGAAGTCCACCGCCTATATTTCCCGAAGAATAGGCTAGGGCACCATTACCAAAGCTAATTTCCATTTGTTCTAATCCGCTATTGGCTGGTAAGAGGGAAAGGTCGGAAAGTCCTAAGCCGGCCGGACTAATGTCTAAACCATTCCAATAAACCTTAGTATGACCAGAGCCTGTTCCCCTAAGGTTGAGGGTGGCAATGCCATTGCTGCCATAAGATTTAACGAAAATGGGACTGCCTTGCTTTAATTGCTCGGCCAGGTTTAGGGCTAGGTTTTGATTAATCGTATCGCTTAAACTGAGCTTGTAATGATTTTCGCTCGCTTCTATCCAGTGGCTTTCGGTAATGGTGACCTCTTTTAGATACTCTGCAGTATCTGTTTGTGCTTTTAGCGAGAAAGCCGAAAGAAGCAAAGCTATGAACAAGCAAATTCGCATCAGATTTTGATTATCAATTCAAGCTTCATTTCACCATTCAGCCCTTCGGCTTTTAGAAAATAGGTGCCTGGCATTAAGGGACTTAGATTTATAGATTCACCTTCTGCTGCCAATAGGCTTGCGCCTGATAGACTATACACACTTAAGGCCACCGCCTTAGGCCAATGTATTTGCCCGGCACTTGGATTGGGATAGGGTTTGGACTGCCTGAGCTCATATTCTTTTTCCGCTAATGAACTTGGGTGAAGGAAGGCCAAGGCATCTAAATCAAAGCCTCCCGAGGCATAAGCGGTGGGATAGGGGTCATTTACCACATTGCCAAAGGCATCCCGACTGCTATAGGGCTTTCCGACTGCCCCGATAACATCAACAAGGCGAATGTGACTGATGGAATTAATATTGACCCGACTCGAATCCTTTAGCTCTGCTAAGTCAAAAGGGACGCCGAAATCACCTCGATACTTCCCTGCAAAATTGTAGAGCAAGCTGGGCTCGGTTGCGCCGAAGCCCGCCGTTTGCGCACTATCTTGAACAAGGCTATGGGCCGGAAACCGCACAAAGTCGATACCATTACTGCTCACTTCCACAAAGGCCAATTCTAAGAATACATCACTAAAGGAGTTTTCAAAAATGGCAAAGTCAGGTCCATTAGCATCACTTATGGGAAAAGCCAAGTCGAAAGTAGCTAGGCCGCTGTCACCTAGGGATACTACTTGACCATCAGCCGGACCAATGGCATCAGCCGCTTGGCCATAAGTTACGGTGTCGAGGGCGGGTTTATCGATATCCCAATAGCCACGCAGAACGCTGCAATTTGTGGCCCAAGACTTAATGATACTTGAATCTTTAGCGATGGCGGTTGAGCCCGGGCTACCAGCGGCGCTGCCATAAGGACCAAGAACCTGCCCTTGCAAGCAGGTTCCGATCAATATTAAAATGGCAAGGCTTAAACGCATTAGTTTAAAATAAAGGCTTCACTACTATTGCCATTGCGAAGGAAGTAGGCACCTCTTGGCCAATCACCTAGCTCAATTTGCTTTTTTCCCTCTACGTATCCCGACCATAGAAGCTGACCCATAGAATTAATGATTTCAAATTTACTGCGGGATTCGCTCTCAATACTAAGTTCATTTTGTACAGGGTTAGGGTAAAAGCTAAAGCGGATGTTCGGCCACTCTTGTTGACCAATATTTTGCTCCTGATTAGGCGTTTTTGGCCGTAGTGCCGGAGCGAAGTCGGTATAAGAACAACCAAATAACTCGCCGCCTTTTACCCAAGTGCTAATCCCTGCATTAAGGAACCAGTTGCCAATATTGGTGGCGCTCCAGGTCGACCAATAATCGGGGCTGCCTCCAATCCCATTCCAGCTACCATAGCTAATATCATTTAGGAAAGAACTGGCATTAACGCTAAGCATGGCATCCGCCTGATCTAAATCACTTAAGGCCTGACTCGCTTGGATGGAGTCATTGAAAAGAAGACCATAGGCGATTCGGGCCGAATCACCCGGCAATTGAAAATCGATGATCACTACGGCCGAATCCATACCTGTGCCGATCCATTGTTGCACCTGACTAAAATCGAAGGCCCTTGGATTAAAGGCGGCAATAGGCAAGGCAGGTTTTAGAGCTGGATTAAAGTCGGTATAGCTAATAGCAAACCACTCACCATTTACCAAAGGCGTGGCAATGCCCGCATTCATCATCAAGCTGGCCGTGTCGGCACCGCTCCAGGTCGACCAATAATTAGGGCTACCTCCAATACCTTCATGGCGGTGGTAAATCACATCATTTAAAAAGCCACCCGCGGTATTGATGCTAAAATTGACATCTGCAGCGGCAACTGCATTAAGAAGGTCTTCGCCATCTTCGCCTGGGTTAAAGCGATAGCCCCAAGCATACGACGAGTCGCTAGTACCATCATTAAAGCTTACAATAAGAAGGGTGGAGTCAGTACCCGAACCAATCCAGAATTCGGTCTGGGAAAAGGAGAATTGAGCCTTGCTGTTGAAGGCAATGAGACTAATGATAGTCCCTAGAAGTAGTTTTTTGTTCATCGTTCAAATTTTAGGTTAGGAACAAAAAACTTCCAGTTAGAGAGATTAGAGAAAAAGCCTTGCTTAAACAAGAGCTTCGTCAATAATAGCTTTTATCCTGAAAGCGAATTATTTATGTGCTCTTGGCAGGTCTTCTGGCTTGTCTCAAGGGTAGAGGCCTTCCCGTTTTTACACAGTGGCGTTAATCTCAACCTTTAACGAGACTTACAGCTTCAGGAAAAGCTCAGGATTTACACCTGATTCCCTTTTAATCCCTTTTCGGTAGACACCGAATCGGAAACCATAAGCAAGACAAAAGTAGAGAAAAGAATTAGGCCATTTTCTTAATGACCCCTGTAACTACACCCCAGATGCGAAAATCCATGAACTGGGTGATTTTTAGCGCTTCAAAATCAGGGTTTTCGGGTTGAAGGTAGTATCCATCCGCTCTTTTTTGCAGCCGCTTCACGGTGTAATCTCCGTTAATTACCGCTAAAATGATCTGATTGTCTTTGGCTTCCAATTGTTTGTCCACAATTAAGAGGTCGCCATCATTTATTCCCGCCCCTACCATAGACTGACCGCTCACTCGCACGCAGAAGGTCGCCTTAGGATTAGGCACTAATTCTTGATTCAGATTAATGGAATCAGGGAAATACTCTGTTACATAAGAAGGGTTTCCGGCGGCAACCCCCACGTCAAAGAAGGGAATTTCAATGCCCGTCTCTGCTGATAATTCGAATATTTCCACCATGATACTAGAATTAGGCTTCTAATATAGGTAGAATTTGGGATATGAGAGGTGGGATGTGAGATGTGAGATGTGGGAAGTGGGAAGTTTGATGAGCGACCTAAATTTAGTCTCAAATCTCACGTCTTACGTCTCACGTCTTCTTAACAGAACTAATGCTTTGAGCCTAAATTATCTTCTTAATCACCCTCAACTTATGGGTATGCCCGCGTTCTTCCGGATTAAAGATGCCGCTCTGGTCAAGGCGGTCGAGGCGAACCTTGCCGGAGGCATGGAGGATGTAATTGTCTTTTAGGATAATACCGACGTGGGTGATGCGCCCTTCATTATTATCGAAAAAGGCCAAATCTCCTGGCTCCGATTCTTCGATAAAACTGAGGGTTTCTCCCAATTCGGCTTGTTGGTAAGCGTCACGGGGTATTTGATGTCCGCACAAGCGGTACACCATTTGAGTGAATCCCGAACAGTCAATGCCAAAAGGCGTGCGGCCTCCCCAAAGGTAGGGGGCATGCAAATACTGAAAAGCAATTTCTACCAATTGCTCGCGGTTTTGCTTTTTATTTACGGCTGGTCCATTAAAGTGAAACTTTTCATCGGCCAGCTTAAAGTTTTTTTCCTTGTCCAGGTTAGGAATCAAAGAACCCAAGAAGATGGGGAAAAAGCTTCCCCCATCTACTTGAGATACAATTTCTATTAAATCGGAGGCAATCCACAATTTGGCTTTTGCGCGTTTTTCGGCTTGCTTTTCGTCCATAATATGGAACTGCTTGCGAT
Source organism: uncultured Flavobacteriales bacterium (assembly GCA_913055685.1). Classification (GTDB taxonomy): domain Bacteria; phylum Bacteroidota; class Bacteroidia; order Flavobacteriales; family Schleiferiaceae; genus Croceimicrobium. The sequence continues at coordinate 170,657 of CAJXKC010000004.1, forward strand.
CGATCCAGCCTTCATAGCGGTCGTGATGCAAGCGTATACGAAGCCATTTTTTACGCTGCTCCAGTACATCATAACTCTCGCCGAAAATCACCTGATTTACCATCTCTGAGGCATCAGCCGCTTCCAGGCGCATGGGTATCACGCTTAGTTTGCAGATTCCTTTGAGCATGTGCTTAGCCGAGGTTTTCAATTACCATGGCCGAAGCACCACCGCCACCGTTACATATACCGGCCGCTCCGTATTTACCATTATTTTGTTTTAGGACATTGATAAGGGTAACAATGATTCGCGCCCCTGATGCTCCTAGAGGGTGACCCATAGAAACTGCTCCACCGTTAACATTGGTCTTGGCCGCATCAATACCTAAGATTTTAATATTCGCTAGGCCAACTACAGAGAAAGCTTCGTTTAATTCGAAGGCATCGATTTGTTCAATGCCAAGCCCGGCCTTGTCCAAAGCTTTTGGTAAAGCTTTAGCTGGAGCAGTAGTAAACCATTTTGGTTCATGAGCTGCATCTGCATAGGCACTAATTTTTGCTAAAGGTTTTAAGCCTAAAGCTGCCGCTTTTTCGGCCGACATTAGAATTAAAGCCGCCGCTCCATCATTAATATTGGAGGCATTGGCAGCGGTAACCGTTCCTTCTTTATCGAATACCGGACGAAGGCTTGGTACCTTTTCGGCCTTTACCTTGAATACGTCCTCATCATTGCTTACCACTACTGGTTCGCCGCGACGCTGGGGAATGCTCACTGGAATTACTTCCTCGTCGAACTTGCCATTTTTCCAAGACTCCGCACTGCGACGGTAGCTCTCTAAGGCAAAATTATCTTGGTCTTCACGGCTAAATTCCATGTCTTTGGCGCAAAGCTCAGCGCAATTACCCATGTGTACATTGTCGTATACATCGATAAGGCCATCACGTAATAGACCGTCCTTCATCTTGATATCGCCTAGCTTTACACCATTGCGACCATCAAGATAATGCGGAACATTACTCATGCTTTCCATACCACCTGCTACCACTACCTCAGCATCGCCGCAACGAATGGCTTGGGCGGCCTGCATTAAGGCTTTCATGCCCGAAGAACAAACTTTATTTACGGTAGTACAGGGTACCGTATCTGGAATACCAGCGCCCATGGCCGCTTGGCGAGCGGGAGCCTGACCCACACCGGCTTGTAAAACATTACCCATTAGTACTTCCTGTACTTCTTTAGGGTCGAGATTAATTTTATCCAATGCGCCTTTAATGGCGATTGATCCTAATTGCGTGGCGCTTAGGCTGGAAAGACTGCCTAAGAATCCGCCTAATGGCGTGCGTACTGCCGAAACAACTACTACTTCTTTCATGAGAGGTGATTTTTATGATTTTGAGACAGAATACCCTTCCTAAGCCAAATGTTTAGTAATTTGTAGGAAGACAAGATTGATGAAATCATGTGGTATTCTAAGATTTGTCTTTACTTAGCAATGTGGGCGAAATTAAATAAAATAAGCCTTTAATTTAGTGGCCTTCCATGAGAAAGCTAATCCTCTTAATTCAAAACTATCAAACCCAGATATCCACGGCACTACTCTTTTTGTGTTCGGTAGCCTTAGTGGTATATCTGAGTCCCCGTGAAGCCAAGTTTAAGTACGAGTTTCAGAAGTCGAAGCCTTGGCAACATGAAAATCTTTTGGCACCTTTTGACTTTGCTATCGAGAAAACCGATGAAGAATTAGCGCTTGAGCGCAGTGCCCTCCAAGACAATAAAACCGTTTTTTTAAAGTGGGACGCCACACAGAGCGAAGACATTAAGATCAATTTTGAAAATGACTTTGCCCAGTCCTGGAAAGACGCCATTGCCGCCGGACGTTTCGAGCTAAGTGGGGATAGCAGCGAGCAAAAAACCTTGGGCGATAGCCTTCAAAACCTGGGGCTTAAAACCATCGAGGCTCTTAGTGCTAAGGGTATTTTACAGCCCAGTGATGATCCTTCGCTAGAAGACTACGGCGAGATTTTGCTTTTAAAAGATGGTATCAGTAAACCAGTAGAACTGCAAGATTTCTTAAATATTCGAGAGGCGGCCGAATTAGCACGTAAACAATTGCAAGAGCAACTTTCCCCAGAACTAAGCTCTTTCTTGGCGGCTCGACTAAGCGCTAATCTGCGCTACAATGTCTTTTACGATTTAGAAACTACCCAGAAATACCTCGATAATCAATTAAAGTCGATTCTTTCTACTCGTGGTATGGTGGAAAAGGGCGAGCTAATAATTGCCCAGGGAAATTTGGTAGATGAGAGCCGTTTCGCGAAGCTTAACTCCTTAAAGCAGGTCTATGAAGGTTCGCTGGCCGGTTCTAATTCCTATTACGGATTGCTCTTTGGCCAAATTCTGCTTATTGGCATCTTGTTCCTGGCCATCTTTGCCTACCTGCGTCAATTCGACCGACTAGTATTGGAAGACATTGCGCGACTCACCTTTATTCTCCTCAATATTTTAATTATGGTGGGGGTTGCGCGCCTTATTGCGCGTTGGGATCCAGATTTTCTTTACCTGGTGCCCTTTGCGATTCTGCCCATGGTAATTCGATCCTTTTTCGATATCCGCTTGGCGCTCTTTATGCATTTCATTGCGATGCTATTAATAGCTTTCCAGGTACCGAATAGCTTTGAGTTTATTCTCTTGCAATTCGTAGCGGGAATATTCGCGGTTTTATTGGTGAATAATCTCTATAAACGTAGAGATCTATTCCTTACCGCGGCTAAGATTACCCTAGTATACGCGGTTTCCTATTTTAGTTTAGCGATTCTCCAAGAGGGTAGCTTGGATAGTATTAACTACACGGTCTTTGGTTATTTTATGGCCAATGGACTCTTAACCTTGGTTTCTTTTCCCCTGATCTATTTTGAGGAACGCCTTTTTGGTTTAGTGTCGGAAATTTCGCTCTTGGAGCTAAGTGACACCAATAATCCACTTTTACGAGAAATGGCCGAATTGGCTCCGGGTACTTTCCACCATGTGATGCAGGTAGCCAATCTTACCGAAAATGCCTGCTTGGCCATCGGTGGTAATGCTTTGCTCGCCCGTACCGGTGCTCTGTACCATGATATTGGTAAGATGAATAGTCCGATGTACTTCATCGAAAACCAGGCTACCGGTATTAATCCCCACGACGAACTTAGCTTCGAAGAAAGCGCTGAAATTATTATTGGTCACGTTAGCGATGGTATCCAATTAGCCAAGAAGCATAAATTACCGGATGTGCTTATTGACTTTATTCGTACCCATCACGGCACTTCTACCGTGATGTATTTCTACCGCCAATACATTAAAGATTTTCCCGAAGATGAAAAGGCCCTGGACAAGTTCACCTATCCTGGTCCTAAACCTTTTTCTAAGGAAACAGCAGTATTAATGATGGCTGATACGGTGGAAGCGGCTAGTCGCAGTATTAAGAATCCCGATCACGATCAATTGGACAATTTGGTAGAGAAGTTAATTGATGCCCAAATTTCCAGTGGTCAGTTTGAGAATGCACCCATAACCTTACGGGAGATTAGAACTGTGAAAAAGATATTTAAGAAGATGTTGATGAATATTTACCACGTAAGAATCAAATATCCAGAATAAAAAAAAGCCTCCCGATGGAGGCTTTTTTTATTCTTCTTCAGTTTCAATTGCTGCATTTTGCTGGAGCTCTACAAATCCAAAAAGGTTCTGTGCACCCAAGGGCAAGCTTTCGAGCTCTTCGAGCTCAAAGCGCTCGCGGTAATAATCTAAATATCGATTGGTAAAGGCATCATTGTCGGAGCAAAGCACCAGGTTATCGGAATCCTCGGCTTGCATGATGGCAATTTGATAGCCCTTTTTCTCCCATAAATAGCGATTAGGCATAAGGGGCGCTTTCGCTAGAAACAGGTTGTCTACCTTAAATAAACGATGTTTGGGACTTAGTAAATAAACTTTCATTCGGCCAAAATTTGGATGATTAGCTAAAGGTACATAGGATTTTGTAAAAGCCAGAACCTTTAAAATCAATTATTTGATCAAAATTGGGAATCGCTCCTTATTGATGATTAGTAGGTACTGTCCGGCAGGATAATCGTCTATTGCGAATTGTAAACTTTTACCTTCAAACTGACCTAATTCGGAGGAGTCCATTAACTTTTTCCCATCGCGACTAATTAACTCAAATTGAAAATCAATGTCTTCATCCCCGAGGTAATTGATGCGAATGTACTTTTCCGCCGGATTAGGAAATACTTCGAACTGAGCGCTTCGCAGGTGTAATTCCTCATTGGTGCCTAAGCTTTCCTTGCTATTGGCGAAGCAATAGTCTCCATCTAAAACCGTATCCAGCTTAAAGCTGCCAATCTTAGAATTAGGACTGCTTACCTGCTTTTGGGCAAAAGGATAGAGGCGCCATTGATGACTACCCTTGGCGCGGTAAAGGAGTACCAGCGAATCATTACCACTTTGCAATAAGGCTTGATCCTTGCCGCGGTTACTGCCATCAAATCGCAATTCGGCTTCAATGCTAGTATTTTGATAATACAATTGCTGTAAACTGAAATAACGGCTCTTGCTTAGATTAAAGTCAAAGGGATTAGCACTGTCTTTTTGAGGTGCTACTAAATGCTGCATGACTATTGCCGAGCCACTGTCGCTGTAATTGTTGGTGCTCAGGGTCCATCCGCCGTAAGGCGCTGTCCAAGATCCATTCTGATCGATGCGAATATGATCCACTCCAGTAGCAGTTAAGAAACTTGGCTCGTAGGAGGCTAAAACCGCAATAGGACGGAAGCCTAGTAATAGGCCTTGGTGCTGACTAAGCTCACCACTATGGTTTAGCTTGAAACTCACCTTGCGACCATCGGAAGCGAAACAAGTAACAGATACGGGCACTGAATTAAAGTAATTGGGAGCGGCGTAAACTCTTTGCTTTATTTCGATATCGAGTCTTTGTAGGAGATCACTGTAATTCCAATTCTCTACCGAAAACTGAGGATAGCCGGGCTCAAAAACCCAGTCTTGCCAGAAGTCAGCCAAGGAGTTTAAGCCACTAATGCGAATCATTTCGTCGCGCATACTGGTGCTACTGAGGTTACCGTAAGCATGGTCATTGAAGAGTTGCTGTAAACTGCCAAAGAACAAGCTGTCTCCCATATAATGACGCATATTGTGGCCTACCATAGCTCCCTTTTGATAGACATGATAGCCATATACGTATTCATGCGGCATGCCAAAAAGTGGGCGGTGTAGATTACCATCTCGGGCTGCGGCAAGGTTTAAAACCTTCCAAGCATTGTCTTTTACCGTTTCGTAATAAGCCTTGGGACCATAAACATATTCCTCATACAAATGTGAGCTAAACTCGGCCATGCCTTCGTTGATCCACATATCGTCCGAAGTTTCGCAAGTAATGAGATTACCAAACCAGTGATGTGCCAATTCGTGGGCCATAATGTCTTCCCCATTCAAATTGCCATTAATAAGGCTAATGGGAAAATGAATGCTTGTAGCATGTTCCATGGCACCCACGGTAGTTGCTGCATAGCCTACTCTAGGCCATTGATAGGGCCCAAAGTAATTTTCATAAGCGTGAAAGGTGGGTTTTAGATTGATGAAGGAGGCCTTTAAATTATTGGTGTCGGCTGCTTTGGCGGCTAAAAGAATATCGATGATGCCATTGGCGCCCTGTACCGTGTCGGCGAGAAATTCATAATTGGCCAAGGCAAAACTCACCAAATAAGTAGGAATTTCTTCCTGCAGTTCGGCACTGCTTATAAGGCTGTCGCCTGATATCACTCTGGTAATTTGATCGCCACTGATCAATGGTTTTAGGGGATCTTTACTTAAAACGCTTAGCGAATAGCTTGACTTTTCTACGAAATTGTCGTAACAAGGAAACCAAGCCCGGCCGTAGGTGTGCGGATTAGCACCAAAGCCAACGCCTAGGTTATAGTAGTATCCCGACTGACTATGGAAACCGCCCCAATTTAGTGGGTCACCTTGCGGACTACCGTGGTAGTAAATCCGCAGCTTGCCGCTATCGCCAGCAGCATAATTAGTAGAGAAAGTGACGGCCAAAAGCGAATCATTATAGCTGTGGCTGAAAGCGTTCGAGGCATTGCCATTTCTCCAGAATTGAATACTATCCACCTGCAGTTTGTACAAGTCTAGGTTGAGTCGGTTAATGCCATTTAGCTTGGCCGCAAAATCAATTTCCGCTACCGCTTTAAAATTGGAACGACCCTGAGCGATGCTGTAGAGGTCTAAGCTTAAATCGTAATGCTTGATATCGAAGCTGTCGCTCTTGGCATTGTTATTAATGCTTATGCCGCTCATTCCTCCCGTGGCTTGCTTGGTGTCCATGCAGTTGTACTGGGCTTTCGCCTGATAAGCAAGGAGGAGGATAAGACTTAGAATAGCTTTTTTCATATCAAATAGATCGTTGACGGATAAGTTCATACAATACCGCTCCGGCGGCTACCGATACATTTAAGGAGCCTACTTTACCCATCATAGGTAATTTAACCACCGCATCGGCTGCTTTGAGTCGCTCTGGCGCTACACCTTTGTCTTCCGAGCCCATAACAATCGCCATCGGCCCTTTGAGGTCGGTTTCATAATGAAGGGTATCGGTTTTTTCACTGCAGGCTACCACCCGAATGCCACTCATCTGCAAATAGGTAATGGTTTCATTTAAATTACTCTCCTTGCATACTGGAAGATGGGCCAAGGCACCAGCCGATGCTTTCATCGCATCGAGGTTAAATGCCGCCGAATTACGCATGGTGGTTACCAAGGCATGGGCTCCTACGGCATCGGCAGTACGGGCTATTGCCCCTAAGTTGCGTACATCACTAACCCGGTCCAGAATTACAATTAAGGGCTCTTCGCCTTTCTCGAAAGTGGCCTGCACAATTTCTTTGAGATCTACACTCTGCACTACCGAGAGGGTCGCTACCACTCCTTGGTGATTCTTGCGGGTGAACTTATCCAGGCGACTTTTAGGAACAACGGTATAAGGAAGCTTATGCTCCTTAATTACGCCCCAAAGCTCCTTAAATAGCGCTCCTTGTAGGTTTTTTTGAATGTAAATTTTATCGAGTTCCTTGCCGGCTTCAATAGCCTCTAATAGTGGTCTAATACCACATAGGAGTTCGTGTTCGGTATTGGAGTTGGTCGTAGTCATCTTGCTCTCTGCGGATGTCTTTAGTGTTATATATATGTCCGCGTCGCCAAGCTTCGATAGCCTGACCCCAGCCATAACGGTATTGCGGGCTTCGCTCTAATTCGAAGTCATTGTCGCTAAAGGGATTATCGAGGCGAATAAAATTAAAGTAATAGGATAGACCAGAGCTTTCGTTGCCATATACCCAGGCCTCACCGGCCGAAGATCGGTATACCTTATTCGGGGGGCCGTATATGATATACAGAATCCCGCGGTCGGTTTTCCAGCCTTCGTGATAAGAGCTAAAAAAGCGGTTGGCACTTTCTACTCTTTCGTAATATTCTCGGATCATATCGCGTGCACGCTGGGCATTCCCCGCCTTCCGAATCCAAAAATCATCGATCCAATCGCTAAGTTTTTGCGGTTGATCTAAGAGGGCTTGCAATTCATCGTACTCACTTTGGGTGGTTAAATAACGCAGCGGGCCCGCCATATCCCGGTGATTCCCCACCATAGGGAAATGCGGGTAAAAACTATATAGGGTAAAACCCGACCACTGACTAGTATCTAATCGGAAGTGGTAAAAGCCAATATTTCGTAAAGCTAAAACGGTATCGGCGGGCACTAAAAAGGTGGAGTCGGGTTGGATGTCGAAAGACTGACTTTCCCGGGAGGAATATGGGGGGAGTGCTAAAGGGAACTCCCTTTGGTAATAACTTACGTAGTAATACCTGGGCTCTAATTGGGTGTGGCTTAGTTGGAAGGGTACACCGGCAGGCAAGTGGTTGGTAAAAAGAATGTGGCCACTGGTATCGCGTAAACTAAAATTATTGGGGTTGTTGAGGTTCCCTCTTTTCAAGAGAATAAAATTGCTTTGCTCGCTGCCACGGTTTAAATCCACCGTGGTCACATAAAGGGTTAGTTTTTCTGGGCTTCTGCTCTCGGGCGGAAGTTTTAGGTAGAAACTTCCGTTTATTATCTTATTGCTAACGTCCTCCACCTGATGTTGCAAGCGAACGCTGCCACTATCCAATACCTGCTCTTGCTCCATACGCGGTAACAATTGGTATTTGATATGTACATGGGCCTCGTAGGTTTTATCATCGGAGAGGCGCGTAAAGAGAAAGTTTCCAGTTTCGAGGCGATAATGAACCTTACAAAGAGTGTCTCCTAAGTATTCAAAACGGAAATAAGGCCTAAGGGCCATTTCCTGCTCATTGTAGAGATAGGATAAATTATTGGTCTGCAGCCCTTCCGGACCACGACAAGACCAAAGCAGGGTCGATATTAAAATAAAAATTACCGCCTTTCGCATAGCACAAAGAAAAGAAATGTCGCGCAGCTTTAGAAAGTATTTACATAGGATAGATGAACCTTAGTGCTGCGCCAATCATAGCTGTCATCGTCTGTCTGTCCTACTGCTAAGAATAACGAAAAGATACCCCCTTTAGTTTGGAAATTAATTCCGCCTCCCAGTCCACTATGCAGATTTTGGCTCACTAGTAGGGAACTATTGTTTTCACTGTAAGCCAAATCCCCAAATAAGCAGAGGTAGTCGTATTTGCCTAACATATAGCGAATTTCGCTGCGCATAAGACCATAGGCGCTGCTAAAGAGACTTAGTTCGTTAAAACCACGCAAGCTATTAATACCACCTAAACGGAATAACTCATTTTCGAATAGCGGCGAGCCGCCAATTCCCTCGCTGCTAAAGGCTTGGTGCCAAACCCAAGCCGAACCCATTTTATGATAATAGGCGGCATCAAAGCGCCAATCATATTGTTGCCATTCTGCCGCCTCCGCTTCTCGGTAGCGGCTACCTAATTCTATAGTAAAGCGGTAGCCTTGGGTGGCGACAATACTTTGGTTAAGTCGCTTCAGGCGAAAGCCTAAAGATAGGCCTGCGCTACTGTAGCTACCTAAATTTTGAAATTCGACACTACTCGCACCGAGTTGGTTGGAGGAGCGGAAGCGGGCATTTAACTCTAATGAAGCTTGATAAGCTATGCGGTAGTTGAACCCGGTTTCGAAAAAGCGTTGTATAAAACTGCTGTCTTGCCTAAAAAGCTCAACCCCAGCTTTAATACCCAGCGGACTACCCCAGAGATAGGGATAAGCAAAGCGCAGTTGAAAGTCCTGCACCGAGGTGTTAGGACTGCGCCACCGCAATTGAATCGCTTCCCCTTTATTAAAAGTGTTGAGCAGGTTTAAGTTGAAATCGCCGTTTAAGGTGGTACGGCCATCGGCCTCGGTATTTAGTCCAATTATTCCGCTGATCTGATTGCTACTGCGCTTGTTTAAATAAAGGTATAGATGAGCACTTTGAGGGTAGAAGGCCAGAGCGGGAGCCCTCTGGGCACTTAGATAATCGCTGGCCTCTAATCTGTTTTGGACTTCCTGCAAGTATTTTTCCTGGTATAGACCCCCTTTCTGCCAATCTATTTCATAGCCTAGTAAATTGGGGTCTACCTTGGTGTAGCCTAATACAATCAAGGAATCGAACCGAAATTGCTGACCTAATTTTAGGGTGGCAAATGCATGCAGCTCATTTTCTTGAACCAGGTAGTTAATGATTTCTAAGCTGGCAAAGAGATAGCCTTGATCGGCATAAGTGCTAAGTACTTGTTTTAGCTCAAATTTCCAGTTTTGAGCATTGAGGAGTTTTGGCTCCAAATTAAATTCGAGGCTGTCTATTCGTAAAGTTCCGAGGCTTAGTTTAGGTCCGCTCTGTAAAAGGGTATCTCTTCTTTCATGCAGCCAAAAGCCTGCCTCTTGCAGGGCGAGCGATTTTTGCGACCAGTGTTCTAAACTGCTATCGGCTAAAATTGCTTCTACCTCTTGCCGCCAGTTCAGTTGCGGGCTTTCCACCGCTAACTGTGCAGTTATGGGCCCAGTAATTAGTATTAATATTAAAAAGCTCCTTACCAAGATAATCGCCAATTAATCGCTTCTAAGCCTTGCTTTAGTAAGAAGTCATTGCATAGCGAAAAGGGTTTAGAACCAAAGAATCCGTGGCGGGCCGAAAGGGGAGAGGGATGCGCCGACTTTATAATTAGGTGTTTCTGTGTATCAATGAAAAGCTGCTTTTTTTGCGCCCAATTGCCCCAGAGTATAAACACCATTCTTTCCTTGTTGGCCGAAAGACTTTGGATAACCGCATCGGTAAAAAGCTCCCAACCCCATTTTTGATGGGAACCCGCTTTTCCTTCCTCAACACTCAAAAAGCTATTTAATAAGAGTACTCCTTGCTGCGCCCATTCGCTTAAATCACCGCCAAAGGCAGGGTCGATGTTTAAATCACTTTTTAGCTCTTTATAGATGTTGCGTAAGCTAGGTGGGATCTTTTGGCCTTGCGGTACGGAGAAGGATAAACCATCGGCTTGGCCTGGGCCGTGGTAAGGATCCTGACCCAAGATTAATACTTTACACTTATCCCACTTGCAAACATTAAAGGCCCTGAAACGGTTATATTCTGCAGGGTATATAGGCTTGGTTTTCGCTTCCACTTCCAGCTTTTTAAGCAGACTTTGAAAGTCGGGATTATGCCAATAAGGCTCTAATACCTTTTGCCATCCTGGATCATGCAAGTAATTGTGAATGGGATAGGATACCACGATGTACTTTTTGTAGTTATCTATAAAGGCATAAGGTTAGCGCAAAAAGTCTAACTTTGTTGCAAGCTATTTTAAAAATATCTTAATCGAAAGAACATGAAAAAAGTATTGGTTGCGGTACTAATGATTTTAGGAGCTTTAGTGGTTCAATCTTGTGGTAGTTCAGAGAAATGTCCTGCCTATACTGCCGCACCAGAGGTGGAGCAGTTTAATGTGTAATGATTCGTAGGGAACTTCAAGATCCCTCGCAATTAGAGGAGATCGACCAAATATCAGCAGAGGGGCAGGTCGTGATTTTTAAGCATTCTACCCGCTGTCCCATAAGCGCCATGGCTTGGCGTAGAGTAAACGATGGTTGGGATGATGAATTGGCGGAAACGCCACTTTATTTTCTCGATCTTTTGCGTTTTCGGGAAACCTCTCAGGCAGTTAGCGTCCATTATGGAGTGCAACATGAGTCGCCTCAAATACTGTTAGTTGAAAATGGAAGGGTAGTATACCAAACCTCCCATAATGGAATTAACGTTAAGGATATAAAGGGATTAATTGATGCGTAAGACGTTTCTTTTTTTATCGGCAATGCTTTTGGGCTTGACAGTACAAGCCCAATTGGATACTGATGCCGATTTTAAAAGAACCGTTAAAGACCGTGCATACCAAGGAGGAATTATGTTTCATTCCCGTGGCTATGCCATAACAGGTAAATACCTCAAATACATTGATGGCTATACTGCCAGGGGTTTAGAAATTGATTTCTCGAAAATTCGCCATCCTAAAGAAACCATCTCTTCTGAGGACATTTTCAACAATTATCGAGGTTATGTAAAGGGCAGAATCAACTCTTTTTACACGCTAAGAGTAGGTTATGCCGAGGAAAAAATCCTTTACGATAAAACTGATCAAGGTACCATATCGATGGCCTGGGTTTACAGTGGTGGCTTGTCTTTAGGCTTTTTAAAGCCCATTTATCTGAGTGTTGATGTTTTTGGTGATGATGGCGACATGTATGCCGAGATTATCCGTTACACGGGTGAAACCAATCCGGCCAATATTAATGGGGAGGCAAATTTTTTTCGCGGAATTGAGGAAACCAAATTCCAACCTGGCGTCTATCTTAAAACGGGCGTTAATTTCGACTATCAATTTTTAGACGATAAGATCACCAATTTGGAAGCAGGCCTTATCTACGATTATTACGTACGTGAGGTGCCTATTTTTTATGAAGATAGCCAAGACGTAAACTGGTCGGGCTTTTTTCAGTTATATATTACAGTAAACTTTGGCTATAAGCTGAATAAGTAATGAGTGAACTTGTAGAAACAGTTGCTCCTGCAAAGGAGAATACCATAAGTAAAGGGAAACCAAAATGGTTGCGGGTAAAATTGCCCACTGGCAAGAATTACCGCAGCGTACGCAATTTGGTCGATAATTACGAGCTTCATACTATTTGTGAAAGTGGCAATTGCCCGAATATGGGTGAGTGTTGGGGTGCGGGCACCGCAACCTTTATGATTCTAGGGAACACCTGTACCCGTAGCTGCGGTTTTTGCGCGGTTGCTACTGGTAGGCCAGATAGTGTGGATTGGGACGAGCCCGAAAGAGTAGCGCGATCAGTGAAGCTCATGAAGGTGAAGCACTGTGTTATTACCTCAGTAGATCGCGACGATTTGCGTGATGGCGGATCCATCATTTGGAGGGAGACAGTTCGTGCTGTACGCCGTATGAGTCCGGGTACCACCATGGAAACCCTAATCCCAGATTTTAAAGGGGAGTGGCATAATATCGATCGCATCGTTGATGCAGCCCCCGAAATTGTTTCCCATAACATGGAAACGGTGCGTCGTCTTACTCGTAAAGTGCGCATTCAAGCGCAGTACGATCGTAGTTTAGCGGTGCTTCGTTACTTGAAAGACCAAGGCTTACCTCGCACTAAATCGGGAATTATGCTTGGTTTAGGGGAAACCGAAGAAGAAGTTATTGAAAGTTTAAAAGACTTAAGAGAGGCCAAGGTAGACATCATTACTTTGGGACAATACTTACAGCCAACTCCTAAGCATCTGCCTGTACAAGAATTTGTTAGGCCAGAGCAATTTGAAAAATACAAGGAGATTGGATTGGATATGGGCTTCCGATATGTGGAGAGCGGACCCTTGGTTCGTTCATCTTATCATGCGGAAAGACATATGTTTTAATTAAGTATTAAGTTTTAGCAATTATATTTGTCGCACAAGGAAAAAAACGGATAAACGAATGAAAAGAGGATTACTTTTCTCCATTAGTGGCCTAATGTTAGCAGGATCTGCACTGTGGATTGGAAACGTCACTAATCAACAAACTCATTATCAACCCCGTCAGGAAAATACGGAGCTAAACGATGCCAGAGGTTACGATACTTTTTGGACCCGTTTACGCGCTAATCCCCAAACTGGAAAGGTGGAGGAAGCGGATATTCTTGCCGCTCGTGAAGAGCTAAAAAGAATGGCCAAAGGAAATTCTTCCCTAAATCTGCAGTGGGAAGAGATGGGACCAAATGACATGGGTGGTCGCACGCGTGCCATTCTTTTTGATCGCAATGACCCCAATAAAATGTGGGCTGCTTCGGTAAGTGGCGGTATTTTTTACAGTCCAAACCGCGGTCGTAGCTGGTTAGTTATAGACGATATGATGGATAACCTAGCGGTGGTGAGCTTGGCTCAGGCTGCTAATGGCGATATCTATGCCGGTACCGGTGAGGATATGTATTACTTCGCTTCTGGCGCAGGTAGCGGTGGTATTCGTGGTGCAGGTATTTTCAAGTCTACCGATGGTGGACAGACTTTTGCGCAAATTCCTAGTACCGATCCAGCTAACAATCCTAACCAGGGTTGGGATGCGGTTGGTAAAATTGAAGCCGACCCAACTGATGCTAACCGTATATATGCCGCTACTTCAGCTGGTTTAAAAGTTAGTGATGATGCTGGTGTATCTTGGACCGATGCTGGTTTAAGTTCAAATATCACGCGCGATTTACATATTACCCCAAGCGGTACCGTTTACGCTAAAGTGGGAACTCGTATCTGGAAATCTACTTCTGGAGATCCTGGTACTTACACTGAAGTAACCTCTATTTCTGGAGACCCTAATACTATTGTTCGTCCTAGTGGTGACCGTATGCGTATTGCAGTTTCTCCTCAAGATGAGAACTACGTTTATATTCTTGAAACGGCCGGTGGCGATTACGATGCACTTTACAAGTCGACCGATGGTGGTGCAACTTTTACTCCGGTACAAACACTACCAGGAGCGCTTAACCCAATTGATCAAGCTCCTTTTGCCGTAGCCTTAGGGGTGGATCCAAAGAATAAAGACCGCGTACTTATTGGTGGTTTAACTTTATGGGAGTACTCAGAAAATGATGGTTGGCAGCAAATAGCTAGTCGTAGTGATCTAGCCCTAAACTTATATGTTCACGTAGACATTCACGAAATTGAATGGAATCCGCATGACTCAACCGAAATTTGGGTAGGTAATGATGGTGGTTTATTCAAATCTGAGAACGACGGTGTAACTTGGTTAGAAGAGAATAAGGGTTATGCAACCATTCAGTTCTATAAGATGTCAGTTGGCCTCAATGGTGACATGTTAGGTGGTACTCAAGATAATGGTACTATTCTTATTGATCCTAAAACTGGATTACCTAAAGCTGGTGAGCGTACCGTAGGTATTACTCAAAACAGCGGTCTAGTAGTAGACGGTGATGGTGGTTATACCGAAATTTCTAAACTTGATCCTGAAGTACGTTTCAAGGCTATGCAATATGGTCGTTTAGGACGTTCTATTAATACTGGTGATGAGTATTCTTACTTCTACAGCAATCGTATGGCTGGTCGTTACAATGCCTTCTCATTTGCTTTTGCTGATTTTGTTACTCCTTTCGCATTATGGGAGAAATTAGATGATCCTAATTCTACCGATAGCGTATTCTTTAGCGCTGATACAATTAACTTAAGTATTGGTTTCGGTAATGGAAATACTCGTTATACGGGTCAGTATACCAAGCCTCAAGCTTCTACCAAATTTATTGCTAGCACCTTCCGTGCAGTAGCCGGTGGTCAGATTTTAACTTCTGACGCTAGTGGTAACCTAAGTGGAGATGGTACGGGTACTTTCGATGCAGTTACCGGTCAGTTCACACTAGAGTTTGCTAGTCCTACTAGTTTAGAAATTCGTACCAGCGTTGGTACTGAATATGACCCTGGCGCGGTAATCGTAGTAGAGAGTGAAACCGGTGAATTGCCTATCACCCATACCTTAAGTAATGGTTTAGCAAGTGGGGATACCGCCTTCATTCAGGATCCTGTACAGGCTATGTTTGCAGTAGGTTTAACTTCATACAACAATGCTTCTCAGCCTGGTAACAAAGGCGGTGGTATTTGGATGTGTCGTAATGTTTTATCCGACCGTACTCAAACTCCAGAGTGGTGGCACATTGGTGCGCTTAATGATGAAGAAGTTCCTTCTTCGATGGCCTTTAGTCATGATGGCGATGCCCTTTATGTTGGTACCAACTCAGGTCGCGTTTACCGCTTCCAAAACTTAACCAATGCCCGCTCGGAGGAAACTGCGGATATTGATATCGATTACCTACAAAACCCACCTGCACCTAGTCAGGCTGTGGTAGATGCAAAGGTTATTTTGACTGCTAGCCGCACAATTACAGGAATTGCTGTAGATACAGAAGATCCCGACCGCTTAATTGTTACTGCTGGTGGTTATGGTGGTACTAGCCCTCATATTTACTACACCGAGCAAGCTACTTCAGCTAGCTTAACTTCAAGTGGCTTTATTGGTAAGGATGGAGATATGCCTAATGTACCCGTTTACGATGCAGTATTTAACTACAACGACGCCACTGGTGGTCAGGTAATAATTGGTACCGATTTCGGTGTGTTCTCTACAACTGATATTACTGCTGGTAGTGTGAGCTGGACTCAGGAGAACCAAGGTTTCCCTAATGCACCAGTATTCGACTTATTACAAACTCGCACGGTGCGTTACGATCTTAAGACCAACCAAGACTTTGAAGGAGCAATTTATGCTGCTACTCACGGTCGTGGTATCTTTAAGACGAGTACCACGGCAGACTACGTTAGTGTCAAAGAGCCTGCAATTGACTTCGAACCGGCTAAAACCCAATTGGGTATTTACCCGAATCCAGTTGTTGATTATGTTAATGTAGAATTAGCGCTTGAAGCGAATAGCGATTTACAAGTTACGGTTCGTGATATGACCGGCCGTATGGTTCGCGCCTTTAACTACAATTCTGTTTCTCGTGATACCGAAAGCTTACGCTTGAATGTATCCGGACTTAAAAACGGTAATTACATCATTAGCCTTATTAATGGTCAGGATGTTAAAACCGCAAAAATGATCGTAAGACACTAATCGTTTTATAATTCATAAAAAAGCCTTCTCTTTGGAGAGGGCTTTTTTGTTTGATAGCTATGAGAATTGCAATAAATGGTTTTGGTCGCATCGGAAGAACCTTGATGCGGGTTATTGAAAATCATCCCCATATCGAGGTGGTGGCCATTAATGATTTGGCTCAGACCGATAATCTAGCGCATCTATTAAAATACGATACTACCCATCGCTTATTTTCCAGTGCCATTAGCTTCGAAGGCGATACTTTGAAGGTTGGTAGACATACTATTGCCGTAAGTCATGAGGCCAATCCGGAAAAGCTTAATTGGGCGCAATTTGACCTCGATTATATCGTAGAAGCTACCGGGAAGTTTAGAACCGCTCAGTTACTGACTCCTCATTTAAAAATGGCTAAGCGCGTAATTCTAAGTGCCCCACCATTGGATAACACTAAAACCGTGGTAATGGGCATAAATGAGTTCCAAATTGATACCGAGGACCGTATTTTGTCTAATGCTTCCTGTACCACCAATAGCGCCGCCCCTTTAATAAAGGTGGTCGATGACCTATGTGCGATCGAGCATGCCTTTATTACCACTGTGCATAGTTATACCACGGATCAACAATTACAGGATGGTCCACATAAAGACTTTAGACGGGGGAGGGCAGCGGCCGAATCGATAGTGCCTACTAGCACCGGAGCGGCCAAGGCAATCACCAAGGTATTCCCTCATCTCGATGGGGCCATCGGCGGAGCGGGAATAAGAGTACCGGTGCCCGATGGTAGTCTAACCGACATCACCTTTACCCTAAAAAAAACCGCCTCGGTAGAGGCGGTTAATGAGGCTTTTTTAAAAGCTTCAGAATCTTATTTAAAACCCTATCTCGGTTATACCAAGGATCCGATTGTTTCTCGCGATGTTATCGGTAGTCCCTTTTCTTGCCTTTACGACGAAGAGCTCACCGCCGTATTAGGACCGATGCTAAAAGTGGTAGGCTGGTACGACAATGAAATGGGCTATTCCAATCGCTTGGTCGACCTAATGCTTTACTTAGAGCACATCGTCTAAAATCGAACCTAATTGAGAGGGATGTAAGTTTTTCTCAATAATGGTTCCATCACGGTCGATTAATACCGTAAAGGGTATACTCTGAATACCGTAGAGCTGCGCCGCGGCATTGGTCCAACCTTTTAAATCACTTACGTGATGATCCCAAACTAGGCCATCTTGACGAATGGCAGCTAGCCAATCCTGTTGAGGGGTTTGTTGTTGTGCTAGTCCATCTAAAGATACGCTGAAAACGGTAAAGCCTTGGTCTTTATACTTTTCATAAACCTTAACTAATTCGGGATTAGCAGCTCTACAAGGACGACACCAAGCTGCCCAGAAATCAATCAGTACCACTTTTCCACGTAGGTCAGATAGCTTTTGTAATTCACCTTTGCGGTCTGCCATTTCAATTTCGGGAGCAATATTCCCGGGCTGGATGGCTTCTTGCTTAGCCTTTAGTGCCTTTGATTGTTCCACCTGCAGGCGGATGCGATCCAGTTGCGCGGAGAAATTTTCTGCATGGGGATTGCCAGGATAGGCTTCATTAATGGCGCTATTTACCTTTTCGTAGTAGTCGAAATCCTCTTCAGCGGTCACTAATTGACGGTTCGCAATACTCTGTGGCCAAATAAATAAATTGGCTAGACTTCCGGGGTTCTCATCAATCATCTGCTTTAAGGCAGCGCTAGTATTAGCGATTTCACTTTCAAAAGCCGACTGCATTTCCGCTCTTACCTGAGCAAAGTTTGCACTATCGCGATAAGTACCAATAATATTTCCCAAGCTATCGATTCGTTTACCGGCTGCATAAACCAAATCATTAATGGCCTTAATACGTGCACTTTCGTCATTGGCCTTAATTTCATAGCTACGATCAACTTCTCCAGTTAGGGGAGCAATTTCAATTAGCACTTGCTCATTTCCCTTAGAGAAGAAAGGAACTCTTATGCCTTCATTGGCTATCATGTAGAAATTAGCGGTATCCACCTGCATCACGTAATCGAAATTACCATCATCAGACCTTAGCGTGTCAATGGTGGTCACCCCATTTGGTGCTAATTTGCTTAAAACCAACTCGCTGGTGCCTTTAGAGCTTACGCGAATAGCGGTTTTGCCTTCACCGGGATTGGTGTTACAGGCGTTTAAGAGGAGGAGACTAAAAATGGCTAGACTTAGCTTTTTCATTAAATATTATTTTTCTAATGTTTCTTGAACTAGTTTACTGGCAAGTTTAGGGTCTGCCTTCCCGCGGGAGAGTTTCATTACTTCACCCATGAAAAGCCCAGTTAGACCTTTTTTTCCAGCTTTATATTCTTCTACTTTATCTGGATATTTTGCGAGGGCTTCATTAACCCAAGCCTGCAACTCGTCGGTATTGCTTTCTTGAATCAAATTCATTTGCTCTGCCAATTCTGCAGCACTTTTCTCTGGGTTTTCCAAAAGGGCCTTAAATAGATCACCATTAGCCGCGGTATTAGAAACTTTGGAATCATCTACTAATTGGATGAGCTCCGCAATTTGCTCCGCTTTTAGAGGGAAATCCTTTATGTGGGCGGCCTTTTCGTTGAGATAGGACTTAATACTGCCCATCATCCAGTTGGCGGCGGCTTTATAATTGTTAGTATGGGCAATAATGGCCTCGTAATAAAGGGCAATTTCCTTGCTATCGGTGAGAAGAGCCGCGTCATACTCACTTAAGCCCAGCTTGCGGTATTTCTCGAACAATTCTTTCGGTAGCGGCGGTAAACCCGCTTTTACGCTATTCACGTATTCTTCTACCACTTCTACCGGCTGTAAATCGGGTTCATTAAAATAGCGGTAATCGTGCGCGTCTTCCTTATCCCGTAATAGTTGAGTTTTACCACGAGCCGCATCGAAGGTAAAGGTTTGTTGCACTACGGTGCCACCGTCTTCGATAAGGGCTATTTGCCGGTTTATTTCGTAATCAATGGCTTTTTGCACATTGCGGAAAGAGTTGAGGTTTTTTACCTCCACCTTGGTGCCAAATTTCTCCTGACCAACTGGACGCACCGAGATGTTCACGTCGCAACGCAAGCTTCCCTCTTCCATGTTTCCATCGCTAATCTCTAGGTATCGCACCAAGCGCCGCATCTCTGTTAGGTATTGATAGGCCTCATCCCCGGTTCTAAACTCAGGCTCAGAAACTATCTCTAAAAGCGGAACGCCCGCACGGTTAAGGTCTATTAAAGTGTGGAATGGGTCAATATCATGCGAGCTCTTGCCCGAATCTTCTTCCATATGGATACGGGTGAGGTTTATCTTTTTAGGCTTGCCCTCTGCATCCTTAATTTCGATAAAACCACCATTGCAAATCGGAGTAAGATCTTGGGTTATTTGATAGCCCTTCGGTAAATCTGCGTAGAAGTAGTTTTTTCGTGCAAACTCATTATGCTCGCGAATGGTAGCCTGCACAGCAATACCCAATTTTACGGCCGACTCTAATACCGCTTCGTTGAACATTGGTAGGGTACCAGGGTGACCAAGGGTAATAGGGCTAATTTGCGTATTCGGACTCGCACCATATTCGGTGGCATCACTAGAATAGGCCTTGCTTAATGAATTGAGCTGTACGTGAATCTCGATACCGATTACCGGTTCGTATTTCGCTCGAATATCTGGAGAAACAGTAGTATTTGCCATGCTGCAAAGATGCGAAATGAATTTGGCTCTCTCTAATCCTGAGCGGCCGAAAAACGCTCCTCGATCATGCTTTTCAAAATGGCTTCACCATCCTTAAAAAAGGCATGTTCAACTGGAAGGTAAAAGAGCTGATCTAATTTGTTTAATTCCTGAAAGAGCGGCGCTAGCTTTACGTAGTCCTTCTCACTGCATATAAATTGTTTGTTGCCACGTTCATCGTCCCTTAGCATTGGCTCTAGGTCCTTCTGACTAAAAAGGTGATGGTCTTTAAATAACCAGCTTTTAACCAAGCGATGATGACGCGATACTTCATCGATAAGAACTTGGGGCTTGGCAATGGCAGAAATTATTTCTACCGGCCCGGCTAGCGCTTCTTCACCCTTATTATTCTCTAATTTACCGTAACGAAGATGCGTGAATAGTACCGGTGCTTTACTGTAACTTTTACTCTTGTCGATTATCGCTCTTCGCGCTTCTTCGCTTAAGGCGGATGGACATTTGGTGATGATAATGCAATCGGCTCTTTTTGCACCTTTTCTTCTTTCCCTTAATCGACCTGAGGGTAATACATAGTCTTGGTAGTACGGCCGATCATAAGAGCTCAGAAGAATATGAAAATCACCACGCACGTATCGGTGTTGGAAGGCATCATCGTAAATGATGAAATCAGTTCCCGCGGTTTCTGCTGCTTGAGCTCCTAAAATCCTTTTCTCACTAACCCATAATTGCGCATCGGGAAATTTAGCCGCGATTTGCAAGCTTTCATCACCATATTGAGCGGCCTTGCCTCCCGACTCAACCTTTAATAATCCCTTACTTTCTCGACCATAGCCACGGCTTACTACCGCAGGTTTAGCTTTCAACCTTAGTTTTAAGAGCAGCTCTACCATGGGGGTTTTACCCGTCCCGCCCACGCTAAGGTTGCCTACTACAATACTGGGAATGCTAGACTGGTAGGACTTTAGCCAGCCAATATCAAAGAGCCGATTACGGATTTCCAAGATCAGGCCGTAAATTAAACTAAAAGGCATTAGCAGTATCGCGAGTATTTTATTCACCCTTGATCGCTTTTAAAATTCCCATCTTATCTTTTCGATGATACCAAAGCATGGCATCATTTTTTCGAAACCAAGTTAACTGACGTTTGGCATAACGGCGACTATTCTTTTTAATTTCCTCTATGCAGTGTTCACGGCTATATTCCCCTCGGAAATAAGCAAAGAACTCTTTGTAGCCTACAGTTTGAAGGCTGCTACGTTCTTGTTCTGCAATTAAAGATTTCGCCTCCTTTTCTAAACCTTCTTCTAGCATCAAATCCACTCGCTGATTGATACATTGATAAAGAATTTCGCGCTCCTCGTACAAGGCAAACTGTAAAACTCGATAGGGTAGGTGGCGCTTTTTTTGATTGCGAAAGCTCGAGAATTTTTTCTGGGTTGCGCGAATAATTTCCAAAGCGCGGATAAGGCGTTGCGGATTGTTAAGATCCACATGCCTATAATATTCTGGATCTTTTTCCTCTAACTCCTTTTGCAGCGGACTTATTCCATTCAGCTCTAATTCAAGGTTGAGCTCAGCTCGAAATTTGGGGTCTATTTCAGGGAGCTCGTCGAAACCTTCTATAAGTGCTTTTAAGTAAAGGCCACTGCCACCAACTAAAACTAAATAATCTTGCCTTTGAAACAATTGTTCCATCAGGCTTAAAGCCTCCTGAGCATAAGAAGCCGCATTTAATTCCTCCTTAATACTGCGATCGAGGATAAAGTGATGCTTCACCCTTTTTAGTTCGGCAGCACTGGGAGGAGCAGTTCCAATTTTTAGTTCGCGGTAAAACTGGCGCGAATCGAAAGATAGAATCTCACAATTTAAAGCTTCAGCAATTTCAATCGCCATAGAGGTTTTTCCCACTGCCGTTGGGCCGGCAATACAAATAAGAGTTTTATTAGAGCCTTTCTCCACAGTACTGACAAAATTCGGCATTTGCACTCATACCACCGCTACCGCAAATCGAACAGTTTTTTTTCTGCGCCGCTTCGGCTTCGCGATTGCTTTTACTCAGTTCCGAGGTAACTATGCCGGTAGGTACCGCGATAATGCCGTAACCCAGAATCATAATTACCGAGGCTAGGAACTGTCCGAAAGGACTCTGCGGAGAAATATCGCCATAACCAACGGTGGTTAGGGTTACGATACACCAATAGATGGAAACAGGAATACTGGTAAAACCGTTTTCAGGCCCTTCGATAAGGTACATGGCTGTTCCCATTATAAAGGTCATACAAATTACGGCCACTAAGAACACCGCAATTTTATGTCGGGAGGCCCTTAAGGCACTACTTAAAACATTGGCCTCGCCTAGGAAGCGTACCATTTTTAGAACTCTAAATACGCGTAAAAGTCGAAGACTACGGATAACAATAAAGTATTGGGCACCACCCAATATTATAGCTAGATAGGCGGGTAGTACCGATACAAAATCGATAATGCCATAAAAACTTAAAGCGTAGCTAATCGGACGCTTTACAATGATTAGTCGGATGATATATTCAATTGAAAAAAGTATTGTGAAGGCCCATTCCAAAATCACAAACCACTGTCGGTAATGTTTTTGCAAAGTAGGAACGCTCTCAAGCATGATGACCAAAAGGCTGGCTAGAATAGCGATAAGCAGAATAACGTCGAAGCGCCTTCCTGCCTTGGTATCCGATTCAAAAATGATGGTATACCATTTTTTCTTCCATGCCTTGGGATTAGCTTCGGTCATAAATCTCTTTTTCGAAGGATAAATAAGCCTGTTCCAGCAAAGATAAAACTGTAAACTAGGCTAAGGCTAAATAGCTTCCAGTTTACCGAATCCGGACTTTCAACGTTTAAAAAGGACTGAATATTAAAGAGTCGGGTAAAAGGCTCATTTATCATGTCTCGTGAAGGCCGGGTGGGTAAATACTCTTTAATAGGTTCGCCTAAATAATAGCCTAAGGCTGGTTCCATTACGTAGTAAATCATCAAAATGATAATTGCGATGGCACTCCTTCGTACTAAAATACCAAAGAGAAAGGCCAAGGAAAGGAGGGAAAATACTTCGGCAAAATAGGCTAGGAGGAAACTGCTTTGTTCTCCTAGTCCCGAAAGGGCCTCTTCATTGTGATAAATAGCTAATAAGCTAACCGTAAGTCCCACTACCAAGGTTGCCATCAGGGCGAAGGCAAATACGGTCATCAATTTGGAGAAAAAGAACTGCGTGACCGAAAGGCCATCAATAATATTCTGACGATAGGTGCGGTATTCAAACTCTGAGCTCATAAAGAATAGCAGTAGGAAGGCCGGAATAAACTTAAAGAAGCTGGCAATATAGGTGGTGTTTTGCCAGATGAAGGGTAGGGTATAGAAGCCTGCTTCTTCCAAGTTCGCCGGAATCATCATGGTAACCATGTTCATATCCTCGGGGTCGGGTTGCCTGCCCGTTCCAAAGAGACTTAGTTTGCCGAAATAACCAAGAGTGGTAGTTACTAAAATGGCGAAAAGTCCCATCCCGATCCAGAAAAACCGGTGATTCCGGATCTTAAACCATTCAATTTGTGCTAAGCGGATCATTGGTCTAGTAGTTTTAGGAAGCCTTCTTCGAGACTTTGTGGCTTAAGGTGAAGATGGGATAGGAAGATTCCCTTAGCGGCTAGAAACTCGTTGAGGTCTGCTGGACCATGACCTTCAGCTAAACTGAGCTCAAAGAAATCTGCTTCTCTTTCAAGCCTAAGTTTGTGGGGATATTCGTCCAGGGCAAGTGCTAACTTATCCATATCCAGGGCGGCTAATTCAACCCGGCCTTCGCTGCCGCTCAATTCCTTTACCGAACCTTGGAAAAGGAGGCTACCTTTTCGTAAGACCGCTACATGATCGCAGATTTTTTCGACTTCTGCCAAAATGTGACTGGCAATAATTACGGTAATTCCTTGAGCGCCAATTTCTAGGATGAGCTTACGTACTTCGGCTATTCCTTGGGGATCTAAGCCATTGGTGGGTTCGTCTAAAACTAGAACTTCTGGCTTACCGAGCAGACTTGCCGCAATGGCCAGTCGTTGTTTCATTCCTAGAGAGTAGGTTTTAAACTTATGCTGTGCCCTTTCTTCGAGATTAACCAACTGCAGGCATTCCTCAATATTAGCCTCCTTTATACCCTTAATTTTTGCGACGAGTTCCAGGTTTTTCCTGGCCGACATATAAGGGTAGAAATTGGGGGTTTCCAATAAGGCTCCCATTTTGGTTTTGGCCTCTTGCAATGGCTTCTGGTCAAACCATTCGAAGCTACCAGCACTTGCCTTGGTAACCCCAAGGACAATACCTAAGGTGGTGGTTTTTCCGCTTCCATTGGGACCCAAAATGCCATAGATACTACCGCTCGGAATATCCAGGTTTAAAGCATTTAGAGCTTGAACACGGCCGTAGTTCTTACTAAGCGAACGGATTTTTAATATAGATGTCAAGGCAGGAAATTAACTATTTTTTACGTAAATTTAGAATGTAATATATTGATGTTTATGGAAACTGATACTCGTAATTTTAAACGAATTGCGAAGGAAGAGTTAAATCTACTGGAGTTTCCATCCGATGATATACTGAACAATAGAGAAGAACTGGAAAAACGCCGACAGATGCTACATCGGGCTACCAGTCTGGGGAACTTGCAAAAGCACAAAGTTTTAATCCGTTTTGCGGATAAATCTGGGCCCAAAGAAGTTTACACAACTATTTGGGCTGTAACTGATAACAAAGTTTTACTGAAAGCAGGGCAACTCATTCCAGTACATCGGATCCACTCCGTAGAGGTCACTTATTCTTCGTAGTCGTCCAGATCTTCAAACTCACCGAGGTCGAGATCTAAATCACCGAATAAATCGGAGTCACTTCTATTGTCTTTTTTCTCGGGCGCTTCTGGCGGCCGGTGGCCTTTTATTTGGGTAACTTTAATGCCTTCTGGTTCTTCTTCAAGGATATTCATGCTTTCCAAGTAGAAGGTCCACATCGATAAAAAGTCGTAGACATAAAGGAGCTTTTTACCTTTGGAGCTAAATATGTCTTCAACCAAGAAATGTTCCATGGTTGCTTGCTTATCGTCAAAAGCCATCATTGGAATTTCCTCCCCTTGATCCCAGTTTTCATTAGATCGGTAATAACTGGCCATTTCGCCGCTTGCTAGCTGAAAGGACTTTAAAATGGCATCGTGCAATTGCAATAAGTCGGTCTCTGCCGGTACCAGCAAATCGCGAAAAACATCTTCCTCCTCCCAATCGAGGATTACCCGAATACTTACACTCATATTATTTCGATTTCACAAGCCCCATCTGGGCTGCTTTCTCTTGGATAAAGGCCAAAGCCTCATCGTAATTGTTCTTTATTTCACCGTCTAAAATAGCATCCTTTACCGCGGTTTTAAGAATGCCAATTTCTGGTCCAGGTTTTAATGCAAATAATTGCATAATCTCCTGCCCATCTACTGGAGGTTGAAAATTGCGAATTCGGTCCTTTTCTTCTACCTCTTTTATTCGTTCTCTTACCTCCTGGTAGTTCTTTAGATAGCGCCTTTTCTTTTTTTCATTGCGGGTGGTGATGTCCGACTCACAAAGGAGCATTAAATCGTCGATATCTTCACCCGCGTCAAATAGTAGTCGACGGGCAGCCGAATCGGTGGCATGATCTTCGGCCACCGCCTGCGGACGAGAAGATAATTCTACCATTTTTTTTACATAGCGCATCGGTTCGCCTAAAGGTAAACGCAGGCGTTTAAAAATGCGGTTTACCATTTTCGCCCCCACGAATTCGTGGCTGTGGAAGGTCCAACCTGTACCTTCGATAAATTTCTTGGTGACCGGTTTACCAATGTCATGGAAAAGCGCGGCGTATCGTAGCCATAGTTTATCGCTACGCTCAGCTAAATTATCCACCACTATTGCGGTATGGTAAAAATTGTCTTTATGACTCTGACCTTCGATTTCTTCTACTCCAGCTAAAGCTACCACTTCCGGCAGGAAATGCTGTAGGAGACCGGTCTTGTAAAGTAGGATTAAACCTTTTGAGGGTTTGGCTGAGGCCATAATTTTATGAAGCTCATCCACAATCCGCTCCATGCTAATGATCTTTAATCGCTCGTTTTGCGACTGAATCGCTTCTAAGCAAGAATCTTCGATGTGAAAGTCGAGCTGTGTAGCAAAGCGAATGGCACGCATCATCCGTAAAGGATCATCACTAAAGGTAATAATGGGATCCAAGGGAGTACGAATGATACCATTGTTAAGGTCCTCTTGGCCATTAAAAGGGTCTAGTAATTCGCCATAAGTCTCCTTGTTTAGAGATAAGGCCATGGCGTTTATCGTGAAATCGCGACGTTTCTGATCGTCTTCTCGACTACCATCTTCTACTATTGGTTTACGACTGTCCCTCTGGTAAGACTCCTTGCGGGCGCCAACAAATTCCAGTTCAAGATCGCCGTACTTTATTTGTGCGGTACCAAAATTCTTAAAGGTGTTTACTTTTAAGCCCCCCAAGTATTCGGCCACTTTTTCGGCTAATTCTATTCCGCTACCTACCGCTACGACATCAATATCCTTGGCTTGTTTACGCCCTAATATTTTGTCGCGCACATAGCCACCAATTAAATAGGTCTCTAAGCCTAAGTCATCGGCTGCGGCGCCAATGGTTTCGAATATTTCTAAATCTAAAAACTTCTTCAAAACCTTATGCTGGAAATACTTTTTCGGAATAAATACTAAGGATGATAAAGATGATGATGCCTAAGTATATTCCGATGTGACTCCTTTTAATACTCCTTTTGATGTCTAGCAGCTCTTGTTCTTCATCGTCTAGAACTATTGGATAAAGCATGGGGAAGAGTAAAAAAGCCTCCCATCTTAAACTTCTTTTTTTCTCGTCTTTCCAATCAAAAAAGAGAAATTTAGACAGGGCCTCCGCCTTCTTTTTTTGCTTGATTTGAAGGTACTGCATCTGCAATCCCATCTTTAGGTAGAAGAGCCCTGCTATGAATGCGATAATAGCGCCAATAAAAAGGATGTAGATGATTTCCATGCTCCGAATTTGCCGGGGCAAAAATACGCTTTAATTAGCAGGCAGGAAACCGAATAACTTAGTTTAGGTAGTGCCAGGCGGTTTTTTTGGCCATGGCCTGGGGTAGGAATTCTTGCAGTTTTATTTGCGCTTGAGCGACTAAGTTCTCAGCTAAGCTTGAATCTGCTTTAATTTGAGCGACAAATTGGGCCAAGGTTTTAAAATCCTTTACTGGAGCTAGTAAACCAGTTTCACCGGGAATAACCATTTCTGGGATTCCACCAGCTTGGGTAGCTACAACGGGGATTTTTGCTGCAAAGGCATCTAAAATGCTAGTACCTAGTCCTTCCATTTCGGAAGTAAATAGAAAGCAATTAAAGTCTAAAAGGAGGGAGGGAACATCTTCTCTAAAGCCCAGAAAGCTAACATGCTCACTAATTTTTAGGTCACTAGCCATTGCCTTTAATTCGGACTCTAATTCACCTTTACCGGCAATAAAAAAGTGTATATCCTTATCGTGTTTTAAAAGCTCAGCAGCGACCGATAAAAAGGTCTTATGATCTTTATGGCCCGCTAAGGCCGCCACATTTCCAATCCAAAACTTGGCGGAAAATTCTGGATACTCTGATCTTAAAATGCCTTTTTCAGCCCTTTCAAACTTACTAGGGTCTATAGACGAGTGAACGGTAAAGACCTTATTGGGCTCTTTAATTGACTTCTTAAGGATCTTGGCAATGGCATCACTTACGGCTAGATACTTAGCTACTCCCTTAAAATTATATTTAAATCTGCTCAGCATCGATTTAGCCACGGGAAAGTCGACTCGGCGAGATACTACTAATCTTTCTTTAGCACCAAATAGTGCTTTAGCATAAACCGCAAAGCCATGGGCATGGGCATCATGAGCATGCCAAATGGAGATTTCTTCTTGCTTACTGTATTGCTTTAGCCTTTTAGCGAAGCTCAAATCTAAAGAGCTCCGTTTTTTTAAGGCCAGGACCGGAATATTTTCTTTAATGGCCCATTGATGTAAGGGCGAATCACGGATGCAGGCTATATGCTGTTGCCAATTTTCTTTGCGAAGTTCTTTCACTAAATAGGCAATCTGTTGCTCTCCGCCGCGCCAAGAGCGAGCGGTTGAAATATGCAGCAGTTTAGGATTCACGACGCTGCAGTTTTAAGAGCTTAGTATATTTAAGGTAGGTGGCGTAAGCCGACCAGCGCGCAATCATCCAACCCTCTTTTCCATCGAGAAAGCCTAAACGAAAAAAATAAGCCCGGATAAACTTTAGGCTAGGGGAGAAAATGATTTTAAACCAGTTAGAGCGCTTGCCTTTTTCGAAGGCTGCTTGGGAGGAGATGTCGGTGAATTTGCGGATTTGAGCCAGATGCTCCTCAAAGCTGTAAATGCTGTAATGCAATAAATTTCCTTCCAGCCTTGAGCTCTTTGCCCCGTCTTCCAAAATAAAGGTATCGTGAGGATTTTGCCCACCCCAGGCGCCTTTTCGACTATCCCATAGCCGTAGTTTGCGATCGGGATACCACAGTCCATGTTTGATCCATTTCCCGATATAATTTGTTAGTCGGTTCAGATAATATCCATCGTAAGCCCAGTTTTCTTTAACCGCTAAGATGGAGGCTTTTAAAGTTTCGTCCAGGGCTTCATCGGCATCGAGGGATAAAACATGCGGGTATTTAGCCTGACTAATAGCCCAGTTTTTTTGCTGGATATGTCCTTCAAAAGTATGTTGTACGAAGCGAGCTCCTTTAGACTTTACAATTTCTTCGGTCCGATCCGTGCTGTAGGAGTCAACCACCACTATATCATCGGCCACCTCCAATAAAGAGTCTAGGCAACGTCCAATATTGCGTTCTTCGTTAAAGGTTATTATGACAGCTGAAATCTTAGGCATGAGCCTTCAAGTCTTGATAGGTTTGCATCCACTGTTCGGCAATTACCCTGGGATGAAATTGTTGTACAAAATTATAATTCTGTTTCACGGCCTTTTCGCGCTGTCCTCCATTCCAAAAATGATCGAGGCCTAATTTCAATGACTCTAAATCAATTGTATCCACTAAATAACTTCCTGGCCCGGCTACTTCTTGCAGCGCCGAATTGCGCGCGGTTAGTAAGGCGGTTTTTGAAAACATTGCTTCTAAAAGGGGAATCCCAAAGCCTTCAAAAATAGAAGGGTAGGCCATAAGCTCGGACATCTGATAAAGGGCCGCTAATTCTGTATTGTCACCTACCTTTAATGGTTTTATCCACTGTTTTTCTTCTTCGCTCAGCGCATTGTAGAAATTGACCCAATAGCTAGTTGCACGGCCCACCAAGACCAGAGGGATTTTTAATTCGATACAGGCCTGAGCCAATAATACCGGGTTTTTCCGAGCTTCTAGAGTACCTACGAAGAGCGCATATCGTTCGGGTAACTTATACTTTGCCCGAATTTTGGCGTAACTGCTTTCATAGGACTCAAGAAATACCTTCTGACAAGACTGGCCAATCACCTTAATCTTTTCTGGGGCAATGCCCAGTAGTTGGATAAGGTCCATACGGGTTTGCTGACTTATCGCTACTATTAATTTAGCATCCTTTGCCGCTTGACGAGCCTTACGTTTATAGATCTTGCGGTCAATTGGTTTGTAAAGCTCTGGGTAGCGCAAAAAGATTAAATCGTGTACCGTTAGTACCGAGGCTATTCCTCGTTTCATTAAGCCACTTGGTAATTCCCCGCTTAGGCCGTGATAAATCGACACCCCGTCTTGCTGGGCTTGTTTAGACACCAAAGACCGCCGCCAAATCTGACCGTAAAGCTTGTTCTTAAACTTTGGTCCGCACTCTTTTACATGCTCTGCCTTAAAGGGCACCTTTCCGGGCCAAGGGTTATAAAGCAGGTATTCGTTTTCAGGAAAATATTCGCTTAATGACTCTACCAGGTTACGCCCGTAATTCCCAAGACCACTGCGATTGTGGTAAATTCGTTTGGCATCAAAAGCGATTTTCATTAATCGAGGCTAATAAGCTGCTGGTTTTGATAGATGGCCAAGGCCTTACCTTTTAGGCTCATCCCTAGGAAGGGATTATTGGCCCCTTTGCTTTTTAAGTTTGAGGCTTCTAAGGTATAGCTCAGCTCAGGGTCAAATAAACTAAGTTCTACGGTTGCACCTTCTTCTATCTTTAGATCGGTTTGGTAGTTAAGAACTTCGCGCGGCCCCATACTTATAAGTTCTATTATACGGTCTAAGCCCAATTCATTGCCACAACTTGCATTGAGGGCACCGAAAAAGCCCTCCAAGCTAGCCGCGCCAAATGCGGCTAAATCGAATTCACAACGCTTTTCTTCGATGGTTCTGGGCTGGTGATTACTGGCAATCGCTTTAATACTACCCTTTTTAAGAGCCGCTATTAATGCTTTTCGATCAGCTGCTGATCGCAAAGGGGGATAAACTTTTAAATTACTATCGTAGCTTTCCAAAGCCTCATCGGTGTAAACCAAATTCAGGAGGTTTACGTCGGCACTAATGTCCAATCCCTTGGCCTGCGCTTTTTCTAGTAATTCTACCGCCTCTTTGCTGCTTAAAGCTTGTAGGTGAAGGGGGGCAAGACAATAATCGGCTAAGGCAATATCACGGGCTATGCCTAAGCTTTCGGCTAGTTCTGGAATACCCTTTAAACCCAGCCAGGTACTTTTTTCGCCCTCGTGCATTTGCCCATTAGCGCGAATTTCTCTATCCTGCGATAGCACTTGTAGAGCGGGGCCAATTTCGCGGTTATAAAGCAAGGCTAAGCGCATAAGGGCGCTGTTAGTAACCGCTTTGGTGCCGTGTGAGAAACCAACTGCACCGGCAGCTTTCATATCGTAAATTTCACTAAGCTCTTCTCCCTTTAGACCTTTACTAAAAGCACCCATGGGCAGAACTTTTACCGGGAGATGGGGATTGTGCTTGGCTAGATATTGAATAGCCGCTTTATGATCTACGGTTGGATTAGTGTCCGGACTTAGGGCAACGCTTGTAAACCCGCCCTGAGCGGCCGCAGCTGCACCCGAGTTGAGATCTTCGCGGTCTTCATTACCAGGATCATTGAAGTTTGCTCTTAAATCTAACCATCCGATACTTAGGTGAAGGTTATCAGCGCTAAACTCTTGCGCCTTTGGATCGGATAAATTTGAACCAATTTTTTCGATTTTCCCCTCCGAAAGTAAAAGGTCAACCACCTTTTGGTGGAAAGAGGAGCGAGGGTCAATCACCTTCGCGTTTTTAATGAGAAATTTTTGCGCGCTCATGTGGTTCTTTTCCAAAGTAAAATCATTTCCAAGGCAAGGAATAACAAGGCTGCAAAGATAAAGCTTGCTCCTAAGCTTCGGTCTTTGAAGGTTAAGCCTGCCTTTAATTTATTTAAACGGCTAGTTTCTTCAGGATTAATCAATTCCGCATTTGGACCAAAATACGCTCTTAATTGGTCTTCTTCAAGCTGCTTTAAATCCGACTCTCGCCTATCGATATTTACGGAAAGGTAGGCAATTTCCTGCCCTGAATTTTTCACCAAGTATTGTCCGGGGTCAAGATTGGCTCCTTCGCCCATTATTCGGTACATACCCTTTTGGTAATTTTGAGGAGGGATAAGCTCCCCAACATCAGTGATCAGTTTTAAACTTTGATCGGCACTTCCTTGGGCTTTAATTTCTTGATGGGCATCATCCTGACCTAAAGTGAGGTAATAACTTAAGCCTTGGTCTTTGAAAAGTGCCGCGTTCACCAGAATAGGGGCAAAGCTTTCGTGGTTTAAGATATTGCTCGAATTCCGATCCAATTTTGAGTTACAATAGAAGATCTGCCCTTTTGCAAAGGCCAGACGAGATAGGAGCTTTCGATTGCCACTTAAACTAATTAGTGACTGACTTTGGCTCGTAAAGTCATTAAGATAGGCCGTAGTATAGGGTAGGTCGGGGTTATCTAATTCCTCGATAAAAACATCTTTGTAAAAGGGGTCGGCATAATTTATCTCTTGGGCGCGACTACTATCGTTTTGCCATTTTTCGGAAAGCCTAATCTGGAAGCGCGCCAGATTTTGTTTAAAAGCAGAAGCAGATTGTCCTGGTAAAAAACAAAGGTTTCCACCTCTTTTTAAGTGGTTCTGCAAGTTGACTTGCAATTTTTCTAAGTCTTGATCGGTGGTAATTACGATAAGATCTGCAGCTTCAAATTTAGCGTAGTCAAGCTGATTAAGCGGAGACCGGAAATATTCAAAAAACTTGCTGTCAAATAAGTCAGATAAAGGCTCAATATGCTGCTCTCCTAGGAGGTACACCAGAGGTGGCTTTTGGTTTTGCCAGCTAAAGAAAAACTGATTGTCGAATTCGGGTTCACCTTTGTCAATCTTTAATTGGGCCCGATGAAACTTCCCAGGTGGGACTACAAAAGGTAAACTTAGCTTCGGAGTTTGATCTTCATTCAAGTCTACTAATTGCGCGGAATAAAGGCTATCATCCAATTTCAGCTCTAAGCTTAAGTTACTTATTTGTTCACCATGACTTTTTAGCCAGAGCTGGATTTTCTGCTCCATTCCCGCCACGAAAATGGGCTTTTCAAAACTCAATGAATCGATTGCGATGTTTTTGCTTCCTTCCACACTGCTTAAAGGAAGTAATACTAGTTCTTCCTCGAATTGGGTAGCGCCTAGTTGCTCGTTAAATAAACTATTTTGAAAGTCGCTGATAAGATAGACCTTATGCAAAGCTCCTTCGGTATAATTGGCTCGTAGCGATTCTAGCATTTGCTTGATTCCCAAAAAGCGGCTGTGAAAATTGAGCCGGTCTACAAGCTCTACTGCCGTCTGAGGCTTTGTGTTGGAGGCAAATAAGGAACTACTATTGTTACTGATTAATTGCACATCAGCGTCCTCGCTAAAGCTTTGTATTAAATCGACCGCTAAATTTTTCGCTTGGTAAAATAAGGGGCCTTCCGCTCCATTACGCTTCATGGAGAAGCTGTTATCCAAATAAATGTGGTGGTAGACCTTTTTAGTTTGCGAATCGCCGCCAACTTCGTCTACTTCCGGCTGAGCAAATGCAAACACTAGCATGCTTAGCGCTAAGGCCCTTAGGGCAAAGATTAACCAGTAGCGTAGCTTCTTTACCGCTTTACTTTCTTGTTCGAGCCTTCTTAAAAATCGGGTATTGCTAAAAAAAACGGTTTTGGCCTTCCTGAAATTGAAGAGGTGAATGAGTAGGGGAATACTCAGTGCGGTTAGGGCCCATAGAAATTGAGGAAAACCGAAATTCATTAAAAAACAAAAGTAAAGCTTTGGAGCTTACTGCAATGAATCAATTCTTATTTGTGAAGAATTTCCTCCAAGAATTTTTCAATCGCCGCTCTAACGGCCTCCGGGTCCTGACTCTTAATAGGGTTTGCCAGCACGTGGTCCCCTACATCTGCCAACTCGACCAATCGTTTTTTATGCTTCGGACTACCTAGGCTTTCGTGCATCCATCGAATTTTATCGACCGAAACTACCGGGTCTTGTTCCTCCTCATTTTTATAGAAACAAAGATTTAGGGTGGGACATTTAACTTTAGCGAAAGTGCTATCCACCAAGGTGGATTCTAACAAGTGCTGCAGTTCTACTAAGGCATTAACCGTGTAAAGTGTATCCCAATAGAGCGCATAGGCAGCAGTGTCGGCTACAATTCTGCGCTTATCCCCCAAAACTAGGTGAGCAATTTCTAAGCCCCAAGGGCCATTTAATAATGCTGCAGCAGGATCTTTTACTCGAATGTTTGGTGATAAGTTAACCAGGGCATTCACCGACTTTGGAAAACTAGCGGCTAAATTAATGGCATAGCTGCAACCAGTAGAAGTACCCATTAGTAGTACTTTCTTACCTAATTTTTGTCCAATTGCTAGTGCTTCTTTGGCGTCGGCCCAGGCACTTTCAGCGGTAAAATCATGTAGGCTTTCACGGCGATAGCCATGACCACTCAAGCGACTTAAAAACAAATTCGCGCCTAATTTATTCGCGATTTCACGATGCACGGGCGCGCCTTCTGGATGAGAAGCAGAAAAGCCATGCAGGTACACAATGGCCCATTCGGTTTGATGCAGGCTATCACCAAACCATTCTATTCTAGCCTCATTTTCGCTGCGAAGATCAAATTTAGATTCCTTATTAAGCAGAAATGAATCTAGCTCAGCCAGATTACTGGGAATAGCGGGTAGGTCTGACTTTAAATTTAATGGTTCTGGCTTTGGCCCGGCCAAATAGCCCATAGCTAAAAGGCTAAAAAAAAAGAGTAAGAGGTAAACTATTTTTTTCATCGGTCTACGGCTTCACAAGCTTCTAAAATGTAATTAAACTGCTCGAAATCATCACTGTTTAGTCGAAGCCTGCCTTTAATGAAAACCACTTCATCCGTTTCGAAGCGCCGGGGTGATTCTTTGAATTTTAGGGCAATAACACTTTCGGGACCCGCACCACCGCAAAAGAAGCAAGCGCTAAAGGGGTAGGCCGATAAAGCGTACTCGCCGCCATCCACATCCAATGGAATCATATATCCTTTGATAAGAACTTCTTGGTCCTTGAGGGCTTTTACTTCCATGGAAAATTCAGGCACTAAATACCAGGCCTCAAAATCCTCGAAATAGCGGTCTACAAATTCCACTTTAGACAGTAGTTTCCAGTCAATGATACGAGCGGCCTGCTGTGCGATTAAGTCTTGACTAAGGATAAAGAATATGATTATTGTAAGCTTTTTCATCCGGCTATACTTGCTTGGGTGAGCGTGAAAAATAGTCCGCTTCCATTGCGGTTTAAGCGCAGCACTCCTTTAATGGGAAGGTACTTATCAGTTGCAAAACGCCCTGGGTCCTTCGCGAATTTTAATTGAATTGCCGTTTCTGGTCCCGCATTTCCACAGAAGAAGCAACTGCTAAAAGGGTTTTTGGAAAGCGCGTAAGTATTGGCTTCAACATCAATAGGAATAAGGTAGCCCGCTATGATTACTTCTTCTCCCTCAAACTGAGATTCAAGGATAGAAGGGAATTTCGGAAAAAACTGACCGCTATTGGGGTCTTGGTCATAGGTGGTCATGCCTAATACCGGCCAGGCCAAACTTTTTTGGGCCCATCCATCCGCCGAAAGGCTAATGAGAAATATGAAGGTTAGGAGCCTAAGCATCTTGAAGAGATTTAATGATATTAATGCGATAAGCATGCCAAGCGGGAAGCAGGGAGGCGACTCCCACAATTAGACAGAGACTTAGGAAGGTATATAAGGTTTTAAGGTCGACAATGATGCTGTGCCAAGGAATTTTGTAAGCGGGACTCAGATACTGACCAATTAAGGCGAAACTTATTAGGTTGAAAAGCACCGCCGCGATAAAGGCGAAAAAAGCAAGAATAAGGCCTTTGCTAAGAAGTAGGGTAATAATCTTTTTTCGCGGACTGCCTATCGCCCTTAAAAAAGCGAGCTGGGGCTCATCATCCTTTAGGCCTTGAAATAAAGCTAAGAAGACACTGAGGGTCGCGATCAGGATCATTATATAGGCTAAAATATTGAGGAAAAGGATAGCATTGGCTCCTAGACTAAAAAGTCGATTAACCTCAATGGCGGGCAGGGCCGCTTGCATGCTAGTATTTTTATTCACTAATCGCGGTAAGCGTAAGTTGGCCATTGGGCTTTTAAAGCGAAAGAGGCCTGCGGTAATTTCTTTAGGTCCTTCGCTATGGTGGACTTCCCAAAGAGTGCTTAGCGGACTTAGAATTAGCTCATCGATAACCGTGCCGCTGGCCTGATAAATACCTACAACTTTAAAAGGATGATGGTGATGATCGCCCTTGGCTTGAAGGCCATGGGACCCTTCAAACTGATCTCCAATCTGAAGGCCAGTTGCTTCGGCTACTGCAGCACCTAGACATACTTCCATGCTTTTTGAGGCTAATTTGCCACTGGCTAGTTTAACTCCGTACCATTCTGCATAGCGCTGACTAGTACCAACAATTCTCCAGGATTGATAATTGTCGCCATAGGATAGTGGCACGGACTCTTTTACTAAAGGGTTTTTACTTAGTTTCTCGAATTCCTCTAATGGGATATTTCCAGTGGGAGGGTCGATATGATAAACGGAGGCTAATATTATTTGCAGAGGGCTGCCTTTGGCACCCACTACCATGTCTATGTTTTTAATATTGTCCTTAAAGCTGGCCTCAAAGCGCTCTTGAGCGTGGAGTAATAAAAGCACTAAACCAGTGCTAAAGGATAGAAGCAATACGCTTAAAATGCTATGCAGGCTTCGGTGTTTAAGGCTTTGCCAAGCAGTTTTCCACACTCTCATAAGTTATAGCTTTTTGAGATTTTGGATTTTAGGCGCGCATCATGGGTAACGATAAGCAGCGCACTTTGATGCTTTTCGCAAAGCTCGATGAGCAGGGAGGCCACTAGGTCGGCATTTTTATCGTCTAAGGCTGAGCTCGGCTCATCGGCTAAAAGAATAGGTGGTTCATGCATTAAGGCTCTGGCTATGGAGGCCCTTTGCTGTTCACCGATACTGCAAACTGCTGGTTTTTTATGACGTAAATTATAGATGCCCAGATCTTTAAATAATTGATGGATTTTTTGAAGATTGGGTTTGTGGCCTTGATAGCGGGCGGCTAGCAATAAGTTATCTTCTAAGCTGAGGTAGGGTAGGAAATAGCTTTTTTGAAAAACTAAGCCATAGTGTTTGGCCCTAAACTTTTCCAGCTGCCTAGGGTTTAATTCTTTAAGCGACTGACCCAAAACTTCTATGCTTCCTTGCTGCAGCTCTTGAAGTCCTGCAAGTAAATTTAATAATGTAGACTTTCCACTGCCTGATGGGCCTAGCAGTAACGCCGTTTCTCCTCTATGGAGATTCACATCAGGAAATTCGAGGGCCTCTTGGGAGGGATAACTGAATTTAAGTTCAGAGCTTTGTAAGACCATAGGACAAACTTACTAAGAAAGAAATCATGAAAACACTAGTAATTGGTGCAAGCACTAAAGCAGAGCGATACTCTAATATCGCCATGAATATGTTGCACGATTATAAACATGAAGTAGTGGCTTTAGGTAGAAAAGAAGCGGATACAGATATTGTTCACATCGATGCAGGATTCCCTAACTATAAAGATGTAGACACAGTAAGTTTATATGTAGGGCCTAAAAATCAAGAGGAGTATATTCCATATGTGATCTCCTTAAATCCACGACGGGTGATCTTTAATCCAGGCACCGAAAACCCCGATTTTTACCAAGCGCTAGAATCAGCAGGCATTGATTACGAGGTGGCTTGTACGCTTGTCCTTTTGCGAACGGGGCAGTTTTAATTTTCGCGATAGTCAATTTCTAATTGATCGTTGACGCGCAGATTTACCACTTCCGGGCCTTGGCCCAAGCCTTGGAGGTCAAAATAGGCAGTGGTTTCCATCAACATCTCACACGGACCAGCACCCCTTATCACCATTTTGAGGTTTTGAGTAAAGCCCATCTTATTTTGCACTACAGGCTGTTTTATAAGAAAAGCTTGGCCCATCTGACAGCCGCTGAATTGATACTTGACTTCGAGGCAGTTATCGCGCAGCTCGAGCTTTATTAGACCCGCGTATTGATCTTCATTGTCCATACTAAAATCACTGGCATCCAAAACTTTAGTACACTGCGATTCTTTTTCCTCTTCTTTTTTCACCGGCTTTGAGTCCCTCTCTTCGAGCTTAAGACCCAACTCAATTTCTTCTACCTCTGGACTTGTTTTATGACTCTTACAGCCAATTCCTATAGCTAATAAGGCGAAAATTAGGCTAAATCTTTTCATAATTTCATAATCTTAAATTGCTTTATACTGCTGCCCTGTATTACTTCAACCAGGTATATACCAGCTTCTTGGAATGGACAATTAAGCTCAATTTCTCCGTCTAAGCGAGGAGGGTGAAATTCTTCAATGCGGATCTTTCCTCCTAAATCTGTCCAACGCACCTTAAGTGGTTCTTGAATATTTTGTAATCCAATTAGACTTAGCGATTGAGTCGAAGTAAAGGGGTTTGGGGCGATTGTCCATTGCGGACTCACCCGGGGATTGAGGCCCTCATTTTCTTCCATACCGTCGAGGGCCAAGGTACCGCTGTTAATAGGGTCTAGCCAATCTCTTAACCTGCGATTGGCGTTATTCCCATTAGAGTCCCAGTGATAATCGAAACGACCAAAGTAATCTGGAGCTTCTAAGTTGTCGCAAGCACTGCCTCCACCAGTTAAGGTTCCAACCACTAAGCCGTTTTGGTCAAAGATGGGTGCGCCACTACTACCGGCCTCGGTTGTGCCGTGGCCAGCGCTGTTTGCGGACCATTCAATTTTCCAGTGTGTGTTTTGCGACAATTCAGTGAAGGAGGAGCTTACCGCATCTTTTTTATAGCTGCTCACCTTTAAAATGTCTCCTGCTGGAAAATGATAGCACAATCCCGATTTTGCCGCTCGATCCCAGCGATTCCAACCAGCATAATAGGCATTGAAACTAGAAGGTATATTTTGATTTAACTCCAATAGCAATAGGTCCGAGCCATAATCTCCACCATTATCGTCACTTCGGGCTAATAAATTGGCACCCACTAGTCGGTCTTGGTTAATAGCTTGCGGGCTATTTGGGTTTTTACAACTCCTACTGAAGTAATTAAAGGTGAAGGCCCATCGGGCGAAGTCAGACGAAGAGCTCAGATTAGGCGTTAAGGCACAATGCTCGGCACTTAGAATGTAAGGCTTAAAGTCTAAAGCGGTATTATTTACGAGACTACCACTGCAAAATCCGGCAAGGTTTCCATTGACCCAAAGAATGTGAACCATAGCGCGTAGATTTTGATTGGTGCTGTCTAAGCAAAAGGGGTTTATCTGACAGGCTCCCGCATCACCAAAGTCGGCTATGCTTTTGGGGCGATAAATTAGACCCTTAACCGTGATGCTTGAATTGTTATAAGGAGGGGCGTCTTTTAAAACTAGCTCCCGCGTAGATGAAAAAGGCCCAAGTAGCTCTAATCTAGATTCCTTGAGCCTAAAGAGGCTTTCGTCTAAAAACAGGCTGTCTTCTGCGGCAATTAAATAGGAGAGGTAGTAATAGGTAGTGAGTGCCTCGTGCCCTAATCTTTGACTGTGCGTCTTTTTAGCCCGACTGTCCGAAAAAAGTGGTTGGTTCAGGCTTTGATAGAATCCGGCCAAAGCCTTATCGGGATTGGCATTCTCACTGCTTTTGAAAGAATGGGATAATTGTTTTAAATCGAGCTGAGAAAAGGCTAAGTCTGTTTCTTCAATAGATTGAGCCGAAACGGATAAGCAGCAGAAAAATAGCGATAGCGAGCCCCAGTTAAAAAGACTAAGAAAGAAGCTTTTGGCGTAAAAGGAATTCCAGTTGTTCATTAGCACGAGCTAATTTATCAATCAATTCCTTGTTTTCTCGTCTTAATCTAAAAACTTCGTGAGCCGATAAAATTGTTGATTTTAGATCCTCGTAATGCCAAGGTTTATTGAGGTAGCGATAAACCTGACCTCGGTTAATTGCGTCAATTACCGCATTAATGTCCGAATAACCAGTGATGAGAATTCGCATTGGCTCAGGGTTTACCTTTTGAACCTCAACTAAGAATTCAATACCAGTCATATTGGGCATTCTCTGGTCGGTTAGGATAATATTTAGCTCTTCTTTCTTGAAGATTTCTAGACCCTCAGCGCCTGATTCTGCGGTAAATATGGTGAAATCACGACGAAAATTAGCTTTAAAGGCTTGGAGGTTATGGGCCTCGTCATCGACGTACAAGATTTTCACGTTACTGTTCATCTCTAAATCAAAAATATAGGGTAAAAGTAAAGTATTTTTCAATACAAAGATGTAATTTGGCTCATAATTTCAAAGGTCACTTTGTGATGAAAAATAAACAAAGATTTGACTTAAAAGACTGTAATACAGCTAAGTCGCTTAGCTCTGATTATTTATTTAGACCACGGGTTTACCACATGTCTAGCGACCTAGATATTGCGGAGTTTAAAACATTTATTGATAGCAATTATTCACATTTAAATGTTCATAACAATATTGAGGGTCAGCTAAAAGAATTGCTGAAAATCGATAATCCAAAGCGAAAACTGAGTTCAAATGAACTAGATAATTTATATCAGGATTGGATTCAGGGAAAAGACCTTGATTATTACGGTACTTGGGTTTATTACCCATGGAATAATAATCTCGTGCATTTGCTTGAAGAGACAGATTTTATTCGTTTAAGGACTTCAAGGAATCAATATAAAATCACCCCTGAGGAGCAATCGGACTTAGGGGGGAAGAAGGTGGGCGTAATTGGTTTGTCCGTAGGGCAGTCGGTGGCTCTTACCATGGCCATGGAGCGGGTTTTCGGAACCTTGCGCATCGCTGACTTTGATCATTTAGACTTATCCAATCTTAACCGTATACGGTCGGGCGTGGCTAATATTGGTTTGCCAAAGACGATTATTGTTGCCCGTGAAATTGCCGAAATCGATCCATTTTTGAAGATTGAACTATACCCAGACGGTATTACCGATGAAAATCTGGACGAGTTTTTAGGGGAGGGAGAGAGTAAGCTAGATTTATTAGTTGAGGAATGTGATTCCCTCGATATAAAAATCAAGGCCCGAATTAAGGCAAGAGCCAAGTCTATCCCGGTAATCATGGATACCAGTGATAGAGGAATGATGGATATTGAGCGCTTTGACCTTGACAATACCCTACCCATAATGCACGGCATGGTAGATGAAGGCAGAGCGAACCAAATAGATCAGTGGACTGCGAAAGAACGCTTAGCTCTGGTGATGGATATGGTAGGCGCCGAAAACATTTCGAGCCGATTAAAAGCTTCACTTTTAGAAGTGGAAGAAACCTTGACCACCTGGCCTCAGTTGGCTTCCTCGGTTGTTCTAGGGGGTGCCATTAGTACGGTGGTGGTTCGCCAAATTTTACTGCGTCAAGCGGTAAAATCAGGTCGCTATTATTTGGATGTCGATGATAAATATAAAGCTCAGCCTGCCGCAACGAAAGAGCGATTTGCCGAAACGGAAAGACCGGCGGAGCTA
This sequence comes from uncultured Flavobacteriales bacterium, assembly GCA_913055685.1. GTDB lineage: Bacteria > Bacteroidota > Bacteroidia > Flavobacteriales > Schleiferiaceae > Croceimicrobium. The sequence continues at coordinate 211,707 of CAJXKC010000004.1, forward strand.
AGTTTCTCGGACTGTAAAAAAATACTTAGCGAAACTGCGCTTGTTATGCCGGCGGATGCTAAGGTAATAGGGGAAGAAATTGCAGCCGACCTAGTCGAGCATGCTTGTTTAGCGCCTAGTGGTGGAAATGTACAGGCCTGGAAATGGATTTATCAGGACGGGATGATGGCTTTGTTTCACGATATGCACTTTTCCCATTCCTTTTTGGATTTTAAACATCGAGGGAGCTTTATCGGCTTTGGTGCTGCAGTTGAGAACCTTAATCAAAGGGCAGCATATCACGGTTTGGAGCTCATTGAACTGAAAAGCCCGGAATATTTGGGGGAGAAATTACTGGCGGTTTATTCCTTTAAGGAGCAGCCGGCCGCCGCTAAGTCTTCATTTTATTTTGGTGATAAATTGACTCTGCGACTTACCAATCGGAAAAAGGCCGCCGATTATCGGGCTATTGATGCTAAAGTTAAGGCTGAAATAGAAAATGAACTTGAAGGAACAGCTTTTCGAATAGCTTGGATCGAAGATCGACAGAAGTTAAGATCATTGGCTCAAATAGTTGGAAAAGTTGAGCGTCAGCGAATTCTGGATCCTTGGGGTCATTCCGACTTTATAGCGGAAGCACGCTGGACTGCAGAAGCGGCAGAAAGCACACGAAATGGGGTAGATTTACGCACTTTAGACCTTAATGAAGCGGACAAGGTCGGTTTTAAATTAATTCGTGATGCCAAGGCTATCGAGAGCTTGCGTAATTGGGACCGAGGATCGGCTCTAATTAAAATGAGTGCTGATGCGATTGAAAACTCCTCTTTGTGTTTGCTTTATACTATGGACCATAGTCCCAAGGCAGTATTTGAAGGCGGCCAATGGGTAGAGAAGTTATGGCTCTACTTTAATGCAAATGGAATAGCCTATCAACCTGTTTCGCCGGCAACCTTTATGTTTGCGCGATTAGCGGAAGATGATTCAAGCACAAGTCCCTATCTTAGAGAAAATTTAAAGAATTTGCGGCAGGAATACCTGCAAATATTAGGTTTGCCTGAAGGGCTAAACGACTTATTTTTATCACGACTTTTTTACGCCGAGGAACCAAAGGTGAAATCATTAAGAAAGCCTTTAACCGCAGTGTATAAGAATTTTAATACCAACTAGCAGTGTTACAATTAAGGGCATTTAAAGCATTAGATGATCAAGAGAGTTGCGAGAAGTTCTTGGAAGTTATCCATAGTCTGCACGGAATCAGTCAATTGTGTAGTTCGTTTTTATTCTGTGGGACGTTTGTCGCCC
>CAJXKC010000005.1 GCA_913055685.1 uncultured Flavobacteriales bacterium
TTTAATCAGTAATTAAATGTAAAACCTGACAACCAAAAGCAGGAAAGGACATCTCTTCCTCTCTTCCTCTCTTCCCCTCCTCCCTTCCTCCCCTCCTCCCCTCCTCCCCTCTTCCCCTACCCTTTCATTTTCTAAATTCTAGATTCTAAACTCTAGATTCTAAAAACTACCTTTGCTCCTATGGAGAATTACATCGTTTCGGCGCGTAAATATCGTCCCCAAGTTTTCGACGAGGTGGTCGGTCAGCAGCACGTTACCAATACCCTCTTTAAGGCCATTGAAAGCAATCATCTGGCGCAAGCCTTGCTTTTCACGGGTCCGCGTGGGGTGGGTAAAACGACCTCGGCCCGTATCCTGGCGAAAATGATTAATGCCAGTGAGAACGATGATCCAAACCAGGATTTTTCCTTCAATATCTTTGAGCTCGATGCGGCTTCCAATAACTCGGTAGACGACATCCGTAATCTTATCGACCAGGTGCGCTTCGCCCCGCAGGTGGGTCGCTACAAGGTCTACATCATCGATGAGGTGCACATGCTCTCTCAGGCGGCTTTCAATGCTTTTCTAAAAACCTTGGAAGAGCCTCCCAAGCACGCCATCTTTATCTTGGCTACCACCGAGAAACATAAGATTATCCCTACCATCTTAAGTCGTTGTCAGATTTACGATTTTAAGCGTATCTCAGTAGACGACATCATGGGGCATCTTAAAAATGTGGCCGCCAAGGAAGGAGTAAGTGCCGATGATGCGGCTTTGCGTATCATCGCTCAGAAGGCAGATGGAGCCTTACGCGATGCGCTCTCTATCTTTGACCGGATTGTCTCTTTCTCGGGTGAGCATGTTTCCTATCAGGATGTGATTGAAAACCTGCGTATCCTCGACTATGAATACTATTTCCGCACCATCGATTTGGTGAGTCAGGATGACCAAGCGGGATTACTCAATATTTTCAATGAAGTCTTAGAAAATGGCTTCGACGGTCACCTTTACCTCGGCGGCCTAGCTTCGCATTGCCGCGATTTATTGGTGTGCCAAGATCAGCGCACCTTAAATCTGCTCGAAGTGGGCGAAGAAATAAAGGAGCGTTACCATCAGCAGGCGCAAGCGGTTAATGTCGACTTCCTCATGGCGGCCCTAAAAACCCTTTCCGAAGCGGATGTGCGCTATAAATCTTCCAATAATAGCCGGCTTTTAGTGGAGCTCAGTCTCCTCGAATTAAGTCGCCATTGGCAAGAAACCAGCGGCCAAAAAAAAAAGCCCAGTCCTAGCCTAGCGCAAAGTCCAGCGCCTAAAGTGCCCCAAAATCAAGCTAAGTCAAGCCCAAAACCAGAACCTCCAGCCCAGCCCAAGGCTACTGCGGAACCTAGCTTGGAGGAAAAGACAGCCCCACAGGAGACTCAAGCACCAAGCCCTGCTACTCAGATAAAGGAAAATCCGAGCCCAGATCAGGCTGCAGCTAATCCAAAACCGACCCAAGCCAAAGCAGCTCCAAGCGCAGGCGAAACGAAAAGTGAGGCAGATACCCCATCCGAAGCATGGACAGCGAAAAACCCAAAGCCCCTCGGCATCAAACGCAAAGGCAATAGCCTCTCCATTAGTGCCACCTTGCAGGGTCAGAATTTAAGTGAAGAAAAGGAGGAAGAAAGCGAAGAGGACTTAGACGCTCCGGTAGCGGGAAAACCGCAGGAGAATTTCGACCTAGATGCACTGCAAAAGGTCTGGAATCAATTTGTGGAAAAGGCGCGTGCTAATTCACAAAGAGTGGTAGTGGCCACTTTAGCCGATAAGGACCTGGCCATCAAAGATAATTTTGAGGTGGAGGTCACCCTCGACAATACCATCCAGGAGCAAGCTTTTAGCGAAGTAAAACGCGATTTACTCTATTTCTGTCGCGAGAATCTGCAAAATTTCGCCCTGCATTTCAGCATTAAGATCGTGAAGGGTAGTCAAAAATTAGACCCTTATTCGGCTCAGGAAAAATACCAATACCTATTGGAGAAAAATCAGCATTTATCCAGTCTAAAAGAGAAGCTTAACCTCGACCTGGAATAGTTAAAATTAGGTTCATTCCAAATTAACTGGCTCACTTTGCAAGCCTACTTATTTTCTTATTTTTGCCTTTCTCTTTAACCAAGCACCTTTCCTCCCTCTCTTCATTGGTTAACAGAACCGCCTCAGGCATTATTTATTTTATTAAAAAGCTTTTTGGAATGACAGCCAAACACAAGATCCTTTATACCCTTACCGATGAAGCTCCGGCTTTAGCCACCCGTTCATTACTGCCGCTAATCGAGCGCTTTCTGCGCGAAGCGGATATTCTAGTGGAAACCCGGGATATATCGGTAGCGGCGCGCATCTTGGCTAATTTCCCCGAAGCCTTAGCGGCCGAACAGCGGGTAGCGGATCACCTGGCCGAATTAGGGGAAATCGCTAAAACTCCTGAAGCCAATATCATTAAACTCCCTAATGTCTCCGCTTCTCTACCGCAACTAAAAGCCGCGATTGCTGAATTACAGTCCCAGGGCTTTGCGGTGCCTAATTACCCGGCTAATCCTGCTAATGCAGAAGAAGAAAAAATTCAGGCTAAATACGATAAAATCAAAGGCTCGGCCGTAAACCCCGTGCTGCGTGAAGGGAATTCCGATCGCCGGGCGCCAAAAGCGGTAAAGGACTATGCACGTAAACATCCGCATTCGATGGGGGCTTGGTCGGCTGACTCACAATCGCATGTGGCGAGTATGGAAGAAGGGGATTTTTACGGCAGCGAAAAGTCTACTACCCTAGCCGAGGCCACTGAGGTGAAAATTGTCCTTAAAACCGCTAGTGGTGAAGAGAAGCTATTAAAAACTGGACTAGCCCTGGAGGCGGGTGAGGTGATTGATGCTTCTTTTATGAGTGCCAAGGCCCTGCAGGCTTTCATTGACCGCGAAATTGCCGATACCAAAGCGAAGGGCATTCTATTTTCGGTGCACTTAAAAGCAACCATGATGAAGGTCTCCGACCCGGTGATCTTTGGTCACTTTGTGAAGGCTTTCTTTAAACCAGTATTTGAAAAACACGCCGATACCTTCGCGCAATTGGGTATTCATCCGAGTAGTGGCATGACGCCCATTCTTAATCAGATTGCCAGCTTGCCCGCCGATCAGCGCCAAGCGATAGAAGCAGATATTGAGGCTTGCTACCAAAAGGGCCCCGATTTAGCCATGGTAAATTCGGCGCGTGGCATCACCAATCTTCACATGCCCAATGATGTAATTATCGACGCTTCCATGCCGGCGATGATTCGCACTTCGGGTCGCATGTGGAATAAAAACGACCAGACTCAGGATACTAAAGCCTGTATTCCCGATCGCTCCTATGCTAGTCTTTATGAAGAAACCATCAATTTCTGTAAGGAAAATGGAGCCTTCGATCCAACTACCATGGGGAGCGTGAGTAATGTGGGCCTGATGGCGCAAAAAGCGGAGGAATATGGTTCGCACGATAAGACTTTCATTCTAGAAGAAGCGGGTACCATTGCGGTTATCGATGCTCAAGGAAACACCTTGCTTAGCCACGATGTAGAGGCTGGTGACATCTGGCGGATGTGCCAGGTGAAAGACGCGGCCATCCGCGACTGGGTGAAATTGGCGGTTAACCGTGCGCGTGCAACCGGCGTTCCAGCGGTTTTCTGGCTGGATGAAAAGCGGGCCCATGACCGAGAAATTATTAAAAAGGTAAAGCTTTACCTGCAAGATCATGATACCAAGGGCCTTGAGCTACCGATTATGTCGGTGGCGGAAGCGACGCGCTATTCGTGTCAGCGCGCTAAGGACGGACTAGATACCATCTCAGTTTCAGGTAATGTCTTACGCGATTATTTAACCGACCTCTTCCCTATTCTAGAGGTGGGCACCAGCGCTAAAATGCTTAGTATCGTTCCGCTTATGAATGGTGGCGGCTTGTTCGAAACTGGTGCCGGTGGTTCGGCTCCTAAGCACGTGGAGCAGTTTACTTCAGAAGGTCACTTGCGTTGGGATTCACTGGGTGAATTTTTAGCTCTGGCGGCTTCACTAGAACATCTCGCTAAGGCGGATGAAAACCCTAAGGCGCAATTGCTCGCCGATTGCCTAGATCAGGCCACTAGTGCTTACCTCAACAATAATAAAGGTCCATCCCGTAAGGTGAAGGAAATCGATAATCGCGGTAGCCATTTCTACCTAAGCCTTTACTGGGCAGAGGCCTTGGCCCAACAGGATCAAGACCCGACTCTAAAAGCGACCTTCAGTCCTATTGCTCAAGCCCTGCGCGAGAATGAAGCGCAAATTATGGCTGAGCTTAATGAGGCTCAGGGTGCAGCGGTCGAAATTGGTGGTTATTACCATCCGCAGGAAGATTTAGTGCGCAAAGCCATGCGCCCTTCCGAAACCTTAAATAAAATTATGGCCTAATGGCAAGGCGGGTCTGGGCGATAAGTTTTTTGGTACTACTTAGTCTAAGTAGCTTTTCGCCGATTCCCAGTTTTACTAAAGCAGAATTATTGGGGGATATTGATCCGAGTGACAGCTGGGACTTCGACCGTATCCGCTCCAAATACACTACTAAGGATAGGATCTACCTGCGCGATGAAGTCTATGATGCCTTTAAAGATATGTGGAAGGCGGCCCACAAAGAGGGTATCGAGCTCACCATCATTTCCGCTACCCGTAATCGCACCTATCAAAAAGGCATTTGGAACCGTAAATGGCTCACTTTCGGGGGAGCCGAAGAAGATCGCGCCCAACGGATTCTACAGTACAGTTCTATGCCCGGTACGAGTCGGCATCATTGGGGAACCGACTTCGATCTAAACGATCTCAACAATAGCTATTTCGAATCAGGGGAAGGCCTTAAAGTTTATGAATGGTTGCAAGCCCATGCGGCCGAATACGGCTTTTACCAACCCTATACCGCTTTTAACCCTTATCGAGATGCGGGTTACCGCGAAGAAAAATGGCATTGGTCTTATTTCCCCCTCGCTTCCAAATTACAACGCGCTTACCAACAAGTGGTAAAATATGAAGACCTCCGTGGTTTCATGGGCGATGAATACGCCGAGAAACTGGAGGTCATCAATAATTATGTTATGGGTGTCGAGGCTTGGCCTAAAATCTAAGGCGAATATCAAAACTCTGCGCTTCCATACCTAAACCCAATAAAAGGAGGGCTCCTAGGTAAATAATCTTCTTCATACTAAATTGATTGAATTGCACTCCAATTTAGCATTTCATTGATACTGAATTGTTTGGAATCAGTCCAAATCACCGGCATTATTTCCTAACTTCGTGCCGCTCTGTAAAATCGACACCCTTGAAAAAAAATTCCCTGCTTTGGATCGCCGCCGGACTCCTTGCAAGCCTCCTCGCCTGGTGGGCTTTTAGCGGCGAAGAAGAGATAAATCGCGACATTACTGTAAGCTCCTTTCGAGCTAATTTCGAAGATGTGGTTAGTAGCTCGGGCGAGCTGATGGCCAAGAATTCGGAAGACATCATGGGCCCCTCCAATATGCGACGCTATGGCCTTTACAATATTAAAATCTCCGACCTGGTTGCCGAAGGTACTTATGTGCAAAAGGGTGATTTTGTGGCGGAGCTGGATAAAACCGAATTAAGCGGTAAGATCAACGAACTGCTCAATGAACTGGATAAAGCGAAGAGTCAGTATACCCAAACCCAGCTCGACACCACCCTTGAACTACGCCAGCAACGCAGTGAAATCGAAGCCCTAGCCTTCGACATCCGCCAAAAAAAGGTGGAAATAGAACAGAGCATCTACGAGCCACCGGCTACAATTCAGCGCCTTAAATTAGATCTGGAAAAACTGGAGCAATCCCTCGACCAAAAGCGCTCCAATTACATCATTAAGCAAAAGCAGAGTGCCGCTAAAATGGTGGAAGCTTCGGCTAACCTCGCACAAACCCAAAATAAGTTCGACGCCCTGCAGGAATTGGAAAAAGAGTTCCGCATCAGCGCTCCCAAACAAGGCATGGTCATCTACAAACGCGAGTGGGGCGGCCGCAAGCGTAAAACCGGTTCGACCATCTCCCCTTGGGATCCGGGGGTGGCTACCCTCCCCGACCTCAGTGAAATGGAATCACGCACCTATATTAATGAGGTGGATATCCGTAAGGTAGAAGTGGGTCAGCTGGTAGAAATTGGCCTTGACGCCTTTCCGGAGGCGAAGCTCAGTGGCATCGTTACCGAAGTGGCCAATATGGGTGAAGACCGCGAGAATTCGGATTCCAAGGTTTTTGAAGTGGTGATTGCGGTGAATGAAAGTGATTCGACCTACCGCCCCGGGATGACCACCTCCAACCGTATTATCACCGCTACCCTTGAGTCGGTAGTGCAGGTTCCTCTAGAAGCGATTTTTAGCGAAGAGGGGCGCACCTTCGTTTATAAAAACAGTGGGGTTTCCATTATCAAGCAAGAGGTAATGATTAGCACCAGCAACGATGAGTTTGCGGTTATTGAAGCGGGATTAGCCGAAAAGGAAGAGGTCTATCTCACCGAGCCGGCCTCGGCGCAAGATGCGGAAATACAAGCCATCTAGGCCCATGGATCGCTTAATCAGCAATCTAAATATCGCTCTCGACGCTATCCTTGCCAATACGATACGCTCCATTCTTACCGCCCTAGGTATCATCTTTGGCGTGGCGGCGGTAATTACCATGCTGGCCATTGGTCGAGGCGCCCAGGTCGAAATCCTTCGTCAGATTGAACTGGTGGGGGTAAACAACATCGAAATCAAGCCGGTAGTAGAGCAGAAAGATGAACTTATTTCGGAGGAAATAAATCCGCTCGCCGAAAAGAAACGTTTTAGCAAGGGCCTCGACCTCGAAGATGCGCGGGGCATAGAGAAAATTCTCCCCACCATCAAAGCGATTAGTCCGGAGGTGGTCTTCGATACCTATGTAATTTCCGGTGGACGCCGACGCTCGGCCAAACTGGTTGGGGTCGAAAATGCCTTTTTTGAAGTGGCCAATATTCACCTGCGTCGGGGTCAGTTCTTTTCTAGTCAGCACCTCGAAGGCAAAGAGGCAGTCTGTATCATTGGCTCGGGTATGGCTAAAAAGCTCTTTCCAGGGGAAAATGTCCTAGGTAAACAGATCAAAGTGGGTAAGCAATGGCTCAGCATTATCGGGGTAACCTCGGGGGTAGCCATTTCCCAGAAAGCTCAAGAAAACTTGGGGATCCGTGACTATAATATGGACATTTACACGCCCATTACTACCCTGCTTAGTCGCTATCGTAATCGGGCTAAACTCCGCGAAGAGAATGGCCGCGACGACGATGAAGAAGAGTCAAAAAAGGTGCTTAATTACCATCAATTAGACCGACTCCTAATCCAGGTTGAAGAAAGTGATTTCCTGGCCTCTACCGCCGAGGTTATCGCGCGCTACCTCGAACGTAACCATAATCAGGTGGTCGACTTCGAAATTATTATACCCCAACAATTATTGGAACAGCAACAGCGCACTAAAGACATTTTCAACTTGGTCCTCTCTGCCATCGCGGGCATCTCTCTGCTGGTAGGCGGGATTGGCATCATGAATATCATGCTCGCCTCGGTACTTGAACGCACCAAGGAAATTGGTACTCGCCTCGCTATCGGTGCAAAGAAACAGGACATCATCCAACAGTTCCTTTTTGAGGCCTTATTAATAAGCTTAAGTGGGGGTTTAATTGGCATCGCCTTGGGGGTTTTAGCCTCTTTCTTGGTGAGTGAGTTTGCCGAAATTGAAACCATTGTGAGCCCCCTATCCATTCTCATTTCCTTTGGGGTAGCCTCGGCAACCGGACTAGTATTTGGTTTGTCTCCCGCTCGCAAGGCGGCCGAAAAAAATCCCGTAGAATCGCTGCGCTATGAATAAAATTTTTCTCGCCCTTCTCCTACTATTTAGCCTTAATAGCTATGCTCAGGAAGAGTACCTCGACCTAAACCGAGCCATCCTCAGGGCCCAAAAGCAATCGCCTTCCTATTTCCGGGCGATAAATTTGGCCGAGAACCGTTATTGGAACTACAAGCAATTTAGAGCCAGCCTGCTGCCGCAGCTAAACTTTAGCTCTACCCTGCCAAATTACAGCTCGGCCATCGATCGGGTAACCTTGCCGGACGGAACTTTCGATTTCCCCGAAAGGGAGCAGCTCTTTATGAGTGGGAATCTTTCGGTCGACCAAAACATTATTCTTACCGGTGGCCGACTTTCGCTTATTTCCAGCTTGCAGCGTACCGATGTGTATCGACCGGACCGACGCATAAACTTCTTTAGCACGCCCATCTCCGTTTCCTATTTCCAACCGATGTTCCTTTACAATCGCCTTAAATGGGAAAATAAAATTCAGCCCCTGGCCTACGAAGCTTCGCGTCGCTCCTATTCCGAGGATCTGGAAAATATTGCCAGTGAAACCACCCGCCTCTACTTCGAAGCGCTCAATGCCAAAGTAAGCAAGCGCATAGCCGAGCAAAACGTGAAAAACAACGATACCATTTACAAGATCTCGGTAGGTCGCTATAATCTGGGTAAGATTGCGGAAAACGAATTACTGCAAATTGAGCTCAATCTCCTCAATGCGGAAAACGCGCTAACCAATGCCCGCCTTAATTACGAAGTGGCCAGTCAGAATCTAAAGCGCTATCTCGAATTACCAATGAACAGCGAATTGGAACTCAGCATTCCCTCTGGGGTTCCCTTTATTGAGGTGAATCTGGAAAAAGCCCTCAGCGAAGCGCGTAAGAATCGGGCAGCGGTATTGCAATTTCGCCAACGTCGCTTGGAAGCGGAACAGTCGGTGGCCGAGGCCCGCGGCAATACCAATTACAATTTTAACCTCAGCGCTAATTTCGGGATCAACCGCCAGGCCTCGGAATTTAACACCGCCTACGCCACGCCCTATGCGCAGCAGCAAAATATCTCCGTAGGTATAAATATTCCCATCATCGACTGGGGACAAGCGCGTTCGCAAATCCGTCGGGCGCAAGCCAACCGCGATTTGCAGGAGGTGAATATTCGTCAGGATGAAATCAATTTTGAGCAAGAGATCTTTTTGCAGGTGATGCAATTCAATGCCCAATACCAGCGCCTCGAAATTGCCGCAAAGGCGGATACCGTGGCCCAAAAGCGTTATGAAGTAGCCCGCCAGCGTTACCTAACCGGAAAGATTTCCATCACCGATATCAACATCGCCCAAAGCGAGAAAGACCGGGCCAAGCAGAGCTATATCCAAGAGCTGCGGAATTTCTGGCAGGCTTATTACACCCTGCGTCGACTGACCCTCTTCGACTTCGAAAAAGGGCAGGTAATTGAGTATGAGCTTAGTTTTTAAGGAGATTACTTAAACGCAAAGAAGCAAAGGCTCTTTATAACGCTTTGCTTCTTTGCGTTTAGGCAATATTCACTACTCGCCTTTCAGAATACCTTCCAAGTCAGTGGCGCTCAGCTTATGCCTAAACTGATTATCCTGCACCACGCTAATCTCACCGGTCTCCTCCGAGACTACGATCGCGGTAGCATTAGCCTTTTCTGAGATTCCCATCGCCGCCCGATGTCGCAAACCAAAGCGCGAGGGCAAAGCGGTTTTTTCGGTGAGCGGTAAAATACAGCCCGCGGCCACAATTTTCTCCCCACTTATAATCACCGCCCCATCGTGCAAAGGCGAGTTCTTATTGAATATACTTTCCAATAAACCCGCGCTAATCTTTGCCCCAATGCTAGTTCCCGTACTCGAATAAAACCCTAGCTTAGAATCGCCTTCCAAGACAATTAAGGCTCCAGTTCTCACCTGCGACATATGTGTGCAGGCCTTAACCAGTTCACTGTAATCGATGGCGGTGCCGTCTTCCTCATCGCGTAAAAACTTCAACTGGCGGAAGAACATGCGCCGACGGGTAAAATTGGTGGAGCCAATTACCAGCAAAAAACGCCGGATTTCCTGCTGGAAGACTATCACCAATGCGATGACGCCCACGCCAATAAACTGACCCAATATTTCCGATAAAAGCTCCATTTGCAAAGCTTCCACCAATTTCCAAATCAGGTAAATGGCCGCGACGCCGATCAATACATTAATTGCCACCGTATCCTTTATAAGCCGGTACAATTGATAGAGCAAAAAGGCCACCAATAAGATGTCGAGTAGGTCTAAAAAGCTGAAGTCGAGAAAAGACATCTAGGCAAATTTTTGGCTGAAGTTAAGGATTTTGCGCACTTCGCAAGCTTCCTTTACGTCGTGTACCCGCAAAATATCGGCACCTCGTTCCAAAGCAAGGCTATTGAGCACGGTGGTGCCATTCAAAGCTTCGGCCGGTGCAATATCCAATACTTTATTAATCATCGATTTGCGGCTAATGCCCACCAGCAGCGGTTCATCGAAGAGACTTTTAAAATAAGGCAGGGCATTGAAAAGCTCGTAATTATGTTCAAGGCTTTTGCCAAAACCAAAGCCGGGATCCAAAATCACGTCTACTGCCCCTTGCTTGCGCAAGGCCTCCAATTGCTTACTAAAGAAATAGGCCACTTCCTTCACCACATTTTCATAGCGGGGATTATGCTGCATGTTTTCGGGCAAACCTTGCATATGCATCAATACATAGGGGGCTTTGGCTTCACCTATAAAGGGAATCATCCGGGCATCAATCATTCCCCCCGAAATATCATTGATTAAATGCACCCCCGCCGCAAAGGCCTTTTCCGCCGTAGCGGCATTGTAGGTATCCAAGGATAGGCGCGCTTGCGGTAATTCGCTTTTTAAGGCCTCCAAAACCGGGGCTACGATCTTCCATTCTTCTTGGGGGTCGATTAAGGCCGAGCCGGGTTTGGAGCTAGCCGGACCAATATCGATAATATCGGCGCCCTCCGACCAAAGCTTGTGCGCCTGACGCACCGCTGCGGCAGTTTCGACATAAGCCCCGCCATCAAAGAAGGAGTCGGCGTTAATGTTTAAAATTCCCATCACCAATGGGGAGTCCAATTCCAGCAGTTCTCCGCCTAAATTGATGCTCTTTTTCCTGTAAAATGCCTTATCTTTCGCCACCTTAGAAAGCTTTTTCAGCGAAATTAACCAATGGCGAATACTTCTCAGCAATACGACGCGGTAATTGAGCTTTGCCGCAGCTTATACCTCAAAAAGTTTCACGACTACGGAGCGGCTTGGCGCATCTTACGTATCCCCTCCCTAACCGACCAGATTTTTATCAAGGCCAATCGCCTGCGCAGTATTCAGGATAAGGGAAAACAAATGGTGGAAGACGCCATGGATGGCGAATTTATTGGCATCCTCAACTATTCCCTCATGGCCTTGGTGCAGTGCGAAAGGGGTATTGCCGATCAGGCCGACCTCAACGAAGCGGAGGCTTTGGCGGTATTTAACCAGCAGGCTCAGGCAGCCAAGGCCCTGATGGAACGCAAGAATCACGATTATGGAGAGGCTTGGCGCGATATGCGTATTTCTTCGCTAACCGACCTTATCCTCCAAAAAATCTTGCGCATCAAACAAATCGAAGACAATGCCGGAAAGACTTTAGCCAGTGAAGGTATAGAGGCCAATTATTACGATATGGTGAACTATGCCGCCTTTGCATTGATTAAGATGAACGAAGAAAAAACGGGACAATGAAACTCATCACACAAATTAGCCGCATCCTCGTAGGTGCACTCTTTATTTTCTCGGGACTTATTAAGCTGAACGACCCCATGGGTTTTTCCTTTAAGCTGCACGATTATTTCGCTCCCGACGTGCTTAACTTACCTTTCCTGATCGACTACACCTTGCCCATGGCGCTCTTCATTGTAATCCTGGAGGTCATCCTGGGTATGGCGCTCTTACTGGGTAAATGGCGCGATCTTACTGCTTGGCTGCTGCTGTTAATGATTGTCTTTTTCACCTTCCTTACTTTCTATTCGGCCTATTTCAATAAGGTAACCGATTGCGGTTGTTTTGGGGATGCCATTCCCTTAACGCCTTGGGAATCTTTTGGCAAGGATGTGGTACTCACGGTGCTCATCGTCCTTATCTTCCTCAACCGCCAATACATCAAGCCGCTCTTTAAACCCATGACGCAGACGGGCATCCTCGCCCTCTCCCTCTTAGGCTGTATTTATTTGGGCTACCACGTGCTCAATCACCTCCCCCTCAAAGATTTCCGCGCTTATGCGGAGGGGAAATCCATTATTGAGGGGATGAAATCGGCCGAGGAATTAGGCTTAGAGCCTCCTAAATACGCGACCATCTATACCCTCGAGAATGCCACTACGGGTGAGCAAATGGAGGTTGACAGTGAACGCTATGTCGACGAAGAATGGTGGAAGAAATCAGACTGGAAAATCCTCTCCGACCTTACCGAAAGTAAAAAGCTGAGCGAGGGTTATGAGCCTCCGGTGCACGACTTTGTAATCGACCTCAATGGTGAAGAGGTAACCGAGCAGGTTTTAAATGCCGATCGCATCTTCTTATTGGTGGCTTATCGCCTGGAAAAATCGGAGGGTGAAGCTTATGCGGCGCTCAATGAGTTTGCTCTAGCGGCGGCCGCCCAGGAAATTCCCTTTATCGGTCTAACCGCCTCCCTTCCTTCGGTAATCGCTGAAAAATCTCAAGCTTGGCAAACCCGCTTTAGCTGGGCCACCATGGACGAAACTACCCTTAAAACCATCGTGCGCGCCAATCCGGGGATTGTCTTGCTCGAAAAAGGGGTGATTGTTAAAAAATGGCATTGGCAAGATTTACCTAGCTTCGAAAATCTGGCTCAAACTCTAAACTAATTGCTGCGCTTCCTCCTTCATAAATTGGGCTATGGCCTCTTGGTGATGTGGGGGGTAATAACCGCCGTTTTCTTCCTTTTCAACGTCTTGCCGGGCGATCCTTCGCGGATGATGCTCGACCAAAGGGAAGACTCAGAGCAATTGGCGCGCATTAAGCATAAATACGGCTTCGACTTGCCGCTATCGGCTCAGTACTTACATTATCTAAATGATCTTAGTCCGCTCTCCTGGCATAGCCACTCGGAAGACGATTTTAGTCACCCCAGCCGCTACGACAGCCCGCCCCTCCCACTCATTGAGCTCGCCGGCGGTGAACTGGTCCTTAAAAAGCCTTTCCTGCGCACTTCCTTCCGCCAACAGGGAAAATCGGTGGCCAGTATTATTGCGGAAACTTTTCCCAATACTCTGGTTTTAGCGGTGGCGGCGATGACTATTGCTTTGCTGTTGGGTTTAAGCCTCGGACTCATCGCAGCGCTTAATAAGGGCAAAGCCCTCGACCGTATTATAAATCTGGTCGGCACCCTGGGTATGTCGGTACCTTCTTTCTTCTCGGCCATCCTCATGGCTTGGATCTTTGGTTTTATTTTATCGGAGTATACTGGCCTCAACATGACCGGCAGTTTGTATGCGGTAGACCCTTACGGGGAAGGGGTGTATTTGCAGTGGTCCAATCTTATTCTGCCGGCTATTACTCTGGGCATCCGTCCTTTGGCGGTCATCATCCAGCTCAGCCGCAGCTCCATTCTCGAGGAAATGAGTCAGGATTACATTCGCACCGCCCGCGCCAAAGGCCTCGCCATGGCCGCCATCCTGCGCAAGCATGCCCTGCGTAATGCCCTAAACCCCGTTATTACTGCCGCTACCGGCTGGTTTGCCTCCATGTTAGCGGGAGCGGTATTTGTGGAGTATATCTTCGGTTGGAATGGCCTAGGTAAACAAATTGTTGAAGCATTAAATACCTTGGATTTACCCCTCGTAATGGGGGCAGTACTGCTAATAGCACTTACCTTTGTAATCATCAGTATTATTGTCGATTTATTGTATGCCTGGATTGATCCCCGGGTGCGAAAATAGAAGCATATGGCTAGAAAAATTGTCGCAGGAAACTGGAAAATGAACCTGCATCTTAAAGAAGGACAAGCATTGGTACAAGCGACCAACGAATACCTCAACCAAAATCCGGTCGAGCATATCGATGTCATCATCGCGCCACCGGCCTATCAATTATGCCAGTCGGTTTTTAATTCTGGCAATAAGAAACTATCCATTGCCGCCCAAAATATGGCGGCCCAAGACAATGGGGCCTTTACCGGCGAGCTTAGCGCTTCCATGCTTATCGACTCGGGAGCGGAGTTGGTAATCCTCGGACACTCAGAGCGTCGTACCCTATTTGGCGAAGACGATGCCCTCATCAATGCTAAAGTTAAGAAGGCGCTAAGCAAGGGACTCTACCCCATTCTTTGCATCGGCGAAAGCTTGGAACAAAGGCAAAGCAATGTGCATCAAGCGCATATTAAAGCGCAATTGGATGCCGGTTTGGAAGGCCTTGCGGCGGATGAGCTGTACCGCGTGATTATTGCCTATGAACCCATTTGGGCCATTGGCACGGGTGAAACCGCTAGTCCGGAGCAGGCGCAAAACATGCACAGCTTTATCCGCAAATACCTCAGCGAAAAATACAGCGCCACCGTGGCCGATGAAGTATCGATCCTCTACGGGGGCTCGGTAAAACCGGCCAATGCCCGCGATCTTTTTGGTCAGCCTGATATCGACGGGGCCCTTATTGGCGGTGCCTCTATTGTTAAGGACTCTTTCTTGGACATCATCCAGGTAGGGGAAGAAATTCTGCGATGAAAAGTTATTTGGTAATCGACCTAAAGATTAAGCCGGTAGAACCGGGTAGGGATATCCTCCTGGCTATGCTGGATGCCCTGGGCTATGACTCCTTCGAGGAAACGCCGCAGGGTTTAAAGGCTTATGTGGAAACGGCCGATTTCTCCCCGGAGGAATTGGAAAGCTTGCCGCTCTTTAATTCGGAGGAATTCGAACTCAGCTACAGCACCGAAAAGCTGGAGACCATTAATTGGAACGAGGAATGGGAACGCAATTACGAGCCGGTGCGCTTGGGCAATAAGCTCTTAATCCGCGCGCCTTTCCATCCGCCGCAAGGCGAATTTGAGCACGAGATCTTAATCGAGCCCAAAATGTCTTTCGGCACCGGACACCATTTTACCACCCGCCTGATGGCCCAGGCCATGTTTAGCCTCGACTTCCAAGGCAAAAAGGTGCTCGACATGGGCACTGGTACGGGTATCTTGGCCATCCTCGCACAACAATTAGGGGCCGAGGATATTGAAGCCATCGATAATTTCGAATGGGCGGTGGAGAATACCGCCGAAAACGCGGAGCGCAATCAGGCGCATAAGGTGAAAGCCGAATTGGGTGATGCCACCGTCCTCCCCGGTCGTAAATACCAGATCCTCTTGGCCAATATCAATCGTAATGTCTTACTCGAGGATATGAAAACTTATGTAGATACGTTAGAAAAGGGTGGCGATTTACTTTTAAGCGGTTTCTTCGAACACGACTTTGCGCTTATCGATGCGGAGGCGCAAAAGCAAGGCCTGCGCTTCGTCAACAAAATTGAAGAAGAACGCTGGCAGTGCTGCCACTACCGAAAAGACTAAAACATTCTTATGCGAAAACTCTACTTGCTGCTCTTCCTCCTCGCTACTTCCTTGCTTTCGGCCCAAAGTCTGCGCAAGTTTAGCCGCGAAAAAGGGGCTTACTTGCAGGACCTCAGCAAATTCCTGGAAGACAATAACGATAAGCTCGAAGAGGATACCCTGCAATTAGTAATTAGCGAATTCGATACTATTTTCCGCAGCAGCTTTACCGAGGAAGAAGAAAAGCTGCTTTACGATATCAGCGACAATTTTCTGCGTAAGCGCTATAATGATTTTCAAGATTGGCGCCATTTTTTAGAGGTGCTGGCCTATTTTAAAGAAGAATTAAATCCGGGGGAACTCAGCCTTTTCCTGCGCGACTTTGTGGAGCTCAGCCTCAAGCCGGTGCGCTACAGTAGTCAGTATATCTACACCATCCACAATG
Organism: uncultured Flavobacteriales bacterium; assembly: GCA_913055685.1. Taxonomy (GTDB): domain Bacteria; phylum Bacteroidota; class Bacteroidia; order Flavobacteriales; family Schleiferiaceae; genus Croceimicrobium. Next base: position 15,887 of record CAJXKC010000005.1, read on the forward strand.
TCTTCTACCGCAATGTGCTCTTCGACGACGGTCGGGTGCGCTGGGAAGTTTGGGGCGAAAAACCGGTCTACAGCTTTAAGGAGGAACCGCGCTTTACTTTTGAGATCTCGGATCTTATCGGCTATTATAAAAATGACTCCACCCTAGTAGAAGCAACCGCCGGAGTTTTTAAACCCAAGCAATATATCTTCGAAGGGCGTGGGGGCACTTCCTATTTTACGCGGGCGGGGCTTAGTCAGGATAGCGCCTACGTTGAAATTGACCTCTATCAGTTCGACGTTACCAAACCGGATTTGCAAATCGATTCGGTGACCCTCTACACCAATTTCTACCTCAATGAACCGACCTTAGGGACCTTCCACGAGCGACTCACCTCGCAGTCCAATAGTGCCAACGCTACCTTCCCGCGTTTCCGCTCCTACCGCAACGATATTTTTATTCCCTACATCCTCCCCAAGGCCCAGTTTACCGGCGGTTTTTCCATCATTGGCAACCGTTTCTACGGTGGGGGAACCGACGATAGCTCGCGGGCTACCATTAGCTTTAATTACCAAGATACCCTCCTCATTCGGGCGCGTTCGGCGCGTTTTTGGCTGCGCCAAGACAAGGTGTATTCCGAAAATGTGGAAGCGGTAATCTACCTCGGGCAAGATTCTATTTACCATCCCAAACTCACCCTGCGCTACCTGCCTAAACTAGACCAGGTAACGCTACTGCGGAAGGATGAAGGCATGGGCTCGGCGATTTTCTCGGATACCTACCATAATATCGACCTCCTCTTTGATGTCATTAACTGGAAGATCGATCAGCCGCAAATGACCATCTCCAGTATGAACCTCGGTTCTTCCTCTCCGGTGGTAATCGAATCCAAAAATTACTACCGCGAAAAACGCTACCGCGATCTAGGGGGAATGAGCAGTCGCCACCCGCTTTGGGAGCTGCAGCGCCTTTCGCAAAGCATGAGGGGAAAACGGGAGTTTAGCGATGAAGATATTGCCTATCACCTGCGCATGGATAAGAGCGATGCCCACCGTTTTCTCATGCGTTTCGCCATCTTGGGCTTCATCGATTACGATGTGCGCACGCGGCGAGCGATCTTTAAAGACAAAATTTTCGAATACATCCTCAATGCGCGCGATATGCGCGATTACGACGTAATTCAGTTTGTATCCCGCCTCGAGGGCGAAGCCAATGCCAAGCTTAGCCTCGAAGATTATGCTATGGAAATTCGGGGGATTAAGAGTATTGCCCTATCTGACTCCCAGCGGGTGGGACTCTATCCCTACGGACAAAAAATTATCCTTAAAAAGGGGCTTAACTTCGACTTCGACGGACAAATTTCGGCCGGGCGTTTTAATTTCTGGGGGAAACAATTCAAATTCGATTACGAGGGTTTCCGCATCGCCATGACCGATATCGACTCCATGCGCTTTAAGGTGCTGAGCTTCGAACCAAATTCCCTGGGCCAAAAATACCTGGTCGACGTGAAAACGGTTTTACAGGATCTTACCGGTGACCTGCAAATCGACAAACCCAATAATAAATCGGGGCGGATGTCCTATTCGGAGTATCCGATTTTTACTTCGGGCAAAGACTCTTATATCTATTACGATAAGCCCAGTATTTTCGACGGAGTCTACAACCGCGAAGAGTTCTACGTACGCCTCGACCCCTTCGAAATCGATAGTCTCGACAATACTTCCACCACCGGTTTGGCTTTCGCCGGAACCTTTACCTCGGCAGGCATTTTTCCAGATTTCGATGAAAACATTAAGGTGCAACCCGACTATTCCCTGGGCTTCCAGCGGGAAACGCCCAGCGAAGGTTTTCCGGCTTATGGGGGCAAGGGTACCTACACCGCCGCGCTTAGCCTCAGTAATGAAGGCCTGCGCGGTAATGGCCGTATCGATTACCTAAATTCCTATGCCCTCTCCGAAGAGTTTTTCTTCTTCCCCGATTCTACCGACGGTAAAACCACCGCTTACGAAATCACCGAAATAAAAGGCAAAGGGGGCTCCAATCCCCATGTGCTAGTCGATGCTTGTCAACTGCACTGGGAACCGAAAAACGATGTGCTCTATACCAGTACTATTAGTCAGCCTTTCGCCTTGTACGACGCCTTGGGCATGCGCACTACCGGCACCCTGGCCCATTCGCCCGGAGGCTTAAAAGGGGAAGGCTTAGCCGAATTCCTCGACGCCGAAACGCGCTCCAAGGACTATATCTTCGAGAGCCGACGCCTCCTTTCGCCCAATACGGCCTTTAGGGTAAGGGCCAATCCTACTGCCGACTGGGGCTTTGGGGTGGAGAATGCTACTGCCGAGCTTGACTTCGACGCGGAGCAAGGGCGCTTTAGCCTTAATGATGAGGGCGATTACTTTAGCCTTACCGCGAATAAATACATCGCCTATATGGACTTTGCCCTTTGGCAGATTCCCCAAAAGGCGATCGACCTAAGTCGTAAGAAAGGCCTAGAGCAGTCGCAGATGATCTCCGTCCACCCCAAACAAGATTCTTTGCGCTTCTTGGCCAGCCACTCGAAATTCTATTTGGAAAATACCCTCCTCGAGGCCTTTGAGGTGCCAGAAATCTTGGTGGCCGATGCCTATATCTATCCCGATACGGGTTATGTGGCCATTGACTCCAATGCGGCGATGCGCACCCTGCACAATGCTTCCATTTCGGCCAGCATCACCAATATGTACCATAATTTCTACGGCGGGGTAGTCGACATTACTTCGCGTAGCTATTTCAAGGGCACCGCCGATTACGAATACCTCGATCAGGATGGTACTCCCTGGCCGATTAAATTCCAGGATATTCACGTCGATACCGGCACCACCGTAGGTTTTGCCCAGGTGAGTCAGGAGGAAGCCTTTTACATGAGTCCCTATTTCGCCTATTACGGCAATGTGCGCTTTAAGGCGAACCGTAAGGATTTACTATTCCAGGGCTATACCCATATCGATGCCGATTGTGAAGCCATCAGTACCAACTGGTTTAAATTTGAGAGTTTAATCGACCCCAGCAATATCTTAATTGAATTGCCCAAAGTGGAGTCCGACGATAAAACCAAATTACTGGCCAATGGTATCTACCTGGCCTCCGACACCATCAGTGGCTTTGCGGCCTTCCTCAGTAAGGAGGTGCGGCCTACCGATAAGCAAATGTTCTTTGCCAATGGGGTGCTCTTCTACGATGAGTCTATTACCTCCTACGTAGTAACCGAACGCGCCAAGGTGCAAGATGCCAGCCTGCCCATCAATATCCTCCGCTTCAACAATATGGACTGTACCATGGAGGGTGAAGGGGAAATGAGTCTAGGGGGTGATCGGTCGCAGCTGGAGATCAATAGCTATGGGATCATCTACTATGACCTCAATACCGATGAGATGAGTCTGGACCTTAGTCTGGGTATGGACTTCTTCCTCAACGACGATTTACTGGAATTACTGGCGCAAATTGTGGCCGATAATCGCCAAGGTGAGGGAGTCGATATTGGTCGACCGGCCTTCCAGGTATCCACCCGCCACCGCATGGAAAAGGAGGATCGCGAAGATTTCGAAAAAGACCTCGCTAATTTCGGGGCGCCCGAAAAAGTGCCGGAAGAATTAAGGCAAACCCTCCTCTTTGGGGATATCCAAATGAATTGGACCCCCGAATCCATTTCCTTCCTTAGCGAAGGCGATATCGGTATTGCCGGCATGGGCAAGGCCTTTGTGAACAGCAAGGTAAAAGGCTTCGTGGAAATCCAGCGCAAGCGCCGCGGCGATGAAATCTACATCTACCTCAACCTTAAAGGGGATGATGTCTACATCGACTACAAGCGCAATATGATGGGCATTTACAGCAGCAATGAAGAATTCATGACCAAGCTCCGCGAACTCGAACTCAAAGAACGTCGCAGCGAGAAAAAAGGCCTACCGCCCTTCACCTATACCATCAGCACCAAGGGCAAGATGAACCGCTTTATCCGGCGATTCGAGAATTTTGAGGAATAGAACGTAAAACCATGCCTCCGCAAGCTTCGGCAGGCAGGCAGTTCCTAGGAAGCACAGGAGAGGAGAAGAGAAGATGAGAAGATGAGAAGATGAGACATTGTCCTTTCCTGCTTTTGGTTTTAAAGCGATTATATTGTCATCCTGCCTGCCACGTTATACGTAGTTTACCTCGTTTTACGGGGACTGCCAAGTTATACGTGACCTGCCACTTTATATGTGGCCTGCCACGTTTTACGTGGCCTGTCACGTTTTACGTGAAGCGGAGGTAAGGGCTTAGCATGATACAACAATTACCACCGAAGAAAAATTATTGTCATCCTGCCTGCCACGTTATACGTAGTTTACCTCGTTTTACGAGGTAAACAGGATGAAATTGATTATTCCTTCGAAGCTTTTATTCTGTCATGCTGAGCTTGTCGAAGCACGGTATGTTTATACATTAAACCTCTCACGTCTCACGTCTCAGGTCTCACATCTCACATCTCACGTCTCACTTCCCAAGCCCATTCGTGCGATATCTGCACGAAATCACCCCCTCCCTACCCAAAATCGTGCAGATTCCGCACGCCCCCCTTCCAAAACGTGCAGATTCCGCACAACTTTTTTGAAATTCGTGCGAATTCTGCCTAGGAATTGGCCTATATGCTCCCTTACATTTGTGATGTGCTTGAACCTTAACCTGATAATTAAGCTAAGCCGGGGAGTCTTTCCCCTTGATGAAAAGCCCCGGTCTTAGCTTTTTTAGAAAAAGATTAAACCTGATGGAAGTCCGCCGAACTGTTGACCTATACCTTAACAGTTTCGGCGGACTTTTTTTTAGCCTCGCCCTGCTTACTTTGTACTTGGTGCGCTACCAACAAGCCACTGTAACTCACCCTCCACGCGGGACTGGCAACTACCTCCTCGAGCTCAGTTCCAAAGAAGCCTATACTGTAGATAGCAGCCAGCATTACCGCCTTGGATTTCGCCTGCTGGAGGAGCCCGAGATTCAGCTCTTTAGTCGCAGTGATGAGTCCCTCTGGCAAAATATCTGGCCGGGAGCTAAACTTTACATCCAAGGTGAATGGCAAGACCTACCGAAAGGGCATAGTCTGCAGTCCTTCGATTATGGTCACTACCTATTCCACCAAGGTTTCAAAGGTTATTTAAAAATTGAACGCTTGCGAATACTCGATGTACCCAATGAGAGCCCGAGCAAACCTTACCGCCAGTATATCGTGGATAAAATTGAGGCCTGGCCTTGGACCGAGGATCAAAAGGGAATCTTCAAGGCCTTAATGGTGGGTGATAAAGGCGGACTCAGCCGTGAGTTGAAAAAAGATTTCGGGGCGGCCGGAGCGATGCACTTTCTGGCCCTGAGTGGCTTGCACGTGGGCGTCCTATACCTTTTACTAAGCTTTGTGCTGAGTCTATTTCGCCTGCAAAAATGGCCCTGGCTCGAATTTATACTCATTAATGCCGCTCTATGGAGCTTCGCCCTCTTCTCGGGAGCCGCGCCCTCAGTTTTAAGGGCAGTGAGCATGTTTGGCTTTATAGCTTTGGGCCGACTCAGCCGTAGACCCCAAGGTGGCCTCCGCGCCTTGATTTTTTCCGCCTTTATCTTCTTGGGACTAAATCCCCTCCTCATTCATTCGGTGGGTTTTCAACTCAGCTATTTAGCTCTTTTGGGCATTCTGCTTTTCATGCCCAAGCTCGAACAAATATGGCGCCCTCGCTCGGCTTTAGCCTTTAAATTCCTCCAACTCAACTACCTCAGCCTCTCCGCTCAGGTCTTTACTTGGCCCCTTACCATATCCTACTTCGGACAATTCCCGCTTTATTTTGCCCTCACTAGTCTGCTCCTAATGCCCTTAATCAGCATTATTATGTACGGCGGAATCCTCTGCCTTAGCCTGAGTGAGCTACCCCAGGTAGGAGAATATATCTTAGAAATCTACCCACTTAGCCTTAATGCCCTCCAAGAAGTGGTGGCCTTTATTGAAGGCCTAGATTATTCAACTATTCAGGGTCTATCGCTAAGCGGGGCTAATCTCCTACTCTTCCTTTTGCTACCCTTCGCCTTCATTGTGACCCGAAAATGGCGCTTACCTTATCTAGGCCTGCTGTTGGTCCTTTTTGGTGGCTATAAAATAGGCCAGCGTTTCCTAGAACCGGATTGGCAATTGAGGGACCATGGACCTCACCCCCCGATAAAGGAACTGCGCATTGCCGAGCAGCATTATTATTTCCATGAGCTGATCGAAGCCCAATTAAAGCAGAAGCAAGACTATTGGGATAAACTTGATAAGGAGGCGATTTTTATTCATGTCCATCAGCGCTATGTCGACTCCCTAATTCAATGGGACCACCAAGGGCTTCGTATTGCGCCAAAAAAAGCGCCCTAAGGCGCTTCGATTATTTCAATTGCAAGACTTGATCTAAAGCCTGCAACATTTTCTTCTTTTCTAGCGGGCGATGCAAAACATAGGCAAAACCACTGTGAATACCTCGACCCATCATATCATTACTGCTAATGGCGATCACTGGTGCCTTAATAAGGCTATCCTCACGTAAGCGACTCAGAATGCCAATGGCGTTTTCCATGCCCAAACGGGAGTTCATGAGAATAAGGTCATAGCGACTACTCGCTAAGGTGCGACGCATACTCTGCTCGGTAGTTACCACATTTAAGGTCCCCCCATGCTCTACCACCATATAGCGCAAAAGCATTTCGTCTACCTCATTGGCCCCCGCCAATAACACTCTTTTCCCCTCTAAAAATTCTTTCATATTACGACTAACAACCACTAGATTGTCACTGCTAATAACGCGTTTCTTTGCTGTATACATATTATCCCTCCTTTAAATTATCAAAGGACCTCCATTTTCATCCTCTCTACCTAGAACCATCTCCTTAGCTTTTAGTTCTATTTCAGCTTCGGCCGGATCAATTCTCCGCCCGCAAGCAGAGAATAAGAATTATCTTTTCAAATGGAATTTCCCCTTTTGCCTGACAAAAGTGTATTGATTACACTTAGTTAAAAGCAGAGCAAATATAAGAGAATTTTTGAAAGAGCTATACCTGTTGGTAGGCAGGCCTACCTGTCGGGAGGCAGGGTTTTACCTGCGGTAAAGCGGGGTTTTCGCTTACAGCGAAGCGGGCCTACCTGACGGTAAGCAGCATGATAGTAATTCTAGTTTCAAAGCTATCTACTTTGTCATCCTGAGCCCTGCCTACCGGGAGGCAGGTTGTCGAAGGACACTATATTCTCAATCCACGCCGTGCTTCGACAGGGCTCAGCATGACATTATTTTTAGCTTCGTGTGCGGCCTTACGAACTAATTCTCCCCACGTCTTAGCTTTGCGAAAAAAGTGGCAGGCCTGTGAAAATAAACAGTTTAAGCTTCGGCGCGAAAGGCACCTCCAAAATTTAAGCGTCCTTTGTGTCCTTGGTGCGCTTCGTGTGGGACTTTATGCGCAACGTCTCTTCAAAGCAACTGCCGTGCTCGCCGTGTGCGCCGTGTGAGACCCTTTGCGTAACCTTCCCTTTTTAGCGTTCCTTCCAACAAAAAAAGCTCTCCGAAAAAGAGAGCTTTTTATGCGGTCTGGACGAGACTCGAACTCGCGACCCCATGCGTGACAGGCATGTATTCTAACCAACTGAACTACCAGACCAATATGAAGAGCATTGTTTTCTCAAATGCGGGTGCAAATATACTATCGCTTTTGAGCTTTGCAAGCAATTGCAGGGGAAAAATTATAAAAATTTTAGGGCTAAAAGCTATCCTGCTTAGTACGAGGCAGCTGCACGGTAAAGCAGGATCCTTTACCCTCGGTAGAGCGCACCGAAATTTCACCTTGCATGGTTTTCACAAAGTCGCTACAGAGCTTTAATCCTAGTCCAATGCCCTTTTCCTCGGCGGTACCTTTGCGCACTTCGCGTTCATCGCCAAAGAGCTTTTCTTGCTGCACGGCACTCATGCCAATACCATTATCCTCTACTTCTAAAAGCAGGATCTTATCGGTTTCATAGGCACGTAATTTCACCCAGCCTCCTTTAGGTACAAACTTAATGGCATTCTGCACCAAATTGCGAATGATCATTTCCAACATCTGGGCATCATTCCAAACTTTTCCTTCATTGGGTTCGATCAAAACCTTCAGTTCCACTTGCTTCGATTTTGCAATAGGATCCAAATAATCGGCTACCATTTTTATTACCTGGGGATAATCGATTAGGCTGGGCTCATAGGCATTGGTCTCACGCTTCGACCAAAACAGGAGGTTGTCGAGGAGGGTCCGACTATTACGGGTTAAACGCAAAAGATCCTGTTGCATGATCTTCTGGTCCTCACTCTGGTTTTCATCCAAGGAAAAGAGGTGCAGAAGACCTTCGATACCCGAGAGGGGACTGCGCAGATCGTGACCAATAATCGAAAACAAGCGACTCTTCTGAGCATTGAGCTCCGAGATTTCAAAGACCTGTTGGCGGTAAGCCTGATTACTCTGCTCCAACTCATTCTTCTGCTTCGCATAATCGCGCATAATCCGATCGTATTCACCCTTTAGGTAGACCGTGCCTAGGTAAAAGATGACAATGATAAAGAGGAATATAGCGGTAAATACTACTAATTCGTCTTGACTATAATCTGCGCGACCCGGACCATGAATCATCACCAAGCCATAAATCAAATAGAGGGCAAAGACTACTCTTTGAAAATTGCGCTCCCTACTGGTGGTAAGCAGCACTAAAAAGGAGAGCAGCACACCGTAAAAGACCGGCCCCTGCAAGCCACCACTAAAGGTAAAGACCCAGAAAGCGATGCCTAGCGAACAGAGGAGATAAAGACTCTGCGCATAAATCAGCCAAGCCGCCTTGCGCCGCAATTGAAAAATCAATAGAAAAGAGGCTCCCAGGCTCAGCAAGGCCCAAAAGACCTGTCGCTCTGGCCAGTTAAGCGTAGCCAGCGCCAAGCTAATCAGGGCCACACTAGAAAGGAGGATCACCGCGTAAAACAAACGCCCTTCCAATTGGAGGTTATTGCTGCGATCAAAAAATTTCCAGAGTCTTCGTTCCATGTACGAAAGCCAAGGTACGACCTAATGCGGAATTGGCAAAGAGCCGCAGCCCAGGCAAGAAATTCAAAACAGGAATCCCCTAAAAAAGAAAAACCAGCCTAAGCCGGTTTCTCCTAACTAATGTTTAATTAAAAAAACTAAATGCCCTCAGGAATCTTAGCGCAAAAGGCGTGGCTCCCATTCTGAAAGTACATCAAGCGGGTCTCTGGGTCAATGGTAACCTTACTATTAATCTCCCTAAACTCAAAGCGAGGATCATCTTCAGTTGTGAATAGTAAATCACCACTCTTTGCTTCCACTATATATAATCCAGAGCTTGTTGTGATATAGAAATTGCCCTCAAATTCTTCTGCACCTCCTCCTCTATTGCCCGTTTCTAGGACGGTCCGCTCGGCCAAATAGCCTGTATTCTTCTTGATGTATAAAAGTTCTGGCGCATCTCCCTTGAGCACTAAACTATCACCATATTGCCAAAATAAACCCACATCCATATTCGCCGAATTAATCATCGACACCATACCCTGGAAGTCGGTATCCCACAGCACTTCACCATTTTGCAAGTCCAAAGCAAATATTCGCTTGAAAACCATACCGTAAACACGATTTTCATCTACTTGTAAAACGGAACCTCCAGAAACCAGGTCATAGACGGTTTTTCGCCATAATAAAGTGTCTGCACTTAAGTTGTAAGCAAAAATATCCGTTCGGTCCCTTGACCATTTTATACTGCGATTCTTCCACACCACTACTTCATCGCCATTGGCCATTTCGCCAAAATTGATACCATCAAAATGTGGCTCATAGCATCGGTACTGGTAAAGAAATAAATTGTATCCCATTGATTCGACTCAGGTCTGGTTCTAACTACTGCAGCACTAGTTTGATTATTAAAGATAACTCCGGTATAAACAAAGTCATCGCTTAGATAAATCTTTGGGCCTACCGCCTGGAACTTCTCGGACCATTGGGTTCTTCTAGTATCTAAGTTTATGCAATCAATGGAGGTAATGCTAGAAAGAATCAGATAGCCATCCAGAGCTTGCGCGGTTTCCTCGGTGTAGGTCCAGGGGCCTTCAATATAGTCAGACCAGGTATCCAAAATTTGCCCAGTCCTTTTATTCATAAATAGGACGGGGGCTCCTTTTCCCAAATAGCTTGTATTGGTACTGAAGACCACCAAAGAATCATGAATACAGGGATCCATTCCTAGTCCTCCCGTCGCATTAGGATTTGCAATTATGGGGGTTTCCCAGACAATTTCTAATCCATTTGCACTAGACTCTGGTCTTACCATTGTAGGTTCACCTTTTTTGCAAGCGAAGGGAATACTGAGAGTAAATAAGAGCTTAAGTAGGGTAGCGAATTTCATAATCAGGTTTTTATAGAATAGCAGAAGCGGGTTTAACAATCTTAGCTTTAGATCCCTTCTGGAATCTTGGCGCAAAAGGCGTGGCTTCCATTCTGAAAATACATTAAACGGGTCTCTGGGTCAATGGTAACCTTACTTCTAACCTCCCTATTGTAAAACCGAGGGTCACCTTTAGTGGTAAATAATATTGCCCCAGACTTGGCTTCGACTATATAAATAGCGGATGAGGTCGTGATGTAATAATTTCCTTCAAATTCCTCCACGTCCCCGCCACTATTACCTTCATCTAAAATGGACCTATGACCTAAATACCCGGTATTCTTCTTTATATACAATAACTCTGGAGCATCCCCTTTTAGAACTAGGCTATCCCCATGCTGCCAGAATAGACCCACATCCATATTAGCCGAATTGATCATCGACACCATACCTTGGAAATCGGTATCCCAGAGTACATTGCCATTTTGGAGATCTAAAGCAAAAATTCGTTTATTAACCATAGCATAAACCCTGTTTTGATCCACCTGCAAAACAGAGCCACCTGAGACTAATTCATAATCAGTATTCCGCCATAAGAGGCTGTCTGCACTAAGATTGTAGGCGAAGATATCCGTTCTACTTCTAGACCACTTAGAACTACGATTCTTCCACACTACCACTTCATCGCCGTTGGCCATTTCGCCAAAATTAATACCATCAAAACGGGGTGTATAACCATCGGTACTCGTAAAAGCAAAAACAGTATCCCATTGATTAGACTCAGGTCTGGTTCTTACCACGGCAGCACTAGCTTTATTATTAAAGATAACTCCGGTGTATACAAAGTCGTCGCTTAGATAAATCTTTGGGCCTACCGCTTGGAACTTCTCGGACCATTGGGTTTTTCTAGTATTTAAGTTTATACAATCAATGGAGGTGATGCTAGAAAGAATCAGATAGCCATCCAGAGTTTGCGCGGTTTCATCGGTGTAAACCCATGGACCCTCGATGTAATCTGACCAGGTATCTATAATTTGCCCAGTACTTTTATTCATAAATAAGACGGGGGCTCCTTTTCCCAAATAGGTGGTACTGGTACTGAATACCACCATAGAATCGTGAATACAGGGATCCATTCCCAGTCCTCCCGTCGTATTAGGATTTGCAACTATGGGTGTTTCCCAGATTATTTCTAATCCCATTGCACTAGATTCTGGCCCCGCCACTGCAGGTTCTCCCTTCTTGCAAGCGAAGGGAATACTGAGAGCAAATAAGAGCTTAAGTAGATTAGCGAATTTCATAATCAGGTCCTTGATACAAAAGCAGAAGCGGTTTTTATGGTTTAGCCTTAGATTCCTTCTGGAATTTTGGCGCAAAAGGCGTGGCGGCCGTTTTGGAAATACATTAATCTAGATTCTGGGTCTATGGTAACACGACTTTTAATATGTCTGGAATTAAAGCGCGGATCATCTTTGTTAGTAAACAAAATCGTTCCCGACTGGGCCTCCACGATAAACAAGCCAGTCGTTGTGGTGATATAGTAGTTCCCTTCAAAAGTTTCAATACTATGTGCCGGATTACCCCAAGCCAAATCAGTAGATTGAAGTAAGGATCCTACCTTTTTATTCAAGTACAAAAGTTGTTCCGTATCACCTTTTAAAACCAAGGTATCTCCCCTTTGAACTATAATCCCTGCATCCATATTGGCCGAACCTGGATCAGAGACTAAACCCCTAAAATCCCTTTCCCAAAGTACGCTGCCATCCTGTAAGTCTAGAGCAAACAATTTTTTATGAATCATGCCATAAACGCCCATATCATCAACTTGTAAAACTGCTGCTCCCGAGACTACATCCGCGTAGTTAATATGCCAAAGCAAGGTATCAGCACTTAGATTATAGGCGAAAATTTCGGTTCGGTCTCTTGACCACTTTAGACTCCTATTTTTCCATACTAGCACTTTATCTCCGTTGGCCATTTCGCCAAAATTTATACCATCAAATTGCGGCTTGTATCCATCGGTACTGGTGTATTTATACAGGGTATCCCAGCTATTCTGATCTGGCCGCGTACGAATTACTGCAGCACTTGTATTTGCATTAAAAGTGGTACCCGTATAAACATATCCATCATTAAGATAGATATAAGGACCAACCATATTAAATCGTTCCGACCATTGGCTCTGCCTAGTTTTGAGATTCAAACAGTCAATCGAGCTTATACTTGATAATATAAGGTAGTCTCCTAAAGCCTTAGTGGTCTCACCGCGGTAGGTCCAAGGCCCTTCCACATAATCAGACCAACTGTCAACTATTTGCCCCGTGTGTTTATTCATAAAGAGCACGGGAGCCCCCTTGCCTAGGTAATTATTATCGGTATTAAAAACTACCAAAGAGTCGTAGATACAGGGGTTCATTCCGAGTGCAAAATGAATTAAAGTATCTTCAACAATGGGGCTTTTCCAGATAATTTCTAATTTACTATCCTTAACATCTGGGGTTCCAACTAGCTTCGAGTCTTTTTTGTTACAACTGTGCAACAAAAAAATAATCGTAAAAAGAAAATACATCTTTCTACTTTCTAGAAATAATAAAATTCGGTCCATGTCTTCCTTCAAATAAATCACTTAATCCTGTTCTAGTTTCGGAGGAATTACGCTCCTGCATGTGATTAGTCTCAGCCATTCTAACTGTCTTATAAACGCCTGGATAACCAGTTTGCGATGACTTTGTTACCACTCCATCATTTTCCTCTTCAATTATTACGTGTCCGATAACCGTACTAACTGAGCAAATAGAATCCAATGAACTCGGACAATTACCTGGGTTTAATATCCGTGTCCTAGAGAATTGATAAGTACCCTTAGGCCCAGATTGACTATAACAGTCACAATAATAACCGTCGATAAAAGTGGAATCCCTTCGAGCACCAATTATCCGCTTCCAGGTAGTGTTTGCGGTAGCCAACCAATGTGCAGCTGAATCATAAAACTCCGCTTTTTGCCGAGGCTCCTTACCAGGATATCTAAAACCCAAAAGAACAAAAGCAACAGGGCCACTAACCATTTCAGCTAAATTCAGCTCATTTTTTTCTGCTGTTAAATGCTCATTTTTCTTTGCAATGAAATCATTAATACGATTATTCACCTTTCTTGGCATTTGATCGTCTGAATCAAGGTAAAAGGGCGAATCAGGTAAAAATGCTCCGAATTTTGCACTATCTACTTCGTAGGTCATTGAATTTAAAGTCCTCCATAATACAGGTTCTTTCTCTACACCATAAAAATTTACTACCTCAATATTATCATTAGCAGCAATTGAGTCTAATACAATTAATTCAGGGGCTCCAACTTTATAATGTTTTGCGATTTCCTTTCGAATAGAGCTAACTAATATTGGCAGAACATTAGTAGTCAAACCATCACATGCAGATGTAGCAAAGTCATTTATGACATCAGGACTTATTATTAAGTCAAGTAAAAAAATGGAATCTGTAAATTCTGTGATTTCAGCCCTCGACATTACCCTACATCCTTTATTAATCCACTTTTGTGCTCTACCATTGGAACTGTTATTAATAACCATAGCGCCTTTATGTGGGCTGCCGAAAGTGACGAGACCTTTGAAAAGTTCTGGTACATGAATCAAGGGGTCGGTGTTAAAATATGCTCTGCGCAAGGCTCTAGCCATTATACCACCCTGACTGTGTGCAATTACGAATGCTTCTTGCCGACTTAAATGGGAAAAATTGGAACTTTTTACGTGTTGATCTAATTTATTACCGTAGTCAGTGGCAGCATTAAATATATCAGATGTCTCGGAATCATTATAATCCAAGTTTACTGAAAATGCTTTTCGTTCCTTGTAATTTGGCAATTTTCTAACACCTTGGTCTCTTGTGGCGTGCACGACCCCTTGCCAGGACTCGACTCCGCCCGCCAAACCATGTATCCAATACACCATTTTATAACCGGTATCATTGGGGTTACCTGCCGATCCAGAGCCGGTCCAGCCGCCGTAGGATCCTAAACTGTCGCCCACCCCAAGGCCGCTTTCGACGCTGTCGATTACCAAAGAATCGGTCGCGAAAATTTCGGTCTGCGCACTGAGGCTAAGACCAATCATTATTGTGAATAGTAGATATGTTAATTTTTTCATGACAATAGTATTTTGTAGCCCTAGGCCTAGTTAATCTTCTGAATGGTTTCGGTATATACACCCTGATTGGTACTCACAATCAGGATTAAGGGTCCATTGGGATAGCTCGACCCATTGAGGGCGATCATCCCTTCATTGATGCTGGGATTCATATGGCTTTGAACAATGTTCCCCATATGATCGCGCACCTGTACCATCGAAACTTGGGCTTCGGGTATGCCTACTAAAACTATTTCGTAATCACCTTGGACCGGACTCGGGTAGACTTCCAAATGAGCCTGATCAGTATACTTTTCAATTTCCCCGTTGATGTCCTCAATCACGTGATTGGAGAAAACCTTGGTTTCTACGAAGGTTACCGGGTGACTCAGACGCTGATTGGTTCTCCGCTCCTTGCTCCATACCTCCACATAGCCATAAGGGGCGAAAAGGGTGTATTTAATATGACTTTCAATGAAAGTACTATCCTCGGTAAAACTGGAGATGATCTCTAAATCCTTTGGCCGGATTTCTACATACGAGTTTCCCTTGGTGAGCTTAAAGGCATTATCGGGCAATTCATAAAAGGTAGCGCCATTATTCTCGGCTTCGGAAACAAAATCGGAATGCTTATTAGGGAAAAATAGCATCACCGGCTGAAATCCTTCGGTGAGGTAAAAGCTGCTCAGGGCATCTGAGTTTAATTGCTCTACATCATTATTGGGGAAATAATAAACTTGGGCGCCGCTTGAGTCAAAGCCAAAACTCCCGGTCGGTGTAACTAATTGCAAATCGGGAGTAGACATCCAGGCTTCCAATTCGAAGCTCTTTTTATTTATAATCTGGAAATACTGCTCCTTGGCACTATTAATACCCACGCAGACCTCCTTCTTACGCTCCTCTATTTGCAAAAGGTCACGTTCACTCCAATCAATCTGATCGATAGTCGTACCAGCGGGCAACTCTGCATGCTTGTACTCCTCCACCTCATACCGATACCTGGCCTCGGTACTGTCATTAATGGGATTAAAAATATTCTGGGATTGCGCGGCAAAGGCAAGCAGCGCGAAGGCGGCTAGCCATAGGGCCCGCCGAACTACTAAATGTTTCATCTGGTTAAGGTTTTGATTTACCCAAACCTAGAAAATTTATTGGCAAAAAAGGAATTTTAAACGTTTAAGTGACAGAGAATCAGGGGTTAAGCGCTATAAATCGAGACTCAAAGTCCTTAATTATAGGTTACTTAAGAAAATTTCTAAGTGAATAAGAGACAGGCACTTATTTTAAGGCTATCCTAACGCAAAACCGTCACAAAACCACGCTTAATACGCGTCTTGGTCTCCCGCTCGCTCGAGAAGCGATACTCTAAGGTATAGGTATAAACCCCGCTGTGTTCGGCATTGGTGCCGTCCCAGCCTACCTCCGGACTCAGGGTTTCGAAGACCTTGCGGCCCCATTTATCGAAAATGCGGAGATCGTAATGCTCTAAATATCCATCTACCCCACAAACGGGTAATATGCTGAAAACATCATTGCGGTTGTCGCCATTGGGGGTAAAAGCATCGGGGGCATACACCACGCATTCTTCGCAGTTTACCAGCTCTACCAAAATGCTGTCGGTATAGGTACAAAGACCATTGCTAATACGAGCACTGTAAGTTCCGGGCGCCGTAATAATGAAATTAGGATCGGTGCTGCCATCGCTCCAAAGTACGTTTATTCCGGGGGCTTTGATGCGTAAATCAATGCGTCCCTCCTGACAAATAATGGTATCCTTAGGCAATTGCGGGAAATCATTCTCTACCACTTCCACGAAATCCACCATGATATAGGCTTCTTCGGGATTCATTGCATTCTCTAAAGGAACGGCCGTAGTTTCAAAGTCATTGCGGAAATTACCAATGGTAATGTACTTCTCCCCACCCTGGGCCTTGAAGATGCCGCAAATGGGGGTCCAATAGTTTACCTGAGTAACCGGATTGGTCGCCACTACCTGTGGATCGGCATAAATCACGCGATCGGGATTAATACTGTCAATCACCGTATCGGTAAACAACATCCCAATATTATTGATGCCATAGGCCTCACGGGTCTGATTGTTATTACGGGGACGTACGTAGAATGTCGCACGGTAATATTTCCCAGAATCCAAAGGACGCATCAGTTCCCCATGTAAATATTCACGGTAAAATACCAAACCGGTGATATTGCGGCCAAAGACGCGGATCCCGGCAAATCCTTCACCGTCGAAGGCTAAACTATTATTGGTAGCCGAGTCACTGCCCGGGAATGCACAGGGGTGGTAGTAATCCGGACTCCCAGCATAATAATCCCAAGGGGCTACATAGCTGTTAAAACCCTGACTAGTATCAATAGGACAGTCCCCTTGATTCTCAAAGCTTGGATTACGAACTAAATTCTGAGCCGATAAAGATCCGAGGCTCATTAAAAACACAAGTAGTGTAAGTCTTTTCATAGACGCTCCCTCAATTGAGGCAAATTTCTAAGAATGGCTAAAATATAAAAAGCCAGCATTATTATAGGGGATGAGGGAATTATTAAACGAAATTTTTGGGGCTTTATTTAAATTTTATTTTTTACCCTTTTTAAAAAAGGGTGAAAATCTTTTTTCTTTTTTCCCGCTTTGATCCGGCCTTCGGATTAGTAGTTCTAAGATTTATCTTGATTCTTTTGTGCCCTTAGGCCGGGCAGGCCATTTTCCCGCTTTTTTTTCTTGATAAAAAAAAGCTTCAAAAAAAATCAAGCCCAGCCAAGGCCTTTGCCTCCCTTTGGTCGGCACCGTGGACCACCAATTTCGCTTATTTATAAAATGAGTTCCGCCTTCTTCGTTTGATTATATCACCATAGTGCAATCCTCATTCCGGCGGCCACCTAAGGCTGCGCCTGGGCCCCTGTCACCCGCAAGCATCCATCTAAAAACAAAATTGTTGTTACCAAACTAATTTGCATGAAAGATTTCGACTGTACTAGAAACATCATCGAAGGCGGGACCGGCATAGCCTTTCGACCCGTAAAATTTAAGCTAGGGAGCGTTTAAGAAAGAAACGCTGTTTGAGGCCCTGGTTTACCAGGCCGAGTTCGTTTCTTTCCAGCGAGAAAGCGTAAAATTTGAGGGAGAAAGGCAAGCCTTGACTTTTGGTTACTTTTGGTCAAGCAAAAGTAACAAGGCCCGCCCGGCCATAGGGCAAAAAAATCTATCACATAAGGATAATAACTTATCCGAAGACCTATCCAAAGAAAAAATAAAAAAAAGGCCCTGTCCCGTCTTGGGACTAAAAGATCTTTTTAAAAACCCTTTTAAACCGTCCTAAATTAAAAGCATAATAAAAAAACCATGCGGTAGCACTACCAAGCGAAGCGTAACTCCATGCCTCGAAAATAGTATTCTTGAAATTCCAAAAGGCTCTCGTTCTGCCCACGGCATGGCGTATATTCGCAAGATCCATGGGTAAAAACCAACGGATGTATTTACCGCCTTCCACGGTAGTTTTAACCGGTTTCTCACCCAGGGCCACGCGGATGTAATTATCCATTAATTGGGTGCCGATATAGTCGGAAAGCATAATGGAGCCCCAAACCCGGGGATTGATTTCAATCACCTTGGGATTCATCTCGTCATCACACATAAATTCAATCATGGCGATACCTTCCCATTCCAAGGCCGCTAATACTTGCTCACCCAAGGCTTCCATTTCCGGTT
The DNA here is from genome assembly GCA_913055685.1 of uncultured Flavobacteriales bacterium. GTDB lineage: Bacteria > Bacteroidota > Bacteroidia > Flavobacteriales > Schleiferiaceae > Croceimicrobium. Next base: position 34,152 of record CAJXKC010000005.1, read on the forward strand.
CTACCCGGGCCACCGAAAAGACGGTGACGCCCCCGCTGGGTGGAGAGGTGCGGATGCGTTGATGTCCGTAGTGGGAGATTACTTTTCCGCCTGACATAAAATAGAACTCTCCTTTCACCGGTGAGCCGGTGAGCTTTTCTTGCACCACGTGATCGCTCCACTCAAAGTTTTCCAGGCGCTCCAAATCGGCGGGCTCATTCACATAAAACTGCCCTACGGCACCGCCGCCGTGGCGACGTTTTACCACCACCGGACGAAAATTGGCCTTAAGATCCGGAAAATCTACTTCCTCATAAATCCGCGGAGCCGCTAATCCTTTTTGCAATAAAAACTTATTGAGGGCATACTTATCCCGCGCCAATTCAAAATTCGCTCGATGTGGCAAGGTATAATGCCAGTGCTTATGCTGAGTACGATCCTTATAATTCAAAAACAAACTAATCCCCACCTCCGTCACCGGCATATACACCAGTCGATAGGCCTTAAACTTTTCCGCCAAGGCATCCATGGTCTCCATAAACACCTCCGGATTCGCATGATTAATCCGATGAACCTTCTTCCCATACACCAAGGACAGACGACCATTATCAAACTCCGACAACAATATCGCCTGATACCGACTCCGCAAGAAATTATACAAATCAAAGGTCTTGCGCAAATGCGCATCGGGAATTACAAGCAATACATCAGATTGAGACATAGGGGTTTTAGTTTGGAAGGGCTAAGATAATGGACAATTGTATTGGTCGGACGAATTACAAAGATTTGGGATTTTACCGATGTCCACCTAAGCTGGTTTACCAGGCGGCAGGGCTCTCCGCTTGGAGCGGAGGCGGGGTTTCGCCTGCAGCGAGCGTTCTGCTTACAGCTTATTATTTTGATTGGTCTACGGATTAGTAATACCAAGTTTTATCTTAACTCTTTATTGCCCTTAGGCCGGGCCGGCCATTTTCCCGCTTTTTTTTCTTGATAAAAAAAAGCTCCAAAAAAAATCAAGCCCAGCCAAGGCCTTTGCCTCCCTTTGGTCGGCACCGTGGACCACCAATTTCGCTTGTTTATAAATTGAGTTCCACCTTCTTCGTTTGATCACATTAATACAGTGCAATCCTCATTCCGGCGGCCACCTAAGGCTGCGCCTGGGCCCCTGTCACCCGCAAACTTCCATCTGTAACCAAAATTAATGCTACCCAACTAGTTTGCGCGAAAGATCTTCCGCTGTACTAGTATCAACATTGAAGGCGGGACCGGCATAGCCTTTTGACCCGTAAAATTTAAGCTTGGGAGCGATTAAGAAAGAAACGCTGTTTGAGGCCCTGGTTTACCAGGCCGAGTTCGTTTCTTTCCAGCGATAAAGCGTAAAATTTGAGGGAGAAAGGCAAGCCTTGACTTTTGGTTACTTTTATTCGAGGCATGTTAATTTTCAATGGAACTCATGAACTCACTCCCTTTGGTCGTTCGGTTGGTCAAGCAACCGAAGAGCGAAGCGATGAGTTCACAAACTCCTTTTAAAATTTTAAACTCGTTTGTAAAAGTAACAAGGCCCGCCCGGCCATAGGGCAAAGAGATTTTTAGTACCAGAATAATCACTAATCCGAAGACCAAATCAAAAAAAGAAATAAAGTTCAGTCCCTGCTTCGAACGCAGTGAGAAAACCCTGCTCGCCCCAAGGCGAAACCCTGCTGCGACTGCAAGGAGTAAACCCTGCTCGCCCCAAGGCGAAACCCCGCTGCGACTGCAAGGAGCAAACCCTGATCGCCCCAAGGCGAAACCCTGCTGCGACTGCAAGGAGCAAACCCCGCGGTGCCTAAGCCTTAGCTATCCTTCTCTCCAGAACCTCCATCACCATCCCCACTCCCTCTTCAAGAGACACTTGGTGCGTGGGCACCTTCACATCAGGTTGCTGTGGCTCCTCAAAAGGCGAGCTAATCCCCGTGAAATTCGAAATCTCCCCCCGGCGGGCTTTGGCATAAAGGCCTTTCACATCGCGTTTTTCGCATTCCTCGATGGGACAGTTTACATAGACCTCGATGAAGTTTTCGGGGCCAATCAAGTTCTTCACTCGGGTTCGTTCTTCTTCAAAGGGAGTGATGAAAGCGGTGAGGGTAATGATGCCGGCGTCTACCATCAACTTGGCCACTTCACCAATTCGGCGTAGGTTTTCCTTGCGGGCGGCATCGGAAAAATCGAGGTCGGAATTGAGGCCACTGCGAATATTATCACCGTCGAGAATATAGGTGTGCATACCGCGCTGGTAGAGCTGGCGCTCGAGTTCGGAAGCGAGGGTGGATTTACCTGATCCAGAGAGACCAATGAACCAGATTACGAGGCCAGGGTGACCCATAAGTCGAGCGCGGTCAGCCGCAGCTATAGCGTGCTTATGGGGAATGATATGTAATTTCTCTTGCGCCATGGTAAATTCTTTACAAATACATGAAGTGGATATAGCTAATGAAAATGGCACCGTAGACCAGGCTCAGCACCAAACCGAGCTTGAAATAATCCATAAACTTATACTGCCCCAATTCCAAAACCATCAAATTGGTCTGATAGGCATAGGGGGTCATAAAGCTACAACTGGCCCCAAAGGCGGTGGTAAGGAATACGGCTTCATAGGAAATACCGCTGGCCTGCGCCAAGCTATAGGCAATGGGGAAAATGATCGATACCGCCGCCACATTGGTTACGAAGGAGGTCAGCAGCCAGGCGGCCACAAAGAGACTTATGATAATACTAAGGGGTTGCCAATTGGCGGCATTGGCAAAGAGGGAATCGGTCAGTATTTGCGCGGCCCCTGAATTAATCAGCGCTTCCCCCAGTACGAGGGAGGAGAGCAAGACCACCAATAAATCCAAACTCAGACTCTTCTTCACCAAATTGCTGTATACCATTTTCAGGGCCACCTGGGCCACTAATATGCCCAATAAAGCTTCGAAGAAAGTCCACCAGCCGAAGATCGATCCGGCAATCGCAAGCGCCGTCGCTCCCCAGAAAATATACTTCTTAGTGGCGGGCATTTCCGTAAAACTCTCAAAAGTCTGCAAAACGATCAGGTCATCGAACTGGGCATTGCGCTTTTGGAAGTTCTTGCCGGCCACGATTAAAAGCACGTCTCCTACCCGCAGGGGAATCTTACCAATCTTTCCCGATAACTTCTCCCCCTTGCGGTGGATGCCAATAATGGCGGCGTCCATCCGCTGACGAAAATTATAGGCCTTGGCAGTTTGGCGGTCGAGTTGGGAATTCTGACTCACAATCGCCTCAATAACCTGCGTATCTTCTTTTAAATCAAATTCCAAGGTCTTGGATAGCTCCAAGCCGGGAAAGCGTTTTTCCAAACCGGTTACCATGGAAGTATCCCCCGCAAAGAGCAAAACATCTTTGGCCTGCAAGACCTCCCGCCGTCTAACCGGAGCAATTACCTCATCCCCGCGAATGATTTCGGATAAATAAAAGCCTTCCAAATTCCGTAATTCCGCCTCCTCCACCGATTTACCAATTAAATCCGCATCGGGCAGGACCCGCATCTCGATTAAGTACTCGCGCTCCTGACCCTCAATCTCCGACATCAAATCTTCCTTGCCCTTTAAGAGCAGGGGGGCCAATAAAAGCATTAAGCCTATCCCCACTAGGGTGATGAGAGTACCGGGTAGGGTAAAATCGAAAAAGCCGAGGGGTATGAGTCCGGCTGATTCAATCAGGCCGTTCAGCACTAAATTGGTCGAAGTACCAATCAGGGTAATCACCCCACCCATCACCGCGGCGAAGGAAAGGGGCATTAATAGAATGGAGGGACTCACCTTTTTATCCTTACCCCATTGGTAAACAAAAGGCATCATTACCGCCACCACGGGGGTATTATTCATAAAGGCCGACAAGCCACTCACCGCCCCACTCATGCGCAAGATAAAACCCCGCGGACCTTTAGCACCTTTAAACAGACGCCCAAAAAAGCCCACCAAATCAAAGCTCTCATTAATCCCTGCGGTAATCAATACCAACACGAAAATGGTCACAATCGACTGATTGCTCAAGCCCCCAATAAATGACTCCACCCGACTCGCCCCTACCAATATCAAGGCCGCCGAGGAAAACAAAAACACCCGCGAAGTCTTAAACCGATCACTAATCAGCACCGCCACCGTCGCCGCGATAATGAATAGTGTGCTATAAGCTTCCCAGTTTTGCATTTTTTTTTGTCTAATGTATGCTTCTTGCCTTCGCTGAAGCTTCGGCAAGCAAAGCTTGATAGTTATTTCGGTTCTTCTAGATAGATTATTGTCACCCTGAGCTTGTCGAAGGGCTTTATCATCTCCTCTTCTTGCCTTCGCTCCCGTAAAACGGGACAAGCAAAGCTTCGGCAAGCAAGGCTTCTCCTCCTCTCTTCTCCTCCTCTCTTCTCCTCATCCTCTCATCTCATCCTCCTGTCACCCCGCTTGGCTCAAGCCAAATCCCTGCTCGCCCCGAATAGGGGCGTCCCAGCATCCCAGCAATGTCAAGCCTCACAAGCTTGATATATCCTCTCAATAATCTCCACAACCTTCATCCCCTCCAGCGCATTCGTCGTAATCGTATCTCTCCCCTTCAAAACATCAATCACATTGCCAATCAAATACACATGATTCGCCGCCGAACCCTTGTAGGGCCCGTAATCATTCGGCGGATTCGCCTCCGCCAAGACCGGCATTTCATAGTCCTTCACGTGGCAGTATTCCACCTCATTCATATACTGACCCCCGATTTTAATGGTACCATTCTCAGCCAAAATCGTAATCGAGCTCTCAAAGTTTTTATCCCAGCAGGAAGTAGAAAAATTCAGTACCCCCATGCCACCATCGCTAAAATCAAAGCTCACCACCCCCGAATCTTCAAAGTCGGTCAGTTCCTGGTGATTAAAATCCGTCAAGCGCCCTTTAATATTCTGGATATCCCCAAAGAGCCAATACATAATGTCAATAAAGTGCGAAAACTGGGTAAAGAGCGTTCCGCCGTCCAATTCCTTATGCCCATGCCAATTACCCTTCTTATAGTACCGGTCGTCGCGGTTCCAATAGCAATTGATCTGCACCATATTAATGCGTCCCAAGCGACCACTGTCCACCATTTCCTTAATCCATACCGAAGGCGGTGAATAACGGTTCTGCATCACCGCAAATACATGGCGATTCTTATGCAAGGCCGTGAAGATAATCTTCTCCACCGCCGCTTTCTGCAGCCCTAAAGGCTTCTCTACCACTACGTGATAACCCGCATTCAAGACCGCCAAAGCCTGCTCCGCATGCAAACCATTCGGAGTCGCAATATTCACCACATCCAAATCCGAATGCTTAGCCAGCAATTCCTCCAAACTCTTGTAAGTCGGAACCTCCGCGTACTTAGCGTCCAATCCCAATTCGCGTGCTTCGCGCACATCACACAGCGCCACCAATTCCCCCTCCGGATTATTCCAAATCATCTCCGCATGCCGCTTCCCAATATGGCCACAACCGATTACCGCAAATTTTATTTTCTGATCACTCATTATCTACTATCTCTGTCTTCTCTTCTTTTTTTCTTTGCTTCCCTTTGCTTCTTTGCGTTTAAGCAATCCTGCCTTCGCTCCCGTAAAACGGGACAAGTAAAGCTTCGGCAAGCAATGCTTCTCATCATCTCTTCTCCTCTTCTCCTCTTCTCCTCTTCTCCTGTGCTTCCTTGGAACGTTTTACGTTCTGAGCTCCTGAGCTCCTGCGCTCCTGCGCTCCTCATCCTCCTTGGGTCGTTTTACGACCTCCTCACCTCATCTCCATCCAAAAAATACTCCTCCCCACTCTCCGGACAAACCGCCTTCCCATCTTCAAACAACAGCCGATGCCCATAGGCACTCATCCAACCAATCTGCCGCGCCGGATTCCCCACCATCAAGGCATAAGGCTTCACGGTCTTGGTTACCACCGCCCCCGCGCCAATAAAGGCATACTCACCAATATCGTGACCACAAACAATGGTCGCATTGGCCCCGATACTCGCCCCTTTCCCAACGGTCGTCTTTTCATACTGCCCCCGGCGATTCACCGCCGAACGGGGATTGGTCACATTGGTAAACACCATCGAGGGACCCAAGAACACATCGTCCTCGCAGATCACCCCCGTATAAATGGATACATTATTCTGCACCTTCACATTGCGGCCCAGCACCACCTCCGGCGATACCACCACATTCTGTCCCAAATTACAGTGTTCCCCCAGCACCGCCCCCGCCATCACATGCGAGAAATGCCAAATCTTAGTGCCTTTACCAATCTGCGCGCCCGCATCAATTACCGCCGTTTCATGGGCAAAATAGGAGTCTTTCATTAAGGTTTGTTTATGGGTAGGAGCAAATGTAAGGGAATTAGGGGTTTTGTCCTTGGGCAGGACCAAGCCTTTTCTCTTAGACAGAGGGTCCTTTTTTAATTTTTCATTTCTGTGAAAATGATTCGTTGTTCAAAGATTCAGATCCTTAACCTTTTTACCACTTTTTTTACTAACGACATTTAATTTTTTAAAGGTGTTTGTGAGCTCATCGCTGCGCTCTTCGGTTGCTTGATCAAAAAATTTACAAAAAAAATCAAGGCTGGCCTTTCTCTCTTGGCTTCAGGCGCTTGTTCGCTTGGAAAAAACGAACTCGTTCGTTCCCCCGTGACTGCGCACGGGGCAAGCTCACTCAAACAGCGTTTTTTCCCGGTCGCTCTCAAGCTGGCAGCCTACGAATCCAAAGGCATGCCGATCCCCTTACCCGTTAACATTGATCTGAGACTAAGGTGCATGCTACCAACCTTGTTTACATGGAATATTTTCCCCTACAGTTTTATTCAATTTAAATGTGTGATTGTGTGAGATGTTTAGGGCAGAGTCTTTTCAGAATTGCGCGGTATGACCCTTTTTCACAGAGTCTCTTCAAATTCACTCCTTCTTCGTGTCCTTAGTGTGCCCTGCCTGCCGGCAGGCGGGTTCGTGTGAGGCTATACACGCATCGTCTCTCCAACGCCGCTTCTTCTTAGTGTGCTTCGTGTGCTTCGTGTGAGGCTCTTAAGAAAAAGTCTCTCCAAAGTAACTCAACCGCCGCGCTCGCTCCTGGAACGTTTTACGTTCGTATGCGCCGTGTGAGGCTTTTTGCGCAACGTCTCTCCTCCAGCGCTCCTCTGCGACCTCCCCACCTTTGCGCCTCTAGCGAGCTTGCGAGCGGGCGTTTAAGCAATTTGAAACAATTTCAACCCAAAATCCCTTCATTCCATCGAAAAATTTTCCCCATTCAGCCCTTTCCCCTAACTTTATCGCTTCAAATGAAAACCAGCCCATGCGCTATACATTAACCCATCTTAAAGAACTCGAATCCGAGGCGATTTACGTTATGCGTGAAGTTTTCGCTCAGTTCGAGAACCCCGCGATATTATTCTCGGGCGGTAAAGACTCCATCGTCTTAACCCACTTAGCGAAGAAAGCCTTTTACCCTGGGAAAATTCCATTCCCTTTGATGCATATTGATACCGGTCACAATTTCCCGGAAACCATCGAGTTTCGCGATAATTTAATCAAAGAATTGGGCTGCGAACTAATTGTGGGGTCAGTGCAAGAATCCATAGATACCGGAGCGGTGCAAGAAGAGACCGGTAAAAATGCCTCTCGTAATGCCTTGCAAACCACCACCCTCCTCGATGCGATTGAGGCCAATAATATTGATGCCGCTATGGGTGGCGCCCGTCGTGATGAGGAAAAAGCCCGCGCTAAGGAACGTTTCTTCTCCCACCGTGACGATTTTGGTCAGTGGGACCCCAAACACCAACGCCCCGAGCTTTGGAACCTCTTTAATGGTAAAAAGAATATGGGCGAGCATTTCCGAGTATTCCCCATTTCCAACTGGACCGAGATGGACGTCTGGCAGTATATTTTACATGAAAATATTGCGATTCCAAGTCTTTATATCGCTCATGAACGTCAGGTAGTCTGGCGTAACAATGCCTGGTTACCGGTTTCGGAATTCATCACCGTTGAAGAGCACGAAAAGATAGAAACCAAGCAGGTGCGCTTCCGTACCCTAGGCGATATTACCATCACCGGGGGCATTGAATCGGATGCCGATACCTTAGAGAAAATTGTGCAAGAAGTAGCTTCGGCCCGCCAAACTGAGCGCGGCAATCGTGCCGATGATAAACGTGGCGAAACCGCCATGGAAGACCGTAAGAAACAAGGCTATTTCTAAAACCAAACCGAATTTACCATGAGCGATTCTTATTTAGATATGCAATTATTACGCTTTACCACTGCTGGTAGCGTAGACGACGGAAAAAGTACTTTAATTGGCCGCCTCCTTTACGATTCGAAATCCATTTTCGAGGATCAGTTGGACGCGGTAGAAAGCAGTTCCAAAAAACGGGGCGTGGATCATGTGGATTTAGCCCTGCTCACCGACGGTTTGCGCGACGAGCGCGAACAGGGCATCACCATCGACGTAGCTTACCGCTACTTCGCTACCCCCAAGCGTAAATTCATTATTGCCGATACCCCCGGACATATCCAGTACACCCGAAACATGGTGACGGGTGCTAGTACCGCCAACTTGGCTCTCATTTTAGTCGATGCCCGCAATGGGGTAGTCGAACAAACCTGCCGCCACTCTTTCATCGCCAGTTTGTTACAAATCCCCCACTTGGTGGTTTGTATCAATAAAATGGACTTGGTCGATTACAGCGAGCAGCGTTTCGAAGAAATCGTGGAGCAGTACAAGGCCTTCGCCGCTAAATTAAATGTGAGCGACATTCGCTTTGTGCCCATCTCCGCCTTACACGGCGATAATGTGGTAAACCGCTCCGAGAATACCCCTTGGTATAATGGCGAGACCCTCTTACATACTTTGGAAACCATTCACATTGATAGCGATCAGGATCATGTGAACGCCCGTTTCCCGGTGCAAACGGTAATTCGCCCTAAGAGCGATAAATACCACGACTACCGCGGTTATGCCGGTCGTATTGCCGGTGGGGTGTACAAACCAGGCGACAAGGTAACCGTATTACCCAGTGGTTTCACCTCCAAAATCAAGAGTATTGATAGCTATACCGAATCCTTATCGGAAGCCTTTGCTCCCATGTCGGTGACCATCACCCTCGAAGACGATATCGACATCTCCCGCGGCGACATGATTGTTCGCCCCAACAATCAACCCGAAGTCCTCCAAGACCTCGACGTGATGCTCTGCTGGCTTAACAATAAGTCAGCCCAGCCCCGCGCGAAGTACACCCTCCGCCACACCACCAATGAGGCCCGTTGTATGATCAAAGAGGTCCTCTATAAGGTAAACATCAACACCCTCCACCGCATTGAAGACGATAAGGAAATTGGGATGAACGATATCGTGCGAGTTAAAATGCGGGTGACCAAGCCGCTGTTCGTGGATGCTTATAATGATAATCGGAATACGGGGTCGATTATCTTAGTCGACGAGAGTACCAATGAAACAGTTGCTGCAGGCATGATAAGACTTTAAAACGCGAAGAACATTAAGGGAACGCGAAGAACGCTAAGTAGGACGCAAAGAGCGCTAAAGAAACGCGAAGAACGCTAAGGGCTAAGGGAGACCTTGGCGTTCTTTGTTTTTATACCCTTCATGTTCTCCGCGGATCCTTCATGCTCTCAGCGTTTATCCTCTTGGTGTTCTTTGCGTCCCCTCTTCGTGTTCTTTGTGTTCACTCTTACTGTTCTTCGCGTCCCCTCTTTGTGTCCTTCGTGTAAATTATCCTCCGGATACCATCCTTAAAAAGTGCCACATTAAAGTTCACGACAAATCCTAATTCAAGGTCAGCGATTTTAAGGTAGGTAAGTACTTGCTTAAAGTGCAAAGGTCCGCTGTACTTTGTTGACTTTAGCTCAACCAGTATTTTCTCTTCTACAATAAGATCAGCTATGTAAGCCTTTTCAATAGTAATTCCCTCCCACTGCAGTTTCAAACGTTTTTGCCGCTCGTAATTAATGCCTCGCTTGTTTAGTTCCGCACATAAAATCTCCTCATACACTTTCTCATAAAGCCCCGGACCTATTTCCTTGTGAATCTTGAAACAAGCATCCACTAATTCTTTCGCAATCTCTTCAATCATGGCGCTAAGAACTCCAAGGGGACGCTAAGAACACGAAGCTAAACTAGTAGCAAACACTTACCTTTCCACTCTCCCCATCCACTTCCTGCCCTCAATATCCCTTTTGTGTGCTTCGCGTTTTCTTAGTGTTCTTAGCGTACTCCCCTTCCCTTCTTAGCGTTTCCCCTTCCCTTCTTCGCGTCCCCTTCCTTTCTTCGCGTCCTAAAATTAGCGTTCTTCGTGTCCTAACCCTATATTTGCCAACTAAACTTAATCGACCTTAAATGAAGCGATTCCTTCTATTGCTCTTCGCCCTATCCTTTTTTGCGAGCTGTGTGCCCAAGAAGCGATTAACCTACCTCCAAGAAAATAAAGAAAACAAAGCCGATTACAAGCTACAGCGCTCGGCCTATAAGGTACAGCCCAATGACATCTTAAGCATTACCGTACGTTCCTTCGATTTGGAGACTAGTCAGATGTTTAACATTGCTAATCAATCTGGAACAACGCAATTAATGGCAGGCGACATCCTTTTCTACCTTCAAGGTTACTCTATTGATTTAGAAGGAAAAATCACCATGCCCGTAGTAGGAGAATTGGCGGTGGCCGATAAGACCATTGAGGAAGTTCAGATTATGGTCGAAACAGAATTAAAAAAATACTTCACAGAGGAAGCCCTCAATGTGACGGTGCAATTAGCGGGTATACGCTTTTCCGTGGTTGGTGAGGCGAACCGACCCGGGAAGTATGTCATCTACCAGAACCAGGTAAACATCTTTGAAGCTTTGGCACAGGCCGGTGACATCTCCATTGTAGGGGACCGGAAGCAAGTGATGATTGTTCGCCAAAAGCCCCAAGGCGATGTGGAAACCTTTTACCTAGACCTCACCGATGCGAATGTCATCAACGAACCCGGTTACTTTATCCAACCCAATGATGTCATCAACGTACAACCCTTAGTGCAAAAATCTTACGGGATTGGTACTACTGGTTTTCAAACCTTTTCCCAAATATTATCGGTTTTAGCCTCCACCATTACCTTAATTATCGCTATTAATTCCTTGAGTAACTAATGGAATCGAATCCTAATTTACGTCCTCAAGAAGAGGAAACTATAGACCTTAAAGCGCTCTTATTCCAAATTTTAAGTGCCTGGCCGCTTATTCTCGCCTCGGTAGTGGTAGCTTTAGGTATAGCTTTTTTAGTGAACCGCTACAGCGATCGCATCTACAAAGTCGAATCAGTGGTGATGGTAAAAAGCCAAGACGACAATTTCGGTGGACTGGAAAGCATGTTGGACTTTGCAGGTATGTCCAATCCAAAATTAGAATTTGAGAATGAGGTCATCATATTAAAATCACGGACCCTGACCGAAAGAACTTTAAAACAGTTGAACTTTCAAGTGAGTTATTTTAATGCAGGGCGAGTGCGTTCGGGCGAAGTTTTTCCTGACCCTGGATTCCAACTGACCTTTAAGGAAAATCATCCTCAGTTGACCGGTGATTACAAGATATTGTATTCAGCTAAGGAAGACCAATTTGCGATTAGCCTCCCAGACCTCACAAAAAAAGAAACAAAGCTCATTCTATATCAAGATGAGGTAGAAGGTCAGGATTTAGAATTAGACTTAGGTGATTTGCAAATTTCAGAAGTTCAGCTTTCTTGGAATGAAAGTTTTGAAAATGAATTCTGCTCCTTTTCCATTATTAAATCAGATGAGTTCAAAAAGAGCGCATTATACAAGAAGGAAGAAGAGCATTTAGAATACAGCTTAACCCTTAGGGATATGAAAAGCCTAGTGAAAGAGTATAATGAGGGGTTGAAAATAAATCCAAGCTCAGAAGGGAGTTCAGGTATTACGCTAAGTATGGAGTCGGCCGTACCTGAAAAAGCCAGTCTGTATTTAAATACGCTGATTCAGGAATATCTTGCTCTTAATTTAGAGTCAAAAAACTCGAATTCGGCAGGCGCTTTGGAATTCATCAGTACCGAGTTAAAAGGTATTGAAGATTCCTTACGACGGGTGGAACTGAGTATGCAAGCTTTCCAATCCCAGAATCAGGCGGTGAATCTCAGTGAACAAGGCGCCCAATTGATTGAAAATTTGTTTGAACTCGAAAAAGAAATCGGACTTCTTAAAACCCAGAAGCGTTACTTGCAATACTTGCGGGAAGAATTAGCCAATCCGAAAGCGGAAAATCCGCTTCTAGCCCCTGTAGCAGTAGGTATTGAATCTGGCGGTCTTAGCACTAGCGTAGAAAGAATTAATGAACTTCTAACAGAGCGTATCAGTCTTTCCATGGCGCAAACCGAAAATAATCCCCGTTTGCGTACGATCGACGCCCAGCTTGTCAAGGCCAAGGAAGCCCTGGTAGAAAACTTAGTAAGTTTGGATCAAAGTCTGAGCTTCTCCCTGCGCAATCAAGAAGTAAAATTGATACAATTGGATCAACAGGTTCGTACTTTACCCGCCACGGAATTGCAATTGGTGAATATCAAACGACAAGCCCAGCTTAATGAAAACCTATACTTATTCCTCAAAGAGAAACAAGCGGAAACGGCTATTCTATTAGCCGGAAACACGCCAGATATTAAGGTGATCGACCCTGCTCATATTAATGAGATTCCCTTAAAACCGAAAGGAGCATTGAACTATGCTATAGCGCTTCTATTAGGTATTTTACTACCTACAGGCTTTGTACTAGGTCGCAATTATTTCGATACCAAAATACGGTCGAAAGAGGATTTAGAGAAAATATCCCCTTTACCGGTGGTGGGTATGATTGGGCATAGTGATCGGGATTCCAATTTGATTGTGGCCCAATTCCCTAAATCAGGTATCGCCGAATCTTTTAGAGCCTTACGCTCTAATTTAGGATTCCTCAGTTCTCATAATGGAAAAGCCATTCAGACCATATTATTTACTTCCTCCATTGGGGGCGAAGGGAAAACCTTCATCAGCATCAATATGGCTTCCATTTTGGCGGCCAGTGGAAAAAAAACGGTTTTAGTGGGATTGGACTTACGAAAACCTAAAATTTACAATGACTTTGAGCTTTCCAATACGGTTGGGGTCAGTACGGTCTTAAGTGGCCAGGCCGAATTAAAAGAGGCTATTCAAGCCACCCGATTGGATTATTTGGATATCATCTCAGCAGGCCCTATTCCCCCCAACCCCTCGGAGCTTATTTTAGGAGAGCGCTTTGCCCAAATGACACAAACCCTGCGTGAACAATACGATTATATTGTATTCGACACCCCACCCGTGGGTCTAGTAGCCGACACCTTTGAATTAATGAAAACGGTTGACTACAGTTTCTATGTGGTACGGCAAGGCTATACCGATAAAAACCTTCTGGGTTATATCAATGACCGTTATGAGAATAAGGCGGTGAATGATGTGGCTTTAGTTATCAATGACTTTAGTATTTCCAAAGTCTATGGTTATGGTTATGGTTATGGTTATGGTTATGGTTATGGTTATGGTTATGGTTATGGTTATGGTTATGGCTCCGCTTATTATGGAGAAGAGGACCAAGAGACAAAAAGGGTCCGAAGGAATTGAAAGTGATTAAATTTTGAAATTCCTTTAAACTCTTAAAGTCTATTATCTTGAATACAAAGAAAAAAGACGGCTGAAACTAACCAGAACCACCCTACCTATATTTATTTGCTATTCTATACTTGATATACTGAAATATAGTTGGGTGATAGAAAATAGTATTATCCGTTAAGTTGGGATTCTTTATTCTAGGTAACTGGGCAATATCATCCGTTTCAGTTAAAATTTTATTCAAGCTTGCTGCTGTGTATTTCATACCTCGCCAGTTCAAGCTCATGTAAGTATCTTCTGGTTTAGGCAGAAATTTCTCTTGGTAAATAATATCACCTGAATCAACACCTGAGTCAACCCAAAAAATTGTGTACCCAATTTTATCTATTTCATCTTTATAAATTGCCCAAAATGAAGAATGCACCCCTCGATAATATTGAGTGATTCCGGGGTGTGCGCCAATTACTCGGCCATCCACAATATCTCTAACCTTCTTCGATACCCAATAAGGCGTATGAATAATAATTAAATCTGGATTTAAGTCTTTCATCCATGATAAAACATTGGGATCATCATAGGACGACGTATACATAATATTTTCTTCAAACTCTTCAAGAACCTTATTTATGGAGTCTTTATGGAAAAGGCTATGATATACCCTTTTATCCCTTCTTCTATTCAGTAGAGTGTACAATAACCTCTCCATGATCTGGAATAAAACCTTCCATATCCCTTGTTTCCTAATTGCTATCTTTAGAAACTTAAAATTAATACCATTATTTTTCTGGTTCGCGACAACGGCACCAACTATATTATGCTGACCTTTTAATAGGGTTGCCAGGGTATTTAAATTGTGTAACGATGAACCCGTCAGAACGAGAATACGAGAATTAATCATTGTGCCTTCTTGAATTATGAATTTTAGAGTAAACGGGAAAAACAATTGACTTCACTATATTCTTAAATCTTCTTTTTATTCTGGCCCTTTTTATTCCTTTCAACTCACATAATTTAGTGATTTCCTTCAAGCTTGTACCTGCTTTTGGGTAGAACCGTCCAAAGACTCGCGCCCCTCCTATATCTCTAGTTTTTAAATACGGTTCTGAATCAAACACATACCTAAAACCATTATCATACGCCGCCATGTAGGAATTATAATTTGAGTCACCTCCTGGTATGGAGCAACATTTCACGGAATCATTTAATATCTCCTCTAAAATTCGCCTACTTTGCTTCCACTCATCTTGCATTTCCCTGTAAGATAGGCTCCTAAAAACATTCGGATGGGTGTGAGAATGAGATCCTATTATATGTCCTCGCTGGTGTAAATCAATTATCTCAGACTCATTCAAAAAATATTTGTCTCCAATTAAACTTGTGGTTATGAAGAAATGCCCCTTAACCCCATATTTTTCTAAACACTCCGCTATAAACATAGCCGACTTTCCTCCATCATCAAAAGTTAGCAAGGTCCCACTATCATGTTTCTCAATCTCATTAATTGTTATGATGTCCTTCCTCAGTTTTACTATGATTTCAATATTCTCAATAAACTCACTAACCTTATGTTTATAAGGCAGAGCGCTTTCCCTCTGGAAACCTGAGTCCCTGGGATTATCTACGACCTCATGATATAGAAATGTTAAAAATGAGTTTTTCCCGTTTGTCATACTTTTTTATTTACAATATTGGAATGATTAGTATTTCATTTATCGATATACTCGGATATCAATCCATAGATAATGTGAGTTCTATATTCTATAAAAGTGTTGAATTAATTAATTTAAAGAAAAGCTCATATTCATATTAATAAATGAACGATGTTAAAAAAATGAGAAACGAGAAATTAAGTAAAGTACTTTAAAACCTCTCTCCGGAACCCTAGCAATGGAACGTAACCTTTTCCTCAATCAATGGAATACTCTAAAATAAAATAAGGACCATCTGCCAATTCCAGCACTTCCGCCCCTTGGGTTACACTGAGCGTGCCTCGCCAAATTATCTTCTTCGCTCCATTTTCCAAGGGCAAAAAGGCGCCAGGGTAAGGACGCGTGGTAGCGCGCACCAAACGATCCACTTCACTGCGGGTCATCGAATACCTTATTTCTCCATCTTCAGGCTTTCGCCCCTCCCAATAAGTGGCCCTACTTTCATCTTGAACCTCCGCTTTTAATTCCCCCGACACCAAATCTGGCCAAATATTTTGAATCAAATGAACATGGGCTTCATTCACTTTCTCGTAGAGGTTAGTAGCCGTTTCCGAGAGGCTCAGTGGTATTTCATACTGTCCTAATAGTGCCCCTGTATCAACCCCTTCGTCCATTTTAAAGAAGCTGACTCCGGTTTTATCTAAACCTTTCAAAATAGCCCAGGGCACCGCCGCTCGCCCTCGGCCTTGGGGCAACAAAGTCGGATGCGCACCGATGGCCCCTTGTTTGGGCGTTTCAATAACTTCCTTCGAAGCGATTTGCGACCAACCAATTATAAAAAGCCAATCGATTTGATATTGCTTCAAGGCTTCAATCGCCTCCGCGTCATTGATGTGATCGATTTTGACTAAAGGTACCTTTTTCTCTTCTGCCAATCGGTCCAAGTAAATACGTCCTGACTTCTTTTTCGCTTTATGGTCGTGTAGCGTGATGAACAAATCAAATTGCCCCCCTACCTCATAAACCGCTTCGATACAACTCAAACCGATTTGAACACAAGTACAAAATGCTATTTTCATTAGTAAGCGGGTGGTTTTTTGGTGAAATAAACGAGGGTCTTCCCTAATATTCTCAAATCCATCAGAAGGGAAACTTGCTGGGCGTATTCCCCATCGAAAGCTGCTTTTTGCTCTGGCGGCATATTGTCGTAGGAATTGACCTGAGCCCAACCGGTAAGTCCCGGTCTTAAGTTTATGGCCCCATTGACTCTACGCATTTCAATTAAGCTCTCCTGGCTGGGAATGGGAGGACGTGGGCCAATAAAGGACATATCGCCTTTCAGCACATTCACAAACTGCGGCAATTCATCTAAATTGGTACGTCGAATGAATTTTCCAAAAGGTGTAATACGAAGTTTATGCCGTTCATGGGATTCTACATTAGGCGTCTTTAGAGGCATGCTACGAAATTTGTAGAAGCGAAAAGCTTGTCCGCCCTTACCGATACGGTCATGAGAAAAAATCGGGTGACCACCATCTTGCACCAAAATAATTAGAGCTATAAGTCCAAATAATGGCGCTAAGACAATTAATAAGAAAAGTGCAAATACTATATCAAAGAACCTTTTCAGCAAAGAGTACATCGCGCTAAGGATTAATGATATGCATAGCGGTTTGGAATGCCTCACAAAGGTTTTTACCTACCTGGGCCCCTCGTGTTAAAGCCAATGCTCTAATCGCTTCATCACTGCGCGGATGGGGATAATCGCGCATTACGCCTTCATAGGAATACAAGGCTTTCATCTTTGCCCGCAATCCTTCTTCCCCAATTTCTATAAAGGTATCTGGGCGGAAATTTTGACCATCAACAGGGAAGGCCCAATCGGTACTAGAGGGAATTTCCATGAAATACAGGCCTTGAATGGGCTTTACCGGTTTGCGTTGGTACAATCGAGCCGCGGCCTGACAGGCTTTGCTCGTATGGTAATGATCATTGTTTAAATCATAGGGGTGATGCGTAAAAACGAAATCGGGCTCAATTTCTTCGATCACCTTTTCAATAAATTGTACCAATTCCAAATGGGGGATAGTATTGAATTTGATATTAGGAAATGGTCCCAAAATAGGCGCTTCGGCGCCCATGTATTTTTGAGCTTGAGCCGTATGTGCCTTCAGCTCATCTACATCAGGTCGATGCCGGCGAGCATCTACATCACCTGATAAAATCAAGTTATAGACTTTATGTCCGGCTTGTGAAAGAATGTAAGAACTTCCGCCAAAACCTAGAGCTTCATCGTCTGGATGGGCGGTTACAGTTAAAAAAATCATTTTATATAATACCTAAATACACCATTAATAGCCCAAATGAAAGTGAAATATGACGACTCGATTATAGACAAATTTTGAGATTTCCGTAGGAACACATAATGCTTAAAAAACAACTTCCATTTCTTTGAAGTTGCAGAATCTTCATGTTGCCTATAATAGGCAGTTATTTCTTTAAATGGCAAGGAGGTATAACCAAGGCTTAATATTTTTAGCCAAAGAGCATAATCCTGCTTTCGTCGATCCAAGCTCATATATTGTTTTCCGAGAACTTTCGCATCATATATGGCTGTAAGACAACTTATTTCTGTTCTTCTCAATAATCCATAATAATTAACTGGTTTTGAGCTAACTATTAGGGTCTTAGATAATATCCTTCCGTCTGAAGTAATATACCCATAACTACTGTGTGAAAAGACAGCATTATTATGCACCATATAGGAAAGATGCTTTTCAATCCTATTCAATTCCCATACATCGTCTGAATCGATAAAAGTGATAAATCGACCAACTGCATTTCGGATTCCTAAATTTCTTGCCGCACCTGCTCCCGAATTTTGATCTAATTCAAATAACCTTATTCTTTCGTCTTTTTCAACTAGATGTTTTAAATAGAGTTTTTCGTCCGGATCAGAGCCATCATCGACTATTATCCACTCAAAAGATTTAAAGCTCTGGTTTACAACTGAACTAAAAGTTTCGTTAAAATACTTTGAACCATTAAAAAAAGAAGTAATAATACTTACTTTACTCATTTAAAATTATTTAAAACTTCCATAGTTTCTTTTACCTGATAATCAAAAGCATTTGTTTTTAACAACTTACTTATAACAGCATCGTCAAACCTATACTTAATATGCTTAGCGGGCACACCAACAACGATTGAATAAGAATCTACATCCTTTAAAACGACCGAATTACTTCCAATAACGGCACCTCGGCCAATTTTAACTCCAGCACGAACTGTCACTTTTGTTCCAATCCAAACATCATCTTCAATGATAGTAAGCTTCTTTTTTGACTGTTTGTACAAAAGCGTTGATGTTGAAAAATTCCGGTAATCATGATCCATACCACCAATTGATATAAAAGATGCTATAGAACAATAATTACCAATGACAGCTCTGTCAATTAATGAATAATCACCAATATAAGTACAATGACCCACTTTTGTATTTGACAATTTAACAGAGCCTTCAATACGACAATTTTTTCCAATATGATTATTTTTAAACCAACCAGTAACTCTATGCTTTATATGAAAATAATTAAATTTTAAATTACTTAAAAAGATCCTAATCATTATCAATCCACTATTTTAAATCTATCATTAAACAACATTAAAACATAAAATAACAATAAATCCCAAAAGAAAAAGCCACCTAAGGCAAGGCTTGTCAAGAAGTAAACCAAGATTAAAGCAATACTATTCCAAGACCAACTAATGGCTATATTCATCCAAAAAATAAAGTAGATAATAAAAAATAATGCTCCAGACTCTACTAAAACCACTGCATAAAGATTATGAAGCACATTAGAAACTGAGCCTAAGCTTTCCGTTAGTAAACGATTCTCATTGTACCCCACACCTAATAGTAAAGCATCCGTGTCTCGCCTAGACCAACTATTCAATCCACTAATGATCAGATCTGATCGATTTGAAGAAATACTATTTAAATCTCTTTTACCAAAATCTATGCTAATACGATCATAAAGATTATTAAGATAGCCAAGGTAATTAGCAACGAACATTGCAACTACTATACCTGAAATTAAGCCAATCTTAGCATTGAATGTTATTTTCATCGATCTTCGAGAAACCAATAACAATAATAATATCACATATATAATGAATGCCATCTTTGATAGAGTACTTATTACAACAATGGTATAAAAAATTAACTCCAGTAAATATTTAACTTTAATTTCTTTAACCTTAGTAACTGACAAGGCTAATCCAAACAAGCCATAACGGGCAAAATAATTTGGGTCTCCTATTCCTCCTACCATTCGGTATACCACCTCATTCTCAACATATTGACCTCTTCCAGTTGAATAGATCAACCCCCACAAGAAAGACGTTAAAACTCCATAGAACCAAGCTTTTGATATGACAGTATAACTTGTACTTGCGAAAATTCCACTAAGAAATAAAATAAAAAAATAGAAGAAAGTTAGCTCCAAAGCAAACCGAAATTTTAGCTCAAAGATTAATTTTGATATTTCTAGAAAAAAAATTAACGTTAGTAAGATAAAATGATTTGAAAAACGCACTAACTTGAGCTTCTGCGTACTAATTTGAATTACAAATAAAAAAGGAATAAGACTTCCTACCCCAGGCAATATTAGAACATTATACAAACCTACATTAACTAATGTGGTAAAGATGATAAAGCTATTCCGATGTACTGCAAAATTAGTAACTGTAAACAAATAGACTCCGAGTGATAAAAGGACCGGCCAGCTGAATCCAAAATAGCCACCAATGAATAAGATTGAAATGTAACCCAATAAATATAATCTATCCATTATAAGAATAAATTAAATAATTATCTAGTTTCTCAATTTCCAAGCCGTCCATGGCAGAAAACATGAAAAAATCAATTAATTCACGACTCCTCTTATCCTCTGCGCTCAACAAAACCCTATAACCATTAAGAAACAAATCAACAAGAACTGTACTATATACACCTACAAAAATCACTTCCTTGGATAAACAAGTTCGCAAATCCTTGATTTCCTCAACTCTTTCGACCATCAGCAAATCCTCCGGAATATCAAACCTATGCCTTGGATGAAACTTCAATCCTACATTGTAGCCATTTATTGATAAAATAGAACTGAATTCACTCAATAATTTCAAAGAAGTTGGTTTATCCTGAAGTATGAATACATATCGACAACGAACACCACTTACTTCAGCATGAAATAAATTTAAGTTATACTTTTTATAAACCACATTAATCTCACTAAAATTCGGCATACTTTTCAAATAATGTACATACAAATAAGAATATACTACTAATTCGCTTTTTGAGTAGTTTAAAAAATTCGATACACTTTTTTGATAACCGGGATGACTTGGATATATATGTCCATGCTGGTACTCCACTATAGCTAAATCCTTTTCAATTGAAACTAAAATTAAGGCACTTTGCAATTTACTGTAGGAATTAATAAGATGTATTTCCTTTAGTTGAGTGAACCTTTTTAAATACCAACGCCAGAAAAGTACAAAACCTCTATATCGCAAAGAGGGCCCGTCAATAATTTTCCCTGAGAATAATGCCTTTAGAATAAATACAGGTAAAAGCATATAAATCCAAAACCCACTGATAACATAACTAAACTCCCTTCCACTTAAATCTACATACTTAAAATAAGGCAATAAGATAAAAAGATCAGTCCCAACTTCCTTTAGGTCCCTATACACTTCGTAAACTGTATCATCTTCATTCCAATCAAATGGAAAGTGTAAATAAATTTTTGTTTTTTTAAACCTATCTCCTGTGAATAATTTGAATCCGCATAAATGCCAATAAATCAACCTAAAAAACATTTTCTACAATTGATTTAAAAGAGCTATATATTCAGAAGAAACATCATCCCAACCCCTAACTTTGGGCTCAACAATTCTGTCAACATTACTTTTAGTCAATTCTAATTTCGGATTAGAAGAGTCAAGCACATTTAAAATATTGTACCACTCTAAATCGCCTAATGTATCTATAATCAAATCCCTAACTATAATTGGTAAACCAAGGCTAGAAGCCTCTAAAACACTTAAAGCTTGACCTTCAGCTGTGCTAACATGGGCATAAATATCTGCACTACAATAGGCTTCACGAATTGCGGATCTATCACTAATTAAACCTAAGTACTTGATTCTACTATCTGCAAAAAACCCATCGTACTCACTTGAATTATCATGAGCCAATCCTCCTACAATAATATACTCCCAATCAATTTCTAATTCTTTTAAACAATTTTCATAAAACCAAAGTTGACCTTTTCTACTTTGAACAGAAGCTACTGTTATAAACCTAATACTACTCCTAGACTCCATTAAATCATCACAACGTTTCCAAAATCCCTTATCAACCCCATTACTTATAACAACTCCATCTATAAACTCATTTCTATTAACAAACTGGTCTCTCATCCGATCTGTAAGAAAACTAAACCTAACATTTGAATTAAATCTAATATCATCTAACTGAGATTCAAAACCCAACTTTCCTTCAAAGTAACCATGAAAAACAACAAGGAACTTTTTATCCGTAAAGTTTAATATTTCAGAAACCCAATAATAATAAATACCATGAATCAATACCTTCCTTGACTTCAACAACAGGAGTACTGCAGAATAATAAAACAATTTAAGCGCACCTATCCTACCATAAAAGCCAGATAAAAAATTAAATTTACTCAATCTTATAAACAACAGAAATACCAGAACAGGAAGTGATTTAAGAAGTAAATCAATTCTATAAACCGATCTATTATCAAAAAATAAACGCGTCGAAATATTAGTAGCTAAAAGCTTATAATTCGATAAAGCCCCTGATAACTGAATATCCAATTCTTTAACAACATTACAAATTCCAGTAGTATACCTACCTCCGATATCCAGTGACACCGGTCCTAATTGAAATATCATGAAAAACTAATTTAAGTAAGACCAAAAGTCTTATCAGGCTGATAAGCGCAACTATTATCAAATACGAGATTAAATTATTAAAAATATAAGAGAAGCAAAACGTAACTGATATTAATAGCAAGTTTAAATACAAAGCATTTCTATTTGAACTAGGCTTTAGTCGACTCCAACTTTGACCTATCAATAAAAAAAATAAATTTGCGAAAACGGTTAGGGCACTTAGCAATAAAAAAGCCCTTTCATAAAATTCCTCTCCCTTTTGCATTATAACTATATATGAAAATAAAGTACCCAATATCGCGCAGAGAAAGCTGTATAAAAGAAATTCAAGTATTCTTTTCTTTGTAAGCAATCCATTATCTTCAACTACATTTTTATACAAATAGGTTCCAATAATTCCACCAACAATTAATATCGCGTTGAATGGTAGCATAATATAACTGTAACTTCCGAAAACACTATCGAGACAAAAAAATGCTATGACAATCCTTTCTAAAGACATGAAAATCTGATTACTATAGTTATTAAATTGTATTATCAATCCATCCTTCGCGGACACCATAATTAAGGATTTGTAAGAAGGTGTAGGCAATTTATTTTCCCATTGTAAAAAAATCAATAATAACACAGAAAATAAGCTAAAGACAAATAGAACCCCTAATAAATCAGATTCACCCGCAGTATATAAAAGGAAGATTGATATAAGTATAGATAAATCCTTGATTAGTTTACGTAAAGCTATTTTTGACCTTATATTCGTATGAAAATACCAAACTTCACTAAATGATATATATTGAACGGCCAATATATAAACCAAAGTTAACGCTATAAATAAGTTTCCGAATAAACCTATCAAGAACGCTGTAAAAAATAATGGGACTAATACAAGGTAAAAGAAATTACCAAAGTACCTTTTATGCAACTCTCGAATGTTCCCTTTAGACTGTAAAGCCTTTAATAAATATTCATCTCTATAGCCCAAAGTTATTAAACCAGAAAGTGAAACCGCAAGCATGGCATATTTAAATTGCCCAAAAGAGGACATGGGTAAAATATTACCAAGATAGAATTGAAGTAGGTAGATTAATAACGTAGATAAGCCACTAAAAACAAGAAATCTGAATGACTCCTTCCTAAGCTTCCCTAAAAATATTTTTAATTTGGAAGAATAAAACAATTCCCTACTAATTGATTAGTTATCAAAACTAATGCTCTGTATATCAGAACATGCCTTTGTATAATCATCATGCCTTCCAATATCTAGCCAATAATCATGAGTTGGGTAAGAGATTAGTTTCCCTTTTTCCTCAATAACCTTTTCCATCAAATCAGTTGTATTATAAAACTGATTAAGTGGTACCGAATTTATTAGCTCACGTTTAATTAGGTAAATCCCGCCGTTAGAATAATAAGTATAATTCGGTTTCTCCCGAAAGGATAAAACAAAATTATTTTGAGTTTCTAGAACTGCATAGGGAATGTTAACTTTATATGGAATAGTGACAACCGACATATCTGCATCTTTTTCAAGAAAGTCAAGAAAAAAGTCTTCGTAATTTAGTTTAGTTAATAAGTCAGAGTTAGTAATTAGCACATAATCGTGCTTAAAATTATCAATCAACTTGATTGCTCCAAGCGTTCCAAGCGGTCGATTCTCCCAGACATAGTTAATGTATTGTCCTCGGCTAAAACCATTTCCTAGATAGTCTTCTATCTGATTTCCTAGATAATTTAATGATATCCAAACATCATCTATTCCGAACAAGTGTAATCTGTCCAAATTATGCTCGATTATTGGCTTATTACCAACTCTCAACAGAGGCTTGGGCGTTGCTTCAGTTAATGGGCGAAGGCGCGTCCCCTTTCCTCCAGCCATAATCAAAGCATCGATGGGTAGATACGATTCTTGCCGCCTAAAATTTATTACATTGACTATTACCCCTGATTCACTCACTACCGGTAAAAGTTGTAAGTTCTTTTTCCGGTAATCAACTATTTGGTTTATCGTATAGTCGCTTTTTACTATAGATTTAGGATTATTATTAATAAAGCTCAATAAAGGGCTCTCCATTGAAGCTCCAGTAATTAGTGCTCTACGAACATCTCCATCAGTTAAACTTCCAACCAATTTGTTTTTGTTGTCCACAACAAAGAGCACCGCATCAAGTGATAATTGATTTAATTTGCTTAACGCTTCCTTTATTGAAGTATTGGATTTAATGAGGTGTTTTTCCCAATGAATGTTCATATCTGTAATCCTAAAAATGATTCTTTAAAAAGGGCATATCACCCTTAATTGATTGAGACAATTTTTGTCCTTCCACCATTACAGCAGAGTCAAATGTTTTGGAAACGTCATGATACATTTTAAGTTTAATATCATTCGCCGTCAACACCGTTCCTGCATCTAAATCTCGTGCAGCCACGCAAATTAGTTGACGTTTGCGATATCCCAGCTCTGTATCGGTCATATCCTCTTGCGTGTCTCCCTTGGTTAGAACGTTCTTAGCTAGAAACTCTAATCGCTTTTCAATTTCAGCTAAAACCTCTATTGAGACAGCTGCTGAATAATCGACCCGCTCTTCACCTGGCTCTAACGCCACATGCTTTTCAAATACCGTAGCTCCAAGAAAATATGCATACTCTAAACTTTTAATTGCATTTTCATGATTGTAGGCAGAGTGATCTGCATATCCAATTTGTATATCCGGATACTTCCTTTTCCAATAGGAAATCTGACCTAATCGCACATCCTCTAATCTACTTGGAAAGGCTTGAAAACCAACCATAAGGACCGAAACCTGGTCATCAAAAAATTGAATATCCAACTCTATTTCTTCTTCATAACGACCGCCGGAAGTAATAATTAAATCTATTCCCGTCTCCTTAACCGCATGCTTTAAAAACCAATCATTTTGGCTAACTGAATGAATTTCTAACCACTTAATAGGAAAATCTGCGCACAAATCAAGAGCGTCAATATTGAGCGGCATCATTACCACGTCTAACTCTTTCTGCACAGCATAGGCAATTATCTCCCTCCATTTTTCCTTAGAAAAGCAATAAGAGGAAAGTTCTTCAAAACCCTTGTGGAATGACGATAAAAAATCAGACGCTTGAGTTAAGACCTGAAACTTTATCCCATTGGCCGGACTCTGGGCGACCTTATCGATTAATTGATACAGGTAATTAGCATCACCTTGATGAATAAAGGCCGTTTCCGTAAAAATATAGTGACTATTCATCTATTCCTTTATGAAATGAAAGGTTGATACGTTCGTTCATGTCCGCTTTAAATGCAGTAAATGGAATAACCTTTCCATAAGGTAGTTTCACATCCCCACTCGGTTCATATTTAATAGCTGGTAAGTCTGTATTTTCACTGATAACCTTAAGAATATGTTTCAATTTTATCCCTTTGAAGTCATTTGTAAAGTTGAGGTGCGATAGGATAGACTTTGTCCGCTCTAAATCAGCAGGCATATCCACAGTAAGGGAATAATTACCAAAGTCCTGTCCAACAATATGCATTACTCCACACCTGAACTTCTGCGGTTGAAACATGAAAAGCATTAAGTACTCGCTGACAGATCGATCCATATCTGACACACATTTTTCTAATGCCCTGGTGGTAAAAACTTCGCACCCTGCCCCAATGGGTAGTTTATCCATTCTGACATAATCTAAATTCCGCTCTTGTAAAAAACCCACCTGTGAGGTGATATATTCAACAGAGGAAAACGGATTATCTCCAGTAATGCGAACCAATATATCTGCTTGCTCTTGGTGAGCGACACTAAGTAATCGCTCTGTTACATCTTCAGCAGAACCGCGATATATTTTTATGTTATTCCTTTCGGCTATGTCTACTAATATGTCATCCTGCGGGGCTGTGGAAGTACATAGGTAGATTTGATCTACAGAAGCATTCAACTGGATATTTTTAATTATGAAGTCCAACATTGTCATACCAGGAACCAAATCGCGTAAGACTTTTAATGGCAAACGGGTGGAGACTGTCCGCGCAACAATACAGGCAACTACTTTAGTCATTCTTTTTTTTTAGTTTAAAAACAACCTTAATAGCACCTGACTCTAATAGATTCACATGAAGAACGCCTGGTTTAATCAACATAAAGCTTCCGGATCGTATCAAATATTTTTTGCTTTTTCTCACTTTTACTAATCCGTAGTCTTCCACCGAATCAAAATTCTTTATTGTTTCCTTCACATTTTCACCTACATACATCCTATCCTTTCCAGAAAGCGTAACATGAATATCAGAATACTGGTTATGATACTCCATCACTTCTTTTGAGGACGCTGATTGCGCTAGCAAAATACATTTTACAGGCTTATTTTCAGAAAAGTGCACCCACTTTCCGATGTAAGCTTCTGCGGAGCTTGGGTTTGCTAATAAATCCTGCAAAAAAATAAAAGCCTCGCATCCAATATGACTCTTGATTTCATCTAAATGTTGAACTCTCATCACAAGTTATTAGGATAACCATTCCCAACGCATTAATGTATCACCTTGTACGTCTTGATTTAACGAGCGCCCAACTAGCATGTGCATTTGGTCTGGGGAAATACCAGTCCCCGGTCGTTTACTAGTCAAATCCTCCTCAGTCAAGACATGCCCAACTGGCAAGTCGTGCTTAACTACCACACTTCTTCTAAATTTAGCTTTTTTAGACTCTTCTGCCGCAGATAACGTTCGGTAATGATTCCCCAGACTTACTGATATAATTGGAGATTGTTCACAAATCACCTTCAGTTCGGTCGGATCTGCAGAAATCTGGTGATCCCAGCCGGGCAAATCTTTATCAGTTGTAAAGTGCTTTTCAATTATACAGGCTCCTAAAGCAACGCTAGCAAGAGGGATAGAAAAACCAATAGAATGGTCCGAAAAACCAATAGGCAAGTCAAAGGCTTGCTGCAACATGGTAATATTGTTTAAGTGAATATCTTCATGTGCAGGAGGATAAATAGATATACAGTGTAATAAAGCAATATCCTTCACCCCTCTTTGGGTAAGCAGCTCTACGGCTTTGTCAATTTCCCACATCCGGGCCATCCCGGTTGAAAGGATAACCGGTTTATTTTTTTCAGCTATATAGTTCAATAGTTGAACATTGTTAATATCCATGGAGGCAACCTTATAAAACGGCACTTTACAGCTTTCGAGCAATTCTACTTCTTTTTCGGAAAAGGGCGTTGAACAAAAGTCGATTCCTAACTCATCACAATATGCTTTTAGTTCGTGATGTTGCTCAGGGCGTAGATAGTATTTATCCACCATATCTTTCAGTGAACCAAAGTGCTTTTTACCCCCATCTCCATCGTCATACGACTGGTTGCGATCATACTCTTCTTTTGCAATTAAAGAACTACCATCCCAGGATTGGAACTTGGCAGCATCGGCACCACAGTCTGCAACAGCTTTGATCATTTTTTTAGCCAATTCCATATCGCCATTATGGTTGGCACCTATTTCGGCAATAATATATGGTGCACTAAAATTTCGCACTGTTTTTTTACCTAAAACTATTTCTCTCATAATCAATTATAAATTTCCCACCAGAAGTCATCTGGTCTATGTTCTCTAAATTTTGCGTTCTTATTTTCAACTTGAATTCCTAGCTGATCTATCGCTAAATAATGAAGTCGTAAAGCCTCATCAATTTCGTCTTTTTTAGCTTGCTGCAATCCAATTGTATTGTATGTATGTTGCCTGTACTTGGTAGTGCAATCGCTAGTTCGGTATCCTGTAGCACCAGATTGAAGTAAACAGACATAAAACAAGTACCAATCCACTGCGATAATTTCAGACGCGGGTCTAGGCGGCAGGTAGTCTAAAAGGTTAACAGTTATAGATGTATTTCCCAAGCCTGCAAAATTATAGGAACTCAGATGTTGCGCAGAAAAATGGCTTTCTTGCTTGAATCGTGCTTCCCATATTTTTGCTTTAAAAACCTCTCCATGCTCATCCATCAAGTCTAAATCGTTTACAACCAAAGCATATTTATCTAATAACTGATTGACGGTTTGTATGCGATTTGAACTCAGCCCATCGTCACTGTCCTGAAAAATAAATTTAGTAAAGGAGGTTTGTGCTAAGGCTTCCAAGCCTTTAAATCTGACTTCCATTGGGTTAAAACCGATCACATCATAAACTAAATAAGGTATTTTTAAATCTTTAAAAAAGTAGGAAGAGTTTTTCACTCCATCGTTAAACGCTATCAAAACGAAATTTTCGGTAGTTTGTGCATTGATATCTTGCACCAAAGAATCTAAGTAAATAATTGCTGCTGGATAAATGAAAGTGACTAATAGTGTCTTAGACTGATGAGTACGCGAAAATTGCTTTAATTCAAATAATTTAATGTCTTCCATGATTGACTATTAATTTCTGCAGTAACAAAAATTTTACGGCCTTTCTCTAGTCATTTCTTTATTAGCTGCTTTGCAGGCACTCCGACCATTAGCATATTATCACCAACATTTTTATTTACCATACTTGATGCTCCGAAAATATTATTTGACCCAATTGATATTTCTTGCAATATGGTAGCATTTGTGCCTATAAGGTTACAATCCTTAATGATCACCGAACCACTAATATTCGCACCAGGATTAAAAATATTAAAGTCACCTATTTTAGTATCGTGACCCACTGTTGAGTTTAGATTAAAGACATTAAAACTTCCTATTTGTACGTCAACCGTTAAAATACATCCAGAAGTAATAATATTACCTTGTCCCAAAATAAATGACGAATAATGAAGTTCAACATTTGGATGAATCAAGTTTGGGAAGTGAAATCCTTCAAATCGTTTATACACTCGCTTCAACACCGTTGGGTCACCAATACCAAAGAAGATTTCAATATCGTCTGAATGAGAATTATTTTCTAAAAACCAATCTTCATCAATTACTGGAAACTGCTTTCCACCTATGGCAACAGAATTGCTTTCTGGTTTATAATCTATAAAGCCTGAAAAAATAACTTCATCCTGATTTAAAACCCTTTGCGATAGAAATAAAACTTCTTTCGCAAAACCTCCGTTTCCTATTATATAGATCTTTTTCATATCACACTACTTGGTATATTCACAATTCGTTCTTCCAAAAACTTTGCATTAGTTTGCTCATCACGCTGACAATTATCGTACATCGGCAAACTATACATCAACTGCCAAATGGGTCTAGTCATTACCCCTTTCGCATTAGTTTCTTTCAAAAAGGAGTCGCGATCTACACGGCTCTCTAATTGCACAGAAATTAACCAATGATTCCATTGGGTGGTGGTTTCAGGAACGGGCACTAAATTTAAATCCGCCTCAACTAAGGCTTCTTTGTAAGCCGAATAAACAGCAGACTTCGATTGGCGGTAGGCTTCCAGTTTTTCAAATTGCGCCAATAATAAGGCAGCATTCACATTTGGCATCCTGAAGTTGAAAGCCAATTCATCATGATAATACTCAAAGGGATGTGGCCTTTTTGCCGTCGTTGTAATATACTTTGCCTTTAGGCCTAATTCTTCCTGATTGGTCACGATTAAACCACCTCCACCAGAGGTGATAATCTTATTTCCATTAAAGGAGAAAGTTCCTATTTGCCCGAAACTACCGGCAGATTTCCCATCCATAAAGGACCCTAAAGCCTCGGCCGCATCCTCTACCAAAGGAAGGCCCCATTCATCACATATCTTTTTAATTTCTGAAATACGACATAAGAAACCAAAGGTATGCATGGGTAAAACGGCAGCGATTCGCGCTCCCGTCTTCTTATTAATCACTTTATCTCCTTGTCGATCCCCAAACTCTTCTAGGAAGTTCTTTAAAGCGGTAGGCGACATACCCATCGTATCTCGATCCACATCTACGAAAACGGGCTGCGCCCCATTGTAGGCAATAGAATTTGCTGTAGCTACAAAAGTAAGCGCCTGTGTGATTACCTCTTCACCGGGTCTTACCCCAACCAATCGTAATGCAACTTGCATCGCGGCTGTACCGTTTACCACGGCGACAGCCTTCTTAGTTTTAGTGTATGACGCACCGAAAGTTTCCACCGCATCGACGTACTTACCCACTGAGGAAACAAAAGTGGAATCAATAGTCTCTATAAGATATTCCTTTTCACGACCACTAAAAACCGGGGCGTGAAGCGGGATGAATTCACTCGCCTCTTGGTAAATATCTCTTACTTTTTGAATGAACAGAGCGCTTTTCATCTCACATCTTGCTATCTAAATACTTTCCCTTTTCTTGATGACCAAAATCTGGAATCATTTCATGAAAAAGCTTGACTACACCCTCTTTAGTCCAACTCCTCTTATCTCTAATCTCATTCACTCTGGTCAAGAAAAAGTCCAATTGACCGCCCGAGTCTGCTAAACCATTCTTAACTATCCCCAGATTATCAAATCTTTGAAGATCCAGCGTTTCTTTATCTGTAAAAAACTCTTCATAATCCTTTTCACCCGTTGTGTCAGAAGGCGTAAATAAGCAAGGCCATTGTCCCTTTTGGGGCAACTTTTTAACCAAGTCTCGCGCCTCATCTTCCGACGAACATTCATACGCATCATAGCCCCGCGACTTGAGGTAACGTTTGGCTATTTCCGAAAAGGTAATGAGCTGTAAATCATCACTCGGTTTGGGAAAGAAAATATCCCTGTTCTCTCCCAAAAGGGTGGAAAGAAGGCAAAGTTCACCAGACTCTTGAGGCGTCACAAAATAGCGCCTTACGTCATTGGGTGCTACAATGGGCTGGTTCTTCTGTAAGCGCTGATTAAAACCATGCAATAAAGATCCGTCTGAAAAAGCTACATTGGCAAATCGCGCTGTGGAAATCGGAATATCTTGACTTTCACGCATCAAGAACATTTCCATGATACGCTTTGAGCCCCCCATCATATTCACTGGATTAGCCGCTTTATCCGTACTTACACAGAAATACTTCTTTACACCCGCCTGTTTACTTTGCTGAATGGTCTTTAAAGTATTAAGGATATTTACCTCAATCATTCGCATCAAAGTGAAGGGGTCCTTCTCGCTACGTACATGCTTCAAGGCCGAAAGATTCAAGACATAATCATATTGACCATCCGCCTCAATAAAAGCATCGTACTGCCAAGAGCCAATATCCAGTGCAAAAGTTTGAAAGTCTCCATCAATATAACCATAGGAGCTGCGTATGTCTCTGACCAGCTCCACCAAGTTATTTTCGGAAATATCAACCGCGTGCAATTTTTGTGGATCGCGCTTGAAAATCTCTTTAGTCACTGCTTGACCAATAGAGCCCGCAGCACCAATTACTAAAAATCGAGAAGCTCTTACGGTAGACCTCAACCTTTCTTCATTTTGACTAATATCGACATTCAGAAGGGCCTTTTGACGACCAATGATATTTAGAAAGGTACTCATTATAGTCTCGAATCTACTAAGTGTCTTGGTAAAAAATCTTTTGCATCGAAAACTACTGTGTCTGTTTGTTTCAAACTATCAAAGTCCAATTCCTTAAACTGTTGATGAGAAACGGCTAAAATAACAGCATTGTAATGTTTTAGATCTGGTTTGATCTCTAGGATATCTATTTGATACTCATGGCCTACCTCCTGACTGTTTGCCCAAGGGTCATATATATCAACCTCTAAACCAAATTGAACTAACTCCTTGTAGATATCCACTACCTTAGTATTTCTTATATCTGGGCAGTTCTCCTTAAAGGTCACACCTAAAATCAGGGCTTTGGAACTCCTGATCTTAAGATCCTTCTGCATCATTAATTTGACCACTTTATTTGCCACAAACATGCCCATATTGTCATTCACCCTTCGTCCGGATAAAATAACTGCCGGGTGGTAACCTAAAGACTCTGCTTTGTGTGCCAAATAATAGGGGTCTACACTTATACAATGCCCGCCTACCAAACCAGGTTTGTAATTAAGAAAGTTCCATTTCGTTCCCGCTGCTGCTAACACATCATTCGTGTCAATTCCAATACGATCAAATATCAAGGCTAACTCATTCACAAAAGAGATATTCACGTCCCTTTGAGCATTTTCGATTGCTTTACTCGCCTCTGCTACCTTCATATTTGGAGCCATATGAGTTCCCGCCGTAATAATAGAAGCATACAAATCGTTAACAAATTTTGCTGCTTCAGGTGTAGAACCACTTGTTACCTTTACAATTTTTGTAAGGGTATTCACCTTATCACCTGGGTTGATGCGCTCGGGTGAATAGCCTGCAAAAAAATCTTCATTAAACTTTAAGCCAGATTCCGCTTCCAACAGAGGCACACATTCCTCCTCGGTACAACCAGGGTAAGTGGTTGACTCATAAATCACCACATCACTAGACTTCAAAACCTTCCCTAGCATCCGAGAAGCACTGCGCAAAGGACCCAAATCAGGGGCTTTGAACTGATCGATGGGCGTAGGAACGGTGACGATGTAAACATTACATTCGGAGATATCCGCCAAGGCGTCAGAAATATAGAGTCCACCTTGGTCTTTTAACTCAACGAGATTTGCTCTTAGGTTTTCGCTTAAATCGTGATCGGTAACCTCCAAAGTATCATCGTGTCCGTTCCTGAGCTTCTCTACTCTCTTCTTATTGATATCAAATCCGACAGTGGGATACTTCTTCGCAAATTCTACCGCTAAAGGCAAACCGACATAGCCTTGACCAATTACAGCAATCTTTGCATTTTCTAACTGCAACATAACTTGGTATTTATTTTTGCCAAATCAACAAATGACTCCGTTGATTCAGCATTTTCTCAATTTCTATTTCTGTTTTAAAATGCGCGTAACGAATCTTACGCTCGATCTCTTTCTCCGCCTTATTAATTAAGGCTAAAAGATAATCTAAATTCAAATCCGAAGCTTGGATAAAGAGATCAATAATCCCCGAATCGCGGCCTTCGGCATAATCACCTACTAAATAGACCGCTTCTACTTCACCTAAACGCTCAGTAATATTATCCACGATCTTATCAAGCCCCACATACTTCATTACCAAGCCGTGTAAGTTCTCAAATAAAGGATGCTTGCGGTTAGCCGTATACACTTTTTTGTTCCCCTCACTTTCGGATGACAACATCCCCGCTTCCTCGAACTTATTCAGCTCCAAGCGTATGGCATTAGTACTCTCCCCAAATTCCTGCTCTAGGCTACGCAAATAGCCCTTGGCATTGGCATTCAGAAAGAATTTCAATAATAATTTAACGCGGGTTTTGGAGGAGATGAGGGTCTCTAGCATGGAATGTGGAAGGAAGAGAAGTGGTAAGTAGGATTCATTAGCGAAGATTTATCTTGGAATAGCCCAGGAGCGCAGAGGCTCAGATTTCAGTTTGGCTTGGTTTTCATTCGTAGACATTTCATCAGATTTAGAACCATCTGTCTCAAATCTCACATCTAACGTCTCAAGTCTGCCACCCTTCGGGTGGCATGGCTCCGCCTGGTCAATCCCACCCTCCTCATAGACAAAGAACAGCAGCAGGTTAACGACGGCTTGGTTAATAATGAGTAATTATTCTACTCAAAGACAAAATTATACACGGAAGAGGAATATGCAAATGATTGGAGATGAATTTTTCGATAACTCAAGGTAAAAGCACAGGAGCGGAGAAGCTCAGAGGTACAGGGACAAAGGGGCTCAGGAGCGCAGAAGCTCAGAAGCTCAGAGAATTAGGCGTCAGACGGGGCGAAGATTTTTTACTGTATCGTTAGTAGGAAATAGCTAATAAACGCTTTAGGGGAAGTTGTAATGAATAAGAAATTCAATTTTTGGGTAAATCTATTATTATGTCTGATTTTAAATTCGAACAACTGGAAGTTTGGCAGACGGCCATTAAATTAAGCTCTGATCTTTTTGACTTGACTGATAAACCAGCTCTAAAAAGTAATTATCGTTTCTCAAATCAATTAAACGGGGCAACCATGAGTATTACGAATAACATCGCTGAAGGCTCAGGTGCTGCTTCAAAAAAAGAATTCGCACGCTACTTATCTATTGCCCGTTCCTTAGTATTTGAGGTAAGCAACATTCTTTTCCTGTTCCAAAACCGAGGCATCATTACAGAAAAGGAAAGGTTAGCCTATTACCAAAAACTC
Organism: uncultured Flavobacteriales bacterium; assembly: GCA_913055685.1. Lineage (GTDB taxonomy): Bacteria > Bacteroidota > Bacteroidia > Flavobacteriales > Schleiferiaceae > Croceimicrobium. The sequence goes on from CAJXKC010000005.1 coordinate 68,547, forward strand.
CTAATACTCAGCAAGAATCTTTACTTCCTACGTAAAAGTCTCCTTTCGTAGGCCATCAGCCAAAATCAATAAATTACAACCCCTACACCCCTGCATCCCTGTACCTCTGAGCTTCTGAGCCCCTGTGCCTCTGCGCTCCTGTGCTCCTGAGCTTCTGCACTTCTGAGCCTTTCAACTTCTGTGCTTCTGAGCCCCTGTACCCCTGAGCTTCTGTGCCCCTGTGCCCCTGTGCTTCTGTGCCCCTCTGCTCCTGCGCTTCTGCGCCCCTGCGCTCCTGAGCTTTCCATTTCCTACCTTTGCCCAAACTCACAAGCTCCCCTATGCTACGTCGTCTTAGCGTTCTTATTCTCTTCTTTGCGACCTTCGCGTCTGCCCTGGCCCAATCTAACTTGTACCTCTTCCGCCCTCTAAACTGGGAAGAAAAGGCCTACAGCCATTTGGCCCAAGATAGTCTAGCCCACAGTTCCATCTGGCCGCAGAAGACCAATGCCTTAGACTATAAAACCGAATACAGTTTGGTAAAACCATACGACTATAGTGGGAATTCGAAAGTTTTAAACTGGCTGCTCAATGCGGGAATGTACCATAGCTTCATTCGGGTGGAAGACCAAGACTACAGCCTGCAAATCAACCCGCTCTTTCATTTGCAATTGGGTAGAGCTGGAAATAGCAACACTTATTACAATGCTCGGGGGGTGCAGGTGGAAGGACGCATTGGCTCTAAATTCTATTACCAAGGAACTTTCATTGAACAACAGGCGCGTTTTGCGGACTATTTACATGAGTATTACCGCGACAAGCGCAGTACTATGGGTTGGGTGATGCACCGTACCATGGACAATGGGGATTTTGATTTTCCGTATTCAGTGGGGCAAATTGCCTATGAGCCTTCGAAACATTTTACTTTTAGCCTCGGGCATGGCAATCATTTCTTTGGCGATGGCTACCGCTCTATATTCCTCAGTGACCATACCGCGCCTTATGGCTTCTTCCGCATCGAAACGCAATTCTGGAAGCTGAAATACATCAACCTCTACGGCTTAATGAACGACATCAATCCCCTGCATGCGAGTCCGGGGGGGATATACGCCCAAAAGTTTTTAAGCGCCCATTACCTGAGTTGGGACGTAACCGATAAACTGAGTTTGCAAATCTTCGAAAGCTTTGTACAAGGCTCCGACACCACCGGCGAAGCCCAAGGATTCGATTGGAATTTCGCCAATCCTATCATCCTCTACCGCGCTATTGAAGCGAACCGTGGTTTCCGTATCGGCAATACCATGTTGGGCTTTGGCGCCAGCTATAAACTGAGTCCGAAACTTCAATTCTACGGACAACTGGCCATAGATGATTTTCAATTGGCAGCCCTCCAGCAAATCAGCGAGGGCCACTGGCTCAATTTCTTTGGCACCCAATTGGGGATTAAATCGGTAGAACCCTTCGATCTCAAGGGACTCTTCCTCCTGGCGGAATTCAACCAAGCGCGTCCCTTCACCTATCAGCACCGTTCTACCTTCACCAATTACGAGCACCAGGGCTTGCCCCTCGCTCATCCTTGGGAAACGAATTTCCGTGAGTTCCTGATTCGCTTCTTCTACAAATACGACCGTTGGGAAGTAGCTCTTAATGCCAATTATGGCTTCCGCGGCCTCGATACAGCCGGACTCAATTTTGGCAATGACATCCGCCGCTCCTACGATGATCGCCCCCCCTTCGAATTGGGTTATTTCCTCGGTGGTCCCCTGCGGGAAAACCTCTTTCATAGTCAGGTTTCCCTCGCCTATATTCTAAACCCCGTGACCAACCTCCGCGCCGAAGTTTCCTACACTTACCGCAACCAACAATTTGCCGATCAAAGCACGACCGTGACCCATTGGTTTAATATAGGGATACGCACCGCGATACATTGGGGCTATCAGGATGTATTTTAGCCCTTAGGCAGGGCAAGCCGGTGTTCTTTTAGAAAGAACCAAAACTATTGCCCTCAGCCCGGGCGGGGCTTCGTTCTTTTCTCTTGAAAGAAAAGAACCAAAAGTTCAAGGCTCCTATTTGCTCACTTCTAAAACCTTGTAAAAGGCAAGTTCAGGGAACGAGCTCCTTCGTCGCTTTCCCCTTCACTAAGCCTTTTACCGCAGTTTTCTTGTTCTCAAATAGAGGCCGGTCCTGTCACCCGTGATGAATCTCGAATAGTATGAAAAGTCTAACTACCATTAAAGATGGGAGAATTGATTCCGCTTACAGATTAAAGATTGCGGGTATCGGGACCGGCATTGCCTTTTGACCCGTAGTATGCCAGCTTGAGAGCGACCAGTAAAAAACGCTGTTTGAGCGCAGCGAGTTCGTTTTTTACAAGCGAACAAGCGCCAGCGGACAAGGGAGAAAGGCCAGCCTTGATTTTTTTTGGAGCTTTTTTTGATCAAGCAAAAAAAGCGGGAAAAGAAAAAAGGGTTTTCAAGTATAGAATACTTCTTCATCAAGGCAACCGAGGAACGCGGTGAGGAGCCTGCCTGCCGGCAGGCTCACAAACTCCTTAAAAAAATAGTATTGTCGTTTGTAAAAGTATCGAAGGCCTGCCCTGCCATAGGGCATCCCCGTCCGGCCCGAGGGCAAAAGGAAAAGCCCCACCCGGGCTTAGGACACAGCCGTCAGGGCTAAGGGCAAAAATCCGCCTGATTTTAAGGCACACCCATAAGGACTTATTGTATTCAAAAAAAGGCCTGTCCTGCCATAGGACAAAAAAAAGGACCCCTTTCGGGGCCCCCTCTTACCTTAACCAAAGTAAAACTAAACAAAAAAAATCTATGCTGCAGCCTGCTCTATACCACCATTCTCCTCATCAGAACTACCCTCCTCTTCATTCCCAAGCAAAGGATCCGAACTACCATTCGAGGAACCACGAAGGCCTCCGTACTTCGGAATAATACGGGCGTTTTCATAGGCTAAGTGAAACTCAGGATGCACATCCACAAATACCCGCATCATAAGATCCAATTCATTTTTTAGGAAGTCCATCACTTCACCAGACAATCGGCGGATGGCCACCGTAGTTTCGCCCAGTTTGGTGCGACGTTCGGCGGGAATTAAACCCTTATCGATAAAGATCTGCAGCTGATCTTTGGTTTTTTGCACCAAGTCGTTACCAGTAGGAATGCTTTCCAATAATTCCTTATACTGCTCGGCAAAGGCAATTACGTTTTCGGCGGTAACCAGGCTCTTCTGAGCACTAAAGGTTTTAAACTGGGCGACCGTAAAGCGAGTGGCCACTAACATCGCGCGGTCATTTTGCTGGCGCGCAATACGCACCAAATAAGCCGCTAATTTGCCTACCGTTAAGGCAAAGTCATCCCGCAACTCCTGCTTAATGCCGCTAAAGGGTTGGAGTAGCAATTGTTTCTGCTGACTCAAACTTTGGAATTGCTCCTCATACGCATTGAGCGTTGCAAACAACTCCACAAATTCGGGGTAATCCATCCAGACCTCATTATAGGTCTTCGCGATTTTTCCTACTGCCTGTATCATGTACATGCGATTACGTTCGATCTTTCTCATACTAATTGTTTTAAAGATTCAAGCGCAATATTCACCCCCGGCCCTGAAATCGCATTTCATATTTGAAACGCTTCTTACTTAATTAATTCACATCTGAAGCAGGCCAGTACTACCTTGACTTATAGATTAATGCTTTTTACTTGACATCAGGCTGAAAATCCAAAGCCATATATAGAACTCCTTCTTTTTTAATCTAATCAACAATTAAAGCAATTAGTAAAATCTCCTCCCCTTTTGGACAAAAGGGGCAATCTCGCTTGCAAGATGGGGTAATTGTCTGCGTAGCGTAATTCTAAATTCTATACTCTAAATTCTATACTCTAAATTCTAGATTCTAATAAACGATTACCCCGCCCTGCGGGCACCCCTTTTGGCCAAAAGGGGAGGAATTACGTTTAAAGCTCAAGGTCCTTAGAAGTGCATGCATTGTTCCATCAAACATTTCCTTCGCCCTGCACTTCCTCTATATTTCTTAGTGACCTTCGTGGCCTTCGTGTGAGGCCTTAAAGACATAGTCTCTCCAATGATACTTCCTTTAGTGGCCTTCGTAGCCTTCGTGTGAGACCCTCCCGCACACAGTCTCTCCAAAGCAATCCGCCGTGCTCGCCGTGTGCGCTGTGTGAGGCCTTACAGACATAGTCTCTCCAAAGAAATTCCCTTCGTGCACTTAGTGCGCTTCGTGGCCTTCGTGTGAGGCTCTACGCGCAAAGCAATCCGCCACTCCCTTATTCTTCTTCGCGTCCCCTTCCCGTTCTTCGTGTGCTCTTCGTGTACTCTTCATGTGCTCTCCGCCTCCTTCCCGGCCCGTGAACCCCACTCCTTCCCCCCAACACCCCTCTCCCTGCCCATAGTCGTTCGCTTCCCGCACCCCGACACACCATTCCCGCACCATGGTCGCTTGCTTCCCTGCCTATGGTCGATGTCTTCCTTGCCTATGGTCGTTCGCTTCCTGCACCCCAACACACCAATACCCCAGATAAGAGAGACCAATCAATTTATCCGACCGACCACCAAATTTAGTTCGCCCACCATAGCCTGGGATAAGACCCACTAGTACCCTCGCTACGACAGGCAGCCATTTTAGTGCAAACCACCATTCATTTAATAGAGGCCAACATTAAATTAAGGCAGACCACCAATCAATTAAGGCACCCCACTTATACCCTTGCTAGGGTCGCTCATTAAATTTTGCCGACCGACTAGTACCCACGAAAGCACCCACCATAGCCATGACGCACACCGGCGTTATAATTTAAGAGAGCGCCGATTAAATTTTGCTGACCCACCATTAGCAAGGAAGACATCGACATCACCCTTCCCACCGACACACCAATCAATTTATCGCATCGACCATGGCCCCTCCTTTCACCCACCAAGCAATTTTTCCCACCCACTTCCCCATTGAAGCGAACGACATAGCCCCCCGAACGCACCGACCAATACCCAAGACAAGACCCACTATTACTTGCCCTATGCACTACCAGTACCCATGCTATAGTGGGCGACTGAAAGTATTGAATTGACCTCTAGGAGGGTGTCCTTTCCTGCTTTTGGTTTTAAAGCGATATACATTGTCATCCTGAGCTTGTCGAAGGACACTTTAATTTTAATCCACAGCGTGCTTCGACAGGGCTCAGCATGACAGTATTTTTAGCTTCGCGTCCTTCGTGTGCCCTGCCTGCCGGTTTACCACGTTTTACGTGGCAGGCAGATTCGTGTGAGATTTTATCCGCAACATCTCTCCAAAGCAATCCGCCGTGCTCGCTCCTGGAACCGCCTGCCTGCCGTAGCAAAGCGTAGGCATGGTTTTACGTTCGTGTGCGCCCTTGGAACATTTTACGTTCGTGTGAGACCCTCCCGCACTCAGTCTCTCCAAAGAAATTCCCTTCGTGCGCTTCGTGGCCTTCGTGTGAGGCTCTACGCGCAAAGCAAATCGCCGCGCTCGCAGTGTGCGCCGTGTGAGGCTTTACACACAAAGTCTCTCCAAAGAAATTTCCCTTCGCGTCCCCTTCGCGCCCTTTGCGTCCCCCCATGCATATTCCGCACGTTTCCACCCCTTCCTCCCCTCATTTCGTGCAGATCTTGCACGCCAGCCCTCGAAATCGTGCAGATTCCGCACAAATTATTTCAAAATCGTGCGAATTCTGCCTAGGAAATCTCCTTTAGCCTCCGCTACCTTAGCCCTAAACCTTAAAAAATCGCTTTTATGGAAACTTCGCTTCAACAAGAATTACTCAGCCTCGTGCAGGATGAAATTGGCGCGCAAATAAAACTCAGCGATTACCTGAGTGATGCCCTCGGACTTAGCAAGACCAGTGCCTATCGGGTAACGGTCGATCAGCGCAGTCTGCAATTGGAGGAATGCTTTCAACTATTGCATGAACATCCCGCGGTTTACCTAAAACTCTCCGAAAGCTTTTCCTTCCGCAACCGCATCTTAATTCGTCTCAGCAATTTCCAATGCGAAGACTCCTTCCAGAAATACCTCCGCAGTATTCAAAAGATCTTTAGCAAGGCGGTGACCGAAGAAGCGGTCAAATTGTACTACACTGCCCGCGACCTCCCCATCTTTTACTTCCTCGCCCGGCCCCGCCTGCTCGAATACAAATATGCCTATTGGCAAGGCACCCTCCGCGACCAAGGCCCGCAGCCCCTGTCCGCCGCCACCCACAAACTCGCCGAAGCGGTCTACAAGCTTTACTTGGAAGTGAGCTCCCAAGAAGTATGGCATCCCTATGCCTACCGCCAGCAAAAGAAATTATTGGCCAGTGCCTTTCGGGAAGGCAGTATCGACGAAAAACAAAGAGATCAGATTCAGGCCGACCTAAACTGGCTCAGCCTCCAGTTACACCAGGCCCTGATGAGCGGACAAAAATCCCCCCGCGCTAAACTCGAAATCTTCGACCTCGCCGAGCACAGCATGGACAACTGCGGCATCCTCCACCTCGGGGAACAAAAATTAGTGATGTCCGCCCTCCCCGTGGCCCGCTTCTTCTCCTCCCAGCACCCCGACCTAGTCGCTACCTACCTCGCTGCCTTCAAAGACCACCGCCGTCGCGCCCGCGGCATCAGCGCAGAAGGCAAACAAGTACGGGAGGAGTGGTTTGAGGAAATAAGAGGATGAGGGGAAGAGGGGAAGAGGGGCTCAGAAGCTCAGAAGCTCAGAACGTAAAACCATGCCTACGCATGCTTCGGCAGGCAGGCAGTTCCAAGGAAGCGCAGAACGTAAAACGTTCCAAGGGGTCGCAGGGTATAAAATGCAATTGCTTTCAGGCAAATAACCTCCTCTCGCCCCACCGACAAATCTCCTCCCCTTTTGGACAAAAGGGGCAATCTCGCTCGCGAGATGGGGTAATTGTCTGCGTAGCGTTCTATCTAAATTCTATATTCTAAAAAAACGATTACCCCGCCCTTCGGGCACCCCTTTTGGCCAAAAGGGGAGGAATTCCGATTTAGTCAGAAGCTTTAACTAAGCAAGCAGTGCTTTATAAATACAGAGTCTCTCCAAAGAATTCCCTTCGTGTGCTTAGTGGCCTTCGTGTGAGGCTCTACGCGCAAAGCAATCCGCCGTGCTCGCCGTGTGCGCCGTGTGAGGCCTTATACGCAAAGCAAACCCTGCGCTCCCCGCTTCCGAGCCTAACGAGGAAACCCAGCAGTGCCCCGCAGGTGCATTAGCGCCCCAACACCGTCTTCAAACTCATATCCAGCCCCCTTACACTATGCGTCAAGGCCCCCATCGAAATATAATCCACTCCCGTCTCCGCATAGGCCACCAAGGTCTCCCCGGTGATTCCGCCAGAACTTTCCGTTTCGATTTTACCATTCACTAGGGCCACCGCCTTTTTGGTATCTAAAACGGAGAAATTATCGAACATCACCCGTAAAATGCCTTCACTCTCCAGTACTTCCTGCAGTTCCTTGAAATCCCGCACCTCCACCTCAATGGGGATGTCGAGCTGATGTTCTTCTTTATAAGCCAAAGCCTTGGCAATGGCCGGCTTCACCCCGCCGGCGAAGTCGATGTGATTGTCCTTCAGCATAATCATATCGTACAAGCCCATCCGGTGGTTCTTACCCCCACCGATGCGCACCGCCTCCTTTTCGAAGACCCGCAGGTGTGGCGTCGTTTTACGCGTATCTAATAATTTCGCCTTCGTATGACTAATCCTATCGACCAACTTGCGGGTCTTAGTAGCAATCCCACTCATGCGCTGCATCAAGTTTAGCGCCAAGCGCTCCCCTTGCAACAGACTATGCGCCGGACCTTTCAGGCGAAAAGCCACGTCCCCCACCTTAACCGCCGCACCATCTTCCATCAGCACTTCCATCTCCACCGCCGGATCCACCAAGGCAAATACCTCCCGCGCCGCCTTCACTCCCGCTAATATCCCTTCTTCCTTCACCAACAAACGCATCTCCCCCTGCATCCCCACCGGAAAAGCACAGTTGGAACTATGATCCCCCGAACCGATATCCTCTGCGAGGGCTGCTTTAATAAGGGAGTGGTAATGGGTATTATTCATGGTCTATTCTTTGGGTCAAAGATAGGCATCAGAGGGGAATTGCATTTAGGGCAGGGAGTGCAGGGTAGTGCGGGGTGATGCGGGGTGATGTGGAGGTTGGAAATTAAGTATTTCTGAAATCAATAAAATAATGTTAAATGGTTACAGCCATATTTCTTTGAACCATGAATTCAGATAAAGAAATTTTCATTTTTAGGTTCCAGAAACTAATAATTTGGCAAGAAGCTATAGGACAAAGTCATAATTTACTTGAACTGTCGGAAAAGACTCGTGAAAAAAGATTATTCCGGTTCGCCGATCAGTTGGACGGATCCGTGCTGAGCATAAGTAATAATATTGCGGAAGGTTCAGGAGCGGCATCCAAGAAGGAATTCGCACGCTATTTAGCAATAGCTCGTGCTTCCCTTTTTGAGGTGGTTAATATCCTCCACATCCTGGAACTCCGAAATATCATTACAACATCTGAAAAGAGTAAACACATCAGAGATTTGTATGGCCTTAGTCGAAAAATATATGCCTTCAGACAAAGCCTCCTAAAATAAATCGTTTTCTTCACCCCGAGCTCCCCACATCACCTCGCATCACCCCACATTACCCTGCATCACCCTGCATCACCCCGCCCCCGTAGGGTTACCCCGCTCACCTCAAGGTGAATCCCCGCTTCAACTCGCTGCAAGCGAGAAGAAAACCCCGCTCGCCAAAGGCGAAACCCTGCTAATTAATTACAGAAACGATTTTAAAGGCTGTGTCCCCATCCCCATAAACCGAATCAACCCCCTCAAAAACCAAATCCTTTAAACGGTGATAATCACTTAACAGTCGGTCTGGCGAAGACAAAACATTAAGCCCCATGCTAATGAGCTCCTTCCACTCCGTTTCCTCCCTCAGCGTTAAACACACCTTGCGCGCATAAAAAGCTTCTTTCTGCAGGCCGCCACTATCGGTTAAAACGATTTGCGATTTCGCCAGTACTGCTAAAAGCTCACCTTGCGAAAGGGGGGCTAAAATTTGGGCGGGCAAGGATAGCTCCAATTTGGTTAAAGCTTTGGCAGTACGAGGATGTAAGGGGCAAACTAAAGTAATTTCCTGATTAAGCGCCTTCAGGGCCTCCACCCATGCTTGCAGTTTTTGGGGATCATCCACATTCTCCTGCCGGTGGAGGGTGAGCAAGGCGAAGTGCTCGGGTAGATCAAGCTCATTAATATTGGGAAGTTTTTCCTGCTGCGCTAAGAACAAATCGTACATGATGTCTCCCACCTGATGAATCTTCTCGGGGGCGATTCCCTCGGCGATCAGGTTTAAGCGCGCTTGCGCATTGGGCACAAAGAGCCATTCACTTATTGCATCGGTGGCAATGCGGTTCTTCTCTTCCGGCTGATTGGCATTACCACTACGCAAACCGGCTTCCACGTGAGCAATGGGAATACCTATTTGCTGCGCCGCTAGGGCGCCGGCCAAAGTAGAATTGGTATCGCCGTAAACCAATACCATATCGGCTTGCTCTTGCTCGAGAATGGGCACTATCGCTTCTTGCATACTGGCGATCATCGCCTCACGGGGCAGGGAGTGAATGCCTAAATGGTATTGAGGGGCGGCCAATTGAAATTCTTCAAAAAAGGCGCCGCTCATATTGGGGTCGAAATGCTGACCGGTATGCAGAAGCACCTCATTAATGCCGGCTTCAGCGAAAGCTTTAGAGAGCATCGCCGCTTTGATAAACTGCGGTCGCGCTCCTAAAACGGTCAGGACCTTCATGACTTATCCTCCTCTACCTCTTCGTAGTCGATGTATTCCCCCAGCGATTTATCATCGTGGGTCTGACCCGAACCTTTGGTATCAAGAGTTACTTCTCCTTCTCTAGCCTGACTAAAATCTGCACCTCCCCGCTGACCACGCCCTTTCTCCTGGTAGCCCTGCTTAAAGGGCTTCACCAGTAAATTTCTAACCAAGAACCAAGCGAGGTAGAAAAAGATGAGGAAGAGAATGAAACGGATGATCATGGGTTAGATGTGAGATGTGAGATATGAGACCGTGCCTTCGCTCCCGTAAAACGAGACAAGCAAGCTTCGGCAGGCAAGTATGAGATTTTTTAAACTTGGACAAATTTAATACATCCCTTAGGTATGGGGACTATCTGAGGGATAAAATGTGGGAGGAGGCGGAGAAGCGCAGAGGCTCAGAGGCTCAGAAGTTTAGACTTTCCTATTCATAATTAACTCAAATTGTGTCAGCCTATTTCTGGATAAGACACCGTGCTTCGACGGGGCTCAGCATGACAGTAAGTGCAGCTCCGACCTAAAAACTATGTCATCCTGTTTACCTCGTTTTACGAGGAACGTCCGACCGAAGGAGGACTAGTCGAAGGACACGCTAGTTTCAATCCACACCGTGCTTCGACAGGCTCAGCATGACAGAATTTCTAGTTTCAAAATGATATACTTTGTCATCCTGAGCTTGTCGAAGGACGCTTAAATTTTCATCAACTCCGTGCTTCGATGCGCAAAGCAATCCGCTTCGCCCGCCGTGCTCGCCGTGTGCGCCGTGTGAGATATTATCCGCAAAGTCTCTCCAAAGTAATTCACTTGGTGTGCTTAGTGGACTTCGTGTGAAATCCTAAACTCAAAGTCTCTTCCACGAAATTTCCCACCTAGCTTTTGAGCCCAGCGCCCCTGCGTCCCTGCACCCCAGCTTCCTCTATTTACTCAAATACAGGTTGCGCTCCTTATAAATCTTCTTAAACACCGGATCCCTCAGACTATCAATAAAGTAAATGCTCTCACCGGTAGACTTCATCTCCGGACCCAGCTTCTTGTTTACCTTGGGGAATTTATTGAAAGAGAATACCGGTTGCTTAATCGCCCAACCTTTTTTCTTAGGGTTGAAATCGAAATCTTTTACTTTCTTCTCGCGCAACATCACCTTGGTGGCATAGTTCACATAAGGCTCATCGTAAGCTTTCGCAATGAAAGGCACCGTGCGGGATGCGCGGGGATTGGCTTCGATGATGTACACCTTATCGTCCTTCACCGCAAACTGAATGTTAATCAGACCTACGGTATTAAGGGCCAAGGCTATCTTGCGGGTATGATCTTCAATCTGCTGGATAATTAGGTCACCTAAATTGAAAGGCGGTAAGGTCGCGTTGGAGTCACCGGAGTGGATACCACAAGGCTCTACATGCTCCATGATACCCATGATGTAAACCTCTTCACCGTCACAAATGGCATCGGCTTCCGCCTCAATGGCGCCTTCTAAGTAATGGTCCAATAAAACGCGGTTACCGGGGAAGGCTTTGAAGAGATCCACCACGTGTTTTTCCAATTCGTCTTGGTTGATAACAATCTTCATCCCTTGGCCACCCAACACATAAGATGGACGCACCAGAATAGGGAAGCCTAATTCATTGGCTAAATCGCGGGCCTCGTCGGCATTGGTAATTACCCCAAAGCGTGGATAAGGAATATCATTGTCGCGTAAAAGTTCGGAAAAACGACCGCGGTCCTCGGCTAAGTCGAGACTCTCATAACTAGTACCCACAATCGGAATATTGTAACGGTCTAATTTTTCGGCTAGCTTTAAGGCGGTTTGTCCACCTAGCTGCACGATTACCCCCACGGGTTTCTCGTGGCGGATGATATCGTAAATATGCTCCCAGAATACGGGCTCGAAATAAAGCTTGTCGGCGGTATCGAAGTCAGTCGAAACCGTCTCCGGATTACAATTGATCATGATGGTCTCATAATCGCATTCCTTGGCCGCTAATACGCCGTGTACGCAGGAGTAGTCGAATTCGATACCCTGACCAATACGGTTTGGCCCTGAGCCCAATACGATGATCTTCTTGCGCTCACTGGCTTCGGATTCATTTTCTACTTGCAGCGCTCCATTCTCGCCTTGGAATTCATATTCGAAGGTCGAGTAATAATAAGGAGTCTGGGCGGGGAATTCCGCCGCACAGGTATCTACTAATTTCCATACCCGGTTAATGCCTAAATCGGTTCTTTTGGTATGCACCTCCGATTCCAATACCCCAATCATGTGCGCAATCTGGCGGTCGGCAAAACCCTTGGTCTTGGCGTCTAATAAGAGTTCGCGGGGTAAGCTTTCGAGGGTATGGGATTCAATATCGGCTTGCACCTGCACCAATTCCTGAATTTGGCGCAAGAACCACATGTCGATTTTGGTAATATCGTGAATACGGCGCAAAGGAATGCCCAATTGCATCGCATCGTAAATCATAAATACGCGGTTCCAAGAGGCATGCTCCAGGGCGTGTAATACTTTATCCTGATCGGTTTCGCCTTTACCATCGGCCCCCAAGCCATTGCGCTTAATCTCTAAAGATTGCGCTGCTTTGTGCAGGGCTTCCTGGAAAGAACGACCAATACCCATTACCTCGCCTACCGATTTCATCTGCAGACCTAAACGTCGCTCGGCGCCCTCAAACTTGTCGAAATTCCAACGCGGAATCTTTACAATTACATAGTCTAAGGTGGGCTCAAAATAAGCACTGGTGGTCTTGGTAATCTGATTGTCTAATTCGGTCAGATTATAACCGATCGCCAATTTAGCGGCAATCTTCGCAATCGGGTATCCGGTGGCTTTCGAGGCTAGGGCCGATGAGCGAGATACGCGCGGGTTGATCTCAATCGCCACGATTTCTTCTTTTTCATCCGGACTCACCGCGAACTGCACGTTACAGCCACCGGCGAAGTTTCCAATCGAACGCATCATGTGGATGGCCATATCACGCATCCGTTGATAGGTGGTATCCGATAAGGTCATGGCCGGGGCCACGGTAATCGAATCACCGGTGTGGATTCCCATCGGATCCATGTTCTCGATCGAACAGATGATAATCACATTGTCATTGGCATCACGCAGCAATTCCAATTCAAATTCCTTCCAACCCAAGAGGGCTTTATCGATCATTACCTCGTGGATGGGTGAAATCTCCAATCCGCGGGTCATCGCTTCGTCAAATTCATCTTCGTTAAACACGAAGGTGGCGCCCGAACCCCCTAGGGTATAGGAAGCGCGAATACAAAGAGGAAAGCCAAATTCTTGGGCAATCTCCTTGCCTTTTAAATAAGAAGTGGCGGTCTGCGCAGGGGCCATGCCAATGCCAATTTCCGCCATTAATTTCTTGAACTCTTCGCGATCTTCGGTAATGTTAATCGCGTCGATATCTACCCCAATAATACGTACGCCGTACTCTTCCCAAAGTCCATCTTTATCCGCCTCAATACATAGGTTAAGCGCCGTCTGACCACCCATGGTTGGTAGTACCGCATCAATCTTCTGCTCCTTTAAAATCTTCTCCAGGGAACTCACCTCCAAGGGCAATAGATAAACGTGATCCGCCACCACATTATCGGTCATGATGGTCGCCGGATTCGAGTTAATCAGGGAAACTTCAATCCCTTCTTCCCGCAAAGAACGGGCGGCCTGAGAGCCAGAGTAGTCAAATTCGCAAGCCTGACCAATTACAATGGGTCCGCTGCCGATGATAAGAATGTGTTTGATGGAATTATCCTTGGGCATGATCAGAAATTAGAGTGTGAAAATACGAAGCAGGAAACGGGTGGGCAAAAAAAAAGGTGCTGCTTGGCAACACCTCTAAATATATTATCAACACAAAAGCAATTAGCCTTTGTAATTACCTTCGCTAGAAACACTTAGCTTCTTACGGCCTTTCGCGCGACGAGAAGCTAAAACTTTGCGACCGTTAGCAGTAGACATTCTCTCACGGAATCCGTGTTTGTTCTTTCTTTTACGATTCGAAGGTTGAAAAGTACGTTTCATCTTATCTTATTTAAATACGCCTGCGCGTATGTCTTCCATTTTTCGGGCTGCAAATATAGGAGGAGTTTTTTGAATACTAAAAGGGAAAGAAGAAAAAATTTAATGCAAAAATTGCGGGGCTTAAAATTTACCTCACCACCGAGTCTCAGCGATCAGGGAGGCCACGGAGAGTATGTACAATCCGGTAAGCATAAGGGCTGCAAAATTATTTAAACGCCCGCTCGCCAGGCTCGCTAAAGAAGCAAAGAAACCAAGACCGAGCATAGTCCGAGAACATAAGTACCAAAAATCCCTCAATTTAATTTCGAATGTACCCTTTCTAATTAATCCCAAGACCCTCTTTATCTTCTTTAATCCTTTGCTCCTCTTTGCTTCTTTGCGTTTAAGCAATCCACTTCTCCTCTTCTCCTCTTGGCTTCTTTGCGTTTAAGCAATCCTCCTCCTCTCTTCCTCTCTTCCTCTCTTCCTCTCTTCCTCTCTTCCTCTCTTCCTCTCTTCCTCTCTTCCTCTCTTCCTCTCTTC
>CAJXKC010000006.1 GCA_913055685.1 uncultured Flavobacteriales bacterium
AAAAGGAATAAAAAACAAGTGTTAACTTTAATCAGTAATTAAATGTAAAACCTGACAACCAAAAGCAGGAAAGGACATCTCCTCATCTCCTCATCTCCTCATCTCCTCATCTCCTCTTCTCCTCTTCTCCTCATCTCTTCTACTCCCCAATCATGCCTCGCTGATGTCGGCAGCAGGGATGGAGAAGTCTCTAGCTCCTGCGGGGAAGTCTGTAGCTCGTGCGGGGAAGTCTGTAGCTCCTGCGGGGAAGTCTGTAGGTCGTGCGGGGAAGTCTGTAGCTCGTGTGGGGAAGTCTCTAGCTCGTGCGGAGAAGTCTGTAGCTCCTGCGGGGAAGTCTCTAGCACCCGCGGAACATCTCTCTAGCTCGATGCGATGAAGTCTCTAGCACCTGCAGATGAAGTCTGTAGCGCCTGCAGATGAAGTCTCTAGTATCTGCGGATGATACCGCTAAGGGTTTTTGGCTTAAGGGCATGGGCTGCGGGGGTACCCGGTACCTTTTATTGGGAAGTCTCTAGGCATTTTTGGGATCTCGGTAGGAGGATTATTGAAGCCGCTATCGCTTGGGGGGATGTCGCTAGGTCCTGCAGGTGATCTCTGTAGCAGCTGCGCAAGAAGGGGTTATAGCATTACATTGAAATCGAAAGGCTTGCAGACGTAGTCAAATCCAATTTTTAGGTTCCCATCCGCCTTTAAGGCGAAAAAATCCTCTTCTTTTTAGGCTTCCGAGCGCCTTATGTTTAGCGGCATTGTCCTGTTATTCGAGACAAAGCAGGGCTGGCGTCCCGATTTTCGATACAGCTGATCGACTCCTTTAGCCTTGCTTTGGACCCTTAATTAATTGTTTAACTTTTCAAAACGAATGTTATGAATCGATTAGAACGAAACCGTCGCTATATGTTGATGGCGGTAATTAGAGTGTGCGATACCCATCGCGAAAAATGGGAGTCTTATTCTGACTTTAGCGGTCCCATGGCCCGTTTAGTGGAATTTGGCGATGAATATGAATTGCTTCGGAAAGAGAAGCAAGAATTACAGGTGCCCCTGAGTGACGTGCGCGATGGCGAATGGGAGCTGCTGGCGGATGTGTTCCTGCAACTTTCGGCGCTATTGCTGGCCAAGGCTCAGGAGCTGGAGAATGCGGATGCGGTGAAATTCCTGTCGATAAATCGCAGTAGCTTATTGCGGGGCAGTTTTGAATTTACCCTTACGCTGGCGGGGCGAATCTTGGATCACGCCCAAGAGCTCAATGCCGCCGATGATTCGGAACTGATGGTTGAGACCTTGGAACAAGCCAGTGCGCTGTACGCTAAGTTCGCCAATACCGGGATGCGTCCGCTGGAACGTCGCGTTCGTAGTGGTCAGGTTACGCAGTTATTGGCCAAGCTGTACCAAGACATGATGTACTTCTTTAAAATGGAGCTCGATCCCTTGATGCGGGTTTTCAAGTTTAAAGATCCGGAGTTTTACGCTGCCTACAATCGGGCGCGCGTAATTCCGAAGTTGGCCGGTCAGGATGCACCGGGTAGCGGTTCTAATGAAGACGGCGGGGCCCGTGGATCCGCTAATTCGGAGGGTAGCTTCCAGGCGATAGACCCCGGTGCGAGCGGGAGTTCGGGATCGGGTGAAGACCCGCCTATTGGTGGAGCAGAAGAGGATGCCGCAGCGGCTTAATCGACCTGCCTAAAAGAAAGGGGAGACTGCGGTCTCCCTTTTTACAATTTGAAATTAAACGTTTATTTCTGCCTTAATGCTTTGGTAATTAAAGACAAAGGCAGTTCCTTAGACTAACCTTAAACCATTAATCATGTCTTACTTTCAGCAGATTAGCTTCCTGCGCTTTGTGGAAGCTGAGTTACCGACCGACTACACTTTACACCATTTCTTAATGGATTTCTTCGACATTTCGCGCAGTGCGGCCTATGCCCGGATCATGGGCGAACGCGACTTGCGCAGCGAGGAGATCGCTAAATTAAGTGCTGAGTTCCCTCAGGCCCTGGAAAAGTTCTTTGCGCAGCCTAAGAATTTGGGCGACTATGCGCTGAGTCAGACCAGCCAATTTAGCGACGAAGAGGAGTTATGGGTCTACCTCGACCGAATCCGCAGCCTATTCCAAAGAGCGGTAGAAGCGGAAGCGGTTTTGTATTACACCGCATTAGACTATCCGCTCTTCTATTTTTTAGCGGATCCCGATTTATTGAATTACAAATTTGCCTTTTGGACCAATCGTATTTTGGAAAGCGGCATTCAGCCTTTACGTCCCAATACGCAGCGATTGGCACGGGAGATTTACGACTTATACCGCCAGTGTAGCTCGGAGGAAATCTGGTCGGCTCGCATGGTCGAGCGCCAGGAAGAGCAAGTACAAGTAATGGCGGATTTAGCATTGATTACAGAGGTTCAAGCACGCACTATAAACCGAGCCTTTGCCGCAGTCTATAATCAGGTTAAGCAAGACTTGAAAAGCAAGGGCAGAGGCGATTCGGTTTCTTTTCAAGTCTACCAAGCACCCTATTCCACTCTTTGCAATGGAGGGGTGCTTGTTTTTCCGCAAGGTGAATCAATCTATATGGGTGCTTTTAGCACGGCCCAGTTTATACGCTCTTGTTCGCAACAGGTGGTGCGGAAGTTTCGGGAGGATTTTGAGGGGATGAAGGGGATAAGTCGAAGGCTAGGGTCGACGCTCGCGAGCGTGGCTCGCTAGGGAGCGCAGAACGTAAAACGTTCCAAGGGGAGGCAGGCCTACCTAAAGGTAAGCAGGGTTTTGCTGGCGCAAGCGGGGTTTCGCTGTAGCGAGCGGGGTGGGTCTCACACGAAGCGCACGAAGGCCACGAAGGATGCTTTGCACGCCGAAGCTTTAGCGAAGGCGTGGAGAGACTGTGGGTGTGAAATCTCACACGGACGTAGAACGTCCCAAGGGCGCACACAGCGCACACGGCGAGCCTACCTAAAGGTAAGCAGGGTTTTGCTGGCGCAAGCGGGGTTTCGCTGTAGCGAGCAGGGTGGGTTTCATACGAAGCTATTAATCAAAACAGAAAAAAAATGAACCTGAATTATCAAGAACTAAAATTTGCGATGGAAAAGAGGGGCTATGCCTTTTTTGATCGCGGGGAATACAATCTAAACCTCTTTGGGATTCGCAGTGCAGCGGGGCTGGTGAATGAATTTAACGACTGGCTGGGGGTGGCTTACCGCGATGAGTGGGGCAATGAGCAATTGCAGCTATTTGCGGGGACCACCAAGCCGGGGGGCTATTACCTAAAACAAGGGATGCTGAATGCTAAGGGTACGGCCATTCTTATTCCGGGGCAATACCGTGGGGTGTGGAAGCTGGGTCGGCATAAAAGTTATGAGGCTTTGGAGCAATTGAGTAGCGCCAATTTTAAGGTGTGGCGGGATCATGATAAGGATGGTCAGTTCGATTATGAGGGTCCGGTTTACAGCGACGTGAGCGGTTTAAATCTGCATACGGCCAGCTTCGCCAAGGTGAGTGCTAAAGTGGGGGCTTATAGTGCAGGATGCATGGTTATTCAAGATCCGCTGGACTTTAAGCGCTTGCTGCTCCTTGTGCGAAAGGCACTGCGGTATTATCCGAATCGGTTTTCGTTTACTTTAATCGAGGAAGAGAAGAAGAGAAGAAGAGAAGAAGAGGACGTAAAACCATGCCTACGCAAGCTTCGGCAGGCAGGCAGTCCCAAGGAGGATGAGAAATTACATCAACGCCCGCGAGCGTGGCTCGCTAGAGACGCCGAGGACGCGGAGGACGCAAAGGGGACGGGAAGAGTGACGAAGGAGAGACGCTGCGCATAAGGCCTCAAACGAACCTGCCTGCCGGCAGGGCGCACGAAGATCACGAAGGATGCTTTGTGCGCCGAAGCTTTAGCGAAGGCGTGGAGAGACTGTGGGTGTGAAATCTCACACGGCGCACGCGGCGAGCGCGGCGTATGCTTTGCAGGCCGTAGCACGGAAGATAGTATGGCCCTTCGACACGCTCAGGGTGACATTAATTATTCCTTCGAACCAGGTTTTTCTTCGCCGCGCTCAGAAGCAGGGCGTTTTATACCGGTCGTTAGAGCTTATTTATTCAATTCTCTTAAAGCGCTTAGAACCTTCAATCCTTTCGAAAGCACAGGGGGCTGGGGTGTCTAGATATTCCAAGATTTCGGGAGAAATGTTTGCGATGGTGTTTACTGCGTAGACCCCATGATTGGAATTATTGGCCATATAGCTTTCCTCTTCATCACCAGCGAAAAAGCGCCAGCCGGTGTCTCCATTACGATCGCTTAGTTCCCGATACATGTATCCAACAGGACATCCATCAAGGGTGATGCGATTCGTGGCCAAGCAACCACCGCTATGGTCAAGCAGCCTCAGGGTTTCCTCCTTTTGGGGCTGCTGTTTTTTTGACTTTCTGGTAAATAGTCTCATGTAAATGGATTTTGGGGGGCTTAAAAAAGCAACCAATAGCCCAATAAGCCTAAGGTGGCGATGCTGAGAAGGCTAAGGAAAATATATTCGAGGCGGCGGTGACGCTGTTTTTTCTGTTGGATGCCTTCTTTAAGGGCGGCTAATTTTTCTTGATCTACTTTTTTAAAGCGCAGAGCGGGGCCGCCTCTTTTTAGGCCTTGGGTGCGATCGGCTTGACCCTCCTTAAACTTGGCCTTTTTGGAAGGCAAGAGGGAACGGTTTTGCTTGGCTCGATTGAGCATGTCTTGTACGTGACCGCCGAAGCTCATGGTAGGGATGAAAAATTAGGGCTTAAACAAATAGTATTGCCTAGCGCTTCACGATATCAATTATCTTATTGTATTCATCAATGTTACCTTTGAAGGGATAGTAGGTGATGAATTTACCGCTGTTTTGGTCGTAAACCTTGGCTTTAACGGTTAGGTAAGGTATTACCCGGGACCAGGGGCTATTGGTGACGGTTACTTCCAAATTAGGCCAAAAGTCCATATTGCTGCATTCGATACCGCGGATATTGATGTCAAAATAGCTGTGCTTACCATCGATAACCCGTGATAATTCTTGGTTGGAATCGTAATGCGTTATTTTTAGTTTGCTGCCGTCTTTTGGGTAATAAACTATCTCATTACGGTCGGCCATTTGTCTAAAACGACGTGGGTCATTGCGTTTTTTTTCGAATGTAATGCTGTATTTGTAGCAATTCTTAATGCTTATATCAAGGTATACAGACAGTCCATTGGATTCTTCAGTGGCGAATTTGATGTGTTCTTCGAGGTTTTTTTCGGACATAGATTAACTAATGAGGGTTTAAGATAGTGAGAAAATTAAAGTTAGCGTGTTTTAATCGAGGATCCTGAAGGTCGCCGAAAATAAGGGGGAAGGTTTAGAAAGACTATGAGGTTTCACACAGCGACTCATTGGCACAGCGGTGCACAGCGATGCATATGCAAGTTAGAGACTCGATGGAGAGGAGACCACGGGTATTGAAATACATTTGGTTGGAGCTAGTGTGGCTCTTGAGAGATTGTTTCTGTAGGGTTTCACACGGCGCACACGGCGCACACGGCGAGCGCGGCGGATCGCATTGGGCCCTTCGACACACTCAGGGTGACAATAATTATTTCTTCGAAGCAGGGCTTTCCTCGCTATGCTCGGAGGCAGGCCTGCCTGCCGTTAGGCAGGGTTTCGCTGTAGCGAGCGGGGTAGGTCTCACAGGAAGCTAAAAATACTGTCATAGTGCTTTGCAGGCCGAAGCTTTCTTGCCGCGTTCTACGTGGAGCGAAGGCGTGGTGAAGCAATTTCATTAACCATGATTAGGAAAGGGCAAACTTCATTAGGGGTAGTTGAGGTGGGCTTCAAGAGGGGAATACAATAAGCCTTAAAAAAGCAGCGTTGGTTTAGGAAAGGAACGATATGATGTATAGGGTGATGTTTTTACTGGCTTTGGCTTTAGGGCTAAAGGCGCAGACGATTAGTAGTTTAAGTGGTGTGACGATTAATGGGGATACCCATACTGTTAAGGTAGCTGGGGATCTTTGGGACTATATCGAGAATTTTCCAGAGCCGGATGATTATATTATTCTTTACGATCCGGAAATGGGAATTAATCCCACTAAATATGTGGATGAGGGTCAGGGTTTACTTAGCGGTTTAGAGTTTCAGTACCCAGAGGTAATTGTTCATTTTTACGAGTATGCGGATACCTCTTATGTGAAGTTTTATAAGCGGGACTATATTGATAGCCTTGAATCAATTCGGCTAGCTCGTTTGGATAGTTTGAAGATGGTGCGACAGGAAGAGCTCTTTAGCTTTGAAGGGGAATCGCAGCAATTTAGGGTTGAGGATTGGTTGTATTTCTATCTCGAAACCCTGCCCGACGCTGAGGTGTACCATACCTTTTTCAACGCGGAAGAAGGAATTAATGAGATTGAGACTAGTCCACCGCCCGGTTTAGTGAGCGCGGTATTACTGAAGTACCCTGGTTTTAATGTCTATGGTTACGAGTATGAGGGGCATTCGGAGATTGAGGTGATAAGGGTGGAATAGGAGTAGAGAGGTGCAGGGGCCCAAGGGACGCGGAGGGCGCAAAGGAAAACGGGAAGGACGCTAAAAAGAAACTTTGCGCATAAGGCCTCATACGGCGCACACAGCGAGCGCGGCGAATTTGGGTAGAGACTTTACGGATGGGGTCTCACACGAACCTGCCTGCCTGCAGGGTGCACGAAGATCACGAAGGATGCTTTGTGCGCCGAAGCTTTAGCGAAGGCGTATCGAAGCTCGGTCTGATTTTATAGAGTCCTTCGACCAGTTCTCCCTTTGGTCGAACGCTCCTCATAAAACGAGGTAAACAGGATGACAAAATTATTCCTTTGAATCAGGGTTTTCTTCGCTGCGCTGAGAAGCAGGGATTTACTGCGCTTTTTCGGATGGCTTCGAAATTATTTTAGAGTAAAGCTTTGAAATAGTTTTGTAACTAGCTTAGTCCTTAATCCAGTTTTTGTAAACAGCTCTTTTGAACGTAAACTGTCTCTCCAATGGAAGTAGTTATTTTATAGAAATACTTATAGCGGAGGGGGTTTGACACCTCAAACTGGGTTTCTGGTTGAATTTTCCCTTTTGGGGCTGAATTAATATCTGGCTGACTATAGCTTTGGCAAGTGTCGATGGCCATTAATAGCGCTGGGCTTGATTGGTTTTCCTTTTCGTTTTCCGGAATCTCCTCCGATCCATTACTCATTATCGCCACTAAAATAAGTAGTCCTATGGTGAGGGCTGAAATAGTAAGACAGCCTAGTCTAATCGTGCCACCAAGGCTCTTGCCACCAACTAATGCCCCAACAATTACTATTAAGGCGAGAAAGGTAATTAGTTCCATAGGCGAAGGGTTTAAATCCCAAAAGTAAGGTAAGAAATACGATACGATTGAGCGCAGCTCATTTTCTAATCTTGTAGTTTAGCTCTGAAAAAGGCTTGTAAATTGAGCGGTATTAATTCAATATGATTCACGGGCGTTTACTTTTCAATTTTATTCTTGCAGTTTTAAGTAGCACCTTACTTCAGGGGCAGGTTAGCCATTTAATGCCTCTACCCCAAAGGGCGCTGGTTCATCACGCAGCTTATAGTTTGGATTATAATGAGGAGCAGGAGCAGTCTTATTGGGTGTTTTATGAGTTGACCAGGGAGGAGCTCGGTGGGGCCTATACCAGGAGCAATAATTTTAGAGCGGATCCATTGGTGACGACGGGTTCGGCGGGGGCGGATGATTATAAGTACAGTGGCTATGATCGGGGGCATTTAGCTCCGGCGGCGGACATGACTTTTTCTTCGCAGGCGATGTTGGAAAGCTTTTACATGAGTAATATGTCGCCCCAAGACCCCAGTTTTAACCGGGGGATTTGGAAGCAGCTGGAAGAGCAGGTGCGGGCTTGGGCCTATGATGATGGTTCTTTATATGTGGTGAGCGGACCCTTGTTTTTAGAAGGCTCGGGACGCTTGCCTTCGGGGGTCGGTATTCCGAGTCATTTTTACAAAATCGTCCTGGATTGGGATGGGAAAGAAGTGCGCAGTATTGCTTTTCTTTTTCCTAATGCGAAAGGTAGTGGTGGACTATCTGCCTATGAGGTAAGCATAGACCGCTTAGAGGTGCTAAGTGGCTTGGATTTCTTTAGTGTCTTGGACGACGCTATCGAAGCGGAGGTAGAAGCCCGAAAAACAGGTTTTTGGGATTATTCCTTGCGCTATGTAGCTCCTTCCAATTCAAGCGCCGAAGCACCGGCTACGCAATGCCAAGGGATTACGCAGAAAGGTCTACGCTGCAAGCGTCGCACAAAAAACGAAAATGAATACTGCTGGCAACATCAGAGTCAGGTGGGAATGGGCAGCACGGCAGCCCCAAAGGTGGATCCAGCTAAGCGCAGCAGTGCGGTGCAATGTTCGGGTACGACTAAGCGGGGAACACGCTGTAAAAGACGAACGAAGAATGGGAATGGGCGGTGTTGGCAGCATCAGTAGGGGGAAGGAGTAGCAGTTTGATTAGGTAGTAAACTTGTTTTTTCGCTAATCGAAAAAAAAGAGTGATTTGTCGAGGTATTTGATTAAAGATATCTGTTAAAGGTAAATTGCAGGACCTGCTTAATTTATTAACCTTAAACTCTTCTGCTGCTTCGCTTATGCTAAATTCTGGGTCTAAGGTCCATTTTACGGGCCTTAACGGTTTGCGCTTTTTTGCGGCAAGCATAGTCATCTTTCACCACTGTGAGCAATATAAGTACTGGTATCAAATGCCTACACTATGGCGACAAGAAACAATACTTAGTCAGTTCGTTCTGAATATGGGGGATAAGGCGGTAAGTTTGTTTTTTGTACTTAGTGGATTCCTTATTAGCTATCTTTTACTCGCCGAGATTGCTAAAAAGAATAGGATTTCCTTGCGAAAGTTTTATGTCCGGCGAGCTTTACGCATTTGGCCTGTTTATTATCTAGTATTTGGAATCGCTTTTTTTGTTCTACCGAGGTACTCAGATATTGGGGTATTAAATGTGGTACCAAGTGAGCACTATGGGATGGTATTAATGGCTTACATATTAATATTCCCTAACCTTTTACGTGCCAGTTCAACGAAGTTGCTGGGGGCAAGCCAGGCCTGGTCTGTAGGCGTAGAAGAGCAGTTTTATCTCATTTGGCCGATATTAGTTCAGTTATTTCACCGGGCTTTTGTGCCTTTCATTGTTGCGCTCATTGCCTTAAAGTTTTCGCTTCAAGGCTTGTTTGGGTTCTTAGCAGAGTATTATGTTGGTTCAGGGACTAGAGAAGTGTTTTTGAAGATAGAAGTGATTTGGCAATTGTTTCAGATCGAACAAATGTGTGTTGGTGCCCTTGGTGCTTATTATTTTTGGAAATACCAGGATCTTTTCCAGCATTGGCTCAGCAAAAAGGGGATTTGGGTTATAGCTCTTTGTTTGCTGGTCTTGCTGCTGGTTTTTGAGATTACCTTTATGGGTTCATCCCTTCTAGAAGCATTGGTCTTTTTGATCCTGATTCTTAATGTTTCGTTGAATCCAGAGTTTCCGGTTAGTTTGAAGGCCCGCTTCTGGGATAAACTGGGTAATCTATCTTACGGTATATATATGTACCATACGATTGCAATTGTTTTAGTGTTAACGGTATTTAAGAATTGGTCATGGGAGTCTAATTGGCCCCTGAATTTGTTCTTATATCCACTATCATTTTTATTAACGCTATTAATGGCAAAGGTGTCTTATAGTTTTATTGAAAAGCCCATACTTGAATTAAAGAAGCGTTTTCAAGTTTTAAAGACAGCTATTTGAATTATAGGTTAGTCCAATCAAAAGGCACCCTAATTATACCTCCTCCCGAAAAAAGGACAATGAATGTCAATGAGAGAATTTGGCAGCATAGGTGAGGACTCTAGAAATACACATTGGGCATGTCGTGCCCCATGTCAAAGCCCTTGGTTTTACATAGTTTGCGGCGACTATTACACATATTGGTACCTTCGAATCGCCAGGTGAGGCCGAATTCTAAAGAACCAAAGGTTTTCTCTTCTCCGAGAGTTGAGACGGTCCATTCGTAGGATATTCCGATAGTAAAATCATCGCCACGGATGTCTGGGAAATTGAGCAGCACATGCGGTATGACCGCATCAATGTTACGGTCTAGGTAGATGAACTCTTGACGTCGTACGCTTACTCCTATGGTGAGGTATTCATTGGCATCTTTATATAAAGAAAGAGTATGCGATTGAAGACCCTGTTGGTAGTCGGCTAAGGCCCCGATGGTCCAGTAGCGTAGATCCTTGGTTCTTCCCTTACGCACATTGCCTAAATAGTAGAAAGTGAAAAAGGAAAAGCGCGGTTCGAGGGGGATTCTTGATTCGAGGAAAGTTTGCGCAGGACGGTTTAAATGGAAAGCCGCCGCACCCATGGAAAGAAACTGTGGTCTTTTACCAGGTCCAAACTCTATAGAAGCCCGTATACCCGCGCCAGCATCGAGGAATATGTTGGAACTAGCTTGCTGCTGACCAATATTGGAAGGGTTTTGAATTCCGTTTAAATAAGGGCTGTATTGATCGGAAAAAGTGAGTCGGTTCCAGTTGAGGTATTTCTGGCCGAGTCCAGCTTGAATACCAGCCGAGACTAAACCTTTATTCATACGCGCTCTAGACCCCCACTTAAATTTAAACGGGAAGTTTGCCGACACTTGCCCGGCGGCATTTAAAGTGTGTAAGAAACCTTCCCCTTCTACGTGGTGGTATAAGATGCCACCAATGCCTAAGCGCGTTTCTTCTTCGCAGCTGATATTAAAACTGGCGGTAGTTGAGGTGAGGAGACCGGGTACCCTTAAATACTGAGCACGGGTATTAATACTGCCAGTTAGATCATTGGTGAAGCCCGCGAAGGCAGGGTTTAAATAGTTTTGGTTGAGGTAATACTGGGCAAATACAGGGTCTTGAGCTCGTATATTCAAGCTCAATACTATGAGTGAGGTTAACAGTATTTTATCGAATAAGCGTAACACTTCCTACATTCATTTTAGTACCATTTCTATACTCCTTTCCAAACCAAACCGTACCATCATTGAACACTGCATCTATACGCCAGGTATAGCTACCCATGGGTAGGGGACTGCCATTAATATAATGAGTGCCGTCCCATGCTTCTACGGGTTTACCCTCCTCATCTAAGGCAGTGGATTCAAATACAATATTGCCCCATTTATCGTAAATCCGTAAGGTATAATCTTTTAAGGAATGTCCTTTTGGCAAGAAGACATTGGCATCCGAACCAACCTCTACTTCTGGTGCGAGGGCATTGGGTACATTTAATTGAAGTGAGCGTAATCTATAATCTTGGCAAAGGGAATCGGCACATCCATAAGCACTTTCTAGGCGCAAGCATACTTGTAAATCTATATCACCCTGGGTAAGGTCAAATCGATAGCGATGACTAGGATTGGCTTCGGTAGAAGTGTTGCCGTCACCGAAGGTCCAGAAATACCGGGTGGTACTATCCGTATTAAGGGAATTGTTGACCAATTGGATTTCCGAGGCATTTAAAACCTGGATATTGAAATCGGCAATGGGTCGCGGATAGACATTAATAATAGGACCGAGCACGGTATCACTACAACCTGCATCAGTTGTTACAATTAAACGAGTCTGGTAGCTGCCGCCCCCCACATAGATGTGGGTGGGGTTGGAAGAAGTAGAGGTGTTACCGTCACCGAAGTCCCAAAGCCATTGGTTGATTCCGCCTGGGCCATTAAAATTATAGGTGCTGGTATCGGTGAAATTAACTGCAAGCGGTTCGCAGCCCTCGAGCGTATCTGCGGTAAAGCCCGCATTAGGCACTGGACTCACCTGGATGGTTTTAATGATGGTGTCGGAACAGCCAAAGGAGTTGGTGGTAAACAAGGCCACATCATAGACGCCATAGGAGGTGTAGGTAAACTGAGGGTTAACCAAAGTAGAGGTGAATTGACCAGGGTTATTGCCATAGTCGAAGTCCCATAAAAAGCCTTGCGCGTTCTGACTCTGGTTAATGAACTCAATTAGTTGCGGCACCGAGCATGAGTCGGGGCTGAGTCGGTTGTAACGGAAGTCGGCCCTTGGTTCGGGGAAGACATTTACATTATAGAATGCCGAATCGATACAGCCGTTTGAGCTGATCTTGATTAAGGAAACCCGATAAAGACCCGGACTTTGGTAGCTGTGTTGCGGGTTAAGGCTGGTGGAAGTATTGCCATCTCCAAAATCCCATTCCGTACTTACAATAGTGCCGCTATTAAGAGTGGTGCTATCGCTAAAGAAAATTGGTTGTTCATTAAAGCATGCGTTGCTGTAACCGAAATCGACATTGGGTTTGTCGTAAATAGAAATAACCTGAATACTACTGTCCTTACAACCATTAGCGGAACTTATCACTAGTTTCACATTGAAGGTTCCCGCAGTATCGTAGACATGGAAGGGATTGGTGAGGTAAGAGCTGTCGCCGTCCCCAAAGTACCAAGTATAGGAACTTATTGCCGCGCCATTTGCCGCGCTTTGGTCGGAAAAGAATACTGTATCGCCCTCGCAAAGGAAGTTATTGGAATTAAAGTTAGCCACTGGGGCAGGGTATACGGTTATTATTTGGAAGGCAGTGTCGTAACTACAGCCGTCATCCACAAATTGGGCGACCACATAAGTGCCTGCCTGCGTATAAGTATGGGTGAAACTCGTGCCAATCGCAACTGGTTGATTACATGATTGACTTAAAGTGTCGTAGTCGAAACACCAGGATACATTAGTAGCGCCGAAGGAGAAATCCTGGAAGTTCACGTCTAAATCTTCACAACCATTTACCGGATCGGATTGGAAGAAAGCCTGCACTGCATTGGGGTGCACAAGAATATCGATGGTAACGGTACTGTCCCCACACTCATTAACCGCAGTGAGGCTTACGGTGAAGGTAGTATCTACATTGCCCGAGTTAATGAAAGTATGATTCTGTTGACCCCAAACATAAATGGTATCGCCGAAGCTATTGACAAAATAGGATTGGAGTAAGGTGTCGATTCGGCCATCCCCATAGTTAAGAATAAGGAAATCTGGTTTACCAGTAACCAGTCCGTCTAACTGGAAAGTAACCGGGAAGGGGGTACAGCCTTCGTCGCTTGAGGCCAGCATGGCAGCCACAGGAAGAGGTTTTAATTGTATGGTTTTAGTGAGCGTATCGGATCCACAACAGTTGCCGCTAATAAGCTCAAAATAGTAAATAGTGTCGCTGCGGTAGCTCGGTTGTAAGGTAATAGAGCTGTTTAGGAAGCGACTGGTGTCATTAAGCATAATTTGTCGATTCCCTAAGCTGTCGAGCGTGTATACCGTCCATTCTGAAAAGTCGATACGACCGGTGCTTTGGTTGATAAGGTTTACTGTTAAAGGTCCGCAATTGGCGGTAGTATCGAAATCGAAATCGATGCTTGGTAAATCCAGAACATTAAAGGTTAGGCTAATGCTATCGGTACAACCGTAAATAGTTTGGACGTAGAGAGTGACCGAAGTTGAACCAGTATCGCTAAAGCTGTGATTAGGGTTTTGCACATTATAATCGATGATGCCATCGCCATCGACATCCCAGGCCCAGCTATTAATAGGCGCCCCGAGTGAATCCACAAAAGAGGAATCGAGTAAACTTACCGACTGACCCTTACAAATATTTTGTGGTTCGCAATTACCGCTTTTAGCAATGAGAGCAATGGGGTTGGGATAGACCAATACCGAATCACTAAAGGTATGGCTACAACCACGGCTATCACTTACGGTTAAGCTTACCGATTGCCAGCCATAGGAAGCGTAGCGGTGTTGTGGGTTTTGGACGCTATCGATGGTACCGTCACCAAAGTCCCAGAACCAAGAAACCACCGTGTCGATACTGGTAGATAAATCAGTGAAGTATAAAGTGTCTCCTTCACAAACGGGATTAACGGAGAAGTTTGCTTCGGGAAGAGCAAAGACTGTGGCGGTATGTTCTATGGAATCACGACAGCCCGTTCCTCCTGCAGTTACAATTAACTTGATAGTGTAAACCGAATCGATAAAGCGGCCGGAATTAGTTAAGGTTATGGCAGGATTTGGGCTGGTTGATACTAATTGACCGTCGACAAACCATTCGTAAGTGACTCCGGCACTGGAACTATCCACTATTGTTAAAGTATGCGGGCTACAACCTTGTGGGTTGGTGATGGTAAAGTTAGGAACCGGGTTAGGGATGGTTTGAAAGCCCATTTCCAAGGTGTCGTTTGCACAGCCAAATAAGCTGAAAGCAATGAGTCGCAATTTTACTGAATCTGCTGGCTGAAGGATGGTGTAACTAATAGTATTGGGGTCGGTGCCAAAACTGAGAATAGAGTCTTGTAAGTTTAGAATCTCCCAGCGGTAGCCAGCATTAATCAAAGGGTAATCAATCCAGGTTACAATACTGGTGTCGATGGTAAAAGGAGCGCATTCTAATACGGTAGAGGCGGTAAAGTAGGCAAAAGGATTGGCCCTTACAATCACTGAATCTACAAGCGTATCACTACAGCCGAAGGCATTGGTGGTGATCAAGGAGATGTAATAAGTAGTATCGTTAATGCCTGTATTGGTGTAGGTGACTGGCGCAGGAGTATTAGCGCTAGAAGTGCTACCGTTTCCTAAATCCCACTGGAAGGAAAGGGTGCTGGTATCCATTCCACTTTGGCCGGAGCTGGATAGATTGGTGAAGGCGACGGTTAAAGGTCCGCAGCTATCCTGATTACTTAAGGCAAAAGCCGCCTGTGGCTTTGGATATAGCGTGAACTTTTGAGAACTGGTATCGCTACAACCATTAGCGTCAGTGATCAGTAAGAATACCCGGTAAACCATAGAGTCGTTTGTAGATACTGGGATAAAGAAGCTGGGGTTAGCTGTAGTTAAGCCAGTTCCAGCTACGGCGGAATCTATAGACCAAGCGTAATTTAATCCAGGTCCGGTTGAGTTATTAGCAGGTTGTAGCGTATAGGGTCCGCAGGCATTAGCAGGAATACTAAAGTTAGCGGTTGGCCGGCTATGTATCGTGATGTTTTGACTAAGGGTATCGGAGCAGCCATCGCTGGAATACACGATAAGGCTTATGGTATAGGTCGAATCACTTCCTGATTGATTGTCGGGGAAAATTATGGAAGTGCTATCGGCGCTCGGATTTACTATTTGTACAGCGCTCGAAGAAACCGTCCATTGCAAGCTGTCTAGGCTAAGTCCTTTGAAGGAGGAACTATGACTAAGAAGGAGGGTGTCATTGGCACAAGCTTGGGCCGGTAGACTAAAGGCCGCTTGGGGTTTTGGGTAAACCGTAACCTGTTTAATCAGGGTGTCGGTACAACCCGTGCCAGCGGTAACCACTAATTTGATGTTGAAAACGGAATCTTGCGTTGTGCTGTTATTTACCAAGCTTAGGCTAGGGTTTTGCAGGGTGGAAAAAGCTTGGTCATTAAGGAACCATTGATGACTTACTCCCGCAGAGGAGGAGTCACTTAGCTGTACCAACAAGGGGCTACATCCAGCACTAGGAAGCGTAGCGAAATTAGCAACCGGATCTTCGATGGTGTAGAATAATTGGTTTAGGGTGTCACTCGAACAGCCATGAGGACTGCTAACAATGAGCTGTATAATTACCGAATCGCCATCATTGTTGATGGTATAGTTAATCCCATTGGGACCACTAAAAGTATTGCTGCCGATGAGGTTGCCATTTAGATCTAGGATACGCCAAGTATAGGTGTCATTAGGAGGTAGTTGCTGAGCATTAACAACGCTGGAGTCGATTACGAAAGGCGCACAATCGACACTATTGCTGATGTTCATTTGCGCTAGCGGATCCGCCCTAACAATTACTGAGTCAAGGAGCGTATCCCTACAACCGAAGGCATTGGTGGCAATAAGGGAGATGTAATAAGTAGTATCGTTAATCCCCGTATTGGTATAGCTTATGGGCGCTGGGGTGTTAGCGGTGTACGTGCTTCCGTTTCCTAGGTTCCATTGGAAAGAAAGGGTAGTGGTATCCATTCTACTTTGGCCAGAGCTGGATAGGTTGGTAAAGGCTACGGTTAAAGGCCCGCAGCTATCCTGATTACTTAAAGCAAAAGCCGCTTGCGGTTTAGGGTATAGGGTGAATAGTTGCGAGCTGGTATCGCTACAGCCATTGGCATCAGTAATCAGCAAGAAAACTCGGTAAACCGCAGAGTCGTTCGTAGATACAGGGATAAAGAAGCTGGGGTTAGCCGTATTTAAGCCAGTTCCAGCCACGGCGGAATCTATAGACCAGGAGTAATTTAATCCTGGTCCGATTGAGTTATTAGCAGGTTGAAGCGTATAGGGTCCACAGGCATTTGCGGGAATACTAAAATTAGCGGTAGGACGGCTGTATACAGTTATGTTTTGACTTAGGGTGTCGGAGCAGCCGTCGCTTGAATACACAATCAGGCTTATGGTGTAAACCGAATCATTCCCGGATTGGTTGTCGGGGAAGATAATACTGGTGGTCGCGGCAGTGGGGTCGAGGATGCTAATGTTATTGGATGAAGCTAGCCAACGGAGACTATCCAGCTGATTGCCTTTGGAAATTGAGCTGTGACTTAAGCTTAAAGTATCGCGCGCACAGGCCACAGGGTTAAGCATGAATTGTGCTTGTGGTTTGGGATACACCGTTATTTGTCGACTAAGCGTATCGGTACAACCAGTGCCCGCAGTGATAACGAGTTTAATGGTGAAGATGGAATCCTGGGTATTACTATTGTTTAGGAGCGTAATGCTCGGGTTCTGAAGGCTTGAAAAGGCCTGATCATTCAAGAACCACTGATGGCTTACCCCGGCAGTAGAGGAATCACTTAGCTGCACAAATAGCGGGCTACATCCAGCATTAGGAAGCGTAGCGAAATTAGCAACCGGATCTTCGATGGTGTAGAATAATTGGTTTAGGGTGTCACTCAAACAGCCGTGGAGACTGCTAACAATGAGCTGCACGATTACCGAGTCACCATCATTGTTGATGGTATAGTTAATCCCATTGGGACCGCTAAAAGTATTGCTGCCGATGAGGTTGCCATTTAGATCTAGGATACGCCATGTATAGGTGTTATTAGGCGGTAATTGCTGGGCATTGACGATGCTGGAGTTAATTAAGAAAGGGGCACAATCGACACTATTGCTAATGTTCATTTGCGCTGCGGGATCCGCTCTAACAATTACAGAATCTTGCAGTGTATCACTACAGCCGAAGGCATTGGTGGTAATGAGGGAGATGTAATAAGTAGTATCGTTAATTCCTGTGTTGGTGTAGGTTACCGGCGCAGGGGTATTAGCCGTTGAGGTGCTTCCGTTTCCTAAATCCCATTGGAAGGTAAGAGTGCTAGTGTCCATTCCACTTTGGCCGGAGCTGGATAGGTTGGTGAAGGCTACGGTTAAAGGTCCGCAGCTATCGCGTGAGCTAAGGTTAAAATCGGCGCTAGGATTAGGGTAAAGGACAAAGCGTTTTAAACTAGTGTCGATACAGCCATTAGCATCGCTTATGCTCAACAGGATAAAATACTCGACCGAGTCACTTTGGGAAGCGGGAATATTAAAGCTAGGATTGGGGCTACTAAGACCGGTACCGCTAACCAAAGGTAAGATAGACCAATTGTAGATGAGTCCGGGCCCAGATGAATTATCGCTTGGTTGTAATGTAAAAGGTCCGCAAGAGCTGCTAGGAATACTGAAATCAGCAGTAGGTCGGCTGTGAACGGTAATGTTTTGACTAAGGGTGTCGGAGCAGCCGTCGCTCGAATACACAATAAGGCTTATGGTGTAAACCGAATCATTCCCCGATTGATTATCCGGGAAGATAATACTGGTGCTATTTGCAGCGGGGTCTAGTATAGTTGCAGCCGACGAGGAGACTAGCCAGCGCAAGCTATCGAGGCTGGACCCTTTAAAGGAAGAACTATGATTGAGGCTTAGAGTGTCATTGGCACAAGCCGTAGGGCTAATAGTAAATTGCGCTTGGGGTTTAGGGAATATCCTTACACTTTGACTTAGGGTATCGGTACAGCCCGTGCCGGCGGTTACAACCAATTTTATTTGGACAATGGAATCTTGACTGCTGCTGTTGTTGATTAAGGTAATGTTTGGGTTCGCCGAGGTAGAGAAAGCTTGGTCATTTACAAACCATTGGTGACTTACCCCGGCGGTTGAGGAGTCACTAAGCTGAATGAAAAGCGGGCTACAGCCTGAATCGGGCAAGGCAGCGAAATTAGCTACTGGATCCTCGATGGTGTAGAAAAGCTGACTAATGGTATCCCCCGCACAGCCATTGGGGCCTTCTACTACCAGGCGAACGATGATCGAGTCCTTATCATTTTGGATGATGTAGTTAAAAGCATTGGCGCCATTAAAATTGGTGTTGGGAATGGGGTTCCCGTTTAAGTCAAAGGCCTGCCAGTAGTAATTACTATTCGGCTGGAGTTGCGCTGACTTAACAATGGTAGAGTCAATGAGGAAGGGGGCGCAGTTGACTGTATCGGTGAGAACAAACTGTGCGATGGGGTCAGCGCGAATAATTACTGAGTCGGTGAGCGTATCGCTACAACCAAAGGCATTGGTGATAATTAATGTGATGTAATACGTAGTATCATTTAAGCCGTTATTGAGGTAGGTTTGGGGTGCCGGAGTATTGGCATTTGAAGTAGTGCCATTACCAAGGTCCCATTGAAAGGATAAAGTGGTGGTATCCATGCCACTTTGGCCTGAGTTGGAAAGGTTGGTAAAGCGCACGTTTAGGGGTCCGCAGCTATCTTGGCGACTCAAGTTAAAAGCGGCGGTAGGATTGGGGTAAAGGGTAAATTTTTGGGAGAAAGTATCGGCACAGCCATTGGTATCACTAATGCTTAAGAAAATACGATATAGGGCTGAATCACTTGTGGAAGCCGGAATGTTAAAGCTTGGATTAGCAGTGTTAAGCCCAGAGCCTGCGACTATGGGGCTAATAGACCAATTGTAATTTAAGCCCTGTCCGAGGGAATTGTCGCTTGCTTGTAAGATAAAAGGGCCACAAGCATTAGCAGGTATCGTGAAATTAGCGGTGGGGCGGGGGTGAATGGTAATGTTTTGACTAAGGGTATCGGAGCAGCCATCTCTAGAGTATACGATAAGGCTAATGGTGTAGACAGAGTCTGCACTGGATTGATTATCGGGAAATACAATAGAAGTGCTATTGGCAGTAGGATCTAGGATATTCACTGCGACCGAAGAGGCTAACCAGCGCAGGCTATCTAGGCTTCCGCCTTTTGAGACAGAGCTGTGACTTAAACTTAAGGTGTCATTGGCGCAAGCGACAGAAGGGAGATTAAAGATAGCTTGGGGCTTAGGGTAAACGGTAATTCGTTTGGTGAGGCTGTCCTCACAATTTTGACCGCTAGCGCTTAGTATTAACTTTAAGTCGTAGACCAGATCTTGGGTCGCCGAGGGATTGTCGAGGTTTAGTGTAAAGTTTAAGCTAGATCCTAATAAAGAGTCGTTGAGGTACCAGAAATGGGTAATACTAGGGTCGGAGCTCGAGCTTACATTTACACTAAGAATAGGGCAACCTATTGAGTCGCTCAGGTTAAAAGAAGCGACCGGAGGACTGACCACATTTACGGTTAAGCTATCCGTGTAATCGCAACCACGGCTATCGGTAAAATGATAATAAACTACATGAGCCCCTAGACCAGCGGCAATGGGGTTGAAAACACCGTTATTGGAGACATGGTTTCCGGTCCAAGCGCCCCCCAACGGACTGGCGTTGAGCAGGGCGAGACTATTGGCCGTATTACAGGCACTTTCATCGGGACCCGCATCTACAATTAATTTAGGATGCTGAGCAATGCTAATGGTATCATAGCCGATACAGCCCATACTATCGGTAACTCTTAAAATATACTGTCCAGGTATGCCGGTAGAGTCGATGACCGGATTGGCAATAGTGTCGGAAGACAAGTGGCTCACATTGGTGCCTAGCCATTGGTAGCGGTAATAGCCCATTCCGCCAGACACCGCTGTACTTATGGGGAGGGTGTCGTTATAGCAAAGGCTATCAGGGGCGGAAATCGTAACATTGATAGGGTCGGGAATATAGATCCAGAAGCTGGACGAGTCCCAGCAGCCCGCTTGATCACGGGCGTAGACCCAAACTTGAGTAGAATCCCGAAGATTGGAAAGGTTGATACTATTGCCCGCTTGAAGACCAGTACCTAAAGTTCGCCATGAATAGATAAGCGGGTGATTGCCAAATTGAGCGGAAAAGGTATAGGCGTAATTAGCGTCGTAGCAGAGCGTAGTATCTGAAATGCTGTCTAATTGGGGAGGGGCGTTTACGCTGACGATCATTTGCCGAACCCGGGAGAAACAACCATTGCTGTAATTGAGGTTTATGGTATAGGTACCGTAGGCGGTAAAGTCGAAATAAGGTTGAGCAGAATTGGCGTTAGTACCATTTAAATACGACCAGCCCGTGGCAGGTGTTACGGACCATGAGAAGGTCGATACGCCTGCGCTATCTTCTACTACAAATCCAAGGTTCGGATCACTAAAGTCAAGGTATATAAGTCCACATAATGTAGTGTCTGGAGGTAATTGCACAATTGGTTGACCAATTACATCAAGAAATAGAGTATCATAGGATTCCCCACAAGGGTTTTCTGCTTTTAGGGCAATTGAATATCTTCCAGTGTTATTAAAAACAACTTTAAGGCTGCTATCCTGAAAGGTACCATTAGTAATTGCCCAACCTGATTGGTTGAGTATTTCCCAAGTCAATTTTGTACTATCACAGTAAGGCACAATTCTTTCGAGGTAATGCAAGTCTACAATGTCCCCAGCACAAATAGTTGAATCAGATAAGGCGAAATTTGGTTTGGGAATAGAATCGATACATACAGATTTTGTTATTGAGTCAACACCGCAAATACTTGAGTTCCCAACATATTGTGTTAAGTAATATGTTCCGGGTCTATTGATTATTATGGAAGGCTCGGATACACCAGGTATCCAACCATCCACACCCGCTTGCGTCCTGTCTCCAAAATCAAAACCAAATTCAGATGGGTCGAAAATTACTCCAGTAGTTGGCGTTATTTTCCAAATAATTTTTGATACCGTATCGCAATTTTGGAATTGCAATCGTCCTCCATTTGACAGGTCAAGAAGTCGAATTGAGTCTCCTGAACAGGTATCAGAAATTACAAAATTAGCATTAGCGGATTCAGAAATCTTTATCCCACCTATACTTCCAGGTAAAGAGTCACAAGGATTAACTACCATTAAATCAGCCCTGAACGCATTTAATTCATTTGGCGAATTGAATCCGCAGCTAGATTGATAAAAAGTTTGAAATATTGTATCCGGAGGAGGATGTTGATAAACCCTGGTAAGACTATCATTACTAAAAGTAACCTTGTAAATTGTTCCAGGCGGGTTATTGGCTACATTACTTATGGCAAAGGCATAGGTTAATCCACTGCCATCTGTAGGCAAGCAACCTTGGGTTGAGCCAAAAGATGTTATTCCTCCTTGAGGTACACTACCAAAGAATACTTTTAGTTGGTCTTGACTTTGACAGCCATTAGCGTTAATAAAGGTGAATGTGACCGTGTAAATTCCTTCTAGGAATGTGTGGAGTTTTGAGTTGGTGAGGTCAAAGGTTGTGGCACTATCTACCGGAGATCCATCCCCATAATCTATGTAAACTTTAGTGTAAGAGGCTGTCGGATCAGAACTGTAAAAACGAAACTCGCCGTTAGAAGGGAAGCATTTGGTGTAGACATCTTCCCCTTGGAAATTTACAATATTGCTAATATTTGTTGCTGCATTTCCCGGTGGGATAGCGTTTACTGTGAAGCTTGCGGATCTACTAACTGAGCAATTACCAGAAGTCACCGTGTAGGTCACCGTGTGCGTTCCCACTCCAGCGACTCCCGGTCGGAAAATATTACCCGAAACCCCATTTCCTGAAAAGGTTCCGCCCGGTGGTGAAAAGCCATCAAGACTTAAAGCGGGGTCATTGGCACAAAAGGTGGTTTGGGAAGGATTAAAGCTAACGGGGTCAATATTGTAAACCCGAACGGTAAAGTTTATTGAAGTATCAACAAGGCCATTGCGGTAAGCGATTACTCCGGATGGGTATAGGCCAGTATTGGTATAACTGATATTAAAATTACCTATACCATTTCGGCTGCTGGGACTTCCTCCTGGAAAGCTCCAAATTATACTATCAGGTGCAGGACCATTATAGGCACTTTGAAAAAAAACAGAGGAGCTATTTAGCAAGCATAGGTCTATGGTGCCATTGCTTAAGCTGGGGTTTGCGTTAAAACTTAATTGGGCAAATCCTAGCCAGGGAATAAGAAGTAGAAGTAGCGTTATTAATCTAGGTTTCTTCATTAATCCGTCTGCGAGCGAAGCGAATATAAGGGGTTTTAGGTACAGTATGTAAAATGTCAATCATCCCTATTGTTATGATTTCTCCACCTAGTTTACTAGGAAATCTGAGGGAGAGTTGATTAGAGTGTTAATTTATTTGCGGTGCTATAGAGCAACGGTAATATTTGATTCGCCTTCCCATTTACGGTTTGTTATAATACTCGATATAGCTACCATTCGAAAAAATGAAACGGACAAAGCTTGTTCCGTCTTCTCGGCTGTAAAGAGTTATAACAAATTCTGAGCCTTTGCTATTTAATGCTTTAAGGTATTCATAGGTTACTCCGTTATCATTAGACCCAGATTCGCAACATGAATAGGTGTAATAGCGATCCTGTTTTGAGCCATTCGTGTATAACACTACGTCATTAGTTTCTTCAGCATTGAAGGTTATCAGAAATAAGCCCTCTGAAAAATCAGAATAATCTTCTATTTCAGAATCATAAAGTGCAACGGCATTGTATTTTCGGACAAATGATTCGGACTGCGATAAACCAAGCTGTGGAGATAATGCAAATAGTAAATAGAGGGATACGTGAGTCCAGCGTTTCATGCGAAAAGATGTTTGAGGTTGTGATTCTAAAAATATGAAACTTTGCTAGATTCTCGACCTAAAAAGCGCGACTAGATAGAGAGCATGTCTAAGATTGGTATGCTCAAATTTCGGTGTCTCTTATTCTGCACATAATCCACCAAATCTAAAAAGCCCATGGAGCAATAGTGGTCTTGGAGGCGGTCGTCTAGGAAGATTTGCTTGCTGTAGCTGCCGTGGAATTTGCTTTCTTCTTCGGCCGGGTAAAGTAGGAGGGAGTGGGTGCAGTCCCAATAATGGTTGTAAGCGAACATCTGCTTGAGGTCATTGTCGGAGGGTTTGAGTTTTTCGGGGAGTTTCCACTTGGTGTCAATGACATAGACCTCGGGGCGACGCCGGTGACGAAGGACAATGTCGGGCCGAATTTGCTTTTTTTCCCAAAAACGGCGGCGACTCTGACCTTCTACGATCCAGTCGTCTTTTAATTCGCGCTTTAGCACGCGGTAGATGTACTCTTCCCATAACTGATTCATATCGAACATGAGGGCGATCATGTTCTGTTGACCTGCTTTGAGGTCGGGGCGGAAGTTGAGTAAAAGTAGTTTGGCGATTTCTAAGGCCCGCTCATAGGGCGCATGTTTACGGTCGGCCGGAATGCGCTCGAAATGTTGGGCTTTTACCTTTAAACGCTCCAAATCGGGGAAGTCGAGTAGGAGTCGGCCGATGCGATCTTTAAGCTGAGAACCTTGGTCGAGCTGAGCAATGAGGAGCAGGGCCTCATGTAATATTTGATGCAATTGATGCTCGCGGTCGTAAGCTTGATTTCTAACGAAAAAGCGTTCTTTATGGACCAAATTATGTTTGATCTGCTCAGCAAAGACCAGGGCCCCTTTTAAGGCTTTTTGCTGGGAATGTTCTTGGCGGTATTTTTTAATTAGGCCTTTTTTAATGAGGCTTTCTAGTTCTTCTAGATACAGCAAGAAATAGAGTTCTAGAATAGAATTGCGCTTGAGCTTTAAATTGGCTTGGGAACTTTGTTGGGCTTTTAATAAATGGCAGGTGCGAAGCATGTCGAGCAATACATCCTGCCAAGTGCTTTTATCCGCTTTGGAGCGATTTTGACGATCGGCTTTGGGCAGTACCTCGATGACCAAATTCCCTATTTGTATAACCCCCACATAGGATTTAAAGCGAACCCCTTTTGGAATCAGTTCGAAATACGGAGTGCGCTCATTTTGTTGAAAATAGCTTTCAAAGGCCCGCAGGTGTTCTGCTTTAAAGGCAGGATGGGCATAGCTGCCTTTATAAGTTATTGACTGGTATTCAAAGAGCTGAATGTTAGGCACCGCGTTTTCTCAATAAGGTGTGTAAGGCAATTTCTAGATTATCCCTTTGAGACAATTCCTCCTTGCTTGCTAAACGGTAGAGCGGTCTTTCCAGATAGTCATCACTACCCTCCGCCTCAAATTCGGCAAAAGTCACTTCCTGCTCCATGGCTTTGATAAAACCTGAACCCAGGACTAATCCAATCTTGGGGTAATCGTTGTAGAAGTATTCTTGCAAGAGCGGGATAATGTTATCACAGAAAATTGCGATGAGTCCCTCCTTAAGATCGGCTAGGTCCTTAAGTTTTAAGAAGTATGCATGACCGATACTATGGTCGCGGTCAATGAGCTTTTCGATACGCAGGTTTATGGTTTCTAAAACCTCCACCAGCGAAATGCCCTTATAAGTGGCTTGGTCTCCAAGAATATCGTTTAGCAAGTGTGGCTGCGGCAGCATTTCCACAAAGTTGAAACGACGACGTAAGGCGGTATCCAAGGCTTCGACCGAGCGATCAGCGGTGTTCATGGTGCCAATGATATCTAGATTCGCAGGCACACTAAAAGGTTGCTTGGAATAGGGAAGGGTCACAGACATGGCATTGGGCATGCCGGCGCGCTTATCGGTTTCGATAAGGGTAATAAGTTCACCAAAGATGTTGGCGATATTACCACGGTTAATCTCATCGATGAAAATTGCGTAGCGGTTTTTTGGGTCATTCGCAGCTCGGGTGCAAATTTTCTTAAAAACGCCCTCCTCGATACGGTAGGCCAGTTCTCCGCCTTCCTCTTGGTCCATTACCGGTTTTATACCTTCGATAAAGTCTTCGTAGCTGAAGGCTTGGTGGAAGGTAGTGAAGACGATCTGGTTGTTTTTTAGCAGCTCGTCAAACCTAGCTCTGTTTTCTTCTTCAGATTTCATTTCGCCGTCTATTAATAAGCAGGCTTCCTTGGATAAATTATACGTTTTGCCAGTGCCGGGAGGGCCATAGAATATTTTGTTGACTGCTTTTTGGCCACTTATTGGTTTCATGCGATGGAAAATATAAGCTTCAAGCTCATCGTTGTTTTTAGCTCGGAAACTTGATTTGCCAGTTCGGGCTAGCTCAAGGGTAATTGCCTTAAAGTGTGAGTCTATTAGTCTAGAATCTAAGTTCTCTCTGCTAATTTTACTGTAGTAGTTGATAAAAGAAGTGCCTGTGAAGGCCTCGCTCGACTGGTTTATTTTATTGTCGGAGATTATGCCAAAAGGAGCTTGCGGCTCATTTTTGTATAGAATCCAACTGTAACGCTGACCCACAGTGAAGTTGATTCTGCCATTACGCAGTGTATACACTACCCTTGGGTCATTTTGTTTGATGTCGAACTTTAATAGGATTTGCTGTAGATGATTGAGGTAAAATTCGAGGTCCTCTAAGTTGAACTTAGTAAGCTCTCCTTCTATCGTGCCTTGTTGTTCCAGGCTCTTAAGATATACCTCCAGGATACGCTCTAGATCCTTTTCAATTTCGGCGGCACTAGGCAAGTTGTCGGCCTCATAATCTCGGTATACAAATGAGGATCCGTATCTACTTGGGGCCTCATCGTATTTTTCATCCATGTAATCATTAATGTTTGTGACCTCTGATATTTTCCAATGCTGTTCTGGCTTATTGGTTTCACTGATGCCATAGGCTAGGATTAGCCGGTTAAGATCCTTGTAGTACAGATAGACTGGATATATTCCTTTACTAGTGGTATTTGGCTCTTTTAAAACTGATATCCAAGGTATTTTAGCCGCAGCTCCTTGGCCGAAACTTACTCTAAGTTTAAAGTCACCATAAGCCTTTGGGTAGTGCTTAGTCTTCAGGTCATTAGTTTGTGCCTGCTCAATGAAATCACTGAGGATTTCGGATATACTAGGCTTTAGCATAGATGCACTCTGATTTTTTGGTTGAATTTCGAAGCCGTTTTTCTCAAGGGTATTAAAAGCTGGGTGGTTTGGTCCTCCCCTAAAGTCGTTTATTGGACTGTCTCCGGTAGCCAATTGATTGGCATATGCCATAATGGCCTTAGGTGGGTATAGTTCACCCTCATAAACAAGGTCATAAGAAGTTGATGTCGAAAAGCCTTTGGGGAATCCCTTTTCTTTAAAAATAGATATCGCCTCGACAATATGTTCGCGAGTAACTTGATCGAAAAGCATGATTAATAATTAAGTTCCTGAAATTAGGAAATAAAGAGCAGAATAATGAAGCAGCGCGCTAGTAGGCCTTCAAAATCCCTCTAGATAATTTGGATGAACTCCCCAATAACCTTCAAGTCTTCCCCCATCTCCGCCGGCACGACAATATCAAAGTAATCCGGAACCTCCGACAAGGGCTTTAATCGAATTTCTTCATGCTGCCATGTTCCATCTTTTTCCACCTTGCGACTCCAATACTCCTTTATGGTGAAGCTGAAGCCGGTGTCTGGATCGCGTAGGTCTTGGTGCTGGACTAATACTATTTTACCATTGCGGCTGCCGCCTTGGTATCTTTTGAAAAGAGCATAGGAGCCATTAGGGATTACCTTGTTCATGGAGTCGCCATAAATCTTGCAGATAAAATAATTGGGGCTTGGTTTTATCCCGGGAGGGATAGACATCCATTGCACATCGTCGATGTTTTGCGGTTCCGAAAAGGAACCGGCCGCTACTTGGATGTCGTAAAAAGGCAGGGCGTTTTTAAAGGGTTTTACATCCTCGGTGTCTAGAAAGCTCTGTTGGTGAAGCTCTCTGACTTTGGGTTGGGCTAGCGGTATATGCTGAGCGAAATATTCGCGTAGGGCCGGGTCGCAGACGTATATGTAAGTACCCTTGATGCCACGCAGTAATATAGTCCGATAGATATTGAGGATAAATTGCTTTAGCTCCGCTGGGTCTTTAATGGAGGTTTTGCCATTGCGGTCGAAGTAATTGTCTGCGTGGATTATGATTTCTTTTTTCTCTGGATCGTAGGCGATTTCATGTCCGAAGATGATGCCTGCGTAGTTGAGGTCGTAGCCCTGGGTAGTGTGAATGCAACCTACCTCTTCAACCGCGCCTTGGGAATTAATCCAGTCGAGATTGGTTCCATTCCATTTTAGAGCTAGGCCATCTATTTCTATGTCTTTGGCCTGTGGGTCTTTTTTAGAATGCCAAGGCCAGGCATAACCCGCAATAAGTCGGGATAGACC
This sequence comes from uncultured Flavobacteriales bacterium, assembly GCA_913055685.1. GTDB lineage: Bacteria > Bacteroidota > Bacteroidia > Flavobacteriales > Schleiferiaceae > Croceimicrobium. The sequence goes on from CAJXKC010000006.1 coordinate 27,524, forward strand.
ATGTTGCTGATCCTTTTGCTGGATGGCATTGACTAAATCTGGGAAATGGTCGAAGAGTTTGAGCTCGTATTTAGGGTGTTTATAGAAGTCCCCCTTGTCCAGATCCCTATGCAATAAACGGCTGACGAAATCCACGTAAGCGTTCCCACCTTGAACTCTAAACTGGGACTTTAGTCTTTGGATAATAGTATGCGGTTCGGACTTTAGTTTATCGAAGACCGATTGTTCAGCGTCACTGGGTTTTATGGATTGGGCAGCATCATAAAAGATGATGGTTTTCTGGGCCTGCTGTACTACCCAGTCAACTTCAGTAGCGGTGTGCTTATCAAGACCCAAGCGCGCACAGGCCTCATCAAAAGGCTTGAAAATACTGCCTAAATTGACCCTTCTTCTAAGTCGATGCCCTTCATCCACCAAGATGATATCGTATTTCTCCTTGGTGATATCAGTAGGTCCGACCACCATACTCGATTTTAAACCAGTAATCTGACGAAAAACTTTCTTCAAGGTTCCCCGAAAAGAGGACATCGGCACTACCAAGGCCATCTTAGGCTCAGGGTATTGCTTACGCAGAGCTTGAACGAGGTCATAGAACTGTCGTTGCTCATCCCCAAACTCTCGGAAATCAAAGTCATGGTGATCCGAAAGTAGCATTTTAAAGAGGAAAATCGCCAGGATGGTTTTACCCGTTCCAGCGCCCCCTTCCACAATGATATTGCTGGTCTTTTTGTGCAGCAAGGCCTCCATAATGGCGTAAAGCCCTTCTTGCTGCTCGAGACTTAGGCTTTTGTAGGGAGAATATTTAAAGAGGTCCGAATTGGTGATATGGTCTAGGGAGTGCTGAACCAAGCCCTTTTGCCACAATTGATTCCAGACCCTCTTAAAGAGTTCATCGTAGTACTCTTGTTGGTAGTAGGAATGATCGACAATACCCAGGTTGCCATTGAGGAGATTGTATTTCCCATCCCCAGCCATATAACGAATGAGCTTAGACTCCATATCTAGGGTAGCCGACTTATTGAATTTGTCGCTACTCAATAAATGAACCCGAGTAAGCTTTTGCTTTTGTTTGTGCTTAAGGTGGGCGCTCATCCGCGAGCGCACATCGGTAGTTTCTCCAATATAAGCGGTCGCCTTTTCTTCATCACTCAAGACATAGACCAGAGGCCATTGTTCCAAAGCAGGATTTTCTTCATCCAATCTCTGGATGAGGTCTTTTTGAAAATCATGTTGGTAGATCGCGAAGTCAGGCTGTTTCATTTACAGCTCATTGTATTTTTTAGCGGTGCCTTTAGCTTTATCAACCGGGTATTTCGCAGCGTTTTTCGCCACTTTATCTTTTACTATTTGAATAACATCCAAGTCATGCTTATCAGCTAGGAGCAGGGCATAAGCAAAAACATCTGCCAATTCCTCCTTCAACTTCTCCTTATTCACTTCATCGCTTTCCGACTCCTTTTTCCATAAGAAAAGCTCATTAAGCTCGGCCGCTTCAATAGATAGGGCCAAGGCCAAATTCTTAGAATCATGAAACTGCGCCCAATCGCGAGCGTCGCGGAATTGGGTGAGGAGGGAGGTTATTTCTTGGAGGCTTTTTGACATTTTTAGCTGCTTAGGGCTAAGGTAAGGATTGAGGGGACTTTAGCCTAATACCTTAGTGGCAAGGTAGCGTTGAACTGCATAAACGTCGATGCTCTTATTGAACTTTTTACTTAGCGTTGGCGTGTTTTCACTGGATAGCCATACTTTAAGTTCAGCGTCAAGGTCAAAGGTGCCAGCACTTTCTAGGGAGAATCGGGATATCTGTTTGTAGGGAAGGGAAAGGTATTCTACTTTACTACCAGTAATACCTTGTACATCAACTAGTATAAGTCGTTTGTTGGTAAAGAGGTAAACATCTCTCACAAGCTTAAAGCCTAGTTCGATTACCTCATCTTCAATAAGCAGGCGACCATATTTTTCTTGGAGTTTTTCGATTGAAACTTCAGTAGCGTTTCCGAGGATTTTTTTAAATAGGGACATGATTTTCTGAATTTAGGTAACGCTTTTGGCTTTGCGAAGTGTCATGCAGGGCATTGCGTAAAGCTGTTGTTGTAGGTAGTTTTTATCTTTTTGTTCCTAATTTATTCTTATCAATTAATCTATAAAGAGGTATCACCGAATAAAAAGAGCCTGAATAAGCTACTCCATGATTATTTCCTTTGTTTTTTTCTTCAAGTTCATTCAATCTTTCTTTTAGTTGTTCTACCGTATCTACACCAAAAAGCTTCTTAACTTTTTCAAAATGTCTCTTAGATTCTAGTCTATAAAAAAGCTCGTAATGACCTGATGTGTCATATACATAGGTTATCGGAAACCAACTTAGATTATTTAATTCAGAAACATGATAGCAAAGCAGATCAGCCTGAACTAATACTCTTTTAGTTAAAAAGTCAGGAATACGCTTAACGATAAAGTCTGCCATTGCACTCAAAAAATTCTGAGAATGAGTTTGATTGTAGTAAGGCTTAATTATGTCTGTATGACCGTAAAACACATCAAATCTTTTAGCTACAGCGTTGTGATTGTATTTGTCTTTTGTGAAGTAGCTTGAATAAAGGATTTCTTCAATGAATTGATAATTATTGTTTTTAAGTCCCAGAGCAATCAAGTATATAAGAAGTTCGTGGACAATAAACTTGAAATTGTCAAATTCAAAAGTTCCATAACGACTTCTGTCGTCAAGAGGTGAAAAGAACAATGGTAATTCTTCAAAGAATTGGATTATTATATCAATATCAAAATCAACATTAGAGTTAGTCAGAATATCGAAAAACTTAAGAAAATCATCCCTTAAAGGTGTATATTGGTTTATGTTCTCGCAAATTTGTTTACCAACTTCTATTCGGTCTCTAGAGTTATATGTAATGCTAAAATCCTTTAAATTCTCTTTGAAGTCTTCGAGGAAGTCTCTAATTAGTGAGTTTACTCTATCGGGTTTGTTTAGCAATTGTTTTTCAAATCCACGCAGAATGTGAGTTGTTTTAAAATTAAGTGGACTTTCTTCAAACAAATAGCTTGGAGCTTTACCTAGTTTAGGTTTGCTAAATGAAGGACGACCATAGATATTTCTTAACAGACTTTCGTAGTTCTCTTCGAAATGCCCATCATTTGATAAATCAATGTAAACACGACCATCGAGATAAGTTGGAATGAAGGCTTCACCTTCTTCGTTACGTTCCCGGACAATTGGAATAAATTTCTCTTGCGATACGTCTTTATAGATCTTGGGACTGATTATTTGAGTTTCAGTTCCTACACCACCTTTTCTGGAATCCGCTCTTTCTGAGTATTTCCTATCTAGAATAATTAAGACCTTATTAATCTCAGGTGATTTTACCATTGATTCCATAAAATCATACAAGTCGTGTCCCTCTTTTAAATCCCATTTATCAAGAACGACATCGATCCCGTCAGAAATAAGTCTTTTAGCAAGACTAAGAACCCACTCTTCGTGTTCGGGTGTTGTCCAAGAGTATGAAATGAAGATTTTTTGATTCATGAGATTTGAGTTTTTTCAAATTGCCTACGGCGGACTCGGGTATGAAACGTAGGGCATTTGGGAGCTGCATACCTGTCCACCGAGACAAAGCTTGCTAAGCGCCAAGAACTTGCGGAAACCACTATCCGCCCTATGTTTTATACCCAATGTTGTGGGCTGGCTTTCTTTAATTTATTCCAAATATCAGTTGTTGTGTTGTCAATAATCGAGGTATGATAATTTCGGGGTGTTGGTCTGCAAATTCTCTGGTCGTTTTTTCCGCTGCTGTTGTATGAGTTCTCCCGATTAGTATAAACTCATCTGAATCATTGTCCATAGCAGTTTCTATTAAATGTTTAGAATATGCTCCCCCTTTAGGAGTGTCATGCGAAACTTCATTCTCTGCACAAGAATAAAGTCTAATGTCCTGTGAAATAGCTGAAGAAATTCTTCTCTCATATCTTTCCCGAGTGCCTTCGAAAGCACTAAATGATTTTACTAGATTTCTCAACTTTAAGCTTTCAGAGACATCTTCCGATCTCGCTCGACAACAGTCCGTAATTGTGATTTGCTTTGGTGCAATGTTATGTAGTCGAGATTCTGCGAAAAGTTCGCCTTGTGGATTTAATTCAAAAACCGTTTCACGCTGCATACCACCATGACCGCTAAACACAACGATTACAAAGTCAAGTTTTAAGCTTTTGAGATTATCAATTTTGGCTATTAAATCATCTTTTGAAGGGTTTATTTTCTCAATAATTTCAGAGTCAAACCATTCGCCACCCTTGCTACTTTTAAAATATTCCTTGTAATTTTTAAGGTCTACTTTAACACCTGGTAATCCATCATCATTACCAATGAGGAGAATTCTTTTTTTCATTATTGTTTATTTAAGGTATTCGGCTATTAGTTCTTTAAATTTTTTATCATAAGAATCAATATTCTCAAAGTCTTCATATGGATTGTTCCAATAGTCTTTGTGAAGTCTTACCCAATCCTTGGCAGCAACGTAACCATCAATTTTGTCTTTATCATACTTAAAATGTTTTGAAAGTCGAGACAAGTAATTGAATAATAAGGTACAGTAAAGGTCGTATCTTAGATATTCTTCTGCTTCCGTATCCTTTTTGTCATTCCATGTTGAAGTGAACGATTTACTTTCTAGGTAGGGGTATTGAACGGCAATTTTTAGAATATCATCGAGCTGGTCATCTAAGTGTTTTATTTTGTTTGTTCTGCTTATCAATAAAGTTATGGTCGCAGAAGTCGCAGCAGAGATAAGTGTTGCTATTGCTGCTGCCGTTATCGTAAATTCCATATGTTTCTGTTTTTAGCTTACCCACAACGGCTCGGCTAAGAAACGTAGGGCTTTCGAAGCGATTACATGTCCACCGAAACTGTAGTTTGACAAGTGAACAAACATTGCTGAAAGCCTTATCCGCCCTATGTTTTCTTAGCCATTATTAGCCAAAGTTTTTTTCATGTCCTGATACAATTCATTTGAAGCTTTAAACCCTGAAGCTCCATAGTTGGAACTATTTACACTTCCATTCATTTTTTTGATTGGTTTTAACTTTTCATAAAAGAAGTTATATGATAAATCACCAATATCGTAACCTGTTTTCGCCAATTCTTGGAATAGCTTAATTTGAGCATTGTAACCTGTCGTTTTATTCAATAGTGAATCTTCATTTAACCAATCTTTTTCAAGATAGATTTGAATAGCAGAGAAGAAATTGTAAAGAATTTTATAGAGTGATTCGAAGTCCTTTCTTTTATAAAACTCCCAAAATAAATATCTGTCTGGTTTATAATTCAAATTGTCAAAAGGCGGAAATTCTGGATACGCTTTCACTAATTGATTACGAATTTCGTAATAGTCCTTTTCTGGGAAAGTTAAATTCAAAAGCGGCTTTACAAATGCAGATAAGGAAATAATACCCTTTGGAGAAACACCTGTCTGACTTCCAAGAACACGAATGTTATTGAACCATGGTGAATTAGAATCAAAATTGAACGATTGACTAATCTCAATTAGCATCTTAGTAGGAGTATAGTATTTACTAGATAGCTCTAGATTTAGGTTGAGTGATGGGTCAACCTTTGTTTGTTGAGAATTAATTGTTGAGAATATGTTCGCTTGTTGATCAATTTTTAAATCTTTAAAAATGGCCACAATTAATTCAAAGTTATTCTTTTCATTATCTCTAAAGCCTTCAACTCTGTGCTGTCCGTCAATAATTGTGAAAGTTGTATCGTCAACAATTAATTCAATAGAATCTTCAGTTTCATTTTTCACAAACTCAGAAGTGGTGTTAACTATAATAGAATTCGGAAATGTGGCGTCAATTGAGCTTAAGTAGCTTTTGATTTGTTTTACCTTATCATCCCTTAATTCTCTTTGGATTCCGAGAACTTCATCTTCTTCAGCAATTCTTCTTCTGTCAACTTTGGACATTTGAAGTAGATAATTTGGGTCTATTTTTACAACGTAAATAAGACCGATAGGCTGCTGGACTTTTATAACGTCAAGTTTTATGGTATCAGTCATATTTTAATATTTTTATCACCGATATTGGTGTCTGATTTATTTCTGCTATTTTTTGCTCTCACTTTGCTGAAGGCAATTTGTTCATCATATTTACTAATGAGTCCAAGTATTATTGAAACGCCAAGGGTAATGACAGTGCCGAACTGGTAAACTTTCAAAGGGAAAATATCAAGTTCCTTTACAAGCTCAATAGTTGATATAGCAAATAGAGTAAGGGTAATGGCGTAAAACGCAATTGAAATGGTATTCAGAATTTTCCTGTCTGACTTATTTGAAAATGCTAGGTAGAATAAAGATGTCAAAAAGCAGGCATTCGTAACAAGCACAATACTTAGAACATTAGTGTCATATTTGAATTCATCTTGTTGAATGCCCCAAATGATTCCAATATTAATTAGCGGAATTAGGTATGATATAAGCAGCCAAGTAAAAGTCTCTCTTAATGTCCCTGGAACATTTAAAAGAAAGATCTTTATTCTTTCGCCTTGTTCTGTCCAATTTATTTTCACATCTGTCTTTTTTAATTTTGGCTAACGGACCCGTATAAGCCCAGTGCGGTTTTGATTAATCTTTAGTGGTTAGTTTGAGTTTTCAATTTACGATTTCTTGTTCCCAAGGACCAACGGCCACCGCATTGGGTTTATACATTGTTGCCAAGCGTTTTGGATTTTAGTAAAACTCGAAATAATTTCTACTTACTTCAATTTCGTAAGTCACGGCTGAGCCTTCCTTAGGTTTAATATTTTCCATACGGTCATATATTTCCTCCCTTCTTTTTCTATATACCAATCGTGAAATTATTATTAGGTTGGGGATTTTAAATGAATCAGTTACTATATGTTGTGGAACTCTTGAGATGGAAATCGACTTAAACCTGAGTTGGTTTGTAGAATCATATGCATAAATTATTGCCCCTGGTAATCCATGTAGCTTCCAAGGACCTGTTTGAGTTTCAACCTCAGGGTCATACCAAACATTATATTTCCGACCTCGAAAGCTTCCTGTCGCAAATTTGCATTTTCGATTGTCAATAAGCTTGATGGAGTCCGTAAGAACCCAATCAATCGGTTGTCTTTTTTCACCTATCAACACTCCTTTTGGGTCTATGGAGTTCATAAATGCTTCTTCATATATCGAGTCGGATTTTAGTTTATAGACTATAAACCTAGTGCTAGAATCTACAATGGCGTCTTTCACTACCTGATTGGTCTTTTCTTTAAACTCAAATACTGAACCATCCTCGTTTGAATACAGGGTGGATTGAAAACCTAAGCTAGCACAAAAGGAGCACGACCAATCATACTCAATTTTCAAAACCGTTTCTGGGTCTTGGGATATGAGACAGAAAGGTGATAGAAGAAGAAAAATAAATGCAAAGCTTATATACCTTTTTATCATAGACGTTAGTTTCTTATAATGCTTGGCAACTTGTTGTTATCCTTATTCATCTATGGTTTATTCGAATTCTTGGTAAGCCTTAAAAACCTCATTTTAACCTCACCTTTCAATCCAATCACAATATTCTCCCTCAAGATCTCCTCACCACCTTCTTCATTGTTGATAATAAGGTCTTTTGGAATAGAGATAAATCCTACCCTTAGGTATTTGAAATAAGAGCCGTTTTGGTATTCTTCCCTCGCTAATACTGCTTGCGCTTTTTCTTCCGGAGCGAAATCCATAAGGTTAGCCAATTCTTTGGCCGATAGAGTCCACATAGCCCCAAAGAAAACAAGGGCTGAAAATAGCGTTTGGAGGGTTGGTTTTAACATGTCGCGAAACAGTTGGTGGGTTAAATGTAAGCATTTAATTGCTATTTTTTTTTCAATGGCAGGGAGCCGCTGACGCGGAGCGGGGTTGCGACCTTTGGTCGCGCTGGGTTTGCTCCCGTCGGTCACAGCGGGATGGGGGTTTTGTCCATGAGCAGGATGGGTCCTTTTTGTCCCTGGGCGGGATAAGCCCTTTTTCTTTTTTGATTTTTACTTCGGATTAGTGATTTGCCAAATACTAAAAATCCTTTTGCCCTATGCCCGGGCGGGGCTTGATACTTTTGCTTGACCAAAAGGTACTGCGTTAAAATCCAAGTATTTTAAGTTGTTTTTACGGCATATTCAGGATTAAACTCTGTTTCATTTTT
>CAJXKC010000007.1 GCA_913055685.1 uncultured Flavobacteriales bacterium
CCCCGCTTGCGCCAGCAAATCCCTGCACCCCAGCCTCTTCCCCCTCTGCGCTTCCTTGGAACTGCCTGCCTGCCGAAGCTTGCGTAGGTATGGTTTTACCTTCTGCGCCCCCGCTTCTAAGCGCAGCGAAGAAATCCCTGCTTCCGAGCATAGCGAGGAAAGCCCAGCCTACGCTTATCTTCCCCTTCCTCTCTTCCTCTCTCCCTCTCTCCCTCTCTTCCTCTCCTCCTCTCTCCCCCTGCACACCCAGCCTGACCAATGGTCAGAACCCTGCCTCCCTGCCGAAATGGTCGCTCCGCGACCATTTCCCTACCTTCGCCCCATGGAAGCACTCACTCTTACCACCCCCGCCTTACTCTTCTCTGCCATCTCCTTAATTATGCTGGCTTACACCAATCGCTTTTTAGCCTATGCCGCCGTTATTCGCCAGCTGCATGATGAATACCTCCAAAAACAAGATCAAAACCTAATTGAGCAAATCAAGAACCTCAAGCTGCGCCTCAACCTTACCCGCTGGATGCAGATCCTCGGCATCAGCAGCCTCCTCCTCTGCGTCCTCACTATGTTCCTCATTTACATCCAGTACAAACTTTTCGCCATCTGGGCCTTCGGCATTGCCCTGGTCTTGCTCATCCTTTCCCTCGGACTATTAATCAAAGAAATCCAAATCTCTATCCACGCCTTAAGCCTTCATATAGCCGACATCGAAGAACATTTAAAAAAAGGAAAAAAACGGGAAAGCTAAGAAGCGCAGAAGAACAGGGGTTCAGAAGCACAGTCTTTGTTCCTTGCTAATTTTGATATGTCCCCTTGTTCGAAGCAATAATTAATGTCACCCTGTTTACCGCGTTTTACAAGGAGCGTTCGACTGAAAGTAGAACATGTCGAAGGACTCTATAAAATCAGACCCTGCTTCGATACGCCTTCGCTAAAGCTTCGGCGCACAAAGCACCATGACATTGTTTTTTGCTTCGTGGGCTTCGTGGGCTTGGTGTGAGGCCTTATGCGCATCGTCTCTCCCCAGATTCGCCGCGCTCGCTGTGTGCGCCGTGTGAGGCCCTATCCGCAACTTCTCTCCTTAGCGTCCTTCCCGTTTCCTTTGCGCCCTCCGCGTCCCTTGTGCAAAGCACCATGACATTGTTTTTTGCTTCGTGGGCTTCGTGGGCTTGGTGTGAGGCCTTATGCGCATCGTCTCTCCCCAGATTCGCCGCGCTCGCTGTGTGCGCCGTGTGAGGCCCTATCCGCAACTTCTCTCCTTAGCGTCCTTCCCGTTTCCTTTGCGCCCTCCGCGTCCCTTGTGCAAAGCACCATGACATTGTTTTTTGCTTCGTGGGCTTCGTGGGCTTGGTGTGAGGCCTTATGCGCATCGTCTCTCCCCAGATTCGCCGCGCTCGTTGTGTGCGCCGTGTGAGGCCTTCCACGCAAAGTATCTGCATAGCCATCTCCGCTCGCCCTAGCGAATCCCCGCTTGCGCCAGCAAATCCCTGCACCCCAGCCTCTTCCCCCTCTGCGCTTCCTTGGAACTGCCTGCCTGCCGAAGCTTGCGTAGGTATGGTTTTACCTTCTGCGCCCCCCCGCTTCTAAGCGCAGCGAAGAAATCCATGCTTCCGAGCATAGCGAGGAAAGCCCAGCCTACGCTTGTCTTCCCCTTTCCCTCTTCCCCTCTTCCTCTCTCCCTCTCTCCCCCTCAAAGCCTCTTCCTTCCATCGAGCTAAAACAGCCATTCACCGAGCAGCCCCAGTCATCGGACGAAATTAGTTCTCCCGTACCGTTTAAATTCCTTCCTTCGAAGCCTCATGATAGTAAAACTCGGGCGGTTCCATCTTTACATCTAAAAGCGGTTTGGCACCACAATTAGATTTTTCGTTTAGGGGGAGGTATTTAACTAGAGAACCGGTGCCGCCCGAGTTTTCATTTTAGTCTTCTTCTATCTTCCTGCGATTTAAAAAAATTCAGCAGGCATTTAGTTGCCTTAGGCTATTCAGCCTTAAGTAAAAAGCACTTTGTACCTTATTTGTACCAATCTTAATTAGCATAGATTAAAATTGCGGCTAATTTTGATTTCCATTGGAAATTTGATTTTTCCCTGGCCCCAGTCTTAGCATAAGTAAAAAGCCGCTAGGGCATACCCACTTTTGAATTATGCCTTAAATTTTTACCGATTATAATCTAGACATATACACCAATGCTTCTCTAATTGCTGGCTAAGGCGATAAACCTAAGCCGGCAATTTATTTAATAGCTCTTTGTACTACTTTGGACTCCAGGCAGGGCCATGGTTTTCAGCATTCTCGCTATTTTTAGTTCCAAATTAATCTAAACGCTTTGAAGACATTACTCACCTTTATCCTGCTAATCTCAGGCGGTTTGCTTATTGCCCAAAATGACCAAAATGCCATCCCTAATTCGGGTATTGAGGGCTTAAAAGAAAATCTCAACCGCCTACTCAGTGAAAATAAGATCGACTCCGCCTTACTCTATACCGGCCTTTTAATTAAACATTATCAAAAGGAAGGGGATACTTATGAAGAGCTAAGGTCGGCCGTTCATAAAGCCGAAATTCTGCGTCATATCAGTTCTTTAGAGGAAGCGCTAAAGATTATGACCAATTACCGAAGTGTCGCCGAAAACCTACCTCTGTCTACGGTAAAATCGGTTTACTACAACCGCTTAGCCGCCATTCTATTTGAAAAGGGTGAACTCCCTGCAGCATTAGAGGCGGTGCATACTTCGCAAAAAATTGACTCTATTGCTGGCTATACCTGGCGCAAATTTTCGAATTGGAACCTTGAAGGCGCCCTTTACCGCGACTTAAAGCAATTAGACAAAGCGCAAATAGTTCTGGAAAAAACAGCTCAATACGCCTTAAGTCAAAAAGACACCGGCGAATACCTCACCGCACTTTATAATTTAAGCCACCACTATTACCGCAGTAAAAATTACCCGAATACCCTCCGCTTAGCCCGAGAGTATTTAAGCTACAACTATGTACCCCATTCTACTGGAATGCCGGCCGACTTGGCCGAAATCGCCGCTTATGCTGCTTATGCCTTGCAAGACTACCCCACGGCCTTTAGCTTGCTCGACTCGGCCTTTCATTGGCGAAAGGATGAAATGGAAGACATTATACAATCACGGGTAGAGGCCATGAAAATGACCGATGACCTCGAAAGGGCCCGTTGGGAAGGAGATATACTGCGGTCGCAAAAAGAGGCGGACCGCTTGCGCATTCTCACTCTTGCCGCTGCTTTAATAATTGCGGTCTTATTAAGCTTGGTCTTTTATTTAAGCAATAAGTCCTACAAACAAAGGAATGCCAAACAGGCCGCAGAAAACCAAGAAATGCAGGAATCGCTAAAATTCAAGAATAAGCTTATTAGTATTGTGGCTCACGATATTCGCAATCCGGTTGCATCGATTAGGGGCATGTTACAACTGTACAGCCAAGGACTAGTTAGAACCAATGAGCTAGCCGAGTGGATGGACGGTCTTGAAACGGCGGTAGGCAATGTCGACTTGCTACTTGAAAACCTGCTCAATTGGGTGAAATCGCAAAAAGGAAAAATAGCTGCGCAGCTCGAGCCAATTGAACTTCATGCCATCATTAAGAATACCGCTATGGGCTTAGGCTCCCAAATGGATTTGAAGCAAATTAAGTTTGAACCGCCACAACAAAATGGACTCGATCAAATACACCTTAAAACCGACCCCAATATTCTCGCTTTTGCCCTACGCAATATCCTCAGCAATGCCATCAAATTTTCGCCCCAAGGGGCTACCCTTAAAGTAAGAACTAAAATAAAGGATGATCAATGTATTCTCAAAGTTATCGACGAAGGAGAGGGCATGGCACCAGAGCAACTAGAAAAGCTTTTTTCCAAGGAAGGCCATAGCAAAGCAGGCACCAGCGCCGAAAGAGGAACCGGCCTAGGTCTTACGCTAAGTCGGGAATTCCTCGCCGCTATGGGCGCTAGTTTAGAGCTAAAATCCAAACTTGGAGAAGGTACTAGTGTATACATCCACATTCCCTTCGCAGACCAAAAGGACTAGATCAATCAAGCGATACCGAGCGCAAATTTGTTTGGAAAGCTCGTGATTTTTTCATAATATCAATGCAAAACCTAGATTATGAGCGTCCTAAATGATAAGCTTCGCCTCGAAGAAATTCGCACCTTTAATGTCCTCGATACGCCGGCCGATCCCGAATTGGACCAACTCAACGAATTGGCCTCGATTATCTGCGACACACAAATATCCCTGATCAGTATCATTGACAATCACCGGCAGTGGTATAAATCCAAAAAAGGGCTCGAAATATCGGAAATCCCGGTCGAACAATCCTTCTGCAAATACACTTTAGACCGACCCAATAGCATTTTGGAAATACCGGATGCCACCCAAGATAACCGCTTTGCCGAAAATGCCTTTGTTACGAGTGATCCTGGTATTCGCTTCTATGCCTCTATCCCTCTAGTTACCAAGCGCAACCAGGTCATTGGTACTCTTTGTGTAGCCGACTATCAAACCAAAGCCCTAAATCCAAGTCAAAAAAAGGCGCTTAGTCTCTTAGCAAGCATGGCCATGGATAAACTGGAACTAAAGCGCATCGTTAAAAGTCAAAGTTCAGCCATAAATTTCAACACCAAGCGATTAGTAAAGATCACCGAAAATACGCCGTCCGCTATTTTCGAAATGGCACTGGTGGATCAAGAAATAGAGAAATTTATTTTTATGAGCAAGAGCATTGGTAATCTCTATCCAGAAATTGAATTTAAAGAATGGTTAAGCCAATCGAAACAAACCCTAAAAAGGGTAATGGGCAAGGCCTTTAACTCCTTAAAAAAGGAAATAAACAATTATCAAAAACAAAAAGACCCTGATATCATTCGCGTCGATTTTCAATACCAAGGGGAAAAAGACGCCGTTTGGCATTCATTGCAAGGTAAAATCGACTTAGTAGCGGAGAACAAAGTGGTCATGTATGGCTCGATCATAGACGTCAGTAAGCACTACGAATTGCAAGCCGCTATAGACCAAGTATTATTCGATATCTCTCACGTAATTAGGCGCCCAGTTACAACCTTACAAGGTATCGTTGAACTTATCGAAGAAGAGGAGCAGGACAAGAGACTAAAGCTCGAAAGTTTAAGCGAATATGCCCGGGCGATAAAAGTCATTACCGAAGAACTCGATCAATACACCAAAAACCTCAATCTTCACTATCAACGAAAAAAAGAAGAAATCTTTCAAAACTAATAGTCAAGCTTAATCTTTATTTAAAAGTGGCAAAAGATCCAATTGCTTCTTCTAAATCTGCCTGCTTAATTGGTTTTTCCAAATACCTTCTTACCTGGGGATACTCCATCGCCCGCTTTTTGTCTTCCGTGCTTATCGAATTGCTGATGACGTAGACCTGTACCTGCTCATCTAAGCCTTGTAAATAAATATAGTCCAAGACTTCCCAGCCGTTCACCATCGGCATCGTAAGGTCTAAAAAGACTAAAAATACCTTGCCCTCCGCAATCGCTTCATTTTGACTAGCTAGATACTCTTTAAATAGGGCACCATTAGCAAAGGAACTAGATTCAAAGCCGCTGGCCATTCGATTAATTTTGGCCAGTATCAATTCGCAAACCAGCGGATCATCGTCGACCACCGCAATTAGACCTTTTGTATCACCAATCCTATTGTTCTGGTCATTCTTCATCAAACCATAAGACTCCGATTTTCGTATGATTTTGGTAATTATGGAATCCATTCCTATGGCTGAAGCACCTATATGTTGAAGCAATTCTTTAGTGTCTACATCCAAATTGGAATAATCAAGACTTTCCACCAAGGCTAATATTCGCGTTAAAGGAGCCCGTAGTTCATGGGATTGCAGCCAGGCTATTTCCCGTAAACGTTCATTCTGTTTTTCAATTTGCTTTACATAAGCGATCTCGGTACTTATATCGCGCACGGTTCCTTGCAGTTCAACTACCTTGCCGCCTTCATCGAAAATAAAGGCCGCATCAATACTAAGCCATAATTTAAGGCCAATGCTGGGGTTAAAAACTTCAAGCCTCTGCTGTACAGCCTCTTTTGCCTCCATTGCCTTCTGTAAAAGGCTAAGATAGCGCTGGCGGTGTAAGTCCGGAATTAACTCCCACCAATTGGATAAATCGTAATCCTGCAATCCATCGATCCCCAGAATACGCTCTAGATGGCTTGAAGCCTCCAATTTCTGCGCTAAGAAATTATAATTAAAGTAGGCCACTTTCGCCGATTGCTGTGCAAGCATAAGCCAATTTCGAGTTCGGCTAAGATTCTTTTCCACCGCTCTATGCTCGCTTAAGTCCTCAAAAGTAGCGTAATGAACCTCGCCCAAATCGCTCGTCAAGCCCCTACCAATCACCATCGCTGGGAATTCCTCTTGATTGGCCCGTTTAAAAACCAATTCCTGTTTAAAAGATTCCGACTCAATAAAGCCTTGATAAATTTCAGAAAACTCCTCTACCAAATAAGCGGGCCACCAGCTATAGGGGGGCATTTGACCAATGATTTCCCCTTTTTCTAAACCCATTAATTCGGCAAAAGCGGTATTTGCCTGTTCCACTCTTCCCGCATCAGTCATTACCACTAAAGGCAGTTCAATCCTTTCGATTAATTCGGATGAAAACTGATTCTGCAATTGTAAGCGTTGGAATAAATTTTGTTGCCTGGACAAAGAGTGCAACAAATCTGCGAATACTTTCAACAAACCAACCTGCTCGGCAAAGGGCTTAAAGTCTTGGGCAGACCAAATAAAGCCAATAAAACCGTCCAATTGCTCACCTTTTCCAAGCGGTAAGGTTAAAATAGTCTGTATCCCTTCTTGACTTAACTTTTGTCTAATCGATTCTTCACTAAGCTCTTCCAATTGCTTTATTAAATGGGAGTCTCCTCTGCGATGGGCCTCCAACTGGGCCGGCTCCACCTTCCTTAAAGCTAAAGTATCCCCAGCTTTCCCGGTAGATTGCCCGCCTGGAGTATCCCAATTGAAAGTTGAACGTATCAGCTCCTCTTTAAAATCGTACTCAAAAATGAACATACGCCGGCAATCCAAAGCTTCTCCTAATTGCGCCATTGCCCTTTCAACCTGCTGCGCAATAGTGTTGGGATCCATTCCAATAAAATTCGTAGACACTTCCAATAGCAAGGCTTGAAGCGCGTTTCGCTTTTGCATTTCCGCCTTTTGCCTTAACACCTCCGTCTGTTCACTAGAAATAGCTAAAAAGTGATGGGCAGAAAGCTTGTGAATTACCGTTTCGAAATATCGACGATGCGGCCCCTTTTCATCCGAATAATCGATGAAATAACTTAGAGCAGTTTGTGTTTTACTAGACTCGGCAAGTAGCTTAAGGGCCTGCAAGGATTTCTGGGCTAAATCTTCGGGAAAAATATCGGTGACCTTCTTTCCGACTACTTCCTGATAAGGCATGAAATCGTATTCATGCCTTCTACGACCCGAAATTTCCAAAAATACACCCTCTGCATCGAGCGCATAATAGGCATCCTTTAAATTATCAAATAGAAAAGACTGTACCCATGCCGGGTCCAGAGCGGCAGCTTTAAAATCAACTTGCTCTTTACTGTGACTAAAAACCCCGATCAAATAAGCTTCTTGGGAAGCTGAATCTTGGTATAGTTTAGCTTGATACAGCAGCGCTTTCGGCTTTGGCCCAGCTCCATAGTGCTCTAGGAGCATTATAAAATCCCGTTTAGGCTGCGCAGATAGGAACTGCCTTATTTTCAAATCAAAGACTTCTGATTCGCCCTCTGCTAAAGAAGAGCGCCAATCCGCATCCCCCCATTCGCCCTTCCTACCGACTATTGATCCAAAAGCAGTGCCTAGGTAAGCAACTTTTTGCGCATTTAGCGCATAGACCCATACTTCCTCTTTCTTTACTACCAAACTTTCCAAAAGCTCAGGAGCATCAGCCAGTATGGTTTTCAGCTTATTCTTTAACGACATGAACAATCAGCTTTATTACCCTGCTTCTCACTTGGAATAAACTATTACGAGGATAAAAACTTCTCCCTATCCTTTTAGCACCGAATTAAATTACATAAAAAAACTCTGCCCAAAAAGCGACTTGAGCTGTATTAGCTGTGGGACTCAAGTCGTCAATAAGCAGAGTTTCTTTCGCAGCCCTATGGGGCTACTATCTATCTATTACTCAAAGCAATACTACAATCAAAGGAACATAAATGAAACCCGACACTAATCCATTTTAGTACAAAATGATTTTTTCTAGCCTCGCTCCCAGTAAATTAGGTCTTGCCGAGCGCTTGCTTTTTATTCTTCAGCACTTCCTTAATGGGGGCGAGGTTAATAACCCGGGTCATTTTCGAATAATTGAGCGGCTTTTCAATGTATTCAATCACAGAAGAGTACTTATAACTAAGCCTTAAATCTGCCGTATCGGTAGAGGAGGTAGTAACCACCACAATAATTTGTTCTTCAAGATCCAAGGCTTTGATTTTCTCTAAAACATCCCAACCATTAAGGTCCGGCATGTTTAAATCGAGTAAAACAATCAGCAAATGGTTAGGGTTAAAGCCCTTCTCGATATACTCAAGAAAATCCTTACCACTGGCATAGACGGAGACGGAGTCCACCAAACCCGACTTCAGCACCACCCGCTCCTGCAAGGTTCGGATTATTGGATCATCGTCTACTAAATGAACTTCTATATCCTTAAAACGACTGTAGCTGCCCGTAAAAGTTTGCGCCAAAATCCCCTCTTCCTCCAAGATTTGCGCTTTTTTAATAACGTCCTTTACAATGCCGTCGAGCTCGCCAATGGAATCCTTGAAATGCTCAAAAAATAGAGCCCGCTCCTTATCACTTAACTGCCCGGTGTTAATCTCGTCTAAAAGTCCGTGCATACGGGTAAGGGGCGCCCTAACCAAATGAGATTGCGCCCAGGCTATTTCACGTAAACGCTTATTCTGCTCGTCCATGCTGCGCACGTTTACCATGGTATCGGTAATGTCGCGAATGGTACCCAACATCACCTTTTTCGCCTCTTTTTGATTGCGCTGGATCTCACCCGAAATCTCCAACCAAAGTCTTTTCTGACTCTTGGCACTGTACACCTCGCAGCGTTTTAAGATAGAACGACCGCTTTCAAAGGCCAGCTCAATGGCCTCGGTCAAGGGTTCGCGGTAATTGCGTATGACCAATTCCAACCAATCCCCAAAGGCTACTTCTTCATCGGCTGTAATCTCCAGAAGGTCCCCTAATACTTCACTTACTTTCCATTGTGGTTTCTTAGTGCTGTAATCGAGTAGGAAATAGCCGAGCTTGCCTACTTTCTGGGCTTTTTCTAGCCAGTGGGAGGCTTCCAATATTTTCTGCTTATCCAAGACCGATTCCGTTATATCTTGGATTACCCCCATATAGCTTCCGCTACCTGCCAATCTGCCCGAAATTGGAAAGGATTGAACCCTTAGCCATTTATCCGGGCTATCCCCAGGAAATTTAAATTGGTAATCGCGCAGAAGACCTTGCGGATTAGCTTCTAATTCGCGGATGACTGCTTCTGGATAGGGGATCCATTCCTGATCAATAAGGACTTTAATTTTATTGAGATCCTCGAGATGGTTAAAGTCTATTTTATAATCCGCTGGTAAATTTAATAGGTTCTTTAGGTAATCGGTATAGCGGATCGAAGGCCCTTTGGTATCTAATTCCCAGGCGGCCAGATGCGTAACCGAGGCAGCCTTTTCGAGCAAGGAACTGTCTTTCAAAAAATCTGGACTTTCGCTAAAACTTCCTAAAACCGAGTAAACCTCCCCTTGAGCGTTTTTCAAGGTTGCCATACTAACTAATAAGCTTAAGGCTTCCCCCTCGGCATGAAAGTAGCGCAGGGACCCTTGCCAGGAATCAATTTCACCGCTTTGCAGCTTACTAAAAGCCTGCCTAAATGTTTTACGGTCTATCTCAAGAATGGCATTAAAAAACGCTTCCTCATTAAAGCTTACCACCTCTTGTTTATAGCCTAAGAGGTTCCTAAAACCGGAACCCTTGGTGAAGCTATTGTCCTTCAAATTAACCTGCCAAATAGCCGCTCCCGTTGCTTCCGAAATAAGCTCATAGTTCTTGACCGATTCTTGGTTAAGAAGATAGGATTGGCGCAATCCATAAGTCCGCGAAAAGTCACTACTTAATTTTTGCAGGGTATCCAGCAATTCTTGATCCCAAGGCTCTTTTTCTTTTTCAATGAAACCCCAGATAAATTCCACCTCACCTTGGTGAACGATAGGAAAGAGCGTGATCTTGCGAACCTCTATACCTAAACGCATTCGAAACTTAGAAAATGGCACCCAATCTTCCTCCTCCTCCAAAATCAAATAACCTTTTGATTTTATACTATTGAGAAAGGCTTGATGCGCAGCCATTGACCCAAATTGAAGGCTTTCAATTTTCTTTAAGTCCTTAGCTTCAATGATTTCCTGGCCCTGATTAAAAATCAATTTCCAGTCAAATCCAAATTGCCCCTCCAAACTATTACGCTTAAGGTAGATTGCCGTTTCTGCCTCAATATCCTTACGTAAAAGTCGAAAGGACTTGTGTATTACTTCATCCCAGCTGAGCGAATCATCCGACAAATACCTACTAATGCTTAAGATATTAGTTAACAAATTCGACTTAAACATTAGGCGATCGCGGTACTCTTGTAGCGCTTGCTCCTGCGTCTTTATCTCGGTTAAATCCTGAATGGTACCAAAGACTTCCTCAATTTCGCCGGCCTTATTTAGATGTCGATGCAACCTAAAAGCTAAAAACTTCCTTATGCCCTCAACTTCAAACCAATAGCCCATTTTAGCAGACTCGTTCTTACTTAAGGCCTCCGACCATATACGCTCCAAGTTGATCCCAAAACGCTTAGGGGAAATGGGCTCTAGACCTAATCCCAATTTCGCCTTGAGGTTTAGCGGCAAAATCGTCTTTAAAGTATCGGATAATTCAAGCTGTGATTGCTTTAGGTCCAGGGTAAAGTTCCCCACCATGGCCAGCTCTTGTGCGGCCTTTAACTGAGTCCTGCTGCGTTCGAGCTCCCTAATAAAGTTTTCCCTAAAACTAACATCCTCACCAAAAACCAGGATTTCGGTTTCACCACCACTGCCTACACTGCCGCCAGCCATAGACCATTCCAAGAATACCTCTTCCCTTTGGGGTAAGCGCGTAACCAGCTTATGAATAGCCTTCTTGTCGGCTAAAAGCTGCTCAACTAATTCTTTTCCTGAAAAATCACTTTTACTGAAATCCTTAAAATAGGGGTAAAGGTTTTTCTTTTTTTGCGTCTCCTTTCCTAACTCCTTAAGAATAGTAGAGGCCGCCTGGTTGGTCCTCAGAATATTAAAATCGCGATCTATACTTAAAAAGTAAAATGGGCTTTTAGCCAAGAGCTCCTGATTAAAGGATTTTTCCTTCTTTATTTCGTCTATAAAGGCCTTTTGCTCCGACAAGTCCTCGATTCCCAAAATAATTAAGGGCGTTTTTACCTGATCGGCAAAGACCGGGTGATTATTGATGCGCACCGGTAAAATGCGACCCTTTTTTGAAATTAAATTTAACTCAGCAAACTCAGCCTGACCAAAAAATATCTTGTTAAACTCATGCTGATCGGCTTCGGTCTCCGCTAACCAATATGGAAAGGGAGGGGTAAAACCTTCTAACTCCTTTATTTTGTACCCACAGAGCTTTTCAAAAGATTCATTTACCAGAACATGCTCACGGGTATCTGCATCCATTACCACTAAGGGATAACCAATATGCTCGATGATATTTTTATTGATCGCATGCTCTAATAATAATTGAGTAGCGTCATTGCGCTTAGTTTCCACGTGACTAAGCATACGGGCCAATACCTCTAAGGCCTGTAATTCTTCATAGCTGGCCTCCACGAAGCTAGTAACCCAATCAAAGCCAACAAAACCTAGGCACCTTTTCCCTAGCATCACCGGTACTGCCACCAAACTATTAATATGTTGCGACTCGAGAATTACCTTGAGGTTGGATTCTTCCAAATCATCCACCCGCGGAATAATCATGGGGTGCCCCTTAAGGTGATGGTTTAACCAATCCGGAAAGGCTTCCATGGGAACATCCTGTAGGTTTTCAATTTCGGGATCTATTCCTTTTGCACACCATTCATGCGTGTTACTGGTCGTGCTCGCCTTAAAATCATAGTTAAAAATATAGGCTCGATCCGCTTTCACAAAGTCGCCCACACTTTCTAAACTCTGGTTTATCAGATTATCTAAGTTTTCTGGAGCAACGTCAATAAACTTGGAACTAAAAACCAAGAGTAAATCAAGCAGGGCTTGCTTTCGCTTCACTGCGTCCAGCATATACCTTTTCTCCGAAATCTCATGCGCAATCAAAAAGTAACGGCGCTCGGCATAAATAAGGGTTACCTCAAAAAAATGCGCTTTCCCCTTCCTGTCTAAGACCGCACCCGATGTCCAAGTCAAGCGATTGTCGAATTCAACCACCGACTTTAAACTTTCCTCCGCGCTTAATCCGATTGAGGTTAGCAGGTCAAAAAAATCGCGATCGACTAATTCCTTTACACTAAGGTTAAATTGTTCCCAATGTCGATTTGCTGAGGTGACCCGACCTTGGTGGTCCCCAATCAAAACTAGGTCACGAATCTCCTCAAAATACTTTTGCAGGTCGGCTGATGCGCGAATTTCATCACTTACATCGATATGAACCCCCAGCATCCGAGCAGGCTTTCCTTCCTTAAAAATCACCTTCCCTAAACAACGTATCCATACATCCCGACCGTCTCTATGGGTGTAGCGGATTAATTGACGATAAGGTTCTTCTGGATTTTCTATATGCTGAGCCACTAAGGTCTGAGCAATCTCAGCATCCTTAGGATCTATCATCCCCTGCCAGGCCGAGCTGCTATGCGGCATCTCCTTAGGGTCATAGCCCAAAGTATACCAGAACTGATCGTTAAAATATTCATTCTCGGGCTGCTCCAAATCCCAAAACCATAGGCCATGCAAGGAAAAGTTGGTGATGAAATCAAACAGTGTCTCATCTTCCTTCGCCAGCTGATATAGCTCTTGTCTCAGGTAATTTTCTTCACTTTTCTTCATGGCCTATACCAATTTTGCCAACCTATTATACATGAGTTCTAAAAGGTCATAAATACTGTTAAACCAATATTTACGCTCTATTGCGGCCTTATGCCTTAAATAAACCGCAAATTCGCCGTCGAGATAAGCATAATAGGCTTTGGATATATGAAAAACTTGATTTAAACCATTCTCGGTCCATTGCCTAATCTCCCATTGCGAAAAACGACCCGCGGCTAATAGCTCACGGCATTGTTTTTCCAATTCCACACAAAAGAAGATTGCCACAGGCTCTTTGAGGAACTGCATCTTATGCGCACTTTCCTTAAACATTTTTAATAGCTTAGTCCAATGCCTATCCAAATTTTCTTCCTCCAAGTAAAGCGCTTTTAAATAAATAATAGTTTGCAGCCTAGCGCTCAAATCAGCACCTATAACTTTAGGCCATGTCAGGCCCTCAATCGCCTTAGCATAATCTAAAAATCGATTGCGATCCTGCTTAATTAAGGCCCTACAAGCCATACTTGATAAGGCAAAGAGCTTTTCCTCTGGATCCAAAGTATGTTTATTCAAAAGGCTTATTTGATCGTAATAGCCTTGCTTGGTACTGTAGGTGGAACTGTAAAAAAGTAATACTACTTGAGGGTAAGCCGTTTTTTCGATAAAAAACCGGATCCAATTTGTTTTTGAAATAGCAAGGAAATCATCACCACAAAAATTAGCTAGGGCCACGCAATTTTCATAATAATCTTCGGTAAGTCTCAAACGCACTGTCTTTCCCAATATCCGAGCTACTTTACTGTAGTCCGCGACCTCTAGAAGATACTTCAACAAATAGGCGAGGCTTAGAATATCTCGCGCACTTTTCTTGGCGATTAATTGCTCCGCAAAATTCACTTCAAAGTCAATTTCGGTGCTCTGCATTAAACTTTGATAGGCCGAAATCTCCATCTGGTGAATAGGAAGATTTTGGAATTCTTGATAGCTCTTATAACCCAAATATTTACTTAAAATATTTAGCGTTTTATTGGAAACCGAACCATCGTGTTTCACCAATCCAAAAAAACGTCTGATGGTATTGTAGCTGAGGTTTTCGCCTGTAAACTTTTGGATTTCATTCGCGAGATCTTGAGCATCATTAAGATCTAGAACACCCCGTCCAAAGCGGCCCACCACCGCGTTTTTAATTCCGTCTAAACTCATCAATCTTCGACAAATTCTAGGCCAGCCTCTATCCAAGTAATAGATAAAATAGAAGCTTCCTTGATATTACTAAACATAGTAATCAGGCATTTTAGTCTTGGTTAAAAAGCAAACATTTACTATTAAACTAAAAGAAGCGCTAATGCGCTTCTTTTTTAACCGATGCGCTTAAAGCATCACTCCCCCTTCTATAAACCTAATTACCAAACAATAGCATATTGCTACTACTCTTTTTCAAATTTAGGGGTCAAAGCTTAAGTAATACTACAATCTAAGTACAATTTAGTACAAGCGTTTTTTTTACCGGAAGTAATAAGTTAATACACTATTTTACAAGTCTTTACCTTGTAAATTTAAGCACTACTTTTTTTCCGAATTCAATAGATCCATTTCCTTCAATAAGCGCTCTAAAACTGCACGCCGCAAAGGTTTTTCAATGAATTCACGCACAAAAGGATAAACCAATGACTTTTCGCGGTCTTCCTGATAGATGGAGCTGCTTAACATTGCTACCTCTACAAATGGAACAAAGCCCTTTTCATCAATGGAGGCCAAGACTTCATGACCATTTTTATTGGGCATATTGATGTCCAATAAAACCAAATAATTGAAATCTGGCCGAGCATGGCTTTCCGATTTTAATTTTTGCAAGTGATCACAGAAAAGTTGCCCATCCTTAAAGCTGATGACTTCTAAATCGGGGGCAAGCTGACTCAACATTAACTCGGACAGTCGAATTATCATAGGATCGTCATCAACTATGGCTAACTTCCATATTATTTCACCTTCTTTCTTTTTGTCCAAAACAATTAATCTTTAGCTATTTGGTTTTCTTTGTTTTCCAATTCCAAACTACTGGCCGCTGCGCTTAGCCCCACAATTTTGCGGGTTATTTGATCCAGTTCTTGGGCCGAGGAATTAATCCCTTCAATAAACTCCCGCATTTCCTTTTCATCGACCTCATTCTGCTGGATAAATTCGGTTATCCCCAACAAACGAGCAATCGGTCCTCTCACATCATGGGATTGCGTATTCGATATTTCGCGGAAAATTTCGTTCTGCCGCATCAGGTTTTCCTTAAAGCGCCTTTCTTGATCTATATTCTGCTTCAAAGCCATGTAGCGGGTTATTTCACCCTCTGGCCCTTTCATGGGAGTAATGGATAGCCGCTCCCAATACTCTTCGCCAGCCTTATTTTTATTTAATAGCTCGCCCTCCCAGATCTCTCCAGCCAATAAATTGGTCCACATTTCCTTATAAACTGCCGCCGAAGTTTTTCCCGAAGCAAAAACTCGGGCACTGAGGCCTAATAAGTCTTCGGGGTCGTAGCCCGAAATCTTTTTATTGGAAGGGCTGGCATATTCTATCGCACCATTCAAGTCGGCGATAACAATGCCTACCGGACTTTGATGTATAGCTATATTGAAGCGTAATAATTGCTCTTCGTACTCCTTCTGTATAGTCACATCACGTACAAAGCGTAAAACCTTATTAGCGTCCAAAGGAGAAATGATCGCTTCAAACCATCTTTCCTCCCCGTTTATCGTGCGTTTGTAGCTTAAGGATTTCATCTCCTGATTTTCAACCGAGTCACGAATTAATTTTAAAATGGGTTCGGCAATGTTAATTGGGAGGATGTCCTTAATATTTCTTCCGATTAAAAAATCTAAATCCCGCTGATCTTGAGAATTAAAGCCTGGATAGTACTCCAAGTACTCCCCCTCAACGCTATTCACAAAAATTTGATTCGGGAGCGATTTCAAGATTGCTTCCAATCGGGTGTTTTGCTCTAAAATCTTTTTTTCCTGCTCTAGGCGATTGGTAATATCTACGAGTGAATAATAGACATAGGACTCACCTTCTTTTGCGCCCACCAAAGCATTCAACAAAACATCCACCGTTGTCCCACTGGCAAATTTAACCTTTACCACTTCATTTCTTAGCGCCCCTTCTTGGCTTAATCTAGCCAGCAATACTTCCCTTTGAGGAAA
Organism: uncultured Flavobacteriales bacterium; assembly: GCA_913055685.1. Classification (GTDB taxonomy): domain Bacteria; phylum Bacteroidota; class Bacteroidia; order Flavobacteriales; family Schleiferiaceae; genus Croceimicrobium. The sequence goes on from CAJXKC010000007.1 coordinate 16,317, forward strand.
GAAATCTTCATGGAAAATGAAAAAGCCATTCTTCCCGATTAATTCACTTTCGCTAAAACCACTTAATTCACAAAAACGACTATTTACATATTCTATGTTTCCTTCCGCATCGGTAAGAACCGCGCCATTACTCGATTGATCCGATGCAGTTTTAAATCGATCCGCAATGCCCTCGGCCTTCTTCACTGCCGATAGATCCAATCCTATGCACTGTATCTCGCTTAGCTCACCGACAGCGTTTTTCAGCGCCTTAAACTCCCAGAAGGTGCTAAAAGACTTACCATCGCTTTTAGGCTTGTCAATTTCTCCTTTCACCACTGTTCCCGGGCGACGCAGACACTCCTCTACCATTTTAGCTACTTTGGGTATATGATAATCGGAAATCGTATTCGTTATACTTTTACCTTTGGGATCTTCACCTTGGAAGGCCCATTCGAAATCTTCCAAATACTTTTCGCTACAAGCAATAAGATTACCCTCTAAATCGACCCGCAAAAAGTAAATACTCTCCGATTTAGCAATAATGCGATAACGCTCATTACTTTCCTCTAATCGTTGTACGAAAGCTCGTCTTTGCATTTCGGTTTGCAGCATGTCTGCCAGACGGTCAATGAGCACACGTTCTTCAGGTAAAAACTCCAAGCCTTCCGCAAGGCAGGCTTTTAGATAGGTTAGACCCATCGAAGGACAGCTTAATTCGGCTTTATAGGTATTTCCAATTGGCTTTCCTATGTCCTTACTCCGATACTTAATATTATTTGCAATCAACTCAATCCGCGTCGCCTCTGGAACCAAAAAACCTTCGGTTATCGCATCGACGGATTCTTGTAAAAAGTTAAAATCAATCCCGCCTTGCTTAACGATAATTTGAGAAACATTATAAATGCATTGCAATTCCTTAATTCGTTCTCTAAGTGACCAAAAGCTTTTTTGTCGGTCAAAAAAGGAACTCAGTAAATCAGCAAAAAACTCTATTGCTTTTAGCACCCCAGGATCAAATGAAAATCGCTCCTGATCCATCACTGCAATAGCCAAGAAGCCACTAGCTTCCCCCTTGCTATTTATCATGGGGTAAGCCATAAACCCTTCTAGTTTAGCCGTACTTAACAATTCCTTAAGCTCATTCGAGCCGGCTTCATTATTAGCATCAACTAGTATTCGGCTAGTATTCCATTCTTGCTGATAACACCAATCTAATATTTTATTAAAAACCTCGCTATCCTCCTGCTTAGATGTTTTAAGGCCTTCCTGGGACAAGACCGTCCAAAGAGCCTTGCTATTAGGGTTTAAGCTCTGAAAGCACCGTAAATAACACCGGTCAACCCCAGTTATGGCATGAAATTCCTGCAAAAGGTCCTCAAGCACCGGATCAAAATCCTCCGCTGATGCTTGATTTAGAGTTTTGGAGGCCTTAAGTAGAAAGTTACTGACCCTTCGACTAAAGGTGAGCTCATTTTCATTATCTACGCTCTCGGTGATATCCTCGAAGAAGCTAACCACCCCCTGAAGCTTATCGTTTTCAAATAGAGGTCGACTATTAATTCTAATCCACTTGCGATGTCCTGCCGCCGGATTATTAACGCCCATGATAACATTCGATACACTCTTTCCACTCTTTAGGACCTGCATGGCAGGATGCTCCTCACCTGGAAATGGACTATGGTCAGCGCGAACACTTCGCCATCCTGAGTCAATAGAGGTCTTCCCCATTAATTGATCCCTTGTCAAGCCCAGGATGTCCAATGCTTCTTGGTTGAATTTCAGAATCGCCCCTTCCAGGTCCTGATAGACTACCCCGTAAGGCAATGCCTCGAAGGAGGCCTGCGCTATAAAAACATTCAAATCCACCATTATCCCACATTTTAGTCTTTCAAATATAAGCATCCCTTTATCCGCAATTACCTAAAGGCCAGTACAAAAAAGTACAAGTAAGTAATTACCACCCCAAAGTAAAAGGGGTGGTAATCGTAGGGAAGGATGTCTAATTATTAGACTTTACAAACTTCGGGGATTATTGAGCTCATATTATTATATCAGGTACAATGTAGGTACACGTTTAAAAATAGACATCAAATCCACTTTATTGGAATCATTTTTAGTCACGCTTGCTCTTTGGGGCCGTAAAACACTTCCAAAAGAGCCATTGCGCACCAATACCGATTTGCTTAAATTTATCCAGTAACTTCTCTTTGTACTCATGATTTTAACCCCCTGCTGGCAGAGCGTGAAAAACCCTCGACGCACTTATGGACACTGAAAGAATATTAATGACGGTAGAGCAGGAGTTTGGTACCTCAATAAAAACTAAATCCGATTGCCTTGCCTTGGAGGAAGAGATTTTCCAAAAGACCAATGAACGCATTAGCTATAATACCTTAAGAAGAGCCTATGGCTTGGTAAAATCCAAGACGAAGATTTCCACCGCCAGTTTAAATATTCTCGCCCACTACATTGGCTATCGCGATTTCCTTGAATTCCGGAAAGTTCCCGAAAAAGAAAAAGCCTTCTTTAAATTTCAGCTGCAGAGTGAAGTTTTAAAAGAGGAGTTTCATGTGGATTATGCGAAAAACCTAATCCGCCCCCTCGATGCCCAAAACATTCTGCATTTAGCTTACCTCCTTAAATTTCTATTACGCGATCAAAAATACCGTCAAGTGTCCACCATCTTAAGTCTAAACGATTGGTTGCGCATCAATATCCACAATTACGGCGTAAGTATGGCCTTGGCTAATTTCGTAGGCCGCGACTTTCTCGATTTCATACCTTCCAAATGGCTAGCTCATTTTATTAGCAAAACTTATTATCCTGAAGTAATCCTGTCCTACTTTGTCCCTAGCCTAGAAAAAGACGGGAATTTTGAGTTGCATATACGCCATCTATTTCGTCTAGCACGTAGCAATGAACAGCAAGTTTTTGCAGCCAGTCTTATCGGACTTTGGTCTTATTTACGAAAGGAGCAAGAAGAATTTCTTAAAAATCTTGCAGTATGTCAGCGCCTCAGCGGCAGTTTTAAACTTTTCCCTGTTCTAGAAGCCCGCATCATCGCACTGGAAATTCTGGCCGCTAATAATGAACTCGAATTGCGGGCTAAAAAACTAGCCCTCAAAGAGAGGCTTAAGCAACAAAGTGACAAAAGACTCTTTCTCTTCGAAATGGTAACCATTTTCTTTGTGCTCCAAAAAGATGAGCTGGTCCAAGAGTTGCTGTCCGCCGTGCGCAATGTAAAATGGCGCAGTAACAAATGGACCAATTATGGCGCCGATCAGGTCTTTTATATCGCTGAAGCCTACTATGGCCTCGAGCAAAAAGATCTAAGTCGATACATCAAACACAAGCAGCTAATTGACAAAACCAATTGGCACAGCGCCCTCAGCCCCAACCTCGAGCAAATGCAGGTGCGTTTAAACAAACTCCAAGCTACGAGTAGGAATATAAAGTCTGATCTGCAAAATTCAGGCCTTGCCGCAAAAGCTAAAGACTAGCATATTTGAATGGTGAAACTGCTAAAACCGGTAGTTTGACCAATTCAGCACCGGGCAACAAGCCTTAGACAATAGTTCATTCACCGAAAAAAAACGACCACTCATCGTGATAAAGCTTTCACTGAACGAAGGGTAAAAAACCCTCCTTTCCCTCAGGTTAATTTTGCGAACGGTAATAGATTATTTCTTTTTAGAAGGAAAGAAAACCCAATCCGACATTGATAAGTAGAGGTTAATTAGTTGCATAGTTCCTCGAGTCTTTGTGGGTTTGGGTTTCTTTTTTAATGGCTATCTCAATAGCCTAGCAAACAATCTCTTAAGCGAAAGATTACCGCTGATTTGCTCCTAAACTTGGGTGAACCTATACCTTTATTCCTAAGCCCGAACTAATTTAGAACTAAAGCTCTGCCGGCTTACCAATATTTAACCATTGGCTATCACCAGCTTAAAATAGGGACGCTGATCTTTAGTGATCAAACGCTGATAAGGCCTATCCAAATGCGCATCCACCCCTACCGGCCCGATGCCAAACACACAACCTTACCTACTGCTATAAGCCTGACTCGCTAACCTAATCTCACCATTCCCCGCCCTGAATTAAAAACGGCATTCCCCACTTACCTCTTTATAAATTTTAAACTTTGCTTTTATTATTCTACGATTAATAATTTAGTATCCAGATTTTAACAGTCAACCTTCTCTTTTTCTATTCTTTGTCTTCTCATTTCCCGATTTCTAGTTAAAGTCATTGCTTTACCACGCCTTCACTCCACGTAGAACGCGGCAGGCCCGTGAAACGAGACAGATAAAGCTTCTGTGTGCAAGGCATCCTACACGCAATGCTTCCCTGCACCCCAGCCTTCCCTTCCTCCTTGGGACGTTTTAAGTCCTCGTCCTCAACTCCCTCTGCGCCTCTAGCGAGCCACGCTCGCGGGCGTTTAGGTAACACGCTCCTCCTGTCTTATCCTGAAATAGGTTGACACAATTTTAGTCAATTATGAATAGGAAATTAAGACAGTATTCACCCGAGTTCA
>CAJXKC010000008.1 GCA_913055685.1 uncultured Flavobacteriales bacterium
CGAAGAAATCCCTGCTTCCGAGCATAGCGAGGAAAGCCCAGCCTACGCTTATCTTCCCCTTCCTCTCTTCCTCTCTTCCTCTCTCCCCCTGCTTCGCGCCAGCGAATCCCTGCGCCCCTGCAACCCGAGCTCTACTGAGCCCTAACCTTTCGACGCTTGTAAAATAGCTTGCACCGGTCCCAGATTAAATAAACGTGCTAATCGGAATTCATTTAATGGTTTTTGGAGAAAGTCCAAAACAATGGGGAATTGATTGCTTTTCTTAAGGTCATCCCGATCGGTAGAACTCGAAAGCATTACCACCAGACATTGTTTCGACTTAGGCATTTCACTCAAGGTATCGAGCACATCCCAACCACTTTTACCCGGCATATTGATATCCAATAGAATTAAATACCCCTTGCTCTCATTGCCATCCTGCTCAAGAAATTGTAAAAACTCCTCTCCGCTGGTGAAATTGCGTACGGGCAAACTTATGGTATTGGACAAGGCCCGTTCATGCAATAGGTTAATAATGGGATCATCATCTACCAAAATAATCTCGTACTCCTTGTATTTGCTAACATCCTGGTAATGAAGATCCAGCTTAAAGTAGCCCTCTTCCTCCAGGACCTGGGCCTTACCAACCACATCTTTGATCACATTATCCATTTCCAGTAGGGAATTATCAATCTCTTTCGAGATATTGAGATCCGGCCCCTTTTCCTGCTGGCTGGCATTTAAATAGCTGATCATGCTTTGCATACGAGTTAAGGGAGCACGTAATAGATGCGAGCTTGTCCAAGCGATTTCCCGAAACCTTCTATTTTGGTTCTCGATACTCTGAATGTAATTCATGGTATCGTTGATATTTCGAATAGTGCCAAGCATTTTAACCGGGGCTCCATCTGAGTCGTATTCCGTTTCCCCGCGAACTTCAACCCAAATAGGACGCTGAGAAATTTGTTGAATGGCAATATAACGGGTCTTGAAGACCTGTTTTGAAGCTAAGGCTTGCTCAAAAATATGGTTGGTCTCTTCTCGGTGCTTGGGATGGATAATACTCAGCCAATTTTCAATGCTTTTATCGCTGATATGTTGCAATTCTAAAATTTGTTCAAGAATATCGCTTACTTGCCAATGCCCCTTATTAAAGTCAATGATAAAATAGCCTAGCTGCCCAACTTTTTGTGCCTCAGAAAGAAGTTTAGAGTTCTGTTTTAATTCCTGCTCTTGCTTAATTTGCTCGTCTACATCCTGAACAATAATTAAAAAGCGCTCTTTTTCTTCCGAACTTTGAACCGAAACTAATTTAATACTAATTTTAAGCCACCTATACTGCTTCAAGGCCTTAAGCTTAAACAGATAGGTTCCCGAAAAACTCGTTTGTTTAGTCTTTATAAGCATTCCCAAAAGCAGGCCTAAAGTGGTCCATTCGCCTTCAAAGCACAATTCCATTTCTGCCAGCTCATGGTAACTAAGTTTACTACTATCGGATTCAGAAACTAAGTTCACACAACTATCGGTATACCTAATCTTCTGCTCCGAGGGTACTATTTCCATGGCTCCCAAACCGGCAATTTCGGCGGCAGCTTCGAATAGATCAAGGCTTTGGAAAAAGTCTGTCGCAAGATTCAAACTACCTAAAATATTACTTATTTGACCATTTAAATTGCGATAGACCATCATGGCCGTAATTACCCGCGTGAAACCCTTCTTACGCTTTATCCTAAAACTACCGGTCCAACTATCCTTTTTCCCCTTTAGCAGCTGCTGTATTGCCTTGCGAAACTTAAAGCGATCTTCATCGTGAATAAGACTCAGTAAGCTGCTTTCATCGCCACTAAAAGTGCCACTCTTAAGTCCAAAAACGGTCTCAAAACCTTCATTAAGGGTATATGTCTTCTCAATTAGGTTTAGCTCCCAAAAGATGGTTTTCCTATTCCTTTCTAATAGAATGCTTTTCAGTGAATCTTTACGAACGATATCGCTTTGCTTTTGAAGAACATCATCCCTGGTCTCATATTCCATATGAACATTTCCCATCACCTGAGCGACCAAGCCCAGCAGTTGAATCTCCGCCTTATTCAAAGCCATTTCGCGCTCTACCCAATCTAAACCTATAAAGCCACGGCAAACCTTACCCTGAAAAAAAGGAATCGCTATAAGACTTTGAATCGCTTGGTCTGCTAAAGCCTTTTTCAAAGGCCCTTCCTTTAACTTAGCCACAGACTCTATCAGTAGATTATCTCCATTTTCATGGGAAGTAATCCACTCTGGGAACTCCGTTATCGGTAAATTCTGGAGGTATTCAATTTGCGGTTCAATACCCTCCCTGCACCACTCATAAATATTGGAAGTTGTTCCTTCTTGATAATTGTAATCAAAAACATAGGCGCGATCCGCACCATTGCTTAAGCACATTAATATAAGACTGTCCTGTATGCGCCTCGGGATCTCATTTAACTCATCATAGCGCAATAAGTACATGATTCGCTCGGCAGGGTCCAGCTTACTTTTTGTTGCTCTTGCCATAAAAGAATAAAGGTTTGTTTCAGCTAAAGTCTTTATTAAAAAGATGACCTGCATTCATTAATTTATAACATGTTATCTTTATTTTGCAACAAAATTTAACACTTGTTATAACAATGGGGAAGTCAAGAGCTTTCTGGATTGGCGCACTTATGCTAGGCACTATAAGCCTTCCAGGCCAACTGTTGGAGCTAAAAGAAATCTATCCCTTTAAAGAGGAAATTACTACCCTTTATAAGCATGAGGGCGGCATTGCTATCCAAACCAAGCAAAACCTTTTTTTACTCGACACTTTAGGAGCAGTACAAATGCTTGCTAAGACCAAGCAAGAACCAATAGATAAAGACCAGGAGGCCATTTCCATTAACTCCAAAATGTCGAAGGAAGACAGTATTACAGCAGCCGCAGTCCAAACTGCCATTCCTTACCAAGCGCTTATCAACTTCCAATTTGTATATAATGATACAAACTGCTATGCCCTTAATCAAAACAAGGTATATTGGTTTCGGAAACACCCTTACTTAAGCGTATACCGGCCTAACTTATCCTTCCGTTCATCACTTTTCCTAAACGACGGTTGGCACATTTTCGCCAGCTACAATGGCTTCTACATCAATGATGAACGTGTAATATTCCCTTCCCCAAATAGGCTACCCATCACCTACTCCAATGGCCGCATTAAAAATATCAACGATACCATTTACATCGCTTGGAACGGGCTCCTCTACAGCGCAGACAAGTTCATTTCTTATAAAGAATACCGCCCTTTTGACTATTCCTACAATCAATATATAGACCTAGGTATTCTTGGAAAGCGTAAATTTTTCATCCGCCAGCGTGGCATAGAAAATGATCAGCATCAAGTGATTTTTAAAGCAGCGATAAGCGCTTCATTGTTCACCGAAAACCATTTTTATACCGGCGATGATTCCGGGGTTCTAAGTCGGCATTTTTTAGATAGCGCCGGTCAGTACCAAAACGAAATCCTCTTCGATTTCGCCGAAAAAATAGTTTCCATTTACCCCACACAAGGATCTTTGCTAATCACCACAGAGCACAAACTTTATAACTACTCAGCAAAAGAGAACAAACTACTGGCATCAGATGAAAAAATCATCTATGCCGATGCTATAGCCGATAGCACCGGCTCCATTTGGCTTGCCACCTACCAAGGTTTATTCAAATGCCATGGCAAAGACCAACTAGAAACCATTATTCCAGATGTTGAGTTCAATAAAAGAGGCTTAAATTATCATGATGGTAAAATTTACGCAGGCAGCACTACTGGATTGTACAGCATTGACCTAAGCAACTATGTACCTAAAGCCGCTCAAAAATTCTACCAAGCTTTTAAACCAATCGACGAGACCCTAGATAAGAAGCATTCATTCTACCGCTTGCTTTACCTTAGTCTTGCCCTTATTGCCCTCGCTTTCGGCTTTTGGATATTTAAAAGGTACCGCCAAAAGAATAATGAAATCCAAACCAACCTCGATATTGAAAATATTCGCAGCGCTATCCGTCAAAACCCCTCCATTAATTCGGTTAAATCCTTAGCCGCCCACTTCGATACCTACCCGATGGATCTTTACCGCAGCCTCGAAGGAACCCCCTTAACCCCAGGTAACCTTATCAAAGAAATTAAAAATGAATTGGTCCAAGAATTAGTAAATAAGGGCAGTAGCCTCAAAGAAATTTCCCAAAAAACAGGCTATTCCGAAAAATACCTTGCTCGAAAATACGGGCTGTAAGTTTAGAATAAATTCATTTTAGCCGCCTTAGAATTTTAGTTCGATCTAAAAACCCAGCTTCCAAGCCAAGCGAGAAAACCCGTGCTTCGACACGCCATCGCTCCACGTAGAAAGTGGCAAGAAAGCTTCGGCCTGCAAAGCAGCCTAACAGCATTTTAAGCTCCGTGGTCTTAGTGGGCCCTGCTTCGAAGCAATAATTAATGTCACCCTGTTTACCGAGTTTTACGAGGAGCGTTCGAAGGGCCCAATTTCTTCCGTGCTTCGAAGGAATAATTAATGTCACCCTGTTTACCGCGTTTTACGTGGAGCGTTCGACCAAAGGGAGAACAAGTCGAAGGACTCTATAAAATCAGACCCTGCTTCGATACGCCTTCGCTAAAGCTTCGGCGCACAAAGCACCATGACAT